>CBDEVN010000001.1:0-11486 GCA_965243515.1 Phototrophicaceae bacterium | reverse complement strand
ACTATGATTTTATCCAAACATGCCGCCGCTTGCCGTCCTTAACAACGCGCTTGGCTTGGAAGCCGCACTGCTTTAATGCCAAGCTCAAGCGTGATTGATGCGCCTTGCTCAATGGCGTATCCCAATCTAACTCAAGCAGGGCGGCGATGCCGTCAAGCGTCAACTCAACACCCTCAAGCTCTGCCTCAACAATGGCCTGCTCAAGTTCGTCTCTATAGCGGTACATATCCGCCGCCTCTGCCTGCTTGCCCTTCAATCCCCTGTCCAGGTTGGCGCGTTCGCCAAGGTCATAGCGCACCAATGCCTCTGCAAACAGCTGCTCGCGCCATTCCTCAAGCCACGGCTCGATCGCAAAGCGGCTGGCTTTCAAATACACCGGCACAAACCTTCGATTGCCTGACGGGTCATTGGGCAGCACCTTGTCATTGTTCGTCGTGGCCACAATCACAACCCGCCTTGGCGAATAAGTCGGATACCTGGCATAAGCCAACCGCACCTGCCCGTCATCGGTCTGTGTGATAAACTGCTTAACGGCTTCCCAGCTTGACGGCTTCAACCCGACCATCTCCGACCATTCAATCACAACCCGCATAAGCAGGCTCTCGACCCTCTCTTTGCGCTGCTGGTTCATATCCAAGCCATTGCCGTACCACCAGCGATTGGCGCGGGGGAATAAATACTCGACCAGACGCGACTTCCCCAAATCCTGCGCGCCAATCAAAACAGGAATTTCGTCAAGACGGCATCCAGGGTCCAGGGCCCGCTGTATTGGCGCCATAAACAGATACTTGGCGCACCATGCCACAAGCGGGCTTTCGTCGACCTCAAAGCAGTCATACAGCGCATTGTCAAGCCTTTGCACCTTGTCCCACGGCGGCAGCGTCTTGATCCATTCCAAGAAGCTGTCGCGCTCGCGGGTAAAACAAAGCGCGTCCAGGTAACCGACAAAGGCATCCCTGCTCAATCGCCACGGCACCTCTATAAAGCCGCCATTGCGGTACGTCCGCACAGCGACCCTTTCATAGATGCGACGGATGATAAACCTGGCCATCCGGTCACTCATGTTGTGCCAACGGCTGTCATAATGAATTTGAGGGAATTCCGAACGTATATCAAACCGCCAATCAAGGCCTAGGCCAATCAAGGCCTGCTCAAGCCCGCGCTCGCTCTTGCCCTCAACAACTATCCTGTCGGTCCCAGTCCGCTCTTTCAAAACCGACTTGGCGGCAGACGCCACTGTCGCGGTGATCTCTTTGTCGGGCAGCCCTGCCGCTTGCGCCTTTGCCACAGTCGCTTGGATAACCTTGGCCGCTGTCGGTTCGTCAAATCCTTTAAGCGCATCCTTGACCGCGCCAAACAGCCAATTATTCCGATTGCCCTCAACTGGTCCCTTGCCCTTGACGGCTGGCTTATTCAAAATCTCAATCAAAACTGATGCGCTTATTGGCCTTCGATGCCCGTCGACCATCTCCGCCGCCGCGGCGAAGTCATCATAGACGCACACATAGCCCGCGTCATAGCGAATATCGCCTTTGCACCCAGCGAAGTCCCACTTCGCATTGCCAGTAAAGTTGCCCTTCCCCGCGCCATGAGGCTCATAGGCATAAATATGCCACCCGTTCGGTGTCTTGACCTTCCTATAATCATCCTCCGCTTCATCAAACAGCACCTCAACCCGCGCTGGATTGCCTTCGTCAACATCGATCACAAACAGCCCAAGCGATGCAGGAATAATCCCCAGCAGGCCCTTGTGCTTTAAGCAGTCCGCCACAGACGGCCGGTTCTTATTCCAGCCCTTCTGAATGGCGCGCTTGTCATTGGCGCACAAAACAAAATGCGCCCCGTTCTCAAACAGGAACTCTAATTCCTGCTTCAATCCTGGATTAGTCATTGCAAATACCCTTCCCCCCTGCTATAATGCAGGAGCATTGATTGTCGCGGGTCGATGCACATTCCAGTTGCCGGGGGGCATTTCCCGCCCCCCGCCTCTTTTTTTGAATGCACACAAAGCCCTCTAAGCGATTTTACGGCATTAAAGGTTCTATGATACCTCCCCCCAAATCCACTTTGACGCCATTGACGCTGATAACCCCAGGCGCAGGATTACCCCACTTCCCAATCGGCACAGCCATTGACAGCATACCCTGATAAAACTTGTACCGACGCTGGATGCCTTCCAGCTTCCAAACATCGTTCTGCTTCATAACCTCAATCCGATACGTCATCGCCGCCGCGATAACATGCGCCTCTGCATCCTTGGCCAAGTCCGCCCCACAATGCAGCACATAATTATTGTACCAGCCATTGTTGACGCCCATGTCACACAGAACAAGCTGCGCCAGCGGCGTCTTAAACGGATAATGCTTCTGCTGGAGTTGGATCGCCTTCGTCATATACTTATGCGCCTGGATCTGCTGTGTCGTCCGCATAAGCGGGTCATCCGCCAGCTTGTTGAGTTCCGGCCAGTCAATGTAACTGCCAGGATTGAAGCTCAACTTCCCCCCAGCCACCGTATAGGCATTAAGCAGCGACAGCAGTTGACCGCCCTGCCACCCAATCAACCCATAGGCGCCATTCCCATGGCCATCATAACGACCGCCATGTTCCCAACAGCTTATAATCTTAGTTGCCGCTTCCTGGATCTTCATCGGCGCTGGTCCCCACATGCTGGATAACCTCTTCAACAGATACGCATACATCGTCGATAAACTGCGCGGCAGGCGGCGCCGCAATGGTCAAGGCCGCCACAACCGCAACAACCGTCCGCACAAAATCCTTGCCGTGTTCCTTGATAAAATCCGTCATCCTATCCCCCCAATACCTGCCTTGATGCCTGCCTGAATAAATCATCAATCTGTGGCGCCGTCCGCTCCCAGCCTTTTGTCACAAAGTCGCGGTCCAGATTAACGACAAGCCATTGACCATAAGCCGCGCCATGAATGCTCAACGTCCGACCGCTTACCGACTTCCGCAATGACCCCGCCAGAAAGCCCGTCTTTGACAACGGCGGCTGGCCGCGGCGACTGCGCTGTGTTGAATACGGCATCGCCGCCGCCATATTCGCGATCCATAAATCCCCCACGGCGTTTAGCCAAACATTGACAACCCGGTCAAGCTGGCGCCCCGCCAAGTTCTGAAGCGCGCGGTTGGGATTGATTGTAACACTAATCGCCATCGCTTATCAACCCCGTCAAAACAGCCGCCTCCTCAACGTCCATGCCACCCTGCACCAGCGATCCAAACGCCCGCGCGCGGCCGGCTATATCCGATGCGAATAAACTCTCAAAACTGAACTCAACAATCAACCCAGCTTCCCTGGCCTGCGCCACAATAATCTTTGACAACGGCTGCAAAGTCGAATGCAGAAAGCGCCGCCACGCCTCGCGGTTTGACGTCCCCTCGGTATGGTCATCAAGCAGCTCTGTCGGAAGCCCGCAAGCCACCATCACCATGCGATTGACCTCTTTATACAATGCCAAACTCGATGCTGGTATATCCGGTCCCAGCCGCCTCGGTTCATATTCGCGCCTTGGCGCCGCCGCCCGACCAGCATCCCAACCGCCAGCCGCCGTCTCAACTAATGCGATCTTGCCGTCAAGCGCCTGCAAATCGCGCCTCAACTGCGCCACAGACGCGTCCTGGCCATCGGTGGGAATGGGCAGAATATAACCCACAAGCGCGCCCGCCTCCTTGGCCAGCGAACTCTCCAATGTATTGACCAGCGACACCAGCGCAGATGCCCTCCCCAGCGGGCCAATCCCCCGACCAGAATGTACATCGGTGCTGTACCGCAAATGAAGCTGCCGCATGCGATGATCTATATCCAAAGCCGGCAGATGCTTTAACCTGTCGGGCAATATCTGCCACACGCTCTCCCCGCATTCAATCAAATCGCGGCCAATCTCCGACATCACCGGCGCAGTAAAGAGAGGCGCGTCCGGGCCGCTAGGCACTGCAGCAGCCAAAGCCCGCGACATATTGCCCGCCGCGACCTCCAAAGCCCCAGAATAAACGGCGTCCGTGCTGTTGGCGCGGCTCAAAATCGCCTGGGTCAATATGTCCGTATAACCCGCTCGATCTTCGGTGCCCGGGCCACCCCCACTTGCGTGGGGAGAACTATGAACCGCGCCATTACCACCAAGCCATGCGTTGAGCCGTTCTTTTATCATCAAACTGTCCTTACTCTCAAAGCATCAAAGGTTAACGAAGCCCCCCCTTGGCTGGCAACAAGAACTTCATTTGCGGAAGTGCGCCCCACATGCAAAGAGGGAATGCCAACTCTTGTGATAAGCTCTAATGAGTTAACCTTAACACCTGCCACCCGCCTGTTGTTGTTCGCTGCTGATATATTCGTCCCCGCTGTTATGGGATTTAAGTCAAAAAACTCCTCTGCGAATATCATTACATAATCCTCAACGCCAAGATCGATGAAGAATTGAATGAAGGTTGCGGTAACAGGAATTATTATACCTGTCGCTCGCGCATTTGCGTTTAATGTTATCCTCGCATTGTTGTTTGAAACCAGCTCGGCGCTGGCGGTATATGTCCTGCGAACTGGCGGCGTGTCACTAGCCGTGAATGTTCCCCTCAAAACCCCAGTAAGAGTGGCGCCTGTCGCACCGCTCAATTCGCTGTCATAATAAGCATAATACCCGACTTGATTTTGACTGTCGCGCGTGATGGCCAGCGTATAATAACCCAGCACTGTCTGATTGGAATAAATTGCCTGTCGGAATGCAATGATGCCATTTGGCGAAGTCCCTGCCCCGGTGGACTGGACGGCATCAACAGCTGCAATATGAGAGGCGAATAGAATTGACGACCGATCAATGCGGCGGTCATCTGCTGTCTGATTGGCTTTCTGCTCAAAGCCCATGTTGACGTCGGATACCGGCGCAATGGTCAAATCCAAACTTAAATGCAGTTCGCCATTGGGATTGCCGTCCAGGTCAAGTAAAGGACTAAACAGCGTTGCCCCCGTGGGGAAGCTGTCAACATTAGTCGCCGCAAGCGTCAACCCAACATTGGCGTCGACAAAATTGATCCCCACAATATGCGGTATATCACGGTGATAAGCCACGTCCGGCGGCAGCTTCGTCGCCGGCCAAACAGCGGTGTTCCCCGCCACCGCGATTGGATCAACATTAACCTGATTGCGGTCGTCCCTCTCCCAGCGGTCGGCTGCATGAAAAGCCAGCGGCGTATTAAGGTTCGTATCAGAAAAGAACTCTAGCTTGAAGTTCGTCCCAACGGGGATGCCGCTGTTTATATCCTCTCCGCCAGACGGCTTGTGATAAGCGTATGTATTGGGATGCGGACCCGTTGCCCCGCGGTCATCACCGGCCGCGCGCATGAAAGCGAAGTTAATATCCAAACCATCGGGGAATTCCCCAGTCACTGTTTGAGTTGTCATCCGCAAATAGATCGTCGACGGCGGGGTTGTGGCGAAGCCAGGCGCCGTCTTTGGCACATAAAGCCGCCTGTTTTGAGGATTGTCATCTTGCCATTCCAAGACAACATCACCTTTGAAGCCCGTATCAACCCCCTGCTGGCCTGCCGCAACAACCGTGCCGCGATAAACATTCTGCTCATCTGCCGCCGCCACAAGCTCATACAGCGTGCCATTAAAATTGACCAAATCCCCCGGATTGCCCGACGGCAGCGGCAAATGCTGTATGCGCCCCAAGCGGACTGGATTGCCGCCCGGCAGCGGCTTTATTTGAAGCCCCGTCCCTGTCGGATTGACAAATACCGCTTCATTGGCATCGCCAACATCAAAATCGGGGACGCGCGTCTTGGGCGGAATGGCTTTGTCAAGGTCAATTAGCGTCTGGAATGGTGACTCCGGATTGTTGAGGGTTATCCTATAGCCCAAGACTGGCCTTTGCGTCGGGCCAGTCGTCTGCCAAAGGTTATACACAACCCCGTCAATGGTGATTGTTGACGTCGTCGTCGCGCCGGGCGGCACAGGGCCCAGTTCAATCGTGCGGTCTCCAGTGTCCTTGACTGTCATATCCGCCAGCGCATACGGCACTGCAAAGACAATATACATTGCAGTTGTCGACCAGCTAGGAAGACCGTCGTCAAGTGAGTTCCCAGCGAAGGCAGTATATTCCCCCGCGGTCCCAGGCGCCGTCAAAAACCCATTCCGCTGGCGGTAATATCCCCCTTCGACTGGATATCTCTTGAGACCGGTCACAGCGGCGGCATCGCTTCCAGCAGGACCAGCAGGGCCGGCGGGGCCAGCAGGACCAGCAGGACCAGCAGGGCCTTGTGTACCGGCAACGGCGCCGATCTCAAGACCAGTCCCATCGGAATTGACCAATACAGCTTCGCCTGCGTCGTTGCTGTCAAATGGCGGTACGCGCCGCGATTGAGGAATGGCCGCGTCTAAAATCGTGTCAATCCGACCGTCGACTGCGTCCTGGTCAAGACCGCCTGTCGGGTTCTCCCAATCGGCGACAAAATCAATACCCGACTGTTTTGTCAACACCTGGCCATCGGAGCCGCCGCGCGGAAGCCTGCCTCCATCATCATCATCACTCGACCTTTGCGGAGTTCCGGTTGGCAGAATAGCCCCAGCCCGTCTTGTCCGATGACGATTGAGTACGCTGGCCGCCCCCGATGCGATTAGAGGGTCGGTGCTGGTGCCGCGGCCAGTCCGCTCGACTTCCCATAAATAGCCAAACAGACGCTCAAGCGCCAGGTTCTTTGCAGCATCGGGCGCACCCATGGCATAGCTGTTTATCATATCCAGCGCGCCATCATAAATCGGCTGGGCCGTGGCGGTGATCTGCGCGGGGATATTAGATGCGCTGGCCACAATCCGCGTGGCCTGCAATGTTTGCGCCAATGTTAAAATAGCCACCGCACCCTCCGCCTGCCAAAGCCGCTGTCCGACTTAAGACCCTGCCGCGCCGTCAAATTGATCTCGCACAGGATGCCCTTCTTGACCCGCTCAATCGTGAAGCCGCCGCTCTCGACAACTTCGCTTTCTGTCACAGCGATGCCCGGCACAACACCATTGATTAAGCCGCCGCGTATCCGCCGCCGCACCTCGCGCAGTTCCTGGGTTGGCGCCATCCGTCGAGTAAAAAAGCGGATGCCGTCACCCAGCAGGTCTATGAATAAGCTGTTGGCCGCCGTCGCCGCCAAGCTGGCGTTATAATCATAACCCGACAATAGATATACCCCATCCTCCGCCAATTCCAATGCCCCGCGCTCAATAAGCATCTTGCGCCTATTCTGCATCGACACCAGACCCTCGACCAGGAATGGTATGAAGCCACTGATAAGCCCCTGACGGATTTGCAGTTCCCCACTGAATATCGCGCTCCGCATATCCAATGTGCTGGCTGGGTAAGCCGGCCTGTCGACCAGCCCTATCCCATGAAGTTCCGCCCGCTTGATAACCCGCATTCCCCCCTCAAAGCTCTCAACCTTGGGGATGAACTCGGCAGAGAGACCCCGGATGATTTTGGCATTGATAAGTTCGCGCGCCCGCCTGCCAAAAGTCGTCTGGGGTATCTCAATACGGGCTTCCAATGATTTTGAGGTCTCCTGTAGATCAAGCCCAGCCCCCAGGCGCGCCACGGGCTGCTGGCGGTCATGCAACAAGTTGAGTACAACATCGTCATACTCAATACTGCCGGGCAAAAATCGCTCGTGATAAGTTCTGCCCACATGTGCCACATCGCCATACTTCATCACCGTCCCAGTGACGATGCCCGATGCTGTGTCATGGCGGAACTCAACATACCGGTTTATCATACGACCTCCACCCCCACTTGCGTGGGGAATTTTGTTTCAACCGCCCTCTACACGGTCCACCCCCACTTGCGTGGGGAAAATAGCATGCGAATAGAAGCCTCCGTATTCGCCATCGGTCCACCCCCACTGCTGTGGGGACTAAGTTTCAAGCCTGTACGTGATTTCCTTCCAGCCATCTTTGCGCTTGAATGTAAAGCCAAACAACATGTGCGCCGTGAGCGCAATCTGGGCTTTGTGCGCGTTCGTGTACGGGTCGCGGATCATCGTCACACCCTGCCAAACAGGCGCCACAGCGGCAGACGGCTCAAAGGTCAAGATACCCCTCTGATTTTTGGACGTCCCATCCATATCGGGGATGCGGGCGCTGTTTTGGATGCGGCCGCCAAGACGCTGGTAAGCCTCAATCGCGTCAAGCTGCTTGTCCGTGTTCTGGATGCCTCTGACCTTCTTCCAAGTGTCCAGCCCGACCAGGATGCGAATGGCAGACTCGTTGTTGGCCATCTTGCCGTCCAGTTCGTTCGTCCCTGTCAAGCGGAAGCTGTCAAAGCTCACAACGGTTGTGGCGTCGGTGGCGTCCGTCAATTCATTGAATACCCCGCTTATGTTGGGGCTGGTGCCACTGCCATTGATAAGCTGTTCGTCAAGCTGGTCGCCCATGACGCGGCGCAGGTCATTGCGAAGCGTCGTCTCAAGCAGGCCGCCCATCCGCGCCAAGCCCTCAAGGTTAAGCAGATACCGCGCAGACAACCGCGTCGGCGTCACAGTCTCAACCGCAAAGGTCGCCACATCCGCCTCAACAGCCGCATTCTCTGCCTTCATTGATGCCGTTGTGCCGCCCGTCATCACCGGATAAGCCTGTGTGCCAGCCCGTACCCCCGGCATGGCGATGCCAAGAAAGCCAGCGTCCGTCTTTTCAAAGATACGCGGCAGCAGGGCGTGTACAGTCTTGCCCCAATCGGCAATGTTGACGGCCGTCGGGTCATCGGTGCGCTCTTCCATCCGCTCTTGCGCGGTTGGCGCCAATGCCTGCCAAGGCACATGCGACACTTCATCAAGCCCCAGGCCCTGGTTCATCTCCGCCTCCGCGCCTTCCAGCTTGTGGCCCTGGCTGTACGCGTTCAAATAGTTGCGAAGCTCAATCCGCTCAATCAAGGGCGCAGGCGGCGTCGGATCTTCCGGCTCCTGCTTAAGCATCGCAATAAGTTTGTCATCCGCCTCGATGACCTTCTTGAGGCCTGGATCATCCAAGCCATCGCGGTCCAGCAGTTCCGCCCGCCGCACTTCCAAATGTTCGATCATTGCCTTGCGAAGTTCTTTATTCATTTGTTGCCCTCCCAAAATGCGCTATAAGATCAATATAGCGGTAATTCTGCAAAACTTCAAGCCGCTCAATGTAATACGTCAAATCACCGACAACAACACCGACCCAGCCTTTGATTGTGCCGCCCGTTGCCGCGGACCGCGGCTCTATGATAACCGGATTATAGGCCATCCGCCAAACAGAGGCAAAGAATGGCGTCGCCAGCGTCGATCCAATGGCCGCCGTTGTCACTGGCGCAAGCTGGACTTCCCCCCACACATGCAGCGAATTGTAAGCGTCGCCGTCATAATAAAGACTGGCTTGAGTGAATGTTTGCCGCCTGTCAAGATCATCCGGCTCCCCCTGGTATGTATCACCTCCGCGCAATGGCAGCAGGGTATTGTCATTGGGATTATTAACGCCCGGCACAAGCTCAAGCAGCTGGTCAAATGCCATCGCTGTACTCCTTCCATTCGCGCCTGGCCGCCCGCAAGGGACTGCCCTCTTTGTCATGCAGCCGCATATGGCACTTCCGACACAGCGTCCGACAATTCTTTGGCCACGGCGACCCGCCCTTTGAAAGCGGCACTATATGATGCACCTCCAGCCGCTTCCGACTGCCGCACTCCCGGCACTTATACCCGTCCCTTTCCAAAACGCGGGGGCGGACATGCAGGGTTATTCGCTGTACCCGATTATGCGACTTTCCCATAGTCCCCTCAATCGGGGCAGGAATAATTGCCGCGCACTCGCGGCGCACCTGCCCCCTTGCACACCGTCGGGCGTCGGCTAACACCCCTTGACGGCTCAATCACTATACCACACCCAAATAAACATTGCCAACAGGACTATTATGCCTGCTTCCCAGCCCCAGCGCAAGCACCGATGCCTGCAAAGCGTCAATCCTGGCCTTTTGTTTTGACTTGTCCAGCTTGGGATTGCCTGCTGCATCCCGCACTATGCTTGACCCGGCAATGGCAGACTCCAACATCAGCGACCGCAATGAATGCACCTTGCCGCCCATGCACAGCTTTTGGAATGCGCGCACATCGGCAGACCCGTCGGCTGTATGCGAATGCCCCATTCCCCGCCAAATAATCGGCCAGGTGATGCCGGCCGCCTCCATTGCAGTCAAGGCCTCTGCCCGCCTGTACCGATCCATCGCCACAATCACCTGCTCCCCCGCCAACCGGCTGGCCACGTCATCAAAGAATGTTGGCAGGTCGGTTATCCGCCCTGGATAAACGCTCAATTCGCCGCGCTCAAGCATCCGCACATACAATCCGCCAACAGCGTCGCCTTCGCCGCGCGCCCTCAAATCGGGGGTGGCTGGGAATGCACCCCAGACTTCAAAGCGGCCAGTCTCCGGCCAGTAAGCCGCCGCTGCCGTCATTGACGAACTTCCCCCCAGGTCCAGCCCCAAGCAGCATTTGCCCTGCCGCGCAGGCAATAGATGCGTCACGCACTGCTTCCAATCATGCACAGATAAGATCAACTCCCGCGAGGGTTCCTGTGGCAAATTGAGGTCGTATGCAGCGAATGATGCCCGATTGTTGGGGCTGGCGACGGCCCGTCTTGCCATGTCGCGCATATATCTTACCGACTTTATGCCCGACTTCAATCCGGGGTTGGCAGCGTCCCAGTTCTTTGGATCATCAAGGGCCAACGATTGACTGCCCGCGAATTCTGTCCAATGCACAGACGGGTCATCTGCCCGCTCTGCAATTTCTGCAAACATCGGGCCATCCCCGCGGATGCTGATGCAGATAAGCCGCCCGTCCCTGCCGCTGATGCTGGATATAATCGCATTCCAAAGCGACCGGTTTTGTTCGGGCATAAGACCAGCTTCATCAATGATGGCGATGTCCGCCCCCAGCGCGTGACCGGTGGCGCGGTCCGCGGCCAGAAAGTCAATTCGCTGGTCTGGCTTGGCGACAATGATGCCCGGCTGTGGCGTCCGCTTAAAGGTCACATGGGTAAGCAGGCTCGCATTGACGATCCCCTGCATCGCATTCCAAAGCTCAACGGCAAGCCGCCCTGTCAAGCTCGTCACGATGCCGCGGAAGCCGGCCTGACGAAGCGGCCCGCACAGATAAGCCAATAGGATAACAGCGACCAGTCCGCTCTTGCCGTTCTTTCGCGCCACCGACAAGCCGGCCTCCCGGGTGTTGGGATGCAATGCGCCCTTCAAAAAGTCGATCTGCCAATCGTCAAGGCGCATCGGCTTATTCTGCAACGGGCCCGACGGCACCCGCAGCTTCGCCTCCGACCAGTCCGCAATGGCGCGGTATTCCTGGCCGCGCGGCGGCAAGTCGGGCATCGGAATAATATCCTCTGCCAACTTAATCGCCTTTTGACGCGCCCGCCAAGCCCGGACCCGCTCTGTCGACGTCATTGCCATGATACAGCGTCCCCG
>OZ251572.1:0-3317574 GCA_965243515.1 Phototrophicaceae bacterium | reverse complement strand
ACGACATCGGTTCATACGCAGTCGGGGCATCATCAGGCGCTCAAGGAGGTTGGCGCCGGGCTGCAAGTCGTCGGCATGGCGTCGGATGGCATCATCGAAGCGGTTGAAATGCCCGATCACGCCTGGCTTGTCGCTGTGCAGTGGCATCCAGAAGTGACCGCCAGTCATGACGCCAGCCAGCAGGCTATCTTTGATGCCCTGGTCGAGCAGGCTGGTCGGCGCCAGCGCGGGAAACTGTAGCGACTACGCTGAATCCAGCCACTTGACGGCCTCTTTGGCGAAGTAGCTGATGATCATATCGGCGCCGGCCCGTTTGATGCTTGTCAGGCTTTCGAGAGCGGCGCGTTCCAGATTGAGCCAGCCGTTCATGGCGGCGGCATGGAGCATCGCGTACTCGCCGCTGACCTGGTAGGCGGCCATTGGCAGATCGCAGCGGCGGCGCAGACGGCTTAAAACATCGAGACAAGGCAGCGCCGGCTTCACCATCAGAATATCGGCGCCCTGCTCAATATCCAGCGCGGTTTCCTTGAGGGCTTCGCGCTGGTTGGCGGGGTCAAGCTGATATTGGCTGCGGTCGCCAAAGACTGGCGGGCTTTCGGCGGCATCGCGGAAAGGGCCGTAAAAGGCGCTGGCGTACTTGGCGGCATAGCTCATCAGGGCGGCTTGGGAACAGCCATGACGGTCCAATGCGGCGCGGATGCCGGCCACCATGCCATCAATCATCCCCGACGGCGCGATGATGTCGGCGCCAGCCCGCGCATGAACGACCGACGCTTTTGCCAGCAGTTCCAGCGTGGGGTCGTTCAGCAGATAGCCAGTCGGCAGGGACGGATGATAATGATGATGGTCGGGCGTATTGATGATGCCGCAGTGGCCGTGATCGGTGTATTCGCAGAAGCACATATCCGAGATGACCAGCAGGTCAGGGACGGCGGCCTTTATGGCCCGAATCGCCTGCGGCGCAATCCCGTTTTCGCTGAAGTTGTCACTGCCGCGCCAGTCCTTCGCTTCGGGGATGCCAAACAGGATGACCGCCGGGATGCCAAGCGCGGCGATCTCCCGGGCTTCTGATGCCAGTTGGTCAACCGTCAGCTGAAACTGCCCTGGCATCGAGGGGATCGGTTTCCTTAGCGCTTCGCCATGGCGCACGAAAAGCGGATAGATAAAATCATCGGGGGTCAGCCGCGTCTCGCGCACCAGCCGCCGCACCGCCGCTGACAGCCGCAGACGGCGCGGGCGAATATGAAGCGCCGCGCGTTCGTCGTTTCTGATGATGGCCGGCCGCGGCGCGGCATCAGTTTTCATCCGACCAGGTTTCCCAGTGGACGACGTCATCAAAGCCGCGCCGCCCGCCGGATTGCAGCGGCCGCGCGGCCGCATCCGCATCGGCTGGATAGCCAAAGGAAATCACCAGGCGCGTTTGAAAATCCGACGGAATCCCCAGCAGCCTGCGGGCCTGCTCTGGCTGATAAATCGTCCCCAAACAAGACCCAATGCCGATCTCGGTCGCCGCCAGCTGCATATAGGCGGCGCTCTGGCCGGAATCAAAGAAATGCCAAAGGGTGCGGTCGTTTTGGGTCGGCACCGCGATGACAACGCACAGCGCGGCGCCGGCGACATGTCCCATCCCGGCGCCCAGCTGCGCGAGCTGCTCCAAACGGCGCTTGTCCTGCACGGCGATAAAATGCCACGGCTGGCTGTTCTTGGAGCTTTGGGAACGGCGGCCGGCATGGAGAATACGGTCGATATGCGCCGGCCGCAGGGCCTGCGCCTTGAATTGGCGGACTGCCCGCTTCGTTTGTATGGCCTCCCAGACGTTCATGGTTTCCTTTCTTTGCGCCAGCGGGTTAATCGTCTGCTTTGGACATGGCGCCCATGTCATAGGCGAGAACCTTGCCATAAGACTGCATCTCGCCGCGCAGGATGTCATTCATTTCCGCCTCATACGCAATTTGGGCTTCGGCATCTGCCACGACTGCGAATTCAATCATCACCTCGGCGACAGATTTCTTCACCGTCCGCTTGATCATCTCTTCCAGTTCGCTTACCGTTAGGTCAGTAATTCTCCGATTGTCCATGTCTGGCAGGCAAACAGGCCTCTGCCCATTTACCCCACTCCTTTCATCTTCTGATAGACGAATTGTAACAGCAGCGGCGTCAATTTGCACTTGATTCGGCAAATACTTATACAATTTTGACACTGCGCTTATGTTCCAGCGCGTATCTGTTTATACGTTTGTTTGAAGATCAAGTCTCAAAAGCTGTGCAGATTTTACAAATTTTACAAATTCGCCGCGCCCGTCCTCTCGCCGCGCTTGTGATTTGGGAAAATCTGTGTGACACTCGGCGGCGGATTATTGATGTCGGAGGATGCGATGCCGCTGCTGTCGGCTGGGATCATTCTGCTCTTTGGGAGTTCGGCGCAAGGCGCGATTGGCTTTGGGCTGGGAATGATTGCGATTCCCCTGTTGATTGACGCCGGCTTCAGCCTGTCGCAGGCGGTTGCGCTCGCCACCGTGTCGATTGGCATACAAGCCCTGTTCGGCGCTTATCAGCTTCGCGCGCATATCCCTTGGGCGGATGTCAAGCCAGCCGCCATCGTTCGCTTTCTGACCGTCCCGCTGGGCGTATTATTGCTGCTTTCGGTCGAGTCGCTGAACACGGCCGAAGTCAAGCGGCTGGTCGGCGCCGGCGTGCTGCTGGGCGTCATCGTCCGCGGCTTCGCCAAACAGGAAGCGCATCGCGAGCTGCCCAAAGCCCTATCCACAGCGGCTTTTGCCCTTAGCGGAATTTTGCAAGGGCTGGTGGCCATGGGCGGGCCGCCGCTGGTCTTGTGGATGACAACGCGCAGCTTCCGCGCAAAGCAGGCGCGCGCCTTTATTATGACCCTGTTCCTGCTGAATGCGCCGCTGCAAGTCCTGCTGCTGCTCTTCTGGTCGGAAACCATGAGCCTGGATGTGATTCCTATGGCTTTGCTGCTGTCGCCATTGATCTTTGTCGGAACAACCGCCGGCGTCCGCGCGGGCAACCGCTTTTCCAAGCTCATGCTCAATCGGGCCGCGCTGGTCATCCTGCTGCTGATTGCCTTGAACGCGGTATTTTAAGCGCCGAGCATCTGCTGTAGAATAGCCCACTTAAACGTGCATTAACGAGCATTGAGGCAAAGGACATCGTGGACTTCAATCTGCTGGCTTTTTCGCTTGCCAGCTTCGGTTTTATTGCGCTGGCGGCCTTTCAGTTTGGGCGCTTCGCCACGCGTTTTCATCTCCCGCTGATCACCGGCTATCTGCTGGCGGGCATCTTGGCGGGCCCTTTTATTTTGCGTTTCATGGCGGCGGCTGATGCCGACTCTTTGCGCTTCCTCGACGAGATTTCGCTGGCCTTCATCGCGTTTATCGCCGGCAGCGAAATGTCGCTGGATGAACTGCGCGGACGTTTCCGCAGCATCGGCTGGAATACGTTTATGCAAATCCTCGCCATCTATACCGCTGTCGGCGCCGCCATCCTTCTGCTGGCCGATTACATCCCATTCATGCAAGACCTGTCGCTGGCCGGCAGAATCGCCGCGGCGATCTTGGGCGGCACGATTCTTATCACCACGTCGCCCTCATCAACCATCGCCGTCATCAATGAACTGCGGGCCCGCGGCCCCCTGACCAAGACCGTCCTCGGCGTCACCTTGGTTAAGGATGTGCTGGTTGTGGCGCTGTTTGCCCTAAGCGTCTCTATCGCCAGCACGCTGCTGACCGGGCAGAATTTTGACCTTGCCCTCATCGCGCTGGTCTCGTTTGAGATCGCCGCTTCGATTGGGCTGGGCATCCTCGTCGGGCAGATCATCGTTCTGATTCTGCGCCAGCATTGGGAAGAGTGGCTGAAGATCCCCCTTATCCTGCTGACGGGCTGGCTGGTGTTCGTCTTTACGGCCAATCTGCGTCAGTTCAGCCATGACAGCCTGCCGTTTGAGCTTTTGTTCGAGCCGCTGCTGATTTGCATGGTCGCCAGCTTTTGGCTGACCAACCGCACGCCGCATCGGGATGAACTGCGCCATCTGCTGCATCGGGTGGAAACCCCCATCTTTGTTATCTTTTTCACCTTGATTGGCAGTTCGCTGGACATCGCCATTGTGCTGACTATCCTGCCGATCACCGCGGTTATCTTCGCCGTGCGGCTGCTGGCGCTCTTCGTCGGCGGCTACGCCGGCGGCCTCTTGGCCGGCGACCCGTCTCGATTCAACCGCGTCGCCTGGATGTCCTATATCACCCAGGCTGGCGTCGCGCTGGCGCTGGCGAAAGAAGCGGCGATTGAATTTCCCGAACTCGGCAATGATTTTACAACGCTGATGGTGGCGGTGATTGTCCTGAACGAACTGGCGGGGCCGCCCTTCTTCAAATATGTCATCAATCGGGTCGGTGAATCGCATCTGCCCGGCAAGATCGAACCCGACGAAATCCACGACGTCCTGATTGTCGGCATCGAGAATCAGTCGCGGGCTTTGGCTGAACGGCTGATTGACCATGGCTGGCGGGTTACGCTGCTTGATACGGTGCCGTCGCATGTCACCAGCGGCGCCAAGTCCAACGGTTTCCGGCGCGAGCATCTGCTGGACGATATTTCGGTCGAGAGCCTGCGGCCTTTGCTGGAAGCCGATACGGAAGTGGCGGTGACGCTGCTGCATGACGATGCCGAATGCTTGCAGCTGTGCCAGATTCTTTATGAGGATTTTGGCATCACGCGGCAGATTGTGCGCCTGGACGAGTTTACGTTAATCGACAAGTTCCGCGAGCTGGGCATCCATGTTTTGGATCCAGCCAATGCGATGGTGCATCTGCTTGATCATTTTGTGCGGGCGCCGCAGCTGGCGACAATGGTCTTTGAAGATGACCCTGAACATGATGTCATCCAGATCACTATCGAGGCGCCGGATATTGACGGGCTACACCTGCGCGATTTGATTCTGCCGGATGATGTGCTGGTGATGGCGATTGTGCGCCGCGGTCATTTGATTGTGCCGCATGGCTATACCGGCCTGCATCTGGGCGACGAGGTGACCTTCATCGGCTCATCGGCCAGCCTCGAGGAAGTCGAATTGAAATTGAGCTACTGATTTTGAAATCAAGGCTTGACGTATTGATGTTCATCAATATCATTAACATATAGATGAATATCAATATATCAGGAGGCGGCATCATGAGCGGATTGCCAGTGGCGATTATTGGCGGCGGCCCGATAGGTTTGGCGGCTTTGGCGCATCTGCTGGCGCGCGGCGAAGCGGCGATTCTGTTTGAGGCCGGCGAGACCGTCGGCGCCAGCATCCGCGGCTGGGGGCATGCGCGGATGTTTTCGCCGTGGGAATTTAATGTCGATTCGGCCAGCGTCCGCTTGCTGAAGCAGCAGGGCTGGGTCATGCCGCCGGAACATGAACTGCCGACTGGCGAGGATTTGTATGAACGCTATCTGCGGCCCTTGGCTGAACTGCCATCCATGCGCGGCTGTATTCAAACTGGCGTCAAAGTCATCGCCGTCAGCCGCCGTCATATCGACAAAATGAAGGACGGCGGCCGCGGCGAAGCGCCCTTTCAACTGCATATCGCCCGGCGCGGGAACGAAGCGGTGGTCGAGGCGCGGGCGGTGATTGACGCCTCGGGGACTTGGCATAAACCGAATCCGATGGGAGCGAATGGCCTGCCGGCGATTGGCGAGCGAAGCCTGAAAGGGCGGATTTTCTATGGGATTCCCGACATCAACAACGGCGCCAAAGCCCGTTACGCCGGCAAGCGCGTCATGGTCATCGGCAGCGGGCATTCGGCCATCAATGCCCTGCTCGACCTGATTCAGCTGAAGGAAAGCGATGCCGCCGCGCGGGTTGTTTGGGCGATGCGCGGCGGCAATCTGCAAAAGGTGTATGGCGGCGGCGAAAATGACGCTCTGCCAGCCCGCGGGCAGCTTGGCCGCCGCATTCGGGCGGCTGTGGCCGCCGGCCTGGTCGAAGTGGCCGCGCCTTTCCGCATCGCTCAAGTTGAGGCCGCGGCGGGTACTTTGCGCGTTCACGGCGAGATGAACGGCGCGGCGCATTGCGTCGCCGTCGATGAAATCATCGTTTGCGCCGGGGCCCGGCCGGCCTTGGATATGCTGGGCGAACTGCGGCTTGATCTTGATCCAGCAGTGGAAAGCAGCCGCGCGCTGGCGCCTTTGATTGACCCCAATATCCACAGCTGCGGCACCGTGCGGCCGCATGGCGAAGCTGAACTGCGCCAGCCCGAAAAGGATTTTTACATCCTCGGCATGAAGAGTTATGGCCGCGCGCCGACCTTTCTGCTGGCGACTGGCTATGAACAGGCGCGTTCGGTGACCGCCGCCTTGGCCGGCGATTGGGAAGCGGCGCGCGATGTACAGCTGAATCTGCCGGCGACTGGCGTATGCGTCACTGATTTTGCCGCGCCGTTATGCTGCGCTCCAGCGCCGGGGTTCTTGTCCATTGACGAGATTCCCATTGCCCAAATGGCTCCGGCGGCGAACGCAGCGAATGCCTGCTGCTGAAGCCGATCCATTTTCGCTTGCGCCGACAAGGGATCATCCAATAAAATGATCGAAAAAGGGGAGTAATGATGACACATCCCATGGTGGCGCAGCTGCGATTTGCGCGAAGTGAGTTTGTGCGCTGTCTTCAGGGGTTGAGCCCAGAAGATGCGCGTATCCAACTGGATCAGATGAACTGCATCAGCTGGATTGTCGGCCACTTGGCCGCCCATGAAAATCAAGTTTTTGTTTATCTGGCGCAGGACAAGGTGGTTCAGCCTAGTCTGCGGAAAACCGTCGGCTATGGCAGTCCGCCGACGGCGCCTGAACTGGACGATATGTGGGCTGCCTGGCGCGAAGTCACCGCCCATGCCGATGTCTATTTGGATACGGCGACATCCGCCAGCCTGCAAGAGCATTTTCATTGGAAGGGCAAGCCGCTGGAAGAATCCATCGGCACGATGCTGCACCGCGCGATTTATCATTACTGGTTTCATTTGGGCGAGGCGCACGCTATCCGCCAAATGCTGGGACACCGCAGCCTGCCTCAATTCGTTGGCCGCCTGCATGACGCGCCCTACGCGCCGGCATAAGCGGCAAGTCCGAATGCGCCGCCCGCGGATCGGCATCACCACTGGCTATCAGAACGGTCAGCAGTCGGTTGATGTCCGCTATGCCGATGCGGTTGAACGGGCCGGCGGCATTCCAATGCTTGTCCCCATGCTCCGCCAAGCCGCCGCCGCGCGGGCCTTCGCTGACCTGCTGGATGGGCTGGTCATCACTGGCGGCCCGGGCATCACCCGCGGCCTGATTGGTGAACTGCCGCCTGATTTGCCGCCGGTTGATGCGCGGCGCGATGCCAGTGACAAGCTGATTTATACCGCTATGCCCGACCGTCCCATTCTTGGAATCTGCTATGGCATGCAGTTTGTGAATGCGATGGCCGGCGGCGCTATTTATGCTGATGCCCAGCGTCAAACAGCGGCCGACGCGCACAGCGCGGCGCGTGGCGCGGCCGAACATGAAATCCGAATTGCGGCGGGAACGCATCTGCGCCGTATCCTGCAAAGGGATCGGCTGGTGACAAATACTCACCATATACAAGCCATTGCTCGGCTCGGCGCCGGCCTAAGAACGGCGGCGCGGGCGGCGGACGGCGTGATTGAAGCGATTGAATCCGACGACGGACGGATTATCGGCCTGCAGTTTCATCCCGAACGGATGGACGGCGCGGCGCAAGCGCTCTTTGACAATTTGATTCAGCGGACGTCGACTTGATAAAAATCTAAATGGAGCCAATCCAGCGCGTCAGTGGACTGCGCTTGATATATCCCCGCTCGGCATACCATTGAAAGGTTTCTTTCAGGCTGGTTTCGATATCGATTTGCGGGGTAAAGAGTTCATCATAGGCTTTGCGGCCGTCAAAGTAGACGCAAGTTCCGCCCAGGCGCATCTGATTGGCGTCTATCGGCGTTTGGATGCCGAGACGTCGGCCCCATTCGATGACCTGCGCGGTTGGCTCCAGCATCCAGTCGGGGGCCGAGAAGATCGGCGGGCGGACGCCGGCGGCGGCGGCAATCATCCGAAACCATTCCCGATAGGCATAATTGGCGGTATTGAGGATGTAGCGTTCGCCGCGGCGGCCGCGGTCGATGGCATTGACATGCGCCTGGGCGGCGTCGCGGACGTCAATCACGGCCAGGCCGCCGCTTGACATCGGCAGCGCCCATTGCCAGCGGGCTGTTTCGATGATAAATGTGCCGGAAATGACGTTGACGTCGCCGGGGCCGATAATCACTGTTGGGTTCAAGATGACGACGTCGAGGCCGTCGGCGGCGAATTCGGCGGCGGCTTCCTCGGCTTTGACTTTGGACCAGGCATACCAGAATCGCCGCGGCGGCAGATTGAAAGGCACAGATTCGTCCGCCAGTTCAGCGCCCGGGCGAATCCCGACCGCGGATGCGCTGCTGGTGAAGATGACTCGCGCGACGGCGGCCGATTGGGCGGCCCGCAAGACATTGCGCGTGCCGTCGACGTTGATGCGGAAGAGGGCCTCTTGGTCATTGTCTTTCCAATAATCGGCTTTGGCGGCGGCATGGAACACCACTTGGCAGCCGTCGCAGGCGCGCTTGAGGGCTTCGGCATCGTTCAGGTCGGCCTGCGCGCGCTCGAATGCCAGGCCATCCAGAACCGCCAGTTTGCTGGGCGAGCGATACAGAATCCGCACGGAATGCCCGGCTTTGATTAAGCGGCGCACCAGATGAGAGCCAAGAAAACCGGTCGCGCCGGTCACCAGCGCCTTCATCGCTGTTCTCCAAACCTGTTCACAGCGCAATCATACCAGCCTGGGTCGCGCGAACAACCGCTTCGGTGCGGCTTTGGGCGTCCAGCTTGCTCATAATCGCGTTCACATGAAATTTGACGGTGTGCTGGGTAATCCCAAGCTCCAGGGCAATGGCGCGGTTGGTCAATCCTTGCGCCAGCCATTGCAGGACTTCGTTTTCGCGCGGGGTCAGGGCGGCCGCCAATGGCGAGGGCGGCGGGTGGATGGGCCTTTGCAGAAGTTGGCGCAGGGTCGGGTCGATAACCACTAGGCCGCTGTCGAGCGCATGCAGCGCGGCGGTCATGATCTCGGGTTCGCTGTTCCGCAGGAGCAGTCCGTAATGGGCGAAGGCGGCCAGCGACTGCATCAGCGGGAGGACCTCATCGGCTTCATCATCGGCGACCAAAGCCAGGATCGGCAGATCGCTGTCGACTTCGCTTAGTTTGAGGCGCATCGCTTGGGTATGCCAGCCCATGTCTATTACCAGGATGTCGGGCTGAAAGCGGTCAATGTCATCGTTCAGCGCGGCGCCGTCGGTTTGCGCCAGCGCCAGGAAGCCGCGCGCTTCCAGCAAAGACGAAAGTCCGGCGCGTATCAGCAAATCTTGGGCGGCGACCAGCAGGCGCGGCTCTGTTTCGGGAATGGTTTGTCCGATCATGTTCGTCAGTGTAACGGTTCATTATTGGAATCGCGTAAAATTTTTTATTTAGCGCGGAATGATGAAACTTGCTATAATCAGTTTTGTTTTAGTTTTATGAGGAAAGCAAAGGAATGAGCGGCAACATTAACGTCAGGAATCGGACTTTATTCCATGGGGACAACCTTCCCTTTCTTCAGGGGATCAACAGCGGCGCGGTGCATTTGATCGCGACGGATCCGCCTTTCAAAAAGGGGCGCGATTTCCACGCGACGCCAGGGAGTCTCGCCGGCGGCGCCCGCTTCAAAGACCGCTGGAATTGGGATGATGATGTCCACGATGATTGGGTCGACCGCATCAAAGACGATTGGCCGGCGGTATGGGCGATGATTGAAGGCGCGAAGCTGTCGTATGGCGAGGATATGGCGGCGTTCCTGTGCTGGCTTGCGGTTCGGCTGATGGAAATGCACCGCATTTTGCGGCCGGATGGCAGCCTGTACCTTCATATCGATCATACGGCGCATGCCTATGTGAAGTGCTTGATGGACGCGGTATTTGGCTGGAAAAATTTCAGGAATGAGATTGTGTGGAGAATAGGTTGGGTATCAGGATTCAAAACACAAAAGCGAGGCTGGATACGAAACCACGACATTATCCTATACTATGTCAAATCCAAAGCCGCGCAAGCAAAGTTCAACAAAGAATACATTCCATATCCGCCAGGTTATGTTCGACGAGACGGAAAGCCGCCAAAAGGCAAAGGCATCCCGATTGAAGACACGTGGAATTGCTCTGCGGGAGATGTTTTGGACTCTATTATGATAAAGAGTTTCTCAAAAGAAAAAACAGGCTACCCGACGCAGAAGCCGCTGGCTTTGTATGAGCGCATCATCAAAGCATCCAGCAATGAAGGCGATTGGGTTCTCGATCCTTTTTGCGGCTGCGCGACGACGCCCATCGCCGCCGAACGTTTGAAACGCCGATGGATCGGCATGGATATTTGGGACGGCGCCTTAGCGCAGGTGCAGAATCGCTTAGCCCGCGATACGGGCTTGCGGTTTGATGATAAACATCATGTCGCGTTGCCGCGAGTCCACTATGAAACGGCGCCGCCAGCGCGCACTGACGACGATGAAATCGCCGCGCCCATCCTGAAGCTGAAAATCACTCGGCCGAAGGAAGATTGGGAAAGGCTGTCGCACAAGCAGATCGTCAAAGTCCTGGAAAGCGTTCAAGGCAATGGCGTCGGGCATATCACCTGCGGCGGATGCGGGCGAGTCCTGGAACGCGAATTCATGGAACTCGATCATATCCTGCCCAAGGCCGACGGCGGCCGGAATGACATCACCAATCGGATTCTGCTGTGTCGGCCGTGCAATGGGAAGAAGCGCAGTGATTTAACCCTAAGCGGCCTGGTGCGCGCCAATAAGAAGTCGGGCTGGATGCAAAATGAAACGGCGGCCAAACTGGCGCAGAGCTATGCCCGCGACAAGGCGGAATGGGTCAGGAATCATTATGATGAGCCAGAATGTCAGGAGCTTATCAGCGGCTAGTTTGAAATTTGCCGCGAGTCTGTGGTAAAAGATGAATCAAGGCATTATGCCAATCCCGCTCTATAGCATCATGGCGAGAGGAGGTTAATCATGGTTGATGCGCGAGTCAGGACACAGGACAGCTATGCAGGGCAGACATTGGACTTGCTTGAGGCTGTGTTTGCCGATTATTCGGGGGGCGATTTCGCTTTTCGGCTGTGGGAGGGGACTGTTTGGCGGCCGCAAGCGGCGCAGCCGAGTCGTTTCACCATTGTCCTGAATCATCCGTCGGCGCTGCGGCGGATGTTCTTTCCGCCAACTGAACGGCGGCTTGGCGAAGCCTATATGTTTGGCGATTTTGATATTGAAGGGCAGCTGTACGAGGCGCTGAACTTGGCGCGTTATCTGTGGGAGACCTGGACGTGGCGCGATACGCTGCGGTTCGCGCCCAAGCTGCTGCGTTTGCCGGCGCGGTCAATCGGCGGCAATGAGCAGATTGCGCGGCTTTCGGGCGAGCGGCATTCGATCAGCCGCGACAAACAGGCGATTCAGTATCATTACGACGTCTCCAATGAATTCTATCAATTATGGCTGGATAAACAGATGGTTTATTCCTGCGCCTATTTTGCTGATCCGAACGAGGGCATTGATGAGGCGCAAAGCCGCAAGCTGGATTATATTTGCAGGAAACTGCGGCTGAAGCCGGGCGAGCGTCTGCTGGATATTGGCTGTGGCTGGGGGGCCTTGATTATTCATGCCGCCAAGCATTACGGCGTCGATGCGCTGGGGATTACGCTTAGCGAGGAACAGCTGAAGCTGGCGCGCGAGCGGATTGAAGCCGAAGGCCTGACCGAACGCTGCCGCGCCGAACTGCTGGACTATCGCAAGGTCGATGAGACGGATCCCTTTGATAAACTTGTGAGCATCGGCATGGTCGAGCATGTCGGGCGCGAGAATTTGGACATCTATTTTGAGAAGGCCTATCGGCTGCTGCGGCCGGGCGGGGTGTTTCTTAATCATGGCATTACTTTGCTGAATGCGCCTTTTGAATTTGAAGAGGATGGCGGCAGCGCCAAGGATTCTTTTGTCCAGCAGTACATCTTCCCCGACGGCGACAGTCAGCCGATTGCCTATATTTTGGATATCGCCGCCAAAGCGCAGTTTGAAGTGCGCGATTTGGAAAGCCTGCGCGAGCATTACGCTTTGACGCTCAAATGCTGGCTGGAGCGTTATGAAGCGCAGGAACAGAGGATCCTGGATATGATGGGAACGATTGGGTATCGGCAGTGGCGGATTTATCTGGCTGGGGCGCGGTGGGCCTTTGAGGCTGGGCTGAATTCGGTTTTCCAGGCCTTGCTGTACAAGTCTATTGATGGCAAGGCGGCCGTCAATGACTTGCCGCTGACCCGCGGGGACTGGTATCGGGATGCGCCGGCCTGATGGGGACGGCTGGCCGGCCTTAATTGAGTCGTTTGTATGCGATAATCACAAACGCAAGCATAAGCATGACAGCGACAAGCGAAATGGCGAAATTCCTTTCAAGCCCCTGCTCATAAGCTATGCTCATGGCCAGCTGCTTGTGCTTGACAGCGTCGCAGGCAATTTCAAGGCAGGCGTTTATGGCGTCGCCGCAATATGGCAGGAGATCTTCCCGTAAGTCTCTTCCTACACCAAGGCAAGCGGGGTCCATTGCAAAGCCTCATGATTCGCGGGTCAAAAGCGGCGCGGTGTTTTGGGTGCGTGCCTGGAGAGATTCGAACTCCCGACACCTGGTTCCGTAGACCAGTGCTCTATCCGCTGAGCTACAGGCACATTAACGCGCGTTAGGATAAACGGTGCGCCGCCAAAAGTCAAGGGGAAAATGCGCTGATCCTGGGCGGGTCAGATTTTGCGTATTCGCGGGGTTCGCTTTATAATAAACGGCGATGGTTTATCATCCAAAATATGAGCGCATGGCATCGGCGCTGGATACAGCTGGGCGAGGGTTCTGATTTGCATCGAAGGTCTGCTTTTTTATTCAATCGATTATGGGGCGCCGCGTTTGTTTTGTCGATGGTTCTGGCTGGATGCGGCACGGCGGCGGTCAGCACGCCGACAGATGTCCTGCCCACTGCCAGCCCGACGGCGCGTCCGACCGTCAGTCCGACGGATACGGCGCGGCCGCCAAGTCCGACGCCGACGGCGCGGCTGACTCCAAGCCCGACTTCGCCGCCGCCCACGGCGACCGAGACGTCATCGCCGACGGCCGCGCCGACTCTTTTTGGCGTCATTCGGTCGCGGCAGCGGGTGAACGTTCGCCGCGGGCCGGGGGTTGATTTCGCGACCTTTGAATCGCTGGCGCCCGGCGCTGGGGTTCAGGTTGTCGGGCAGAATGAAGCGGCGACTTGGTACAGCGTCAAGCTGGAAAGCGGCGGCGAGGGCTGGGTGCGCGCCGATTTGCTGTTCATGGAAACGGCGGCGGCTGTCGCTGAAACGGCGCCGCCTTCCGCCGCGGCTGATGATGAAAGCCCGACGGCCGAATCGGATGCGCCGCCGATGTCGGATGCGCCGATTGTTGATCTGGATCTTATTTATTTAACGGCGACGGCGCTGGTCAGCGATGCGGCGCCGGCCAATGATGAGGCGATTGAAGCGCCAACCCGCTCCGCCAATGCCCGCCGTTCGGGGGTGGATGTGTTTGCGTTTTGCAATGACGGCAGTCATGGCATTGCGCCGCCGACGAACTTGCGGGCGGGTTCGTCTATTGAGATTTTTTGGGCGTGGTATGCGACGACTGATGCTTATTTGCGGCAGCATATCGCCAACGCCAGCCATGAACTGCGCGTCAATGGCCGACGGATCGCCAATGTCGATCAGTTTCGGCTGCCAGCCAGAACGCAGGGCCGCAACCGGGTTATCTATTGGTATGTGCCGTTTGGGCCGCTGGCGGCCGGCGACTATTCGATCACCTATCGGGTCACGTGGCAAAATGCGATTTCCGACGGTTATGAATCATTTGGGCCGGGGACGGCCACAGAATTTGAAGAGGAAAGCTGCGACTTTGCCGCGAGGTGATCCGCTGTGCGTCGAGGGGATGAATGGCAGACGGCGGAGGTCGGCAATGGCCGGGTTCGGCTGGGGGAAGACGAAATATGCCTGTCGATTCCGTTCGGGTCGTCCCGTGAGTATCATGATGCCCAGGTGAGCGATTATTGTCAGCGGTCTTTGGATTTTCATTATCGGCCGCCGCTGCGTCTGACTGTTCGGGCGCGGGCCGAGGGGCCGATAAGGGGGACGGCTGGCTTTGGTTTCTGGAATCATCCGTTTGTTCCTGGGCAGCGCGGCTTTCGGCTGCCGCAGGCGGTCTGGTTTTTCTTCGCCAGTCGGCCTAGCAGGATTTGTCTGGCGGCGGGGGTATCGGGGCATGGCTGGAAGGCGGCGGTTTTTGATGCTCGGCGCTGGCGGTTTTATGCGCTGCTGCCGTGGGCGCCGCTGGGATTCCTGCTTATGCGGAACAAGACGCTGCATCGTTTCCTTTGGCCGATTGGGCAGGATGCGATTGGCGTTTGCGAAGCGGCGCTGGACGGCGCGCTGCTTGATGATTTTCACAGCTATGCGATTGACTGGCGGCGGGACGGCGCCGTTTTTTCTGTTGATGGCCGCGTGGCGCTCCAGACTGACAAGGCGCCGGGCAAAGCGCTGGGGTTCATTGCTTGGGTGGACAATCAATACGCGGTGGCGACGCCGCAGGGGAACTTTGGCCGCGGGCTGCTGGATGTCCCGCGGGCGCAGTCGCTAATTTTGCGGGACCTTGCTATTTCGCGCCTGGCATAGACGGTGGCTTATTGGGGAATGGCCGCCGTGATGGTATAATCGCGCCGGTGTTCGCAGTTGATGAGACGGGGAGCGCGGATGTCCAGTTCTACCGCGATGACTTCCAGCCAGTCGTTTGAGCGGCTGCTGCATGCTGTCGGCGACCGCAAGCGGCTGGTGATGGATTATCTGCTGCAGGACCGGTTTGTTCGGCGTTTTCGGCCGCGGCATATCCGCGAGGCGGTCTACAGCTATGTCAAGAGCGGCGGCAAATCGCTGCGGCCGGCGGCGGCTATGCTGGCCTGCGGCGCGGTCGGCGGCGATGAAGCCAAGGCCTTGCCGATGGCGGCGGCGATTGAGATTTGTCATACCTGGACGCTGGTGCATGATGATGTGATTGACAGGGACAGCACGCGGCGCGGCGTTCCGACGGTGCATGCCGATTATGCCCAAAGAGCGGCGGCCGAGTTTGGCTGGCAGGGCGCTGATGCCGAGCATTATGGGCGGGCGATTGCCATGCTGACCGGCGATGTCCAGCAGGCCTGGTCGTGGTCGCTGATGTTCGAGGCGCATCTTGAGCGGGGGGTATCGGCCGAGGTGGTTATTCGTCTGGCGCAGGAAATGGCGGCCGAGGTAACGCCTATGCTGGTCGAAGGCGAAACCCTGGATGTGCAGTTTTCTGGCCAGCGGCATCATCTCACCGAAGCGCTTGTTTTGGATATGCTTTGGAAGAAGACCGGCGCGCTCTATGAATACGCTGGGCGGGCCGGCGCGGCTATGGGCCTCAATGATGCGGATCCTGAACTGCCGCCGGTGAGGGCGCTGGCGAAATTTTGCAGCCTGTGCGGGACGGCCTTTCAGATTCAGGATGACATTCTGGGCGCGGTCGGGGATGCGCGGCAACTGGGCAAGCCGGTCGGCTCTGATATTCGCGAAGGCAAATCGACGCTGCTGACGCTGAAAGCGCTTGACCGCGCCGATGACCAGCAGCGGCGACGGATTCTTTCGACTCTGGGCAACAGCCGCGCAAGCGAAGATGAGGTCAAGGCGCTGACGCGGCTGATGCGCGATTTGGGCGTCATCCAGTACGCGCAGAATATCTCGCACCGATATGTTGATGAGGCCTTGCGGCATTTGCATCAGCTGCCGGCCAGCGATTACACCAGCCTGCTGGAGAACTGGGCGCGCTATTTGATTCAGCGCCGATTTTAGCTGTTTTCGGCAGTTTTGGCGGCGCGGCGGCGCTCGCGGATGTAGTAGATGGGCTTGCGCTGCGATTCGTGGTAGGTACGCATAATCATATCGGCGACGATGCCGGTGCTGATGAACTGGACGCCCAGCACCATTAAAAGCACCGCCAGCTGAAGCAGGGGGCGGTCGCCGATTTTGTTTTCGGTCAGCAGTTTGAAGACGGTCAGGTATAAGCCCAGCAGGGTGCCGACGGCGCCAACAGCGAAGCCAGCGGCGCCAAAGACGTACAGCGGCCGATTGAAATAGCCCAGCAGGAAGATGACGGCGATTAGGTCTAAGATGACTTTGAAAGTGCGGTTGAAGCCGTATTTGCTGCTGCCCCAGGTGCGCGCCCGGTCTTTGACCGCGACTTCGGCGACGCGGACTCCCATTTGGCTTGCCAGCGCTGGGATGAAGCGGTGCAGTTCGCCATACAGCTGCACGGCTTTAACGACGTCAAAGTGATAGGCTTTCAGGGTGCAGCCGTAATCATGCAGCTTGATGCCGGTTGTTCTGGAGATGATGCGGTTGGCGATCATTGATGGGATCCGCCGCAGAAAGAGCGGTTCTTTGCGGTCTTGCCGCCAGCCGCTAACGATGTCATAGCCTTCGGCGAACTTGTTCAGGATTTTGTGGATGTCGCCGGGGTCATTTTGCAGATCGGCGTCCATGGTGATGACGATTTCGCCGCGGGCGGCGTCGAATCCGGCGGCCATGGCGGCTGTCTGGCCGAAGTTGCGGCGGAAGTGAATAATATGCCAGCGGCTGTCCTTCGCTTGCAGCTGGTTGAGCATGTCATAACTGCCGTCGCGGCTGCCGTCGTTGATGGCGATGATTTCATAATCGCGTTCAAGCGCTTCTAGGGCCCGGGTCAGTTCATGGTACAGTTTTTCGATATTGCCTTTTTCGTTGTACACGGGGATGACAATCGAAAGGTCGAGTTCGGGACGTTCGATGACTTGCGGGTGGATCGACATGGCTCTTCTCCAAATTAGCCGCCGCGCTTATTTTATCACTCAATTTCTATGGATTCCAGATGGGCCGGCCGGCGGGAGCGCCTAATTTCGCGGATATTTTCCTATTTCCCAAAATGAGAAAAGCAAGGCGCGGCCTTTTAGTCGCCTTTTCGGGCCGCTGGTGTGATAGGGTGTGGCTATGGAACTCACGCGCTGTTCTTTTGATGATCATCTTTTTCGCTGGCCGCCCCGGGCGCGGCGCGGTATTTGCGGCTGCGGCGAGCGGCCGGCGGGATTTATGTCCGAAAATCGTTTCGGCTTGGGGTTTCGTTTGCGCTGGTCGAGGTCGGCGGTGGAGAAATTGTCCGTATTCGGGTATGGATTAGCCGCGACGGCGCGCGTTTTGACCGTATTCGTGTACGAATTAGCCGCCCCGGCGCGCGTTTTGACCGTATTCGGGTACGTTTTGACCGTATTTCTGTTCGTTTTGTCCATGAATTTAGGGTAATCGGCGCGGATTGGGGAGTTTGGGAGGCGTCATCAGCGCGTTTTTCGCCACTCCCCGGCCGGCTATGCGCCGCCGACTGGAAAGCGGTACAATAATAACAGGCACAGCTGGGACAGGTTATGGCAGACGAGAGCCGAAAACCCAATCATCAGCCGCTATCTGATGCGCCTTTGCCGCCGCCGTTTCCGCCGCGGCCGCGGCCGGGTCATCGCTATCCAGCGCCGGCCGGCCGGCGGCGCAAAAGACGGCGGATAGTCGGATTACCGCTGGGATGTATCTGGGTGATGGTCGGCCTGGCGGCGGCCTTCTGCGGCGGTTTGACACTGGTGACGCTGGCGGCGGCGATGATCTTTGTCCCGCAGGTCGAGGCTGAATGGACGGCGCGGGCGGTCGAGGTCGACAATTACCGCGGTTTTGAAAGCACGTTCATCTATGACCGCGATGGCAATACGCTGTACGAGGCATTTGGGGAAGGGCGGCGGGTGCGGGTGGATTATGAGCGCATTCCGCCGGCGCTTATTCAGGCGACGATTTCGATTGAGGATGACACCTTTTTTGACAATATCGGGATTGACGTCGGGGCGACTTTGGTCGCGGCGCTGAAGTATTTTGGGGCTGACCCCGGCGAGAACACGCCCGGCGGCAGCACTATTACGCAGCAATTAGTTCGGAATGTTCTGTTTGACTTTGAGAAACGCGCCGAGCGCAGCGTCGCCCGCAAGGCTGAAGAGATTTTGCTGGCGATTGCGCTGACGGGATCCAAAAGCAAAGCGGACATCCTCGAGATGTATTTCAATGAGATTTATTATGGCAACCTGGCTTATGGCGCGCAAACGGCGGCGCGGACTTTTTTTGGCAAGGACGTTGAGGAATTGAGTCTGGGGGAGGCGGCTATGCTGGCTGGCCTGCCCCAGGCGCCGGCGAGCCTTGACCCGCTTAATCCTGACCCGGCGATTCAAGCGGCGGTTGATTCGCGCTGGCGTCAAGTGCTGGGCGAGATGATTGAGGAGGGGTATATCGCGCCGGAAGAGGCCAACCGCGCCTTGAGCGCCGGCTTGTCTTTTGCGCCGGCCAATGTATCGCTTAACGCGCCGCATTTCACGGTCTATGCCCAAGCCGAGCTTGAGCGTCTGATGACTGGCTTGGGCTACAGTCCCGAAGCAATCGCCCAGAGCGGGCTGCGCGTCTACACCACTCTTGACCAAGATGTGAATCGTTTGGCGCAGCGGGCGGCGGCGGAACAAGTAGCGAAGATGGCGGCGCACAACGCCAGCAATGCGGCGGTGGTGGCGGTCAAGCCCCTGACCGGCGAGATTGTGGCGATGGTCGGCAGCATTGATTACAGCAATGAGGCGATTGATGGAAGCGTTAATGTGACGATTGCCTTTCGTCAGCCAGGAAGCACCGTCAAGCCTTTCACCTATGCCGCCGCTATGGAGCGGGGGATGACTCCGGGCGATGTTATATGGGACACGCGCACTGAAATTGCGATTCCGGGCCAGCCGATGTATGAGCCGCGCAACTATGACGGCGCGTTTCATGGCCCGATGACCATGCGAACGGCGCTCGCCAGCAGCTATAATATCCCGGCGGTGCAAACGCTGCGCCGCGCCGGCGTGGATTCGCTGCTGGAACTGCTGCGGCGCTTTGGCGCGACGACGCTGCGGCAGGACGCATCGCAGTATGGGCTGTCGCTGGCCTTGGGCGGCGGGGAAATCACGCTGATTGAACTCACCAACGCCTTCGCCGTCTTTGCCAATCAAGGGCTGTATGTGCCGGTGACTTCGATTTTATGCGTTATGGACAGCGACGGTTTCATTTTGTATCAGTATGAAGCGGGCTGTCCTGATGGTCAGGTGACCGAAGCGACGGCGCGGCGGGCGGCGGCGGGCGCGCAGGCGCTGGACCCGCGCATCGCCTATATCATTACCGATATGCTGGCTGACAATGAGGCGCGCAGCGCGGCGATGGGCGCGAACAGTCCGCTGCGCGCCGACGGGCTTTACGCGGCTGTCAAAACCGGCACGACTGATGATGTGAAAGACAACTGGACGATTGGGTATACGCGCAATGCCGCCGTGGGAGTCTGGGTCGGCAATAATGATGGGCGGCCGATGGTCAACTCGTCTGGTTTGACTGGGGCGGCGCCGATCTGGCAGGCGGCGATGACTGGCATTTACGGCGATGCGGCGCTGCTCGATGCCTTCGCGCACCGCGGGCAGCTTTTGAATGATCGGCCGCTGCCGCCGCCGGGGATGTCGCGGCGGCGGATTTGTGATGTGCGCCGCTTGGCTGACCCGGCGACGGATTGCCCGGCGATGGTCAGCGAATGGTTTTTGGATGGGCCGGCCGGCGTTCCGGATGCGGCTGGCGGCCTGCGTTTTCCGTCTGTTACCGCGGTTCAGCCCAAGCCGCTGCCGACGCAAGGCTCGGTTCTGCATGAAGTTTCGCCGGGGGTCTATCAAACGCTGGCGTTTTTGCTGCCGCCGGAAGTCGCAAGCGGGATTCAGTTTATGGTGCAGCCAGGCGAAAAGCAGCCGATGCCGCCGCGTTACTGCCGTGTGCCAGTGCAGGATGCCCAGCAGGCAATCGCCGCCGGGGCCGCCGACCTCTGGTTTATCGGCGGGCCAGCGACCTCGCAAAGCGATGCGGTCGAAGCCGAACGTTATGCCCGCGAGGCCAATTTGGCTTTTCTGCCGACGATTGACTGCTGGCCGAATGTCTACAGTGTTCAGCCGATTGGCAGCGTCGGCGCGGTTTTGCAGATTCAGCAGCCATCCAGCGGGCAGTCGGTGCGGGGGGTGATTCCGATTGTCGGCACGGCGCAGTTCAACAGCGGTCAGGCGGACTATTATCATCTGTTTATTCGCGGCGGCCAGTTTGCCGATTGGACGCCCTTGGGGCAGCCGCACGCCAACTCGGTCATCAATGGTCAGCTGGAAGCTCTGCATGCTGATGCGCTCCGCTCTGGGTTCTATGCGCTGCGGCTGGGGCTGATCCGCGGCGGCGATACGGTGCAAGTCACTGACATCAGTTTTCATGTGCCGTGACGGAGGATGGGATGGCTGATGAGCGTCGGCCGGCGGATGTTCCGCCGTCGCTGTTTTCGCGGGAGTCGGTTCGGCTGGCGCGCGATATGCCGTGGAAGGCGGGCAATGAAATTCGCCGCTGGCTGATTTGGCCGCTGGCGTGGTGGGCGCTGCGCGGCGTGCAGCTTGGGCCGGGCTGGCGCTGTTATGGTTTGCCGATGATTCAGCGGCATCGCGGCAGTCTCATCCGCATCGGGCGGGGCATGAATCTGCGGTCGTCGCCGATGAGCAATCCGCTGGGGCCCAATCATCCCGTGATTATCAGCGCCCGCCGCCCGGATGCGCGCCTTGTCATCGGCGACGATTTTGGCATGACTGGCGGGTCGCTGGTCTGCGATGAAAGCATTACTATTGGCGACCGAGTTTGGGTAGGCGCCAATGCGGTGATTGCTGACACCGACTTTCATCCGCTGGATGCGGCGCGGCGGCGGGTTCAGCCGCTGGCGGCCAAAACGGCGCCGATTGTGATCGCCGATGATGTTTTTATTGGGATGAACGCGATTATTTTGAAGGGCGTTCATATTGGCGAAGGCGCGGTGATCGCCGCCGGCAGCGTTGTCAGCCGCGATGTGGCGCTGAGGACGGTCGTCGGCGGCAACCCGGCGCGGGTTATCGGCGAACTCTGATGCGGCGGTTCAAGGGATATGTTTTTGATAGACGGCGATAGTGGCGGCGACCATCTGCCGAACGCTGAAACGCTCCTCTAGGCGCGCCGCTCCCAGCAGCCCCATGTGTTTCCGCAGGGGCGGGTCATTGAGCAGGCGGGTTATCGCCCGGGCGAGGGCGGCGGCGTCGCGCGGCTGAATGAGGATGCCAGTTTCGCCATGACTGACGACTTCGGGAATGGCGCTGACGCGGCTGGCGATGACTGGCACTCGCCGCGACATGGCTTCCAGCAATACCAGTCCAAAGCCTTCCCAGAGGCTTGGCATCAGCATAATGTCAAAGGATGCGATCAGGCGGTCGGCATCGCGGCGCCAGCCGAGCCAATGAATGCGGTCGGAAAGCCCCAGAGCATCGCCCAGTCGGCGCAGTTCGGCGGCCATGGGGCCGTCGCCGGCGATGACCAAGCGGGCGGTCGGAAAGCGGGCGGCTATGCGCTGGAAGGCCTCAAGGGCGTAGGGTATGCCTTTCTGCTCGACCAAGCGGCAGACCATCCCCAGCAGCATGGCATCTGGCGGCAGCTTCAGTTCGGCGCGTATTTCTTGGCGGGCGGCATGAAGGTCGTCATCGGATGCCCAGCGATATTCCAAGCCATAATGCACGACGGCGATATGATGTTCGGGCGCGCCTTCGATGTGAATAGTGAAGTCCTTGATCGAATCCGAAACGGCGATGCCGCCGCTGGTCAATCGCCATAGAATCGGGCTGATTCGGCGCCAAAGCGGATGACAGCGGAATCGGTCGTCGTTGTGGCGGCTGCTGATGACGGTTCGGGCGCCGGCCAATTTGGCGCCGCCCCATCCAAACAGGTCAGCGTGAATCAGGTGAGTATGCACAATGTCCGGCTTCATTTGGCGCAAGGCCCGCCGGATGTTCAAAAGCAAGGGCAGGTCGTGGTGACGGCGGATGTGCAGACGTTGAATGGGGATGCCGCGGGCTTGCGCTTCGGTCATCATATCGTCCATGGGCCGCCGCGGCTCGACGAGAATGATGAGGCGGGCATCGATGCCCTGGCGGCGGAGGCCATCAAGCAGAACGAGGAGGTGGCGTTCGGCGCCGCTGATGCGGGTCACTTTGATGATATGGGCAACGCGCATGGGTGGGCAGGTCTCCTTGGGCTAGCGGGGGACTGTTTCTGGCGATAAGGGGCCGACGAGGCCTTGGGCGTTTTTGGCGGCGATGGCGATGCCGCCGTAGCCGGTGAATTGGTCCCATGAGACGCTGGTTTGGGTGACTTCAAACTGCTGTTCATAAATCAGCGCGCCTGGGCGGCGGAGGGCGATGACATAGCTGGCGGCTCCTGGCGCTGGTTCCCAGACGAGGGTTTGCAGGCCGCTGTCTTGATCGCGGAGGGTGATGTTGCGCGGCGGCGGCGGCCCGTCGGCTAATGCAGTCAGGATGGCCAAGACGGCTTGGGTGGCTTGGCGCAGGTAGCCGGCTTCAATGTATTCAATCGTGTCGGTGGGGTCGCCATTGTATTTCTCTTCGTGCGCGTTGATAAGCCGTATGGCTGGATAGCCCAGTTCGCTGAAGGAGAAGTGGTCGCCATAGCGGTTTTCGCGGTCAATCGCATCCTGCACCGTGAGGTCGAGTTCCAGGCCGTAATTGAAGCCGATAAAGTTAATCGTCCGCGCCATGTGCCGCGAAAGGGAGGTTTCGTTGGGCCCGGCGGAGAAAATCCGCAGCTCGCGGTCATTGACAGCTTGGCGGCGGTCGTGGATGTTGCCGATGGTATCGACGTTGATCATGCCGATGACATCGGCGCCGCTGCCCTGTATCCAGCTGGCGAAGGCGCGGCTGCCCTGCCGTCCGACTTCTTCGGCGGCGAAGAGGACAAACATGATGGTCGATTGATACTGTCTTTGGCTCATGATGCGGGCGATTTCCAGGATGGCGGCGACGCCGGAGCCGTTGTCGTTGGCGCCGGGGGCGAAAGCGTCGCCGGAGTCCAATGGGCGGCCGATGCTGTCGTAGTGCGCGCCGATGATGATGGCGCCGGCGTCGGCTTCGGCACCTTGGATGACGGCGACGATGTTGCTTTGCGGGATGTTTTCGTCGGCGGATGTGGCTTCAAAGTCGTCCTGAAAGGTATAGAGGCTGCCGCCGGAAGATTGCAGATAGGCTTTGAACTGGTCGGCGATGTAAGCCCGCGCGGCGCCGATGCCTTTGGTGGTTGAGGTCTGGGTCGAATAGGCGTGGCGGGTGTAGAAGCCCTGCAAGGCGCTGATATGAAACATCAGTCGGTCGGATTCGACGCGGTCGATGATGCGGAAGATTTCGACGTCGGCTGGCAAGATCGGCGCGCTGCTGACGGCTGGCGCGTAGGCGAGTTCGGCATAGCCCAGGGTTGCCGGCGGCGTTGGGGTCGGTCGGGGGCCAGGGTCGGCGGGCCGTTGCTGGCGCCTAGGTTGCAGGCGAGCATCAGCAGCATCCAGCCAGCCAAAACGGCGATGGTTTTGCGATGGGTTTGGGTATGTTTCATGGCTGTGACGGCGGCATCGTTTGCTTGCGCGAAGGGGCATCATAGCAGGCGGCGCCTTTTTGGCACAGGGGGGATTCCGATTGATGAGAATGCAGCATAAACAATCACTAGATTATATTTTGTAGACGATAGTCTGTAGAACTATTGTCTACATGGCAGGAAACTAGGCAGCAAAACGATAAGTTTGCCCTATGAGCAGTTTAGATAAAGTTTTTGGAAACGCAGTTCGGAAGCGGCGAAAACAGTTAAAGATTTCGCAGGAAGAGTTAGGTTTCCGATCTGGTCTCCATCGGACGTATATCAGCCAGATTGAAAGAGGGCTAAGGTCGCCGTCGCTGAATGTCATTTCAGTATTGGCAAAGGCTCTGGAAACACAAGCATTTGTTCTTGTTCAAATGGCAGAGCAAAATGAAACCGGGTTAAGCGTAGCCGATGTGCCAAATCATCAGTCGGGAAACGATTCGTAGAATAGAATTGGCCTTCAAAGTATATTGGTTATCCCCATTTTGCTCAGGGACGATACAACTTGGAGAAACTCTGCTGTCATGGGCATTGGAAGCTGAAATGCTAGCGGGTAAATCTTATGCGGATGTGTATAATCCGACAACCAAAATCGCATATCAAATTAAGACAGGACTTCCTTCATCACCGGTTACTTTCGCTCGTTTAACCACACCTTCACAATTCGCCTTAGCCAATAGCAGTGATTTGCTTGACTGTAAAATTCTTGGAGATGAACTTCTTGATTGGGTACGCAATCGCATTGAAGAACCGAAAACGATTTTAGGCGCGAAAGAGGTTAGAGTCGCTCGCATTATTTACACGAAATCAGGTGATTTCACATATTATGAGCGACCGGTTGATCCTGCATTGTACGATTCAGCGGCATATACTTGGAAATGGAGTGGTAAAGGGAATGCCCTGGAGGGATACAAAGACGATGAGAAATGGTTTAGCTGGTATCCACAAGGGAGACGTGGAACAAAAAACCAGAATCAACTCCATTATCACGGAGAGAATAAATTGATTCCTCTCGGAGGATCGGGCAACCGGCACGATTTCAGCCTCGGACGACACGCTCAAATAGACTTCAATGATATGATAAATGCTTTGCTGTCTCTTATTGAGAGGAACACAAATTAAAACCGATTTATTCCAGATTTTCCAGAATGATTGAAGCAAATGGCATCATTAGCAGCGGTGGCACAGCATTTCCAATTTGACTGCTTGCTTGCGTGAAAGATCCGGTGAAAATAAAATCATCGGAAAATGATTGCAGTCTTGCAGCTTCTCGTATTGTAATTGTGCGAATATCGGTAGGATGTCCAAATCTTCCTGATCCAGGGTGAAACATCCAGCGAGTTAAAGTTCTGGCAACCATATCTTTGGTCAACCTTCCATAGGCGCCGCTGTAACTGCTCTTTGGTCTCAAATGCTTCGGCAATTCTCTTGCGCCTTCGCCGGGACCAATGGAAGATAGGCGTTCCAGCTGTATTTTGCTCATCTTTCTAGCCACATGGTTGCGTACAATAGCTGAACTTTGCCTCATCAGCATTTGATAATCGGTCAGCGGTTCAGTCTTGTATTCAGCGGGATCTACCCCTTCGCCGCTGTCAAGGTTAGGTAAATCACCGATTGCATCCCAAACTGATATGTGTTTCTTTTCTTGCTGTTCAAACATGGGCAGCAATTCATTTCTATCGAAATGGGTTTGTTTGGGAAACGAGACTTCAAATTCTCGACTGCCGAAAAAGAATGCTCGTTTTCTATGCTGTGGGATGCCATAGTCGGCGGCATTCAGTTTTTTTACATCTGCTGAATAACCCCATTGAGACAGCGCAGATAGTATTTCGTCAGTAAATGCACTGTCAAAACCTCTTATCATTTCCGCGACATTTTCCATAATGACAATTTTGGGGCGAATGACGCGCACAAACTCTAAATAGTTTTTCACCAACAGGTTACGTTCATCATCTAAAAATCTTTGGCTTCTTGGCACATTTTTAGAGAATCCCTGACATGGAGGGCCGCCCACAATGCAATCAATGGAATTAGCCTCTAGTCCTGCTTTTTTTAGCCAGGATTCAGGAGTGATGATCGAAAGATCTTCACAGGAAACGACAGCGTTTGGGTGATTCAATCGAAACGTATCAAGCGCGATTGAGTTGTTGTCTATAGCGGCGACTATTTTCATTCCTGCTTTAGATAGTCCCCAAGACATTCCCCCGCATCCCGAAAATAGATCTAAAACTCGAATGCCCATATAATGTCTTCAACCCTGCCAGTGTATTTTGAATACTATAGTATTCGGCAGTATTTGTCAACGATTGTATGATTGTTCCGTGATTTGCTTTCTATAGCCGTGCATAACATTACGCCGACTGCAATCGGGCAGGATGGGATTCGGTCGGCCTTAGTCAAGGTAGCCGCGCAGTTTGCGGCTGCGGCGGGGGTGGCGCAGCCGGCGCAGGGCGCGGCCTTCGATTTGCCGAATGCGCTCGCGCGTTAGTCCGAATTTCTGGCCGACTTCTTCTAGGGTATAGCTTCGGCCATTTTGCAGCCCAAAACGGAGGCGCAGGATGCGGGCTTCGCGCGGGGTGAGCGTGTTCAGGAGTTCTTCGATTTTCTCTTGGAGCAGTTTGCTGCATGCGCTGTCGGCGGGGCTTGGCTCAAGGTCGTTTTCGATAAAATTGCCCAGTTCGCTGTCGTCGTCTTCGCCGACGGGATGCTCAAGGCTAAGGGGCTGCCATGAGACTTTGAGCATCCATTGGACTTTGCGCGGCTCGCAGTCCATGACTTCGGCAATTTGTTTTATTGAGGGTTTGCAGCCCATTCGCTGTTCAAGTTCGCGCGCCAGGTGATACAGTTTGCGGATGCGGTCGGTCATGTGGACTGGCACGCGGATAGTGCGCCCTTGGTCGGCGATGGCGCGGGTGATGGTCTGGCGGATCCACCAGGTGGCGTAGGTGCTGAAGCGATAGCCGCGGTGATAATCGAACTTTTCGACCGCTTTCATTAAGCCAAGGTTGCCTTCTTGGATTAGATCGAGGAAATGGACGCCGCGCGACATATATTTTTTGGCAATCGAGACAACCAGGCGCGTATTGGCTTTGATGAGGTGCTCGCGGGCGTTCATGCCGTCTTGGATGAGGAATTTCCATTCGGCGCTGCGTTCGTGCTTCGGGTTTTGCGCCAGTTTGTCGGCGGCGGCCTTGCCGGCTTCTAGGCGCATCGCCAGCTTGATTTCCTCTTCAGTCGATAGCAGAGGCACCCGCGCCATTTCTTTCAGATACAGGCCGACCGTGTCGTTTGATGCGATTTCGCTAAGGTCATAGTCGTCCTCGGCGGCGACATCGGCATCATCAAAATGGTCTTCAAACAAATCGGGGCTGTCATCGTCAAGAAAAGGAATGGCAAAATGTTTATTTTCTGTTTGGGCTTCATCAAGATAAGCCACAGCGTCGAGGTCGGTATCATAAGTTGTCGCAAAATCAGTCATCATGTCTCCCTTATGGATATAGGCGGGATTCGGCTTTGGGCCGCCCGCATTAAAAACTTTCGATCAGAAATCTTTGTCCAACAGCTGCTTCAGGACCGCCAGCCGCGGGTCAATGGCCGCATCTGGCTGGGCGGCTTCGGCCATTTCAGATTCATAGTTCAGGTTAAGCCCGGTGTCGGCGCTCAAGCCGCGGCAGCTGTCGCGGCAAATGACGCGGCTGCTTTCCTCGATAAGCGCTTCCTCTCTTAGCAGCGGGGCCAAATCGATGTCGCTGGTCGAATCGACGCTGAAGACGGTCTTGTCGGGATCGGCTGGGGAGGCAAAGAGTTCGGCAATCGCGACGTCAAAGCTGTGAACCAGGGTTTCGAGGCAGCGGTCGCATTGGCGCTGATGGTGGACGCGGATGATGCCTTGCATCAGGATGCCTTCTTTGGTGCGCGTTAGCAGGAGGCGGCCTTTGAGGGATTCGAGGTACAGGTCATGGTCGATTTTGACGCGCTGGGGGATGTCGATTGGGATTTCTCTGGCGTTGCCGGGGCCTTCGGACAGCAGAAATCCAACATTAACTTTCAGGAGTCGTTTGTTAAGATAATTGCGGCTCATCCCATTCACGATGGCTGACTCACGGCAGGCTGAAGTTGATAAGAGCTATTCTATTTTTGAACTGCTGGCATATTTCGCATTATAGGCAATTTTTGGCCGGTGTGTCAAGCATTCTGGCACATTAAAACCAAAAACAAACTTTTATGGCGGCGCGCGGGCGGATGACGATGAATGTTAGCGAAATATAAATAAAAAACGGTTATATTAAGGTTATTTTAATGGCTTATTGAGGTGATTGGAGCGTCTTGTGCGCCAGCCAGCGATTATATTTGTGAGCGACCGCGGCGCGTTTGACGGGCTTGGCGAAATCCTGCCGATGTATCGGGCGGTCAGCGCGGGCGCCGATGGGTATATGAATACGCTGATTGAGGCGCGGGCGGCGATGATCCTGATTGATGCCGAACACCCTGACTGGCAAAGGCTGACGACGGTGCCCAAGGCGAGTCCGGCGACCCGGCGCATTCCGATTCTGCTGGTCAGCGATGAGGCCTGGCAGCGGGCGGAGGCGATCCGACTGGGGGCCGACCTCGCGGTGAGTTGGGCGGATCTTGGCCGGGACATCGCTGGGCTTGTCGCTGATTTTGGGCGGATCCCTGACCGGCAATGGCTGGAACAGCTTGAATGCGAGTGCGCTCAAGCGCTGCCGGCTTTGGCGGCTGAAGGCGTGCGGCAGTTTAACGCCGGCGAATACTATCGTCAGCATGATTTGTTTGAGGAGCAGTGGAACAGGACGGCGGGGCCGGCGCGCGACCTTTACCGCGCGATTTTGCAGGTTGGCGTGGCTTATTTTCAGATTGAGCGCGGCAATTACCGCGGGGCGCTGAAGATGCTCCAGCGCAGCGTGCAATGGCTGTCGGTTTTGCCGCCGGTGTGCCAGGGGATTGACGCCGCGCAGCTGCGCCGCGATTCGTATGCTGTCCGCGCCGAATTAGAGCGTCTGGGCGCGGAACGGCTGGATGAATTTGACCGCGCCCTGCTCAAGCCGCTGCGACAAGCGGCGAGCGGCGAGTAACGGTGTCGGCGGCGGGCGGCGATTGGGCAGTTTTTGTCGCTGGATGGCCGGCGCAGAGAAGGGCGCGGGATGCGGGTCGGCGCTGGGAATTGCCGTTTGCGGCCGCTGCCGATAAAATGGGCCGACTTGTTCCGCAAGCCAGGAAGCTGAAATGACCAAGCCAAGCGATTCGAAATCTTTGTCACAGGCGCGCTATGCCCAATATGCCGATGGCTATGTCACCAGCGAAACGCACGCCAAAGGCTCTGACCTAGACCGCCTGATTGCGATTGCACAGCCCCAGCCGCATTGGGAGATGCTGGATATTGCCACTGGCGGCGGGCATACCGCCCTCAAGTTCGCCCCCTTTGTCAAGCGGGTGACGGCTACTGATTTGACAGCGCGGATGCTAGAGAAAGCTAGGGCCTTCATTATAGGCCAAGGAGTGGGCAATGTCGTTTTCCAGCCGGCGGATGCCGAGGATCTGCCCTTTGACGGCGGGCAGTTTGATTTGGTGACCTGTCGGATTGCGCCGCATCACTTTCCCCATGCGGCGGTGTTTGTCAAGGAATGCGCCCGCGTCTTGAAGCCGGGCGGCATGCTGCTGATGCAAGACCATGTTCTGCCGATGGATGAGGAAGCGGCGCGGTATGTCGATCAATTTGAGCAGCGGCGCGATCCGAGTCATCACCGCGCCTTTAACGCGGCTGAATGGCAAGCGATGTTTGCGGCCGCCGGGATTCAGGTCGAATATGCTGAAGAATATGTCAAACGGCACGATTTTTTGGATTGGGCTAGGCGTCAGGGCAATGATGAACGGACGATTTCGGCGCTGGTTCGGATGATGGATGATGCGCCGCCAATCGCCAAAGCCTGGCTGGATGCGAAAGATTGGGGGACGGAAGCCGCCAGCTTTGTCAATCGTCATATCCTCATGCGCGGGCGCGTTCCCTAAGCGAGACGGCAGGAGCGCAAGGTGCCGAATCTGTTTGTGGCCAGCGGGATATTTCATCCTGAAGCGGGCGGGCCGGCGACTTATCTTCAAGCGATTTTGCCGGCGCTGCAAAGCCGCGGCTGGAGCCTGCGCGTGTTGAGCTATGGGGACAGTCGGCGGTCGGATTATTCGTACCCGGTTGTCCGCGTGGCGCGGCGGGTTTATCCGCTTCGGCTGGCGCGTTATGGGCTTGCGGCGCGGAAGAATTTGGCTTGGGCTGATGTCGTCTATCTGCAATCGACCGACCTGCCGCTGTGGGGCCGAGCGCAGGCCCCGCGCGTCATCAAAATTGTCGGTGACCCAGCTTGGGAGCGCTGCATCCGCCGCGGCTGGATCGCGCCGGATGTGAGCGTTGATGACTTTCAGACCATGAAAGAAGATTGGCGGGTGCGATGGCAAAGCGGCTCGCGTTCGCGTCAGGCGGCGGCGATGGATGCGGTTGTCGTTCCCAGCCGTTATCTCAAGCGGATGGCGCTGGGCTGGGGGATTGATGCGGGCAAGGTTCATGTGATTTACAATGCGCTGCGCCAACCGCCGGTGGTCGCCAAGCCGCGCGCCGAAATCCGCGCGGATTTGGGCTGGGACGACCGGCCGACTCTGCTGACTGTGGCGCGGCTGCATCCATGGAAAGGGATTGATTATCTGATAGCGGCGCTAAGGTCTATGCCCGAAGCGCGGCTTATCGTCGTCGGCGATGGGCCTGATTTAGGCCGTTTGCAAGGGCTGGCGCAGGCCCTCGGCGACCGGGTGATATGGATGGGACACCGACCGCGGGCCGATGTGCATCGGCTGATGGCGGCGGCTGATGGGCTGGTTTTGTACAGCGGCTATGAAGGACTGTCGCATACACTGCTGGAAAGTTTGCAGCTGGGCACGCCGGTTCTGGCAAGCGACAAGGGGGGGAATCCTGAACTTGTTCAGCACGGCGTCAATGGGCTGCTTGTTCCTTATGCCGATGTTGAGGCGCTGCGGCAGGGTATTCGGCAGCTGCTTGACCGCCGCGATGAACTGGCGGCCCATGCCCAGGCGGGCCTGGAGCGGTTCGATTTTCAGACGATGGTTCAGCAAACCGATGCGCTGTTAAGATCGCTTTTGCGCTAGTCGGTCGGTTCAGCGTTTGACAAAGCGGTAGCCAAGGCCGCGGGTGGTAAGAATGTACTTGGGCTGCTGGGGGTTGTCTTCCAGCTTGCGGCGCAGGTAATGAATGTAGAGTTTGAGGCTGTCGACGGCGTCGCTGTATTCTTCGCCCCAAGCGTCGGCGATCAGGTCGCTCCGTTTGACGACGCGCCCAGCCTGGCGAACTAGCGCCGCCAGCAGGTTGAACTCTTTGGGGGTCAGATGTTTGAGGCGGTTGTTCACCCAGACTTCTCGATTCATCAGATTGATGCGGAGGCGGCCGTGGTTAAACGCGAGTTCTTCGCTTATCGCGGAAGGAGGCGAACGGCGCAGACGAGCTTGTATCCGCGCCACCAATTCGTCGTCATGAAAGGGTTTGGCGATATAGTCATCGGCGCCCATCTCAAGGGCTTTGACAATATCCTTGACATGGTTTTGGGCCGTCAGGAAGATAATCGGCACATTCGACATTTCGCGCAGCCGTTTGCAGATGTCCCAGCCGCTCATGTTGGGCATGACCGTATCAAGCAGCACCAAATCCGGCTGGCGCTGATAAGCCAGGCGCAGGCTTTGTTCGGCGCGGCAGACTTTGACGACTTCAAACCCGCGCCGCGTCAGCAGCGTGGCGGTCAGCCGCATTGCCGTTTCATCGCTGTCAATGACCATGATTTTCTTGGCCATCGGATTCTGCTCCTCATGTCGCCGCGCCTCCGAAATTATAGCGTAACTTGAGTGAAAGCGAAAATAAGCCGAATGCGCGGAGGAGTTTGGAACTTGTTTGGTTGGCTTGCGAACAGCGTAATCATTGATGATTCGATTCACGCGGAGGATTTGACCATGCGCCCGGCGCGGAACATACTGCTCGGCATTTTGCTTATGCTGATGACTGCCGCCTGCGCGGCGCATGTCAGCGCGCAAGACGCGGACTCGCCAACGCCCGAAGCGGCGGATCAAGACCAGGGCAATGATACCGAAGCCGCCATCGCCAGCGTCAATGGCCGCCTCATTGCTCGGGCCGCGTTTGAACGGGTTCTTGCCCGCATCGCCGGCGCTGCCGCCACCGCCGCCGACAGCCATGACGCGCGGGCGATTGAGGCGCTTAATACCCTGATCGAACAGGAAGTGATCGCTCAATTCGCTGAAGAGAACGACATTGAGGTCAGCGATGAGGACATTGAAGCCGAAATCAGCCGCCTGCGGGAAAATCTGGGCGAGACCGGCTGGGAAGCGTGGCTGGCGGAGGGCCTCTACACTGAAGAGGAGTTTCGCGCGGCTGTGCATCATCAAATGCTGGCCGTCCGCGTCCGCGCGGCGGTCACCGCCGGGCTGGATGGAGACGTTGAGCATGTTCATGCCCGCCATATTCTGGTCGCGGCGGAAACCGAAGCCGAGGAGATATTGGAGCGGCTGGCGGCCGGCGAAGATTTTGCTTTGCTGGCGGCCGAAGCGTCGCTTGATGTGACCAGCCGAGAAAGCGGCGGCGACTTGGGCTGGTTTGTCCGCGGCGAACTGCTGGATGAGGTCCTGACTGAAACCGCGTTCTCGATAGAACCCGGCGCGGTCGCCGGCCCTCTGGTCACCGGGCTGGGCTATCATATTCTGGAAACGCTGGGCAAGGAGCGGCGCGTCATTGAAGTCGAGCGGATGCCTTTCCTGGTCGAAACCATCTTCAAGCGCTGGCTGGCTGAACAGACGCTTGCCGCTGACATCATTTTCAATCTGTAGGGGCGGTCATCACCGGCGCAACGAATCCATTATCGAGCCAGCTGTGCAGGTCGGCCGAGTCGACCATATCGCCGCGGAAACCGTCCGGATGACCCTTCACCAGGTCAATAAGCTGGGCGTCGGCTTGATAGCTGGCGCGGAAATCGTGATAAATGCCATATCGTTCGGACAGATAGCACCAGGGCGCAAGGCGATAGCGGGTCTTGCCGCTGAACTTGGGCATTGCGTAGGGCAGGCGGGGTTTCTTGACGGCCTGCAGGATAACATCGGCATAGCGCGCGCCCATCGCCTCCAGCGAGAACTCGGATCGTAGATAGCGCAGCGTGGCTTGGGATGCGCGCCGCTTTTCGGTCAGGATGAGGTGCGCCTCTGCGGCAGTCGTCTCGATATCGCCGTAATCCACGCGGCAGACATGCTCATCGGGCAGCATATCGCGGTAGGTCGCCACCCGCGACAGGATGGGCAAAGCGCCGCAGCCCAATGATTCGAAGGGCGTGTTGCCAAAGGTCTCGACGTAGCTGCCGATGCACAGGGTCACATCCGCCAGGCTGTAGTATTCGGCAATCAGGTCATCATGGATCCATTCATGGAACACGAAAACATCGCCCAGGCCGGCCTCATGGATGGCGCGGTTCAGTTTGTCATAATAGGCGCGGCTGTTCGGCTCGCTTTCGGCATCCAGCCAGCGCGGCACCAGCACGCGCAAATCCGACCAGCCATACTCATGCGCCAGCTTTTGGGCGACCGCCAGCGTCTCATAAATCCCCTTGGCGAGTTCGGGACGATGCGGAAACAGCATAATCGGATGGTCGGCCAAGGCGGCGGGAATATGCTCAAAAATCGCCGATGGCTTGGTGTACTGAAATTTATCCCAGTCGAAGCCGTTGTGAATCGTGTGCATGCGCGCGCCGATCTTGGGCGAAAACTGCGCCACAGCCGCTTCATACGAGGCGCGGGTGTGTTCGGAAGGCAAAATCCATTCGTCGCCCTGAAACAGAAAAGCGGCCTGCATCGTTTCGGGATAAAGGATGCTCCGCAATGAAATCACTGTGGGGATGTCTTGATGCACATAAGGGAAAATCAGCCCGCCGTCATGGCTGTAATGGATGTCGGCTTGGGCGATGACGTTTCCCATATCGCGGATGGCGTTGGCGATATGATAAATAGGCGTAAAATAGGGTTCGGGATAAGGCTGCTTAAAGCGCATAATCGGCTTGATTTCCACATTGTCATGCCACTTGAAAGGCCTCATCGAGCCTTCGCGCCGCGTCGACAGAATTGTCAGTTGATGCCCCTGTTCGCCCAGATGAAGCGCGACCTTTTTTAGCTGTTTCTGCCCGCCGCCCATCGCAAAATCAGGGAAGAGCGGCGTCATGGAAAATACCGCGATCCTCTTGCTTTGACTCATACCCCAGCGCCTCTGACCAGCCCAGCGAATCAATCACCAAGTTTATCATGTTCATCAAGCCAGGCAAAATCCGATTTTTCCTGGAGATATGATGAATCATTGATGCGAGCCATTTTCTATTTGACAAAGGCCGCCGTTTCATATACACTTGCTTTATTGATTAAATTCTTAGCAAGGATCATATCAAAATGAACATCCATATCACCCCCCCCCCCGCATCTTCTGATTAAAAACGTTCTCTGCTGTTTATTCCTGCTCCTCTTCCTCGCGCTTCCCGTCCAAAGCCAAACGCCAGTCCCCACCGCGCCGCCGCGGGCGACCAACCCGACCGTCATGGCCGCCTGCGGCCTGCCGGCATTTCGCGCCGAGTTCACTTCCGCCTCAACAATAACCCGCTTCAGCATGACCGCCGACTGCATTCTTAACAGCTGGTCAGTTCCGTCCAACCAAACCTGGCTGATTTTTAGTTCGGGAACCTTCACCATCGACGGCAATGGCTACAGCATCATCGGCCAATCCAATGTCCTTGCTATAGCTATCAACGACTCAAGCGCCACCCTCAACCTGAACAATGTCGTCATTCGTCAGTTTGGCGGTCAGGACAGCGCAGTCATTCAGATGACGGGAGGACGTCTTAACGGCCGCAATATCGTCTTCAGTGGCAACACCGGCGAGCATATATTGTATGTGCGGGACGGCTCGCAAGCCCAGCTTGAGAATATGTGGTTCTTGAACAATCACAACACGGACAACCACATCAGCCGCGGCTCCGCTCTCACGCTGACCGGCGGATTCATTAGCAGCCCCACGGTGAGGCTAACCAACGCCATCTTCCAGGGCAACACCGGCGCCCCGAATGTGGCGGTGAACAGTGGGGGAACTTTGCTTGAATTCAACGGCTGCCTGACCTTCAGCGGCAACCTCCAGGCCGACGGCGTAACGGCGGCGACCAACTACACAGGCGCTAGCACCACCGACAGCAACACCGGCGCCTGCCCGGCAGCTGGCTTCAGCTATTGGCTCGCATTAACCCCCGCGCCCACAGCAGAATCCCAAAAGCGGCCCAAGAAGCAGGAAAAAATCCCCACAGCCGCGCCAACCTCAACACCCCGACCACAGATCGCCGCCACCCACGTCGCCCTGCAAGCCGCCACTGGCGCCACTTTCCGCACAGCTTTTGGCCTCGACAGCGGCGTCCATTTCCGTCAGCTTGACGGCGCTGGAATCGGCGTTCAGTCGATCATCGACGCTGGTTATCTGGAAGCCTTTGACGTCTATGGTTACGTCGAGCAGGGCGTCGAGGTTTGTTTCCCGCAGATTGGCCGCGTCCTCTTCTTGGATGCGCGCACCATGCCGCGGGCCATAACGCCGCTGGAATCGACCGTCGTCAGCGGCCAGACCTGCGTTTCGATTAACAGCCCAGGTTCGCTGGTGTTGATGCCGAACTGATCAATTTGACCGCAGAGGACGCCGCATCATGACTCGGTGTCCTCTGTGGTAAAAAAAACCAAATCAATTGGCCTAATCTCTCCTTTCCTCTGATGTTCCCCACTGCGCGCGGGGTATAATCTATTCACAGAAAGGACGGGAGATGACAGGCAAATCCAAGCGCAAAAATTCGCAGATCGGCAAGACAGTCGATCTTGAGATCACCGACATGGCGCACGGCGGCCAAGCGATTGGACGGCATGGCGGCCAGACGGTCTTTGTGCCTTATACCCTGCCCGGCGAATCCATCGCGGCGCGAATCACCGGCCAGCGCGGCGCAGTCCTCTTCGCGCAAGGTCAGAAGCTGAAAGCGGCCTCGGCCGACCGCGTAATGCCGCCCTGTCCTCATTTTGGCCCAGGCCGCTGCTGGGGATGTCATTGGCAGCATATCCGTTACCCAGCCCAGCTGCTGCTCAAGCAGGATGTGCTGGCCGACCAGCTGATGCGCGTCGGCGGACTCCCCGAACGTCTGATTGAATCGACCCTGCGGCCAGTCGCCGCGGCGCCGCGCGAATGGGCCTACAATCATCATCTCAAGCTCATCCGCGGACAAAATGGCCAATGGGGCTTGCGACAGCAGAACGGCCGCGGCATCGAAGCCATAACCGAATGCCATGTTGCCCACCCCGAACTGCTGGAACTGCTGGCCGAGCTTGATTTGGAATATGGCCGCGCCAAGGGAATCCGTCTTCAGCGCGGCTCCGACGGACGCATGATGCTTATCTTTGAGCTTGAGGACGAAGAGGCGCCGCAGCTAAAAACTGACCTGCCGATTAGCGTCAACCTTATCCTGCCCAGCAATGAGCCGATTAACCTGATTGGCGCCGCGCACAGCGTATTCCGCATCGGACAGCGCGATTTCCGCGTGACCGCCGGCGCCTATATCCGCCCCAACATCAGCCAAATCGACCGACTGACAGCCGAAGTCATCCAAGGCCTGCGCCTGACCGGCCAAGAGCGAACACTGGATTTATACGGCGGCGTCGGCGTCTTCAGCGCATTCATGGCGCCGCGGGCCGCCCTGGTCACCTTAGTCGAAAGCTACCCGCCGGCCGTATCCGATGCCGATGTCAATCTGATGGAATATGACAATCTGGATATCGTCGAAGGACAAGTCGAAGGGGTCTTGGCCGACATGACAGCGAGGCGCGCCAGCTATGATGCCGCCGTCGTCGATCCTCCCCGCAGCGGACTCGGCAAAACCGTCATCAAGAGCCTGGCCCGACTTCACATCAAGCGTCTGGTCTATGTCAGCGATGAGCCGGCCGCGCTGGCCCGCGACAGTAAAATGCTGATACGCGCTGGCTTTCATCTGCAAAAAATTCAGCCTTTGGATTTGGCGCCGCAGACTTATTACATCCATGCTGTGGCGCAGTTTGAACGCTAGGCGAGGATCGTTTTCAAGGCGGCGATGAGCCTTTGAGCGTCTTCCAAGCTGTTGTAAGCCTGAAAGGAAACCCGAATCTGACACGCGCCTTCAAACTGCCCGACTGGAACTTCAATATGATATTCCGCATACAGCCGCTCCCGCACCGCCGCCGCATCGCATTTAGGCAGTGGAATGGTCACCATCTGCGCGAATCGGTCAGTCGACAGCGGCTCAAGGCCAAAATGACCGCACAGCTGCGATTGCGTCCAGCGCGCCAAGGCATGACAGTCAGCGCGCACTTGCGGCCAGTTATGCTGACGCTGAAAATCAATCGCCGTCGGCACAGTCAGATACGCGGAAATGTCGCGGGTGCCATGCCATTCATTGCGCTCAATAAAATCGGCCTCAGCGCGCCAGCCATGCGAAATCACAAGCGGCTCAATCATCTCATGGTGTTCGCGGCGCACATGCAAAAAAGCCGACCCTTTGGGGGCGCACAGCCATTTATGAAAATTGCCGCTGTACATATCGGCCGCCACCTGCTGCAAATCCAGCGGTATCTGCCCTGGCGTATGGGCGCCGTCAATGATGGTCATGATGCCCAGCCGCCGCGCCCGCCGACAAATCCGCTCCACTGGAAAAATAAGCGCCGTCGGCGATGTAATATGGCTCATCGCAATCACTTTTGTATTGTCAGTGACATCAGCAAAAAAATCATCGACAAAGGCCTCATCCGAACGATAGGGCAGACGCGCCGAATGACGAACGATGCTGGCGCCGCTTTTGGCAGCGACAAATTCCAGCAGTCGATTGACCGCGCCATATTCGTGATTCGTCGTCAGAATCTCGTCGCCGCGCTTCAGACGCAGCGATTTGGCGGCCGTGTTCAGCCCGACAGTGGCGTTAGTGACAAAGACAAGCTCGTCGGCTGGCGCATTCAGATCGGCGGCGATTGCCGCGGTTGCCGCGCGCATAAGCTCTGGTCGGCGGCGCGTCAGAAAATCAATCGGCTGACGCTCAAGCTCCAGCTGCCAGGCTTGATACTGCTTGAAGACCGCTTTGGGACAGGCGCCGAAAGAGCCGTGATTGAGAAAAATAATATCATCGCGAATAAGAAAATCGTCTTGTTTCAGCATCTCGTCTCTCCAGCTTTGCGGATTAGACCTGAAAGCGGACAATGCGGTCTAAGCCGGCGTAATCCTGCAAAATATCACAAGCCGCGCCAAGCCTGCTCCTTATCAATGAAACCAGCGATTCGCCTTGGTCGGCGCCAATCTCCAGCAGGACATGCGCCCCCGGCCGGCACAGCTTGGGAATCTGCGGCAGCAATGCGCGAATGCAGTCCAGGCCGTCAGCGCCGCCGTCCAGCGCAAGATGCGGCTCATAGCGGCCGACCGCCAATCGCTGAACTTCAGCCGTCGGAATATAGGGCAGATTCGCCATCAGCAAATCCAGTTTAATCCCGCGTTTGATTAGCGCGTGTCCCAGATGCCCTTGCAGGAATCGCGCTTTGACATGGTTGCGCTGTGCGTTTAACCGCGCAATTTTGAGAGCATCGACGCTGATATCGAGGCCATAGACTCGGCTGGTCGGCCGATGCACGGCGAAGGTCACGGCCAGGGTGCCGCTGCCGGTGCCAATATCGGCCACCGCGCCATCGGGCCTGTCGGCCATCAAGCGCAAGGCCTCTTCCAACAGCAGTTCCGTTTCCGGCCGCGGAATCAAAACGGCCGGCGTGACCAGCATCTCAAGATCATAAAAGCCCTTGCGGCCAATAAGATAGGCAATCGGCTCTCCCTGGGCGCGGCGTCCCGTCAGCGACGCATACCGTTGGCATTGGCCATCTGTCATCATCTCATCGCCATGCGCGAAAAGCCACGCCGAGTCAACTTTCAGTGCAAAAGCCAGCAAGACCTGGGCATCAAGGGCCGGCGTGTCAGAGCTTGAAAACGTCCCTGCGGCCGCGGCCAGCGCGGCGCGGATGGTGGTCACAGCCCGCCGGCCGCCAGCTGCTCGGCCTGTCGCTGCGTCGCCAGCTGATCGATGAAAACATCAAGCTCGCCATCCATCACCGCCGGCAAATTATAGCTGCTGTAGCCGATGCGATGATCGGTCACCCGCCCCTGCGGATAATTGTAGGTGCGGATTTTTTCACTGCGGTCGCCGCTGCCGACCTGGCCGCGCCGTTCAGCCTCGCGTTCGGCGCGCTGCCGTTCCACTTCAGCCTCATACAAACGGGCGATCAAGACCTGCTTGGCGCGGATTTTGTTCTGAAGCTGACTGCGCTCGTCCTGCATCTCAACCACCAGACCAGTCGGCTTGTGGATCAGCCGCACAGCCGAATCGGTCGTGTTGACGGACTGCCCGCCGGCCCCCCGCGAGCGAAAAACCTGTGTTTCGACCTCATTCATATCCAGCCGCACATCGACGTCATCCATGGCCGCCAGGACGGCCACGGTGGCGGTGCTGGTGTGAATCCGCCCTTGACTTTCGGTGGCTGGCACGCGCTGCACCCGATGCACGCCGCTTTCGTACTTCAGACGACTAAAGGCACCCTTGCCCTTGATTTGAAAAGTGACATTTTTATAGACGCTGCTACCCTGCACATTCAAGTCCAGCATCTCCACTTTCCATTTGTTGGCTTCGGCATAGCGGGTATAAAGACGCATCAGATCGCCGGCGAATATGCCCGCTTCATCGCCGCCGGCGCCAGCGCGGATCTCGACAATCACATCTTTGTCATCGCGCCGATCCTTGGGCAGCAGCATCCGCTTGAGCTTCTCCTGCAATGCCGCCGTCGACGTTTCCAGTTCAGCGGCTTCCATCTGCGCCAGCTCGCGCATCTCGGCATCATCGGTCGAATGCAGCAGTTCCCGCGCCTCGTCAAGCTCTTGCAGCTGCTTTTGATACTGTCGATAGGCGCTGACGACGGCTTGCAGGCTGGCGCGCTCTTTGGCCAATGCGGCCGCTTTTTCATAATCGCGGGCGATGTCAGGCTGGCTCATCATCCCTTCCAATTTTTGATAGCGGCTTTCGACTTGCGCCAGTTTTTCCAGCATGAGACGCGCTCAATTCGTTTTGTTGGTGTTTATAGCGACAGATGACCCGTGAAAATAACGCCCGACCTGTTAAAATCTACCCAGCTTGCCTTCAAAGCTGTATTATACAGGCCGATTCCATGATGCAAAGTCGCAAGAAGCGAGGGTTTTTATGACTGGCGCAGCCATAAAACGCAATCCGGGCATCCCGCTTGACTTGGGCTGGGTCAAGGACAGCATCGTCAACACCAGCGCCATCCAACGCCGCGCCAAAACGTTCGGCTCCCGGCGTAGCGTCAAAAAAGCCTGGCAGGCGGCCTGGCTGCTGCGCGCCATCACCATGATTGACCTGACCACGCTGGCTGGCGACGACACTCCCGGCAAGGTGCGCCGCCTATGCGCCAAAGCCCGACAGCCCTTGCGCCAGGACATCATCGACGGCCTGGACATTGCCCCATTGAATCTGACCGCGGCCGCCATCTGCGTGTATCATCAGCGCGTCGCCGACGCCGTGGCCGCGCTCCAGGGCAGTAATATCCCCGTGGCCGCCGTCTCGACTGGTTTTCCGGCCGGACTTAGCCCCTTTGAGCAGCGCATCGAGGAAATTCATCAGTCAGTTCGCCAAGGCGCCAAAGAAATTGATGTCGTCATCTCGCGCGAACGCGTGCTGGGCGGCGATTGGCCAGCCCTCTACGACGAAGTCGGCCAGATGCGGCAGGCCTGCGGCGATGCCCATATCAAAACCATCCTGGCGACCGGCGAATTAGGCCCGCTGTGGCATGTGGCCCAAGCCAGCAAAGTCTGCATGATGGCCGGCGCCGACTTCATCAAAACCAGCACCGGCAAAGAATCAGTCAACGCCACCCTAGAGGTCGGCCTGACGATGATTCGCCAAATCCGCGCCTATCAAGAGTTGACTGGATACCAGGTTGGCTTCAAGCCGGCCGGCGGCATCCGCACAGCCAAAGACGCGCTCAACTGGCTGATTATGATGAAAGAAGAGCTTGGCGATGACTGGCTTCATCGACGGCTCTTCCGCTTCGGCGCCTCGGGCCTGCTGACCGATATCGAGCGGCAGCTTTCCCATCATCTCACCGGCCGCTACGCCGCCCGCCACCACATGCCCTTGGCCTAGGCCCTTCCCATGCTGACGGTTGCCGAAGCCCTTGAACTGCCCATACTCGACCAAGCGCAGGTTGTCGCTGGCCGCGGCGGCCTGCCGCGCGGCATTCGCTGGGTGCATACCATCAGCGTCCCAAACGCGGCCGATTGGCTGCATGGCGGCGAACTGGCGCTGACCACGATGTTTAACCTGCCTGACGAGCCGGCGGCGCAGTGCGACTTCATCCGCCGGCTGGCTGACAAGGGCATCGTCGCGGTCGTCATCACCATCGGCAGCCTGCTGGACAGCATCCCCGATTACCTGCGGCGGCTGGGCGATGAGCTTGACCTGCCATTGATTGAACTGCCCTATGAGACGCGCTTTGTGGACATCGCCAAGACCATCAACGAGCGCATTGCCGAAAAGAATCTCGACCAGGCCAACCGCGCCTTGGACATCCAGCGGCGGCTGTCGCATCTGGCGCTGGAAGGCGGCGGCTTTCAGGGGCTTGCCGAAATGCTGGCCGAGATGGTTGGGCATTCCATCAGCATTGAGGACGAGCGGTTCGAGGCGATTGCCAACAAGAACATTGCCGAAGTCGATTCGGCGCGGCGCTACACGATGCTTCATGGCCGCACCAATCCGCGGCTGATCGAAGCGCTGGAAGGCGAATACTTGCCCAAAATCCGCGCGACCCTGCGCCCGGTGTATCTGCCAGTGATGCCGGCGGTCGGCTTGGAAATGGAGCGTCTGCTGGCGCCGATTGTTGTGCATAATGAAATCTACGGCTATATGTGGATTATTGCCGACCTTCACGCGCTTTCGCAGATCGACATGATGGCCGTCGAAATCGGCGCCACCGTCGCCGCGCTGCTGATGCTCCACCACACAGCCGAATCTTCGCGCAAGGACAGCCTCATCGCCCAGCTTATCGACGGCGAAGTCATCTTAAGCCATCAGTCGCGGCGTTATGGCGTCGATTTGCGCCGCCCTTGGCAGATGATGCTTATCAGCGCCGACAGCGGCCCTCATGCCAGCGGCTCATACCGCATCATCAATCAGGCTTTGCATAATCAGCCGGCCTTCGCCGCCCAATTTGCCGGCCAAGCCATCATCCTCATACAAGCCGACCCGACTCTTGATTCATTGGCCGAAAACCTGCTGGCGCGCCTAGGTTCTGTTGACATTTAAGCTAAGTGTGTGTAAAATAGTTGCATGACTGATATAAGACTAACCGACGAGCAATGGGCAAAAGTTCGGGACTTCTTACGGCAAGACCCGAATGTATATGTGGGCAACGAAGCTGCCTGTCGCAACTTCATTGAAGCGATAAAATGGATGAGTCGCAGTGGGGCCCAATGGCGCTTGCTGCCGGCAAGATACGGCAACTGGAACACGATATACAAGCGTTTTGCGCGCTGGGGCAAGCAAGGGGTCTGGCAACGGATGATGGCGGCTTTGGGCAATGATCTGGATATGGAAAACGGGATCATCGACAGCACAGTGGTACGCGCGCATGCCTGTGCTGCTGGCGCTCCTCAAAAAAGGGGCCTCAAGCTCTAGGTCGCAGTCGCGGTGGTTTTAGCACCAAAGTTCATGTGGCTGTGGATGGCTTGGGCAATCCTCTGCGCTTCCGATTGAGTGCTGGGCAAGCCCATGACATCACACAAGCGCGGCGCCTGATTGAAGGCTTCGCCTTTGAGCGGCTTATTGCTGATCGGGGCTATGCCAGCCAAGATTTTGTCAATCGGGTGCTTGAACAAGGCATCCAGGTGGTCATTCCACCTCATCCAAGCGCCAAAGCGCCGCGCAAATATGATAAATGGTGGTATCGCGAGCGTCATCTGGTGGAGTGTTTTATCAATAAGCTCAAACATTTTCGCCGGGTGTTTTCCCGATTTGAGAAGCTCGATACTTCTTATCTTGGCTTTCTGTATTTTGTCGGTACACTTATCTGGCTGCGATGAAATGTCAACACGCCCTAGCCGGCGAGAAGATCAAAGCGCGGATAAGCATCAGCGCGGTTTTCACAGAGGCCGCCAAGGTGAGCGCCGCCTATCAGCAGTGCATCGAAATTTTGGACATCTCCCAGCGCATCAGCGGCGGCCAGCCGATTCAGCGGTTTGCCGATTTGGGCTATATCCATACGCTGTTTCATGCCGGGCGGGACAGCATGGAGCAGAATCCCTATGTGCCGGCCCTGCGCGGCCTGCTGGACGAAAAACAAGCTGACCTGTTCAGCACCCTAGAGACTTATCTTGACGCCGGCGGCAGCATCGTCCAGACGGCCGAGACTCTGCATATCCATCGCAGCACGCTGAATTACCGTCTGGCGCGCATCCGCGAGATTTGCCAAGTCGATTTGTCATCGCCAAACATCCGCATCAATCTACAGGTCGCGCTCAAGCTGATGCGTCTGTTTGACGGCGGTTAATCGGCCGACTGCGCCACCGCGACCGCCGCCGCCATCGTTTTGGTGTGCGTCAGGCTGATGTCCCACTGGCTTAGTCCCATGTCATCGGCCAGCGCTTTGGCGGCGCCATGCAAAATCAGCGTCGGCCGGCGGCGCGGATTGTTCACGCGGATTTCAATGTCCAGCCAGCGCAAATCGCCAATGCCCGTTCCCAGGGCCTTGCCAACCGCTTCCTTGCCAGCGAAACGGGCCGCCAAACGATGCGGCGCATCCCGACAGTCAGCCCGCTCCCCAGCCGTAAAAAAACGATTCAGAAAACGTTCACCCAGACGGTCGATGCCGGCCGCAATCCGTTCGCATTCAATCATATCGATGCCACACCGTACCATGCCCATATCCCCAAAATCAGCCTTCCACAGCCATTGTACAACAGCCCGACGGACTCTAACATTGCCCCGCCTGCCAAGCTGCAAAACGGCCTGTTTGTCCTGGAAATCGGGGCAAGATATAAGAATTTCAATAAAAACAGCCATATTCAGCGCAGTCGAATATGCACATTCGGCTGTTTATCGAGTATGATAGGCGCTTGAACCCAAACAGACAGCCAAGACTAAGAGTGATGGTGAGAGCTTATGCCAGTCTATACCTATCGCCGCCAGGACGGCACAACCTTTGACATTCGGCAAACATTCCGCGACGACCCGCTGGACGTCTGCCCAACCACCGGCCAGGCCGTCGCCCGCGTCATTCAGCCGGCTGGGATTATCTTCAAAGGGAGTGGATTTTACGTCAACGACCATAACAAAACCAAAAAGCCAGCCAGCCCATCCAGCAAGAACGGAGAAGCCGCCAGCGATTCCGCCAAATCCGAAGCCAAGCCGGAATCCAAGCCCAAGACGGACTCACCATCCAAAGCCAAGCCCGCCGCCGCAGCCAAATAAACGCGTTCGCGTTATCCATAAGAGAGAGCAGGGATCAACATGAGATACTATTTTGTGCGACACGGCATCGCGTCCGACCTCGCCCTAAGTGATTTCGCCCGTGAACTGACGGCGCGCGGCCGGCGGCGCGTCGGCAAGGCCGCCAAAGTGATGAAGACGCTTGGCATGACTCCGGCGTTCATTTATACCAGTCCGCGCCTCCGCGCCCGCCAGACGGCCGAGATCATCGCCGCCGAGCTTGGCATGAAGGCAACCGTGGCCGAAGAAGTCGATTTTGGATTTGACATCGCCGCCGTCAAGACCTTGAGCCAGGGGCTGACATCCGAAAGCGAAGTGATGTTTGTCGGCCACAACCCCGATATGAGCCTGATAGTGAACCAACTGACTGGCGTCAGCGTCTCCATGAAAAAAGGCGGGCTGGCGCGGATTGATGTCATTCATCACAGCGCGCGGCAGGGCGAATTGGTCTGGCTGATTGCCCCGAAAGTCTTTGATGCGCTGCGTCGGGAAACCAAACGAGAACAGAGCCGAACCGACCCGCCCGAAAAAGCCGCGGCGACGCCCTTTGAACTGCATGATTTAATCAAAGAGCGCTGGAGTCCGATTGGATTTGATCGGGACAGAAGCATCGACAAGGCAGCGCTGTTGAGCATCCTGGAAGCGGCGCGCTGGGCGGCATCGTCAGGCAATCAGCAGCCGTGGCGGTTTATCGTCGCCCGGCGGGAAAACCGAGACGAGTTCCAAAAGATATTATCGGTTCTCAAAGAGGGGAATCAGCCTTGGGCGCAGCATGCCGCCGTTCTGATGATTGCCGTTGTCAAAAAGCATTACCGCCCCGACAGGCTGAATCGGCACGCCAGCCATGACCTAGGCCAAGCCAGCGCGCAAATGGTCTTGCAGGCGCTTGATCATGGCATCTACGCGCATCAGATGGCCGGCTTCTTCCCCGACAAGGCGCGGGCGGTTTATGGCATCCCCGCCGAATATGAACCCTTTACAGTCATCGCGTTCGGGTATAAAACATTGGACTTGAGCCACTTGAGCGAAGCGCATCGCCAGCGAGAAGCGGCGCCGCGGCAGCGGCAAACCCTGCGCGAGATGGTCTGCGGCGGCGCCTGGGGACAGACTGCCGATTTTCTGGAATAAGCCATGCCAATCCGCCGGCTGGGACAATGAGATGGCATCAAGGGAGAAAGCGGAACGATGACTCGCTATTTGCTTACGGGGGGCGCGGGATTTCTTGGCATAAACCTGGTCCGTTATCTGCTGGCGCGTCAGCACCCGGTCACAACCCTCGACATTGCCGATTTTGATTATCCCGAACGCGCGCAAATTACCGAAATCACCGGGGACATCCGCGACCGCGCGGTCGTCGACCAGGCGATGGACAGCATCGACTGCGTGGTGCATGCCGCCGCCGCTCTGCCGCTTTATTCAGCCGAAGACATCTACAGCACCGATGTTGAAGGGACTCGCAATGTGCTTGATTCGGCCCGTCAGCATCAGGTTAAATGCGTGATTCATATTTCATCTACTGCCGTCTATGGCATTCCAGATCATCATCCCCTGGTAGAAGATGACCGCCGCGTCGGCGTCGGGGCTTATGGCAAAGCCAAAATACAGGCGGAAGACCTCTGTTTTGAATATCGCGGCCAAGGCATGGTTGTCCCGGTTCTGCGTCCCAAGTCATTTATTGGCCCAGAGCGGCTTGGAGTCTTTGCGGTTCTTTATGATTGGGCCAAGGATGGCCGCGGCTTCCCGATGCTGGGCAGCGGAAAAAACCGCTATCAGCTGTTGGACGTCGAAGACCTTTGCGACGCCATCTATCAATGCGCCACCCTGGAAGATGACCTGGTGAACGATACCTTCAACATTGGCGCCAAAACGTTCACGACAATGGGCGAGGATTATCAGGCGGTGCTTGATTATGCCGGCTTTGGCAAAAAAATTACCGCCTTGCCGGCCGAACCCGCCATTTGGCTGCTGCGGATTCTGGAGGCTTTGAATCTTTCGCCGCTTTATGAATGGGTCTATGAAACCGCATCCAAGGACTCCTTCGTCTCAATTGAAAAAGCGGAAGAAAAGCTGGCTTACCAACCCAGGTTTTCCAACAAAGACGCGCTGCTGCGTAATTATCAATGGTATCTCGATAACCTGGAAGCATTTGAAAGCCAGTCCGGCGTCTCGCATCGGGTCCCTTGGGGCCAGGGGATTCTCAAGCTGGCGAAGCTGATGTTCTAGGATGGCGGCGCCTATGCACCGAGTCGGGCAAGGCTGACCATGAAAAACCTGAAGCAGGGCGGGATAGCTGTCATAGATTACGGCTCACAGTACACGCAGCTGATTGCCCGCCGCATCCGCGAGCTTGGCGTCTATTCAGAAGTTTCCCCCCATGACGGCGCGGCGGCACACATCCAGCGCCATGACCCGGCTGGATATGTCCTTTCAGGAGGCCCCAACAGTGTCTATGAACCGGGCGCGCCCAGGCTCCCGCGTTTTATCCTCGAAAGCGGCAAGCCGATTTTGGGCATCTGCTATGGGATGCAGCTTTTGACCGCGGCCCTGGGCGGCCGGGTCGCGGCGGCCGTCGACAGGGAATATGGCCCGGCAAGCATTACTCATCAGCCGCGCAGCCCTTTGCTTGATGGCCTCAAAAGTGAGATGCAGGTTTGGATGTCGCACGGCGACCGCATCGAGGAACTCCCGGCCGGGTTTCTGCCCTTGGCGCGGTCAGACAATTCGCCTTATGCGGCGATTGGGGATGTTGAGCGCAAACGTTATGGCGTTCAGTTTCATCCCGAAGTTCAGCACAGCCCCCAAGGTCAGGCGGTACTCCGCAATTTCCTGTTTCGGATTTGCGAATGCGAAAACAAATGGACGCCGGCCGCGTTCATTGACGATGCCATTGAAAGGATTCGGACGCAGGTCGGCAATGAGCGGGCGCTGCTGGCGCTTAGCGGCGGCGTCGATTCGGCCGTCGCCGCCGCCCTGATTCACCGCGCCATCGGCAGCCGACTCGTCTGCATTTTTGTCAATCATGGGCTGCTCCGCAAAAACGAAGCCGAACAGGTGATACAGGTCTTCCAGCGGGAACAGGGCATGAATCTGATTGCGGTCAATGCGGTCGAAACCTTCCTCACCGCGCTTGAAGGGATCACCGAGCCGGAGCAGAAGCGCAAAATCATCGGCAGGCTGTTTATCGATATCTTCAGCGAAGAAGCCCGCAAGCTGGAGGGGATCCGTTTTTTGGCGCAGGGCACCATCTACCCCGATGTCATCGAAAGCGCCGCCAGCAGCAAAACAGCCAAAACCATCAAGTCGCACCACAATGTCGGCGGACTGCCGGCGGACCTGCGGTTTGAACTGGTTGAACCTCTGCGCGACTGCTTCAAGGACGAAGTACGCAAAATTGGCGCCGCGCTCGGTCTATCGGATGCGATAGTGTGGCGGCAGCCCTTCCCCGGGCCGGGGCTGGCTATCCGCTGTCTGGGCGAGCTTAGCTGGGAACGGCTGGAAAGCCTGCGCGCCGCCGATGCCATCTTCACCGGCGAACTGCGGGCCGCTGGGATGCTGCGCGGCGCGACTGCCCAAAGTTTCGCCGTGCTGCTGCCGGTCAAGAGCGTCGGTGTCATGGGCGACAACCGCAGCTATGAGGAAACGTTGGTCCTGCGCGCCGTGACCACAGACGACTTTATGACCGCCGATTGGGCGCGGCTGCCCTATGACCTGCTGGCGCGCGTCAGCGCCCGGATTGTCAATGAAGTCGCCGGCATCAACCGCGTTGCCTATGATATTACCAGCAAGCCCCCCGGCACGATTGAGTGGGAATAGTCCAAATGATTTTGACAAAAAACATCATTGCAGATAACATCGCCGTCCATCGGTGAACTGACTGTGCCGAATCCTGTCCTGCGTTTTACCCTTTTTATTATGCTGCTAGGCGCCTGCGCGCCCATCGTCCCGGCGACCGCGCCGCCGCAGCTGGAGCATACGCCTGGGGCCTTTGTGGCGGTCACTGATAATTTTTTTGATGCCGGTCGGTTTCGGGTCGATTATCCGAAGTCGTGGCGCGTCGTCAAAACAAGCATTGCCGCCGCCGACCATCTGCAAGTTGTCTTTGCCGCGCCGGACGGCAGCGCCCTCACCCTGACGCAAGCCGACCCAGCCAATGATGACACCAGCGGCGAACGGTTTGTTGTCCTCGACAATGGCATCATCCTTCAGATACGCATCCAGCCAGCCGATGATGGCGCCGCTTTCGCCGCGGTTGACCAGGGGCTTGTTGCCATTCGCTCCTCAAACTAAACACCTGCAATCCCTAATTTACAAGCCTTTTACAATTTCTTGCAAAATCTTCAAATTTTCTGAACAAGCCCTGTCTATCATGGCGGTGAATCAAAGTTCACTTACTGTCAACTATCAAATCAAGGAGAACTGACATGACAGTCAAACGATTCACCCTCGTTACTCTGATTGGCGCGATGATTGCGGCGCTTGTGTTTGCCGTCAGCGCGCAGGGCGATAACGACCGCGGTTTCAAACGCGGCATGCTCGGCTTTGACGGCGGCAGCAATCCGATCTTGGAAGCGACTGGCTTGGATGAGTCCGCTGTGTACGCGGCGCTGAAAGACGGGTCGACGCTGGCGGAGTTGATTGAAGCCAATGGCGGTGATGTCGACAGCGCGGCTGCGGCAATGATCGCGCAAGCCACAGCCGAGATCAATGCGCGCGTCGAGGCGGGTCAAGTGTCACAGGCGCGCGCCGATGCCATGCTTGGGATGATTGAAGTCGAGATCACCGAAGGCATCCATAACAGCTTTGATGATTTCGCTGATGGCAAGGGCCGGCGCGGCCGTCCGGGTCTGCCGATGCCGCGCGGCGAGTTCGGCTTTGACGGCGGCAGCGATCCCATTTTGGAAGCGACCGGCTTGGATGAAGCCGCTGTGTACGCGGCGCTGAAAGACGGGTCGACGCTGGCGGAGTTGATTGAAGCCAATGGCGGTGATGTCGACAGCGTGGTTGCGGCAATGGTCGCGCAGGCCACAGCCGAGATCAATGCGCGCGCTGATGCCATGCTTGGGATGATTGAAGCCGAGATCACCGAAAACATCCATAACAGCTTTGATGATTTCGCTGATGGCAAGGGCCGGCGCGGCGAGTTCGGCTTTGACGGCAGCAGCAATCCCATCTTGGAAGCGACTGGCTTGGATGAAGCCGCTTTATGGGAAGCCTTGAAAAGCGGGTCGACGCTGGCGGAGTTGATTGAAGCCAATGGCGGTGATGTGGACAGCGTGGCTGCGGCAATGGTCGCGCAGGCCACAGCCGAGATCACCGAAGGCATCCATAGCAGCTTTGATGACTTCGATATGGGCAAAGGCCCTCATGGATATCGCGGCTTCGGCTTCGGGGACATAGACGCTGATGCCGACATGGATGACGAGGATTCATCCAGCGGATAAGCTCATCAGTTTCTCCCCATCGTTTGAGAAGCGTCGGGTGAAGGCCCGGCGCTTTTTTATTTGGCCGGCGATGCTGCGGATTCATCAGGCAGTTCATGCACCGGACGCAGGGCGATAATCTGCCCGCCAGTCAGACTGATGTAAATCCAGCCTCTTGAATTGACGGCGACAGCAAGCGGCTGCTGCGGATAGATGCCCCAGCCCTGTTCGCTCAAGGTGATGACATGCGGCGAGAAATAGCCATCTCCGTCATAAGGCTCAAAGGCCGGCTTTAGGCTTTCATAGCGATAGGGCAGCAGCAGCGTAACACCAAGCGGCTGATTGTTTTCATCAAAATGGATCATGACCACCTTGTAGCCGCTAAAGTTGATTTGAGCAGGGTCGCCGCCAAGCGCCACAATCAACGTATCTTCGACGCCGGGCAGAGTGGCGTATGGATAGGCTGCCAGACTCGAGGGAGTCGCCCCGGCGCCAAAGAGCAGACGCGGCTGGATGCTTTGCGCGCAGCCCCGCTCATCCGATGGAATGTTGATGTGGTCTTTGCCAAGGCAGTAGGGGAATCCATACCAGCCGCCGCGCTCAACCTGATTCAGTTCATCAAGCGCGCTCTGCTGTGTCTGGCGCGGGGAACTGTCCAGCGTCCACAGCTGACCGCGGTAAAAGGCGACATCAGCCGGCCGGCGGAATCCGGAAGCGACAACCTGCTGGTCGCTGCCATCCAATGCCATGCTAAGAATGGCGCCGCGGTCCGCCTCGTCAAATTCGCAGTTCTCGCAGGGCGCGCCGACCGCGGCATAGAGGCGGTCATCGTCGCCAATGGCCAGGCCGCCGGTCCAAAAGCCGCCGCCACTCGGCAAGTCGGCGGCAATCTGCGTTTTTTCGCCTTTGTCGGAAATGCGATAGATGTTTGCGCCGCCAGCCGCGTATAATGCGCCTTGATGATAGGCCAGTCCATTCGGCAAGGTGAGGCCGGCGGCGAAGGTTTCCATCGTATCGGGGTAGTCATCGCCGTCGGTATCGCGGACAGCCATAATTTGGCCGGTCAGCGGGCGCGTCGCATAGAGGGTCCCATCCGGCGCGGCCTCCAGCGCGGTAAATGCCATCGGCTCGATCCGCGGATCATCAACCACGCTTTCGACGCACCAGCGCCGATTATCGACGAACAGGGCGCCCTGGATGACGCGCGGACGCAGCGAACACTTCCCCAGTTCCGCCTGCTGCGCTTGCCCGACGAAACTGCCGAGCAGAACGCACAGGGCGATCAGCATTCGCCGCGTTAATAACGCAGTGACAGGCATGTCAGGCCGCCATCCATCTTCCGAAATTCACTCATGTCCAAAGGAATCACGCGGTCATGATACTGCCTCGCGGTTTGATGCGCCTGTGGGCAGCCGGCGGCAATGAACAGGGTATCGTTCACCGGCATGACATCAGCAGCATAGCCCTCTTCGGCTGGCAAGGTAATGACTCGGGCCCAATCGAGAGCGACATCCGTCTTCAGCGCCGGGTCATGAATCAGCGCATTGGGCGCGAGTTCAGTCAAGCCGCTTTTCAGATGCAAAACACCCGTGAACGGCACGGCATCCACCCGAATATCTGACTGAACCGTCTGCAAAGCCCGCCGCAGCGCGTCGGCGCCGGCTTGATTGGTGCGCCGCGACAGCCCAACCAGCACGCGGTCAGCGCAAATCAGAACGTCGCCGCCGTCGATTCGAGCATCGGCCGGCGCTTCCATGATGTGCAGATCCGCGAGATGCGCCTGGAGTGATGCGCCTTCGTTTTCCCGCTGCGGCGCCGCCGACCGACAGCGAAATGCCAGATGATGAAAGATAACAAAGGGATCTTCCACAAAATGCCCATCAGGAAAGCGTTCATCGGCTGGCAGGACTTTCACATCAAGGCGGCAATCGCGCAATGCCTGAATATAGGCCTCATACTGCTGCCTGGCTTTGTCAATGTCCGGCCGGCCGAGATGCGCCGACAGGGTGATGCCATCGGCGAAATTGCTTGCCGGGCGGCGCGCCAGAACGCGGGTGATAGGCGGGAGCAGGTGGGTCATCGACAGGTCGCTTCGGCTCGCTGGTCAGGATGATGGTATCTTAGCCGAAAATGCGACAAGGCACAGTCAGAATCCCCAGTTCATATTTCCGTGATTCCCGATTAGAATGAAGCGACAGGGATTCATGGAACAGCGCATGTTAGACCATCCCAAGTATCAATTTGATGTCGATGCACACCGCCAGCAGTTGATTCCGCTGCTCAAAGTCATCCTCGCAAGCCCGCGCCGCCTGACGTCGCGCGAGCATCAGCAGCTGATGCGGCGGCATCCCAAACCGAACGGCGAAGGCTTCTACAGCCTTGCCAATCTGGTAGATGCCTGGCGCGCCTTTGCCGGCCAAGAGGGCCTGCCGGCCTATAATGAAGCGCTGCTGCACAAACTGCGCCGCAAACCGATACGCACCATGTCGGGAGTCACGCCGGTGACCCTGCTGACCAAGCCGTTCCCGTGTCCGGGGGAGTGCATCTTCTGCCCGAATGACGTCCGCATGCCCAAAAGCTATCTGGCGGATGAGCCCGGCGCCCAACGCGCCGAAAAGAACGCCTTTGACCCCTATTTGCAGACCTGGATTCGCTTGCAGACCTACCGCAATCTGGGACATTCGACTGACAAAATCGAAGTCATCATCCTCGGCGGCACTTGGTCATTTTATCCGCAGACGTATCAAATCTGGTTTGTCAAGCGCATCTTTGACGCGCTGCGCGACTTCGGCAATGGCATTGATCGGCGGCGGCAGGTTGTCGCCGCGCTGCGTCAAAAGTCGATGTTTGGCGGCGAGAATATCAGCCAGATGAGTATCAAGGGCGCGGCAATGACCGAATCTTACAATCAGGCAGTGCAGCAGATCTATGCCGCCGAGATGCATCGCTCGCGCGGGCTGGCGCAGGCCATCGCCGCCGGGCGGCAGGAGCGCAGCGCCGTTGATGAATACGCCACTTGGGACGAGCTTGAGGCCGCCCATCAGGAAAACGAAACCGCGCGCTGCCGCGCAGTTGGGCTGGTCATCGAAACGCGCCCCGACCATATCAGCCAAGAGGAAGTCGTGCGGATACGGCGGCTGGGCTGCACCAAAGTGCAAATCGGCTTTCAGAGCTTGAACGACAGCGTCCTTGCGCTGAACAAGCGCGGCCATGATGTCGCCGCGACCCGCCGCGCCGTCAGGCTGCTGCGCCAGGCCGGCTTCAAGATTCACGCCCACTGGATGCCCAACCTCTACGGCTCATCGCCAGCAGCCGATATTGCCGATTATCAAACCATGTTCGCCGATCCCGATTTCCGACCGGACGAACTGAAAATCTATCCCTGCTCGCTGATTGAAAGCGCCGAACTGATGCAGCAGTATCAGGCGGGCGCGTGGCGGCCTTACAGCCGCGGGGAACTCTTGAATGTGCTGACGGCCTGCTTCAAACAGACACCGGAATACTGCCGTTTGACCCGCGTCATCCGCGATATACCCGGCGACGATATTGTGGCTGGCAACAAAGTGACCAACTTTCGGCAGCTAGTGGAGGCCGAACTGCGGCGGCAGGGCATCCAAAGCGCCGACATCCGCGCCCGCGAAATCGGCCGCAAGCCGGTCGCCGCCGCCGACCTGAAACTGGACAGCCTAAGCTATACATCAAGCGTTGGCCGGGAAATGTTCTTGCAGTATGTCACATCCGAGCGCGACATCGCCGGATTCCTGCGGCTGTCCCTGCCCGATGCCGCCGCGGCGCCTTTGCTGGATGAACTGGCTGGCTGCGCCATCATCCGCGAAGTGCATGTTTATGGCTTGGCGATTGGGATTGGCGCGGCGATGGCCGGGCGGGCGCAGCATCGCGGGCTGGGGACAAGGCTGATTGAAAAAGCCGTCGACATCGCGCGGACACAGGGATATTCCAGTCTGGCTGTGATTTCTTCAGCCGGCACCCGCGAGTATTATCGCCGGCGGGGTTTTATGGACGGCGAGTTGTATCAAATCCGCCCGCTTGGGGTCGATGATCGGCAAAATTTGTCCAATCCGATAGAATAGTTGTAGATGACAGCATCCGCGGCCGCCGCGCTTGCCTAAACGGGATGGACAGATGAGAACAGTCGATGTGATTCAAGCCAGCAGCAGCCGCAATCAAACGCTGCGACTGCTGATGCTGTTGATTATTGTCGGTACGTTTCCGTTCTATTGTCTTGGCGTCATCATTATCGGGAGCGCGCCGGTTGAGGGGGTTGAAGTCATTCAGCGGCAGACCGAAACCATCGCCGCGACATTTACGCCGCTGGGCGCGGATGTCACCCCGTCGCTGACTCCCAGCCCGTATCCGACGCGTTTCGCAACCGATACACCGGTGAGCATCCTGCGGCCAACGCCGTATCAGTTTATCCCGCCGCCCACATCGGCGCCTGCTAGCGCGGTGGCGCAGACCGTCGCTACCGCCGCGCCGACTCTGCCATCCAGCGGCCGCGACGCCGACGGCGACGGGGTTTTGGACGATGCCGACCGCTGCCCGAATGAGTTTGGCTATGCCGAAAGCAATGGCTGTCCCGATCTCGATGATGCCGACCGCGACGGCGTCCGCGGGGATGCTGATGCCTGCCCGAACGAATATGCGCCGGAAAGCCGGCGCGGCTGCCGCGACTTTGACGATGACGGCCTGGATTCCTTGGATGATAAGTGTCCAAATGAGGCTGGGCCCGCCGCTAACCAGGGCTGCCCATAAGCGAATGCTTTAGACTTAGATTTTGGAGGCAAATTATGCCAAACGAAATGAAGCGATTCACCACGCGGGCGCGGCGGGTGTTAAGCCGCGCGCAGGACGCGGCCGAAACCAGACAGCATCAGCAGATTGACACGGCGCACCTGCTGATTGGCTTCATGCGCGAAGAGCATAGCGTCGCCGGCCGCGCGCTGCATGATTTGGGATTGGACCTGCGCCGCGTGGAAGCGCAAGTGGCCGATTTGGACATCTCGCCGTCCGCGCCGGGCTGGCGTCAGTTCGATCTGTCGCCCGGCGTCAAGAAGCTAATGGAACTGGCTGTTGATGAGGCCCGCAATCTGGGGAATCCCTATATCGGCACGGAGCATCTCATTCTGGGCTTGACCCGTTTGCAGGAAGACGCGGCGCTGGATGTGCTGCGCCAGTTGGACATCAGCCTGGACGATATTCGCCGCCAAACTATGAAAATCATAGGTGAAAGCGGGGCGCGGTTCATGTGAAGCGCGTGAGCCGTCCCAATCTAACAGTTGAGCCGCCGCCGTCGTCTGCGCTATGATGGGGCCGATTTGAAAATGAGCTTGTGAGGAAAAACTGATGACGATGCTGGAAAAAGCCAAACAGATGGAAGCGCAGCTGGTTGCCTGGCGGCGCGATATTCACATGCACCCCGAACTCGGCTTTGAGGAAGAGCGCACTTCGCGGCTGGTGGCCGATTCCCTGCGCCAAATGGGAATCGAGATTGAAGTCGGGGTGGCCGAGACCGGCGTAGTGGCGCGGATTGGCGAAGGCCGCCCGGCGGTCGGAATCCGCGCCGATATGGATGCCCTGCCGATTGATGAAGCCAACGATGTTCCCTATAAATCACAGACGCCCGGCTTGATGCACGCCTGTGGTCACGATGCCCACACCGCGATGCTGCTAGGCGCCGCCAAGCTGCTGAATAGCATGCCAGACCGCCCGCTCGGCGAAATTCGGCTGCTGTTCCAGCCCAGCGAAGAAAAATGGCGCCCCGAAGACGGACACAGCGGCGGCAGTCTAATGGTCGAGCAGAAAGCCCTAGACGGACTCGATGCGGTGATTGCCTGTCATGTCGCCAGTGACACGCCGGTTGGCGCGGTGCAGGTGTGCGACGGCTTTTCGCTGGCGGCCCCGGACAGCTTTGAAGCTAAAATCATCGGCGAAGGGACTCATGGCGCGTCGCCGCATCATGGGCTCGACCCGATTTGGCTGCAAGCGCAGGTGGTCAATGCCTTGCAGGCGATTCGCTCCCGCCGCCGCAGTCCAACCGAACGTTCGGTGGTCACGATTGGCGCAATTCACGCCGGCGCCGCCCCCAATGTCATCCCCAATGAAGTCCTGATGCTGGGCACCATCCGCACCTTTGAAGAAGAGGCGCGCGACGAAATCCACCGCCTGGTGGAAGAGGCCTTTGCGCTGGCGCGGCACTTTGGCGGCGATTATGAACTCAATATCTCCAAAGGGTATCCCTCATTGTATAACGACCCGCAGGTATCAGAACTGATACGGCAGACTGGCCGCGATTTGCTTGGCGAGGAAAACGCAGGCGAAGGCGCGCCGATTATGGCCGGCGAGGACTTCTCCTACATGACGCAGAAAGCTCCCGGCGCTATGATGCGGCTCGGCGCCAAGCTGGATGATGTCAACCGCCCGCACCACAGCCCCATCTTTGACATCCACGAAGGCTGTCTGCCCATCGGGGTTGGCGTGCTGGCGGAAAGCGCCCTGCGCCTGCTTCGGCGGCATGGAGGCTGATATGCGATGATCCGCCGGCGAAGTTCCATTTTCCCCTGGCTTATTGCCGCGCTTGCGCTGCCAATTCTTTTTGCATACCTGGGGCAGTTCAGCCGCCTGATAACCGACGACTACTGTGAAATCGCGCGGGCTAGGGAAATGGGCGCCTGGGATTTTATGATTTATATGTGGAATACCTGGACCGGGGGCTATTCCTACGCGTTCTTCGTCGGCATGATCGAGCCGCTTGGCGTCCGCTCTGCCGCGATTTTGCCGACAGTCATGATCGGTTTGTGGCTGGTCGGATTGTCCTGGCTGGTTTTGCAGTGCCTTGCTTATTTGGAGATCGACCGTCGGCGCCGGACGCTTTCTGTCACGATTGCCGCATTGACTGTCGCCGCGGCCATCAATGCCTTTTATTCGCCGCAGTCGTTTTACTGGGAGACGGGGATCATCCGTTATACGTTGCCGCTAGCTTTGCTGGCGGTGTACATGGCGCTGGCGTTTTGGACGGCGCGGCGGCCGGAGAGGGATGCGCTGGCTTCATTTGGCATCATCGCCGGCGGGCTGCTCTGTTTTATCAGCGCCGGTTTCTCCGAGATGTATGCAGTGTTCCAGGCGGCCTTTCTCGCGCTTTGTCTGCTGATGGCGTTCGCGCTGGTACCGGAATCTGCGCGCCGCTCGTATGCGCTTGTTTTTGGAGTCGGCTGGCTGGCGACGCTGTGCGGTTTGGGCATTCAGTTGATTGCGCCCGGCGTTGCCGTTCGGATGGACGGCTCTGAATATAACGCGATACGTTCAATATCGGGGCTGGCGGCGGAAACATGGCATCAGGCTGTGGATTATATGAACCGTCCGCCGGTCGTTCTTGGCTTTGTTATGCTAATGGCAGTCGGTTTGCTGGTCATGCTCATCCACTGCAAACCGCCGTCAGCACCTGAAGCTGCCAAACCGGCCAAACTTGCCTTGCCGCCGCTGTGGCTGGGCTTGATTTTCCAGCTGCTTTATATCCCGCCGCTGTGGGGGCGCGGGTCTATGGCAGTTATCTTCAATGCCGCCTTCATTCTGGGTTTTCTGCTGCTGCTTTGGCAGCGAAACCGCATCAATGCCCGCCTGCGACGATATGACCGCGGCCGGCTGATGGTCTATGGCGCGATGGCTTTGATGTTTATTGTTATCTGTTCGTTTATCATCAGCGGCCAAAGCCTGCTGCATCGGGCGACGGCGAATTATCTGTACATGAGTCTGCTGATTTTGGGCGGTATGATGATAGGGCAGCTGTCATACCTGCTTTCGACTCCTTGGGTGCGGCGGCTGGGCCTGCTGGCGATTCTTTCTTATGCGCTGGCCGCGGTCTGTACCGCGGCGATGTTTGCCGCCTCCTTGTACGGAATCGGCTTTATGCGTGACCGCGTGCTGTCGCCGGCCACCTTTATGCTGTCGCTGTCGGGTTTGCTTTGGGGCGCGTATATTGGCTGCGCGCTCAAACACTGCCGGGATTCATCTCGATTGGGGGGAGCCTGGATCAGGTTTCTCAAGTCGGCAAGCGCTGTGATTGCAGTGACCATCGGCATCAGCATCGCGCTGGATCAAGCGGCGCTTATTCCCGATTTTCAGCTTTATGCCCGCGAATGGGACGCGCGTCATCAGCATATCATTGCCATGCGTAACAGTGGGGAAACCGTAATTGAAGCCGCGCCATTGACATGGGACCTGACAAGCTACTTAGGCATCCGCGACGCATCCTTAACGGCCAATACCTGCGCCAACCGTTATTACGGCGTCAAGCTGACTGCGCCGCGGGATTCTTGAGGCGGCCGTCGTATGCCGAGCATTTTGAAAGGGCTGCCGATGGCCCGCAAGCGAAGCGCCATTTTCCCATGGCTCATCGCCTTGCTGTCACTTGCGCCGCTGCTTCTCTATGCCTATTTGGGACAATTCAGCCGCATCATCGCCGACGACTATTGTGTCATCGCCCAGGGGCAGACGCGGGGCGCCTGGGACTATATGATTCATACGGGGAAGACCTGGTCCGGGGGGTATTCTTTCGCGCTCTTTGCGGAGATGACAGAGCCGCTTGGTATCCACTCTGCCAGGATTGCGCCGACAATCCTGATCGTATTATGGCTGGTCGGATTGCGCTGGCTGATCGTTCAGCGCCTTGCCGGTTTGAAGATCGACCATTCGCGCCGGGCGCTTTCTGTCACGATGGCCGCATTGACTGTCGCCGCGGTCATCAATGCTTTTTATTCGCCGCAGTCGCTTTACTGGGAAATAGTGGTCATCCGTTACACGCTGCCACTGGCGTTGCTGACGGTGTACATGGCACTGGCGCTTTGGACGGCGCGGCGGCCGGGGAATATCCCGACTTCGCTGGGCATCATCGCTGGCGGGGGGCTTTGTTTCATCAGCGCCGGTTTCTCCGAGATGTATGTGGTGTTCCAATCGACCTTTCTCACGCTCTGCCTGCTGATGGCATTGACGCTTGCGCCGGGTAATGTCCGCCGTTCGTATGCGTTTGCTTTTGGAGTCGGCTGGCTGGCGACGCTGTGCAGTTTGACAATCCAGTTGATTTCGCCCGGGGTTGCCAGACGGGCGGCAAGTTATGCGGATGAAACGATGTATCGTTCGCTGTCGGCGCTGGTTTCGGAAACAATGCAACGGCTGCTGGATTATATCGACAGCCCGCCGGTCGTTCTTGGCTTTGTCATGCTGATGGCAGTCGGTTTGCTGGTCATGCTGGTCAAATACAAACCGCCGCCGGCGCTTTCAGTATCCAAACCGGCGGCGCTGTCGCGGCTGTCGCTGTGGTTTGGCTTGATGTTTCAGCTGCTTTGGCTTTCGTGGCTGTGGGGACGCGAAGGCGGCGGGGCTATGGCGGTTATTCTCAATTTCGCCGCTGTCTTGAGCTTTGCGGTTCTGCTTTGGCAGCGCCAGCGCATCAATGCCCGCCTGCGAAAACATGACCGCAGGCGGCTGATTGTCTATAACGCGATGACGCTTGTTTTTGTATGCGCCGCCTTGTTTGCCACCGCGCGCCAAAATCTGTTCCATCACACAACATCGCATTATCTGTACACGAGTTTGCTGGTCCTCGGCGGCATGATAATATGGCAGCTGTCATCCCTGCTTTCGACCGCCGCGGCGCGGAGATTCGGCTTGCTGGCGCTCTTTTCGTACGCGGCTGCTGTAGTCTGCGCCGCGGCGGTGGCTGCTGTGTCTTTATACGGAATAGGCTTTGTGCCGCTTCGTCTCCTGCCGTCATCCGCCTTTCTGCTGGCGGCGTCGGGTTTGATTTGGGGCGCGTATATCGGCTATGCGCTCAAACATTGCGGGCATTACGGGCAAGCCTGGATTAAGTTTGTCAAGCCGGCAAGCGCTGTGATAGCGCTGACCATCGGCATCGGCATCGCGCTGGGCCAAATCCGACTCATTCCTGATTTTCAGCTTTATGCCCGCGAGTGGGATGCCCGACATCAGGCAATCATTGCCATGCGTAACAGCGGGCAGAAGGACATTGAAGTATCGCCATTGACATTTGACCTGACCGAATATGTCGGACTAGGCTCAACGCTGTCACAGTTCCCGACCAATGGCTGCGCCAGAGATTATTATGGCGTCGATTCGATTGTGGTGCGAGATACTTGAGGCGGTCTGTTCAAGATTTAGCGAAGAGGAATTGATGATTGACAGCTAAATTGACCTGTGCTATGCTTATCGCAACTGCATAATTTCTAAGTTTCAGGTGTGTCTGAACCCGGATGTTCGACGCACAATAGGGAAAGTCGGTGAAAGTCCGACACTGTCGCGCAGCGGTAATGATTGCAAAATCAGAAGTCCGAATACCTGCCTGAACCTTAGCTCGTGAATCTTTCGCGTCAAAAGGGAGACGAGCATGGTCTTATACAAAATCATGCCCGCCAGCCTGGTGGGCTTTTTTGATGACCAGCCCCGTTTCCTCCTGTAATCCTTGAGGAGGGATGATATGCAATCCATATTGATAGCGCTGATGATACTGCTGTGGGGCTTGCTGCCGGCGACGGCGCAGGACGCCAACCTGACCGACGGCTGTGTGACCGATTACGCCGCCGATGTCGATTATTTCCCGCAAAAGGCCGATATTCAAGATGCCGAGAACTTTTCGGTCGAATACTTCGGTCACTATAAAGTCGTCCGCGTCACCGATGCCTTTGACGGCGCGCCGGCTTTTGAATATGTGCTGGCGCAGTGCGGCGCGCCGATGCCGCCAGCGGAAGACTTCGCGGCTGGAACGCAGTTTATCGAAGTCCCGGCGGGTGATGTCATCGCATTATCGACGACCCAGCTGCCGGCCCTGGCGGAGCTTGGTCTGCTGGACAATCTGGTAGGGGTTGACAGCGCCTTTTACATCAACACCGACGAGGCGCTGGCGATGGTCGCCGCCGGCGAGGTTGCCGAGGTGGGCTTTGGCGCCGCGATTAATGTTGAACGGGTCTTGAGCCTAGAGCCGCAAATGGTGCTAAGCTATGGCTACGACCCCGCCACCGATGCCCATCCGATACTGCTGGATGCGGGCGTATTTACCGCGCTGGACGCAAGCTGGCGCGAGCTTTCCCCATTGGGTCGGGCTGAATGGCTGAAGTTCATCGCCTTGTTTTATAATGCCGAAGCGAAAGCCGCCGCGCTTTATGATGATAAGGTCAGCCGATATGAGGCGGCGAAGCAGCTGGCAGGCAATATCGCCCTGGCCGAACGGCCCGCCGTTCTGCTCAATTCCTTTCTCGCTTATGCCGATGCCTGGTTCATCCCCGGCGAAGACACCTATGTCGGTCAGCTGATGCGCGACGCTGGGGGGAAGCTGCTGCTTTCTCAAGCCGATTCGACCGCCAGCGAAGGCTTGAGCTTTGAGGTTGTCTATGAGGGCGGCCTGAACGCTGACGTCTGGCTGGTCGATACTTTCGCGGTGGCGTCGCCGGCCGATCTGCTGGCGCTCGACCTCCGCTTTGGCGACTTTGCCGCCTTCCAATCGGGAGATGTCTGGAACAACAACCGCGCCGAAAACGCCAACGGCGGCAATGATTATTACGAATCGGGCGCGACCAATCCACATCAGATTTTGCAAGACTTGGTGGCGATCTTCCATCCGCATCTGCTCCCCGACCATGAGTTTGTGTTTTATCAGCAGCTTTCAGATGACTAGGGCGATGCTCTTGTCGGCGCTGCTGCTGGCTTTGCTGCTGGTGTGGATCTTCAGCATGGCATTGGGGTCAGTGTCGATCCCGCTTGACCAGATTATGTCGATCCTGCTGGGCGGAGAAGCCGACCGGGCCGCCTGGACAAATATCGTGCTGAAGTTTCGTTTGCCCAAGGCGATGACAGCAATGCTGGCCGGGATGGCCTTGGGCGTCAGCGGGCTGATGATGCAGACTTTTTTCCGCAATGCTTTGGCGGGTCCCTTTGTGCTGGGCGTGAGTTCGGGGGCGAGCCTGGGCGTTGCGCTGGTTGTCCTGTCGTCGACGGCCGCGGCGCGTCAGTTCGCCGGCTATGTTGGCCTGGGACTGACCGGCGATCTGCTGCTGAGTCTGGCGGCCGGCCTGGGCGCCGGCATCACCATGTCGCTGGTGCTGCTGGCGGCGGCGCGGATTCAAAGCAGCATGACTTTGCTGATTCTGGGGCTGATGTTTGGCTATCTGGTATCGGCATTGGTCAGCCTGCTGCTTTATTTCGCCGTGCCAGAGCGAATCCAAGCCTATATCAACTGGACCTTCGGCACCTTTAGCGGCGTCACCCGCGAGCAGCTGCCGATTCTGGGCGCGATGGTCATTGGCGGCCTGCTGCTTTCGGGCGGCCTCGCCAAATCCTTGAATGCCCTGCTTCTTGGCGAAAACTACGCCCGCAGTCTGGGGATTCATCTCGGCTGGCTGCGGCTGGGCATTGTGTCGGCGACGTCGCTGCTGGCGGGCGTGGTGACGGCATTTTGCGGCCCGATTGCCTTTATCGGGATTGCGGCGCCGCATCTGTGCCGCGCCCTGTTTCGCAGCGCCGACCACCGCCTGTTGATGCCGGCGACGATGCTCACCGGCGCCATCGCCGCCTTGCTGGCTTCATTGATCGCCGAACTGCCCGGCAGCAATCTGGTATTACCGCTGAATGCCGTAACCGCTTTGCTGGGCGCCCCGGTGGTCATTGCCGTTATTTTGCGGCAGCGCAATCCAGAAAGAGCGCACCCGCCCTAAGCTCCCTGAAGCATCGCCGAGGAGGCTGATTTTGACGAGCCGACCCATCCTAGAATCCCGCAGTCTGACGATTGGCTATCGCCGAGGGCGCAAAGCCACTGTTGAGCTTGCCAGCGGCCTGAACCTGCGGCTTGAGCGAGGCCGCTTGACGGCTTTGCTGGGGCCGAACGGCATAGGCAAATCGACCCTGCTGCGGACTCTGGCCGGGATGCAGAAACCCCTGTCCGGCCAGGTTTTGCTGTCCGGCGAGGATGTCGGGCAGATGAAAGCGGCTGACATCGCCCGGCGGCTTAGCGTCGTATTGACCGCGGCGCCGCATCCGGGCTGGATGAATGGCTATGCCCTGGTGGCCTTGGGGCGGCATCCCTACACCGACTGGCTGGGCAGACTGTCTGCGTATGACCGGGCGATGATAGGCCGGGCGCTGGATGCGGTGGACGCCGCCGACCTTGCCGCGCGGCCGGTCATCGAATTAAGCGACGGACAGCGGCAAAAGCTAATGATCGCCCGCGCGCTGGCGCAGGAAACCGATGTCATGCTGCTGGATGAGCCGACCGCCTTCCTTGATGTGCCGCGGCGCGTCGAAACCATGCGGCTGCTCAAGGATTTGGCGCAGAAAACCCGGCGAGCCATCCTGCTATCGACCCATGATCTGGATTTGGCGCTGCGCTGCTGTGACAGCCTGTGGATGATGACGCCGACGGCTTTGGTGACGGGCGCGCCCGAAGACCTGGTGCTGGATGACATCATGGCGGCCGCCTTCGGCGGCAATGGCATCGCGTTTGACAAGCGCAAGGGCGCGTTTGTCATGGAACGCCCGGCCGGCGCTTCGGTTTGTCTGCGCGGAGAGGGCATCCCCCAGATTTGGATGCGGCGGGCATTGGAACGCGCCGGCTACCGCGTGTCCGATGCGCCGGCGGCCATCCAAATCGAGCTTGACTCCGCCCGACCTGAATGGCAGGTCGCAACTGGTGACAGCCACAGCCGACACCGAACGATAGCCGATGTCTTGACCAAACTGGATGAGGCATCAGTGCCGCGCGTTAATGGCCGACCGTCGAATCATCGCAGATAAGCGTCCCAACCGACAAATCGCCCTGTATCGCTTTCAGCAGATCGTCCGGATTCCAGAAGTTGAGGACGATGATGGGCATTTCGTTTTCCTGGCAGAGCGTAAATGCGGTAGTGTCCATCACCCGCAGCTGCCGGTCAAGGACTTCCTGATAGCAGAGCTTCGGATACCGCCGCGCCTTTGGGTTTTGGATGGGGTCAGCTGAATAAACGCCGTCGACTTTGGTGGCTTTGACAATCACATCAGCGTCGACTTCGCTGGCGCGCAGAGCGGCGGCCGAATCGGTGGTGAAGTACGGGTTGCCGATGCCGCCGGTCAGGATGACAACCCGCTTCTTTTCCATGTGACGAATGGCCCGCAGCCGAATGTACGGCTCGGCAATCGAATTCATTTGAACCGCGGTTTGCACGCGGGTGACAATCCCCAGCCGCTCAATGGCATCCTGGAGCGCCAGCCCATTCATCACAGTGGCAATCATGCCCATGTGGTCGGCCGTGCTGCGCTCCATGCCCAGCTTCGCCGCCGGCTCGCCCCGCCAGATGTTGCCGCCGCCGATGACGATAGCCACCTCGATGCCCAAATCATAAACGGCTTTGACCCGCTGGGCGATGTATTCGGCTTTGTCGGGGTCAATGCCAAAGCCTTGCTGGCTGGCAAGCGCCTCTCCGCTTAGTTTAAGCAGGATGCGCGGGTAGGGGAGCTTGCCCCTCGCTTCGCTCATCATTCCTCCTTTATGCTGCCCAAAAATCGCCGGTTAGTCCCAGCGTCCGAAAGATGTCCAGGGCGCTTTCCAATGCGCGGCCGCGAAAATCCGGCGCCATGCGGTCGCTGTACCAGAGTTTTGACAGTTCCCAAACCTGGCTTAGGGACAGAATGGCGCCGAGTCGGCGGCTGTTTGCCTGACACCAGACCTCTGCTTCGGACTTCGCACGGAAGTACAGCATGGTCGCTCAAGTGTCGATGAGATCATCGTACCAGCGTTTGAATGGGCGGGCAAAATGCACGCAGCCTTGGCTTTCAGCCGCCAGCCGGCCGTCCTTGACAGCATAGCGAATTTCTTCGCGGCTTAGGGGATGGCGCACGGTGATTTGGGCATCTTGATGGAGCATGGCCGGGATGCCCAGCGAATCCCAAGCGCAGTTGGCGTAGAGCCCGCGGCCGCCGGTTTCGACCTGATAGTCGGTTTTGATGGCCGAGAGCGGGTTTGCCATTAAAATATCGTCGCTGCCTGGCCGTAGAAAGAGGGCATGGGCGGCATGGAGACGGCGCAGGGCCTGTTGGGCGGCCGCGGCCGTGATGCCAAAATGTCCAGCAATCGCCTGATGAGAAGGCGCGTGTCCCTGGCTGACAAACACCTCATAAACGTAGAGACGGATGTCCCAATCCTGCCGTTTCAGCTTGAGATCGGTCATATCAAAAAGGGGCTGGCCTTTCCCATGCTCATGTTTCGTCGCCGATCCCGATGCGCTTGAAACGCCCGATGCGGATAGTTTCACCGACCTCGGCAACGGTTTCTTGCAGGTATTGGCCGATGGTCTTGTCATCGTCTTTGATGAAAGCCTGTTCCATCAGGACGATCTCCTCGTACCATTTATCCAGGCGGCCAGCGACAATCTTTTGGGCGATATGCTCTGGCTTTCCCTCATCAAGCGCCCGCTCCAACTGGAATTGAGTCTCGGCGGCGACCCGCGCCGGCGGCACATCTTCACGCTGAACATATTTCGGGTCCATATTGGCGATGTGCATGGCAATATCTTTGGCAAATGCCTTGAATTGATCAGTCGCCGCCACGAAGTCAGTCTCGCACTTGACCTCGACGATAACCGCCAGCCGTTGGTCAAAGTGGACATAACTGCCGATGATCCCTTCGTTGGCGCTGCGCCCTTTGCCTTGCAGCTTCATCCCATCCTTGAGCGCCTTCTGCTTCAGAAATTCAGCCGCCTTGTCCAGATCGCCGTCAAATTTCTCCAGCGACATTTTGCAGTCCAGCAAACCGGCGCCAGTTCTCTCTCGAAGCTGTTTGACTTGTTTTGCGGTTACAGCCATGTGCTTTGTTTCTCCATCAGCATCAGTGATTGCCTATTCGTCTTCCTTTTCGGCTTCGTTCTCATCGCCCTCGCCGTCTTCATCATCGAACAATTTGGAATCGCGCAGTTTCGCCAGCGTCGATTCGCCCAGCAAAGCGGCATCATCCAACTCTTCCTCGTCATAGGCGCCGGCGAAAAAGGTTTCCTGCTCTTCTTCGACCCCGGCCGATTGACGCAGGTTATGCCCTTCCAGCACCGCATCGGCCAAGGCCCCAATCAAAAGGCGAATCGACCGCATCGCATCATCATTGGCCGGCAGAATGTGATCCACCATATCCGGATCAGTATTGGTATCCACCAGCGCCATTACTGGAATGTTCAGTATATTGGCTTCTTTGACGGCCGTATGCTCGCGTTCGGCATCAACAGCAATCAGCATATCAGGAACCCGCGTCATCTCGCGGATGCCGCCCAGCCGCAGCTGGAGCTTGGAGATTTTGCGTTCAAGCACCAGCGCCTCTTTTTTGGTCAGGCGGTCGAACTCCCCGTCGTCGCGGCGTTTTTCCAGCTGCTTGAGCGTGTCGATGCGGCTGCGAATAGTCTTCCAGTTGGTCAAAGTGCCGCCCAGCCAGCGATAGGTCACATACGGCATCCCGCAGCGGCCAGCTTCGCGCTGGACAATCTCCTGCGCCTGACGCTTGGTGCCGACGAACAGCACAGTGCCGCCGTCAGCGATCATCCGAGCGATCATGTCATGGAAACTGTTGAGATTCTTGAGCGTGATTTGCAGGTCAATAATATGAATCCCATTGCGCTGCGTGAAGATGAACTCATTCATCTTGGGATTCCACTTGTTGGTGCGATGCCCAAAATGGACACCCGTTTCGAGCAGGGTACGCATTTTTACTGCGGATGGCATAGCTTCTCTCCTTCAATAGACGGTGTTTCAGGCTCGCGCATCATTCATCCTCCGCTGATAATCCGCCAAAGCGAACAACACCCACCCGGAGTCCTGATGCGTGGGATTTTGGAAACGGAACGAAACATAACAGTTCCGCGCCGCATTCTATCACAGCCAGCCGCCGACGGCAATGTTCGGTTTGTCATCAAATCACCGCCCGCGCGCAAATTCATCCAAAACCTCTTCCAGCGCATGAATGCAGGCCTGGTTGGCTTCCCGCGTGCCCAAGCTGATACGCATCCCATAGGGCAGGCCGTTGCGGGTTTGCGGCGACAAAAGAACGCCGCGCGCCATCATCTTCTGATGCAGCTCTTCCGCCGCCAGGCCCGTCTCGAACAAAATATAGTTTGCCGCCGGCTTCCAATACTTAATGCCAAGGCGGTCAAATTCTTCAGTCACCCACCGCTGCTCATTCCGCAGATATCGAATCACACCGCGCAAATGCTGCTGGTCTTTGCAGGCGGCCACACCAGCCGCCAGCGCCAGCTTGTTCTGATGAAAACCCCGATGCAGCCCAGCGATGTAATCAGCGATTTCGCGGCGGGCAATCCCATAGCCAAGCCGCATCCCAGCCATACCATAGGCTTTGGAAAAACTGTGAATAATAACGATATTCTTGCCCTCCAGCACATACCGCACCGAATCGGGGAAGGTCGGATCCGTTACAAAATGATGATAAACCTCATCAGCGACGACCAATACATGGTCAGGAACCGCCTGCATCAAAGCGTCCATTTGATCAGCCGACAGAATCGTCCCCGTCGGATTGTTCGGGTTGCAGAGCATAATCAGCCGCGTCTTGTCCGTGATCGCCCCCAGCACGGCATCCACGCGGTAGGCAAAAGTTCCTGGCGCCAGCGGCGCATCGACCACTTTGGCCCCCAGCGGTTCGGAGATTTTCCTGTAGGCCCCGGCGAATGTCGGTGATGACAGGATCAATTCATCGCCAGCCCCAAGAAAACCGCGCGCCAGCAGTTCCAGCGATTCAAAGCCGCTGCATCCAGTGTACACCTGCTGCGGCCCCAGCCCGCGCCCGATGACGTCCGCGATAGCCTGCCGAAGCTCAATATCCGAAAAGTCAGGATAAGACGACAGACTCGCCGCCGCCGCCGTAATAGCGTCAATAACGCCAGGCGCCGGCCCCAAAGGATTTTCATTGAGCGAAAGCTGATAAACCTTGTCCAAACCGTGCTGCCGCCGAATATCATCCAGCGAACGGCGGTTGGCTGCCCGTGAATATCCTTGCATGCTGGGGTTGAATTTCAAACTGCTCATCATACGCTGCTTCGTCAAAAGATTTGTAACTCTTTAATCCAATTTTTAGAATCTTCCCAATGTTTCCACTCATTAACTCTTGATATATGAGTGATTGCGACTATTGCACTATGCGCTAATTTCTTTGCATTTATTACGTCCTTCTCTTTTATTTCCCTTATATCTAGCTTATTGCCATGTCGGAGGGAAACATAATACTTATTCATGTCCTTAAGTTCATCAGTGTTTGTTAGTATATTCTGCCAGTATTTTCCCATTAAATTATTGCTATATTCAACAATATTTTCTAATTCTTTTTCAGAAACCCTATTATTCCACTTTCCAGACCCATCCAATTTCTCGCCCAAAATAGCGTTTTCAAATGCAATCAAGTATTTATACAAAGATCGCTTATTATAAATAAGACCCGCCTGATTATAATCTTCTATTGCGCCGATGATATTAGAGGAAATTTCATGGTATCCGCCATTATCCTTTTCCTGGGTATAGTGATAATTGATATCGTCTAAAAACCCATTATTCTTAATAGTGGTTTCGACTTCTTCGTTAATATGTATCGGATCAGCTTCACCGCGTATGAGAATAGCTGGTCTCGACCGCCCCCGGGGTCTATACTCCTTTGTGAATCTTGTTTCTGAATAAATAACAGGGAAGATTTTCTGCGATGATAGCATTTCGCCAGTTAGAATGCGTTTATTAAAACCTGTGGGTGGTTTATCATATCTTTTATCCCACACCACATCAGAATAAGACAGGTATGGATCTGCTACTATATGTAAAACATTTAAGGCCTTATTAAATTCGCGGTCAACTCTATATTCAACCTCATATTCAGATATATCATCACTATTGTTAAGATCTATGCTTATACGAATAGACAGAACCGAACCATAGTTATCATTCAGTGCGTTCTCCCACTCAATTTTATCATTTTCACTTGGCCATGGATAACTCCTTAGAAAGGGGTTTCTATCCCCAATATGATAGTATCCATCAGGGTAGGGATAAAGAGTTGCATTTGCTAATTCCATACCATTAAAAAGATCATTTTCCTCATAGTGAATTGAGGACAATAAAACATGTTGAGTATAGTTTTTCTCATCATATCCAGGTTTCTCTTCAGGGATCCTATCGTCTTTATCTTTTATAAATTCAGGGAATCTATCTTCTGTAAAATGCTGATATACGGAACCCAGTCCGCCTTCTATAATCCGCCAGGTAAAGCGTGATGCCAATTTCTCTACCTGTTCTGGTTGAAGTAATATATTTTCATCTTCTTCATCACACCACTTACCCAATATGAAATTAACATAATGAGACCTCCTGCCATACTTTTCAAAGAAGTTTGACAATTTTCCATATAGCAATCTGTTACCCCCTACCTTGGATCCCAGATAGATTAACTCATTTTGCAATTTCTTTATATCACCCATCGTTTATCTCCCTTTCCTGCCGACGCGCATCCACCCGCGGCTTGACCGATAATAACCGATTCTGCCGCGGGTGATAAGTTCAGGTTTGCACAAGCGCGGCCATCCCGTTATTTTGCATTCCCCCTTTCCATCGAAACCCCCGCCTTGCGCTGAAATCCAAACTTCGCATAGAACGCCGCCCACTCTGGAACGCAGTCCAGCATGACCAGTTCAATATGCTCCAATCGCTTCAGCAGTTTCTCCAGCATAAGCGAAGCAATGCCCTGTTTCCGATAAGCATGATCGACAACAACGTCTTCAATCCAGGCGCGGTAAAGATCATCAGTGACCACCCGCGCAAAGCCAATCAAGCAGTCATCATCCCAAACGCCCAGCGTCAGCTGGCTTCGATCCAGCATCTGCTGAATATCAAGCGGACTGCGCCGCCGCGCCCAGTCAGTCTGCTGGAAAAGACCTTGCAAGTCTTCTGGATTGATGGGTTCAGTGAACGAATAGATGAACGGCGCAGTCATAACGCGCCCCCTTCCTTGCTCTGCTGCGATACCTTTATCATACCGCAAGCTGGCGATGACCTTGCCATTTTCGCGCCGCCAGCATAAATTTTCGGCTGCCCGCGGCCGCTAAAGCTGAAAATATGGCAATTCCTCCCAGCGCCGACCCGTATCCCGCCGCTTTGGCATTCATGCAGCCGCAAAGCAAATCGGGTTTTTCATGGACAATCGCAGATGTTAAAATAACGACCGACAAACCAGCGAGGAGTAGTGCGGGTGTCGTCCCGACGATGGAATTCATTTATCCAGTTCCTGTCAGAAACCTATCAGGTCGGCGCCGCCGAACGTCAGCGCATCGCCGAAGAACTGGTGGCATCGCGCGGCTGGCCCTGGGTCGAACGCGACCGCGCCACCTTTGTCTATCCTTCCACTACCGCCAACAGCATCGCCTTGAGCATCGACATTGTCGACCGCGATCCCCCCTTTGAATATCTGGTCAGACTCGAAGACACATCGCTTTGGTATTATCAGCGCATCTTTGACCAGGACGCCTTGCTTGATTATGCCTTTGCTGTCAATGACCCCGGCACGCCCCTAGCCCAGGAAATCGACCTAGTGAATCGCATCAGCAAATTCTGGCAGGCCGACCAGTTGAACGCCATGACAATAAAAACAAGCCAAATCAATACATCAGTGCTGCAAATGCCCAAGGCCCGCCCCTTCCCCAACTGGAAAGCCATGCGGGCCGTCCCGCGCGGCCGCATCGACCGCCACAGCTTCAGTTCCCTGCGGATGAGTTTCACCGGGCGGCAGCTTTGGGTCTGCACGCCGCCGGCCTATGACCCAAGCGCCAGCCGCCTCTATCCCTTGCTGATAGTCATGGATGGACAGTGGGCTATCGATATTTTGGAGATGCCATATATCGCCGATGCCCTTGTCAAGCACCGCCGCATGGAGCCAATCATAATCGCCATGCTCGAAAGCGGTTCTCCGTCCGAACGCGCCAGCGAATATATCAGCAATGACCGCCATTATGCCATGATTCTCACCGAACTGCTGCCGTTCTTGCAGACCGAATACAAAGTCGAGCCGGTTGATTTGGGATTGGGCGGCGTCGGCGAAGGCGCGGCCGCCGCCGCCCATGCCGCCCTAAAGAACCCAGCCCTCTTCGCCCATCTCATAATGATCTCACCGCCCTTAGGCCGCGGCGCCGCCGAAGAAGAACTGCAAGAATATGCCCAGCGCTTTCGCCGTTCACCGCTTTTGCCGCGCCGAATTTTCCAGTCCGTCGGCCGCTATGAACAGAATTCGCGCTTCTATCAGCCAGCCCTGGCCCTGCGCGGCATCCTCGAACAACGCAGCCGCTATGATGCCAACCTGGATTACCAATTTGTCGAACTAGGCAGCGGCCACAGCTTGGCCGCCTTTAAGAGTGTCCTGCCCGAGGCCCTTGCTCATGCCTTTCCCTCCAAGCCGCGCTGACATGGGCCGCCTGTATATCGTGCCGACACCCATCGGCAACCTCGAAGATATCACCCTGCGCGCCTTGCGAATCCTTGCGGAAGTGTCCCTGATTGCCGCCGAAGATACGCGGACGTCTATGGCGCTGACCCGCCATTATAACATCAGCACGCCGATGACCAGCTATCACGAACACAGTCGCCTGGCGCGGCTCGACCAAATCCTAACCGCCCTGGCCGTCGGCGATGTCGCCCTGATTTCAGACGCCGGCACACCCGGCATCTCTGACCCTGGCTATGAGCTTGTCCGCGCCGCCATCCAACGCGGCTTCAAAGTAATCCCACTGCCCGGCCCCAGCGCCGTCACCACCGCGCTGGCCGCCTCTGGCATGGCGACCGACCGCTTCCTGTTTGTCGGCTTCCTGCCGCGCAAAACCAAAGCCCTCAAAGCCCGCCTTACCCAGCTGGCGCCGGCCGCCGAAACCATTGTCGCCTACGAAAGCCCCTGGCGCCTGACCGAAACCCTGGCGGCCGTCATTGAAATAATGGGCGCCGAACGCCCAGTCTGCGTCGCCCGCGAAATGAGCAAAAAGTTTGAAGAGTTTTATCGCGGCGCCGCCCAGGAAACTTATGATTACTTTGCCGCCGAACGCCCGCGCGGCGAGGTGACACTGCTGATTGCCGCCGCGCCAGCTGATGCGGCTTGGAATATGCAGGATGTCCAGCGCGCCCTGGATGAACGTCTCGATGCTGGCGAACCACTCTCGCGCGCCGCCAAAGAAATCGCCAAACTCGCCGGCTGGAAGAAAAACAAAGTCTATCAGCTTGGCCTAAAAGATGAATAAGTTCGCCGCCGTTCTCAATCGGCATCTTTAATCCGATTGAAGCCCCGAAATATCGACTGCGATGCCGTTTTCGCCCAGCTTGGCCTGCAAATCTTCCCATTGATCCTCGCGCACGGCGCCGGCCATCGGCCCCAAACGCGCCCCCAAAAAGCGGCGATACGCCGGCAAACTATAAATTCGATCCAACGTCTCCTCATCGCCAGTCCGCAGCACCGTCATCGTCTCAAAACTAATCGACGTTTTCGCCCCGCTTTGCCAGTTTTCCAGCAGCTTGGCGATAGATGCCGGCAGCGGCTTGTCCCCCAGCTGCCGTCGGATAAAGGCCTGAATATGCCGCGCATGAATCCCCTGCCCGTCAGCTTTTTGGATGCTGGCGGCGTTAAGCTCATAGACATACGGGTCGCCCGCTTGCGCCCAGCGAGTAAAGCGCGCCAGCTGAAAACGGTCAAAGCGGCTGACATGCCGCGACGCCAGCAGGCGCCCGTCGCCATCGATCTCAATCGGATGAAAAGATTCCGCCGCCGGCGGCCAATCCGCCAGCTGCAAAAAGGCGCGGCCATAAGCCGTCAGCCGAGCCGCATCATCCCCAGTGTCCACCAGCCCCAGCCAGTGCATCGGCCCCCGCAGATAATACGCAAGCAGCGAGCCTTCAACCGCATCCCAGCTTTCAAACCCGCGCAGGTATTCGCCGCCCTCGCCGCGGATGTACCAGCTTTCATAATCGCTGTCAGGCCGCTGAAAATCCGGCTCAATCTCCTTTATCGCCGCAATCAGTTCATTCACCGAAAACCAGCCCTGCGGCGGCATAAGCTCCTTGAACAGCCCTGCCGCCGACTGCCGCCCTGCCGCCGGGTCATAAGACCAGCCAGAATCATCAGGATGAAGCCCAGGAATATGCCACAGATCGCGGTAATGCTTGCTTTCCAGCCACGCTTGCGCCAGTTGACGGACTTGCTCGCCCCGCGCCGCGTTCAGCCACGTACGCGCCTCGCTCCGCCGCGGATGCGCCTTGCCGTCCTGCGCCGCCATCAAACCCGCGCTGATCCCAACCCCCAGCAGAAAAGCCAAACGAGCGCCGTCGGGATTCAGCAGATGTGGCTGAATCGCGGCCGTCGCCGCCGCCGAAAATCCCATCCCCTCAATGTCCGTCGGCTCCATCTGCAAAAAAGCCAGCAGCGTCGTCATATCATCAATAATCGAAGTATCAGCCGGCCTAACATTCCGCGCATCATCAATAACGCTCGGCCTCGGCAGCCCATCCTCTGGGAAGGCGGCTTCGTCTTCAATATGCTCATAGCTGGTTTTATGCAGCGGCAGCCCCGCAATCAAATCATGCGGCACATAAACAAATCCGATAAGGTCACCATCCACCTTGTCAAAGCCTTCGCCAATGAAACCGCGGTAATACAGCGCTTCGGCGATGCTTTGCGGCGCTTTATGCGGCTCTTCCCGGTCAATCTGCGCCCGCCCCAATTTGCGAATCTTGCCATGCAGCCGCTCAAACTGCCCCAGCTTCATCCGATGACGGTCGCTGCTGACCAACAGCTGAACCGCCGTCCGCGCCGCCTCATCCAGCTGATCCCAAACCGCTTCAGTGGCCTTAGAATCGAGCATCGCTTCCTGAAGCCGGGCGATGATCTCATCATTCTGGAGACTCTTGCTGGCAATCCCCCAAACTTCCGCCAAGGCCGGCAGCATCCCCGCATCATAGCCCCGTAAGGTCGCAAACAAATTCTTCATCGGATGTCCCCTTGGCCGACAAGCGCCGCATAAATGTCAAAATGAAAGCCAATTTGAGTATAATCCTGAATGCTAAAGATAATGCGGGTCGGCGCGGCGCAGGTAGGGCAGTGAAAATCAAGAAAGCCCTGCTCGGCCGATGGGCCGGCCGGGGTCATATCATCAAACTGACGCCGAAATCGCCGCCGCAGAAAAGAACGCTCATCAGCCTGATAAAAGCTGCGCCAGCGAAAGCGAATCCCATGACGGCAGCGCGGACAATGATAAACGCAGCTGCCGGCGACTCGGTTGGCAAAGTCCGGCCCATCAAGCAGCCCATGAATAACGTCTCTCGGCTCATAATGGTCAATATCCACGTTTCGCAAACCCCTACTGCCCATGCCATTCATCTTCATCATAGCATATTTTGCTCCCGCTTATCGTTTTCAGGCAAAAAATGCCGAAGGCGGTTAAACTGAATACACAACAAGAATGGGAGATGCCATCATGACAATAGATTATCTGGCGCGGCTGGATGCCGTCTTGCAGCAAAGTCAAGCCGATATGCTGGCGATTGTCCCCGGCGAAAATATGATCTATTTCACCGGGCTGCATTTTCATTTGTCCGAACGCCCGATTGTTGCCTTGTATGGCCAGCAGGGCTTGTCCTTTATCATCCCCGAACTGGAAGTCCCCAAGCTGGAAGCGCGCCCCGACCTCGAAGCCAGGCGCTTTGCCTGGACCGACCAGGACGGCTATGACCCCGCTTTTCAAGACGCCGCGCGCGAGCTGCGCCTGCCCGAAAGCAAGCTGGCCGCCGATGGCCAAACCATGCGCCTGTTTGAATGGCGCGCCTTGGAAAGAGCGGGGGTCACCAGCGGCCTTGACGCCGCCGAACTTTTATTGAATACGCGGGCGCGCAAATCCCCCGAAGAAATCGCCAGGATGCGAACGGCGATTGACATCAGCGAATCCGCCCTCCAGGCCACCATGCAATGGGCCCGCCCAGGCATGACCGAACGGCAGATCGCCGACAAACTGTCAGCCGAAATGCTTGCCCGCGGCGCCCAGGGAATAGCCTTCGCCCTGGTCTTGAGCGGCGAAAAAAGCGGCCTGCCGCATGGCGCCGCCGCCGACCGCGTCTGGGGCGCCGACGAGTTCCTGCTGATTGACTTCGGCGCCTATTATCAGGACTATCCAGCCGATATTACCCGCACCTTCTGCGTCGGCGAACCCACCGCGCAAATGCGCGCCATGTACGCCGCCGTTTATGAAGCCAACCGCGCCGCCCGCCAATTCGCCCGCCCCGGCGTAACCTGCGCCGCCGTCGACCGCGCCGCCCGCCAAGTCATCGAAGCCGCCGGATTCGGCGATTACTTTATCCACCGCCTAGGACATGGACTCGGCTTGAGCGTCCACGAACTGCCCAATATCGTCGCCGGCAATGACCAGATATTAGAAACTGGAATGGTCTTTACGATTGAACCCGGCATCTACATTCCACAGGTAGGCGGCGTGCGGATTGAAGACAATGCGCTGGTTGTCGACAACGGCATCGATGTGCTAACCTCATTTCCGCGCGAACTGTAGCCATTCGCCGCGCAAAGGATGTTCCGTGAGCTATCAGCGACTATCATCCGAAAACGCGTCCAAAATCAAAACCATCGGCATGCTGCGGTTTGGCTGGATCGCGCAGGTGCTGTGGTCGCCAATCGGGGATCGGCTGGCGATTGGCGGCGGCGACGGCATCGCCCTGTATGCCGATGGCTTCGGCGGCGCCCCCATCCCCCATCCCGGCGGTCACAGCGGCCCCGTCAAAGGCATCGCCTTTAGCGCCAACGGCCGCCTGTTGGCATCAGCCAGCGCCGATACCGCCGTCAAGCTGTGGCTGCTTGAAGGCCGCCAGATGCGCGAGTATCTTACGCTGCGCGGCCACCTAGGTTCAGTCGAAGCTGCCGTCTTCAGCCCCGGCGGAACCATGCTTGCGACCGCCAGCGCCGACCATACCGTGCGCCTCTGGAACACAGAAACCGGCATCCAGCAGGCGGCCATGAATGCCCATGCCGACGAAGTGACCACAGTGGCGTTTGGCGGAGTGGGGCATATCATCCTTTCAGCCAGCCGCGACAAAACCATCCGCCGCTGGAATCTGAAAACAGGCGCAAAGGCGACTGTAATCGGACAGCACGATGATTGGGTGCGCCAGATCGCGGTCTGCCCCGGCCAGCCCTTGATGGCATCAGCCAGCCGCGACGCCACCATCCGCCTTTGGCATCTCCAGCAGGCCGAACCGCCCCGCGTTCTGCCCGGCCACGTCGGCGGCGTCGATGCCCTTGCCTTCTCGCCCGACGGCCAGCTGCTGGCGACCGGCGGCCGCGATTGCCGAGTCCGCCTTTGGGATATCGAAACCGGCCATGAACTGGCGGCCCTGCCCGGCCATAAGCGGCCAGTGCTGTCCTTGAGCTTTCATCCAAACGGCGCCATGCTGGCATCGGGCAGCGGCGACAGCCGAATAAAACTCTGGGCGGCGACCGAATAGGCCGAATTAGGAATGAACGCCAAATTGACCCTTTTATCTAAACGAATCACAGCGAGGATATAAGCTATGGAAAAAACGAACGCCGCATGGCATCAAATCCGCAAACGGCATATCGCCCAAATCCGCCTGACATGCGACATCCTGGATCACATCCTGCAAACCGTATCAGAAGAGCAGGCGCATGAACTGCGCGACGGCCCGCAGGGATGGTCGATTGTCGAGATCGTCTGCCATCTGCGCGACTTTGACGACATCTTTTATCAGCGCGCCATAATGATGCTGGAACGCGACCAGCCACAGCTGCCGGCCTATGACCACGAAGCGCTGGCGGTTGAAAGGGCTTATCAGCGGCAGTCAGTCGCCGCCGCCTGTGAAGCCTTGAGAGCATCGCGCCGCCGCTTTATCGCCTTTTTCAAGGCCTTGACCGAAGCGCAGTGGGAACGCGGCGGAATCCACCCCGAACGCGGCCGCTTCACCATGACCGACGCCGTTATGCAGGTCGGCCTGCATGATATCGACCATCTTGAGCAAATAACGCGCGTCCTGAAACAAGGTTAGGATAAGCGATTTTCTGCAAACCATCCGCCAGGAGAGATCAATGAAAGCATTGGCAGACCGCATCCAGCTAGAGGGCCAGAACCTCGGCGGCGGCATTCTAAAAGTAGACAGCATCATCAATCATCAGCTTGACCCGCAGCTGCTTGCCGGCATGGGCAAGGCATTCGCCGCCCGCTTTGCCGACATGAGCATCGACCGCATCTTGACCGCCGAAATATCGGGGATCGCGCCAGCCTTGATGACCAGCATCGAACTCAACGTCCCCTTGGTTTATGCCCGCAAGCAAAAGCCGATTACCATGGCCGGCCCAGTATTCTTGGAAACCGCGCCCAGCTATACCAAAGGCGGCGAAACCCTCCTGCTGGTCTCTGCCGAGTTCTTGCAGGAAGGCGAAAATATCCTGATTATCGATGACTTCCTGGCAACTGGGAAAACGCTGCTGGCCCTAGCGCGGATCATCATGAGCGCCAAAGCCAATCTGGTCGGCGTCGGCGTCGTCGTCGAAAAAACCTTCGAAAACGGCCGCCGCCGTATGCTGGAAAAATACAGCGTGCCAATACACGCCCTGGCGACAATTACCAGCATGGACAACGGCGCTATTGTGATGCAGGAGGCCTGATTCGCGCTTATAACGTTACAGCCCGGCCAATGCGCGCCGACTCGCTGGCCGCCAGCGCAAAACGCAAAACGTCGCGCCCTTCCATCCCAGTCAGGCGCGGCCTCTCCCCAGCGAACCAGGCATCAATAAAATGCCGCGTCGCGTTGATAAAGCTGTGTTCCCAGCCGACCGGCATATCGGAAAAAGTGCGCGTCTGACGGTCTTTGTACATAATAACCGGCGGGACGTCCATCATCTTCCCATGCCCCCGCGTAACCCAGATAACCCCTTTGGTCCCGCTAATTTCCACGCGGTCATCTTGGGCATAGTGGCGGGTGTCCAGCGCCAGCTGCGGCGAGTACGCGATCTCAAACGAGCCGAAACGATTATGCGGATATTTCCACGAGACAATTGCCGGCGCATCCAAAACCACCCCCGGCGCCGCTTCCGTCGAACCCGCCCAAGCGTGAACCGCCTCGGCCATGCCCATAAAATGCCACGCCAAGGCGAATTTGTGATGCCCATCATCAAACATCAGCTGACCGCCGCCGCATTCATTGGCATTGGCGCGCCAAGCCGATGCCGCCGCCGGGATCTCCCACATAGTCGGACTCGCGCCCGAATGGCTCTTCAGGCGAATGGTCAGCAGATCGCCAATTTCGCCTTGGTCAATCAGCGATTTGGCGCGCTGCACCGGCGGATAAAAGATAAAATTTTCATAAACCCGCAGGATCAGCCCAGCCTTGTCAGCCGCCGCGGTCATCTCATCAGCCTGCGCCACAGTGAGCGCCATCGGCTTCTGCACCGAAACATGCTTGCCAGCCGCTATGGCATCCAGCGCCGCCTGACAGTGAAGATGATGCGGCAGCAGAATCTCAACCAAATCAATATCCGCCGCCAGCAAATCATGGTAGTTGTTGTATATGCGCTCGGCTGGCACACCCCACGCCCGCCCGCGCCGCCGCGCAATATCGATATGGCTGTCACATACAGCGGCGATCTCGGCGCGGTCATCATCCAAATAGGCCAAGGCATGCAAATCCGAAATCCTGCCAGTGCCAATAAAACCAACCCGCAACTTGCTCATCGCGCTCCTCCATTCGCCAGCGCCCCCATTTTATCAGATTTTCGCGCAAGTCAGTCAGCGCAAATCCATAAAACTGTTATAATTATCCCAAATTATCCCAAAAATATCCCAAACAGACCCATGAACTGGCGGCTTCATCTCACAAACCAGGCCATCCGCGACTTGCAAATCCTGCCAAGCAAGCCCCCTTTGCTGGCGGTATGGACCCGTGCCGACCGCGTTGAATTCTACGATCTGGAAGTCGGCCTTCGGCATGGCTGCCGCCAGATTGACGCTCCGCCGGATGACCAAGATTATTCAAGCGTCGTCTGGCAGCTGTTTTTGGAAGATCTGGTCGATTTGAAGCGGCGCGTCCGCCTGCCGCTGGTGTCTGCCCGCCAAACGACCATTTATGCCACCGCCGACGGTCGGCTGCATCTCTTTCGCCATCCGCGCCGCCGGCTGACAGCCCTCGCCGGCCGCAAGCTCCATCCGCTTGAAGCCATCGAATCAGACAGCTTGGCCGCCGTCGCCCTGGATCGATCCCGCGGGCTTGCCGCCGCCCTGGATACCAAAGGACGGTTAAGCGTTTATCACCGCGGCGCCTGGAGCGGCCAGTTTGATATGGGCTTGCGGATAGACCGCTTGCGGCCGAGCGGAGTCGCCTGCGGCGGCCGATTGATCTTCCTGACGGATGGCGGCCAGATTGTGATGGCCGATGCCGACGGCGCCGTGATGAAACGCATCCATCTGCATTATGAAATCCGCCAAATCGCCTGCTCGCCCGACGGCGACATGGTCGTCGCCAGCGACAATGAGGCCGGCCTGATCCGCGTCTACAGCGGCGCCGATTTAGCCCCCAGCCATCAGCGCTTCGCCCAAGACCTGGTCGCCGCCGCCCGGCAGGTCCAGTTAATGGCCGATCTGCCGCCGCTGTCAGCCGCCATCAATGCGCTGGCGGCCGGGCGGCGCGGGACGATTGGCTTTGCCATGTCCGGCATGATTTGCATAACCAATGTCAATCAAATGACGCCGCTGCCGCCGCCGGCGCCCTCGTTTTAGACCGCGCCGCTTGTCAGACCTCGACCAGCAGTGATACAATAAACTTGAACATATTCGAATGGGATATGTGAAAGCGAGGCAGATCGTGAACAGCCAAACAGACGCGCATTCGATGAAATTGATCGATATCCCCTTGATGCTGCGGCTCAAGCAGAACGCGATTGTCCTGCACAGCGAACTGGGACTGACGGAAGATGCGCGCGGGCAGAACAGCGCGCTCTTGTCGAGCATCGTCTTCCCGCGCGGACTGCATACCCTCTTGGCGCACGTCGATCATCAGAACGTCGTCGGACAGTTCCGCTATCGTCAGGATGATGTCAATGCCCACATTGTTTATCTGGCGCCGACGCTGGCAGATGATGAGGACGACGCCATCTGGCTGCATATGCTGGACGCCATGGCCGAACAGGCCGGCAAAAATGGCGCCCAAACCCTGGTCGCTGAAGTCGAATTGAGCCACCGCCTCTTCGAAACCATGCGCCGCGCCGGCTATGCCGTCTACAGCCGCCAGGTCATCTGGCGCCATGACCCAATCACCGACAGCTTCCAAAGACCCGACTTGACCGTCACCCCCGAAAGCAATGATGACCAGATCGGCATCGCCGCGCTGCTGGGCTGCACCATCCCGCGCATCTTGCAGACGGTCATGGGCCCCTCGACCGATATGGACGGGCTGGTCTATCGCAAGGATGGCTGCGTCGAAGCCTATATCGCCTGCTCCGAAGGCCGCCACGGCGTCTATCTGATGCCTTACCTGCACCCTGAAGTGCTTGACGAAGCGCCGGCGATTATGGCCGCCGCCGCGCTGCAAATTGAACGCTGCCGCAAAGTGCCTGTTTATGTGAGTGTGCGCGGCTATCAAGGCTGGCTGGAAAACGCGATGCTCGACCTGGGGTTCGCTCCCTGGCTGGAACAGGCGGTGATGGTCAAGCACCTGACCGCCGGCGTCCGCCAAACCTCCTTTGCGCGGGTCAGGCTGGATGCCGGCGGCCAGCGCAAACCAGCGGCAACCCTGCGGATTGCTCCCGTCAACGATAAGCAAAAGGATGCCAGACAACTGCATGGACAAGCGAATCACTGATGATTTTGATGTACTCCGAAACGTGTTGCCCCTTCGAATCCGCTCCGCGATTGATGAGTATGGCGATACCGGCCAGCTGCTTGAGGTCGTGCTGGACTTGGGGCGGCTCCCCGCCGCCCGCTACATTGACCGCGAATATGAGCTTTCTGAACGCGAGGTAACCGACGAAGATCTGCGGCAGATTGTGGATGCGCTGGGTGAATTTGACGATGACAACCGCGCCGGCATCGAGCGTTCGCTGCATCGCATCTCGGCCATTCGCAACCGCCGCCGCAAAATCGTTGGATTGACCGTGCGAATCGGACGCGCCGTCTATGGCACGATTGACATTATTGCCGATCTAATTGAATCCGGCCAAAGCGTCTTGATTGTCGGCCCGCCAGGGGTTGGCAAAACGACACTGCTGCGCGAAGCCGCCAGAGTGCGCGCCAACCGCCGGCGAGTGGTGATTGTCGATACCTCCAACGAAATCGGCGGCGACGGCGACATCCCGCATCAGGCCGTCGGCAAAGCCCGCCGCATGCAAGTCTCACAGCCCGACCGACAGCACGAAGTCATGATCGAAGCAGTCGAAAATCACAACCCGCAGGTCATCGTCATCGACGAAATCGGCCGTGAATTGGAAGCCCAGGCAGCCCGCACCATCGCCGAACGCGGCGTCCAGCTGATTGGAACCGCGCACGGCAATTCGCTCGAAAATCTGATGCTGAACCCAACCCTGTCTGATTTGATTGGCGGCATCGAGTCGGTCACCTTGTCGGATGATGAAGCCCGCCGCCGCGGCACGCAAAAGGCCGTGCTGGAAAGGCGAACGGCGCCGACCTTTGACATCATGATCGAAATCCAAGCGCGCGACCGCCTGGTTGTGCATGCCGATGTGGCCTCGGCCGTCGATGCTATGCTGCGAAACCGCCCGCTGCCAGCCGAACTGCGCCAGCGCGATGACCAAGGCCTCATTCACGTAGGCGAATATGTCCCTGAATCAGACTCGCGCTCGGCCCCGGCCCGCGGCGGACAGCTGCCGCAAAACGCCAGCGCCCATGTCGTCCGCGGCAATCGCGGCAACGGCCGAACGCGCATCGAAATGCAGGACGACGTCGCCCGCATAGAAATGCAAAACTTGAATCCGATCAGGGTCTATGCTTATGGAGTGGCGCGCAATCGCCTGGAGCAGGCGGCGCGGCGCCTGGCTGTCCCTCTGATTTTGACCGATGACTTCGCGCAGGCCGAGGCGATTGTCACCTTAAAGACTCATTATCGGCGGCGGCCGCGGCTGGTCACCGACGGCGAAAAGCAGGGCTTGTCAATTTATGTGCTGCGGGCCAACACCGTAACGCAGATGGAAAATTTCCTGGTCGACCTCTTTCGCCTCGACGGAAGCAAAGGCCCCGACCCTTTCGGCGAAGCGATGCTGGAAGCTGAACGCGCCATCAACCGGATCCGCGCCGGCGAAGACCGTATCCAACTCAAGCCGCAAAGCCCGCGGATCCGCCGCCGCCAGCACCAGTTGGCCGGCCAGGCGCGCATGGCGTCGGCCAGCGCCGGCGATGAACCGCGCCGCTATGTGACCATCTACCGCAGCGCCAAATGAAACTGAACAAGTAACGGAGAGAGTCCCATGCTAGACGCCCCCGCCCGCACTGTTTTTGATGTTCTTACCGACTTTCTGGCTTCACAGCCGACAGCAGAAGAACTCATCGCGTACCATTTGCCAGATGGCCTTCAAGCGCGGGTTGATGCGCTGGTAGAGCGAAATGGTGAAGGCCAACTGACATTTGATGAACAGCAGGAATTGTTTGATTTTATCCGCGCCGATCAAATGATGGCGATGTTGAAGGTCAAGACCAAACGCAGGCTTCGGAACGATAACAAGTGACAGTCACGGCTCAACAAGTTCGCGCGATTCGCGAATTGGCAGGCGGCTGCTGCGAATACTGCCGTATTGCCGAGCGCAGTCGGCTGGCAAAGTTCCAGATTGACCATATTATTCCGATTAAGCACGATGGCAAAGATACAATCGATAATCTTTGCCTGGCATGTTTGGAATGCAATAGTTATAAAGGGCCCAATGTTGCCGCCCTTGATCCCTTAACACAGGAGGCGACCAAACTTTACGACCCCCGTCAGCAGGACTGGGAAGATCATTTCAAGATCAATCCAGACGCTGCGCTGTCCGGTTTAACACCTGAAGGCCGTACAACGATTCGCGTGCTGCGAATTAACGATGAGGAACGTGTAAAGCAGCGATTGAGCGAGTTAATGCTGGGGGACTATCCCTGTACGAAAGACTAATATGAAGTATTTCTCCATAATAATAGGTTATGATACTATTGTTGCTCTTCGCATTTTTTAGGAGCGCAGTTCTTATTCTTGACTGTAGCCGCGAAACAAGATGAAAGGTTTCCTATAAAGTCGCTTATTGTGAGTCAACTTTGCTGATGAACATTGAAAGGCAAACGATGCTCAAGCCCGCGCCCATCCGCACCGACCACAGCAACACCTTCGCCAGCGACACGATGAAACGCCGCATCCCGGCCATCATCGACGAGACCATCCAGCTGAATCCAGATTATCCCCCCAGCATTCAGGCGCGGCTGGAAAACCTGCGCGGCGCCGTCGCCAATGGCGAAGCGATAACGCCCCTCGATATCGAATCAGCCGCCGATTATCAGCCCTGGTTGTTGGCATTGCAGGCGCAGCAGGCGAAGATCCCCAGCGATTTGACCTGGCGCAATGCCGAATGGTTCTTTGCCGAAACCTATGTTTATCGGCGCTTGATGCAAGCCGTGCGCTGGCATGAAACCCGGCGCGACCCCTTCCTGCCCAAAAAGCAAACCGAACTCAATAGCAAAGCGCTCTGGAACTTGCTGGAACGCGCCTTGCAGCCGCCGCCGACAGTCGAACAGCAGTTCATGCGCCTCATCGCCTTTGACCTGTGGGCAAATCGCATCGACTTGAGCTATGCGGCCTCCACAGCCCGCGGAACCGACATCGCCCCCGACGACCTGCTTGTCGACAATCGCCCGCAATTACTGGCCGCGCTCCGTCAGTCCGCCGCCCACAGCCAAAGCCTCCAAGGCGAAGGCGCCGTCTATATCATAGTGGACAACGCCGGCTCCGAATTAGCGATGGACCTGGTCTTGACCGACTGGCTGCTGCGCCATGTCACCCAGCGCGTCGTCCTCTGCCTCAAAGCCCATCCGACCTTTGTCAGCGATGCCATCCCATCAGATGTCTGGATGATGCTCGCCGCCATGCGAAGACGAGAACCAGCCCGCCGGCTTGCACAGCGACTAACCGATGCCTGGATGACCGAAAGGCTTCGCTTTGTCCCGCACCCGTTTTGGAATGGCAGTTCGTTCCTGTGGCATCTGCCGCCGACTTTGCAGGCCCCTCTCAATAAGGCCCGCCTCTTGATTGTGAAAGGCGATGCCAACTACCGCCGCGCAGTAGGCGATTGCCTTTGGCCAGCCGATACCCCTTTTGCCGATGTCCTGCGCTATCTCGATGCGCCCGTCTTGTGCCTGCGAACCCTCAAAAGTGACCCGATTGTGGGCTTGCCGACCCCCGAAACCGAATCCAAACTGAACCGCGCCGATGCCAACTGGCGCACCAACGGCAAACGCGGGCTGATTCAGTTTAAGCCTTCCGCATAGCCCCTCGGCACCAGTCTATTTGCTCATCGGCATGATGACATGAACAAAGTCTTCCCGATTTTCAGGCCGCAGCACACCCGGATTTTCAGCGCCGTTGCTTTCAAAAACGACCCGCTCTTCCTTGATGACTCGCAAAACATCGATCAGATACTTGATATTGAAAGAAATATCAAGCGGCTCACCCTCGGCCGACGCATCAAGCATGCCTTCGCTGTCGCCGCGCTCGGCGCTCTTGCCGACAATCAGCACCTCGGCTGGATCACCCGGCTTCGATGACGGCTTGACATGCAGATTGGCGCTGTTGGCATTGTCGCGAGCGAAAATCTCCGCCCGCTGGCAGACAATCAGCAGGTCGCTGGTGTACATGACAGTCGAAGTGACATAAGAACGCGGGATGATCGAAGCGAAATCAGGGAAACGTCCTTCCAGCAGCTGCGAAGACACCAGAATGTTCGGCATAAAAAAGGTAACGCTGTTGCGCTTCGTCGGCAATGATATCCCGACTTCCTGGTCGTCTTCAACAATGCGCGATACTTCGGTCATTGTCCGCGCCGGAAGCACCATATCCTCTTTTTCGCTGAAGTTCTTCTCGATGCTGGCGGTGCGGACAGCCAGCCGATACCCATCAGCCGCCGCCATCGTCATCAGCTGCTTCTTCAGTTGCAGATAAACCCCCGTGAGGATCGGACGATTCTGTTCTTTGGCCGCCGCAAAGGCCGTCTGGACAATCATCTCGCGCAGCGTCTTGCCTTCAAGATAGAGTTCCGCCTGATCATTATGATTAATCGGCGGGAACTCATCGGCGTCAATGCCGCGTATATTCGAGTTTTGAATGCCGCAGCGCAGGTGCATGGTGTGAGTCGCGGCATCCAGCCGCAGATCAACCCGCTCCCTAGAAAGGTTATTGACCAGTTCGGTAAAGGTTTTGGCGGGAAGCGTGATGCTGCCAGCCTGTTCCACCTTGGCGCCAATCCACATCGTGATGCTTAACTCCAGATTGGTCGCCGACAGCTTCAAGCGCGAATCTTCCGTTTCCAGCAGAACATTCGCCAGCACCGGCAGCTGCGGGCTGCTGTCCACAGCCTTAGTTACAATACTCAAGCTCTTTGCCAGATTTTCTTGCAGAACGCTAACAATCATGGTAGACCTCTTATCTTATGAATAAGCAGCGCCCGCGCCTTGTCCCGATTTGGACGCGCCGCGCCGCGACTTGGGCAATCATCTCAATTATATCCCAAGTTTAACATATTTCCCACCGCATTTCAGGCGGCTTTGCCATGAAAATCCATAACAGCCGCCGTTTTGCCCCCAAACCGCGCCGACATTTCCCGAAAATTACTCGTCGGCGGGGCTATGAGTGACGTCCTCGTCCGAAATTTCAATGGTTTCAGCGTCTTCGTCAATCACTTCCACCCGAACGATCTCGATTTTTAATCGAGCGATCAGCCCCGCCAGCGCCCCCAAAGCGGCCAAAATCGGATTCACAATCGCCGCCGCGCCGCCAACCACGACCGCCGGCGTCAATGGCACTTCAAGCAAAACATCATTGTTGGCATTGCGGATAATCAGACGGCGGACATTGCCCTCGGCGACCAAATCCTTGACGCGGTCCACCAATTCACTGCCAGCGACCTCCATCTCCTCGACCCAATCGCGCTGCCCGCGCTTCTTCTGCGGCTCCTGGCCCATTGTTCCCTCCCATTGCCTAACTGTCTTCTGCATCCTTTACGTCTTTCATAGCGCCGCGGTTGCATCATCTCCCTAAAACAAGCTATTTAAGAAGCTCATACAGCAGGTTTTTCCAGCCGCCGGCATCCAATTCCCAGCAGACCAGCGGCCGCGCCTTGCCATTGAGAACCTCGCGCCAGGTATCAGCATTGCGGCCGTCGTCAGCCAGATTAAGTCGGTCGACAACGGTCATCCCCCGCGTAAGCTCGCTGCGGCATTCAATATCAACATAATGGCGGCTTTTGGATTTGCAGATGCTAGGGTCAATAGCAACAGCCATAGCCACGCCGTCGGGCAGAGAGATGCCGATTTCGCCGGTCTGGATCTCATAGCCGCGCATGCCCTTGCGGTTCGAATCGATAGCGAAATCAGCATAAGCCGTATTCAGGCGGCGGATCTCCTCGATATCATCCAGCGACAGCGCGAAGTCGCCCTGGCTGAATTCCCAGCCGACCATTTCCACCGGCAGACCAGAGCGGAAGACAATCTGCGCCGCTTCAGGATCGCACCAGATATTGTATTCAGCCGCCGGAGTCACATTGCCGTTAGTGCAGGCGGCGCCGCCCATCACAATGCAGCGCGATACCTGCGCGGCGATGTCCGGCGCTTGGCGGACAGCCATCGCCAGATTGGTCAGCGGCCCCAAAGTGACGACAACGATGCCGGGCCTCTGGCGTACCGTCTCAATGATCGCCTCGACCGCATGGCCAGCCTGCGCCGGTGCATGCTGCGGCGCGAACCGCTCGCCCCAATCGCCCAGGCCATCGGCGCCGTGAAACCAGTCGGCCGGCGCTAATTCGCGGATGAGCGGACGGCTGGCGCCACCATAGACCGGAACATCGCTGCCGCAAAGCTCAGCGAAAAAACGCGCGTTCTTGACGCCTTGCTCCAGCGGAACATTGCCGGCGACAACGCTGATCGCCCGAACATCGACATCAGGATGACGCAAGGCCATCAGAACCGCCACGGCATCATCCGAGCCAGCATCAGTGTCAATCAGAAAAGGCCGCGGCATAAAGTCGCCTCCTTGCCATAGAGCTTGTCTTGCGCTTAGACAGTGACCGCCAGACGGTCGACCGCCGCCTTCAAACGGCGAAGCCCCTCGACCAGCGTCGCCCGCGGACAGCCGAAATTCAAACGGACAAAACCCTCCCCAGCGCTGCCAAAGAAAGCGCCGGGCGAAGGCGCGATCTTGGCCGCCGCTGTGCAGAAATCCTGCAGATCCCCGTCAATCGGCAGACCGCGCATATCCATCCAAAGCAAATAGGTCGATTGCGGGCGAGTGGTTTTAATCTGCGGAATGTTCCGCCGCAGATAGTCCATCGCATAGTCCCGATTGCCTTTCAAATAAACAAGCAGCTGCTTGAGCCAGTCGCCGCCGCCGACATAAGCGCCATAAGCGGCTTCGTATCCCATGATGTTGACATGCGCGCTGATGCTTTGCAGAGCCGCTTGCAAAGTCTGGCGGATCTCCTTGTTTTGGGCGATCAATACCGAACAGGCCATCCCAGCCAAATTGAACGTCTTGCTGGGCGCAATCATCGTAATGGTGTTCTGCGCCAGTTCATCCGACAAAGCGGCGATGGGAATATGCCGCCCTTCCAAAATCAAATCGGAATGAATTTCGTCAGCGACAATCAGTACCTTGTGCTTCAGACAAATCTCGCCAATCCGCTCAAGTTCCCGACGCGAATACAGAAAGCCAGCCGGATTCTGCGGATTGCATTGCAGATGAATCGTCGTTTGTCCTTCGCCAGCCGCCCGTTCAAACTCGTCATAGTCCGTCTCATAGTGAAAGCTGCAAGCATCATCAGCGACATAGTGCATATCGACGTTGTACGCAAACTTTTGACTGCCGCGCGCCGCTTTGAAAAAAGACCCGTACACCGGCGTTTGAATCAAAACCCCGTCGCCAGGCGCCCCAAAGCCGCGGCAAACCGCGCACAGCGCCAGCACCATCCCCGGCGAAAATACGATGTCATCAGGCGCGATCCGCCAGTCATAGAGCCGCTGCATCCGCTCGACAATGACGTCCTTGAGCTTGGGCGGATCCAACGTATAGCCAAAGACCCCATGCTTAGCCCGTTCAGTCATCGCCTCAATCGCCGCCGGCGGCGAGCGAAAATCCATATCCGCTACCCACATCGGCAGGCAGTCGCCATCCACCGCGCCCCACTTGGCGCTGCTGTGCCAGCGGCGGTCAATAGTCTCATCAAAATCGTATGCGGTCATCGTTCAGCTTTCCAAAACATTCAAACATGGATACCCAAATTATAACCGATTGCGAGGCTGACTGCACGGGTGTTTTATGGCAGGAGTGCTCTATATTCACCACTCCCCCGCCGTATCGTTATGGCAAAGACACTCATTTTGTGTCATTTTTATGTCAAAATCAGCCCATTTGTGTCACTTTTGTGACATATTCAAACTTTTCCCCTTGCCAAAACCGGCCGGGATCTTCATCTGCATTCGACCAACAGAATATCACAGCCGCGCCGCCAAAGAGTGACCAAAAGGCCACGGTTTTGCGCGAGGCGAGTGGTGGATGTCCCCGCCCTAAATCCCTCACCTAATATGGAGGGAGGGACTTCAACAGCATTCACCACTCCCTTATGGCAAAACCGCGGCGAACAGCCACCGATTATCTTATCGGCGCGCCGCCCAGCCGCTTGTGCAGCTTCTCCATATCGACTGCCGCCCGGCCAGCCGAATAACGCACCGCGAAGATCTGCCGCGGATCGTCGTATGCCCGCGCCAGTTCAATCTCATCGTCATAAAGCTGCGCCAGAAACGCCGCCAGTTCAGCCCGAATGCCAGCGAAGACCGCCGGCTGATTGCGATAATGCCGACGGTCAGGAAAGCTGATTTTCGCCGCCGCATAATCAAACCGCAGCCTGCCGCCAGTGTCATCCTCCAAACGCCGCGCCGCATCCAGAGCGAGTCGAAAGACCAGCCGCAGCGCATCGGGCAGGCTGGCTGGCATGAATCGCTTGCGAATGTACTGCAAGCCCGCCTGACCATCGCCAAGATCATAGGCATAGTCGCCCTCGTCGGCGATTAAAATAAGGCTCGGCCCTTCGTGAACGTGCTTGTAATCAATCACGTCAATCAGCATTCCTTCAACCGTATGCTCTTGGATCCAGCGCTGGAAAATCGGCATAACATCCCCAGGCGGCAATGCTGTCCTTTGCTTCAGGCTGAATTTGACGCCCAGCCGCTTCGGTGCTGCTGTCATATAGCTCCCTCCTAGCTGACAATCACCCCGTTGATGCGCTGTTCGGCGCTGTGAATGTTTTCGATAAACAGTTGAGCCTCATCAATGATTTGATGAGCGGCGTCTTCGCTGACCGCCGCCGGCGCCTGACTGTGCCGCTTGAACAGATAGCGGGCGAACTTCCCTTTGGCAAAGCGGTCATAAACCAGTTCGGTATCATAGAAGCGGCGGCGAAATTCGCTGACGATGCTGTCGTACCCATCGCCAACATCAAGATATTGAGTCCGCACCAAAGCCCGCGCCGCCAAAATCATCGCCTGATACGCCCGCCGGTCCGCCTGAACATAATTGCCCTCGTCCAAAGCCAATAACGCCTCAAAATGCGCCGATTCAGCCTTGGCGATTTCCATCGAAAACAGCGACACAACTTCCCCGGCGCATTCACCGACGCCGATGTCGTCAATCGTATAGACCCGCGAATCGCCCCAATCGCTGAAGTACGACGGCTTATCTTCAAAGCGCGGCAGCTTCATGTACGGCTGAAGCATGGCTTTGATTTCCTTGCGCCCCAAGTTCTTGACCCAGGCCTGGAAGTTTTCATCCGCCCCGCGTTCGGCGACATAACGGCGAGTCAGCGCCTCCAGAACGTCGGGGACGCATTTTGCCGGCGCCGCCCCAACCGCCAAACCATAGCTGCCAGCGTTTTCCTGCCATTGCCCGCCCAGCACCACCTGAAAATGCGGCATCTTATGATTGCCCGAACGGCGGCTGTTGCCAAAGAAACCAATATCAGCGACATGATGCTGACCGCAGGAATTGAAGCAGCCGCTCACCTTGATTTTCAGCTCGCGCACAGCATCAGGCAGGCGGTGAATGCTTTCGGTCAGGCGCGCCCGCAGTTCGCCGGTCAAGCCGCGCGAAGAGGCGATGCCCAGCTTGCAGGTGTCAGTGCCGGGGCAGGAAGTGATATCGAGAATAGTGCCGGCCCCCGAATCCGCCAAGCCAATAGCATGCAGTTCCCGATAAATAGCCGGCAGATCAGCATCAGCCACCCAGCGCAGGACGATGTTCTGCTCAACCGAAAAGCGGATGTTGTCACCAACATAGCGGCGGGCAATATCCGCCAGCTGGAATCCCTGCCGCGCGGTGAAATCTCCCAGCGGCACATGCAGCGTAATCGCGCAGTAGCCGGCCTGCGCCTGGCGATAGGTGTTCGTGCGATACCAATCCTCAAACCCCGCCGGCAGCGGCGTCCCATTCAGCGTCATCCCGACTTTGGCCGGCGCATACCCAAAGCCTGCCAGGCTATCAAGATAAGCGGTATGCCGTTCATCATGCGGCAAGACCTCAAGCTCCTCTTGTACCAGGCGCCGAAATTCCTCAATGCCCAGCTTGCCGACCAGGAACTTCAGGCGAGCGCGGTTGCGGTTCTTCTTTTCACCATGCCGCGCAAAGACCCGCGCCACCGCCTGCGCCAGCGGCAGCAGCTTCTCCTCGCTGACAAAATCAGCCAGCACCTTCGCCTGCTGCGGCACCGTCCCCAAACCGCCGCCGACAAAAACTGTGAACCCGCGCTTGACTTCGCCATCGACTTCGCTAGTCCGCGCCAGTAGCCCAAGGTCATGCATCTTGACCAAGCCGCAGGCATGGCCGGCGCAGCCGGAAAAAGCGATTTTGAACTTGCGCCCGAAATCCTGTACATCGTCATGCCCAAGCAGGAACTGCGTCATGGCATCAGCGTAAGGACTGACATCAAAGGTCTCATCGCGGCAGACGCCAGCCAAGGTGCAGGCGGTGATATTGCGAACCGAGTTGCCGCAGGCTTCCTGCGTCGTGATGCCCACCGCCGCCAAACGGCGCATCAAATCCAGAGTGTCATCGATATGGACATAGTGCAGCTGAATGTCCTGGCGCGTGGTGATGTGCAGAATGCCATCCGCATACTCATCGGCAAGTTCGGACAGCGTCTCCAGCTGTTCGGCTGTTGCGCCGCCATAGGGAATCTTGATGCGCTGCATGCCAGGCGCATCCCACAGGGCGTCCGGCCCCTTGACCAAATCGCCGGAAGGATAAGCCAGTTCACGCGTGCGGACGCCATCATGCCGCTGCCCATTGTCATAACGCTGCCCATAGATGCCTTTCCGCAGCCGCGATTCGGCAAAGACTTTTTCGTCCAGCTTGCCTTGCTTCCGCAGCTCAATCTGCGCCTCAAAAGTGTCAATCAGATTAGCCGCGTCGGCTGGTATGCGCTGCTGAAGCTGCTCTTTCCAAGTGTTCATGATCTTTCCTTTCGCTGATATTAAGGGTTGCTAAAAAGGGTTTGATGCGCGGCGGCAAGTTCCGGCGGCGGCGTGTCAAACCACCGCACGCCTGCCTCGCGCAAGGCGACGACCTCGCCAATGACGGTGATCGCCGGCGGCTGAATATGATGATCCTGCGCCCTTTGGGCAATCGTCTCGACGCTGGCGGTCAGAGTGCGCTGATGCCGCGTCGTTCCCCATTCGATGATGGCCGCCGGGCGTTGGCCGTCCAGCCCGTGCCGCATGAGTTGACGGGTAATATCAGCCAAACGCCTGACCCCCATCAAAATGACGATAGTCCCGCCGATTTGCGCCAGGGACGGATAATGAATGCTTGTCCCGGCCTTGGACGGATCTTCATGGCCGGTAATGACGGTGAAGGAACTGCTGACGCGCCGATGAGTCAGCGGAATGCCGGCATAGGCTGGCGCTGCGTAAGAACTGGAAATGCCAGGGACGATCTCAAAGTCAATGCCATTGCGATAGCAAACGAGCGCCTCTTCGCCGCCGCGCCCAAACACAAGCGGGTCGCCCCCTTTCAGCCGAACGACTGTCTTGCCCCGCAAGGCGCGGTCAAGCAGAACGGCATTGATGTCCTCCTGCGCCAGACGATGCTTATCGGCCTGCTTGCCAGCATCAACAAGCTCGGCATCCGCCCGCGTTTCATCCAGCAGTTCAAACGGAATCAGTCGGTCATAAATAACGACATCGGCCCTTTGAATATGGCGCAGGCCCTTGCGCGTGATAAGATCAGGATCGCCCGGGCCAGCCCCAACCAGATAAACTTTTCCAATGCTCATAGCGCGCTCTCTCCCATTTGCTTTGCCTTCGAAAGCCACATATTGCAGGCCGATTTGCAGGGTATTTTCGCCTTGTCGGCCTCCTCTCCATTCCACCAAATCGGCTGGCGGATACAGCCGCCGCAGACGGTTTCAACGGCCTGCTCAATCACGCCGGACGGCAGCTTGTCTATCGCCTTGAACATCCCCAGCTGACGCCCGGCGGTGTCGGCTAATGATTCAGCCGCAAACGCGCCGCGCTTTTGCGCCGCCCAATCAGCGATAAGCCCCGGATAAACGGTCTCGATAACCGCATGGGCTTGCGCTGGATGCTGAAGCTCAACATGCCAGCCATCGGGCAGATCGCCGCTGGTTGACAGGGGACGGAACGGATATTCGCGCAGGAACGCCCGCAGCGCCGTCGGGGATGACAGGGCGCCGCCGGCATCATCGACATGCCAGGCCTTATTGCCCGTGACCATCACTTGACCAAACTGGAGGATTTTGTCAGCTTCAAGCGCCGCCAGCAGGCTGCCTTGCCCGACCTTTGGAAAACCCGACCAGACGCCAGCGCCTTCCCGAACCGCAAAGGGCAGGCCAGTATCGCGCGCCAGTTCCAAAATCACCGCGCACAGCGTTTCCACGCTGCCGACCGGCTCGGTATAAAAAACATTGCGCCCCTTGACGCGTTCGGGAAAGCTGTTTCGCGCCAGTCCCAATGCACGCGGCACATCCAGCGTCACATGCGACCCATTCGCCAGAAAATAGGGCAGGGCGATAATGTTTTCGGCGCCAGTAGATTGATAAATGCTGGCGATAGGCGGCTCATCATCCAAATACACGGCAGCCACTTCGCGCACCGCTGTTCGCCGGCGGATAAGCCGCGCCTGACGCCGCGCCGCCTCCCGACTCTGACGATTGCGCCGCGTGCCATGGCCAATCACCGCCACCGCCGTTTCATCCAATCGAAGCCGCTGGCTGGTCAGGGTGTCCCGCACCCGCTGCTGGACGATTTCCCCCAGCAATGGATGCTCGCCGATGCCGGGCGTGAGATAAATAGTCTTGCCGGACTTGCGGGTGACCGCGCCATCAAGCCCCATTTCAGTCGGAATGACGGTCTCCGTAAAATAGCCCTGCGCGGTGAAAACAGGGACGACCACGGCTTGCCGCGCCCCTATCGCATCCAGCGCATGACGGAAGGAAGGCTCCTCTTTCCAAAAGCAGGCAGTGATTTCCGCCGCGGCTCCCCAGCGGCGCAGACGGTCGACGCAGCCCCAGACGATGCCGGCCGTGTTTGCGCTGATATGCGAGCCATGCCCAGCCAAAATCAAAGCGATGCCGCTCATTGAACCGTTCCTTCCACAATGATTTGCTGGAAAATCTGCCGCGCGCGTTCCGATTTGCCGCTTCGCAAAAGCGACAGGATATTCGATTCGACAATCTGCTGATACAGCCGCCGCCGATCCACCTGCGAATGGATTTCGCCTTTGATTGGCTCGCGGATTTCTCCCAGCCAATCCGCCAAGATAGCATATTCATCGCCGACGGCCGCCGCCAGTCGGGTTTTAAGCTGACCCAGCAGCGCCGGCGATGCGCCGTGAGACGTCAGCGCAATCGTCAGCGGCGGCTGATGAATGAGCGCCATATTGCTGAAGTCGCTGCCCTCGCGGCCGCCATCCGCGGCATTGAACAAGGCGCGGATTCGATGAGCATCCTGCGCCACAGTTTGATTCACCCGCGCGTCGTCAGTGGCCGCAATCACCAGCAGCGGCATATAGTCATTGAGCATATCGCGCCGATACGCCGCCTGAATCCAGCTGATCTTTCCCTCATCCGCCAGCGCGCGCAAATCGGGCGTCAGCGTCGGGCTGATCGCCAGAACCAGCGCGCCGGCCGCCAGCAGATGCTCGACCTTGCGCGTCGCCGCCGCGCCGCCGCCGACAACCACCGTCTGCCGGCCTTGCAGATTAAGCAGAATCGGATAGCCGTTGATAAAATCAGACACAGCCCGACTCCTTCGCCAGTTCCTCGGCAGGCTCGACATGGATACCGCATTCGGTTTTGCTCCTGCTTGACCAGCGGCCGCTGCGGGCCTGCTGTCCCTGTCCGATTGCTTTGGTGCATGGCCAGCAGCCGATGCTGGGATAGCCGATGTCATGCAGCGCGTTGCAGGGCAGTTCATGGGCATGGATGTAAGCCCAAAGCCGGCCCTCGCTCCAGTTGGCGAAAGGGGCGATCTTCACCAAACCAGTGCGCCTGTCAGAACTGACAATCGGGATCTCGGCGCGGCTGGGCGATTGATCGCGCCGCAGCCCAGTGACCCAAGCCTCAAACCCGACAAGCGCATCGCGCAATGGCATCGTTTTACGCAGATGACAGCATCGGTCAGGATTGCGTTCCCAAAGTCGGTCGCCATAGTCGCGGGCTTGCTGTTTGAGAGTCTGCCGCGGTTTGACCCGCTTCAGGCCAAACTTGAAACGCCGTTCCAGCAGATCCATCAAATCATGCGTTTCAGGAAAGAGCAGGCCGGTGTCCAATGTCAAAACAGGTGTCCGCGGCGCAATGGCCTGCATCATGTGCAAGGCAGCGACGCCGGCTGGCTGAAAACTGGTGACAATGGCGAGTTTGCCGCCATAGGCATCGCTTGCCCACGACAGAATATCTTGCGGGCTGGCGGCCTCAAGCTGTTCGGATTTCAAGTTGATCTGGGCTGTCATGCAGTCTCCTGTGTTTGTCCTAATGTGCAAATAAAAAACGCCTCGGATTATCCGAAGCGTCCCAGCATTCCTGAACGATTATGCCAGCCGCCGTCTGGCGCCAGCATCGGATAACCCCCGCCTGACAGGCGCGGCGCAGCGACAGCAATGACAAGCAAAACCAGATAATATCGGATAAATGAACATCGTTTGTTCCTCCCAGACAATAAAAAAGCCCCGTGTCGCAACGGGGCAATGAGTTTCTGCTGGATTCACTTCATCCGTGAACTAGCAATGCTCCACCGCGCGGCTATCCTGGGACAGCGCGTCACAACAACAGGTGGAACAGCAAATGAAATTCATATCAGACATCCTGTGCATTTCCGAATGTGACCACAGCTTAACGCCGGTTATTCACATTGTCAACGGCGATTTTAGCATTAACGCCCATTTGAACCAGCCAGGCTGTTGAGAAACTTTTCATTGGTGTCATACAGACGGAAGTTCTGCAACAGCTGCTCGGTGGCGCCGGCGATGCCTTCGGGCTGCTCTGCCAGATGCGACCACATCCGCCGCATCGTGTAGACCCGCCGCAGCACATCCGGCCCCAAAAGCAGCTCTTCGCGCCGAGTAGAGGACTGCTCGATGTCAAAGGCGGGGAAAATGCGCCGTTCCTGGAGCTTGCGGCTAAGGTGCAGTTCCATGTTGCCGGTCCCCTTGAACTCCTCATAAATCACATCATCCATCTTGCTGCCGGTATTGACCAGGCAAGTAGCGACAATAGTCAGGCTGCCGCCTTCCTCAACATTGCGCGCCGCCCCAAACAGTCGCTTGGGCGGATGAATCGCCGAAGGATCAAGACCCCCGGAAAGCGTCCGTCCACTCGTCGGGACGACCAAATTATAGGCGCGCGCCAGACGAGTAATGCTATCGACCATCATCACCACATGGCGCCTGACTTCGACCAGCCGCTTGGCGCGTTCAAGCGCCATCTCGGCAACGCGGACATGATGATGCACGGGATCGTCAAAAGTGGACGCAATCACCTCGGCATCAACCGAACGATCCATGTCAGTCACTTCCTCGGGCCGTTCCCCAATCAGCGCAATCATCAAATGCACTTCAGGATAATTGGCGCTGACAGCGTTGGCGATGTCCTTCAGAATCGTCGTCTTGCCAGCTTTGGGCGGCGAGACAATCAGCCCGCGCTGACCAAAGCCAATCGGTGAAATCAGGTTCAGCATCCGGGTCGACATAACCCGCGGCAGCGTCTCCAGATTAAAGCGCACTTCCGGGAAAATCGGCGTCAAACGTTCAAAATTGGCGCGGCGCCTGACCTCATGCGGATTGAGGCCGTTCACCGCATCAACGCGCAGCAGTCCAAAATAACGCTCGGTGCCTTTGGGCTGGCGGACTTGCCCGATGACCATGTCACCGGTACGCAGGTTGAATTTCTCGATCTGGGTTTGGCTGACATAGATGTCATTCTGGCCCGGCAGATACCCCTCTGCCCGCAAAAATCCCATGCCGTCGTCAATCACCTCCAGCACGCCGCCGCGCAGTTCATGACCTTTGCGAACCGCTTCCTGACGAAGCAGCCCGATGATGAGATCCTGTTTCTTGAGTCGGCTGAAGCGAGGCACATTATGATCCCGCGCCATCGTGCGTAATTCGGGAAGCGTTTTGGTTTCGAGTTTAGCGATATTCATTGAGTTTGTCCTGGAATACTCCGATGCGGCCGAAGCCTGGATGATCGCGCCGCACTGTCTCCTGTGATATTATGCTCTTCTGCTGTCGGGCTGCAAATCCCCGATAATCCAATGGAAAAATACGTGTCAATGCTGCGTCAACCGAGGTGTCTGACATGCCACATTCATGCTGTTGACGGATAAAAGGGTGGAAAAACGAACTTTCGCGCCCAATATAGCACACTATCCAAGGCAGGTCAAATAGCAAATCTTACGTTTTCATTAGAAATTTCACCCCCTCATCCCCGGTCCCTTCCCACATAACGCGGAAAGGGACCCAAGACAAAGGCGTCGAAGCCCGCCGCTAGCCGTCAAGGTCGACGTGCAGTTCGTTGGCCTCTTCATTAAGATCAGCAAGCGCATCAGCGGTCTCGACATCGCCATTGACAACTTCAGCGATGGTGTTCGGAACAATCCCGCGGACCGCGCTGTAGCTCGGCAGACCAGGCGATGAATAAACACTTACGCTCTCATCAGTCAGGATGCCTTGCACCTCGATAAAACGTTCGTAAGGCATACGCGGTTCAGTGAAGTCATCAGCGGTGACCTCAATGTCGGTGCGGATGCTGAAGTAGCCAGTCGCGCCTGACCATGCAAGCTGCGCCGCCGGCCCCGCCAGATATTTGACAAACAGCCAAGTCGCCAGTTCCTGTTCAGGCGCCGCCGTCAAAATCGCCTGGCTGGGAACAAACAGCTGGATAGTGGCGCCAACGCCCTCGGCGCCCGGAAAAGCGGTGACGACCCATTCATCCGTCATTTCAGCAGTCGCCGCGTCCCAAGTGACAAACGGAATGCCAGCCGAACTGCCGGCCGCGAAGGGCGTGATGCCCAAGGAAAAGTCGCCGGTGTTCTGATACCGTTCGGCAAACAGATACGCGCAGTCGTTTTCCAGCATGCGGGTGAACAGTTCCATAGCGGCGGCAACCGCATCCGATTCAAAGATGTATTCGCCGGCCTCGCTGTCAAAAATCGCTCCGCCATGCGCGGCGACAAAGCTCTCGAAGTGCGATGTGCCAGTGTCCAGCGGGTATCCCTGATAGGCCTCGCTGGCCCCGGCGGCGCACGAAATTTCCTCAAACTCGGCCAACGTCGCCGGCGTCCGCCGCTCAAACCCCAGCGCTTCGACAACGTCGAGATTGGTATAAAAAACATTCAGCGAGTTCTGATTGGCCCAAGCGACGCGCATGCCATCAAAAGGCGCGAAATCGAGCTTGTTGACGTCCAGCAAATTGAAGTTGAAATTGGCCTGCTCATCGTCCGAAAAGCCCCACTGCGGATCATTGAGCAGCGTTTCAATATCGACCACCAGCCCTTCGTTCGCCCAGCCGGCGACGGCATTGGCGTATCCAGCCACCAGGTTGGGCAGTTCGCCCGATAGAATCGCGGTGTTCATCAAGTCCTCAATAGTGCCATAATGACCCTGATGAATGGCTTCGACCGTGATGCCGTATTCATTATTGCTGTTGAAGTCGGCAATCAGGGCGGACATGGTGTTGTCCTGCGTGCTGTCTTCGGAATACTGATGCCAATAGACGACGGTTTGACCGCTTGGGTCAATGCCTTCATACATGCTGTCCTGCGCCTGAACCAGACCGATGCCCAGCGCAAGGAGCAGCACAGTGACAAATAACGCGTTTTTCATCATCATTCTCCTCTGTTTGCTAAGAGATTGTTTCATAAACTGGCTGAAGCCATACCCCCTCATACAGCTAACAGCCAATGCACTGTCACCGTACCTTGAATGTACGATGGAGGGTTCATCATTAGCCCCGAATGCCTGTTTGGGCAATGCCTTCGGTGAATTGTTTCTGCGCCGCAAAGTACAGAATCAGAATCGGGATGACGGTAATGACCGATGCCGCCATTTGCAGGTTCAAATCGCCGGGCGTGTCGGCGGTTACGAAATTGGACAGGCCGACAGCAATCGGCCTCCAGTTGTCATTGACCGTCACCAGCAGCGGCCACATGAGCGCGTTCCATGATCCAATAAACCCCAAGGTAATAATGGTCATAATCGGCGCTTTGGACAAGGGTAAAACCACGCTCCGCAAAAAGCGCAGATGTCCGGCGCCGTCGATGCGGGCGGCATCCCACAGATCATCGGGTATTTGAATGAAGAACTGGCGCAGCAGAAAGATATTAAACACCGACGCGAAAAACGGAATCGTCAGCGCCGGCCAATTATTGAACCACGCGCCCGCCGGCCCGAACAGGCTTTCGCTCAAACGCCCCAGCCAAATCACAGTCAGCAGATGCGGAATCAGCATGACAATGCCAGGGATCATCATGGTCGAAAGGAAAATGGCGAAAATCACGTTCCGCCCGACAAAGTTCATCCGCGCAAAGGCATAAGCCGCCGGGATGCAAACCAGCAGCGAGCCTCCTACAGTGATAAAAGTAATCCGCAGGCTGTTCCACAGATAGCCAGAAACGCCGACCGACTGCAAGCCGCCGGTTGTCGGGTCCATCAATAGTTCAATGTCAAGGAAGTTGGCGCGGCGCAGGGCAGTCGCATAGTTTTCCCACAGCAGCTCTTCAGGGAACAGCCGCGCCAGGCTGACTTCGCTCACCGTCATAAACGAGGCGCTGATCATCCAAAGGAAAGGGCCCAAGGCAATGATGACGCCGCCAAACAAAACCGCGTAAATCCCGATGCGACTCCAGTTTATCCCGGCGGGCGGACGCTCAATCGCCGCTGACTGCGCCTTAGCCATAAAACACCCGCCTTCCCAGCACGCGGTTTTGAAACAGCGTCAGAAAAAGTATCATGGCAAAGAGGACAAATGCCATCGACGAGGCATAGCCATAGCGATTGCTGTTTTGCAGTTCATCAAAAATATAGACGCTGGCGGTGTTGACCTTGTTGCCGACCGCGCCGGTTCGCAAAATCCAGATCTGCGTAAAAGCCTGAAAGGTGCCGATGATGGCGACCAAAGACAGAAAGAAGACGGTCGGCGACAGCATGGGCAGGGTGATATGACGAAAGATGCGCCAGCCGGCCGCGCCGTCAATGCGGGCGGCCTCGTACAGTTCGCCGGGGATATTGCCCAAGCCGGCAAGGAAGATAACCGCATCATATCCAACATAAGTCCAGGTGGAATAAATCATAATGACGATGAGCGCCAGGCTGGGCCCCGCCAGAAATTCGGGCAGGCCCAATAAATCGCCAATCGATGACCGCTCCAAGATCCAGCGCTGCGGCTCAATCCCCAAGAGGGCAATCATCCGATTGGCCGGAGCCTGCTTGCCGGCATTAAAGAGGATGCGGAAGACAATCGATGTGGCGACAAACGGCGTGATGTAAGGGATAAAATAAACCATGCGGAAAAAGGCGCGGAATCGAATCGGCTGGAACAGAAAATAAGCCAGCCCCAAACCGATAGACAGCTGCGCTGGGACCGTTCCCAAAGCATACATGACCGTCACCCAAAAGCCTTGCAGCAGGCTGTCGTCGGCTTCGGCCAAAGCCGCCGGAAGCTCCGCCAGCAGCAGGTATCCGCCCAGTGCCAAGACGACTCCGCCAAACAGAGACAGAACAAAGCGCCGATTGTCATGGCTTTTGATGCCGCGCTGGAAAATGACCCATCCCAGCGCCATCAGGACAATGCCGCCGGTGATAAAAACAAGCTGCGACCAAATCGGCAGCGATTCGCCCGACTCGCGGGCTTCGGCAATCGCCGCCTGCGTCTCGGTGAGCATAAGCTGCATCAGAAAGAATCCGCCAAAGGCCAAAATAGCCGCGATGCTGCTCCAGGCAACGATGTTCGCGGTATGCTTGGAGCGGAAACGCCACGCCAGAAAAGCGTTGACAGCCACGGCCGCCAGCAGGCCCAGCAGCATCAGATTCCCGGCCGCCAGTACCTCGGCCGCCGCAAAACTTTCGCCCAGCTTTTCCATAAATAGCTCAAGCGAAGTGTTGCGCCCGCGCACCTGCCGCGGAATATCCATGATGACGGGAATCAGCTTGAAGAGCCAGTCAATCGCCAATAGAGCCGCGTAACCGGCAGTGAATCCGGAAAGAATGTGGACATCATCCCCAGGCGAGTCGGACTGCCGCCGGACGGCGAGCAGACGGCGAACAGCGACCCAAGCCCCCGCGAATGCAATCAGCGCCAGCCAGAAGAACAGGATATAACCCAGGTTGCCCAATGCCTTCTCATAGTTGGCAAGCCCGATATACTCATCGGGGAAACGGCGCCAGCGATGCAGGCTGACAAAAAAGGCGAAGGCGACCGGAAAAATCCCAAAAAGCAGAATCAACAGGCCAGCCGGCGCCAAAAAGGCATAGGCGGTTAGATTCTCGAGGACTGTCCGGCCAAGTTGAGTATGAAAGAAACCGCGCCTCGGATCATCTGCCAAACGTTGATTTGCCATCCGCTTTTCTATCGACTTATCCAGCAAGAATCATTATCATCATAAGTATAGCGCAATTCAATTTTATAGACGGAACTTTTGACAGAACCTTATCTCGCGCTTAACAAGTGACGTTCGCGTTGCGGAAAATTATCCGTTTCTGAACATCTTCTGAACATCTCTATGATTGATTATATCCGAATGATGCAAGCAGGGAAAACATGAGCAAGACCATTTTGGCAGTCGATGACAAAGCGAGTGTGCTGCGGCTGTTGCGCGAATATCTGGGCGAAAAGGGCTATCGGGTCGTCACTGCCGCCAACGGCCGCGCGGCATTGTCAGTCGCGCGGCACGAAAAGCCCGATTTGATCTTGCTTGACATAATGATGCCGGCGATGAGCGGTTTTGATTTTATGCGAACCTACCGCAAAGAGCGCGATACCCCAATCATCATCCTGACGGCGCGGCTTGAAGAGACCGACAAAGTGATCGGCCTGGAATTGGGCGCCGATGATTATGTGACCAAGCCTTTCGGCATGGCCGAACTGGCGGCCCGCATCCGCGCCGTGATGCGCCGCTACGCGCATGATGGACCCACATCGGACATCATCCGCGCCGGAGATTTGATTGTCGATAAAGCGACCCGCGTGACCAAAATGCGAAACAAAATCATTGACCTGACTCCTTCCGAGTTTGAGATTCTAACGGCGCTCATGGAATCCGCCGGCCGCGTCTTTTCGCGCGCCGAACTGCTGGATCATCTGCGGCCGGATTCCTTTGAACGGGTTGAGCGCACGATTGATGTTCATATTCGCAACCTGCGCGCCAAAATCGAGCCGCGGCCGGACCAACCAGCCTATATTCTGACGGTGTTTGGAGTGGGTTATCGCTTTGGCGATACAGACGGCTAAACCTTATGGTCCAATCCCTAAGATCGCTAAAATGGAAATGGAGCCTGGCGCTGGCCGCGACCAGCCTGATGGGCATCGCGCTGGTTGGGATATTGGCCGCCCGCGTGTATTCCAGCGAATATCAGCGTTTTCGAGATGAAGAAATGGGGCGCGCCTTTGCTGGCGCCGTGCTTGATTTTTACCAGGAATATCAGTCTTGGGACAGCATCGAGCAGATTCCAGTTGCCAGCCTGTTCCACCATAGACTGCATGACGGGCAGCGCCGACAAAAGCTGCCATTTGTCATTGCCGATGCCAATGGCGTCATTGTCAAGGCTGCCGGCGCGTATCAAAAGGGCGAACAGCTGCCCGCCAGCGACATCGGCAGCGGCAAAACAGTCGCCGTAGATGGAGATCGAATCGCCACGGTCATCAGCATCGCATCGCCGGAACTGGATGAAGCCGAGTCCCGTTTTTTGGAGCGCACCGATGCCATCCTGTTCATCGGCGCCCTTGGAGCCGTCGCCATAGCGGTTGTATTGGGCGTCTTTCTGTCGCGCCAGTTTTTGCGCCCCCTAGCCGAACTGACCGACGCGATTGGCAGCATCAAACAGGGCAAGTTCGACCAGCGGGTGCCGGTTCGCACCACCGACGAACTTGGCGAACTGGCGGGGGCGTTTAACCAGATGAGCGAAGAATTGCAGCGCATCAATCGCCTGCGGCGGCAGATGATAACCGACATCGCCCACGACCTCCGCACTCCGCTTACAGTCATTTCGGGCTATTTGGAAGGGATGCGGGATGGCTCATTGAAACCCACGCCGGCCCGCTTTGATGTCCTCTTCCAAGAATCGCAGCTGTTGAATCGACTGATCGATGACCTGCGTACGCTGTCGCTGGCGGATGCCGGCGAACTCCAGCTGGTCCTTCGCCGCGTCCAGCCGCGCGATATTCTGGAGCAGGCGGCCAATTCCTTCGCGCCGATGGCCGCCGCGCAGTCGGTGACGCTCCATGTCGAGGCCGAACCAAACCTCCCGGCGGTTGAGCTTGATCCTGACCGCATAGCGCAGGTTTTGAAAAATCTTATCAGCAATTCATTGCGGTTCACCGCGCCAAATGACCGCATCGCGCTTTCAGCCGCGCGCCGCGGTGAACACCTGCTGCTGACCGTGCGCGATACCGGCAGCGGGATTCCGCCCGAACATCTGCGAAATATCTTTGCCCGTTTCTACCGCGTCAGCCCATCGCGGTTTCAAAGTCATGGCGAAAGCGGCTTGGGGCTGGCGATTGCCGCGTCGATTGTGGCCGCCCACGGCGGGCGTATTTCGGCCGAAAGCGAACCAGGACGCGGCGCCATCATTCGCATTCAGCTGCCCTGGTCGCATCAGACTCCAGCCCAGCCATGATATAATCATGTTCACTGATGAAGCGCGTTGACGAGGATAGCCGACGATGCCGCGTATTTATGTCATCGGAGCCCTGGTCTCCGATATGATCTTTGAGGTGCCAGACTGGGTGACGCCCAACCGCGCCGTTCATGCCGCGCGGGTCACGCGGTCTCCCGGCGGCAAAGCGTTGAATCAAGCCGCCGCCGCCTGCCGTCTGGGCGCTGACGTGACGCTGGTCGGCTGTGTTGGCGCTGATCCGCTTGGCGATGAACTGCGTTCGGCCGCCGCGCAGGCGGGCATCAATGTGGATCATGTCATCAAGCACGAATCCGCCGCGACAAGCATGGCCGTCATCATTGTTCAAGACAATGTTCCTGGTTTTATCGGCGCGCCCGACGCCAGCCGCAAAATCACCGAGACGGACATACGCGCGGCCTTGGCCGACATCAGCGCCGATGATGTCCTGCTGGTCGGCTTCGAAATCCCGCAGCCTTTGGTGCAGCTTGCGCTTCAGCTTGGCCGCGCGGCCGCCGCCGCGACCGTCCTGAACCCGGCGCCCTTTTTTACCCGTGATGCCTTCGCGCTGAATCATTTGCATCTCGTCGATGTCATCATCCCGAACCAACTGGAGGCGCAGCTGCTGACCGACTGCCCGGCCGATGACCCCGATGAACTGGCGCGGCATCTGCTCCGTTTGGGCATTAAGCAGGCTGTGCTGACTCTCGGTGAAGCCGGCAGCATCTTGTTTGAGGATTCAAGTCGGATAGAACAGCCAGCCTTCGCGCTTGAAGTCGTCGATACCACTGGCGCCAGCGACGCTTTTGTCGGCGCCTACTGCTGCGGGCTGGTGAATGGCTGGCCGGCCAAAAAAACATTGGAATTCGCATCGGCCGCCGCCGCGCTGGCCTGTGCGAAACATGGTACGATGTCATCCATGCCAACCGAGGCGGCCGTCCGTCGCCTGCTGCAAGCTGACCGCGCGCCGTCAGCGCGGCTGAAAGCAAGTCCGTAACCGCAAATCAAGCATCGGGTTATAAAGAGTATGAAAAAACTGTTTGTCAAACGCGCAAACTACAGAGAACTTGACGACAGGCAGCTGGTCAGCCTGGCGAAAGAAGATAAAGGGGCTTTTGGCGAATTGTACGAGCGCTATATGCCAAAGATATACAGCTATATCTACTACCGCACCAGCAATCAGCATGATGCCGAAGACCTGACCGCTAGAGTGTTTTTTCGGGCGATGTCCCATATCGGCGGCTATGTGGACAAGGGCCTGCCTTTCCGGGCATGGCTCTATCGCATCGCCCACAATCTGGTCGCCAACTGGCACCGCGACCAGGGACGGCGGAAGATCATCGCGCTGGATGATTATGTGACTCATTCCCTCAAGTCCGAAGCGCCAGACCGCCTGACGGAAGAACTGGACGAGCGGGAACAGCTGATGGAAGCGGTGCATCGCCTGCCAGAAGACCGCCAGCAGCTGCTCCTGCTTAAGTTTATCGACCAGTTGTCCAATGCCGAAATCGGTAAAATTATGAGCCGTACCGAAGGAGCGGTCAAATCACTCTATCATCGAACTTTGCTGTCACTGCGCGATGAATTGCAGGGGCAGGAACGCGGCATCCACCGCCGCCAAAGCAGAACAAAGGGATAAACAGGATTATGAGCGCATCATCGGATGTCAATATGCAAAACTTGCTGGATGCCATCGCGGCTGCCTTGCAGCAGGATGATGATATCGAAGAGTTAATCAAACAGGCCGCCGTCCCCCATGACGAAGCTGAAAGTTTGGCCGACCTCATCCAATCCCTGCAAGCGGCATTCGCGCCGATAGAGCCAGCAGCCCGCTTCACCGAAGATCTGGAGGCGCAGCTGATGAATACGCGCCGCGGCGTGGTGACGCGGGTGCGTCAGATGCCGGCCCGCGTTCATATCGCGGCCCTTCTGGCGGTCGCCGCCGGCTTCGGGCTGATTGTCCGGCGGCGCATCACGGGATCCGCTATGACGCAGGACATTTCCGAAGAGCCAATCGCCATATAAACATTCACCCCTTCCGATTCGCGCCGCGTCAGCGCACTGTCCAATTCAGGAATTGCATGGTAGGCTGTTGTGCGGTCAGCCTTTCATCATTGTATGGAGAAAACCGGGTGCCGTCTGCCGACAAAATCTCTGCCCTGCGCGGCATGCGCGATGTATTCAGCGCCGAATATGCCATCCAACGGCAGGTTCAAGATGAACTTGAACAGCATCTCCGGCGGCATGCCTATATGCCGATTGACCTGCCAATCCTCGAAAATACCGAACTTTACCTGCGTAAATCCGGCGAGGATATCGCCCCGCGTCTGTATGAATTCAACTTCAAGAGCCGCCGAATCGCCCTGCGCCCCGAAATAACAGCATCCCTCTTGCGCGCCTACGTCGAAGGCTTGCAGGATGAGCCGCTGCCGCTGCGCCTCCAATACACCGGGCCGGTCTTTCGCTATGAAAAGCCACAGCAAAACCGCTATCGTCAGTTCACGATGACCGGCGCTGAAATGCTGGGCGCTGGCGGTTTGATGGCCGATGCCGAAATGCTGCATTTGGCCTGCGCCGGCCTGGAAAAACTCGGCATCCGCGGCTGCAAGCTCGTCATTGGCCATACAGAAGCGCTGAAGGGTTTTCTCCATAAGCTGGGCCTGCGCCAGCAGCTATCGATCTTTTTGCTGCGGAATATGGAAAATATCCGCAAACGCGGCCTGCCCTTTGTCGTTGAATCGCTGCGCGGCATTTATCCACAGCTTGAATTCACCGCCGCTGATTTGCAGCGCCCCGATGAAACCAGCCCCATCGCCAGCCGGCAGTTAGTCCATGCGCTGCGGGAAATGGGTGATGCCGACGCCCATCAGGCGATTGCCGATCTGCTGCGAAGCCTCAATATCCACATGGATGCCAACCGCGACGAAAGCGAAGTCATTGACCGCCTGCTGCATAAAATCCGCGAAGATCCGCAAGGCCCAAAACTCCGCCAGGCATTGGATTATATGCAGCGGCTTAGCAAGCTGGCTGGCTCCCCCGCCGATGTGCTGCCGCCGGCGCGCAAGCTCCTTGATGAATATGACCAGCCGCCGCATGCGCTGACGGCGATTGAAACGCTGCTGAAGAACCTGGCATGGTTTGGCGGCCTCAATGCCGAAATACAGCTTGACTTTGGCTTGAACCGCGGGCTGCACTATTACACTGGCCTGATGTTTGAGATTCATTGCCCGGCCGAAAACGGCGAGGATATACAACTCTGCGGCGGCGGACGATATGACAATCTGGTGACCCTGCTGGGCGGCAGCGCGCCGGTCCCGGCGCTGGGATTCGCCTATGGCATCGAACGGATTGCCGGTCTGCTGAACACCGATGGCCGCGCCGCCCGTCATCGACCCGATGTGTATGTGATTCCGATTGAAGATGCTGATTATCCCTATAGCTTTGAGGTCGCGCGGGCCTTGCGCGCGCGCGATTTTGCGGTTGAGATCTGCATCGACCGGCGCAGTGTCAAAAGAAGCCTGAAATATGCCGACCGCCGACAGATGCCGCTTGTAATCCTCATCGGCGAAACCGAACGCCAGCGCCGGCGGATAACGCTGCGGGATATGCGTAATCATCAGGAGCGAACCGTCGCGTTTGATGACATTCAATCCATAGTGGAAGGACTGTTAGTCGACCATGCACAGCGACCGGCGCAAGGATAACCTGGTGATTGCCTTGCCCAGCAAAGGCCAGCTGGGCGACACGGCCGCCGACTTTCTAGGGCGGGCCGGGCTGACGATCTATAAGCCGAACCGACGGCAGTACACCGCCGCCATTCCCGGCCTGCCCCTGACCGAAGTTGTGTACCAGCGACCCAGAGATATCCTCGGCAAAGTTGGCGAAGCCCGCGTCGATATCGGCATCACCGGCCTCGATATCGTCGCCGAATACAGCGAAGAATCAGATGATGTGGTCATCATTGCCCGGCTGGGTTTCGCCAAATGCGAACTGCTGCTGGCGGTGCCCAATTCCTGGATTGATGTGACCTCAATCGCTGACCTGGCGGATTTAAGCCTGCGTTATCGACAACGGGGACGGCAGCTGCGGATCGCCACCAAATACAGCAGCCTGACCAAGGGTTTTATGTATCAACGGGGCATTTCACATTTTTTGCTGGTTCATGCCGATGGCGCGATGGAAGCGGCGCCCCGAATGGGCTATGCCGATATGATTGCCGATTTGTCCGAAACCGGCACCACCCTGCGGGAAAATCACCTGCGGCCGATTGACGGCGGTACGATTATCGCCTCGGAAGCCGTCCTGATTGGCAATCGGCGCACCTTGCGCGCCTCATCCGCCAAGCTGGAAACCCTGCGCGAAATGGTTGAGCTTATTGAAGCTCATCAACGCGCCCGCCGCTTCGTGTCGCTGCGCGCCAACATTGTCGGCGAATCAGTCGCCGATGTGCAGCAGCGCATCCTTGCCAACCCAGCCTTGAGCGGCTCCAAGGGCCCCGGCGTGGTCGCGGTCGCCAGCCCGCCGGATATGCCGCATCAATGGTTCGAGACCAGCCTGCTGGTGCCGTCGCATCTGATTCATAAAACCATGCAGCACTTGCGCCGGCTTGGCGGAACCGACATTATCGTAACCCGCCCCGATTATGTCTTCGATGAAAAATCGGATACCTATGAACAGTTTGAAAGACGTCTGTATGCGCATGACAGGGGGAAAAGATGAGCAGGATAGGCATTCTGAATCCGGGCGCGATGGGCGTTTCGATTGCCGCGTCGGCGCGGGACGCCGGGCATCATGTCTATTGGTCGTCCGCCGGCCGCAGCCAAGCCACCCGCCAGCGCGCCGCCGCCCAAAATCTGATTGAAGTCGATTCACTGGCGCGGCTGTGCCGAACTTGCGATGTGATTTTATCCGTCTGCCCGCCCCATGCGGCCGAATCCGTCGCCCAGTCGGCGCTGGTGGCCGGTTTTCAGGGTTTGTATTGCGACGGCAACGCCATTTCGCCGCCCAAAGCACAGCGCATCGGCGCCAAGCTGACAGCGGCCGGCATCGACTTTGTCGATGGGAGCATCGTCGGCCCGCCAGCCTGGAAAGTCGGCGCGACCCGTTTCTATCTATCCGGCGGCGCGGCGAATCAGATCGCCGACCTGTTTGACGGCAGCCTGACCGAAGCGATGGTGATTGGCGAGGACATCGGCCGCGCCTCGGCCCTCAAAATGGTCTTCGCCGCGCAGACCAAGGGCTATGCCGCGCTGCTGTCAGCGATCCAGGCGGCGGCCGAACAGCTTGGCGTCCGCGACGACCTGGCGCGTGAATGGGGATTCCGCGACCCTAATGAAACCGCGCAGACGGAAAATCGCGTGCGGAGTGTAACGGCCAAGGCCTGGCGTTTTGCCGGTGAAATGGACGAGATCGCCGAGACCTTTGACATGGCCGGGATCCCATCCGGCTTTTTTGCGGCGGCGGCCGAAGTCTATACGCGGCTGGCCGGCTTCAAAGATGCCGATGAGACGCCGCCGCTGGATGAAGCGCTGGCGGCACTGATGCCAGAGACAGAGGGGAAAGACGAATGACTGGCGAAACAATCCGCACTTTGGACGATGTACGCCGCCGACGCGAGCAGATTATCGCCCTTGCCCGCCAGTATCGAGTTCGTCGGGTATCCATCTTTGGGTCGCTGCTTCGCGGCGAACTGCATGCCGAAAGCGATATTGATTTTTTGGTTGAGTTTGAAGCCGATTACAAATTGCGCGACCATATCCGCCTGACCCAGGCCTTGCAGCGTTTGCTGGGGCGGCGAGTCGAGGTCGTTGACCGCCGCAGCCTGCGCGAAGAATTGCGGACGACCATCCTGAAGGAAGCCTTGAGCCTGTGACAAAAGACCAGCGCATTGTTTGCCAGGATATTTTGGATCGTATCCGGCGTATTGAAAGCTATACCGCGACCGGCCGCGATGCCTTTTTACAGTCTGAATTGATTCAGGATGGAGTCATTCGCAGTTTTGAGGTGATTGGCGAAGCGGTCAAACGCCTAGACCCAACTTTAACCGCACAATTTCCTGATGTCACATGGAGTGATTTCGCCGGTTTCCGCGATGTCTTGATTCATCAATACCATAACATTCGGCTTGATTTGGTGTGGGATTTCGCGCAAGAAGATCTGCCGTCTCTCAAGTCCGCGGTTACGGCGCTTTTGAATAAGCTGGAGACTGGCGCTGATGAATGCTGAATAACGGTTTTCACCACAGATGCACAGAGAACACAGAGAAAATAGAACTGTTCTATTGCAAACAAAATAAAAATATGTTATAAACAGCTTGCAGAATAAGTCTTTCACAGACTTTTTCTTAACGCGTTTCCTGTGGCAGTCAAGGTTTGGACGCCATACGTCTGCCACAGGAAACCAAAACCATTGAAAACCCGTTTGGGCTTTCAATGGCGATTGTACGTTAAATCAGCCGAAAACGTAAGATGGCGACGCCTAATTTTGAGAACCGCACCCTGTATCACGGCAATAATTTAGAGTTCCTGCGCGGAATGAACAGCCAAAGCGTTCATCTTATTGCCACAGACCCGCCATTCAAGAAGGGGCGAGACTTCCATGCCACGCCAAATAGCTTGGCTTCAGGGGCTAGATTCGAGGACAGATGGTTTTGGAAAGAAGAAACGCATGATCCCTGGTTTGATAAACTTTACCAGACACACCCAAACGTTTGGCATGCGATCATGTCGGCTAAACAAACCTACGGCAGTGATATGGGCGCTTTCTTAGCCTTTTTGGCGGTGCGCTTGCTGGAGATGCGCCGTATCTTGCGAGTCGACGGAAGTATTTACTTGCACATAGACCATACAGCGCATGCTTATGTCAAGTCATTGATGGATGCTGTCTTTGGACAAAAGAATTTTAGGAATGAAATTATTTGGATTTATGGCAAGTCGGCTAGGGGCGGGAAGGGCATTGCCAAACAGTATGCGCGAAACAATGACATCATTCTCTTCTATTCTCATTCTGACAAATGGACGTTTAATCCACCGATAGCTTATCATAAGTTGTCATGCGACGAAGCCAGAAAAAAAGGATTCCGTAAAGATGAGCGCGGCTGGTTCAAAACCGCGCCGCGTGGAAATTATACGGATGAATCGATTAGAAGGCTGGAAAAAGAAGGGAGAATATACAGAACAAGGAATGGGAACATCAGAATCCGCTATGATTTGCAAGAACAAAATGGGCAGGTATTAGAGCAGTACCGACATGGTTCTGCTTGGGATGATATCCCAGACATGATGCACGCGCCAAAAAGTGAACGCACAAAATACCCAACACAAAAACCACTTGCCTTATACGAGCGCATCATCAAGGCCTCAAGCAATCCCGGCGACATTGTGCTAGACCCATTTTGCGGCTGCGCGACCACGCCGATTGCCGCCGAACGATTGGAACGGCAGTGGGTTGGCATGGATATATGGGAAGGGGCTTATCAAGTTGTGCTGGACCGCCTTGCGGACGAAGGATTGGCATCGGCAAGCGGACGCGCCAAAGATGGACAGCGTATTCTGGCATTTGACAAAATCCACTATAGAACGGCTGCCCCGACCCGAACGGATAATGACAAGTCTCCTGTGCCAGCGTTTGATACCCCAACGCGCCGCGCCAAAAAGAACTATCCCAAGCCCCGTACCCAGCATGACAAATTACTCGCCGACTTGGGCGCGTTTTGTCAGGGATGCGGCAATAGTTATGGATTTGATCCCCGCGTGCTGGAAGTTGATCATATCCGTCCGAAGTCCGATGGCGGAACGGATGCCTATGACAACCTGACGCTGTTATGCCCGCCCTGTAATCGAATCAAGCATGATGCCCTAACATTGTCCGGATTGCAGATAGCGAATCGCAAGAACGGGTATCTGAAATCCGAAAACGAAAAATACCTTCAGCGCGGGCGAGCCAGCAAACGCAAACGCCGGCGCAGATGATGAACATGCCTCTCTATTATTTTTGCAGCGCCGCCAGCAGCGCCGGCAGGCCGGCGAAAACATAATCCGGCTGGACCGCGCTTGCTCCCAAACTTGCCGCCGTCTCGACCCCAGTCATCACCAGTGCCGTTCGCATGCCCACTGCCTGCGCTCCCTGAATATCGGTGCCGATGCGGTCGCCAATCATCAGAGTCTCGCCCGGCTGGGTGTCAAGCTGGCGCAGAACCGATTCAAACATCGCGCGTTCGGGCTTGCCGATGATGGTTGGCGCAGTCCCCGAAGCGGCCTCAAGCAAAGCCAAAATGCTGCCAGCCCCGGGCACCAGCCCGGCCGGCGAAGGAAAAGACGAATCCGGATTCGTCCCGATAAAGTCGGCGCCGCGCCGAATCTGCAAAGTGGCCGTCCGCATCTTGCTGTATGTCAAGTCAAAGTCGATGCCGCAAACCACCGCTTCGGCATCTTCTTCGACCAGCGCGAAGCCAGCCTGAACCAAAATTTGCTTCAAACCATCGCCGCCAACCACAAACAGCCGCGCGCCCTTCGGATACGTCTGCTGCAAGTAACTGGCGGTGGCGGTGCCGCTGGTGACGATGTGATGCCGTCCAATGCCATCAACGCCCATGCCAGCCAGCTTGTGAATGTAATCATCGGGGGTTTTGCGGCTGTTGTTGGTGGCTAGGGCAAAGGGGATATTTCCCCGATGAAAGCGGTCAAACAGCGCATTCATGCCCGGCAGCGGCTCTGTCCCGCGCCATAACACGCCATCCATATCACAGACGACTGCTTTGATATTGTTCAGCGCCAAAACACATCCTCTCCTCATGTCATCCGCGAATCACAAGCCGCGCAGCAGTTCCGCCGTCTGCTCTTCAAGCTCCCATAGCGCCAGTTTTTCCTGCTCGCGCAGCAGGCTGTCAAGCCGCGGATAGCCGCCTTCATATTCACGCGCCCATTCCTGCGCGAAATCGCCATTGCGGATCTCGTCCAGCGCGGCTTCCATCAGCCCTTCCAGCTTGAGTTCCTGAAAACGTTCCAAACGGCTGAAGATGCCATATTGCCCGGTAAGAGACGACAGACGCAGGGCATGCAACAGACCGCGCTGCGCCGCCCGCGAAAGATAATCGGTGAATTCGCCGGAAATATAAAGGTCCATCATCGCCGCTTCGGGCGGATAGCCCATGTTCAGCAAAACCTTGGCCGCCGTGGTCATAATATGATGAAAAGCCGGTAAAACCGCCTGCTGGACAAACAAATCAAGCTGGGCTTCCTGCTCCATCGTGATTTCGATAGCGCCGGCGCGCAAGGATCCCATCGCCTTGGCCAATGCCAGCAGCGAATCCCAAGCGGCGCCGGTCGCATCTTGACCAATGCTGACAAAGCTGTAAAACCCGCGCCCATCAAGATAACGCGAGCGAACCGCGGCGCCAATCGTCCGCGGCGCAATCATGCCGACATCGACAAAAGGCGGCGGCTCGACGTATCCAAAAGCGATGTTGTAGCCACTGGCAAATACCAGCAGATGCCCGCGCTGCAAAGAGGGCGAAACCGTCTCCAGATAAACCTCCGGCAAAACCTCATCCGGCAGCATCAGCATCAAAATATGGCATTGGCCAATGATGTCGGCGATGTTTTGCGGCTCAAAACCATCCTGGCGCGCCTGTTCGCGGGTTTCATCCTCGCGGACTCCAATCAGCAGCCTGACGCCGCTGTCGCGCAGGTTGCTGGCGACTGGCCGCCCAAGATTGCCATAGCCAATCACGCCAACGGTCTTGCCGCTTAGCATATTCAGATTGGCGTCGTCTTCGCGGTATAGGATCGTCATGTGTTGCCTTATCGGACCGACAGCCCGGCATGCGCTTATGGTGCCAGCGTCTTATGCCAAACCTCATGGTCAAAGCCGTTGCGGAAGAAACCATACTGCCGGTACAGCTGCTGCGACGGGTGATTGCTCCGCTGCGTGTTGACAGTGACCATGCTGATGCCGCGCTGGCTGAACCCGCGCAGGAGTTGATGCAAGATCGCCGACCCGATCTGCCGGCCCTGATGAATCGGCGCCACCGCCAGCCGGGCGAGATGCCCGCTTTCCTGATGTCGAGTGCTGATCTGATACCCGGCGATTTCGCCTTCCAGCATGGCAACGGTCGCGCTGGACGAGATGCGAAAAGCCTGCCACAGATCGCATGACGTCATCTGCCACGGCGGAGCAAAAGCCAGATGGTCAATTTGCAAAATCCGCGGCAGGTCGTCATCGCCGGCAGGAATGACGTTGACCGGCGACATCGGCAGTACCGGGAGATCGCCCCCGATGTGGCTTAGGGTGACAATGTTCTCCAAACAGGTAAATCCAAGCTGATGAACATAAGCCGAAAGCCAGCTGTTCGCCATCAGCGCAGCAACCCCAGAAACGCCCGACCGAAGGCACTGCGCCTGCGCCCGCTGCCATAATGCTTGAATAACCGGCCCAGGGACAACCCCGTCGCCTATGCCGAGCAGACGAATCCAGGATGAGCCGTTCAGAGCCGCCGACAAACCGATGTAGCCCACCAGTTCCTCGCCCTGCCAAGCCAGAAAGACCGACCCGACTTCATCATCAATCCATTGGCCCACCTTGTGCCAATCCAAATGCAGATGTGTCCAACGGCTGTAATAGGACAAGTGGAGCAAGTCGCCGCGGTGTCGCTGTTCATAAGCAGTAATTCGCAGTCGAGTACGGAGCATTATCGTTTTTTCTTTATCCACCGTTTGGCATAACTGGGAACATTCATATTAAGCGGGTAGCAGATACGGCGGTCCATCAGACGAGTAGCCAAACGCTCATCCATATTCTCCATCTCTTCTGATGAGGTGATGACGGTCGGCAGGCGGGTCACATAGCGATAGTCGATAATCTGAAAAAGTTTTTCCCGCGTCCAGGCGGTGGCTTCTGCCAAGCGCAAATCATCCAGAATCAGAATCGACGCGGTCATAATTTTATCAAAACGTTTATCGAAGCGAACGCGCGACTCTGGATTAAAGCCCCGGCGCAAATAATCCAGAAAATTCGGCACGGTTATGAACACCGCTTCTTGCCCGCGGTCATGCAAATCGTTGGCAATCGCAGCTGCCAAATGCGTCTTGCCCGTGCCGAAATCGCCGGCGATATAGAGCCAGCCCTTCGGAACTGCCGCCCATTCTTGGGCAGCTTTGAGCGCCTTTTTCAGATTAGCGGCTTCTTCACGCAGGAGGCTGTCGGTCAAGAAGGTATTGAACCGCATATTATTATAAAGATACAAATTGGAAAAATGCCGATCCTCATCACTATGACGGATTCCCTTGCGATAATCAGGCGCTTCGATCTGGATGTGTGTGACCACACTCCCCTCCATCATGCGGCTGCTGATGCGCGGGTCGAGCTCATCAAGTGTGGTATTGGTGGTGATCACCGTCGGCAGTTCGTTCACATAGCGATAATTGAGCAGCTGAAACAGTTTTTCCTTTGCCCAGCCACTTGGATTCTCGACGCCCAAGTCATCCAGCGCCAGCAGAGGGACATCGCAAATCTGCTCAAACGCCTCGCTGTAAGAGACTTCGGCATCGGAACTGAAGGTCGTTCGCAGGAAATCGAGCAGGTCGGGGGCAGTGATGAACAAGACCCGGTCGCCAAACTGCTCCAGTCGAGCGTTGGCGATGGCCACCGCCAGATGGGTTTTGCCACAGCCATAAGGACCCTCATAAACAATCCAGCCTCGCGGCTCGCGTGCAAAATCTTCTGCTCGCTGTAAGGCGGTTATTAGTGAACGTACAACTGATTTTACAGCTTCATCGGTTAATTGCCCGTCAAATGGGTCAGTCTTAAAATTCTCGAAGGTTTTATCCTTGTAGGCTTCCAGATTGCCATAACGCCGCAAACGTTCATGCAGGCCCGTATCCGTGTCAACCGAATGATTGGGACAGCGCTGCAATTTGCCATAGCGCGGATCATCCAGCGGCACATCCCACATAATAACGCCCTTGCCATCGCAAATCGGGCAAGGAGCATCGCGGTTCTGCGGGTCATGGCAGATGATTTCCATTGGGATTTGGATTCCTTCATTCATATCATCGGAATCCTGCCCGCTATTCAAAGAAATCTTGCCATTCTCCGGCAGTAATTTGTTTGTGTCGTTCAGGTTTGAGTTGTTCAAGATGTCGCCGAGACCTTTCACGACTTCGTCCTTTCTGCTGCCAGCCCTCAAGCACTTTGCTAATATATCTCCAGTGGCGGACATTGCGCTCGACCGCGACTCGGATGGCATCTTCAATCCACCCAGCCGGATAGCTTGCTTCCGCGTCTTGGATTGAATCCTTAATCATGGGGGTTAGCATGCCGATATTTTCTTCATAGAGCGCATAAACATTCGGGCGCGCCGGCAGCACCTCAATTTCATCCGCGCTGACAGGACGCCACTCGCCGCCTTCTATCTGGTCGACGAATGCCCGCCCGCGCTCGCTGTTGATGACATAATAACACAGCTTCCGATGGTCCAGAGTGACGGCCGCCGTCAGCAGCGTCCCCCGCTTCGTTGCCTTGTCCAAAGCCGCATCAAGAGTCTCGGCTGGGTCAGTCGACTCACTAAGGACGCCAAGGCCGCGCATCAAGTCCTCATCGGCAAGAAATTCATCATAACGCAGGTAACGATAGCCGCCTTCTTTTTGCTGCAAGGCATACATGCAAAAAAGCGTCGCCTTGAGTTCGGCGGCATCATCAATCTGGGGTAGCAGTTCGCTGAAGAACTGCGCCGGTATGACGATGCTCTGCGCCTTGCCCCTAGTGAAGCCTTTGAACGCTGCCCTCATGCTGTTTATTCCAGATTGCTAAGGTCGACCCGCTGCATATTGACATCCATGAACTTGGTAATCGACTTTTCAAAGTAGAGTTGGATGACGCCGGTGGGGCCATGCCGATGCTTGGACAGCAGCACATCGGCCTGATTGGGAAATTCGGTGGTTTCCGGGTTGTAGACCTCGTCGCGGTACAGAAACATCACCGCGTCGGCGTCCTGCTCGATGCTGCCGCTTTCGCGCAGGTCGGAAAGCTGCGGCCGCTTGTCCTGACGCTGTTCGACCGCACGCGACAGCTGCGCCGTCGATAGCATAGTTATATTGAGTTCGCGCGCCAGTTCCTTGAGCGCGCGGCTGATATAGCTGATTTCCTGCACGCGGTTGTTTTCATACGCCCTGCCAGCCGACATCAGCTGCATATAATCCACCATCACCACATCCAGCCCATATTCATGCTGCAAGCGGCGGCACTTGGTACGCATCTCGACCGGCGTAATCGACGGCGTATCATCAATGAACAGCGGCAAATTGGCGATCCGCCCAATGGCTTCGGTAAAGCGGGTATGCTCGCGCGCCGAGATGCTCGCCGTCCGCAGCTGTTGGATTTTGATGCCGGTCTCCATCGAAATGAGACGCTGCACCATCTGCTCGACCCCCATCTCCATTGTGAACAGGGCCACCCGCGCCCCCCGCCGGGCGATGCTAAGGGCGACTGTCAGCAGCCAGCTGGTCTTGCCCATCCCCGGCCGACCAGCGAATACAATCAGGTCGGACTTTTGAAAACCTCCCAGCAAGCCATCCAAAGCCTTGAAGCCGGTCGGCAGCCCCACCATGCCCTGGCCGGCAGCCAGCAACTTTTCCATCTCATCATAGTATTCGCTTACCGCTTCCCAGATCGGCACAAATTCGCGTTTGATTTGACTGCTGCTAACAGAAAAAAGCGCCTGCTCGGATTCACTGATCACCTTGTCAATCGGGAGTTCTTCATCCAGCGCCAGCTTGCGGATTTCATCGGTCGCCACCAGCATTTTGCGGCGAATGGAAGCCCGCTCAACCAGACGCCCATACACTTCGGCATGGACTGACGAAGGGGTATTGTTGACCAGGCCCGTCAGGTAGGCGGGGCCGCCGATTTCCTCCAGGACACTCATATCCTCCAGTTCGCGCGACAGAGTGACATAATCAATCGCATCATCGCGCTCCTGCAAGCGACTCAGCGCCTCCCAGATATGTTCATGACGTTTGAGATAAAAATCATCCCCCGTCAAAAAAGACGCAATGTTCAGGAAGGCCTTGGGATCCAAGAGGATGGCCCCCAGCAAGGCCTGCTCGGCTTCGAGACTCACCGGGGTTTGCAGCTGCGGTTGAGAGACTGGATTCATCATAGCCAAAGTTTCTGCCAGTGTAAAAATTCAAACAGAGTCGCGGCCCTTGCGCCCGACTTCAATATGCCAGACCGTTATCAAACGCGCCTGGTTTCTGATTATAGTACAGAGCTTGCATCCGCGCCGCGACTACTCTTCATCTTCGAGATCATCGAGATTGAGAGTATCCACAAAATCGGCAAAGGCGCTAAGTTTGATTTCGCCATCCGGCGGAAGGTCGTCTTCCAGCCCAAGGATTTCTCGCTCAACATCCTTGTCGGGACGAATGCCAGCCCGGTCCATCACCGCTTCATCCACAAAAATGGGCGCTTTCAGACGAACCGCCAAGGCAATCGCATCGCTTGGCCGCGAATCGACCTCAATCGTTTGGCCATTGACATCGATGCTGATGCAAGCATGAAAAACATCGTTCTTCAGCCGGTGAATGAAAATATGCTGTACTGTGCCGCCCATCTCCATAATGGTTGCCTTGAGCAAATCATGGGTCAAAGGACGTTCGCGCAGCATATCCTGCAATTCAAGCGTGATGGCCTCGGTTTCGAACACGCCAATCCAGATTGGCAAATAGCGGTCTTGATCCATTTCGCGCAAGACAACCAAACGATGCTGCGACATCAAACTTATCTGAATGCGGTCAACAATCACTTCAATCATAACATTCACCACTTTACTACAGATCGACTTTCACTTCATTATACACCTATGTTTAGTTTATTCAACAATTTGCGGCTTTTTGATAACGTCATTATGATAAATGCCGCCAGCGAGGTCATTGCCATGCGTATTCTTCTTTATGCCATCTTCATCCTGCCAGCCTGCGCCTGCCTGCCGGTCCCTGACATGAAACCCAGCCGACTGCCATCGGTCGGCTACCGCTACCTTGACCTGTCCGTCCATGAAACTTTTGACCGGCTTGGCGACTGGCGCAGTTACTCCAATGGCGACGCCTTGTCGATGAACGTGGCGGAAGACGTCTATCGCATGGATTTCATCGGCAGCCAATACGTCTGGACGCAGACTTCACCGTCCTATCGGAATGTCATCATCGAAGCGACCGCCGCGCAAATGTCGGATTACGATTACAACGCCTTTGGCATCGCCTGCCGCCTTGACCCGGCCAACAGCGGACGCGGCTATTTCTTCCTAATCAGCGGCGACGGGCATTACAGCATCCGCTGGAGCAGCGGCCGCTCGCTGGACGCCATTGTCAGCGCGGCGCCATCCGATGTAATACAGCGCGGCCAGACTGTTAATCGGATTCGAGCAGTCTGCATTGACGATTATCTGGGGCTGTGGGTCAACGGCCAATTCATCGCCGAAGCGCGTGACCGCCGCGCCGCGCAAGGGGCGATTGGCTTGGCCGGGCTGATGAACTATCAAGGGCGGCGGCTCAAAGTCGAGTTTGACGATCTCAAAATCTGGCATGCGGCTTTCGATGATTAGGCCCAGCGCGACGGTCGGCGCCAGTTTGCGTATAGTGTAAATAGAAAACTCTCGACAAGGGGCGAGGATCATGGGATTAGAAGATACCCTGGCAGAAGCCATTATCATGGCAATGGACGAACTGGCTGGCAATCCACAAAATGCAGTCGATGCGGCGATGGACTGCCAATCTGTGCCGCAGTGGATCAACCAAGAAACGACCAAACTCGCGCTGGTTGGCGGCGCCGAGATGGTGATTCCAGGGCTCCATGCCTTGACGATCCCGACCGGCATCAGCTATCTCCTGCATAAGATGGGGTATATCGGCTGGGGCATCGGCGCATTGAAGGGCGCGTATGTCATCGAAACCGAAGCCTATTCCGACCTGCGTAACATCCTGGCATTATGGGCGAACGATACGCATTTTAATGCCAGCCTCATTGAGCATCTTGCCATATCGGTCGAGGCTTTGGGTTGGGCAATGACCGCCGAAGGGCAAAAAATCATGCCCAAGCTGCTGGAATCGCAGCGCGATGAGACCGCTTTGCGTACCTTTCACATCGTGCAGGCGCTGGCGGAAAATTATGTCGCCGGCGATGAGCGCGGCTTCCTAGTGGTGGAATCCATCGCCGGGCGGCAGACCGCCGAAGAGATGCTGACTCAAGGAAAAGCCAATGTCAAGCCCTTGGGGAATGAGGTCATCCTGACGCGGCCTCTAGGACGCAAAATCAGCCGCCGTCTGGCTGGCCGGCTGGCCTCGCGGCTTGGCGCCCGCATCCCGGCGCGTTTTATCGTTGGCTTTGTGCCGCTGGCCGGCGCGGTCGTCAACGCTTTTCTCAACGCGCAAACCCTGCAAAGCATGGCTGAAGCCGCCGAAAAATACTACGACCGCCGTTTGCGCCGCGAGCATCTGGAAGCGGTCAATCCCTGATTGAATGCCGTCGGCGCGTTAGCTCATTCCGATGCCCCGTATTTCTTGATGACGTCTCTGGCAACCACCATGCGATGAACTTCGGATGCGCCGTCATAAATGCGGAAGGCGCGCGCCTTTTCAAACCAGGTGGACAAGGGCAGATCCCGCGAGATGCCGCGCCCGCCGCAGATTTGAACGCAGCGGTCCAACACCCGATTAACGATTTCCGCAACCTGCACCTTGGCAATCGAAGTTTCGATACGCGCCTGTTCCCCCTGCGCCAGCCGCCAGGCCGCCTCATGGATCAGCAGCCGGCCCATCTTGAGTTCCATCGCCGAATCAGCCAGCATCCACTGAATCGACTGATGGCCGGTCAAGGCGCTGCCAAAGGCTTGACGGCCGGCGGCGTACTCGGTGGCAATCTCCAGGGCGCGTTGGGCGATGCCGGTCCAGCGCATGCAATGCGTCAGGCGCGCCGGCCCCAAGCGCGATTGAGCCAGCATGAATCCATTGCCTTCGCCGCCGAGGATCGCGCTCGCCGGCAAACGAACATCCTCATAACGTATCTCGACATGCCCGCCAAAGTCTTTGAGGCCCATGACCGGGACATCCCGCAGAATATGAATGCCAGGGGTATCGCGCCGCGCGAGAAACTGCGTGCAGCCCCGATAAGGATGCACCGTCGGGTCTGTTACCGCCATAATGATGAAGAAATCGGCGACTTCGCCATTGGTGGTCAGCCATTTATGCCCGTTGATGACCCACTCGTCCCCATCCTTCATCGCTGAAGTCTGGATCATGCGCGGGTCGCTGCCGGCGCCGGGCGCTGGTTCGGTCATCGAAAATCCAGAAAAAGCCTCGCCCTTTGCCAGCGGCGCCAGAAACGTTTCGATCTGCTCCTCGTTTGCCCAGGTATGCAAAAGGTGCATATTGCCCTCATCGGGCGAGGCGCAGTGAATCGCCAGAGGCCCCAGCAGACTGCGGCCGGCGGCCTCGAACACCGGCGCGATCTCCTGAATGTTCAGCCCCATCCCGCCCCATTCCCTGGGCATGGTCGGCGCCCACAGCCCGGCGGCTTTGGCTTTTGAGCGCAGGTCTTGCAGCCGGTCGATGCTTAACTCTTCTCCGCTTCGGAGCAGTTCGCTTTCTATCGGAATGACTTCTTCATCAACAAACTGCCGCGCGCGGCGCGCCGCCGCCTGTACATGTCGGGGTATCGCAAAATCCATCGTCGCCGCCTTTTCCACTTTATGTTGATTATAACACGTCCGGCAGGGAGGCTCGCGTTCGGGTACAATCAGTTTTGTCATTGGCGCGATCTGGACTGGAGACCTTCATGCGGAAATTCATCATTGATACCGACACGGCTTCTGATGACGCTGTGGCGCTGGTCATGGCATTGCGGCATCCCGATATTGATGTGCAGGCCATTACAGTCGTCGCCGGCAATGTTCCCCTGGCGCAAGCCGTGCAGAACGCCCTCTATTCCGTCGAACTTTGCGGCCAAGATACCCCGGTGTACGCCGGCTGCGCCAAACCGCTGCTGCGTAAGCTGTCAACGGCCGAAGAAGTGCATGGCCGCGACGGGATGGGCGATATCGGCCTGCCGCTTTGGGGACGAAGGCCGGCCGACGGGCATGGCGCTGATAGGCTGCGGCAGGTGATTAACGACAATGCTAATGACATTACCCTAGTGACCTTGGGCCCTTTGACCAATGTCGCGCTGGCGCTGCTGCGCGAACCCGAACTGGCGCGGCAAGTCTCCCGCTGTGTCATCATGGGGGGCATCGGTTCGGGTCACGGCAACATTACCCCACTGGCCGAGTTCAACATCTGGGTCGATCCGGAGGCGGCAAAAATCGTCTTTGAATCCGGCATGCCCATTGCCATGATCGGCTGGGACATCTCATGGAAATACGCCGCTTTCGACCCGGAGCAGGCCGCTGAAATCCGCGCCATCGGCACAAGGCTGGCTGAATATGTGATTGACATACAGGCGACATTGAATCAATATGCGCTTGACCAAACAAACCTAGCTGGCTTTGATTGGCCCGACCCGATTGCCATGGCCGCCGCGATTGACCCCAATATCGCCAGCTATGAAAAACTGCGCGTCGATGTAACCACCGGCGAAGGGCTGACGCGCGGATTGACGGTGATCGACCGACTCGGTGTGACCGGGCGGCCGCCGCAAGTTCAGGTGGCCGTCAGCGCCAATCGTGAATTATTTGTGGATATGCTCAAGCGGGCTTTGCGATAGGCTTATGCTCGCCGCTGTTTTCGCCGCCGTCGTTTGGGTTTGCTCTGCTGTTTTTTCCACTGATCGCGCAAGGTCACTGTGCGGTTGAAGACCAGCTTGCCTTCGGTCGAATCGGCATCGACGACGAAGTATCCCAGCCGCTCAAACTGAAAGCGGTCGCCAACCGCCGCGCGCTGAACAGACGGCTCAACATAAATTGGATCGACGACCTTGAGCGAGTTCGGATTGATGAACTTGGTAAAATCCTTTTCTTTGTCGGCGGCTGGATTTTCAACAGTGAACAGCGTCTCATAGAGCCGCGCCTGCGCTTTGACGGCGTGCTGCGCCGACACCCAATGCAGAGTCGCCTTGACGCGGCGGCCATCTGGAGCCGCGCCGCCGCGGGTCGCCGGGTCATAGCGGCAGCGCAGTTCAATAATCTGGCCGCGTTCGTCTTTAATTACGTCAGTGCAGGTGATGAAATAGCCATAGCGCAGGCGAACTTCGCGGCCGGGCGCCAGCCGATAGAACTTGCGCGGCGGGTCTTCCATAAAGTCATCCCGCTCGATGTACAGCGTTTTGGAAAAAGGCGCTCGGCGCGTCCCGGCCGATTCGTCTTCGGGATTGTTGATGGCTTGCATGTCTTCCACTAGGTCATCGGGATAATTGTCGATGACCACCTTGAGCGGATTGATAACGGCCATCACGCGCCGAGCGACCTGATTGAGATGCTGGCGGATGTGATATTCCAGCTTGTGCAACGCGACTACGCCCTTGACCTTGCCAACGCCGATGTCTTCACAGAATGCGCGGATCGATTCGGGGGTATAGCCGCGGCGGCGCAGGCCGGCGATGGTCGGCATGCGCGGGTCATCCCAGCCGGCGACGCGGTCTTCCTGCACCAGTCGAATCAATCTGCGCTTGCTAAGCACGGTGTGGCTTAGCCGCAGACGGGCGAACTCAATCTGCTGCGGATGTTCGATTTCGATATTGTCCAGATACCAATCATACAAAGGCCGATGGTCTTCATATTCCAAGGTGCAGATGGAGTGGGTGATGCCCTCGATGGAATCGGACTGTCCATGCGCGAAATCGTACATGGGATAGATGCTCCACTTGTCCCCAGTGCGCGGATGACTGGCGTCAAGGATGCGATACATGACCGGGTCGCGCAGGTTGATATTGCCTGACGACATATCGATTTTGGCGCGCAGAACCGCCTCGCCTTCTTTGAATCCGCCAGCCCGCATCTTCTCGAACAATGCCAGGTTGTCTTCAATGCTGCGATGACGATACGGACTTTCCCGGCCCGGCGCTTTGAGCGTGCCGCGGTAATCGCGTATCTCATCCGGACTCAATTCGTCGACATAGGCCTTGCCCACCTGAATCAACTCAACCGCCATTTCATATAATCGGTCGAAATAATCCGATGCAAAATACAAGCGGTCGCCCCAGTCATAGCCAAGCCATTTGACATCCTCGACAATCGCGTCAATATATTCCTGCTCTTCTTTGGCTGGGTTGGTGTCGTCAAAGCGAAGGTTGCACAGCCCGCCATACTGTTCGGCGATGCCAAAGTTCAAGCAGATCGACTTGGCATGGCCGATATGCAGATAGCCGTTCGGCTCCGGCGGAAAGCGGGTATGAACCCGGCCCTCAAAGCGGCCGCTTGCGTTATGCTCGTCAATAATGTCGGTGATGAAATTTTTGCTGGCGCTCGGCTTGGTCATAGGCGGTTTCTCGGCTGCGGCTGAAACTAAACATCAACCATAACACAGGCCGCCCTCATCCAACAGGGTTTTTAAGGAGCGCTCAATTTTTCACCACAGAGCCACAGAGGACACAGAGGCTTACGCTTCTGGCAGGAGGATATTGCTGTAGCCGGCGTCGGTTCGGCCGCGCACATTCGGCATCTTGAATCGCGCGCCGTTCAGGATTTCGGCGACGGTCAGCATTTGCACGCGCGGATAAGAGTCGCCGTTGATTTCTATGGCGCCTGCCGCGTCCATTTCATTTTGGAAGTTGCGCCGCTTTCGGCTGCCTAGATCTTCCATCACAATCAAGCCGGCCATCTTGGCGTCACTGATTTCAAGCGCGCCGATAAGCGCGCGCAAATGAGCGACCGGCACGCTGGCCCCGCCCTTGACTTCCAGGATCATATTTTGCAGTTTTTTGACGTTGTTCATCTCAAAATAGATGCGTCCGTCAATGCCGCCGTCGGCTGAACGTTTGTTGGTCACGAAGCCGTTCACCTCTTCGACGCACCACTGCTGGAACTGATAGGGGTCGCGCCGCCACAGGTCATGCGCGCCCTCGTAATTATAGGGTATGCCTTTGATGACGAAGTGTTGATTTTCAATCAGGCCCAGCCGTTCCCGCAGCCGCACTTTGGCGACGCGCTTGATGGCATGAATGGCGATGTCAATGCCAATCCAGTTTCGTCCGAGCTTGTGCGCCGCTTCCAGAGTCGTCGCGCAGCCGCAGAAAGGATCAAAGACTACATCGCCTTCGTTGGATGAGGCTTTGATGATCCGATCCAGCAATTTCAGCGGCTTTTGGGTGGGATAGCCCATTCGCTCTTTTGAACTGCGAACGGCAATAGCAATGTCAATCCACCAATCTTCTGGGATTTTCCCTGTGTACGATTCAGCAACCTCCTTGCTCATATTTGTTCCTGCTTTTTTCCCTGTTTTATGTGTGAATCCGCCAGTATGAGGTTTGCCATCTTTGTAGGGTATGCGGACATCGTCGCGGTTAAACACCCAAGTTTTATTCTTTGCATACCACAAAATCGCATCGTGCTTGCGATTAAACTGACGCATTCTCGGTGACCCTGGGCCTGTATATGCCCAAATAATCTCATTCCGAAAATTCTGATGCCCAAAGATGGCATCCATTACTGTCTTGATATAATGCGAGGCAGTCGGGTCACAGTGCAGATAAATCGATCCAGTCGGCTTCAGGATTTTCTTCATCCAAATCAGCCGTTCGGTCATATATGACAGATAAGCCGCCAGCTTGGGCTGTGTCCATTGCAGTCGGTCAATCAGATGATGCACAAGCTCGGCGCTGTGATGGTCAATGCCGACGCGGGCCTCAATCATCGTCTGCTGTAGTCCCTTAATCGCCGCTTTGCGCGCGCCATCCAAGAGCCACTGGTCACAGAAGGCCTCAACCTGTTCTGGCAAAGGATTGCCCGTATGGTCTTTGTAGATGGTGTGATAGTTGCGATTGGAATTGAAAGGCGGGTCAAGATAGATCAGGTCGACACTTTCCTCGTCCATCTCCTGCTGCATAATCGTCAGGCAGTCGCCATAGTAAAGTGTATTCACCCTTAACCCCGCTGGCTGATTCATCATATAATCGCCATCGAAAGCCGAAGCGGTTTCCGCCGCGGTTTTCGATAGTTTTGCGGTCTCCTGCGCCAGTCAGGTTTGGACGACATGAATCTGTCGCAGGAGACACTGTAAAATGCCGCCAATAAATGGCATATTAAAATTAACACAGTATTTTATTATTTGCAACTGAAAATCATTGCAAACTGCGCTATACTAAAAATCAAGTCAAAATTGTCAGGAGCGATTGTGGATACCGGCACGGTTGTCACTGGTTTGGGCGTGCTGATTGCGCTGTTTGGATACTTGGAGATTATCCGCCGCGACTTGCGCCAGGAGATTAAAGAATCTCGTCAAGCATCTGAAACCGCGAATAGCGACTTGCGGCAGGAGATTAAAGAATCTCGTCAAGCGTCCGAAACCGCGAATAGCGATTTGCGCCAAGAGATAAAAGAAGTTCGTCAAGCATCTGAAACCGCGCATGGCGTTCTGCGCCAGGAGATTAAAGAATCTCGTCAAGCGTCCGAAACAGCGCATGGCATTCTGCGCCAGGAAATTAGGGAAGTTCGCCAAGCGTCCGAAACCGCGCATAAAGATATACAGGGCCGCTTAAACAACGTAGAGACGCAGCTGGCTGCCATTGCCGCGCGGGTCGATTGCGTTGATGACAAAATTGACAGCATCCAGCGTCAGCTGACGGACGCCAAATAATCAGCCAGCGATTGCATGCAAGCCCGAATAATGCCGCGGCGCCGACAAATCCTGCTGTTTCTGCTCTTTTTGACTGCGCTGCCTATGCAGGCGCATGGTTATGTGGTTCGCGCCATCCCCGCCGACCGCAGCGTGTTGCCGCGCCCGCCCACACGCCTGCAATACTGGTTCAGCGAAGAGCTTGAACGGCGTTTCAGCGAACTCAAGCTGCGGAATCAGTCGGGCGAGGTGATCGCGGCCGGCGGCGTGGACAAGGACAATCCAGCCTTGCTGTCACTGCAAGTGCCGCCCGATTTGCCGGATGGCGCCTATATCGTCGAACTGCGGCCAGCCTTTGCCAGCGATGGTCATGTCGTCGCCGAAAGCCGCGTGTTCTTTGTCGGTGAAGCGGTCGGCGGCCTCCACGGGCAGGCGGCCGATGACCAAGCCATTCCACTGGAGGCCTTTTGGCGGACGCTCTTAAGCCTGGCTAACAGCCTGCTTTTTGGCGCGCCGCTGCTCTATTCGACCGTATTGCTGCCGGCCTGGGGCGGCCGAAACCATGCGGGCGACGGTCTGCCGCCGCGGGTCATGCGCCGCCTCCAAAGCTGTCTCATCGCCGCCCTGACGCTGGCCTTGGCGGCGAACGCGCTGGCGCTCATACAGCAGTCTATGGCTTTCTTCAATGCCGACGCCGGGCAGGTCATTCAGCAGAATCTTTGGCAAGTAGTGCAAATTGGCTCGCGCTTTGGCGATGTTTGGACCTTTCGGATGGTCTTGCTGGCCTTTATGGCCGTGCTGATTTTCGCGGCGGCCTATTGCCGCGATGCCATGCCGCAGTTAAGCCGCGGCATCTGGCGGAGCCTGGCCTGGCTGGGCGCGCTGCTGATTGGCGCGTCGATGGTCACCAGTCATGCCGCCGGCTCGCTGCTTCTGCCCTGGGTGGCGCTGGCCGTCAACTGGATTCATGCGCTGGCGGCCGCCTTTTGGCTGGCCGGCATCTTGGCTTTGACGCTGGTTTTGCCGCCGGCTTTGGGCCCTTATAAGGGTGAAGCGCGGCGGCAGGCCTTCAGGGCCGTCATGGCCCGTTTTTCCAAGCTGATCGCGCCAATGGTGATCATTGTCATCATCAGCGGCGCCTACAATGCTTTGAACTGGTTTGTTTCGCCAGCTGATGTCGCCACCAGCTACGGCCGCTCGCTGGGCCTCAAGCTGACAATGGCGGCGCTGCTGCTGCTGGCGGCCGGGCTGAATCATCTGTCGCTGCATCCGCGGCCCCTTCCCGCGCGGCTGACCGCGGTCTTGCGCTTGGGTATTTGGCTGCGGATAGAGGTCGTTTTCGCGCTGCTGATCATGCTGACCGCCGCCAGGCTAAGCGCAACGCCCATCCCACAGCCGCCGTCGCTGCAAAGCCAGGCCGATGTCCCGCAGGCGATGCAAAGGCTGAACGGCTATGAGATCGCCAGCGCGGTCATCCCCGGCGGGCCGGGCATCAACACCTATGATATTGTTCTGCGCCGCGCCGACAGACCAGCGGACAACGCGCGGATTTATCTGCAAATGGTCAATCCCAAGCGCGGCCGGCGCGGCGAATGGCTGCTGGCCGAACCGCTGGAAAAGGGGCTGTATGTCGCCAGCGGCGATGAGATCGACGCGGCCGGCGCCTGGTGGACGCTGATCGATATTGTGGATGAAGCCGGGGAGATGACCCGCGCCGCCTTTGTTTGGGAAATTGACGAATCAGCCGCTATCCTGCAATCCCGGCCGCCGCAGTTCATTCATTGGCTTCTGTTGATGCTGATGGCGATGGCGCTTGGCCTTTGGGGCTGGCCGACGGCCAAAAAGCGGCTGACCAGCTTGGATGTCAGCCCGGCGAGCGGCCTGTTGGCCTTGGCGACCGTAGCGGTTGCTCTGGTCGCGATGGGTTTTGCCGCCGCCTTCATTGCCCAGCGGCAGACCGCCTATGAACGCACGCTTAATCCGCCGCCCAATCAAATCAATGCCGTCCTTCCCGACGCCGATTCACTGCGGCGCGGCGAAACGCTGTACCGAGAACACTGCTTGGCCTGGCAGGGACATTCGGCTGATTTTCGCGCCTTGCGCGCGCGGCTGGACGATGCGCGCGACGATTTTCTGTATGCGGCTGTCGTCGATGGCTGGCGCAGTCTGCCGGCCTGCGCCGCGTCCTTGAGCGAAGGCCAGCGCTGGGATATTGTCAATTATTTTCGGACGTTTGAGGCGCGGCCCTCGTCAGCTTAAATTCTCTAACAATGCCTGGACATCGTATCAAAATCCGGGAAGGATGATTTATCCGCAAATAGACTCACATGGTATCCCGTCGTTATCACCGTCAAGCCGCCCATTGCCACATTGAATAAAGTGAAATCTTGCTTCAGCGCAGGACGACATTTGCCCGCAGGTTTTTCTGGGGCCGCAAGAGAAGCTGCGCTGTGGCCGCGTCACTGACTGCTGCGGCGGCGGTATAGATTGTCCGCTGGAACTGCAAGAATGAGAATGCGGCAGCCATTTTGCCCAGAATACCTGTCGCCCGTTCCAATGCGCTCGATACCACTGCCGACCATCATCGTCAGACACTGTTGCCAATATCCGCAAGACTGTGCCTGCTGGAACCGTGTCTATCAAAGTGCGCTGGCTAATAACAGGTGATGTACGCAGATTTGACCTCACCCTGATAGTGATGCAGGACTGCGCGCCTGACGGTGGGTCTGCATTTACCCCAAGACTCGCCAGATAGCCTGCTTGCCAGTCGCGGTCTGTATGGCACAATCCCTGCCATATCGTATGACACAGGTTATCATCGGCTTTGACCCACAGCCCCAGGCACAATAATAATATGCCAATCAGGAGTAATCGTCTCACAATTTTACCTCGCTTTCGTTTTTGGCCGATTCATCGTTATAATCGCCACTGAAAGCCGAGACGGGTTTTCCGTCGCGGTCTTCAATGCTTAGGGGTTTCCTGTGGCAGAACTTGGCGACCAAACCTGACTGCCACAGGAAACACTATAAAAAGCGAGCCTGTAAAAGACTCATCTTCATTATAAAGCCTATTTCTGCGCTTTTCGCAGCAGCATCTAAGCCCCACCATACATCGCCGCCGCGCGGAACACAGCAACTAAGTAGAGTTCATAGAACACCGTCAGAATCATTAACAGATAAACGATATAAATGGCTTTGACTGGACGATTCAATATCATTAACTGCAAGGACTGTATCCGTGGAGCATGTCCAACCAGTCCAACCGTCCAAAGCAAGGGAATGACCAATGCTAAAAACATCCTAGGCCCTCCAATCCTTGACGATATCGGCACGTACCAAGTGAATGACAAAACATAAAGCCCGAAAAACAAGAGAATCCACCAAGCAGCCTGCCTATTTTTATAACTGCTTTTGACCTGTCCTCCTCGAAAAACAGTGAAAAACAGCAGACAAACAGCGACAATCATCACATTCAGCACAACCTGATTGCAATATCCGTACGCAAATGGACTGAACTGGTCATTGCACCCCGACCAGATGATACGTTTTGCGCCTAATCTGAAGCGAGCAATAATATCGCTTAGCGAATGTTCATTGAGATATTTGCTTAAACTGGGGATCTCCTCATCGGGCAGATTGGGCCAGCCTGTATGATCCCCTGCCGCCCGCGTGCCATTGTTAGCTTCTCGCCAAGTGTCATACCACATATAAAAAGTTGTGTTGACGTTGTAAAAGTAAGAGCCATATTTCTCTTTGCTTTCCTGAAAATAAGGAAAGAGCAGGATCACGAACACTGCCAGCGGCGTCAGCGCATGATACAGGATTCGCCTGACCTCTTCACCATCCAGGCTGCGGCGAAACAGTTTATGCAGGAACAAAATGCCATAGCTGCTTATAAAGATGAACAGGCCGAGCATGGCGCTGGCTTTGCTAAGATGAGCCAAGGCAAATAAGACGCCGACGCCGATGGATTTGTACCACTTGGGCGATATGATCGTCTCCAGCGACAGCATAAAAGCCAAGCCAAACAGGGTATAAAACAAAATCTCCACCTGAAACCAAGGCGACTTAATGGCAAACACAAGAAAAGCGATAACCAGTAGCGAGTAGAAGGCATAGATTTTGGAAAACTTGATGAAAAAAGCGATGCCCAAAGCCAGCAGACATAGCAGAGACAAGACGACATTCAGCCATTTGCCCTGTTGGAAGAATGCCTCATCATCCAACTGCGGCGAGTAAAACAAAGCCTGGATGAAAGGGTAAAGCGGCATTTGATTGCGATTCCCCGTATAGTGAAAACGGGTCTCATAAGCCTGTTTCGCAATGTCCATATAGACAATCTGATCATTTTTCGACAGCTTAGAGTTGACTGGACTTTGCTTTTGCGCGGCATCCAAATACAAGCAGAGGAAAAACAACATGATAATCAAGGCCAGCGAAGCCCTGATAACAACTCGCAGAGGCTTGCTATAGTAGAGTGTGTTCACCCTCAATCCCGCTGGCTGATTCATCATATAATCGCCATCGAAAGCCGAAGCGGTTTCCGCCGCGGTTTTCAATGATTAGGGGTTTCCTGTGGCAGTCAGATGTGGAAGTCGGATTCTGCCACAGGAAACACTGTAAAAAACGAGCTTGTAAAAGACTCATCTTAATCTATTAAAGCCTATTTCTGCGCTTTTCGCAACAGCCTATTTTAATTCGCATATCCTTTTCGGCTGAAACAGAAAAATCTTGCCCCAGAGAAAACACAAAAGGCGACGAGAATAATCCGACATCATGGCTTTTCTCTGTGTCCTCTGTGCCTCTGTGGTAAAAAACCAGCCCCCCTACCGCAAAAAGGCCTCATGCAGGCCGCCATCGACGCTGAAAATCTGCCCGGTCGTCTTGCTGAAGGCATCCGTAATCAGCAGATAAGCCACTTCGGCCTGGTCTTCAGGCGTGATAGCTGTTTTGGTCAGGGTGCGCTGGGCATAAAAATCCGCCAGACGGCTCCGCAGGGTTTCGGCGCTTTCGCTCTCATCAAATTCAATGCCATACTTGCCAAGCGAACTGATGACCCGTTCACGCGGGAACATGCCGCTGCCTTGGACTACGGTCGCCGGCGCCAGGCCATTGACGCGCACCAGCGGCGCCAGTTCAATCGCCATTTCGCGCACCAGATGATTGGCGGCCGCCTTGCTGGTGTCATAGGCCACCGAGCCTTTTTTGGAGACGGCGGCATTCACGCTGGTGGTCAATACCAACGCGCCCGGCAAGCCCTGCGCTTTCCAAATGGCGCCGGCGCTGTCAGCCGCGATATAGCCGCCCAGCACATTGACGTCAAAGGTGAATCGCCAGCGTTCGTCGGGGATGCGACCACTCTTGTCCGGCGCAAAAAAGACGCCGGCGGTCACAATGATGTCATCGATGCCGCCATAAGCCAGCAAAATCTGATCCAAGAAAGCCGCCACACTTTCGCGCTGTGTGATGTCCACCGACAGGGGGATCGCCGGGCCCGAACTGGAAATCCCAGAGCCAGCCACGCCGATGCCCGGCCCATAAACCGCGGTCAGCTGGCCGGCGATGGCCTGCGCCGCGTCGAGATTCAAATCAGCGCAGACGACATGGGCGCCCTCTTTGGCGACGCGGTGCGCGACTGCCGCGCCGATGCCGCTGCCGGCGCCAATCACAATCACCACCTTGCGCTCCAGTGATTTTTCGGCCGGCATGCGCTGGAGCTTGGCCTCTTCCAATGCCCAGTATTCAATGTCAAAGGCTTCCTGATGGGGCAGGGCGATATACTCGCCGACGGCTTCGGCTCCTCTCATCACGGCGACCGCATTGTTGTAAAATTCGGCCGTCACGCGCGATTCACTCTTGTTCTTGCCATAAGCGACCATGCCGAGGCCGGGAACAAGAATCACGCGCGGATTAGGATCGCGCATCGCCGGGCTGTCTTCATGTTTGCAGTTTTCATAATAGGCGCGGTAATCCTGGCGATACTGCTCAATGCCGCCGCGCAGCTTGTCCAGCAGGGCAGCGGTGTCGCCCGTTTGCGGATCCCAATCAACGAAGAGCGGCTTGATTTTGGTACGCAAAAAATGATCAGGACAGGATGTGCCTAGCTCGGCCAAACGTTCAGCGTCATGGCTGTCGACAAAAGCCAGAATATCATCATCATATTGAACCGTGCCGATAAAGCGATTCTGCTGTGAGACCAGGCCGCGCAGGCTTGGCAGCAGGTCAATCCACAGGATCTCGCGGGTGACATCATCAAGCCGCGGGTATTTTGCGCCGCCAAACGCGCGCTCGCCCAAGTCATGCTCATCAAGATAACGGGCCGCCTTTTCAATCAGCGTCAGCGACAGTTCATAGCAGGTCTTGTCATCGTCAGCCCAGTTGATGAGGCCATGGCCGCCCAGAAGGATGCCGACAATGCCCGGGTTGGCGGCAATCGTCTCTTGCAGAACCAGCCCAAGGTCAAATCCCGGCCGCTGCCAATCGACCCATTGCACCTCGTCGCCATAAATTTCGTCAGTCAGCCGCCGGCCATGACTGCAAGCGGCGATAGCGATGACGGCGTTGGGATGCGTATGGTCGACGTGGCGATAGGGGATAAAGGCGTGGAGCGGCGTATCAATCGAACTGGCGCGCGGGTTCAGATTATAGACACAGTGCGGATACATCGCCACCATCTGATCTTCGATGGGTGTTTTGACGCCTTTTGGCGCGGCGGCATTGTAGACCTCTTGCAGGCGCATCACTTTGTCCAGGTGCAAGGCGGCGAAATTGGCGCGTTTGGCCGTCCGCAGATCGCCGCCCGAACCTTTGACGTACAGAATATCGACCTCCTCGCCAGTGAGCGGATCGGCCTGCATGATTTTGCTGGAGGTGTTGCCGCCGCCGGTGTTGGTGATGCGCTGGTCGCCGCCGAGCAGATTGGAGCGATACACCAGACGGTCGACATCATCCAGCGAATCGGCATGAGCATCATCCCATAAGTATTTGACATGCCGATAATCTTCGGCTTTGAACAGCTGCATATCGTCTCCTGTGAGTGGTTGTGAATCGGTGAATCTAACGCCGTTCGGGCAGAACCTTCGCTTCATAGGCGCTGATGTCGTCCATAAATGACAGCCCGACCGGCACATCCTGCGCGTGGCAGTAATAGTCCCAGACGGCGCCAAAAGGCAATCCCTTCAATTCTTCCAGCAGCGCCAGCCGCGCCGTGAAATTGCCCTCATTTTCATACCGCCGCAGCAGATCCCGCGGCTCCAGCAGCGCCATCAATAAGGCCCGCAGGGCGTTGCGCGTGCCAATCGTCCAGGCGCCGACGCGGTTGATGCTGGCGTCAAAGAAGTCAAGCCCGATGTGAATCCGTCCCAGGGCGTCGCTGCGGACAATTTCCTGCGTAATCGCCTGCAAATCGTCGCTAAGCGTGACCACATGATCACTGTCCCAGCGCACGCCGCGGCTGACATGCAGCAGAATTTGCGGCACATAAAGCAGAACGGCCGACAGCTTGTCAGCGATGGTTTCGGTCGGGTGAAAATGGCCGGCGTCCAGGCACAAAACTTTCTGATTGGCGATGGCATAGCCCAGATAAAATTCATGCGAGCCAACCACATAGCTTTCCGAACCCAGCCCAAACAGCTTGCATTCGACCGCGTCGAGATGATGCGCTGGATCAAGTTGCCGGGCGAAGATCTTGTCCAGCGAATCCTTGAGCCGCCGCCGCGGCGCCAATCGGTCGGCCGGCAAATCTTTGTAACCGTCGGGAATCCAGATATTGGTAATGCAGGCCGTCCCTAATTCGGCGCCAAAATAAGCCCCGACGTCGCGGCAGGCCTGGCAGTGTTCAATCCAAAAGTTCCGCACAGCTTCGTCGGCATGCGACAAAGTAAAGCCGTCGTCGGCCAGCGGATGCGAAAACAGCGTCGGATTAAAATCGATGCCATGTCCCTTTTCCCGCGCCCAATCCACCCAAGCCTGGAAGTGCCGCGGCTGAATCTCATTGCGGGGGATTTTGCGTTCGCTTTCCAAATACGAAGCATGAAGGTTAAGCCGATGCGTTCCTGGAATCAGACTGTAGGCCTTGTCGAGGTCATTGCGAAGCTGTTCAGGAGTGCGCGCCTTGCCAGGATAATTGCCAGTGGCCATGATGCCGCCGCTAAGGCCGCGTTCAGGGTCCTCAAAGCCGCCCACATCATCGCCCTGCCAGCAGTGCAGGCTGATAGCGACCGCGCCGAGAGTTCGCATGGCCGCCCTCACATCGACGTCAAAAGCGGCGTAACGTTCGCTGGCGATACTAAAGGCCGCGTCAATTTGTCTGTCACTGGGTTTGAATGTCATCGATCTATCCTTTACCGCGCCCCGGCCGCTTGCAGACAGGCTTGCATGTGACCGCGCGATTCAGCCGCGATGATGCAGCACTGCTCAAGCGTATGCCCTTGCGCTTTGGTGCCGATGACCTCCAAATCCAGCGCGCCAGTATAGCCATTTTCATGCAGCACCCGAATATAGCCCACCAAGTCAATATCGCCGCGCCCATTGGCCTGATCTTCAGGAGCGCCCGGCCCCTGCTGACGGCCTTTGCAGTCGCGGATATGGACGTGCTTGATGTGCGAAACCACCGCGGCGATGGCTTCCACTGGATTTTCATTGGCGCGGTGAATATGAGAGGGATCCATATCCAGCCCAAAATAATCCGATTGGATGTCGTTCAGAACCTTGAGGCTGGTCGGCGTATTGTAGACGTATTGACCGACATGAGCTTTGATGCACAGCGTCACGCCGTATTTTTCGGCCTTGCCAACCAGCAGCCCCAGTTCATCCAGCATTTGCGGATAGGTCGATTCATCATCGGCCTTGCCCCCAGGGCCGCAGTTGATAATCGGAATGCCGATCTCGACCGCCGCCTGAAAGGCCTTTTCCATCAGGTCAGGGTCGCGCGACGACTGTTCCATCGCCAGCAGTTCGAGTTCATAGGTCTTGGCGAGCCGCTTGACTTCGGGCGCGATTTCCCGCCATCGATCCAGTACCAGGTGCTGACTCATGCTGTCGATAGCCGACATTTCGATGCCATCATAGCCGGCCATCGCCAGGTACTTGAAAGCCGTTTCCATGTCCCACGCGCCGAATAAAAGTGAGTTTGCTCCGATTTTCATTTGTCTGCCTCCTGTTAGCTGGTTGCGTAAATGTCAATTAGCTGATCTTGTATCTGCTCTTTCACTTCGGCAATTTCCTTCACTTTCTCCCGAATTTGGTTTTCCAATTCTACGATTTCCCTTTGTCGCTCTAAGGATGGCAGCGGTATCTCCATCCTGGAAAAATCCTGATATGATAAACTGGCGCGAGCGACTCCAACCATCAAATTGCTCGCCGCTTCCTTAAAGAACTCACCGCGAAGCACATTAAATAAATAATCATGCAGTATCCTGTCTTGATCAATCGAAAACACGACATAAATAGGAGATACCGCCAGCGGATACGAATAGCGATTCCAACCGAAATTGCCAATATCAGCCCCCTCTTTTCTATAAACGAATTCTCCTGGCATAACCAGCTTATACCCGCTTCTATTTTCGGATTGAAACGCTTTTTTATAATAGTCCAGCTTAGGAATTACCCCGCCATGATCTCTGGCTCTCGCGGCAACGGTGCCGACCACATAATTTTTGAAATCCGCTCCAGCCTTGCGAAATTGCTGCGTTGTTATGTCGCCCAGTAGAACCGCGTTTTCGCTTCCAAGACCACTGCTTAGAAACGGTATCATTTTATATCCGTCTGGCCTGATGTCTTCTATATCGACTTCTTTGAATAACTCATGGTCACCGCTAAACCTGTACATTAAGAAAGTATCAAGATCGTTTGTTCCGTGTTTAACGCGCCTTCTATTGCGAGCAAATGTATATCCGTCCTGTTTGACTTTGAAATACCAGTATTTTTCCTGTTGAGAGCCGTGTTTTATGTCAGTGAGATAAAGGATATTCGTTTTTACTGTATTGCTGTACGGCGCAAAGACACCGGGCGGCAATGACACGACAGTATGCACAGTCGAGTTCTTGAAAATATATTCCCGCAAGCGTTCATAGCGATTACTGACAAGCACATCATCGCCGCAGATTAGAATAATCCGACCTGATTCAGACTTGGAGTCGATGGCTTTCAAGCAGTGCTGTATGCAAATGCTGTTGCCATTCCTGGAAGGAAGATCGTAAAGATTCCCATATTCCGTATCCTGCGAGAATGGCATATTGGTAATGACAACATCGTACTTTTCTTTAATTTGATCTAACTTTTCCAATGAATCGCATCGAGTGATATTATTGTGTCCGTCTCCCATTAAAATCATATTCATCTTGGCGATTCTGGCATTGTTGGTAATTTCATGCCCGAATAAAGAATCATCCTTGAGTGCTTTCGCATTCCTTGAATTCCTTATCATTTTGGAATTAATATGGCGGAACGATTCAATGAGCATCCCCCCCGTGCCGCAAAATGGATCATATACAGTTTCTCCAATTTGCGGATTTGCCAGCTTAACGCAAGTTTTTACAATATGTCTGGGTGTGAAATACTCCCCTAAGTCGTTGTTGTGACTGCTAATATATCTTCGCAAAAAGTATTCAAAAGCATCGCCTTTAATATCCGAATTGACATCGGTTAGGTTCAGCGGATCAAGGATGTCAATAATCCTTCTTAGCGTATTCGGATTTCGCAGCTGAAGTGATTCAAATATGGTTCGATCATCATAACTCTGCGAGAAAGACCTAAGAACAGTATCATTGACATAGTGCAGAAGTTCATTACCATGCTTATTCTTGAAGAAATTCCACCGAAATTCAGGTTCAATGACTGTTTGCTCCCCTGTGCTTTCTTTGATGTCTTCAAGTTCGCTGATTAACTTCAGAAATAAGATATTCGCAAATTCACTGAATCTCTCAAGCCCCGCTTGAAGACCTTCGCCGCGCAGCAGGTTATTTGCAATCTCAAAAATTTGAATCAATTCTCTTCTGGATTGGATGACTCTTCTATCGAGTGTCCTAATCTCATTCGTTTCTTGCTGTATGTATTGAAGCGCTATCGTCTCTCTGATGAACTCATCAATTTCCTCGCCATCCTTGAAGAGTGGCTGCTGGGATTTAATATGCCTCGTTTTGACATAGATTCCATCTGTCGCAAAACATATTGGAGCGTTTAATCTGCGACAATAGTCTTCGCCTTGCGCTAGCGCCCTTTCAACACTTCCATAAGGTCTTTTGGCTTCAATTACGATGATTGGTCGGTCAGTATCGGTTTGATACAGCACATAATCAGGAATTTTACCCCCAAGAGCCTCCCTTTGATTTCTAGTTTTTACTGATTGCTTCCATACATTTCTTTTTATGTCGGATGGAGAATCAATCCAACCCAGATTGCGAAGCTGGGTGTCAATAAGCGTTTCGGTGTCGCGCTCTACAAGATTTTGCATTTAGAGATTCCTCCTATACTACAAATATACCACAGTTTCCGTTTCCAGCGATTCAATCGCCGCCGCCAAGGCCTTCTGCGCCGCCAGTCCCTCGGCCGCGCTGCCGTCAATAGCCGCCGGCGCCACGCCCTCCGTCACCTGCCGCAGAAAGGTATGAATCCGTTCGCGAAAGGTGTTTTCAAAGTTATGAAATCCGCCAAAGAGCGGGTCGGTGTACACCGTCTTTTGCAGATCCCCAGCCGGATAAAACGTCAGTTCGCGCCACATGTCATCCAGCACAAAACGTCCGCCCGTCCCCGCCACTTCGCACCGTTCCATCGGATGCCCGCGCTCAATGTCATAGCTGCCGGTCAAGACGCCGACCGCGCCGTTTTTGAAGCGAAAACTGAACTGCGCCGTCGACCAGATTCGCCGCCCAGGCGCCTTGGCCGCAAAGCAATGCACAGCTTCAATATCGCCGCAGAAATAGCGCATCACATCGACCGTATGGGGATGCAGCGACTTGATATGATAGTAGGGCGAGGTTTCGGCCGGGTTCATAATCCACATCGCCATATTGACAAACAGCAGATGCCCCAGCCGCCCCTCATCCAGCCACGACTTCGCCAGCCGCGCCGCCGGCGTGAAGCGGTGATTGAGGTTGATGCCATAGCAAACCCCCATCTCGCGGCCTTTGGCGACCATCTCCTCGGCCGGTGGAATCTCATTGGAAATCGGTTTTTCGCCCAGCACATGACAGCCGGCCGCAAGCGCCTGCATGGTCGGCCGATAATGGTCGCTGCTGTTTTCATAGCCGCCGGTGGTGATGCTGACGACGTCCGGCGCCAGGTCATTCAGCATCCTTTCGACCTCATAAAAGGCCGGCGCGCCATAACGGCAGGATGCTTGGTCGGCCTTGTCTTTGATGATGTCACAAACGCCGACCAGTTCAGCCAGTTCATCCTGCTGATACAGTCGGGCATGGAGGTTGCCAATCGGCCCCAGGCCGATGACCGCGGCTCTAAGCGTCAAAATCTTCCCCTTTCCATCGGGCTGGCGAATCGGCGGCCGGTATAGCGTAATCATAGCCGCGCATCGCCGGCTCAAAAAAATCAAAATAGTTCGGGCCCGCGTCCCGCTTCCAGCGATGAATGGTGTCCTGGCGCAAAATAATGCGGGCCAGCGGCATCCCCAAAAAATCCTCCAATCGCTTCAGAGTCTCTTCCTGCTTCAGCACATAATCCTCAAAGCGAACTTCGATCCAGTGTTTGGGCTTGGGCGATGCTTTCACCAGGTCATATTGATATTTCCAGGAAATGGCGCGGCGCAGACGCTCGTCTTCGGTTTCGGGATATTGAATGCCAAAGTCGCGCAGGTCATCCGTTTTATGACTCCCCAGAATGCAGTCGCGCGGATTGCGAATCCAGAAAATATAGTGTATCTGCGGGAACAGTCGGGTCACCCAAGGATACACCAGCGTCGTTTCGGGAACTTTCCAGCCTTTGGACGGCCCTTGATGATTCAGCGTCGATGACAGATACCCGCGCAACAGATTGATGAATCGCGGCGGAATCTCCACTTCATGGACGCGGCTGAAATCCCAGCTTAAATCGCCGTTCCATTTGACATATCGGGCGAAAACTCGACAGGCGTCGTACATGGCATGCGCGGGAACAAGGTCGCCAGAGGGGTTGAGGCAATTGCCCATATAGACGCCGCTGGCATACAGGGTATGAGAGATGGTGCGCGTCCCCGAATGCCCGCGGCCGATAACCGTAATCACAACTCGATGACCTTTCCGCTATCCCAAGATTCAATAGCGGCTTCAATGACGCGCTGGACATTGAGAGCATCGGCGCCAGAAGCGTCGATCTCGTCGGGCGCGGCTTGGGCGGCGTTCTGCTCGATCCAGCGCGAAATGCGGCTTTTGAAGGTCTGGCTGAAATGAGTCATGCCGCCCAGATTTTCGTGACGCTCCAGTTCTTTTTCGAATCGTGGATAAAAGGTAAGCTCTTCGCAGGCATCGCGCAAAATGAATCGGCCATCCGAGCCGACAACTTCCAATGTTTCCAGGCCATAGGTGCCGGCGGCGCCAAAGTTGCCGTCATAGCTGCCGCGCAGATGACCGATAATGCCGTTTTCGTACAAAAGATTGACCTGCGCGTTCGACCAGATGCGCCGGCCCTTGCCCTTCTTGAAAAAAGCCTGCGCTTTGCTGACTTCGGATTGGGCGAAATAGCGCATGACATCCAAAGAATGCGGATGAAGCGCGCGCATATGAAAATGCGGCGAGGTTTCGTTGGGGTTGTTGATCCACATCGTCATGTTGATCATGTTGATTTCCCCCAGCCGCCCCTCGACGACCCATTCTTTCGCCAGCAGAGCGGCCGGCGTAAAGCGGTGATTGAGGTTGATGCCATAGCGCAGGTTGTTCCGCCGCGCCAGGGCGACCATCTCTTCGGCTTGGGGAATGTCGTTGGAGATCGGTTTTTCGCCCAGTACATGACAGCCGGCGGCAAGCAGCTGCATGGTCGGCTCATAATGATCGCCGCCGTTTTCGACGCCGGCCGTGGTGACGCTGGCGATGTCAAACTCGATGCCGCTGTCCAGCATCGCCTGCACCGAATAAAACCCCTGACAGCCATAGACCTCGGCCGCCTTGTCCGATTTTTCGGGGATGATGTCGCAGACGGCGACGACCTCGCTGTCGGGATGTTCAGCATAAATGCGCGCATGCGTGTTGCCGATGCCGCCCATGCCAACAATCGCTGCTCTAAGTGTCATGATATGTCCTTTCTGTGTTTATTCCTCGTTGTCGGATTCTGACGTCTTCCGCGATTCGGCCTGAATTCGGATGGCTTCGTCCAGGCTGCCGATATAAAGGGTATCATAGGCCTGCTGCGACGAAGTAAAGGCGCCGACGCCCGCTTTCCCGTGCCAATCACCCTGATGATACATTGGATTCGGCAGGCCGGTTTCGCGCTCGCGCTTGGCGATCCAGGCCTCCATACGTCCCCGCAGCCAAGCGACCGTATCGGGCTGCTCGTCGGCCAGATTATGATTCTCGTCTGGATCTTCGACCAGATTGTAAAGTTCAATTTCGGGCTTGAAATGAAAATCGGGTTCAAGCGCGATCATCAGCTTCCATTGCGGCGTGCGCCAGCCGTGTTTCCGCATCCAAGTGCATTCGGAGATGTAAAATTCGCTTTCCGATGACGAAACATCGCCGGCGACCAGCTTGGTCAGGCTTTGGCCGTCGAAGCGCAAGTCAGATGGCCAATCAATCGCATTCTGCGGAATATCGGCCAGTTCAAGCAGGGTCGGCAGCAGGTCTTTGTGCTGATTATAGCCTTTGACGCGCTTGCCGGCCGGCAGCTTGGCCGGATAGCGGATGATGAGCGGAACATACAGCACATTGTCATAGATGCCGTGATGGTCGAACCAGCATTCGTGGTCATAAAGCGTTTCGCCATGGTCGCCGTTGATGACGACGATGGTATCATCCATGATGCCGTGCGTTTCCAGCGCCTCAAAGATAGACTGCATGGCGGCGTCCATATAAGCAATCGCGCCGTCATACTGGGCGATAATATAATCCTTGTCGGTGATGCCCGGCGGCATCCACGAAGCGAAAAAGCTGCCGAAGGGCTTGAAGCTCATCACTGGCTCCATGGATTTGTTGCTGGGGTCGGTTTCGTCGCCCTGATAAAACATCCGCTCATAGGGCGCCGGCGGCAGATACGGCGCATGAGGGTCCATGTGGCGCAGCATCATAAACCAAGGCTTCTCATCGGCCGCCAGCCGCGCCAGTTCGGGCATCGTCACGTCGTTGAGATTTTGCGCTTTGGGACTGCGGCCCTGGCTCCAGCTGCCCCAGCCAGCGTACTGAATATAGGTGTCAAATCCGCGCGAGCTTGGATTGCCGCTGAAGCCGACCGAAGTCGTGTTGTAGCCCTGCTCGCGCATGATCTCGGCCATCGTCTTGACTTCAGGACGCAGCGGCCCCTGATGACGCAGCGCCACCACCTGGGTGCTGAAACAGTCCATCCCGGTCAGCATGGAAGCGTAGGCCGGGGTGGTCGGGATATGCGGGCTGTAGGTCTGCTCGAAAAGCGTCGCCTGGCTGGCGAAGCGGTCGATATGCGGCGTTGTCAGGCGCGGATAGCCATAACAACTCATGTGGTCGGCGCGGATTGAATCAATGGCAATCAGCAGGATATTGGGTTTCTTCGGCACATTATCATCCTTTTCACAATAATTCGTCTCTCAATACAGCGCAAATGACTTGCAGCGTTTACCGCGCGCCAGTATAATCAGAAAAACTGATCCGCGCAAACAATTTGCACATTTTGATTTTCTGGTTATAATGAGCATCGCGCTGGTTAAATCAAGAATCAGTGAATTAGGGGCGTCGTCAATGACGCTCTTAAATAATAACCATTTATCAAGGAGATATACCTATGGCAAGGAAGTTTGTATTTATCCTCTTGTTGGCGCTGCTGATGGTGCCAACCTTCGTCGGACTCGCGCAGGAGCCGCAGGGCTTGCCGGTCGAGGTGCCGGGCGGCCGCGAGAACCTCTGGGTCTTTGACCAGATTTTCCGCTGGCAGACGGTAGGAAACTTCAATGTCTGGCGGATTGGCGGCTCAACGCCTTTCCATCATGCGCTGATGCTGGAGACATTCTGGAACCGCGATCAGGAAACCGGCGATTTCATCCATGCGCTGGCGGCAGGCGACCCCATCTACAATGACGATTTCACCGAAATGTCGGTCGAACTGCGTCAGGGCGTGATGTGGAGCGACGGCGAGGAATTCAACGCCGATGACGTCGTCTACACCATCGAAACCATCAAAGCCAATCCCGAACTGGGACAGGGCGGCTGGCATCCGCAACTGGTTGATTTCGATGTCCAGATCGAAAAGACCGGCGACTACAGCGTCAAGTTCACGCTTGGCCGCTCGAATCCGCGTTTCCACACGCTCTTTGAATCGCGCTGGAACGGCATTTACATGATGCCAAGCCATATCGTTGCCGAAGTGGAAGCCAGCCTGGCCGAGGGCGATAACCTGGGCAGCTGGGTTTGGGAAGCCGAAGATGTCGTCGTCTTGGGCAACTACCTGCCGGTCGATGTGGACCCGAACGGCTACTGGGAACTCTTCAAGCGCCGCGACGACCCCGAAAATTCGCTGGCCGGCATCATCACCGGCAATGTTGGCCCGCCTTATGCCTTGAGCATTTTCTACGGCAGCGGCATCAAGAAGGCCATCGCCATGTCGCGCGGCGAGCTTGACGTCTACTTTGATGTCGATATCGAAGCCTTTGAATACACCTTGGATAACGCATCAATGGCTCGCAGCTGGTACACCGACTTCCCTTGGGCTTATCCCAATGAAGTCAGCAGCCGTCAGCTGGCTTTTAATTATGAAGGTGATCCGCTGGTGGCCAACAAGGACGTCCGCTGGGCGCTGGCCTTGGCCATCAACATCGTCGAGTTGCAGACCGAGTACATCGGCGGCGTGGCGAGAGTAACGCCCTTCCCGGTGCCGCCCACCGTCAAGCTGGCCCCGCTCTACCATGACCCGATGGAAGAGTGGCTGACCAACCTGGAAATCGACCTGGGCGACGGCGAAATGTACAATCCCTACGACCCGACCGTCCCTGACCAGATCGCGGCCTGGGCCGAAGGCTACGGCTATACCGTGCCGGGCGAACCGCGCGCCGTCTTTGGCACTGGCTGGTGGAAATTCGACCCCGACGCGGCCGAAAAGCTGCTGATGAAGGCCGGCTTGAGCCGCGACGGCAGCGGCAGCTGGCTGACACCCGACGGCGAGCTTTGGACGCTGGATATTCAATCCGATCCGAGCGAGAACGATGCTTATCGCATGGGGCAGGCCGCCGCCGATATGTGGTCGGAGTTTGGTGTTGATGTGAATTTCATCACACTTGACCGCAACCCGTGGCAGCAAAATCAATATGTCGGCACCTTTGAGGTCAGCACGCCCTGGACGAGCTTCGCGCTAGCCGCGGGCGATATGTGGCCGAATGTGCGCGGCTACCATTCGCGCTACTATGCGCCGGTTGGCGAGGACTATCGGCCGCTCGGCGGCAACTCCATGCGCCGTTTGCGCGATGATACGATTGATGAGTTGATTGACGCTATGGAAGCAGTCAATCCGGTCACTCAAGGGGAAGAAAATGTGGCGCTGGGCATCGCTTACCTGCAATACTGGGTCGAGAATATGTTCGACATCACCCCCATTGCTTTCAAGAAATTCGTCACTTGGGATGAACGTTACTGGACGGGCTTCCCAACGGCGGAAAATCCGAACTATCAGCCTTTGTACTGGTTCCAGGGCGGCAAATACGCCATCCAGAATTTGACGCCTAGCAGCTAGGCGCGGTACATTCTCTCCATTGAGGCCCCTCCTTGAGTTTGGGGAGGGGCTTGGAGATGAAAAATTATTCCCCACAAAACGCGGGGGTGAACTCTCTGATGGGTGGTTGAGCCAATGAGATTACTGCGAACTTACATCCTGCCGCGCATCGTCCAATGGGCGGTAGTGATCTTCATCGGCGTTTCGCTTATCTTTTTGATTCCGCGCCTGTCGCCAGTCAACCCAGTCGACGAAATGATTTCCCGCTTGACCGCCTTCCAGACCATGGATCCCGAAGCTGTGGTGGCTATGCGGGCGACCATGATGGATTTGTTCGGGCTGGAAGATTCTTTGCTAGAGCAGTACGGCCGGTTCTGGGGCCGTCTGCTTCAGGGTGATCTGGGCCCGTCGTTTCAGAGTTTCCCGACGCCCGTTTCGGAGATCATCAGCGCCGGGCTGCCCTGGACGATTGGCTTGCTGGGAACGACGACCATTCTTTCATGGATCCTGGGCATCATTATCGGCTCTTTCGCCGCTTACTACGCTGACCGATTCGCGCCGCAGGTGTTGGAGCGGATCGTGCTTGTTATCTATCCCATCCCCTATCTGATTATTGGCCTTATCCTCCTCTTTATATTTGTTGCTTGGCTGAAGCTGTTTCCGCAGGTAGGCGGCTCGCGCGGGACACCGGCCTTCACTTGGGAATACATCAGCACGCTGCTTTATTTTGGTTTTCTGCCAGCGCTTTCGATTGTCATTGGCGCGACCGCCTTCCGCTTCATCATGGCCAAAGCGTTGGGAACAACCGAAACCGCCAGCGATTATGTGCAGTATGCCGAACTGGCCGCCGTGCCCAAGCGCCGCATCCTGTTTTCCTACATCATCCGCAATACCATGCTGCCGCATCTTAACGATCTGGCGCTTTCGCTGGGCGCCATATTCGAAGGCGCGCTGATAACCGAAGTGCTGTTTTCGTATCCAGGTGTGGGCTATGTGCTGTATAACGCCATTATCAACGTCGATTACAACATCATCATGGGGATTGTGCTGCTGTCCATTGTGGGAGTTGCCACAGCCTCGCTGATTATTGACCTGCTCTATCCCATCGTTGACCCGCGCGTCCGCCTGCGATAGGAAGGCTGCCATGTTCACAACCATACGCGATCTGCTCAAGTTCAGCCCCTCATTTCGCTTCGGCTCGCTCTTTTTGCTGCTAGTGGCGGTTATGGTGATTCTGTCCGCATTCTCTCCCTATGAAGAAGATAAATTGCGCCGCAAGGTCAAGCGCAACCAACCGCCTTCAGCCCAATACATCTTCGGCACAACATCGCAGGGTCAGGATGTCTTTTGGACGATAACCTTCGCCATCCGCAATACTATCATCATCTCCGGCATCGCGACCTTGATTGGGCGCGGCATCGGCGTTGTGCTGGGCATGATTTCCGGCTATTTGGGCGGAATTTTTGACCGCGTGACGCAATCCATCGTCGAAAGCTTCATCGTCATCCCGCGACTGCCCCTGATGATATTGATTGCTGTCATCCTGCGCGGGTCTTTGGGCATGGTGTCGCTGGGGATACTCATCGGGCTGCTGGACTGGGCGCACCCTTCCAAACGTTACCGCGCTGTGGTGCTAAGCCTGCGCGAACGAGATTTTACCTATACCGCCATTTTCAGCGGCATGAACACTGTCAAAATTGTCATTCGCGAGCATCTGCCCTTTATCATTCCCTTCCTGCTGGCCGATGTCATCAGCGGCTTTATCTTCGCCATCGGCATTGAGATCACGCTGTCCTATCTCGGCTTGGGCGATCTCAGCATCCCGACCGTTGGCACGATGATTCATTGGGGTAACTATTATCACTCGGTCTTCGCTGGCAGAGCTTGGGTCTTGATCGTACCGGTGGTCACCACAATTTTCATGGTTCTCGGCTTTTATCTGGTATCGATTGGCTTGAGCGACTATCTTGACCCGCGCAAGCGACTGGCGCGGCTTGAGGCGCACGCGCAAGACGACCCCAGAAAATCAAAGGGCGGGCGGAAAGCGAAGGACGAGTAATGGCCCCTATCATCGAAACCAAGAACCTGCGCGCTTATTACATCACCAAGGCCTACGGCGTCGAGCGCACGGTCAAGGCCGTCGATGACATCTCGCTTCAGATTCAAGAGGGCGAAGTCTATGGCATCGCCGGCGAATCCGGCTGCGGCAAATCGACCCTGCTCAAAGTTCTGCTGGGTTCGTATCAGCCGCCGCTGACGGTCGTCGGCGGGGACATCACCTATCACCTTGAAGACAAGACCATCCAGGCCGACGAGATGACCGAAGAGCAGAAACAAGACCTGCGCTGGCGGCAAATCTCATATATCCCGCAAGGCTCCATGCACGTCTTGAATCCAGTGCGGCGCATCCGCGATACCTTCCACGACTTTATCGGCGCGCACCGCATGGTCACCAAAAAAGAATCCTTCAAGCTAACAGCCAGCTATCTAAGTGATCTGGGCCTGCCGGAAAAGGTGATGACATCCTATCCGCATCAGCTTTCGGGCGGGATGCGCCAGCGCGTGACGATTGCCCTGGCGACCATCTTATGGCCCAAACTCGTCTTTGCCGATGAGCCAACCACGGCGCTGGATGTGGTCGTGCAGCGCGGCGTGATTCAAATGCTCAAAGAAGTCCAGCAAAAAGAGGGCAGCACCCTAGTTTTGATTACGCATGACATGGGCGTTCACGCCAACCTGGCCGACCGCATTGCGATTTTGTACGCCGGCAAACTGGTCGAAGAAGCCGACACCGAAACCATCTTGCAGAACCCGCGCCATCCCTATACCAAGTACCTGATTGATTCACTGCCCAGCCTGGAATCGCGCGAAGAGCGCGTCAGCATTCCCGGCCGGCCGCCGGCCTTGGACCAGCCGCCGTCCGGCTGCCGTTTCCATGAACGCTGTCCGCTGGCCCGCGACATCTGCCACACCATCGACCCCGATCTGATTGAAATTGCGCCCGGACATCGCACCGCCTGCCACGTTGTCGAAGAGGAATTGAGCCATGCGCCAGCCGTCTAAAAGCCAAACGCCCCTGCTGCAAATTGAAGACTTGAGCAAAATCTTTCACATTCGACAGGGCTTTAGCAGTCAGGAATTTCATGCGGTCGACCGCGCCACGATTACGATTGATTCCGACAAGCCCGAAATTTTTGCCATTGTGGGCGAAAGCGGCAGCGGCAAAACCACCCTCGCCAAAATGGTGCTGGGCATGGAAACCGCGTCCGAAGGCACCCTGCGCTATAAAGATCGAGTCATCAACGACATCGGCAAGCGCGAGATGAAATCCTGGTTCTATAAAGAAGTCCAGCCGGTGTTCCAAGACCCCTTCGCCGCCTTCAGCCCGCTCAAGCGAATTGACAGCTATCTTTATGAGACCGTCCGCAATTACAAAATAACCCCGCGCAGAAAACGCAAAAAAGACGCCGGCAGATACATCAATACCGTCTTGAGCGAAGTCGGCCTGACGCTGGCCGAAATCGCCGGCCGCTATCCCAACGAACTCTCCGGCGGCCAAGCCCAGCGAGTCGCCATCGCCCGCGCCCTGATTACCAAACCGTCGCTGATTGTCGCCGATGAGCCAGTCTCCATGCTGGACGCTTCCCTGCGGATGTCGATTGTCAATATGTTCCGCAAACTGAAGACCGACAATGAGGTCAGCGTCATCTATATCACCCACGACTTGGCGACCGCTTTTTATGCCGGCGACCGCATTGCCGTTATGCTGCGCGGCTGGATTGTCGAAATGGGAACGACCGAGCAGGTGCTTGGCAATCCCTTGCATCCCTACACCCAAAATCTCAAGGCATCCATCCCCAGCATCAATACCAGCGATGCCTGGAACGAAAAAATCGACCTGGCGGTCATCGAGACCGATGAATACACGCGCACTGGCTGCAAATTCGCCGGGCGCTGTCCGGCGGTTATGGACATCTGCCACAACAACATACCGCCCAGCGTCATCCACGAAGGGCGCAGCGTCAAATGCTTCCTGTACGACGCGGCCGCCGAGCCGGCCTGATTGTGTTCAGCGAGGCGCGCCGATGCTGGACGAACAGCAGCTAAACACCCTGAAAGCGCTGGTGAATGCGATCATCCCCGCTGACGACTGGCCGAGTGGCTGGCAGGCCGGAGTAGGCGATTATCTCCTGCGGCAGTTCAAGCGCGATCTAACTGAAGCGGCGGCGATTTATGCCCAATGGCTGACGGCCCTGGATGCCGAGTCGCGCGCCTCCTGCCAGCGGCCCTTTGCCGAACTAAGCCTGGCCGAACGCACGCGCCTGCTGGAGGCCATTGAGCAGGGGCAGGTCAAAACAGCTTGGCCGATGGACGCGGCGGCCTTCTTCCAGCAGATTGTCGAGCATTGCATTGAAGGATTTTACAGCGACCCTGGCAACGGTGGCAACAAGGATGGAGTCGCCTGGGACATGATCGGATTCGAGGTGCGCGGATGAGCGATTATGACGCGATTGTGGTCGGGTCGGGCGCTGGGGGCGGCGTGGCGGCGGCCGTGCTGGCCGAGGCCGGAAAATCCGTTCTGCTGCTGGAGCGCGGCGCGGCGCTGTCCTTTGAGGATGTGGGCCGCGATCACCTCCGCAATCAACGGCTGTCGCATTATGGGCATAACGCCGGGCCCGATATTGAAGGCAATCCGCGCAGCAGCGACGACGGCCGCGTGATTCGACCGCACGAGCGCGGCTATCAAAACAACGCCGCCTGTCTGGGCAGCGGCACCCGCGTATATGCCGGACAAGCCTGGCGCTTCATGCCACAGGACTTCCGCATGGCCAGCGTCTATGGCGTTCCCGCCGGCAGTTCCCTAGCTGATTGGCCAATTGGCTACGAGGACGTCCTGCCCTATTACCAAAAAGTCGAGCGGAAAATCGGCATCTGCGGCGACCATCGCGCTATGACCCATCTGCCGCCCTATGACCAGCCTTATCCGATGCCGCCCCTGAAACTGCCCTACAAATCATCCATTCACCGCCAAGGCCTAGAAGCCCTGGGCTGGCAATGGCTGCGGACGCCGCGGCTTATCAACTCCATCCCCTACAATGACCGCCCGGCCTGCATTCACTGCCAGCATTGCGTTGGCTTTGCCTGTCCCGTAGACGCCAAAAACGGCAGCCAAAACACGGTGATACCCCGCGCCCTGCGTTCAGGAAACTGCGTTTTGCAAACCGAAGTGATGGTCAGCAAACTGGCCGTCAGTCCAAAAGGGCGAATAGAGGGCGTTCAGTTTGTCGATGCCGCCGGGCAGCTGGCCGTCAAAGAGGCCGATGTCGTCGTCCTAAGCTGCGGCGCGGTCGAAACGGCTCGGCTGCTGCTGAACTCGGCCACACCGCAAGAGCCAAAGGGTATCGGCAACGGCGGCGGTCAAGTCGGACGGCATTTGCAGGGCCATTATTATCCCGGCGCGGTCGGCCTCTTCCCGCAGGCAATGTACGATGGCCTTGGCCCAGGCGCCTCGGTCGCCACTTGTGAATTCAATCATGGCAACGACGGCATCATCGGCGGCGGCATGCTGACCGACGAGGACATTGTGCTGCCGATGACCTTTTGGAAGCGCGATTATCCGCCCGATACGCCGCGCTGGGGCCTGAAAGCCAAGCAGTTCATGCGCGACAACTTCCGCCGCATCAATGACATCAAAGGCCCAGTGCAGGAGATTCCCCATCCTGACGCCCGCGTCACAGTCAATCCCAAGCTGAAAGACCGCTATGGCATCCCCGTCGCCCATCTTTCGGGCCAGGCTCACCATGAAACTGTGCGAACCGCCGCCTTTATGCACCACCGCGCCAAAGAATGGCTGCTGGCTTCAGGCGCGGTCAAAGTATGGGGCCAGCCGCCGCCGCAGTATCTTTCCGGCGGTCAGCATCAGGCCGGCACCTGTCGCATGGGTGAAGATCCGGCAAGCTCGGTGGTCAATCCCTGGTGCCGCGTCCACAGCCACGACAATCTCTTCGTCGCCGATGGCTCGGTGCATGTGACCAACGGCGGCTTTAATCCAGTCGAAACCATTATGGCGCTGGCCTGGCGCACAGCCGAAAATATCGTCAAAACTTGGTAAAAGACAATCACACAGGAGCGCGGCGGATGAAACATGAACTGACAAGCGAGCAAATCAGCTTTTATCGAGAGCATGGCTATGTGGTCATCGACGGCTTTTTGTCGGATGATGAGCTTGCCGACTGGCGGCGATGCGTCGATGAGGCGGTGGCCAATCGCGATGACCGCAAGCTGGCTGATGGGCGGATGCGAGACGGCGGCAATGAATACTATGACCGCGTATTCGTGCAGCGCATCAACCTGTGGACAGACCATGAGGGGATGCGGCGGCTGATGATCGATGATCGGCTGGGCAAGATGGCGGCCGATTTGGCCGGCGTGGATGGCATGCGAATCTGGCACGACCAGGCCCTCATCAAACCGCCCTGGGGCAATCCGACCGCCTGGCATCTTGATAACCCCTATTGGTCATTTTATTCGCGCGATGCCATTAGCGTCTGGGTCGCGCTGGATGATGCCACTCGCGACAATGGCTGCCTCTATTTTGCGCCGGGAACGCACAAAACAGCCAGCTATGACAATGTGAGCATCGGCAGCAATATCGGCGATCTTTTCGATGCTTATCCGCAGTGGAGCGGCCAAACCGCCGTCGCCGCCGAGATGAAAGCTGGCTCCTGCTCCTTCCACAACGGCCTGCTGGCGCACGGCGCCGGGGCGAATATGACTCCCCAATATCGGCGGGCGATGACCTGCGCCTATATGCCCGACGGCAGCGCCTTCAACGGCCAGCAAAACATCCTGACGCCAGAGCAGGCGGCGCGTTATCAAATTGGCGATCTGCTGGATGACGATGACCAGTCGCCGCTGATTTATCATCGCCGCAAGGAGTATGTCCGCTATCACGGCTGATTCACCAAGTAAAAGGAACGGTGCCGCTGTCGTCCTGCGGATAGCCCCATTGCCGAATATATGACTCGCCGTCCAAAAATTCATCGCCCATCTCATCCAGCTTTCGCTGAAGGATGCCCTCCAGTTCGCGCTGAATCGACGCATAGGCGGCCTGATTGACCCGATTGTTTAGCTGATAAGGATCGGCCTCGTTGTCGAAGAGCAGCCAAGGCCCATCAAGACGGCGGCAGTAGGTGTAGCGGGCCGTGCGAACCCCGCGGTATTCGACGCCGCCGCGCGCCCGCGGCCATTCGCCAAAAGGATGAAAACAAGCCAGCAGGGCCGCTTGTCCATCATCATCTTGGCCGGCCAAAGCCGGTGAAACATTGCGGCCTTCGACCGTCGCTGGAATCGGCAGGCCGCAGATGCCCAGCAGAGTCGGCATAATGTCATGGGCGTTCAGGAAAGCCTCGCAGACCGCAGCCCCGCGCCCATATTGGGCTGGATAGCGAAGCAGAAACGGAACTCGAATGGATTCCTCATAAGGCTTCTGCTTGCGTTCCATGCCTTGCGAGCCGAGCATGTCGCCGTGGTCGGATGCAAAAACCAGAATCGTATCTTCGGTCAAATGACACTCTTCAAGCGTATCCATAATATCGCCGACGCTTTTGTCAATGGCTGTGCAGTGGGCATAATAGCCGGCCAGCCATTCCCTGGCTTCATCGGCGCGTTCTGCCGGCACGTTCGGGCGCAGTTCAATGCTTTGCGGGTCATACAGCTTGCGATATTCGGCTGGCGCCGTCTGATAGGGATTGTGCGGCGGCCCCCAAGACAGCGTCAGCAAAAAAGGCCCTTCGCCGGCCTGCGCTTGGATATAACCCTGGGCATCCCGCGTCTGGGCGAATACGTCGTAACCTTCCCATTGCCGCCGAGTCGGGTCATCGTGAGCATAATAAGCCGATTGATTATAATCGTGGCTGCATTCCAGCGCCTTGAAATAGTCGAATCCCAATCGTCTTTGCGGCGGGATATAGGCGCTGCGCCCGCGGCCATCGACGTGCCATTTGCCGATGTAAGCCGTCTGATAGCCCTGCTGTTTGAAGGCATCGCCCAGTCCGACCGGACGACTGCCAATCGGAACATCGTTGACAAAAACGCCGTGCGTCAGAGGATACTGCCCAGTCAGAAAGCTGGCCCGCCACGGACAGCAGACCGACCAGCCGGATATCGCATGCTTGAAATTGACGCTTTCCCGCGACAATCGGTCGATGTTCGGGGTCAGCGCTTGTGGATTGCCGCTGTATCCCAAGGCCTGCAAACGCCATTGATCGGTCAGCAGGACGACGACATTCGGTTTTAGGGACATGGCATATTCTTTCGTTTTTGACGATGAAAGCGGCGAACGTTACCGCGTGACCGGAAGACTCATAATATCGCCTTCGGTTTCGATAAATTCGGCGGGGACCCACCCAATAGACCCCATTTCCAGCCAGTCGCCATCCGCGCTACGGCCATGGGCAAGGAGAGTTTCGCCGCGATGCAAAACACCCGCGAAGGCCAGATCACTGCGCGGCCCGACACGCGTGACGATGCTGATTGTCGGAACAGCCTCGATAGGTTCAACCTCGGCCCGCGCTTCCGTCGCGAATATCTGCGGGAAAGCAAACTGCATAGACTGATGATTGTAATAATGAAGCGTCAGATGGGCATCATCACTGCTGACCAGGAAAGGCCAATCAATGCTTGCCGCGCCGCCCGGTGCCAATTCGATTTCAACCGCGCCCCCATCCTCAAAAGCGGTTTCATAGACGATGCCATTCTCGCCCGACAACTCAAAATTAAAGGAACTGAAATAGCAGTTTTCGCTGCGGGAAACGGCGCATTCAAGGTCAACCGATACGATGACTGCCTCCTCGCCTTCCGCTGGGGCGGCCATGCCGTCACCTATATCAGCCGGACGCTCAAGCCCCGTAACGCGCAAAGAGGTCAAAGCGCCGGAATCAGCCAAGTAATTGATGACAAAGGGGTCTTTGAATGTGCCGGCCCCTTCATCCTGCGCGGAAACGGAACCAGCTAGCAATAGCAGAACAAGAAAAAGGAATAATTTATTCATGGTGTCTTCCTCCTATTAAAAATTCGTTACTGATATTATACACGATTGAGCCAGACGGCCATCGCTGCGGCGACGGCGATTTTGACGCGGCTTACAGCAGATTGGGCGGAATGCCAAGCTGACGGAAAGCGGCGGCCGCGGCATCCAAATGAACTTTGCCGCCGCGCAGTGAAATCTGAAGATGTCCGGGAACGAGGGCGTCGAATTCCTGCTTTTCCATCTTGAACATACTGTCGGCATAAGCATCGATGCGGCAGTCGTGGATATTTTGCCAGACGACTCTGCCGCCCCAAAAAACCAAATCGGCGCCGAGCAGATAAGTACGGTCGCCGCCGCGCATGATAAAGCTAAGGTGTCCATCACAGTGACCAGGCGTCTCAAAGGTCTCAAGCGCCAGACTGCCAACTTGGATGACGTCGCCTTCCACCAGTTCAACATCCACCGGGCAGGGCGGCAGCGCATAGTCTTCGGGATAAAACTGCGCCGCCTTGGCCACATCCAGGGCGACCGCCTGTTCGTCGCCGCTGCGGATGGCCGGCGCCGCCAAAGCCGATGAATAAACCTCGACGTCCAACCGCCGCCGCGCTTCGGCCGCCGCGCCAATATGGTCACAGTGATAATGCGTCAGGATCAGTTTGCGGATTTTCTTGGGGTCAAGCCCGTCCTGGCGAATGTTGTCCAAAATCGTATCAAAATCGCCCTTCAGGCCCATGCCAGGATCCACCAATGCCAGTTCCGCGCCGCTGTTCAGCACGAATACATGGCAGTCAAGCCGCCCAGAAAGCCCAAAGCCAAAGTAGCCGCCGCCCACAACATGCAAATCGCTGGTCAGTTTCATGCTCGCGCCTCCAAAAGGACTGCGTATATGATAAATAGACATGATTCGAGTCCATAAGTCAAGCGATACGCAGGACGAAAGCAGCGAAAAACGCGGTGATGACGCTTCCCAAACTCCCTAATCTGCGCCGATTCCCCTAAATTCATGGACAAAACGCGCGCCAGAACGGACAAAACGTACCCGAATACGGACAAAACGCGCGCCGTGGCGGCTAATCCATACCCGAATACGGACAATCTCTCCACCGCATCCCCGACCAGCGCAAACGAAACTCCAAGCCGAAAAACGGCTGAACCGCGAGGCCCGCTTGACTTTGAGACCAGCGCAACCCCCGCTTGGCCCGCGCGCCGAAACGATTTTCGGGCATAAATCCCATCGGAGGCACGCCGCGGCCGCCAGCGAAAATGATGGGCGAAAAATGAACGGCGCGCGGGTTTCATATTCATAGCCACACCCTATCACGCAGCCGGCCCGAAAAGGCGACTCAATGGCCGCGCGTTGCTTCCATTTTGGGAAATGGGGGAAATAGCCGCGAAATGAGGCGCTCCCCGCCGGCCGAAAGCGGAGATTTTGCAGTCCAGCCATAAAAATGGCTATACTTAGCGGCATCATTGTCGCCATCTACAGGCAGGAAGGGGATTAGAAAACAGATATGATGATTCGCGCCGACCGACCGACCGTTCACGCTTTGCAGCCCAGCCTGATCCGCAGGCTGTCCGATGCCGCCATAGGCCGAAAAGATGTCATCCCCCTGTGGTTTGGCGAATCCGACCAGCCGACGCCGCCCTTCATCCGCGACGCCGCCAAAGCCGCCATTGACGCCGGCCAAACGTTTTATCAACCCAATTTGGGGATGCGCGAACTGCGCCAGGCTTTGGTCGACTACATGAATCAGCTTCATGGCGCCGATTTCGCTGTGGACAGCATCACCGTGACACCCTCTGGCATGTCAGCGCTGGCCACAGCCCTCCAGTGCATCATTGCCGAAGGCGACGCCGTCGTCGCGCCATCGCCGGTTTGGCCCAACCTGCCCGCGATTGCCGAAATCCTTGGCGCCAAGACCGCCCGCGTTTCCTTGCGCCCAGTCGCCGGCAGGTGGAGCCTGGATCTGGATGAACTCTTTGCGGCCTGCAAGCCCAATACCCGCGCGCTGCTGCTGAATTCGCCCAATAACCCCACTGGATGGATGCTTGAAGATGAAGAGCAGCAGGCGATCCTGGACTTCTGCCGCCGCCGCGGCATCTGGCTGATTGCCGACGAAGTCTACAATCGGATTATTTATGACCGCGCCTGCGCCGCCAGTTTCGCCGACAAAGTGACCGATGCGGATCGTTTCATCATCATCAACAGTTTCTCAAAATCCTGGGCGATGACCGGCTGGCGTTTGGGCTGGCTGACGGCGCCAAAATCGCTGGCATCCGCGCTGGAAATGGTGACCGAATTTAACTTCTCCTGCATTTTCGCGCCGACGCAAATCGCCGGCATTGCCGCGCTGCAAGAGGGCGAGCCCTTTATTCAGTCATCCATCCAACGTTATCGAACCGCGCTTGAGGTGGTGATGAATACCTTTGACGGTTTGCCGCGGGTCACATGCCCGCTGCCGGCGGCCGCCTTCTACGCGTTCTTTACTGTCGAAGGCATCAGCGACAGCTTTGCCTTTGCCCAGGAGATTCTGGACCAAACAGGCGTCGGACTGGCGCCGGGCGCGGCTTTTGGCCCCGAAGGCGAAGGGTATCTGCGGCTGTGCTTTGCGGCCGATGCCGACCGGCTTCATCGGGCGCTGCGTCGGATGAGACCATTGCTGGCATAAGGCGATGCTATACACCGAAAGCCCGCCGTGAAAGGTGTACCGATGAAACTGAAAGGCAAAACAGCGCTTGTTACCGGCGCCGGGCGCGGCATTGGCAAAGGCTGCGCGCTGGAACTGGCGCGGTGCGGCGCGGCGGTTATCCTCAACGACCGCCCGAACAGCCCCGATCTGGCGGCCGCCGCCGCCGAGGTCCGGGCATTGGGCGGCGAAGCCATCCCGATTGAATCGGATGTTTTCAGCCGCGCCGGCTGTTCACATTTACTGCGCCAGGCATTGGAAATCACTGACGCCATCGATATCCTGGTGAGCAATCCAGCCTTGAGCGCGCGCCACGATTTCTTGGATTTTGACCCAGGGCTGTTTGAACGGATTATCCAAGCGACTCTGATTGGCGGTTTTCATATCAGCCAGCTGACCGCCAGGCACATGACCGCCCGCGGCCTTGGCGGAAAAATCATCTTCATCTCCAGCGTTCATGCCGAAAGGCCCTACCGCCGCGCCATTGCCTATAATGCCGCCAAAGCTGGCTTGAACCACATGGCCAAAACGATTGCCCGCGAGCTTGCAGCCCATAAAATTAACGTCAATATCATCGAGCCAGGCTGGATCGACACCCCCGCCGAGCGCGAAACCTTCAGCGACCTGGATACGCAGGGGCGGGCATTGCCTTGGGGGCGGCTGGGAACCCCGGCGGATATTGGCAAAGCGGCCGCCTTTTTGGCCTCTGATGATGCCGATTATATGACCGGAACCATCCTGCGCGTCGACGGCGGCTATCTGCACCGGGATACCTAATCGCGGTATGACTGTTACGATGGCATCAACACAATCGAACCCGGACTCGCAATCGAAGCGCAGGTCATGCCCTCGACGACGGTCGATTCCAATGGCGTAATGGCCCGCGGCATCGTCCGCGCATCCAAAAACAAAAGACGTCCCGACTGCGGAAAACAGACCTCGACCCCCTGCTCGACATAGCCCCAAATATCCACGGCCTCAATAAAGCCAGCCTCGACAATCGACTGAATCCCAATCCCGCCGCCGTCAAGTCGCTGACACTGAACGCCGCTCGCCAGCCCATAAGTCGCATGAACAGCGATGCCGAACTGGGACAAAACAGGACAGGTCACGGCCAACGGTCGGAGAGTCGCCGTCGCGGTGGGGAGTTTTTCTTCTTTCTTGCGCTTGCAGCTTCTTCTGTCGGTGAGGACACCGCCTGGCCGTTGATTGTTATCAAGGCCGTCGGCAAGGGTGATGCAGCCTCTTAGCTCCACAGCGCCAGCGAACTCGATGAAGTAATCGAAATCTGTGTTGCCCCGAAAGACGCCGTTGGTGATGCGTAACAAGGGGCCACCGGAACTTCCGAGATTAAAAACTGCCGTATCAGAACCTACGCCGCGGTTGTTCAAGACCCGCGCATTTTCAAGATAGGCTTGCCCGCCTCTGTTCAAGCTCAATACCCAAGTGCTGTGATTGTCTCTGAAAATGAGGTTTCGAGCGTTAAGACGGCCACCGTCCACGCTAATGACCGCGTTCTCGTCGCCAGCCTGGCGTACAGTCACATCGTTCAGATTGAGGACAGCGCCACTGGTGCCATCGCCGACGTATAGGGACACGTTCGCGCTTGCTGGGCCAATAATGCTGTATCCGTTGCCGTTGATGGTGAACTCGCCCGATGAAAAATACAGAAAGGCAAGGTTAGTTTGCACGGCCCATCTGCTAAAAACGCAGTCCGCGGTCATGTTGAAAGTTGTAACCGTCGCTGATGAATCGAACTGTGCATAAGACGCTGGCAGGCCGCAAGGGGCCATCGACGTTGGATTAGTCAGCCGCGGCGGCACTGTGGGGATTGGTGTTTGACTTTGGACGGGAACAGCGAGGAAGAGGAGCAGGAATAAACAGCAGATAACGTTCTTAATCAGAAAATGCGGGGGGGGGGGGGGGGGGGGGGGGGGGGGGGCTTTTCCTGATAGGGATATTCATGTCAATCGCCTTTCTATTCATCGTATGCGAAAATTATACATCAATATCGGCCCTTGTCAAATCATTTCGCGCCCAATTTTGCGACAACTGCATTCGCGCGCTGTGTTGCGGGAATGCTTTGACTATAGTACCATATCATCACTTTATCTTGGGGGGGAATGGCTGATGAGAGCGAGTAAAGTCCTGGCGAAATGGCGCAGTAATCAATTTGCCCGCTTCTGCTCAATGGGGCATGTGCTGCCTTTTTTTATCCGTTACGCGGCGCATTATAAGTATGACGGCATCTGGCTTGACCTTGAGCATCGCAGTATGGACAGCCGCGAAGTCCAGCATTTGCAGGCGCTTTGCCATCTGTATGACATCGACTGCATGATTCGCCCGCCGACCCTCCAGCGCACCCGTCTTTACCGCTATTTTGAGGATGGCGCCGCCGGCCTGATGATTCCCTTTGTGTCCGACGCCCAAATGGCCCGCGCGATTGTCAGTTCCGTCAAGTATCCACCGCTGGGCAACCGCGGCCTGGATGGCGCCGGCCTCGATGCTGATTTTGGCGGTGATTCCTGGCGGCCCAACAGCAACTATACCATCGATTCCAACCGCGAAACCTTTATCGTTGCCCAAATCGAAACGCCCCAAGCCGTCGCCAATGCCGAAGAGATCGCCGCCGTGCCAGGCATTGACGCCCTCTTTGTCGGCCCGACCGATCTGAAGCTGCGCCTCGATGCCGACCCGTCGCTGACCATAAGCCTCGACGAAGCCGTCGCCCAAGTCGCCGCGGCAACCCGCAAGCACAATAAAGTTTGGGCCAGAACGGCCTCATCTATTGAAGAGCTTGATGTCTACCGCAAGCAAGGCGCCAAGATGATCCCCTTTGGCGGCGATTTTGCCTTGACGCAAATCCTGAAGCAGGCCAGCGAACAGCTTGATGCGATCCTGGACGAATGACTCACCAAACCAGCCCGCGGGCGGCCACATCCCATACCTGCTCAATCGCCTCGCCGCGCACGCCATAAAGCTGATTGTGCAGATTGGTCACCACGCAGGTATGCACCGGGATAATATGAACGACATCTCCCACCTTGGGCATCGCCGCGCAAGCTGTGCAGTCGACGAATCCATGCTCCTCATTCGCCTGATGAAAGCGCGCATCAGGATATTCAACGATGTAACCCAGCAGCCCGTCCACTGTTTCGGCATTGACCGTTTTACTGCCGCTGTCGAGGATGACGCGGCTCGGTTCATGGGCGCTGACCACACTGGCGCGGATACGCATGGCGCAGCGGTCGAAAGCTGTCATGCCCTTGTCCACGCTGCCCCAATCCCAAAACACATACGTGCCAACCCGCATCTCCGTTAGTTCAGGCAGCAGATGCGATTCCAAAATGGCGCCGCTGCCGCCGCCGCTGACCATCTCGACTTCGATCTTGGCCGCTTCAAGCAGAGCCAAAGTTTTTTGCAGCCGCGGCCGAATAGCGGCATCAGAAGGATAAATCATCACCCCGACAAAACGCAGACCCTCGGCGGCCACAATACGCCGCGCCAGTTCAAGCGCATGTTCAGGCCTTGTGCCAGTGCGCTGATTGAGAGCGACCAGTTCGACCATCATCTTCACAGTGACGCCCGCCTGTTGAGCCGCGTCAGCAATGCCATCGATCACCGCGCGGCTGTCCACAGTCACCGTCACGTCAGCCCGTTTGGCCAACGCCGCCAGCCGCCGCGTCTTTCGCTCGCCGACGATGTTGTACGGAATCTGAATATCATCAAAGCCAGCATCGGCGAACACCTCGGCTTCGCTGACCTTTTGACAGGCGATCCCAACAGCCCCAGCTTCAATCTGACGGCGGGCGATGTCGGGGATTTTATGGGTTTTGATATGCGGACGAAACTGAATCCCCAAATCATCACAGCGCTTCTGCATGGCGGCGATATTGTCTTCCATGACAGTCATATCGATGAGGACGCTGGGGGTTTCCAGGTCGTGAACCGTTGCAAATGTCATGCCATCCCCTATATTGAAATCTATTGCCATATACTCTGCATCTGCCAGGCATCCAAGCGCGTCAGCCGCGCCGATTGACCCTGCGCCCGTAGCGATATTCCCAAACTGTCCTCGCGCCCAGGATAAACCCGCACCGCGGCGCACTGCTTGCCATTGACAAAGACCTCGACCACGCTGCGGTCAATGAAAACGCGCAGACGCAGTGGCTCATTCGGCTCAAGATAAACCGGCGCGGTCTCCGGCGCCCTCGAAAGCGCATCTGGCAAAACAGAAGAATAAGAAGTGTCTATCGTGATTAAGCTCTCCCGCCGCACCACAAGCGATTTCAGAACATCCGAATTGGCGTTCAGCGCGGTTTGATTGGGCACCCGTTCCCGATAGACAAAGCCGCGATGCTTGTAAAAGACAATCCGCGTGTACTCTTCCTGATTGGGCGAACGCAGCGCTTTAAGCTCAAGCATAGGCGCGTCGCCAGGCTCAATCTCCAGCATAAGCTCCATCGCATTGCCCTGAATCGAATCCAAGACAACCTCTTCATTGGCCGGCAGGACGGTTTCCCCAATACGCTGATGCTGCCCGCGCAGTGATTCGATAGCGCCGGCCGGCTCAACCCGCAGCTTATTGTCGGCCGCCAGCGTCAAACGGCGCGGCAGGGTCATAATCTGATTCCAGCCCCGCGACGGCCGACCTTGATTCATATTGAACAAAACGATGATACCGCCCTTGCCGTCGGGAACTGCCGAAGGCGCATGGACGCCAGAGGGCAGAGCCGCGCCAAAGTTAAACAGGCCTTGGTCAGTCACCACAAACTTATCGCGGCCTTTGTCATAATCGCCCAGCAAATACTGCCCGCCGCTCATGTGGCTGAAAAACAAAAGCATATGCTTGTCATCGCCAATCGGCCAAAAATAAGGGCAGGCGCCGTCATCGCCGACCAAGCTGAATTGATCATCCTCAACAAAAGGATGCAGATATTCCCAGTTGGCCAAATCGCGCGAGCGAAACAGAAAATTGGCCCGTATCTGTTTGTTGTCCGGCCCTTGTGGCAATGTGCCGCCAGAAAGCGCGTAATACCAGTCGCCTTTTTTCCAGATGCACGGATCAAAAACGGTGTAGGGATGCGGCGGCTCGCCCTCGCCGGCAAACGGAATGACCGCGCCATCGGTCACCTTCTCCCAATTCAGCAGCAGCGGATCATGCGACACAGCGACCATATTGCCGACTTTCGTGCCGTGATACATCGCGATCACGCGGTCATCTTCAGCCAAAGCCGAACCCGAAAAACAGCATTCTTCGGGATGAGGATAAATGGCGTAGGGCAAATCCCGCCAGTGAATCAAGTCATCGCTGACGGCATGCCCCCAGTGCTGACGCGGGTCTTCGGGCGGATAAGCCTGATAAAACAGATGCCACCGTCCCTGCCAAAAACACAGCCCATTAGGGTCGTTCAATGTGCTTTCGGGATTGACATAATGATAAAGCGGACGATGCGGATCATCCGCCAGGCTTTGCCGCGCTTCATGGAGGCGCCGCAGCAGTGGATTGGTCTGGAGTTGCGCTTTCTGCTCGTCCAGTGTTGTCGCAAAGCGGTATTTTGGAACGCGCGAAGTGTAGTCCATAATCTCCTATGCTTTCGCTAAAATCTGAATCATATCATTTCTGCGCCAATGATGAAGCGTCCAGCCTGACAATCCCTTTGCCCAAGATGCCGACGAAAATAGCGTTGCCGGCCGGCGCCAGGAATGCGGTTGGCGCATCGCTGGTCTGCATGAGCCGCCGCCAGGTTTGCCCATCATCGGCGGAAGCCAGCAGACCGTCATCGACCAGCGCAAAGAGACGCCGACTGCCGTCCGACCTGTGGATAACCTGGATGTCATTGACCGCGTCGGGAATGGTTTCCGGCGCCAATCGAGTCCAGCTTTTGCCTTCATCGCCAGAAACCCAAAGCCCATGATTTTCGGTGCCGGCCAGTATCTTTGCCGCGCCGTCATCGATAAATGCCAAACAGAGAACCGGCGCCTTGTCAGTCGGAAAAGCGGTCTCCCGCCACGCTCGCCCGCCATTGGCGCTGCGGTACAAACCGGTTTCGGCGCCGGCCAAGACGGTTTCATCATCTTCCAGATGAGGCGACAAGGCGATGCAAAGCACATTAAGATCAAACAGGCCAAAGTTCCAGGACTGCCAATTCGCGCCGCGGTCAGATGAAGCGAAGATGCCATCTTCCATCGTGCCAGCCAGCAGAACGCCGTCATATTCAAAGCTGGGAGACGCCCGTAAAGCCGAAAACAGCGGCGGCGGCGCCGCAAAACGAGCCGCGAACCACGTATCGCCGCCGTCGCTTGAACGCAGAATGCCGCCCTGTACGGCCGCGAACAGACTGCGGTCATGCCCATAATCAGGCGAGACAGCCAGTCCAGTGACGGCCAGCCTAGTCCCAATGTCCAGCGATTCCCAGCTTTGTCCGCCGTCCCGCGAGCGATACAGCCCCGAAGCGCAGGCCGCAAAACAGATGCCATCCACAGCGAAATCGGGCGAGGCCGCCAGCGAAAAAACCGTGTCATCCGCCGACAATGAAAAAATGGAATGTACCGCTAGCATACCGCGCCTCATCCAGGCTGACGGGCGATTTCCGGCGTCTTGTGATGCACCAGCACATCAACAGTCAATGCCATGCCCGCCGTCAATACCGCATTGCGGAGCGCCATCTTCTGCATTGAGGCGCTGTCAGCGATGCGCTTCATATCGGTTGTCTTTCCAGCGACCACATCAAAGCCACAGGGATAGTCAGCGGTCGCCAGCTTTGCCATGATTTCGCCCGGGTCATAGCCGGCGTTTTCAAAAATAGCCCGCGCCGGTTCAGCCAAAGCCTGATAAAGGATGCGATAGGCGGCCCTTTCATCAGGGTCGGCGCTTGCCTTTCGGCCCCGCTCCAGCGCCGGCCGACAGGCGAGATACGACATGCCGCCGCCCGGCAGCGCCCCATCCTTAACGACCGCCCGCATGGCCGCCGCCGTGCGCTGCGCCAGTTCCTTGCGCCGCTCGATTTCCAGTTCAGACGCGCCGCCCACCCACAGCGTCGCCGATCCTCCCATCAATTTGCCGATGCGCTCCATGATTTTCTCGCGCGGTTTCGGGTCGTCGCTGCGCTGAAAACGGGACTGCAAATGACTGACGTGCTGACGCAGCTTTCGCGGGCTGCCTTTGCCGCCGACAATGCCGAAGTTATGCGGACTCGCCCAGCCGCGCCGCGCCCGACCAAAATGCCGCGGAGTGACGTCCTTGAGGCTGTGGCCGGCGGCCTTCAGCATCGGCTCCGCGCCAGTCAGGATGGCCAGATCTTCCACAGCGGCGATGCGGTCATCCGGATTGCGACCAGGGCCTTTGACAGCCATGACATGGAAATTCTTGAGCTTGCCATTGGCCAGCAACAGACCAGCCAGTGCTTCCTTGGACAAATCGCCCGCGACCAAAATCAGCTTTTCTATTTTCGTTTCAACCGCAATTTCCAATATCGGCATAATATGGCGCGGGTCATTGATTTTGAAATCGACAATCAGAATCGACGGCTCTTCATAAACCGTCTGAAGCTCGGCGCGGTTCATAATCATCTCGCGCGAAAACAGGCCGCTGTTCCAGAACATACCCTCAATGTATTCGCGACGCAGTTCGCGGCGATGATCTTTGCGAATGTCAAGCTGGCCATAAGCGCCGATAATATCGAAGATCTCGCCAAGCAGCTTGGCCATGGGCGGGTCATGGCAGATGGCTTCAGCGGCCTGCGCCAAGTTCTCCTTGCCTTCAATCGGGAAGGTCATCTCATCCAAAATGCCCAGCGCGCAGGATAAAGCCGCTTGCAGATGAACGCGCAGCCGCATGGCATTGCCCCCCGCCGCCAAGTAATGCAGCCCGCCATTATAAACCGCCTGAAACAGAACAGCCGCCGTGGCCGCGCCGTCGCCCATCCGCTCGTGCTGACGGCAAATCAGCGCCCGCGCCAGCATCGCGCCCATATCTTCGTCTCGGCGGCTTAATTCGATCACGCGGCGGGCGATAGTCCCCCCGTCGTCAAGGATTTCGGGCGGCTTTTGGTCATTCGAAAGATGCGTTACCGCCACAGTCCGCGCCGTCGGCCCCAAAGTCGGTCGGATAGCGGAAACCAGGGTGTTGATGCCCCGTTGGATCTGCTGATGCGCCGAAGGCTGAAAAACCAGCCCCGGCCGGTAGGTTTTGCGAGATTGAAAGGGAGCTTTTTCGGCCATAGCTTATCCGCGCGGCAGGCTTCGTATGGAAAGACCGTCAAAGGACGCGCCGCCCTCGGAAACAAAAAGCCCTAATTGACCGCCAGAATGGTCATAGCCGCGGCAGTTCAAAGCGACCGAATCATTCATATAAACCACAATAACGCTGCCATCCATGAACACCTTGAGCCGCAAAGGCTCTTCAGCCGACATGTGCAGCGGCCGCTCCAGCGTAAAAGGCTGATCGCCCGGCCGCGGCCAGCGGTCAAAGACGACGCGCTGCCGTCCAGGCTCCCATCGAATCTGATAATAATGTTCCATATCCGGGTCACAGCGCAGCAATAGGCCGCAGCCGCGCGTCGGCGGCTGACACGAAATGTCCACCTGAATCAGCGCGCTCGGCGGCAGTTCGCCCAAGGCGCAGGCCGCAAAATGATCATCAGCCCGAACGGTGTACGAAGCGCCGCTTGCCTGCCATTCGCCAAAATGGGCTTGGAAGTCTATTGGCTTGGATTGCGTAAATGCCGCCTCTAGCTCTGGCAGCGGCGACACGCGGAAACCGCCGTTGTTCAATTCGCCAAGCTCATGGACGACCATCGCGCCGCCCCATTGCCAGCCGCCGCTGTCCGTTTCGCCTTCGCGGGTCGGATTCCAGCCAAACGCGAACCGCCTTTGTCCATTGCCGGCCGTCTTAGCCGCATAAAACGCGCGGCCGTCAAAGGTGTCATTTGTCGGCGCCAGCCACGGCCCCTGCAAGGACTCGCTGATGCGATAATGGGTGACATGGCGCTCGCTGAAGGTCGAATACACCAGCGCCCAATCGTCCCCCCAACGGAACAAATCCGGGCATTCGTGCGTGTAATACAAACGCGGCGACCAAAAGGGCGGCCGAACTTCCCACTGTTCCAGATCAGGCGATGTCATCAAAGCAATGCAGCCGCGGCGATTGGCGGGCCCGTCTTTCTCACGCGCCGCCAGCAGCATCCAGTATTCTTGCGCTTCCTCATTCCAAAACGGAAACGGATCGCGCCAGTCAATGCTTTCATACCAGCGCGCATCGGCTTCAATAATCGGGTTGAGCGGGTCTTTATGCCAGCTTTGCAGATCGCCGCTGGTGGCGCGGCACACGGTCTGCGGCTGATTTTCGCCGGCGTAACCAGTGTAAAAGAGATGAAAGACCCCCTTTCTTTCGATGACCGAGCCAGTAAAACAGCTGACGGCATCAGGCGCGCCAGGCGGCCCAGGTTCAATCGCCAGCGGCAGTTCCTCCCAATGAACAAGGTCTGACGAGGCGAGATGAGCGTAAGGCGCGCCATCGGCGCCATTGCGATGCGGCGGCAGCGGCGCTTTCAAATAAAAAGCGTGATAGACGCCCTCCCAATAAAAGGGAATCACATCGCCCACAAAGCCGTCCGCCGGCTTGTAAAAAACATTCATGCACACCAGCCGTCTGCGATTAACCCTTGATCGCGCCGCGCATAATGCCTTCAATCAGATAACGCTGCCCAAAAAGAAAAATGATAATCACCGGCGCCAGCGATATAACCACTCCCGCCAGCACAACCGATATGCTGCCGGTCATCATATAGCCTTGTAGCTGGAAGATGCCGATAGTAATGGGATAATTTTCGTGCTGCAAGAAGATCAGCGGACGGAAGAATTCGTTCCAATGAAAATTAAAGCTCAAAATCGCCAGCACCGCCAAGCCGGGCTTGACCAGCGGCAGGTAGACTCGATAGAAAAGCTGCCATTGATTGGCGCCGTCGATCAGCGCCGATTCCTCTAGCTCAATGGGAATGGTCAGATAATACTGCCGCAGCAGGAAAGCGCCGAAGGCCGTCGGCGTCGCCGGCAGAATCAGCGACCACACCGTATCATACAAACCCAGGTTCCGTATCAAAATAAAGACCGGAATCACAGTCGCCTGAATAGGGATCATCATGGTCGCCAGCACAATCCAGAACAGGAGTTCCCGTCCGCGAAACTCCAGCCGAGCAAAGGCATAGCCCGCCAGCGACGCGGTGATCAGCTGCCCCAGCACCGTCCCCCAGGTGATGATGCTGCTGTTGAGGATCTGGCGGGCAAAAGGCACCTTCTCGAATACTGTCTTATAGTTTTTGACCTCCATGTCAGTCGGCAGCCACTTGGGCGGCACCGTAAAAGAATCGACCCCGTCGCGGAGCGAGGTCGAAATCGTCCACATAATCGGTGCCAAAATAACGCCGCTCATAATCGCTAGCGCCAGCAAGGGCACCCAGCGGCCCAACTGATGGGAAAGCACCTGCCGCCGATGCTCCGCCGACGAAATTTCTCTGGGGCCGCTTCTTAATCCGGTCGTCATCAATCGTCTCCTGACAGGCCTTACTGATAGAACACACGGCTTCGCCAGAGCCACATCTGCACAACCGCCATCACCAGAATCATCAGAAAAAGCACAATAGCAATCGCCGACCCATACCCAAACTCAATATGCTTGAAAGCGTGTTCGTACATCACCATCACCAAAGTGCGGCTGGCATTGCCTGGCCCCCCCCGCGTCATGATATAAGGCTCGTCAAAAACTTGCAGCGCGCCAATCACGCCGGTGACCGTGGCGAACAAAATTTGCGGACTAAGCAGTGGAATGACCACCGACCACAGGCGGCGGAATCCCTGGGCGCCATCGACATCGGCCGCGTCCAGCACTTCCTGCGACAAATTGGACAGCCCGCCGAGGAAGATCAAAAAGGTAAAACCCAAATTGCGCCAGGCCGAGATGATAGCAATCGAAATCATCACCAAATCAGGCGAAGTCAGCCACGGAATCTGCGGCAGACCCAACAGCGTCAGGTAATAATTCAGGGGCCCGAACTCTTTGTGAAAGATATAACCCATAAAGACGGCGACCGAAGCGCCAGACATCAGCAGCGGCAGGAAAAAAGCCGTTCGGAAATAATAGCGCAGCCATGTCTGGGATATTCGATGAACCGCCAAAGCCAAAAGCAATCCGATAGAAACTTGGCTGCAAACCGCGAGAACGGAGAACTTCAGGGTGTTGCCCAAGCCGACGATGACCCTGCCATCGCTTAGCAGCCGCTCGAAATTGTCCAATCCGATAAAGTCGGGCGGCTTGAATATATTCCAGCGAAACAGACTCAAGCCAAAGGAAACGAAAATAGGCCCGGCTGTGAAAATAAAAATACCGAGCAGGGTCGGCAGCAAAAATAAATAGCCCAGCAAAGCGCGCCGCCGCCGCAGCCCGTCCATGGTGTCCTGCATGAGCCAGTGCCAGATGCCGCCCCCGACTTGTGATGATTTGGATTTCATTCCATTTTCCTTATCTGTTGAATGCGCGGAGCCAATAGACAGGCTATTGGCCCCACACCTTACAGACGGTTAATCACCGTAGTACTTGGGCTGGCGATTGGTCAGGTCTTCCAGTTCGCGCTGCATCTCATCCAATGCCTGCTGCGGTTCCATTTCGCCAGAGGTGGCAAACCCGGTATAAGTGGTGAAGATGGTCGTCATCGGGTTTGACCACGGCGGCGCCGGGATCGGAGCGGTGTCGGGATGATCATCCAGAGTGCTATAGAAAACATCGCTGTTCGCTGGCCCGGTCGTCTCAAAGGCGTCCGCCTGGCTGTAGGAGCGCCGCGACGGCGTGGTGACGATGACCGGGTTGAAGAACTCGCTGCTCTGGAAGCCTTCGTGGCTGACCTCCAATTTCATAAATTCCCAAGCCTCATCGGGATTTTCCGAAGTGGCGCTAAGCCAGTGGCCGCCAGTGCCGAACTGATGCTTCTGGTTGCGCCATGCCGGCCAAAGCTGCACGTCAAAATCACCCTTGGCCATGCCTTCGTTGCCCAGCCGCCCGGCCCAGAAACCGCCGGCCGGCGTCATGCACAGCCGCCCAGTGGCGTAAAAGCCGGTCAGCGTTTGCCCGGTGCCCATGCCGATGTCCGGCGACACGCCTTCTTGCCACAGGTCAACGACCAGCTGCAAGGCCTCGACAACTTCGGATGAATTGGCAATCGGCGTCCGCCAGCGGAAACCACCGCCGCGGCCCTCAACCGCCGCATCGCCAGCGTAATAGCCGTCCCAGAGCCATTCACCGCCCGGCGCGCGCTCTTCAGTGTACAAATTGCCGCCGGCGACAAAGATCCACGGCATCCAGCTGCCCCACAGGCGGTTCGTCCAGGCATAGCCGAAGATTTCGGTCTGCCCGCTGTCGTTCTTGGTGGTTGTGCCGCGGGCGATCTCCAGGAAATCGTCCTTGGTCCAGTTCGGGCCCGGCACCTCAAAGCCGTTGTCAGCCAGAACCTTGGTGTTGAAGTACATATTGGCGGCGTTGAAGTCGCGCGGCGGCTCATACAGGCTGCCTTCGTACATCATCGCCTCGACCAGCGACGGGTGGACATCGGAAAAGTATTCCGTCCAAAAGTCCTGGTCAGGATCGTTGACGATGCGGTCGTCCAGCGCCACCGCCAGCCCTTGGCCAGCGAAAAGCTGAGTGGCTTCCGTCGCCGCATAGCCAACGTCAATCGACTCGCCGGCGGCGACCAGCGCCAGGATTTTCGCGGCGACCTCTTCATGGTCGATGCCGGTCAAAATAACCCATTCCACCTGCACGTTGGGATTCTGCGCCATGAGCATATCCCCGACTGGCTCCAGAGTGTTGTCATCCAGGCCAGCGGTCTGCACCTTGACGACAATCGTATCCTGGGCGATAACGCGCACAGGCAGGCCGCTCATCGCCAAACCAGCGCCGCTGGCGGCCGCCAGTTTCAGCAGATCGCGGCGGCTCATCTTGTTCTTATTTGTCATGTTCATCCTCCAATAAATAGGCTCGCTGTCTTGATGCGGTATTTCTCCTTTGGAGCATTTTTGCCATCAGCGCCTCCTGAAAACCGATTATTACTGAATAATACACTGCGACGCGGGTACAATAACACACTTTCGCGCGCCGCGCAAACCACAGTCTTATCATTCCAGCGCGATAATGCCGCGCGGGAAAGTTGTCAGGCTCTCGCAGCCATCCTCCGTAATCAGCACATCGTCCTCAATCCGAACGCCAATTTCCCCCAGACGATAGATGCCGGGTTCAATCGTGAACACCATCCCCGGCTGCAAAATACGTTGATTCCCCTGAACGATATACGGGGCTTCGTGCGCCTGCAGGCCCAAGCCATGGCCAGTCCGATGCCGCATCAGGTGTTCACAGCCGGCATCGATAAGCGGCTGCCGCGCCGCCGCATCGACCGATTCGGCCGTGACGCCAGGCCGCGCCGCCCGCCGCCCAGCTTCGTTCGCCGCCAGTACCACAGCGTAAAATCGACGATGCGCTTCGCTGACCTCGCCCACAAACACCGTGCGGGTAATATCGGCGCAATAGCCAGAGAAAGCCGCGCCAAAATCAACCAGCAGCGGGTCGCCGCGCTGAATGCGATAGTCAAGCGGGCCGCTGTGCGGCAAAGCGGTGTTGCCGCCGCCATGCAAAATCGTGTCAAAAGACAGTCCCTCGCCGCCCAGCGCCTTGATGTGCGCCTCCAAGTCAGCGGCGATTTCCTGTTCGCTCATGCCCACCAGCGTCTTGTTCAGAGTCGCCCGCAGCGCGTCTTCCGATATTTGGATCGCCCGGCGCAGCGCGGCGATTTCGTCGGCGTCTTTAATGATTCGCAATTCGGCCAGCGGCCCGGAAGCGTCGACAATGGCGGCCTTGGGCGCATGGGCGCGGATGACTTCGCCCTCAAAAAAGCGCATCTGCAAACCCTCGACGCCGATGGTCTTGCCGCGCGTTTGCAGCGCGTCCAGCGCGGCGGCGAAAGCCGGCTCATACCCCTCGGCATCCGTCCACGAGAAAATCCGCGATGGGATCGGATGCCGTTCAAACAGGGGGATTTCCAGTTCGGGGATGACGGCAATCGGCTGTTCATCCAGGGGGATAAACATCACAATCGGCCGTTCCATCACGAAGTGAACCGCCTGCGTGAGATAGCGGTGGTTAGGCCCCGGAATCAAAGCCAGGATGTCCAGCTTTGTTCGGCGCATAATGTCGTATAGTTTGTTCCATCGCGGGTTGTTTGTCATCGCGCCGCCTTTCTAAGAATCGCATTCGCCTTGGTCAGTTGATGTTGAGCGCGTCGTTCAAGCCATCGCCCAGCAGGGTAATGGCGACGACCACTAAGGTAATCGCCAGCGCCGGGAAGCCGCCAATCCACCAGTCGGTCAGGAAATAATGCCGCCCGCCGACAACCATCGCGCCCCATTCGGGCGTCGGCGCGCTGGCGCCCAGGCCGATAAAGCTCAAGCTCGCCAGCAGCAGGATAGCCAGCCCAAGGTCAAGGCTGACGCGGACGGTAATGGCATAGACGGTATTGGGCAGAATATGGCGGATGATAATCGACGCCGATGAAGCGCCCATCGCCCGCGCCGCCGTGACAAATTCCATGTTGGCCAGCTGGAGCGTCAGACCGCGCAGCAGCCGCGCATACACCGGCCACCAAACGGCGGCCGCGGCGATAATTGAGCTCCGCAGCCCCGAACCCAGTGCCGCGTTCACGGCCATAGCCAAAATAAAGGGCGGGAATGCCAGCACCAAATCGGTCAAGGTCATAATCACCCGGTCGCTCCAGCCGCCCCAATAGCCGGCGATGGTGCCCAGAATAACGCCAATCCAACCGGCGATGCCGATAATCAGCGCCGCCGAAACCAGCGATATCCGCGTGCCATAGACGACGCGGCTGTAGACATCGCGCCCAAATTCATCAGTGCCGAAGAAGTGGTCGGCATTGGGCGGACTGTACAGCTCGCGGATGGATGTTTTTGATGGGTCATGCGTGGCAAAGACTCCTGGCAGCAGGGCAAAGAGAAGGAAGGGGAGCAGTAACAGCAGACCGGCCAGCAGCCCCCGATTCTGGCTGTAAAGCCGCGCCTGTCTCAAGCCAAACTGTCGCATCATCCGCTTTCCTGCCTGATTTCGCTCAACGCTGCGCCTGCCGTTCACTGCGCCGCGCCGCTGTCGCTGTTCTGTCGGCGACCAGCGTCTCTGGGTCGAGGATGACGCCATAAACAGCCGCCGCCTGCTCCAATGACACGACGCCGTCGCGGACATCGCGTTCCACTTTTTCGATGGCGCGGGCAAGCGGCGAGCCATATCCGCCGCCGGCGGCCGTGTCAAATCCGACGGTCATGTCGGTATCGGTCAGCGGCAGCGCGCTGGCATGCTGAACTTTCTCTTCGCGCGTCAGCGCCTTGCCATCGCGAAGGATTTCGGCTGGGACGCCGCCATCGCCGCCGTTCAAACCAAAGGGCGGCACATGCTGCCCAGCGGCATGGACGGATACGGTTGCCGCGCCGTCAAACCCGGGCAGCAGCCGAAGCTCCACGCGCTGCGCCAAACCGCCGCGCTGGGCGCCGGCGCCCCCCGAATCCTGAAGAAATTCGCGGCGAACCGTCAGAATAGGAACCGCAATCTCAAAGAGTTCAACCGGCACCGCCCCGGCAAGCGCCGGAACCTGAACAGTGGAAATGCCGCCGGCGCTTGCGTTCGCCCCCATGCCGCCGGCGCTGAACAGATAACTGTGAAAGATAGACGAGTCCCGGCGGGAACGGGCAAAGACCCGCGTGCTTACCAGAAAACCAGAGCCGGCAATCACCTGATGCGGCAGAACCGCCGACAAGGCCCGCAGCGCCGCCCCGAAGATATGCGCGCCGATGCGATGACGCTGGCTGACCGAAGCCGGCCGCCGCGCATTCAAAATACAGCCCGGCGGCGCGCTGGCGTGAATCGGACGATAGCAGCCCTCATTGCCGGGGACATCGGGCAGCAGCGCGGCTTTCAAAGCATACGAAATCTGCCCATGCGTGAAGGTAAAGGTGACGTTGATGCCGCCGCGCGGCTGCTGGGGAGACGTCCCACTGAAGTCGATGACAATCTCGTCGCCGCGCACTTCAAGCGCGCACGCCAGCGTCAAGGGCTGGTCAAGCTCATCGACGACGACCTCTGAACGATAGATGCCGTTTGGCAAGGCCGAAATGGCTTGGCGCATGGCTTTTTCGGAGCGGTTCTGAATATCATCGGAAAGCGACTGCAAATCGGCCAAGTCGTACTCGTCCATCAGCGCCAGACAGCGTTCGGCCCCGGTTTGGCTGGCGGCCACTTGAGCATGAATATCACCCACCGCGGCCGTCGGCAGCCGCACATTGGCTTCGACAAAATCCAGCACAGTCCGATTGAGTTCGCCGGCCTGGTACAAACGCACCAGCGGAATCATCAAGCCCTCTTCATAGCAGTCGCGCACCTGATTAGTATCCACCGAACCGCCAACATCGGCATGATGGGCGATGCTGGCGGCGAATCCAACCAGTTTCCCCGCTTTGAAAAAAGGCGTAATCACCGTGATGTCCGGGTTGTGGCCGGCATTCTGCCAAGGATCGTTGGATATAAACACATCGCCGGGGACGATATGCTCACGGCCAAAACGTTCCAGGACAAGCCTGGTCGTGTGGGGCATAGTGCGATTGAAAATCGGCAGGCTCCGATGAGCATGAGCGATGCAGTCGCCGCCGGCGTCCATAATCACACAGCCATAATCGTTCGAGGCGGTGATGGTGGTCGAAAATGCCGTGCGCGCCAGCGTCGTCGACATCTGGTCGGCCACGGTGATAAGACGCTGCCATAGGATCTCCAAAGTCAGTGGATCGAGTCGATGGTCAGGCACAGGCGCTATCCTTTCACCTGAATAATCGGAGAGGGCTGGCAGTCGATTTGTCGGAACAGCCCCCAGTCTTTGATTTCATCAGCCGGCGGCGCTTGGCTGCCCCATTTGCGGCTCGGATACCAGCCAAAACGCTGCGCCGCCTCGGCCAGAAACTCGGCATATTTGAAGGGCGCCAAGGCGGCGTCAATGACCGGAACGTCCAGTTCGGCCTGCAATGTTTGGTGGAATCCGATTTCGGCGCTGCATCCCAGTACGATGACCTCGGCGCCGTCTTCTTCCACCGCTTTTCGCCCCTCGCGCCGCATCGCCTCCATAGTGCGTTCGGCTTGCGTCTGAAATTCCAGCACGCCCATATTCAAGGGACGCATGGACGCCAGCCGATGCTCATAGCCATAAGCGCGAATGTTTTCGCGCATTTTCGGGATCGCTTTGCTGGCGCCGGTCAGGACGGAAAAGGTGTTTCCCAAATGGCTGGCGATGGCAATCGAGGATTGACAGGGAGCGGTCACAATCGCCTTCCCCGAAACCTCGCGGGCTTCGCGCAGAGCCAAATCATAAAAGCAGCCAATCACAAAGGCATCATACTCATCGGCATACTGCCAGACGGCGGTTGCGATGTCGGCCATAACCAGCGCTTCATAGGCATGATAGCGCAGGTGACGGGGACGATGACCGGGCGGCAGGGACAGGATATCGACATCGGTTCCTGACCGGCGCGCCGCCCAGAGCGCCGATGCCAAAGCGGCTGCATAGGGCTTGTCCTCGACAATCGGGTCAATCCATAAAACGCGCATGTGCAGGGGCCTCCTGTGGACTCGTTCGGTTGAAATAGAGGTGAACATTGCCATAACGGTCTACCTCGGCCTGCATTTCGGGACGAACGACAATGGTTGATTCGCGTTCCTCAACAATCGCCGGCCCGGCGAACTGCATGCCGGCGCCCAGCCGATAGCGGTCATAAATCGGCGTATCGACAAAGCCGCCAAGCTCCGAAAACCAAGCGCGGCGATGCCCTTTGCAGGCCGAGTCGACATCATCATCCGCTTCCGCCAGTAAAGGCGGCGCCAGCGGCGCGCGCGTTCCCGACACTCTTGCCCGCCATGTCAGGAGTTCAATGGGCGTATGGTCAGGCACATAATGATAAAGCTCCCGATAGGTCGCATTGAAGCGGGCAATGAAGTCATCGATGCCCATGCGCTTCCAATCCGCCGGCAGCGGCGCCTGGATTTCGTGCAGCTGGCCTTGGAACCGTCCATCGACGCTGCGCTCGACCTTGACATCGGCCTCGTCGATGCCGGCCGCGGCAAGCATCTGCCGCCCTTGAGCTTCCATCTGCATAAAAAGCGACTCGATTTTTTGCCAGTCGGCGCCGGCCAGCGCGGTTGGATAGGAATGGGCGAAGTCAAAGGCAATCGGCGCAATTAGCAGTCCAATAGCCGATGCGACGCCGGCGCCCGGCGCGACAACAGCTTCGCGGCTGCCCAGTATGCCGGCGACGCCGGCCGCATGAACGGGGCCGGCCCCGCCGAAACAAATCATGGCATAATTGCGCGGATCGCGGGCATGTTCCAGAATATGAATGCGCGCCGCCGCCGCCATATTCTCATTGACCAGCCGGTGGATGGCATCGGCTGTTTCGACGACCGTCCAGCCAAAGACGGCGGCGATGGATTGCAGCGCCCGGCTTGCCGCCGCCAGATCAAGCCGCATCTCACCGCCCAAAAAATAATCCGGATTCAAATAGCCCAGCATCAGATCGGCGTCAGTTACCGTTGGCTGTGTTCCCCCAAAGCCATAAGCGGCCGGCCCGGGGCTGGAGCCGGCGCTTCGCGGTCCCACTTTGAGCAAGCCCAAATCATCGACCCAGGCAATGCTGCCGCCGCCGGCGCCGCTTTCCAGGATATCGACGGTTGGAAATTGAAGCGGATAGCCGCTGCCTTGGGTAAAGCGATGCACGCGGGCAGCCTCCAAATAGGACGCGGCTGTTGGCTGTCCGCCGTGAATAAGCGCGACCTTGGCGGTCGTCCCGCCCATATCAAAGGATATTAAATCGCCGTGGCCGGCCAGCTGTCCATAATAGGCGGCGGCGATGGCCCCGGCCGCCGGCCCGGATTCCACCAGGCGAATCGGCTGCCGCGCGGCCGCCGAGACCAAAGCCGCGCTGCCCGAAGACAGCATCAGATAAAAGTTTCCATCAAAATCGGCGGCCGCCAAGCGCTCTTGCAGCGTTTGCAGATAACGCGACATCAGCGGCAGCGCATAAGCATTGGCGACGGTGGTTGAAGTGCGCTCATATTCGCGGATTTCAGGCGCGATCTCACTGGATAGCGTGAGCGGAACATCCGGCCACAAATCGCGGACAATCGCAGCCATCCGCCGCTCGTTGGTCGGGTTGCGATAGGAATGCAGACAGGCAATCGCAATCGCTTCCACGCCTTCCTGCTTAAAATCGCGGATGGCCCGCCGAACGTCATCCTCATCGACGTCTTGCAGAATCCGCCCGTCGCGGTCCATGCGCTCGCCGATGCCGCGCCGTAGATAGCGCGGACTAAGCGGCGGCGGATATTGCAGAAACAAATCATAGATGGCGTACCTCTGCTCGGTTCGCATCTCCAGGATATCGCGGAAGCCGGCCGTCGTCAGCAGACCGACGAGCGCGCCTTTGTGTTCGATGAGTGTATTGGCGACCAGCGTAGTCGCATGAAACAAGTTGAGAAGCTGGTCCTGGCGCAGGCCGACATCTTGCATGAATGCCTGCATCCCCTCCAATGCGCCGACTTCAGGCCGCTCAGGAGTGGTCAGCGTTTTGAATACCCGAAGCTGGCCGCTGGCTGAATCCAGCAGGGCAAAGTCGGTGAAAGTGCCGCCAATGTCAAATCCAAGCTCAAACCCCATAACAAGTCCTTGTCTGCGCTAGCGGTGCGTCATCCGCGGGTCCAGCTGAACATACAGCAAATCCACGACAGTATTGGATACGACGAAAATGACAGCAAGCACCAAGGCCGCGCCGATAGCGGCAAAGAAATCGGATGAAAGAGCCGCGTCCACCGCATATCGTCCCAGCCCCGGCCAAGTGAACACCACTTCGATCAAGACCGCGCCGCCCAATAAAAAGCCAATCTGGACGCCCAGCATAGTGACCACTGGAATAAGGGCGTTGCGAAAGGCATGGCGATAGATGACCAGCCGTTCGCGCAGGCCTTTGGCGCGGGCTGTGCGAACATAGGGCTGGGACAGGGTTTCCAGCATGCTGCTCCGCGCGAAGCGTGCGCCGACGGCCAAACGTCCCAGCGACAGGGCGGCCACCGGCAGCGCCAGACGATGCAGGCTCGACCAAAAGACATCCCATTGTCCCGCCAGCAGACTGTCGACGGTGTACATGCCGGTGACAAAGGGCGGCGGCGCCATCAGCACATTCAAACGGCCTTCAAGCGGAAACCAGTCCAGCGACTTGGCAAAGATCAGCTGCAAGAACAGTCCCAGCACAAACGGCGGGATTCCCATGCCAACCACAGCAAACATGCGAATCAGAAAATCAAGGCGGCTGCCGGCATAGATGGCGGATATAATGCCCATCGTCAAGCCCGCCGCGACAATGATGATGCCAGAAAGGAAGGCCAGTTCAAAGGTGGCCGGAAAGCGCAGCCGCAAGTCATCACTGACCAGCCGCCGCGTCAGCGACGATTTCCCGAGATCGCCGCGCGCCAGCCCGGCGATGTAAGTGATGAACTGTTCGTGAAAAGGGCGGTCCAATCCCAAATCCTGCCGAATTTTCTCGATCTGCTCTGTTCGGGCATTCATGCCGGCCGCTACCGCCGCCGGGTCGGTCGGCAGAATATACGTGACCACAAACAGGATAACAGCCATCCCAAACAATTTGAGAATCAGCATCACAATGCGCTCAAGAAGCAGCTGGCCCATGTGCATTGCGTCGATGCGGAACGCAGCCGAAAAATCCAACCGCGCCCCGCATCAAACTCCTGTCGCTCGTATGTCGTCTAGTTTTCCAGGTAAATGTCGTAAAGGTGCAGATCACCCGGGAAACCATAGGGGTCATACCGATAGCCTCTGACGGTGGCATGGGTCAAGTCCAGATACTGCGAAAGCATAACCGGAATAACCACCGCGTCGTCGATGAGAATCTGCTGCGCCTCACACAGCAGTTCATCAATGCGCGGGTCGCCCGGCGCCAAGGTCGGCGCTTCCTCCAGCAAGGCGTCAAACTGTGGATTGCTGTACCAAGCCCAGTTGCCGGTGCCGGTGTCAATCAAATCCGAATGATTGAGGCGGAACAGCATCTCACCAGCGTAGGGTATGGGGATATTGAGCCAATGGCTGCTCATATCGTAGGCGGTGTCAAAATTGCGCTGGGCATCGATAAAGGTGCCCCAGGGAATATCGTCGAGGATGACTTCAATTCCCAGTTCAGCCAGCGTTTCCTGAAACAAAAGGGCGGCAAAGCGGCGCGGCTCATTGGCATGGCGGTAGGCTTGGCGCACAGTGAAGCCATCGGCATAGCCGGCCTCGGCCAGCAGCTGCCGCGCCTTTTCCAAATCCTGCGTCGGCTCAAACACATCGCAATGCCCGACTGTCCCCGCCAAAGCCGGCGACGTAAGCGGCACGGCGAACCCGCCCATGACCTCAATCATGGCATCGTAAGGATAAGCATGTAGCAGCGCTCGGCGCACAGCTGGATCCGCCAGCGGGCCGTCCTGTTTCACAAAGTGATAAAAGCCCTGAAGCGGATTGCCGAAGTTCAGGTTGATGTCCGGATTGTCGGCGGCGCGGCGAGCATCAGAAAGCCCAGCCCAGTCAATCAGATGCACCTCGCCGTCTTCCATCAGCAGCAGGCGCGTAGTGTAATCCAGCCCATAGCGAGCGATAAACCGCTCAATATGCGCGCCCTCCCAGCCGCGCCAGTAATCGGCGAAAGCATCCAATTCCGTCTGCCGCCCCGGATCCCAGCGAACCAGTTGATAGGCGCCCGTGCCGACAGCGTTTTCTCTGAAGAAATCGCCAGCCCAGTCGCCATCGACTTCATTGGCCGCCACCGCCGCCGCGCTTACGATTTTGATGTGCGGCAAACCAGCCCAAAACTGAAAATCGGCTGTGCTTAATGTGATTTCCACCGTGAGGTCATCAAGGGCCGTGATGGTGTCCACCGGCGCCAGGATAAAGCCCAGATTGCCCAGCCCCAGCGCCGCATGACGTTCCAGCGACAGCTTGACAGCTTCGGCATTTAGCGGCGTGCCATCATGAAACAGCACATCATCGCGGAGCGTCAGCGTGTAGGTCAGGGCATCTTCCGAAATGTCCCAGCCCGTCGCCAGCCGCGGCGCAATCTCGCCTTCGGCCGAGTATTGCGTCAGCCCTTCGTACATCGCATTGACAACATAGCCTTCGGTCTGCGAAATGCCCATCGCCGCCGGGTCAAGCGAGTTCGGTTCACAGCAGCTTCCCAGCACAAAGGCGCCCGTCCATTCCGTATCCTGGGCCGTCGCCGGAGCCAATACCGTCAGCAGAGCCGCGAGCAAGAATAGCGTCTTGAAAACAGAATTCATTTTGAGTCTCCATATCGTTTAATGAACTTGCTGAACGTTGGTGTGTCTTTTGCCACTCTTCCTATTCTACCCATTTGCTTTTTAAGCGGCAAGCAATCCGCTTCGGATCTTTCCCTTGACATAATCAGAATGCCGGGCAGTCTGGCGAATTGAAATAGGCAGCATCAAATCCCTGCCGACCTTTGCCCGCAGATTTCGCATATAATCCGATATGGGCATCGCGCTATCCGACCGCGACCGACAGCTTCACCGCCGATTTGAGAGTGTTGGCGACAATGCAGCCGCGTTCCGAAATAGTGACCAGCTTCTTGAATGTTTCGCGGTCGGCATAAGCCGAGCTTACGACCATCTGAATCGAATCAAAACGACCCGGCGCATCAGCCAGTTCACCGCTGACCTCAATGGCGATGTCATCAATGTCCAGGCCGCGGGCGCGGACAGCCGCCAGCAGGTTGCTGTTGAAGCAGCCGCCCAGCGAAGCCAGCAGCAGTTCGCCGCCCATCGCGCCCTGGTCATAGCCGCCTTTGGCCTGCGGCCGGTCAATGGCGATGCTGTGGCCGCGGATATGCGCCGATGTAGTCGCATCATTAGCTTGATTAAGCGTTACAGTAATCGTTGGCATAGTCTTTCCTCCTGAATCATTACAAGCTGCTTCTTTGTCCATACGTCGGATGCGGCCTTATCGCCTAACCGCCGCCGACCAAACCTTTCGCCCGCCATTCAGCGAAGATCCCCTCAATCCGTTCAGCCGCCTGCGCCACGGCATCCTCGGCGCTCATCTCACCGCGGGCGACTTGCGCGCTCATTGTCGAGATAATCCGTTCGGCAAAGACCTGGCTGATGGCCGGGCTGCTGACCCCCGGATAACCGAGATAGACCGACCAGCCGCGCCCCGGTTTGAGAACCTCCAGCTTGTCGGCCGGCATCGAGCCAAAGGGATCATCCTCCAGCCAGCCCTCAAGCTCGCCGACCATGCCGGGATAGCAGGGGAAATTATAAAGTTCGCTGTGATAAACAGCGTCCGCGTAATTGGCGCTGTGGTCAAGGATGAACCGCTTGGCGGCCGCCAGTTCATCGCCTTCAATATAGCTGGGAATAACGTAAATCTGCCAGACATGCGCTGGGCCAAAAGCGCCGCTCGGGCCTTCAAGCGCGCCGGTGAAGCCGATGTTTTCAGCCGCCGCCGCATCAATTTTTTGCAGGCGGCGATAGGCCGAAATCGAGTTTTGGATATAGCTGACCTCCCCGGCGACAAGCGCCTGATTGTTGCTGGAAGCCGTCCAGTCAAAGACCTCGTCGGTCATAGTTTCGTTTTGCAGACGCGCCAGATAATCGACCGCGGCGACAGTGGCTTCGCTGTTGAGGACAACGTTTTCATTTTCGTCCTGAATGCGGCCGCCAAAGCTCCAAATAACCCCGCGGTGCGCCATCTCGCTGTTGATCTCCGGACTAAGCCCCAGGCCAACTGGAATGCCGTCGGCTTCAAAGACAGCGCGGCCGCCCGCCAGCAGATCCGCATAGGTTTTGGGGCCTTCGGGATAGCCAACTGCTGTCCATCGGGCGATGTCATAATTGCCAGGCCCCGGCGCATAGCCATGCGTAAAGGCATAATGCGAATCGCTGGCTGGCAGGTAAGAGGTCGCCTGGCAGATGGCGGCCCGTTCGCCAAACATTTCCAACGCCTGGCGGTTGACATCGCTTAGGTCATGCAGGCTCTCAATCAGCGCTGTCGGCGGAAACAGCAGTTCAACCAGCGTATGCCCCTCGCCAGCCTCGATTTCGGCAGCGAAAGCCGCCGGCAGATCATCAAAATGAATGCGGTCGACGCTGACGGCGACATTGCGGGCTTCGCTCCAGTCCCGCGCATAGCCATCAAACCATTCATCATAGCGCGGCGCGACATGATGCCATTGCAGCAGGCTGATCGCCGTCCCATCAGGAAACTCGTCCTGCGCGCTGATGACCAAGCTGAATGCGGCGATGATGCCCAGCATAAGAACAAATCCCATCGCTGATTTCATCCATATCCCTCCTGAAACTGGCAGCGTTTAATCCAGATGCTATTGTAATCGCGCCCGACAAGTCTGGCAATTATCGCGATGCAGAGGCGCGGCAAGCCATTTTATGCCCAAAATGCGGCCGCTAGTGGCGGCTGACGAGGATATTATGGCAAGTCGGCCCTTAAAACAGACCGAGCTGGCGCATCGGCCGCCGGCCATCCAGCAGCACATAATCGGCCAGTTTGTGCGGCGCCCGAATGCCGATTTGCCGCAGATGCCGCAGGTCAGTCAGCCGCCCGCGCCGCCGCGCGCCGATGATCGCCTCGGCGCCAGCCTTGCCGATGCCCGGCACGCGCATCAGCTGCCGGCGGTCGGCCTGCATAAGCTCAACCGGCCGATGAATCAAATGCAAATCGGCCCACGCGCGCTTGGGGTCGACATCCGTACGCAGATTGCCATCGCCCAAAAACGGCAGCTCTTCCACATCCCAGCCATAATCGCGCAGCAGAAAGCTCGATTGATACAAACGAAATTCGCGGATGGCTTCAGTCGCCGGCAGATTCTCAAAAGGCGTGCCAGCCACCGGCCCAAACGCCGAATAATACACCCGCGCCAGCCCCGCCTGACGGTACAGCTGCTCGCTCATCGACAGCAGTTCCAAATCAGTGTCGCCAACCGCGCCGACCACGAACTGTGTAACGCTTCTCGCCAGCTTTTCATCAGGATGATCGCGGCGGATTTGATGCGCCCATTGCAGCATCCGCACCAACTCCTCAATGAAGATTTTCTTGGGCGCCAGCGCCGCCAGCCGCGCCGTGGTCGGCCCCTCCAGATTGACCGATACGCGGTCAGCCAGCTGCATGGCGCGGTGAAGCTGGTCATATTCAATCCCAGGCATGATTTTCAGATGGATATAGCCCTTGTACCGCTGTTTGTTGCGGATAATATCAGCCGTGTCGATGATTTTGTCCTGCGTCCTGACCGAACCCTTGATGATGCCCGACGACAAAAACAGGCCATCAACCTGCCCGGCCTGCTCCAGCGTCTGAAACGCGGCCGCCATATCGTCCGGCCTAAAGGTAACGCGCTTGGTCTTGCTGTGGCCGGCGCGGAAAGGACAGTAATGACAGTTGCGCTCGCAGGCGGTCGTCATCATCGATTTCAGCACCGGCTTAGGACCCTTGGGCGTGCTAAGATGCGCCACGCAGCCGGCTAAACCGCGCGATTGCCGGGCAGTGCGTTTGCGCGCCCGCTCCTGCTGCGGCTGATCGCCGGCTGGCTCAAACAGGGTCACATCCCCCATCTGCGTCAGTTGAGTCAGGGTATCTAAAGTCGTTTTGACAGTCATACCCCAATAATATAGAACATCTGTTTTATTGTCAAGGACTGTTTTCAGGAAGATTGAGACGAAAGCCAATCCGCCAGCGTATCCCGCGTAACAACCTGTACTGACGGCGAGAGTCTGCCGGAACTCCCATCGCGCTCAAAACGCGCCGGCGGTTCAAACTCGCCCAGGTCCAGCGCGATTATAAAATCGCCGCCGCCGAGACTCTGCATCGCCTTGGTAATCTGATCGCTTTGCTGACCGCCGCCCAGCATCAGGGCGATGCCGCGCTGTTCAATTCCCAGCGGCAAACGATACCGCAGTTCATAAGCCGGCGCCTCCGACCAAGCCAGCCGTTCGCCCCATTCAAAACCATGCGCCCGCGCGTAGGCCTTGAACAGCCGATTGACCTGCATCGGCGGCAGATCGGCCACATCATCCGCCTCCAGCCCAGCCGCCCAGCTTTCCAAACCCTCATTGTCATCAAGCAGATCAGCATGGCGCGGCGCCGCATCATCCAGCAGCAAAGGCGGCTGAATCCACAGCCAGTCAGGCCCATGCGTCTTGAGCGCATCCAATACCCGCCGAAAAACTTGCGGAAAATCATCGTTGGCGTCCACTTCCACCACAGTTTCGCCTTTGCCGCGCAGAAGTTTGATGCCGGCTCGATATTTCTTGGCGCGGGCAGCCAAATGCTTCTCGAACAGTTCCTTGTCACTAGGGCGGTTGCGAAGCCGCGCATAACAGTTGCGCGGACTAGCCTTGAGAAAAATCGTCAAGTCCGGCCGCCGCGCCCACTGATTCAAATGATAAATATCGTCCATGCTCAAGCCGCCCGTCGATTGATAAACCAGCGACGACAGCCGATACCGATCCGAAATAAGAATCCGCCGCCCGCCCGCCGACAAAAACGGATGAATGATATGGTCGCTGTGGTCGGCCCGATTAAGCGCGAATGCCAGCGCCAGCGCCAGCGGCCGCGCCTTGATTCGCTTCGTCAGCGCATTGCGGATATACAAGCCGGCCGCCGAAGGGTCATGCGGCTCATAGGTCAGCGCCACGCGGTTTGGATGCGTCTGCGACAAAGCGGCGTGCAGCTGCCGCGCAACGCCGGTCTTCCCAGCGCCATCTAAACCCTCAAGCACAATAAACAGACTTTCCGCCGCCATCCCGCGCCCCATCATCTCAATGCTTCATTAGCATAACCCGCCCGCCCGCCAGTGACAAGCATCGTGAATTCTGAATCCGAATATGATAACATTCATCAATATGAAACCCATCAAGCCGCTGCTCATTCTGCTCTTCCTGCTGTCGCCCGCCTTGACCCAGGACGAAGCCGACCTGGCCTTTGGCGGCCTGATCGAAGGCTATCTCGACGATGCCAATCCGCGCCAAGTGTTTTATATCGACGGCCGCCGCGGCGAAGTCATCCAATTTGAACTCCGCCGCCGCAGCGGCGACCTTGACCCAACCCTAGCCGTATTCGACTCCAGCGGCGCCGCCTTGTTTGTCCGCGACGATGCCGCCGGCCAGCTGCATAGCCGCCACCGCCTGACCCTGCCGGCCAGCGGCCGCTACTTCGTCGCCGTCGGCCGCTTCGGCCACAGCCTCGGCGCCACATCAGGCCATTATGAACTGCGGATGACGCCGCTCGGCCTCTTGTCACAGCCAGGCAGCGCGCTCCGCAGCGGCGATTCAGTGACCGACACCATCACCGACGACCAGCCCCAAGTCTATTATGCCCTCCATGCCAGCCAGGGCGACATCCTCGCGCTTGCCATGACGCGCGCCTCCGGCAGCTTGGATCCCCATTTGCAGGTCCTTAGCCCCGACCGCTTTGTCATCGCCGACAACGACGACCAAGCCGACGCCGATACGCGCAATGCCCGCATCGACGCCCTCATCATCGACCAAACCGGCGAATACATCATCATCGCGGGCCGTTACGGCGGCCCCGCCGGCGACACCGTCGGCGGCTTTGTCCTCACCGTTGAAGAAGCCGAAAACAGCGGCGCCGGCGCGCTGCCGCAGGCCCCTCTGCCGATTCGATATGGCGAAACCAAACAGGCCGCCCTTAGCCACCAGCAGCATCAGCGCTTCTATACCTTCAACGCCCGCCAAAACGACCGCGTGACCATCAGCATGTCGCGCCAGACGCCCGGCCAGCTGGACAGCTACGTCATTTTGGCCGACGCCGATTATGCGCCGCTGATTGAAAACGACGACGGCGGCAAAGGACAGGACGCCCTCATCGGCGGCTGGCGCATCCCCGCCGACGGCAAATATCACATCATCGCCGCCCGCTACGACGGCCAGCGGGGAACAACCATCGGCCACTACCAGCTTGCCCTCGAATCCTTTGGCGACGTCTTCAAAACCGCCGCCGCCGATGCCATCAGCATCCGCTACGGCGCCAGCATCGAAGGCCGCATCGACGCCGCCGACCAAGCCGACCTCTACGTCTTTCATGCCCGCCAGGACGACGTCGTCGCCGTCTCCATGACCCGCGCCAGCGGCAGCCTCGACCCAGTCGTCGAACTGCTGAACAGCGCCCAGCAGCTAGTTATGAGCGACGACGACAGCGGCGCCGGCCAAGACTCGCTCATCAGCGCCTATGCCATCCCCGAATCCGGCCTCTATTACATCCGCGCCCGCCGCTACGACGGCGCCCATGGCGATCCCGACACCGCCGGCGCCTATGCCCTGACCCTCGCCCAGCGCTTTAACTGAACCGCCGCAAAATTGCATAATCCCTATTGCCAAGCAAATAAAAATACGCTATAATCAATGCGAGCGATGATTCTTTCATGGCTTTTATTTGGGACTTCCTAATGAGACGAAATATAGGGACTACAGAAGCGTATGCGCGGGTTAGAATCAACTCTATGATCGAATCCGCTGGATTCAAACTTGCCGACTACGACAGCGATGACCCGTCAGTAGATTATGAGCGCGCTGTACGCAATCAAGTTATGAATGACAGACTAAAGTCGGCCGGCAAAGTACCCGACTATCATTTTTATCCTCCCAACTCCTCGACTCCGATTGCCTTTCTGGAAGCCAAGCGAATCGGCGGACAGAAACTTGACCATGCGCTTGAACAAGCAGCCGAATACGCAAGGATTGCGTGGAATAGCGATCAACCGCCGATGCTTGTTTTTGCGTCAGACGGCATACAAGTTAAGTCACGACATGCAGACGGAAGCGCCCTGACACTGAACAACTATCCTGTAGACTATATCCCCACATTTGATCTGATGCGGGAATTGGTGCGCTCGCCTTCCGCCGCCCAGGGCAAAGCGGTCGATAATGTAGCCAGCCTTATAAAGATATTTGGGGATGCAGCTGATTTAATGCGCGCCAACGGCATAGATGCCGGCATCAATCAATTAAGGGAATTTTGCATCCTTCTCTTCATCAAAATTATGAGCGAAAGGGGAAAACAAGGGGCGCGGGCGAATTGGGACAAACTCACATCCGCATCAGGCAATAATCTAATCAATGCGTATCAACAGATTCTTCAGAAATACAAAAACGAATATGGTTCTATGTTCTCAACTTCAGAACTGAACAATCCCGAAATCCTTGAGCAGATGGTCTCAAAACTGCGTCCGATCAATTTTACAGAGAGCGGCATGGACGTCAAAGGCCAGGCTTTTGAATACTTCCTCTCGACTTACAGCGCCGGCAACACGAGTGCGCTTGGGCAGTATTTTACGCCGCGGCATATCACCGCTATGATGGCTATGCTCTTGATGCCAAAATCTGGCGACAAAATTTTCGATCCCTTTTGTGGTACAGGGGGGATGCTTATTGCTTGCTATACGCAGATTAGGATGGACTTGGACAGTAGAGAACAGAATTTCAGCGATAAATTACGTGAACTTGAGAAAAGGACGCTCTATGGAAATGACGTTAGCGGCGGGGCATCCAGTCTCGCAAAGATGAATATGATCCTTCTCGGCGATGGACACAGCAACATACAAAGAGCCGACAGTTTTGATTCACAAGACCGAAGGGAGTATGACAAGGTAATTACAAACATTCCATTTAATCTCAATGCCCCGATTAACTACCAGAAGCTGGCGCCATTCATAGACGCAAGCGATATTTACCGACCAGATTGGAACGAACTGTGCATAGTGAAATGTATTGAATCACTTAAACCCGGCGGTTCGGCCGCAATAGTCTTGCCCCTTACCATCTGCGATTCGGATAAATATCGGCAAGTTAGGAATTACATTGCTAGGAAATGCCGCATAAAAGCCTGCATTCGCCTGCCTGAAAAAACCTTCGTTTTTTATACAACTGCCCAAGCGGTTATCCTTGTCATCGACAAAGCGCATGAGATGGAAACGGATGAATTCACATTTATTCATCTTAAATCGGATGGCATGTCTCAAGATAAGAATAGAGAGCCCATTCCTGATAATGATATGCCAGCCCTCTTAGAATATGCTTCTGAAGAACGGCTTCGGGAAATCCCTGGAGCGGTGAATATGAAATACGAGGGGAAATTTATAGAATTCAAGCAGATATTTGAGTACGCCGAGAACGTCTGGAAGCTGGAAGAGCTCCTAACTGTCAAAGACGCCTCTGCGCCGCTTGAACCGAATACGTATTACGCGGAGCCAGGATTGAACAGCCACAGCAACACAGTACGAGTCAGAGGCAATCAGCGCTTGGGCAGGAATATCAAATCAAAGAAGAAAGTAGCCGCCGAACCCGGCGATCTTATTATCGGCAAGCTGCATACGAACAACGGCAATGGGCTGTTTGCCATTGCGGACGGGCATTATATTTGCACTTCTCAAATCGTGGCTAAAATAAAGGATGATATAGTTCCCCCTCAATATCTCATTCATGCGCTTCGCCGAGAATTCCCGAGACAGCTGATCCCGACTGATTTGGTAGGACGGGAAACTTTTACGCAGAAACAGATTTTGAATGTGCTTATTCCGAAACCAAGCCCAGCGGATTTAGAACGGTTGTATGAAAAGCAAACCAAAATATCGAAACTGCAATCCGATTTAGAAAATATAAAGCAATCAATTGAAACACTGCTGGACAGTTATTCCTCAAATCAATAAAGAACAGCCCCGCAGCCCCGCCGCAAAATTGCATAATCCGTATTGCCAAGCAAATAAAAATACGCTACAATCAATCCAAGCGATGATTCGTTCATGGCTTTTATTTGGGACTTCCTGTGGCAGACGACGGGCCACCAACCTGATTATCCGCCACAGGAAACCTACAAACTGAAAACCCTCGCGGGCTTTCAGCGCCAGTATATCCCATATAGAAGCGCAATGAAACGCTTGTCTATTCTATTGATGGGATAAACATGGCCGCCGCCAACTTCCATAACCGCACCCTCTATCATGGCGACAACCTCGCCTTTCTGCGCGGCATGAACAGCGAAACCGTCCATCTCATCGCCACCGACCCGCCCTTCAACAAAAACAAAGACTTCCACGCCACACCCGACAGCATCGCCGCCGGTGCCCGCTTCAAAGACCGCTGGAAATGGGATAAAGACGTCGAAGAAGAATGGATCGACGACATCCAAGACGATTGGCCGGCGGTATGGGAAGTCATCGGCGCCGCCCGCGCCGCCTATGGCGATGACATGGGCGCGTTCCTCTGCTGGCTCGGCGTCCGCCTAATGGAAATGCACCGCGTCCTCCGTCCCGACGGCAGCCTGTATCTGCATATCGACCACACCGCCCACGCCTATGTCAAATGCCTCCTCGATGCCATCTTCGGCCGCAAAAACTTCCGTAACGAAATCGTTTGGTGCTATACGGGGCCATCCAATACCAAACGCTGGTTTCCCCGCAAGCACGATACAATTTTGTTTTATGCAAAGGGTGATAGCTGGACGTTCAATGGGGATGATGTGAAAATTCCCTACATCAAGCGCGACACTGGCAAGACATCAGGGATATTCAAGTCAAGAGCGATATTAAGTGAGAAAGGAAAAATTTCAGAGGATTATTGGCTTGAAGATCGCGATGGCATGACTCCAGTCGGACGCAAGAAACGAGAACGCACTGGCTATCCAACCCAAAAGCCACTCGCCCTCTACCGCCGCATCATCAAAGCCTCTTCAAACAAAGGCGACATTGTCCTCGATCCCTTCTGCGGCTGCGCCACAACTCCCATCGCCGCCGAACAGCTGGAACGCCAGTGGATCGGCATGGATATTTGGGACGGCGCCTATCAAATCGTATTAGAACGCCTCGAACAGGAAAAGCTGGTCGTCCGCCAAGCCGACAAAGCCGCCCAGCCCCATCTGATAACCTTCGGCGATGTGCATTATGAAACCAAACCGCCAATCCGCACCGACGACAACGAAATCGCCGCCCCGATGCCCAAGCTAAAAATCCAGCGCCCGGCCGAACCCTGGCAAAAGATAACCCACAAGCAAATCGTAAAAGTCTTGAACCAAGCGCAAGGGACCATCAACGGCGTCATCTGCGCCGGCTGCGGCCGCGTGCTGGAAAAAGAGTTTATGGAACTCGACCACATCACGCCAAAATCCGAAGGCGGCCGTAACGACATTAGCAACCGCGTCCTGCTCTGCCGCCCCTGCAACGGCCGCAAGCGCGACAACTTCACGCTCAAAGGCCTGCGCCGCCAAAACAAAAAAGTCGGCTGGACCAAAGACGCCGGCCTGGCCAAACTGGCCCAAGACAAAGCCCGCGGCACGGCCGAATGGGTGCGCGATTATTTTCATACCGCCGAATGCCGCGCCTTGCTCGCCGCCGACTAATCGCTGTGTTCGCTGTGCCGCTGTGGCAAAAATCCGCTATACTCGCGCCATGAAGTACCATACCGACTTTCAAGCCGACAAAATCGCCGACAGCGCTTGGATTGCCGCCGGCGCCGTTGTTATCGGCGATGTCACGCTGGCCGCCAACGTCAGCGTCTGGTTCACCGCCGTTTTGCGCGCCGACAGCGAATCGATCCGCATCGCTGAAAATACGAATATCCAAGACGGTGTCGTCGGCCATGCCGACCCTGGCTTTCCGCTCATCATCGGCGCCGGCGTCACAGTCGGGCATAACGCGGTTGTGCATGGCGCGCGGATTGGCGACCATTCGCTGATTGGCATGGGCGCGATCCTGCTGAACGGCGCCCGCATCGGCCGCCATTGCATCGTCGGCGCCGGCGCGCTGGTCACACAAGGAAAAAACTTCCCCGACCGTTCCCTGATTATCGGCAGCCCAGCCAAAGCCATCCGCGCCGTGTCAGCCGCCGAAATCTCAATGATTCAACAAAGCGCCGCCGATTATGTCCGCAAGGCGCGCGCTTTCCGCCGCTTATGATTATCGGCGGCGCTCCTCTTCGCCATCATCGCCCTGATACGCCAGCAGGTCATCCAGCGACATCTTCGGCTGGCGATTTTCAGCCATCACCGCCCGCATCTCCGTATTGATTTCGCCATCCTCGCCGATATGCCGGCGGATGCTGTTCCCGGCGGCTTCCGAGTATTCAAAGCGATGATCGGCAATCGTGACGCCATCGGCGATAATCCGCAGTCCCCATTTGCCGTCCAGTTCCATCTGGTCATGCAAAGGCATGCGCGTATTCGGCGTCAGGAAATTGCGCCCGCGCGTCAGCTTGAAAGTGTCTTCATGGATATAAACCGCGTCGCCGACCGCGTCAATAATCTCAAAGCGGATGTTCCCATTGGCTTCCATCGGCACGCGCAGCTGCACAAACGGCTGAATGTAATCGATATCATCCGGCAGCGCCCAAGTGCGGTAAATCTGCGGCTCGTCGCCGTCTTTCGTCGTCAGCAGACCAATATCGACCGCCAGCACCTGCACTTCATCCGGGTCAAGCCCGGCGCGGGTCACCGACTCCAAAGCATGGCGATACACGCGCTGTTCGGCGCTGGCTGGCTGACGGTTGAAGATCTCAAAGTCATCATAATCGTCTTCCCGCTGGATCTCATACTCATAGACCGCATCGTATGCCTGGCTGCCCGCGCTTGAGTTCGCCTGATCATTGTCAAACTGACGGACAAGAAACAGCAGTCCCAGCAGCACCAAAATAACTGGAAAACTGTTGCCCAGCAAAGCCACTGTCCCCAAGGCCAGCAGGATAAACGCCAAAAACCAGGTGTTGCGATTCTCATTCATGCCAACCACCCATACATCAATCCTTATCTCCGACTGCGCCGATAGCCGCCCCGACCCGATGACCGCGGCTGCTGCAGCAGGTCCTTGAGTTGAGTAGTCGGCGGCTCCTCGATCTCATCGATAATGACCGCATCCTTGAGATTATGGCGCAGCTGCGAAGGCTCGGTCTCAAATTCCGCCTCGCCGCTCAAGCGCCGCCGCCGCTCATTGACTGATGGCGAAAGCATCAGATTGTGCATCCCAATAAGATTGTTATCAACATAAACGCGCAGATCCCAGTCGCCGTTGCCGTCGATGCCGCGGTTGCCGGCCAAGGGCAGATGATGATCAGCCAGTACATTAAGCTCGCCTTCGCGCAAATAGGTTTTCGTCTCATAGACATACTGCTCTTCGCCCAGATGATTGTAGATTTCATAGCGAATCAAAGCCTGCCGCTCGGCCTCTTCGGGATGAACATACAGGGTAATAAACGGGCGCGCCCCGTCGTCATCCTTGGAGATGTTGCGCGTGCGCCGCATCGCCAGCCCCTCCAGCCCGGTCTGCATGGCGATCAAGCCGATGTCGAGCATGACAATCCCATTGCGATTAAAAAAACCAGCCCGCGAAGCCGCCCGTTCCGACGCTTCCCGCGCCTGCGGCGTGATGCGCCGCCGCACTGGCGCCCGCTGAAGCACATCCAGCAGAGTCTCGCGGTCAGGCCCCAATTCAATCATTGAAGCGATAACAGCCACCGCAAAAACCCCAATCAGCGATAACTGCGCCGCCGCCGACACCGGCGCCGCCAGCAAAGCAAAGCCAATCAGCATCCCCATCGCGATAAGCCAAGCGGTGTTGCGCCGTTTCAAACGAATCATCATCTCACCGATTCAACTTCTCTGCCAATATCTCTATCGCCCTTGCCCTTATTTTACCACAGAGACGCGCCGAAGGGCATAGCGTTTGCCGGCCTTGACCTAGCGGCCGGCCCGTTTTTCAGCATCATCAGCCTGGTCGATAAAGCTGTCCGTCAGTTCGCCGTCGTCGTTCAGCCGCAAACGGCGCGCCTCGATGCCGTCCAAATCCAGGATTTCAACCGCTTCATGTTCATCTTTTCGCTTGCGCCGCCGCATCTGGCGCACTTGCGAGCGCCGCATCTGCCGAGTGATCTCTTCCTCAATTTCATCTTCGCGCTTTTCGGCGCCGCGCCCATGCTTATAATAAAATTCAATATACTGGCTCACCACGCCGATGCCCCAAAAGCCGGTGATAAACATCGGCCAAGGAAACCCGAAATCCCCCGACGACAGATACATCAGCCAGAAAATGCTGTTGACCGTCACATAGACGGCCAAATGCTGCATCAAATCGCGGCGAGCGCGCAGCTTCTTCTCGATCCGCTGGCGGATAAGCTCTTCTTCCGTCGGCTGCGGCCGCGGCTTCTTGATTTTGCTTTCGATATGGGCGGCGATTTCAGAGACCGCATCGACGCCATGCCGAATAACGCCGTCGAGCTTGTCGCCCAAATCGTTCAGATTTTGCCGCCCGCGGCTCGCCGGCCGAAACTGAAACGGCGTCGTTTTCTGCGCCCGACTGCGGTCTTTTGGCAAAGCCGTCACCCCCGATTCAGCCATCGCCCGCTTAAAATCGTCCATCAGCGCCGTCGCCGTTTGATAGCGGTCAGCCGGCGACTTGGCAAGCGCCTTCAGCAGCACATCATCCACAGCCGAAGTCAGGTCAGGATTGAATTGGCTGGGCGGCGGCGGCGGACTGTAAATATGTTTATGAACGATGGCATAAGACGTATCAGCTGTGAAAGGTGCCGTCCCAACCAGCAGTTCATACAAAATAACGCCAAACGAATAGACATCAGTCGCCGCGGTGAGCTCGCTTTCGCCCTTGGCCTGTTCCGGCGAAATGTAAAAGGGCGTTCCCAGCATCATATCGCGGCTGATGGTCGAATCGCCGACCTCGGCAATCCGCGCCAGACCAAAGTCGGTGATATACGGCAGATCGCGGTCATCAATCAAAATGTTGGACGGTTTGATGTCCCGATGAAGCACATCCTGTTCGTGGGCATACGTCAGCGCATCAGCCAGCATGGTCATCATACGGTTGATCTCGTCAAGCGCGATGCCAGACTTGATCAATCGCCGCTTGAGCGTGCTGCCGCTGATGTATTTCATCACCAGGCAAGGCTGATGATTGAACTCGGCATAATCATAAATGGGGACAATGTGCGGATGCTCAAGACGGGCCGCAATCCGGGCTTCGCGCTGAAAACGTTCCAGAAAACTGTCGTCCTGCCCAAAGGCGTCGTGCAGCAGCTTAATCGCCGCATGCCGGTCCAGCCGACTGTGATAGGCCTTGTAAATCGTCGCCATCCCGCCCGAACCGATTTGACCGATAATCGAATAGCCGCCGATAGTGTCTCCCGCTTGCAGTGTCATGGACGTCTCCGCAAATAAAAAATAAAGCCCCTCCATCACTATTGTATGGCATGGGAGAGATGATATGAATGAAACCGGCCCTCATTTGCTATCAATACGCAGAAAGCCCCTCATCCGTTCCACAAATCAGGCAATGGCCCGCCAGGCTAACTCGTTCCGAAGGTCAGCCCAAGCTCATTCAGCCAGCGCCGATAAGCAATCGCGGTTCGGTCGCTCCGCAGATGCAGTTCGGCCTGCAGGTCAAGCGGCAGCAGTTCGGGCCGCTGCGATTCCACAATCGGCAGATCCTGCATGGCGATTTCATCCTGAAACGCGCGCAGTGCCTCATCTGTGCCTTCGCTGTGAGTCATTACCATCCACATCCACATCAGCGACCGCACTTCCTCGATCGGCGTAATCATCAGCAGAATGGCGAACTTCTGCTCGGCCTCTTTGCGGAAATAAGCCACCAGCGGCCGATGCGCCTTGTAGGTATAGGTCACCCAATTCGGCATCCGCGAGCCATCGGGATTCGGCTGGAACACGCGAATATCAGAAGCGGTGATGCCATGCTCATCGGTGACCACCTGATAATCCGGGATTTCGGGGCGCTCCTGCGCGCCGAGAATGTTCTCATGCACAAAAGGGAAATGGGCGACATCAAGAAAGTTTTCGACCATACGCGGCCCAGCCGCCTGAAATTCATAGGCGCCGCACAGGATTTTGCGGTACGACTCATCATGCCATTCGTCAAAGTCAGGGATGTCATAAGCTGGCTCGCCCAGACAAACCCATACCATGTCATAGGCGATTTGCGCTTGATAGACGAAGGCTCTGGCTTTTGCCGGCGGCTTTTGCTCTGGATGCGCCGGCATGTTAACGCACCTGCCATCGGCATCATAAGTCCAGCCGTGATAGGGACATTGCAGGTGGTTGTCGGCCAATACTTTGCCCAGCGAAAGCCGCGTGCCGCGATGGACGCAGAGGTCTTTCCAAGCGCGGACGCGCCCTCCCGCTTTCCAAATGACAATGTCCTCGCCCAGCACGCGCGCCCCAGCGACATTGCCCTGCGCCTCAAGCCGACCCGCCGGCAAAACCGCGTGCCAGTCGTTCAAGAGAATCGGGTCTTGGATCATTGCCTTGCCCCCATATCCACCAACAGCTTATTTAAGCATAACCCAGCTTGCGGCAGAGTTAAAGGCATCTTGGGCGAAATTATGACGAGGCCGACAGTGAGTCCAGCCATTTTGAGGGCAGTTCTTGCTAATTTACCCTGGCAGATTATTCAAAACCTGGACAACAATCCCAACCACAATCCCCGTGATGGCGATGGCGGCTGGAATCGCAATGCTGATGATCCACTTTATCGTATTCAACTCTGCGCGAAGGAATTCAATATCTGATTTCAGCGCTGCGCGCAGGGACTCAATTTTTGCATCCAGCGCGCCAATATCGGCTTTGGTCGCCAAGTGTGTAATCTGCCCCTCTAAGTTTGCGATTCGCTCGCCTTCGGTTCTCGTTTGTACGACTATGAGAGTCGCTCCTCTTTTCAAGATTGAATACGATTGCAGTATAGCCGATATGATGATTTCGCGCAAGCAGAAAAGTTTAACCACAGAGGGCAAGGAGGTAAAAAAATTCAGATATATCTATTGCACAGAAAGCAAAAATAGGTTAAACTGCATTAGTGAGCCTTTCATGGCTTCTTTTAAGGATTTCCTGTGGCAGAACAAACGGCTACCAACCCTCTGCCACAGGAAACCTCAACAGTTTGAAAACCCGAAGGTTTTCAATTTGAGTATATCCCATTATGGAAGTTCCATGAAACGACTGCGCCTATGTAAATCAACGAATCAGAAGGAGACAGAAGTATGAAAATCAAAGCTGTACTGCTAATTGGGATAATGCTGTTGTTCGCCGCGTGCAGTGGCGCCGATATCACCAGCGAAATCTATCTTGTCGATATGGAGGAACTGGCAAATAACGACGAGATGACCACCTATGTATTGGTCGCGTTGCCCATATCTTCCCAAGACGACTGCGAGGAGAGAACGCAACGCTATCAAAGCATTTTCAGAAAGAGTACCGGTTTCAAGAACATGGAATTTGTACGCTGCTATAAAGATGGCTATAGCGATCTGGCTGAATACAAATTGGAAGTCCCAATGCGGATGGTTGATCCCTACACAACTGCAATACAAGGGACTTTTGAAATTATTCGTCATGATGACAGCGCATCAAATGCCCGGAAGCTGTATATTCGCTCCAATCCGAGAGCATTGTGCAATCTCGACGATCTGATGCAAGATGAATTCTACCAATCACTGGATGTGAGCGAGATTTCGCCGTTGATATTTGTCACAAACGATCTGCGCGAACCGCAAACCCTGATATTAGAGCAGGTCTTTGTCAATGGCTCGCCAGTGCTTGAACCCACAGAAATTGTGCTGGAACGCAGAGACAGCATTCGCATCGCCTTGTCGAATGTTACGTCTGCCTGGGTATTCAGCAAATCCTGTAGAATCTCTTCGCGCACTGCGCCAGTTGCGGTCTGGGTAAGCAACGAGGAATAGTCAAACTCATCCGAGTCTCTATCACCGGCCAGGATCTATGCGACCTGGCCGGCTTAACTTGGCCAAGCCGACCCGCCGGCAAAACCGCGTGCCAGTCGTTCAAAAGAATCGGGTCTTGGATCATTGCCTTGCCCCCATATCCACCAACAGCTTATTCAAGCATAACCCAGCTTGAGGCAGAGTTAAAGTTGCTTTGTGCCGCAATTCGCAATCACACCATTGCCGAAAACGCAAAAATAGAGTATCTTGCCTTTAAGTCTTCTATGGCTGATAGGCGCTTGTTTATTTTGTCAGCAGGAACGAATTGATGAAGCGAGTCATGCAAAACGCGCTGATTGTCTGCGTCACGGTGCTGCTGACATTGATTCTGATGGAAGCCGTCGTCCGCCTGGCAGGCGAAACAAATGCCAACGGACAATTCACGTTTATAGGATATGTGTTGCAGCCGTATCCGCTGCCCGTCAATGAACTGCGCGCCGACATAGAAAACTACCTTAAAGCAAAGGACAAGTCCGGCCTGGTCTATGATGCGATGCTCGGCTGGACGAATCGACCGAATATGTTAGGTTCATTCACCACGAACAGCAAAGGTCTGCGGGCATTTCGCTACAGCAGAGGTCTGCGGTCACGGCGCGAATACAGCACGCAGCCCTCCCCGACTGCTTTGCGTATTGCCCTGTTCGGCGATTCATTCACGCTGGGCCATAGCGTCGCCGATGATGAAACCTGGGGACATCAGCTGGAAATCGCCTTGAATCAGGCCGGCATCCGCGCCGAGGTCATGAACTTTGGAATTAGCGGATACGGGATGGATCAAGCATTCCTGCGATGGCGGCACGAAGGCAAAGATTACGCGCCCGATATGGTGATTTTCGGTTTTCAGCCAGAAAATCTCAACCGCAATGTCAATATCTTCCGCAAACTGTATTATTCGAGGACGAGCATACTTCTCTCTAAACCGCGCTTTATCCTGACCGACCAAGGACTCGAACTACTTAACCAGCCCGCGCTTCCGCCTGAAGAGCTGATCGCCGTGTTTGAATCGTTTGAAAATCACCCCCTCGCTCCCTATGAACATTATTATCAAAGCCGTCATGTCGCCGGGCGCTGGTGGACATCAAGCCGACTGGCCGCGTTCATCTATGAAGTGTTGAAACAGCAAAATGAAGAGATAGAAAAGCGGGAAGATTGGGGTCCAGACAGTGAGCGGGGAATGCTGGGGCAGGCGATTGTCGATGCCTTCGCCGCCGATGTTGCGGCGCATGATGCCGCGTTCTTTGTGCTGCATCTGCCCAGGCAATCGGGTGTGCGGCACTATCGTAATGGTCCGCTAAACTATCAGTTCTTGCTCGATCATTTTGAAGCCAGCTATCGTTACATCGCGCTTGAAGAACGTCTCGATCCATCGTATGCTGATGATGTTTATTATGTCGACGGTCATTATGGACCAGAGATTAACCTCATTGCGGCGCAGACCGTTGCCGCTGAAGTGCAAGCCTGCATCGAAAGCCCAGCCTGCGATTTGCCAAGATTCGAGGACAGATCGGCGCTCTTCACCCCATAGCTGGCTCTTCGCTCTTGACAGAAATGAGGCCCATCGCATGGGTTTGATGAAAAACAAGACCGCGCTGGTAACAGGAGCCGCCGCCGGCATCGGACAGGCGAGCGCGCTGGCTTTGGCGCGGGAAGGCGCATCCCTCTGCATCGCCGATCTCAACCGCGCCGCCGGCCAAGAAACAGCGCAGAGGATCGTCAGCGAAGGCGGCGAGGCCATTTTTGTTCGCGGCGATGTCACCCGCGCAGCGGATGTTCAGCAGATAGTCAAGACAGCCATAGACGCCTTCGGTCGGCTGGATGCCGCCGTCAACAATGCCGGCATCATCGGCGCGTTAAACCAGCGCATCCACCAAACCGACGATGAAATGTTTGACCGCGTGATCGCCATCAATCTCAAGGGCCTGTGGCTCTGCATGAAAGCCGAACTGCCGCCTATGCTGGCGCAGGGACAGGGAGCGATTGTCAATATCGCCTCGGTCGCCGGACTGGTCGGCGCGCCCAAAGCCGCCGCCTACGCCGCCAGCAAGCACGGAGTCATTGGATTAACCAAATCAGCCGCGCTTGAATATGCCAAAGCCGGGATCCGAGTCAATGCGGTTTGTCCAGCCTACACCGATACCGCCATGGCGCGGCAGGCGATTGACGACAATCCAGCCATGCGAGACATTATGACGCGGGCGATTCCGATGCGGCGCCTAGGCCAGCCGACCGAAATCGCTGAAGCCGTCGTATGGCTGTGTTCAGACGCCGCCTCATTTATAACCGGGCATCAGCTGGTGGCGGACGGCGGCTTGACGGCGATTTAGCGCCAGGTTTATTTGACCAGGCCAACCCGCCGCATATCAGACAGAATCAGCCGTTCCCACGGTTCATCCGTTTGCAGAGGGAAATAATGGGCGCCGCGGCGGCGGCATTCGCTCCGAATCTCCTCGCGCCAGGCCCTCAAACGCTGGTGATAAATGCCGCGCATGACAGCATCGACAGTCACCTCCTGCGCCTGCCCGGTTTCGACGTCGATCAGCCGCAGATCGCCAGCCAGCGGCGGCATAACCTCCTGCGGCGCCAAAACATGCGCCAGCGCGGCTTCATGCCCGCGGCTTAACAGCGCATTCAAGCCCTCAATATATCCAGTAGGCGAAAACATATCGCTGATGACAACCGTCAGCCCAGGGCGGCTGGCGCGCAAGGCATAATCCTTGAGCATCAGGTTCAGATCGGTAATGCCATCGGCATCGATAGTCTGAATATAATGAAACATCGCCGCGCCCCGCCCGCGCCCGCGCGCCGGCCCAAAAACAGACATGCCGCCGTCGTTGATCGCCGTCAGCATCAGTCGGTCGCCGCTGGTTAATGAGATATAGCCCAGCCCAGCGAATATCCGCTTGGCGAACAGCAGCTTGTTCTGCTCCGGCGCGCCTTCCGGCGGGAAGTTCATACTGGCCGAAGCATCAAGGATAATATGCACCGCCAGGTCTTCCTCATCCTCCAGCAGTTTGATGTAGGGCCGTTCCAGTCGCGCATAGATGTTCCAATCCAGCTGGCGCAGGTCATCGCCAGGAACATAGTTGCGATAATCGGCAAATTCGATGCTGGCGCCGCGCTTGATCGAACGGCGGTCGCCTTTCATGGCGCCGGCCCGCGCCTTCTTGGCCGCCAGCATCAACGGCTCCAGTCGGCGGCGCGTGGCTTCAGGCAAGAGGACGGGGGCGGGCTGTGGATCCTGGGACATGATTCTCCATTAGCGCAAGGCGATACTGTTACCGACGGCTTTCAGACTGCTCATCAGCGTCTTCATTTTCATCATCCGCGCTCTCATCGTCCGCTTCTTCAAATTCAAATTCGATCAGGGCGATACGACGCCCGCGGAACATCTTGTCCTGCTCTTCAAACTTCAATCTCTGGAAAAGGCGGCGGGCGGTGTCATTGTCAGGATGATAGCGGGCGATGACCATTTCGCTGTTTTCAAACTCATAAATCATATCAATAAGCATGTCAGCGACGGCATAGCCATGCCCATACTCCTGCCAGCCGCGGTCGATGGTCAGCCGCTCAATGATCCACTGCGTCGGATTTTCGGCGTGAATCAGCATGACATACCCAATCCGCTTGCCCTGCCAGTCAATGCCATACGAAGTGACAGCCGGATGCCGCGACTGAAGCCAAGAGATGAACAGACTCGTCATAAAACGCCGCTGCTCTGGCTTGACGCGGATAAAGCGCAAGTCCAAAAAATCGCGCAGGGAACTGATTTCGACGAGTTCGATTTTGGGCTGTTTCTCTTTCATAAACCTTTGGTCTCGGTTTAAGGCTTAAGGGCGTCAAGCACAGTTTCAATCGGATGCTGCGCCGCGTGGCCGGCATCTTGAATTTGGATGCGGCAGGAGCCGCCGGGCGCGGCGACAATGGCTTCGGGATGATTCCGAATCGTTGGCAGCAGGCGGTCATTGGCGATTTTCATGCTTAACTCATAATGCTCATAGCCAAAGCTGCCAGCCAGCCCGCAGCAGCCAGCATCGATTTCAGTGACGTCGGCGCTGGGGATTGCCCGCAACAGCTTGACCGTATCCGCCGTCCCCCACAGCGCCTTTTGATGACAATGGCCGTGCAATAATATCTGCGGCGCGGCTGTTTGCCAAGCCAGTTCATCAGCCTGCCGCGCCAGTATATCGGCAAAATACTGCTCGACGCTTAGACAGCGCGCCGCCAGTGATTTGGCCGCCGGCTGGAGTCCAGGGTCAACTAGGGTGAGATAATCGTCAACAAAGGGGCTTAGACAGCTGGGATCAAGGAATAGATAGGGCGCCGCGCCGTTCTGGCGATACAGGCCGAGTATATTGTCATGCGCCATATTTTTGGCCTTGTCCAGCAGCCCTTTGCTGATGCCCGGGCGGCCGCAGCAGCCTTGGCCGGGCAGGGTTTGCACATTGAGCCGCAGGTCCAATCTTTGCGCCAGCCGCATAGCGGCCCATGCCAGTTCGGGCTGATACCATTCAGTGAAGGTATCAATGATCAGGACGGCATCCGGCTGTCGATGCTGGGGATAAGGCCCTTGCGCCGTGAAGGATTTTTCGGCAAACCGCGGCAGAGGCCGGTCAGTGGGGATGCCGAGCAAACGGGCGCCCCATTTGCCCAGGGGATTATTGAGCATGAAGTTGCTGAACCGCGGCAGTTTGCCGCCCAGTCTGCCGACGGTGTGGATATTGCCGAACAAGCGGGTATTCAGGTCGATGCCATGTCGGTCATGCCAAGCCGCCAAAAATTCGGATTTCAGCTTGGCGACGTCAACCGCCGACGGGCATTCGCTGGCGCAGGCCTTGCAGACGAGACACAAATCCAGCACGTCCTTGAGGGCTGGATCGCCTAGGTCATCGGGCAGCTGGCCGCTGATGGCCGCCCGCAGAGCATTGGCGCGGCCGCGCGTGGAATGCGCTTCGTCGAGAGTCGCCTGGTATGAAGGACACATCGTTCCAGTAGATTCCTGGCGACAGACCCCAGCGCCGTTGCACATCTCGACCGCGCCGGCGAAGCCATTGTCCGCCGACCAGTCATAGCGCGTATGAAATTCAATAGTCTCATAAGCGGGCGAATAGCGCAAAAGCTCGGCGCTGTCCATAGCTGGCGCATCAATGATTTTGCCGGGGTTCATCATATTGTCGGGATCAAAGGCCTGTTTAAGCTGGCGAAAGGCCTCCATCAAATCGGCGCCAAAGAGGTACTCGCTGAATTCGCTACGCGCCAGGCCCTGCCCATGCTCGCCGGTGATCGTCCCCTGATATTTTTTGACGGTTTGGGCGACGGCATTGGCAATCGCGCGATATTGGCGGCGGCCTTTCAGCGTCTTGAGATTGATGAGCGGTCGGATGTGCAGACAGCCGGCGCTGGCATGGGCATAAATGGCATAAGTGGTATCGGCATCGTGGATAATTTGTTCAACGTCGGCGATGTAATCCGCCAGCTTTTCGACTGGGACGGCGGCATCCTCGATAAACGAAATCGGCTTGGCTTCGCTGCGTTCGCTCATCATCAGCCCCAGCCCGGCTTTGCGGACGGCCCAGACGTCGGCCTGCTGGCTGGCTGTGGCGGCGATGGTAATGGCGCCTTGATATCCAAGACGGCGCAGATGAGCTTTCAGGCCGCTGATTTTGGCGTCGAGTTCCCGTTCTGCGCCGACAAACTCGACCAGCAGCATCGCCGCCGGGTCGCCATCGACAAAGGTCAGGCGGCGGCGATAGGCGGCATTCGCCCGCGTTTTGTCCAGCAGGAACTTGTCCATCAGTTCAATCGCCGCCGGTTCAAGCTCAAGGATGCGCGGCGTGGCTTCCAATGAGGCCCGCAGACTGTTAAAATGCACCAGCGCCAGCCGTTTGTTCTCGATTTCGGGCCGGTCAACCAGTTGCAGCTGCGCCCGAACGACCGTGGCCAGGGTGCCTTCCGAACCGCAAAGCAGCCAATTCAGATTGACATTATCAGGGTCGATTTTGTCGAGCGCATAGCCGGCGACCGTGCGCCAGGTTTTAGGATAGCGCGATTGGATGTCGGCCTGATGATCTGTGACCAGTTGACTGACTTTGGCGCGGATGCGATTCAGCGCTTCGGTATCGTCATCCAGCCAGACGAGGTCGCCATTGGCCAGGACAACCTGTATTCGCGCGATATGGTCGGCGGTCATGCCATAGCGGATACTGTGGGCGCCGGTGGCGTTGTTGCCGATGAGGCCGCCAATCGCCGCCCGTTCGGCGCTGGCCGGATCGGGCCCGAACATCAGCCCCAAGCTGGCAATCTGCCGATTGAGCGTCCCTAGAATCATGCCTGGTTCAACATCGACGGTTCGGGTTTCGGCGTTGATCGACCGCAGCCGCCGCATGTGCCGCGTGAAATCCATGACAATCGCTTCGCCGACGGCTTGGCCAGCGAGCGCGCTGCCGCCGCCGCGCGGCAAAACCGGCATACCGTATTGGCTTGCCGTCTGGTGGATAGCGACCACATCATCGGCGCTGCGCGGGAAGGTGACGGCAATCGGCATGATTTGATAGTTGCTGGCATCGGCGCTGTAGAGGACGCGGGTCATCTGGTCAGCCGTCGCTTGGTCTTTGCCGATGGCGGACTGGAGGTCGCGCAGCAGGTCATGGATTTGCATGGGAGCGCTTTCTAGGTTGCAGATGGGGGATATTATACCGCGCGGCCCTCGCGAATGCACGCGGGGAATGGCGGCAAGTTGACTGCCGCCGGGAAATGATGTACACTTTTTACAGGTCAAGCAGTCAAAGCACAGGGAGAAGGCATGGCGACGCAGACGAGAACCGAAGGCGAGCGGATTGCCAACTTGGAAGGGCAGATCGCGCATCTGGCGACTAAGGCGGATATTGGCGCGTTGGACGCGAAGATTGAAGCAATGCGAGCCGAACTGGGTACGATAAAGTGGATTATCGGCATCGGCATTCCGGCGGCGATTGCGATTACGGGAATTGTGGTCGGGGTTGTGGTTCAGATTTTGAATAATTCGGCGGGGTGATAATTCTGTTGGTCTTAGGACGACGGCGGTACATTTAAGGAGAAGACATGGCGACGCAGACGAGACCCGAAGGCGAGCGGATTGCCAACTTGGAAGGGCAGATCGCGCATCTGGCGACTAAGGCGGATCTTGCCTCACTGGAAGCGCGGCTGGACGCGAAGATTGAAGCAATGCGAGCCGAACTGGGTACGATAAAATGGATTATCGGCATCGGCATTCCGGCGGCGATTGCGATTACGGGAATTGTGGTCGGGGTTGTGGTTCAGATTTTGAATAATTCGGCGGGGTGATAAGGGACGGCCTGCGGTTTTAGTCGCCGCCCCTCATTTAGCGCATTTGTCTAGCATCCCGAGCCGCCAAGCCGTAGGGTATAGCTCCCTTGAGTATCCAATACAAAGGCGAATGTCTTGATTCTTCTAGGATCTAGTTCCGTTGTCCTGGCAGTATAAACACCGGGCTTGAGGCCAGAGAGTCTGGTACGGTGAATATTCAATTTCTTTCCATCCGGGCCGAATACATCTACACGATACCAGTCGTATGTTCTGCCAGTGTAGGCGACTGACAGATCGTAACCGCTGCTTCGGTAAATAAAGAGTCCAATGTCGCACCAGCCAGGCAGGCGTCTGTCCATATGATTCCTCCCCAGGTAATAATCGTAAGCTGGCACATAAAGCGCCGCCCCTTCAGCCGCTTCGCTGCGAATCTCGTATTTGTGGCCATCAATGCGAATTTCAGCGACCGCCTCTACCTGAAAACGTATTTGCTGATTAGAGGCATACTGTTTCAGGTTAAAGCGGGCGGACGTCCTGGCGGCGTTTTTGGTCTCGCCTCTAGCGGAATTGGAACGCAAGAGCGTGACTTTATAGGAAATACTGGTGGGATCTGAAGGTTTTCTCGGACTCCATCCGGGCGCTTGCCATTTCACAGCGATAGTCTCTGAACTGGTGACAGACGACTGCAAATTGCCCGGCGCCAAAAGGTTGTAAGCTAACCTGGGATGTGAAGCCGGAAGCCGAGTGGGAGTTGGCGTCGGCGTGTTTGAAGGCGTAAATGTCGCCGTTGGCGTCGGTGTATTCGATGGTGTGAATGTCGCTGTCGGCGTCGGCGTATTAGTAGGTGTACTGGTTGGCGTCGCTGTAGGCCGTATCCAACTGAATTCGGCAGTTTCTGACCTGAATGGATAATTGTATTGTCCGATTCGTATTGAACCTATAGCGACAACCGTAAATCTCAATTTTTGATTCTCTTGTACACCCAGATTAGAAAAGCCGGCCTTGTTTGTTAGAACAGCGTATGGCCCTGATGTGCCGTCGGAATAGATAATATGTACTTCGTAGCGGATATCGCTTGAATCAGGCGGTTTGGAAGGTGCCCAGTCAGATTTACGCCAACTTACCGTCCCACTGTCGGCGCGTGCATCGTAGTTAAATGACAGGTTTCTCGGCTTCGAAATCAGATAGGAAAGCTGCGGATCGTTTTCTGCCAGCCGAGTAGGCGTCGGTGTTGGCGTCGGGGTGTTTGTAGGCGTGCTGGTCGGCGTGTAGGTAAGTGTGGAAGTTGGCGTGTCAGTCGGCGTATAGGTAGGTGTTGGTGTTGGTGTCGGCGTAAGCGTGCTGGTCGGCGTTGAAGTTGGTCTGATCCAACTATAGGTCGCAGCCTCTGACCGTATTTCATAGTCGTATTGCCCAATACGCATAGAACCCACAGCGACAACCGTAAATCTCAATCTTTGGCTTGGATGGGTGTTTAGGTTGGAAAATGTATGCTTGTTCTCCGAAACAGTGTAAGGTCCAAAAGTGTGGTTGGGATAGATAACCCGCACTTCATAGCTGATATTGCTTGAATCAGGCGGTTTGGATGGGACCCAGTTGGGCTTACTCCAACTGATTGCCCCGCTGTCTCTACGCGCATTGTAGACAAAGGACAGATTATCCGGTTTGGGAATCAGATAGGAAAGAAGCTGCGGGTCGTTTTTCGCCAGCCGAGTAGGTGTAGGCGTATTCGTAGGTGTAGGCGTGTTTGAAGGCGTGAATGTCGCTGTTGGCGTCGGCGTGAGTGTGGATGTCGGCGTTGAAGTGCTGGTTGGTGTGTTGGTCGGCGTTGAAGTTGGTCTGATCCAGTTATAAGTTGCAGTCTCTGATCTTATTTCATATTCATATTGTCCAATACGCATAGAACCCACAGCGACAACCGTAAATCTCAATCTTTGACCTTCTTGCACATCCAGATTAAACGTTCGCTTGTTTCCTGAAACAGTGTATGGGGCCAAGGTGCGATGGGGATAGATGACTTGCACTTCGTAGCGGACATCGCTTGAATCAGGAGGGTTGGATGGCACCCAGTTAGACTCGTCCCAACTGATTGTCCCGCTATCTCTACGCGCATTGTAGACGAAAGACAGGTTATCCGGTTTGGGAATCAGGTAGGAAAGAAGCTGCGGGTCGTTTTTTGCCAGCCGAGTAGGTGTAGGCGTATTCGTCGGCGTATTAGTAGGTGTACTGGTCGGTGTAAATGTGCTGGTTGGCGTTGGTGTCGGCGTAGCTGTTGGCGTATTAGTTGAAGTGGCGGTCGGCGTGGATGTTGGCGTAGGCGTAGCTGTCGGCGCGAGCCAGTGAAACTCGCTAGCTTCTGACTGGAAGTCGTATTCATGCTCACCAATAAGAATCGTGCCTACAGCCTGAACCGTGAACTTCAGATTTTGTCCCAAATATCCGACCAGGTTATTAACAGCGATTTCAGGCTTATTGGAAGAGAGCGAGGATATTGGGGTATTATCGGGCGCGAATACTGACACTTTATAGCTGAAACGGGAGTTTTGAGGCCTGCTGGGTCGCCAGCTGGATTCGCTCCACCGTAAATCTGCGCCTTTGGCTTCTTCGTCAAAAGCGACGACCAAATCTCTTGGCGCGGTGAGCGAGAATGCCAGCCGCGAACTTGAATCAGGCAGTCTTGAATTGGTCAGCAATGCGACCTGTTCGCTAGCAAAATTGGACAAGGGTTCAAAATTTGCGCTGATAGCGGCAAGCGCAGCAATCAAAAGGATAAGCAAGAAGAAAAAACCTTTGAGAATACGAGACAAGGCTCTGCGTCGATTCTTAATCTTTTCAGACATCGCTTATACCTTCTCGGCTCTCATCAACAAAACAGACAAGCATTTCAGGCGACTCTCAAATGGGATATACTAAAAACCGAAAACCTTCGGGTTTTCAAACTTTTGCGGTTTCCTGTGGCAGCGCAGGTTGCCAGACCATAGAACTGCCACAGGAAACTTCAAACAAAAGCCATGAAAAATTCATCGCCACATAAAATATAACCTATTTCTCCCGGCTTGGCAAGCGCGAGATGCCATCTTTCAACAAATGCGCTACAATAGTCATATTCATCAAGCGCATACCTATCCATCCAAAAGGAGAAACGCCATGTCCCAAACAAACGGAGCCGCCGCCCTCAATCAACGGAGCCGCCAGCTTGTCGGCGGAACAGAACGCGCCGGCGCCCGCGCCATGCTCAAAGCCGTCGGCTATGACGACGAGGCGCTGGCAAAACCGCTCATCGGCGTCGCTAACACCTGGACCGAAATCGGCCCCTGCAACTTCCATCTCCGCAAGCTGGCGCACGACGTCAAACGCGGCATCCGCGCCGCCGGCGGCACGCCCTTTGAATTCAACACCGTCAGCATCTCCGACGGCATCACCATGGGCACCGAAGGCATGAAAGGCTCGCTCATCAGCCGCGAGGTGATCGCCGACAGCATCGAGTTGGTGGCGATGTCCAATATGCTCGATGGCGTAGTGGCGCTTTCCGCCTGCGACAAGACCATTCCCGGCACGATTATGGCGCTAATTCGCCTCAATCTGCCGTCGCTGATGCTGTATGGCGGCACGATTTATCCAGGGATGCTGAACGGCGAGCGGCTGGATGTGGTCAGCGTGTATGAAGCGCTGGGCAAGTTTCAGTCGGGACAAATCAGCTATGACGAACTGATGGAAGTCGAAAATCTGGCTTGTCCAGGGCCAGGCGCCTGCGGCGGACAGTTCACCGCCAATACGATGGCGATGATCAGCGAGGTTATCGGCATTTGTCCGATGGGCATGGGCGACGTCCCAGCCGAAGACCCGGAAAAAAGCAGCGTTGCCTTCCGCGCCGGGGAGCTGATGCTTGATATTTTGGCAAATGACATTCGCCCATCCGATCTGGTGACGCGGGATTCTCTGGAAAACGCCATTGCCGCCTCGGCGGCGACCGCCGGCAGCACCAACAGCATCCTGCATACCTTGGCCTTTGCCCGCGAAGCCGGCATTGCGCTTTCGCTGGATGACATTGAAGCCATCAGTCAGCGCACCCCGATTATTGGCGATATGCGTCCAACCGGAAAATATGTCGCGCTGGATTTGTACCAGGCCGGCGGCGTGCCAATTCTGCTCAATCGCCTAATTGCAGGCGGCTATATGAGCGGCGACACCCCAACCGTAACCGGTCAAAGTCTGGCGGAAGCCTGCGCCGATGCCCAGGAAACCGAAGGGCAGCAAGTCATCCGCGGCCTGGACAATGCCATCAAAGCAAGCGGCGGCCTAGTCGTGCTGAAGGGCAATCTGGCCCCGGACGGCGCGGTGGTCAAGCTCAAAGATACGCCTGACCCGCTGATCGGCCCAGCGCGGGTCTTTGATACCGAAGAAGAGGCCTTTGAGGCCGTCAAAAATCAGCAGATTGTCGAGGGGGATGTGGTCATTATCCGTTATGAAGGGCCAGTTGGCGGCCCGGGCATGCGCGAGATGCTGCAAATTACGGCGGCGCTCTTTGGCCAGGGCTTGGGCAGCAAGGTCGGCTTGATTACCGATGGACGTTTTTCAGGCGGCACACGCGGGCTGATGATCGGTCATACCGCGCCGGAAGCTGCTGTTGGCGGGCCGATTGCCCTGCTGGAAGAAGGCGATATGATTACGATTGATGTATCGCGCCGGCTGATTCACGTTGATTTAAGCGATGAGGAACTGGAAGCCCGCCGCGCCAAATGGCAGCCCCCCACAGCCAATTACAGCAAGGGTGTGATGGCCAAATATGCTCGGCTGGTTTCGCAGGCGAATGACGGCGCCATCACCGGCGCTTAGGGCAATCGAAAAAGTCCGTTCAATCAAGAGGCGAGTTTATAAGGACTCGCTTTTTTGTTCTTCAATATGAATCTGGCTTTCCACAATGGGACGAAACGTCTTCATAATGATGTTCAATGTCGCCGCCAAATGAGAGTCGCGTCTACAAAGCTCGGTGTAAAGCTCACATCAACCAGACAATAATAGCAGAGGAAAGACTGCATTGCCAATTCGTGCGCTTATATGGTAAAGTAGGCGGCAGTATTTTTATCATCGGAATGAGTTCTCCGTGTGTGGAATCTGCGGCGCTGTCCATCTCACCGGCAAGCCGGTCTCGCCGGAATTGCTGCAAGCCATGAACAGTCGTCTCCAGCACCGCGGACCCGACGGCGACGGCTATTATATTGCCGGCCAACTTGGGCTGGCCATGCGCCGTCTGCGTATCATTGACCTGGCCGGCAGCGACCAGCCGCTTTACAGCGAAGACCAATCCATCGCGGTAGTTTTTAATGGTGAAATTTACAACTATCAGGACTTGCGCCGCAGCTTGATCCAGCGCGGCCACCGCTTCCGCACCCAGGGCGACGGCGAGACGATTGCCCATCTGTATGAGGAATACGGCGCGGACTGCTGTCAGCATTTGCGCGGGATGTTTGCCTTTGCCCTCTGGGACCAGCGCGAACGGCGGCTGCTGCTGGCGCGCGACCGCATGGGCCAAAAACCGCTCTATTATTATCACGACGACAGCGTCTTCGTCTTTGCCAGCGAAATCAAAGCTATTCTGGCGCACCCTGATGTGCCGCGTGTTTCCAATTTCTGCGCCAGCCCAAACAGCCTGCTTGGGACATACTTGAGCTTCGGCTATGTGCCAGCCAGGCAGACCGCTTTTCAGGATATTTTTATGCTGGAGCCAGCGAAAACCCTCCAGCTGGATGCCAGCGGACGGGCAGAAATACAGACCTATTGGGATATTGAACAGCAGGCGCCGCTGGCGGCCGCCGATCCCCAGGCGCGGCCCGCAGCGTATGTGGCGTCGTTGCGCGAACAGCTGGAAGAGGCGGTTAAGCTGCGTCTGATGAGCGATGTGCCGCTGGGCGCGCTTTTGAGCGGCGGCATCGACAGCAGCCTCGTCACCGCGCTGATGCGCCGCCACAGCAATGCCACCGTCAAGACCTTTAACATCGGCTTTAATGACAACGCCAGCTTTGATGAAACCCCCTATGCGCTTCAGGTGGCGGACTTTCTGGAAACCGAGCATCGCACCCTTCATCTCAAGCCAGATGCCATAGCCCTGCTCTCCGCCCTAGTTTGGCATCACGACCAGCCGTTTGCCGACAGCAGCGCCATCCCGACTTATCTGGTCAGCAGATTAGCCCGCGAACAGGTTGCAGTGGTCTTGACCGGCGATGGCGGCGACGAACTGTTTGCCGGCTATGAACGTTTTGAAGGCGCCTGGCTTCTTCAGCAGCTTTCTTTTATCCCGCCGCCGCTCTGGCATGGCCTGGAGAAATTGATTGACCGGCTGCCCGAAAGCACGGATTATGACAGCTGGGTCAAACGCGCCCGTCGATTTGTGCCGGCCGCCCGCAAACCGATAGGCGCGGCGTATTTTGACATGGTGCGAATGTTTGACGCCGATCTGGCAAGAGACATCAGCCTCCATCCAGGCCAGGTGCCGCAGGACCTGTCAAGCTATATCAGCGGCGCGCCTGACGATGCGGTCATCGGGACGGTCGAAGCCAATATGCGCTCCTATCTCCCCGATGATCTGCTCATCAAAATGGACCGATGCAGCATGCAAGCCTCGCTGGAAGCGCGTTCACCCTTCCTCGACCATAAGCTGGTGGAATATGCCGCGAGCATCCCCTTCAATCTCAAGCTGAAGGGCCGCCGCAAGAAATTTATCCTCAAAGAGATGGCGCGCGGACTGTTGCCAAATAACATCATCCACCGCCGGAAACATGGTTTCGGCATCCCTCTAGGCGCCTGGCTGCGTCAGGATATCCCGCACCGGCGCGATATCCTGACGCAGCCAGGCGCGGCAACGCGGCCTGTTCAATATGGCGATGGTCGAAGACCTCATCAACCAGCATGTCAGCCGCAAACACGACCGCAGTTATCAGCTATGGACTTTGCTGACGCTGGAAGAGTGGCATCGCCAATGGTTTGACGCGCCCTCCCCCAGCGAACCAGATGAAGTGTTCGCGTTTATTGGAGAAAAAACGAAATCTACATGACCTCATCAAGATGACTAACTGGAGAGGAAAAAGATGGCGATTGCGGTTATGCTGATTATTATCATCCTGAACATCCTGCTGCTGCGCTGACGCGTGTCTGTGGTCTCAAACGCTTGACACATCGGGTTTGGGATTATTTTGAGATGCGCCTGGCTTATATCGTGGCAATGTTTAATCTGTTAGTTCAGTGGGGGGACGGCTTACAGGCTGATGAGAATGGCTTTGTGCAATTATCCATCACCCAATTCAGCCTCTAAAAACCCGCGCCATTGCTTAATTATTGTACCAGACCGCGTATAAACCGGTTTGCGATCATCCCGTTCACTTCCGAAATCCAGCAGTTTCATGGAGACAGCTTACTCTCAACCCTAAAGCATTGTTTGGACCAGACTGAATACATCATAACAACTTCCAAACTCGATTGCCACACCCAAATCGAACGGGCATAAATAGGCTTGCGATATTTATCATCGTTGTCAAAAACTGTTTATTTTCGGGCATCCATCCTAAATTGATGCTTTCTTTGGCAAATGGTTCGCGCTCCGCATACCATCGTCATGATAATTGAGTTTGGAGCAGTTCATTGAGGAGCAGGCTATGGCATTAAGCGACAACGTCAAAATCAGCGCGGGAACTGTGCATAAATTTTTGTGGGCGAAACGCGAACCGAAAGGCAGGAAAGCCAAAACCCGCGCTTATCATGCGCTGATTTATCATCTGCTGGATGTGGCTGCGGCTGCTTGCGGCCTGTGGGATGATGGGCTTGGCGCCGGCCAAAAAAAGTGGCTGATGGATATGCTCGGTTTGGATGAAGCGGCGGCGCGGGGGATGATGGCGCTGCTGGCCGGTTTGCATGACATCGGCAAGGCCACACCCGCTTTTCAGAAGAAAGTCCCCGATCTCTACGCTAGGCTGGATGATGATTTACATGATGAGTTCACATACGTCGATGACCATGGCATTCTGTCGGCGGTCATCTTGCGCCGCTGGTTCATCGATAAAGGACTCGGAAAACGGCAGGCGAATCAACTGGCGGCGGTCATTGGCGGGCATCATGGTTCCTGGATATCGAACACTGAAACAAACAACAACAAACAGGTCGGCAATGAAACATGGAATAAGCTGCAAAATCAGCTTTGTAACACATTGCAAGAGGTATTGGGCGTTGCCAAAATCAGCCTGCCCAAAGAGACGCGGGCCTTTAATGTTTTCGCCGCTTTCCTGTCGGGATTCGTCTCGGTTTGCGATTGGATTGGGTCGAATAAAGACGATTTTCCTTATGAAGACAAGGTTGTCGGTCCGCAAAATTATTTCCTGCGCGCGCGGAAACAGGCCAAGGTCGCCTTATCCGATTGGTCGGATTGGAAAGCCGATGGATGCAGGCCGGCCTTTGACAAGATTTTTCCATTTGCGCCCAATAAATTACAGCAAGAAGGCATCCAACATCTGCAAGGCTTTGAGCAGGCGCCGCGGCTGATTCTGGTCGAATATCCGACTGGGGAGGGCAAGACTGAATTGGCGCTGCATATTGGCGATTCGCTGGTGAATGGCTTTGGCCTGGCGGGGACGTATATCGCTATGCCGACGCAAGCCACCAGCAATCAGATGTTTGAGCGCGTGGAAACGTATCTGCGGAAACGCTATCCGAATGTCAATCTTGATCCGCAGCTGATTCATGGGGGCGCGGAGCAGTATAAGTCGTCTCATCAGCATACATTGTCAGAATCGGATCAGGAAGGCAATGACAGCGCGGATGATGCCGTCAGCTGGTTTGAGCAGAATCGCAAGCGCGCCCTGCTGACGCCTTATGCGGTCGGCACGATTGACCAGGCGATGTTAAGCGTCTTGCAGGTCAAGCATCATTTTGTCCGTCAGTTTGGATTAAGCCGCAAGGTGATTATTTTTGATGAAATTCACAGCTACGACACCTACATGGATGAAATCATCAAGCGGCTGTTCAACTGGCTTCATGCGCTGGATTCGCCCATGATTCTGCTGTCGGCAACCCTGTCGCGGCAAGGGCGCCAAGAGATATTGAAGGCAGTAAGCGCATCAAACGCAGAGGAAATGCCTGATAAGCCGTATCCGCGCCTGACGGTTGTCGAACATGATGGCGAGACGCGGGTGCATTGCCTGCCGCCGCCAGAAACGCGGGAAATCCAAATCCGACGAATGGCGCTTGATCTGGATAGTCTGCTGGATGCAGTTCGTCCAGTGTATGAGAAGGGCGGCTGTATCGCTATTGTCTGCAACACGGTCAGCGAATCGATTGAGGCTGCCCGTCATCTGCGTCAAGCCGAGGGGATTGATGAGGACGAGGTATGGCTTTTGCATGCTCGTTTTCCGCCGGCCTGGCGCGGCAAAATTGAAAAGAAAGTGGTTGGCGCATTTGGCAAAGAGGGAACGCGGCCCGAACGCGCTATTCTGGTGGCCACCCAGATTATCGAGCAGAGTCTCGACCTCGACTTTGATTTGATGGTCAGTCGCACAGCGCCGATTGACCTGCTGATTCAGCGCATGGGCCGTCTGCATCGTCATCCCCGTCCAAGTCGTCCGTCTCATTTGGCAAAGCCGACTCTGCTGCTCCGTATCCCCGATATGAAAACGGATGATGTCCCCGACTTTGGCGTCGATGGTCTGATTTATGAGCGTTTTTTCCTGCTGAAGACCTGGCTGTGTTTGCGGGATGTGGAGCAGATGCACATACCGGACGGCGTGGATGACTTGATGAATTTTGTCTACGATCAGGAAATTGATATCGACAATATCAGTTCAGCTTACCGCGAGGCTTTGGCGGCTGCTTGGGGGGATATGGAACTGGGCAGCAGAAACAGCGAATTTCGCGGGGCGCAGTTTGTCATCAGGGAGCCGTCCAGCAAACGTTTGATTGGCCGCTACAGCGCCAGGCTGTCTGATGATGAGCGCAGCATTAAGACTCGGAACATTCGCCCTGGGCTTGACATCATCTGTATCATGGATGAAGATTTACTTGCCTTGACACGGCGCAGGCCAAGCAAAGATGATGTTAATAATTTGCTTCGCTATAAGGTGACCGTCCGCCGTAAAGCCGTCAAACAAGCATTGGAACAGCTTGAAGCGAATCCGCGCTGGGCAAAGCAGCCACAGCTAAAATATGCCCGCGGGGTTATTTTTGATGGTGACCGCTTTGCTATACCCAACACCGCTCACAGCTTGCGGCTTACGTTGGAATATGGATTGGAAATCATCAATCAGGAGGAAACATGAGCCATTCATTTAACTTGATTGACCAGCCTTGGATACCTTGCATTACGGACAAAGGCAAGTTTGTCGAAGTCAGTCTGCGCGGCTTGCTGGCGCGCGCCCATGAGCTGCGCGAGATTTCATGCGAGACGCCCATTATGTCGGCGTCCATTCTGCCTCTGGCGCTGGCGATTTTGCACCGCGTCTTTGGCCCTGAAGACTATGACGAATGGGAGATGTTATGGCAGGCCGGCAAGTTTGATATGAATCGGCTTGGGGCTTACTTTGAGAAGTGGCATGACCGTTTTGACCTGTTTCATCCTGAACGTCCTTTTTATCAGGCATTTGACAATCGCGTAGATTCAAAGTCGCTGATTCACATTGTGCATCCTATGGGTAATACGGACACACTCTTCAACCATATTACTGATAATGCGCGGGTCAAACTTTCTCCCGCAGAAGCCGCCCGTCACTTGATCGCCGCGCGTTACTTCAAAATCGGCGGTCCGGGACCCTGGGGCACCAGATACGGACCAAGTTTTACTGACAGTATCTTCTCCCGCGGTGTGATCTTTTGGGCATGTGGCGCTAATCTGTTTGAGACGCTGCTATTAAATCTGGTGGAGTATTCTGATGAGGGGACAATACCGCAAAAGCGAACAGACGAAGATATACCCGCTTGGGAAATGGAACATTTCTACGCTCGGCGCAGCATGACGCGAGATCAGCAAAGTTATCTGGCAGATCAAACAGATCAAAGACCTAACATCAAGAAGATCCCAGAAACATTGCCGTTTGGCTATTTAGATTATCTAACTTGGTCAAATAATCGAATACAGTTGATTCCAGAGATGGACGGTGAGCGCGTAGTCGTGCGAAAGTATGTGGCTTCGCCTGCGTTTAATCTGAGTTCGGATGTGATATGCCCGCAAAAGCGCCACGAAGAAAAGAAAGAGAAAGGGGAGTTCACTGGCGAATATCGCTCCCTCTACTTCCGTGAGGATAAAGCTCTATGGCGCAGTTATTACACTTTGCTGCCGAAATCCGATAAAGGGTATAGGCCGCTGGCTGTTGTCCAGTGGCTCTCTGATCTAACACGAGAAGGCCCACTCGACGACGATTATCATACTCGCTTGATGGCGACCGGCATGCTGGCTGATAAGGGAAAGCCCATTTTCTATCGCCGCGAGACCATGCCGCTGCCACTGAAACTGCTGCGGAGCGCGAAGTACGTCGAGTACATTGAAGGGGCGCTGGGCTGGGCAGAAGATATTGATGGCAAGCTGCGGAATGCGCTGAATACCTTGGCTGAACACGTCCTTCAGCGAGGCGCCGAGGGCAGGCCGGATTCCAGCAATCGCAAGAATCTGGTCACGCAATGGAACGCGCAGGAACGCTTTTGGATTGAGCTTGAGCCGCGCTTTTGGGAGTTTATTAAAACGCTGGTCAAGGACAACGACAGCGGCCAAGCGGTTGAGCAGTGGCAGGATGACCTCAAACGCATCGCCGAGCAATCGCTTAACCATGCTATCAGCCTGGCCGGCGACACCCCATGGGCCTGGAAGGGAGGCATCGCCGCCAAACGTCAATTACAAGCTGGAATGAAAAAGGTATTGAGTTAGGAGAACGATATGAGCCGTACCGAAACGAGAGAAGAACCCTTTATCAGACATCTGGAGAAATATGTCAAAGACGAAAATCGAGCGGCGCTGGCGGCTTTACGGCGCGGGCTGGGACAAGAGCCTGGTTCGGTTCCAGAAATGTACCCGCACGTAGAATGGTATAAGGTGACACAAGACAATGAATCATATATTTATATGACCGCTTCGCTGTTCGCCTTGCATCCCTCATCGACCAAGTTCGGCAATATGGGAAATCATCTGCGGGCTTTGGCTCGGGAGATTGGCGATGATGCGTCTACCGAACGCCGCTTTGTACAGCTTTTGCGGATGCGGCGCGATACACTGGAGCCGCGTTTGCGTCAGCACATCAGCATCCTCAAATCCAAAGACATCCCGGTCAACTGGCATCAGCTGTTCAGGGATTTGCGGAATTGGGATCATCCAAAGCGCTTTGTCCAAAGAAACTGGGCTGGCGCTTTTTGGTATCGTCAATCCGAATCCGAAAACGATTAAGGAAAGGAAAACGTCATAATGATTATTGAACTCCATGCCATTCAAACTTTCGCACCTTCCAATCTCAACCGCGACGACACCGGCAATCCCAAAGAAGCGCTCTTTGGCGGCGTGCGGCGGGCCAGAATCTCATCGCAGTCAGCTAAGCGGGCTATGCGGGTGTCTGATGTTTTCGCCCAGGCCGTTAACGCGCCTATCGGCATACGCACCAAAAAACTGGTTGCCCATGCTGCCAAACGTCTGCAAGAGCAGAATTCAGAGATCACCGACGAATGGGCAATGGAAAACATGATCGACTTCATCACAAGGGCAAAGTATGACAAGAAGCCTGATGAACTCAAGCGTGACGAGGATTCTGATGAACTGGGCGGTGGGGAAACCAGAATACTGCTTTATATCAGTGAGAAGGAAATTGACGAAATCGCCCAATTCCTGCAAGAACTTTGGGAAGCGGAACAGCAAATCGTTGGCGAGAAACCAGACATCAGCAAATTCACTCGGCAATTTGTCAAAAAACTAGCAAATCGCACTTCGGCGCCCGATATTGCCCTGTTTGGAAGGATGCTCGCTGATAATCCCGAACTCAACATTGACGCCGCCTGCCAGGTCGCCCATGCCATTTCGACCCATGAGGTTAATACGGCCGAATTCGATTATTTCACGGCGGTAGACGATTTTACGCCCGAAGATACCAGTGGCGCCGGGATGCTGGGCTTGGTCGCCTTCAATTCAGCCACCTATTATCGTTGCGCGCGCATCGACTGGGAGCAGCTGGTATCGAATCTAAGTGGGGATATTGAACTTGCCAAGCAGACCGTGGGCGCGTTCATGCAGGCCTTCGCGTGTGTGGCGCCGTCGGGCATGCAAAACTCCTTTGTCAACAAGCACCTGCCCGATTTTCTGCTGGCTGTTGCCCGTCCGAACAATGACGGTCAATCGCTGGCCAACGCCTTCGAGCGGCCGGTGCGGGTCAAGCAGGACAGCGGATACGCCGCGCCATCCGTCAAGAAGCTGGCGGAATACTGGGAACAGGTCGAATCGTGTTTTCGCTTGAGCGAGCCGACTGTGGCTGTATTGAATCCGCGCGGCTATGAACTGGACTCGGATGAATTGGCGCAGGCGACCGTCGCCAATCTAGGTGAATGGGCGGCGGCGATGACGAATGCGCTGGACGAGGCTTAACTTATGGCGACCTTGTTGATGCGAATCAGCGCGCCTATGCAGTCGTGGGGGACGCAAAGCCATTTCAGTCACCGCGACACTGGGCGCGAGCCATCCAAAAGCGGCATTGTCGGTTTGCTGTGCGCCGCGCTGGGACGTCCGCGCAGTGAAAGCATCGCCGATCTGAATGCCCTCAAAATGGGCGTGCGCGTCGACCAACCGGGGACGATCCAGCGCGATTATCACACCGCCGGCCAAGGTGGCTATTACAGGGTTGGCGGCGGCATTGGCAAAAACACCATTTTATCCGAGCGATATTATCTGGCTGATGCCAAATTTCTGGTGGGGCTGGAAGGCGACCGCGCGCTGCTGGCTGAATTGTGGGCCGCCTTGAAACAGCCGACTTGGTTTTTGTTCTTTGGGCGCAAGGCCTTCGTGCCGTCCGAACGGGTTTGGCTGCCGGATGGACTTCGTGATGCCGATTTGGTAAAGGCTTTGTCAGATTATCCCTGGCTGGTCAAGGATAGCGAGCCGAATGAACAGTTGCGGCTGATTGTGGAAGATGACGGCGGCGCTGTTGTCCGCAACGATCAGCCAACGCCGTTTGCCTTTCGGTCGCGGCGGTTTTTGCCGCGCTATCTATGCCAGTCCTGGGTCAATCCAGCTTGTGAACGGGAGGCCTGACCATGTTCCTGTCTCAACTGTGGATCAACCTGCGGCATCGGCCAGCGCGGCGCGATCTTGGCGACCGCTATGAACTGCATCGCACGCTGATGAGCGCGTTCCCGGCGCAGCTGCCGGCGGATGAGCGGGTTTTGTATCGGGTCGAAGAGGCGCCGCGTCAAGCCTATGCCAAAGCGCTGGTGCAGTCGCAAACTCGACCCGAATGGCACCAGGCGGAACGGCTCAATGATATGCGTTATCTGCAACGGCTGCCGGCGGTGAAGTCCTTTGCGCCGCAAGCGCAGGCTGGGCTTCGGCTTCATTTCCGTTTGCAGGCCAATCCAACCGTCAAGCGGCAGGGCAAGCGCTGTGCGATTTATGGCGAGCGCGAACTGCTGGCTTGGCTGGCGCGCAAGGGGGAGGCGCATGGTTTTGAGGCGGCGGCGCTGGATGTGCGCTGTGTCAAGCTGGGCAAGCTGTATGGGAATAGGCGAGGGCGGCGGCAGACCTGGCATGCCGTGCAGTTTGACGGGGTTCTGCGAGTCAGTCAGCCGCAAGCGTTTTTAGATGGATTGCACCGCGGCATCGGCAGCGGCAAGGCTTTCGGTTTTGGCTTGCTTTCGGTCGCTCGACCTTAGTTTTCAGATTCGCTGGTGTGCAGATTAACAATTTTATATTGATGAAGTAGTGGGGGTGAACCGTACAACCGCACCTGGTGCTATGAGATCGGCATGATTTCCCCACAAGCGTGGGGGTGAACCGCAGAGTGGAGGAGATTTTATGAGTAGATCATCGCGTTTTTCACAGCGTCCCATCGGCGGGCCTTACAGCGATTTGCATATTCTGCCCAAGCTGCGCGACAGCTTGAGTTACATCTATGCCGAACATGCCGTTGTCCAGCGCTATCGCCATGCGGTCGAATTGGTGGACAAGCAGGGCAAGACGGCTGTTCCGATTGCTTCGCTTTCGCTGCTGCTTTTGGGGCCGGGAACCAGCATCACCCACGAAGCCGTCAAGCTGCTGGCGCAGAATGGCTGTTCGATTGTGTGGGTTGGCGCGGACAGCACGCGGTTTTATGCCCAAGGCATTGGCGAGACGCGCAAAGCCCATCGTCTCATCAAGCAGGCCAGCTTGGTCAGTGATCCACAGTCGCGGCGGCGGGTGGCTTTGGCGATGTATGCCTATCGCTTTGATGAAGACTTGGATCCTGATTTGAGCCTAGAGCAGATTCGCGGGCATGAAGGGGTGCGCGTCCGCAGCGCCTATCAGATTATGAGTCGTCAGTATGGCGTCAAATGGCGCGGGCGGCGCTATGACCCGCGCAATATGAACGCATCCGACTCTATCAACCGCGCGCTTTCGATGGCGAATGCCCTGCTGTATGGCATCTGCCACGCCGCCATTGTCAGCGGTGGCTATTCGCCGGGTCTGGGTTTCATCCACACCGGCAAGCAGCTTTCGTTTGTGCTGGACATTGCCGATTTGTACAAGACTGAATTGACCATTCCGATTGCCTTCGAGACCGTGGCTTTGGGGCCGGATAACCTGTATGCCAGCATCCGCCGCCGTTGCCGCGACGAATTCAAAAAAGCCAAGCTGCTTCAGCGCGTGCTGCCCGATATTGATGCGGTTTTGGATATCGGCGAGGCGCCGGCGGATGATTATGATGAGGATGAGGGCCCGCGCGGTTTTCCGCTTGATGATCTGGATTTGGATGCGCTGTTTGCGGAGGATGAGTCGTGGTCGTGATGATTATGGAGAGTGTGCCGAGTGGTTTGCGCGGCGAGCTTTCGCGCTGGCTGATTGAGCCGCATCCGGGCGTGTTTTTGGGTCATCTTAGCGCGATGGTGCGGGATCGGCTGTGGGAGCGGGCTTGCGATGCTTGCCAGAAAGGTGGTATTATCCAGATGTGGTCGACGAATAATGAACAGCATTTTGCTGTCCGCGTTTATGGGAATACCCGCCGCGAGGTTGTCAATCTGGATGGGATTCAGTTGATCAGGCGGCCGGTCTCGGACAAGGAATAGCGGACCATTACATTTGTTACGTAAGGGATTTCCCCACACCTGTGGGGGTGAACCGGGAAGCGAGCGAGACCTAATCCTCTCGGCAATGATTTCCCCACACCTGTGGGGGTGAACCTAGCCCATGTGGACAATCACAGTCGCAATCACCGATTTCCCCACACCTGTGGGGGTGAACCTTCTGTCCTTAGAGTGGCAACGCGAATTGCGAGGATTTCCCCACACCTGTGGGGGTGAACCGATAGCCAACGCATCGCGCTTGCCATAAAACGCGATTTCCCCACACCTGTGGGGGTGAACCGGGGACGACTTTTTGGAATATCAAACAGTCTCCGATTTCCCCACACCTGTGGGGGTGAACCGTCAAAGAGAGGTGAAAGCATGAGAGAAGGAAGGATTTCCCCACACCTGTGGGGGTGAACCGCCAGCTGGCGCGGCAAGCTGGATTGCGGTTCGGATTTCCCCACACCTGTGGGGGTGAACCGTGAGTAGCCCGCATCGGCGGCGGCCTCGGTCAGATTTCCCCACACCTGTGGGGGTGAACCGATGTCGCTAAACACGGGCGAATCGGTGTTCAAGATTTCCCCACACCTGTGGGGGTGAACCGAGCTCTATCAAGTCATGCGTGAACGCTTTGCGGATTTCCCCACACCTGTGGGGGTGAACCATGCATCGGGCGACATTGCGGATGTCCGCGTGCGATTTCCCCACACCTGTGGGGGTGAACCGCGTTGCCGCCCCAAAAAACCTGCACCGACCCCTGATTTCCCCACACCTGTGGGGGTGAACCGCGGTTATAGATGCCGCCCTGCGAGTCGACGGGGATTTCCCCACACCTGTGGGGGTGAACCATGTCTCACTAAGTATTAGCAATGAAGACATACGATTTCCCCACACCTGTGGGGGTGAACCTTTTAGTTGATTTTAGTACCGATTCGCCCTTGCGATTTCCCCACACCTGTGGGGGTGAACCGTCTACCAGCGTTATGGCGCGTATGTGTCGCGAGATTTCCCCACACCTGTGGGGGTGAACCGAGTGTTGACAAACTCCTCTAAGGCAGAGGGAGGATTTCCCCACACCTGTGGGGGTGAACCATCCATCAGCAAGCTCTCTCTCACAGAACCACTGATTTCCCCACACCTGTGGGGGTGAACCACGACGGCCAGCCGAATCATGGAATTCACGGTCGATTTCCCCACACCTGTGGGGGTGAACCTACCGCGCCTTTCAGATAGCGCACGGCATGACAGATTTCCCCACACCTGTGGGGGTGAACCCTGAATTACTTGCGTGTTCCGTGCCTTACTATCGATTTCCCCACACCTGTGGGGGTGAACCGCGCAGGGCTATCGCCAGACTGTAAGCGAACAGGATTTCCCCACACCTGTGGGGGTGAACCGGTGCCGACCACCGCTAGCACCAACGCTTCATGGATTTCCCCACACCTGTGGGGGTGAACCCCGGCCTGAACATCGCCATCACGCGCGGCGAACGATTTCCCCACACCTGTGGGGGTGAACCCCGGCCTGAACATCGCCATCACGCGCGGCGAACGATTTCCCCACACCTGTGGGGGTGAACCGTTGACGCTGGCGGCTGGCATTGCGCTAGAGGCGATTTCCCCACACCTGTGGGGGTGAACCTCTTGCGGATGCAGATACAGATGTGTCGTTGCCGATTTCCCCACACCTGTGGGGGTGAACCTTGCCCTGTCAAGCCGATACAGCCCTGTCTTGCGTTTTCCCCACACCTGTGGGGGTGAACCGCCCGTATCCGCAAGCCCGCAAGCCCGTATCCGGTTTTCCCCACACCTGTGGGGGTGAACCAACGGACATCCCCGTACTTTTTCGATGAGGGCGGGTTTTCCCCACACCTGTGGGGGTGAACCGTTCACGCGAGAGAGTTCCATCGATTAGCAGACGTTTTCCCCACACCTGTGGGGGTGAACCGTATAAAGAATGTCAATTCCATATTCCCCGGCCGTTTTCCCCACACCTGTGGGGGTGAACCGCGCACCACAAAATTTCAGTGTAGACCAGAATTGTTTTCCCCACACCTGTGGGGGTGAACCTGCGAGCGACCATCGACGAACTTAACGCCGCCCGTTTTCCCCACACCTGTGGGGGTGAACCTATAACTGGCGAACGCTCGTTCGTCTGCCGTCCGTTTTCCCCACACCTGTGGGGGTGAACCTTCTCCCGCGATTTTGCCGGTTGCGGCGATTTTGTTTTCCCCACACCTGTGGGGGTGAACCTTTGTTCGCACTGTAGGGGTGGAGGTCGCTCCTGTTTTCCCCACACCTGTGGGGGTGAACCTATCCACCAGGAGGGTCATAACAGCACCCTCGCGTTTTCCCCACACCTGTGGGGGTGAACCGATCGTGGATGACACGATTGATAAACCGTGTGAGTTTTCCCCACACCTGTGGGGGTGAACCTCTGATGAATTCCCAAAATTGACCCGATTCATAGTTTTCCCCACACCTGTGGGGGTGAACCTCAGGGCGCGTAGACTTGGATGTCGACCACGGCGTTTTCCCCACACCTGTGGGGGTGAACCGTAGGCGGTGGCAAACTCACGCAAAAATTTCCCGTTTTCCCCACACCTGTGGGGGTGAACCGCAGTGTTGTTCAGGATTTTGCCGACACTACTGGTTTTCCCCACACCTGTGGGGGTGAACCTAGATGCGTCACACACTGCTTCCAATCATGCACGATTTCCCCACACCTGTGGGGGTGAACCTATGTACGCTGGTTATATGAACGGAATCCATTCGATTTCCCCACACCTGTGGGGGTGAACCGACTGCGGCCCAATTAGCTGGGAAAGGTGGCAGGATTTCCCCACACCTGTGGGGGTGAACCATCTCTGCCATCCCGTATTCCCGTTACGCTGGGGATTTCCCCACACCTGTGGGGGTGAACCGCATGATTCGCCCCAGGCATTCGCAGACGGCACGATTTCCCCACACCTGTGGGGGTGAACCGCTACGTTCGCATTCAGCCAGCCAAGACTACGCGATTTCCCCACACCTGTGGGGGTGAACCATCAATGTGAGTTGGAATATCAATATCGGCAATGATTTCCCCACACCTGTGGGGGTGAACCTTCGGATCCACCGGCGAACTGCGCCGAAAGCCCGTTTTCCCCACACCTGTGGGGGTGAACCTGCGTCTCTGTGGTAGAATGACCGGCCAAGTTAATACAGGTCGGCAAGATGCAAATCCTTCTGTTTGCCAATGGCGAAGCCAATCCAGGTACGATGATTCAGCGCGTATTGGACGAAGCAGAGTCGCCCTACATTTTATGCGCCGATGGCGGCGCCTTGAACGCGCAAAAGTTTCATCAGACTCCGCAAACCATCATCGGCGACATGGATTCGCTGACCGACCTGCAAGCTGCCGAGTTCGCCGCGCAAGGCGCCGAGCTTGTCCAATATCCCGCGGATAAAGATGAAACCGACCTCGAACTGGCGTTGCATTGGGCGGCGCGGCGTCGGGCGACCGCCATTTATATCCTAGGCGGATTGGGCGGCCGCTTTGACCAGACTTTGGCGAATGTCCATTTGCTGGCATTGCCCGAACTGAATGGCATTCATATTGAAGTGGTGGATGCCGAACAGTCCATCCGCCTGCTAAAACCCGGGCGGCATCAGATTCGCGGTCGGGCCGGCGATACCCTTTCGCTGATCCCCCTAGGCGGAGCAGTCAGCGGCATCACAACCGCCGCCCTCAAATATCCATTGCGCCGTGAGCCGCTTCAATTCGGCCCCGCCCGCGGCCTTAGCAATGTTATGCAGGCGAGCCGGGCGAGCATCGATTTTTGCCAGGGTATGCTGCTTATGGTTCATACCATCGGGCGGGCGCCATGACGCCGTTCAAGATCATCAAACGCGACGCGCAGGGCAGCGAACAACTGTCATACAGCGGCCGCCTCTGCGAACGGAACGAGCGCTTTGTCTGCATTGAGGCGGCATTTGCATTGCCTGACCGCGACCTTGGCTATATTCACCTGCGGCGCGGCGATGTCTTCCGCGAATGGTTTTACCGCGACCGCTGGTTTAATATCTTTCGGGTGCAGGATGTGGAAAGCGGGGAGGTCAAGGGATGGTACTGCAACATCACCCGACCGGCCATTATTGAGCCGCATCAGGCCGCGGCCGATGATTTGGGGCTGGATGTATTTGTCTGGCCCGACGGACGAACGCTGCTGCTTGACGAAGACGAATTCGCGCGGCTAAACCTGCCGCCGTCAGAGCAGCAGGCCGCCTGGAACGCCGTAGATATGATTAAAGAAATGGTGCGAGCCCGCCGGCCGCCCTTTGATGAAATTCCGAGCTAATTCTCCAAATCCGGCCGGATAACCAGCACCGGCACATTCAAATCGTGCATGACCTTGTGCGCGACGCTGCCAAAGAGAAAGCGCACCAAACCCGAATGCCCGTGCGTGCTCATCACAACCAAATCCGCCTTATTTTCCTGGACAAAATCACAGATGTGGCCGGCAACGCCAACGCCGTCAATGACTTCCAGCTGACACTCGATGCCTTCGGCGCGGATTTCGTCGCGCAGCGACAGCAGATGCGTTTTGATTTCGTCTCGAATGCGATTAGCCAGTTCATATTCCCCGGCGATAGCCAGCGAATCGACAAATTCGTGCATGGGCGGCGTGAAGACATGCAGCAGAGTGACTTCACCTTCGCTGATGCGAGCAAAATCTACCGCATAGGGGATAGCGCGCTCGCTCCAGGCGGAACCATCAGTAGGTACAACAACCTTCTTGAAGGGTCTGTGCTTGAACATTGAAACCTCTCTTGATAAGCATCAATTTTCCCATTCATTATTGTATCACAAATTTTATTCGTGCACTGTATTGACTCCAGCCGAAAAACTTGTATGATTCTGTATCAAAATCTGTGTAAATCTATAAAAAAGCAGGCCTATGACTAACAAAACACAGCCCAATCTGTCCGTCGGGCGCAATCTGAAAATAGGCGTTTTCCACTTGGGTTCGGGCATGGCCGATGTGCTGGCGACCGGGGTTTGGAATCGCGTGATGGTGGCCGATCTCGGTTTTAGCGCCACGCTGGTCGGACTCTTGACCGGCCTGCGCTATCTTATCGCGCCGCTGGGTGTATGGGCGGGGCGCTTTTCGGATACCCATACCCTTGGCGGGTTTCGCCGCCTGTTCTGGATTTGGCTTGGGCGGGCAATGATGGCCCTAAGCGCCGTTTCGCTGGGTTTCGCCACAGCTGAACTGGTGCGGCTGGCGCAGGATGGGAAGCAGCATCCGATGCCGCCGACTCTGGGGCTGGCGCTGGTGGTGTCCTTCCTCCTGTTCAGTTTGGGAAACGCTTTGTCGGGCAGCACCTTTCTGGCGCTGGTCTATGACCGTTCGGCTGAACATCAAAGAGGCCGGGCGGTCGGGCTGGTATGGACATTCCTGCTGCTGGGGTTCACAATCGGCGGCATTTTCTTCAGCCTGATGCTGCCGCATGAAACCGATGCCGCCCCAGGCGAGATCGCCTTCACCGCGCAGTCACTGCAAAATCTGTTCCTGGTCACGGCCGGATTATTGGCATTGCTCTGGTTTTTCTCGCTGCTTGGCGAAGAAAAACGCACTGCCGGGATAGCTGCCGCCGGCCAACAGCCACCGACAAGCCTGCGGCGCGATTTGGGCCTGGTCTGGCGCAGCCGCCCGATGCGCTTCTTCCTGTTCTATCTGACGCTTTCGATGATGTTCGCCTTTTTGCAGGATACAGTGCTGGAGCCGTTTGCCGGGCAGGTATTCGGAATGGAAGCCAGAATAACCAACCGCTTTTCGGCCTATTGGGGCAGTATGGCGATTCTGGGTTCATTTAGCCTGCTGTTTCTGTCGCGCCGCTGGCCGGCCCTGACCAACAGCAGAATGTCGCTGGGCGGCGTCTTCGTCTTGATTTTGGCCTATGTTCTGTTTGCTATTTCGTCACTGGCGGAAATCCGCGGGCTGGTCACACCAGGGCTCATCCTGCTGGGGATTGGCCTGGGTATCTGGAACATCGGCACCTTGGGGCTGATGATGGATTTGAGTCCGCCAGGACGCGCCGGCACATTTCTTGGCTTTTGGACCTTGAGCGTTACGATTGCCCGCGGCCTGGGGGTGGCCGGCGGCGGGGTCGTCCGCGATCTGGCGCTCCACTTTTCGGGAACGTTCACAGTCGCCTATGGCGTCGTCTTTGTCCTCGGATTCATCGGTCTGCTGGTTTCCTGGCTCGCTCTGAAGCAGGCGCATATTGAGGATTTCAAGTCGGGCGCCAAGCAGGATGCCGAGCTTGCGGCGGCGCTGGCCGGCGCGATGGATTAGCGATATAGACTTAGCCGGCTGTCCTGCGTATAATGCGCTGGTATCCGATATTGTCATCAAACAGAAACCCTTGTGTCCCGATGAAGCTGCCCGCTAAAACCCTGCCCGCGCGCTGTCCAACGCTGGTCGCGGCGCTGGCATTTGCCGCGTTTTTGATGAGCGCGGTAATTAGCGGTCGGGTGTATGAGCGCCTGCCGCACATGGAAGACGAAATCGCCTATTTGTATCAGGCAAAAATTTTTGCCCGCGGGCATCTCGCCGTCGAAACGCCGCAGCCCCCTCAAGCCTACTGGCAGGTCTTTGTCGCCGACTACAAGGGACTGCGATTCTCCAAATATACGCCCGGATGGGCGATTCTGCTGTCGCTGGGCGTCAATCTGGGCCAAACCTGGGTCATCAATGCCTTCCTCGCCATGCTGACTGTGCCGCTTGTCTGGCAGTTGGGCCGCCGACTCTTCAATCCCGATGTCGGCTTGATGGCAGCCGGGCTGACGGCCTTCTCACCGATGGCCCTGCTGTTAAACGGGTCGCTGATGGGACATGCCGCCAGCTTTTTTTTCACTATGCTGTTCCTGTTGGCCTATCGGCAAATCGAGAAAACGCATCGGCTTCGCTGGGGGATCGCCGCCGGGGCGGCTTTGGGATGGATCGTCCTGCTGCGTTCAATGACCGCCGTCGGCATCGCGCTGCCATTTGTCATCTGGAGCGTCCTGCGGCTGCTGGATGCCCTGTTTGTCGGCGGCGCTTGGCCTTTGCGCTGGCGGCGGTGTCGGCAAACGCTCTTGCCGCTGCTGGCGCTGTCCACCGCGACGCTCCTGATCGCATCCATCATCCCGATTTACAATAATGCGACCACTGGCGATGCCCGCAAAAATCTTTACACCTTGATCTGGAAATACGACCAGCCCGGCTTTGGCGAATGCTGCGGCCGGAATGGTCATACGCTCAACAAAGCTGTCTGGCATGCCCGCTATGATCTGTCGCTGGCCGCCGCCGATGTCTTTGGCTGGCAAATCGGTGAACTGGACGCCGCCGTCAGAGATCACTGGCTGCGGAAAAGCGATTATTATCCCAACCTCGGCTTGGGTTTTATCCTGCTGCCCTTTGGTGTTCTGCTGGGTTTCCTGGCCACAGCCCATCGCCCGCCGCGGCGGTTTGCGGCCGCGCTGCTGCTCGGCTGGCTGGTCGGGGCGGCGCTGATCTTATCGCTGGCCCTCAACAGCGATTCCCCCCGCGTCGGCGATGTCAGTTTCGCCTGGCAGTGGATAATTGCCGCCGGCCTCTGGCTCTGCGCGCCGCTCATCTTTTTGCGCCGACCGCGCTGCTGGCAGGCGCGCTGGACTTGGCTGCTGCTTTGCGTCGCGCTGGCGCTGGTTCTGGTTCACATGAGCTACTGGCTTGGATCGCAGCGCTACAGCACGCGCTATTACTTTGAAGGACTGGGCGCGTTCGCCATATTGAGCGCATTGCCCCTGGCATATATCGCCCGAAAGCTGGGGCGGCGGCTGGTGTATCTCCTGCTGGCGGCCATTTTGATGATAAGCCTCGTCAGTTACAGCCTGCCGCGGGTCGGCGTCCTGCACCGCTTCAATCGCATCAGCCCGGACATCATCGCCGCCATTAAATCGCGCCAGGTCGACGACAGACCGCTGCTTGCGCTGGTGGGCGGAGAGAAAAGCGGTGAAAATCGGGCCCGCTGGCATTCGCTGGGCGCCCTGATGGCTGTTACCAGCCCCTATCTTGACAGCGAAATTGTCGGCGCTGTTTATTTTGAAGACGAAGCGGCCAAGGCCAAAATCCTAGCCAGCCATCCCGACCGCCAGGTGATCGAGATGCTCGCCAGGGGACAAGATATTGTGTTTGTGGAAGGATAGCGCCGTAAGCTGTCCGCGGACGATAACCGCGGATTTAACTCAAGCCGCCTCCGGTTACACTTATGCCGTCATCCGCAAATGGATCGCTTGCAACCGCATCTGCATCATCTATCCAAGAGCCGGATTGCCAATCGTCGCCCTGGACGATGCAAGTGCAAGAGGCGGCGTCGCAAGTGCAGGTATCGCCATTGTTTTGAGCCGATACGTCCATTACGCCTATGCCGGCAAGCAGAAGTATTTCTACGCCCACCGTGGCGACGACCCGACGACACTTCGACATTAACTTTCTCATTGCGATCCCCTTTCTAATCGTCAATGCTGACTTAGTATAGCATTATGCCATAAACCGCGCCAGTGTCAAGTCATCGAGCGCGCTGCGCGGCTTGTTAAGCCTGCTTCATCAAGGCCTCAACGTCAGTATAGCCCATAATGCTGTGGCCGGCATCGACATAAATTACTTCGCCGGTGATGCGGCGCGACAAATCCGAGGCCAAAAAGAGCGCCAAATCGCCAACGTCGTCCTGGCTGACCAGTTCATTCATCGGTGAAGTGGCTTCGGCATATTTCAGCAGATCGCGGAATCCGACGATGCCGCCGGCGGAGAGCGTTTTGATGGCCCCGGCGCTGATGGCATTGACGCGAATTTTATTCCGCCCCACATCAGCCGCCAGATACATGGTAATCGCCTCCAAGGCGGCTTTGGCGATGGCCATGGCATTGTAATTGGGGATGACCTTGCGCGAGGCATTATACGTCAGGCTCATAATGCTGCCGCCTTCCGTCATCAAAGGCTCGGCGCGGCGGGTTAACTCAATCAGGCTGACGGCGCTGACATCAATCGCCTGGAGCAGTCCCTCGCGCGGCATATCCACAAAGCGCCCGCCAAGCGCGTCCCGCCCGGCGAAGGCGACCGAATGCACCAGCACATCCAGCTTGCCGTATTTTTCTTTGACGGCCGCGAAAACGGCGTCCATTTCGTCGGCGCGGGTGACATCCGCCTGAATCACCAACTCACAGCCAATCGACTCGGCCAAGGGGCGAACGCGGCGCTCCAGTTTGTCCATCGCATAGCTTAATGCGATGCTGGCGCCGGCGCCGTGCAATGCCCGCGCGATCCCCCATCCGATTGAATTTTTGTTGGCCACGCCAAAAACGAGCGCAGCTTTTCCTGCTAGCAAGCCCATTTTCCCCTCTCTTTCCATTGATTGTCCCAAGCGATTCGAATCGTCTTATCAATCATATCATCTAACGCGCCGCCACTGCCCGACTTTTTAGGAGCGCAGTTCGGCATTAAGGCGATGCCGCGCGGCGCCGATGATCTTGCGGCGCACCCTGGCGGCCTTCTTGTCAGTGAGCGTTTTCTCGCCGTCCTGGTAGGTCAGGGCATAGGCAAGGCTTTTCTTGCCCGGCGGAATCGGCGCGCCGGTGTAGACATCAAAGAGCCGCGCATCTTTAAGCAGGCGGCCGCCGGCTTGCCGAATCACCGCTTCGACCTCGCTTGCCGGAGTATTGGCATGGACAATCAGCGCAATGTCTTCCAGCATCGCCGGCTTCGTCGGCAAGGGCTGAACCTGATGCAAGCGCTGATGATAGCGCACCAGCGGCGCCGCCTTGAGTTCGGCATAGATGACTGGCGCCCCTGTTAGTTTGAAGCTGCGAGCGACTTCGGGATGAATTTCGCCAAAGGCGCCGATGACGTCGCCCTGCATCAGCAAATTGGCGGAACGTCCCGGGTGGAAGCTGCTGTGCGTGCCGCGCGCATAGCTGAAATCGGTGACGTGCAGCGCATGAAGCAGGGCTTCCACCACGCCTTTTAAGTCAAAGAAATCATAGGATTGGGTCGCCGCGCCGTCCCGCCATGAGAGTGGGCTGCGGCTGCCGGTCATCAGAATGCCAAGGTGCATCGGCTCATCCGGCAGCAGCGCGCTGCCTTGCAGATAGACTTTGCCGATCTCGAAAATCTGCTGGCTTTTGCTGTAGCGGGCGTTGTTGAAGGCGTTTTTGAGCATATTCACCATTAAGGTATGGCGCAGGACGATGCGGTCGCCGGCGGCTGGATTGACAATTTCAACATAGTCGGCCGCCGGCAGCGAGGAATGTTCGCCGGCGGGTGTCAGCCCAACTTCAATGTCGCGGTGAATAAAGCGATAGTTGATGACCTCGTGCAGTCCCAATCCGACCAGAATATCCCGAATGCGCTCTTCAAGCATGATCTTGATGTTTGCGCGCTGGGGCGGCATTTCATCGGCCATAATCGTATCCGGGATCTTGTCATAACCATAAATGCGGGTAATTTCTTCGATGAGATCAGCTTGGGCAATGACCGCATCCTGGCTGATATCGAGACGATGATCAGGGACAGCTGCATGGATGAGGCCGCCGTCGACTTCCACCTCAAATTCGAGCCGCCTCAATATGTCGGCGGCCTTTTCGATGGGAATGTCCATGCCCAGCAGGCGATTGACTCTGGCGATGGGCAAAGCGACGGCGACGGTCGGCGGCGGCTTCGGATAAGCATCCAAAACACCTTGCGCCACCGCGCCGCCGCCAAGCTGCCGCATCAGTTCAATCCCGCGCTGGCAGCCGAGAATAGCCTGTGAAGGATGCACTCCGCGGCTGAAACGGGCGGAGGCTTCGGTATAGGCCTTCTGCTCTTTGAGGGTCTTGCGGATGTTGATGTTGTTCCAGGCGGCCGATTCCAGCAGGACATTGCGGGTGCTGGCGCTGATTTCAGTCTCGTCGCCGCCGATGATGCCGCCCAGGCTCAAGGCGCCGGCGGTATCGGCCACCAGGATAGTCTCGGCGCCCAGGCCGCGCTGGATGCCGTCCAGGGTTTTTAGCTGCTCGCCGGCGGTCGGCAGGCGGGTAATGATAGTAGGCATGCCGCCGGCGCGTGCGGTCAGTTTGTCATAATCAAAAGCATGGAGCGGCTGGCCAAGCTCAAAGGTGACGTAATTGGTGACGTCGACGATGTTGTTGCGCGGGCGCTGGCCGATAAGCCGCAGGCGATGCTGCATCCAAAAAGGCGATGGCTTGACTTCGGTGTTCTTTAACAGGGTCAGCGTAAAGCGCGGGTTCAGTTCTGGCTCGCGGATATCGATCTTGACCTGCCCTTCAATAGATGCGCCTTCGGCCAGGAAGTCGTAAGATGGGTATGTCATTTTCTTGTCCAGGATGGCGGCGACTTCGCGGGCGACGCCAATCATACTGAAGCAGCGCGCCAGGTTGGGCGTGAATTCAATATCCAGCACGACGTCCCCCAAGACATCAGCGAGGGGAGCGCCAGCGGTATAATGGGCTTCATGGTCCATGACAATGATGCCTTCATGCGCTTCGGAAATGCCCAGTTCTTTTTCCGAGCAGACCATGCTTTTGTTGTAGATGCCGCGCAAGGTCTTGCCTTTGAGGGTCATCAATCGGGGCTTGTCGCTGTGGCCATCCCAAACGGTGGCGCCTTCCATCGCAAAAGCGCACCAGATCGGCGGATCGATTTCGCCCTGCCCCGCGTAGCTGAAGAGATTGGGCGCGCCAGTAACGCACTGTTCCAATTCGCCGCCGCCATAATCCACCATGGCCAAAACCAGCTTGTCGGCATTGGGATGCGCCTTGACTTCAACGATGCGCCCCAGCAGCAGCTTCTCGCGGTCCCAAACCAGGTGATCGGAACTCGGCATCTGCAGGCCGTCGATCTTTGTTTGCGGCAGGCCTATGTAATGCAGATGCGCGACCTCAAGCCCGGCGACGGTCAGCCGCTCCGCCAGCAGTTCGACCGGGATGTCGATGTCCACATAATCCTTAATCCATGAAACAGGCGCTAGCATAGTTTTGTCCTTTCCTAGCTGTTTTAAGGGATGATAATGTCAGTTAGCGTCAGCATAGTCGGCAAGTCTTCAGCGCTGTTCAGCCAGTTCTGCCGTTCGCCGGTGCGCCTGTCGTACAGAATGGCCATCAGGCGATGCGTCCCGGCGGGAACATTGCTGATATCAATCGAGAACTGGCGCAATTCCCCTGGGCGAACGAGCGGCAAATCAAGTTGGGCGAGGTTGTTCCAATCGGATGTGATGAGTTGATACGACATCTTGTAATTGTCGAGGGTCTTGTCGGTTCGCGCCGTCCATTGGTCGCTGAACAGCAATTTGGAATGGGCGGCGTCTAAGGCCGCGCCATAAAATTGGTAGTCGATGGCGTCGGTCTGATAGCTGGCTAAAAGCTGCGGCGGCTGGCAGTTCAGGGTTTGCCATAGATACTGCGCGGTCACCGTATCGATGCCGATTTCAACTGTTTCGCATGGCTGATAGTTCAGGCCGCGCATGATGGATTCAATTTCAGCGGCTTCGGCGGCGCTGGTCTTGGATGTTTGATAAACTAGCCATATTGAAGGCTCGGTAATGGCTCTGCCGCGGACATTATTCTCAATCCCTTCCGGATTGTCAGCAGCCTCAAATGCAATGCCATGCTGATCAAAATAATGCTCTCGCTGCGGATAGCGGACGCGACTAGGCCAACTGACTCGATGCATGGAATAATTATAATTGACAATGACTGGTTTCTGTTCCGCCTGCAAGGCCAGCCGTGAAATGACTTGCGCCGGTGGCAGTGAAAAAGTAGATATCCGATCTGCCAGATATTGCTGCCAGTCGGCAGTCGTCTGGAAGGCAAGCCCGGCAATCACCCAAAACAGGACAGCGCCTAATCCCAACCATCTGCGGAAGCGGTACAAGGCATAGAGTCCAGCCGCAATGAACAGCGCAAAAACCAGCCAGCCAGCCAACTGATAACGCATATTGCTTGCCCGTATTAAATCTAGGAACCAGGCGGCGAACGCCAGAGCAAACAGGAAGATGACGGGCATCATCAGATAGGGCTTGGGGGGAACTTTCTGCTTCCAAAGCCCCAGCGCTAACCCGGCGATAGACAGCAGCAGCAGGAAAGGCTGGCTGTTCAAGATGACAGTCAGCCAGATCTGGATAGCTGTGAGGCTGCCCACAGGCGGATCATTCGGATTCTCCGCAATTCGGTCAATGCCGCCGAAAATCAGGGTAGGCATCCACGGTGAAAAAAGCAGCACAGCCGTAGCAACAGCCAGCGAAACCCATAACCAGCGCCGATTTTTGGGCGCGATGAGCAGGTGATAGATGCCCAGCATTGCCAGGAATAAAGCGCTGAAGGCATGCGTGTTTATCAGCGCGAAGACAGCGATGCCCAGCGCGGCATAATCCCGTTGTTTGACCCGCTTCTGCTGATAGATGATCCGTAGATAGAGCCACAGCGCAATCCCGGAAGCAAGGACAAGCAGGGGATACATCCGAACATGGGCATAATAGAAATTGTAGAAAGCATTGCTGGCGACAATGATGAGCGCAAACAGCCCGGCGACTGGCGCCACGAAATCCCGCGCCAGCCGATAGGTCATGGCCAGCGACAGCAAGCCGCTGAAAATTGTCAGCGCTCGTCCCAGCGCGAGGTCGTATCCGATGAGATTGCCCCAGATGCTTAGCAATATGAAATAGCCGGGAGTATGATTGGGGCTGTATTGCTGGAGTGACTGCATGACGTCAATAGGTGAATAGGGCCCATTGACCAGCCAGCCAGTGTTGTACATCGAGTAGAATTCATCTGGGGTTGGCAGATACAGGTCGATCTGCCGAAACGTCAGCGCGGCGGCAATCAGCAAAACAGGCACAGCCCAGGGCCAGTGGCTTAGGATGTCGCGTTTGGCATTTTGTGACAAATCCATGTTGGCCTCTCGCTGTCTATTCAAGAGATGATAATTTCAGTCAGTGTCAGCATAGTCGGCAAGTCTTCGGCGCTGTTCAGCCAGTTCTGCCGTTCGCCGGTGCGCTTGTCGTACAGAATGGCCATCAGGCGATGCGTCCCGGCGGGAACATTGCTGATATCAACCGAGAACTGGCGCAATTCCCCTGGGCGAACGAGCGGCAAATCAAGTTGGGCGACATTGTTCCAATCGGATGTGATGAGTTGATACGACATCTTGTAATTGTCGATGTCATCATCGATTCGCGATGTCCATTGGTCGCTGAACAGCAGTTTGGAATGGGCGGCGTCTAAGGCCGCGCCATAAAATTGGTAGTCGATGGCGTCGGTCTGATAGCTGGCTAAAAGCCGCGGCGGCTGGCAGTTGAGGGTTTGCCATAGATACTGCGCGATCACCGTATCGATGCCGATTTCAACTGTTTCGCATGGCTGATAGTTCAGGCCGCGCATAATGGATTCAATGTCGGCGGCTTCGGCGGCGCTGGTCTTGGAGGTTTGATAAAATATCCATTGTGATGGCGAAGTGATGGCTCTGTTGCGGACGTAGGGGACTAAAGCATCCAGGTCGCTGATGAGCTTCAGGGTGAGATGATGTCGGTCAAAATAATGCTCTCGCTGTGAGTAGTTAATACGTTTAGGCCGCCAAGTGAGCAAGAACCGCGCATAGCGATAGCCGATGATCATGGGCTGCTGTTCTGCTTGCAAGGCCAGCCGCGAGATGACCTGAATAGGAGATTCTGCCTGGTCGTATTCCTGATCGTGTACGTATGGACTCCAATCGGGTGTTCGCTGGAAGGCGGCGCCGGCGATGACCCAGAGGAGAACCAGCAGGCCCAGCCACTTGCGAAAGCAGTACAGACTATAGAACCCGGCGGCAGAAAACAGGACAAAAGGCAGCCAGCTGACTAGCTGATGGCGCATATTTGGGGTGATCACCAATGCTGTAAGCTCGGCGGCCAGCACTAGGGTGAGCAGGAAGAAGATGAACATAATGAGATGGGGCTTGAAAGCGATTTTCTTTTTCCAGACTGCCAGCGCCAGACCAGCGGCGGACAGCAGCAGCAAACCGGGCTGATTGTTTAGGGCAAGGGTGAGCCAGACATTGATGCCCCCCCAGCTGTCCAGAGGGGGAAAATCGCCCCAATGCTCGACTGTGCGGTCAATTCCTGATGACAGTAATATGACCGCCCATGGCGAGAAGAGCAGCACGGCCACAGCAACAGCCAGCGAAACCCATAGCCAGCGCCGATTTTTGGGCGCGATGAGCAGGTGATAGAGGCCCAGCATTGCCAGGAATAAAGCGCTGAAGGCATGCGTGTTTATCAGCGCAAAGACCGCCGCGCCCAGCGCTACATAATCCCGTCGTTTGGCCCGCTTCTGCTGGTAGGTGATACGCAGATAGAGCCACAGCGCGATGCCGGCGGTGAAGACAAGCAAGGGATACATCCGAACATGCACGATATAGAAATTGTAAAAGGCGTTGCTGGCGACAATGATGAGCGCAAACAGCCCGGCGACGGGCGCCACGAAATCCCGCGCCAGCCGATAGGTCATGGCCAGCGACAGCAGGCCGCTGAAAATTGTCAGCATTCGTCCCAACGCGATGTCGTATCCGATGAGATTGCCCCAGATGCTTAGCAATATGAAATAGCCGGGCGTATGATTGGGGCTGTATTGCTGGAGGGATTGCATGACGTCAATAGGCGAATAGGGCCCATTGACCAGCCAGCCGGCGTTGTACATTGAGTAGAATTCATCGGCGGTCGGCGGATCCAGGTCGATCTGCCGAAACGTCAGCGCGGCGACAATCAGCAAAACAGGCACAGCCCAGGGCCAATGCCCAAGAATGTCCTTGCTTTGCTTTGATTGCCCTGATGTCATCAAGCTGTTCATGCGCGCTTTGATTTAGAATTGCTGCAAAAAGCGCAGGTCATTGCCCCAAAAGTAACGAATATCCTGGATGCCGTGCTTCAGCATCGTAATCCGTTCTGGCCCCATGCCAAAGGCAAAGCCGCTCCATTCGGTCGGATCATAGCCGCCATTCCGCAGCACGGCGGGATGAACCATGCCGCTGCCGGCGATTTCCAGCCAGCCGGTATGCTTGCAAACCCGACAGCCTTCGCCATCGCACAAGAAACATTCGACATCTACTTCCATGCTCGGTTCGGTGAAGGGGAAGTATGAGGCGCGGTAACGGACTTTGGCATTGGGGTTAAACATGCGCTTGGCGAACTCGGCAATGGTCCCCTTGAGATCACTCATGCGAATGCCGCGTCCGATTGCCAAGCCCTCTACCTGCGTGAATTGATATTCACTGCGGGCGGTGACCTGCTCTTGACGATAGCACATGCCCGGCAAGATAACGCGGATGGGCTTGCTGCCGTCCTCTCCCAGTTCCCGCATGGCGCGGATTTGCCCTGGCGACGTATGGGTGCGGAGCAGCACCTTGGGATTGGCGGTGTAAAACGTGTCCTGCATATCGCGCGCCGGATGATGCGGCGGCAGGTTAAGCAGGGTGAAGTTGATTTCGTCCTCTTCGACATCGCGGCTTTGATACACCTGAAAGCCCATATCTCCCCAAATGCTTTGGAATTCCCGATGGGTGCGGGTTGATGGATGAAGCCCGCCCATTTGACGGGGATAAGCCGGCAGGGTAATGTCGATGTCGCCTTCTTCCAGGTCGCGGGCTAGATGCTGTTCGCGTAGCAGTGTCTCGCGCTGTTCAAAGGCGGCGTTGAGTTCGGTTTGCAGGGCATTGACCTTTTGGCCATAGGCGGCCCGCGCTTCTTTTGGCAGGCTGCCGATTGTCCGCAGCAGTTCGCTGACCGCGCCTTTTCTGCCCAGGTATTGGCTTTTCCATTGCCCCAGCGCCTGGTCGTCCCGGACGTTTTCCAGTGTATTCAGCGCTTGCTGTCGGATCGTTTCAATAGATTGTGACATGCCGACTCCTTTGCTTGCATGACTGCAATAAAAACGCCCTCAATCCCAACAGGGACGAGAGCGATGATGTTCCCGCGGTACCACCCTGATTCAGCGTGCATCAGCACACTGCGCTTGGTTTGTCCTTTGACGCTGGACGGGCGGAGCAGACTACTCTGGCTGGGGCCATTTCACCTGTCGGCTCGGAAGGGAATTCTGCCACTGCGTCTGTAGGCGTTTTCAGTCGATGGCGCCTACTCCCTGTTGATGCAGGCATGGCTTCATGCGCTGGGAGACTGTCTTCATCATTGCCTTTGCGCTTATTATGCAGCGAGAGATTTGCGCTTGTCAAGTCATTATCTGGCCGGGATGACGATTTCGGTCAGCGTCAGCATGGCGGGCGGGTCATCGCCGCGGTTCAGCCAGTTCTGTTGTTCGCCGGAATCCTGGTCGTACAGAATGGCCATCAGACGATATTGGCCGGGGGTAACATTCGCGATATCGATGGAAAACTGACGCAGCTGGCCTTCATGCGCCAGCGGCAAATCAAGCTGGGCGGACTTGTTCCAATCGGCGGAGATAAGCTGATAGGACATTTGGAGGCCGCTTAGGTCATCATTGGTTCGCGCCGTCCATTGGTCGCTGAAATACAATTTCGAATCGGCCGCATGCAAGTCCGCGCCATAAAACTGATAGTCGATGGCGGCGGTCTGATGGCTTGATAGAAGCTGCGGCGGCTGGCAGTTGAGTGTTTGCCACATATATTGCAGGATGACCGTATCGACGGCAATGCTGCGGGTGTCGCAGTGCTGGTAGTTCAGGTCGGCCATAATGGCTTTGATTTGGGCGATTTGTTCGGCTTTGGTCTTGGATGTTTGGTAAAACACCCATAATGAAGGTGCGGCAGTCGTGTTTTGACGAGCATACTCTTCAAGCTCTTCCAGATGATGGGGCAGTTCAAGGTGGATGCCGTGCTGCCCAAAGTAATGTTCACGGATCGAATAGTTGATTGCATCATTCGGCTTGAGTACGTACAAGGGATAGACATAGCCGATGATAGTCGGATGCTGTTCCGCTTGCAAAGCCAATCGTGAAATAACTTGCATGGGCGAAGAGTCAAAGGCAAGTTCCATCAGCCCTCCCAGATATTGTCCCCAATTCGCCCTCCGCTGGAAGGCAAACCCGGCAATCATCCAAAGTATGACCAGCAGCACCAGCCACTTGCGGAAACGAACCAGCGCGTACAGCCCAGCGGCAATGACCAGTATCAAAGGCAGCCAGCCAACCAGCTGATAACGCATCTCTTTGATCCGAATCAATGTCGTAAATTCGGCAAGCAGCGCTAATGTGATCAGGTATAGGACAGCCATGAAAATCCAGGGCTTGATGCTCTTAATCAGCTTGTACCGGATACCGAATAGCAATCCGACGATGGATAGTAAAAGCAAACCGGCTTGATTGTTTAAGCTGACAGTCAGCCAGGTGTGGATGGCGGATAAGCCACCGACGCTAACCCTGTCTTCAAGTATCAAGTTAGCTCCTTTTATCAAGACTGTTGCCCACGGCGAAAAAAGCGCCGCAGCTGCCACCACTGTTGCAGTAATTCGTAACCAGTGTTGATTCTTTGGGGCAATGAGCAGATGATACGCGCCCAATGCAATTAGAAAGACGGCGCTAAAGGCATGGGTATTGAGCAGGCAGAAGGTGGCAGCGCCTAAGACGAGATAGTCTCTTTGTTTGACCCGCTTCTGCTGACAGGTGATACGCAGATAAAGCCACAGCACAATCCCGGAAGTGAGGACAAGCAGGGGATACATACGAACATAGACAAGATAGAAATTGTAAAAGGCATTGCTGATGACAACAATGACCGCCAGCAAACCGGCTAGCGGAGCCACAAAATCCCGCGCCAGCCGATAAACCATTGCCAGCGACAGCAAGCCAGTGAAAATTGTAAAAACGCGCGCCAGCGCAATGTCGTATGTGGTGAGACTGCCCCACAAGTTCAACAGCAAGAAGTATCCCGGTGTGTGCTGCGGACTATTCTGCTGAATGGATTGTATGACATCAATCGGCGAATAGGGGCTGTTGACCAGCCAGCCCGAATTGTACATCGACAAGAATTCATTCGGCGTATGTGCGTACAAGTCAATCTGGCGAATCGCCAGCGCGGCGACAACCAGCAGAATAGGCACAGCCCAAAACCAATGCCCAAGGATGTCCTTGCTGTGCTTTGACTGTCCCATCGTCAGAGCGTTCATGCCTTAGCCGCGCGAGGTATAATCGCCTTTGACAATCCATTTATAGGTGGTCAGTTCTTCCAGCGCCATCGGCCCGCGGGCGTGCAGTTTTTGCGTGCTGATGGCGACTTCGGCGCCGAGGCCCATGGCGCTGCCATCGGTAAAGCGGGTGCTGGCGTTCCAATACACCGCCGCCGAATCGACCTCGTTCAGAAATTTCTCGGCATGCGCGGCGGTTTCGGTCAGGATGCTGTCCGAATGCTGGGTGCCGTGCCGGGCGATGTGCTGAATCGCTTCGTCGACGCTGTCGACAATTTTCAGGTTGAGCGTCAGGTTGTACCATTCGGTGTCGAAGTCTTCGTCGTCGGCCATCAGCACCCGCTCATCATCGCCGACAATGGCATAGGCGCGCGGTTCGGCATGAAATTCGACGTCGGCGGCGCCGAGCGCATCCACGGCCCGCGGCAAAAGCTCATCGGCGACGGCTTGGTGAACAAGCAGGGTTTCCATTGAATTGCAGACCGCTGGGCGCTGGGTTTTGGCGTTGTGCAGGACTGGGATGCTCTTGTCAAGCTGGGCGCTGTCGTCAACGTAGATGTGACAGACGCCGATGCCGCCGGTGATTACAGGGATGCTGCTGTTTTCTCGGCAGAAGGTATGCAGCCCGTTGCCGCCGCGCGGGATAATCATATCAATGCACTCATACAGGCGCAGCATATCGCGGACATATTTGCGGTCTTTGCTGTGGATGTACTGGATGGCATGGGTCGGGAAACCGCGCCGCGCCAGGACGTCCTGCAAGATGCGGGTCAGTTCGATATTGCTGTTGAGGACGTCCGAGCCGCCGCGCAGGATGACGGCATTGCTGGTTTTGAGCGCCAGTGTTGAAATATCGACGGTGACGTTGGGACGCGATTCATAGATGGCGCCAAGCACACCCAGCGGCGTGCGCCGTTTGGTCAGCTGCAGGCCGTTGTCCAGCGTCGATTCGTGTATGACCGCGCCAACTGGATCAGGCAGTTCGGCCACGCGGCGCACATCGGCAATCATGCCGGCCATTCGTCGTTCAAGCGCGATGCGGTCGCGAATCCAAATCGGATCCACGCCATTTTGGGCGGCCAGGTCAAGGTCTTTTTGATTGGCTTGCAGGATAGCGGGGGTATGGGATTCCAGCGCATCGGCGACAGCGACCAGCGCCGCGTTTTTTGCTGCGGTCGATTGCTGCGCGAGGATGGCGGCGGCGGCTTTCGCCTGCTGGCCCATCTGCGCCAAATCAACGGCTTCGAGAAATGTATCAACCATGATGTTTTCCTGTTGGATGGCAAATGATTTCGAGGATAACTATTCCATATTCAGCCCGGAAATGCAACAGTGCGCTCACGGGAGTGGCGAAAAACGCGGTGATGACGCTTCCCAAACTTGCTAATCCGCGCCGATCCCCTAAAATTTCTGGCGGCACGCGGCCGCAAAGAACGCCTGCTGTTTCGGGGCGGCGCTGCCTGAAAGCGCCGACCTATTCTCATTCATAGATTCCAGCCTCCCTTCCGATTTCTTCGTAAGGCTTGGCTCGTTCCTCAAGGATGTCCTGCGCCTCTTTCAGCGCGGCGATCATAATGTCGGCGGCCTCAATCACTTGCTCTTGGTCGGTTTCGCCCTTCACATACGTTTCAAAGAACTGCATCTCCCAGTCCAGGATGATGCTTTCCGATTTCAATCCGGCGTATGCCAGTCCCTCTTTTGACAAGCGCAGTTTGCGCCTTCTCGTCCAGTCGATGTTATTGTTCATCTTGCTTGATCCCATTCTCGGCGTAGAGCTTCGCCTTTTCCACAAAGACGGCCTGCGCCGCTTTCAATGCGTCAATCACGATGTCGGCGGCTTCAATGCCGTTGGCATTTTTGCCTCTCTCATAGCGCTTCCTGACCTGCTCAAAGTAGTCAATGACGCTGGGGATGACGATATTGCTGTAGGCTGTCAGCCCCTCATACGCCAACTCGTCCCTCGATTTGTCAGTCCGCTCTCGCCACATTTTCTGAAGCTCGCGGCTGGTGAATATCCGAACCTTATTGTCAGGGACCATGCTTATCTCCAATGCTTGATTACTCTTTGGATGCCTGCGTTAGCGCTGCGGAGTTTCGCTCTTGGCAGCTGGAAACAGGAGTTCGAGTTCCAATTCAAAGCCGGGCAGGACTTGTTCGCCGGACAAGCTGCTTTCCTGGCCGACGAATTCGATGTTCAGGCGCGGCCCATCGGCGGCGCGGCAGACGTCGACGCCTTTTTCGGCTGGCAAGACAATCCAGACCAGCTGCGTTCCATGTCGCAGATAGAGGGCTGCTTTTCGGCGGGCTTTTCGGAGGGTGTCGGTAGGTGACAGAATCTCGATGGCCAGGTCGGGCATGACGGGGATATATTTGCCCCAGAACGGATGAGGCGCTTTGGCTTTGCTCAAGAAAGCGACATCGGGCGAAAGCAAGGTATGACGGCTGTCAGGCGGATGATAACCGGTTTCCACAGTGACTTCGCCCAATTCCTGTACTTGAGTAAAGCTCAAAATGTAATGTGCAATAAGCACGGCAAGTCGCCCGTGTGCATAACCAGGGGGTGGCATCTCGAATAACTCTCCTTCGATGAGTTCGTAATGATTCACATTGTCGGGCTGATGGGCAAGCTCCCAGACATCGTCCACGGTGTATAACTGCTGTTGAATGGCTATGTTCATCGCTGACTGCTCCGCATTGATTTATTGACTTTTTCAGTTGGAAACAGGAGTTCAAGTTTTAACTCAAAGCCGGGCAGGACTTGTTCGCCCGACAAGCTGCTTTCCTGGCCGACAAATTCAATGTTCAGGCGCGGTCCATCGACGGAACGGCAGACGTCGACGCCTTTTTCGGCTGGCAGGACGATCCAGACCAGCTGTGTTCCATGTTGCAGGTAGAGGGCTGCTTTTCGGCGGGCTTTTTGGAGGGTATCGGTGGGTGAAAGAATCTCGATGGCCAGGTCGGGCATGACGGGGATGTATTTGCCCCAAGATGGATGCGGCACTTTGGCCTTGCTCAAGAAAGCGACATCGGGCGAAAGCAAAGTATGGCGGCTGTCAGGCGGATGATAGCCAGTTTCCACAGTGACTTCGCCCAGTTTATGCTCCTCGACGTAAGTATCTATGTACCGCGCAATTTTGACGGCAAGTCGCCCGTGTGCATAACCAGGGGGTGGCATCTCGAATAAGTCTCCTTCAATGAGTTCATAATGATTTACATTGTCAGGCTGATGCGCTAGTTCCCAGACATCGTCCACAGTGTACAACTGCTGTTGAATGGCTATGTTCATCGCTGGCTGCTCCACATTGACTTATTGACTTTTTTCAGTTGGAAACAGGAGTTCAAGTTCCAATTCAAAGCCGGGCAGGACTTGTTCGCCGGACAAGCTGCTTTCCTGGCCGACGAATTCGATGTTCAGGCGCGGGCCATCGACGGAACGGCAGACGTCGACGCCTTTTTCGGCTGGCAGGACGATCCAGACCAGCTGTGTTCCATGTCGCAGGTAGAGGGCGGCTTTTCGGCGGGCTTGCCGAAGCGTGTCGTTAGGCGACAGAATCTCGATGGCCAAATCGGGCATGACAGGGATGTATGTATGTGGAAACGGATGCGGCGCTTTTGCCTTGCTCAAGAAAGCGACGTCGGGTGAAAGCAGGGTATGGCGGCCATCTGGCGGATGATAGCCAGTTTCCACAGTAACCTTACCCAGGCCGCGTTCCCTGACGAAGGCCCAGATATAATACGAAATCTCGACAGCAAACGATCCGTGCACTCCGCCGGGTGGTGACATCGTCAACAATTCTCCTTCAATGAGTTCATAATGGTTCACATTGCCGGGCTGATGCGCCAACTCCCAGACATCATTCACACTGTACAACTGCTGTTCAATGACCATGTTCGCCTCTGGCTGTCTTATCTGTTCAACTTTAGTCTATCACAATTTTACTGCTTGCCGCGGGTTCATTTCAAGACGACCAGATTGTTGCGGTGCAGGACGGCGTCGCCATAACTGTAGCCAAGGATATCAACAATCTCGCGGGATTTTCTGCCGCAGAGTTTTCGCAGATCGGCGCTTTTGTAATTGGTGAGGCCATGGGCGATTTCGCGGCCGGTCGGTGACAGGACGGCCAACGTCGCGCCGCGCTCAAAGTCGCCTTGGACGGCGCGGATTCCGACTGGCAGCAGGCTGGCGCCGCCTTGCATCAGCACCTTGACGGCGCCGTCGTCGACCGTCAGCGCGCCCTGTGGCTGGCCGGTCAGCAGCCATCGTTTGCGGCTTTCGGACAGGTCGCTGGCGGCTTCGATATGGGTGCCGATGGCTTCGCCGGCGGCCAAACGTCTGATGACGCCGCGTTCGCTGCCGCTGGCGATGATGGTTTTGATGCCGCTGCGGCTGGCGATTTGGGCGGCCTGCATTTTGGTGATCATGCCGCCGGTGCCCATCTGCGTGCCGGCGGCGCCCGCCAGCTGGAACAGGTCATCGGAGATATGCTCGATGCTTTGTATCAGCGCGGCCTGCGGATGTTTGCGCGGGTCGGCGGTAAAGACGCCGGGCTGGTCGGTGAGGATGATGAGGCAGTCGGCATCGATCACGCTGGCGACCAAGGCCGAGAGATTGTCGTTGTCGCCCACGCGGATTTCATCGGTGGCCGTGGTGTCGTTTTCGTTCACAATCGGGATGATTTGATGTTCGATCAGCGTGGTCAGGGTATCGCGGGCATTCAGATAGCGGGTGCGGTGACTTAGGTCGTCGCGGGTCAGCAGAATTTGGGCGATGGCGATTTCGAAGATATCGAAGAGGTCTTGATAGACGCGCATCAGATGGCTCTGTCCGACGGCACTTAACATTTGCTTGGCTGGCACCGACTTGCCCAGATCGGGGAAGGCCAGCTGCTCGCGCCCGGCGGTCTGCGCGCCCGAAGAGACGATAATCATCTCATAGCCCTGTTCATGCAGGCCGGCGATCTGCTGCGCGATTTCCAGCATGCGCTGTCGATTGAGCCGCGCTGTTCCTTTGGTGAGGACGCTTGTCCCGAGTTTGACGACGATTCGCTGCATGATCTGTTCCCGTCTAGCCTTCCGATGGCCCGATATGAATTTGCAGCGCATAGCCCAGTCGCAGGGCGGCCCGTCTAAGCAGATCTTCGGCATTGTCAAGCGCATCCTGCAAGCTCATCGGCTTATCGACAATCGGGAAAACCGCTTGGATGCCGGCTTCATGCAGCCGCCGCTCATCAAGATTGATGCCGCCGACGAGGGCAATGGTTGGCAGGCCGTGTTCCCGCGCCAGCCGCGCCACGCCAATAGGCGCCTTGCCGTCAATCGTTTGGGCGTCTATCTGACCTTCGCCAGTGATCACCAGGTCGCTGTCCTTCAGGTGTTCGGCAAAGCGATTGTGTTCCAGCGCAAGCTCAATGCCGGCGGTCATTTCGCAGGTGAAGAAGGCCATCAGCCCAGCCGCGAAAGCGCCGGCCGCGCCGCCGCCCTTAACCTGCCGCAGGTCGATGCCGCGCTGTTCAAACAAAATGGTAAAACAGTGGCGCAGATTTTGCTCCAGAACCTCGATCATCGCCGGGTCGGCGCCTTTTTGCGGGCCAAAGACGCGGGCGGCGCCTTTTTCACCTAGGGTCGGGTTGTCGACATCGGAAGCGATGATGATGTCAATATCTTCCCAGCCGTCAGCCAGGCCGGAGTCGTCCACCCGCGCAATATCGTTCAAGTGGCCGCCGCCCGGTCGAACCTCATTTCCGTTGGCATCCAGCAGCCGCAGACCTAGGGCCTGCAAACAGCCCATGCCGCCGTCGACCGTCGCGCTGCCGCCCAGGCCGATGATGATGCGCTTGACACCGCGGGCCAGCGCGTCGGCCATGAGTTGGCCAGCGCCATAACTGCTGGCGATGAGCGGGTTCAGTTCATGCGGCGCCAGCAGTTCCAGTCCCGATGCCTGCGCCATTTCAATGATGGCCGTTTGGCCGTCGGGCAGCAGACCATAGTCGGCTTGGATGGGACGGAGCAGCGGGTCGAGGACTTCCAGGCGTATTCGCTGGCCGCCGGCCGCCAAGAAAACGTCCAGGGTGCCGTTGCCGCCGTCGGCGATGGGCAGCAGTTGGCAGCTGGCTTGCAGGCCCGACTGACGCAGGCCTTGCTGGATAGCGGCGCAGGCTTGGCTGGCGGTCAGGCTGTGCTTGAATCCGTTGGCGGCGATGAGAATTTTCATGCGGGCATCTTTCATTGGCAAAATGCGCTTGGGCCACTATTATAAAACTTGCGCTATGTCTAATCCAGAGGGTTCGAGACAAGTATGATGCTGAAAGTGAAGGGCTGATGAACAGTCAAACAGCGTTTCAAATGATAAGCGCGGGCGGGATTGTGGCTGGGATGCGCGGCGATTTTCCGCCCGAAGTCGCCCTCAAGGTCAGCGAGACTCTGATGATTGAGGGCATTTGTGTTTTTGAGTTGATGATGAATTCGGTTGAGCCGATAGCGGCCATGCAGGCGGTCAAGGCGGAATATGGCGATGAAGCCTGCGTGGGCATGGGGACGGCGCTGGATGTTTCTACGGCGCGGGCGGCGCTGGATGCTGGCGCGGATTTTGTGGTGTCGCCGGCCTTCCAAGCGGATGTGGTCGCCGCGGTGATGGCGCGGGATATTTTGATCGCCCCTGGCGTCGCCACGCCATCGGAAGCGGTGGCGGCCTGGGATATGGGCGTGAAACTGCTAAAACTTTTCCCGATAGGCGCGCTGGGCATCGATTATTTCAAGGCGATGTTCGGGCCGCTGCGGCACATGAATTTTATGTGCAACGGCACCATGGATGACCAGAACGCGCGCGAGTTTTTGAGTGCGGGGGCGGTGGCTTGCGGCATGGGCGGCTGGCTGGTCGGCAATGGGACTTGGCCGCGGTCGCGGCTGCGGAGTCGGGCGCGGATTCTGGTTAATGCGGCGCGGGCGGCGCGGGATGAGATGTTATAATGGCATGGCGGTGGATTAAGTTAGGATCGACAAATGAACAGAGAACCTTCGCAAGCCAAATTTATCATGGCGCACTTCAAGAAACATCCCAATCAAGCGCTGGCCCTTGATGACTGGTCTGATGAAGTAGGCAGGCAATATAAAGCGCAAACAGGCAAAACGGCCTATCATTTACGCGCCATCGCGAGAAGGCTTTATTGGGATGGCAAGCTCGAACGGGTCGGCAGAGGCGTCTACATGTACGACCCTGATGCTGTCCCCAAGCGGCGATTTTTGCGTTTTACGGCAAAGCAAAGACGGGAAATTCGTGGCAGAGATGAAGACCGTTGTGTGGTATGTGGACTTGGCCCTGTCCACGGGGTAAGGGTATATGTTGATTTCCTTGATCCAAATCGGCCTAGAACGGCCGACATCGTGTACGGAGCAATCTTTTGCGCTCGACACAGCCCTAGCAGGAATAATCTTTCCATGATGGATATGATTATGATGGATTTACGCGCTTTCTCTAAACTGGCAGAAAACGCTGAAAGCAAAGAAAAGCCAGGGTTCTATGAAGAGATTGGCGAAATATGCAGAAAATATGAGGCCAAGTTATAGCTTGACGTCATCGAATGGGGAAAGTATGTCTGTGAATAACAGGAAATTGTGTTTGGGGCTGCTGGACGTTATACTGAATATGAAGCGAAACCGCGCCGAGAATTGATTGAAAATATATCAGGACTTTGAGCAATGGTTGTGATTGTCGAGCAGGCCATAACGAACTTTGAAAACATTCCCATATCAGCAGACTGGGCATTCAGCGAGGCCAAGCGGTCGGACACCAGCTATATCACGCATGGCTATCATCGCTATCCCGCCAAGTTCATTCCCCAGTTAGCCAGACGTTTGATCGAGACGTATTCTGAATCGAATGACATGGTGCTTGACCCGTTTTGCGGCTGTGGCACAACGCTGGTTGAATCGGTCGTCGCCAAGCGGTATTCCTATGGGGCGGACGTCAATCCGATTGCGATTATGATGACCAAAGCCAAAGCGCAGCATCTCGCCCCGGCTGACCTTGAACGTGCCTTTCATCAGATACAGTATGAAATCGCGCCGCTGTTTGCCGCATCTAAGGCATCGCCGCCGGAAAATGAGCGCATTGCCTATTGGTTCAAAAAAGAGCAGATAACAGATTTATCGCGGCTGTTAAACGCGATCCAAAATTTGTCCGACGCCGATGCGCGGCTGTTCTTCCTTTGCGGATTTTCCAATATCCTGAAAAACTGCTCAATTTGGAGTCAAAAAAGCAACAAGCCCACCCGCGATCTGAACAAGAAAATCCCGGATGTCATGCGGACATTCAATCGCCAGATTCGCATGATGATGAGAGGCAATGCGGCCTTTCGCAGTTTGATGGATGGACAGACGCGTCCAGCAAGGGCCGAATGCAGAGATTCGAGATGGCTGCCGCTGGAAGAGGGATCGGTTGACTTGGTCGTTACATCGCCGCCCTATGTGACCTCGTATGAATATGGCGATCTTCACCAGCTTTCCATGCTGTGGCTGGAGGGCTTGACCGACTTGAGGGGGTTCCGCGAGCGATTCATCGGCTCATCGCTGAAGAGACTGGAATCTGAAATTGAGGAATCCCAAAGGTTCACGCACAGTTCCATTGCATCGGAAATCGGCAGAAAATTGCAGCGTAAAGATAGTAAAACAGCCTCAAGCGCGCTGAAATACTTCGAATCCATGTATGAGATCTGGCTGGAGCTTCATCGAGTGGTTCGCGTGGGCGGCAAGGTCTGCATTGTCATTGGCAATACCCGTCTGAAGGGCGTTGAAATAAGGAATGCCGAAGTCTTTACTGAACAGCTTCGGGGCTTGGGCTTCAGATTGATTGATGTCATCAAACGCGAAATCCCATCCAAGAATCTGCCTTCAACCCGCGACAAAGCCACCGGTCGATTTGCAAAAACTTCGTCTGCCGATATGTTGGCCTATCCAACGGAATTTATTCTGGCGCTTGAAAAATGCCTCTAAAAGCAAACGACTTCGTTGACCTTTACATTGAACTGGGCGCAGAGCATTATGAACTGATACCCCAGCTGCTAGATATCGCCAGGGCAAAGCATCACCAAGGTTTTAGCTCGACAAAGGACTTTGAGCAGTCCTGGCGTTCGGTGAAAGGCCGTGGGCTCGAAAAGGTCATCGCGTATATTCTCAAACAGCAGCTTGAGCCGATGGGCTTGGAGCTTGTCAATTTGAGCGAGGCCGGAGACCTGCTGAAATTGGATTTTGGGGAATATGGACAGCATTATCCTGATGTGGACTTGGCTGTTTATCAGCGAAACCTCCACAGGGTGCTTGCCATACTTTCTATCAAAACTTCGCTTCGAGAGCGGGCGACGCAGACGGCTTACTGGCGAAACAAAATCAGGAATTTCTCTAAAACGCAGCATGTAAAAGTATTTCTGCTGACTCCCAACAGTGATGATATTTTGAGAAGCAACCGCGCGCCGATTAAGCAGCGCGCCATATTGGAAACGGATGTCGACGCGACGTATATTATAAACACAGAAAAAGTCTCTATTGACGACTATCGATATGAAGGTAAAAAATCGAGAATCCGTTTGATCGATGAATTGGCGGATGACTTGGAACGGCTGTCCTTTGATTAGGCGGTTCAAAATCGGTCAAGGTCGGTTATGATTGGCGCGCGCCGTTGGCAAAGGATCCCAGAGCAGCCATGACCGCCACCGAATCTCCCGCACATAAACCGCGCCGAAGCCGCGGCGTTGGCTGCTGGCTGGTCGGCTTCGGCTCGCTGTGCCTGGCGCTGATGCTGGCCCTGATTGGCCTGCTGCTGCCGCCCTTCAGCCTGCCTGACCGTCTGCTTAGCCTGCAATACCAAAGCCTTAACGCGCAGATGCCGGCCGTCTCATTGGGCGACGAGTTCGCGGTGAGCCTCATCGGAGAAGACGGCGGCGATGAATTGGCCCTGCGCTTATCACAGGCGCCGCCGGCCGATTTCGAATCCGACGACGCTTGGATGCTGGCAAGACATCAGTTGCCCTATTATCTGGCGCTGCAAAGCCCGCTTTATACCATCGCCGCCTTGGGCGACGCGCCTGACCAGCTTCAATTCTCGCTTGACCTGCCGCCCGATGCGCCGGCCGCGCAGGCCCTTTCCCTGTATGGCTGGGACGGCGGCCAATGGCGTTTCATCCCCTCGACCCAAGCGGATGGCAAAGCGCAGGGCATCGCTGATTTTCTGCCGCAGGCGATTGCGGTTTTTCAGGCCATGCCAGCCGCGCCCATTGTCGCCGTCTCTTATGACATCCACCAGGAACTCACGGCCGAAGCGGCGCGATTGGCGACCATCATCAGCCCGGCCGGGCTGCGACCGACGCGGCAGGGGGCTCTCATCGGCAGTCTGGCGCCGGGCGCGGATGCTGATTCCGCCTATCTTTTCATGCCGCGCATCGCCAATTATGATGACCCCCGCGCCGCCGATCCCGAAACGGTTGAGTTCATCATCAGCAGTCCAGCTTTGCGCGATGAACATGTCGCACAGATTACTTCCGTCGCCAGCCACAACCGCTTTGACGGCGTGTTTATTGATTATCGGGATTTGTCGAGCGGGGCGCGCGATGACTTCAGCCAATTCATCGCGCAGCTGGGCGCGAGTCTCGCGGCGCAAGGGCTGCGGCTGGGGGTGGCCGCGCCTGAACCGATCCACAAAGACGGCGATTGGGATACTGGCGCTTATGACTGGCGGACGCTTGGCGCCGCCGCCGATTATCTCAAGCTGCGCGCATCTATTTATCCGCCGGATTTCGCCGCTGAAGATTCGCAGTCAGTCCAGGCCATGCTGCGGCGGGCGGTTGATGAGGTTGACCGCTACAAGATTCTGCTGGGATTAAGCGCGCAGTCGGTCCGCGATGTGGATGAGGTCCGAACGCGCATCGGCTGGCGCGAGGCCTTGGCCGGGCTGGGGGATGTGGCCTTGGCGGCCGATCAGGTCAGCGAGACTGGGTCGGTGGAGCCTGGCCGGCCAATTCGCGCCGCGCGGGATGGCTGGGCGGCGGCGGCTGGCTTTGATGCCGCGCTGAACGCGCCCTTTTTGGATTATCTGGCGGACAATGGCGAGGAAATGACGCGGATTTGGTTCACGACTGCCGCCGCCCTGCGTCATCGGATGGAACACACGCCCCCCTTTGCGCTGGCGGGAGTCGCCTTTGATGATTTGCTGGGAGAGGACCTGCTGCCAGGCCTGTCGGCGGCGATTCTGCGCTACAAGGCACAGGCGCCGCCGGCGGCTGCGGCGAGCGATTTGGCTTTGCGCTGGTCAATTGAAGGGAGCGGCGGCCTGGTCGACCGCGTGACGACCGGCCTGAACGATGATCTGGTCATTACGCTGGCGGCCCCCGAGGGCCATTACGCCGTCAATATGGACGTCATCGGCCTGGACGGCGCATCCGAAAGTCGGCGGCGCGGGGCGGCCATCGCCCTCTTTGCTCCGACGGCGACGCCAACACCGACGCCAACCCCAAGCCCAACGCCGACGCCAGCCCCGATTGTTTTGGCGCCGCCAGCGGAAGACGTCAGCGCCGCCGACAGCTTTGCCGTCGCCGCGCCGCCGCCCGGCAGCATCACGATTGAAATCGGCGGCCATGTCACCGGGGCCGGCAGCAGCCGCGCGATTGGCGCCATGCGGTCAGCTGGCATGACCTGGATGAAAATTCAATCTCGCTTTGATTATCGGAGTCCGCCGGATGCGGCGCGGGAAATCGCCACGGCCCATAGCCATGGCTTCAAGATTCTGGTCGGCACGGTCGGTCGGCCGCACGAACTCGGCCAGGGCGGTCAAGGCTATGTCAATGCCTATACCGATTGGCTGGCGCGGATTGCCGCGCAGGGCGCCGATGCTATTGAAGTTTGGAATGAGCCGAACTTGCAGCGCGAATGGCCGCGCGGCCAGATTAGCGGCACGGCTTATGCCGATATGCTGAAGCTCGCTTATGGGAAAATCAAGGCGGCCAATCCCAGCACAATGGTCATCAGCGCCGCGCCGGCGCCGACGGGCGTTTCCGATAAACCCGCAAGCATCATGCCCGATAATCAATGGCTGCGCGAAATGGTCGATGCCGACGGCTTGGACTACCTTGACTGTGTTGGCGCGCATTATAACGAGGGCATCATTCCGCCCGGTCAAAAAAGCGGCGACCCGCGCGGCGACAATTATTACACGCGTTATTTTTATGGCATGCTGAATGGCTACATCAGCATCACGGGCAAACCGATTTGCTTCACTGAATTGGGCTATGTGTCATCCGAAGGCTATCCGCCGCTGCCCGCCGGCTTCATCTGGGCGCGGCATGTCACTGTCGCCCAGCAAGCCGCCTGGCTGGCTCAAGCGGCCGCCTTGGCATCGCAGAGCGGGCAAGTGCGGCTGTTCATCGTCTGGAACATCGACTTCACGCGTTACGACAGCGACCCGCAGGCGGGTTATGCTATCATACGGCCGGGCGGCGCCTGCCCGGCCTGCGCGGCGCTGGCAAACGCCAGATAAGGAGACGGACATGGCAGCAGCTTCGACGGCGCAAAGGCAGATCCGCGGTTTTGTCATCATCTGGATCGTCATTACTTTTGTCATGGGGCTTTCTACTTTCTTGGCGATCTATTTTACCTACAGCCCGGCGGCCCAAGATGCCGACGCCAGCAATGCGCTGCCGCTGAACACCGCTGGAGGGAGCGGCGAAGAGGCCGCGGCCGTCATCGTGCTGCCAAGCATTCCGCCAGCGCCAACCTTCACGCCCTCGCCGGCGGCCCCAACCGACGTCAGTCCGATTGCCGCCGCCGAGATGCCACTGCCGACCGATACACCCGCTCCCAGTCCGACGCCGACGCGCCTGCCGATTGATGACCGCCGCTATCAGGTCGGCATTCAGGTGCAGCATTCGCTCGACTTCATTGCCGATAATCAAGACGGCTTTTTCCGCTCGGTGGCCGATGACTTGGGCTTGGACTGGGTCAAGCAGCAAGTGCGCTGGGAACTGATGGAGCCGACGCCGGGCGAGATCGACTGGAGTGTGCTGGATTTTGTGCTGCCCAGCGCCGAAAAATTTGGAATCAAACTGATGCTGTCGATTGTGACGGCGCCGGATTGGGCGCGCGAGGAGGGGGTTGATCTGACAAAGCATGGGCCGCCAGCCGATCCGCAGACCTATGCCCATTTTGTCGCCCGGATTCTGGATCGTTATCCCGGCCGCATCCATGCCATTGAAGTCTGGAATGAGCAGAACATCGACCGCGAATGGACATCCATAGACGGCTTGAGCGCGGCGAATTATGTCGCCCTGCTGCGCCGAACCTATGAAACGGTCAAGGAAATTGACCCTGGCGTCATCATCATCAGCGGCGCGCTCGCGCCCACCGGCGGGGATGGCGGGGTGAAGGCTGATGATGATTTCACTTATATGGAAAAGCTGATTGCCGCCGACATGCTTGATTGGGCTGACTGTGTTGGCGCGCATCACAATGGCTATAACGTCAGCCCTGACTATCGTTACGACGAAATTACCGATGATCCGACGGCGGTTTTCCGCGGCCCCTTTGATAATCCGCATCACAGCTGGAGTTTCCGCAGCACGCTGGAAGGGTATGCCAACCGCATCCGCTCTGCCGGGCGGGATACCAAACTCTGCGTTACTGAATTTGGCTGGCCGACCGTCGAGGACCTGGACGGCTTTCCGCCCGGCTTTGAGTTCGCCCAGGACAATACGCTGGCGGAACAGGCGCAGTGGATTCCGCAGGCGATGGGCAATATGGAAGAGTGGGGCTTTGTCTGGCTGGCTTTTATTTGGAACTTCAATTATGGCCCGCAGGCTGGTTATGCCGCCGACAACGACAATGTGCCGTATTCGCTGATTGGCCCTGACTTTACCTTCCGACCGGCCTACGATGCCATCCGCGCCTGGCAGAAGGATTATCTGGCGCGTATGGAGGATGCCTGATACATGCCATCTGCATTTTCAAAGCGGCTGGCAGTCGGGCTGCTTGCGCTGCTGGTCTTGCTGGCGGGCGGTTTGGGGGTATGGCTGTCCTTGCCCGAGTCGGATCCGTTTCAGGCGGCGGCGATTGTGGAGCCGCCCTTTCCATCGCTGACCTATGGCATCCAGGTCTTTACTTGGTGGGACGGCGGCGAAACCGGATTGCATCTCGATTGGGTGCGCTTGATGTCCTACAGTCATGTCAAGCAAACCTTCGCCTGGCGCGATATTGAGCCGTTTCAGGATGTCTGGGACTGGACGCAGGCTGACCGCATCCTTGCCGAACTCGAGCCGCGCGGCCTCCGCTTGATTGCGCGGCTTGGGCAGGCGCCTCAATGGGCTTGGGGCGATGCCTATGAATCCAATGAAACCGCGAGCTTCCATGATGCGCCGCCGACGAAAATGGAAGACTGGTCTGAATTTTGTTTGAACTTGGCACAGCGTTACCGCGGCCGAATCGCCGCCTATCAGATCTGGAATGAACCCAATCTTAGTCGGGAATGGGGGGATCGTCCGCCCGATGCGGCCGCTTATGTCGAACTGCTGGCGGCTTGCAGTCAGGCCATTCGTCAGGCTGATCCGGACGCGGTTTTGATTTCGGCTGGTTTGGCGCCCACCGGCAACAACGACAGCGCCGCCGTGCCGGACGATGTGTACCTTGACCGTATGTACCGCCGCGGTTTTCAGCAGTATATTGATGTGGTCGGCGTTCATGCGCCTGGGTTCGCCGCCCCAGAAATCGGCCCCGATGACGCCGCCGCCAAAAGCCGCTGGTTCACCTTTCGGCGGGTCGAGGACTTGCGTAAAATCATGCTGATGTATGGCGATGCCGCCCGTCAAATGGCTGTCATGGAGTTCGGCTATACGACTGATACCCGCCATTCGGATTATGCGTGGTATGCGGTTTCGGAGGCGGCGCAGGCGGATATGCTCCTGCGCGCCTATGAATATGCGATTGCACACTGGCGGCCGTGGATTGGCCTGATGACCTTGATCTATATGCCCGACCCCAAGTGGCGCGCCGAAGATGAGGAATACTGGTGGTCAATCACCAAGCCGGAAACCGCCGGCGACCATCGCCCGGCATTTTTCGCGCTGGCGAATATGCGTAAAGTCTGCGGCGATTACATCATCCCGGCGCGCGCCCCCGACAGCCCGGCGGCGCTGGGCCTGGAGCCGGCGCCGATCTGCCCCTAGCGAGTTTGGGAATGAGAAAGCAACGCGCGGCCTTTTAGTCGCCTTTTCGGGCCACTTGTGTGATAGGCTCTGGCTATGCAACCCATGCGCCGTTCATTTTTCGCCCATTATCCTTTTCGCTGTCAGCCCCATGCGCGGCTCGATATTTGCGGCTGCGGCGGGCGGGCGATGGAATTTATGCCCGAAAATCGTTTCGGCGCGGGCGGCAAGCGAGGGTTCTGCTGGTCTCAACGTCAAGCGGGCCTTGCGATTCAGCCCTTGTTCGGCTTGGTGTTTCGTTTGCGCTGGTCGGGGTCGGCGGTGGAGAGATTGTCCGTATTGGCGCGCGTTTTGTCCGTATTGGCGCGCGATTTGTCCGTATTGACGCGCGTTTTGCCCGTATTGGCGCGCGTTTTGCCCGTGAATTTAGGGTAATCGGCGTGGATTGGCAAGTTTGGGAAGCGCCATCACCGCGTTTTTCGCCACTCCCGCGAGTTTCAAGAGTCTGGTCAGATGGCTGGAATGGGTTACAATGAATGATGCTTGCGCCCGGTAACAGGAAAGGTCATTTCGTGCGAATAAGTCGGTTGAGCTATGCCATTGCAGTTCTCCTGCTGCTGCTGTCCGCATGGCTGCGAATGACTGACTTGGCTGCTGTGCCGCAAGGCATTAGCGACGATGAAATCATCAACATCCGCCTTGTCGATAACGTCAGGCAAGGCGACATCTATGTTTTCTATCCGGGAGAGGATGGCGGCCGCGAAGGAATGTACCATGTCGCGGCGGCTTTTGTCACCGCGCTGACCGGCGAAGGCACAATCGGCTATCGGATTTTGTCGGTTTGGCTAAGCCTGCTGTCGATTGCCATGGTCTATATCCTGGCGCGGCGCCTCTTTAATCCAGTGGCGGCCTTGATGGCGATGGGCCTGCTGGCCGTCAACTTGAGCGGCAACCTGCTGGCCCGCGCGATTTCCAGCGATGCAGTTGTTATTTTCCTGGTTTCGGCCGCCTTGCTGGCTTTGTCGAGGGCATTGCCGGTCTACCGCAGCACGCGGGCTGTCACCGCCAACATCCTTTCGTTCGCCTTGCTGGGCGCGCTGCTGGGCATCAGCTTTTACCTGCACCCTTCCGGCCTGTTTATCGCGCTGGCGAGCGCGGTCTATATCGCCTATCTGCTGTTCGTCCACAACGCGGCATTGCGCCCGCGCCGCAGCTATATCGGATTTGTTTTTCTGATTATGCTGATTATCGCCGTGCCTTATTTGATTTCCTCAATCAATCTGCCGCAGTATGCGGCGGCGCAGCGTTTGGCGCAGCGCGCCGACGGATTTTTGCATGATGTGGTCGCTGGCCTGCTGTCGATAGGGTGGACTGGCGATGCCAATCCCCTGCATAATCTGCCCGGCCGCCCCTTGGTCGACATATTCAGCGCCCTGTTGATCCTGGTTGGCATCGCCGCTTGCTTCCGCCGCTGGCGCCAGCCGCAGTTTATGCTGCTGCTCATCATGTGGTTCCTGACCTTGCCGGCGGCATTCATTGTCGAAAACAGCCCCGACTTCTCGCAGTTTGCGGTTATTCTGCCCCAGCTGGCGATCTTTTTCGGCATCGGGACCGTCGTTGTTTTACGGATGACCGTCTTTGCAGATTTCGTCTTCCGCCGCATGGTGATTGCCGGGATCGCGGCTTTGTTCGCCTTTAATCTTCTCTGGACCTGGCAGGACTTGTTTGTCGATTGGCGCAGCAACGAAGCCGTCATCCCGCTGGTCAATGGCGAACTGGGACAAATCGCGCATCACCTTGATTTGACCGGGGCGGATATGCCCACCGTAATATGCAATGTCAACTGGAACAGCAGCGAGCCAGAAGCCTCCCTTAGCGACAGCGAGAAGACCCTGCTGATGATGAATCGGGCTGATTTTGCGTACCGCGAGGCGGATTGCACGCGCAGCCTGATCCTGGCTGACGGCGGCGCGACGCAGCAGATTGTCCTCTTTAACCAGGAAACCCGCGATGCTGTTCATCCCTATCTGCAAAATTGGCTGTCCGCTGGGCGGTCACTGATGGATGGCGTGCCGCGCGATGCCATCATCCAGCTTGAAACCAGCCAAATCCTCGCCGACACCGCCGGCGAATTTATCACCACCGCGCCGGTTGCCTATGCCCCAGAAGCGGCGGGCGCGCTTGCGCCGATTTCGCCGCCGATTCGTTTTGGCAGCAACCTGACATTCCTGGGCTATCAGCCCGATATCGAGCGGACATATCTGCCGGGCGACGTCGTTGAGGTCATTGCCTACTGGCGGGCGGAGGGGCCGCTGCCGTCGGATTTGACCCTGTTCACGCATATCCTGTCCGACCCGGTCACACCGATTGCCAACCGCGATGTCATTCATGTTGATCCAGTCCGTATGCAGGAACGCGACGTCTTTGTGCAGGTCACACAGATTCAACTGCTGCAAACGCCGTCGCCGCTGGCGGGCGAATACTTCATTTCGGTCGGCGCCTATCGGCAGTCTGTTTCGCCCAATGAGCGCTTGCCGGTGCTGCAAAATGATGAGCGTTTTGGCGACCGCATCTTTCTGTATTCGATTGAAGTGCTGCCCCTGCCTGAAACGGAAGAAAGCGAGAGCTAATGTTTGAACTGGTGTTTTTAGGCACATCGGCGGCCGCGCCGTCAATTCACCGCGGTTTGCCGGCGGTGGCGGTGCTTGCCGGCGAGCAGCGTTTTCTGGTGGATTGCGGCGAAGGCACGCAGCGGCAGATTTTACGCAGTGGCATCGGTTTCAAACGTCTCAACCGCATTTTCCTGACCCATGCCCATTTGGATCATTTGCTGGGCCTGGGCGGGCTGCTATCGACATTCGGACGCTGGGAGGCGATGGACGAAATTTTTATCTGGGGCGGACTGCCGGCGATTGAGCGGGCGCAAGCGCTGGTGTATGAGGTGGTTTTCCGCAAGGAGACCCCGCCGGTGCCGATTTATTTCATCCGCACGCTGCCGGGCAAAACCCTGTTCAAAGGACGCAAGTTCTCGGTGCGGGCTTTTCCGGTGGCGCATCGCGGGCGGGAATGCTATGGCTATATCTTTGAGGAAGATTCGCGCCGGCCCTTTCTGGCGGCCAAAGCCGACGCCCTGGGCGTGCCGGCCGGCCCTGAACGCGGCCAACTGGCTGCCGGCAAGTCGATTATCTTGCCGGACGGCCGGCGCGTACACCCCGACCAGGTGCTGGGCGCGGTCATCAAAGGCGCAAAAGTGGTCATTACCGGCGATCTGGGACGCACCGATAATATCCACCAGGCCGTGCAGGGCGCCGATGCGCTGGTCATCGAATCGACCTATCTCGATGCCGATGCCGATGTCGCCGCCCAAGTCGGACATATCACCGCCCGGCAAGCAGCCGAACTGGCGCTGGAATGCAATGTCAAATACTTGTTCCTGACTCATGTTTCGCGGCGCTACCGCGAATTTGAAGTCATCAATGAGGCCCGCCGATACTTTCCCGATTCCTATGTCGTGCGCGACCTCGACCACTTTGCCGTCTTTCGGGATAAGCGGCCGCAGAAAATCGAATGTCAGCCTTCATAGCTGAATGGCGGGATTTCGATGCGTTTGCCGCCGTTCATCGCTGATTCATGGGCGCAAATGCCGGCGGCGGTCCAACGGGCTGTTGTAATAGCGTCCGGCCAGGGCTGGCGCTCTTCCACAATGCTGCTGACAAATTCGTGTACAAGATGTGGATGCGAACCGCCATGGCCGCCGCCCTGCAAGAAGGACAAATGCGCGTTGGTTTCATCATAGACTCCTCGCTGGGTAAAGCGCGCGATTTCCTTTGGCAGCAGGTCTTGACGGTCTGGCGCGGTCACTCGCTCGAATGTTATTTCGTTGCCGCGCCCATAGGCAGTTGCCGCCGGGGTCATGCGAAACACGACTGGGGCTTCTCCTTCAATCTGCTCCCACTCAAACGTCGCTTTCTCGCCGTATAGGTTGAAACTCTCGGTGTAGCCGCGGGCGGTATGGAAGAGGCTGCGGGTGATTTCGGCGGCGAGACTTGACTCATGGTCAAGTTCAAAAATGGCGGTTTCAATGGGAAATGGATTATTATACTGCTGGCGCAGTTCGGGGCGCATGACGCCGGAGCCGAAGCAATGCACCGCCCGCGCCTGGGTTTCGGCCAATGCCAGGACAGGCGAGACGGCATGGGTCGCGTAGTGCATGGGCGGCAGGCCCATCCAATAGGGCGGCCAGTATTCCATATCTTGATAGTGCGCGCCGCGCAGGAACTGAATACGACCGATCTCACCATTTTTGAGCATTGCTTGCACATACATAAAGCGCCGCGTGTAGACGGCGGTTTCCATGCCCATGTAGATTTTGCCGCTCTCGCGCTGCGCCGCAAGAATCGCATTGAGGTCTTCGATGCTGGTCGCCATTGGGACGGTGCAGGCGCAGTGCTTGCCGGCTTGCAATACGGCAATGGTCTGCTCGGCATGGAGCGGGATGGGCGAGACTAGATGTACGGCATCGATGTCATCATTGCCGAGGATCTGGTCCAAGTCAGTGACTCGATTGGCCGCTTTGAAGCGGTTGCCGACGAACTCCAGAACTTTGGCGTCCGAATCACAGATGGTCAGGCTCTCCACCCAGGGATGATGCAAAAAGATTGGCGCGAATTCTGCGCCAAACCCTAATCCAACCAAGCCTACGTTAATTTTCTTCTCCACAGCCATTGTCTTGTTCTCCGTGATTCATCAGGCTTAACTGGCAGTCGACAGCATTCTTGCTATCCCTGGACAGCCCCAAAGGTGATGCCTTCTACAAGCTGTCTTTGGGTCAGCATCAGCAAAGGAACGAGAGGCAGCAAGACCAGCATGCCGGCAGTCGCGACGAGGTCAAGATTGCTTGATTGGTAATCAGCCGCGCGAGGAGGGATCGTGTACAGGTTTGTGGTCAAGACCTGGGTATTTGGCGATGTCGACAGCGTGAACACAAAAAGAAATTCGTTCCAGCCGCCGATGAAAAGCAGCAGGAAGCTGACGAACACCCCAGGCATGGCGATAGGCATGATAATGCGGAACAGGGTTGTGAAACGTCCAGCGCCGTCGATAGCCGCCGCATCGTCAAGCTCGCGTGGGATGGCGTTGAAATAGGCGAACTGAAGCAGTACCGCCAATGGCAGGCCGCCAGCCGTGAATACGAGTATTAATCCAATATGCGTGTCGAGCAGATTGAGTTGCAAATAGGCAATGAAAATCGGCCCTAGGGTGACCATCGCCGGGACGGCCATGCTGGCGACCAAGAGGCTGTACATCAGCGTTTTGCCGCGGAAGGTGCCGCGGCTGAAGGCATAAGCCGCCATCGCGCCCAGCACAGTTGCCGCCAGCCCAGATCCGCCGGCGAGAAGAACAGAGTTCCGCAGCGCCAGCCAAAAGTCCCAGGCGTCGGCCATAAAAGGATAGTTTTCCAGAGTAGGATAACGAGGCCACAAAGTCGGCGGGATGCGGTTCACCTCGCCTGGCGTCTTCAATGAAGTAAAGGCCATGAACAGCACGGGAAAAACCAAGCCGGCCAGAACCAGGAAGAGCAAACCGTAGAGCAGCGCATTTTGCCAGCGAAACCGCTTGCGCTTTGCGGAGATCATGGTCATATCAATGCTCCCGAGAACGATACAAGAGCCAGGCGAAAATGCCGCCGATAGCGATGGTCACGAGCAGCAGTACGATATTCACAGCCGATCCATAGCCATAGCGCAGCTGTTGGAAGAAGCGCTCAAAGGCGTACAGGGCAAGGGTCTTGGTGGCGCTGCCGGGCCCGCCGCGCGTCAAGCCGTAAATCTGCTCAAAGGTCTGCACTTCGGCCATCGCGCGGAGCAGAAGCACAAGGTAAATGGCTGGCTTTAACAAAGGAAGGGTCACATACCAGAATCGCTGCAAGGCGTTCGCCCCGTCAACAGCGGCGGCCTCAAGCACCTCTTTTGACAAAGAGCCTATCGCGGCCATAAAGATCAAAGCCACCCAAGAGACATTCTTCCACACCGACATGGCAATCACAGAAAAGCGCGCCGTCTCGGCATCGCTAAGCCAGCGCACCGCCGTATTGCCAAAGCCAAGCTGCCGCAGTATTTCATTCAGAATCCCGCCATCTTCAAAGTAGAGAATCTGAAAGGCGACCGCTGCCAGTATCGGCGCAACAACCCAAGGCAGCAGCATGATGAAATTGCTTAGCCAGCGCAGACGCAGCTTCTGCATCAAAAGAACAGCGATGCCTAAGCCAATGACGGTTTCGGTTGCCGCGGCAGAGCCAGTATAGAGCAGGGTCCAGCCCAAGCTCCCAATCAGCGTCGCATCTTGGGCGAGGTGGGCGTAGTTCCGCAAACCAATGTACCTGCCGGGACTCATGATGGTGCGGTCGGTCAGGCTGATGACAGCGGTCTGAATTATTGGCAGAATCGAATAGATCATCCGCAGGATGAATGCCGGCAATACTAATACATACAGCACGGCATACCTGCTGGAGAACATATTTTGCAAGCGGCCCGGCGCCGCCAGCGTTGATTTGGCCTGCGCCATTCTGGCTTTCCTTGGACTAGGTCGGGACAGGGAATTCCCGGTCCAGGAATCCCCTGTTGAACTTGCGGCGCAGACCTAGTAGGCGAGCCTAATGATGGTGTATTCGTCCTGCGCCCACTGGAAGGCTTCGTCTACGTTGCGCTCGCCAGACAGGATCATCTCGCCCAGCTGGTCAAACATCGACCAAAGCTGCGACACCTGCCGATGATTCACAATCGGATAGCGGAACTGCGCCCCATCGGTTATGCCTGCCCAGTCATACTCAGGCTCCAAGACCGTGATGCCCGCCGCCACCTCTTCGTCGCTGAAGAGGGACTTGAAGCCCGGCACAACCCCTTGCAGCGCTATGAAGCGCATCTGGTCATAATGTCCAAGATACTCGAGAACATCTCGAGCCTGCTCAGTCTTTGTGGAGGCGCTGGGTATCGAGTAGCCCCAGCCATGCAGCAGCAGGTTGTCGTTGGCAGGACCCATGGGGAAGCGCGACATCCCAAAGTTTTCTTTGGTCACTGCGCTGTCAACAGTATTTGGGACATTGTCAATCATGCCTTCGTAGCCCCAGCACATGCCGGCTTTGCCACCGGCCATCAGCCCGATGACCTCGTTCCAGCCTTCGTTGATGGTGGAGGGCGGCGTGATCTCGTAGTCGTTCACCCAATCGTACATCCACTGCAGCGCGGCCCGCGTGGCATCGTCGCTAAGCGTTTCCAGGTCCGCGCCACTGTGGTGCAGCGCCATCAGCATGGTATTGAAGGCGTGGCCCTGACCGCCCAGCGGCCGCCAGCCCCAAACGCCTGTTTCCTGGTCGGTGGCGGATAGCCCGGCGGTGATGAAGTCCTCCCAAGTCGCTGGCGCGTCCGGCACCAGGTCGGTGTTGCGGAAGAAGGGTGTCGCGCCCATAAAATAGAATAGCCGATAGACGCCGCCCATGGCGCTGTTCAACGCATGAACGCTGTCAGTGATGTCATCGGCATTGTCGGTATAGGCTTTCAGATCGCTCAAATCCAGCGCCCAGCCATTCATGCCGTACATGCCCGCCAGCAGGTCGTCAGTCATCATGATGTCGACGTGTGAATAGCCCGTTTGCCCCCAGAGTGTGAACTTCTGCATGACATCGCTCCAGCGCGCCGGCAAAGATTCGCGGTTGATCTTAATCCCGGTCTCTTCTGTCGCGGCTTCAAAAAGCGGATCGAACCAATCCGATCCCCAGCCAATTATGTTGATTTCGTGATTCTCGGCTCGGATGATGTTGGGGAAGCCTGAAAATGCGATGCTCGCGCCAGCCGCGCCAGCCCCTTTGAGAAACGAACGTCTTGAAATACCCTTATCCTTACTCATTACAAACTCCTATAGAAACTATTGAACAATATTATTTATCCGATAAATAGAATTATACTGCCGACAAAATTCGCTGTCAAGCTAATGAGCGACCAATTTCATATTTTCTGTTTCAATCGAAAAAGATGCCCTGCTTCGGCTTATACCTGGCTGATGCTGTTGATGTCGATCATGCCTTCGCCAAAGACTTGGCCGGCTTGGATGTTCATCGCTGTCGGGGCATCGGCGCTGGCGATTAAATCATAAGTAGCGGCGCCGGTGATATGCACTGGAACAATCTCGCCGGCCGGCAGCTGCCCCTCGACCAGGACATAGCCGTCGATTTCGGGGGCGTCGCGGTAACTGCGCCCCAAGCTGATTACGGCGTCGGTCTCGTTTCCGGCTTCATCTTCACCCATGCCATGACCTTCCACCAGAATATCCATGGTTTTGCCAACCAATGCCTGATTTTTCTTCAAGCTAATCCCCTGCTGCAATGCCATCAGACGGTCATAGCGGTCTTGCTTGATGTCGTCATCGACCTGATTGGGCAGCGCCGCGCTGGGCGTTCCCGGCTCATAGCTGTATTGGAATGCGCCAACGCGGTCAAATTCAAGCGCGCGCACCATCTCCAGCAGCCCCTCAAACTCTGCTTCGGTCTCGCCTGGATAGCCGACAATAAAGGTTGTTCGTATCGCCAAATCGGGCATCATCTGCCGTAATTTGCCGATGGTGTCATACACCCATTCGACTTTTGCCGGGCGTTTCATCCGTTTGAGCGTCTCGCGGTGTCCATGCTGCAAGGGCATATCCAAATAGGGCAGAATCTGCCGATGCTTTGCCATTGTTTCCATTAAGCGCGGCGTGACACAGCCCGGATAGGCATACATCATCCGCAGCCACGGGATTTCGGGCGCGGCTTTGATGATGGCCTCCAGCAGATGCGCCAGTCCGTCTTTCAGGCCCAAATCATAGCCATAGTCGGTGCTGTCTTGGGCGATGAGCATGACTTCCTGCACGCCCATGTCCTGCAAGCGCCGCGCCTCGGCGGCGATGGATGCCAGCGGGCGGCTGACGGCAGTGCCTTTAATGGTCGGAATGGCGCAGAAGGCGCAGGGACGGCGGCAGCCATCAGCGATTTTCAGGTAGGCATAAGCGCCCTGCACGCTGGCGCGCAGCACGCCGCGCTCATCGAGTCCGATGGTCTTGGCTTGAGTGGGCAGATGATAAAGCGGCTGCGGATGCGCCCGTTGACGCAGGCGGCTGATGAGGTCAAAAATGTCCATCCAGCGCCGCGTGCCAATCACTCCGTCCAGACCAGGCACCTCTTGCGCCAGAACCTCGCCATAGCGCTGTGACAGACAGCCAGCGGCAATCACCATCTGGCCATCCTGCTTGCGCTGCGCCAGCTGACGCAGGACGTCGATGGATTCCTGTTTGGCCGAATCGATGAAGCCGCAGGTATTGACAATCAGCGCTTCAGCTTTATCGGGGTCGCCGACGCCGCGCATACCCTTCTGCTGGAGGATTTGCGCCATGCTTTCGCTGTCGACTGTGTTCTTGGAGCAGCCAAGACTGACCAGAAAATATCTGTTATGACGTTTGCGCGCCGCTTTTTCTGCCATTGAGGTTTCCCTGTGATTTATTTTTTCGCTGGAATGAGGCCCTAAACTCTTCCTCTTCAAAGGCATCATAATCAAAGTCAACTTTTGGCTGCCTGCTCATCATGCGCCCTCTTTGGTTGGTGTCAAACCCGCCTGCGTCACGCGCGGCGGCAGAATCGCGGTCAGGGTTGGCGTCAGGGTGATGGTGGGGGTGTCGGTCGCGGTGGCTGTCGCCGTGCTGGTCGGTGTATCCGATGCGGTTGCTGTGACGGTTGGCGTATCCGATGGCGCCGGAGTGGCGGTCGCGGTGTCGGTGGGGGGCAGCGCCGCGGTCGGCGTTGGGCTGGGGCCGGCTGTGCCGGTGGGTGTCCACCGCGCCAGCAAGGTCGCGGCGACGTCTGAAGGCCGCAGCGTCGGACTAAGCGCTGGCGAAGGCGCGCCGGCCGCGCCCGCGCTGTAATCGATACGATCCACCGTCAAGGTCATATCCACCTGCTGCCCGCGCCCGCCAAACTGCCCCTGCTGCTGACCGTTCCATATCACGTCAAGCGCCATCGCGTTGCTGGCTGTTATGATGATTTCGCCAATGGCAGTGTATTCTAGCAGAGTATCCGGCGCGGCAACACCGGCAAACTGCTCAACGTCGTCGGCGCTGACCCGAATCCAGGTGCGCTGATTGATTTGAATGCTGGCAAGCACGCCGCTGCCACTGTAGCGGGCGCGGTTCGATGGGGTTGGCGTCGGCATCGTCGGCGTGAAAACAGGCGAAGGGGTGAAAGTCGCGGTCGGCGGCCGGTCGGCGATAAATTCAGCCCTTGGCGATTCACCCAGCGGCGCATCATCGATTTCCGAATCAATCAGCGCATAGGTCACAAAAACGATAATGGCGATTGCCGCCAGCGAAACAGTCAGCAGCATGACCGCCCGCAGCAGACTCCCGCGGCGCGCGGCGCGTTTTTCGGCCAGGTCAATCGACTGCATTGCCGCCGGGGGATCGGCGCTGCGGCTTGAGGAGCGGCCGCCGCGGCGCGCTGCCTTGCTATGACGGGCGTCCTCATAGAGTTGCAGGACATGCTCTTCATCAAGCTCAAGGTGCCGCGCATAGTTCCGCAGCATCCCGCGCGTCTGGATGTCCGACAGGTCGGCGGCGGCGAATTCGCCGGCTTCAAAGGCCTCAAGGATCGGCCGCCGAATCCGCAGCCTGGCGACGACCTCTTCCAGTTCAATTTCGTTGGCCTCGCGCGCGTCGCGCAAGTATTGTCCAAGTGCGCCGGCGTCCATGTGATGTGACGCCCCTTAATCAAAGCCGCCGCGCGCGGTTCAGCCGTCGGTTTCCTGGCTTTCCGCTTCTGGGGCGGCTTCATCGGTCTCGGAGGCCGGCGGCGGTTCATTGACTTCATCGACTTCAGAGGTTGTCGTCGGCTCATCGGTCTCATCGACTTCGGAGGTCGCTGGCGGCTCATCAGCTTCGGAAGTGGCATAGACAAAGCCTTCGGCCATGATGTCTTCGGCGGTGACCTTTTCCCCGCGCTGACGGGCGGCCAAGAAGGCTGGCAGTTCGTCTTCCGGCACGATGGTAATGATGAGCGTCGGTGAAATTTCGCTGCCGAGCCGAACCGGCACGCGATGCGTTCCGATTTCACGGAGCGACTGCTGGCTGATGCGGCGGCGGTTGAGGTCGACGCTGGTGGCGCGGTCGAGTTCGTCGGCGATCTCCTGCGTCGTGACCGAACCGAACAGCTTGCCGGTCGAGGCGGCGCGGCGGCCAAAAATCAATTCGACGCCATCGATCTGACGCGCCAGATCGTTGAGCATATTGCTGTACTGCGCTTTGCGGGCTTCGACATTTTTGCGTATCGCTTCGGTTTGGCGCAGGGCCGATTCGCTGGCTTTGATGGCCATCTTGCGCGGAATCAAATAATTGCGGGCAAAACCATCCGCCACTTTGACGACTTCACCAGCGACCCCGTGCTTGTACAGGTCCTGGAGCAGAATCACATCCATTTCTCTATCCTCGCCTATTCTCGATGTTCAATGACCGCTTTGAGAGACTTTTCTATTGACTAAACCCGCATACTATAGCAATGTGAGCAAATCGCCAAGTGGCAATCCTGAACGGGCAGGGATATGACCGACGCCAAAGCGCTCGACAATCGACAGGTGATCGAAAAGGCCTTGATTGTCCTGTTCGGCTTTTTGGCAAGCGGCCTGCTGGGCTTTGTTCGCGCGGCGGCGCTGGCGGGACAATTCGGCGCCGGCGCCGCCCATGATGCCTTTTTGGCGGCGCAGCAGATTCCGGAGACTGTGTTTGTGCTGGCGGCCGGCGGGGCATTAGGCTCCTCGTTTATCCCGATTTATGCCAAATATCGTCAGCAAGACCCGGCGCAGGCCTGGCGTTTGGCAAGCGCGGTGATGACCTTGGCCGCGGCGGCGGCGGTGCTTCTCGGCCTGCTGGCGGCGCTGTTTGCCCCACAGCTTGTTAGCAGCGTCCTTTTGCCCGGACGGCCGCCCCAGCAGCAGCAGCTTACCGCCGAAATGGTGCGGCTGATGATGCTGACCCCATTTATCTTCAGCATCAGCGGCCTGGTGATGGGCCTCTTGCAGTCTCACGCGGCCTTTTGGCTGCCGGCCATCGCCATCAGCATGAATAACATCGGCATTATAGTTGGCGCGCTGGTGATTGCGCCGCTCTTGCCAGCGCATCCCGACGTCGGGCAGGTCGGGGAACTGAATGTGATGGGGCTGGCTTATGGCGCGGTGTTAAGCGCCGTATTGCATCTGCTGATTCAGCTGCCGGGGCTTCGCCGGCTGCGGGCGCAGCTGCGGCCTCTGCTGTCCTGGCGCGTGCCGGGTGTGCTTGATGTCCTCCGCCTGATGGGGCCGCGCGTCCTGGGGCTGGCGGTCGTCCACGTCAACTTTCATGTCAACATCATACTGGCGAGTAATATGGTAGAAGGCAGCCTGGTCGCCTTGAGGATGGCTTTTACCTTGATGTTCTTTGCGCTGGGGATCATCGGACAAAGCATGGGTTCAGCCGTGTTTCCAACCCTGTCGGCTTTGTGGGCCGAACAAGATTACGATGGCTTCAAAGATCGACTTTCGGCGGCGATACGCAGCGTGCTGTATTTGTCCTTTCCGGCGACGGCGATGCTGATCCTGCTGGGCGAGCCAATCGTCAGCCTGTTTGAACGCGGCGAATGGACGGCCGAAAGCACGCAGGCGGTCGCCTGGGCCTTGTCTTTCTATGCCGTCGGCATCGCTGGCTTTACCCTGCTGGAAGTTTTGTCGCGCGCCTTTTACGCGCTGGAAGATACCCGCACGCCAGTGTTCATTGGCATCATGGCGATGTTCGCCAACATCGTGCTCAATCTGGTCTTTATTGAGTGGATTGGCGACCCGACTCATCTGGCGCGCGGCGCCTTTGCCGGCTTGGCATTGGCAAACGCTGTCACTACCATCATCGAATCGCTGGCGCTGTGGTGGCTGATGCGCCGCCGTCTCGGCAAATATACCGGGGTCGTCGGCATCAGGGATTCGGCCGTCTTTCGCAGCGCCGGCGGGACTCTGCTCCTGTCGCTTGTCATGGCGCTGGGGCTGTGGATGGTCACGCTTATCATGCCCGGCGGTGGATTGCCGGTCGTCGCAGTCGGATGCGCGGCGGCCGCCGTTATTTTCTTTGGCGTCGGCGGTCTCTTTGATTTGGGAGAGACGCGCCGCCTGCTGCGGCCTCTTTTTCGGCGGGGGATGCGTCTCTTGCGCCGCCGGCTGACTGTCTGACCGCTGCAAACAGCGTTTTCAGATACTCCGCCTCGGGGAAGCCAATCGGATGATCTGCCTCGTGCGAGCTTTTCGCGATGATTTCCAGTCGACAGCCGGCTTGATTGGCAGTATTGACCGCCAAATCAAAGAATCGCTGCGGCTGGATGCGGCTTGAACAGGATGACATCATCAGAATGCCGTCCCGCGCGGTCAGCGCCAGCGCCAGCTTCACCAGCCGCCGATAAGACCTTAGCGCGCCCTTCACTTCGGACTGACGTTTGGCGAAGGCCGGCGGATCCACGATGACCAGTTCATATTTTCTGCCCTTGCTGGCGAGCGTCTGCATGCCGACAAAAGCATCAGCGACTATCGTTTCAACGCGCGCCGACTCAAGGTGATTGCCGCGGACGTTGCGTTCCAGCGCCTTGATGGCCGCCGGGCTGATGTCCAGCGCGGTGACGGATGCCGCCCCGCCAGCCAGCGCATACACTGTAAAGCCGCCAGCATAGCAGAAAACATCCAAAACCCGCCGCCCGGCAGCCAGTTGGCGCGCCCTTTGCCGATTGCCGCGCTGGTCAAAGAAGAAACCGGTTTTATGCCCATAGCGGACATCGGCCTCAAAGGTCAAACCGTTTTCGACAAATGTCGCCAGTGATGAATCCTGCTCGCCAATCAGCAGCTGACCGTCGCGCAAGGGATAGCGCGCTGGAATGTTTGTCGGCCCCGATTGCAATGCGCGGCTTAGCCGCAGATACAGCGTCTTGAAAGTGACCGTTTCTTTGAGCGCCGCCGTCAGGGCTTGCAGATGCGGTATCCAGGCCATGGAATAGAGCTTGATGACCAGCGCGCCGCCATAGCGGTCAATCACCAGCGCCGGCAAACCGTCGCTCTCGCCATACGCCAGGCGATACCCGCTTGTTCCATTCGCCGCCAGGGCCTGCCGCCGTGTTTGCGCCTGCTTCAGCTTCGCGGCGAACCAGGCTTGGTGAATCGCCGCTGGGGCATGCGCCTGCAAAATCCTGATGCGAATGGGCGAAAACGGGTCATAAAGCCCGACCGCCAGAAAACGGTTGTTTGCCCGACCATAGATCACCGCCAGATCGCCGGCCTTGCCCGGATGGCTTTGCCTGACAATCGAGCTTTCATAAACCCAAGGATGACCTCGCCGCACGGCGGCCTCGGCGGCGGCTTTGACGCCGACGGCGATGTTTTTATTGGATGGGGCCGGGAGCCTAGGCCAAACCGCCGTCATCATCCACCTGCCCGATTTTGAGTTCGGCTTCTTCCAGCAGGGTTTGGCACCGCGCCGACAGCCGTTGGCCGCGCCCATAGAGTTCAACCGATTTTTCCAGCGACAGCCCGCCGCTTTCTAATGCTGCGATGATGGTTTCCAACTGCCGAAAGGCTTCTTCATAGTCGAGCGTTTCGATATTGTCCATTAGTCCTCTACCCTGACCTTGATTTGGTCTTTGTGTAATTGCACGGTCAAACGCTGGCGGGCGCTGACCTGGCTGGCGGAACGTATCAGATTCCCGTCGTCGTCGTGGACAACGGCATAACCCCGCGCCAAGATGCTGGCCGGGCTGGCGGCGTCGAGGGCATTGACGCTGGCGGCAAGCCGTTCGCCCAGCCGTTCCAGATCATGGCTGACGGCGCGGCGCAGATGGCCTTTGCATTGCACAAGCTGCTGCTGCGCCGACTGAACCGCCTTCATGGGCGTGGCATAAGCCAGACCGCGCTGGGCTTGCAGCAGGGCTTGCCGCCGGTCGGTCAGCCGACTGCCGAACAGGGCATCCAGCCGATTTGCCCGGCGATCCAAATCCATCCATAAATCCTCTTGATTGGGAGTCGCCAGTTCGGCGGCCGATGAGGGGGTCGGCGCCCGCAAATCGGCGGCAAAATCCACAATCGTAAAATCAATCTCGTGGCCGATGCCGCTAATCACCGGGATTCGGCTGGCGGCGACCGCCCGCGCGACTCCCTCATCATTGAAGCACCACAAATCTTCCATTGAGCCGCCGCCGCGGGCGATAATGATGACATCGATATCGCTGCGCCGATTGAGAGCTTGCAGCGCCGTGACGATCTGGCGGGCGGCATCTTTCCCCTGCACCGGCGTTGGACTCAAGACGAGGCTGGCGAGCGGGAAACGGCGGCGCAGGACATTTTGCATATCCTGCCAGGCGGCGGCAGTCGGTGAAGTGACGATGCCGATTTGCCGCGGAAATTCGGGAATGGGAGCCTTGCGGGCCGTATCGAAGAGCCCTTCGGCATCCAGCTTGGCCTTGAGCGCTTCGAACTGACGGTAAAGGTCGCCGAGGCCGCCAACCGCTTCGATCTGGTCGGCATAAAGCTGATATTCGCCGCGGGCCTCATAGACGCCAATCCGCCCGCGCACGACAATTTCGTCGCCGGCTTTGACAGGCAGCCGCACGCGCTGCGCCTCACGGCGGAACATCACACAGCGCAGCTGCGCCGCGGCATCTTTCATCGTGAAATACCAATGCCCTGACGCGGCTTTGGTCAAGTTGGAGACTTCGCCCTGCACCCGCACACGGCCGAGGACGGCGTCGTCTTCCAGCAGGTTATGAATATAGCCAGTGATGTCCCGCACCGAAAAAGTTTGCATAATGATTCCAGGTAACTCCTGTTGCCGTCGGCGGCTTCAGATTATACAATGATGTCAGATTTTGGCTGGATAATCTATTGGGGATGAATAATGGCCTATCTCAACGCGCAGGAACGCGGCGAACTGCTGGATGATCTGAAGGCGATGTCCTTCAAACGCGCCAAGGGCAAACTGGCGCGGATGGATCCCAAAGGACGGCTTGCCTATTATCGCAATGTGCAGGCATCGGGCGAATGGCATACGAAGTTTATTTTGGATGGGCTTGGCGCGGTAGTCACTTTGGTCGAGCTTAACCATGCCGAAAATACCCAGGCAAGAAACAAGCAGCGCTTTGAGTTTGTCAAGGTCATCGTCGAGCCGTCGCCGTTTAACCGCGACTGAAGCGGCCTTCATTCGGGCCTCCTTTAAGATGAATCGTTTGGCCTTAATCCAAGAATAGATTGTTTGTTCTATTCTGTCAAGCTGAATCCGGCTTCTATGGAAAGTCTAACGCTACTTTTCGGCGCGTCCCGCGTATACTTGTATGAGGCGCGCTTAGAGCCTCCAACGCGAACAGCTGACGAAAAACGAGGTGAATTGATGCGCGTGATCGTGCATACCGGCAAAGGCGGAGTTGGCAAAACCAGCATTTCGGCGGCGACGGCCCTGCGCTGCGCTGAAATGGGATTGAAAACGATTGTGGTCAGTACCGATACGGCGCACAGCCTCGGCGATGCGCTTGACAAGGACGTCGGGCCCGAGCCTACCCAAATCGCAGAAAACCTTTGGGCCCAAGAGCTTGACACCCGCTATTCCATGCAAAAGTATTGGGGCAAGATCCAAGATTATCTTGGGGCCTTTTTTAATCGGGAAGGGATTGCCAAGGTCAATGCGGCCGAAGTCACGATTATACCCGGCCTAGAGGAAGGCGCGCAGCTGCTTTGGATTAGCGAATACTTCCAGATGGATGACTATGATGTGCTTATTGTCGATGCCGCCCCGACTGCCGAAACCATCCGCCTCTTGAGCCTGCCGGATGTGACTCGCTGGTGGGTCGAGCGGCTGATGAAGATCGCCCGCGGGCTGGACAGCGTGATACGGCCGGTCAAGAATCTGCTCGGCCGCGGCAAACGAAACGAAACCGGCATCGATATTTCGGAAAACGCCTGGGATCAGGTTCAGCTGCTGTTTGATACGCTTGATGGCGTGCGCGAACTGCTGACCAATCCCGAACATTCCAGCATTCGCCTGGTCGTCAATCCTGAACGGATGGTGATCCGCGAAACCCAGCGCACCTATACCTATCTCAACCTTTATGATTACGCTACTGATGCCATACTCGTCAATCGCATTTTCCCGGATGAGGTTCGGGATCCGTTCTTCGACGTTTGGAAGCAGCGGCAGGCGAAGAACATTGAATTTGTGCATGAGGCCTTTGGCGCGCTGCCGGTATTCACGGCGCCGCTGTTTGGGGAAGAGATGGGCGGTTTGGAGATGCTGCGCCGCCTGGCCGATGAACTCTATGGGGATAAAAATCCAGCCGCGCGCATGTTCGACGGCGTGGTGCACAAGCTCGAGCAGCTTGACAGCGATTCGTCTTGGATGCTGCGGGTTCCGATTGGCTTTGCCCGCAAGGAGCAGCTTGACCTGTACCGCTCGCGCGATGAAATCACCTTAAGCGTCGGCCCCTATCGGCGGAATATCGTCCTGCCGGCCGAGTTGCAGGATTTGGAAATCACCAGCGCCAAATTCGAGAACAAGTTCCTCAACATTCGCTTTGAGGGGCAATCATCCTGAAGCGGCAAACGTCAAGCGCGCGTTCAGTCGTCCAGTTCGACTTTGATTTTTCCGCTGCTGGCGGCGCGGTCGTCATCATCAGACGCGCTGGCCGCCGGGCTTTGTTCGGCGGCTTCGTCAAGGTCGGGGTCTTCCATCTCGCTGGCTTTTTTGATTTCGTCAATCGCGGCGTCAATCAGCACGCGGAAGCCGGATGCGAATTCGCTGCCGGCGGCTTGGGTATGCTCCTTGAACCCGGGCGGCAGCAGTGATTCCATTGCTTTGCCAAATTCTTCAAGGCCTCGCCGCTGATGAAAAATGAACTGTTCAAGCGGGGTCTTTGCATCGCCGCTGTCGGGCTGTTCTTCGGGACTGGGATTCATCGCTTCAGTCATGGCATCATTCCTTAACTGCTTTCAATCATTATTCTACTATACGACTGCGAAGCGGAGTAGTTGCATTCAATTTGGGATGTTTCGGGCGGACGATGCCGCGGGCGATTGCGCCACTGGATGCCACTGTGAGAAGGGCGTTAATCCTCTCCACGCGCTAATTCCTGGACAAGCGCGAGTTCCTTCTGCACATTGCGCCCGCGCCAGAAAAAGCTGAAGAGCAGGATGCCCAATATGCCAAAGACGGCCGTCAAGCCAAGCCGCAGAAAATCTGAATTGTCGGGCGTGACGAAGAAGCCTAGCAGGCTGGTGTGATAAGCATTGGCGAGTTCGGGCAGGTTATCGACATCTCCGGCGGCGATTGCTAGATAGCTGTCATTGCCAAAGACTCGGCCCATCACTGTTGCGGTCTCGCTGGATTGCAGCAGCCATTCGCCGCTTGGCAGCGTTACGGTTTGCGGTTCGCTGGCATCTGCGCTGTGGGAGAGGCTGAATGTTTCCAGCGCCGCGTCCATTTCGGCTTTGGGGCTGTCTTGCGCGTCATCATCTTGGGCGATAGTCAGCATGATGATTCGGGCGGCGGGATGATCTTCAACAAAGCTGATAACAGCCGCGCCGGCTTCACTCTGCCGCGCCATGACCGACGCGGTCGTGTCCTCGTCTATTTGATAAACCAGCACAGCCCAAGTGCCATCGGCAAGGTTCACTTTGTCCTGATAAATCGGCGCTTCGACCGGTTTGCCAAGCCAGGCTTGCAGGTCTTGTTCGGCGGCGGTGACGGCGCTGTCGGCGCGGATAACCCGCGTGCGGATGACGGCCTGCGCCGCCGGCTGATAAAATTGGGCGATGCTCTCGCTGCTTTGGTCTTCCCAGCCTTCCAAGATAGGCGCATTAAAAGCCGGCGATTGAAAATAGGGGACGGTCTCATCCTGCGCCAGCAGACTGCAAGTGGTTAGGAATGTCCACAGCAGAGCCGCCGCCAGTCTTATGATTTGTCTCACCACTGTTTTACTCATCAAGGACCTTGGCTTTCAGCCGTTGGACGGCCTCGATCCGATTTTCGAGGCGATAGCGATGCCACATCAGGGTCATCGGCATGAAGATCAGCCACAGAATCAAGCTGGGGACCAGCGCGGTCACGACGCCGCTGGTGGCTTCAAAGCTGCCTTGAGCGTTTTGCGGACTGGCGCCAATGATGACTGGATGGATGGTTTCCGGCACAACGCGGATAATAAATAGAGTCGTCAAAACGCTGACAAAAGCAAAGATGCCATAAACTGACATAAATCCGCGTTTGCGGCGCGGGTCTTCGATGCCGGCGCGCAGCATCAGATAAGCGGCGTAAGTTAATATCATAATGGCGGCCGAGGTCAGCCGCGGGTCCCAGGTCCACCAAGTATTCCAGATAGGGCGCGCCCAGATGGCGCCGGTCACTAGGTTAATCAGCGAAAACGCCAAGCCGACTTCGACTCCCGCTAGGGCGATTTTGTCCCACTTGCCGCTGCGGCGCCACAGGTACATGATGCCGCCGACAACGGCGGCGCCGAATGCTGTAAAAGCGCCGAAGAATGACGGCATATGCACATAGAAGATGCGTTGAATCTCGCCTTGCTGAATATCTGTGCCGGCGGTGAAAAGGCCAAGAAACAGCGTCGCCGCGAATCCAAGCGCGGTGCCAATCGTCAAGATACGGAGCCGGCGAGGCATCGGGACGGTTTCGATTTGAAGCGCAGGCGGCGGGGATTTTGTGACCATAGACAAGCGACCTCCTGTCATAAACGGCAAAGCAATGTTAGCGCCGGGCGGGCTTTAGTCCTCAACGGCGAAAGGATACAGAAACAGGCACAGAACCAGATAAATGACGCTTATTCCAGCCAGCAGCCGTAGCCAAACCAGCCAATCCGCCCCGTTCAGGATGCTGGTTGTGGCGCGGACGGCGGTCAGCAGAAACGGCAGCGTCACTGGCAGCATCGCAATCGGCAGCAGCGCTTCGCGGGCGCGGGTTTGCACTGTCATAGCAGCCAGCAGGGTGCCAATCGCCGAAAAACCGAAAATGCCGATAACAGCCGTTAGTATCAGCCGCGCGTCCAGCATATGCTTATTATAAATCATCGTCATCACTGGCAATAGAATCAATCCAACCATCAATGTGAACAGATAATTGCTGACCAGCTTGCCGACAAAAATCGCCATGCGCGAGACTGGCGCCAGCAGCAGCGCGTCCAGATTGCCGTGGTCATATTCCAGCGCCATGCTGCGATGAAAGCCCAGCAGGCTGGCGAAAATCAATGTAACCCACAGCACGCCGCTGACCGCTTCTTCCCGCGCGACCCGATCCAACTCCAGCGCAAAGCTGAAAATAAGGATGCTTAGGAAGGCGAACAGCGCCATCGCGCTGACCAACTCCCGCGAGCGCATTTCGGCGCGGAGGTCTTTGGCGATTATCGCCAGGACGACGGTTCTGAACGGGGTCTTCATCGGCGGGCGGCGGCGCTGATGGCCTGGGTGTAGAGTTCGGTCATTTCGCGGCTGTGCATCCCCTTGATGCCGCCATCAAAAACGATGCGCCCGCGAGATAAAATGAGCGCGCGGCCTGCCAGATGGGGCAGCCGCCGCAGCTGATGCGTACTCATTATGATGGTGCGGTTTTGCTGATGCGCCAGCTGGAGCAGGGCGTCGAGTCGGTCGCCGGCCTCTTGGTCAAGGCCAGTGTAGGGTTCATCAAAGAATAGAACGTCCGGCTGGTGCAGCAGGGCGCGGGCGATGCTAAGACGCTGCTGCATCCCGCGCGAAAAAGTTCGCACCAGGCTGTCGGCGCGCGGGCGCAGTCCCAGCTGATGCAGCAAGTTCTGGATGCGCGGCTCTCGCTCGGCCGCGCCGATGTGATAGAGTTTGGCAAAGAAACGGAGATTCTCTCTGGCGCTTAGATTTTGGTACAGTAGCGGCTTGTGGCTGACCATCCCGATTTGGGCGCGGACTGACGTGGCTTCGCGTGGCATGGCCCAGCCGCCAATCCGAAGGCGGCCTTGCGTCGGCCGGCTCAATCCGCACATCAATCGCAGCAGAGTCGATTTGCCGCTGCCGTTGGGCCCAAGCAGGGCGGTGAACTCGCCGCGGGCGATACTAAAGTCGATAGACTTCAGCGCCGGCAGCAAGCCATAAACTTTCGTCAGGTTTTCGACTTCGATGATTGGTCGGTCGTCAGTCATAGGCGGCTACTCGCTCGGTTCCGGCGGCATCAGCCGCTCAAGCTGTTCCTTGAGGGTGCGCCGCTGCCGCTGATACAGATCATGATTGATTTGCCCGCGGTCATGCTTGTCGTCCAGCTGCGCCATTTGCCCGATCAGGCTGTCTATCTGCCGGGATTTGCCTTGCCGGCGGCCTTGGACAATGAGGCCCGCCGTCATGAGGGCCGCAAGTCCGACGGCGCCCAGCAGCAGCGGCAGCAAGGCGTCGCCGGTTACTGTGCCGCGGTCATCACTGCTGGTGACAAATGGATTGCCGACTATCTCAAAGGCAAGCGCTGGCTGGGAGTCCATTTGTAGCCGGCCCGAAAAGACGCGCCGCTGGCCGCCGTCGTCTCGGTCCGTGTCCAGGCGAAGGATGTCGCTAATAACGCGCAGGCTTTCCGACAGGGTTATTGTGACCGTTCCGTCAATCACATAGTTAAAAGTTTGCTCCAGCGTTAAGCCATCAATATAGGGAACAAAGTATTCGACTCGGACTTCGTGCGAATCGCCGGGGAAGACTGGCAGGGTATCAATCACCGAATCGGGCGCGTTCTCCAGATCTTTAGCAATGATATAGCGACCGTTCTCATCGCCGCTCATTATGCGGGCGCCGGCTGGCAGTTGAATCAGCAGGCTGGGTTCGCGTCCATCGTCAAATCGGCGGCCGCTGGCGTAGATGCGGTCTGAACTGTTGCGGCAGCCGATGATCTGTGAAATGTATAAACCGGGCCCAAGGTCGTTCAGCCTGACGGCCTCAATAAACAGTTCAATGCGCGCTACGCTAATCACAGCGGGGTCATTGGTCAGGTCATAGACGGTGAGGCTTTGGTGATAGGCGCGGTCTGCGGGATGCCCGCCCGGCAGGCGGCGGGCGAAGAGGCGGTCAAGATAAACGGCGCCGACTGTGTAGGTGAAGTCGGCCGTCAGGGGAATGCCTTCAAATGTGAAGCTGGAGTCCTCGTTGATGGTGGTTTCGGCAAAGCTGAATCCAAGCTCGGGACTGCCATATTGCAGCTGCACCACCGTATCCGCCGGCAAACTGCCGCCGGCCGTTCCATGTTGCAGCTGCCCGGTGAAATTGCCTATTGGCGCATCTAGGCTGGCGCGGTCGGCCGGGTTCGCGCGGGTCGCCGACAGCGCGGCTGTGGCGATGATTTTCGGTTCGCCGCCAAGCCCGCCGCAAGCTGTTAGGCCGAAGCAGAAGAGGAACAGCAGCGATGAAATCAGCCGGCGCAGCATGAGCTTACTCTGCCTGTTCCGGTGATGACAAACCAGTCGGCGCTTCATCAACGCGCCGGGCGAGGACGGCCGCTTCAATGGCGCGGTCGATTCGTTCAGCGTCAGCGGAATCCGCCAGGCTGCGCTGGGCCTCCAGTTGGGCCTGAACCCGCAGCAGTTGAATGCCGCGATGCGCCCAGACTTCGCGTTCTTCCTGGTAATCGGCTTCGCTGATTTTGCCAGCCGCGAAGTCTTCGTCAAGGTCGCTTATGTTCGTCAGCGCGCGCGCATAATAGGCTTGAACGCGGTCAGTTTGCGCTTGAAGGCCGCCATTCGCCTGATTCGGCCGGCGCGGCGACTGTATCAGAGGATAAGCCGTCACCCAAAGGGCGGCGAACAGCAGAAGGAGCGAAATCACAAGCCCGGCGATGCTCATGGCAAGTCTCCCAGCAAGGTTTCAACCGCGCCGCTCAAGCGGTCATAGCTCACGGCGCCGATGATGAACTGGTGAATACGGCCGGCGCGGTCAATCAGGAAACTCTCCGGCGGCGCCTGAATGTGATACAGATTGGCAATCCGCTGTCCGATGTCTTCGCCATTCGGATAGGCGATGTCGAACTCCTCAATAAACTCGATGGCTTTTTCCGGCGAGCTTTCCAGTATATTGACGCCGAGGATCACAAATCCCTCGTCCTGATAGGCCTCATAGAGGGCTTGCAGTTCGGGGGCTTCGCCGCGGCAGGGCGGACACCAGCTGGCCCAAAAGTTGATGAGCACGACCTGACCGCGATAATCCGACAGCCGAAAGTCGGCGCCGTCAAACAGCTTCAGATAAAAATCCGGCGCCGGGCCGCTATGGGGCTGGCTGGTGTTTTGACGCGCTAACTGAATGCCCAGCGCAACGGTTATCGCAATGATGCCGATGCCCAGCGCGGCGCCCCCCCAACTCACGCGCCGGCCTCGATGCGCGGCGCGGCCTTTGGGTTTGTCGGACTCCAGAAATTCGAGATGGTCAAGGCCGCTCATCTGTTCCCTATCCTTCATCGGCTTTGCCGCTAGCGTCTTGCCAGCAGGTCTTCTTCCAGGCGCTGACGGTACTGCTCTTCATCATCGGCGGCGGTCGGCGGCATGCCTAATCGCTGATGCCGCCCGAAGCGGGTAAAGGTGAAAATGCCGATGGCAAGCGCCAGCAGCGCCGACAAAACCGGGATGATCACCGTCAAGGCGCGTAAAACTGGATCCTGCGGGATGCCAACCACCTGATCGCCAAAGCGGCGGACAAAGCTCTCGATGACTTCTTGCTCCGATTGACCTTCGGCCAGCTGGCGCCGAATCTCCTCTTTCCATTCGATGCAGGCCAGAGTTTGGCATTCATCCAGCGGGATATTTTCGCATACCGGGCAGTACATCTTTTGGGCGACTTGGTTCACGGCGTTATCAGAGACGTCATCGCCCTGCGCCGCGGTCATCAAGGTCAAAGCCAGCAGCAGCGCGGCAAAACCGCCGCGCCGGCCAATCAATCCTGTCATGATGCCCTCGCTGTCTCGCGCTTGCGGCGGTCGGCTTGCGGGCTGACCTTGGGCCAAACGGCAATTATCGTGCCGATAACCAGCGCGATGCCGCCCCACCAAACCAGATTGACCAATGGATTGATATAGATGCGGAAGGTGGCCTGCTGGCTGCCGCCGCCAATCAGCAGCACATAAAAATCATTTTCAAGCGTGCTGTGGGCGCCGGCAATCGTCATCGGCATGCCGGGATAATCGTCGATGCGCGGGCGAATCTGGGCGATTTCTTGGCCGCGGCGGAAAATTGTGACGGCGGCGATGTTCATCATGCGGCCATCGACGGCCTGCGCCCGCGTGAAATCATCATAGCGCAGTTCATAATCATTGACGGCGACGCGTTCGCCGCGCGCCAGGGTATGCTGGACTTCGGTTTGAAAAACAGCGCTGCCAATCACGCCGATGCCGATTACTGTCACGCCCAGATGGACGATATATCCGCCATAACGGCGCTGACGGCGGCGGAACAGGCTCAACAGCGCCCGCGGCGTGCTTTCCCCCAGGGCTTGATGCCGCGCCTTTGCCGCGCGGCCGATCTCATACAGGGCGACCCAGCCGGCGAACATGACGGCACCATAGCCCAAGATAGCGGCTGGCAGGCGCGTTCCGCCGGCGGCGATTAACAGGATGCTGACCAAGGTCATCATCATCGGAACGGCGATGGCCTTTCCCAGCCGCTTGGCCGACGTCCGCCCCCAGGCCGCCAGCGGCGCGATCCCCATCAGGATGTACATGGCGATAAACAGCGGCACGGTATAAAACTCAAAGGTTTCGGCGCCGATGGTGACTTCCCGGCCAAAGAATAGCTCGGATGTGATTGGCAGGCCGAAGCTGCCCCAAAAAATGGCTATGAACAAGGCTATGAAGACGACATTGTTCAGCACAAACATAGATTCGCGGCTTAGGATGCTGGCGAATTGATGCTCATCGCGCAGTTCGCCGCGCCGCCAGCGCCAAAGCAGCAGCGCCAAGGCTATCGCGGTCATCGCTGACCAGAAGGCCAGCATGGGGAAGCCGACCTCGCTGCGGGCGAAGCTGTGGACGCTTTCGATGACGCCGCTGCGGGTAGCGAATGTGCCGAAGAGGACGGCGGAGAAAGTCGCCGTCACCAGCGCCATATTCCAGCCCTTGAGCATGCCGCGTTTTTCTTGGATCATAACGCTGTGAATCAGGGCGGTGCCGACCAGCCAGGGTAAAAAGGCGGCGTTTTCGACTGGGTCCCAGCCCCAGTAGCCGCCCCAGCCCAATACATCATAAGCCCAGCGGCCGCCGAGTATCAGCCCAAGACTAAGAAATATCCAGGCGACCAGCGACCAGCGGCGGGCCGCTTGAATCCAGCCAGTGGATAAATCGCCCGAAGCCAGCGCCGACATGGCAAAGGCAAAGGGTATGGTGAAGCCGACAAAGCCCAGATACAGCATCGGCGGGTGGATAATCATGCCAAAGTGACGCAGCAGCGGGTTTAATCCAGTGGCGCTGGCGGCAAGGCTGGCGCGGTCGGGGGCAATCGCCCGCGGCGGGATCAGCGCGGCTTCAATGACCTGTTCGTCCGGCGGCAAATCAGGCAGGATCCACCAGCGGTCGAAGGGATTTTCCAAAAACAGAGACAGCCCAAGGAAGAAAGCCAGCGTCGCTGTCATCCAGGCAATGGCATAGGGCATCAGCCGCGCTTCTCGGCGCCAGTTCAGCCAGACGGCGGCAAAGATGAACAGGCTCATCAGCAGCGACCAGAACAAAAGCGAGCCGCGCTGCGAGCCCCAAAGCGCGGTCAAGCGGTATATCGCCGGCGTTTGCGGGTCGGTGACTGACCAGACGTAACTAAGCTGATACTCTTCGGTCATCAGAGCGATGACCAGCGCGCCGGCGGCCAGCAGCGTCATCGGAAACGCAAGCAGGGCGGCATTGCGGCCGCTGTGAATCAGCGCCGTTTGGCGGCGGCGGCAGCCAATCACTGACGCCGCCGGCGCATAAATCGACAGCGCAAAGGCCAGGGTAAGGGCCGCAAGCCCAATTTCGGCCAGCATTATCGGTGTTCCGGGATGGCGCTCAAATTGCCGGGCGCGGTTTCTTCAAAGCGGCTGGGGCATTTTAGCAGCAGTTCGGCGGCGTGAAATACGCCGTCGGCCTGCAAGGCGCCGGTTAGAATTGCCTGGGCCTCATGCTGGAGCAGGTCGGGGATGGCTTCGTCTGCCACTAGGACCTTCATGCGGGCGGCGGCGGGGTCTTTGAGGGCGGCGCGCAGGGCGGCGGCCAGATCGTCGAATTCGGTCGGGATATGCACAATCTCGAAGCGGATAATTGCGTTTTCGCTGTCGTATTCGATGCTTTCGCCGTCAACAGCCCCGGAAACCCGCACCGTCTGTCCGCTGTAGGCGTCTGTCAGCGCTTCCTCGACTGTGATGAAAAAGCGGGCGCCCTGCAATGTACCCGCAGCCAGCAGATAGAGAATGGCGGCCAAAATCAATCCGCCGCCGGCCAGGAATTTGAGACCTTCGCCGCCAAGTTTCTGGCGCGGCTTCCCAAGATGCTTTGGCTTTTCCCAAGCGATTTCTGCCATCGCGCTGCCTGCTCCTGATAGCGCTCCTTGTCAGTTTCATCTGGCTCCAATTATATCTGATTTGTGATATTTGTCAGGATGAATCCGGCCATCGGCGGCATCGCGGCGCCAAAGTCGAGCGAATCTGGTTTTTGTCACAGCGGCGCAGGCCCTCCCCCAAAGTAATGAGGGAGGGACGTTTAGTTTTAGTTGGGCAGCAGCACCAGCGAGCCGGGGCTGTTCAGAAAGACGCAGGTCATGCCGTTCTTTATGGTGGCCTCCAGCGCTATTATCGCCCGCGGCATGGTGCGCGCGTCCAAGAAGACGACGCGGCCAATCTGCGGGAAGCAGACCTCAACGCCCTGCTCGACATAGCCATAGACGTCTAGGGCGGCCAGAGGGCCGGCGTCGATGATCGACTGGACGCCGATGCCGCCGCCGTCAAGCTGGCGGAAATGGACGCCGCTGTCGAGGCCATAAGCAGCTTCAAAGGTCATGCCGGTTGCGGTCTGCAAGGCGACATAAGATGCGGCGTAGGCCGGCCGCGGCGTTGGCGTTGGCGTTGGCCGCGGTGGATCCTTCGCTTTCTTCTTTGACGGCCGCGGTTCAGGCGTTGGCGTTGCAGTAGGAGTCGCCGTCGCCGTCATTGCCAGCGTCGTCGCCGTCTCTGCTGCTTCGGCCGTCGCTGTCCCTTCTGCTGCTGCTGCGGCCGTTCCCGTCATTTCTGCCGCGGCTGTCGCCGTCCCTGCTGCTGTCGCCGTCTCTGCTGCCGCGGCTGTCGCCGTTCCCGGCATTGCTGCTGCGGCCGTTCCCGTCATTTCTGCCGCGGCTGTCGCCGTCTCTGCTGCCGCGGCCGTTCCCGTCATTTCTGCCGCGGCTGTCGCCGTCTCTGCTGCCGCGGCCGTTCCCGTCATTTCTGCCGCGGCTGTCGCCGTCTCTGCTGCCGCGGCCGTCGCCGTTCCTGCCCCGGGCGTGGGAGTCGCGGTGGTGAAGCCGCCGCCGGCGCAAGCGCCGATGTTGGTGTTGTTGATGGTAGGGGTGCCGCCGCCGCCGCTGTGCGACGCGAGGGCTGTGCCAGTATTGCCGCTCATGGTCAAACAGCCAGTTATATTCAGCGTGCTGCTGCCATAGACCCCAACCACATAGCCACTGCCGGAATTGCCGGTGATATAAGCGTTTTGGAGGTTGACCGTAGCCCCGCTATAGACGGCTAGCGTGCTGGAACCAATACTAGTGCCGCCGCCGGTGTTGCTCTGGAATCGCATATTGGTAAGATCCGCCCGCGCACTGCTGCCCGATACCTGTATTGCGCTGCTGGCCCTATTGTTCCTGATGGTGACATTGGTGGCGTTAAGACGGCCGTTCACATTGATTACGTAGCGGACTGCGCTGCTGAGCCCGCGGATGGTGACATTGTTTAGATTGAGGGTGGCGCCGCTTGCAATGTCGAAGGCGTTGGCGTTGTTGTCGGCGTAGATGGTGTGGCCGTTGCCGTTGACGGTGAAGGAGCCGGAGGCAGCCCGTATGTAAAAGCTGCTGCTGGTGCCAAAGGTGCAGTCAATGGTCATGTTCCAGGTTGTTTGCGTCGTTGAGGAAGTCCAAGTCTGTCTGTTTGGCGGCAGGCCGCAGTTGGCGCCGCGCGTTGGCGTCGCCTGACTTTGGACGGGGACGGAAACGGCGAGGAAGGGGACCAGGACTAAACAGCAGAGCAGGACGGTCCGGACAGGCGCGGTGAATAATTTCATGGCGATATTGCCTCCCAAAAGGTTCATGCCAAACAGAAGATGCGGGGGGGGGGGGGGGGGGGGGGGGGGATTTTCTGCTGTTCATTTTGGCGCGCTCCTTGCTAAATGCTTCATCGATAAAGCGAGTGTACTTGAAGCCGCGGTCTTTGTCAAATCAAAATCGCGGGCTTTTTAGTCATCTTCTTCGGATGCTGATTGGCCCAAGTGAATTACAAAAACGCCGCCGATGCCGGCGATGCCCAAAAACAGGACCAGCATGGCCATCCCGGCTGGCGAGGCCGCGCTTTCGCTATCTTGGGCCAGGGCTGTTCCCAGCGGCATCAGGAAAGCTGTCAGCGCGGAAAGGAGAAATTTGGCTCGCGTCATTGGCATGGCTCCAGTTTGTGTTTGGCTGTTAGATGGCTTGCAGTTTCATCAGATCGTAGAGGGTGAAGGCAAACAATAGCGTCAAGGCTGCCAGCGCGACTCCCAGATAAGCCCAGCGATGTTTGTAGCCAATCGTCCAGAAGCGGCGCAGGCTGAAAAAGATTGAGGCGATGGCGATCAGGTTGATCAGCAGCAGAATAGGCACGGCGGCATCGGCGGCGATTCCAACGATGGGCAGCAGGAAGGGCAGCAGGACGTATTGCAGGATGCAGCGCATGCCGGAAAACATCAGCGACAGGCTAAGGGCGTTTTCGGCGCGGCGGGTTTGCCTGGCGGTGACGTCGGCCGCTGGGCTGACAAACAGCAGGCGGCTCATAATCTGGTCGGCGCGTTGTGGATCGGCGTTCATCGGCGCTGTCGCCTTTGACAGTCAAATAATCGGAACTGATATGAGTTTAGCATCGGTTTGGGCGAATGTCTAGTCTTCCAGCAGCTGATCTTGGCTGTCGAGATAGGCGACCAGGTCGGCAAGCTGCTGGGCGGTCAGCTGGCGGCTGTAGATATCGGGCATGGATGCGGCGTAATCGGGGACGATGTAGGCGTGTGGCTGGACAATGCTTTCGATGAGATACTGGCGATGTCCATAGCCTTTGAGTTCGGGCGATGCCAGGCGAATATCGTTAATGCGCGTCCAGGCGCCGGCAGTCAATGGGGCGACGGCTTCGTTTTCATGGCAGCCGGCGCAGCCCAATATGGCGCCGCCCAGGGCTGGCTCTTGGCCGTTGTAAAGCAGCTGCCCGTTCAATGGGTCGCCGGGGTAGGCCTCCAATTCCAGCATGATGCGCTGGACGTCGGCGCCCACGGCCTGCGCCGCTGTCAGTTCGTCGAGGGTGACGAATTGCAAAACCTGCTCCAGCATGATGCGGGTTTCAGGTTTATTGGGGACATAGCCACAGCGCAGGGCCATCGCTTGATAGGCGGCGCCCAGTCGGAACAGGCTGGCGAGGCTCTGTCCGCGGTCGGCGGCGAAATCCAGCGTCAGGAATTGGGCAAAGGTTTCCTGCTGTTGGGCCAGATTGTCCGGCCGGCAGTCCGTTTGGTCTTGCGCCAGGCTGGTTATGGCGAGCGCGAGCGCGGCCAGCAGGAGGACTAGGCGCGGCTTCATGGGGCGGCGCTTTCTAAAAGAAAAAGCCCCCAAAAGCGAGGACTTGGCGGTATTTGCCGGCGGGCCATTATTCCTGTGTCATCAGGAAGGCGATAATATCGGCCAAATGCTGGTCGGTCATGCGAAGGCCGAAGTTCACTGGCATGACGCCTGAATTGTAGCCATCGACAAGGTAATCGTTGGGGCGGACGATGCTTTCGATGAGATATGCCTCGCCGCTGTAGCCGCTGAACTGCGGTTGAGTCAGCCGTTCGGTCTGTATCCGCGTCCAGGTGCCGATGGTGTCGGGCGCGCTGGCGCCGGCGCGGTGGCAGTCGGTGCATTTGTATTCGTTTTCATAGAGGTCGGCGCCGCTGACGTCGCTGCCGACAATGCCTTCGGCCGCCCATCGTTGCAAGATGCCGTCGACGTCATCGCCGACTGGCGGCGGGGGTGGTTCGCTGGGCAGTGAACCGTCGGCGAGCGGCTTGCCGTACTGCTGGACGGCGATGATATCTTCATCTGTCCAGGCGCCGCCCTTGTCCCAATTCAGGATGTAGGCGGTGATGTCTTCAATTTGGTCTTGGCGCAGAGGGCCGCCGGCGGTTTGCGACCAAGCGGCCATGCCGCCGGCGCTGTTGGTCCAAACATTGAGACTGCCCGGCCGGCCATGAATAAGCGTGGTGACGATATAGCCGTGCAGATCGCCGCCCCAGCCGACCTGCGCCAGCCGCGTGCCGTTGTTGTTGAAGAATATCTCGATCTCATTGTCGCCGGTTGTTTCGATGTCTTCCACTGATTCCCATTGGGGAAAGAGTCCGCGGCCGACGGCGGTGTCCAGCGCGTCGAGTCGGGCGGCGCGGGCCTCAATGGCGGTTTCAATGATGGTTTCCTGTTCCGCGATCTGCTCTTCGATCACTTCCAGTTCGGCAAAAATTTCATCTTGATGCTCTTCGGACGGTGGATCTTCAGTGTTGGTTAGCTCGGCCAGCAGCCCTTGACTAAGCTGATTAAGGCGAATTATGGTGCGGTTGGCGTTGGTGATGGCGCCAGTTTGTTCGGCGACTGGGTCAAAGCCAAACAGATGAGGGCTGTTCAGGGCGGGCGCGCGGTCGCCGGAGCCTAGGCCTTCTTCGCCATGGCATTCGGCGCAGAGAGAGGCGAAGAGTTCGGCGCCGCGTTCAATGGAGCGGCCGGTATGCTGGCGGACAAAGGCCTGCATGCGCGCCTCTTCGTTGATGGCGACCCAGCCGATCAGGATCATGATGGCGACGAACATCAAAATGCCGGTCAGGATGCGGCTTTCGATGGATTTAATAGGCAACAACCTACTCATGCGCTTTCCTATTCCCTAGTCAAAGTAAGCCGAATTTTCATGGATGAAAAGGTGTTCGCTGTAGACGCGGCGCTGGGGCAGCGGATTGCCGTTTTCGTCAAGGATGACTTGTCCTTCGCTGTCGCGCGCGTAGATGTAGATGGGATTGCCGTCCTCATCCAGCCGCACCTCGCCGCCTTCAATTTCGACGCCGTCCCAGCTGACTACCCAGTCCAGCCGTTTTAGGCCGCGTTGGTTGTCGGTGATGACCAGCGCGCCCCAGACGTTGGGCAGTTCTTGGGGAACTTCTTCCAGATGATGGTCGAATTCTTGCATGACTCGCATCAGCGTTGGGGCTTCCTGCGCGGGAATGGGGCGGAAGCGGGTCGGCAGCTGATTGACGCTTAGATGCTGGTCTTTCAGTTCTTGCAGCATTTGGGCGAATTGGCCATTGGCGGCGGTTTCGCTGTTAAAGATGTTCACGATGTCGATGGGCATCAGTTCAGCGGGGCCATGGAACTGCGCGGTGACATAAGCGCCGACGGCCATTTGGTCAAAGGGTATTGTTCGGCCAACCCCGACTTTGCTGTGGGCTGGCTCAAAGGTGAGTTCATGCACGATTTCGGTTTCGGCCGAGGTTTTGACGGCGAATTTGGCCAGTCCCATATAGCTTAGGATGGTTGTCGCCGAGATGAGCAGCATGGCGAGGGTCAGGACGACGCGCCGATGGGCAAAGCGGCGGCTGACGGTCATGTCGACATAGGGCAGCATTGCCAGTCCACCCAGGGCGATGGTTGGGAAGGCGACTCCCCAGAAGAATTTGTCGCCCAGCTTGAGCGCGCCTTGGATCCAGAGGAAATACCAGGGAGCGGTTGTTCCCAATGGGGTGACTTGCGGGTCGGCGTGATTTTCCAGCGGGGCGTGATAGAACCAGATGCACAGGACGGTAATAATGAAGGTGGTTGCGCCGAGCCACATCAACTCGTTGGTCAGCACGTCGGGGATGAAATAGACTCTTTTATCGAGCGGGACGCGCTTGGCGGTGTCTTCGCCGATATTCTCTTTTTGCGGCGGCAGACTGTGGCCGTGGATGATGACTTTGTAATAGTGGACGCCGGTAAAGACGAACAGCAGGGCCGGCAAGGCCAGAACATGCAGAAGGTAGAAACGGAGCAGGCCGTTGGCGCCTAGCTCTGGCGCGCCGCGCAAAAGCAGGTTGACTTGATCGCCGACCACTGGGGTTGCTTCGGCCATGGACGCGCCGATGGTGACCGCCCACAGCGAGAGTTGGTCCCAAGGCAGCAGGTAGCCGGAGAAGCTCAAGAAGCCGGTAATGACCAGCAGAAGCAGGCCGGTGAACCAGGTGAACTGGCGCGGCTTTTTGTAGCTGCCGGTGATCCACGTTCGCATCATGTGCATGGCGACCACCGCCACCATAAATTCGGCGCCGAGTCGGTGCATGTCGCGCATCAGCTGGCCGAGGGGGACGTTGCTTAGGATGGTCAGCATATCGCCATAGGCGATTTCGGGCGCGGGGGTGTACCAGAGCATCAGGAGGAGGCCAGTGATGGTTTCGAAGAAGACGAAATAAGTTGAGAGCCAGCCCAAGCGGAAGCTGGGATAGAGGCCGGTCACGTCGCGGTTGAAATAGGATGGGCGCATGTGCAGCCAGAAGCCGTCGGCGTGCGGTGTCAGGCGCGGGTTAGGCCGGCGGCCGGGCTGTTCGCCGCGCAGGGCCTCGCGGATATCCTGGACGTTCATGCCGGCGGTCAGTCGCTCTACTGACTCGTCGATGCCTTCGAATACCGCTTTCTTAAAGCCTTTTTCCTTGACGTCGTCGAGAAATGACGGGAATGGAAGGATGGACATGGAAACTCCTCGCCTCAATACGCGCGGCTAATTCGGCTGTCCCAGGATGCGGGCGCCGGTATCGATTTGGATGCTGGTAATCTGACGATTGGTATCCAGGGGGATGGCGCCGCCGTCGGCCGGGGTGACCAGGGTCGTTCCGTCGGCATAGACCACTGTCGCGATAAAGCGGTCGAGACTGCGGGGGGCCGGCCCTTCAATGTATTGGCCGCTTAGCTGGAATTTTGAGCCGTGGCAGGGGCATTCAAAACGATGGTTGGTCGGCACCCACTTGGGCAGGCAGCCCAGATGCGTGCAGACGCCATACAATGCCCGCAGGCCTTCGGGTGTATGGGTGACGTGGAAGCGGCCGGCGGGGACGGAGGTTGGCGCTGAACCAGCCGCCGGCAGCTCTTCTGGGTTAAAGGCGAAGGTGCCGCCAAACTCACCTTCCTTGAAGCGCGGGAAGGCGAACCATATCAGCCCGGCGCTGGTTTGACCCAGCAGCAGCGCCATGGAGGCCACCCAGATATAATACAAAAATTCACGGCGGCTCGGCGCCGCCACCTGTACACCTGGGGCTGCTGTTCTGGCGGCTCCAGCGCGCAGGGACTGTGCTGCTGCGGTTCTTGCTGCTGCCATAATCTATCGTAGTCCTTTCACATCAAGCAGGACTGTCTGCGTTATTTTGCAGATATTACCAAAGACATTACACCATTTGAATATGAGTATGTTCAATATATCACAAACTCAATAGGCTGTCAAAGTATAAAACGGGGGAAATTTTTTCGATGTCCCACGCCAAAAAGATTCTATTGCCCAGCCGCCGCCTTCCCGCCATAATAGGCGCATGACAGTCGCGATTATCGATTACAATGCGGTCGAGTGGATCGACATGACGCTGCCCAGCGCGGAAGATGTTCGGCGGTTGCAAGCGCGGTTTCCCTATTTTCATCCGCTTAACCTTGAGGACATCCGCAGTCCGATTGAACGGCCCAAGGTGGACAGCGATGAGCGTTACCTCTTTGTGGTGATGCACTTTCCGCTGTGGGATTCGCGCGATGGGATTTCGCGCGCCAGCGAAGTTGATTTTTTTGTCGGGCGCGATTATGTCATCACCGTCCACAGCGGCGCCCTGAAACCGCTTGCTGGCCTGATGGAACGGTGCCAAAGGGACGAGCGCGAGCGCGAAGGTCTGCTGGGACAGGGCAGCGGCCAAGCCTTTTATACCCTAGTTGATCAGCTGGTGGATTATATTTTCCCCATTCTTAACAAAGTCGACCGGCGCGTCCATGCGATTGAAGATGACCTGTTTGAATCCAATGCGCGGCGCGTGATTCAGGAAATTGCCCTGCTGCGCCGCGACATCATCTCACTGCGCCGCATCATCCGTCATCAGATTCCGATTATGCAGCAGCTTGAAAGCGCGCGGCATCCCCTGCTGCATGAAGACATGGAGGAATACTTTGGCGATGTTGTCGATCACCTGTTCAAGCAGCGCGACATCATCGAGGAGAATTATGAGATTATCAACAGCTTTGCCGAAACGGCCGATACTTTGGCCAGCTATCGCATCAACGAAGTCATGCGGATTTTGACCGTGATTTCGGTAATTATGCTGCCGCTGACGCTGATTTCCAGCATCTATGGCATGAACATTGAGCTTCCCTTTGCCGGCCATCCTGGCGCTTTTGGGATGACCGCCGGCATTATGATTGTGATTGCCCTGCTGATGCTCATCTATTTTCGGCGGCGCGGCTGGCTATGACGACCTTGCCGGCGCTTCCCCAGCCAAGCTATATCGACAATGCCGATGACCTTCAGCGGGCGGTCGGGCGTCTGCGAGCCCAGCGGCGCATCGCCTTTGACACTGAATCCAACAGCCTGCACGCTTACCGCGAGCGGATTTGTCTGATTCAGCTTTCGACTTCTGATGAAGACATCCTCATTGATCCGCTTGGGATTGATGACATCGCCGCGCTGGGGGAGATCTTTGCCGATTCGGCTATCGAGAAGGTTTTCCATGCGGCTGAATATGATTTGATCTGCTTGAAGCGCGATTTTGATTTTGAGGCGCGCGGTGTTTTTGACACGATGGCGGCGGCGCGGGTGCGCGGCTATCGGCGGGTGGGCTTGGGCGCTATGCTGGAAGATCTGCTGGGCATCGCTCACACCAAGTCTCATCAGACCCGGGATTGGTCACGGCGGCCGCTGCCGCCGGCCTATCGGCGATATGCCCAACTGGATACGCATTTTCTGCTGCCGCTGCGCGACCGTTTGCATGAAGAACTGCGCCGCGCCGGGCAGCTGGAAGAAGCGCGGGAATACTTTGCTGATGTGACGGCCTTTGAGCTTAAACCGCAGGCGTTTGACCCGAACGGATTTTGGAGTCTGTGCCGTCCTGATGCGCTGACCAAACAGCAGATGGCGGTTTTGCGCGAGCTTTATATTTTGCGCGATGCGCTTGCCAAAACGGCTGACTTTCCGCCGCAAAAGCTGGTGAATAACAAAGCGCTGCTGGCGATAGCCCGGCGGCTGCCGCGCCGTCGCCGTCAGCTTTATGAGATACGCGGTTTGCCGGCCTGGCTGGTGCGGCAGAGCGGCGATGAGATTGTCGAGGCGGTGGCGCATGGCCGCATCAGTCAGCCGCCGTGGCGGCCGCCACGGCCAAAACCGCCGTCGCCGGCTGTTGCCGAACGTTATACGGCTTTGCACAACTGGCGACGGCAGACGGCACGGGCGCGCGGCGTCGAATCGGATGTCATCATCAGCAAACAGACCATGTGGGAGCTTGCCCAGCGGCGCCCGGCGGCCGTCAGCGAACTGAAGGGCATCCGCGGGCTCGGGCCGTGGCGGCGCAGAACCTACGGCGCGGCGCTGGTCGATATTGTGAAAGGGCGGCATCCTGATTAACGCATTTGAATAAGCTGAAGAGCCGATGTTATTTTGCTTGGAAAGCCCGATGCTGTTATGCTAAACTGAAAGTATCGTTTGGCAGAAGGAGATATTCCCATGTCAACTGACCGCACCGAGCGGCTGCGGGCGATAAAAGATGAAATTGTCGACTTGACTGAATCGCCGCTTTATGAATATCGAAAGGCCAACGGCTATTTTCCGGTGATTGGTCAGGGGAATCATTATGCCGATATTATGTTTGTCGGCGAGGCGCCGGGCAAGAATGAAGCTGAAACCGGGCGGCCTTTTTGCGGCGCGTCGGGGCGCGTGCTGGATGAACTGCTGAGGTCTGTCGACTTGGCGCGCGAGCAGGTTTATGTGACCAACATCGTCAAGGACCGTCCGCCCAATAACCGCGACCCGCTCAAGAGCGAAATCGACTTGTACGCGCCCTTTCTGATGCGGCAGATCAACATCATTCAGCCGCAGGTCATCGCTACTTTGGGACGCTTTTCGATGGAATTCATCCTCAAGCGTTTTCATGCTTTCCAGGCCAGCCAGAAAATCAGCCAGCTGCATGGCAAAGTCATCCGCGTGCAAACGGCTTATGGTCAATCATCAGTGTTGCCTTTGTTCCATCCGGCGGCCGCGCTTTACAATCCCAATCAGCGAACGACTCTTGAAGCCGATTTTCAAGCGCTTAGGCAGTTTATCACCGCCGAATAAACCGCGTGCAGTCATTGCATGAGAGACAGGAGAATACAGCATGGCGATGCCAGCCGAGAAACAGTACATCAGCGCCGAAGAGTTTCTGGAATTGGCGCAGCGGCCGGAGTATCAGGACCGCCGGCTTGAGCTTGTGGAAGGAGAAATTATCGAGATGTCGAAGCCAACCCCTGGGCATGGCGAGATTACGATGCGGCTGGGTGTGAAAATCGCCAGCTATGTCTATGAGAATGATCTCGGTCGAGTGACAGCTGCCGAAACTGGCTTTGTTGTGGGGCGCAATCCTGGCGGCCGGGCCACGGTGCGCGGCTTGGACATCGCTTTCATCAGCAAAGCCAAAGCGCCGGATCCACTGCCGTTTAAGCTGTTTGAGCTTGTCCCTGATTTGGCGGTAGAGGTGATTTCGCCTGGCAATCGGACCGGCGACACTCACAAGAAAATCCGCGAGCTGCTGAAAGCGGGAACTCCTTTGATTTGGATTGTCTATGCGGAGACGCGCACGGTCGCTGTTCATACGGCGGCCGGGTCTGTCACTTATGAGGAATCGGATACGTTGTCGGGGGGCGATGTTCTGCCTGGGTTTGAAGTCGGGGTTGGGGATATTTTCCCCGCTTGATGAGGGATAGGGAGGATGCAGCATGGCGATGCCAGCCGAGAAACAGTATATCAACGCCGAAGAGTTTCTGGAATTGGCGCAGCGGCCGGAGTATCAGGACCGCCGGCTTGAACTCGTGGAAGGGGAAATTATCGAGATGTCGAAGCCAACGGGAGAGCATGGCGAGATTACGATGCGGCTGGGTGTGAAAATCGCCAGCTATGTCTATGAGAATGATCTCGGTCGGGTGACGGCTGCCGAAACTGGCTTTGTTGTGGCGCGCGATCCTGGCGGCCGGGCCACGGTGCGCGGCTTGGACATCGCTTTTATCAGCAAAGCCAAGGCGCCGAATCCACTGCCGGGCGGATGGGTTGAGATTCCCCCTGATTTGGCGGTAGAGGTGATTTCGCCTGGCAATCGGACCGGCGACACTCACAAGAAAGTCCGCGAGCTGCTGAAAGCGGGAACTCCCTTGATTTGGATTGTCTATGCCGAGACGCGCACGGTCGTTGTTCATACGGCGGCTGGCGCTGTCACTTATGAGGAATCGGATACGTTGTCGGGCGGTGATGTTCTGCCTGGGTTTGAAGTCGGGGTTGGGGATATTTTCCCCGCTTGATGAGGGATAGAGAGGATGCAGCATGGCAATGCCAGCCGAGAAACAGTATATCAGCGCCGAAGAGTTTCTGGAATTGGCGCAGCGTCCGGAGTATCAGGACCGCCGGCTTGAACTCGTGGAAGGGGAAATTGTCGAGATGTCGAAGCCAACGGGAGAGCATGGCGAGATTACGGGGTGGCTGTACCTGAAAATTGCCAGCTATGTCTATGAAAATAATCTTGGTCGGGTCGTCGTGGGGGATACTGGCTTTATTTTTAAGCGCAGTCCTGGTGGCCGAGATATTGTGCGCGGCTTGGACATCGCTTTTATCAGCAAAGCCAAGGCGCCGGATCCACTGCCGCGCGAATTGATTGAATTCGCGCCTGATTTGGCGGTGGAAGTGATTTCGCCTGGCAACAGCGCTGATGACATTCACAATAAAGTCCGCGAGCTGCTGAAAGCAGGGACTCCCTTGATTTGGCTTGTCTATTCCCGAACGCGCACGGTCGTTGTTCATACGGCGGCTGGGTCTGTCACTTATGAGGAATCGGATACGTTGTCGGGCGGCGATGTTCTGCCTGGGTTTGAAGTCGGCGTTGGGGATATTTTCCCGGTTTGAAATGCGCGGGCGCGGCGGCTAAACATTGACGGTGGCAATCACCTGCTGATGCGGGTCGGCTGTGGATTCGGGCGGCAGCAGTTTGGCGGATGACTGGGGGACGGCAAAGATCAGGCTGCGGTAGCCCGAACGATGCCCTAGATCGCGTATCGCAACCACCAGCTGCCCGCTTAGGCCGCGCGGCGACCAGCAGTAGACATCGGCATTGCGGGCGTTGTACAGCTGTTGATGATAGCAGACAATCGCTTCGTGGCCGGAAGCGTTGATGTACTGCCGCTGTTTGTTGCGTTCGATGATTTGCGGGATCGCTTTCCAGTGTTCTACCCATTCGGTTTCCCACAATGCCCGCGGGCTTGTCCAGCGGCCGACGGACATTTGCCAGCCGGCGACCGCGCTGACGGCGGTTTCGTCATAATCATGGGTTTTGTAGAAGCTCTGGCCGATTTGGGCGGGCAGCGCATAGCGCGTCAGGCGCAGGGTTTCGTTGGCGCCGAAGTATTTGCGATAATAGGTCGCCTGCTGGCGGTCATACTCTGGATAAGCGACGGACAGTCGGCCGAAAGGGCGAGCATCCCGCAGGACCGCATCGGCAAGCTGATGATGGGCATCATCGGCGCATCCGTCGGCCACCAGCATACGCGCGAGATGCAGATGATTTTTCATCGGGGGGGCTTCGCGATTGTCGAAGGCTTCGGCATAGGCAAGGACTTTGCCGTCGGTTTCAAGCACATAGACATAGCCGTTTCCTTTGAGGAGATAGCTAAGCCAGATGGCGCCGGTTTCGAGCGTCATCCAGGGGCCGCCGTGGAGCCAGCGTTCGTAAATCGTCAAGGCATCATAGGGCAGATCTTCAACGTGGCCGTGGGCATTGAGCCGTTGCCAGATGGTAATTTGAGCGGTAAAAAGCGCGACAATCTGACGCGCATCATCGAGTGTTGCCTGACGTACCAGCATGTCCAGTCCTCTGATTGGGATGTTGCCAATGACTTGTTTCGATTCTACCATAGTATAGCGCAAATCGGGGGAGAGTATGCTGCTGGCGTTTGACATCGGCAACACCAACATTCACATGGGGCTGTGGCAGGATGGCTGCTGGAAATCATCGTGGCGGGCGCGCACTGTGGCCGACAAGATGACCGATGAATACGCTGTTTTGGCGCGTCATTTTCTGGATACCGCCGATGTGGGCGCGGATGCGGTTAGCGGTGTGATTATGAGCAGCGTTGTGCCGGCTTTGACGCCGACCTTTCAGCATTTGGCGCGCCGCTATTTTGGGATTGAGCCGCTGAATGTGACCAGCGAAACCAATTTGGGGATTGGCATTGCGATTGATCTGCCTGAACAGGCGGGCGCTGACCGTCTTTGCAATTCGGTGGCTTTGTCCAAACTGTATGGGGCGCCGGCGGTTAGCATTGACTTTGGGACGTCGACCAATTTTGATGTTTTGTCGGCGGATGATGAATATATCGGCGGCGCGCTGGCGCCGGGGATTCACCTGGCGCATGATGCTCTGGTCAGCCGGGCGGCGCGGCTGCACAAGGTCGAATTGGCGCCGCCGCCGGATCCGATTGGGCGCAATACGATTCACGCCATGCAGTCGGGCATCTTTTGGGGGTATGTGGGCATGATCGAGGGCTTGCTGGGGCAAATCATTGGGCAGCTTCGTTCGGAGCAAGTCAAGGTGGTCGCCACTGGCGGGCTGGCGCCGCTGTTCAAAGCGCATATCCCCCGAATTGATGATGTGGCGCCGGAACTGACTCTGGATGGTCTGCGTTTGATTGATGAGATAAACCGGCGGCAATAAAAAATGCCCCTGCTGGAGGGGCATCTGTTGAAGCTCCGCAGCTTGGACTTGAACCAAGAACCCATCGGTTAACAGCCGATTGCTCTGCCGATTGAGCTACTGCGGAATATGATTTTGGCATGTTATCAGGTTTATTTGGGTCTGTCAAGATTTGTTTGACTTTTTGCGGCATGAAAATAAAAAGGCGGCTTGATGGACGTTCGACCGCTTGCCAATCGGCAGGAATTTACTGCGTTCTTTCAGTTTCCGTGGCGGCATTACGCCGATGACGTCAACTGGGTTCCGCCGTTGCTGTCGATGCGGCGGCAGCTGTTGGACGCATCCAAGCATCCAGCCTGGAAGTATATGGACGGCGAGTTTTTCGCGGCTTGGCGCGATGGTCAGATGGTCGGGACGATTGTCGGGTTTATCAACCATGAACACAATCGCTATCATCAGGAGAACATCGGTTTTTTTGGCCTGTTCGAGACTGTCAATGACTTTGATGCGGCGGCTGGGCTGCTGGATGCCGCCGGCGAGTGGCTGCGGCGGCGGGGCGTGGATGCTATCCGCGGGCCGGCCAGCTTTACGACGAATGAGGAATGCGGCCTGCTGGTCAAGAACTTTGATAAGCCTATGGTGATGATGCCCTACAACCCGCCCTATTATGCCGAATTGATCGAGGCGGCCGGCTTTGAGAAGGCGATGGATGTTCATTGCATGTACATGGATCGGGCGCTGATTGAAGCCAGCGATACTCTGACGCGGCTGGAGAAGCTGGTCGAGCGGGCGTCGCGGCGGAGCAGCATCGCGGTGCGTCGTTTTCGGGCGCGGCGCAAGCAGGCGGAGTTCAGGCTGTTCCGCGATATTTATAACGCGGCCTGGGTGAAGAACTGGGGATTTATCCCGATGAGCGATGAGGAACTGGAAGCGCTGGTGGCGGATTTGGGGATGCTGGTCGAGTCTGATTTGGCGTTTTTCGCCGAGATCGCCGGCGAGCCAGCCGGCTTTGCTTTGTCGATTCCCAATTTCAATGAAGCGCTGCATCGGGCTTTTCCGCGGCCGGGCGTCCCAGAGCTATACACTTTGGCGCAGGTCTTTTGGCATTGGAAGATTCGCCGGTCGATTAAGAGCGTGCGGATGCCGCTGATGGGCGTCAAGCAGGAGCATCGCGGCAAAGGGGTTGAACTGGCGCTGTTTCTTGAATTGATGAAAGCCTTGCTGCCGTCGCGGTATGATTATTTGGATTCGGGCTGGATTTTGGAGACTAATCCGCTGATTTCCATTAGTCTCAATCTGGGCAGTCAAATCTATAAGACGCATCGTTTTTATGAGAAGTCGCTGGGCGGCTAGCGTTCTGCAAGCTGGTCGAGGGCCTGTTTGACTGCGGTTGCGGTGGTGTCGCCGTGCAGGACTTGCATAAGCGCTTCTTGCATGAGACGGGGCGCGGTGCCGCCTTCGCTTTCTGGGATCGGCCGGATGGCGTTATCAAGCAGCGCTTCCATGAATGGGCCATCGACGGCGGCGGGCAGGCTGTCGCCTAGGATGGCTGGCTGTGAGGGCAGCTGATAAAGCTCCATTGAAAAGCGGGCGTGAAAAACAGGCTGCATCAGCCATTCCAGATAGCGGGCCGACAATGCTCGGCGCGTCAGGTCGGGGGTGACGATCACCCAAAGCCATCCATCGCGGGTTGTGATGCTGGCGCCATTGGGGGCTGGGATGCCGGCGGCGAGCAGGTTCGGGTTCTGCTGGTCCAGCATGGACAGGTATTCGCTGGAGGAAAAGACGGCTAGGATGCGCTGGTCGGCATCCCTGATAAAGTCGGCTTGGTAGGCGGCAGGCGATTGGTAAGTTAAGACGTCGGGGGCGATCAAATCCTGCTCGACAAGCTGTTCATAGAACTCAAGGACGGCGCCGAGCGCGGCTTCGTCGATGGTCGCATCGCCATTCGGGGGTTCAAGGCCGCCGGCCGCCAGATATTGCAGATAAAAGGTTTGGTTCAGTCCGTTGGCGCGGCCGGCTGGAAACAGGAAGGTCGCCGGGTTTGCCAGCGCGTCGTCAAAGCTCAAGCGGCGGTCGGCATAATCAAGCGGCGGCGCGTAGACGGTGTGCAGCACTTCAAAAAAGTAGGGCAGTCCATAGAGCGCGACGCCGTCTTCTAGGGGAATTTGGCCGAATTCCAGGGCGCTGTCGAGTTCGTTGATCAGCGATGAAGAAAACAGGGTTTCCATAGATTGCAGATATTGCTGGGCTTGGGCGGGCGTCAGGTCGCGGCGGCGGATCAGCGCGATGTCCGGCAGGGCGCCTGGGGCCACTTCGCTTCCTGACCGTATGGTGGACATGATGCCGCCGACGGCGCCAACGGCTTTGATGCGATAGTCGACGGCCAGATTGTTGCGTTCGGAGAAAACCTGGGTATGGTCGTTTAGTAATTGAAAGGCTTGGCTGGATTCATCGGCGATCAGGGGGGCTGGAATCCAAACTTTCAGCGGGCGCGGGGCGGCAGCCAAATCTTGCAGCGGGACGTCCTGGGCGATTGATAAGACGGCGGGCAGGCACAGGCTGCAAATGAATGCGAACGCAAAGCGAATCATTATCGGACAACTCCTCAACCGGGCGGCATGGCGTCGATGCTATTGTACTCGATTTAGGGCCGAAGACGTTCGATGGCCGCGGCCGGCGTCTGGGCGATGGCGATCATGTTCTCGTAGCCGCTGCCAAGATAGGGGCTTTCCTGCAAGGCCTGGACAAGCCCTTGCCACAGGCTGCCATAACAGACAAAGGGGCGGGTGGGTATGCCGCCGATTCGCATCAGTTCCCATGTTTCGGCGATCTCGTGCAAGGTGCCGACTCCGCCGGGCATCGCCAGATAGGCGTCGGCGTTTTCGATCATATACAGCAGTCGGTCGCGCAGTTCTTGGTAGTGGATGATTTCTTTGACGTAGGCGTTCGGCCGCAGCTGATAGCGTTCGCCGATCTGGTCGGTGGTTACGCCGATGACGTGTCCGCCGGCATCGTGCGCGCCTTTGCTGATGGCTTCCATGATGCCATAGTAGCCGCCGGTCATCACGGTCAGGCCGGCTTCGGCCAATCCCTGTCCAATGGCGACGGCGCTTTGATAGATGCGGTCATGCGGACGAACTTGGGAACTGCCGTAGACGGTGATGATTTTCATTTTTCCTCATTAATATAGATAGCGATTGCTGGATGAATCTGATGGGGAGTATAGCAGACTTCTGGGAGTAAGGGACCCTCTGATGTTGGGGGCGGCCGCTTTTGCACTGCTTTTGGCGGAAAACCTTTGGCGGATTTCTGCGTATAACAGGTAACGAATGAATCCAAAGGGAGAGACGATGATTAAGAGATGTCTGATTCTAGCGATGCTGGTCATGCTGCTGATGCCGCTTGCCGGAGTGAGCGCGCAAGCTGATAGGGAAGGGTTTGATTACTGTCAGATGGCGCCCGCGCCGGACTGCCAGATTCTCATCAACAGCGAGGCGGCGATGGCAGAGGTGAGTTCGTTTGCCTTCAGTATAGATATGTCGCTTGACTTGGTGACTGACGGCGAAGGGAACGACTCGCGGATGCTTCTGACTGGGAACGGGCGCGTCGCGGCTGACCCAGAAACGATTGCTGCCCTGAATGATATGGAAGGGCTGGATTCGGTCGATGTGGATGCGATGAGGGCCGGGCTTGCCGACCTGCTTACGGGTATTGAAGGGGAAGTTTCGCTACTCGTGACGGAAATCACAACTGACAAGACCGGCGCCGAGGTAGTATCCGAGACTCCGGTGAATCTGATTATGGAAAACGGCGTCTATGCGCTTGATTTGGCATCGCTTTTCGGAGCGTCGGGCGAGAGCATAGAAGGGATGGAAGGCTTTGAATGGCTTGGCGCAGACTTGAATGGCGTAGCTGCGTCTATTCTGGCAGAGGCAACCGCTTCCTATAATACGGAAGGCGGAATGCTGAACATGGATGAAAGCGATCTGGCGGAATCGATGACGATTACCCGCCTGCCCGACGGCGAAGTGAACGGGACGGCAGTGGCTGTGTTTGAGCTTGCGATTGATTATGCCGCCTTGCTTGAGGTGATAGACGTGACGGCTGTGGTGGCTGGCATGAGCGCTGATGCGGCGGCGGATCAGTCGGAAGTGGAGACCGCGCTGGAATCGTTCCAGGACGCAACGCTTGTCATTCGGGAGCATATCGGTTTGGAAGACTTTTATGCTTATCGCGTAGACGTCGCGGCGGAATCGGCGTTCGCATCTTTCAATCTTGGGATCGACCTGGGCGACTTCAATGCGCCGGTTGATGTCGATATTCCAGACGATGCGTTCATTTTTCCTTATGCTCTGGTGACGCAGATGCAAAAGCGCGCTTCAAGCTAACCATCGGGCTGCTGCGGCGGGCAGGCGGAAACGTTTGTCCGCCCGGCAAATCGGAGAGGGTGGGATTCGAACCCACGGTACCCCGAAGGGTACAACTGTTTTCGAGACAGCCCCAATCGTCCACTCTGGCACCTCTCCATGACGATAGTATATGTTAATCGGCGGCCAAAACCATGCTGAATGTCGGTGAATTACTTTTGTCCCTGAGCGCGGAGTCGGCGGAAGAACCCGCGGATCTGTTCGGCGGCCTGGTCGGCGAAAATCCCATGTTCAATTTGCAGCTGATGGTTCAGGCGGTGATGGCGGGTGATGTCCATTATGCTGCCGGCGGCGCCGGCTTTGGGATCGGCGGCGGCATAAACCAGGCGCGGCAAGCGGGCAAGCACCATCGCCCCGGCGCACATGGCGCAGGGTTCAAGCGTGCAGTAAAGCGTCACGTCCTCCAGCCGCCAGCAGTCAAGGGCGGCCGCCGCCTGTCGCAGGGCGATCATCTCGGCATGCGCCGTTGGGTCCTGGTCGGCTTCGCGCCGATTATGGCCGCGCCCGATGATTTCGCCCTGATGCACCGCTATGGCGCCGACCGGCACATCATCATATTCCAGCGCGCGCTCGGCTTCTTGCAGGGCGATACGCATCCATGTTCGGTCCTGCGCGGTGATTGGCATCTAGAACATGCTTGTCTGCTGCGGCTGGTCGGGATCTTCGTCGTCATCCTCTTCCAAAATGAGGGCGGGATTTTCTTCTTGGTCGGGGGCGGCATCCAATGGGACGGCCGGGAAAGTGTGTCCGCTTTCATAGGAAGGCGGTTCGGGGTCATCATCGACCAAGGGCTGACCGTCGCGGTCAAATTGGCTGTCGTCGATGGGGATGCACTGCGGGCAGCTGCATTCCGCCGGATGCGCCTGACTGGCTTTTGCTTTGTCCAAGATAGTCATATCAGCGACAAAATCCGCCCCGACATCATCAAGGCGCATGGTCGCTTCAATCCGCAGCTGCGTCAGTTCATCGTCGGTAAAGCCGACCTGATGCAAGACGGCGGTCAGGGAAGGGATCGTTACTTTATCCTGACTGCGAATCACATATTTATACTGTTCGCGCAGGCTCCGCATCCATTCCTCAAAGAAAACGCTTTGCTGATCCATTATGTGCATCCTTCAATTTCATTTATCAGCAGTATATCACGGCTGGCTGGTTTCTATGAGTTCGGGAACGGCGGCATCGCCGCTGTTTTTCTTTTGCTGTTCGGGGTGTCGCTGGAACAGGCGGGTGATATGGGCGAGGGCGTCTTTGCCGGGATGCTCAAAGGCATCGGCGCCAAAACGCCAGGTCCAGTTCCCGGCTGGTTTTCCGGGTGTGTTCATCCGTCCATCGCTGCCAAGCCCCAGCACATCCTGCATCGGCATTATAAAGGTCTGCGCGGTGGAGCGCATTCCGACCCGCGCCAAAGTCCAGACAATATCATCAATCTCTTGTCCGAGATAATCTTTGACAAAGGCGCGGGCGCTTTCGCTGACTTCGGTTTCCCACCAGCCGCGGGTGGTGTTGTTGTCATGGGTGCCAGTATAAACAACGGAGTTGATCGGATGGTTATGGGGCAGGAAGGGGTTGGCTGGGTCGCTCCAGGCAAACTGCAAAACTTTCATGCCCGGCAGCCCCAGTCCGTCGCGCAGTTCTTCGACACCGGGCGTAATCACACCAAGGTCTTCGGCAATAATCGGCAGGTCGCCCAGCGCGGCCTTCACGGCCTGGAAAAACGGCATGCCCGGCCCATCGATCCATTCACCCTGAACCGCGGTCGCTTCGGCGGCGGGGATTGCCCAATAGGCCTCAAAGCCGCGAAAGTGGTCGATGCGGATGTAATCCACCAAGCCAAGCAAAGTCTTGAAACGTTCAATCCACCAGCGATAGCCGCTGTCTTGCATGATATTCCAGCGATAAAGCGGGTTGCCCCAGCGCTGCCCGGTCGGGCTGAAATAATCGGGCGGGACGCCGGCGACAACTGTCGGCCTGCCGCCGGCATCAAGAAAGTATTCGCGCTGGTTTGCCCAGACATCGGCGCTGTCGTGGGCGGCGAATATCGGCAGATCGCCAAACAGTCGGATGCCCTTGTTATGGGCATACTGCTTGAGGGCCGTCCATTGGCGATAAAACAGCCATTGGCGGAACTGCGCTGCTTCGATTTGCCGGGCGCATACTTGGCGCGCCTTTGCCATCGCCGGCTGTTCACGGCGGGCAAGCGCGCTTTCCCACTCGATCCAGGGACGATGCCGACGCTGTTTCTTGAGGGCGGCGAACAATGCAAAATCATCCAGCCAATACCGATTGGCTTCGGTAAAAGCCTCAAATTCCTGTTTGAGGCCGCGATGCGCCGAACCCGCGAAGCGGCGCCAGGCGAGGGTGAGCTTTTGGCTGTGAAAGGGGATCGCCAGCCCAAAATCGACGCGGTCGGCGGGGAAATCGGGGCCGTCGGCCAAGTCTTCGGCGGTCAGCAGGCCATCGGCGACGAGTTTGTCGAGGCTGATGAGGCTGGGATTGCCGGCAAAAGCCGACAGGGTTTGGTAGGGAGAATCGCCATAGCTGGTCGGCCCCAATGGAAGCACCTGCCAGATGGACTGCCCTTGCACTTCCAGCCAGTCGACAAAGCGATAGGCGGCCGCGCCCAGATCGCCGATGCCATAGCCGCCAGGCAACGACGTCGGGTGCAGCAGAATGCCGCTTGAACGGGCGGGCAGGGTCATTTTATGAACCGGCTTCTCCAACTATGCAGATAGTAACCGAGATGAGGCGCCATTAGCTGCTGTTCAGCAATGCGGCCGCCGCCGCTGCCGCCTGTTCAGCCGCGGCGGTGATTTCCCGGCCGTCGCGCAGACGACGGAGCTTGACGGTTCCCGCTTCAATTTCATCGGGGCCGGCGATGGCGGCGATGGGTATCCCTTTTTTGTCGGCATGAGCCAGCTGCCTGCCGAGCTTCCGCGTCTCAAAATACAGTTCGGTGTTGATGCCGGCCTGTCGCAGACGGCTGGCGATTTTCATCGAAGCGCGGCGAGTCTCTTGGTTAAAAACGGTGACAAGCACCTGCACCAGCGTGCCGCCGAAAGAAGCTGGGTACAAATCCAGGTCGTTCATCAATTCAATGATGCGCTCGATGCCAAAGGATGTGCCGGTGGTCGGCAGGCTTTGCTTGCGAAACATGCCAATCAAATCGTCATAGCGCCCACCGCCGGTAATGCTCCCCAGATTTGGCTTGGAAATGACGGTCTCGAAGATGGGGCCGGTATAGTAGCCGAGTCCGCGCGCCATCGTGAAATCAAAGTCATAGTTTTCCGGCGGGATGCCGGCATCCGCCAGGCAGTCGGCAAGTTCGCGAAGCTCGTCGAGTCCATTGTCATCAGGGGGGATGACATCGGCAATCATATCCAGGCTGCCGCTGCCGGGTTCATGCGCCTGGATCAAAGCCATCATGCGGCTGACGGACTCGCGGTCGATGCCGCGCTCGATTAGTTCCCGCTTGACACCTTCGGCGCCGATTTTATCGAACTTGTCGACGCTGCGGTACAGATCGGGCAGCTGCGCTTTGGGGACGCCGGAAAACTCGCCAATCGCCGTCAGCAGTTTGCGATGATTGATTTTGATTGAAAACTGCGGGAATCCGAGTCGGGCGAGGACATGATAGATCATCGTCACAATTTCGGCGTCGGCCTGTATGCTGGCGATGCCAACGATGTCGGCGTCGCACTGATAAAATTCGCGGTAGCGGCCTCGCTGCGGCCGTTCGCCCCGAAAGACGGGCGCGATGTGATAGCGTTTGAAGGGCAGGTTTAGCTGATTTTCGTATTGCGCCACCACCCGCGCCAAAGGCACGGTCAAATCATAGCGCATGGCCAAAGGGGCTTTGACGCTGCGGCCATGCTGCGCGCTGAAGATGAGTTTTTCGGCATCTTCGCCATATTTGCCGAACAGGGTATCGCGCAGTTCAAGGACTGGTGTTCCGACAGGTTCAAAGCCGAACAGATGAAACACCTCAGTAATGGCATTCATCACATAATTGCGCCGCAGCATGGTTTCCGGCAGGAAATCGCGGAATCCCTTGGGTGTGCGGGGGGCGATGCGTTGGCTCATTTTGCCGCCCGCGCGGCGAGCGCCTGCCGTCGAACGTCCTTGATCTGGTCATAGTGTCCGACTTCGTGGGACAAGCCAAACAGGAAGGCCGCCGGGGCGTTCATATTGCCGAATTTGGCGACAAAGCGTTCGGATATGGCGCGGTAGACATCGAGAAAAGGAACGTCGGGCCAGGTTTCCAGATAAGCATTCCGCATCCGACGGCTTTCTTCCAAACGCTGACGCGCCTGCGCCACAGTCGCGATTTCGCGCCAGGGGGTCTCATAACGAGGCCGTTCGGAGGCCGCTATGCCGCGCGCCAGCAGAGAACTCAAGGCGGCGCCTTCTTCGGAACTGGCGGTCACATGGGCAATCAAATGCCCAAATGTCCAGCCGATGCTTTCCTCGCCCTCGACGGCAAAGGGGTCATGGGCTTCGGGGTCTTCGGGATTAAACACAATATCAGCGTCATTCAGACCGTCTGTCAGGCTTAGCAGAAAATCAACGCTTTCGTCGCTGTATTGTTTCAGGTCGGCGGCAGTGATGCTTTCCTGCTCGGCATATTCAAGGTAGCTTGTCTCGCCATCGCGCATGGGTGAAAAATCGATCATTGGGATTTCCTTTCGGATAACAGACTGAAGGGCGTTCAAATTATAGACGTATTGAACCGCAGCAGCCTTACATGCAAGCGGATGTATTGGTGAAATACTCATGCAATGATAAACTTGGATGATGCCTCTTGGATATATTGAAACGGCGAAAGTGAAGGCTTATGCTGACGGATGTGGAAAAGATGCTGTTTGTCATGCTGGCGCTGTTTGCCTTTGGCGCCAGTTATGCCGGCTTTTTGGAGATGTATCAAATCGTTCACCGCGGCCAAGGGCAGCTGCGGTTGGATAACTTTTTCCGGCGGGCATGGAACGCGCTGGCGGTTTATCTGTCGCAGCGCACTGCGTTCAAGACTCGCCGCCTGACCAGTTTGCTGCATTGGGGAGTGACGCTTGGTTTTACCTGGTATTTTTTGGTGAACGCGCTTGATTTGCTGATGGGCTTTCTGCCGGGTTTTGAGCGGGCTTTGCTGAACCTTGGCGCGGTGTATGACGCCTATCGCCTGCTGACCGACCTGCTAAGTTTGGCGGCGCTGGCTGGCGTCGTTTATTTTATCCTGCGCCGCCTGTATCTGCCGAACCGCAAGGCCTTGCAGTTCAACGACAGCATCCGCTTGCATCCCAAAGTGCGGCAAGGGGCGGTCAAGCGTGACTCGATGATTGTCGCCGCGTTTATCCTGCTGCACGTCGGCGCGCGTTTCCTTGGCGAATCGGTCGCGGTGGCACAGCAGGGCGCCGATGCCTTCATGCCCTTTGCCACCGCGGCCGCCGCCATGTGGAGCAGGCTGAATATCGATGCGCTGGAAGCGATGCGCCATCTGTGGTGGTGGGCGGCTTTGGGGAGCATTCTTATTTTCCTGCCCTACTTTCCGCATACCAAACATGCCCATTTGTTTATGGCGCCGCTCAATTTTTTGACCCGCCCGAACCGCAGTTCTCTCGGTGAACTGGCGCCGCTGGATTTTGAAGATGAATCGATTGAACAGTTTGGCGTCAATCGGCTGGAGGATTTGCACAAGACACAGCTTATTGATGGGCTGGCTTGCATCATGTGCAACCGCTGTCAGGATGTTTGCCCGGCTTATGTGACTGGCAAGGAACTGTCGCCGGCGGCGCTGGAAGTCAACAAACGCTATTACATGAAAGATCATTGGAATGCGCTGGCCGGCGGCGCCGTCTCGGATGGGTCGCTGGGCGAGCGTCTGCTAAGCGAGTCGGCGCTGTGGGCATGCACCGCTTGCGGCGCCTGCATTGACATTTGCCCGGTCGGCAATGAGCCGATGTTCGATATCCTTGATATTCGCCGCGATGCGGTGCTGATGCAAAGCGAGTTTCCCCATGAACTGCGGGGCGCATTTGATGGCATGGAACGGCAGGGCAATCCTTGGCAAATTGCCGAAGCGCGCACGTCCTGGACGGACGGGCTGGATTTTCCGGCGCCGACGGTGAGAGAAAATCCCGATTTTGATGTCCTCTATTGGACCGGCTGCGCCGTCAGTTATGACCCGCGCGCCCGGCAGACGGCGCGGGCTTTGGTCAAGGTGCTTCATGCCGCCGGGCTGAACTTCGCCATTCTGGGGGATGATGAAAGCTGCACCGGCGACGCCGCCCGCCGCGCCGGCAATGAGTACCTGTATGTTGAGATGGCATCAGCCAATGTGGAGCGGCTCAATGCGGTCAATCCCAAGCGCATTGTCGTCACCTGCCCGCACTGCTTCCATAATATCGGCCGCGAATATCATCAGTTTGGCGGTCATTATGAAGTTCTGCATCATACTGAACTGATTGAAGAGTTGATTCAAGCCGGCAAATTGCCGCCGAGCGCCAATCCGGCTGGCTGGAGCAGCGTTACTTTCCATGATCCTTGTTATTTGGGACGTCACAATGATGTGGTCGATGCGCCGCGCAATGTCTTGCAGGCCAACAGCATTCCGATAGTGGAGATGCCGCGCAGCCGCAAGAACTCCTTCTGCTGTGGGGCGGGCGGCGCGCAATTTTGGAAAGAAGAAGAACCCGGCGACAAAAAGGTCAGCATGGAACGGTATCAGGAGGCCCAATCGACCGGCGCCGAGACGCTGGCGGTCGGCTGTCCTTTTTGCATGCGGATGTTTGAGGATGCCGGGGATGAAGCTGGCGCTGGCCCGAAAGTCCTGGATATTGCCGAGATCATCGCCGAGGGCCTGTGATGGTTTGTCTTTGCCTTTTCTCTAAATCGCTCGCCTTGACATGCCTGTATGTTTGTCGGCTTTTATGCTAGGGTATGAGCAGCCTGTTAGGTAAGGACGGTTGCGTCAATGGACTATCAAAGCCAAAAGCGCGGGCAGCGCAAATATCTCTTCGCAATGACCTTGGTCTTGCTGCTGGCATTCGCTTTGGGCGCCAATGGCCTGAACCGGTACATTTTCTGGGATGTCGAGTTGAGCGCGATTGCTATAATGGGGGGCTTTGATCCACCTTACAGCCCGGCGCAGATTATTGACTCCATCGCTAAATACAAACCTGATCATGTACCGCTTTACTTCTTTTTGGGCGGGCTGTGGGGGCAAATCGCCGGCTGGTCACAGGTGACGATGCGGCTGATGTCGTGTTTCTTTGGTGTGCTGATGGCGGCCTGGCTCTATCGCTTTGCGGCTGATGCGGTCAATCGGCGCACTGCCGTTGCCGCTGCGCTTCTGATGAGTACAAGCGCTATTGTCATGGTGTACTTTCATACATTGCCTTCGTACACCCTGTTTATACTGCTGGTTGTGATGCACTGCTGGTTCTATTGGCGGCTGGCGCATCATTTTCGGATTACTCGACTGACTTGGGTATTATTCATTTTGACAGCCGGTTTGTTATTATATACACACTTACTTTCAGTTATCGTGTTTGCCGGGCTGGGCGCGTATCATCTGTTATTCGCGCCGAGGTCTCGCCGCTGGCTGAACATCATACTTGGCTGGGGCATGGGATTTTTGCTGTTCCTGCCTTATGTTCCGTTCATACTTGGATCTTTTCCTCATTCGCCGGGCTATAGACACGCCAACACCTGGAATCCCATAAATTTGATCGGGGGCGTTGCTCATCTGCTGGTCAACGGCTTGGATATATTATGGTTGCCGCTCATGCTGCCATTCGCTTATGCTCTGCGGCGAAGGCCGCCACCGCGCGCCATATTAGGGCTGCTTGCGATAGCATTGACAATGGCTGTGATCATGCTGCTCGCCAGCCGGCGATTTTGGGCGATTTCACCCGCGCGAATGCGGTATTTTCTGATCATTTGGATTCCGATGGTCATTCTGTTTGCTTATGGTCTGACCTCGATGCCGTGCTGGCAACTTGTCACGGCGCTGTTTTTGCTACTGTGGGGAATAGCTGGCGTTCAGTTGGAACGTTCTATGGACATCCACAATTATACTACTGGAAGGCATTACATTACAGCTTATCCGCCGCTCCATGATTATGCAGACAGTCTAAACAATAAGACAAGAGAGGGGGATTACCTTATCGGTTTCACCAAGCATTGGAATGTGAATCAGGATAGATATAACGGCTGGGGTTATGCGGACTATTATTTGAACCTTTTGCTTGGCATAGAAGGGATATTTATATGGCCAGAAAAAAGAGGCGGGGAGCTTAAGAGCGACATGAAAATATATCTGGATGAACGTTCTTACGCGCTGCTGGCGCATGATCCGAGCGATGTCCCGGACAACTATGCTGAAACACTGGAAATTATCCAGGAGGCCTACATCCCCTGCGCCGTACTCGTCGATAAGCCAGACCTGCTGATACAAAGGTATGCACATTCTGCTATGGGCTGCGACCATGAGTCGGGCGGATAAGCTGTGAAGTTTGAAATGTTCAAGGAACCGCAAGGCTCAAAAAATGGCATCAGCAATCGGGCTGGTTTGCTGCTGATGACGCTGGTTTTGCTACTGGCATTTGGCTTGGGCGCCAATGGCTTGAATGCGGATGTGATTTGGGCTGACGAACTATCTTCGGTAACTCATATGGGCGTGTTTAATCCGCCATACAGTTTGTCTCAGGTTGTGGAATCAATCCGCCAACACAGCCCTGATCATGTACCGCTTTACTTCTTTTTGGGCGGGCTGTGGGGGCAAATCGCCGGCTGGTCACAGTTTTCGCTGCGGCTGTTGTCGTGTCTCTTCGGCGTGCTGATGATTGCCTGGCTCTATCGCTTTGCGACCGATGCGGTCAATCGGCGCACTGCTATAGTCGCCGCGCTTCTGATGAGCACAAACGCCTTTATCATATTATATTTTCACGACATACGCATGTACACCATACTGATGTGGCTGGGCATTGCACATAGCTGGCTGTATTGGCGGCTGGCTTATAACTTTCGGATTACTCGATTGACCTGGGTATTATTCATTTTAACAACCAGTCTCTTGTTTTATACACATAATTTTTCAACAATTCTGTTTGCCGGCTTGGGCTTTCATCATCTGGTATTTGTGAAGAGGTCTCAGCATTGGTGGCGCATCATTGCTGGATGGACTTTAGGCGCTCTGTTTTTTTTGCCCTATGCGCCCTCGGTGATTGTCGGGCTTCGCTTTAATCAGGGACATACATCTACTCCACTCACAGCGCCCGAAGCAGCTGAGCTATTCGCCTATCTGATGGTCAATGGCCTCATCTGGCTATGGTTGCCAATTTTGCTAACAATCGGATATGCACTGCGGCGGCGCGAACCCGTAATCCTGCGATTAATGATTATTGCCCTGTTTATGGTAGCGGCAATTTTGATGATAAGCTGGCAGTTCAATATCATAACCATAACGCGTTTGCGATACTTCCTCATAGTTATGTTCGTCATTGTGATATTACTCGCCTTTGGCATCACGTCGATGCTGTATTGGCGTATCACAACAGGGGTGTTTTTATTGTTATGGTGCGTGGCCGGCTATCAATTTAATCGTTCTGTCGAAGTCATTCAATATGCTGGTTTGATGACTCGAGTTCAACATTATCCTCCGTTTCATCAATATGTTTTTTATCTGCTGGACAAGACCGAATCGCAGGATTATCTGCTCGGTTTTAGCGGGGAGTATGGAGTAAGTCGAGGTCCATCAAACAGGCCCGGTAGCATTGCTGACTATTATCTACAAGTCCAGCTTGGCATCGACAGCGCCTTTCTGCATACGAACCTTAGACGTTATCGACTGGTAAAGAGATGTGCGCGGCATCCTGCGAGAGCATCCGCATGTGTTGCTGGCGCATGATACGAGTGATGTCCCTCCCAACTACGCCAGAGCGCTTGAAATCATCCAGGGCGACTACAGGCCCTGCGCTACACTCGTCGATAAGCCGGACTTGCTGATACAAAGGTATGTGCATTCTGTTATGGACTGCGGTCATAAATCGGCGCCGATTGCGTATGAGAATGGGGTCAGGGTGATTGACCGCGCGGCGCGCTATGTTCCTGAATCGAACCTTGTGCAAATCCTGACTGGCTGGGAAGTCAAGGACGAGCAGTTGTTGTATGAGTACAACGTTTCATTGCAAATCATCACTCCCGACTGGCAGAATGTGCGGCAGGAGGATCGTCATTTGTATGAGATGCCGCCGTGGGATGTTATTGAACTGTCTACCGAGGGGCTACTGCCGGGCGATTATCGCCTGATGATGATTGTGTATCATCGGGACAGCGGCGAGAAGGTCAGCGGCACTGACCCGACAACTGGCGAAACAGCGAAGATATTGCCCATCTTGTCTTTTACGATAGAGCCTGATAACTGATATGACTGACAGACATTTGCCAAGATCGGAAAAGGACGGTACTAGCAGCGGGACTGGGCTGGCATTGGTGACGGTGGTTTTGCTGCTGGCTTTTGCCTTGGGGGCCAATGGTCTGAACAGGGACATTATCTGGACGGATGAACTCTACTCCGTCTCGAATATGGGCGGTTTTGATCCACCTTACAGCCCGGCGCAGATTATTGATTCATTGGTTACATACAGCCCGGATCAGGTCCCTCTTTATTATTTGCTGGGCGCTGGCTGGGCGTCAGTCACGGGTTGGTCACAGGTATCGCTGCGATATTTTGCACTCTTGATGGGTATATTGATGATTGCCTGGCTCTATCGCTTTGCGGCCGATGCGGTCAATCGGCGCACGGCTGTTGTCGCCGCGCTTCTGATGAGTACGAGCGCTTTTATCCTCCTCTACTTTCATGAAATACGCATGTACACCATGCTGATGTGCCTGGGTATTGCACATAGCTGGCTGTATTGGCGGCTGGCGCATAACTTTCGGACGACCCGACTGACCTGGCTTTTATTCACTTTGACGGCCACTATGCTACTCTATACGCACAATTTTGCCATCATCCTGTTTGTCGGGCTAGGTGCATACCACCTGTTATTTATATCGAAGTCTCGGCGGTGGTTGAATATCACCCTTGCTTGGGGCTTGGGCGCTGCGCTGTTTCTGCCGTATGTTCCACTCGTGATAAGTGGTTTATCCTACGTCTCAAACAACAAAGAGGCGATTTCTTTACTCGTGATAGCTGATGCTCTTGCCGGGCTGCTGGTGAACAATTTTGATTTATTGTGGCCCGCGCTCATCCTGTCATTTGGATATGCACTCTATCGGAAGCCAAACCATACAATCGTACAACTGCTGATTGTCACTGTGATCATGTGTCTATCATTATTGCTTCTAAACGAACATTTCAAGATCATCAAGACAACCCGCATGCGCTATTTTCTGATATTATGGTTTTTCTTTGTCATTCTGTTCGCTTATAGCCTGACTTCAATGCCGCGTTGGCGTCTTGTCACGGTGCTATTTTTGCTGTTGTGGGGAATAGCTGGCGTTCAGCTGGAACGTTCTGTGAACATTTTCGATTATGCCGGAATGAGGAATGCCGTTCGAGTTTATCCACCTCTCCATGATTATGCAGACAATCTAAACAATAAGACAAGAGAGCAGGATTACCTTATTGGATTTAGTGAGGGTTGGGCCATAAATTGGGGTAGAAAGCACGGCTGGAGTCATGTGGACTATTATGTGAATACTTTGCTTGGCATAGAAGGGGTATTTGTATGGTTAGAAATAAGAGCTTGGGAACTTAGGAGAGATATAAGAAAACTGCTCAATGAGCGTCCCTATGTTTTGTTAGCCTACAATCCAGAGAATCAATCACAATTTGTTGATAAAACGCTTGAAATCATCCAGGGCGACTACGTGCCCTGCGCCGTACTCGTCGACAAGCTGGACTTGCTGATACAAAGATATGTACAGCCGGTCATAGGTTGCCGCCATGAACCGGCGCCGATTGCGTATGGCCATGGCATCAAGATTATTGACCGCGCGGGGCGCTATGACTCGGCTTTAGAGACTGTTCAGGCACTGACGTGGTGGGAAGTCGCGGATGAAGGCTTGCTTGATGAATACAATGTTTCGATGCAAATCATCACGTCCGACTGGCAGAATATGCGGCAGGAAGACCGCCATCTGTATGAGTTGCCGCCGTGGGATGTTATTGAACTATCCACTGCGGACTTGCCGCCGGGCGATTATCGCCTGATGATGATTCTGTATCATCGGGACAGCGGCGAGAAGGTCAGCGGTGCCGACCTGACAACTGGCGAAACAGTGAAGATATTGCCCATCTTGTCTTTTACGATAGAGCCTGATGGCTGATATGACTCACAGGTACTTGCCAAGCTCGAAAAACAGCGACATCAGCAGCAGGACTGGTTTGATGCTGATGACGTTGATTTTACTGCTGGCATTCGCGTTGGGCGCCAATGGTTTGAATGCAGATGTGATTTGGGCTGACGAACTATCTTCGGTAACTCATATGGGCGCGTTTAATCCGCCATACAGTTTGTCTCAGGTTGTGGAATCAATCCGCCAACACAGCCCTGATCATGTACCGCTTTACTTCTTTTTGGGCAGGCTGTGGGGGCAAATCGCCGGCTGGTCACAGTTTTCGCTGCGGTTGCTGTCGTGTCTCTTCGGCGTGCTGATGGTCGCCTGGCTCTATCGCTTTGCGGCCGATGCGGTCAATCGGCGCACTGCTATAGTCGCCGCGCTTCTGATGAGTACGAGCGCTTTTGTCATCCTTTACTTTCATGAAATACGCATGTACACGCTGTGGATGTGTTTGGGCATTGCGCACAGCTGGCTGTATTGGCGGCTGGCGCATGGTTTTCGGGCGACTCGACTGAGATGGCTTTTATTCACTTTGACAGCTGTTGCGCTGCTCTATACGCACAACTTTTCCATTATCCTGTTTGTCGGGCTGGGTGTGTACCACCTGTTATTCGTATTGAAGTCTCGGCGGTGGTTGAATATCATCTTTGCTTGGGGCTTGGGCGCTGCGCTGTTTCTGCCGTATGTTCCTAGTGTGGTTGGTGGGTTTTCGTATGCCGGCAGTATCAGTGCTCGATCAGCGCCGCGTATAGGGCTGGTTGAAGATTTTGCCCAGTTGCTGGTCAATGGTTTGGAGATATTATGGCTGCCGCTCATGCTGTTATTTGGTTATGCTCTATTATGCCGGCGACCCCGTGTCATATTAGGGCTGCTTGTCATAACATTGGCAATAATTGGGATGATGTTGCTTGTTAGTTGGCGATTTAAGTGGTTTTCACCCAATAGAATGCGTTATTTTCTGATCGTTTGGGCTCCTGTGGTCATTTTGCTTGCCTGGGGTTTGACCTCGATGCCGCGCTGGTTTGCCATCACGATATTGTTTATCCTGCCATGGTGTATAGCTGGTTATCAATATGGTCAATCTACTGAAATTTTGAGATATACCGGTTGGATAAATCGAGCGCGCAGTTTCTCTCCTTTGCATGAGTATGTCCATCACCTTAAGGATAAGCCAAGGTCTGGAGATTATCTGGTTGGGTTTAGTGATTCGTCTGAACAAGTCAACAAAGTGCGTAACCAAAGTGGCAGCACGGCGGACTATTATCTGAAATTGCAGCTTGGTATTGATGGTGTGTTTTTAGAATCGCATCTTATGAGATACCGGCTTGAGCATGATATGAGGAAGGCTTTGAACGACTATGCTTATATTCTGTTTGCGTATAATCCGGCGGATACGCCGCGCAACGCTGTTACTGCACTTAATATCATTCGTGAGGAATTTATCCCTTGTTCAGTGCTTGTGAACGCGCCGGATTTGCATATTCAGCGCTATGTCCACCCAATTCTCGATTGCGGGAGAGAGGAATATAGGTCTATCCATTATGACAACGGGGTTAGGGTGGTGGATCGCTTTGCTCGTTATGTTCCGGGGGCGAAAGTCCTGCAGATCCTGACTGGCTGGGAAGTCGCGGATGAAAGCCTGCTTGACAAGTACAACGTATCAATGCAAATCATCACGGCTGACTGGCAGAATATGCGGCAGGAAGACCGCCATCTGTATGAGTTGCCGCCGTGGGATGTGATTGAACTGTCAACTGCGGGATTGCCACCAGGAAATTACCGCCTGATGATGATTCTGTATCATCGGGACAGCGGCGAGAAGGTCAGCGGCGCCGACCTGACAACTGGCGAAGCGGCGAAGATATGGCCCATCTTGGAATTCACAATAGAATCTGATAGCTGATATGACTGACGGACATTTGCCAAGATCGGAAAAGGGCGGCGGCAGCCGGGTTAGACTAACGTTGATGACCTTGGTTTTGCTGCTGGCTTTTGGCTTGTCGGCGCAGGGATTGAATGCTCGGCCGATTTGGACGGATGAACTCTACTCTGTTTCCAACATGGGCGCTTTTGATGGGCCCTATAGCCCGGCGCAGATAGTCCAATCGGTGGCGGGTTATTTTCCTGATCATGTGCCGTTCTTTTTCTTGCTAGGGGCTGGCTGGGCGCATCTGGTCGGCTGGACGCAGTTTGCCTTGCGTCTGTTTTCGGTTTTGTCTGGCGTCTTGACGATTGCCTGGCTTTATCGTTTGGGAACGGATGTGTTTAATCGCCGCACCGGCCTGGCGGCGGCACTGTTGATAGGAACGTCGGCCTACATGATCTTGTATGTTCATAATTTTCGCATGTATCCGTTGCTGCTGCTGTTTGTCGCTATGCACACCTGGTTTTACTGGCGGCTGGCGCATGGGCATCGCGGGACGCGGCTGACTGGGTGTTTGTTCACCGTTAGCGCGGCTGCGCTGGTCTATACGCATCTGTTTTCCATTATTTGGTTTACCGGGCTGGGGCTTTATCATCTAGTTTTTGTTTCAAAGCGGCGGCGCTGGTTTCATGTCATGCTGGGCTGGGGTGTCGGCGCCTTATGCTTTCTGCCCTATCGCGATGTATTGATTGCGGGGATGCACCGCGCTTCGGGACTGGACGATGTGACCAGCGCTGCGGCCTCTCCTGGTGAGTTGATTCCCACTTTTTTTAATTTGCTGGCAAACGGCAGCGACATCTTGGCGGCCGTATTTGGCGGCATCTTGATATTGGCCATTTGGCGCAGACGGAATGCTGTCATCGTTAAGTTTATGCTGCTGCCGCTGGCTGTGCTGGCGCTGATTATTCTGCTCAATGAACAGATTGGCTTGATTCCCATTGATCGGATGCGCTATTTTTTGATACTGTGGGTTCCCTGCATGCTCCTGTTTGGTTATGGGCTAAGCTGGGCACCGCGCTGGCTGACTGTCATCTGCCTGCTGTTGTGGGGTATCACCGGCTGGCAGTTTTACCGCTCGGAGGACATACGCGGCTATATTGGCGGCATGATTTACGCCTATGAGTATCCACCTATGCAGGATTATGTCTATCATCTTCAGAATGAGGTGCGCTCGCAGGATTATCTGCTTGGTTTTACCGCTTCTAATAACGTGAATAAAGTCCGCAGACTTGGCAAAAGCGTCGCTGATTTTTACACTGAATTGCATCTCGGCATTGATGGCGGGTTTATTCTGCGCCACGCCTTCGGTGAATGGCTGGAAGAGAATATCAGGCATCAGATGACGGATTCGCCCTATTTACTGTTTGCCTATGCCCCCCAGGAAAAGCCCAAGGTCTTTGATAGAGTTATGAGTGAGATTTCGGCAGGTTATGAAGCCTGTGATGTGGTCGTGGATGAGCCGAACCTGCTTGTGCGGCGCTATGTCAATCCTATCATCGGCTGTGAGCGTGAGGAATATGCGCCGATTGCCTATGAGAATGGGGTTAGGGTTGTTGACCGCTTTGCCCGCCATTTCCCAGAATCGGAAGTTTTGCAAATCCTGACTGGCTGGGAAGTCAAGGATAAGAGCCTGCTTGATGAGTATAATGTCTCGATGCAGATCATCACGCCCGACTGGCAAAATGTGCGGCAGGAAGACCTTCATCTATACGAGTTGCCGCCGTGGAATGTCATTGAACTGTCCACCGAGGGACTGCCGCCGGGCGATTACCGTTTGGTGATGATTTTGTATCATCAAGCCACTGGCGAAAAGGCCAGCGGTACTGACCTGGCAAATGGCGAAACTGCCAGTATCTTTTCGATTCTGCCATTTACGATAAAAGCGACTGGATAATGTATGCAGTTTGAAATGGTCAAGCCAAAACAGCAAAGCTCGCAAAGTGGCGTCAGCCGCAGGACTGGTTTGATGCTGATGACAGGGGTTTTGCTGCTCGCTTTTGGCTTGGCGGCGCAGGGGTTGAATGCCTGGCCGATTTGGACGGATGAACTCTACTCCGTTTCCAATATGGGCGCTTTTGATGGGCCCTATAGCCCGGCGCAGATTGCCCAATCGGTAGCCAGTCATTTCCCGGATCATGTACCGCTCTTTTTCTTGCTGGGCGCTGGTTGGGCGCAGTTAGTCGGCTGGACGCAGTTTGCCTTGCGCTTGTTTTCAGTGTTTTCAGGCGTGCTGGCGATTGCCTGGACGTATCGTTTTGGATCCGATGTGTTTAATCGTCGCATGGGTTTGCTGGCGACTCTGCTACTGGGGACGTCGGCCTATATGATCTTGTATGTTCATAATTTTCGGATGTATCCGCTCTTGCTGATGTTCGCTATCATGCACACTTGGTTTTATTGGCGGCTGGCACATAGATATCGAGTAACACACCTGACCTTTTTCCTGTTCATCGCGACCGCTACCGCTCTCGTCTATACACACTTCTTTTCCATCGTCTGGTTTGCTGGGCTGGGGTTTTATCATCTGGTTTTTGTTTCAAAGCGGCGCCGCTGGTTTCATATCCTGCTGGGCTGGGGTGTTGGCGCCTTATGCTTTCTGCCTTATCTTCCCGTGCTGATTTCAGGGGTGCGGCTTGCTTCGGAAAAGGACAACGTAACCAGCGTTGCGGCTTCTCCTGCCGAGCTTATTTCAACCTTCTTTACTCTGCTGGGCAATGGCAGCGTTGTCCTGACAGCCATATTTGGAGGCGTCTTGATATTTGCTTTTTGGCGCAAACGCTGGGCTGTCGTCATCGAGTTCATGCTGATGTCATTGGTTATGATGACCCTGATTATTCTGCTCAATGAACGGATTGGCTTGATTCCCATTGATCGGATGCGTTATTTTCTGATATTGTGGGTTCCTGGCATGCTTCTGTTTGGTTATGGGCTAAGTTTGGCGCCGCGTTGGCTGGCTGTTCTGTGTTTGCTGCTGTGGGGCATTGCTGGCTGGCAGTTTTATCGCTCGGAGGACATACGCGGCTATATCGGCGGCATGGCCAAGTCATACCGGTATCCATCCATGCAGAATTATGTCTATCATCTTCAGGGCAGGGTGCGCTCGCAGGATTATCTGCTTGGTTTCAGCTTTGTGGGTTATGTCAATCAAGACCTGAGACTTGGCAAAAGCATCGCTGATTTTTACACTGAACTGCATCTTGGGATCGATGGCGCATTTCTCCGCGGTCGCGCCTATGGCGACGAGCAGACCGAAGATATCAGAAAAAAAATTAACAGTCACCCATATTTGCTGCTGACCTATGACCCGCAGAACCAGTTTGAGCATTTTGCGACTGCCCTTAGCAAGATTGAAGCGGATTATGTCGCTTGTGATGTGGTTGTGGATGAGCCGAACCTGTTTGTCCAGCGTTATGCCAGGTCCTTCATCGGCTGCGAACGGGAAGGCTATGCGCCGATACACTATGACAATGGCGTTACGCTTGTGGACAGATTTACCAAATACAATGAAGACACCGATACCGTGCAAATTCTGACTGGCTGGGAAGTCGAGGACGAGTCGTTGCTGCATGAGTACAACGTTTCTTTGCAAATCATCACGCCCGACTGGCAGAATATGGGACGGCAGACTGATCGGCATCTGTATGAGCCAGAGGTCTTAAAATGGTACGAGGCGGAACTGTCAACCGATGGCCTACCGCCGGGCGATTATCGCGTGGTGGTAATTGTCTATGACCGCGAGACCAACAAGAAGGTTTATGGCATTGACTTGAACAGCGGTGTATCGGATGATATTTTTCGGATTTTGACATTTACAATCGAGCCGCGCGGATAACCTATGAAGTTTGAAATGTTCAAAGCGAAATGGCGAACTCCTCAACATGGTATTGGCGGCCGGCCGGCTGGATGGATGTTAATGACACCAGTTTTGCTGCTGGCATTTGCCTTTGGCGCCAATGGTCTGAATATGTATCCGATTCGGACGGACGAGTTGTTTTCGGTCGCCAATATCGGCGGTTTTAATCTGTCTTACAGTCCGGCGCAAATTATTGACTCCATCATTGAATACAGCCCGGACCATGTACCGCTCTTCTACTTGCTGGGGGCTGGCTGGGCGCATCTGGTCGGCTGGACACAGTTTGCACTGCGCTTGTTTTCGGCGCTGGCAGGTGCCTTGATGATTGCCTGGCTCTATCGCTTAGGCGCCGATGTGTTTAACCGCCGCACTGGTTTGCTGGCGGCCATCTTGATGAGCACATCAGCCTTCATCATCTTATATTGCCATGATTTTCGCATGTATCCGCTCTTACTGATGTTCGCCATTATGCACACCTGGCTCTATTGGCGGCTGGCTCACAGCTATCACATCACGCGGCTGACCTGGTGCCTGTTCGTCGTTACCGCCACTGCGCTCGTCTATACACACTACTTTTCCATCGTCTGGTTCGCCGGGCTGGGGCTTTATCATCTGGTCTTTGTGACGAAGTCGCGGCGTTGGCTGCAAATAGCGCTGGGCTGGGGCATCGGCGCCTTATGCTTTTTGCCCTATCGGCCCATCCTGATTAAAGCCGTACAGCAGGCTTCCGAAAACCTGGACGTAACAACCAGAGTCGCGCCGCCTGATATGTTAATCCGCGCTTTCGTTCAGCTAATGGGCAACGGTGTCGAAATTTTGTCGGTTTTGTTTGCGGGCATATTGATAGTGGCCTTTTGGCGCAAGCGGAATGCTGCCGCCATCAAGTTTATGCTGCTGTCACTGGCTGTACTGACCTTGATTATCCTGTTTAATGAATGGATTGGCTTAATTCCTACGACCAGGACAGATCCAGCTACACCTGTGCGGATGCGATATTTTCTGATGCTTTGGATTCCCGGTATGCTCCTGTTTGCCTGGGGCGTGGGCATGATGCCGCGCTGGCCTTGGATCGCGGTCGGGTGCCTGCTGATATGGAGTGTGGCTGGCTATCAGTTTTACCGTTCAGAGATCATCCGCTCTTACGCCGGCGGTATAGCTTACTCATACATGTATCCACCTATGCAGGATTACGTCTTTCACCTAGAGGGTAAGGTGCGCTCACAAGACTATCTGCTTGGTTTCAGTTCTTGGGATCCCGTGAATCGAGACCAAAAACATGGCAAAAGCGCGGTTGATTTTTATACGCAGCTGCATCTTGGCATCGACGGCGCATTTATTTGGAGCCGTGCTTTTGGTGACTGGCAGACCCGAGACATCAGGAAAAAAATCGACCGACACCCATATTTGCTGTTCACCTATGATCCGCAGAATCTATTCAAGCACTTTGAGACGGCCCGCAGCAAAATTGAAGCCGATTATGTCGCCTGCGATGTGATTGTCGATATGCCTGACCTGTTTGTCCAGCGCTATGTGAAGGCGATGATCGGCTGTGAACGGGAAGAATATGAGCCGATACGCTATGACAATGGCATTACGCTTGTGGACAGATTTGCCAAATACAATGAAGATACCGATACCGTGCAAATCCTGACCGGCTGGGAAGTCGAGGATGAACGGCTGCTCTATGAATACAACGTTTCTTTGCAAATCATCACGCCCGACTGGCAGAATACAGGCCGGCAGACTGACCGGCATCTGTATGAAGAGGACATCTTAAAATGGTACGAGGCGGAATTGTCAACTGAAGGCCTGCCGTCGGGCGATTACCGCGTGATGGTGATCGTCTATGACCGCGAGACCAACAAGAAGATTCATGGCATCGACTTAAACAGCGGCGCCTCGACTGATATTTTTCCGATTTTGACATTTACCATCGAATCTGAATGATATGCGTTTTTCGAAGCGGAACATTCGGACTGCACATTGGCGCTGGATGCTGCCCATCCTGCTCCTCGCGGTGTTTCTGGGCGCGCAGGGTTTGAATGCCGATGCCATTTGGATTGACGAACTGACGTCTATTGGCCACGCCGGCGGCTTAACCGGCCCTTTCTCGCCCGTGGATGTGCTGGAATCCGTCCGCGATATCAGCCCCAAACATACGCCGCTGTTCTTTGAACTGACGGCTGGCTGGGCGGCGCTGGTCGGCTGGCATCACGCCGCGTTGCGGATTTTGCCGCTCTTTTTCGGGATGATCGCCTTGGCCTGGGTTTATCGAATTGGCAAGGATTTCGCCGGCTGGCGCGTTGGACTGTGGGCGAGCCTGTTTTTGGGGCTGAATGTCTTTTGGCTGGAATACTGGCACGAAATACGGATGTATTCCCTGCAATTCATGCTGATTATGGCGCTGCTGTGGCATTATCTGCATTTGACGCAAACCAGGTCTGCCGTCGGCTGGCATCATTGGCTGGGCTTGATCCTCACCGCCGCGCTGTCCCTTTATACCCAGCCTTTCTCGATTTTCGCACACTTGGCAATCGGCATCTATCACCTGTTTTTTGTCCCTAGGGGCCAACGTTGGCTTCAAGCCGTCTGCGCGTTTCTTGCCGCTGGCATTTTGTATATCCCCTGGCTGCCGGTGACGGCTGTGGGCTTGACGACAAAACTTGACACCTTTGGTGAAATGGACTTGGGGGAAGCGGCGGTGGTTTTTGCGCGCCTGCTGACCAACGGCAGCGGGTTCCTGATATTGATTCCGCTGGCCGTGGCCGCCGCGCAGATGCGTCATCGGGTACATCGGCTGCGCGTCAAGCCCTTTTGGCTGCTCGCTATCCTGATTTTGGCATTGCTGCTGCTGACGAATGAAATCATTGGGCTGATACCCCTGCGCCGCGCCCGCTATTTTCTGATTTCGTGGGGACTGTGGGCCCTGATTATCGGCAGCGGCCTGGCATGGATTCGCCATTGGTGGCTGGCGGCGGCCATCGTGCTGGTCTATCTTGGCAGCGGCTTTGTCTTGCGCGATGCCGAAGACTACGCTGGTTATCAAGGCACCATTTCCGTCGTCGATTCATATCCGCCGCTGGCCGAGTATGTGACGGCTCTGCGCGGAAAAGTCGCCGAGCATGATTATGTGGTTGGCTTCACCGACACCAACTTTGTCAACCGCATCGGCAAGCGCGAACACGGCCTTAGCACGGCTGACTATTATATGGAAAGGCTGCTGGGGATTGACGGTGTATTCATCCCGACGACCTACAGCGCCGAGCGGCTGGAAGTCGATATTCCCGCCAAACTGGACAATCATCCCTATCTGCTGTTCACCTACAATCCGCAGCAGAAACCGCAGATTTTCGATTTGGCGCGGAACATTATTGAGCGCGGCTATCGGGCCTGCGATACGGCGCTTGATGAAGCGCAGCTGTTTGCACGGCGTTATGTCTATCATACCTTGACTTGTGACCGCGAGTATCAGCCGATTCGCTATGACAATGGCATCGCGATTGCCGACCGATTCGCTGACTGGCGGCCGCAGAGAGATGCCGTTCGGGTCACAGTCGGCTGGGAAGTTGAGGATAAACGGCTGCTTGATGAATATAATGTGTCGCTTCAGATTCACACAACCGAAGGGCAGAATACAGGTCGGCAGATTGATCGGCATCTCTATGATGACATTCTGAAGTGGTATGTGGCGGAACTGCCGACTGACGGCCTGCCGCCCGGTGATTACCGCGTGATGGTCATTGTCTATGACCGCGAGACCGGCAAGAAAGTTAGCGGCGCTGATTTGACAAGCGGCGAATCGGGGACGATGATGCCGATCACTGTATTTTCCATCAGCGAGTAGCCAGCCATGAACCTGATAAAACCGATTTTGCGGCCGCTGTACGCGCCATTTGTGCGCTCTTACCGCCGTCAGGCGCATTTGAAGCGGGAGCGGCAAACGATTCGCGTCCAAGTCGAGCAGGCGCGGCAGGCCGGGCGAACGGTTAAGGTCATCCTCGGCGCCGGCGCGACCCGCTATGATGGCTGGATTGCGACTGATATTCCCGCCTTTGACATCCTGAAGCATGAACACTGGGCGCGGCTGTTTCAGCCCAATACGGTCGAAAGAATACTTGCCGAGCATGTCATTGAACATCTGACTGTTGAGCAGTTTCAGGATTTCCTGCGGATTGCCCGCATTTATCTGGCGTCCGGCGGCCGCATTCGGCTGGCCGTTCCCGATGGCCGGCATCCCGACCCCGACTATATTCAGCGCGTGCGGCCAGGCGGACTTGGCGAGGGCGCCGATGACCACAAAGTCTTGTACACCGGCGAGCTTATGCGCGCGACGCTGACGGCGCAGGGCTATGACTGCCAACTGCTGGAATACTATGATGCGGCCGGTGAATTTCATTACCTGGACTGGCATCCTGACGATGGATTTGTCCGCCGTTCAGCCTTCCATGACGCCCGCAACGCCAACGGGCGGCTGGCCTATACCAGTCTGATGGTCGATTGCTGGCTGCGCGCCTGATTAGATATTGAGAAAATGCCCTTGCAAGCCGTGCGCCGCCTCTTTAATTGCCTCGCTTAGGGTAGGGTGGGCATGGACGTTGCGGGCGATCTCTGCCGCCGTGAGTTCAGCCGAACGCGCCAGTGTCAACTCTGGCAGCAGTTCAATGACATCATGCCCGATCATGTGGGCGCCAAGAATCTCGCCATATTTTTTGTCGCTGATGACTTTGACAAAGCCGCTGGCGGCGTTCATGCCGCGGGCTTTGGCATTCGCCTGGAAGGGGAACTTGGCGACCTGGATGTCATAGCCCCGCTCCTTGGCCTGCGCTTCGGTATAGCCAAAGCTGGCGACTTGCGGCTGGCAGTAGGTTGCCCGCGGCATCATATCAAAGTCCAGCGCAGCGGTCGGCGCGCCGGCGATATTTTCGGCCGCGACCACCCCCATTGTTTCAGCGACATGCGCCAGCATCAGCTTGGCCGTCACATCGCCAATCGCATAGATATGCGGGATATTGGTCTGCATTTTCTCATTGATGTCGATGGCGCCGCCTTCAGTCAGTTTTACGCCGGTGTTTTCCAGTCCATAGCCGGTCGTGCGCGGCTGGAAGCCAATCGCCTGCAAAACGCGCTCGGCCTTTAGCTGCTGCTGACCGTCGGCTGTGGTTACTGTGACGACGACCTGCTCGCCGGTGTCTTCAATCGCGTCGACGCGGGCACCGGTCATCATCTTGATGCCCATCTTGCGATAGACTTTGTGCAGTTCGCGGCTGATTTCGGGGTCTTCCAGCGGCAGAATGCGGTCAAGATATTCTACCATTGTGACATCAACGCCATAGTTGCGCATAATATAAGCGAATTCGACGCCGATGGCGCCGGCGCCGGCGATGATGATGCTCTTGGGCAGGCGGTCTTCCATGATCTGCTCTTCATAGGTGACAACCCGCTCGCTAAGCTGCGTGCCGGGGAGCAGGCGGGTAGTGGCGCCGACGGCGATGATGAGATTCTTGAACCTTAGCGTTTCGTTCCCCCCATCATTGCTTTCGACTTGCAGGCTGTTGGCATCGATGAGCCTGGCCCAGCCTTCAAAGGATTCGATTTTGTTCTTCCGCATCAAGAATTGAACGCCCTTGGTCAGGCCATTGGAAACGCGGCGGCTGCGCTTGAAGGCTTTGGCATAGTCGAAGCTGAAGCTGCCGCCGATGCCAAAATCGTCGGCTTGATTGTTGAGGATGTAGGCGAGTTCGGCATTGCGAAGCAGGGCTTTGGAGGGGATGCAGCCCACATTCAGGCAGATGCCGCCCCAATACTTCTTCTCGATAATCGCGGCCCGAAGGCCAAGCTGGCTGGCGCGGATAGCGGCAATATAACCGCCGGGGCCCGCTCCCAGTACAGCGACATCAAATTCTTTTGCCATAAACTGCTTTCTCCCAGTTCGTGAATGATCCCTTCATTAAATGAAAGACGGGGGGTTCAACCCTGAATCGCAGTGGACATTGCGCTTGACCGCTGCCGCCGGGCTTCAAACAGGACAACCGCCGCCGCCGCCGCTGCATTCAGCGATTCAGCCGCGCCCGACATAGGGATCGCAATGCTGCGCTGTGTCATGTTCCGCGCTGGCTGGCTGATGCCATGCGCTTCGCTGCCCACAATCAATGCCCAGTCGCCGCTCCAATCGACATCCGTATAAGGTGTATCCGCATCGGCGCGGCAGGCATAGACGGTCAGCGCGCCGCAAAAGCCGCGGATCTCGTTCCACGCCGCCTCAACGACCGGCAGCCTGAAATGCGCGCCCATGCCCGCTCGCAGCGCTTTGGAATTGTAAGGATCGACGCAGCCCGGCGATAAAACAGCAATATCGACGCCGGCCGCCGCCGCCGTCCGCAAAATCGTCCCCATGTTGCCGGGTTCACCGATGCCATCCAGAATCAGCGCGCGGCGCGCCTGACGCGGCAGCGGCGGCTTAGGGATGTAAAAAACCGCCAGAATCCCCGGCGTCTGTTGAGTGTCACTAACATATTGCAGAATATCCTCGCTGGCTGGCAGCAGCGCGCATTTTTGCGCTTGCAGTCGGGCAAGCAAATCATAATCGACGGCCTTGGGCGCATACAGCACAAAGTCGGGCCGCCCGCCGCGCATAAGCGCATCGCCAATCAGCCGCCCGCCCTCAAGAATCAGCCTCATGTCACCGCGGCGCAGACGGGCCTTGGCTTGCAGCGATTTGACATATTTGACGCGCTTGTTTTGCGTGCTGGTGATGATGTCCATAGTCCACAGCGCATCGGCCCCATCCCGCCCGAAACAAGCCGCCGAAAGCTCGGGCCGGTCTATTGACTTTGCTTGGCCAGCGCGGCGATCTTGCCAAAGGTCTCGGCATCATGGACAGCGATAGCCGCCAGACTCTTGCGGTCAAGCTCGATATTGGCCTGCTTCAGCCCATGAATCAGCTGGCTGTATTTTATGCCATGCAAGCGGGCCGCGGCATTGATGCGCTGGATCCACAGGCGGCGCAGCTGACGGCGGCGCTGACGGCGGTCGCGGTAGGCATACCAAAGACTCCGCATCATCGCCTCATTGGCGCGCTTCCAAAGTTTGCTGCGCGTCCCCCATTGCCCTTTGGTGAGCTTGAGGACTTTCTTGTGCCGTCTGCGTCTGACGAAACCAGTTTTTGTTCTTGCCATGCTTGTTCTCCGTTTATCCAGGGCCTAGGCCGGCGGATTGGCCTTGTATTTGCCAAGATAGGGCGCCAAGCGGCGAATGCGGCGCCGGGTTGCCTTCTCGCCGACTTCGAGCTTTTTGTCCCATTGACGTTTGACGCGCTTTGCCGAACGGCGGCGCAAATGACTCTTCCCGCCTTTGGTGCGGACAATTTTGCCAGTGCCAGTCATGCGAAAACGCTTGGCGGTCGCCTTGTGCGTTTTCAGCTTGTACTTCGTCTTTTTCTTCTTGCGAGCCACTTCGCTTCTCCGATTTTTACTTGTTTTCCTTGTTCGGCGCCATAATCATCAGCATATCGCGGCCTTCGATATTGGGCCGCTGCTCCACCACGCCGACATCCTTCAGCGCCTCTTCAATCCGACCAAGACGGTCGCGCCCAATGTACTGGTGAGTGATCTCGCGCCCGCGGAAACGAACGCGGAACTTCACCTTCTTGCCTTCTTGCAACCATTTGGCCGCCCGTTTGATATCGAACTGAAGATGATACTCATCCGTTTTAGGACGAAGTTGAATCTCCTTGACCGTTACCTTGACCTGGTTCTTCTTCGATTTGCGCTCCTTGCGGCGCTGCTCGTATTGGAACTTGCCGTAATCCATGATGCGGCAGACCGGCGGCTTGGCATTCGGCGCCACCTCGACCAGATCCAGCCCGACATTGTCAGCCTGCTCCTGGGCATAATGGATATCCACCACGCCAACATTGGTATTGGCGCTGTCGATCAGCCTGACTTCCTGTATGCCGCGTATATTCCGATTGATTCGATGCGGTGAACTTGCGATAGCCACACAACCTCTCATAAATTAGACAAGTTAAACAGACACAGCCGCCACGGCCGCGCCGACAAACTATAACATACCCGACAAACGCCTGTCAATTCTAGGTTCACCCCGAATCGACCGACTCGCGGAATTCAGCCGCCGCGCGTTCATATTTCTCAATCAGTTCCTCATCGCTGCCCTCAAAACGCCGCAAAGTCTGCCGAGCGCAGGGGATGCACCCGCGCATGGCCCGATAACCGTCGGTTTCGCACGACAGACAGCCGTCAAGCTCAATCATTACCGACATCAAAGCCAGAACCTCGGCGCTGGTCTCCTCTTTTTGCGACAGCTTCTCAATCAGCTGCGTCCATTTCTCGCCGCGGACATGACGAAGCGCCGGAATAGCGTAATATGGAAAAAGTATTTCATTGTCAGTGTACAAAACCTTTTCCTTGTCATAAAGCCGCATGACAGCCACAGCATAGCGGCTTTTGTTCAGGCTGGCAAGCGTCGCATCCAATCAGGCCGCTAATCATCTTAAAATTCATAGACGCAAGAGACGAAATTACGGACATTGCGCGCCAGATTACGGACATCGCGTACCAGACTGCGGACATCGCGTACCAGATTACGGACATCGCGCGCCAGATTAGGACAGTAAATGGCGGCTCCACCCAGCGCATACCCCAGCCAAACCCCAAACTTCCCACAGCCTGAATCACAGGCCCCGCTTGGGCTTGAGCCATACCGCGCCCTTGATTTGACATCCCCGCCGCCGCGGTTTTGCGGTGAAAATGCCATCGGACGCCCGCGCGGCAATAATAATCTGCCAAAATTGTACGGCGAATGTGTTCCATAAGCAAAAGCCTAGCATAAACCGCGCGCCAAAGGGCGACTAAAAGTCCGCGGTTTTGATGCGATTGCCGCCGCCCTGCAAACGACCATAGCGCCGCATAATCCCCAGCAGCTTGTCATGCGGCAGCGCATAACAGACATGGCCATCGCGGCCGACGACCGTCTCGGCCGCGATCAGCGCATTATAAACCGATTCTTCGACGCATTCGACCACCGCGCGGAAGAAGCTGTCAATCAAGGCCGCGCCATTATGGCCAGCCTCCTCGTTGATTTGCTGTATGTCATCGACCGCCGCCCTTGAATCATGCGCCCGGCAGTTTTGAGTCGAAAAGGCAATCACAAAATCGCCGCTGCCATGATGCCCAACCGTCCCCGTGCGCCCAAGCCCAAACGCGGCCCGCTTCGCCATTCGCTCAAGCTGACGCGAGTTCAGCGGCGCGTCAGTCGCGATCACGATCATCACCGAACCGCCGGGCGAATGCCCTGGATCCTCCGCGAAATGCCGCCCAACCGGAACGCCCAGAATATGCAGTTCAGACGTCTTCCCGAAGTTGGTTTGCAGCAGCGCCCCAACCGTATAGCCGCCGTCGGCCACTTGGCGCGATGCCGTCCCAATCCCGCCCTTGAACCCATAACAGCGCGTCCCGACCCCGCCGCCAATGCAGCCCTCCTCGACCAGAGTCGCCGAAGCCCCATCGACAGCCTGCCAAACCTCCGCCTGGCCAATATGCCGCCCTTGAGCGTCATTGAGAAAACCATCATGGCATTCCCCCACCACCGGGCTTACATTGCTGGTCTCGATAGCAATATCAGGGTTTTCACGGATAGCGTAACTCACCAGCGCATCCCACACCCGCCCGACATTCAAAGTCCCAGTCAGACATATCGGGCTTTCAATCACGCCGATATGCCGAACCTGCTCAAACCCAGTCGCCTTGCCATACCCATTGATAGTATAAACCGCCGCCGGGACTTTTTGGCGGAAGATATTGCCGCCATGCGGCAGAATAACAGTGACGCCAGTGCGAATCGGCCCCTGCCCAGCCCGCAGTTCGCCCTCGCCCTCGATACGCGTCGCATGCCCGACCCGAAGGCCCGGCACATCAATAATCGCATTCAGCCGCCCCGTCGGCAGATGATGCGGAATAGGAATCAAATCGCGAAAGCGAGTCATGGCGCGTCCTTTCGATTTTACGGCTTTCTAACACCCGCACGGCAGATAATTTACAAATTGCTGGTAAAGTTAAGCATGTTCCGAATAGAAGTCATTGTCAAATGGGAGGATAAATGAACTCGCAAAACACATTCAAAACCGCCGCGCTGCTGGCTGGCCTAACCGGCCTGCTGGTTCTGATTGGCGGCGTCATCGGCGGCAGCGGCGGCATGATCATCGCCTTTGCGCTGGCTCTGCTGATGAACCTCGGCTCATGGTGGTACAGCGATGCCATTGCGCTGCGGATGAGCCGCGCCCGCGAAATCCCCGAAGCCGAAGCGCCCAGTTTGCATCGTCTGGTCGCCGGCCTGGCCGCTGATGCCGACATCCCCAAGCCCAGAGTGGCGGTGATGGACAGCCCGATGCCGAACGCCTTTGCCACCGGCCGCAGTCCCGAAAAAGGCGTCGTGGCCGTCACGACCGGCCTCTTGAGCATCTTGACGCGCGACGAACTGGCGGCGGTCATCGCCCACGAACTGGCGCACATCAAAAACCGCGACACGCTTATTTCCAGCATCGCCGCCACGATTGCCGGCGCCATTGCCATGGTCGCCAATATCGCCCAGTTTTCGCTGCTCTTCGGCCTTGGCGGCGATGACGACGACAACCCGCTAGGCATTGTCGGCCTGCTGCTGGCCATCTTTGTCGCCCCGATTGCCGCCCTGATTATCCAAATGGCGATTTCGCGCTCGCGCGAATTCGAAGCCGACGCCGCCGGCGCCAAGATCCATGGCCGCAGTGAACCGCTGGCCCAGGCGCTTATCAAGCTGGATAACTGGTCAAAGAACCCGCAGGCCCAAGCCATCGCTCAGCATGAAGTCCAAGCCGCCGCCGCCCATCAATACATCATCAATCCCCTGCATGGCGGTTTGAGCGGCCTGTTTCGGACACATCCCAGCACCGAGGAGCGCGTCGAAAAACTGCGGACGCTGAAACTGTAACGTTCAGATGCCGGCCAGATGCGTGATGGGAATGTTCAGGACTTCCTTGAGAAGCTGCCAATGCAGGGCGACAAATTCACGCGCCAGCGAATAGGGATAAAAAAGCGGATAACGGATGCGGTTCGCTGGTATCGGACTGTTGAAGGCCGCCAGACCGCGCAAGCGAAAAATCCAGTTGGCGCGCAGCAGATGATAGCTGTCACTGACCAGAACGGCGCGCGTCAGTCCTAATTCATCAAGCAGACGGCGGCTGTGAATGGCGTTTTCTTCGGTGCTGCGACTCGATTCTTCCATCAGAATGGCCGTATCTGGCAGGCCGGCGCCAAGCAGAATCTCGTTGCAGGCGGCCGCTTCACTGCGCGGAAAACCATCGGCCTGCGCGCCAGTACACAAAACATAGGGCGCAATCCCCCCATGCCACAGATCAGCGGCCCATTGCGTCCGCCGCGTCAAAGCCCAGCCCGGCCGGCCATCAGCGCGTAGACCAGCCCCCAAAACGATGATGACATCAGCCGCTTCAGCCGTGTCAATAGCGCCGACAATATGAATCGCTCCGATGACGGCCACAGTATAAACCAGGCCGCCCAAGATCATCATCAGCAGGAATCGCCACAGACGGCGGCCGCCTTTGGATTTGACCATCGCGCTCATTTATCCCTTGAGAAAATCCTGTTGGGCCTTGCCTTCTTCGCTGACCCGCGTCGGCCGATAGCGCGCCGCCTGTCGATGCGTCCCATGCTGCGGCGGCATATCAACTATCGCGCCGTCCAGCAGATCGCCAATCGTCACAATTTGCAGACGCCGATAGGCCTTGCGCCAAAAATCCGATTCATAATAGCCCGCGGCCAGCGCCTCTTTGTGCATCGCCGTCGTCGGTTTTTCCAGTGTAATGAATATGCCAATCGCCGCTTTTTCGCGCGCAATCGTCCCTTTCAGATCGCGGATGTCGCCTGACTTCACCGCGCCCGATTTGACCTGAACGACCGCTTTGCGCGCCTTGCCGCGTCCTTTGTCATCGGGTTCAAAGAAGTTAATCACCCCATCGATGCCTTTGTCGGCGCCTTTTTTGCCGCGCCGCGATCCCGACTTCCCGCCGACCGGCTTGGCCCGCACCAGCGACAAGGCCCACCATTCGAACTGATAGCGTCCTTCGTTGGCCGAATCCTGCGCCATCGCCCGCGCCGCGTCAACCGTGGTCGGCTCGCCAATCACCGCGTAATCCTTCCCCGAAACCAACTCGAACATATCATTCAGCCGATACTTTTGCAGGGCGATGCTTAGGTGCGTGATGTCGATGCCAATCCAGCCGCGCCGCAGTTTGTGCGCCGCCGCAATCGCCGTTCCACAGCCGCAGAATGGATCCAGCACGACATCGCCTTCGTTTGATGAAGCCAAGATAATCCGTTCCAGCAGAGCCAGCGGCTTCTGTGTGTCAAATCCCAGCCGTTCTCCTCTTTGCGAACTGAAGTTGGTAAATCCAATCGGATTCAAGATGATGTCCTGCGGCGCGATGCCCGTATCGGCCTCTGCATAACGTTTCAAGCCTGGCCATTTGCCTCGTTTGGGATGGTGTATCAAGCCGGCCGCATCCAGCGCGTCCAGCCGTTCATGGATGCCAGCGATGGCGCGGTAGTTTGGTATAAAATGATCTTCAATGTATTTAGCATACTTCCCTGATTTTGGCGCGGCCCAATGACGTCCCATTGACGCGACATCATACCTTCTCCAAGGTTTTGAGCTAGGAGTGCCAGGACTCGCCCCCGCCCCCGTCAAATTGTCGCTGCGGAATTGCCCTCTCTCATCTTTGGAAGGGTAGGCGGCCGCCAGCTGCTCTTCGGATTTTGGCGTCGCGACGGTATCGCCATTCCAAGTTGGGTTGTCGCCCGCCGTATAGTAGAGGATGTGATCCTGAATGCGGCCGTAACGTTTCGGGTCATTATGCGCTGTGGCGCGGCGCCAAGCGATGTGATTTCTATAATTCTCCGCGCCAAAAATCGCATCAAGCAGAATTTTCAAATAGTGGCTGGCAGTATCATCACAATGCAGATAAAGGCTCCCCGTCGGCTTCAAGACGCGGTGCAGTTCGACCAGCCGCGCCGCCATCATCACCAAGTAGGCCATCATCTGGTTGCGGTCGATCAGGTTCATCAGCGCTTCGACTGCCGTTGAGGTCTTTTCGGGCGCATCGGCGATCAGCTGGCGGTAAGTGGCTTCGGCTGTTTCGCCCCAATGCCAGGTGTCTTCAAAGGCGGTGATTTGGGCTTCGCTGTCGGCGCCGCTTTCCGATTTGAACAGCACATTGTAATTGCGGTTGCTGTTGAAGGGCGGGTCGAGGTAGATCAGGTCGACTGATTCGTCGGGGAAGTATTCGCGCGTCCGCAGAATATCGAGATTGTCGCCATAATAGAGTCGGTTTCGCATGTTGTGTTCCTTGCCCGTTTCGCCAGCGCATTATACACATCAAATATCTTTATTGACATGCCATAAACATAGGTTGACGTATAATCAACATACGTTGTAAGATGATAATATCTGATGAACGCGAAAGGATGACGGCGATGGCAGTTGAATCGATGCAGCATGAAGGTCGGCTTTCGGCGCTTGAAGCGCAGTATAATCATCTGGCCACGAAAGCTGATTTGGAACGGCTGGGCAAGGAATTGAGCAAAGAGATGGGCGAGAAAATCAATCAGCAGACGCGCTGGTTCGCGGTGATGTGGATGACCAGTGTGGGTGTTCTGGCTGGGCTGATTTTGAGTCGGCCTGTTTGACGAGCCTTGACATATAATCAACATACGCGGTAAGATGATCATATCCGCGAGGAATGAGGAGGAATCATGGAGGATTACGATCTCAAGCGCAGTCGCTTGCACTTGTTCCCAACCCCAACCATTTGGACGGGCATCGGCAGTTTGATGGATATTTGCGGTGTCTTGAACACCTACAACGCCGCGCCTTCGGCGGCCAAAGCCGACTATGACGCCATCCGCTCTGACTGGCTGGCCGTCGGCGATGACATTGCGGCCGCCATCAAAATGCAGAAGGAGATGATCGAGAGCGAACGAAAATCGCAATAGTCATATAATCCCCCCGACCACGACAAAGAAAAAACGACCCTTGGGCCGTCTTTTAACTTTCAATCAGTTTGTCCCGAAGTGGACTTGAAACAACTATGGTCTGCGACTTTTATCCTTTGGGAGGATGGGGATCGTTTCCATAGCTGTTCTTTTCACGAATTTTGCCGTCGCGACCATGAATTAAAACTTCCGATCCTTGATTGATCGCGATATCCCTTGCGGCTTCAAACGCTTCCTGTTGTGTTCGCTTAACTACAGTGTCTTTTGAATTGCCTGCACCGCGCACAGCCCAACCCTTGTCGCGTTTTACGACATGCTGATTTTTGCCTTTAGCCATGATTACCTCCTTTCAAAACTAAGGTCAGACCAGGGACTTTGAATACCGAATCCCCGACCTTGAGCCTATTTTAACACTCACTATAACCGCAAATCAAGCACTTGCGGCAGTTTTCGGCCCGAATCAAGGCAATCGTACCGCATTCAGGACACATATCCGCGCCCGAAATCGCGCCGTTTTCATCTACGACGTCGCTTGCCGGCGGTTGCGCGCTGATGTTCGCCGCCGTAATCGGCAAATCAAGCTGATGCGGCTGATCCTCTGGAAAAAACTCCATCTGCAAAACCCTGGCCACGGCATCGGGCAGTGAAAGCACTCGTTTAGGCCCAAATCCAATCGGCCGCGCGCCGCCAATGCCTTGCAGCTGATCGATAATCAGAGCGAGCATTTTGTGACGGTTGTGCGGCGCCGTCGTCCGCAGCTGAAGCGACATCATCCGTCCCAGACTTTCGGCGTCAGCTTGAATATCACTGCCGGCTTTGCCAATGGCGATAAACACTTCGAAGGGATTGTCCTGGTCATCGCGGTTGATGGTGATGTAGGCTTTGCCAAAGGGCGTTTGCGTGCTAACGGTTGTGCCGGTCAGGCGGTCGGGGCGCGGATAAGTTCGATGCGGCGTCGCCACCTGCTCGACATCATCGCCGCGCAGCTCTTCCATTTCGCTTTCGGCGCGCTCGTCGCCTTTGAGCATCAAAACCTGCTCATCGCGGCTGCCGTCGCGGTAAATCGTGCCGCCCTTGCAGCCAAGCTCATACATATACTGATAGAGTTCGCTGACCTGCTCGACGGTGTAATCGTTGGGGACGTTGCAGGTTTTGCTGATGGCGCTGTCGATCCACCGCTGGAACGCGCCCTGCACTTTGACATGATCTTCTGGCGCCAAATCCATCGCCGTCACAAAAAAGTCGGGCAGTTCAGTCGCTTCGGGATGCGCCGCGTGCCATTCTTTGACAATCGGCGCCTGCTCTTCATGCAGACCGAGACGGCTCTTGCGATAATACACCCACGAGAAAAACGGCTCGACGCCAGTTGATGTATTGACCATCGTTCCCGTCGTTCCAGTCGGCGCCTGTGTCAGCAGAGTCACGTTGCGGATGCCGTCTTTGCGGATTTTCTGGCACAGGTCGGCTGGCATGGCCTGCATATAACCGCTCTCTAAGAATTTTTCGGCCTCAAATTGGGGGAACGCGCCTTTTTCTTGGGCCAAATCGCTGGAGGTTTCATACGCGGCAATGGCGATGAGCCGATAAACGCGGTCGATCAAATCCACTGATTCATCACTGCCATAGCGCACGCCCAGCCGCAGCATCAGTTCGGCAATGCCCATCGTCCCCAGCCCAATCCGCCGTTCGCCCATCTGCACCTTTTCATTCTCCTCGAAAAAATAGGGCGTCGAATCGATGACATTATCGAGGAAACGGGTGGCGTACTGCACGGTTTGACGCAGTTCATCCCAAGCCACATCGCGCGCTTCAGCGTCATAAAAACGCGCCAGGTTGATGGCGCCGAGGTTGCATACCGAAAAGGCCCCCAAAGGCTGTTCGCCGCAGGGATTGGTCGAAATCAAAGGGTTAAAATACCAGCTATTGGCCATTTTGTTGCTGCGCTCATTGAACCACAGGCCGGGTTCGGCGCTGGCCCAGGCGCTTTCGATGATCGCATGCCACAGGTCGCGCGCCTTGACGGTTTTATAGTGAGTGACTTGGCGGCCGGAGGCTATCCATGTGCTTAGGTCGCCGTCCCAAAGTTCGTCATAGTCCGGGTCGGTCGTGTCTGGGAAGACCAGCTGCCAGTCATCGTCGGCTTTGACGGCTTCCATCAGCTTGTCGGATACGCCGATGCTGATATTGGCGTTGGTGATCTGCCCAGCCTGTCGCTTGCTGTTGATAAAGTTAAAGACATCTGGATGCCAGTCGTTGAGGATGAGCATCAGCGCGCCGCGGCGGCTGCCGCCCTGTTCGATCAGGCCGGTGACGAAGCTGTACAGGGCGCCCCATGACACCGCGCCGCTGGAACGGCCGTTGACGCCCTGCACATAGGCATGGCGCGGGCGCAGAGTCGAAATGTTGATGCCGACGCCACCGCCGCGCGACATAATCTCGACCATTTGGCCCAGGGCGGTCATAATCCCGTCGCGCGAGTCCTTGGGCGATGAGATGACGTAACAATTATAGTAGGTCAAATTTTGGTCGGTGCCGGCGGCGGTGAGGATGCGACCGCCGGGGACGAATTTCCAGTCGTCCAGCAGCCAGCGAAATTTGCTCGACCATTCGGCCTGTTTTTGCGCGCTGGATTCTGTCTGAGCGATGCCGCCGGCGACGCGGTCCATCATCTGGCCGGGGTCGATTTCAATCGGCTTGTCGACGTGTTCGAGATCGCGCTCAACAGTTTCGCCGTCCAGCAGCTTAATCGTGACTTTGGGCAGGTTGATGTCGGTCACATCGCCAATTTCGCGCTGGCCGGTCTTGGCATTGACGACCACAATTACTGTGTCGCCCACGGCCAGGGTGCTGCGGGTCATGTCCTTTTGCGCGTAACGGTCCAGGAAAATCTTGTAACCGAGATCATGCAAGGCGCTGCTTTTCGCTGATTGGAATTGAACCATGACCCCTCCCATTCATGCAAACAAAAATAACTATGGTATTATACTCTAATAGGCTGACAAACACACAGAATTTGATTGCCAATTTAAGGACGCGATCATGCGACAAATGCCGCTTTTGAATTCAGATGAGAAGGCAGTTGGGAGAGATGCCATGTCGGATTCCCAAGTAACCAGCTATTCGATTTACAATGAGGAAGTGAAAGCCAGAACACAGTCAAACTGGATGGATTGCCTGTTTCCGCCTTTGCCCGACAAGCAATATGACATCATCTACGCCGATCCTCCTTGGCATTACAACGGCAAACTGCAATATGATCGAAGCGGAATGTCAAACAATAATAATGGGTGGCGGAAAGCGATATTTATTAGCTCCGCCTGCTTCAAATATCCTACCATCCTAACCGAAGACCTGAAACAATTGCCTGTGCGGCGAATTGCCAAAGACAATGCTTTGCTGTTTCTTTGGACGACTAATCCGCATCTGGCGCAGGCTGTTGAATTGGGCCAGGCCTGGGGATTTGAATATAAGACCGTTGCTTTTGTCTGGAATAAAATGAATCATAACCCCGGGCATTATACCTTGTCCTATTGTGAATTATGTCTGCTGTTCAAACGCGGCAAGATACCCAGTCCTAGAGGGGCGCGAAACGTCAAACAGCTGATTGAAGCTCCGCGCCGAAAACACAGTGAAAAGCCAGTTGAGGCCGCGCAGGGCATAGTAAAAATGTTCCCGCATCAGTCAAGAATTGAATTGTTTGCAAGAGGCAGCCAGCCAGGATTTGACACTTGGGGATTGGATGTGGTCAATCAAGATGAGGCGCAATGTATTCAATAAAATGCAAAACCAGCAGGTCATGTTTATGATCGCGCCAGAAGAAGAAATTATTTGTGTACTCACTGAACCAGCAGGTAATTTCTCTGACTCGGCACGGGTCTCTTGTGATGTCGCCCCTAAACACAACCCAAAATGGCAGCGTATCCTGTATTCCGCTATGACTGCGGAGCATCTGCATTAAACCAGGTGTAAAATACTTGCAAAGCCGTTCGTGCGCGTTGCCGCGGCCGGCGCTTCTTTCTTTGCCCTCTACCCATCCATCCTGTCGTTTGAGTTCGACATAAATGCGCTTGCTGGTTTTGTTATTGCAAATAGCAAAGTCCGGCCTAAATCCATGACGATATTTTTTGCCAGGATCATAAACCTGCCCTTTGTCTCGCTCCAGCAGAGGATAATTGTAGTAGACGTTATGAAACTCGCGGGGTTTGGAGATGAGGTCATAATCGGTATTCGTAAAAAGTTTGTGAAAAACGCTGGCAAAGTCTTGTTCTGCCGCCGCCGCCAGTTCGCCGCTAAGCGTTTGCCAGTTTTCTCTTAGTCTTAATGCCGAGCTTGCCATGATTGAACAGCGTCTTATGATGGACAGGCATAAACGACAAGTCGGCTAATCCAAATTATGAAACAATCAAGATTAACCGACTTGGATATAAACATAGGAGCGGATTAGCGGCCGCTTCCGTTTGCAGTCCCAACCCTAAAAATCACTGACGGCGATTCCGTTTCCGCAGGAAAGCCGGCAAATCGGTGTTTTGCGGGTCGATATTCTCATAAGTGCGCGGGTCTTCCTGCGGCGCCGATGCCGGCCCGCGGCGCTGACGCTGGAAGGATGATGAACCGCTGCCGCCGCTTGACAGGCTGCCGCTGCCATGAGTCGGCCCCTGCACTTCCACGTCTTCATAGACCGGGCGCTGCCGCGGCGGTGGATGCGGCATGGACGGCGACTGGCGGATAGGCAGCGTGCCCGCTTCCTTCATGCTGGCTTCCAAACGGCTGCGCTCAAAGCCGGTGGCGATGACGGTAATGTTCACCTCGTCGCCCAGACTCTCGTCAATATGCGCGCCAAAGATCAAATTGCATTCGGGATGAGCGCTGTCTTTAATAATCGCGGCCGCTTCGTTGACCTCAAACAGCGTCAGGTCTAGCCCGCCGGTAATCGAGAAGAGGATGCCGCGGGCGCCGTCAATAGTGATGTCAAGCAAACCGCTGGTGATCGCCTGGTCAGCGGCCTGACGGGCGCGGTCATCGCCGGCGGCGCGGCCAACCGCCATCAGCGCGGCGCCGCCCTCCGACATAATCGTCCGCACATCAGCGAAGTCAAGGTTAATCAAACCGGGGACTGTAATCAGTTCGGAAATGCCCTGAATCCCCTGACGCAGCACATCATCGGCAAGCGTAAATGCCTGCTGCAAGGTCGAACGCTTGTCCGACATTTCAAGCAGACGGTCATTCGGAATCGAAATCAGCGTATCGACCTGACTCTTCAGCGCTTCAATGCCGGTTTTCGCCAGCTGCGCCCGCCGCGTGCCCTCAAATGTGAAGGGGCGGGTCACAACGCCGATGGTCAATGCGCCCAGTTCTTTGGCGATTTGGGCAATCACCGGCGAAGCGCCAGTGCCAGTCCCCCCGCCCATGCCACAGGCGACAAAGATCATGTCCGAGCCGCGCAGCACCTCAAGCAGGTCTTCCGAGCTTTCTTCAGCCGCCTTTCGCCCGATTTCGGGGTTGCCGCCGGCGCCAAGGCCGCGCGTCAGTTTATCCCCGATGCGAACGCGCGTCTTGGCTTTGGAGAGGATCAAGGCCTGATTGTCAGTATTGACGGCGATGAATTCGACCCCTCCCAAGCCCTCATTGATCATCCGATTGACAGCGTTGCCGCCGCCGCCGCCGACGCCAACTACTTTAATCTGTGCGAAATTATCTCCTGGAAGCAGTTCATTGACCATAACGAGTTCCCTTTTGAATTCACACGTTACCCGAACGTGTAATGATAAATCGGCCCATTAGTGTGACACATATCGCGGACAAATGCAAAATAATGTCTAACCATAAACCAAAACCCTTCATTTTACAACGCATTTTTTAATCATTTTCCGGCAGAAAACGGCGCAGAAAATCATTCATCCGCCGGCCCAGCCCCGAAACCGGCAGACTCATATTATGATCCGCTTCCGATTCGACCATAGGCTCCATCTCCAGACCCAGACGAAGCAGCCCAACGCTGGTGCTGTAAGCGGGGTTCTTCAGCGTATCGGCAATGCCGGTGATCTTCTCCGGCTGCGCCAGCCGTATCGGAATGTTGAGAATGCGCGCCGCGAGTTCCTTATAGCCCGGCAGCTGTGAACTGCCGCCGGTGATCACCGCGCCAGCCCGCAGGAGACCGGCATAGCCCGAACGTTGGATTTCCTTCTGCGCCAGGTCAAAAATCTCTTCAAACCGCGCTTCAATGACCATCGCCAGATCGCGGCGCGAAACCGACAGAATATCACCGCCAAACGGCTCAACCGGGAACATCTCCGTCTCTCTAACCGCCTGCATGTCAGCATGCCCCCGCTGTATCTTGACCTGTTCGGCCAGCCCAAAAGGAACGCGCATCCAATAGGTGATGTCCTGGGTGACATGATTGCCGCCGACCGGAATAATCGCCGTGTGCCATACAGTGCCGTCGATAAAAATAGCCAGGTCAGTTGTGCCGCCGCCGATATCGATAACCACCGCGCCCATCTCGCGCTCGTGGCTGGTCAGCACAGCATCGCCGGCCGCCCACGGATTCAGAATAAGGCGGTCGACCAAAACGCCAGCCGATTCAACCGCATCCTCAAGGTTCGCCAGACTGGTCGCCGAAGCCGTAATGATGTGGGCATCGACCTCCAGCCGAAAACAGTGCATCCCAATCGGATGGCGGATGCCGCCCTGCCCATCCAACGTATAGCTGCGGGGGACGACATGCAAAACCTCGCGGTTGTGAGGAATAGCGATGCCGCGGGCGACGTCAATCGCCTTGTCGCGGTCCTCTGGCTGGACGCTCCGATGCCCAACAATTGTGGCGATCCCGCGGCTGGTCAATGACGAGATATGACTCCCGGCAACGCTGACATAAGCGCGGTTGATGTCATAACCGCTCGATTTTTCGGCCTTGCGGACCGAATTGGCAATCGCCATCGTCAGCGCGCTGACATCGCTGACCGCGCCCTTCTTCATCCCAGCGCTGGGTTCAATCCCCAAACCAACGACAAAAATATCATCCGGGCGAACTTCGCCAACCAGCGTGCAGATTTTGTATGTGCCTACATCAATGCCAACGACTAAATTAGCCATATAAATTTAACGCCCCCATAATACCCTGTAAAACGGCGCATCAGGATTTGCGATATTCAACTCTTCAGCTTCAATGCCGCGGGCGACGAGATTATCGAATAAAAATTCATAAATCCTGATCTTCTCGCGCATGTCAGCGCCGGAACCCACCCATATTTGCCAGCCTTTGTGATTTGTCCAGCCCAAGCCATAAATCGGATTATAATCCAAGTCAGTGCCGTCAGGCAAAATTTCCTGCATTTGCAGCGCGCCAAGCGCCGTGTCCTTGTCCAGCCCCTTGTCCATCAAGACGCCGCCGTCGGCATTCACGCGCAGCAGCCCAGGAAGCTCGGCGCGCACCGGCATCACCCGCCCCTGCAAATCAACCCAGATGTCTTCGCCGCCGGCCGACCAAAGAATCACCGGCTGCCGCTCTTCGACCTGTATCGTAATCATGTCCGGCGGCCAGCCAATCTCAACTGACGCATCGGCGACCAAAGGCGAACGCAGGATGTTGGCGCGGATCCGCTCTGGGTCAAGCCAGAATATATGATAATCGGCAATGTCCGACAAGGCAAAAATTTCTTCGCGCGTTTGATGAATCAGCCCGCTCGCCTCTATCGACCGCACATAAAACAGATCGCTGGTGAAAATCAAAACCAGAATCGCGCCAAGCATCAAAAAAACAAGCGCGCTCGCCACGCGCCAGCGCGCATCGTACCGCGCCTTTTCGCTGGGCTCAACCGATTGACGCTCGACGGCCGCGCTGGGACTCCCCCGATGCAGTATGCCCGGCGAACGCTCTGACTGCCGCTTGTGACTTTGAACATGACTCGCCACTTGTGCGCTTCCAGCAACCGTTTCTTTTGGCTAATGCCTTAGTGTACTGCGAATGAGCCGCCCGCGCAATTCTGCAAGCGCGCAAAATCAGTCCCAATCGCCAACAATCTGTATTTCCAACTCCAGCTGAACCCCAAAAGCCTCTCGCACCCGCCGCCGCACCGCGCGAATTAGCTGGAGATAATCCTGCGCGCTGGCGTTTTCGCCGGTGTTGACAAAGAAATTGGCATGAATGGGTGAAACCCGCGCCCCGCCGATTTGATGCCCCTTGAGATTGGCGGCTTCAATCAGCCGTCCAGCATGGTCGCCCGGCGGATTCTTGAAGATGCTGCCAAGACTGGCGCCGGGCGGCTGTGTCTGTTTGCGCCAGGCATTGTATCGGTTCATGCGCGCCTGAATCGCTTTTGGATCGTCTCTTTCCAATGCAAAGCTGGCCTGCAAGACCATAAAGCGCCGATCTTGACGGGTTTTCAGCCAAGAATGCCGATAATCATAATCCAGTTCCCCGACGTCAACCCGGCGCGCGCCGCCTTGCGCGTCATAGACCATGACATGATGAAGCGAATTGGATATGTCCGCACCATGCGCGCCGGCATTGTTGACGACCGCGCCGCCGACCGTGCCCGGCACGGCAATCGCCCATTCCAAGCCGCGGTAACCGCGCTCCTGGCAGTAACGCGCCAGCCGAATCAGACTCGCGCCGCTGCTTGCCGATACACAGGCCGCATCGCCCCGCCGCTCATCGGCAAGCTGACTGACGCGGTTGATAATCGTCAGGCCGCGGATCCCCTTGTCGGACACCAGGATATTGGCGCCGCCGCCGATAAGGGTCACTGGCATACCGCGCCGCCAGGCTTGCTGGAGCAGGGCTTTGACATCATCAAAACCGGCGCCTTTGGCAACATACAGATAATCAGCCGTTCCGCCCAGCCGCGCGGCGGTGTAGCGCGCCAGCGGCTGCTGCCTTAGCGTCTTGTCAATAGAAATAGTCATTGGACTGACTCGCCGCCGTTCAGGTAATCATCAGCGATGCGGTTGGCGTCGCCGGCGCTGAAAATCAGCAGCAGGGCCGGCGGAATGATGTCTTCGCGCAGCATCGAGACGGCGGCTTCAAGCGACGGGGCATAGCGAACATCCGGATGATCCATGGCGGCCGCCAAGCGGCGGCTCGAAATCCCGGCGGCCGCGGCTTCGCGGGCAGCGAAAATCGGTGTAATCAGCACATGGTCCGCTTCGGCAAAAGCAGTCAGAAAAGCGGGCATGAACTGCTGGACGCGGGTATAGGTATGAGGCTGCCAAACCGCCCAGATTCGCCGCCGCCGATAGTGGCGCCGCGCCGCGCCGAGAGTGGCTTTGATTGCGGTCGGATGATGAGCGTAGTCATCAACGACGATGACATCGCCGCGCATCCCCCGTATCTCAAAGCGGCGGGCGGCGCTCTTGAAACTGCCGAGCGCCTTGGCGCCCAGATCAAACGGAACGCCGCGCGCGTCGGCAGCCGCCAAGGCCGCCAGGGCATTCAGGACGTTATGGCCCCCCGGCGCCGTTAGCTCCGCCTCACCGAGACGGTCGCCATCGCGCAAAACGGTAAAGATCGTTGTTTGGTCACCATGACGCAGATTCACCGCCCGCCAGTTCGCCCGGGGATTCGCGATCCCATAGGTCACCGCCGGCCGGCCGGCATCGATGCGGCCGCGCGCGAGGGCTAATGCCGCGCGGTCATCAGCGCAGGCCGCCAGCGCGCCCGTCGACGGCAGCAAATCGACGAATGCCGCGTAGGCCTCAATAACCTGCTGCATAGTCTTGAAGAAGTCGGGATGGTCATGTTCAACATTGGTGATAACGGCGAGGTTCGGCCGCAGACCATGAAACATATTGTCATATTCATCGGCCTCGATGACAAAGGATGGCCCGCTGCCAACCGCGGCGTTCTTGCCGGTGTTGCCCATTTTGCCGCCGACAATATAGCTGGGGTCTTTGCCGGCCTGCTGCAAGATATGAATAATCATAGACGTTGTGGTGGTTTTGCCATGGGCGCCGGCCACCGCGATACTGTCATGCCCGCGCATAACCGCTCCAATGATGTCGCGGCGCTTGTGAACTGGGATGCCCTGCGCCTTGGCCGCCATCGCTTCAATATGCCCCGGCGGTATCGCCGATGATGCCACCACCATATCAGCGCCGTCAGGAAAAGATGCGTCATGGCCGCGGTAGATGCGAGCGCCGTCAGCCGCCAAAGCCGCCGTGGTTTCACTGGCGCGCAGGTCCGAACCGCTAATGTAAAAACCGCGTTCCAGCAGCACGCGGGCAATCGCCGACAAACCAGCGCCGCCGATGCCGATAAAATGAATATGCTGCCCCGGAATCAGCCGCAGCATTTCAGCCGCCGCCGATGTCGATCAACAGGGCCGCCAGCCGCCGCGCGCCGTCAGCATCCGCCAGCGCTTTGGACTGCGCCTGCATTTCCGCCAGCCGCCGGGCATCACTGATGAGCGACTTGATGGTGTCATAAAGCGATGATTGCAGGTCTTCATCATCAAGACGAATGGCGGCGCCGCGCTCGCTCAAGTAATCGGCATTGACCTTTTGATAATGCCAGGCATACGGATAAGGCGTCAGAATCGCCGCCAGCCCGAACAGCGGCAGTTCGGCCAAGACGCTTGCGCCCGCCCGACATACCGCCAAATCGGCGGCGGCGAAGGCCAGCCCCATATCATCATGCAAATAAGCGAAGGCATGATAACGCCGATGATCTTTCAGATCGCCGACCTGCCGCCGCGCGCGTTCCCAATCAAGTTCGCCGGTGATGTGGATGATTTGCAGGCCGTCGTCCAGCAGCTTCGCCAGGCTGCCGCCAAGCGCGGCGTTGATGCTGCGGGCGCCGCGGCTGCCGCCGAAGACCATCAGCGTCTTGCGCGCCGGATCCAAACCGAAGTGTTCAATCGCCTTGGACCGCGTGGCTTTCAGCCGATTCTCCTGCAAGGGATAACCCGTCAGCGCCGTCTTTTCCGCCGGAAAATAGCGCGCCGACCGGTCGACCGTAATCGCTACTTTGGCGGCGAACCGCTGCAAGACTCTGATGGTCAGCCCGGGTTCTATATCCGGCAGGTAAAGCACAATCGGGATTTTCAGCGGCCAAGCCCCAACCGCCACCGGCAGATTTGCCCAGCCCCCCGTCAGAAGGATGACATGGGGACGAATGGATGCCAGCTTGACAAAGGATTGCAGGCTGCCAAGCGCCAGTTTGACGACGCTCGCCGCCAGTCGAAGCGGATTAACCCCGTGAATCGGCCCGGCATAGACTCCGTAACAGCCGGCAAAGCCGAGTCCCGATTCGGCCGCGAGCCGCTGTTCCATGCCGCCCACTGTGCCGATGAAATACAGCCGATGGCGGCTATCGCCGTTCAGCAGCGCCCGGGCGGCTGCTAGTGCGGGATAGACGTGCCCGCCGGTTCCCCCAGCCCCGATCATAATTCGCAAGTTCGTCTCTCCGTTCCGATGTCGTCTGCCGCCGCGCCGCCACTCGCTGCACGCTTAGCATCAAGCCGACGCCGATCATCACCACCACCAGCGACGAACCGCCAAAACTGATGAAGGGCAGCGGCACGCCGGTCGAAGGGATAAGCGCGGTCATCACCGCGATATTCAGCAGCGCCTGGATAATCACCCAAGACGTAAAGCCGATGCACAGCAAAGCGCCAAATGTATCTCGGGCGCGGCGGGCTATCTGAAAGCCGCGAAAGGCAAAAGCCGCAAACAAAATCAGCACAAAGGCCGCTCCCAGCACGCCAAGCTCCTCGCCGATAATCGCAAAAATGCTGTCGGTGTGCGGCGCCGGCAGCGCCCCGAACTTCTGCTCCGACCGTCCTAATCCGACGCCGGTCCAGCCGCCTTTCATAAAAGCGGTGACCGCCTGCTGCGTGTGATAGCTGGCCTGGGTTGGATCCAGCAGCCCGGCGGTGAACTCGGCGATTCGGGTCTGCGCGTAACCCAGCCCTTGCACCAGCGCCCAGCCGACGGCGGCGGCCAGCCCGACCGTCGCCCCCAGATGAAACAGACTCGCCCCCGCCAGAAAAAACATGATGCTGGCGGTGATGGCGACAACGGCCGCCGAGCTTAGGTCAGGCTGCCGCGTAATCAGGAAGACGATAATGCCAACAATGGTCAGGAAAGGAACCAGCCCAAAGAGAAAACTGCTAACTTGGGTGTTTTTGGAGCCAAGCCAAGCCGCCATATAAAGCACAATGGTAAATTCAGCCAACTCGCCGGGCTGGAAACGCCCCCCAATCAATGAGCGTCGGGCGCCGAAGTTGTAATCGCCAATGAACAGCACGGCGATAAGCGCGGCAATCGTCAGCAGAAGCAGCCAGACCGCAAACCGTTTCCAAAAGCGATAATCAACCGCGGCAAACAGCAGCAAACCAACCGCCGCAATCGCCACATTACGCAGATGCTCTTCAGTAAAAAAGGCGGTCGCGCTACCGCGGTCGGCGTTGCTCCAGTCAAAAGTCGTGCTGAAAACCATCAAAGCCCCAATAATCAGCAGCAGGATAACGCAGGCGAGCATGGGCTTGTCGAGCGTCGCCCAAAAGCTCCGCTTGGGCTGGGCTGCCGGGCGGATGTTCTCATCGACGGCTATCAAGGCGCGGCCTGGATTTCGCCGCAGACGGCGGCGGATTCGGCGGCGGCGGGCATCGTCAAAAGTCTGGTCGGTCATTCGAGTCTCTCTTTATGCCTGTCGCTTCGCATCCGTTACAGTCGAGATACCAGCTGGCGAAAGTGTTCGCCGCGTTCGGCAAAGTCTTGATAGGCATCATAACTGGTGCCCCCTGGTGATAGTAACACGACATCGCCGGCCTGCGCTACCCGCGCCGCGCGTTTGACGGCTTCATCCAGCGAATCAACCCGCGAAATCCGATCCTGGCTGACCCGCATCAATGTCAGCAGCTTCATCACCTTGGTTGCGACCTGCTTGTCGCCGTCTTTGCCAAAGACGACGATATGCCGCGCTTTTTGCCGCGCCAGCCGAATGGCGGTCTCCCACGGCAGATCCTTGTCGGCGCCGCCGACCAGCAAAATCAGCGGCTCATCATAACTGGCCAAGGCCGCCAGCAGACGTTCCGGCGCCGTGGCGATGCTGTCATTGACATAAGTCACCCCGCCAAGCTGACGCACGGTTTCCAGGCGATGCTCAACCGGCTGAAAATCCCGAATAGCCGCCCGCATGGCCGCCGGCCGCACCCCCGGCCGGTCAATCGCCAGGCCCATCGCGCCGGTGATGGCGCAGGCCGCCAGAACGTTCAGGACATTGTGCGCGCCGCGCAATGGAATATCACCGCGCTCGCAAACGACATGAGGACTCATATCATAACTGGCGGATCCAGCGACCACGATGCGATTGCCCAGCATAAAAGCCCCGTCCGCCACCATATCATAGCGGCTGAAAGCCAGCAGTTCACCGGCAACGAGCGGCTCCATCGCCCGGCTGCCGGGGTCATCCCAGCCCAGAACGGCCACATCAGTCGGATTCTGATAGCGGATGATCCGGGCTTTGGCGGCGGCGTACCGCTCAATCGTGCCATGCCGATCAAGATGATTCGGCGTCAGATTCAGAATGGCGGCAGCCTGTGGACTGCGGGTCATCAGTTCAAGCTGGAAGCTGGAAAGCTCCATCACCGCAATATCATTCGGCTTGATCTTCGGCAGTTCGCCAATGAGAGGATTGCCGATATTGCCGCCCACCCAGACCCGATAGCCGGCCTGCCTGATAATCTGCGCCGCGAGCGCGGTGGTTGTGGTTTTGCCGGCGCTGCCGGTGATGCCGATAACGGGCGCCGGACACCGTTCAATAAACAGCTGGGCATCATTTGTCAAAGGGATGCCGCGCCTTTGCGCCAGTTCAAGAATCGGCAGGTCAAGCGGGACACCGCCCGATATGCAGATCGCCCGCGCGCCAGTCAAAACATCTTCGGGATGCCCACCGAGGTAAAAACGCGCCTGCGGATAATCGCGCCGCCGCAGCCCCAGTTCCAGATCCGTGCGATGATCAGTGACGACGACGTCGGCGCCAACTGTCGGCAGCCAGCGGGCCAGCGCCTTGCCCTGCCGTCCAAAGCCAAAGATGACGACCCGTTTGCCAGCCAAATGATCTCGCTTTGCCATAGTTCGCCAGCATCCTCCAAGCCGCGCCAAGCGATTAGCTGCCGGCGCTGATGACGGCCAGCGCCACGCCGATAAAAGCGCTTAACATGCCAATCAGCCAAAAACGCTGGACAACCTGCGTTTCGCTCCAGCCGCCGAGTTCAAAATGATGATGAATCGGCGTTCGCCGGAAGGGGCGAATGTCAACGCCATAGAAGCGGCGGCTCAATTTGGCGGAGGCCACCTGCAAGATGACGCTTACGATTTCCATCACCGGGACAATCGCGATAATCGGCAGCAGCAGCCATTGCCCGGTCATCATGGCGACTGTCCCCAAAGTGGCGCCTAAAGCCAGCGAGCCAGTGTCGCCCATAAACAGCTGCGCCGGGTGCGCGTTGTACCATAAAAAGGCGAAGCAGGCGCCCACAATAATAAAACACAGTTCAACCAGGAATATCTGGTCCTGCAAAAACGCAATCACGCCATAAGCCCCAAAAGCGCTTGCCGTAATAATCCCAGCCAGCCCATCCAGCCCATCGGTAAAATTGGTGGCGTTGGAAGTTCCGACGATGATAAAAGCGCTAATGGCGACAAAAATGATCGGATGCAGCGGGATCGCCGCCGGAATCAGCGGCGGCAGCATTTGATTGGCATAGGCGAAGCCGAACCGCGACATGACAATCGAGGCAAGCAGCGCCAGGATGATCTGGGCGGCGAATTTCAGGCGTCCAGACAGCCCCTCGCCGATGCCGCCGCGCGACGTTTGAATCCCTTCCCAATCATCAATCAGTCCCAACAGGGCAAACCCGATCAGCACGAAAAGGGGCAGCATAATACTGCGCCCGACGCCTTCCTGGACAATGCGCGAAACATTGAGCGCGAAGGTAATGGCGATGGTCGGCAGGACAATCATGATGCCGCCCATAGTCGGAGTGCCGATTTTTTTGATGTGGCTGCTGTCCATCAACTCGGCGCGAATCTGCTTGCCGAGCTTGAATCGGCGCAGGATCTCAACAAAAGGCCCGCCCCAGATGATCCCAAGCAGGAAAGTCGCGCCGCCAACACTTAGCGCAAGCGGTAACTGTCCATCCATATTATGCCATCCTAGCCACTGTTCACCGGTATTTCCAGCAGAATCACCAGTCGGTCCGCCAATCGCTTGAAGACCGGCGCCGCCAGCTGACTGTCCCGAAAATCATCCGGCCGATCCAGCTTGACCATCATCACAGCCTGCGGCTCCTCGGCTGGCAAAAAGCCGACAAAGCTGACGATAGAGGAATTGGGGCCCGTTTCATAATCAACCGCTGTCGAAATCCGGGCGACGCCGGCCCGCCCGGCAATCGTATAGCCAGGCAGAACAGCCTGCGGCGAGCCTTCGCTGACGGCGCGGACCAGCATATTCGTCACCGCCGCCGCCGTCTCGGCGCTGATGACTCGGCGGGTCGTAATCGACTGCGCTTCCTGCGCGCCTTCGCTGGTGATGATCTGCCGCACGGTTCGCGGCTGGCGCATGATGCCGTCGTTGGCGATAGCGGCAAAGGCGGTGATGATCTGAATCGGCGTCGCCGTCATCCCTTGACCAAAGCTGTTGAGGCCGAGGTCGCTTTCGCTCCAATCGCTGTCGCCGGGGATGTTCAAACTGCCGTCGGCTTCGGCAAACAAGTCGATGCCAGTGCTTTGCCCCAGCCCAAAGGCCTGCATCATGCTGTAGAAATCGTCGGCGCCCATCTCCAGGCTGATAGTGGCGGCGCCGACATTAAACGAGTGAATCAATACTTGGGCGGCGTCAACAGCGCCGTATCGCCGCCGGTCGGCGTTCCTGACAACAATCCCGCCGATTTCCAAACGGCCTTGATCATTGTACGTCCAATAGGGCGTGATGACGTCTCTTTCCAGAGCGCCGGCGACTGTCAAAACCTGCATGACTGTTCCTGGCTCATAGACATCGTTGATTGCCGGGTTCCTAAGCAGGTCTGGATCTTCGATCTCAATGAAACGATTGGGGTCAAATTCGGGATAGCTGGCCATCGCCAGGACGTCGCCGTTGCGCGGGTCCATCACGATAACGGTTCCGCGCGATGCGCCGCTTTCCCGAATGGCCCGCTGCAATTCGGACTCGACCCAAAACTGAACGTCGCGGTCGAGCGTCAGGATAATGTCCTGGCCCCGCTGCTGCGTAGGCGTGTCCTGCGGCAGATTCAGGGGGATGTTGCTGACCGACAAATCCAGCACGCGCCCCGCCAGAATATCGTTGTAGGCCCCCTCGACGCCCATGGCGCCCTGGAGGGCCTCATCGACGACAAAGCCGATGACATGCCCGGCCAAGGTATCCTGCGGATAAAAACGTTTGGGAATCGGCTCGATGGTGAGGGCGCTCACCTCAAGATCGGCGATCGCCTGCCCCTGCCGCGCCGATACCGGCCCAGCCACAAAGTTCCAGGTGTTGTCGCTCTTCAGCAGCCGCGACAAATCATACTCATCCGCCGCGAGTATGGCAGCCAGGTCGCTTGCCAGTTTGTTCGGGTCGGAAACGAGATTGGGGCTGACGCCAATGCGGTACTGCGGCGCGTTAAACGCGAAGAGCGCGCCGTCGCGGTCATAAATCAGCCCGCGTTCAGCCGGGATGCGGCGAATGGAGTTGACGCTGGCGCTGCCGCGTCTTTCCAATTCCTGCCGAACAGCCCGCGGATAAAACTGAAAATTCGCCAGCGTCAGCAGCAAAAGGCCCGCCATCAGCGCCAGAAATATAATCACAAAAGGCAGCCGCGCCTGTATGGTTGCTTGCTGTGGCGAAAGTCCCTGCATACCCTGGGTTTCTCGTGCTAGCTGCCAAATGCTTCAAATTGATGCCGCAGCAGGGCGAACTGCTGTTCGAGCCAGCCGCTAAAGGTTTCATCATAGACGGCGATGTCGGCGCCGCTTTCGACGCTTGTCGGATTAACAGTCACGCTTGTCCGATCAGGATTATACCCCTCAATCACCAAATAATCGATGTCAGCGTTGGCTGCCGGCCGAAAGCCGATTTCCCGCGCGCGGGCGAAGAGGCGCGGGACTGTGCGAAAACTGGCGATCTCGGCGATCAGCTGCCCATTGGTGCGCTTGAGTTTGTCGCGCTGGTTAATCAAATCCTCAATGGTGCGGTTGGTAATGGCAAACGATGCCACCTGCGACAAATACAGGATGCCCAAAATCAAGAGGATGGCCATGCCCAGAATCGCCAGGGTCGCCGCTTGATTCCGGGTTTGGAACCGCCGGCGGCTAAAAGTATGCTGAAACCAGTTTTGCGCCATAATTTACGCTCCGCCATTTCATCTTTAACTGTATCAAAAACGGGATATTTCGCAACCGTCTTTGGCTTGTATGAGTGTCTAATTTACTGATTGTCATACATTCTTTGCCGGGAAAATTTCACATACATTTTATCTTGCTCAATGCCAATCCATCTGCGCCCATACTTTTTCGCCACATAAGCTGTTGTGCCACTTCCTAAAAATGGATCAAGTACAATATCCCCTTTTTGGGAGCTGGCCAAAATGATCCTCTTGAGCATTTCTTCTGGCTTTTGTGTTGGGTGCAAAGCACGGCCATTGTCCCCGCGCAGCCTCTCTTTGCCTTGTACAAGCGGAAACTGCCAAAGATCGCGCATTTGTTTCGGGCTTCCGTCCTTTTGTTTTTCCGGATTTATCTCTTTTATCGTTTCATAATTGAAAATCCAACCGGCCCCTTTTACCGCCCAGATGACAAACTCCGTTGAATGCGTAAAGACCCGCCTTGTCATATTCGGCATGGCGTTTGTTTTGTACCAAGTGATGATGTTGTTTATTTTGTATTTAAGCTGTTTCAGTACAATCATCACTTCACCGATATTGTGATAGCTACAGGCAATGTAAATTGAACCTTTATCCTTCAAAACGCTATTGCAAGCGCCAATCCATTCGCCTGTAAATCGCATATATTCTGGAGGGGTCATCTTATCCCAATAGGCGTTGACCATATACCAGTCGCCGCCAGTTTTATTGCCTTTCCATTCCAGGCCAGTCCCCGACAGATTGTAAGGCGGATCGGCAAAGATCAAGTCGATGGAGTTCGCTTCAACCTTTCTGTGAAGGATGTCAACGCAATCTCCGTGGTAAATGATGTCAGTTTTCATGTTCTATACTTGGGAAATCAGGCTTTCCCGCCACAAAGAAATCGTGTTCGGGATGCTTTTCAGCCACTCGCTCGAATTATTGAAAGCGTTGGACGAATCTAAAATGTCGTTGTACAAACGCGAAATATCTGAATGCTTCAGAAACTTCTCTTCGATTTTCAGTTGGAGCAGTATTTTCAAGATAAGCGCGAAATGCCGAATGGATAGAGGAATGATCCTTTGAGGCTGTCCCTCATACTCATATTTTATCGCCGTCCAAAATGTATTGACCGTATCCCTATGCAGCTTGGGAGCAATGAACAGACAATATGAGGGCTTATTCTTATGCCGCTTCTCAAAGTCTCGCAAGTGTCTCATAACAGGCTGCCCCTCATGATACCATTGAGCGCGGCCGGTTTGCATTGTAACCTCGCAGACAGCATTGAAACTTTCATAGAAACATTCGATGTCCGGTGTGTTCGCTGGCGCGGTGAATGTTGGCTCGTTATCGTCGCCAACAGGATAATTAGGTCTGATTTTTATGGCGTCATTGAGCGCTTGCAAACCAAGCGCGGACAGTTTCTCAAGCAGAATCGGACGATCCTCAAAATCATATATGTTTTCCAAATCCTCAATGTACGATTCTAACTGCTCAATGGCTTGAGACTGTCTGTAAATCTCTTCATCTTGCAGTTCGCGGCGGTATCCCCTCAATTCTTTGATGCGGTTAATCAACTCATAAGCAGTCATTGCCTGAAACGCCCTAACTTCAATTTTTTCTTTCTGTAAAGCGGTTTCATAACTTCGAATATCCTCAACGAGTCTTCTTATAATCTCAAAATGTTTTTCTTCAGTTTCCCAAGGTAATTGTGGCTTTGATATATCAGCGATATAAGCAAGGTACGCCTCTTTGGTGAAAGACTTTGATTGCGCGTTGTCGCTGGCAAGCAGGGACTCAATCTCGACCGACCGTCTCGGCTCTAAATCAATATAAAATCCGCCGCCGCGAATATGAATATGTTTTGTCAAACGGAAATACCGAATAGCGTTGTCACCATAATCTTTCAAATTCTTTAATAATTTGGTTATCTCCGCTTCGTTGTCTGTCCCCAAAAATTCGCTGGCGAACTGTCTCTTATATGTATCAAAAATTATTCTCCTCTCATGCCTCGCTTTTTCAGACAATTCATCCCGCGCTGCAATTATTTTCGCGGCATAATCATCTATATCTCGATAATGTATCAAGGCTGGCGCAAAGAGGGAAAACTCCTCCTTGCTAAGGCCTTTCGCTGTGCCGCCGCGGGCGATTTCTTTCTGATTGACCGCATTGATTAAGTGGAGCGTTCCAATAAAGGGTTTGATATCATAATCGCCATTCTTTGGATAATCTCGACTATCAGGATTGGGTATTTGCCACTTCAAAAAACTTCTGAAGAATACCTCTTCATAATCAAAGTCTTTTTTCAAGAGCAGCCTCCCCGAATCAGTTATTCTAATTTTGTTATTCTCGATAGTAACAAGCCCCATCTTTTTTAGCGGATTTATCGATTGCCGTCCGCGCATTGCGGGATCTTCATAGTCCTTTGCATAGAAAATTTCCTCTGCCGTTTCAAAAGGAATACCCTTTGACGAATCATCGATCAATTCAATCTGATCTTCGGATAATCCCTTGTAGAATTGAGGCCTTCCATATCCATATACTCTGTTTTGAATCAGCAGGATTTGATACTTCTTTTGATTCTCGATATGCCATTCCGAATTTTCGAGTTGGCGCAAAACAGCCAGGAAATCTCTCAATCTCTCTGGGTTTCGCACTGCGGTGGCTATTGACCAGGGCTTTCTCATAATTACTTTGTCACCTTGCAATAGAAAATCCGCTCCACGTTGTTTTCGCTGCTGCTTTTCCCTGTTGTAAAGGCTTTGTAATTCGTCTCAAATATCTCAACATCGCCTTTGTCATTCAGGATTTGCAGTATTTCTTCATCGCTTATCCGCGCGTTTGAACGACCATCTTTGGAGCTGCCGGTATTGTTATAGGAAAGCAAAATATATCCACAGTCAGCGTTCCGAATCAAATCTTCAAATGCGGTGGCGGCAGTTTTGAGGCAGTAATCGCTTTTGATATGTGAGCGATCCATCTTTTTGCCGATGCCAGCGACTTCAGGCTTTTTCCATTCCGCAAGATTTTCCAGCAAGTGATAAGCGTCCGAATACTGGCGGGAATTATACGGCGGATCAATATACAGAACATCGCAAGAGATCCTTTTTACAAGCAGGTTTGCATCTTCTTTATAAACCTCGTTGTTCATGTTGCTTGGATAATCAATATCTGGAACAAGCAATTTTATCGGCCGCCGCGCATCCAGCTTCTTGCGGAAAGCATCATAATGCCCGACAGTGTTGGCCGCCTTATCGACAGCGTAAAGCAGCGAGCAGATCAAGATATTTTTCTCATCAAGAGTTTCTGCGATTTTTTCTATTTCTTCCCTGATTGTTCCAATTTTCCGTGCATTTTCTTCAGTGAAATATGTCCCGCTAAAGTGTTCTGAAAAATAATTCTCACATCCTTTTGGCAGATTATTAAGGTACGCTGTCTTTTCACAAATGATTTCATGCAGATCGTCCTGAACTCCCAAAAATGCTTGCAGACAGGTATAGTTTGCAGTGAGGAAATCGTTAGAGATTATTTTTGTGCGCCGGCTGTTGAACTTATCCCCAACAACACCTGTACCAGCAAAGATATCACAAAATGAGTTGACCGAACCGCATTTTACCGATACGATGCTTTCTATAAATCCAAGTAGCTTGTGCTTGCTGCCTAAGTACCGCCTGTTTTGAATTTGAAAATAGCCACTTCTCGATTCTTTCCGCCGCCGAACGGGTTTATAAACACGGACTGCGAAGGCAGATTTTTCAAATTCAGGCAGGTCAAAGAGTGTTCTTTGCATTCCCATCGATCTCAATTTTGCATAAGCTCTTGAACGATTTGAATTTCTCTTACTTTATATTATCCCAAAATCCGTCAGTTGCAAGCAAATGAGAAATTGCGGTTAGGCACACCCTAGCTCGTCTCCAATTTTTCGACCACGCGCAGTCTGGCGCTTCGGCTGCGCGGATTGCGGCTGATTTCGGCGGCGTCGGCGATGATTGGCCTGCGATTGACCAGCTTGACCCGCGCCGCTTTCGCCTGAATAGAGGCCATGCCGGGCGGGGCAGCGCGCGCGGCCGCCATCTCTTTGAATGTTTGCTTGACGATTCGATCTTCGAGGCTGTGGAAGGCGATCACCGCCAGCCGCCCGCCGGGACGAAGCAGGTCAACCGCCATCGGCAAAACCTTCTCAAGATTGTCCAATTCCTGATTAACCGCGATCCGCAAAGCCTGAAAGACTTGAGTCGCCGGATGCGTTTTCCATGATTTGCCGCGCCGGCGCGCCTGCAAAACAATATCGGCCAGCTGCCCAGTGGTGTCAATCGGGCGATGCCGGACGATGGCTTTGGCAATTTTGCGCGCCCGCCGTTCCTCGCCATAGCGAAACAGCAGATCGGCCAGGGCTTGCTCCGAAAGCGAATTGACCAGTTCATGCGCCGTCGGATTCTTGCCGCCGGCGTCAAAGCGCATATCCAGCCGCGCATCATGCCGAAAGGCGAAGCCGCGCGTCGGGCTGTCCAGCTGCATCGACGACAGCCCCAAATCCAATACAATCGCATCCACCGCGTCCCATCCGCGCGCCCGCGCTTTTTCGCCCATCTGAAGGTAACTGGCATGGCACAGGGTCACGCGGCCGCGGTAAGCCGCCAGAGCATCGCGCGCCGTCTCAATGGCTTCCCAATCCAGATCAAATGCCAAGACTTCGCCAGCGCCGGCCTCAAGCAGGGCGCGGCTGTGACCGCCGCCGCCGACCGTGCCGTCAATCAATCGGCTGAAGCCGCCGTCGGCCGGCGCCAGGGTATCCACAACGAAAGCTGACAAAACGGGAATGTGAGTGCTCATTGGCGCACGCTGACCGCCTGGTTTCATCATCCGAATTTTATCGGAAAAACCGATTTATGCTACAATAAAGCGCGTTTTCAAACGGACGGCGATGGGTTATGGCATATCAAAAACCGCGGCATATTGAAGTCATCCTGAAGAACCTGCCGCTGAAGCCTGGCGTGTATCTGCTGAAGAATCAGGACGGCGAAATCATCTATGTCGGCAAGGCGAAACGGCTCCGCAGCCGCGTCCGCAGCTACTTTACCGCCAAGGCCGACGGCAGCGGCAAGACCCTGCGCCTGCGCGGTGAAGTCGATGACATCGACTTTATCATCACCGAAAACGAACTCAAGGCGCTCATCCTCGAAGAGACGCTCATCAAAAAACACAAGCCGCGCTATAACATCGCGCTCAAAGATGACAAACGCTATCCCTATATTCGCGTCAGCTGGCAGGATGCCTTCCCAAAAGTCGAGACAACCCGCCGCGTGGATAACGATGGCGCCCGCTATTTTGGTCCCTATACCGAAATGTGGGCGGTGCAAAATACCCTGCGCGTCCTGCGGCGGGCATTCCCCTATTTGACCTGTGACCGCGACATCGACGGCCAGGACGAGCGCGCCTGCCTGTTTTATGACATCAAGCTGTGCAATGCGCCCTGCATCGGCGCCGTCAATCGAGAGCAGTACCGCGCCATGATTCAGGAATTGATGGATGCCCTTGGCGGCCGGGCCGAACGGGTGCAAAAGCGCTTGATGCGCGAGATGATGGCGGCCGCCGACCAACTCCATTTTGAAAAAGCCGCCGCCGTCCGCGACCAGCTTCGGGCGATTGACTATATCACCAATAAACACAAGGCCGTCGGCAGAAACATGACCGACCACGATGTGATTGCGCTGGCGCGGGATGAGCGCGACGCCACTGTGCAGATTATGTTCGTCCGCAACGGCAAGCTCATCGGCAGCGATTCGCGCATGATTGACAATACCGAGGACGAATCCGACCAGGCTGTCCTGGAACAGTTCATCAGCCAGTTTTATTCCCGCGCCAGCAATATCCCGCGCGAGCTTATTCTGCCCAATGAAGTCGAAGAAGCCCGAATCCTCGAACGCTGGCTAAGCGGCAAACGCGCCAGCTCCAAGGTCTCGATTCATGTTCCGCAGCGCGGCGACAAGCGCAAACTAATTCGGCTGGCGCAGGAAAACGCGGTCGAAAGTCTGCAAATGTTCCGCGCCCAATATGAAGCCGACGCCACCAAACACGAACAGGCGATGGCAGAGTTGCAGGCCGCGCTTGGACTGCCGCGGATTCCCAACCGCATTGAATGCTATGACATCAGCGCCACTCAAGGCGCCGCGATTGTCGCCAGCCGAGTCGTGTTTGTGCGCGGGACAGCCCGCAAAAGTGAATACCGCCGCTTTAACATTCGGTCGGTGTCGCATGATGGATCGGATGATTATCAATCCATGCGCGAGGCTTTGACGCGGCGCTTCGTCCGTTGGAAAAACGCCGCCGCCGAAACAGCCCCGACGCCCGACGGCAAAGACAAGGACGAAACCTGGCGGCTGCTGCCCGACCTGCTCTTAATTGACGGCGGCAAGGGACATCTGAACGTCGCCAAAGCGGCGCTGGACGAATTCGGATTGGGCGACCGCGTGCCGGTGGCATCGCTGGCGAAGCGCATTGAAGAAGTTTTTGTCCCCGACCAAGCTCGCTCGATCCTGCTGCCGCGCCGCAGCGAAGCCCTTTATCTGCTGCAAAGAGTGCGCGACGAGGCGCATCGCTTCGCCATTGCCAGCCATCGCCAGCGCCGCCGCAAAATGGGTATGGCCAGCCGGCTCGAGACCATCCCCGGCATCGGTCCCAAACGGCGCAAGCTCCTGCTCAAGCGCTTCGAAAACTCGATTGACGCCATCAAAAACGCCAGTCTTGATGAACTGTCGGCTGTTAATGGCATCAGCGAGAAAGTTGCCCTGGACATCAAGCGCCATCTTGATTGACATGCCTGTAAATCTGCTATCATAGAATGACGATACTGCTAAATAGTGCCGAAACGTTTCAGTGTATTGAACTTTCGAGATCAAAAGGGAATAACAGGTGACTGAATCGAATCCCTACAAAGACTTCACCCAGCGTCTCAAACTGTTGATTCGCAAGCATCCGGCGCTGATTACAATGACTTTGAGTAATATTTTCACTATGCGTTTGATTGGAAATAAGACACATGGTGACCTTGCCGAGATCGCAATATCGGAATTTGTTAATCAGTATATGTACGACTTTACTTCAACGCATGTTGGCAAAGACCTATACCGCGCCAAGTCAAAAGAAGAAGATATAAGTGTCAGAAACGATATGACTCAAGAGGAAATACTTGTTAGCCTGAAAGCCTATGGGGTCGGGCCTCTCCAACTATCCACTGACAAGGCCGCCCGTATGTTCCCGCGGCTCTTGGCTGAAGGGGATGATGTAATCCAAGAGCATAAGAGAATTCAAGCGATCCTTGGAGATAAAGCTTTTCAGGATATTCGGGAAATGAATGTTCTCCCTTTGATATATGACGAAAAGCGGCAGAGGTGCAATATCATGGTTTTCGACTTTGATGCGCTGAAAAATCAGACTGCTGTCATTGAAAAGATCACCAGCGGCCGCGGCAGAAAACATCCGATATTTCGATTCCTCGATAAAGATGAAGGATATATCTGTGAGGTAAGGTATGGCGGTGCTGCTGCAAATGCGCTGCAGCGCGGATTATGGACGCATACCCAAAAGGCGATTAAACATTTCGACAGCATTACGAACGGATGGATTGATTATTCGCATAATTTAGTTCTGGTCAAACTGTTCTCTCATGCCCTTGTGTCATCAAAGAAGGGACATCAGGAAGCCTTGAACGAAATTAAGCGGGACATACAGAATATCGTAGAAGGCGAGCGCTTGTGAATCGCATGTTTCAGCATGATTTATTTTCGGATCGCACTGTTCCACAGGTTAAAACTGAAAGCATCAAGTACATCGGCTCAAAGCTGAAAATCATCCCTTATATCCTTGAAATAACTATGCGGATTGGCGCGCGTTCGGTGTTTGATGGATTTACCGGGTCAACGCGGGTCGCGCAGGCATTTGCACAGGCAGGTTGCGATGTTGTCGCCGCCGATATATCAAAGTGGTCGGAAGTGCTTGCAGCATGCTATCTCCGAAAGGAACGCGGCGAACATATTAAAGAAATACTCGAAGAACTCAACCGCGCCGAACCATTTGACGGCTGGTTCACCGAAAAATATGGCGGAGAAGCGCGGCGGCCAGTGGTGAATGGATACAAAAAGCCCTGGCAGAAGCATAACACGCGAAAACTGGACGCCATTCGAGAGCGGATCAGCCAGATGAATCTGCCACCGGCAGAAGAGGCAACCGCGCTGACCAGCCTTATGCTGGCGCTTGACCGCGTCGACAACACCTTGGGACACTTTGCATCGTATCTCAAAGAATGGTCACCGCGTTCCTTCAATCATCTGGTTCTCAAAGAACCTTTTTTTATTCCCACGCCAGGCAGGCACCGCGTTAAACGGGGCGATATATTCAAAGTCATAGAGGATATGCCCGAAGCAGACCTCGCCTATCTTGATCCCCCCTACGGTTCAAACAACGAAAAGATGCCGCCGTCGCGGGTGCGGTATGCGTCATACTATCATATCTGGACAACAGTGTGTCTCAATGACAAGCCCGAAGTGTTTGGCAAGGCGCTGCGGCGAGCAGACACACGCGACACTGTGGCGGGGTCGGTGTTTGAGGAGTTTCGGCGTGGGCCGAGTGGCCGGTTCCTGGCGGTGGAGGCAATAGAGCGATTGGTTAAGAAGATCCGCGCCAAGCATATCCTGCTCTCATACAGTTCGGGCGGCCGAGCAGCTGCAAGCGAACTGGTGGAAATGATCCAAGGGGTCGGAGAGATTGAAGAGATCATAGAAATCGAATATAAACGGAATGTGATGGCGGGAATGAAATGGACAAACGAATGGATAAGACCGAAAGAAGACAAAAATACAGAATACCTGTTCCTGTTGAAGAAGTAATCAGACAGTGCTGTTTCTGGCAAGCATCGCATTAGCGGAATAAAATTATCCTCATAACCCCCTAGATTTTCAGCTGATGCACATGACGAATAAAGTCCTGCTGTTGCAGGATGTTCATCAGCGGCTCGGGAACCGCCTCGTCAAAGTTAAGCACAGTCAGCGTATGGCCGCCGGGTTCAGCGCGGCCAGTGTGCCAGCTGGCGATGTTGATCCCGTGTTCGGCCATCAGCGTACCCACCCGGCCAATCACGCCCGGCTGGTCATAGCTGCCCATGATAAGCAGATGACCGCGCGGCTCAAAGTGAATCCGATAGTCATTGATTTGCAGAATGTACGGCTTCTGGCGGTCAAGCAGAGCGCCGGCGATGCTGATGTCTTCCTGATCTTCCAGCGTTATCTGACAGGTGATGACATTGCGGTATTCGCTGATTTTGATGCCCTTGGCCTGGGTGATTTGCCAGCCGCGCTCGGTCGCCAGCAGCGGAGCATTCACAAAGCTGACCTTGTCGCCCAAAATCGGCGCCAGCAGTCCCTTGAGGATGCCAACGGTCATCGCTTTGATGAGGCCGTTCATGTCCTCGCCGATGATCTCAATGGCGACCCGCCGGATTGGACTGCGCGCCAGGATGTGATGAAGCGCGCCAATGCTTTCCGCCAGCTGCATATAGGGGCGGATCTCCTCATAATTGACCCCCGGCAGCAGCGGCATATTGACCACATTGCGATAGTCGCGGTCGTTCAGGGCATCTACAGTCTGCTCGACGATTTGCATGGATAAATCCTGCCGGGCTTCAGTGGTGTTGTCGCCGATGTGCGGCGTGTGAATGACCTTGTCCAAGCCAATCAGCGGGCTGTTGAAGGGCGGCTCTTCGTTCCAGACATCAATCGCAATGCCGCCCAAATGCCCGCTTTTGAGCGCCTCGGCCAGCAAAGCCTCCTTGATGATGCCGCCGTGCGAGGTGTTGATGAAACAGGCCCCTGGTTTCATTTGCGCCAGGCTCTCGGCAGTGAAAAAATCCTGCGTCTCGCGGGTAGCCGGCACATGCGCGCTGACATAATCGGCGCAGCCCAGCAGTTCGCGCAGCCCGACCAGCAGAATGCGCGGGTCATTGACCTGCTCCTCGCGGATGTAAGGATCGTAGGCTTTGACGGTCATGCCGAAGGCCAGACACAGACGCGCCACCCGCTGTCCCACTCGTCCCAGGCCGACAATGCCGATGGTTTTGCCGTGCAGCTGCCGACCGACCTGCTGCTGACGGTCAAAGAGCCACCAGCCTTCGCGCAGGCTGTCATGGAGAGTTGGCAGATTGCGGTTGAGCGCCAGCATCAGCGCGAGCGTATGTTCGGCGGCCGCAATGGCGCTTACGCCCGGGGCGTTCATCACCAGGATGCCGCGTTCAGTGGCGCAGTCGATGTCGATGCCGGTCAGTCCAGCCGACATGCGGGCGATCAGCTTCAGCTTGGGCGCGTGGTCAAGCAGCGGCGCATCCAGCCGAAAGTCGTCGCGGGTGATAATGGCGGCCGCCTGACGCAGAGCCTGGCGGACATTGGCTGTCTTGGGCGCGACCGTGGCAGCCGTGATGTTATCGCTGGCTTTAAGCTTGGCAAGGCTTTCCGGGGTGAGGTCGGCGGCGACCAAAACATGATGCCGAGTCAAGAGAATAAACCTTTCGTTTTGAACTCGTCCAATACCTCATGCAGGCTGCTGTAAATTCGGTCATTGATGCCCTTGAAGTCGGCGCGGCTGGAATGAGATAAATCAAGAACGGTGTAACAGGTCATGCCGGCCGCCAGCGCCGACTGCGTCCCGGCGCGGCTGTCTTCCAGCGCCAGGCACTGCGCCGGCTGGCATCCAATCTGCGCCGCCGCATGCAAATAGATGTCGGGCGCCGGTTTGCCCCGCGCCATGCCCTCGGCCGAATAGCGATGTGGAATCAACTCATCCCAGCCGAGCAGACGCAGAAAATGTTCAATGATCGCCTGCGGTGAACTGGACGCAATCGCGCGCGGGATGTCCTTTTCGGCGGCGTAGCGGATAATATCATCGGCGCCCGGCCGCGGCTTGATCTTCTCGCGCGGCATAGCGGTCATGCCAGCGACAAGCCTGGCCGCCACCGCCGCCGGCGAATCAGCCGCTTTAGGATAATAACGATGAATAATCTCGGCGAATTCCTCGACGCGCAGCCCAACGGTTAAATCCCGCACCTCATCGGCGTAGCGGTATCCGCCGGCTTCAATGATGCCAGTTTCAATCTCGTGCCAGACCGGCTCCGAATCGACCAGCAGCCCGTCCATGTCAAAAATGATCGCGGCAAAGCTCATGTTCAGATGACGTCCTCAAATTCCTGAATAAAATCGCGCCGTCGGCTTTCGCGGCTGAAGATGACATCCTGTCGGCGACGCGCCAGTTGAATGCCTTTGCGATAAAATGTCTCATAGACGGTAGCCCGCGCCGCGCGCCAGCCGGCGCGCCCAGCCGCCAGCGGGAGAATCGCCGCCAGCGAAGCCGTCTGCACAAAGACTTCTGATTCAGCTTTGACTCGGGCGCGGGTCACAACGCCGCCGTAACCCACAAACAAATCAACAATGGGCTTGGTCGCCAGGTCGGACGACCCATCGCCAATCATCATCCGCCGGCCAGGCAAATCGCCGGCCAATTCGCTGATGATTTTGGATTTGCCGCTGGAAACGGTCAAGGGGCCTTCGCTGTAGTCCAGATAGGTTTTGGACTGCTGCGCCTGTGGCTCATGGTAGCGCCACCACTCCCCCGAAAGCTCATTGTATTCCAGTTCAACCGCCCGAATCTGCGCCGGATCGACGCCCAGCCGCCGACCAAATCCCTTTACCGCGTCCGTCAAACCGCCGCTGATGATAAAGACATGCTTGCCCAGACTTTGCAGCGCCGCCACAAGCGCCTGCGCGTCTTCGACCATCGTCTCCCAATAACGTTCCTCGATAGCCTTTAGCTGCGCGCGGGTCGGGCGGATCGCTTTCAGTCGCTTGCCATACACCTCTGCCAAGTCAAGCTCGCCATCCATTGCCTTGTTGGTCAGCAGACCGACGCGCGCCGCCTTGCCTTTAAGTCGGGCGAGTTCGTCAATGCCTTCAATGCGGGACAAAGTGCTGTCGCAATCGAAAAAAATCAGGTCATAGCTGCCCCAGCGAGTCTTTGACATTCGCCTGTGTCCCCCGACAAGCGCACGCGCGCCATCCAAAAGCAGTCGCATTATAACCCTTTCAGCTTGAATGTGTACGGCTGTCTATCAATCGGAAGCGGCGAAAAACGCAGTAATTGCGCTCCCCAAACTCCCCAATCCGCGCCGATCCCCTAAATTCATGGACAAAAGAACAAAAAAACGGTCAAAACGCGCGCCAATACGGACAAAACGCGCGCCCTGGCGGCTAATCCATACCCGAATACGGGCAATCTCTCCACCGCCGATCCCGACCAGCGCAAACGAAACCCCAAGCCGAACAACGGCTGAACCGTAAGGCCCGCTTGACTTTGAGACCGACACAACCCTCGCTTGCCGCCCGCGCCGAAACGATTTTCAGGCATAAATCCCATCGGCGGCTCGCCGCGGCCGCCAATATCGCGCCGCGCATGGACTGCCAGCGCAAAGGCCGGCGAAAAGAATAATCTGCGTAAAGAAGGTCGCGTGAGTTTCATAGCCAGAGCCTATCGCGCAAGCGGCCCAAAAAGGCGACTAAAAGGCCGCGCGTTGCTTCCATTTTGGGAAATGGGAAAATAGCCGCGAAAGTAGGCGCTCCCTGTCAATCCATGCGCGCGAAGTTTTTTGGCGAATCATATCGGTCACCGACAATCCGCCATGCGAATATCAGAAATTGATGATAAACTGCGTGCAAGCGCGCAGTCTGCATGAAAATAAAACCGCGCTCAAGGGAAACCCGCGTGTGAAGAAACGGGTGCTGTTTTTGTTCTCGGATACCGGCGGCGGCCATCGCTCGGCGTTTCAGGCGATTCAAGATGCCATGAACATCCGCTACGGCGATGCCGTCGAATTTGACGCGGTTGATGTGCTGCGCGCCTGCAAGTGGCCGCTCAACAAACAGCCAGAACTGTATCCGGCGGTCGTCAACACTTCCAAGTTCCTGTGGGCATTGGTGTACCACGGCCTTGACGGCCGGCGGCGCGCCCGCCTGATTCGCCAGCTGATCTATCAGAACAACCGCAAGAATCTTCGGCGCGTGGTTCAAGAGCATCCAGCCGATGTGGTGGTTTGCACGCATTCAGTCATTGCCAATCCCTCCTTTCGGGCATTTTTGACGCTGGACGAGCGGCCGCCCTTCTTGACAGTGGTCACAGATTTGGTCACGACGCCCACCTTTTGGTATGACCCGCGGATCGATTATTGCTTTGTCCCCACAGAAAGCGCCTATCAGCGCGGGCTTCGGCTCGGCATGTCGCCTTCCCAAATGCGAGTCACCGGCCTGCCGGTCAATCCGCATTTCATCCATTCCATGACGACCAAGGCCGAAGCCCGGCGGGAATTCGGATTTGACCCCCATTTGCCGGCGGTGATGATCGTCGCCGGCAGCGACGGCATGGGGACGATCTATAAAATGGTCAAAGCGCTGGATGCCCGGCGGCTGGATGCCCAGATTATTGTCATTTCCGGGCGCAATGAAGACTTGAAAGCCAAACTTGAAGCGCGCCAGTGGAAGAACCAGCGTCATATTTTCGGTTATGTCACCAATCACCATGAAATGCCAAGGATCATGGCGGCCTCAGACATTATTGTCACCAAGGCCGGCCCGGCGACGATTATCGAAGCGGCTATTGCCGGCCTGCCGATGATCATCAGCGACCGCATTCCCGGCCAAGAAAGCGGCAACGTTCAGCTGGTTGTGGATAACGGCGCCGGCCTCTACCTGCCCAAACCAGAAAAGGCCGCCCATCAAATCATTGACTGGCTGGCGGAAGGGCCCGAAAAGCTGGCGCAGCGCGCCCGAAACGCCAAACGAATCGCGCACCCCGACGCCGTCTGGGAAATCGCCGACGCCGTCTGGGAATGGGCGCATAAACCCAATATCGCCACCTCGCAAGTCTCCTAGCTTGACCGCCGGCCAGGCAAATGACCAAGATAAGTCGCATCGGCAGCCTTGATGACCTCGCCGCTTGCCAGATGGAGCTTCCAGGTGCCGTTCCGCCCGCCGCCGCTGAACAGAATGGCGCTGTTGTCCTCTGTCCACTTGATCGGATGCGCCCAGGCCCTAATCGGATTGCTGACAATCGACTGCTCCAGCGTGTGCAGATTCACTTGAACGAAGACGGTGCGCGCCGCCGCGTCGGTTCCGCCGCCGCCCAGCTGCGCCGCATAAACGGCCAGGGCGCCGTCGGGGCTGATAAGCGCGCCGCCGGCCTGCGTATGATGCTGCCGCCGAATGGCTGGAATCACACGCGCCGCCCCGCCATGCACGCTGTCAAGCCGAACATCAATCCCCTTTCCCTCTTCGCTGGGCAGCAGCCGTAAGAACAATCCAGGTCCAAAACCAGCCGCGCAAAGAAAACAGGCGGGTTCGCCCGGCAGCGTCCGTATGTCGCCAGAAGTCAAATCAAGCGCGAACAGACTGGCGTATTGAATATAAGGCGCCGGCGGGCTGATGCCATCTGGATGAACATCCATGTAAAGCTCGGCTTGGTCATGGCTAAGCGCAATCGGCAAGACCCGCAGTTCCTCCCGCGGGCCATCAGCCAATACCTCCCGAATATCCGACCCGGCGGCGTCAGCCACAAACGTAGCGGTCATCAGCGCATGGTCGGCGCTTTTCCTTGTCAGAGTCCAGGCGATAGCCTCGCGGTCAGCCGAAACAGCCCAGTCGACCCGATAAGCATCGGGCGGCATGATGATAAAAGGATGCTCGCCGACGGCGCCATCGGGCAAGGCCAGCTTGACCTGCCGGTCGTCGGTGTCAAAATACAAAACGCCGCTCTTCAGCAGGGTATAGCGTTCGCCGCGGGTGTTGAGCGCGGCGGTTTCCCCAGTCAGAATATCGATAAATATCAGACGGGTTTCGTTGCCGCTGGCCTCGATAAATACATCCAGGCGGCGCGCGTTCAGTTCTGGCTGTGCCGTTTCCTGGGCCCGCAGCGGCGGCCAGCCCATCAGCGAAAGGACAAAGAACAGGTGCAAGATTCGCATGGAGACGTCATTCAATGCTGCGATTGTCAGCGAAATTATAAAGCCAAGCGACTGGATCGGCAAACCGAATGCAAAATAAAAAGCCCTGCTTTTGGCAAGGCTTTCCGATTTTACGGGGTGAATGTTACCTGTTCTTGCGATGGCGGTGAAGACGGCGCTGAACCCAGTTGCTGGCTTCGCGGTTCTTCCTCTCGTTCAAAAAACGCTCAATGCGGGCTTCCTGCTGCAATTCATGCGCCCGCTGCCGATGCAGAAGCTCGGCCGTGAAATTCAGATTGTTCATGACCTATCCTCCTTTTAGGATAAACATCGTACAGCCACATTCTATCGCAGTTAGATACTTTATACAAGTCAAAACGCATTCTATCATATATTTCATATAAATATCTTACATTCGCCCCGCGAAAGCCCCTTTCAGTCTTTTTGAGTTACAATAGGCCGTCAGGCAAACACAGCGAAGGAGATGATCGTTTGAAGTCAGTCACCATTCAGCGCATCAAGCTGCATCTGGTGGCGTTGCCGCTGGTCGAAACCCTGAAAACCAGCTTTGGCGCCGAGCCGTATAAGTCGGCGATTATCATCGAAGCGACAACGGCGGAAGGGCTGACAGGATGGGGCGAAGCAGCCCTCAAAACCCAGCCTTCTTATGGGCCAGAGACGATTCTCACCGCGCTGCATATTACGCGCGATTTCCTGATTCCCAAGCTCATCGGCCAAAAGCTCGATTCACCGACCCAAGCGCCGGCCCTGTTCAAATCTGTGCGCGGCAATCATCATGCGCGCGCCGGCATCGAAGCGGCCCTATGGGATGTGATGGCGCAGGCCAACGAGATGCGCCTGGCAGATTATTTCGCCTGTCATTTGCCGCCCGGTCATGCGCCGCGCGAGTCAGTCAAGGTCGGGGTCAGCATCGGGATTCAAGATTCGCTGGATGAACAGCTTGCCCTCATCCGCAAGCGGGTCGACGAAGGCTATCGGCGGATTAAACTCAAAATCGCGCCCGGCTGGGATGTGGAGCTTGCCGCTGCCGTGCGCCAGCATTTCCCCGACATTATGCTGATGCTGGACGCCAACAGCGCCTATACCCTAGCCGATGCCAGCCACTTGAAACAGCTTGACTCATTTGATTTGATGATGATTGAGCAGCCCTTGGCTTATGATGACATCTATGAACACAGCCAGCTTCAGCCGCAGCTGCGAACCCCGATCTGCCTCGACGAGAGCATCCATTCGGCGCATGACTGGAAAATCGCCGTCCGACTGGGCGCCGGCAAAATCCTCAACCTCAAGCCAACGCGGGTGGGCGGTTATACCGAAAGCCTGAAGCTGTATCGGCTTTGCGTCGAGAATGGCGATCCGCTTTGGATTGGCGGCATGCTGGAGACCGGCATCGGACGGGCGGCCAACCTGGCCTTCGCCGCCTTGCCCGGCGTCACCCTGCCCAGCGATATTTCCGCCACCAACCGCTACTTTGACCCTGACATTGCCGAACCGCCCTTTGTATTGGCGGCCGACAGCCGCATCAAGCTGCCACAAGGCATCGGCATCGGCGTCGAGGTTCAGCGCGGTCGGCTGGAAGCGGCGAAAGCCGCCTGGCGCGCATACAGCCCCTTCGCGCCGCTGGGGGAGTAGCTAGTACGGGCGGACATAAGACACGCGCGGCGCCGTCGCGCGCGGCGAATCGCTGAAAACAAAAGTCATAATCGATGCCGTCGCCGGATAATCTTCGGGCAGCTTGTACTGGATCAGCTTGTCTTTCAAATCGGCATCAGCGCCGCCGCCCTGGGCATGCAGCCACGGGAATACGAGGATGTCGCCATGCCCGACGGCGACAACCGATTCGCCCGCGTGCCGCGCCAGCGCCACTTCAAAGAAATCATGCACCCGCGCCAAAACCATCGCCGGCGTCTCATAGGGCGGCTGGTTGCCGCTGTACAAATCCCAATTCATCGCCGCAAGCTCGGCGGTCGGCCGGCCCTCATGCGGCGTTGCAACCTCAATGATGCGCGCATCCAAAATCGGCTCCAAGTTGGCATGATACCCAGCGACAATGCCAGCCGTCTGTTGCGCCCGTTCCATCGGACTGGAATAAATAGCCGCGATGGACTTGTCTCGCAGCCATTGCCCGGCCGCATGCGCCTGCTGCTGGCCAAGCTCGCTAAGATAATAGCCCGGCAGACGGCCGTACAGGATATGGGTCGGGTTATGGACATGACCATGCCGCATAAGATAGAGTGTTGTTTCCAACGTTCGGCTCCGAATGTGATGTCAAAGACGGCTTGCGCTTATGATATCGACCGCTTTGCCGTATGATTAGGTCAGGAAGGATCATCAGCCCAAAAGGAACGTCCATGAGACGCATGGCCGTCCCTCCAAGGCAAGTCGGGGCGGCGGGATTTGAACCCGCGACCTCACCGACCCGAACGGTGCGCGCTGCCGGGCTGCGCCACGCCCCGACAATATATGCCAGTATAGCCAAACCGTTTGCCGATGACAAGGTGGAGATATGACCAAGAACCATCCCGCGACATTGACCGACCGCCTGCGACAGCTGACGCAGAGGCCGCTCAATCATATCGGCCGCCTTTTGGCAGGGTGGGGAGTTCATCCAGACGCGGTTACAGTCGCCGGCCTGGCTATGGTGGCCGCCGCCGCCGCGCTGATCGCCCAGGGATCGTTTTTGGCGGCCGGCCTGCTGCTGCTCTTCAGCTTGCCCCTCGATGCTGTCGACGGCGCCGTCGCCCGCGCGCGGAATCGCAGTGGCAGGTTTGGCATGGTGCTCGATTCGACCCTCGACCGCTATGCTGACGGTTTTATTTTCGTAGCTTTGGGGTATTATTTTGCAGTGCAAGACCGTTTTGATATGCTGGCGCTGGCATTATTGGCTCTGGTAGGCAGCTTTCTGGTCAGTTATGTTCGCGCCCGCGCCGAAGACGCCAAGATCGGCCTGCGAGTCACCGTCGGCTGGTTCACCCGCGTCGAGCGCGTCATCGCCCTCCTGATAATGATCCTGGCGATGGGCCTCTTCGGGAATCCGATTGCGCTTGAAATCGGAATGGTGATCTTGGCAATCGGCGCTCATTTGACTGCTTTGCAGCGTTTGCTGTTTGTCTATCGTGCTTTGAAAAAACAGGGGTGACGGATTATGGAGTTTCAACAAACCTATCTATCGTTGGGCAGCCTTCAAGTGCGCTATTATGGCCTCATTATTGTCGCCGCCATACTGGTCGGCGCCTACGCCGCGTCTGTCCTGGCAAAACGAAGCGGCCGCGACCCCGATCATATCTGGGGCGGATTAACCTGGGCCATCATCCCCGGCATTGTCGGCGCCCGCCTGTGGTTCGTCTTGTTTCCGCCAATATCACTGACCGCCGGCTGCGGCATCGAAGGCGAAGTCTGCCAAAACACAGCCTGGTTCTTCGAGAATTTCTTTGACCCCGAAAACGGCGCCATCGCCATCTGGAACGGCGGGCTGGGCATTTTTGGCGGGATTATTGGCGGCGCCTTGGGCGTCTATCTCTATTTGAGCCGCTGGCACAACCGGGTTGTCAATGGGTTTATCATCATCCTGACGCCGATTTTGTGGCTGGGGCAGTTCCTGAACTGGCTGATAATGCGGCTCATCGGACAAGTGACGGGCAAATCTGCCGAAGCCTTCCGCTATCAGCGCCCCCTTAGCGATTTCCCGGCCGAGGGGATGCGGATGACGCCCTGGATGGACATCGCCGGCGTGTCGATACCCATTGCCCAAGCCATCGGCCGCTTTGCCAATTACGTCAATCAAGAGCTTTATGGCAGCCCGACAACCTTGCCCTGGGGCATTCAGATTCCGCGCGCGGCGAGAGTCGCGCCCTATGAAAGCATGATCGATTATCCCGCCGACCTCCTCTTTCATCCCCTGTGGGCTTATGAAGCGATTTGGAGTCTCATTGCCTTCTATGTTTTGTGGCGCATCTACAATCAATACCGCGGCCAATTATTAAGCGGCGACATCTTCCTGCTGTATCTGCTTCAGTATTCCTTTGTTCGCTTTTTGCTGGAGTTTTTGCGCGTGGAAATCGCAACCATCGGCGATACCGGCATCAATAGCTCCCAGACCATTACATTGCTGGCCTTTGTGGTATCCTTAGCGGCGCTGGTTTATCGTCATCGCGGCGGCGGCTTTGAAGATGCCAAGGCCGCCGACGCGCAAGCCGAACAGGCCGAACTGTCGCATCTCAAGCCGGCCGAATCCTGATGCCCCGTCTTGAGAATCGAATGTTAAAGGTATTTTGATTCTTGAGGATTTGTGGTATGGTCAGTGCGGCTAGACGGCAAAATCAAGTTCTGGTATAATAAGTGTGTTCTCGCAATTAATCTGAGGCAAAGGCGAATATATGGCGCGTGTAATCATTTTAGGTTCAGCCGGGGTAGTCAACAACGCCACGCACGATTATACACATTTCCTGCTCATTGGCGAAGAAGATACGCCCATCCTTGTGGATGCCGGCTCGAATCCACTGGATAAAATCAAGGAACTGGGCGTTGATGACCGCGATCTGCAAGACATCGTTCTGACGCATTTCCATTCGGATCATGTCGCCGGAGTGCCCAATATGCTGATGCACATGTGGCAGCTGGGCAGAAAGTCACCGATGCGGTTCTATGGCCTTCGGCATTGCATCAACCGCATTGAAGAGACGATGGAAATGTACGGCTGGCGCGATTGGCCCAATTTCTTCCCGGTCTCATTTCATCGGATTGGCCAGCATGACGGCGCGGTCTTGCTGGAGAACCGCGACTTTGTCATCCGCGCCTTTCCAGTCGTTCATTTTATCCCGGCGATTGGCCTGCGGATCACCAACAAGCACAACGGCAAAGTGCTGGCCTACAGCGGCGACACGGAGCCCTGCTCCAATGTTTTGAAAATTGCCCGGGACGTCGATATCCTGATGCACGAAGCCGCCGGCCCGCCGCCAGGCCACAGCACCGCCAGGATGGCCGGCGAAGCCGCCACCCAGGCCGGCGCCAGAGAACTCTATCTCATCCATTATCAGGTATGGAATCAAGACCCAGAGCCTTTGGTTGAGGAAGCCGCCGAAACCTTTGATGGGCCGATTCATCTGTGCAAGGACTTCGACGAGTTTGAATTTTAGCCGCCGCGGTTGATTCGCGGCTTTAGGCCCAGCCGCGGGCGCGTTCAACCGCTTCCTGCCAGCGCGAATAAAGCGTCTCGCGCTGGTCGGCGGACATGCGCGGCTCAAATGTCCTTTCCAGTTGCCACTGCTGCGCGATCTCTTCCTGCGATGCCCAGAATCCCACCGCCAAACCCGCCAGATAGGCCGCCCCCAGCGCCGTCGTTTCGGTGACGGCCGGCCGCTGCACCGGCGCCCCCAGAATATCGGCCTGGAACTGCATCAGAAAATCATTGACGACGGCGCCGCCATCGACGCGCAGGCTATCGACGGCCAGCCCAGAATCAGCTGACATGGCGCTGACCACGTCGCGGGTTTGATAGGCGATGGATTCCAGAGTCGCGCGGACAATCTGCGCGCGGCCGCTGCCGCGCGTCAAGCCGACAATAGCGCCGCGGGCGTATTGATCCCAATAAGGCGCGCCCAGTCCAGCGAACGCCGGCACAACATAGACATCGTCGGCGCTGTCGATGCTGGCGGCGACGGCCTCGCTTTCGGCCGCCGAACGGATCAGCCGCATCTCGTCGCGCAGCCATTGCACCGCCGCCCCCGCCGCGAATATGCTGCCTTCCAGCGCATACTGCGCCGCCTGCCCGCCCACTTGCCAGGCGATGGTCGTCAGCAGATTGTTTGATGAGCGCTGCGGCCTGTCCCCAGTGTTCATCAGCATAAAGCAGCCAGTGCCATAGGTGTTCTTGGCCATGCCGGCATGATAGGCCGCTTGGCCAAAGGTCGCCGCCTGCTGGTCGCCGGCCATCCCGGCAATCGGCAGCCGCCGGCCAAACCATTCAGCATCGCATTCGCCATATATCTGACTGCAAGGCCGTACATCAGGCAGAATCGCCGCCGGGATATTCAAACGCTCCAGAATCGCCGGCGCCCATTCCCCTGTATGAATATCAAACAGCATAGTGCGGGCGGCATTGCTGACGTCGGTGATATGCAGTCGCCCGCCGCTTAACTTCCAAACCAGAAAGCTGTCAATCGTGCCGAAAGCCAGTTCGCCGGCCTCGGCCTTTTCGCGGGCGCCGTCCACATTGTCCAGCAGCCACTTGACCTTGGTCCCCGAAAAGTAGGCGTCCGTCACCAGCCCGGTATGCTCCAGAATAATTTGGTCAAAGCCTTCCGCTTTCAGTTCATCGCAAAAAGCCGCCGTGCGGCGGTCTTGCCAGACGATGGCATGATGAATCGGTTTGCCAGTCGCCTTGTCCCAAATGACGGTGGTTTCGCGCTGATTGCTGATGCCAATGGCGGCGATGTCGCCGGCCTGTTCAGCGATATCACGGGCGACCGCCAGTTGAGTCTCCCAGATTTCATTGGGGTCATGCTCCACCCAGCCGGGCTGCGGATAAATCTGTGTCAGTTCCTGTTGGGAACTGCGGACAGCGCTGCCCGCATGGTCAAAGAGGATCGCCCGCGAGGAAGTGGTGCCTTGGTCAAGCGCTAGAATGCAGTTTGCCGTCATTGTCTTATGCCCTTTTCAATCTGTTTTTGCCTAATCCGCGCCGCCGCCCATACTGCCATAAACCCCAGCCCCAGTCCAGCCAGCCCGCCCGCCAGGCCCCAAGCCGGCAGCCGTTCAAGGATGCCGAGCATAAGCCCCGGCGGATAATCCGGATAAACATGACCATGAAGCAGGTTCTTAAACAGCATCAGCAGAACGGTCATCAGGCTCGCAAGCGCCCCGACAGCAATGCCGACCAGCGCCGCAGGTTTATGCAGGGAATCCGTCCCCAGCATTCGGCCGCCAAAATGAGACATCAGCCCGATCATCACGGTCAGGCCGGCCAGCAGCCAGCCAAGCGCCGTGACCGCGGCGGCGTCCTTGTCTTCCAGGCCGGACCAGCCCAGAATGAGGATGCCCGCCATCACCATCAGCAGGCGGGAGACAGGATTGGGCGCGGGGATCGCAAACGTCATTTGCCGAACATCAATCCGTCGGCTGGAATCGATGCCGCCGCGGCATAGATGACCGCCGGAACTGGAATATATGCGCGCCGCAGGGCGGGACTTCGACCGTCAGTCCCTTGTTGATGAGGTCTTCGCCTTTGCGGTAGGTATAGCTGTCCCCCAAAACATCATACAGCTGCCAGTCATGCTGCGCCAGTTCGCCCCAATGCCCCAGCGGCAAACGGCAGCGCGACCATTCGCCAGTGAGATTCACCGCAATCAGGCGATAGTCTTCGCCATGCTTCCAAGTGTAAGCGATCAGGTTGTGGTGGGTATGATTCCCATCGAATGCCGGCTGCGCCTCCAGCATCAGCCATTTGCCGTGGCGGTAAATCGGGGCATGGATTTCTTGCAGCAGCCGTTTGTAAAACCGTTCCAGCAGCGGATGCTTCGCTTCGTCGGGCTGACGGCTGATTTGCACCGGCAGCTTGACGCGCCGCCCGGAAAACTGCCCCTGATGCAAAAGGACGGCGCCGGGGAGGGTGCATATCAAGGCGGCCGCCGCCCGCTGGCGGTCTTCGCCCAAGACGCTTATGGCGCGGGGTTCATCATGATTTTCGATAAAACGTATATTGGATTTAAGATAAGATAAATCGGCGCGCAGATGCGCCTTGATTTCGTTGAGTTCGCGGTTGATGAGACGGTCGTAAATCCGCTTGTCATAGGTATAGTCAAATCCCTGTAATTGCAGTTCATGCTCCAGATTCCAATAGACCTCGGCCATGAACATCATCTGCGGATGGACTTGGCGCACGGCGGGGATGACCTCATTCCAGTAATCTGTTTCCGGGGCGCCGCCGGCCCGCTCGCCCCAGGTTTTGGCGAAGATGCCGTTCATCATCAGCATCGCCATGTCACAGCGCACCCCATCGCACTGCGCCCCAATGTCAATCAGAGTGTCTGTCGCCGCCCGCCGCAGCCCGCCATGAAAGCCGTTAAGCTGCGCCGTGTCGATCCACGGCGGAAAGTAAGGGTCGCGCCCATGAGCAATCGCCGCCTGGCCATTGACTGTATCCGCGCGGAAAAAATGCTGCGGCATCTGCGCGGCCTCGGCGGCGCTGCCCTGAATAAAATAGGCTGGGTGATGATGAATCCAGGCATGGTCAGCCGCGACATGGTTAGGCACATAATCCAGGACCAGCTTAATGTGATGATGCCGCAGCTGCTCGCGGAAAGCGGCCAGGCCATCGCGCCCGCCCAGCTTCTTCTCGACTCGATAGTCATGAATAGCGTAGGCCGAGCCGACAACGTCGGCCTCGCTAATATCCGGCAAGGCCTGACGGTATTCGTGGATGTAATTCAAGGCGCTTTGACGGCTGGCCGGCCCGCGGTGCCACACGCCCATCAGCCAAATGGCATCAAAACCCCAGGCGGCCAAAGCCTCAACTTCCGCCGTCGGCACATTCGCCAGGCTGATCACGCGGTCATATTTTTGGCTTAATCCGCGCAGCCAAACCCAAGTGTTGATCTCATAAATGATCGGGTTGGCCCGCCAGCCGGCCGCCAAGCCGCTGTGCTTTGTCTTAAAAAATCCCCGCAGCCGCCGCATCATGCCCAATTCGTCTTGCCTGCCCAAATGCCGCTAGTTTAGCATGAAAACCCGTTCAAACCAGAGAGAATCTGTGACCTATGGCGGCGCGGCGCGCTGGAGATGCCGCTGGACGATCTCATAAAAGGCCGACCGCTGTTCATCATGCACCGCGTGTCCACCGGCGAACATTTCCAGGCGGCCGCGCTTGACTGCCTTGACGAATCGCTCGCCATAGCGCCGCGGGTTGAGCCTGTCATCCTGACCCAGCATGATGATAAGCGGGCAGGTGATTTGCCCAGCCAGGCTAAGGCTGATGTCGCCGCCGCTGTCGATCATTCGGGTTGCGGCGCGCACCCAGCCGCCGGTGAACTGCGCGGCGTCGGCGATGCCGTGTTCCCGTTTTTCGGCTTCGCTGATCCAATCGCCGGGATAAACGCGCTGAAAGGCCGGCCGCAGTTCCGGCCCAAAATTGCCGATGGCGCCGACAGCGATGCATGAAGCCGCGCGGGAGGGGAACTTGCCAGCCGCGATCAGAACGACCTCGCCGCCGTCCGAATAGCCAATGAAATGCGCCTGCCGTATGCCGCGGAAGTCCATAAAAGCCAGCAGGTCATCGCAGTCGCGGTGATAAAAATCATCCGGGAAATCGCGCGGTTTGGGCAAGGACTCGCCATAGCCGCGCAGCGTCAGTCCGATAACGCGGAAGCCCTCGCCGGCCAGCCAGTCCATCACATGCCCCAGATGCCCGCGGGCCGTTCCCAGCAGGCCATGAATCAAAATAACCGGAATCTCGTCACTGTCCGGCTCCGTGTCTTCATAGTGCAGCGCCGCGCCGGTCGGCAGTTCAGCCAGCGGCATCAGATGTCCTTCTCAAAACAGGCATTATTCCTCCGCCAAAAACACTTCCCAGCTGCCATTCATGCCGTTTTCGGTCACGCCGTAATAAGTGCGGACGCCATCCTGGATCTGCTGAACAAGGTCATAGCGGACGCTGCTGCTTTTGCGGTTGCGGTACTGCCGCCATAAGCCGATGTCCCCCTGCCACTTCACCTTGTCATGCTGAACTGGATTGCTTTCAAACTGTTTAATGGCGTAATCCCACAGCTTCCGCGCCGATGACCGGGTGACATTGCGTACAATGCTGCCGTTCCGCAGGTCGTGCATGGTGTAATAACGGGTGTTGTCGCGGTCTTCAACCGCAATAATCTCCACGCCCGACCGCGGCGGCTCCAGATGATTCTCCTCTTCGGTTGGCTGACTGCCGCTGGGGGCTGTCGGCCCCTCGGCCGCATTGGACGGGACACTGATGCTGCTCTGGAAGATCAATCCCTGCTGTACCAGATTGACAATCTCATCGCGCACCGCCAAATTGGAATCGCTGTCATCGCGCACATAAATATGCTGATTGTCAATCGCATAGGGGCGATATTCGCCATAGGGCACCAAAATGCGGATGACGGTTTTCCCCTGTGTCTCCTGCGAGTCGATGTCAATATCAAGCGGGGGAGTTATCCGGCGGCTTATTTCCCGCCCCAAAACCTTGATGGCCTTCTGGCTGGCGGGGATGCCGACTGGCTTGGTTTTCGGGTCTGCGCCCAGCCCGACATAAACCGCGCCGCCGTTGGTGTTGGCAAAGGCGCAGACATCCATGGCAATCTGATGCAGATGCCCGCCTTTTTGCGTCATCGATTCATGGAAGGACTGGACGATGCTGGCGCCTTCCTCGCGCGCCGCCTGCACATAATCAAAAGGCTGGCGGTTCGGATTATGGGGGCGGGTGCGGGAAAAATCGGTGCCGGCAAAGACCTTGAAAACAGCGTCAAAGGTTCTTTCTGGCAGTTGAATCTCGGTCACGCGCTCGCCGACGCCAAAGCGCGTCACTTTGCCGTCCTGCGCGGTGTCCAGGCTGTGAGCGTCTGATCCCTGGATGCAGTGCATGCGCCGCGCGTATTCGGTTTTGGCGCCGTTGAAGAAGCGCTGCGTCGAGCCGCGGCCGCGCCGCGATAAATCAGTGACCTCCAGCGCGTGCAGGTGTTTGTCCTGCGTGTAGGCGATGCGGGTTTGCCCGCCAAAGTCGATGCCGCGCATCGCTACGCCGTGATTGGCGTTGGCATGGGCGGCGATGCACAGCCCGCCGGCTTCAGCGATCATCCGATAAGCGCTTAGCGCATCAGCGGTCGAGCCGGCGGCTGGGTCGCCGCGGTCAAGCGCATCATAAGGCACATTCAGGCTTAGCAGAATATGCTCAATATAACGCAGCGGCGTATCGGCGGCGAAGACGCCCAAAATATGAAAGCCGAAGGTTGCCGTAAATTCAAAGCCAGGCAAGACCAGCGCTTTGTCCAGCAGACGCCGATACTCCGCCAGCGTACGCAGTTCATCGGCCTGCGCCCGCCCCGACTGCTCCAAAAACACCAGCCGGGCGATTTCGCTCTGCATGGCCGCGTAGCCGCTGACGGTGTTGTGGTCGGTAAAGGCGAGGATGTCAATGCCGCGCTGTTCGGCGCGGCGCAGAATATCAATATAGCCAGCGTCGCGGTCAATGTAATCGACCGAGGCCGGGGTATGGACATGCAAATCCATGCGATACCATTGCATCCGCTTTTTTCGTCTGCTTGCCATCGTCTCTCGCTGTGGCTGATTCACTGCATCATACGAGCAAGTTTATCCGACTTCAAGCGCAATCTCCAAAACTTCGTCCAGATGTTCAGCCAAAATGAAGCGAATCTCACTGCGGATATCCTCTGGCACGTCGTCCAGATCGTTCTCATTCTTGCGCGGCAGGATAATCGTATCAGCGCCTAGCCCATGCGCCGCCAGCACCTTGTCTTTGATGCCGCCGACCGGAAGCACTTGGCCGCTCAAGGTCAGTTCGCCGGTCATGGCCATGCTGCTTTTGGCGCTGCGCCCGGTGAGCAGGGACGCCAAGGCGACCGCCATCGTCACGCCGGCGCTGGGGCCATCCTTCGGCACGGCGCCGGCCGGCACATGCAAATGAATGTCGCAGTCATCATAAAAGGCGGGATCCACCCCCAGGTCTTCGGCTTTGGAGCGGATGAAGCTGTAAGCGATTTTGGCGCTTTCCTGCATAATCTCGCCCAGCTGCCCGGTGTATTGGAAGCCCTTGCTGCCTTTCATTTTGGTGGCTTCAATAAACAATACATCGCCGCCGACCGGTGTCCAGGCAAGCCCGGTAACGACTCCCGGTACTTCTGTTCGGTCTTGCATCTCGCTGCGGTGTCCATAACGCGCCTTGCCCAGCAAGTCCTTCACCTGCTCGCCAGTGATGCGAAGCCCGTTGATTTTGCCTTCGGCGATTTGCGTCACGACCTTGCGCGCCGCTTTGCCGATCTCGCGCTCCAGCCCGCGGACGCCAGCCTCGCGGGTATAATCGCGGATGATTTGCAGCAGCGCGTCGCCGCTGAAGCTGATCTCGTCGGCGTGCAGGCCGTTCTCGCGCCGTTGCCGCGGAACGAGATACTGTAAGGCGATGGCCTGTTTCTCCCGTTCCGTATAGCCGCTTAGCTGAATCATCTCCATTCGGTCGCGCAGGGGGCCGGGGATCGTATCGACCGAATTGGCGGTGGTGATGAACATGACATCGCTTAAATCAAAAGCGACATCGAGATAATGGTCGCGGAACTCCGTATTTTGCTCTGGGTCAAGCGCCTCCAGCAGAGCCGAGGCTGGATCGCCGCGGAAGTCGCGGCCAAGTTTGTCGATTTCATCCAGCATAATCAGGGGATTGCGGGATTTCGCCCGCCGTATCGTCTGAATAATCCGCCCGGGCATGGCGCCAATATAGGTGCGGCGAAAGCCGCGAATCTCGGATTCATCGCGGATGCCGCCCAAGCTCATGCGGATAAACTTGCGCCCCATGGCGCGGGCAATGGATGCCCCCAGCGACGTCTTGCCGACGCCGGGCGGCCCAACAAAGAGCAGAATCGCCCCAGAGCGGTCGCGGCGAACCGGATCCTGCGGATTGCGCGCCGCCAGTTCGTCCTTTCGTTCGGCGCGGAGCTTGCGAACCGCCAAAAATTCCAAAATGCGCGCTTTGATGTCGGGCAGGCCGTAATGATCTTCATCCAGAACAGCGCGGGCATCGGCAATATCGAGCTTGTCCTCGGTTCGCTGTTCCCAAGGCATGCTGCATATCCAGTCGAGATAAGTCCGAATGACGCCATATTCGGCCGCCGCAGCCGACAGCCTGGACAGGCGGTTCAATTCGCGCTCTGCCTCTTTACGCGCCTCGTCGGGCATGTTCGCCGCTTCAATCAGCTGGCGGAACTTCTCGATTTCCTGCTGGTCGTCGTCCTCTTCCAATTCGCGCTGAATGGCTTTCATCTGTTCGCGCAGATAATAGTCGCGCTGCGTTTTTTCCATTTCATGCTGGGCGTCTTCCTGAATTTTGCGCCCCAGCGACAACACTTCATACTCCTTGGTCACCAGCTTCAGCAGATGGCGCAGCTTGTCGGTCACATTGTCCATTTCCAGCAGCAGCTGCGCGTCATCGAGGTTAATCCGCGCATACGTTGCGATAGAATAAACCAGCTGCAAGGGATCTTCGACGTTCAGCGCGTTGCTGACAAGCTCCTGCGGGATGCTTGGGACTAATTCGGCAAGCGCCGAGAAGCGGTCGACGATGCTCCGCACCAGCGCTTCCATTTCGATATCATCGGCAAAGGCGACCTCATCTTCGGGAATTCGCGTGATCCGCGCCTTGAGATAGGGCGAAGTGGCGACGAACTCATCGATTTGGATCCGCTGCAAACCCTGGATCAGCAGACGAACGGTGCCGTCCGGCGTGCGGAACAGCCGATGAATAGCCGCCAGCGTGCCGACTTTCTGCACTTGCTTAGGGCCAGGCGTCCCCAGGCCGGGGTCTTTGGAGGCGACCAGCCCCACAGTCCGACTGCCGGCGACAGCGTCATCGACCAGCTGAATGCTGCGCTCTTGCCCAACGGTCAGGGGAATGGCGGTCTGCGGGTAGACGACCAAACCGCGCAAAGGCAGTATCGGCAATTCTTCCGGCAAGTCGATTGCCGTTCCTTCATCAGCCAGTTCCTCATCCAGATCAATGTCAACTTTGGTTTGAGACGATTCGGCGCCGCTCATCCACTTATTCCACAATTTCATCGGTGTTTATCCCTCTGCTTGTCAGTTCTTAGAACACGCGGCCTGTTACTACTTTACCGACTGGCATATAAAAAAAGTATCAGAGTTCAGGAATTGGCGGAATTTTGATCCGTTTCTAAAATTATGGCCAGCATGGAATTGCGCCGAGAGGGACTATGCCGGGCGGACGACTTTCGCTATAATAAAAATCGGAAGGTTTGCAAAACAGGTGTCACCATGGATGATTATGGCCGTCAGTTGAAAAGGCGCGGCGCGAATCGAGCGCGGGAACGGCAGAAAGCGCGGCGGCGCTATCAGGCCGCCGCCAATGCCGCCGCGCGCGCCGCCGAGGCTTCTGGCGGAAGGCCCCCCAGAGAGACGGCCTCTGCCTTGGCCCAAAAACAATCAAGGCCGGCGGGCGGATGGCGGCTGTTTTCCCGCGCCGCCGCTATCGGGCTGACCGGGCTGGCGATACTGGCAGGCCTGCTCATTTTCGCCGGCAGCTATGTTTTTGCCGGACGCATCTTCCCCAATGTCTATGCCTTGGGCGCCGCGCTGGGCGACCTGACTGTGGAAGCCGCCGAAGCCGCGATCATGGACGCGTGGGAGAATGATTTCAGCATCGACCTGACCGTTGACGGCGATACTGTCATGCAGGCGGCGCCCGAACAGCTGGGCCTGTCGATTGATGCGGCCGCAATGGCGAATCAGGCCCGGGCGGCTGGATTGTCCGGCATCCCCTTTGGTGTGACGATAGCGCCGGCGGCGGCGATAGATTATGCCAAAGCGCAGGCGCTCCTGCTCAACCTGACGGAAGTGATTTATGTTCTGCCCTACGAAGCTGGATACCAATGGTCCGAAAATGAACTCAAGCCGCTCGACGGCCGCGCCGGCAGACATCTAAACATTTCACTCAATTTGGAGCGAATGACACAAGACCCGGCTGGCATGATTTTGAATCGCCAGTTTGAACTTCAGGTCAGCGATCTCTTGCCGAACGTCATGGACAGTTCGCCATTTTTGGAAGAGGCCAACGCCTTTTTGCGGGATGGCGTTCAGCTGCATGGCTTTGACCCGTATTTGCATGAGACCAAGTCGTGGCAAATAGGCCCCAGGACGGCGGCTGGCTGGCTGACCGTCGATACCAACGGGCTGGCGGTGCGGCGAGATACATTTGCCGCTTATGTTCAAGCCATCAATCGGGAATTGGTGGACGACAGCCCCAGCCGATACATTGACGAGCTTTTGGCGCGGGAACAGCTGCAGGAAGCGCTTAACGCCAACGACCCCAATGTTGTCCTGCGGATCCATCATCTGCCCAAGTTTTACACAGTGGTGCAGAAGGACAACGGACATCGCATCGGGCGCAAAAATGGCATTCCATTTGAGTTAATCTCCGATGCCAATCCCGCCGTCGACTGGAGCCTGCTGACTGTCGGGCAGCAGATCCAAATCCCGTCGCGCGATGAGTTGATCCGCGAAGATCCGATACCCAATAAACGGATCATTGTTGACATCGAGTCGCAATGGCTGGTCGCCTTTGAAGACAACCGCATTATCTTTAGTTGGGGAATATCCTCCGGCCGCGAAACCGCGCCGACCTACCCTGGAATCTATCAGATTTTTTCGCGCAGTGATGTCGCTTATGGCAGCAGCTTTGCCTTGTGCAGTGAGATTGGAACCAACTGCGGCCAATGGGAAATGTACTGGTTTATGAGTATTTATGAGATTGTCCCCGGGCTGATGAACGGGTTTCATGGGGCGGTGCTGCTGCCAAACGGCGGTTATCTTGGCGGCGGCGGCGTGTATGAGCCGACGACCTTTGGCTGCATCATGTCCCTGGATGCCAACGCGCAGCTGCTTTACCGATGGGCGGAAAAAGGCACGATTGTTGAAATCCTGTCCGAAGACTATGAACCCGAAAGCGAGTTGGGGCGGCTGGCGCTGGACTATATCAGCACGATAGACATCAACTATCGCCCGACGTCCTAAGTTGAATCGATCCAGCGAGAGGCGGCAGGCAATGAACCAACCCTATGGCGCTTGGAACAGCCCCATCAGCGGCGCGGCGATTTCAAGCGGCGCCAGTCTGCGCGATGTGCAGTGGAACAGCGCCGGCGATACCATCGTCTGGTGGGAAAACCGCGGCAAAATCGGCGCATTGCTGGCGCAGACCGGCCTGGACGCGCCGCGCGAACTGACCGACAAAAGCCTGAACGTCGCTGGGCGGGTCGGCTATGGCGGGGCGGCCTTCACCGTCGGCGCCGGGCAGGTGATCTTTGCCGCCAATGGCCGCCTCTACAAACAGGCGCTCGGCGGCGGCAGTCCGCAGGCGATTGCCCCCCAGTTCGGCAGCTATGCCGCGCCTTCGCTCTCCCCCGATGGCCGTTGGGCGGCCTTTGTTCATAGCTATGAACGCGTGGATGGGATTGCGCTGGTCGATGCTGATGGCGAACACTTTCCGCGCAAGCTGGCCTATGGCGCCGATTTTGTCATGCAGCCGACCTGGCATCCAGCCGGCGCGCATCTGGCCTTTGTGGCCTGGAATCATCCGCAGATGCCCTGGAACGGCAGCGAACTGCGCCTGATTCAGCTGGCTGTGGACGCAAGCGGCTGCCCTTATGCCGACTCTATTGTCACCGTGGCCGGCGACCTGGATACGTCCATTTTTCAGCCGCAGTTTTCGCCCGATGGCCGCTGGCTGGCTTATGTCAGTGACGCCGCTGGCTGGGGCCAGATTTATGTCTATGACCTGGAAGGGCAGGCGCATCGGCAGTTAACCGCGGCCCAAGCGGAGCATGGCGCGCCGGCCTGGGTGCAGGGCCTGCGGACCTATGGCTGGGCGGCCGACAGCCAGAGCATCTGTTATCTGGAGAATGCGCGCGGCTTTTTCAGCTTGAGGCGCGTCCATCTGGAAAGGGCCGAATCGGAGCCGATCCCCGGCCTGGAGCATTATACCGAGTTGGCGCAGATCGCGGTCGCGCCCCAGCGGCCGGCGGTCGCCATGATCGCGTCTTCATCCTCGATACCGCCGCGCGTCATCAGCCTGGACAGGCAGCGTGGCGAAAGGATTCATCGCCGCCGTCAAACCGAAAACCTCAAGGCCAATCAGCTTTCGGCCGCGCAGGCCATCATCTGGCCGGGCGACGACGGCGGCGACGTTCATGGACTGTATTATGCGCCGCCGCTTCAGGATGAGATGCCGCCGGGTCAGCCGCCCTTGGTCGTTCAGGTGCATGGCGGCCCGACATCGCAGAGCGCGGCCGGCTATGAAAACGGCGTGCAGTTTTTTACTACCCGCGGCTATGCCGTGTTGCAGGTCAATCACCGCGGCAGCGCCGGCTATGGCAAAGCCTATATGGACATGCACCGCGGCAGCTGGGGCATCTATGACGTCGCTGACTCGGTCGCCGGCGTCCGTCATTTGGCGCAAAAGGGCTGGATTGACATCAGCAAAACAGTCATCATGGGCGGCAGCGCCGGCGGCTTCACCGTCTTGCAGTCCCTCATCGATCATCCTGGATTCTATAAGGCCGCCATCTGCTCTTATGGTGTTTCCAATCAGTTTGGTCTGTTGATGGACACCCATAAATTTGAGGAGCGTTACAGCTTTTGGCTGCTGGGCGAACTGCCCGAAGCCGCCGATGTGTACCGCCAGCGTTCGCCAGTCTTTCATGCCGACAAAATCCAAGACCCCATCCTGGTTTTTCAAGGGACTGACGACGTGGTCGTGCCGCAAAATCAATCGGATGATATTGTCGCATCGCTGAAGCGGCGCGGCGTGCCGCATGAGTATTGCCTGTTCAAAGGCGAGGGACATGGCTGGCGGAAACCCGAAACGATAGAACGTTATTACAGCAAAATCGAGCGATTTTTGCTGCAATATGTCATTTACGCTTGATTATGAAAGCTGCTGCCATGACTCGTCTGCCGCCCGTCGAACGATTCGAGAGCGACACCGGCGTCGCCATTTACAGCATCCCGATGGTTCTGTTTCCGAACAATTTTATGGGAAACGCTTATGTTCTTGAGGGCGCCGGCGAATTGACCCTGGTCGATACTGGCTCTGGCATCGGCCGCAGCAATGACGATTTGCTGGCCGGCTTTCGGCAGATACAAACCGAGTTCGGCCAATCTTTCACCTTGCGGGATATTCGGCGGGTGATTATTACGCATGGCCATATTGATCATTTTGGCGGACTGGCCTTTGTCAAGGAGCAGGCCGAGGTCACGGTCGGCATTCACGAACTGGATCGGCGCGTCCTGACCGATTATGAAGAGCGCGTCATCGTCGCCACCAAAGCGCTGGGGATTTATTTTCAGCGCGCCGGCATCCAGCCGTCGCATCGGGAAGCGCTGTTTGAGATGTACAGCTTTGCCAAGAAGCATCACACCGCGATTGAGGTCGATTTCACAGTCGAGGATGAGCAGGTGATTGACGGCATGGAGTTTATTCATACGCCTGGCCATTGTCCCGGCCAAGTCTGCGTTCGGCTGGGCGATGTCCTGTTAAGCGCCGATCATGTGCTGTCGCGGACGACGCCGCACCAGTCGCCGGAGAGCATCACGCATTACATGGGCTTGGATCACTATGCCGATTCGCTGCGAAAATTGAGGCGCGTCGAGGGCATCCGACTGGCTTTGGGCGGCCACGAAGACCCGATTGATGACCTGTACGGGCGCATCCAGGAAATCCGCGCCAGCCACAACCGCAAGCTCGACCGCATTCGCAAAATCATGCGGGACAACGAGACGCCGATGACCATCCGCGATATTTGCGCGGCGATGTATCCCGATGTTGAAGACTATCATATCCTGCTGGCGATTGAAGAGGTCGGGGCGCATATCGAATATCTTTATCAGCACGGCCACCTGACCATCGCCAACCTGCGGGAGTTCGAAGCCGAAGACAACCCCGCTATTCTCTACGCATTGCACAATTAAGACAGCGTTTTTTACCACAGAGGCGCAGAGGACACCGAGATTTTACGCTTTTATTTTCTCGGCGGCCTCTGCGGTCGAATTGATCAGTTGGGCAGCAGCACCAGCGAACCCGGGCTGTTCAGAAAGACGCAGGTCATGCCGTCTTTTATGGTGGCCTCCAGGGCTATTATCGCCCGCGGCATGGTGCGCGCATCCAAGAAGACGACGCGGCCAATCTGCGGGAAGCAGACCTCGACGCCCTGCTCGACATAGCCATAGACGTCTAGGGCGGCCAGAGGGCCGGCGTCAATGATCGACTGAACGCCGATGCCGCCGCCGTCAAGCTGGCGGAAATGGACGCCGCTTTCCAGGCCATAAGCAGCTTCAAAGGTCATGCCGGTTTCGGTCTGCAAGGCGACATAAGATGCGGCGTAGGCTGGCCGTGGCGTCGCCGTTGGCGTTGGCCGCGGTGGATCCTTCGCTTTCTTCTTTGACGGCCGCGGTTCAGGCGTTGGCGTTGCAGTAGGAGTCGCCGTCGCCGTCATTGCCAGCGTCGTCGCCGTCTCTGCTGCTTCGGCCGTCGCTGTCCCTTCTGCTGCTGCTGCGGCCGTTCCCGTCATTTCTGCCGCGGCTGTCGCCGTCCCTGCTGCTGTCGCCGTCTCTGCTGCCGCGGCTGTCGCCGTTCCCGGCATTGCTGCTGCGGCCGTTCCCGTCATTTCTGCCGCTGCTGTCGCCGTCATTTCTGCCGCTGCTGTCGCCGTCCCTGCTGCTGTCGCCGTCTCTGCTGCCGCGGCCGTCGCCGTTCCTGCCCCGGGCGTGGGAGTCGCGGTGTTGAAGCCGCCGCCGGCGCAAGCGCCGACGTTATTGTTGTTGATAACAGGGGTGCCAGCGCCGCCGCTGTGCGACGCGAGGTTTGTGCCAGAATTGCCGCTCATGGTCAAACAGCCAGTTATATTTATCCTGCCGGTGCCATAGACCCCAACCACATAACTAGAGCCGGAATTGCCGGTGATGATGGCGTTCTGGAGGTTGACTGTACTCCCGCTGCCGACCGATATCGCGGAGGAGTTTGTGCCAGTGTTGCCGGCGGTGTTGTTCTGGATTCGTATATTGGTAAGATCCGCCCGCCCGGATACATTTACTGTGGCATTGCCCCTATTGTTTCTGAGGGTGACACCGGTGGCGTTAAGACGGCCGGCTACACTGATAAGAGAGCGGAGCGAGGCGTTGAGCCCGCGGATAGTGACATTGTTTAGATTGAGGATGCTGCTGGTGCCTTCAATTTGGAAGGCGGTGGCGCCGTCGTCGGCGTAGATGGTGTGGTTGCTGCCGTTGATGGTGAAGGTGCCAGATGTAATCCGTATGTAATAGGTGCTGCTGGTGCTAAAGGTGCAGTCGGTGGTCATGGTCCAGGTTGTTTGGGTCGTTGAGGAAGTCCAAGTCGTTCTGTTTGGCGGCAGGCCGCAAGGCCCTGGCGTTGGCGTCTGGCTTTGGACGGGGACGGAAACGGCGAGGAAGGGGATCAGGACTAAACAGCAGAGCAGGACGGTCCTGACAGGAATGGTGAATAATTTCATGGCGATATTGCCTCCTAAAAGGTTCATGCCAAACAGATTATGCGGGGGGGGGGGGGGGGAGATTTTCTGCTGTTCATTTGGTGCGCTCCTGTTCAATTCTCGCAAATTGTTAATCAACAGAGAAATCATATCAGAAACCGCGTCTTTGTGTCAAGTCAAAATCGCGGATTTGTTTCAATCAAATGATTGACGGCGGCGGCTGTTTGGATGTACACTAAATTTGAATGCGGATTTTTTACATTCTGATTACATTTCCATTGCGCGGTCCGCGTTATACTGGGGTCAAGCGGAAGGAGAGCAGGCTTATGGAAGAGAAGACAAAGAATGACGGCGGCGCGCAGACTCAAAGGCGCGAGCTGGCTGGTTTGATTGATCGTCTCGCCGCCAGTGTTATCGACGGTTTTCTGCTGATTCTGCCGATGATGATTGTCGGCGCGGTCATCGGCGCCGGCGGCCATCGGCTGCCGCCGCAGCTGACGCAGTTTATCCTCTTGGCGGTTCCGATTGGCTATCACTGGTTTTTCTGGACGCGGCGCGGCGGGCAAACGCCGGGCAAGTTCGCCATGGGCATTCGCGTCATCAAGACCGATGGCGGCCCAATAGGCGATGTAGATGCCGTGATTCGGGCGATTGGCTATCATGTCAGCGCCATGCTGTTTGGGCTTGGGTTTGTTTGGGCGCTGTTTGACCGCAATAATCAGACCTGGCACGACAAAATGGCGCGCACCTATGTTGTCCGCGATGACAGGCAGCGCAAAACTGTCGATATTCAAGTTTGAGGCCAATGAAGCGGCCGCCTTTGATGGTCAGGCTGGCGCAGCGGTTGGGCCTGACCCGCTACGATGCTGATCTGCATTATGCGCGGGCATTGCAGGCGCATCAGCAAGGCGATCTTGAATCGGCGCAGGCGCAGATGCGGCTTGCCATTCGGCGGTTGCCGAATCATGCCGAGTATCATGCCGCGCAGGGTTTCTTTTTCCTCGAAGATGACAGCCAATCCGAAGCCGTCGAGGCTTTTGCGCGCGCCTTGTCGCTGAATCCCTATGAGATGATGGCGAACTATGGGCGCGGCGTCATCGCCTGGCGCGGCAAGGACTGGGAAGCGGCGGCGGCCGCTTTTTTGAACGCGCTGGCGGCCCAGCCGACGAGGCCGGAGGTTCAGTATTATCTGGCGCTGGTCAAGCATCGTCAGGGCGACAACGGCGCCGCGTGGCAGTGGATGCAGGCGGCGCAGGCGGGCTTTGCCAAAACGAAAGACAAGCGCGAGCGGCGATGCCGCGCCTGGATGCGCGAATTCGCCAAGCTGCTTGAAGACGAAAATTTGCACACGGCGGCTGAATAAAGCTATAATCAAAAATAATACCAAAAGGCAGAATAGGGGCAGGCGATGACCGACTATCATATCCGTCCATTGGAACGCGCTGACCGCGAATGGGTGGCGCATTTTCTTGATGACCGCTGGGGAACGACGCAGATTGTATCGCGCGGCAAAGCTGTCTATGGACATCTCTTGCCTGGTTTTATAGCTGAATGGGCCAAGGCCGACGGCGATGAAGCCGAGCCGCACCCGGCCGAAAACATCGGCTTGATTACCATCAACATCATCGGCAAAGAATGCGAGATCACCACGCTTGACAGTTTGACGGAAGCCGCTGGCGTTGGCACGGCCCTAGTCGAGACGGTTGAAGCCTGGGCCGAGGAGGCCGGCATTCAGCGGCTTTGGCTGGTGACGACCAATGACAACCTGGCGGCGCTCAAATTCTGGCAGAAGCGCGGCTATCATCTGGTGGCGGTGCATCGCAATGCCATCGCCCAATCCCGCCGCATCAAGCCTCAAATTCCAATCACCGGCATCGATGGCATCGTCATTCGAGACGAAATCGAGCTTGAAAAATGCTTCTAACGCTTTGACGGCCCGTGCTTTTCGCGGCGCCCGCGCCACAGGCTTTCCCCGATGATGAAGAGCGCGCCAAGCACAATCGCATGGTCGGCTGGATTGGAGACATTTGAAATCAGGCCGGGTATCTGGTAGTGGATGAAGTCGATGACATGTCCGTATTGCAGTCGGTCGATGACGTTGCCAGCCGCGCCGCCGATCACCATGCCAATCGCAAAGGGGACGAAGCGCGCCGTGGGCGGCATATCGCGGAAATGCCAGAGCATGAGGCTGATAATCACCAGCGCCAGCAGGATAAACGCGTTGCCGGCCATGGGCAGGATGCCGAAGGCGGCGCCAGTGTTCGTGCTGCGCGTCAGCTGAAACCAAGGCGCCAGGAACGGAATCGGCTGGATGCTCTGGTACAGTTCCAGGTTGGCGATGACCCAGCCTTTGCCTAGCTGGTCAATGAGGATCGCGAGGCCAATGGCTGTGCCGAGAATGATCCATTTACGCATTTTCCGCTCCGCGAAATCAGCCGAATGTGGCTGCATTGTAACAAAAATAGCAAGCTCCTGCCTATTCTTAAACAGTTGCGACAGGTGAATGAATGACGGATTTTCACCGCTGGTCGCTGGAAGCGCAGAAGGCCTTTTGGCTGAAGCTGGCGCATGAGGTCATCGGCCGCTGGAATCTGCGGGTGGAGGGCTTGTCGTGGCTGGGATACAGCCATAATGCGGTCTTCAAAGTCAGCGCCGCCGATGGGGATTATGTCCTGCGCTTGCAGCCGCCAGGGCGCGTCAAGGCGGCCGAATTGAGGTCGGAACTGCAATGGCTGCGGGCGATACGGCGCAATACCGATCTGCTGGCGCCTTTTCCGCGTTCGGCTGTCATAGATGGAAAAAAGGACTTGCTGGCGTCGATTGATCATCCACAGCTGCCGCAGACTGTCTATGGCTGTCTGTTTGAATATGCGCCGGGCCTTACTAAGTCAGCGGCAGAGATGAGCCTTGATGATGTGTTTCAGATTGGCGTCTATCTGGGCAAGCTGCACACGGCCGGGCAGTTCAGGCCGCCGCCCGATTTTTCGCGGCCGCGGCTGGATTGGGAAGGCCTGTTTGGCGAGCGTTCGCCTTATCATCCTGGCGAAAATGCCCATGTCGTCCAGTCCCAAGTGTTCGCGCAGACGGCGGCGCGCGTTCAAGCGGTGATGCGCGGCTTGGGGCCGGGCGCTGATGAACTGGGCTTGATTCATGCCGACCTGCTGGCCAAGAATATCCTGTTTCATCAGGGCGGCGCGGCGGCGCTGGACTTTGAATACTGCGGCTGGGGCTATTATCTGTATGATTTGGCGCCCTTGCTGTGGCAGTTCAAAGGCGAGCGGGCGGCTGATTATGAGCGGCTGGAAGCGGTGCTGTGGGCGGGCTATATTGCCATTCGGCCGCAGGCTGATGCGCGGCGCGAACTGCTAGAGACCTTCATCGCCGGCCGGCAGCTGGCCTCGTGTCGGTGGCTGGCCGCCAACCTCCATCATCCGACCGTCGGCGCGGCGGCGCCAAAACTGCTGGCCCAGCGCCAGGAAGAACTCAAGGATTTCCTGGACAGCGGCAGACTCCGCCGCTGGTCGCCAACACTGTAGCGCAAGGAAATCGAATGCTGGTCAAGCTGAAGATCGCCAAAGCGGATGCCTTCAAGCTGTATCTGCTGATGACGGCGGCGCAGGCCTTTGCGCTGTCGCTGGTGTTCACGGTCAATCTGTTTTATCAGGTCAAGCAGGTCGGCTTGAATCCCTTGCAGCTGGTCTTGATTGGAACGACGCTGGAAGCGACCGCCTTTTTGATGGAAATCCCGACGGGTGTTGTCGCTGACGTCTACAGTCGGCGGCTGTCGGTGATTTTCGGCTTTACGCTGCTGGGCCTGGGCTTCATTATCGAAGGGAGTCTGCCGCTGTTTGAAACGCTGGTGATCGCGCAGGTCATCGCCGGGATTGGCTATACCTTTTTGAGCGGCGCGGCCTCCGCCTGGATTGTCGATGAGATCGGTCAGGCGCGGGCATCGGCGGCCTTTTTGCGGTCGGCGCAGGCATCGCAAATCGCCGGCTTTGTCGGCATCTTCGTCAGCGTCGCCCTGGCCAGCATCAGCTTGCAGTTGGCGATTGTCGCCGGCGGATTACTGCTGGCCGCGCTGGCTGTGGCGCTCATGCTGTTTATGCCCGAAGACGGCTTTACGCGTCAAGCCGCGGCCGACGGTGGATCCTGGTCAGCCTTCTTTGCCACTTTTCGCGCCGGCCTTAAACTGGTGCGGGCGCGGCGCATGCTGGTCATTATCATGCTGGCGACTGTGATTCACGGCGCGTTCTCGGAAGGATTTGACCGACTTTGGACGGCCCATCTTGTCGGGCAGTTCATCTTGCCGGCGCTCGGTCAGCTGCATGAAATTGTATGGTTCGGCATCATCAGCGCGGCCTCGGCGCCGCTTAGTTTGATCGCGACTGAAATAATCAGGCGGCGGGTCGATCTGTCCAGCGGCCGCGCGGTCGTCAGAACGCTGACGGCCGTTTATGGCTTGATGATCTTCAGCGCGCTGCTCTTCAGCTTGGGCGGTCGTTTTGAATGGGCGCTGGCCGGACTGTGGATGACCGGCGCTTTGCGGGCGATTCGCAACCCACTGATGGAAACCTGGATCAACCAAAACACCGAATCCAAGGTTCGGGCGACGATGCTTTCGATGCAGAGCCAAGCTGATGCCTTTGGGCAGATCGCCGGCGGGCCGGCGGTCGGGATGATTGCTTTGCTGCGGTCGGTGCGCTTTGCCATGTCGCTGTCGGCCTTGATGCTAACGCCGATTTTCGGCGCGTTAAAGTTGGCCGAAAAACTTAACCACAGAGGCACAGAGCGCACAGAGAAAAGATGATAAATCAAAATTTAGCAGACCGTCTCGGTGCTGTATTCGCAATACTGTAATTGAAGCCTGTAGGCGGGTTACTTGAGCAGGGCTATCAATACCGCGGCGGCGCTAACCAGAAATGGCAGCGCAACTTTCAGAGTGTCGGCGACGCCTTTTAATCGGCTTTCCTTTTCCCGCAACTCTCTAATCGCATCATTCTGTTCTTTCAGCGATTGGCGCAGTTCTCTCGTCTGGTCATCGATTTTATTGCTGATCTCTTTCCTGAGATCGTCGACAACTTCTTTCACAAACTCTTTCGTTGCTACTGATTTCATCTCGCCTTCTACACGCGAGATACGCTGTTCATGGTCTCGCTGTATTTGATCCAATTTCATCCTCCAAGAGTTTCACCTTATGCTATCATTATATGATACTAATATACCAGAAGGGAAACGCCAGTGTCAAACAGGCAGGAAATGCTCGAAGAATTGAAGGATTTTGATACGCCTTCGATTACCAATGTGGTCGCCACTTATCCCGATTCGCCGCTTTGTTTGGGGCTGTATAACCCGTGGACGGAGAATTGGTACACCGACCAGTCGATTCGCTGCCAGTTTCCGCAGTTGGGGCCGCGGGTCGGCTATGCGGTGACCTGCGTTTATGGGCTGCCTGACCCCGATTATACGCGCTTGAGTTTTATGGATGTTCTGGATGCTTTGGAAGCCTCTGAACAGCCGACCGTTCTGGTGATTCAGCAGAAATTTCCGCCAGAGCTTGTCGGCAAGGCTGGGCTGGCCGGCGGGAATATGGTTTCGGCCATGAAGGCCTTGAATTGCGTCGGCCTGCTTTCCAATGGGCCTTCGCGCGATGTGGATGAAATTCGCGAGATGGATTTTCAGTATATGCTGACTGGCGTAACCGCCGGGCATGGCAAGATGGCCGTTCATGCGGTCAATGTGCCGGTGTCGGTGGGCGGTATGGATGTGGCGCCGGGCGAGTTGATTCACATGGACGAAAACGGCGCCTGCAAGTTCCCGGCCGATAAGCTGGAAGCTGTCCTGACTAACGTTCGCGCCTTGCGAGAGGAAGAGGCGGCGCGGATGAATGCCTTGCAAAATGCCAAGTCGGCGGCTGAACTGCGGGCGATTTTTGGCGGACATGCTTATGGCAATAATGACCAGGACTAACAAGGGAGCGCTGATTATGAATGACAAACGAATTCTCATTACCGGCGCCACTAACGGCATCGGCAAGACGGCCGCGCTGGACTTGGCCAAGATGGGCGCCGAGGTCATTATCGTCGGGCGCAATGAACAAAAGACGCGCCGCGTGCTGGATGAACTCAAGACGGCCAGCGGCAGCGACCGACTGGATATGCTGATCGCTGATTTGTCGTCCATTGAGCAGATTCGCCGCGCGGCGGATGAATTTCGCGGCAAATACGAACGGCTGGACGTCCTGCTGAACAATGCCGGCGCCATCTTCCCCAAATATCAGGAGACGGCCGATGGGCTTGAGATGACCTTTGCCCTCAATCATATCAGCTATTTTCTGCTGACGCATCTGCTGCTGGACAATCTGAAGCAGACGGCGCAAAAGCAAGGCGAAGCGCGTATTATCAATGTGTCGTCCAGCGCGCACCGCGGCGCGCAGTTTAACGGGCCGGACGAAGCCAACGCTTATAGCTCGTCTCGATCTTATGGCAAAAGCAAGCTGGCGAATGTTTTGTTCACCTATGACTTGGCGCGGCGGCTGGAGGGTACGGGAGTGACGGTCAACGCCGTTCATCCAGGGCTGGTCGACACTGGCTTTGGCAGTGAATTCAAGGGTTTTCTGGGGTGGCTGATAAGGGCGCTTCAGATAACGATTGCCCGCTCGCCGGAAAAAGGCGCCGAGACCCTGGTTTATCTGGCATCATCGCCCGAAGTCAGGGGGATTGACGCCAAATACTGGAAAAATAAGAAACAAGTCGAATCCAGCAAGGCCTCTTTTGATGCCGCGCAGCAGCGGCGGCTGTGGGAATTAAGCGAGAAAGTCACGGGCATGGGCTAGGGCATCATGTCAAGGCCTGCGCCAGGTCGGCGATCAGGTCATCGGCGTTTTCCAGGCCAATCGAAATTCGCAGCAGGTTATCAGGCGTCGATGAATCTTCTTCGATAGATTGGCGGTGTTCAATTAGGCTGTGCGTGCCGCCGAAGCTGGTCGCGCTGGTGAAAATCTTCAGTCGGCGCACCAGTTCAAGCGCGGCATCGCGCCCGCCGGCGGTTTGGATCGACATCAGGCCGCTGCCCAGTTTCATCTGCCGCCGCGCCAGTTCATACTGCGGATGGCTTGGGTGCAGCGGATACAGCACGCGGGCGATTTTGGGATGTTCAGCCAAGAAGCCGGCGACTTTGAGGGCGGTTTCGCTGTGGGCGCGGACGCGCCATGACAGACTTTGCAGGCCGCGCAGAGTCAGCCAGCAGGCCATCGGTGACAGCACGGCGCCGCCAATTTTCACCAGACGGGTCACCCGTTCGGCAAAGTCGTTTTCGGCCTTGAAGATGACCGCGCCGCCCAGAACGTCATGGTGGCCGGCGATGTATTTGGTCAGCGAGATGACGACAATATCGGCGCCAAGCAGCAGGGGATTTTGCGCCAGCGGCGTGGCGACCGTGTTGTCCACCAGCAGCAGGGCGCCCGATTGATGGGCGATTTGGGCGATGGCTTGAATATCCGCCAGCCGAATCATCGGATTGGTCGGCGATTCGAGGATGACCAGCCGCGTTTCGGGCCGCATGGCCGCCTGCACGGCCGCCAGATCGCTCATATCGACATAAGACGTCTCCAGCCCCCAAGGCGCGAAGAACTCTTTTAGCTGGACGCGAATGCCGAAGTACATATCATCGCTGGATACGATATGGTCGCCGGGGCGCAGGGCCTGGAAGATGGTCATCATGGCCGCCGATCCGCTCGACAAGGCATGGGCGACTGCGCCGCGCTCCAGCTTGGCCATCGTCCGCTCCAGCGCCGCCCGATTGGGATTCTGGTAACGGGTGTAGATAAGCTCGTCGGGATGATGCGGCTGGCCGGTGGCTTCATATTGAAAGGTTGTGCTGAAGACAAGCGGCGGCACAATCGCGCCGCTGGCGGGGTCAACCGCGCTGCTGTGGACTGAATCGGTCTCTGGCTGATAAGTCATGTTCGTCTCCATGTTCGGGATGATGCCATTGTGCTTGAGGCTGGAGGTTTTGACAACACCCATGCTGGAAAATAGGGGATTGGCAGTGTATTATTCATCGCCATACTGCAATGGGGGTGGACGATGCCGGATATGCTTGTCAAATTATATGATTTGCCGCCGCTTGAGCCAGCCATTACCCGTCAGCGCGAACGAGGCATCGCGGTAAGACGGGCGATGCCGCCGGAGAAGGGGCTTGTAACCCGTTGGATTGGCGAACGTTTCAATGATTATTGGATAAGCGAGGCTGATGTCGCCTTTTCGGTTCATCCGACGACGATTATGCTGGCGCACCGCGGCGATACGCTGCTGGGATTCGCCTGCTATGACACCACATTTAAGAACTTTTTTGGGCCGACCGCCGTCGATGAGGCGGAACGCGGCCAGGGTATCGGCACGGCGCTGCTGCTGAAGTGTCTGCATGAGATGCGCCATGCCGGTTACAGGTATGCGATTGTCGGCTGGGCTGGGCCGACCGCCTATTATGAGAAGACAGTCGGCGCCACAGCCATACCGGATACCGAGCCGCCGGGCAGTTTCCGCGGCCTGCTGGGGACGGATGAGGTCTTCCGCGCCGAATCGCCCTAAGCCGATTTCAGTCGGCGTTTGGCTTCATAGACGACGGCGTTGACCAGTTCGGTCAGGCCGCGGCCCTTGCCCATTGATATGTCGCGGCCAAAGAAGGCGAAGACGACTTCGCCGTCAATCGCCGCCACCTGCTCCAGCGGCGCTCCTGAACACGACTGGTCGAGTATGGCGCTCATCGCCATAGCCGAAAGCCCCTGTGGATTGAGGACGTCAAAGTAAAAGTCGACAGCGCCGTCGGGACGGTCAAGGGCCCAGACAAAAGCCTCGGATTCACAGCCGACGACGCGGTTGGCCTCATCGTAGGGCTTGAGAGCGACCGAAGAGGGCACTGGGCTGAACTCGTCGGCAATCGCGATCAGGAAGTCGACCCGCTCCTCGCGCGTGCCGACAAAGGCGAAGTCGTCCAGATAGGCTTGCAGCGCGGCGGGATAATTGGGCATCGTTCGCTTTCCAGATTCAGGCGCGCTTACTTTTCAATCGGCAGACCGACGCTGTTGCCCCATTCCGTCCATGAGCCGTCATAATTGCGGACGTCGGCAAAGCCCAGCAGGTTTTTCAGCACGAACCAGGTATGGCTGCTGCGCTCGCCGATGCGGCAGTAGGCAATCGTCGGCGCGGCTGAGTCGAGCCCGATCTCATCGAGATAGATGGCCTGGAGTTCGGCGGCATTTTTGAAAGTGCCGTCTTCGTTGGCGGCCCGCGACCAGGGCACATTGTCGGCGCCGGGGATATGGCCGCCGCGCACGGCGCCTTCCTGCGGATAGCCTTCCATGTGCAGTTTCTCGCCGCTGTATTCGCCGGGGCTGCGGACATCGACCAGCCGCCCGCCGGCCTGGATATGCTGCAATACGCCGTCGCGGAAAGCGCGGATCTGGCTGTCGTCGCGGTCGGGCGCGGTATAGGACGTTGGGCTGACCGTTGGCTTTTCGCGGGTGATTTCGCGGCCTTCAGCCGTCCATTTCAGACGTCCGCCGTCCATGATTTTGGCCTTGGTGTGGCCAAAAAGCTCAAACACCCACAGCGCATAGGTCGCCCACCAGTTGCTTTTGTCGCCATAGAAGACGACGGTGGTATTGGGCGCGATGCCGATGCGGCTGGCCAGCGCTTCAAAGCCGGCGCGGTCGAGGTAGTCGCGGCGCAGCGGATCGTTGAGGTCTTTGACCCAGTCGACTTCTACGGCGCCGGGAATGTGGCCGCTGGGATAAAGCAGAGGGTCTTCGTTCGATTCGATGATTCGCACGGCGGCGTCGTCCAGATGCGCGGCGACCCAATCGGTTGAAACCAGTTTGTCGGCATTGGCATAGCCGCGGCTGCTGATGTCACTCATTTGCATGGCTCCTTATCCTCTAAGCTCTTGATGAATGCTGACTGTGCCATTAAAAAGCAAAAAAGCCAACCGCGGGGCTGACTTTGGCATGGAACAACCAGACTGCTGGCAAACCCAAACGACCCCGCCTAACGACCGCAAGGCGGACAGCAGCAACTGAAAACATGATTTATCGCGAGTTTGCACATAAAGACAGGATAACACAGGCAGCCCGACAAGGCAAGTGAATCGCGGCGGGTTCTATTGGATTTCTTATGCGGGCGGCGGCCATCAAAAGGAATGCGGCGGAAAATCGAGGGTGGCGTTCAGCTTGTCGAGGCGCAGCTGGCAGTGTGTCAGCTTGAGCGTGATGTGAATGCCGGCGGGCAGGGCAATGTCAAATTTGCCGCGGCCGATGCCGCCGATGAGCGGCTTGCGCCTGGCGATCAGATAGACGCCGGCCTCATCCTGTTCGGCCGCCATCTGCCAGCCGAAGCCGGCCTGCAATTCGACCTTGGCCAGGATTTGCGGTTTGTCATGCCGCGCCAGCGTTATGGCGGCCTGTTCGGTTTGCAGGAAGAAGGTCATGGGCGGCGTCACTTCCCATTGATAGGTCCGCGATTCGAGAGTCAAATCCCTGGCTGAATTGAGCCAATGGAAGGCCCGCCGCAGGCTGTTCAGATGCCGCATCAGAGTTCTTCCAGGTGACTTTCCAGCCAGGCTTGATAGGCTTGCTGGAGCCGCTTGGTTGTTTCGCCTGCCTGTCGGCCGCCGATGGCGATGCCGTCGATCTCGACGACTGGCATAATGCCGCGGCTGCTGCTGGTGAGAAAGGCTTCGCTGAAACGGGAGATGTCGTCCAGGCGCGGGGCGGCCTTGCGGAGCGGGATGATGCCGCCGCAAATCTGAAAGACGATACGGCGGGAGATTCCGGCAAGCACAGCCTGGCCGGCCGTCCGCAGCTGTCCGTCCAGCGCCGCGAAAAAATTGCTCGATAGGCCTTCCAGCAGATACCCGTGCGAATCGACCAGAAATGTTTCGTATATGCCGGCGGGCATGGCCTGTTCCAATGCCTTGCGGCTGTGCATCCAATCGCTGGTCTTGGCGGCTGGATGGTGGCGGACGGCGGCGGATGATGTTATGGCGGCGGCGCCATGCTCAATAAGCGCGCGGGCTGGCGGCTGGAATGGCTCCAGGGTCAAAATCATTTCATCGGGCTTTTGCGCGGCAACGGTGATGCGAAAGCGAACATCGCCAAAGCCGCAGTCGAGTATCATTTGTCTTAGGGCCGCTCGAAGCTGGCGGCGGTCATAATCCAGGGCGATGCTCTCGTGCCGCGCCGAATCCTCAAGCCGCGCGAGATGGGCATCCAGCATCAAGGCGCGGGTGCGGTCCCAAGTGCGGCTTACGGTATAGATGCCGCGCGTGGGTTCGTATTGGGCGGCGTCTTTTAGGCTGGCGGCGGCATAATCGACGTCAGCCAGGCCGGCGGCCGTCAGCCGTTTGATGAGGGTTGGCATGGCTTGGCTTTCCGTTTAGCGGCTTAGCCATTTATCCTGATAAACGCTCCATTGCTCTTGGCTTATGTCCTGGTCAGAATAGATGGCGACGCCGGTCAGCGCCGACTGCTGTTCGTCATCAAGGCTCGCCAGACCGACGCGAACGCCGTCCAGCGCGGCGGCAATCGTCTCTACGGACGGGCTGTGGGCGATGCTGGCTGTTTGATAGTTGGGAATGCTGATCAGAATGCGGGTATCCTCATCCAGCAGGTCGATATATGTTTTCACATGATAAGCGACCCAGTTGATATAATCGAGCGGACTGCTGCGATAACTCTGGTACAGCTGCAACACAATTTCATCGGCGGCGGCGATGATCTGCTGTTTGTCGGCCGCTGACCACATTGTCCCCGGCGCGATTTGGGCGACGGCGCCAACGGTGTCATCGTCGGGGGTCAGGTCGGGTGAGACGGCGACGGCAATCGGAACGTCGACGCTGACGGCCGAGCGAACCTGGCGGATCAGCTGCAAGAGATCGCCGCTGCCGCTGAACAGCGATTTGACATCGATCAGAATGCCGTCAAAGCCGAGCTCCTCGATCATCCGGCTGCTGAAGTCGGCGATGTTTTGCTGGACGTCTTGGTCATCCAGCCGATAGTCGCCGGCGCTGTCGGTCGCCCAAATTTCGATCCAGCCATACATTTCTGACTGGGGATAAGCCTGTTTGAAAGCCTCTCTGAAATCAACCACGTCATCCTGCGACTGCATGAAGCTGTCGTTGCCGTATGGCCCGCCGGACCAACGGCTGCTGATGTTCAGGGTGCTTACATAAGCATAGATTTTGCCGATTTGATTTTGCTGAAGCTGGCTGGCAAAGTTGGTGAGTTCGCTGTCGCCGCGGCCGTCATAGGTCCATGATTTGCCCAGCCAGATGGCATTGTCAAGCGGACTGGTCTGCTCGTTTCCAAAGAGCGACGGGCCAATGAGGGCCGCCAATGCAGCTAGAATAACCAAGGCGATGCCAACGATCAGGAGTCGATTGGGCCGCTGGTCTCGCCTGGCGCGCCGCGTTTGGGTGTTGTGTTGGCCGCCCTGCGTCGCCATCGCCTGCGCCGGTCGGCGGCGGCCGCGCTCACTGGCGGGCTTGTCTGATGATGAGTCCATAATATCTACCTCGGATCATAAACCTGGATAAGCCGACGTCAGTATAGCACAGCTGCCTGTTCGCCGCTAATGCGGATTGCGTCATCCGCGCCACTTGTCGAGGAGCGGCGGCCCCAAGATGAGGCCGCCAACGATGACCGATGCCAAAACGCCCAGCAGCACGGCGGCCGCGGCGACATCTTTGGCGACCTTGGCCATCGGATGAAGGTCTGGAGATGCCAGGTTGACAGCGGCCTCGATAGCGGCATTGATAAACTCGGCCATCCACACCAGCGCGACCGTCAGGATAAGCATTGCCCATTCCAGCGCGCTTATGCCAAGCCACAGCCCCAGAAGCAGGACGGCGATGCTTGCCAGGGCGAGCATGCGGACGTTCTTTTGACGGCGCAGCATATACAGGCAGCCGGCAATCGCATAGCCCAAACTCCTGATGCGGTTCGGGCTGGTGACTGGGCTGTGTTCATCGGGCTTAATCCGCGCCGTGCCGGCGAGTTCGTCGCGGATGCGCTTCATCATCCTGTGTCCCTTCATAAGCGGCGACAATGCCGACGTCCATTCGCAGGCTGTGCAGGGCCTCGGCCTGCGCCGCCCACATTCGGCGCCGCGCGGCGGCTGAATCATGGTCATAACCCAGCAGATGCAAGGCAGCGTGGACAACCAGCAAACAGAGGACATCATCCAGATGGGCGCGGCGCTGTTCGGCATAGGCGGCGGCGTAGGGGTAGGCGATGACAATATCACCAAGATAGTTCCCGCCGTCCGCCAAACCGTCCGGCAGCGGCGGCGCTGGAAAAGACAAGACATCGGTCGGCGCGTCCAGCTGGCGGTGCTTGCGGTTCAATTCCCGCATCTGGTCATCATGGGCAATGACAATCGTCAGGCAGCTGCCGGGCGGCTGTCGGCGCTGTTTCAGCACGGCGGCGGCCGCCTGTTTCAAGCGCGGGGCATCAAGCGGATACTGCTGCGGGGCCTGCAGATAAATGCAGTGGCTCACGATGGCGCGTCCGACTCTTCGGGGCGGGCGGCGGCCTGCGGCTCGTGCGAGATTTTTGATCCGTTTCGCTTGGGCAGAGGCGGCACTTCCAGCAGCGGCTCTTCGTTTTCGATGATGACTGGCGCGGCGGCGTTGTTTTCGCTGTCTGGGTTTGGCGCAAGGGCTGGCTTGGGATGCTCCGCCGCTGGTTTGGATGCGGCCGCTTCGCCATTTCGCGGCTTTTCGGCGATGCTGTCGGCCTGGATCGGCGGCGCGGATGCGTTTAAGATGGCTTTGCTCGGCGCGGGACCGCTTGGGCTTGGGAAGCGGGACTTGGCGGCTTGGGTGTAATCGATGCGCGGGTGGAACAGGCCTTTGAAGATATCGATAAAGGTCGCTTCGATTTTGTGCAGGTCGTTGAGTGTGAGATTGGAGGCGTTCAGCTGGCCGGCGCGGCGTTTGTCTTCGATGATTCGGCCGACAAGCTCAATGATTTCCTGATTGCTTTGCGGCTTTACGGCGCGGATGGCTGATTCACAGCTGTCGGCCATCATCAGAATGGCGGTTTCGCGGCTTTGGGGGATAGGGCCGGGGTATGAAAATTCGGCTGGGTCAACTTCGTCTTCGCCACCGGCGGTTTCCAGCGCGCGCTGATAGAAGACATAAACCTGGGTTGTGCCGTGATGCTCGCGCACGAACTCGCGTATGCGGTTGGGGAGGTTGTATTTTTTGGCGATTAGGTCGCCTTCGGCTACGTGATTGATGATGATGTCGGCGCTGCGGTAGGGGTCGTTGAGGGCTTCGTGGGGATTATGGATATGCTGCTGGTTTTCGGTATAAAAGAATGGATTGCTGATTTTGCCGACATCATGGTACAGGGCGGCGACGTGGGTCATTTGGGTATCGGCGCCGATGGCCTCGGCCGCCTGTTCAGCTAGATTGGCGACCTGGAGCGAATGCTGATAGGTGCCCGGGGCCTCGCGCAGCAATCGCTGAAGCAGAGGTTTGCTGGGCTGGCTTAGGTCGATGAGTTTGAAGGGGGTTGGCAGGTTGAGCAGGACTGTCAGCGCGTACATGCCGGCGAATGCGGTCGTTGGCACAATCACAATGCCGTTAAAGAGGGCTTGCAGCATATTGGTGGCGTCGCGGGCTTCAATGCCGATCAGCAGCGCGAATATGGCCACAACCACGGCGTTGGTGACGCCGACAGCCGAGCCAGAGATAAAATAATTGTTCAGCCGCCCGGCGTTCCGCAGCGTCAGGATGGCGCTGATGCTGCCGGCGGCGATCAAGCTGGCGATCTCCAGCGATGGACTGCGCCCCAGCAGGCCGCCGAGAAAGGCGAAGCCCAGGGCGCCGATGATGGCGAAGTGCGGCGTGCTGATGGATACGTAGAGGATGCCCAGGGCGGCGGCTGGCATGAGATAGATATTGGAAGCGCCGAAGCCGCGCATGACGGACAAGGCGATTAAAAACAGGGCCGCCGCCAGAATCAGAGTTTTGATATCGGCATAAAACAGGCGCGGCTCAAAGCGGCGGATGTACAGTCCGATTACCACGACGACTAGGGCGCTGGCGAGGAAGGCGCGCAAAATCCGCAGGCCGAGATTGCTGGTTTGGACAAGCAGACCGAGTTCCTGCAAGGCCTCAAATGACAGGCTGTCGATGGGCTGGTTGGCGGGGGCGACGATTTGGCCGGCGATAAACTGCCGCTGCTGTTCGGCGACGCTGTTGAGGGCCTCTTCGCGGTCGATAGCGGTTTGCTCTGGGTTTTCGAAGGTGTTCGCTCGGATGATGTCGCCGGTGATGACCGAAACGATTTGGCTCTCTTGGGGTGTCAGGCGCAGGCCTACCTGCGTGGGCAGCTGCTCGCGCACGTTTTCGAGGTCGGCTTCGCGGATGGAATCGCGCATGACGCGCTCTAGGACCGAGATGGTTTCGTTGCGGACGAGGAGCCAACTGGCTTCTGGCAACTGGAGGATGGAAACGATGATGGCTTCGTCGTCATCGAGGATGAGCGAGGTGATCTGGTTGATGTCGGCGATCTGCTGTTCGAGCGAGGCGTAGGGGTCGCCGCGCACATTGTCGATAAACTCAAGGATTTTTTCGGTTAGCTCTCGCTGCTGGCGGGCGACGTTGGGGTCGGGCGGATGGAACACCGCTGGCACTTGCGCCAAGGCCTGGTCGCGTTCCTGGGCGGTTAGGATTTCACTGACAAAGGCGCCTTCCTCGCGGGCGATAATATCTTCCGAAGGCACAGAGCCGAGACTCAAGCTGGCGGCGCTGCTGAAGCTGGTAAAAATATCATCAAAGCCGACGATGGCGGTGCAGCTTAGCGCGAAGAGGATGGCGAAGATGAAGATGAAACTGTACTGAACGGCCTTCAGCGTGCGCTTGGGTTCAAGGTCGAATCGCTCTTCGAGCAGTTCTGCAAAGCGGGTGAACATGAGTTTAGTCCAGGAGTTCTCTGACGATGGCGCTGACCTGTTTGCCGTCGGCGAGTCCGCTGACCTTTGGCATGACTATTTTCATAATTTGTCCCATTTGCTTCATCGAGACGGCGCCGGTTTCGGTGATGGCGGCCTGGACGATGGGCTTCAATTCGGCGGCGGTCAGCTGGCGAGGCAGGAATTCTTCGATAAGGGCCAGTTCAAACTTTTCGCTGTCGGCGTCGGCGCGGCGGCCGGCGCGTTCCAGTTCGGCGATGGTCTCGCGGCGTTTCTTGGCTTCTTTCTGCAAGATGCTCATAACGGCGTCGTTATCGAGTTCGGCGCGGCTATCGATTTCGGCCTGTTTGATGGCGCTTTGCAGCAGGCGGATGGCGTTGCGGCGGTCGCTGTCCCTGGCTTTCATGGCATCTTTGAGGGCCGTTTGCAGTTCGGTTTTCAGATTATTCATGGCGGTCCTTGCGCGGCTGATTCGCGCCTATTTTACCGTCAGGAGAGAGCGATGTCTATGGCGCTATCCGCCGCTCATCATGCTCAAGACGGCGAGGACGACGGTGATGATGCAGCCGCCGACCACAAGCAGGGCGCCGATGGCGACCAATGCGCTAAGAATGGCGGGCAGGACGAAGACGACAAAAGCTCCGACCACTACCGCGGCGACGATGAATTCCATGACTGCCTCCTTTGATGATATGGGAGAAGACGATTTATTCCCCTATAACTGTACCATGAATCGCGCCGTTGGCATAATCGCCAAGCTGAACGGCGGTGATGCGATTGCTTAGGTTCTGCGGATGGGTGGTTCGGACGCGCATATAATTGTCGCTGTGGCCGCTGTGGATATAGCCTTGGGGGGATGCGCCGCTGATTTGCTCCCAAAGGACTAACTGGCGCGTGCCTTTGAGGCTGGCGGCGAAGGTTTTTTCCATCGTATCAGAAAGGGCGAGCAGTTTGGCGCTGCGGGCTTTTTTGACGCTGGCGCGCACCTGATTTCTCATGCGGCTGGCGGGTGTTCCTGGGCGGATGCTGTAGCGGAAAACATGCAGGCCGGCGAAGTCCATTTCGCGGATAAAGGCTTCGGAAGCGGCGAACTCTTGGTCGGTTTCGCCGGGGAAGCCGACAATGACGTCGGTTGTTATCCGCAGTTCTGGGATTTTGGCGCGGGCGGCGCTGACTAGGCGGCGAAATGCCCGCTGGCTGGTATGGCGGCGCATTCGTTTGAGGGTGGAATCGCAGCCGCTTTGCAGCGGCAGATGCAGATGACGGCAAAGGCGGCGATTGTCCCACAGGCTGAAGAAATCGGCGGAAAGATCCCAAGGCTCCAGCGATGAAAGGCGGATGCGCGGCATATCGGTGTCACTTAGCAAAGCCGCGACCAGATGCGCCAGCCCGCGGCGGTCGCCAAAGTCATGGCCATAGCTCCCCAGATGAACGCCGGTCAGCACAGCTTCCTGATGGCCGCTTTGATGGAGGACGCGGACTTCCTGGACGACGGCGGCGATTGCGCGGCTGCGGCCGGCGCCGCGGGCGATGGTGGTCACACAAAAGGTACAAGCGTTGTCACAGCCGTCCTGGACTTTGACAAAGGCGCGGGTTTTCCCTAGGGCGCCGGGAAAGGTTTGACGCTCCAGCGGCTCGCGGTCATAAATCTCGATGGTTTCGCCGCTGATTTGGGACACCAGCTGTTCTTTGTCCTGATTGCTGACGATGCGCTGCACGCCGGGCAGATGGCGCAGGTCCTGCGGGGCGATTTGGGCATAGCAGCCGGTGACTGTGGTTTCGGCGGCCGGATTCTGGCGGTGAAAATCGCGGATGAGTTTGCGGCTGGTTTTGGCGGCTTCGTTCGTTACCGCGCAGGTATTCAATACAAATTGATCGGCATCTTCGGGCGAGTCGACGATCTCGTGGCCCAAGGCCTGAAACTGCCGCGCCATCGTGTCAATTTCGCTTTGATTGAGGCGGCATCCGACCATCCGCAGGTGAACTTTCATGCTCTGGATTCCTCGTCTGATGGATTGTCGGCGGGGCTGAAGACAATCACATTATCGAATTGAACGGCGATGCCGCCACCGCCGGTTTGCGTGGCGCGCGCGATGACGCCGAGCCGACCGGCGGCGATGGAATCGTCATGCAGGACCGCCTGCATCGTCCCTTCAACACATTCGCCATTGGCATAGGTGCTGACGGCTTGGGGGTCGTTGGGGATACATAACATGACCGGCTGGCCGTTGATGAAGAACTGAAAATCGGCGCCGCGCCCGATCACGCGGAGGGTGTTTTGCGCGCCCAGTCCCTGGCGCAGCATCGGCGCGGCGATCCAGGCGCTAAGGGCGGCTTCGCGGCCATTTTCAGTTTTCCGAACCGAATAATAGCCGTCGCTGCTGATGAAAAAGGCATAATAACTGGCGGCGTCGGCGGTGTCGGTCACTTGTCGGATAGCGGCGCCGACCAGTGGCAGGAAGCGGTCGATGCCGCAGAGCGCGACGGCTGGCAGATCGCAGCTTTCGCGGTCGATGCTCTGCATACGGAAAACGATGCCAAAAGCATTGTCGACTGGCCCTGACTGGGCGGTCGCCTGCACGGTGATGTCAAAATCGGCAAAGCGGGGGCGGGCGGCTGACCAGCCGGCGGTTTGGGCGGCGCTGATGCCAATCTCAAGGCGGCCCTCAAGGATTTCGGCGCGCTGCTGTCCCTGATATACATCCCATTCGTCGGCGAATCCATCAAATGCGGCGGCGTAGAGCAGTTCGCCGGCGGCGCCTTTGAGCAGGGTTTCGCGGTTGGCAATGGTAGCATACAGCAGATTGACGCCGAGCAAGACGATAACCAGCGCGAGCAGAAGAGCAATGCGTTTCTGCCGCGGGGACGGCGATGGTATGCTGACTGGCTGGATGATGGCTTTCGACACAGTCACTTCCGCGCCTCATCTAACAGTTATGGCTGGATTGTAACATACAGGCGGGCGAGTGTAAGCGGGCAATCGCATCAAAAGCGAGCTTGGCAATGACACAACTGCGACGCAAAATGAGCGTCTTTGCCATAACGACAGCGGCGGCAAACCTGAAATCGAATGCCTGACATTTGCCGCGATTTTTCCTTGACAGGGCTGGATGGAAATGTTAGGATAGGAGCGTGTTTGGATAAACGGCGAAGATCATGTTTCATTTGACTGCTATCGGCGCGGCGATGATGACCTTGACTATGATGCCCGGGAGGGCGCGTGGTGGAGGTTTTGGCTTGCTGTAAGCAGAGTGAAATGGGCGACAGTCAGGCGTGTGGAAAACCTCCACGCGCCTTTTTTATTGCCTTGACAGCTTGCGGGAGAGATAGGGATGGCGAGATTGACGATGAAATTTGGCGGGACATCGGTCGGGTCGGCGGCGGCGATTCAGCAGGTGGTGACCATCGTTCGGGATTATATCGCGCAGGGGCATCAGCTGGCGGTGGTGGTTTCGGCTATGGCTGGCGTCACTGATCTGCTGCTGAAGTCGGCTGGGGCGGCGGCGGCCGCCGACAAGCGGACGTACATGGCCATCAATGCTGATATCCGCGGCAAACACGAAGCCGTCATCAGGCAGCTGATTGAATCGGAAGAGGCGCGCGCGGCGATTCAGCGGGAAGTCGATCAGCTGCTGCAAGACCACATTGACCTTTGCGCGGCCGTCCATATTCTGGGCGAAGCCACGCCGCGTATCGCTGATGCCGCCGTGTCCTTTGGCGAGCGGCTTAGCAGTCGAGTGATTGCCGCCGCGATGCAGGCCGAGGGCATTCATGCCAGGCAGTATGACTCGACTGGTTTCATCGTCACTGATGTGAATTTTCAGGATGCCGAGCCGATTTGGGATGAGACGGCGGCGCGGATTGCCGCCGGCCTAGAGCCAGATATGGCGGCTGGCGCGACGCCGGTGATCACTGGTTTTATCGGCGCGGCGCCGGATGGGGCCGTCACTACTTTGGGACGCGGCGGCAGTGATTTCAGCGCGGCTATTTTCGCCGCCTGTCTCGCCAGCGATGAACTGTTTATCTGGACGGATGTCGATGGCGTGATGACAACCGATCCGCAGCTTGACCGCCGGGCGCGGGTGCTGCCCTATGTGTCGTATCAGGAAATCGGGGAGCTTGCCTATTATGGCGCCAAGGTCCTGCATCCCAAGACGGTGCAGCCCATCATCAACCGCCAGATTCCGCTGCGCGTCCGCAATACCTTCAATCCCTCTCATGGCGGGACTTTGGTGGGGGCTCGGATGCGCGCCAGCGAAACGGTCATCAAAGCCGTCACCAGCATCAAAAACGTCAGTATGCTGACAGTGCGCGGCCGAGGAATGCTGGGGGTGCCGGGCATCGCTGGGCGAACCTTCCTGGCAAGCGCCAATGTGGGCGCCAGCATTTTGATGATTTCGCAGTCGTCCTCTGAACAGAGCTTTTGCTTTACGGTTGTGGATCCGATTGCGGACCGCGTCAAAGCGGCGGTTGAGCAAGAGCTTCGGCGGGAAATTCATCATCATGATGTCGATGGGGTGGATGTGCTAAGCGATATTGTCATTATTACGGTGGTCGGCGCCGGGATGCGCGGCACGCCGGGGGTTGCCGGGCGGGTCTTTTCGCTGTTGGGGCGGCATGGCATCAATGTCCTGGCAATTGCTCAAGGGTCTTCGGAATGCAGCATCTCGTTTATTATAGCCGAGTCGGATTTGGAGTCGGCGGTTGCCGAACTTCATTCGCTGGCGCTGGAAACGGTTGAAAAGGATTTGGTCAATGGAAACGGTCAGCATTAGTCCTGGGCGGTCAGCGCTTCTAGGATCGCCTGCCAGTGCGAGAATAAAATTAGGTGTCCTGTCTGTGGCTCAAGGCGCAGGCGGGCATTGGGGATTAGATTTTGCATTCGCTTGCCGACTATCGGCGCTGAAAAGGCATCCGATTCGCCCCACCAGACATCGACTGGGATCTGGATGGCCTGTAAATGAAAGCCCCATGATTGGACTAGGGTGACCATTTCATCGACAAAGGCGTCGCTGCCGCCGCGGCGGATCTCGTCCCACATCTCGCGGCGGCGGCTGTGGACTCTGATGTCTTGGAGTATCTTGCGGTCGGCGGCTGACAGGGCGGCGGCGAACTCGCGGATATGCTGGGTGGCTTCGCGCTGTGAGTCAATCCAGAAGAACCCGCGCATGAGCAGGCGGAAGAAGGATTCCATGCCGCTTGCCAGCTGGAACAGACGCGAATAATAGGCGTGGACTGCCTGGAAGCCCTGGGCGTGGTCCATTGGCGGCAGGCTGCAAACCACAGCGCCGCGGGTAACGATTTGCGGGAAGCGCCAGGCGCATGCCAGCGCATAGGGGCCGCCGGCTGAATAGCCCAATACCGCGAACTGGTCTATTTTCAGCGCTTTGGCGAGCAGCATGACGTCATCAACGACGTCCATCAGGCTGCGGCCGGGTTTGCGGGTGGACAGGCCAAAGCCGGGCCGATCCATGCCAATCAGGCGGATGCCCAGCCGCGTTAGGATCGAATCATCGGGGTGGCGCAGGGTGCGGTTGCCCCACAAATCATGGAAAAGGATGACCGGCTTGCCGGCTGGGTCGCCGTATTCAGCAAAGCCCAGGCGCCGACCATCCTGAAGCTGCGCTTGCCGCGCCTTCGCCACCTGCGCCAGTTTGACCATTCGCGAATTGTCCCGCATTATATGCGTGATGCCAATGGCCTTAATTGTAGCAGGCTTGCTGGATGCCTCCCAGCGCGCGCTTATTGCGCTGTCGGCGCCGATATTCGCATAAAATACACAATATAGAAACAAGTATGAAAACAGGAGAATCTTGAATGGGGCGTAAAATGAAAGGCATTACGAGCCGGGATTGCCGTCAATTCGCTTTCTTTTGGACACTAGGTCATCTGCTGGTGTTTGTTTTGATTACCATTCCCTTTCACATAATGAGCATGAACTTTCCATCATTGGATGATACGGTTATTCATTTTATCGGGAGCGGCGCGGTTTTCATTGCTTTCGCATTCTTGCAGCGAAGCCTGATTCGGCGATACTTGCACGTCGACACGCGTCATTGGGTTCTATGGACATGGATTGGTTTTATTGCCGGTTATGCTTGCTACAGTCTGTTCGCTGCTGTGGCAGAGTATCCGGTCCCGGCTTGGCTGCAGCTGCGCTTTGGGGAAGAGCCGAGCGAGTTTGCCGACTTGCTTTACGCAGCCTATTACAGTTTGCGCGGCTTGTTTTTGTTTGGTTTCCCGATGCTGTTCCAAGGGTTCGCGCTGCCGAAAACCTTTTCCTTTCGCTGGCTGTGGCTGCTGACAGCTTTTATGACTGGGCCTATAAACTATATGGTTATAGAAAATGAAGGTATCGTCTTCAGTCTCGTCAGGGTCATAGAGAGTCTTATGGGTGTTGAACGTATTGAGATCCTGCGGTTTATCGCTATGCTGGATCTGCTGACGCCCATTGTCATCCCAAGCATTGTCCTGGCATGGCTGGCAATCCGCGCAGACAAGCGAACTTATCGAGAGTCATAGATACCTCATCCTAAATCCCTCCCGAAACACACCAGGCTTGCAGTTATGCCGGCATTGGTTTATAATAGCGGTGATTATCTTTGCTTCGTTATCATGTGCGGGTGACGCTATGGAAAATGCCGATATACTGCAAGCCATTGTCACAGCGATAGCGACAGTGATACCCATCATTGGCGCAGTGGCTTGGCTGGATAGAAAGATAGGCAATCTTCGCACTGAAATAAAAGCGGATTTTGTCAATTTTCGCGCTGAAGTAAAAGCCGACATTGCCGGGGTTGACCGCAAGATCGATAGTGTCCGCGATGAACTGAAAGCCGACATTGCTGGGCTTGAACGCAAGATCGACCGCAAGATCGACAGTGTCCGCGATGAACTGAAAGCCGACATTACCAATCTTCGCGATGAACTGAAAGCTGACATTGCCGGGCTTGACCGCAAGATCGACAGCAAGATTGACAGCCTCCGCGACGAGGTAAAAGCCGAGATTGACAGGCTTGAACGTAGAATCGACAGTGTCCGCGATGAGATAAAAGCCGAGATTGTCAATCTTCGCGACGAGGTAAAAGCCGAGATTGTCAGCCTTCGCGACGAGGTAAAAGCCGAGATTGTCAGCCTTCGCGATGAAGTAAAAGTCGAGATCGACAATCTTCGCGATGAACTGAAAGCCGAGATTGTTGGGGTTGACCGCAAAATCGACCGCAAATTCGATAGCGTCCGCGATGAACTGAAAGCCGAGATCAACAAGGTCGAGGACAAGATGGATCGGGCGAACGAGATTCATCTGGCAGTTATTGAGCGTCTGACGCGGGTCGAGGTCAAAGTTGACTTTATTGAAAGCCAGATCGCTGATAAATCCAGTGCGGTAGAAGTCGAGGAACCGATACCGCCGACGCCATAGGGCAATTTTCGTGCCGCTGTGATGAATCTGTTTGGCAGCCTGTGCGATGAGCTAGGCAAGCTGGTCGGCAATGTCCCGAATGCGCTTGACCGCTTCCTGAAGCAGCCCCATATTCTCGGCAAAGGAAAAGCGGATATGGACGTCTTGAGTGATGCCAAAGGCGTTGCCAGGCACGCCGACAACCGCCGCCTTGTCGAGAATCAGCGCGGCGACTTCCTCGCTTGATTTGCTGGTCTGATTGACTTTGGGGAAGGCATAAAATGCGCCTTCAATGGCCGGGCAGGACATATTTTCGATGCTGTTGAAAGCATTGACCATCAAGTCGCGGCGCGCTTGATAGGACTGACGCATTGTGTCAATGCAATTTTGGGGCCCATTGAGCGCGGCGACGGCGGCATGCTGGGTAAAGGTGGCGGCTGACGTCGCCGTTTGCGAATTGAACTTGGCGGCGGCGGCAATAAGCGGACTCGGGCCAGCCAGCCAGCCCAGCCGCCAGCCGGTCATGGCATAGGCTTTGGACATGCCGTTGATGACGACCACGCGCTCGGCAAGCTCTGGAATCGAAGCCAGAGAAACCGCCGGCCGGCCGTCAAAATTGAGCTTCTCGTAGATTTCGTCGGAGATGACAAACAGGTCGGCTTCGGCTGCCAGGTCGGCGACGGCTTCAATTTCGTCCGATGACAGCATGCGCCCGGTTGGGTTGCCGGGCGAATTGATGATGATGGCTTTGGTTTTGGGGGTGACAAACTGGCGCAGACGCTCCAGCCGCAGCCGATAATGGTCATCGCTGCTAAGAGGAATCGGCGCTGGTGTACCCCCGACCATCGTTGTGATCGAAGGATAGCTGACCCAATAGGGCGCTGGTATCAGCACCTCGTCGCCGGGATCCAGCATGGCTTTCAGCGCCAGAAACAGCGCCAGCTTGCCGCCGGGCGTCACAATAATGTCGGTCATCGGGTCGACTCGCGCCTGGTTATCGCGCGCCATTTTCATGGCGATGGCTTCCAGCAGAGGGGTAATGCCTTTGGATGGCGCCGCGTAGCGGGTCTTGCCGTCGCGCAGCGCTTTGATGCCGGCCTCGAGGATGTGTTCGGGCGTGTCAAAATCCGGCTCGCCGCCAGCCAGCCCGATGATTGAATGGCCTTCTGCCGCCAGCTGCCGGGCTTTGTCGTTCATCGCGATGGTCGGGGATTTGCTAATCCGCCGCGCCAGTTGTGTGATGCTTGGCATAGCTCAACCTCTTTGTGATAAAAACAGTCGCCATAGATTGGATTGAAGTGTATCCGCTTTGGCAGCTTGTTAAAAGGGTGGTTCATAATTTTGCGCCGATTCGCCGCGGCGGATATTGCGCGGTGCGGCAGATTTGCTATAATGCTTGTGGTGAAACAATGTCAAACGTTTGGTACAGAAAGGATTCCAAATGCGTAGAAGAAATGCTTATGCTGTTTTGCTGTTTGTTCTGTTCTTGTTCGCGGTGGCAGCGCCGGCTGCTGTTGCCCAGGATGCCAATGTCGATGTCTATGGCCGCGAACTGCCGGCGGATGCCGCGCCTTATGAGATGCAGGTCTATCGCAACCTCTGCGATTCGGCGCGTCGGGAGGTTTCGCTATCGTCCATCGTCGCCGTTTATTCGCGGATTTGCACTACGGGGGCTTTTGACAAGTTCTCCGATTCTCTGGTCGTGCTGAACAACAATATGGAGATCATCCCCTCGGCCGCCGAAAGCTGGTCGGTTTCGGATGACGGCTTGACTTGGACTTTCAATTTGCGCGAAGGCCAAGTGTGGAGCGATGGCACTCCAGTGACCGCCAATGACTGGGTGGCCAGCTGGCGTCTTATGGCGGATCCTGAAAACGCCTATGATTTTGTCTGGCTCTGGCTGGGCATCATCGACGGCTGGGACGAGGCTGTCGCCGGCGAAATTCCAGTCGAGGAGATTGGCTTGGAGGCGGTTGATGATTTGACGCTTGCCGTCACCACGCAAACACCCTTCCCGCCGCTGCCGGCGACGTTCTTCTTTTGGCCGCCGATGCAGGCGAAGGCCTTGGCCGAGATTGGGCCTGGCTACATTCTCGATCCAGCGACTCATGTTTCTTCGGGGCCTTTCATTTTGAAGGAATTGGCTCCTGGTGACCGCGTCGTTCTGGAGGCCAACCCGGATTACACCGGGCCGCGCAAGCCGTGGCTGCGGCGGATGGAGTTTGTCTATGGCGACCTGCTCAATGCCAGTTTCCTAGCGTTCCAGGACCATCAGATCGACCAGGTGCATCAATCGCTGCTGGGGCCGGCCGACTTTGAGGTGATTTTCGCCGATGAGGTGATGTCGCAGAACTATCGCCAGCACGCCGGCGACTTCCGCACCGATTATATGCTGTTTGACACTTTCAATCCGCCCTTCGACAATTTGAACGTCCGTTTGGCCTTTGCCAAGGCGCTTGACCGCGAATCGATTGTCGAGAACGTCATCGGCACGACGGTTGGCATTCCGGCTTATTCGTTCTTGGCGCCGGGCTTCCCAGCTTCCAACAGCGAGGGCCTGCGCGATATTCAGGACTATGACTGCGAGGCGGCGCAGGGTTTGCTGGCCGAGGCCGGCTATGACGGCGGCGAGGGATTCCCGCCGCTGGAACTGGCGCTGCGCGGCGAGCCGACCTTCATTCAAGATTGGTTTATCGCCGCCGCCGCATCCATCAGCCAATGCCTGAACGTCGAAATCACGGTCAACAATCTGGAGTTCCAGGACTATATGACGCGTCTGCTGGAGCGGCCGACGACCTTGCAGTTTGGCGGCGTTTCCTATGGCATGGATTATCTGGATCCAGCCAACATGATGGGCGTATGGGTTTCGACTGGGCGGCATTCATGGCGCAACGAAGCGTTTGACAGCCTGGTGCGCGAGGCGAACTCCTTCACCGGCGACCCGGCAGAGCGCATCGCCATGTATCAGGAAGCCGAGCGGATCATGGTCGAGGATGTCGGCGGCATCTTCTTGGTTCATCGGATTCAAGGCGATCTCTGGCAGCCCTACATCAACGCCACGGGCAACTGCTGGGAGCCGGACCGTCAAGGGCTTGCCACCACGCACTGGGGCAACGAACACTGCTGGGGTGAATACTATATCACCGATGACGTGATGGATTATGATACCCATCGCAGTGAATAGCCGTTAGTCGCAAGTCAGTTTCAATGGGGGCGGGCCTGGCGCCCGCTCTCATTTTGTTTTATGCCAAAGGCTGCTTTCGGGATATGATTGGTTATATCTTCCGCCGACTGCTATCGCTGGTCTTTGTCTTGTTTGTGGTGTCGGCGCTGGTGTTTGTCCTGATGAACCTGGTGCCGGGCGGGCCCTTCACACTGGCGGACCGCGGCTATTCCGGCGCCGCCCTGGAGAACCTTGAACGCAAGTATGGGCTCGATAAACCGATTCATGTGCGTTACGCCAACTATCTCGTCAGCGCATTGCAGCTGGATTTCGGCAATTCGTATTCGGTGGCCGGCAGTCCGCCGGTGAGCGAATTGATTGCGCGGATTTGGCCGGTGACCTTTCAACTGGGCCTGTACACCATTCTGCTGTCTTTTGGGCTGGGCATCTTTATGGGCATTGTGGCCGCCTATTATCACAACGGCCTTGTCGACAATCTGGTTACTTTCCTCGCCATCGCCGGCATTGCCGTACCCAGTTTTGTCATTGCGACCTGGCTGCTGCTGATCTTTGGCTTTCAGAATGGCTGGGGAGAAGAAAGCAAATGGATCATCGGCCCGATAGTTCCCGGCGGGGCGGCGATTCTGTCGTGGGATTATCTTCTGCCGGTCCTTACCTACGCGCTGGCGCCGCTGGCGCTGGTGTCTCGTTATACGCGCGCCAGCTTTGCCGATGCGATTCATGCCGATTTTATCCGAACCGCGCGCGCAAAAGGCCTGTCGGAACAGTTTATCATGCTGCGCCATGTCCTTCGCAACGCGCTCATCCCGATGATTACAGTCCTGCTGCCCCAAATCCCCAATTTATTGACCGGCTCACTGTTTATCGAGGTGATCTTCGGCATACCGGGGCTGGGCAAGTTCTTCGTCACCAGTATTTTTAACCGCGATTATCCGATGATTATGGGGCTGGTGCTGCTGATTGCGGTTTTGTGGGGGCTGACTTATCTCATTACTGACCTGCTGTACACCATCATCGACCCGCGCATCCGCCTGGGTGAGCAGAAAGCAGCCTGAACGCGATGAACCAGTCGGCAAAAGCCAAGCCACCCATCCTCAAAGCCGATGTCCACGCCCGGCTTGAACAGCGGTCGCTGCTGCAAGATGCCTTTCGCCGCTTCCTGCAAAATCGTCTGGCCATGCTGGGCTTGATAGCGCTGGCGGTTCTGGTGTCTGTCGCTATTTTGGCGGATGTCATCGTGCCGTATGGCTTGAATGAGGTCGATTTTTCCATTGTGCGCCTGCGGCCTTTTGAGGATGCGGATCATATTCTGGGCGGCGACGGCGCCGGGCGAGACTTTTTGACCCGACTCATTTATGGCGCGCGGACCTCCCTGTTTGTTGGCTTGCTGGTGCCATTGATCGCCTTTGGCTTTGCGATACCGCTGGGCGCGGTCGCCGGGTATCGCGGCGGGCTTTGGGATTTTGGCATTTTGCGGGTTATCGAGATCGCCACGGCTATTCCGGCGTTGCTGTTTGCGATGTTTCTCATCAGCATCACTGGCGCCGGCTTGGGGAATGTCATCTTTGTTCTGGCGGTGACCTCGTGGATTGAGCCGGCGCGCATTGCCCGCGCGCAGTTTCTAAAATACCGCGAATCGGATTTTGTGCTGGCGGCGCGCGCCTTGGGCGCGTCTGAATTTCAGATTATCTCCCGACATATCTTGCGGAACTCATTAGCCCCTTTGCTGGTCGCTTTTACCTTTGCGGTGCCGCTGGCTATATTTGCCGAAGCCGGTTTGAGCTTTTTGGGCATTGGCATCACCGAACCGACGGCAAGCTGGGGTAAAATGGTGGGGGGAAACGTCAAGTCATCGACGGTCACCGTGTATTATCACCTGGCGCTGTTTCCGACGCTTTTGGTCGCGCTGACCATGCTGTGCTTTACATTTGTTGGCGATGGCTTGCAGGAAGCGCTTGACCCCCTGCGGAGCAGATGATTGGAGGCGTGGATGAACAAGATAATCAACCGAAAATGGCGAGTCGGTCTGCTGCTGACGGCGTTTATTTTGGCGGCCTGCGGCGCCGCTGATTCAAGCACGGCCACTCCTCGGCCGACGCGCACGCCCTTTCCCACTTTCGCTTTTGTTGAGCCGACCAAGCCGCCGGTCTTTGACCAAGATGACGAAGCGGCGGATGATGCTCCAGTGGACGAAGCGGCAGTCGAGCTTGATCCTAAGAAGGTCGAGCGCGGCTTGGGCCGTTATGAGGCTTTGGCCTGCGCCGACTGTCATGGCGAAGGCGGCGTCGGCGGCGAGGATGGGAAGAGTCTGCTTGATTTTGCCTTGTCGGAAGAAGATTTTGTCACCTTTATGCGCTCTGGCGGCAGCTTGGGCCCAGATCATCAGTATTCCACCAATCGCTTGAGCAACAGCGGTTCGCGCAACCTGTATCAGTATCTTGTGTCTTTGGCGCAGGGCAGCTGAACTGGAACAAAATGAATCGTTCAGATACAGCGGCGCGGCGCGGCGAGCCAAGTTATGTTTGGCGGGCCGGGCAGGAACGGCGCTTGCGGATGATGGCAAAATGGGCGCGGCTCGAAGATGCGCGCGCGCTTGTCGCCGGCTGCGGCGTCGGGATGTATGCCGAGCAGATTCGCCGCCGCTTTACCCCGTTTGTTCAGGCGTTTGACATTGAGCCTGACCGCGTGCGCGCGGCCCGCGCGGAAGTCCCCGATGCGCTTGTATCGGCTGGGGAGCGGATCCCCTTTGCCGCGAATACCTTTGATGTGCTGCTTTCGCATGAGGTCATTGAGCATGTCAGCGATGACCGCCAGTCGGCGCGGGAAATGATCAGGGTGCTCAAGCCCGGCGGGCGCATCCTCCTGTTCTGCCCCAATCGCTGGTATCCCTTTGAGACTCACGGTCATTACTGGAAGGGCGAGTATCGCTTTGGCAATACGCCGCTCATCAACTATCTGCCCAATCGCTGGCGCGACCGACTGGCGCCCCATGTCCGCGCCTACACTTCAACGGAAATCAGAAGCCTGTTTGATGGGCATCAGATTAAATGGGTGCATCATTCGCGCATCTATGGCGGCTATGACAATATCATCGCGCGGCTGGGCCGGCCGGCCGTCGTCATCCGCGATCTGCTTTATCGATGCGAGCAGACTCCGCTGGATATTTGGGGGCTGTCGCATTTTCTTGTCATCGAAAAGCGCTGATCAGTCCTTGTTGGCGCCGGGCAGGAAGCGCCGCAGCCAGCGGCGGATGATTTTGCCGCGGGTGCGATACCATGCTTTTTCGACGGTTTCGGCATGACGGGTCGGCTCGCCGGGGTCTCGGCCGCTTCCCCGATACCGTTCCAGCGTGTACAGGTCGCTGATGGCTTGGATTGGCTCTTTTGCCGCCGGGATGCGCTTTTGGAGTTCGCTGCGTTTTTCGAGTGTGGTTTTGCTGCTGCCGATGCGGATGCCAATCAACTGAATATATCGTTCCAGGCGCGCATAAGCCCGCGATACCGGGCTGAGTCCACTCATGCCGCGCCATTCCCACCACCAAACCATGAGCGCGAGGATCAGCGCCAGGACGATTAGCAGCAGCGATATTGCCGCCGCCAGCAGGACCAAAGGCTGGAAGGAAGGGAGGGGCGGCGGTTCATTGGGATCGATGCGCGGCGCGGCGGTGGGGACAATCACTGGCGTCGCGGTCGGCGACGGGCTGGGCGTTATTGTCGTCGTCGGCTGGGATAGATTCTCCTCTGGGGCCGCCTGGGTTGCCGGGGAGGTTGGGCTGGGGACCAAGGTAGGCGACGGTGACGGCGTCGGGCTGGAAGTTGGCAGCGGATTTACTGGCTGCCGCTGCGCTGATGTCTGGTCATCGCCCTCGCGATTGTACGGCTCTTCGGCGGCGGTGGGTTCAAATTCAATCCAGCCATAGCCCGGGAAATAGACCTCTACCCAGGTATGCGCGTCGCGCTCGCGGACGACATACTGCCCGCTGGCGGCATCAGCCTCCCCCTGCGAAAATCCAGCCGCCAGCCGCGCCGGAATCCCCAAATGCCGCAGCATGACGATCATTGCGGTAGCGTAATAGGTGCAATATCCCTCTTGCACATCAAACAGCACCCATTCAACTGGATCCACATCGGGCGGCGGGGCTGAAATCGTTTCGCTGTAAGTGATGCTGCTGCGGAGCCAGCGTTCAATGGCTTTTGCGCGGTCATAGGGATTGCTGGCGCCGGCATCATCGACAATCTGCTGCGCCAGGTTCAAGACGCGGCTATTCGGCTGCCCAACATATAAATTGGGACTGCTGACCCACGCCGGATAGTCGGCGCCGGCTGACCGCAGATCCGTCGCTGTGGCGGCGCTCGTCAAGCTGCGGACCTGGTAGGTTTCGCCGCGCTTCAGCGGCTTCAAGGGGCGAATCACGGAGACGTTCATCGAACTGTTATTCGGCTTGTCGGTATAAATCAGGTCGATGCGCCCGGTTCCGTCGAGGAAAGCGGGCTGCGGCGCGGCGTAATAGAGGCGCGAACGGGCTGTCCCAACCGTGAAAATCTGATTGACGGTCTGGCGTTTTTGTCCGATGACTTCGGCATTCATGCTCAATTCCAGCGGCGCCGACTGGTCTGTGACCCGCAGGTCGGCCGACGGCGACCATTGGCCGTCAGCGTACCGCTCGAAGACGCGGGAACGCCAATAGTAGCGGTGTTCTGAAGGGGGCGCGTCTACCAGCATCACGACCTCGTCGCCCAGACGAACCGCTCCGCCCAGACTTAGCAGGTCGCCGCCATAATAGTCAGCTGTCGCCGGGCCTTCGCCTTCAATCGGGGCAAAGAGGCGGCTCCAGACTTCTGATATTTGCTGAATGGGGTCGGAAGCGAGGAAGCGCTGAAAGTCATCCAGACGTTCCTGAAGGTTGCCGGCGGGGATGCTCCAGGCGATGGCCAGGGCAAGGATGGACAGGGCGGCGCCAATGGCGGCGAACTGGCGGCGCACGGCTTTTGGCGCTTGAACGCCATTGATATACCAGTCCCACTGGCGGGCATCCAGATTGGAGCGGACAATCAGCAAAAGCGACATCATCAGGAAGCCCAGCAGATAAACATCCAGCGGATCGCCGCCGCTGTAAATCATCATGTTCACCAGCAAAATCAGCCCGGGCGGCAGGATAACGCGCCAAACGCGGTCGAGCCGAAAGGCATGCCAGCCGGCGTTGTAAGCCAAAAACCAGAACAGCAGCGCCATCAGCATAGTGAAAACCATGTCGTCGGTGTTGATGCCGCCGGTGAATACATCGACTGTCCAGTCCAATGCGCGCCGCAGGACTTCAGCGACTCGGTCGATGAAGAGGCCTTGCCGCTGGATGGCGGCGACGAAAATGACCGTCCCGATGCCATACATTGAACTCACGATAAGCGCCAGCGGTTCGCTGAACTGACTGCGCGCCAGCACAAATCCAAACCCGACGCCGACTAGGGTGACCGGAATAATCGTCCGCAGTTCGACTGGCCAGCCGACAGCCTCAAGAGCAAGGGCCGGCATCACCAGCAGAACGCTGATGAGCATCAGCGTTAGCAGATCGCCGAGCGTGGCCGGGATGCGGCGGCCGCCGACGGCTTGAGCTTGATGAGGGGCAACGCGCATAGGTCAAGCAGCAATTCTATAATGTTGACCTGCCTAGCTTATGTTATTTTGCGGATGGTGTAAAGCGCTGCTTGTCGGCGCGGCAGTCGGCGTTTTCGCGGTATAATGAAGCTGTCCGGGCTGGCTGGGGGAATCGCGGCAGGTCATGAGCCTGTCGAGGAAAGTCCGCACTCCAACGGGTAACGATGCCGGTTAACGGCCGGGCAGGGCAACCTGACGGCAAGTGCAACAGAGAGCAGATTGCATTCTTATGGGTGCGAGGGTGAAAGGGTGCGGTAAGAGCGCACCAGCGCCGGCAGTAATGTCGGCGGCTGGGCAAACCCCATCGGGAGCAAGGTGAAACAGGCGCATTGGAGCGACCCGTTCCGCAAAAAGCGCCGGGTGCACTGCAAGAGGTTTGCGGCGACGCAAACCCCAGATAGATGATTCCCGCGTCATAGACGAACAGAATGCGGCTTATCAGGCTGACCCGGATGAAAGGGCCCCTCGCTTCGGCGAGGGGCCTTCTGCCAACAGCCAGCGATTGCGGGGGTGCGCCCATGCCAAGTCATCCCAAACGTCCGAATATCCTGTGGATATGCACCGACCAGCAGCGCTATGACACGATTGCCGCGCTGGGCAACCCGTATGTGTCCACGCCGCATCTCGACCGGCTGCTGCGGCAGGGCGTCGCCTTTGAGCGCGCCTATTGCCAAAGCCCAATCTGCACGCCGAGCCGCGCCAGTTTTCTGACCGGCATGTACCCAAGCTCGCTGCGGGTCAACCGCAACGGGAATCCGACCTTTCCCGACTTTCCGCCGCTAATCACCAAAACACTGGCTGACAGCGGCTACGTCTGCGGCCTGATTGGCAAACTGCATTTGACCAGCGCGTATGGGCGCATCGAAGAGCGGACTGAAGACGGGTATTCGTACTGGCAGTACAGCCATGCGCCGCGCGATGACTGGGACAGCGGGCATGATTATGCCGATTGGCTGAAATCCAAAGGGGCTGACCTTGGCGAGCTTGTCAAAGACGCCGCCGGGATCCCGGCGGAATGGCATCAGACGACTTGGTGCGCCGAAAAAACGATTGAGTTCATCCGACAGAATCGGTCGAATCCCTGGCTGGCGAGCGTCAACATCTATGACCCGCATCCGCCTTTTAATCCGCCCCAGGCCTATCGCCAGCTGTTTGACCCCAAGGATGTCAAGCCGCCGCGCTTCCGCGAAAGCGATCTGGCGCAGCAGGCAAAGCTGGCGGGGATAGCCTTTCAGTCCGAGGCGCGCCGCCCCGACCGCCTTGATATCAAGAGTCCTGTTCTGCCACAGTCGGCGCAGCCCGGGCTGGCCGAAGCGGAAACCGCCGGCCGGCGCGATGCCGCCAGCCTGACCGCCGCCTATTACGCGATGATCAAGCTGATTGATGACCAGATCGCCCGTATCATTGATGCGCTTGAAGTCACCGGCCAGCGCGGCGATACCCTGATTATCTTCACCAGCGATCATGGCGAGGCGCTGGGGGATCATGGGTTGATTCAGAAAGGCTGCCGTTTTTATGAGGGTTTGGTGCGCGTGCCGCTTATCTGGTCGTGGCCGGGGCATTTTGCGGCGGGTGTGCGGAGCCGCGCGCTGGTCGAGCTAAGCGACATCGCGCCGACTCTGCTGGAGCTTGCCGGCCTGCCGATACCCAGCCGCATGACCGGCCAATCGCTGCTGCCTATCCTGACCGGGCAGCGTTCGGCTGATGAGCATCGGGATTATGTGCGCTGTGAATATGTGGATGCGCTTGATTTGCCGGGTTATTCCGCTGCCACGATGCACTTTGACGGCCGCTGGAAAATCATTGTCTATCACAGCCATCATCTTGGCGAACTCTATGATTTGTCCGCAGACCCCGATGAGTTCAATGATTTATGGGACAGCCAGGAGCATCAAAGCCTGAAGCTGGATTTGCTGCGGCGCAGCTTTGACGCCGCCATGCTCTCAATGTATTCGGGGCCGGCGCGGCGCGGGCCGATGTAATAAAAAATCCCCCGGCATTCGGCGCCAGGGGAAATCTTCGTCGTCAAAAGAAACAGCGCTCGTCTGATTTAGATGCGGACAACGTTGCTCGCCTGTTTTCCTTTTTGACCCTCAATAATAGTGAATTCAACGGCTTCGCCTTGCTCAAGGCTGCGATACCCTTCCCCGGCGATTGCAGAATAGTGAACGAAGATGTCGGGGCCATCTTCTTGCTCAATGAAACCGTAGCCTTTTTCAGCGCTGAACCATTTCACTGTGCCAGTAGTGCGTTCTTCCATTGCTCAACATTGCTCCTAAAATAATTAAACAGATGGCTCTTTACAGCCATACTTTGCGATTATACACCGCCCTTTGGGATTTGGCAACAAAATGGCATCAAGATTTTGTCAATGTGATTGATGGGGATTCATGCCACTTAGTCAGTGAAGCGGTACTTGAGCAGGGTCCAGGCGGCGATAGGCGCATCAGTCCATTTGATCTTCTTGCCCTCGTGATATTCGCGGCCATAATATGAAATGGGGACTTCGACAATGCGGATTCCTTTTTTCAGGACTTTTGCTGTGAACTCCGGCTCAAATTCAAAGCCGCGGGCGCGGATGTGCATATCTTCCAGGACTTCGCGCCGAAAACATTTGTAGCAGGTTTCCATATCGCTCAAAATGGCGTTGTAAAGGATATTCGTAATCAGCGTCAGTCCTTTGTTGGCGACCATATTCCAGAAGTTCATCGCTTTTCGGGCGCCGCCCAGAAAACGCGAGCCATAAACAACAGTCGCCACCCCTTCTTGAATCGGTTTGAGCAGCTGCGGATATTCGCGCGGGTCATATTCAAAGTCGGCGTCTTGGATGATGATGACGTCGCAGCTGGTATGCCCGAAACCGGTGACAAGCGCCGCTCCTTTGCCTTGATTGCGCTGATGATAGACAATCGTGACTCGGCTGTGCTTTTCAGCTTCAATTTCTTTCAGGGCTTCCACTGTGCCATCTGTCGAGCCGTCGTCGACGATGACAACTTCGTCCACAATGTCCACAGCCAGCACACGCTGCACGATGTCTTTGACTGTATTGACTTCGTTGTAACAGGGAATAACCACGCCGAAAGAAGGTTTTGGCGCGTTTGGATCGGGCGGTTTGGATGGGGGATGTTTCATCTGGCTGCCTGTCCCTGTTTGAGTCGCGAGCGGCCCGCCGGCGGGCAGGGCAAGGGAATTATATCACAGTGTATTGGGATAACCAGCCTGTGAACGGCGGGTGTTCTTTATGGCGGTGGGTGTCATTGAATCTCGGCGGGAATGCGCCGCATCATGGTTCCGCTGCTGGCGATGATGCGAATCTGGCCGTGAGTTGTCCGAACGCGGTATAATTTGGCATAGTCGGTAATGGGGGCATAAGCCGCTGGGAACTGGCGGATGGCCTCGCCGACCAATCCAGCTTGGATCATGAGCTTGAGGCTGGCCTGCTTGTCGGCGATGCTGAAATCGGCGCTTGTCCAGGTCATCGGCGCGTCGATATAGGCGACGTCCGAAAACAGAATATAAAAGGCGGGTCGGCGCCGCTGTTCCTGATAGACGCTCAAGTACAGGCGGGACAGTTTGCGATGATAATGAAGTATTTGACAGCGATAGCGTTCGGGCCGCGAGATGTTGAAGACATTTTCGCTGCCGTGTTCGGTCTTGACCATAATAAAGGCATCGCCCCCGCGTTCATTGGTCTTGCAGCCATTCTATATTAGTTTATTGAATAGGGGCGGTTCGGGATTCGGATATTTTATCAATGCGGTTCGGGTGAATGACAAGGAGGATAATGATGGCGCAGCGATTCAAAGACAAGGCGGTTATTGTCACCGGCGGCGGCAAAGGGATTGGTCGGGCGTCGGCGGTCGCGTTCGCCGATGAAGGCGCCAGCGTGGCCATTGCTGATATTGACGCCGCGGCCGGCGAAGAAACGAAGCGGATCATTGAGCAGGCCGGCGGCCGCGCCATTGTCATCGCCGGCGATATCGCTGATGAAACATACGTCCGTTATGCGGTTCGGGAAACAGTCCGTCAGTTTGGCGGCGTCGATGTGCTGCATAACAATGCCGGCGTCATCCGCTATGGAACGGTGGTCGAGCAGTCGGCTGACGATTGGGACTATCAAATCAACATCAATTTGCGCGCCATTTTCCTGACCTGCAAATACTGCATTCCAGAGATGCGGAAGCGCGGCGGCGGCGCCATTGTCAATATGTCATCGGTGCAGGCGATGGCCTCACAGCGAACCGTCGCCGCCTATGCCGCTTCCAAAGGGGGCGTGACCAGCCTGACAACCACGATTGCGCTTGACCATGCCAGAGAGAACATCCGCTGCAACTGCGTCGCGCCGGGATCGATTCATACGCCGATGCTGGATGAGTCGGCCCATACTTTTGGGCCCGAGGATCCGGGCGGGATGATTCGGGATTGGGGCGAACAGCATCCGATAGGGCGGGTTGGCCGGCCGGAGGAAGTGGCCAAGCTGGTTCTGTTTTTGGCCAGCGATGAGGCCTCGTTTATGACCGGCGGCTATTACCGCGTCGATGGCGGTCTGCTTTCTGGTTTGCTTTAGGCCGGGTCAAGACGCTATATCGACGACGGGTTTGCCGAGGACGTCCCATTTCGGCTGGATGCCCAGCCCCGGCGCGGTTGAGGCGGCCATGCGGCCCTGCACGCGCTGCGGCGCGCCTTCGGCGGCGCTGACGGTGACGTAGCTGTTGAAATCGGTCGCGGTGAAGAGGAACTCTGGCGGGGCGCTGTGCGCCAGATGGGCGATGGCGGCGGTGGTGATGTCGCCGCCCCAGCTGTCTTCAATGGTCATGGCGATGCCCAGCGCAGCGCATAAATCACGCGCCAGCCGCGCTTTGGTCAGCCCGCCGAATTTGCTGATTTTGATGTTGACGGCATCCATGGCCTGTTCAGCGTGGCCGCGCAGCAGGACGGCGAGGCCATCTATCGACTCGTCGAGGATAAAAGGATGGCTGGTTCGGCGGCGGATCGACAGGCACTCTTCATAGCTCAAGCAGGGCTGCTCAATGTAGACGTCGACATCATCGACCGCCCGCGTCACCCGCGCCGCTTCGTGCATCAGCCAGCCAGTGTTCGCATCGGCAATCAGCTTGTCGTCCGGCTCCAGAAGCGCGGCGACTTGGCGGATGCGCTCGATGTCGGTCTGCGGGTCGGCGCCAACCTTGAGTTGAAAGCGGCGATAGCCTTGGTGCCGATAGTCAGCCACTTTTTCCGCCATTTCGTCTGGCGAACCCTGCGATATCGCTCGATAAAGCGCAAAATCGTCGCCATAGCGGCCGCCCATCAAAACGCAGGCTGGCTGTTCGGCCGCCTGACCGAGAATATCCCAGCAGGCGATGTCAATCCCCGATTTCACATAGGGATGGCCCTTGAGCGCGGCATCCATTCGTCGGTTGAGCGCCGACAGCTGCGTCGGGTCACAGCCGATAAGGTGTGGCGCGAGTTCCTTGATCCCGGCGCGCACGCCGTCGGCGTAAGCCGGCAGATAAAAGGGACCTAATGGACAAACCTCGCCGTGACCGACCATTCCCGTATCGGTCTCTACTTGGACAATCGTGCTGTCGAACACCGAAACCGACTTGCCGCCCGACCATTTGTAGCTGCCCTCATGCAGTGGCAGGTCAACTTGGTAAGCGGCGATCCGTGTGATTTTCATTATCAAGCGCCTTTCTTTGAAGTGGGCTTTATGCGCTAAGCCGTTTCAGCATATCCGTATCGACCAAGAGCACATAATCATCATGTTTGTCGATGTTAAAGTCGGTTTTGTCTGTGAGGGCTTCCCGTTCGCGGGCTTTCCACTCTTCCAGTCCTCCGAGACGTTCTATCGCGTCGAGTTCACGTTCACACATATACAGTCGCTTATAATTTTCAATGAGCAACTCGGATTGTTCCAGCGCCTTTAAATGTCGGGGAAGTTCTTTGGATTGCTGACGGAGTTTGCTAAAAGGAGGGATGCTGTTAATTCCACGTTCAAGGCGACCCGGAATGATGCCTTGGATAGCATCTTGATTCCAAAAATCCTCCCGACTTTTTTCGATAACGTCCATAAGAACATCGTCCTTGCCGCGTAGCCAGCTTTCGATGCAAAGATAACGTTGCAAGTCATCTTTGACTGATGTGTGGAAGTAGAGGGCGCGGCGGTCACCAAGCCATTTACTCACAAATTCCCGTGTTAATTTTTGATGCTTGTTCAAGCAATCGTTTAGTTGACGCCGTGCTAATGTATGTTCACCCATCTCAAGGAAACAGCGAATTCGCATGGTGTCTACCTGCATGGCTAACAGGAGATAATCCTCTACCATGTGACCTTGTTCCGGCGGCACCGATCTTTCAAGCATAACTTTAACATCACGCAGGATTTGCTGTCCTGCCCCGTCCAAATTCTCATTCAGCCGCGGGGCCTCTTGTTTGTAACTGTCCCCTTCGGCTTCTATCATATTGCGGAAACCGTTAAGCGTCGTCTCAAGATGAACTTGTCGGTCGCGGTTAAATTCTGTGACAATGCCTTTATAAACGGCCTGGATTTGTTTCTCAAGCGCTTGGAAACGCTGAATCATATTCAGCAAGGTAACGGTGGAAATAGCGATGTTCAGCAGGCTCACGGCGCCGAAAAATTGAACTTGCATTTCAATTGCCCGCAGCCCTTTAAGCACCAAATACTGGGAACGAGCGGAAACGACGGTGTCCAGGATACCTGTCACTGAACTTATCTGGCCCACCTGTGCCAGATTTCCCATCAACCCATTCACAATATCCGTATTGTTGACAAGCTGACCGCCTTCGCGCAACCAGGCCACAACCTGCTTATTCCCGACTTCGCGGATGACGCCGCCGACGCGTTCCAACGTTCCATTGGCAAGCCCCTGGGCGATGGCTGGTGGAACTTCAAGCAAGACTTCAATAGATGGCATAAGCCGTTCTCCAGGAAACTATGTTCTGCCGAGAATGACCCTGGAAGGACTCGAACCTTCAACCTAACGATTAAGAGTCGCTTGCTCTGCCAAATTGAGCTACAGGGCCGACTGCGGAAACAAAATTATAGCCTTCAGCTTTGCCGCATTTCAAGGGTAAAATGAATTGAACCGTTGAGGATGAATTGGAATGGGACATCATGTCAAAGAAAATTCTTATCATTGGCGGCACTGGCAACATGGGGCATTATCTGGCGAAGACGCTGGCGGAAGCGGGCGCTGACCTGACGATCCTCAATCGGGGAATCACCAAAGACGAACTGCCGGACAGCATTCATCGCCTGCACGCCGACCGCAAAGACAGCATGCAGCTGCGCCGCGCGCTGCTGGCGAAGTCCTTTGATATTGTGGTTGATTTTGTCATGTACCGCGCCGACGAGGCGGAGGCCGCGGTTGAACTGTTTCGCGGCGGCATCGACCACTATATTATGATCAGCAGCGGGCAGGTGTATCTGGTGCGGGAAGGGGCGCATCGGCCGTTCAGCGAAGAAGATTATGAGGGGCGGGTGATGCCGGCGCCCAAAGAGAACTCCTTCGCCTATGAGGAGTGGCGCTATGGCATGGGAAAGCGCGAAGCTGAAGACCGACTGCGGCAGGCCTGGATGGAATCGAATTTTCCGCAGACCATACTCCGTTTGCCGATGGTCAACAGCGGCCGCGATCCATTCAATCGCTTCTTGAATTATTTCCTGCGACTGCAAGACGGCGGCGAGATTCTGGTGCCAGAGACGCCCAATTTCGCTTTGAATCACATCTACGCGCTTGATGTTGTGACGGCGATTGTCGGCATTATTCAATCCGGCGAGGGCAAGGGACAGGTCTTTAATATCTCGCAGGATGAGACGGTTAGCCTGGATGAATTTTTGGCGATAACGGCCGAGCTTATGAACACCCAGGCGCGTATCGTGCGCGTTGAACGGAGCCAGCTGGAGGCGAACGGCTTTTTGCCGGACTGCTCGCCCTTCAGCGAACGGTGGATGAGCGAACTCGACAACAGCCGCAGCAAGGCCGCGCTGGGCATGACCTATACGCCGCTGCGCGATTATCTGGCGCGGCTGGTCGAATTTTACAGTTCCCATCAAACGCTGCCGCCTTTCACCTATCGCCGCCGCCGGGCTGAACTGCAATTCGCCAAACAGTCAGCCTGATTCTAAACATTCGTTCATCAATTTGTTAGCAAATCGGTGTATTATAGGCGCAGTAAAGCGATGAGCAAGGAGTGTGCATGCAAACGCTGACAAAATATGTCGTTTTGATGATAAGCGGACTGCTGGTTTTGAGCGGCTGCACGGCGATAACGGCGATGCTGCCGCCGGCGGTCGAGCCAACCGAGGCGGCCCCGGCGGCCGCGGTCGGCAGTTTCACCTTTTACAATTCCTACGCGTCGTGGTGACCGGCCTGCCGCCGAAATCTGCCCATCGTGAATGGGCTCGAAGAACGTTTTGCTGGACAGATCGAATTCGTCCTGCTTGATTGGGACAATCCGACGCTGCATGACACGCGGACGCAGCTGGGCATCACTGACCGAACGCAGTATGTCCTCGCCAATGCTGATGGCGATGCGGTCAAGCGGTGGTATGGGCAGCTGGATGAAGCTCAAGTGGGAACTGAATTGGAAGCCCTGCTGACGGGATAGCGGCCAAAACTTTTCGCCATTTGGAGTACGACTGTGGTCATTCGCCGGGGTGTTGGTCTCTTTATTCTGGCGCTGGTCGTCGGCGCCTGCAGCCTCATGCCGCCAGAGGTTACGCCTACGGTTGCTCCGACCAGCATTCCGACGCCAAAAGCGACCGACCTGCCTGATTCGCCGACGCCGGCGGTGCAGTTATTGCCGACGGCGACGTCATCGCCGACTCCAACAGCAATCCCGCCGTCGGCAACGGCTACTCCGACGGCGACGGATTCGCCGACCCACACCGCCACTGCGCCGCCGACTGTGACTCATAGGCCAACAGAAACGCAAAGGCCGTCGGCGACGCCCAGCGAAACTAACATCCCGACCGCGACATCGCCGCCAACGCGCGCGGCTGTTCTCACAGCGACGGCCACGGTCACAAGCCAATTCCTGCCGACATTGACGCCGCTGCCGACGCTGAACCAGACTGAAATGGCGGATTTATTGAGATCGCCTGAACCTGTTCCGACGGCGGCGCCGCGGGGATTATTGACTCGGACGGTTATCGCCGCCACGCTGATTGCCACGCCAACTTATGTCACCGCGACGCCGGGCGGCGGCCGCCTGACTGCCGCCGCCAGCCCGCGGGTTGGTGAGGCCGCCGTGACCGTTACCCCTTCGCCGACGCGGTTTCAGCCGACGGTGGCCGTCGATATCGATCTGCTGATTACACAGATTGCGCCGCCGGCCCTTAGGCCATCGGTCTTCAGCGCGGCTGGCGCGGCGGTCTATCAATACCAGGTCGCTCCAGGGCAAGTCTTTCATTATGACGATCTTCAGCTTGGCGGCGGCGTCGCCTTGTTTGCGCCCAACCCGGCGGCCGCCGACAGCTTCGTTCGCACCGATCCAAACGGACTGCTGCTGTATCGGGCGATTGGCTCGCCAAGTGAACGCGCCATGACTTACTCGCCTTTTTTCGATGGTTTTGCCGCCGCCAGCAGCGACGAGAACAAAAATCGGGTCAGTGAAATCGACTGGTCGGCCGATGGCCGGCGATTCTCGTTCCGCATCGACACGCCGCCAGGCCTGGACAATGGCAGCGCCGGGGTCTGGTTTTGGCAGCCCGAAAATCAACTGTCAACTGACCCGACCTATCAGATTATCCGCGACTGCGCGGCTGCCGGCGATAAACCGTGCGCGTTCGTCACGCGCAGCGGCGCCGATTTTTGGAAAACCACCGCCGTCGAATGGTCGCCGCAAGTCGGCAGCTATGATGTTCTGCTGACGGTTCATCTGTCGCAGGAGGGGCGCGGCGCGCTGGCGGTGGCAGAGGCGGTCCGTGATGCCGAGTACGCCAATCGGGCGCCGCCCTTCGTCCGCTATGATTATGGCTATTGGGACAGCGATGGTCAGGAGATTGTCGTCAGCGGGCGCCGCCCTGATGGCCGGGTGATCATCGGGCTGGTCGACAGTGACCTGTCTGATGAAAAAGTCGTTTTTGACGCTTCCGCCGCCGGATTGTGGGTGCAGGATGCGGTTCGCCGGCCTGATGGGCAGTTTGTCGCTTTGGGGCGGCCTGGAGGGGTGCTTGATGATGCGCCGCTTGCGCTGTACGATGGCGATGGCCGGCCGCTTTCGGCGCCTATCGGGAACACAGCCCCCGAAGCTGTTGGCTGGTATCCTGACCGCAGCGCGGCTGTGCTTAGGGTGCAGGGGCGTCAATACACGGTTCGGGTGGATGAGGGCCTGGCGGTCGATGTCACTGATTTGACGGGCGATCCGAGCTTTGGCGCCGCTGACGTCGGTTTTTCACCGATTCCCGCCGCCGTCGTTTGGGGCAGTGAATACTTTCCCGGTCAGCAGCTGCGCGTGACCGCGTTGGGCCTGAATGTTCGGCAACGGCCGTCCACTGCCAGCGCAGTTCTGGAGGAATTGGCGACGGGGGATTATGCGGCCGTCATCGCCGGCCCCTATGAAGATGAACGCTATCGCTGGTGGAAGGTGCAGACGGCGCGCAAGGTCATCGGCTGGATCGCTGGGCGCATCGGCGGCATCCTGACGGTCGCGCCGGCTTGACAGGGCAAATCAATGTCAAATCATCCCTTGGTCAGCATCATCATCCCCACCTTCAACCGCCGCCATTTCGTTGGCGACGCCATCGACAGCTGCCTGGCGCAGACTCATCCCCATTGTGAAATCATCGTGGTTGACGACGGCAGCGCTGATGATACCGAAAGTTTTCTGCGGCATGAGTATGGCAAGCAGATTCGTTATATCCGCCAGGTCAATCAGGGGCCGGGCATCGCTCGCAACCGCGGCATCGCCGCCGCCAAGGGGGACTTTGTTCACTTCTGCGATGCCGATGATCAGCTTGACCGCCGAAAAATTGAGATTTGCCTGGATTATTTTCGCGGGCATCCCGAAACTGCCGTTGTCTATACTTATTATCAGTTTGTCGCCAGCGACGGCCGTACGCCGCTGGAAACGCCGCCCTTCGCGCGGTTTTCAGAGGACATCTTCTGCGAAATGCTGCGGCTGACCGGCTGTCATATCCTGATTAGCTCGACGATGGTTCGCACGGCGGCTCTGCGCGATGTCGGTGGCTTCCCTGATGATGCCGAGTTCCGCAGCGCGGAGGATTGGGATTTGTTTTTGCGTCTGGCCATCAAGTACCAATTTCATGGGATTGATAAGCGGCTTGTTTATCGGCGCATGCACGGCGATATGCTTTCTGATGATGGCCTGCGCGGCGCGCTGGGACGGCTCAAGACTGTTCAAAATGCCCGTCATTATGGCTGGGAACGGTGCATGTCGGCCGATGATTTTGATCGAAAGGAAGCGGCGCGGCATCACATGTATGCCCTGCATTTATGGCGACGGGGATATCGCGCCAAAGCCAGACGTTCTTTTTACCGCGCGGCAGAACGCTATCCCCCCCAAGCTCGGCCGCGCCGTCTGTACGCCGCTTATACCTATGCTCTGCCGCCGGCCGCCATTGAATGGACGTTGGGCTTGGTTCATCGAATGCGGAAGATCGCTTCAGCTTGGCGCGGGCGCGGCTGATGGATACGGTGAATTTTATGGATGCGCGATATTCAGCCATTTTTTGCTTGACAAAGGCCGCGGCTTCATATACACTTGCCTTGTCGATTAAGGTCTTAGTAAGGAGAACATCAAAATGAATACGAAACAACATCAAAGAAATACCCCCCCCCCCCCCCCCCCGCATTTTCTGATTAGGAGCGTTCTGCTCTGCTTCTTATTCTTCTCCTCCCTCGCCATTCCCGTTCAAAGCCAATCGACCGCAACCCCAACCGCGCCGGCGCGGCTGACCAATCCCACATCAGTGAGCGCCTGCGGCCTGCCAACGACTTGGGCGCAGTTCAACGACTCGGCAACCGTCACCACCTTCAACATGACCGCCGACTGCATATTTAACAGCTGGGCAACCGAAGGCGGCGCCTTTGCCTTTTTGTATTTCTCATCCGGCGCCTTTACCATCAACGGCAACGGACACAGCATCATCGGGCCGTCCAACTCATCTGTCATAGTTGTCCAAAATGCCAATGCCACCCTCAATCTGAACAATGTCATCATTCAAGGAGGCGGGGGAGTCAGCACTACTGTTGCCGCGACCGACTCTGCGACTCTTAACGCCAGCGACGTCATATTCAGAAACAATACGGCTGCCGGCGCTATTGTGCTTGGGATCTCAAACGCGCAAATCACCCTTGAGAATGTGCAGTTCCTCGACAACCGCCGGACAGACAGCGGGGGGCTTGTCGCTTCCGACAGCGGCAGCCTTGTGGTCATCACCAACGGCGCCTTCCGCAGAAACGCCGCTTCCAGGAGTGTTTTAGATGCTGTTGATGGCGGCAGAATACAGCTTGCGGGCTGTATGATCTTCGATAGCAACACCCAGCTGGACGACGCCACGCCGCTAAGCAATCAAGGGACCTCCGGCGCTGGCAGCGTCCTCACCGACAACAGCAGTCAAGCCGCCTGCCTGGCGCTGACACCAACGCTGCCCAAGCGCAAGAAGAAGGAAGCAAGGCCAACCCCGACGCCAACACCGCGGCCGCAAATCGCCGCCACCCACGTCGCCCTGCAAGCCGCGACCGGCGCGACCTTCCGCACAGCTTTTGGCCTGGACAGCGGCGTTCATTTCCGCCAGCTTGACGGCGCTGGGATTGGGATTCAGTCGATCATCGACGCTGGCTTTTTAGAGGCCTTTGACGTCTATGGCTATGTCGAGCAGGGCGTCGAGGTTTGTTTCCCGCAGATCGGCCGAGTCATATTCCTGGATGCGCGCACCATGCCGCGGGCGATAAGGCCCTTGGAATCGACCGTCGTCAACGGACAGACCTGCGTCTCGATTAACAGTCCAGGCTCTTTGGTTCTGCTGCCCAACTGACAAACTTAATCACAGAGGACGCCGCCGATGATCATGACTCGGTGTCCTCTGTGGCCTCTGTGGTAAAAAATCCAAACAGATTATTTTGACGCGCATTTGTCGATGTCTATTCAATTTGCCTAAGCACGAATGATAAACATCTGCCTTTTGTCAAAATATCGGAAATGCGATAATCTTGCTGGAAACAGATAAAGAAGGAATCGCATGAATGCCAAGCAAATCATCCTTGAGCATATCAAGGGACAAGATGAGGAACTGTGTTATATCGCCAAAGCCATCTGGGATCATCCCCAGGTGGCCTTGGAGGAAGAATTTGCCGCGCGGCTGTTGGCCGAGAAACTGGAAGCCGATGGTTTTTCGATTGAATGGGGCGCCGGCGGGATGTCGACGGCTTTTGTGGCCGAATGGGGCGCGGGGCGGCCGATTATCGGCTTGTTGGGTGAATACGACGCGCTGCCTGGTTTGTCGCAAGACGTTTCCAGTGACAAGCGGCCGATTGAAAGCGGCGGGCCTGGGCATGGCTGCGGCCATAACCTTTTCGGCACGGCCTGCATGGGGTCAGTGATGGCGCTGAAGGCGGCCATGGCGCGGCATAACATCGGCGGAACGATTCGCTTTTATGGCTGCCCGGCCGAAGAGACCCTGGTCGGCAAGACTTTTATGGCCCGCGACGGCGTTTTTGATGATTTGGACGCGGCGATCAGCTGGCATCCAAGCGATTCCAACATTGCCTGGAACGGCTCATCGCTGGCGATGAACTCCTTCAAGGTCAATTTTTATGGCGTGGCGGCGCATGCTGGCGGTTCGCCGTGGCTGGGTCGGAGCGCCTTGGATGCGGTTATGCTGATGGATGCCGGCGTCAATTACATGCGCGAGCATGTGCCGCCTGAATCGCGGATTCACAGCGTCGTCACCAGCGGCGGGCAAGCGCCTAATGTTGTGCCGGCCTTCGCCCAAATCTGGTACTTCGTGAGGGCGCCGCGCCGTCAGCAGGTCGAGGAGATGTATCGGTGGATGCAGGATATTGCCAAAGGCGCGGCTCTGATGACCGGCACCAGCTGCGAAATCGACTTCATCACCGCCTGCTATGACATCTTGCCGAACGCGGTCATGTCCGACCTGCTCTACGAAAAAATGGCCGAAATTGATGATATGCGGTTCACTGAACAGGAACGGGCATTCGCCCGGGAATTGCAGGCGAGTTTCCCCGAAGGGTCGGTGCAGCGCGGCTTTGACTGGGCGCAGGAATCGAGCAGCGCCGAGCTTGATTCGGCCGAGATGGATGATCCTTTGTGGGAGCGGGCGCTGCCGCATTCATCGACGCCGCCTTTAATGGGCGGTTCGACCGAGGTGGCCGATGTCAGCTGGATTGCGCCCACTGGGCAGATTATGACCACCTGCTGGCCGCTGGGGACGCCCGGTCACAGTTGGCAGACGGTGGCGTCTTCTGGCTCGACGATTGGCGCCAAGGGCATGATTTTTGCGGCCAAAGCGATGGCGCTGGCGGGATTCGACCTGCTGACGACGCCGGCTCTGCTGGCAAGCGCCAAGGCCGAATTCGATAAGGCGCGGAACGGCCGCGAATATGTCAGTCCACTGCCGCCGGAAGCGAAGCCTAAATAAGATGACTGACCCAAACACTCCCCAAGGCGTCGTCGCCGGCAGCATACCGCTGTTTGCCGGGCATCCCGCCTATGAACTGCTGCCGATAGCCGATATTCAGAACGCGCTGGACGCCGCTTGGGGACAGCCGACAGTGGCGCAGATGTTCAATTATGGCGATGAGCAGGGCAATCGGCGCCTGATTGACTTTCTGGTCGAGCGTCTCAACCGAGACGAATCCCTCAACATCAGCCGCGATCATCTGATGATTGTTGGCGGTTCGACTTTGGGTGTGAATATGATCACTCGCCATTTGACACAGGCCGGCGACCTCATTCTGGTCGATGCGCCCTCGTACCGCGATGCCCTTCATATTTTCCGCGACAGCCGCCTGGAGATGGCGGCGGCGCCAGTGGATGACGACGGCGCCGTCGTCGAAGCAATGGAACAAAAGCTGCAAGCATGCAGAGCCATGAATCGGCTGCCCAAATTTTATTACGCCGTTCCCAACTTTCAGAATCCATCTGGCATCACCGTTTCGCAGGCGCGGCGAGAGGCCATCGTCGCCTTGAGCCAAAGCTATGGCTTCGTCATCCTCGAGGATGATGTCTACCGCGACATTCGCTTCACAGACCGGCTGCCGCCTAGTTTTTATGCGTTGGCGCGGGGGAAGAATGTCCTGCGGCTGGGCAGCTTCTCCAAGGCTCTGGCGCCGGGAATGCGTATCGGCTGGCTGATTGCCGAACCCGACCGCATTCAAAGTTTTACGGGCAGCGGCCTGCTTCGCATGGGCGGCGGCGCCAATCCCTTTACCGCCAAAATCATCGCTGATTACTGTCTTAGCGGGGCTTGGGAGGCGCATGTTCAATGGCTGCGTACCCAGTATCAGGCGCGGCGCGGCATTGCCTTGGACGCGCTCCGCGCCGCTATGCCAGACTCGGTCCGATGGACACAGCCCGAAGGCGGTTATTTTATCTGGCTGACCTTGCCCGAATCGGTGTCTGTGGATGATCTTGACCCCTTGGCCAAGAGCCACGGTGTTTATTTCGCCGCCGGGAAAGGCTTTTTTGTTTATCCAGACGATGGTCGACATCACATCCGCCTGTCCTATAGCTTTGCGCCGCGCAAGGACATGGAACGCGGCATCAAAATCCTGGGACGGCTCATCGGGCAGCTGGCATCGGGGTAATCTGCGCAGCGAAGCATAATTGAAAACTGGGGATCTGCTTATGGCGCATATCAGCGCGGCGCGTCCAATTCGGCAGGAATTGAAAGCGCAGGGATACAGCCTGGCGCGGGCGGCCGAATGGTCGATGTCGGACGAACTGCGCCAAGCCTGGCTGAGTCTGTCGATTGATTATGCCGATTTGCCGCCGGATCATTTCTTGCCGAATAAAGCCAGCTATCGCTTTCGCCGCTATGGACGCTATTGTTTGATGCCGGCCAGCGAAGCGTTAACCCGCCTGCCGCATGAAAATTATTTTCAGAGCCGCGGCATCAACAAAGTGACCGGCGGCATGGCCCGCAAGTTTGCGCCGCTGCTGGATACCACCTTCGACAATCCCTTTTTGCAGGAGTTAATCCGCTTTGATTTTCGGCAGCTGCCGATTGCGAACGAAATGAAGCGGTCGCCATGGGAAGTACAGGTTCATCTGATTCGCGTAACAGCCAGTTCGCCGGCGCGCGGCTATCCGACCCCGGAGGGCATTCACAAGGACGGCGCCGAATTTGTGACGGTGCATCTGACGGAGTTGGTCAATGCCGACGGCGGCGATGTATCTGTCTATGACAATGACCGCCGCCTGCTGGACACTTATCGCCTTGAGCAGGTCATGGACTCTTACCTGCTTAATGACCGCCGCCTGTGGCATCAGGCTGACCCGATTGCGCCAAAGCATACGGCGCATCAGGCGATACGCAGCATCCTGACTTTTGACTATCATCACCGCCCCGATTTGGCATGCGCCGCGACAACCGCATGACGGCCTACAAAGCCTTCAGAAATTCATATTCGGCCGGGAAGGGCAGCCTGTCCGGCTCCATGCCCAGCCGCGCTTTGGTGACTTCTATCGCCGGCGCCGAACTGTCGATGCCAATCCAGCGGCGCCCGAGATTTTGCGCGGCCAACAGGCTTGTTCCTGCGCCGCAAAAGCAGTCCAGCGTCCAATCACCGCAGTTGGATGAGGCGGCGACAATCCGCTTCAGCAGGTCAAGATTCTTTTGCGTTGGATAGCGGGGATGCTGCGGGTCTTTGAATGTCCAAATATCCTGTACTTTTTTCCCTTTGCTTTCATCCAGGAACGTTTTCTTGCGCGGGACACCATTGGCGGACCATTCAATCAAGCCTTGCTCATCCCAAGCCTCCAGCGCCTTCGGCTCGCTCCGCCAATGACGGCCGTCGGGAGGTTTCATGCCGCGCCAGGCTTGCCCGGTGCTGCCCTTCGCGGTTTCGCCGGGCGCGTGCAAGGGTATCGTGGTGTAGCGGCGGCCGTTTTCATCAACTTTGCGGAACAGACGTTGGGCATCCGCTTCGGCATAGTCCTCGCGCGGCTCATTCCATATCGGTCGGCTTGTCTTTGAATAGAACAGAATCAGGTCTTTGATGTTGCCATAGGCGCGGCGATGAAAATTCTTGGGATTGCATTTGATGCGGCTGATGTCGCTGCGGAAATTGCGCGCGCCAAACACCTCATCCATCAGGATTTTGACATAATGCCCGATCTTGCAGTCGATGTGCAGATAAATCGAACCCTCATCCGAAAGCAGTTCGCGCAGGAAAATCAGCCGTTCGCGCAGAAACTCCAGATATTCAGCGCCGAGCAGCGTATCACTGTAAGCCAGACGGTCGCCGCGGCCGCTGCTGACAGTGCCCGTTCTGTCCTTGCCGATTCGGAAGGTCGCGTTGGTGGCAAAGGGCGGGTCGATATAGACCAGGGCGATTTTGCCGCGATAACTTTCCAGCAGGCTCCGTAAAATCGGCAGGTTGTCGCCTTGAATAAGTTTATTGGCCGCGCCGTGACCATAGATCGATTGCAGTTCGGCTTTGGGCGTGTTTTGCAGAATGTCATTTTCCGGCTTCTTGCCTTCATAAGACAGGAACATGGCAATGCCCTTTTACGATGTGATATAGAAACTTCTCTAAACAAAAAAGCCTGTGCGCTGACAGACTTTTTATGCGCTGTTCAGCGAGGGAAGGACTCGAACCTTCAACCTTGTGCTCCAAAGGCACCTGCTCTGCCGATTGAGCTACCTCGCTAGCTGATGATGAGTATAGCAAATCCGCGGCCATGCTCAAGGTTCAAATTCGCTTAACCGTCCTGACTGTGACTTCGCACGCCAATCGCCTCATCCAGCGGCACGACAAAGGCGACGCCGTGATTGGGCTCCAGCAGATCGCCCATGACGGCGCGGGCTTCGTCCATCAGGCTTGGAATCAGTTCTTTGGGGACAACCGACAGCAAGACGTGGTTGGTATGCTGCATTTCGCCCAGCACATAAGCCATCATGCTGGCCATGGAGCTTGCCATATGCAGGGGGATTTCCATGCTGTCCCGCTTGATTTTCTGCTGCAGGCTGTACAGCCCGATGCTCTTGATGATGGTCACGCCCGGCGCGCCGGCGTCCTGCCAGCGATTGGCGACTTGCAGGCCGCTTTCGAGATCCGAGGTAATCAGGATAATCATTTTCATGCTTTATTCTCCTTTGCTTGCAGCGGCCAGGGCTGGCTTGCCGCTTGCGCTTTGCCGATTGGTTTGGAACACCCAGCGCACCATCGGCGGGGTAAAGACTGTGGTCAGCAGGATCACCATGAACAGGGCGGCGTAAAGTTCGCTGCTGCCGTCGATGATGCCGCTTGTCAGGCCAATCGAGATGATAATCAAACCGACCTCGCCGCGCGATACCATGCACACGCCGACCCGCAGGGCTTCCCAGTTGTTAAACCCGCCCATGCGCGCGCCCAATCCGGCGCCAAGGACCTTGCTAAGAACAGCCATCAGCAGCAAGACCAGCATGAAAGGAATGGCGCCTGTCGGGAAGGCGCTAAGGTTAGTTTCCAAGCCGACATTGACAAAAAATATCGGCACCAGGAAGACATAAGCCAGATGACTCGTGCTTTGCTCGATCTCGTGTTTCATGCTACGGTTAGCCAGCTTGCTCAAGCCGACGCCAGCGATAAAAGCGCCGGTGATCGCCGCCACGCCGCCCAGATATTCAGCCGACCAGCCAAAGAGCAGGGCGGCAATCAGGGCAAAAATCGGTATCCCATAAGATTGTGACAATTCCGAACGCTGCTGTATCCAATTCATCAAGCGCGGCAGGATAAACCAGGCGATCAAAAAGGCGACGGCGATATAACCGGCCATCCGCAGGATAATGACGACAAGCTGGCCGAAGTCACTGCCGCCACTGTCGGCGCTGCTGCCAGCTAATACCAAAGTCAAGGACACCGCCAGAATCGCCAGCACGTCGTCAATCAGCGCCGTCGCCAGCAGTGCGTTGCCTTCTTTCGTTTGCAAATAGCCCAGTTCCAGCAAGACCTGCGCCGAGATGCTGACCGAGGTCGCCGCCAGTGTCACCCCGGCGAACAAGGCCGGTGCCCAGCTGTAGCCGGCCGGCAGCGCCACTGCCACAGTAAAAGCCACCGGCGCCGCCACGCCCAGAAAGCCGGCGAACACCGCCACCTTGCCCACCTTCACCAGTTCGTCCAAGTGGACTTCCAGTCCGATGTTGAACATCAGCAGCAGCACGCCCAATTCGGCCAGTTCCTTGATGGTGTGCTGCAAATCGACGCCCTGCAAGATGCCCCAGTGCAGCATGTCCAGCGCCGTCGGCCCCAAGAGCAGCCCGACAATCAGCTGCCCCAGCACCCGCGGCTGATTCAAACGGCGGGCAAGCGCGCCTCCGGCGCGGGAGGCCAGCAGGATAATCCCCAGGGCAAACATCAAGGGGATAAACGAATTGACTGCGGCGGCCTGGTCTTCGCCTTCTGCCAGTACAGCGACTTGGGTCATCAGGAAGAGCCAGACAAAGATCAGCGTCACCGTGAACAGACGCTTTGAAAATAGTCCGCTCAAACGATTCAAGAAAAGTGCCTTTCACTACAGATTTGGAAAGCGTTCACTCCTTTATTATAATCCAATATCATTTAACATGGCAATCACAGGTGACGCTTATGAAAATAACACAGATTGAGCTTTTTACCGTTCCGCCGCGCTGGCTGTTTCTTAAAATCTCTACCGATGAGGGCTATGCGGGCTGGGGCGAGCCGATTGTTGAGGGACATGCCGCCACCGTCCGCGCCGCCGTCGAGGAGATGTCGGATTATCTGCTGGGGCGCGATCCTCGTCACATTGAAGATATTTGGCAAACGCTGTACCGCGGCCGCTTTTACCGCGGCGGCCCGGTGATGATGAGCGCGATAGCCGGCGTCAACCAGGCCTTGTGGGATATCAAGGGAAAATACCATGACGCGCCGATCTATGAACTGCTGGGCGGCAAAGTCCGCGACAAAGTGCAGATCTATGCTTGGGTCGGCGGCGACCGCCCGGCTGATGTCGCGCGGCAGGCGCAGCAGCGCAAGGACAGCGGCTTGAATGCCGTCAAGATGAACGCCACCAGCGAAGTCCATTATATGGACACCTATCGGCATATTGACGAAGCGGCGGCCCGCGTGGCATCGGTGCGCGAGCAGGTCGGCAATGATTTCAGCATCGCCGTCGATTTTCACGGCCGCGTCCATAAACCGATGGCGAAAATGCTAATCCAGGAGTTAGAACCCTATCATCTGATGTTTGTCGAAGAGCCAGCGCTGCCGACTCACAACGAAGCGCTGCTGGAACTTAAACGTTCGACCTCGATCCCGATTGCCACTGGCGAGCGGATGTATTCGCGCTGGGATTTCAAGGCCATCTTGGCTGCCGGCAGCGTCGATATTATTCAGCCCGATTTGTCCCATGCCGGCGGCATCTCTGAAGTTGTGCGAATTGCGGCCATGGCCGAAGCCTATGACGTCGCCCTGGCGCCGCATTGTCCTTTGGGTCCGATTGCCTTTGCCGCCTGCCTGCAAGTCGATGCGCTGGCCTACAACGCGCTGATTCAGGAACAAAGTCTTGGCATTCATTATCATCAGGAAACCGATTTGCTTGATTATCTGCAAGACGAGTCCGTTTTTGATTATCATGATGGTTATGTGGCTGTGCCGACTGGCGCTGGCCTCGGCATTGATATCGATGAGGACAAAGTGCGGGCGGCTTCGGATCACAGCTTTCGCTGGCGCAATCCGTCTTGGCGCCGCCGCGATGGCTCGGTTGCTGAATGGTAGCCAGCCACAATATCCCAGTCAATCGAAGCGCGAGACATCCACCGCGCCGGCCGAAACGCCATGCAAGAGCTTGTCCACTGCCCGCTCGGCGGAAGCCGCGCCCATGGCCAGTCCGTGTCCAGTGAAGCCGACCGCAAAGCCCACCCGCGGCTTGTCCGGCAGACAGCCGGCCAGTGGCAGACCATCCGCGCTGAAGCCCATGATGCCGCTCCAGCGATGCGCCACAGCGGCCTTCACATCAGGGAAGTATTTTGCCAGATAAGCGTCGAGATAGCCCTGCACATTGGGGTTGAGGCGGTCTTCGGTGGTGTTGGATTCTTCGGCTTTGAAATGCTGGCGGCCGCCGCCCAGCAGAAAGCGGCCGTCAAAGGTGCTGCGGTAGTACATATAGCCATAGTCGCTGTAGCCGCAATAAGGAATTGGAACATGCGCCAGCCGTTCAGTAACCAGGCATTGGGCGCGGGTGGGGATGACCTTGCCAATAAAATAGGGGTCAATCATGGGCGACCAGGCATTGGTGCAAAGCATCACATGACGCGCCTTGAAGATAAACTGGCGGGTATAGACGCGCACATAATCATCATCATCCTGCTCAATGCGGTAAAGCTCGTTGCTGGGGATGAACTCAGCGCCGCTCTGCGCCATGACCGACTTGGTTAGCAGATAGGGCTGCACGCCGGCGTCAAGCGGCTGTTGGATGCCGGCGTAATAGCCGCGCCCAAGCGGGTCTTTGCTGTAGTATTCGATGTCGATCTTGTCTTTGGACAGGGCGGCCGCCGCCTCTTCAAGTTCTTTGGCCTCTTGCGGTGTTTCGGCCAGCAGCATCGACCCGCAGCTGTCCAACGGCACTTCAAAGGGACTGCTTTTGATGAACTCGCGCCAATGGGCGATGCTGCGATGCGAAAGCCCCCACATTTCGCGGGCGACGGCGCGTCCATACTGCTCAATCGCGCGGTGATAATAGGTGTCCAGTCCGCTAATCATAAAGCCGGCGTTGCGGCCGCTGGCGCCCAGTCCGACATCGCCGGCGTCGATGACAATCACCTCGCGGTTATGCGCCTGTTTGGCAAAATAAGCGGCCGCGCTGCCGACCAGTCCGGCGCCGACCACCAAAAAATCGACGTCGCGTTCTTTTTGTCCCTGCCGCTGCCAATGGGAAACGGTCATCAGTCGGGTATCCTGTCTGAAATCGAATGCCGATTAAAAAGCGAAAATTGAGTTGGCGAGGATGAATTTACGCCGTCCATCGGCGACAAGCGCGATTTGGCGATCTGAACATAATCAGGGTTCATCTCAAAGCCGATGAATTGACGATTGAGGCGCTGACAGGCGACGGCGGTAGACCCACTGCCAATAAATGGGTCAAGTATAATTTGCTCTTCTCGCGTTGACAGTTTGATGAGAAATTCAAGTATCGACAATGGCTTTTGCGCTTCATGCCAGCGCTCTTCGTTCTCATCAAACCAAAACCGCAGCAAGTTATTGGGGCTCTTCCCCTTAGACTGAACGGCTTTTACATTCACCGCGCCGACCTCGTTCTTCAGCACAGCGTCGGTGATGGTATGCGGATAAGGTTTGAAAAACCAGGCCACTGGTTCCCAAATCGGCGCCAGGTTTCCCAGCCGCCATCCCGCCCATTTTTCGGCCTCATCATCCAAGCCTCGCCGTGACATGACGATGCTGATGCGCTGGGCGCGGTGATGTGCGTTCGGCTTTTCCCATGCCAAAATATCTTTAAGCAGAAAGCCGCTGTCTTCCAAAGCGACAATAGCGCGATGCAAGGTTCGCCTGGCGCCAAAAATAAAGAGGCTCGCCCCATCCTTCATCTTTGGATACAACGACGATGCCCATTGACAGCACCACTCCTGATATTCTTTGGGTATCTTGCGGTCGGACTCGCTCCAGCCGCGAATGGGTTTGCCGCGCCGTTTGAAGCCGCTTTTGCCTTTTTGCGCCGGCGATTGCCCCAAGAACGCCGAATTGCTGTTGCTGTGCAGCACATCCCAGTCATCCAAACCAATGCCATAAGGAATATCCGAGATACAGCAGTGCAAACTGTCGACCTCCAGCTGCGGGATTAAGGACAGGGCATCGCCTGATGTAATCGCGTTTAAGTAATCATCCATCAATCAAGCGGCTCCCCTTATAATTGGGTTCAGGCGCTCTCTTGAATCTGGCGCTAAAGCAGCTGCTGCGTCACATGCTCTCTTAGCGCGAATACCTTGTCCCACTCATTATCCGCGCCATCGCAAATCAAAGCGATAGGCCCCTCAAATCCCGCCGCCTTGACCAGTGACAGGCTGTGATGAAATTCAGCTACATCAAGCCGGTCGTCCGCAAAGCTGCCCTTGCAATGCAGCGATGTAGCGTGAGGCAGCAGGGCTTGCATGGTCGCGTATTTGTCGGCGGTCTTGGCGGCATTGCCAAAATCGAGGCACAAGTTCAACGGACGTCCCACCCGCCGCATAATCTCCAGCAGATTTTCGCTTTCGACGCTGGTCGCGCGCCAGTTTTCGGTGGTGGTTTCCAGTCCGATGCTCCGACCATAATCCGCCAGTTCGCGCAGGGCCTGGCTGCTGCGGGCAATGGCTTCCGCTGTCGGCGTTTCCGTGCCGCAGTCAAACCGCACAGCCCTAGCCCCCAGCTTGACGGCAATGTCCTGCCACCGTTTGCCCATGTCAATATCCCGCCGCCACTGTTCGTCGTCTGATGATGACAGATTGCCGGTATCAACCAGCAAATTCACCAGCGCAACCCCGGCGGCCTCAATAGCAGTCCGCAGCTGCGCCAGATAATCATCCTGAATCGAGGGCAGATGAAAATTGCAGATTTCCAGCAGCATGATGCCCTCGGCGGCAATCCGCGCCGGCAAATCAAGCAGGGATAAGGCGGCTGGCTGCGGGTCGCTGTGGTTCACCATGTTTCCATCGGCGTCTGGCAGATACCAAACCTGTCCCAATGCGCCGTGCAGTGTCCATGAAGAAATGGCAAGCTGAATCATAACAGTCCTCCTCATTTTGTCAGAATAGTTTGCATTTTATGATAACCGACCGCGCCCGATTGTCAAAGGCGCAGCGCCGACTCTATCATAATCGTTGGAAGTATGTTAAACTATAAGCTAGTCTATCTAATCAGTTGTCTGTCTATACGTTTCCTTGATAGGAGGATTGACATGCAAGTCTTTAGAATCATTTTAATCGGTATTTTAATGTCGCTGGCGCTGCCCTTTTCAGCCTTCGCGCAGGGCGATCTTCCCGACCTTGACGGGCGCGTGATAACGGTCGCGGTGGAGCCTGATTATCGTCCGTTCAACTTCACCGACGAGGCGACCGGCGAGCTTGCTGGCTGGGATTATGATGCCTTGGCTGAAATCTGCGCCCGCCTGAACTGCGCGCTGGAATTTGCCCCAAGGCCTTGGGAAGGCATGCTCCAGGCTGTCTCTGACGGTGAATATGATCTGACTGGCGGGGGCATCATCATCACCGACGAACGCAAAGAAATCGTCGCCTTTTCCGATGGTTACGCTGATGTATCCCAGCGCATCGTCGTCCGCGCCGGCGAAGACCGTTTCGCATCGGCGGATGAATTCATTGCCGGCGACTATATGATCGGCGTACAGGTGGCGTCGGTGAACTCTGACGTTGCCGGAGAACTGGTAGGCGAAGACCGACTGGCCATTTACGATTCGGTCGGCGATGCGATAGACGATGTGATCGCCGGCGATTTGGATGCGATGATGACGGACAGCGTTGCCGGACATGGGTATGTGAGCGCGAACGCTGAAGCTATCCGAATGCTGCCAGATGCGCTTTCGTCCAAGCAGCTTGGCCTTACCTTCCCGCTGGACTCCGACTTGGTTGGGCCCTTCAACGCTGCTTTGGCCAGCATGGCGGCCGACGGCGCGCTGGCGGCCATCAACAGCAGGTGGCTGGGGACTGAACTTCCCGACCTTGCCGGCCGCGTGGTCACAGTCGCCGTCGAAAACGCCTATATTCCCTTCAACTTCATCGACGAGGACAGCGGCGAGCCTGATGGCTGGGATTATGACGCCCTGGCTGAAATCTGCGCCCGTCTCAACTGTGTTCCCGAATACATTGAGCAAAGCTGGGAAGGCATGATTGTCGCCGTCTCCAATGGCGAATATGACCTGGCGGCCGGCGGCATCACCGTTACTGATGAGCGCAAGGAAATCGTCGCCTTCTCTGACGGCTATATTGATGTCGCGCAGCGCATGATGGTGCAGCTTGGCGAAGACCGCTTTGCATCCGCCGCCGATTTTGTTGAGGGCGACTATATCATCGGCGTCCAGATCGCCACGACCAACTACAATGCCGCCGAAGAACTGGTGGGCGAGGGTCGTCTGGTCGGCTATGAGACCTTTGGCTTTGCCGTGCAGGCTTTGATTGCCGGCGATGTGGATGCGGTGGTGATGGATGATGTCGCTGGTCAGGGCTATGTGGGCGTCAATGCCGAGGACCTGCGGCTGCTGCCCGAAGCGCTGACCTCTGAAGAGCTTGCCTTCATCTACTCCCTGGACTCCGACTTGGTTGGGCCCTTCAACGCCGCTTTGGCCAGCATGAGAGCCGACGGCGCCTTGATGTCCATCAACAGAAAATGGGGGCTGATGGGCGGCGAAGCTGAAGAGGAAGCGGCCGCGCTGCCTGATCTTGGCGGCCGCGTGGTCACTGTCGCCGTCGAAAACGCCTATATTCCGTTTAACTTCATCGACGAGGACAGCGGCGAGCCTGATGGCTGGGATTATGACGCCTTGGCCGAAATCTGCGCCCGACTCAACTGCGTTCCCGAATACATCGAGCAAAGCTGGGAAGGCATGATTGTCGCCGTCTCCAATGGCGAATATGACCTGGCGGCCGGCGGCATCACCGTCACCGATGAGCGCAAGGAAATCGTCGCCTTCTCTGACGGCTATATTGATGTCGCGCAGCGCATGATGGTGCAGCTTGGCGAAGACCGCTTTGCATCCGCCGCCGATTTTGTTGAGGGCGACTATATCATCGGCGTCCAGATCGCCACGACCAACTACAATGCCGCCGAAGAACTGGTAGGCGAGGGTCGTCTGGTCGGTTATGAGACCTTTGGCTTTGCCGTGCAGGCTTTGATTGCCGGCGATGTGGATGCGGTGGTGATGGATGATGTCGCTGGTCAGGGCTATGTGGGCGTCAATGCCGAGGACCTGCGCCTGCTGCCCGAAGCGCTGACCGCTGAAGAGCTTGCCTTCATCTATCCCTTGGACTCCGACTTGGTTGGGCCTTTCAACGCCGCTTTGGCCAGCATGAGAGCCGACGGCGCGCTGGCGGCTATCAACAGGAAGTGGGAACTGATTGAATAAGGCCAGGCATAGTTGAACGTCTGGTAGCGGGGCTGGGTTCGCTCGGCCCCGCTCGCTGCCAATGCCACTGCATTAAGGATTTGCCTATGTCCAAACACCAGCCGGATTTGGACGAAATCACTGCCCAATCGCGCGGGCGGGCGATGCGCTTTAGCCGTTTGTACACTCTGCCATACTGGCTGATTTTTTTGGTCATTGTCGGTATTCTGCTGGCGATTAGTATCGTCACCGATCCGATTTACGCCAGAATCTTCGACCAGTTGAGAGCCGGCATTCTGATGACCATATTCGTCAGCGCCGCCTCGTATGCGATTGCGCTGATGCTGGCCATCATGGTCGGCATTGTCCGCTCCAATCCGCCGACGCCGCCGCAAACCAAAGAAACCGCCTGGAAAGCGATTGCGCGGGTGCTCCGCATATTGATTTACAATCTGTGCACCATTTATGTTTCGGTGATGCGCGGCATTCCAGTGCTGATTGTGCTGCTGGTGACGGCTTTTATTATCGTCCCGGCCTTGCGCGGCCTCATCAACGATACCGTCGTGGTCGGCCTGCGCGGCTTGAGCAATGACCCCGACATTCCCGATTTGATCTGGCGCGGCAGTTCGGCGCCTTCAGCGATTATGGCCCTGGCCATCACCTACGGCGCGTATATGTCGGAGACGGTTCGCGCCGGCATCCAATCCATTCACAAAGGCCAATTCGAAGCCGCCTATTCGGTCGGCATGACCTACTGGCAGACGATGCGGCTGATTATCCTGCCGCAGGCCTTTCGCAATGTTCTGCCGCCGCTCGGCAACGACTTCGTCGCCATGATCAAAGATTCATCTCTGCTGGCCTTCCTTGGTTTGCGCGACATCACCCAAATCGCCAAAACATCCTCGGGACGTTCTTTCCGCTATGTCGAAACCTATGCGGTGGTCGCCTTTATCTATCTGACGCTGGTCATCATCGCCTCGACGATTGTCAATCTGCTGGAAGACACCATCAGCATCAACCGCGAAACGCCGCGCGTCATCCAACGGCTGGGCGCACTGCGCCGCGGCAAGGCCAAGCGCAAACCCATCATCGAATCATTTGACTAGCATTTATTGAAAGCGCAGGCTTTGCAGCTGCACCTCGTCCATGGCGTCAATCGTGTCTTGCAGCTTATCGATTTCGTCCTTGACCTCGACGCTCAAACGCTGGCCTTTGGCGCTGTCAGTCTCTTTCGTGCCAAGCAGGGACATCTGCGCGTACACCGTGCCCAGCGACGATAATGTGCTTTCCAGTTGAATCTCGGCCCGTTTGATGTTGCTGAAAGTCGCTTCAAGGTTCATCTGCTGCTGCTGCAAACGGCTTAACTGAATTTCCAGGTCTTGTTTGACGCGCTCGTCGGCTTCGCGTCCGATGCGCGCCCTGACTTTTTCGATTTGCTGCGGCACCTGCTGCCGGTCGCGTATCACCAGTTCATTGCTTTCAAAGAGGTCGATATGCTCGGCCAAGTTGTACATGTGGGCGATCCAATCGCTAATATCGCTGACCAGAGTCCGCAGGCGAGTCCGCATGGAGCCCTTGCTGCGGTCAATCAGCTTGAGCATATTGCGGCGATATTCAAACGCGTCTCGCAGACGGTCGCGGGAAACGCGGTTGCGGATGTTTCGCAGGTCATACTCGCGTTCAAAGTCTTCGGCCAAGGCCTGTTCGGTCGCCTCGGGGTCGGTGAGGGTCGCGGCAATCAGAACCGCCTCGGCCAGGCCGCCCAAAACCAGCCAGAACCAAGGCTGCCATTCCACAAACGGCAGGCTCACATTCGGCACAAACAGAAACAGGATGACGGTCACCATGACCGTCACCAGCGTCTCCCATCGCAGCAGCGCATTCGCCAGCAGCGCGCCGGCCGCCTTTCGCCGCGCATTGTCACTGTTGGACATGATTCGACCCCATGTTCACGCCGTCTGATTGGGCGTGGCTAACTGCTGCCCAGCAAACGCTGCTTGCGCTCTTCCAGCTGCAATTCGACCTGACCAATGCCGACGGTGTCTTCGATTTGATCGGAAAGTTTGCGACTTGCCATTTCGGCGCGGGCATCTTCCTGGTCAATCCGCGCATAAATGGAATCCAGCAGGCTGTCGATTTCCTGATCGCCGGAGGTATCGAGCTTGTCCATGCTCTTGAGAGTTTTGGTCATTACCTTCTTGGTCTCTGCCAGTTCCAGCAGCGAGCGCATCTTTTCGCGTTCCTGCTTGATGGTGGTCAGGCGGCCTTCCAGCTTCATCCGCATATTCAGCATGCCTTGATACTGCGCTTCCTGCGCCTGCCACTGCTCGTAGTATTCCTGCGACAGTTCCTGTTTGGTGTTCAACTCGGCCTGCGCCGCCGCCGCCAGGTCATCTTTCCCGCGCAAAATCAGGGTGTCGATGTCGCGGTCGAGCTTGTCGGCCTGGTTGGAAAATTCTTCATACTTGCGTTTCAGCGTCCGAACCGACCCGCCGACGGTCGCCGCCGAGTCTTCCAGAGCTTCCAGATTGCGCTCGACCTGACGGATGTATTCGTCCATCACCTTGAGCGAGTTGGTTTCCAGCGCGCGGTCAATCATGCCGTGCATATTTGCGCTAAACAGCGTTTGGAGCTTTCGTAATATGGATGCCATGTTTGGATGATCCCCTCAATGTCCTGCGTTCTGTAAAAACAATATCTGCCCAGTATAGCACAGAGGCGGCAGGTTTATCAAAAATAAACCCTGACAACCAGGTTTACGTCATTTTTAGGCAAAGGTTTCATTGTTTGTCTGCATTGCTGGCGGCGACTAGCGTCTTTTGATGAATAGCCAGCAGGTCGGACAGGATAGCGCAGCCGGTCTCGAGCCGGCCGGCGCCAGCGCCAATCAAGGTGACATCGCCCATCAGGTCGGTTTCCAGGGTGATGGCATTGGTGGATCCGCCGACGTTTGCCAAGGGGTCATTCAGTGACAATCGCTGCGGGCGAACGGCGCCGCCGTCGGCCGCAGCCGCGGCGATGAGTTTATAGCGCTGCCCCTGCGCCTTGGCATCAGCAATATCGGCGGCGGTGATTTCAGTAATGCCAGTGACATCCAAATCCTTCATCGTCAGCCGAACGCCAAACAGGGCATTCGCCAGAATCAGCGCCTTGCCAGCCGCATCCCAGCCTTCCACATCGCCGCTTGGATCGGTTTCGGCATAGCCCAGCGTCTGCGCTTTTGCCAGAGCATCATCATAAGACATGCCGGCTTCCATTTGCGTCAGGATATAGTTGGTTGTGCCGTTGAGAATGCCCCGCGCCGAACGGATGACACAGCCAGCCAGCCCGACTTCCGCCAGGTGCATAATCGGCGTGCCAGCCATCACCGTCGCTTCATAGCGCAGATGCAGTTTGCCGGCCGCCGCTTTGGACTTCAACCCTTCATAATCCAGCGCCACCGGCCCTTTGTTGGCGAGGACAACATGCAGCCCCTTATCAAGCGCCAGATGACAGTAATCCAAAGCCGGCTGGGCGGTTTCCAAATTGGTCGGGCTGACCTCAACCAGGACATCCGCCTGTCCTTTGACGATCATGTCGCTGGTCCTCCAGTTTCGCCGCAGGCCGGCGCTGGCGGGATAGCCGTCAAACGCGCCGGCCTGCGCGGCTTCCAGCAATGCCGATACGTCCAAGCCGTCGGGATGATACAAACTGCCTTTGGAAGCCGTCGCGACGCCGACAATTTGGGGGGAGAAACGATGCCTTTGCTCCAGTTCAGCCGCTTTGCCGCGCAGGATTTCGGCAAATCCCTGCCCAACCGCGCCAAAACCAATCAGAATGAGTTTCATGTTCCGGTCCAAATCCAAAGCGCCAGTTTGTCTGTCTATGATACACCTCATCGCGGCGATTGGGGTAGTCTGATTTAGCTGGATTGACCGAGTCGGGCGACGGCTGCCAAGGCATTCTCGACGCTTTCCTGCGGCCGCACGCCAATTTGCTGATCGACAAGGATCCCCTGTTCGTCAATGACCCAATATGAGCGGGTCGCCGCCACTGGCAGCTTGAAGATCCGCAGGTCAATCCCCCACGCGCCCCAGTCGGTCAGCATCTTGTGATCGGGGTCGGACAGCAGATCGTATGGCAGTTTTTTCAGCGTTTTCCAGGCGGCCAGTTCCGCCGCGCTGTCGGCGCTGACGCCCAGCACGACCGCGTCTTTGGATTCAATCTGCGGGAAGACATCGCGGAACGAGCAGGCTTGCTGGTTGCAGCCGGGCGTGTCGGCTTTGGGGAAGGCGAAGATAATGACCTTTTTGCCGCGGTAATCGCTAAGTCTGACGGCGGCGCCGTCTTGATTTCGCAGTTCAAAGTCCGGCGCGAGCTTGCCGATGACTGGCATAAGTGGCTCCTTTCGCGGAAGGCGCGGGCGCTAGGTTATCCCGTGCGCGGCATCATCGGCGCGGGCAACCCGCTGACCTTCCTCGATATTGACGCGGCTAAGCAGAAAACCGCCAATGACGAATAACAGAATCAGGCTAAGAATGGCTGGGCGGCTGCTGCCCAGAACGATGCCGGCGAAGGCGAATATCAGCGGCCCGATAATCGAGGCGAACTTTTCCATGATGCTGTAAAAGCCGAAGAACTCACCGCTTTTGGCCGCCGGACACAGGCTGGCGTACAGGCTGCGGCTAAGGGCTTGACTGCCGCCTTGCACAATCGCGACCATCCAGGCGAGCATCCAGAATTCCAGCGTGGTGTTGAGGATAAATCCCCAGCAGGCGATGATGCAGTAGATCAGCAGCGACAAGAGGATGCTGCGCCGCGTGTCCATCCAGTTGGACAGGGCGACAAAGCGGGACTGCGCCAGCCGCGCCAGCAGCAAAGCCAGAATTTCAAAACCAATGATGATGCCGATGATCGTTGGCAGGCTGCTTTGACGCGCCGGCGCCTGAACTTCAATCGCGCGCAGGGCAATGCGCTTGCCCGCAGTCGAGTCGGAAACGCTGACAATCTCAATGCGATGCTGGCCGGCTTCGGGCAGTTCAATAGTTTCAGTTTCCTCGTATCGCATCGTCTGGCTGTAGGTGTTTATGGTCAAGGGACTGCCGTCCTCATTGTTGAGCGTCTGCCCATCCACGCGGAAACCGATGAGGCCGCCGTCAGGCGATGTCCGATAGCGCAGTTCAAGGCTCTTCCCGTTGAACATAAGCATCTGGCTGGCTTCGGGGTCGTCGGTGGCGAAGTAACTCAAGTCATCGGGGCGGCCGGTCAGCAGGACGGTCAGGCTTCCCAGCAGGCCGTCGCCGCGCAGGTCATCGCCCGACACCTGTATGTCATCCCAGCGGCCGCTGGCGGTGAAAGCGTCGTCGCTGATGAGATAAACGCCTTCGCCGACATAATCCCCTTCGGTCACATAAGGCGCGGGCAAAGCGCCGGATATATTGGCTGGCAGCGCGCTGACAAGCGCGATGCCAAGGATCGGCAGGGCGACGGCGTTGCACAGGATAAATGCCAGATAGAATGGCGCCCGTTTATCCTGATGCGAGGGGAGACGGCCAAAGATAATGCTGAATGGCACGCCGACGAACTGCACCAGCAAAAGCGCCAGAACCAGTTCCACTAGACCAAAGCCAAGCTCGGCGCCATAGATGGCGGCCACCGCAATAATCGTGCCGATGCCGTCATTGTAAATCAGAAAAGCGATAAGATATTTGAACAGTTCACGGTATTTTTTGATGTCGCCAAAGGTTTGCCGCAGTCGGGCGATGCTAAGTCCGATGACCGTCTGGCCGGCTTGAAGCGCTGCTGTTACGGAAGGCGGCTCGGCGACTTGGCGCAGGATCGGCAGTGAAAACAGCGCCCACCAGATAGCGACGCTCAAAAAGGACAGGCGGATGCCGGCGTTTTCAAACAGGCTGTCGGGGATAAAGAGGAACATCGCCACGTTGATGGCCAGCAGAATCCCGCCGCCGAGATAGCCGAGCGCATAGCCGCGCGACGACACCCAGTCGCGGTCTTCTTGGCGGGCGACATGCGGCAGCAGCGCATCATAAAAAACCAGCGACCCGCCAAAGCCAATCCGTCCCAGCACAAAAAACAGCGACGCCATCAGCCAATCGCCAGTGCTGACAAAGACCAGCAGCCCGGCGCCGACCACGCCGATGCCAATGAATATCGCCAAGAACCGCTTCTTGCTCCGCATCACATCCGAGACCGCGCCCAGGATCGGCGACAGAAGCGCCAAGATAAACAGCGACAGACTGATGGTCAGCGACCAATAAGCGGTGGCGGTGGCTTCGCTGGGCAAGACGCTGCCGGCGACGCTGCTGTAATACACTGGCAGCAGCCCGCCAATAATCGTGGTGGCGAAGGCCGAGTTCGCCCAGTCATACATCGCCCAGGCATTGATGCGCCGCCGATAACCGGATTCATCGGCGTTCTGTTTTGAATTGGCCATGCTGACGCTCCCTCCCGCGCATCGGCGCAAACATCTTAAGTATATCATCAAATCCAATCACAGCCGCATCGTCCGCCCCCGCGGGAGTGGCGAAAAACGCGGTGATGGCGCTCCCCAAACCTGCTAATTCGCCCCGATCCCCTAAAATCCATGGACACACGCGGGCAAAACGTACGCCAATACGGTCAAAACGTACACGAATACGGTCAAAACGCGCGCCCCGGCGGCTAATCCGTACCCGAATACGGTCAATCTCTCCACCGCCGACCCCGACCAGCGCAAACGAAACCACAAGCCGAAAAACGGCTGAACCGCAAGGCCCGCTTGACGTTGAGACCAGCGCAACCCTTGATTGCCGCCCGCGCCGAAACGATTTTCGGGCGTAAATCCCATCGGCGGCGCGCCGCAGCCGCAAATATCGCGCCGCGCAGGGGGCGGCCAGCGAAAAAGATGATCGGCGAAAGAACGGCGCATTAAGTTCCATAGCCAAAGCCTGTCACATAAGCGGCCTGAAAAGGCGACTAAAAGGCCGCGTGCTGCTTTCATCATTTTTGGGAGATAGGGAAATATCCACGACATTAGGCACTCCCCGCCCCCGCCGTATCGTTATGGCAAAGACGCTCATTTTGTGTCATTTTTGCGACATATTCAAACTTTTTTCCTTGCCGATTAAAATCCACCACCGGGATTGGGATAGGCATGACCGCCGCCGTAGCTGAATGAGGGCGTCGATGTCGGGCGCGGCGGCAAAGGCGCCTGGTAATCAATCGGCAGCGAGCTAATCACCGCTTCGGTCTGCAAGGTGAACAAAGCCATCCAGCCAATTTCCCCGCCAGCATCGACCTTGACCCAAGGGCTGTACGGACTGCGCGCCAGCAGCTTCAGCTTTTCGCCAAAGGGAATGGTTCGCTTGACTCGGAAAGCGACATCAGGCGCCTCGCGCAGGTTGCCGCCTTGGCTGACATTGACGCTGGCTTGGCTGGCGAAGGCGCCGTAACGCTGCGGCGGCAGCGGCGTCTCATCATAAACCTGCTGAATATCGCCCAGATTCCGCGCCAGCAGCGCCGCGCTCATCCAGCCGGTTTCGCCATTCCCCAAACGAATGTGAAGCCATTCGCGGTCGCTGCTGATGCCAAGCGCGCTCATGGTCTCGCCAGCCGGCACCTGAAACAGCAGCCGCGACTCAATAGCCGGCGCCGCCCGCATGTTCACGCGCCCCTGCGTCTGCGCGAAGCCCGGCTGTGGAATAGCAATCGGGCGGTCAAACAGCACAATCGGCAGATGACGAATAAGCTCATACTCCAGCAGGATCGGCTCGCCCGGCAACCCCGACGGCGCCGTCCAGTCCCCGTCCGAATAGCTGACATTCAGCTGCTGACCGACCTTCAGGGTAATCGGCTGCCCATGCGAAATCAGCCGTATCTGCCCTTCAATCGCCATAAACTTGGTGAGGTTGGCTTGCGTCAGGACGACCATCGTTCCATTGATGTCGGCTGATACGCCGTTGATGACGACGCGCGGGCTTTGTCCATACAGCCCTTGCGCCACCAGCGCGCCGATTTCAGGCGCGTCGGCGCAGGGAGAGGCAGCCGCCTGACTCTCGATAGTGAAGGCGCGCCACTTGGCAAAATCGCCGGCCGGCGGCGCGGTATTGCTGATGCGGATGCCGCCAACGAGCAGCGCATCCATCAGGATGTTCTCTTCAAGGCGGAGCCAGACCAGGCCGCCGCCCTTATCGGCCGTCATCGGCGCGGTTTGCAGGCGGTCTATTTTGGCGGCTTCAGCCAGGCCGCCGCCGGCGCCCAGCGCATTGGCGGCCGCGCCCGGCGGTTCAGCCGCGGCCGCCAGCCCGCCATTGCAAAAATAACCGCTCGGCGCCGTCAAACATAAATCGCTGGCACGGGCATACAGCCGCTCAAGCGCGGCATCGCAGGCGGCCGCATCAGGACTCGGAACGGGACTCGCCGTCGGATCAGCTGCCGCCGTCGCCGCCGCGCGCACCGCCGTTGGCACCAGAGTCGGCGCCGTCGTCGGCGTGACATAGCGGACATTGCCCACCGCCGGCGCGGCAGCCTCAAGCGGCCGCTGGTCTGTTTCTCTGGCAGCGCAGCCAGCGGCCGCCAAAACAGTCAGCAGCAGCGCGGCAATGCGAATTCTCATAGCGATTCTTCCGACTCGGAAGCGGCGAATAGATTTCGCTATTGTACCTGACAGCCGATTTTTTGAAATAGGAAACGGCGCCGTGACTCTTGACAAATGCAAATGATTTGAATAAATTTGCCCATGCCGATTGCCTTGGAGTGTCCGCATGCGCGCGAAACACAGGATTAGTCTGATGAAAGATCAATGTTCATGTTCACCAAATCGCCCCCCCCCCCCCCCCCCCCCGCATCTCCCTGATCTTGCTTGTCTTGCTGCTGGCGGCTTTTCCAGCGCTGGCGCAGGAAAGAACCGTCGGCGTCATAGTTCACACCGAAGCCGCTTATGATGGCTATGCGCTGTTTTCACCTATGTTTGATGAAAATGTGTACCTCATCGACAATGACGGGCGGGTCATCCATACATGGGCGATTGAAGAAACGACTGGTGTTACCGATGCGCATCTGCTCGAAAACGGCAATTTGATCGTCACTGCCGGAACCAGAAACGAAGTTGATAAAACGCTGGTGCGAAGCTCAGGATCCTTCAACGGAAGCATTCGGGAATATACATGGGACAACGAATTCGTCTGGGAAGTCGAGTTCATCGGCGCCGAAACCCGTCAGCACCATGCGATTGACATCATGCCGAACGGCAATATCCTCGCTATCCTCTGGAAGTATCATTCGCTCGATGATGCGCTGGCGATGGGACTGAATCCCGCATTGGTCGATATCGAGTTCAAAGATCATCCCTATCTGCTTCCTGACATCATCATCGAGATTGACCGTTCGACTGGAGAAACGGTTTGGCAGTGGGATGCTTGGGATCATCTGGTGCAGGCCCGCGACCCTGACCTGCCCAATTATGGCGCCGTCGCCGAACATCCGCGGCGTATTGACATCAATTATCATTCCTGGTTTTTAAGGGGGTTGGAACCACCTCAAGGCGCTGCTACTGTTAGCAGTTGGATGTACGTCAATGCGGTCCACTACAATCCCGCATTGGATCAAGCTGTCCTAAGCGCTCGGCATTTCGATGAGTTTTGGATCATTGACCGCGGCGCGTCTACGGAAGCGGCGGCTGGCCCTGCCGGCGACCTGCTGTATCGCTGGGGCAACCCATACGCCTATGGGCAAGGCGACCCAACCGCCGACCGTCAGTTGTTTGCCCAGCATGACGTACAGTGGATCGACGTCGGTCTGCCGGGCGAGGGGAACATCCTGCTCTTTAACAATCAGCATAATCCCGGCGCAGATGACGAGTATTCGTCGGTGATGGAACTGAAGCTGCCGCTGCGGTCTGATGGCAGCTATGATTGGAGTCGGGAAGCGGAAGTCGTTTGGTCGTATGCTGCCGATGGATTCTACTCTCGCGCGCTTTCCGGCGCCCAGCGTTTGCCGAACGGCAATACCTTGATTACTGAAGGCATCAGCGGGCGTCTGATTGAAGTCAGCCCGGCCGGAGAAACTGTTTGGGAGTTTGTGAATCCCATATCTACAGGGCTGATTAGACTGGACGATTTAGTTGTTGACAGACGTTTCTTGTTCCGCGTTCGCAAGTACCCGGCGGACTATCCCGCTTTTGCCGACAAAGATATGAGGCCTGGCGACCGCCTGGCAGATTAGCGCCTATTCGGCCGCGTTGAGCAGCTTCAAGGCGGCTTCAATGCTTTTCTTCGGGCTGATCCCGATTTGTTCATCGATCACCGCGCCATCTTCACCGATGATCCAGTGCGACCGAATAACCCCCTGATAAGTCCTGCCGTACATGGATTTCTCTCCCCATGCGTTCCAGGCTTCAAGCACGCGGTGGTCGGGGTCAGACAGCAAATCGTATGGCAGCGATTCGGCTTCGATCCATTGGGCAAGGGCCGCCGGCGCATCGGGACTAATCCCAAGGACGGCCGCATTTGCCGTTTCGATCTGCGCGAAGTGGTCGCGGAAGCCGCAGGCCTGTACAGTGCAGCCGGAAGTGCCAGCCTTTGGATAGGCGAACAGCAAAACCTTCCGCCCGCGGTAATCGCTCAATCTAACAAGTTCCCCATGCTGGTTCGGCAATGCAAAATCTGGCGCTGTGTCGCCTGTGCGTGGCATTCTTTAATCCTTTCACCAAGAATAGATGACAGCATTATAGTCGATGATTCCAAGTCAAGGGCGCGCCATCATGACGCTGATGCGCGGTAATTTCCCGCCGCGCCAAATCAATGCCCAGCCACATCGCCGCCGTCGCCTGCGCCGCCGAAGGATATACTATTCCTTTGCAATTCTATATCGGATATACTCGTTATAAGAAGCTCGCGGAGGAAATAACAGCATGAGTTCTGGGGTTCTTTTGCTTCTTTTCATTTTCTTATTGTTTTTGCTGCTGGGCTCCATTTTCATAACCGTCTATCTTGTCTATGACATCCGAAGCGGCAACTATCGCAAGCGGCTGTCAGCCCAAGATAAACATGAGCCGCCCCTTAGCGATAAAGCAGGTTGACGATTTCCTGCACAGTCTTTGCGTCCAGCCGCTCCCGCGCAAAATAGCTGTCCCGCAAGCCATCGCAAAGCTGACTGGCATAGAGGACAGGAACGGTCGGCTCTCGCAAAACCAGCTGCGTCATCGGCGGCGGCTGGATAAAAACCACCACGCCATAGACCGGAATCCCCGTCAGCTGATAATCGTCAAGATAGCCGCGGATCTTTCTCACATCTTCAGCTGCTTCGCGGGTAGGATTCCAGCGCATCGGCTTCCATTTGCCCTTGCCCTTGCGGGTCAGCCATTGCCCTTTTTCATTGAAATACAATCCCTTGCGCTTCGAGATGCGGAAAACCAGCACGCCATGCCGACTCACCAGGACAGCATCGACATACCCGACCGTCGCCTTGCTGATGCTGCGGATGAACACAAACTGCCGCCCAAGACAAGCCGCAAGCTGTTTTCCCACGTGTCGGGCGAGGGCGCTGTCGGTCTTCCAGGTGACTGCCCGCAAAGCCATCAAACCAGCGGCGAACATGATGCCGATGCCCAGCGACAAAATCGCTTTTCGGGTCAGGTCATAAACCCCGAAACCCGGGTTGGACTGCACCACCAGGCTGATGACATGCAAGGCGAAACCCAGAACCGACAAAGCCGCGCCCGACAAAAAAACAACCGCCGCCGCCATCAAAAAACCGCGTGAGCGCCGGCTTAGTTTGCGCGTTGGGGCTATATTCTGCATCGTCCTGGCTCCCGACTTCTTCAGGAACTTGCTAAACTTCCAAAGGGCGACTAAAAGGCCGCGAATTTCTATTTTGACAAACGCCGCCGCTTCAGATATTATCCATGCAACTGAATTATAGTGCTAGACAGCGCAGAAAACCTTTACCATAGCCGACGCAAAGAAAAGATGAATGCCTAACAATCGCTTTGTCCTTCGCGCCGCTGTGGTAAAAATCCAAAACTCGCGTTGCGCTTAAACGCACTGGCTGGCTGTGCAGGCGCGCCCGATGCCTTACCTGATTGATGGACACAACTTAATCGCTCGATTGCCGGATATTGACCTGGAAGACCCAGACGACGAAGCCAAACTGGTGACCAAGCTGCGCGGATTCGCCGCCGGCCGGCGCAAAAAATGCACCGTGATATTTGACGGCGGCCTGCCCGGCGGCAAATCGTCCATGTCGAACAAAGCCGTCAAAGTCATCTTTGCCGCCGCATTTCATACCAATGCCGACAGCCTCCTCAAGCAGCGCATCCGCAAAACGCGCGATGCCGCCAACTGGACCTTGGTATCTTCCGACAATGATGTGCTGGACTGCGCCCGCAGCCACAAAATGAAGTGCATGACCTCGGCCGAATTCTCGCGGCGGCTGCGCCACAAACCCCGCCAGCAAGACCCGCGCGGCGAATCTGCCCAGGTGCATGTCCCCAAAGAAGAAGTCGATGAATGGCTCGACATCTTTGACAGTGATTAGATGCGCGCCCACGATAAAATTACAGCTTTACTTTGGCGCCGAAGCGCAGTAATATACTTTGATATTCGGGGCGTAGCGCAGCCCGGCAGCGTGCACGGTTTGGGTCCGTGAGGTCCCCGGTTCGAATCCGGGCGCCCCGACCAAGAGCAAGGCCGGCGGGTATGGTGTAACGGTAGCACTCCACCCTTCCAAGGTGTCAGTACGGGTTCGAATCCCGTTACCCGCTTTGACCGCTCGCGATTGACGTCAACCGCAAAGCGGGTCCATAGCTCAATGGTCAGAGCAGTCGGCTCATAACCGATTGGTTCCAGGTTCGAGTCCTGGTGGACCCATCTCTGCTCTAATGCCAGCGGCGGTGCGACTTGATGCGGTCATAGGCTGACTTGACCTCTTTGAAACGCCGCTCGGCCTCGGCTTTCTCATATTCAGTGACATCAGGATGATACCTGCGCGCCAGCTTGCGGAAGGCCTCCTTGACCGCCGCCTGCCCGGCGCCAACCTCAATTTCTAACGCCAGATAAGCGGCATTGACCTGCTCGGCGGGAGTCATATCGACCGGGCGAGTCTGTCGGGTGCGATAGTGAAAACGCTGCCGGGCGCGCTCCTCATTGATGCGGCGCTGGAACTGGGGCGAGGCGATTTCCCCGATATGCCAGCTGCCCTTGATGTTGGAATGATAATCGCGCCGCCGCACCGATACGGCGTCAAAGGGAAAATCAGCCGTATGCCAGACATGATACCGGCGGCTTTGCATGGTTTCGCCAAAGTTGACCTGAATCACGCGCAGCCGCCCATCAACTGTCCCAATGGCATAAATGGCATCGCGGTTCATCACCCGCAGATCATCCTGCCAGTCCCGCAGTCGACCGACATAGCCGTCTTCGGGCAGCAGCCGCAGATGAATCAAAAAAAGCGTCCCCACGCTGGCATGAGTATTCTGCTTGAGAATCGCGCGCAGGGTTCGGGATTTCGGCGCCTGGCTGATGACATGCACATAGAGACGGCTGTTCATCCAGGTTTCGACGATGACATCGGGTTCATGGCTGCGGGATATGAGAGTGGCTTCCGACCGCGTGGTCGCGTATTTGACGTCTTGGATGTTTCGAAACCGCGACGACAGCCAATCGGCAACAGCGTTTTCCACGGCGCGCTTCTTTCTGATTACTGCTGGACTCCGCCTTGTTCAAGTTCGCGCTGAACCAGCCGCTCAAAGATGCGATAGGGCTGGGCGCCGCTAAGCAGCTGCCCGTTGATGAAGAAGGCTGGCGTGCCGCGCACCCCGGCAAGCTGGCCGTCCAGGCCGTCGAAGTCGACTTCATCGAGATAGCGGTTTTCATCAAGGCAGGCGGTGTATGCGTCGACGTCGAGTTCGTGCAGTTCGGCCGTCTCAATATAAAAATCGCGGTTGAGCGCATCCTGCTGACTGAAAAAAGTCTGATGAAATTCCCAGAACTTGCCCTGTTCAAAGGCGCACTGCGCCGCGGCCGCCGCCGGCGCTGATTCGGCCGTCAGACGGGCGAAATCGCGATAAACATAACGAATATGCTCGCCATAGTTTTCCAGCAGCGGCGCAAAGGTCTGCTCAAAATGCCGCTTGCAGTAACTGCAAAAGAAATCGCTGAACTCGACAATGACCACCGGCGCATCTTTATCGCCAAGATACGGGTCGTCATCCACCAGCGCAAAGCGGTCAGACGCGCCGCTCTCGCCGCCAAACTGGAGGCCGCGCGCTTCCATCGCGCCGATGAATGCCGCGATAAGCTGCTCGTCGTTCATCCGCCGGCCGTCATTCAAGCCAAAGACTCCGATGAATATCCCGACCAGCAAAAAGACAATCGCAATCAGGACATAATTGAAAGTGACTTTGGAGATGGCAGCCGTCGGGTCGGCTTGCTTTTCATCGATCTTGGGCTGGCTGTTTTCGTTCGGCACAATCGTTCCTTCGGATTCGTTTCTGTTAGTGTACAGGAATTTGGGGCGGATGCCTACTCGTTTCTGCGCTTTGCGCCGACTTTGCGTATGCCTTTGCCGATTTGCGACTATAATGTCAAGGCATGGATTGAACTTATGAAAGGGGAGGGCGCTTGGAACAGCCGCTTGCCGGGCTAATCGTCAAGGAGCAGAGCGGATTCTATTGGGTCGAAGTCGAAGACGGCAAGGTCTATATGTGCCAGCTGCGCGGCCGCCTGAAAGAAGCGGCAAAGTCATCGGACATCGCCGCCATCGGCGACCGCGTGACTATCAGCCTGCGGAAAGAAGAAGGCACCGGCGCCTTGGTTGGCGCGATAGAGAAGCTGGCGCCGCGCCGATCAGTCCTGTCCCGCGCCGCGCGGACAACCGGCAAGCGCGGCCTCGGCCAAGCCGAACGCGAGCAGGTCATTGTCGCCAACGCCGACCGCGCGCTGTTTGTCTTTGCCGCCGCCCAGCCGACTCCCAACCTGAAGATGCTCGACCGCCTGCTGGTCACCGGCGAAAAATCAAAAATCGCTGAACTGATGATTGTCGTCAACAAAATGGATTTGCAGGCCGCGGCCGCCATGGCGCCTGCTTTCGTCCCCTATGAGCGCATGGGCTATCGCGTCCTCAAGACCAGCGCCTTGCGCGGCGATGGCATCGACGAACTGCAAACCCTGCTTCATCAGGGCATCTCGGTGTTCACCGGACCCTCCGGCGTCGGCAAAACCAGCCTCTTGAATCGGATGCAGCCCGGCCTGGCGCGGTCGGTCAAATCGGTCGGCCGCGTCTCGGAAGCCGGCGTCCACACCACCCGCGACCGCGCGCTGGCGCGTCTGGACAGCGGCGGCTGGCTGGCGGATACACCGGGGCTGCGCTCTATCGCCCTCTGGGACATCGAACCCGATGAACTTGATGCCTATTATGTCGATATCGCGCCTTATGTGCTCGACTGCAAATTCGGCAACTGCACGCACACCAGCGAACCCGACTGCGCGGTCCGCAAGGCAGTCAATGCCGGCCGCATCGCCCGCCGCCGCTATCGGAGCTATCTCGATCTGCGCGAAGAGCTGCGCGAAACTTATATCATCTACAACCGCTAGTCGACGCCTATTCCTCAAACAGATTATCCCCGCGCGAAAGACGCTGGGCGATGGTGAAGGTTTGCAGCTGCGAGCGCATGGTCGGGGCATGCGCCGCCAGATAGCGCGCCGCCGCAATCAAAACCTGGCCGGCGATGCGCGGTGAATGGCGGCTAAGGATGCGGTATTGATTGAAACTGGCTTCAATGCACTGAATGGTATGGAAATTGCGGTCTTCGCGCAAAAGCAAATAGCCCATCTTCGCCATCAGCTTTTCGGGCGCGCCGCCGCTGACCAAATACTGCGCCGCCAATGTACCCGCCTGATTGACCTGCTGCTGCAAATTGAGCATCGATTCCAATTCATCAAGCAGCCCGTCGGGATTCTCAATCGGTTCGGGCTGCGGCAGCTTGACGGCCGGCACATTCAAAAAGCGGTCGAGATAGACGCTCATGGCGGCGTCAAAAATGCCGCGCATCAAGTCCACCGATTCGATCCGCTGCAGGCCTTGATGAACGGCGTTGGCAAAAGTGAAAGTATGCAGCGCCGTATCCCAATCGCCAAACTCGTTGCTGGTATGGAAATGGGCGATGCGGCGGGCGGCGGCAAAAGCGACCGCGCCAGCCAAATCCACCGGCGGCATACCTTCGCGCAGACAGTTGAGCAGCGTATCGGCAATCGCCTGCGGGTCATCGCCTAGCAGCGGCGGCAACAGTTCTTCAATATCATAAACCTTGTCATCATAAACCTTGCGCTTGTCTTTGCCGGCGGCGACGGCATTCGGCAGCTGGGCAAAGGCCGCTTCCAGGATCAATACCAAATCAATCGGCTTGCGCCAGGCGTTGGATTCTTCCATGCGGCGCGCTTCTGTTAGATTCGGCACGACGCTGGCAAACGCCAATTCAGCATAGTCCCAGCCGGCCTTGTCCACCGATTCCAGCGCCTTGTTGATGAAATCCAAGCTATGGCCGGCATCCAGATAGCGATGGTCGGTGGCGGCGGTGAAGAGCATATCAGCGATTTGGCGATCATCAGCGCCGGCCCGCAAGGCCGACACAATCGCGCGTTCGCCAGCTTGGGCATCGCGCACTTCGACGAATTGACGGAACCACTGCTTGAGGGTCGGGATGTCGGTTTCGCTGTTGGGCAGCGGGCGCGGATTAAAGCGCGGCGCCATGCCGGCCGTGTCGCTGGCGACATCCGCCAAGCCATGAAACAGCGCCAGTGAATGGTCATGTGGCTGCAAGCAGGGGATGAGGTTCATCGTACAGGCTTGCGTGGTTAAGCCGCGCCCCCAATCCATGCCGCGGTACTGCGCGCCGAATTCAAGACCGATGCGGAACGGCTCATCGGCCGGCGCATCCTGCGCCAGCTGGCTGATGACGGACTTGGCGATGACCAGACTAAGATTGTGCTGCAAGCCGTCTCGCAGACGATCCCGCTGGTGATCGACTGTGCCGCCGCGCGGCTGCGCGTCAACATAGATGCCGCCATCGCGCACCTCGACCGGGAACGCATCAATATCATCCGCCCACAGGTCAAATGCGCCGCCGCTGGCCAAGTCAAAACGGGCATGATGCCAATGACAGGTCAATATGCCGTCTTCGACCGATCCCTTGTCAAGCGGAAATCCCATGTGCGGACAGCGGTTGTCCACAGCATACACCCGGTCGCCATACAGGAACAGTGCGACTGGTTTGCCGTTGGGGTGAACGGTGATGCTGCCTTTGTCTTTCAAATCCGCAAGCTCTGCGACCCAAACAAACCTTTCTCGCTCCAAGACCATAACAGACTCCCATCCCGATTTTCCTTTTCATATTTCATTATACCCCATTTTTCGGCGTCGTCGGGCAGGTTGCCGCTTGTGAAGGCCAGCCCATCCGTGATAAACTAACGCAGTCCGCGTTCATATAAATAGGGAGGCCAACCGTTGCCTGAACAAGCCCTGTATCTCAAGTGGAGACCCCTCTCTTTTGATGATGTTGTCGGACAGGATCATATCACCCGCACTCTGCGTCATGCGCTGATTCGCGGCCGCGTGCGCCATGCCTATCTCTTCAGCGGCCCGCGCGGCACCGGCAAGACGACCAATGCGCGGCTGCTGGCGAAAGCCGTCAACTGCAAGCATGAAGACGCGGCGCGGCGGCCCTGCAATGACTGCTCAAACTGCATCGCCATTAACGAAGGCCGTTTTCTTGATTTGATTGAGATTGACGCCGCCTCGCATACCGGCGTCGATGATGTCCGCGAACTGCGCGACAAAATCGCCTTTGCCCCCGGCGAGGGTCAGTACAAAGTCTATATCATCGACGAAGTTCATCGCTTCAGCGGCAATGCCTTTGATGCCCTGCTGAAAACCTTGGAAGAGCCGCCCGACCATGCCATCTTTGTCCTGGCGACAACCGAAATTGACAAAGTGCCAGCCACCATCAAAAGCCGTTGCCTGCAATTTGAATTCAGGCGCGTCTCATTGAAAGAAGTCAGCCAGCGATTGGCTTTTATCGCCGAACGCGAGGCGCTTAAAATTGAGTCGGCGGCGCTGGAACTGATTGCCCGCCAAGGCACGGGCAGCGTCCGCGACAGCATCAGCCTGCTCGACCAAATTGTCACCGAACCTGATGAGCTTGTCAGCCTGGAACTGACACAGAAGATGCTGGGCACGGCCAATACAGTCTATGTCAGTGACTTGGTGAATGCGCTGGCTGACGCCGAGACGGCGCTGGGCATTCATCTCATCAACCAGGCGATTGATTCTGGCAGCGATCCGCGGCAGTTCGGCCAGCAGATCGTCGAATGCCTGCGGAATGTGATGCTGGCGCAAACCGCAAGCTCCGATTTGGTGGAGGCCTCGCAGGAAGATCAGGCCATGTACGAGCGGCTGGCCGAAAGGATAAGCCGGCCGCGCCTGCTCAAGGCGATTCGCGCCTTTAATGATGCTGTCAATCACTATACCGGCGGCTGGCAGCCGCAGTTGGCGCTGGAATTGGCATGGATTGACATTTTGCAGGAAGCGGAAACCGTCGCCGCCCCGGCCGCGCCGCCGCCGCCGACCCCGCAAAGCCGCCCCCTGTCCCGCTCGGAAAAAGCGAAAATAGCCGACGCGCAAGCGGATGAAGCGGCATCAAGCGCTGATTTTGAACGCGCTGAAGCAGCCGCTCCCGGCGAAGCCCCAGCTTATTCCGCCGGGAAAATCCACCGCGGCTGGATGGAAATCATGAAGCGGGTCAGCCAGTACAATCGCAATATCCCGCCGCTGCTGGAGCATGCCCATGTCCGCGCCATTGAGGGCAATCGGCTGATATTGGGTGTGTCAAGCGAGTTTTTTCAGCAGAAAATCGCTGACCCGCAGCGAGCGAAATACATCGAGCAGGCGATATATGACCTGCACAAGGTCAAGCTGCGAGTGGATGCCCGGGTGGTGAGCGGCAGCGCCCCGCCCGAAGATGCCGCGCTGGATGAAAATGGCGAGGAAGATGACCCGCTGCTGGCCAAGGGCAAAGAACTGGGCGGAGTGATTGATGACCGGGTTTAGGCCGGGGGCGGGTATGCGGTTTATCGCTGTATTGATAACCGATGTGGTGAATCCGCTGTTTGTGATTTCGCTGGCGCTGTTTGCGAGTGTTGGATACATTCTCACTTTGCTGATGCCGGTCGATATTGAGATGTGGCGGACGCTGTTTTGGGTCAGTCTCGTTATGCCTGGCCTGGGACTTTTGGCCAGCGTTTATGCGCGGTGGAAGTGGGGCGAGTCTATCATCAAAGGCGGGGCTTCGTGGCGCATGCTGCTGCCGCTGGCGCCGATGATGGTCATGGCGCCGATCATCTGGGCCGAATTTGCCCACCCGACCATGCAGATTTTGCATCATGCCAATGTTCATGTCGGCTACATCCATCAGCTGCTTTATGGCGTGACGCCGGTCGAGAATGTGTTCGTCGCCGGCTATCCGGGCAATTACTATTGGCTCTACCACGCTTATTTGGCCGCCATCGTCAAAATAACCTCCTTCAGTCCGCCGACAGTCTCTTCATTTGTCAATGCGCTTGCCATCTTCAGCAGCTTCGTCTGGATTGGTCAGACCTTGAAAGTCCTCAAGCTGGGCCGGCCGCGCACGATTCATTGGGGCCTGATGATTTTGCTGGTTTATTTTTCCATCAACATCACCAGCATTGTCGCCGTGCTGGGACATATACTGAACGGGACGTATGAACCGTATGCCTTTCATATCATGCTGCTTGACGGAGCAGACAAGCGTCTGCACAGTGTGCTTGGCAAAGTCATGAACTTTACCAGCGTGACCTTGGGCATCATGCTGTTCAACGCCGCGCTTTACGCCTGTATTAGATTGGTGAAACTTGAAGTCAAACTTGCCACGCTGATTTTGCTGTCCGCTTGCGGCATTGCCGCCCTGGCGGTGCGCGAGATCGCCGCGCTGCATATTGCGGCCGCCTTGCTGGGCGGCATCGCGCTGACGGCCGGGCTTCATTGCCTGCGGCGGCGCGGCAAAGCGGAGCAAGCGCGGATATTTTGGCGCGGCTTAACCGACAAAGTTCCGCCGACCATGCTGCTGCTCTGGTTTGCTGTCAGTCTGGCGCTGTCCCTTCCATTGGTGAAGTACAACCTCGATATTGTCAGCAGTTTTCAGTCCGGCCGCCCCTTTGGCTTTCCCAATGCGGCCAATGTCAGCCGGATTGTCACAGCGGTTCTCTTGTTCCTGCCGTTCTGTCTGCTTCAGTGTATATTTGTCTGGCGGCATCGAAACCGCGCGGAGGCGTTTATTGCGCTGGGCGCGCTGATTAGCGCCTCATTGACCTCAATCCTGTATCTGCCTGACGGAAATCAATATAAAGGCATCTATTTTCTGGCTTCATTGATGGCAATATCCAGCCTGCTTGTCTTGCAAAGGTGGCAGAACCGCGGCGGCTGGCGGCGGCGCATCGGCTGGCTGGTGTCGGCGGGTTGTTTTATCCTGGTGTTGTCACAGGCGCTTTATGTTTCCGGCAACTTTGTCAGCAAAGTCCAAACCTTTGGGGACGGCGGCCATCGCTTTAACGGCATTCACATCGAAAACAGCGAGGATATCGACCAAAGCATGGCCGCGTATTATTGGATTCGCGATCATACGCCGCTGGATGCCGTGGTTGTCTTGCCGCTGATTCCATCCATACACTCCAACCTATACCATGAAAGGCTGCTTTACGTCCGAATGCTTCAGCTGCATTTTGCCTCTGGCGCCCGCGCCTATCACGACCGCGTGCGCGATCTGGAGCTATTCTACAGCCAGGAAACGAGTCGAGACGATTATAAAATGCTGATCGAAGACATGACAGGCAGTCTGCCTGGCCGTCCAATATATGCCGTTGTCAAAGATGAAGAAGTCAGTCCCGAAGTCATGCGGCAGCGCGGCGCCAGCCTGGTCTACGAAGATGAAAATGATGGCGCCAATGTGTATCGGCTCAATCCGAAAGCGTGACAGATGATCGGGTTTAGGGAGGGTATGCGGCTGATCGCTGTATTGATAACCGATGTGGTGAATCCGCTGTTTATGATTTCGCTGGCGCTGTTTGCGAGCGTTGGATACATTCTTACTTTGCTGATGCCGGTTGCGATTGATGTTTGGCAGGCGGTGTTTTGGGTCTGCACGCTTCTGCCGCTGATGGGCCTTTTGGCTAGGGTTTATGTCAAGTGGAAGCAAGACGCATATGTCAAAAGTCGGGCTTCATGGCGGATGGCCTTGCCGTTCATTCCTCTGCTTGTTTTGGCGCCGATGCTATATGCAGAATTTTCTTTGCCGGGTTTGCAGGTATGGGCTCATGCAGATATACGGCTTGGATACATGAATCAGCTGCTTTATGGTTCGACGCCGGTTGAAAACATATTCGCCGCCGGGCATCCTCCTTCCTACTATTGGCTCTATCATGCGTATATGGCGGCGGTCGCCAAGATCACATCACTTCATCCGCTCCAAGCTGAAGAAATCGTGAATATCGCCGCGATCTTCAGCGGCCTGTTATGGATCGCGCGAACGCTTATTGCTCTGAAGCTGGCGAAGCCGCGCACGGTCTATCTGGGCGCGGCGGTGATTCTTGTGTATTTTGCGGTGAACATCACCGGCATTCTGTCGCTGGCGGCTTATCTGGCGAACGGCAATGCGATGCCGAAAGGCGGGGGTACCGCCGTCCTTCGCGTCCTCTTGCTTGAAGGCGCTGACCGCCGTTTGCACAGCGTATTAATTAAAGTGTTCAGCGCCAGCAGCATGACTCTGGGCATCGCGGCCTTTTCCGCTGTCTTTTATACCTGTGTCAAGGCGCTGAAGGGCAAAATCGACCTGATGGCGCTCATCTTGGCATCGGCTTGCGGCATCGCCATGTTGGCCCTGCGGCCGGACATTACCTTGCACATTGCGGCGCTGCTGGGCGGGCTGGCCCTTACAGGCGGCATTGGTTTGATGGGCAGGGCCAATAAAGTCGGGCGAATGCGGGCCTTTTGGCATCAAGCCAGCCGTGAAGTCTCGCCGTCTGCCTGGCTGCTGTGGCTTATCATCAGCCTTGCTTTGTCGATTCCTTTATTGAAGTACATCCTTGATATTTCTGCCGGTATTCCCGGCCTCAGGCTCGATCTTTTCAATGCCGCGAACCTGCGGATGATCGCGGCGGCGATTCTCCTGCTCATCCCTCTCTTTGCGCTTCAATGTGTATTTGCCGCGCGGAAGCGAGACGCCGCGCAATACTTCGTTCAGATTAGTTTTTTGATTCTGGTCGCGCTGACATCAAGTTTGCTGCTTTCTGATAATAATCAATACAAAGGCGTCTATTTGCTGGCTGTATTCATCGCGGTTTCGGCATTATTTGCGCTGCAAGGACTTCAGCAAAGCAGTCGGATTGCTTGGCGGCGCATGGGGCGGGCGCTTGTGACGGCCTGGTTTATTTTAGTTTTTCTACAAATCATATATGCCAGTTATTTTGCTTGGAATAAAGCAGCGAATGGTGTTTATAAAAGTGGCGTTTATAAAGCCGTTGAATACGATGGCGCGCATCTCAAATATGAAGGCGATTTTGATGACAATCGGGCGGCGGCGTATTATTGGATACGCGGGAACACGCCCGCCGATTCAATCATTATACTCCCCTTGGAAGCCTCCCAATGGTCAAACCTGCTCCATGAACGCTTGCTTTATGTCAAGGCGCCGCAGTTTTTCTACACCGAGACTATTGAGGATTATGATGAGCGGGTGAGCCATCTGGAAGTCTTTTACAATGAGGCGGCGGCAATGGATGATTATAAAATGCTGATCGAAGACATGACAGGCAGTCTGCCTGGCCGTCCAATATATGCTGTGGTCAAAGATGAAGAAGTCAGTCCCGAAGTCATGCGGCGGCGCGGCGCTGCCCTGGTCTACGAAGATGAATATGATGGCGCCAATGTGTATCGGCTGAATCCCGAAGCTGGCGGTTAATGTTTGCATAACAGACAGCTATAATGCTGGAATGCGGTTCGTATCGGAATCATTAGAATAATCTTGGGAGATGAGAAATGGCAAAGCGACGCAGTGGCAGACGGAGTTCCTCGGCGGGTCTGCCGGGTGGCGCCAACCCGATGGCAATGCTGCAAAAAATGCAGCAGGATATGGCCGACGCCCAGGCAAATCTCGAAAAAGAAACCCTGGAGGTAACGGTCGGAGGCGGCGCCATCAAGGTGGTCATCACCGGGCATCAACGGGTGCAGGCGGTTGAAATCAACCCCGACATCATTGATATGGATGATGAAGAATGGCTCAATGACCTGCAAGACCTGCTGGTCGCGGCTGTTAATCAGGCGATTGAGCAAAGCCAGACGATGGCGGCCGAGCGCATGGAAGAAATTACCGGCGGCCTTGGCAATATCCCCGGTTTGGGCGGTCTGCTCGGTTAGCCGCTGTGTTAATGATAAATGATGGAGCGCGTTGATGAGCGGCGCCATTCCTGAACCGGTTACCCGGCTGGTCGAAGCCTTTTCGCGGCTGCCGGGAGTGGGGCCCAAGACGGCTTCCCGACTGACGTATTATCTGCTGCGCGCCGCCGACGATGTTTCGCTGGGCTTGGCGGCCGCGCTGACGAACCTCAAAGAGCAAACGCAATTTTGCAGCGTTTGCTTCAATATCACAGTCGACGACCCTTGTCCCATTTGCAGTTCGCGCCAGCGCGAAACCGAGTCGATTGCAGTCGTCGAAGAACCGCTGGATCTGATGGCGATTGAACGCACTGGCGTCTATAAAGGGCGATACCATGTGCTGCATGGCGCGATTTCGCCTGTGAACGGCGTTGGCCCTGATGATCTTAAAATACGCGAACTGGTCAGGCGGGTCAAAGACGGGCAGGCGCTTGAAGTGATTGTGGCGACCAATCCTGGCATGGAAGGCGATGCAACGGCAATGTACCTCCAGCGAGAACTGGCGGGGACGGGTGTCAGGATTACGCGGCTGGCGCGCGGACTGCCAACCGGCGGCGATTTGGAATACGTCGATTCGGTGACGTTGATGCGGGCTTTAGAGGGACGGCATGAGTTGTGAGCATTGAAAGATGGCGAGCTGGGATGGGGATTTGGCGGTCGCCGCTTGTTTCCGCTGGCCTGGTCGGGCTGCTGGGTATTGGCAGCTTTGCTGCGGACATGCCTTATGGCTTGCTGTGGATGCGAGTTCTCTTCGCGTGTGTTCTGTTTGTTTTGCCGGGCGGGTTTATTTTCTCGCTGATGCCAGTGCGCGATTCCTGGGATGCGATTGATTTTATCGGATACGGGTTCGCCATCTCACTTGTTTTGATGGGCATACTGGGATTGCTGGCCAGAACGTTCCATTGGACTTTTGGATTCATCGAGATCACCTGGTACGCATTGACCGCGCTAAGTCTGCTGGCCTTCCTTTTCAAAGCCAGAAATCGCTCTGCGAGACTTGTAAAATACAATAGGGGATCAGCAGCGTTATTGGCAATCATTTCGGTTCAAGCGCTGCTTTTTGCGTATGCCGGTCTTTTTTCCCTTACCCGAAATCATGATCGGCATACCTATAATGCAGAAGTGACCAACTTCCTGCGCGAAGAGCCGCTGGACTGGCAAGAGATTTACTATGACACCGGGAATACGATTTCAGATCGTTTGTATTTGACGTATTGGCTGCTTGCGCAGTCTTTAATAGTGGATGTAAGCGGTGTCCATATTTTGCAGGCCCAGTTCATCATCAACAGCGCGGTTATTGGTCTTGAGGTGATAGCGATCTACATATTTGCGCGAAATTTGGGGCATAGGCCCCAGGCCGCGCTCGTTATTGTTGTGCTTGGTTTGCTGTGTTACAGCGTTTTGACTCAAAACAACCCCCAGGCGGGGGCGCAGTTTTTCCGCCGGCCAATACAGGATAAACTGGTTGCCGGTTTTGTTTTAGCGCCGATTGCCATATCCACAGCATATATCTGGTCGACATCACGCCGCCGTCTTGCCGGCGTCGGCTTTGCGCTGTCATTGCTTTCTATGATGGTTGTCCATGTTATGATTGCCGGATTTGCTCTTGCCGCTATCGGATTATGGTGTCTGCTGCGGATCGTTTTTGCGAAACGGGAAAGGTCAAATGCGATTGTTATTGGGATGACTGCCGTTGTTATCTTTTCCCCGGCCGTCCTCATTCGCTTGAATACAGATATGAGTCCTTATCATTTGCTGTCAGCCGATCATCTGATATGGGTTGACGAGGAAAGCGGTCTTTACGCAATCAGGCCAGATGTCGCCGGAGGTTTGACCTATATTTTGCTGACATGGGTCGTCCTTTCATTGATGTTAAGGCCATTTGATAACCGAAGCATGCTGATGCTGGCATTTGCGCTCGCAGTTGGCATTGGGCTGATCCCCTATACCGCCTGGATATATGGCCGCTTGACAACAATACTGCATATGGTGCGCGTTGTCTGGATTCTGCCTTACGGGTATATGCTGGGCTTTGTCCTGCAAACAGGCTGCGACAGACTGTGCGCCCGCGTTCCCAAAATGAAAAGTAAAATCATGCGGCTGCAACAGGATAAGGTGATGATCTCCCTCCTTAGTCTGACGATTATACTTACGGCGGTCTTGCTCAACGTTCAACAGAATGTAACGTTCTCGAAAGACATATCACAGGTGATTGGTGAAAATGAAGAATTGCTGGAGACTGCTGATTATCTTGAATCCAATCATGATGAACGGGTTTGGATCGCGGGGAGTCCTGAATATCGGAATGTTATCCCTTCGCTCAGTTCAAAAGCAATCACTCTTTCGCATTTTCATGCTGCGAGGATGAGATATTATTCAAAATTGTCACCAGATCGAGCAGCGACGCAGCTTGACGATAATTTTCGATTTTACCACAGTTCAGTCGCGTTAGAAGAAAAAATGGCCATACTTGATCGATACGGAATTGATTATTTGCTTTTCGATCCCGACTACAGTGATATGATCAATAGGCTGTCCGACTTTGCCCCCGAACGATTTGAGACCGTCTACGTCGGGAACTCGGTCAAATTGGTCAAAGTGAACTGATGCCGCTTTGAGTTGATCGCATACACACTTGACAATCCACAAGCCTAATGTAGAATGCTGCGGGTTGCATGATAATGACGAAAAACGCCAGGCGAAATTGGCTGATACACAGAACCCTGAACTCGCCGATGATCTAATCGCTGCTGTGGCTGCTTTTATGCAGCCGGCGGGTTCTCTTGCTGTTTTCGTTCCGGCGGACTGCTGAAAGTGAATTTGAGGTGAATCTTGATTCCGCCCCTGGAAATGTGTTGCTGATGACCGTGCTGTATCCCCCGGCTGTGGGAGGCTTCTCGACTTACGCCAAACAGGTCGCCGCGGCTTATACGCGCGCCGGCATTGGCGTGACCGTCATCACAGCCAGAGACGCCCCCGTCGGATTGACGAAAGAAGGCGGCGTCGACGTGTACAACGTTTATTATCTGCCGCGGCATCGCGAACTCGACCGCTTAAGCGAACAGCTTGTGGTCTTCTGGCGTATATTCCGATGCGCCATACGCTGTTTGCGCCGGCAAGACTACAGCCTGGTCCATACCACTCATTGGTACTTGTCTGTCATCGCGTTGGCGCTGGGCATGGGGGCGAGAACAGTTGTGTCAGTGCATGGCCGCGAACTGTTTGTTCTTCCGCGGACGCTGAAGCGCATGCTTCACATCTGCCTGCGCCGGGCGCGCGCCATCCTCGCCATCAGCCATTCCACTTTGGATCGACTGCGCCAGGAAGCGCATCATCAGCTGCCGCACGCCGGCGTCTCATGGACGGGCATTTCCTTTCAGCCACGGGCCGCATCGCATCGACCGGCCGCTGACTTCAGCCAGCTGTTCTGCATGTGCCGTCTGGAAGAGCGAAAGAACCTGCCGGGCGCGATGCAGGCAGTCCGCCTCCTTGTCGATGAAGGTTTCGATGTCCATCTCTTTATCGCCGGCGACGGCCGCGAAAGGGAGTCCGTGGCGGCGGAACGGACGCGCCTGGGGCTTGAGAACCATGTTGCGCTCCTTGGGCAAATATCGGACGAGGAAGTCATCAGGCATTATTGCGAATGCGGCATCTTCCTGCATCCGCAGATTGCGACCGACAATGGAAACGACATCGAGGGCTTTGGCATCGCGGTAGCCGACGCCATGTCTTTTGGCTGCATCCCGGTCGCTGGGGCCGCCGGCGGCCCCTCTGATTATATTTGCGATGGCGAGACCGGGTTTCTGGTAGATGGCCGCAGCCCCGCCGCCATTGCCAAGAGCCTGCGGATGATACTGACAAACCCGGAAAAAAGCGGCATGATCGCCCATGAAGCGCAGCGTTTCGCGCTGGAGCATTTTTCCTGGGACAAACATATTCAAGACATTCTGAAACTCGCCCACCGTCAGGAGAATGCACAATGATTTCATCGCTGTCACGGCGCCTTCCCGCGTGGATTGCCAATGACAGAGCCGCGCTTCGCTCCCGTTTGGATGCTGGCGCCTTCTATGTATTCGCGGCGCTGCTCCTGGCGAATCTCGCAAGGGTTATCCTGCCCGATCTAACCGCCGACCCGATATTTGCGGATGTCACCGATATGATCTTCGCGGCGGTTGTCTTGGGTATTGGGTTGATGCTGGTCGGCGCCGAAATTCCCAAGGGCGCTCGGCCGACTGTCCTGTGTTTTCTGATCCTGCTGGGCATCTACGTCTTTGGGCTTCTGCTGGACTTCAGCTATCAGGGACTTAGGCACACCTTTGCCATCCTGGCGGCCGGCATTATTTATGTGTTTTGTTATACCTACGGCGCGCGCCTGGCGAGGTCAAAGCGCATCCTGCCCCTTTTGGCGGCTGTGACCGCGATTCTGATGCTGCATTATTTTCTGATTCTGCCGCGCGCCTTGGACTTAAATCTCACCGACGCCTTCAATCTCACCAGCACCATCATGTGCGGTATTTTGGGATGTTTGATATTGACCGCCGGGATGCTGCTGATTCTTCGGACGGCGAGTCACACCCGCCAGCACCTGTGGGCGAGTTTGATGTTTGCGATGCTTGCAGTCATGGGACTTCTATTCGGGCTGCGTTCGATCACCTCGGTCGTGCTGCTGGTCTATCTGTTGTACTGGATGTTCTTTTATATCCTGCGGAACAGGCTGGCCGGGATCGCGATGGCTGTTTCTTCTATCGTCGCCCTCTTTCTGATCGTCATCATTGCCGCCACGCCGTTTCTTGATTCGCTGTTGGGAGAAGCCGACCGGTTTGCCCGCGGTTACCTGGGAGGCAGGCTGCTTTCAGGCCGTACAAGCCTTTGGAGCGAAGCTCTTGACTGGATAGCCGAATCACCATGGCAGGGACAAGGCACAGGGGCAATCATCGCGGATTTGGAGAAGGCGCAGGAGTCGGGGCCGCTGATGACGGCCGACGAAATTCCGCCTGACCCCAGGGCAGATCCCTTTGATGGGCTGTTTAGTCTCCAGCCAGTCACCGCCGCTCCTATAAGCCGCGAGCTGGGAAGGCTGGGCGACCTTCATCCCGCTTACAACACTGACCCGCGGTCGGCTCATAATCTCTTCCTTCAGATTGCCATTCAGACTGGTTTGCCTGGCCTGGCGGCGCTGACTGCGCTGTGTTTATCGCTTTTCATCAGCCTGATATCGAAAAGCGGAGCAAAGGTTCGTCCGCTGCAATGTTATGTGGCAGCCTGTACCGCCTTGTTCATTTACCTTAGCGCTTTCGAGGTGTTTCTGCTGCAGAACGTACTCTTCTGGGGAGTTTTTGCGTGGGTTCTTATGGGAATTGGCGCCAGCCTGGTCAGCGACCGCGCTCGCGGCAAGGATCGGCTGGGCTGAACTTCCGAAAGTATATGCCTTCCCCCATCTGCTCCGATGCGCTCTCGACGATAGACAGGCATTCAGTGTATGAATCATCCAGAATCTTCCGCGACTCTTCGGACAGCCGCAGGCCGCCGCCATCCTCTGGCAGAGCGGTAAAGAACAGGCTCGCCACAAATGCGCTGTCCTTAATCCTTTGCAGCAGCCGCTTGAAACCAAGCTGGCGCAGCGCTCGGCCGCAAAGCCACCCAAAAGTCGAGAACCAGATCCATCTCGCCCTGACCGATTCGTTCACTGCCGCCTGCGGAACAAATTCAAACCTTGAAGTCTGACAAACAGAAGCCAGGACATCCAGCGCGGCCTCCGTCTCTTTGGTCAGCGCGGGAAAGCTGATGGTCAGGATGTCGGCCTTGATTCGGAATATATTCCTAAGCCTCGCCGCGGTCAGTCGGTCGCGCACCACAGCCTTTTCCAGATGCCGGTCGCCAAACAGGGCGGCGGGCTGTCCGCGGCTCTTCCTGAACCGCATCATCGAAAGGGCCCGTTCCTGATAGTCTCTAACAAGAACCACCAGCAGTATCTTGAAGCCGTCTTCCCCAAGCGCGGCCGCGCCAGGGAGCAGCGCCGGGTCACAGTAGGCGCGGTTTTCTATGTCGCACAGCAGCTTTCGTTCGCCTTGCAGACTTTGCCAAGCGCGCCTGAAGGCTTTTGGCGACCGATAGTATGTGCCTTCCTTGATTTCAGGAAAGGCGAAGTCGGGATGATTTTTCAGGATCTGATACAGAAACTCGCTTCCGGACCGGCCGGGGCCAACTACCAGCAGATAGTCGTACTTCATTGGCTGCACTCGTCTATTCAGCAATCAGATATGAACGGGCCCAAAACGCGTCGGATAAACATAACCGCGAGGGTATCACATGGATAGCGCGATTTCAATTCAAATGTTTTCTGGGGCCTCATCTCTCATCGCCCCTGTCAGAGAGACGGCGCCTATGGCAAAATACATTGGCGCAATTCGCTTTCTTACCGAAGGAGAATGCTATGGTTGCGAGTCGGCGCTTGTACGCGCTGCTGGTCGTCCTTGCGGTGACCGGCGCGGTCTTGGCGCTGCTGCGAAACGCTGCTTGGGGGCCCGGGCTGCGCTGGGACTCGATCAACTATATCGGAGTGGCCCGCAGCCTGCTGGCCGGCGGCGGCTGGGTACAGTTCGACGGCCTCCCTTATACTTATTGGCCGCCTTTGTATCCGCTGATGCTGGCGGCGGCCGGCTTCCTTTCTGGATTTGACCCGCACGCTGTCGCCGGTCCGCTCAACGCTGTCCTGTTTGGCTTGACTGTCCTGGTCGTCGGGCATTGGCTGCGTCAGCGCGTCGCATCGCGCCTGCTGTTTCTGTGGGCCTGCCTGGCGGTCACTTTCGCGCTGCCGCTGACCTGGGTCGCGTCCTGGGTGCTGTCGGCGCCGGCCTTCATCCTCTTCATTGTACTAGCGCTGTTTTATATGGATCGTTTTCTGCGCGATGACCAGCGAAAAGCGCTGATTTGGGCGGCGCTGTTCACGGCTCTGGCTTGCCTGACGCGGTACATCGGTCTGGTTCTGGTGATAACCCTGCTGCCGCTCGCGCTGCTTCAGCCAAGCGCATCGCTGCGGGAGAAGATCAAACGCGGCGCGGTCTATGCGCTGATTTCCAGCATTCCAATCAGCCTGTGGCTGCTGTACAACCTGATGCGCGTCGGCGCGCCTTTCGGCAGAAACAGTCCGCCGCCCGATGCCGATCCCCTGCGAAGATTTCTGAAAGCGGCCCTCTTTGAACTCGTCGAGTGGGTTATGCCCGGTCTGTCGTCCGGCGGACTGCGGGTGTATGCGGCTGGGCTGGCGGCGGCGGCGCTCTTCGCGCTGGCAATCGTCATCGGGTTTGCGCTCATTCGCATCGCGCAGGACCCGGCATTGCGGCGCGGGTGGATCTCCTTCTGTCTGTGCGGCGGCTTTGCGCTGGTCTATCTGGCCTCGGTCGGCAGCATGTCAGCCGTCAGGTGGCTGCGGAGCCTTGAGGAGAGGAGATACTGGGCGCCGGTGTACATTCCGCTTCTCTTGGCGCTGGTGTTTCTGTTGGATCACTTTTTGCTTTGGCTGCGTAAAAACCCGCGGACGAAGGACGCTTTCCGCCTGTCGGCAATAGTGGCATTTGCGCGGCGGCAGAGGAACTTGCTGGCGGCCGCCCTAGGCATCCTGCTTTTCATCTGGCTTGGCAATAGCGTCAGGCTGAACATACAGGCGGTCGTCAGAGCCAACGAAGGCGATGACCGCGGCTATGCGGCGCCGGCGTGGGCGGAAAGCGATGTGATTCACTTCATCCGCGAAGCGCAGTTGAAAGGCATAATCTTCAGCCATAAAGCAGTCGTTTTGTATATTCATACGGATCCTGCCAATGATTTTCGCGGTCTGCCCGATGGACTGGAGCAGCTGAAACAGCAAATTGAGTCGGCTGTGGATAACAGTTATATCGTCTGGTTCGACGGATTGTGGTCGAATCGCATGCTGGGCTATGGCGTCGCCGAATTGGAGGCCATGCCAGAGTTGGAACGGATAGCGCAGCTGGAAAGCGGTATCATTTTTCAGGTCAAAAATGATTTTTAGTCTTTCTTTTCACTTGTTTTGTCTCTATCTTTAATCCGACGAAAGTCAGAGATTTTGGAAGCTGCGCTATGAATAGCATCGCTCGGCGCCGTCACACGTTACTGCTGGCTGCTCTGGCGGCGCTGGGCATGGTTTTGGCGCTGCTGCGGAATCATCCCTACGGCCCCGGACTGCACTGGGACTCCGTCAACTACATCGGGACGGCTGACAACCTGCTGGCTGGGGAAGGGTGGACTCAATTCAACCGGGCCCCCTATGTCCGCTTCGCGCCGCTGTATCCGGCGCTGCTGGCGGTGTTGGGACTGCTTTCCGGCTTTGACCCGCGATCCCTTGCGGGGCCGCTCAATGCGCTGCTCTTTGGCCTGACCGTTTTCACTTTTGGACACTGGCTGCGGCAACGGATACAATCGCGCTGGCTGGCGCTGTGGGGCTGTTTGGCGCTTGCCTGCTCGCTGCCACTGACTGTCATATCGTCCACAGCGATGTCCGAACCGGTTTTCATCTTCCTCATCACGCTGGCGCTGTTTTCTATGGACTGTTTTCGGCGCGGTGACCAGCGGGCCGCGCTGATTTGGGCGGCGCTGTTCACAGCTTTTGGCTTGCTGGCGCGCTACGCTGGCATCGCCCTCTTTATGACTCTGCTGCTGTTTCTGCTGCTCTTGCCTGGTTTGCGGCTGCGGGAGAAGATAAAACACAGCGCTGTATTTTTGCTGATTGCCGGCTTGCCCATCGGCCTGTGGCTGCTGTACAATGTATTGCGCGTCGGCAGTCCTCTTAGCAATTGGTATAAGCCGCCGCGCACCCTGGCAGAGTTTGTGGATGCCTCGTTCTCAACGCTGGGTCGATGGATTCTGCCTCACTTGCCGATGGATTCGGCTGCTGCGCTGGCGGCGGCTGCGCTGTTTGCGCTTGCCATTGCCGTCGGCCTTGTGTTCGTTCGCGCATATCAGCAGCCGAAATGGTGGCAGAGGTGGGGTTCCTTCTGTCTGTGCGGGGGCTTTGCGCTTGTCTATATGACTTTCATGGCCATCTTGACCGAGTTCAGGCATTATGATTTGGCTGGCTGGCACAGCAGATACTGGACGCCGCTCTATGCTCCGCTGCTGTTTGCGCTGATCTTTGCGCTCGACCGCTGGCTGATGCGGCTGCGGGGGAGGGGAAGCATCCTGTTGGCGGCGCTGCTTTTCATCTGGCTGGGCGGCATCGCTGAACTGAACAGGCAGGCGATTATCAGAGCAAACCAGGGCAAAGGCGAACACAAGTATTATGCCGCGCCCCATGTGGTGAATAACGAGACGCTCCGCTTCATTCGGCAAGCGCCGTCGGGCAAGTTCTTTCTCAACTATGCCTATTACTCAAGGCAGTCAATTTTGTACCTCCAAGCCCCTAACATTGCTTTTAATCGTAATTTTCTGCCACAAGACTTGGCGGCGCTGTATGAAACGGTCGCCGCGGCTGACGAGGGCGACTGGCTGGTTTGGTTTCTTGATCCTCACAGCCCATACAGCTATGGCGTCGCCGAATTGGAGGCCATGCCAGCGTTGGAACGGGTGGAGCAGTTGGAAAACAGCGTCATTTTTCAGGTCAAACGCGGGTAATTGGCCGAAGTGTATGTATTTTATTAGATAGTTCCTAGATTTGGCAAAAGTGGGACTTGACGGGTTTTTATTTATATGTGAGAATGGATTATACCTGTTGGGGGACATAGCTCAGATTGGGAGAGCGCCTCGTTTGCACCGAGGAGGTCAAGGGTTCGAGTCCCTTTGTCTCCACAGGGCGGCTGCTGTTGTTGTGTTGTGTTGTTATTGGCAGTAGTTGGTGCGTCTTAACAGTTGAATATCAATGCGAAGGTAATACCGTAAGCGCATCAGTCAAGCTGGTGTCTCCGCATGATGGGTGCGGAAAGCGAATAAGGGTGCACAGAGGATGCCTTGGCGTCTCGCGCTGATGAAGGACGCGTTATGCTGCGAAAAGCTTCGATGAGGTGCATAAGACCGCGGAAGTCGGAGGTGTCCGAATGGGGAAACCTGGCGCGGTTCAAACTGCGTCATCCTGCGGTAAGCGGGAGGGGAACCGTCCGAACTGAAACATCTAAGTAGGACGAGGAGAAGAGAGGATTCTGCGAGTAGTGGCGAGCGAAAGCGGATTAGCCCAAACCGGTCGCTGTGGCGGTCGGGGTTGCAGGACTCAAGCAAAGCGCGGAAGCTGAAGTTGAATGATCTGGGAAGGTCGGCCATAGAGGGTGAGAGTCCCGTAGACGCAGGCGGAAGCGATGTTGGGTATCCTGAGTACCACGGTAGACGCTAAAACTGTGGGAATCTGGGGGGACCACCCTCCAAGGCTAAATACGCGAGGCGACCGATAGCGCAGCAGTACCGTGAGGGAAAGGTGAAAAGAACCCCGGCGAGGGGAGTGAAAGAGAATCTGAAACTGTGCACTTACAACCGGTCGGAGGGTGTGGCGGTAGTCATGCTTGACGGCGTGCCTTTAGGAGAATGAGCCAGCGAGTTAATGTGCGTGGCGAGCTTAAGACAGGTCAGTCGCAGGCGCAGGGAAACCGAGTCTGAATAGGGCGGATGAGTGGCGCGCATTAGACACGAAACCATGCGAGCTAACCATGGTCAGGGCGAAAGTGCGGTAAAGCGTACGGGAGGTCCGGACTCACCGATGTTGCAAAATCGGGGGATGAACTGTGGTTAGGGGTGAAATGCCAAACGAGCTTGGAGATAGCTTGCTCTCCCCGAAATAGCTTTAGGGCTAGCGTTGTGCGTTGGGTGCTGGAGGTAGAGCGCTGTATGGGCTAGGGGGCGTTGAGCTTACTGAACCCAAGCAAACTTCGAATGCTGGCATGCCGAGCGCGGCAGTTGGACTGGGTGAGATGAGTTGCCTGGTCAAGAGGGAAAGAGCCCAGACCTTCGTCTAAGGTCCTGAAATGTATGCTAAGTGTGAAACGATGTGGCGGTGTTGAGACAGCCAGGAGGTTGGCTTAGAAGCAGCCATCCTTGAAAGAGTGCGTAACAGCTCACTGGTCAAACGCGGCTGCGCGGATAATGTAACGGGTCTCAAGCATACTGCCGAAGACAGGGATAGCTGTATGAGAATATGGTTATGGTAGGGGAGCGTTCCGCGTGCGGAGAAGGTGGGCTGGGAGGTTCATTGGAGCGTGCGGGAGTGCGAATGCTGGCATGAGTAACGAGAAATGAGTGAGAATCTTATTCGCTGGTTGTCCGAGGTTTCCGACGGGAGGCTGTTCCGCGTCGGGTTAGTCGGTCCTAAGTCGAGGCTGAGAGGCGTAGGCGATGGATAACGGGTTAATATTCCCGTACCGGTAAGAGGAGGGTGCGAGGTGGCTTTTGGTGAGGTCAGCCTCTGAGTGGATTGAGGTGGCAAGCGGGGAGATCCCGCGAGGTCGTGCCGCAAGGCAGGAAGTGTCCGCAACCAAGGGACGAGAAAAGCTTTGCGCCTGTTGAGTTTTGCCGTCCGTACCGCAAACCGACACAGGTGGACGCGTAGAGAATACGAAGGCGAGCGGGAGAACCTCTGCTAAGGAACTAGGCAAAATGGATCCGTAACTTCGGGAGAAGGATCGCCTGGCGTAAGCTAGGTTGCAGTGAAAAGGCTCTGCCGACTGTTTACCAAAAACACAGGTCTCTGCGAAAGCGCAAGCTGAAGTATAGGGGCTGACGCCTGCCCAGTGCCGGAAGGTTAAGTGGAAGTGTGCGAGCATGGAAATGAAGCCCCGGTGAACGGCGGCCGTAACTATAACGGTCCTAAGGTAGCGAAGTTCCTTGTCGGGTAAGTTCCGACCCGCACGAAAGGCGTAACGAGTGGAGCACTGTCTCAGCAGGGGGCCCGGTGAAATTGAAGTATGCGTAAAAATGCGTATTACCCGCAGCAGGACAAAAAGACCCCGTGGAGCTTTACTGCAGCTTGTCATTGCGTTAGGGAGTTGTTTGTGCAGGATAGCTGGGAGGCGTGGAAGCGTGTTCGTCAGGGTGCGTGGAGTCGATGTTGAGATACCAGCCTGGCAGTTGTTTGGCTCTAACCTAGGCGCGTGAAGCCGCGTCAGGGACAGTGGCAGGTGGGCAGTTTGACTGGGGCGGTCGCCTCCGAAAGGGTAACGGAGGCGCCCAAAGGTTGGCTCAGATGGAATGGGAACCCATCGCAGAGTGTAAAGGCAGAAGCCAGCTTGACTGCGAGACGGACATGTCGAGCAGAGACGAAAGTCGGGCTTAGTGATCCTACGATGCGGAGTGGAATGGTCGTAGCTTACCGGATAAAAGCTACCCCGGGGATAACAGGCTGGTCTTGCCCAAGAGTTCAGATCGACGGCAAGGCTCGGCACCTCGATGTCGGCTCATCGCATCCTGGGGCTGGATTAGGTCCCAAGGGTTGGGCTGTTCGCCCATTAAAGCGGTACGTGAGCTGGGTTCAGACCGTCGTGAGACAGGTCGGTCTCTATCCGCTGTGGGCGTTGGGAATTTGAGGGGTTCTGTGCCTAGTACGAGAGGACCGGCATGGACGGAGCGCTCGTGTGTCAGTTGTTGCGCCGGTGGCATAGCTGAGTAGCGACCTTCGGAGAGGATAACCGCTGAAGGCATCTAAGCGGGAAGCCTTCCCTGAGACGAGATTCCCCATTGGTTTGACCAAGTAAGACCGCTGGGAGACGACCAGTTTGATAGGCGGGGGGTGTAAGCGCAGCGATGCGTGCAGCTGACCCGTACTAAAGGTCGAGGGTTTTCTGTGTTCATGGTGCGGGGATGCGGGTTTGTCTGGTGCGTGCGTGTGTGTTGTGGTTGTTGTTTGGTATTGTGTTCGTGTTGATATTGGGCTGTTTGGTGTTAAGAGGGCATGTGATGGAGTTGTTTGTTGGTGGCTAGAGCCGTGGGGGTACACCCGGTCTCATTTCGAACCCGGAAGTTAAGCCCGTGCGCGCAGATGGTACTGCATTGGTGACGATGTGGGAGAGTATGTCGCTGCCAACAGATGATAGTGTTGTATGCTCTTTTTTGCATGCTGCGGTATGGGAAGTGTTGGGTTGGGGTTGGATGGGGAGTGGTCGCGGTGGGTTTTGCTTTCGGCTTACGCTGGTGGGAACTTGCCTGCTCATCGTCTATGCCATCAGCATTAACAACCTTAAAAGTGACCCTTTGTCGGAAACTGAATACAGTTCAATAAAACATCTTTATCGCCACTCTTTCGATCCACCATATGACAATATAACTGATACCGTAGCAAGTGTATCTAAGAAAAGCGGACAGCATGGCCCTTTGTACTTTGCGCTGTTAAATGTTTGGAGCCGGCTTGCAGGCGAAGATTCATTTACATTGCGCTTATTCTCGGTCTACTGCGGGCTGTTCACGCTTGCCGCTGTTTATCGCCTTGCCTCGCTGACCGGCGACTCGCGCCTCGCGATCAATGCAGCGCTCATCACTGCTTTTATGTCCTATTTCATATTCTATGCCCATGAAATCAGAATGTACTCGCTTTTGCCATTTTGCGCTGGATGGATTGCCTGGTCATACTGGCTGGCGCTCGCACCTCGCGGCCGGGTTCGCCGGTGGAAATGGCTGTCACTTTTCATCAGCGCTGCGCTGATTTTGTATGTGCATTATTTCGGCATCTTCATTCTGGCTGCGGTTGGCATCTATCATTTGCTCTGCGCCCCTAAAGACAGACGCTGGTTTCAGATCTGCCTGGTGATGACAGCCGGGGGCTTGATGTTTTTGGCTTGGCTGCCAGTCGCCGTTAATGGATTCGCAAATCGCATCAGCCTTGAGAGTGACCGATTAACATGGTTTGAATCGATAAGGGCAATCATCTCTATTTACTCAAATAGGCTGTGGTTTGTGCCGATTGCGTCGGCTGGATTGATACTTTGGAACTTCAAACGGCTGACTAAACCACAAAAGTATCTGCTGATTCTGACTTGTTTAACTGTTTCCATAACGATTCTTGTGAATGAGTTCACGCCTATTCTTGTTGAATTCCGAATGCGTTATACGACCTTGTACACAGCCCTGCTGGCATGCAGTTTTGCAATCAGCTTGACATTCATCCCAAAGCGAAAGGTGATTCAAATTCCCCTGCTGTTGATTTGGATGGCTTCGTTTTTTGCCTTTACCGACTCCAGCGAGTTGTTTGTCTATACAAATAGACAAAGACATGAACATGACAAGGTTCCACATTACCAAAAGCTCTCATATCTAACCCCGGCTGCTCCTGGATATGGTGAAACCGTTTTGAGTTTCCACCCCACATTTCAAATTCATTGGAAGCCAATCGTTTATTATTCTGGACTATCCGATTGGAGAGCCTTGATACATATTTCATATAATGAGCAGAATGAAATCGTTATCCAAAGGTCAAGCCCCGAATTTGTCGATCTGGACAGCATCCCGTCGGTCAATAACGCCATCTGGCTGATTCACAATCCACAGCAAACCGATCTGCGAACGCTGGCGGTGTACACAGAATGGTTCTCTCAACATTACCAATCCTGCAAGCGATTCCTCGATGATGATGATGCCATCGCTGACTATTATGTTAGAGTTTCGATACCTTGTGAGTTAATCAATGCCGAAACGCCATTTGAAGTCCGCTATGACAACGGAAATCGGCTTTCCAACCTGTTGCATGAGATCGATTCTGATCGGATGATGATTTACTTTTGGTGGCTGAACATACCTGAAAATGATGGTGTTTATGCTTTTTCAATACAGATATTTTCTGAACAGGGAGAAAAAGCGCAGCAATATGACAATGTGATAGGGCTCGGGCGGCTGGCAGTACACGAAATAGATATTTCGATGTTGAGCGCAGGGAACTACGCTGCTAAATTGATTGTCTACGATTTTGCCACCGGCGCCGGTCAGCCCGGCATGGTCGGCAGCGAGTGGCGGCGTTTTGAACGCGAAATAGAAATCGCGCAGTTCGCCATTGGCGGCTGACTGCTTTGCCGACGCCTCATTGAGAACGGCTTTCTTGTGTGTTCAGCGCTTCAGCCGAAGTCCAGCTTGATTTCTTTGCTATAATAAGCCAAACCGAATCACTGAATCGGAGATTTGCATGGGAATACAGCCAACGCGGAACACACCGCAAAGTCCGGAATGGATTGCCATTTATGTTACCCACAATTTGCAAGAAGCGCACATCATGGCCGGGAAACTGGGCGCGAATGATATTCCGTCTATGATTCATCAAGAAGCTGGCGCGGCCGCGCTCGGCATCACTCTCGGCCAGCTGGGGGAAGTCAAAGTGCTGATTGATTCGGCCGATTATGAAAAGGCGGCCGCGGTATTATTCCCGGACAGCGACGGCCAACTGGAAGCCAATACCGACAAATTTCAGCTAATCTGGCGCGATGACGGCGACGGCGCGGCCTATTATGTCGAAGACGAGGACGATGAATAACACCCTGACCAGCGTCCCCGGCATCAGAGTCGGGCATGTTACCAACAGGCAGGGCGCGACCGGCTGCACCGTGGTCTTATGTCCGCCCAAAACAATCGGCGCGGTGGATGTCCGCGGCGGCGCGCCCGGCACGCGCGAGACGGACCTGCTCCTGCCGCATAATCGGGTGGATGAAGTGACGGCTGTCATGCTGTCGGGCGGCAGCGCCTTTGGGCTGGCAACGGCCGATGGCGTCATGCGCTGGCATGAAGAGCGGCAAATTGGCTATAAGTCGGGCAGCGGATTGGTTGTTCCGATTGTGCCGACCGCCATTTTATTTGATTTAACTGTCGGTCCCAAAGGCGTCTATCCGAAGGCCGAGTCGGGCTATCAGGCCTGCGAAAACGCGACATCGGCGGCAGCGCAGTCCGGCAGCGTCGGCGCCGGAACAGGCGCTAGGGTCGGCGCGGTCATGGGGAACGCCCGCGCCTCCAAAGGCGGGATTGGCTCCGCGTCCCTGGAATTGGAGAACGGTCTGATTGTCGCCGCCCTGGTCGCTGTGAATGCCTTCGGAAATGTCATCGACGAGAATGGGGAAATTCTGGCGGGCCTGCGGACGAAAGATGGAAGCGGCTTTGTCCCGACGCTGAATGCGCTGAGGGCCATCATCGACGACAGGCAAACATCATCCGAGCGTGAAAATACGGTGATTGGGGTTGTCGCCACGAACGGAAAACTGAACAAGGCGCAGGCGCATAAAGTTGCCCAGATGTCGCATGATGGCATCGCCAGAGCCGTCAATCCAGCGCATACGATGTTTGACGGAGACGCCATGTTTGCGCTGGCTACTGGAGAAATCCCCGCTTGGCCGACGGTCGTTGGCGCCGCCGCCGCCGAAGTGGTCGCCAGTTCTATCCGCCGCGCGGTTCGGAGGGCCACATCGCTGGCCGGCATCGGCGCCATCAATGATCAATAAAGGACTTTCGTTAAGACACTTGCCAAATGTTTTAACATGGATTTAGCATTCTGCTGGTATGCTTGCGTTCAGTGGCAGCGCTTCGGACGGCATTCATGGCAAAAAAAATCCTGATTGTAGAAGACGACGAAAAGCTGATTGCCAATCTCGCCGATAATCTCCGCGTCGAGGGCTATGACGTATCCACAGCCCTTGATGGCGAGACCGGCTGGGAATTGGCGCGTCATCATACCTATGACCTCATCGTATTGGATATTATGCTGCCGGGCTTGGATGGGCTTAGTCTGTGCCGCCGCATACGAAATGACAAGAAAATTCCTGATATGCCCATTATTATCCTGACCGCGCGCGGGACCGAGGGCGATAAGGTTCACGGGCTGGATTATGGCGCCGATGATTATATCGTCAAGCCCTTTGGCTTGCATGAATTCCTGGCGCGGGTGCGAGTGCAGATGCGGCGTCCATTGCCAGATCAGAATTTGCGCCATGAGTTGGCCGCGCATGACCTGCGGCTGGACCTGACGGGCCGCCGCGCCTTCAAGGGCGATAGGGAGATTAAACTTAGCAATAAGGAGTTTGATTTACTGACCGAGCTTATGCGTAATAAAAACGCGGTTTTGTCCCGCGATCTCATTTTGACCAAGGTCTGGGGCTACGATTATTTTGTGGACAAACGCACCATTGACGTTCACATCCGCTGGCTTCGCGAAAAAATAGAAGATGACCCCTCCAGCCCCAAACGCATCAGCACTGTCCGCGGCGTCGGCTATCGTTTTGAGGATTGAACATGGACATTGCTTTTTGGCTTGCCGCGATGGCCTTAATCGGCTTGGCCTATTGCAGCTATCGCCAGCTTGAAAAGGCGAACAGGCTCAAGCGAATCATCCATAGCCGCGATGCCGTCATTCAGGAATTGCGCGCGCAGCTAAGCGATATCAAGCGCGAAAACCTCGAAAGCCAGGCTGTTTTCACTACTCTTTCCGATGCTGCTTTTGACCTTGTTATTCTCCTGGATGAGGAATGCGCTGTCCTTGCCTGCAACACCGCGGCCATGGATTTGTTTGGCGGCAGAAACCCCATTGGCAAAAAGCTGGACGATGCGATTCATGCGCCCGACCTAATTCACCTTGTCCAATATGGATCGAAAGAAGAGGACAGCCTTGAAGAGCAGTTTATGATTGCCGATGCCCATTACCGCGCCAAAACGCAGGTGGTGAATGTGGATGGCGGGCATCGTTTTATTGGCATTGTCATGCAGGATATTACGCATTTGGTCAGCTTGAATCGCTCTCGCCGCGATCTGGTGGCAAATATCTCGCATGAATTACGCACGCCGATTACCCGCATTCGCCTTATTATCGAAGGCTTGTTCCTGGACGATGTTCGCCCCAAGCGCAAAGCCAGCATTCAATCGCTCAAGGAAATCGCCATGGAAACCGATGCCTTGCTGTGGCTGGCGCAGGAATTGCTTGACCTGTCGATGATTGAATCGGGGCAGGCGATTATGAAGCTGGTGAAGACTCCCTTAAAACAGGTGGTTGATGATGCCATTGAACGGCTTGGCTCGCAGGCTGAAATGAAAAATTTAACCATCGTCAGCCACGTCGCCGGAAAATATGATGCCTTGTGTGACGCTGACCAGCTAAGGCGCGTTCTCGCTAATTTGATCCATAATGCCATCAAATGGTCGCCGGCAGACGACGCCATCACGATTACAGCGGCCGAACAGGGGGACGAAATTGTCATTTCGGTGTTTGACAACGGCCCTGGCGTCCCCGATGATTTGCGCGAGCGCATTTTTGAACGTTTTTATCAGGCGGATGTATCTCGTTCTGGGGATGAGGGAACTGGTCTGGGGCTGGCGATTTGCAAGCATATTGTCGAGGCGCACGGCGGCAGGATCCGGGCGGAAGGCAACAGTCGGGGCAAGGGCGGTCACTTTTTGTTCACTGTGATGAAAGCCGATGCCAGCTTCCAGGCCGAGTCGCTGGATGCCGATGACAGCGGCAGCTTGGCGCCGATCAAGATGCCATAAGGTCACCGCGTTATTCATCATTTCCCGAGTCACTTTTAGATAGCATTCTAATAAAAACTCTGCTATACTGACTGCAAATACAATCGAAACCAACCTTCGGGGCAGGGTGAAATTCCCTACCGACGGTGACGCGTGATGCTGAATCATGCCAAGCCCGTGACCCTGGTCATCTCTTGACTGCAAGGGATGCGCTAGGTGGATGCTGGTGCGAATCCAGAGCCGACGGTGACAGTCCGGATGGGAGAAGGTGTACACGCCGATAGATTTTGCGTCGGCTGTGCAGGGTTTGATATACAGCTTCAGATTTGGCCCTCCGCTTGGATTCGGGCGGCGATGGCCGATTTGTATGTCGCCTCTGCCTCGCGTTGGTTCTTCCATGAGGTGTTGATATGCAGGCGGCAGTCCAGCCAACTGACAAAAAGAAGCGGTTTGCCGCTAGGCTTTCAAGCTCCAAGCAGCTTCGGCGGCTGGCGCCGCTGTTCACCATCGCTATTCTGCTGCTGCTTTGGCATTGGGTCGTCGCCATGCGTTTCTATCCGACCTTTATGGTGCCGCCGCCGGCGGCCGTGCTGGAAGCCTTTGCGGATGCCATTTCAAGCGGCCTGCTGTTGGAACATACGCAAACGACGCTTGAAGAAATGCTGTATGGCCTGCTGTTTGGGCTTGGCATCGGCATCACTGTCGGCTATGCCATCGCAAAAATCCCATTGCTGGAGCAGCTGCTTTCCCCGATTATCGTCGCCTTTCAATCGACGCCGATTGTGGCTTACGCGCCGCTGCTTATCATCTGGTTTGGCAGCGGAACCGTCAGCAAAATCGTCACTACGGCCGTCATCGTGTTTTTCCCGATGCTCATCAATACCCTTGTCGGTGTCCGCAGCGTTCCGCCGAACCTCAAGGATATGATGCGCTCGTTAAATGCGACCCGATGGCAAACGTTCCGCCATTTGGAACTGCCGGCGGCGCTGCCCATGCTGCTCGCCGGCCTCAAGGTCAGCGCAACCCTGGCGGTGATTGGCGCCGTCGTCGGCGAGTTCGTGAGCGCTGGCAGCGGTTTGGGGTATCTGGTGACGCTGGCGCGCAATCAGTACGATACGCCGCTGGTGATTGTGACCGTCTTGACGATGACCGCTATCGCCCTGACCCTGTACAGTTTTGCCGCTTTTTTGGAATGGCGTCTGCTGGCATGGCAGCGCCGCTCTGGTCTGTAATCTATTCAAAGGAGTCTGACTTGAATATCCGCTCCATTATTCGTTTATGCTTCATTGTCATGCTGGCCGCGGCATCCACAGTATCAGCGCAAGGCGCTCTTGTGGATGAACGCATCCTGCTGACCTTTGTCCCCAATGTGCAGTTCGCTCCCTTTTATGTCGCAATCGCCGATGGATACTTTGCCGATGCCGGCATGAATATGTCGCTGGAGCATCTCCAGGAGCCCGAAGTCGTTGATCTTGTCGCCGCCGGGCAGGCAAACTTCGGCATTGTCAGCGGCGAACAGGTCATCCTGGCGCGCGCCCAAGGGCGCGATATTGTCTACGTTTTTGAGTGGTTTCAGCAATATCCAGTCGGTGTTGTCGCGGCGGGCGGCGCAATCGAGGATGCCGGCGGGCTGCGCGGCTTAAAAGTCGGCATCCCCGGCCGTTTTGGCGCCAGCTACAGCGGCTTGACGACTTTGCTGCAAAGCGCCGGCCTGTCTGAATCCGACATTGAACTGGATGAGATTGGCTTTCATGCGCCCGAAGTCTTTTGCCTTGGGGTGGTGGATGCGGCTGTGGTTTATGTCAACAATGAACCGCTTCAAATTCGTCACCGCGCGCTGGCTGGAGAATGCGGCGACGTCACTGATGTCGATGTCATTTCCGTGGCGTCGCAAGCGGATTTGGTGTCGAACGGCATCATCGTCAGTCGAGAACTGCTTGAGGGCAATCCGCAGAAAATCCAAATGGTGGTGAACGGCTTTGAAGCGGCGCTGCGAACAGCCATCCATAACCCGGCGCATGCGTATCTGGTCAGTTTGCATTTTGTTGACAACCTGCCGGATGATGCCGATTTTCTGGCTGAACTGCAAAAAATCTCGGAAGAGCAGGAACGGTTTCTGGAGTCCAATCCAACGGCTGAACAGATAGCGGCCAGCCGCCGGGCAATGCGCCGCGCGCTGGCGGAAGTTTTCGATGCGGATGTTCTGATTCAGTTTGAAGTATTGCTGGCAACGATTGACTTGTGGGATGCGGAGATGCTTGGCTATACCGATTTGGCCTCGTGGGAAGCCATGCGCGATACGCTTGTCCTGATGAATATCCTTGATGATGCCGAAGCCGAACTGGAGGATGCCTTTACCAATCGGTTTATCCAGAGTCAGGGCGAATGAGACTAAGCCTGCGGCAGCTGTCGGTCGATTTCACGGCGCCGGACGGGCAGCCTTTGCCGGCCTTGGGGCCGATCTCATTTGAAGTGCGGGAGCGCGAGTTCGTCTGTGTTTTGGGGCCGAGCGGCTGTGGCAAGACGACTTTAATTCGGGTTTTGGCTGGATTGCAGCAGGCGACTTCGGGGGAAGTTTTGGGCGACGGGCTTCCCATCACCAAGCCCTTGCCCGATTTTGCCGTGATGTTTCAGGATGCCAGCCTGATGCCGTGGCGAACTGTGCGGGATAATATCGCCTTGCCGCTGGAATTGGCCGGCGCGCCGGCCGCCCAGCGTTATGAGACCGTTCGCTCGCTGCTGCCCCAACTCCGCTTGGAGAGCTTCGAGTTGGCTTTTCCTGGCGAATTGTCCGGCGGGATGGCGCAGCGGGCCGCGCTTGGCCGCGTCTTGGTTCAGGCGCCGCGGGCGCTGCTTTTGGATGAGCCTTTTGGCGCGTTGGATGCGCTGACGCGGGAGAAGCTAAGTTTGGAACTGCTTCAGATTTGGCAGCGGTCGCGGCGAACCGTTCTGATGGTGACCCACGACATCAATGAGGCGGCGCTGCTGGCTGATCGGATTATCGTCATGTCGCGGCGGCCGGGTCGGGTGGCTGCCAATCTGCCGGTTGGCCTGCCGCGCCCGCGCCGGGTAGAGATGATCTACGGCGGCGAATTCATTCAGCTGGCAAAGCGCGTCCGCCAGGCGATAGAAGAGTCAGCTGGCTGATATGGTCAGTGTTTAGTCAGCTGCCAAGTGGTCATGTCATTGCAGTACTGACACACATCGGGAGGATCGCAGTCGATGACGACGAAAACATACTGCCCGCAGTTCATGCACCGCCACTGCGCGGTATGGGTCAGGTGTTTTGTCGGGGCGGCCTTATTCGCCTGCGGAGGATTGGCGCGTCGGCTGTTTTCGCTTTTCCGCTTTGCAAACATATATTGCCACAGCACCTTTCCGCAACCCTTGCAGATTGGCAGGCTTGAACCGCAAGCGCCTATTTTACCCAGTTTCCAGTACAATACAAGTTCGGGCGATATGCACAGTGAGGATGAATAGATGAGCTTTCACGCCAATCATATTCGGGGGCTGTTTCCGTCGATACTGACGCCGGTTCGGGATGAGACCCTGCCGATTTTTTTGGATAATCCGGCTGGAACGCAGGTCCCGCGGACGGTGATGGAAGCTGTCACCGATTACTATATGACGATGAATGCCAATTCGGGCGGCAAGTTCTTGACCAGCCGCCGGAACGACGAAATGGTGACGGCGACTCGCCAGCAAATGGCGGATTTCATCAACGCAAGCAGCGCGAATGAAATTGTCATCGGGCCCAATATGACCACATTGAACTTCGCCTTGAGCCGCGCGATTGCCAAAACGCTGGCCGTCGGCGACGAAATTGCGCTGACGCGGATGGATCATGACGCCAACATTTCGCCCTGGATTCAGATTGCCGCCGACTGCGGGCTGGCGGTGAAATGGGTAGACATCCACACTGATGACTGCACCTTGGACATGGGTTCGCTGGAAGCCGCGCTGACCGCGAAGACCAAAGTGGTCGCCACTGTCCACGCTTCAAACGCGGTCGGCACGGTTAATCCAGTGCGGCAGATTGCCGGCATGGCGCACGCTGTCGGCGCCTGGCATGTGGTTGACGCTGTGCAGAGCGCGCCGCATCTGCCAATCGATGTGCAGGAAATTGGCTGTGATTTTCTTTTGTGTTCGGCGTACAAATTTTATGGGCCGCATCTTGGCATCCTGTGGGGCCGCGAAAGCCTGCTCAATGAACTGCCGGCGTATAAACTGCGCCCGGCAAAGGACGAAGCCCCTTATCGCTGGGAGACCGGCACGCCAAGCTATGAGACCTATAAGGGATTGTCCGCCTGTTTGGAATACTGGGAGATGGTTGGTGAAAAATATGGCGATGCGGATCTGCCGCAATATGAGGGGCGGGCGCGCAAAATGAAACAGGGGATGCTGGCGGCGCAGGCCTATGAGCGCGGCTTGGCCGCCAAGCTGATTGACGGGCTGCAAGCTATTGACGGCGTGACCATCGCCGGCATCACCGAAAGCGACCGATATTCATGGCGCGTTCCGACTGTTGCGCTGGTTCGGGAAGGAAAAACTCCTGATGAAATTGCCGAGTTTCTGGCGCAGAACCATGTCTATGTGTGGAGCGGCGATTATTACGCGGTGGAAATTATGAAACGGCTTGACCGTCCAGATGGCATGGTGCGGGTTGGCATCGCGCAATATAACACGGCGCAAGAGATTGAGCGGCTGCTTGAACTGCTGGACAGTCTGTAGGCTATGCCGGCGCGGCATAGTAACGGGCGGCGGCCAGCGTCAGCGCGATAAGCTGCTTCATGCCGGCGCGCACCGGCCGCACTTCGATAAATTCATCCAGACGATGGGCGTTGCCGCCCTGCGTGATGCCGATAGTGACAGTCGGGCAGCCTTGCGACAGCGGGACGTTGCCGTCGGTGCTGCCGATTTCCAGCGCGCCTTTCACGCCGATTTCGGCTAGGGCGGACAGCGCGCCCTGCACTAGAACATGGTCATCGGGGATGGCCCCAGCCGGGCGGTCGCCAACAATGCTCACCTCATAGCGCAGTCCCTTTTGCTCTTGAAGGCGAACCAGGCTATTGACCTGCTGGCGCAGCCGCTCCAGGGCGGCGGGACTCGCTGAACGCATATCCAGCCAAAGGCTGGCTTCGGCGGCGATGGCGTTGATGGCATGCCCGCCGTCAATCATCCCAATGTTGTAAGTGGTGCGCGGCTGGGGCGGAAAGTCTAGCCGCGCAATTTGCGCGCCCAGTTCCAAGATGCTGTGAATGGCGCTCGGCCGCCCATAATGCAGCCAGCTGTGGCCGCCGTCGGCTCTGGCGGTGATATGAAGCCGATGGACGGCGATGCCAGCCGTATAGATATGCCCGAAGGCGAGTCCCTCCAGGTTAATCACGGCGCTTAGCCGCGGACCCAGGCGGGCAAAGGCGGCCTTGGCGCCTTTTAGGTCGCCCAGCCCTTCCTCGCAACTGCTGGCGACAAACCAAATATCGCAGGCTGGCCGGTCATCGCAGTCGTGCAGAGCCTTCACCAGCCCAAGCATCCCGGCGACTCCCATGCTGTTGTCGCCGAGTCCGGGACCATGAATGATATTGCCGGCGCGTCGAATGCTTAGGTCGGTGTCAGCCGCAAAGACGGTGTCGGTGTGCGCCAGTATCAGGATGGCGGCGGCGCCGCTTTTGCCGCTGACGCGGCCATAGACGTTGCTGACGTCATCAATCGATACATCAGCCAGGTCAAAATCGGCAAAGCGTTTAGCGACATACTTTGCCCGTTCAGCCTCATAAAATGTTGGCGCCGCGATTCGCTGGATGCGAAGGGCTTCTTCAACGACCCAGTTCGCCAGCGAATGAAGCGGCTGCCAGTTCCATTGCGAATAGATTGACTTGACATCGGCTTTCATACAGCAGGTCGTCTCTCAAGTTTATCTTGGGCGGCGGCGCTATTCGCCGGCCTGATCTTCGCTCGCTAATTCGACTGGCGGCGCCGGGAAGGGCGGGAACTTGTATATTTTGCCGGCGACGGAATCGCTGGCGTAGACGAAGCCTTCGTCATCTATGGCGATGCCGCCAATCCCTTCGAATTGGCCGATGGCTCCCACGCTGCCCTCTTGCCCAAAAGAGCCGATGCAGCTGCCAGATGGATGATAGACTAGAATCCGTTTGCTGTCTGGGTCGCTGATATACAGGAAATGACGGTCTTCATCAAGCGCGAGGTAGGGTCTGTTGACTGTGTCATTATACCAGCCGCGCACGCGGAAGTTTTCCAGGTGATTGCCATGAGCGTCAAAAACAGCGATGCGCTGGTTCCAGGTATCGGCGACGAACAGGCGTCCATCTGAATGGAGGGCGAGGCCGCTGGGCTCGTCTAATTCGCCGGCGCCGCTCCCGCCCTTGCCAATGTCAAACTGATGCGCCGCGGCCAGTCCGTCCAGGGCATAAACCCGAACTCGCTTGTTGCCGGTGTCGGCGACATAAACCCGTCCGTCGGCGCTGATGACGGCATCGCGCGGCCCCCAAAAGCCGTCGGCTGGGTCGGGTGGCGCATCAAAGCCAAATTGTCCCGCCTGTCCCCATTGGGCGACTGGATTGCCAGCCGCATCAATCCGCTGAATGCGGTGATTCCAGGTATCGACCACCAGCAGGCTGCCGTCGGCCATGGCGGCGACGCTGTTGGGTCGATAGAAGTCCGCTTGGCCGGAAGGATCGCCGCCGAAACGTTGGACCAATTCGCCATCGGTGGTAAAAGATGACACTTGATTGGCGTATTCTTCGGCGACATAGATGAAACCGCTGGCGACGCTCAAGCCTAGGGGCTGGCTCAAGGGCGGATCCGCCTCAATGACTAACGGGGCGATTTGCTTCCAGTTGGCGCTGCACTGATTGACTTCGGCGGGCGCGCTGGCGGTGACGGCGCCGTCGCCGACGCCATATTCCCAGATTTGGGCGGCGAAGTCTTTGCGGATGTATACGTGCATGCGATCCGAAACCGGCCAATCGGCGAGTGAGAAGTTCTGGCTGGCGGCGGCGCCATATTGGTCGTAGTCGCGCGACCACCAGATATCGAAGATGCCGCGGCGGAAGGCGGCGCCATCTTCATTGGCGGCCGAGAAATCCAGGGTATTAAGCAGGCGCTCCGGCGTCAAATGGAAGTAGTCCTGCATTGGCCACCACATCCGCATGTGATCGCGGCGCCAGTACCGATCTTCGAGAATCGGCTCGACTTTGCCGCGGTTGCCGCTGCCGACCACGACAAATATGGCGTCGTTCAGGTTTTGCACGGTCGGGTTGCTTTCGACGTACACGGCGGACGGATAATCGCGGAAATACCAGCTATAGGGCCAAGAAACTTCGTTGTCGTAGGCGAATTTGAGTGTCTTGCCGTCGGCCATGCGGAGGCTCATCTCTTCGATATCTTCCAACACCCACTTAACCGCTGGGGCGGCATGGGCATACACCAGAAACTCGGTGGGCAGGTCGTAGTTGATAAACGATGCCAGCCATGCCGAACGGAATGTGATTAGGCTAAGCAGGCCAAATATCGTCATGGCGCAGATTCGGCGCACATGAATCCATCGGGTTCGCCGGGCAATTCGGAAGAGGACAGCGCCCAATCCAATCGCCAGCGTAAGCGAAGCCAGCCAGCCATAAGTATGTTCCAGCTGGGACTGCGCCAGCCCGGCAAAGGGCGGACTGCCGGCGGCGAAGGCGCCGATGGCCTGGATGCAGGTCACGACAAAGAGCGGCATGACCAGCAGCGCTATCCAGCCGCGCGCAAGGAACATGGATTTGTCGATGCGCGACAGAATGCCGCCAAAGTACCAGGCGGTCAGCAAAATCATGGGAGTGGTTAAATGCGTGGCCAGCCAGGGCATTTTTTCGCCGGCCAGCGAATAGCCGACTAGATTCAGAATCGCCCACCAAGCGAGCAGCAGCAGGAACGGTATTTTGCGGAGATGGTCGTCGGTTTGCTGGCTTTCGCCGTCGGTGATGGTCGGCGGCTGTGGATTGGATGGCTCATCTGGGGCGGCTTCGGCATCTGGCTTGGCGAGTTCGGCTTCCAGTGCCGGCGGGGGCGCGGTTTCTATTTCATTGATGCGGCGGCGGCGCATTTTCCAGAAGCCGGTCACGCCGGCGAACATGGCGGCGACGCTGCCGATAATTGGCAGGAACTCGTACATGGGCATGATGACCAGCAGATAATAATACTGCGGCTGACTGCCGCGGCGCACGCCCTGCTGCTCCAGCCAGTAACCGAGGCTGTAGATCATGCCGGTCGCCAGGCCGGATATATTGGTGAAGACTGTGGTGAAGAAGAAAGCGAAAAGCACATGAAAGATCGCGGATGCGATTAGCCAGCGGCGCCAGTTCCATGCCAGGCCGATGGCCATCATCAGGATGAACAGAGGGACAAAGGCATAGGCGCCGAGCATAAACTGTCCTACCTGTTCCGCTGACGAAAGGTTGGGCAGATTCAGGAGCAGGTTATAGATGCCCTCCGGCAATGCTTGGGCAAGGCTGGCGGCGTCGCTGCCGCTGGCGTTCATCAGCCGCGGGAAGAGAGCAGTTGTCCATGGCAGGATGAGCGTGACAATCAGAATGATGAAATCAAATTCGGGGAATGAACGCAGGAATCCCCATAAATCGCGGTTCTGCCGCCGGCGGTTATAGATCAGCAGGCCCACACTGACAAACATGATGAGCCATAATGCGATGACGGGCAGCCAGGTCATGGTTGAGGCGGGCTGGACGGCTTCCGCTTCGGCGCCGGCGGCATCGGGGGCGGCTTCAGCGACTTCAGTGGAGGTGGGGAAATGCGACAGTTCTTCAATAAAGAGCAGACCGCCGGCGGTGAGCAGCGCGATCAGGAAGATCAGCAGCGTCTCGCGCCAGGGGATGCGGCGCCAGCGGCCGCGGAAGGCATAGAGCGCGGTCGACGCCAGCACGAAGAGGCTGCTGAACACGGTTAGCAGCATCCATGACATCCAGCTGGAGCGCTGCAAGTCGGACAGATCGCCCCAAGGGGTGCCGCGGCCGGGGATGATTTCGACTGGGATGATGTCGACGATGATATACATGCCCAGGGTCATCATGCCGCCGAGCAGGATGCCGAGCATGATCGAATAAAGGATGGGTTTGCCTGGCCGGCTGGAGCGATGCTGGATGAGGCGGACGAGCCAGTAAATGCAGAGGAAGCTGCCGAAGATGGCGATATAGATAAAGGCGGTCTCTTTGGAGCCGAGATTGAGAACCATAGCGGCGGCGAAAAGGTAGAGCCAGCAGGCCCGCCGGCGGAAGCGCGGCGAGCCGTTGATATACATCAGAATGCAGTAAGCCATGACCATGCCGTAGAAGATCGAGGGCGTGTCGTGGCGGATATAGCGATTGTAATAGAGTATGAGCGGTGATATGAGCAGCATCATCGAGGCGAGCATCGCTCCCCATTTGCCGAGCCATTTCCTGAAGAGCAGGGGAAACATCACCATTAGGACGCCCAGCAGGGCGGGGTAGAGGCGCGAGGAGAAGTCGCTGTCGCCAAATATGAAGTAAGAAAAGGCGGTGGCGTGAAACAAGACTGGCCCGTGCATCAGCGGCGTATGCTGGAAGCTGCCGTCGGCGTAGAGATTGTAAGAGAAGCGCGTATGCAGGCTTTCGTCGTGGCTCATCACGCGGGCGTCGAGGATGTAAAAGCGCGTGAAGACCGCCAGCAGGAATATCACGGCGTAGAGGATGAATTCGCGGTTGATGGCGATGCGCTGTGACAAGATTTGGCTCAATGCGTTTTCTTCTTGCTGATTGGGGCTGGTTATCATAGCGGCACCTTAACTTTATTGATGGAAGTCGGCGGCTGGCGTGTTTTGCAAAAGCGGCCGGCGGAAGGTCACTTTGGAGCGGGTTGATGCGAATGCGAAAGGTCTGTTTTGGGCGGCTGGGGCCGGTGTTCTGGCGATGGCGGCTGTTTGCGGGCGGGGCGGCAGGTCAAGGGCGGCTGATGCGCGGTAGCCAGCCGTCATGGGGATCAGCAAGGCAATGGAAATCGCCAGCATGACCAGCCCATAGCCCAAGGACGAACTGGCGCGCGGCTTGCCGGCGCCAATGGCAGATGGGGCGCGCGGCGGCTGATTGAGTTCGGTTTGAAGCGATGCCCAAATCGCATCGAGCCTGCGCGAATCTGGACGTCCGAGCGAGGCGAGCTCCTGCTCTAATGTATTGGCGAACTCCAGCTGGCGAATGTATTCGGTGTAACAATCGCGGCATTCGTCAATGAAGCGGGCGATGCGGCGGCGGGCCGCATCCGACAGGTCGCCGCTAAGATACTGCGCCATGTGTACTTTGCAATAGCGATATTTGAATTTAATCATCTTGCCCGATTACTCCCGCAGTCCGCTATCTAGTGTACTTTCAGCAGTTCTTCCAATAATCCGCGGCCTACCGGCTGGAGCGACTGTTTTAGGCGCTGATGTCCGAGCCGCACGCGGCTTTCGGCTGTTTTTTGGGGACAGCCCATGACTTCGGAGATTTCGCGGTAGGTCAGGCCTTGGCCATAGCGCAGAACAATGGCTTCGCGCAGCCGCGGCGACAGGTCTGCCAGCGCTTTTTGTATGGATTCTTCGGCATCGCGGCGGATGGCGGCGACTTCCGGCGCTTCTGAAGACGGCGCCTTGAGTTCAAAGCCGAACCACTGCGAAATGTCGACCATTAGGAATCGCTTGCGGCGATAGGTGTTGCGGCAGCGGCTTATGGCTATGGTGCAGAGCCAGGTTTTCAGCGATGCCTTGCGCGAGTCGAAGCGATGCAGGTTCTTGAAGGCATACAGAAAGGATTCTTGCAGGATGTCTTCGGCGTCCTGCTCATTCACCAGCAGGCTGTAGCACAGGCGATACAAACCCGATGCGAATTGGTCATACAACTCTGCATATCCATGCTGGTCGCCGCCCAGGGCGCGCTGAATCACGGCGTCTGTATCGGCGCGGCCGCGCACTCGATTTTCTGACATAGCCTTGACCTTGGGGTGGTTGACACACACGTCACTGTTACACATTATTTTGTGAATATCCTTACTATTGAAGCCGCTCATCCGCTGGGATGCCATCATAGACATCTTGGCGCAGCCACAAGACGGCTGCTGCTTCGGTATGCCGCTGGGAGCGCAGGCGGCGATGCGACCACCAGGCCGGCAAGTCCCAGAGGCCTAACTGGCTGATGGACCAGCTGCGCCGCAGGACAAAACGCTGGCCGGCATAATCACCGCCAAGCTCGGGCTGATTTTCATCGTCGTGCGCCGTCAGTATTATCGGGGCGCCGGCGGCGGCATTGACGCTGGTGACAAAGCGGGCGTTGGGGAAGTCGCGCGTCAGCCAGGCGATCAGCCCGCTGTCGCTGATGATGCCGGCGGGGTCGGTGACGATGTTCAGCTTGATTAGCGGGAAACCTTTGGAATCGCCGCGGTCGGCAAGCTCGAACAGGGTCTCTCGCAAAAGGTAGGCGTCTTTGGCGGTGGCCTTTGGATGCCAGAGTTCAGCTGGATTGTCGGCGTTGATGACGGCGGCGTTCCAGGCGCCGCCTATGCCTGAAAGCAGCATGAACCAGGCGAAGCCAAGGCCGATGCCCTGCAAGGCGGCGCCATGGCCCCAAAAATGGATGACCAGCAGATAAACAATCGGAACGGCCATCGCGGCAATCAGCAGCAAACCTAGACCGGCGTTTGTTCCCGACAATGAGAACACATCCGACAGGCTGGGCTGCGGCGGGAGCAGCAGCATCGCCCGCGCGGCTTGCAGGAATTGAACCGAAAGGATAAACAGAAACAGCAAGACGCCTAGGGAGATGACCCATTTGACCCACCAGTATCGGGTTGAATAGAGGGCGCTGTCGTGTTCGTCATCATTGTTTGACCACAAAACGACCACTAGGCGATTGACCATTAGCTCGGTGATGCCATAGCTTGCCAGCAGGCTAAGCGGCACAGCCGCCCACATCGCATCGGCGGTTTTGGCGCCCGGATACAAGATGAGGCCTAGACAGGCCACAAGCGCCCAGGCGGCCGCGAAGCGGTCGATATAAGTGACGTCGCCGTGTTTCCAAAGCAGCCAGGCGCCGCCGAGCGCGAAAATGATCAGCAGCGGCTCATAGGTCAGCAGCGCGGCAAAGGCCAGCCGCAGGCCATCATCGGCGCCAGCCTGTGTCAAGCCGCCCAGAGCGGCGCTGATGAGTTGGCTGACTGTACGCAGGCCGGCTGGATTCAGCATGAAGCCGGTCGCGGTGATGACGGTTACGGCTATGGGGACCCAAGCGACTTTTAGAAAGGGGAACTCGATTAATCGTTTCAGCGCGCTTCGCAGGATGTCGTCGCCGGGCAGATGGAGCCGCTGCGGGGCGCTTAGGGCTGTTCGCCAAACCGCCAGCCAGCCAGCCGCAAGCAAAATAATCAGGAGCGGGATGCCGGCGGGGCTGGACAGGAGCAGCATCAAAGTGACCAAGGCGCTGGCCCACATGGCGTCACTGATTTTGTTTGAATACCAGTAGCGGCGAATCATCCAGATGGCAAGCACTGTGAAGAGCATCATCCAGACGGCGCCATCAGCCAGGCGCGAGGCGGCCACTGGAACGGTCAAAACCGAGAGCAAGACCGCCCATACGAAGCTGCGCGTTTTGCCGATGCTTTGACGAAAGAGCAGGGGAGAAAGCGCCAGCAGGACGCCGGCAATGGCAGCGCCCAGCCGCGCTGAAAATTCGCTTGCGCCCAGGGTCGAGAAAGTCAGAAGCTGCGTCAGGTAAGTGATTGGGCTGCTGGAAACGGCAAAGGCGCCGGGGGCGTCGTCCTGCACGCTGTGCCAGGCATGAAGCGCCTGCCGCGCCTCATCATCGCCTAGCGGGACGGCATCTAGTCCGACTGTGCGAAGCAGCAGGGCGCAAACCGCCAAGGCCAGATACGCCAGCCATTCGGCGGGAACGGACAGCGGCCGCGATGCCGCCGCCGATGTGACATCAGGCGCGGGATGGCTTGCTTGGGCGGTTAGTTGATTTTCGGCTTCCAACGCGCTTTATCTCTCTCTTTGGCTTGTCGGTTTATCCATTGTCGGGATGAACAAAGAATATGCGCGAACTCCCAGACTCGCAAACGATGGGCAGGCGGTCGATGAATTTCTGTTCGCCGCCGCTGCCGTACTGCGCCCGTTCGGTCGAGCCGTACAGAATATAGCTGATGTCATATCGTTCTATGATGTCGGCGGCGAAGGTCATATCCAAATCCGAATAGAGTTTGTCGATGTCGGCGCGCCGCGTGCCGGCGACGGCGGCATAAGTGGATCCGCGCCATTGCCGCTCGTGATTTTCCCAGCCCAGCACGATGGGAATGCCGGTTAATGCGCCGATGCGGCCATAACGGGGGTTATAAGCATCGCGAACGGCTTCGACAGCCACGGCATCATCCCCCTTGACCAAGTCGCTCAAGCAGCTGATGACATGAAAATCATCGCGGTCGATCATGCTGCCGCCGCCGTCTAATGTCAATGGCCGCATCACTGCGACGGCATCCGCTTGCAGTGACACAACTCCTTCCTGATTGGCTTGAACAACAAGAGACTGCGGATTGTCCTTTAGGCTGCCGTTTGAGTACAGCACCGTTCCCGGCGTCACGCGCATGCCCGCGGACACCTGACGGATCGGATTGTCCCAGTCTTCGGGGGGCGCGTACAGGCGGCCGGCGGTGTACTGTCGGCCGGATTCGATCCAGGCGCGATGATAGAGGCCAAACAGGGTGTACATCAAGCCGGCCATCAGCGCCAATGCAATTAGAACGGCGGCGCCAATCCGCAAAATCAAAGTCGGGCGCGGCCGGCGGCGGTCGGCGATGATGCTGTAGACCGCATAGGCGCCGGCGATGCTCCAGACGGCCCAGGCCTGATAATAGAACTTGAAAATCGTATTGATGCGCGCGCCGAAATTGTCTTTCAGATAAAGGAATTCGGGAAGCAGGGTCAGGCATAAGCCCATGCCAGTCAGCAGCAGGGCAAAGCCGACGGCCGGCGGATAAGCGCTGCTGACATTTGCAGCGGGGAACAGCCGAGCGAGGACCAGAATGATGGCGAGCAGCAGCAGGACAGAGGTCAAGCCAAATTCGATCCGACGCTGAAGCAGCGAGGAGATGACGTCGCCCCAGCCGCCTTGTTCGGTCAGGAAACCCTGCACATAGGCGTTTGCCGCGGGATTAAGTCCGCCCAGGACCGTCAAAATCAGCATGACTCCCAGCAGTCCAAGCAGAGCGGCGGCGCCTAGCGAAAAACCGAAGCGCCAGTTCATCGCTTGAGATCGACTGCCGCGCCAGGTTTCGGTCAGCAGGAAGATCGACAGAATCAGGATAAAGGGGCCGAACATAATAAAGAAGCGCTGGAACTGGGTCGGGTGAAGCAGGTTGGGCAGGATTCCGCCGGCTTGCGATCTGAATCCAATCAGAAAAGGCAAGTAAGCGGCAATGACAATCCCAGTCAGCATCAGACCCAGTTTGACTAGCTGGAGCAGGTCGCCGATGTTCAGATTGCCCCGATTATTCCGCATCAGGCGGCGCAGTCCTTCGGCGCCTATCAAGCCAAGAAGATAGATGGGGCCATCCCATGTATTGAGGAACACCAGCGCGCCAACGGCAATGCCATACAGTAGAATTTCGCGGCTCGCCGGGCGGCGGCCGGTCAGGACGAGGTTCAGCATCATGCCGATGACCATTACCGCAAAGGGCAGAGCCAGCACATGGGGATGATTGTCGGCCAGCAGAAAGCTGAAGGCGGGGAATTCGTCAATCGGCTGGGCGTGGCCGGCCAAACGGCCGTCGAGGTCATAATCGGTCAGGACGCGGCTGGCGCGAAACCACCACCAGTATTCCCATTGAGACGGGTCTTTCATCAAGGGCGCGTCTGGATTGCGCTGATAATGCTCGGCGGGGAAATGGGAGCGCGCCTGTGTCTCCCAAAAATCCAAATAGGCCGGCGGCGCGGCTCTTGATTGAAAGGGCGTCTCAATGAACGCGGCCTGGAAGTTGCCGACGACGATCATCAAAAGCGCCGCCAGCATACCGACGGCCGCCGCCAGGGCGGGCGATGCGGCGTGACTGCGGAAGCGGGCGGCGCGCGAACGCACCAGATTACAGGCGACGCCGAAGGCCGCCAGGCCGGTCAGCGCGAACTGCGAGGCAATCGTCAGGTTAAAGCCGATGGCGCTGGTGATGCCGCTTAGCATCGAAAGCATCGACGACATCACATAACCCTTGTAGTAATAGCTGATGGCAAAGCCGGACATCCAGGGATCGTTCGGCGGGAAGCTCTGACTGCGCTGGATGGCGCTCATAAAGGCGAGTTCCATGGGCTGTTCGGTATGGGAAATTTGATTGTGATGGGCGCGGTAAATCGCCCAAATAAGGAACAGGCCGACAAACAGAAGTTCGGTCACCAGAAAGATCAAACGGTTTTCGCGCCACCAGTTCAGGATATCGCGGCGGCGGCGGCGGCGGCCGAAACGCATATAGACGCCCAGCGACAGGATGAGAACCAGAATCCATGACAGGATGATGCTGCCGACAGAATTGTCAAGGAAACCATAGCTTGCCAGCAGCCAGAAGACCCATGTGACCAGCATCATGCCGACGAGGCGGGCGAGGGTATAGCCTTTGTCGGGCAGGCCGCCCAGCAGACGGATGCAGAGTGGAAAGACGGCGGCGCCGGCCAGGGTGATCCACAGCCACCAGGCTAATATGAGATGTCCTTCGCGCGGCAGCCATTCCAGCAGCAGGGTCACGAGTTTCTCTCCACAAGGTATTGCAGCAGGGCGGTTTCATTGACCTGATAGATGGCGCCGCCGTCGATGGCGTAGGCGACTGAAAGCAGGCCCTGGCTGACCATTGCATCAAACTTTTCCTGTCCCGCCGGGTCGGACTGCACGCGCTCAAGTCCGCTGTGGACAATGTATTTGACATCGTAGCGATAGATCATGTCGACTGCGATGTCTATATCGGCTGTGTTATAGAAGATGCGTATATTCAGATCGCGCTGACTCACCCAGCTTGGCAGTGGGTCTAGGCTGCGCTGCTGGCGCTGATGATAGTTCCAGCCGAGTACGGATGGCAGGCCGGTCGCGATGGCGAAACGGCCGTTCCATTGATATTCGCTGGGATAGCGCCGCCCTTCCATAATCACCGGCGAGCCGACGATGTTTTCCTGCATCCAGCGCATCAGTTCATAATCGACGCTGAAGTCAATGGTTTCGCCTCTGTTTTCGTCGGGCATGGTTTCATAGTATGTGGTTTGCTTCATATAATCCAGCCCATTGAGCGTCGGCGGCAAGTCGGGCGCCATGCGGTCGAGGGCGCGGGCGGGAGTCGCTAGAATCGGGTACAGGCCGGCGATGAAGATCAGCAGGATGCAGGGTGTGTACCATAGGACGCGCAGCCGTTTGCTCCACTGATTCGATGCCTGGAACAGCCAGCTGAAGCCGATGCCGGCGGCGACGCTCAAAAGCAGCCATGCCTGGATGTAAAACTTGAAGACGGTGTTTTGGCGGCCAAGGTCGCCGCCGATGACGACGATCTCGACGCCGAGTGTCATCGATAGCGCCAGACCGATGAGCGCCAGCATGAAGCGGATGGCGAGCGATTGGCCGGGGCGGAAGAAGAGTATGGCGATCCAGGCGACCAATGGCAGCACAATCAAAGCCACTTGATAGTCGGCGATGCCAAGCCCAATCGTGAACAGCCCGGCCAGGATGAGAGCGATGCCGACGACCTGCATCGCGCGCCGGCGCCCGCGCAGGATTTTGACCGGGGTATTCCGCAGCCAGCCGCCGGTTTCCCAAAGCAGAACCGAGACAATCACAAACAGGAAGAGGCCATAAATATCAAAATAGGCCCAGAGCGGCGTTTTGCCGCCGGTCCATAGCTGGATGCTGTTATAGGTTGTGGCATGCCATGATGTGTATGGCAGGGCGAATGCGAGGCTTAATGCCAGAAAGCCGCCAAGGTTCGCCAGTAAATCAATCGCTGATGCCCGCGCCAGAAAATGCCTGATGGCAATCCAAAGCGTTATCAGGCCGATGCCGGCCAGCAGCAGCGAACGGATGATAGCGGCCGCGTTGGCGAAGGGCAGCGAGGCGGCCGCCAGCGCTAAAATCGCAAGGATAGCGGCGGCGCCGCCGTAAAATCGGAGGTCATTGATTGGGCGGAAGGCATGCCGCCAGCGCCGCCACCAGGCATAGGTCAGGCCGATGATGGCGAACAGTGTCATTGATGGCCAATCCCAGGTGTTGGTCGCCTGCATCAGTCCGACGGCCATCGCTCCCAGCGCCAGGGCGAGGAAACGTTCAAGGCCGCGGCGGCGGTCTTGGCTGGCCGGCGTCAATTCATTGAACACGAACAATACGGTCAGCAGGATGAGCGGCATATTGATCATGTGGGCGTGCAGGTCGCCATATAAGAAGGTGAAATAGGGCATTTCGGTAATGGCGTTGCCGCCGACGCCGCGGGCTTCGGCCAGGACGCGGGTAGGGCCCCAGTACCAGCGGTCATGTCCGATGGGCAGGGTTTCGCCGCCGATGGCCTGCGCGGCGCCGCGCATCAGACTGCCAGCCAGGTCAAAGGAATGGCTGACTTCGTAGCGCAGGCTGTCGAAGAGGTTCGCCTGATTGGCCTGCGCCGCCAGTTCGGCGCTGATTTCGGCATCGGGCGGACTGCCATTTGCCGCGGTATATTCGTCGATGAGGAATGATTCCAGGCCCAAGGGGGCCTCATAGCCGCCAAGCTGGGCGATGCCGTTGCCCAGGACCCGAACTGTGTCCAAATTGCCCAGCACGACGCAGAGCAGCAGCGCCATGACGCCGGCCAGCCAGGGATTTCCGCGGCGGCTGGATGACTCGGCGCGCCAGCGGGCAAGGGTATTAAAGGCGGTGGAAAAGGCGCCCATGCCGGTCATCATAAAGACGGTGGGGATCATCAGGTTGTAGGCGAGCGCCGGCACCATTCCCAGCAGCAGAACCGGCGAGCCGAGCAGAACAAAGCCGAAATAGTAATAGTTGATGTATCCGCCGGCGAACCAGGGATCGATGGGCGGGAAGGTGGCGCTGCGGAGGACGCCGTTCAGATAGGCGAAGTCCATTGGTTTCTCGCCGCCTTTGGCGTAATGCCACAGGTCGGGGTTGGTCAGCCGAACGATGATCATGAGGCTAAAAGCGGCGATGGCCAGGACTTCCATCCATGCCAGCCGTTTCCAGTGGGCCTGCAAGAAATGTCTCAATCGGACGCGATTGCGCCAGCCAAGCGTCAAGCTAAGCAGGGTCATTGCGCCCAGTGAAACTATGACTCCGCCTTGCGACCACAGGGGCAATTTCAGGCTGGAGACGGCCCAGGCAAACCAGGCCACCAGCAGCAGACCGACCAGTTTGGCAAAGCCATAGCCGCCGTCGGTCAGGTTCGGGAAGAGCGAAAACATGAGTGGAAAGGCAAGGATGCCAAAGGTGAAGAGCGTCGCATACCAGACGACGGCGCCAAGCGCCTGATGGGTATTGATGAGGCTGTCGCTGAAGAAGCGCTCCGACCAAGTTCCTCCGTTGGTTTGCGTTTCATAGCTTTCCTGCGGCAGCATCAGCGCGGTCGGGGCGGCGTCGGCCTGGATCGACGGCCAGTTGATGACGCCTAGCAGCTGCGCTTGGTCCTCGGCATGGGTCAGTTCGTAAATTTGCAGGAGTGATGTTTTGGACAGGATAGCTTTGACCCGCGCCGATGAATACTCGTCGGTCTTGCGGAAGATAAAAGCGGCTGGGTGGTCATAAACATGAAAGGACTCGTCAGCTTCCAGTTCGTTCAGCCAGCCAGGCGAATCATAAATCGGCAAATGCTGGTCGGAAACGCGCCACGGGCCCCACTCAAAACCTTCATCAAAAACAGCCACCAGTTCATAGCCCAGTTCGCCCGCGAACAGCTTGTCATAATACAGCGTGGTCAGCGGCCAGCGCAACGGATTGCGGGTTTCGGTGTCATAAAAGCGGTTGCTGGCGATGGTCAGATAGTCGCCCAAATCAAGCGAACGCACAATATCATCGTATTTGGCCCGATTGTCTATCGGCAGCGACATGGCTTGGTCATAGGCGTTGATGAGTGAGAACCAGGCCTGCGTGCTGTGGCATTCATCCGCCGAAAACAATCCCGATGGCGGCGCATCAGCCAGCGTCAGACCGTCAGGAAGCTGACAGGTGTGGATAGCGGTCACGCGGTTGTCCCAATCGCCTTCATTGAGAACGACTGATCCAGAGCCGATGACGTCGCCGCTGCCGGCCGCCGTCCAAACATCAAAGCGGTAAGCCTTGCCAGCCTCGACTTCCAGCGGCGCGTCAAAAGGGATGGCATAAGCCTGGCCAAGCGGATGGTCGCCGCGGGTCAAATTCGCTTCCAGAGTGGCTTGGCCAATCACCGCGTCTTTTGCCAGGTCCCATACCTGTATCTCAAGCCGTTCAGCTTCCGGGTCATCCAGCGGATCGCCCAGATGCGGCGCCAATGCTTCGGTGATGATGCCGCTGGCCGGCGCCTTGAATTCAATCTGAAATGGCACTGTTTCGGTATAGCGCGTGGCTCTCTCGAACAGAGTGCCGAGCGGTTCATCTGTCGGATAGCCGTTGTTGACGACGGCCAGATTGATTAGCGGAACAGTTTCATCGCTTCCTTCGATTCGCATGGCGAAATCGCCTGGCACGCGCTCAAAGAGGTAGCGCGATGACTGCACCAAAGTGGTTTGATGACGGTAGATATTGCCGAACATCAAGCCCCATATCAGCGAAAACAGGATGCCAAAAACACCCAGCGCCAAAGCCCGCCGCCCGCGCAAAATCGGCAGAACAGCGATGCCCAGCAAATTGATGCTCAAGGCCAAAGCCGTTCCAGACGTAGCATCGACCGCCCCGTTCAGCCATTGCCAGCCGCCGACGACGCCGAAAATAAGGCCGTAAAGACCGAGCAGCAGCCGCGTGACCGGCAGATCATGGCCATGACGGACGGCGTATTGATGCAGCTGCCACAGGCCCCAGCCGGCCAGAACCGCCAATGCGCCGTACAGCGGCAGATAATAGCGCATGTTCATCACCCAGATGCCGCCCATCCAGCCAAAATACAATCCGACCCAAGCCATCAGGACGAGGTTGGCGGCCTGACGCCGATAAAGCAGACGATAAACCGACCAGCCCCAGCCGAACCAGGCCAAAATCCCAAAACCCAGCCCCATGCCCCAAAACAGCATATCTTTAAGCGGATAAAAATAGGCCGTCCGCGCCAGCCATTGCCAGTTGGGCGGCCAATCCTGATGTCCACTCGCGCCATAACTGCTAGAGCTAATGTTATCGAGCCAGCGACTGTTGAATGACAGGCCAAAAAATCCCGGCCCTTCAAAAGCGTAAGGATGGAGGATTCGAAAGGCCAAAAACGCGCCCAGCGCCGCCAAGATGACGCCAAAGAAATGATAAGCCAAAAGCCGCGCCCGTTTCTTATTATGGCCCCCGCGCGAATCGAAAATGGACATGACCTGCGCCAGCGCCGCCAGCAAAATCACGACAGCCAAAGGCGCCACATTGATTCGGCAGGCTACCGCCGCGCCGCAAGCCAGACCAAAGCCAAGATAAGCCCACAGCCGCCCGCGCTGCTGCACGACCACCGCGCAGTAAAGCGCCGCCGTCACCCAAAACACAGTGATGGCGTTGACGGTGCCAAAATGCGCCTTTTGAATAGCCAGAGGCGCCGCCGCATAAAAGACCGCCGCCGCCAGACCGACCCATCTGTTGTGCAGACGCGCGCCCAGCGCAAACACCAGCAGAACAGTCAGCAAATCAAAAATCATCGACAGGCCGCGCCAGACCAGATGCCCTCCCTGCCAATCGAAAATCGGACTGCCGGACATGGCCCCCGCCAGCAGAGCCTTGCCGCTGAAATGTGCAAGGAAGAGCGGAAAAGCGCCATAGGCATAGAAACTCTGCCCGGCCTGATGCGGATTGAGCGGCGAGCAGCGCGTGTCAAAAAATCCCCCAGCGCCGCCGCTGTTCGGATAAAGATGATGACAGCGCAGCGCTTGAATCACTTCGGAGGTCAGAGAGTCGCCGCCGATGATGTCGGTGTCAGGCACGTGGACGCTGCTGTTGATGATGACGGCGTCGACCTGCTCCATTTGCAGGGCGACTACGGCTGTCATCTCATCCGCATAGCCCAAGACTTGATGGTCGCCTGTCAGCCAATCCGCTACCTGATGGGAGAAGGCCCCCCAGGCGACGCCGATGCGGATGTCGGCGGCATATTCAATATCGAATGGGTCAGCTGTGGCTGGCACGAGAACTTTCTGGCTGGGAAAACGAATCTCGTCAGCCGTGAATTCGCCGCCCCCCCCCATCTGCGGCAGAAGCAGGAGTGTCAAAAAAAGCTCATCAGGATGGGTATGCGAAAAATCATCCCAATTCTGCCCGGTGAAACGCAAAACGCCGGCGAAGAGCAGAATGAGAGCCAGCAGAAAAACGGCGGAAATACGCTTCATCATCAGTTCGCGCCCTCAAACGTCAATCCCAAAATACGATAACCAATTGCCCAGCCTCAACGTCGGTTGAAAAAGGCCTCCAAGCCCATCTTCCCCAAAAACGGCACGCGGTATAAAAAGTAACTGGCCCCCGAACGCGAAGTCTCTATCCGCTGCTCATAGCCGCGTGGAAACCACTCGCGCAGCCGTTCAGGCGCCGCCTCATCGGCCGGCGAATAGAAAAAAAGCAGATCGCGGCTCGGATTCAGCTTGAAGGGATCCGTCCGCTGCCAGGCCTCATCCAAAGACTGCGGCAGTTCGTCCAGGCTGGCGATGCTGTTCGGCCAAAACGGCTGGCCAGCTTCAATGCCGACCGCGCGGTGATCCCACCACCACGGATAAGCGATGATAAAAGCGTTGCCATAGCCGCCGCCGCTGTCAGCGAACCCGCGCAGAGCCGCCCCGACCTCGCTGTAAGGATTTGCGGATTTGATGTAAGTTTCGGGATAGCGGTTGAAATAAAGATGGGTGTTGCGCTGATTGGCCAGCAAAATGACCCCGGCGCAGAAAATGACAGCCAATGCCGCGCCGCGGCGGGGAAACGTTCGCATCAAGTGGCGGGCGATGATGGCAATCGGCAGGGCCGCAATCAAATAGACCAGCGCCAGGGCGCCGCTCGTTCGGGTATGGCTGGGGTTTTCGCTGGGAAAGCCGAGGGCCAAGGCCGATGGCAGAAGCATGATGAAGATCATCACCGGCGCAAACCACAGGACTGGATCGCGCGACCGCATCATCCGCGCCGCCCAAGCCGCCAGCCCAAGAATCAGAAAGGCGCCAGTGTACATATCCATCGCCGGCTCAAGCGGCTGGCCATGAACCCAGATGACATCGCCTTTCCAATGGAACATAAGCAGAACGTTGCGTATGTTGCTCATCAGGACGGGAACGTTGGCGCTGAAGGCATCAAGCCGTTCTTCTTCCGGGATGTCATCGCCCAGAATGCGGGTGCTGGTGCGCCTCCAGTAATGATCTGGCTCTTCAAGCGAATAATGGAAAAGCGGCAGGAAGACCATAAAGGCGACAAAGGCCAGCACGGCCAGATTGACGAGGTGCATCAGCCGTTCGCGCCACGGTATCTGGCGAATCATCATCGCCATCGCCACGCCGCCGACGACAGCTATCGGCAACATCCGCGCCGCTTGATAGGCGTACAGGCTGAAACCAAGCGCCAAGGCCGCCTTGACATAATCGGCGCGGCGGTTGTATCGCATGGCCCGCGCCAGATAAATAAATAAAAGCGAAGTGAAGAGCGGCGTCAAAACAATCCGCAAACCCAGCCGACTAAGTGCCGTATGCCAGTAACTCACGGCGACCAAGGCCGCCAGCAGCAGCCCGACCAATAGGCCAAACCCGCGCCGCCGTTCGCCCATCAGTTCCACGCCGACCATCACCAGAATCGGCAGAGTCACCAAGCCTTCGATAACCGTCAGCAGATTGAGCGTGAAATAATTGAAGCCCAGCCCAGGCAGACTTGCCAGCAGCGACATCAGATAAAACTGAATCGGTTCGCGGCCGCCGTTGTTGGAAAAGAAAATCAGTGTTTCGCCTTCGGCGACGCGCTGCGAATCCAGAATTTTCTCGACATGATCGCTGACCATCTCCGCCGGGTGCGCCTCCAATTTTGCCAGCCGAAACCCCATGCCGAGCAGCATAATCAGGGCGAATGCGAGGATCGCCCATGAATGCCGCCGCCAGTTGATGCGCCGCGCCGCATCGATCCTCGCCGTCGCCCAATCGAAAAAATGCCAATCCGAAGGCGCAAAAACCAAAGCCCACAGCCCCGCGCTGACAAGCCATAAGACGATAGTCGGCGGCGCGATATGATTGTCCGTGGTGTTTATCCAGACCACGACGCTGGCGATGACGGCTAAAATAAACAGCGCGATCCGCCCCAATCCGATCCTTTGTCGCAGAGGCCGTGTCGACGGGGACGTCGGCTGTATCCCATCAGCCAATGCAGACGATTCAGGCGCGCGCCGCCGCATCCACCAGTGCATGAATTCGATCAGCAGCCAAAGCAGGATGCCCAGCCCAAGCCAGCCAATCGCAGTCTGCACAAGCGCCAGCGCCGATTCAGCGGGAGCGGTCATCGAATCCGTCAGCAGTTTGAGGGCTGACAGCCAGACCAAGCTCGGCAGCAGACGCGCCAGCCAGCGAAATCTCGACAGGCCGTCAAGTTCCCGCCACCAGGCCTTCAGCCGCGCCCAATGACCGACCCATTCCGCCAGCAGCCAAATGAAAAAACCCAGCCACAGAAACGAAGTGTCGATGTTCGCTGCATCGCCTCGATTCTGCCCAGAGTCGATGGCGCCGCGCAGCAGGGAATTGCCAAACAGAGCGCAGACGACTGCCGTCACATACAAGAGCAGCTGCGCGTTTGAGACTGTGAATCGGTCAGCCAGCAGCCGTTTCGTCCATTTGGCGGCCGCGGTTTCCAGGGCAGGCGCATAAATTGTCGTCGGGCGCGCGGCCGGCTCTTCGCGCGGCTCCGCCAGAATAACGTTCAATAAGCGCCAGGTTCTTGCCGGCGATTTAACGAATTGATGAATCAACTCCGCCAGCGTCAGGTCTTCAAACCGGCGTCTGTCATCAGACATAGGGCTTGCGTCCTTTGATTGCCAAATCACTGCCTCGCATGCTGGCGAAAGATGGCTTCATAGCGGTCGACCGTCGCTTCAAATGAAAAACAGTCGGCGATGAACTCTCGCGATTTTACATACGAGTCAGGATTTTCCAAGACCGCGACCACAGTTTCGCCAATCGACTGCCAATCTCCCGGCCGCGCCAGCTTCCCCATCCCAGTGACCGTCACAGGAACGCGGCCGCCAGGCGTATCAGTCATCACCACCGGCGTGCCGCAGAGCATCGCCTCGACCTGCGCCAGCGCGAAGCATTCGGTGTCGCTGGGCAGCGCCAGGACATCGCAGGCGGCATAAAAATCGGCCAATGCCTGCTTGTCCTGTATCAATCCCAGAAAAATTAACTGCGACTTGAACTTTTCGATGAGCGGCTGATGGCGGCGCCAGGTGTCTTCGTAGGGGATGTCATATTCGCCGGCGAAGACAATCCGCGCGTTTGGATAGCGCCGATTGATGAGGTCCAGCGCGCGAATGAGCAGTTCGGGCCGTTTTTCCTGCACAAAACGGCCGGAATAGCCGATGATTGGCCCGTCCGAATGCCGCCACTGCTGTCGCAGCTTGTCGACGTTTTCGGCATTGGACTTTGGGATGCGGATGGGCGGATAGACGGCCTCAAACTTGTCGAGGAAGGGGCGCAGGTAATAGGAGTTGTCGGCATAGTCATGGCTTGGTCCGATGATGCTGGGCGCGCGCCGCGCCATGAAAGCATAGAGGGCGAACATAATTTTGGTGATAAGTCGGTTCATCGGGCTTTCGGGCAGCACCAGGTCGCCGTGGTGGGTTGGGATGACCTTGAGGCCGCTCATCCCGGCCAGCAGGCTGACCAGCGCGGTTTCCAGCATGGGCGTGTGGATGCTGACGGCATCGTGCTGACGGAGCAGCCGCGCCATCGCCCAAGGATAGGCCGGCATGATTACGCCGCGGCTGATGCGAATCGGCGCCCACAGCCGCGCGACGCGCACGCCATTGATCACCGTATCGCGCGGCAACTCCTGCTGATAGCGGGAGGTCAGCACTGTTACCTGATGGCCGCGCCGCGCCAGTTCCTCCGCAATCAGCTGAACATAATAGGTCAGCCCAGTCAAATGAGGATAGTAATACAAAAGGGCGATTAGGATTTTGAGTTTGCGCTGGCTGTGGTCGGGCTGGGTCATTGGTATCTTAACTCGCGGAATGATGCTGCGCCTGCCGAAGCCCGGCCCGCAGTCGGTTGAATGAAAGGCCTTCCTGCGCCAAGCCAAAGGCTCCAGCCGCCGTGCCGATGAGGACATTGCTGACGTGGACGGCGACGGCGAAAGCGATGGCCGCGTTCGTCTGCCCATAGCCCAAAGCCGTCAGCGCCGCCAAAATCGAAGCCTCAAAGGTGCCGATGTTGGCCGGAACAGCCGGCAGCGCAATGGCAAAAGAGGACGCGGCAACCGTCAAAATGCTGGCCCCCCAATCCCCCTGCTCAAAAAAAGCGAACATAAGCATGTAATTAGCCGCCGCCGACAAAATCCAGCTGACGGCCGTCCATAAAATGACCAGCGGCAAAGAAGGCCAGGCCAGCAGAGGCGTCAGACCGTCGAAAAAATCGCCGGCCAGTTTGTCGATTCGCAGTCGGCGGAACACAGCGACCCTGGCGGCCAGGCGGCCAATCAAGGTCTCCGCGGCCCGCCGCCGATAAGCCAAGAGGAGCAAGGCCGCAAAACCTCCCACCGCCAGCGCCGCGCCCAGCAGAGCCGCCGTTTGCAATGCCGTCGATGCGGCCGTAATGGTCAGCGTCAAGGCGGCCATGATGACTACCGCCAGCGCGTCCAGCAGACGTTCAGCCACAATAGCGCTGGCCGCTCGCATGGCCGGCACTTCGCTGATGAGGTAAATCCGCGCAGCCTCGCCCAGCCGCAGCGGCAAAATCCCATTGACCAAATAGCCGATGTTCATAATGTTAAACGTGCGCCGCAGCGACAGCTGATAATCAAGCAGAACGCGCCAGCGCAAAGCCCGACTGCCCAGACCCAGCAGCATCAACGCCGCGCTCGGCAGCAAGAACTGATAATCGGCGTTTAGCAGCGCGGATGCAAAACGGTCGATGTTGATTCGCAGCGCGATAAAGCCGATGGCGATGAGGCTGACGAGCAGTCCCAAGGCGCCGAATTTGAAATGCCCTAACCCATTCACTTGGCGCGCGTCCTTCGCTGTTCAGGCAAGGTATCATAGCACAGTTTATTCAAGCGGTCATGATGAATTATCGGCGGTGATTCGGACTTTCGCGCTGGTGAGCCGCTTCGGCGATGAACAGGCTTTCATCATCCTCGCCGCGTTCGGCCGCTGTCAGCCGCGAGGTGTCCCGCTGGAGGGATTTATCCAGCGTTTGGGCGATGAAATAGGCATACTCTTCAATGAGGTCGGCGGCGATGAGCCGACGGCTGCCGTCGGAAAGGTTGGCCCATACATGGCAGCGCGGGGTGTCGTATTCTTTTTGTTTGGATGCGCTGGTTTCTTCGGCTGAAATGGATGTGAGGCCGGACAGGTCGATCTGGCGCGCGTGGCCGATATTGGGAAGAGGCTGGCGCGAAACTTTGATGGCGACGTCGTCCATATTGATATGCGTTTTGTTGAAGACAATCAGACCAAGCCAGTAATACATTGGCAAGGCGGCCAACCCAAACAGAATGGGCAGGACAAGCGGCACTTCGCCGGCGAGATAAAGGCTGGTCATAAGGATGGTTATGAACGTAAAGACGACGCTCAAGGCGCCGCTGTTGATGAAATTCTCGTCTTTGTCCAGGCGAAAGAGGGTTCGGTAGGCGATATGCAGATCTTCGGCTTCGTCCAGCTGGAGCCGGCGCGGCTGGCGCGCCTTGCGCCGTTTGAGTTTCGGCTCTGGCGGCGTGAATTGAAAGACGTTATCGCAAGCCGGGCAGGCGGCGACCATCCGCTGGATGTTGATGTGGTCGGCTGTTATCGGCTGGTCGCATTGGGGACAGGTTAGCTGCATGGATGGCCTCGATTCGATTATTTTTATTATAGCGCGCTTGACAAGGCATTCCAGCCTTTTTATAATAAGGGCGGTTTGCGGGTATAGCTCAGTTGGTAGAGCGTCTGCTTCCCAAGCAGAAGGTCACGGGTTCGAGTCCCGTTACCCGCTTTGAACGGACACTGCCCGCTATGAAGTGGGATTGAAGGAGAATTTGATTATGGCTGAATTTGAACTGGCGGCGGAAGTTCGCACAGTGCGCGGCAAGAAAGTCCGGCGGCTGCGGCGGCAGGGCTATGTCCCTGGCATCCTTTATGGGCCGGCGATAGAATCTGTCAGCATTCAGTTTCCGTACCGCGCGGTTGAGGTGACGCTGATGAACGCTGGCGGCACCAACCTGATTGATATTGTGGTTGATGGCAAAGCCTATCCGTCGCTGGCGCGCGAGGTGCAGCGCGATGTGGTGCGCGGCGATATTCTTCATGTGGATTTTCTGGCGGTCGATGAGACCCAGCGCATCCGCGTTGAGGTGCCGGTGGTGATGGAAGGGCAGAGTCCGGTCATCGCCGCCCGCGAGGGCATCCTGATTACCGGCAGAAGCTCGCTGACTTTGGAAGTCTTTCCTGGTGACATCCGCAACCGCATCACGATTGACTTGTCTGAACTGACTGAACTGGGGGCCGAGGTGCTGGTGCGCGATCTTGAATTTGGCGAGAACGTCACCGTTCACAACGATCCCAATGAGATGATCGCCAAAATTGTCCAGCCGGCGGCGGCCCGCGCCGACGAAGATCTGGCGCAGCTTGAGGGCGAAGACGGCGAAATCATGGAAGAAGACCTGCCTGAAACAGAAGAAGAGTAGCGGCGGAGGCCGGCTGTTACCCGTCGCGGCCGTTCTGCTGTGGCAAATGGCCGTTGCTGGCCGCCGACTGCTCCTGCTCCTCGCCGGGCATAATGGCGATGCCGGCGACTTCATCGTCGCGGTCAAGGTTCATCAGGGTCACGCCTTGCGTGTTGCGTCCGGTTTCTGAAATTTCGGCCAGCCGCGTTCGCAGGACGATGCCGTTTCTGGAGATAAGCATGATGCCGTCGGCTTCCTGTATGCAGCGCACGGCGATGACGGGCCCTTTGCGCGGCGTGCGCTTGAGTGTTTTGACGCCCAGCCCGTAGCGCGCCTGCACTTTGTAACAGTCAATCGTGGTTCGCTTGCCATAGCCGTTTTCGGTGACGATGAGGATGTGGCTGTCGTCTTCGCTGACGACGTCCATGCCGGCGACTTCGTCGCCGCGGCGGAGTCTCATGCCTCTCACTCCAGCCGCCGAACGGCCCATAATCCGAACGTCGCTTTCGTGGAAACAGATGCTCTGGCCGTCGGCCGAGACCATGAAAATATCCTGGGCGCCATTTGTCCATTTGGCCCAGCGCAGCGTATCGCCGTCGTGTAATTTTATCGCCAATAGGCCACTGGGGCGGACGCTGGCGAATTCGCTTAGTCTGACCCGTTTGATGCGCCCTTTCTGCGTCGCCATAACACAGCAGGCTGATTCTAGGGTAAAGGCGGTCGGCGGCAGCGCCAGGATTGATGTAAGCTGCTCGTCGTTTTCGAGCGGCAGGATGCTTTGGATCCAGGCGCCGCGTTTTTCGCGCTGGGTTTCGGGGATGTCAAAAGCCCGCCGCGAATAGACTTTGCCGTGGCTGCTGAAAAACAGGATCGTATCGTGGCTGTGGGCTGAAAAGACGTCCAGCAGCGCGTCGGTGTCTTTGGTGGCCATGCCGCGGACGCCTTTGCCGCCGCGGCCTTGGGCGCGGTAATAGCGCGCGGCGACCCGCTTGATGTATCCCTGCTGGGTCAAAGAGACGACCACATTTTCCCGCCGATAAAGCTCTTCCTCATCAAAATCGGCATTGCCATAGACCACGCGGGTATTGCGCTCGTCGCCAAACTTTTCGGCGATCTCGCGGACATCGGCGCGGATAAGATCGAGAATCGACTGCGGTGAAGCCAGCAGGCTTTCCAGATAGTCGATGCGGGCCTGCACTGAATCATATTCCTCTTGCAGTTTTTGCTGCTCCAATGCCGCCAGACGGCGCAGCTGCATATCGAGAATGGCGTTCGCCTGGATTTCGTCGAGGGCAAGGTTGGTCATCAGCCGGGCGCGGGCGGCGCTCACATCGGGGGAACTGCGGATGATTTGGATGACGCGGTCGATATGGGACACCGCCTGGAGCAAGCCAGCCAGAACATGGGCGCGGGCGCGCTGCCGCTTGAGGTCGTATTCGGAGCGGCGAACGATGACTTCGTAACGGTGCTTGATATAGATGTGCAGGCAGCGCTTGAGGCTTAGGGTTCGCGGCTCGCCATTGACCAGGGCCAGCATTTGGATGCTGTGGATGCTTTGCAGCTGCGTGAATTTATAAAGCTGGTTGAGGACGCGCTGGGGCTGGGCGTGCCGTTTCAGTTCGACGACCAGGCGCAGGCCGTGGCGGTCGGATTCGTCGCGCAAATCTCGAATGGCTTCAATGCGGCCTTCGCGGACGAGGCTGACGATACGTTCGATGATGGTGGCTTTGCTGACTTGATAGGGGATTGAGCTAAAGACGATATTGGTGGATTCGCCGCTTCCTTGCTCAAAATCAGCGGTTGACCGAACGGCGACGCGGCCTTTGCCGGTGGCGTATGCTTCTTTCAGGTCGCCGCCGACGACGATCTCGGCGCCGGTGGGGAAGTCGGGGCCTTTGACAAACTGCATCAGGTCATCGACGGCAATGTCGTCAATGCGGTCATAGTGGTCAATCAGGTAGTCAATGGCGCTGACCAGCTCGCGCAGGTTGTGCGGGGGGATGCTGGTCGCCATGCCGACGGCGATGCCGCTGGCGCCGTTCAGCAGCAGGTTGGGCAGGCGCGCCGGCAGCACGGTCGGCTCTTCTTGGGCGCCGTCGTAGTTTTCGGCAAAGTCGACGGTGTCCATGTTGATATCGGTCAGCATTTCGCTGGCGATATTGGCCATCCGCGCTTCGGTATAGCGCATGGCGGCCGGCTTGTCGCCGTCCTGGCTGCCGAAGTTTCCCTGTCCGTCCACTAGGGGATAGCGCAATGAGAAGCTCTGCGCCATCCGCGCCATGGCATCATAGACCGCTTGGTCGCCGTGGGGGTGATATTTGCCAAGCACCTCGCCGACCAGACGGGCGCTCTTTTTGTAGGCGGTTCCTGGGCGCAGTCCCATGTCGTGCATGGCAAACAGGATGCGCCGATGCACTGGCTTGAGACCGTCGCGGGCATCGGGGAGGGCGCGGGCGACAATTACGCTCATGGCATAATCGAGATAGCTGCCGCGCATTTCCTCGTTGATATTGATGGTGCGGACTTTGCCGATGTTTTCGTCGGCTGAATTGGGATCGAAAGTATCCATAAATAGGCGGCTAATCCGTATAGTTGGGTTAGCGCGGCTCTCCTTTCATCGCTGGTCATCGGCTGGCGAATCAGACGTCAATTCGCCGCTGCGCTCGCATGCCATTATTTACAGTTATTGTAGCATAAATCGGCAATTTTTTCTATCTAAAATGGAAGAGAATCGAGGCGCTTGCGCGATTGCGCTGACAAGGTTAGAATAAGGTCAGCGGAGCCGGCGGCGGTTCAGCCAGTCCGTCAATGAAATAACTGTTTATAAAGGAGCGAAAGCATGGATATGGAAAGTATGAGAAGAGGGGTCATACCAGGGGTGATGGCGGGTTATGTCTTCCTGGCGTATGCCGGCGGGATGGGCATGCAGGAAATGGTCGGCGGCATGATTAGCTCAAACGTCTTTTTCGGCTTTGTTCTGCATGTCATCATCAGCGCTGTTATTGGCGCGCTCTACACTGGCGTTTTTAAGCAGTACGCCAAGATGCCCAATCCGTTGGTGGACATTGTGGCCGGCGGCTTGATTTATGGGGTGATTTGGTGGGTTGTCGGCGCCAACGTCATTATGCCGGCCATCGCCAGCGGCGATCTCTTGCAGCTTGACGTCAACACCGCCAGCTTCTTTGGCCATATCATTTTTGGTCATGTGCTGGCCTTTCTGGTTGTTTTGCGCGATCAGGCGCTGAACATCGGCAAATAAGACGCGGCTAGCTGGCGCGTTTCCAAACGGTGTTCACTAGGCTGAACAGGATGATATGGTCGCGGAAGGCGCTTCCCGCGCCGGTTCGCACGGTCATCCGCAGCTGGGGAGTTCCGTCGGCGGCGGTTTGCATCCGCTGGGCGGTGACTTGGCGCGGCTGGGGCGGGAGATTGGCGCGGTAACGTTCGTATGCGTCCGCTCGCACTGATTCTTGCGAAAGGTCGTACAGGTTCAGCCATTCGCTTTCGGCGCGGCTGGCGATCAGCTGGTCTTCGGCGTTTAGGCGCCAGGCGATAAAGCCGCGCCAATCCAGCTTGGCCTGACCGATGGGGTCTGGGATCACCCGCTGGATGATGCTCATATCGGCTGCGGGCGCGAACAGGGAGACAAGCTGGCTGATTTTGTCGATGCCGTATTGGCTGGCGAGCGATTTGATTAGCGGCGCGCCGGTGTCTATCTGCGCGAACTGTTCGACCAAGTAAAGGCGAACTGACTGGCGCAGGTGAAAAACGTCGTGCGGCCAGGTTGCGGCCTGGCCGCCGGTTTGCGCTTGCATCAGCCGTTCGGCCAACAGTTCGGCGGCTTCAAGCTGGCGCGGCGGGTCAAAGGGCTGGTCGGCTCTGGCGCCATGCACATAGGGCGACTGCATCAACAGGCGCCGCTGGCTTTCGTCGGCCCAGGACATGGCTGGCGGCGCATCGGCGGCGATGTCGATGGTCATCGGCGGCGGGGATCCACAGTTCAGGATGCCGCAGCCGTGGTCGAGCCAGGCGGTGATCGTTTGGCTTAGCTGCTGGGCAAAAAGCTCATCCACAGCGCGGTATTGGATCCGCAGGGCGTCTGATTCGATGCGGCGGGTTTCGCCCCAAAAGGTATAATCGGGCGGGACATGCCGCCAGCCGTCGGCATAACGCCAATAGAACCAGGTTTTGGCATAGGGCGCGCCGTTCATGATCTCCTCGACCAGGACGCGGCCGCGCTGGCCGTCGATAGCTATGGCCAAAATGGTCCCTGTCAGCTTGAGGTCTTGCTCGGCTTTCATGGCGGCGTATTCCTGAAAGGCGGCTCGCTGGGCGTTCGGCCATTCATCGGTGGCGCTTCGCTGGATGTCGAGGAATGCGGCCAGGTCGCCAATCCGCAGGGCGGCCACTTCGGCATGAACGGTATCGCGCAGCAGCAACTCGACTTGGTTTTGGACGTCGAGGAGTCGCTGGCGGACAAGCAGCGGGGCGGCGATGATCATGCCAATCAAAATGCCGATAAGCAGCAGCAGTTTAAGGATGCTTCGGCGCCGGGCGCGCTTGGCGGCCGGGTCTTCGCCGTCGCGTTTGCTGATTTTTTGCGATTCGATATCCCAGTCTAAACGGATTCGTCCCATCTAATCGTCCTCGCGGTCACTAACGGCAAACAGATCGCCGGCCAGGGCCGAATGAATGCGGCCTGAATCGTCGCGCACCAGCAGGCTGCCGTTTGGCTGGACATCCAGGGCCAGGCCTTCGACGGCTTCGGTTTTGACGCGCCGGCCAAGCATATTAAGGCGGTTTTTCCACGTGGCGAAGAGGGCGTCGGAGGCAATCAGCCTGTACCATGAATCAACGCGCCGCAGCAGATGGTCAATCAGATGGGCGCGATTGAGGGGGCCGCCGACGGCGGTTTCCAAACTAAGGGCGGTATTTTTGAAAGCGGTGCGGCTAAAGTCAACGCGCACATTAAGGCCTATGCCAAGCGCGGCGCCGCGCGGCTTACCGCGCTCCCATGCGACTTCTGGGAGGATGCCGCCGACCTTGCGGCGATTGACCTGAACATCGTTGGGCCATTTGATGCCAACGTCAGCGCAGCCGACGCGCTTCGCCAAGTCATAGACGCTTAAGGCGCCGATCAGGCCGATGCGCGAAAGGCATTGCGGCGGCGGGCGCAGAATGATGGACAGGGCCAGGGCCGTATTCGGCGGCGTATGCCAGCGGCGGCCTTTGCGGCCGCGGCCGCGCCGCTGTTCGTTGGCGATGACCACGGCTCCGTCCGGCGCGCCGTCGTCAAGCCAGAGCCGAGCGATGTCATTGGCGCTGCCGACCGATTCGAAATACTTGAATGGGCGCGTCAGTTGATTTTGCAGGATTTCATGGGAAAGGTCGTTCATAAGCCCTCAAGCTGAAAATCGACTCTGCACATTGTAACAGACTTGACAGCGCCGTTAGAATAGGTTGATTCGCTATCATGTTTGGGGACATGATATGGAACATTTATGGACGCCGTGGCGGATGGCTTACATCAAGGGCAAGGGCAAATCAAGCGATGGCTGCGTTTTCTGCGCGAAGGCGGCGCATCCTGAAGCTGATGAAGCCGAGCATGTCATCGCCCGCTCCTCGCATACCTTCGCCGCGCTGAACCTTTTTCCCTATGCCAACGGGCATGTGATGATTGTCCCTTATCGGCATATTGCGTCGCAGGAGGATATGGACACGGCGGCCTTGACTGATTTGATGGTGATGACCAATCGGGCGATGGGCGCGCTGCGGCAGTACGCCAATCCGCCGGCTTTTAATATCGGGGCGAACATCGGCGCGGCGGCCGGGGCTGGCATCGCGGCTCATTTTCATTTTCATATCGTTCCGCGCTGGGGCGGCGACGTCAATTTTATGACCAGCATCGGCAATACCCGCGTGATTCCGGATACGCTTGAGCGCACCTGCCGCGAGATCAAGGGCATCTGGGAGCGCTTGCACGCAGCCGAATGACCGTCTTTTGGCGCCGGCGGTTTCGCATGGCGCGGCTGGTGAATCTCCGGCGGCGGTCGGATTTGCTGGCGCTGCTGTTGATCCTTTTCGCCGCCGCGGCGATGCGATTGGGCCGAAGCGGGGTGGTCGAGTATTTCCATGATGATGCCATGCTGACGACGCTGGCGCTGGAGATGGCCGGCGGCGAGCGATTCCCGCTGACCGGCATCCTGTCGTCGACCGGGATCCCCAATCCGCCGACCAGCGTTTATGTGATGGCGATTCCTTTTAGTCTGTCGTCTGATCCGCATGCCGCGATTCATTTTATTATGCTGCTGAATGTCGGCGGGGTCGGGCTGCTGTGGCTGATGGCGCGGCGGTATTTCGGGCGGCGGGCGGCTTTGATTGCCGGGCTGGCTTACGCGGTCAATCCATGGGCGGTCTTGTTCAGCCGCAAGATTTGGGCGCAGGATTTTCATACGCCGCTGATTCTGCTGGGGCTGCTGCTGCTATATGGCTTTGGGGAAAGGGGGCGGCGGTTCGGCTGGATCGCTCAAGGCTTGAGTCTGCCGCTGCTGCTGTTTGCCTTCCAAATTCATTTTGCCGCCTGGGGGCTGCTGCCGCTTATTCCGATGGGGCTGTGGCTGGGTCGAAAGCGGATTGCCCGATTGGGCATGATGATTGCCGTTTCGCTGTCGTTTTTGGTTTTGCTGCCCTATCTGATGGGGCTTTCGCAAACCCTGAACCGCGATCCGACGCGGATTTGGGATGCCGTGCAGCGTTCGGCGGCGGCTGACGGCGGCCGTCTGAATGGCAAAGCGGTCAATGATATGATGATGCTGGCGGCGGGCATCGGGCTGGAGACCTGGCTGGCGCCTGACCAGCAAGCGGATTTATCGGCCGGTTATCCGTCGGCTGGGCTTGTTTTGGCGGCGGCGATGATGGGCGGGGTATACGCGGCGGCTGGGAGATGCTGGCGATGGGCGGCGTTTCTTGCGGTGTGGGCTTTTTTGCCGGGGCTGCTGCTGTTTTATGAGTGGACGCCGGTCTATATTCATTATTTCATCCCTTCGATTCCAGCGATGGCGCTGCTGACGGGGATTGGGCTGGACGGCGGTTTGAAGCGGCTGGCGGGGCGGCGGCTTTGGCAAGGGGCGGTTTGGGTGGGGCTGCTTTTTATCTTTGGGGTGCAAATCCTTCAGTGGCGGGCGGCGCTGGATTATGTTGAAAAGCAGCATATTGATTATCCTGGATTCACGACGCCGCTGGGTGTTTTGGATGTGGTTCGCGAGCGGCTGCGCGAAGCTGAAGATGTGGTGATTTTGAGTCGGGGGATGTCGTGGAATTTGCATCATGAGGCGGCGGTATGGGATACGCTGCTGTGGGATGACGCGGCTTGCGTGCGGACGCTGGCGGGCGATGGCTATGCGGTTTTCCCGACGCATGGCTTTAGCGCCGTAATCGCGCCGGACGCGCCGCCAAATCCAGTCGGGGGGCTTTACTTCAAAGATGATCCGATTGTCTTTGAGACGCGGAAGGGCGGGGGGGATTATGTGGTTTATGAATGGGAGTCGGCGCCGACATGGACGGGTGTTCCGATAAAGCCGATAGATGCGGTTTTATTTGACAATGGCGTGCAGTTGAGCGGCTATGGGCTGGCGGATGATGTAGTGGTTTTGGAATGGCGTTTGCCGGGCGCAAGCGCTGGGCGCGATTATCAGTTCACGGCGCAGCTGTTTGATGACGCTGGCGGCCGCGTTGATCAGCTGGATGCGCCCTTTTGGCATGGGCGGCACTGGTGCGCGGGCGACCGTCTGCTGACTTGGGGGACTTTGAAGACGGATGCGGCGGCGGCGCGGCTTCAGGTGGGGATGTATGTTCTTGGCGTTGGCAAGGACCGCGGGCGCTATTTTGATGCGGATGTTTTGGATGCGCTGGGCAATCCAAGCGGGCGGCGCGCTGATATTCGGCTGGATTGAGATGGGCTAGCTGTCGCCGGTTTCGAATGGGCCGTTCTTGTTCGGCGCGATGGTTTCTTGGGGCTTTGGCTCTTCGGTCAGGTCAAAGTTTTGGTAGGCGATATCCCATGGCAGGGTGTATGAATCGAGGAAAAGCTCGGCTTCGGCTTCGGTTTCGGTTTGGATGCGGTATTCGGCGCGCGGGTAGGTTAGGCCGTCATTGAGATACCAGCCGACAATGATGGTGTGCTCGAGCATATTGAAATCGGGGGGGAAGGTGTGATAGGTCAGGTAGCTTTCGCCCCAGCGCCAGTATTTTGTGGGCAGGCGCGGCGGCATGTCGGCTTGGGCGGCGATGCTGCCGTCCTCGTTCAGCATGTGCATGAAGACGGTATAGTTTTCATCTGGGGTCGATTCGGCTTGCCAGTTCAGGATGATTTCATTGCGGTCAGTGTCGATTGAGAATTCCTGCAAGCGAATGACGTCGTCAAAATTGGGCTGAAGATCGGCGGCGATTTCGGCGAATCCAGATGAGGATGGCTGGGCGCGGAGATGAACGACGGCGCCGACGTCCAGCAGGACTGGCTCGATGGGGTCGCCGTCGGCATTGGCGGCGGTTATTGGCTGGCCGCGTTCAAGGTCTTGCCATTGGATCTGCAAATCAAGGGGATAGCGGCCGAATGTGTCTGAATCAATCGCGATGATGTATTCGTCGGGATAGATGGCGCCGATTTGCCACTGTGAGGTTCGCAGGCGGCCGGCGCCGGGATAGCTGGCGTAGCGGCCGATTTCCTGGCGATTGTCGTCCATGAGTGACAGGAGCATGCTGTAGTCCTGCTGGGACTGCGCCATGACTTCCCAATAGAGCTTGACGCGGACGCGGTCGCCGGGGGCGTATCGCCGATTCACGCGTTCATAACCGACGAGGGCGACGTCGCCGAATTCGGCATAGACTGAACGGGCGTTGGCGGGCAGGGCCGTCAGCGGTTGGGGCGCGGCGTACTGATTGGCGATGACGGTAAAGGGCGCCAGCAAGGCGGCGATGCCCAGAAGCCGCAATGGCCAGAGCATCGCGTCGCGGAGCAGTTCTTTGGGGACGGCATCGCCGGCGCGCACAAAGTCAAGATTGGGCGGGCGCAGGGAGAAGACAATCCACCAGACGGTCTCGACGAAGCCGACGGCGAGGATTGGGCTGATGACGGCAATGAGCGGGAAGAGGATGCGGCCTGGCGAGGATTGGGCGAGCGCGCTCCAATAGAGGAGGCCAAGCCAGAGCAGGGCCAGGATGGACAGGAGCAGCAGCAGGCGTCTTAGTTCATAGCGGGCGTAGGCAAGTCCGCGGATTGCCAAAAGCTGCAAGATCAGCAGCAGGCAGCCGATGGCGCTGAAGAGGGTCATGATATCGAGCAGGAGGTAAAAGAGGGCGGTCATTTGGATATTGAGCGCGCCGAACAAGCCCCAGTAGGCCATGCGGAACTGCTGATAGTCGGCAAAGAGGTCGGTTAGGGCGAAGCCGCCGGCGCGCGGGCCGGCGATGCTCGCCATGGTGAGGATGCCAAAAGGCTCGCGGTACAGCTGAAGGCTGCGGATATGCCACCAGGCGGCGATAAGGCCCCAGAACAGAAACAGGCTGAAGAGAAACTGGAGCAGCCCGCGGCGGTCTTTGGTTCGGTGATAGACGAAGAGGGCGAGTCCAATCAAGGCGGGCCACAGGACTATCGATGTTAGTTTGGTGATGCTGGTTAATCCGAAGAGCAGTCCGATGGCCAGGGCGGTTCGGGGGTTAAAGCGGCCGCGGAGCATCCGCAGCATGAGCAGGATCAGGGCGGCGTTCAGAAGCATGGCGAGGGAGTCGTTGTTGACGGAGGCGGTGACGAAGATAAACATGGGATTAAAGGCGGTGATAGCGGCGGCGACCAGGGCGACGATGGGGCGGTGCGGGGCGATATAAGCGCCGATTTTGTGAATCACCGCGATTGTTGCGGCGCCCATCACCAGGCCGAGGCTGCGAATGATTAAAACCACTAGGCCGGTTCCGGTGAGCATGGACTGGGCGCGGTCGGGTATGACCAGGTTTTTATTGCCGAATGAATCGGGCTGGCTGGCGATGACGTGGGGGTTGAGATGGCGGTAGGCGTCGGCGTCGTCAATGGGGAAGGGGGATGTCAGGAGGGCCATTAGCGCATAATAGAGCGGTGGCTGGCTGCCGTGCTGTCGGTAGAGGGTTTGTTCGGGGCTGTCTGGCTGTTGATGCGGCAGGCTGCCGGTTTGGCGCAGATGCTGGAGGTAGCCAAAGTGCCAGATTTCGTCATTGGCTTCAAAGACGGGGGCGGCGGTCATGTATCCGATGCCAAGCAGGATATAGAAAAGCAGGATCCATTGGATGGGGCTTAATGGTAGATTGATGGAATTGAGCTTCAGCCAGCCGCGGCGCATCGCCTTGATGCACTGCTTCAGTCCGAATCGCAGCCGCGCGGTCAGGCGGCGGATTCGTTGGGACCCTTGTTGGATACGTTCTCGCATGAGTCTATTGTACTCCGACTGCGCTTGGCGCGCCATAAGCTGGGCGGCGGTCATTTGACGGTTAGGCTGACGGGCAGCGCGCCAATATCGCTATGTTCGGCGGCGGCGCCTGAAACGTTTAGACGTTGGATGCCGCCGGTTTCGAGGTCATGGTGATACAGCGCGATCCAGATGCGGTATTCGCCGGGGGCGGCGGCTGATGGCAGGCGCAGGGCGCGGTGATCCCAAACGGGCGTGTTGGCCGGCCAGGCTGATGTGGGGGCAAAGCCAGCCTGGGGGGCTGAATCGTGGCCTTGGGCGATGGGCTGGCTATCGGCGTCGACGACAAAAAAGGCGACTGTGTAATCGCGCTGAAGCGCTTTGTCTGACTGCCACAGCAGGGACAGTTCAAGGGTTTGGCCGGGTTCATAATCCAAGCCGTTGGGCAGCTGGAAGCCAAGCAGTCGGATGTTTTCGCCGTAGGTCAAGTCGGCTGGCGCGTCGGCGGCGAAGGTGGAAAATGGATGGGGCGCGGGGCTGCGGGCGCTGTATTCAAGCAGGCGGACGGTATCATCGGCGACGGCAAGCTGGACTTCGCCTAATGGGTAATAATGAAGCGCAAGATAGCGTTCTACTGGGCGGAAGCTCCAGGTCATAAAGGGGCTGGTATTGGCGAGATACCAGAAGCGGTCGCGTTTGCTGGCGATGTGATGGATGGCGCGGACGCTTGATAAATGAAGCCAATCGTTTGGGTTGTTGGATTCAAGCTGGGCGGGCTGTTTGTCGCTGGCGGCTTCGGCTGGGGATGTCGGCAGCGCGATGGGGCGCGGGCGGTCGCTGTCGAGGTGATTGAGGATGAAATGGACGTACTGGCTGTTGGGGAGCAGCAGGATGTCGTCGGCTTGGGCGCGGGCGGCTAAGAAGTCGAGGACTTGGCGCAGGGATTCTTTTTGCGATTGCGTGAGCGGGTCTTTGTCATAGACGGCGGTCAGGTTGATGAGCAGGAGCGGAATCGACAGCATGGCAAAGAGCGGCGAGGCGTATCGCCAGCGGGCGTTCGGGCGGCGGACACTGGTGATTAACAGGGCGGCCAGTCCGATGCTGAAGGCGGCGAAGGACAGTCCCCAGGCTGGCGAGTCGGCGCGCGTCCAGATAAAGTCCAGCCCTAGATCGGCCCATCGCGGCGGCAGGATGATCCAGCGAAAGTACTGCGGTTGCGTTAGGCCGGGCTCCCATTCTGATAATCGGCGCGATTCGGGCGGGAGGGTTTCGCCGTAGTGTTTCCAGCTTAGGGATACGCTGGTGAACTGTATCCAGATGCCATAGGCCAGCAGGATGGCCCAAAGCAAGGCGGGGAGTTTGCGTCTTTGGCGGATGATGGCGCGGGCGACTGGGGCGGCGGCCAGCATGGCGATAGGGATAATCGGCAGCAGGAAGCGGGGCGGCCAGCTGTGGCCGCCGAACCAGTGTTTGCCGGTGGTCAAGGCGTGGCCGAGGGTGTAGGCGGCAAAGATGAGCCAGATTGTCCAGACTAGGCGATGCTGTCGCTGTCGGAGCAGGATGATGCTGCCGATAGCTGCTATCAATAGGATGGGGGAGGTGGCCCACAGGCTGCCGCCGGGACTCAAAATATAGACGCGCAAGGCATGAGTGATAAATTGGGTGTCGGGGTTCAATGATGCGAAGAGGTTTTGCAGGGCGGGCGGCAGGGGGTCGGTCATCATCAGGCCTAAGAGGAGCAGGGCTTGGGCGGCCAGCAGCAGGAGCGAGGCGCGGCGCAGGGCTGATGTGCCGAATGGCTTGAGTGTCGGGAGCGCGAAGACGAGCAGGGCCGGCAGCGCCATGATTGCCGAGAACTTGGTCGAATAAGCCAGGGAGAGCGCCGCCAGGCCGGCGCACAGGCCGATGACATGGGCGCGGAATCCGTTTCGCCGGCCGATTTGGATGAGGAAGATGGCTGTCAGGATGAAGAGGGATGCCAGGGGCTCGCGGAAGAAGGTTTGGCTGTAGGCCCAGAGGTTGGTCGCCAGGCCGGCGCTGACGGCGACGCAAAGCGCGGCGCGGTCGCAGTAATCCAACGCGCGGACAATCAGATAAATCAGCCCGACGTTAAGTGATGCGACGATGATATTGAACAGCCAGAGGGTGTGGATGTTGCCGAGTCGGGGGAGGGTTTCGGCAAGTTTCAGCAGGGGCAGGGCCAGCTGAAGGTTGAGTTTTTCCTGCACGTCGTAAGGGTTGAGCGGCAGGCTGTACATGGCGCGGATTTTGCGCGGCGGCTCGAGCCACATGGTTTCGTCCATCAGCCAGTCGCCGAACCGCGATTGGCTGGTTAGGGCGTCCATTGCGCGCTGGGTGTCGCCGGTTTCAATTCGGGCGCGGTAACTTAGCAGATAGCAGCTTGCCATGAAAACGACAAGCAGAATAAAAATCCGCGCCTGATGATATTTTGGCATCAGATGACTTTCATTTCGGCGGGCAGCAGGGCGGGCATTATAGACTTGGGGGCTGTTTTGAACAAGCGGCGAGATGAATTAAATGAATGCGCGGCCTTTTAGTCGCCCTTATGGAATTTGTTTGTGATAGGCTTTGGCTATGGAACTTATGCGCTGTTTATTTTTCGCCTATCGACCTTTTCGCCTGCTGGCCGGCGGCGGCTGGCCGGCGAGCGATTTTGCGCGGCGGCGAGCGCCGGATGGCATTTCACAGCCCAAGGCCGCTTCGGCGCGGATGTCAACGCGCGCGCTTGACACGGCTCAAATCCAAGCGGGGCTTGCGATTCGGCCTTTGGCGGCTTGGGGTTTCGCTGGCGACGGCTGGGCGGCGGCGCGGGATGGGATTGTCATTTTTTGGCATTTTGCGTCCGTTCTCAAGTACGTTTTGACCGTTCTCGTGTACGTTTTGACCGTTCTCAAGTACGTTTTGACCGTTCTCGGGCGCGTTTTGACCGTCATTGAGCGCGTTTCAGCCATATTTGATTGCTTTGCGGCTGGATATGTTGAGGGATCAGGGAAGATCAGCAAGTTTGGCGCAGGCCTTGGCTGATGAGGATGTGATGCTGCTTTCCGATTTGTTCGGCGACAGCGAGCGCGAGCTTTTTTATGACCGCGTGCATATCACCGAGATTGGCAATTCGCTGGTCGCTCAAGCCATTCAAAGCAAAATAGTCGATTGGCTGGAGGATTGATTGGTGTTACTGCGTATCTTCATCTATGGCCGCCATCAACTCAAGCGCGTCGGCTTTCATGGCGGCGGTCAGCCTGAAATCGCGGCTGAAATAGGTCGATTCCGGCCAGCGATAGTTCCAGGCGCGGTAGAAGCCAGCCCGCTGTTTATCGCGGCTCAAGCTGCAATCGAATCTGACCAGATAGCTGTCGGCCAGCGGCCCGTCGTGGCCGTGGTGAATATGCGCCAGTCCCCAGGTGATGCCGCGGCCGTCGCCGTTGTCAGCGAATGCGTCCGGGACATAGGGCCCGGCGGCGACCGGCGGCACGCTCACTTTGCCGACAACATCAAAATGAAGGCCGTCTGGGGCATACTGCACCGTGTTTTTTTCGGGGCCTTCGTGGCTGGTCACGGCGACAATTCCCTCGCGGAATGGATAGAGGAAGGTCTCGTGGCCGCTGTTCGTCACTGGGTTCAGCGGCGATTTGGTGAAGGGGCCGCGCGGGTCGTCCGCCATCGCCACTCCCCAGCCGATGCCCAAGTCATGGCGGTAGGCGCGGCCGAACTGGACGCCCTTGTAAAACAGCCAGAACTGCCCGCGGTATTTCAAAATATAGGGGTCATGCAGCTTGTGCGAATCCCAGTCGCCATAGCTTTCAATAGCATTCGGGTCATCATCATCGCCGACGAAGCCGCCGCGCCGCCCAGGCCGCAGTATCGGCTCTTCCAGTTTGGTCCAGGGCCCCGCCGGCGATTCAGCCCAGGCCATGCCGATCTGATGCAAGGAGCGATGTTTCCAGAGGCCTTGGATGACCTGATAGTAGAGGAAGTATTTGCCGTCATGCGCCAGGATGTCAGGTGTGAAGACCGAGCGGTCATCATAGGCGCCGCGTGCGCCGCGCGGCACGGCGATGCCCTGCTCCTGCCAATGAAAGCCGTCCTTGGAGGCGGCATGCCATATTTCAGCCATATCCCAAGCCCAGGCCGGCCGAGTTTCGCTGGCCTGTTCGACGCCTTGCCAAGTCTCTTGAGTCTGGCGGCGGGTGTACCAGACATGATAAGTATCGCCAGCTTTGATGATTTTTGAGGGATCGCGGCGGGTGACGCCCTTTTCTTTGCCGATGCCGCTGATGCGCGAATACTTGAAAGCGGAAAAGAAATCGCTATGCTGATCTTTATAGGGTCCATAAATATCATAAACCCGCTGGGTGGCTTTGCTGATGGGCGCGGGCGGGCGCGTCTCTGGCGGGCGTTCGGGTTCATTGGCATAGGTCAGCGTTTGCATGTTTTCGGCGCTCAATGCCAGATCGGCCGAAAAATAAACTTCTTCAGGATAGCGAATGTTGGCGCCGCGATAGCCTGGCCGTTCAAGGCCGCGGCGCAGATTGCAGTCGAATCGGACAATGTAGGAATGACCGCTCTTCATCTCTTCGGTAGCGATATGCGACAGGCCCCAGGTGATGCCTTTGCCGTCGCGGTTGCCGCGGTATGAATCGGGCGCGAAGGGCCCCGCGGCTAGGGGAGGCAGAGTGACATGGGCGACGACCTCAAAGTTAAGCCAGTCGGCGGCGTATTGGATGGTGTCCTTTTCGGGTCCGTCATGCCCGCAGATAGCCAGCAGGCCTTCGCCATAGGGAAAAAGGCAGGTTTCGTGGCCGCTGTTCGTCACTGGGTTCAGCGGCGATTTCACAAAGGGGCCTTCAGGCTGTTCGGCAATCGCCGCGCCCCAGGCAATGCCCGGCGAGTATGGAGTCGTCCATCCCATCGGCTGACCCTTGTAATAGAGCCAGTATCGGCCGTCCCGCGCCAGGATAAAGGGATCATGCACCTTGTGGCTGTCCCAGGCGCCATAGCGACTGACCTCGTCCGAGTCATCATCGCCGAGCCATTCGCCTGGTTCGCCGGGAGTCAGCGCTGGCGATTCAGCGCGATGCCAGGGTCCATGCGGCGATTCGGCCCAGGACATGCCAATCGTATTCCGCGTCCGATGGGTATAGGGATAATCGACAGCCTGATAATAGAGGTAAAATTTGCCGCCGGCCATCAGCACATCGGGAGTAAAAACGGAACGTCCGTCATAGGCGTCTTTGGGGCCGCGGCGGACGGCTGGACCCTGCTCCTGCCAATGAAAGCCGTCTTTGGAAGTGGCGTACCATATTTCAGCCAAATCCCAATCGAAGACTGGTGTATCCCAGCGCTGCTGGCGGCGCGGCGGCTTGTTGGACGGGTCGCGGTTTTTGGACGTTTGGCGGCGGGTGTACCAGACGTAGTACGTTCCGTTGATTCGCAGGATGGTAGTCGGATCGCGGCGGGTTACGCCGGCCTGCTTGCCGATGCCGCTGACTTGGCTGTATTTGAAGGTGGTATAAAATTCGCTGGTCGAATCCTGAAAGCGGCCCCATTTGTCATAAAGTCGCTCGGCGGCGGCGCTCAAGGGGCGGTCGATGGGCTTGGCGGACGTCGGCTCGCCGGGCAAAAATGGCTTGTCGCTTGTGATGGGTTTCATGGCGTCAGCTTTCGTTAAGGATTAGATCGGCGGCTTTTTCGCCAATCATCATGCAGGGCGCATTGGTATTGGCGTTGATGAGAAAGGGCATGATCGAGGCATCGGCGGCCCGCAGGCCTTGGATGCCATGCACCTGAAGCCGGCTGTTGACCACAGCCATATCATCCGCCCCCATTTTGCAGCTGCCAGCCGGATGATAGATGGTTGTCGCAAAATCGCGGATATAGTGGATGAGGTCGGCGTCGGATGTCACGGATGCGCCAGGCAGAAACTCCTCGCCGCGATAAGGGGCAAAAGCGGCGGCTGACGCGATCTTCCGCCCCAGTTTGAGGCCTGCCAGCAGAACCTCGACGTCATCATCATGGCTTAGGCAGGCGAAGTCGATGCGCGGCGGCGCCAAGGGATCATTGGATTGCAGGCGCAGTGAACCGGCGCTCTGTGTTTTGACCAGCCCAACTAATATGGTGAAGCCATGCCCCGCCGGGCTTTGAAAGCCATGGCGGATAAACCAGTCCGGGCCGAAATGATATTGGAGTTCGGGCGCCGGCGCCTGTGGATTGAGCCGCGCAAAGCCGCCGGCCTCGCCCAGATTGGAGGTCAGCAGGCCCCTTTTGTCTTGATGATAAAGCTGAAGCTGTTTGGGTTCATCTTTGGCGGCGAGGGTAATCGGCTGCTGGCAATGACAGGCGAGGGGAACTTGCATGTGATCCATCAGATTTTGCCCGACGCCGGGCAAATCCTTGATGACGGGAATGTCAAACTGCGCCAGATGCTCGGCCGGCCCAATGCCCGAAAGCAGCAGCAGCTGTGGGGTATTGATGGCGCCGCCGCACAAAATGACTTCCTGGCGGGCATGGGCGGTTTTGACGTCGCCCTCATGGATGTATCGCAGGCCGATGCAGCGCGTCCCCTCGAACAGAAGACGAGTAACCTGTGCAAATGGCAAAGCCGTAAAGTTGCCGCGGGCCAGCGCTGGATGCAAATAGCCGCGGGCGGCGCTGTGGCGCGCGCCGTTTTTCTGGGTGACCTGATACAGGCCAAACCCTTCCTGCACGCCGTCGTTGAAATCATCGTTGGGCTGGAATCCCAATTCCAGCGCGGCTTCGACAAAGGCCAGACTTAGCGGATTGGGGTCTTGCGGGTCGGCTACATTGATGGGCCCATCAATGCCATGATGCTCGGATTCGCCGCGTTCCTGATGCTGCATTTTTCTAAAATAGGGCAGCGCATCGGCATAGCTCCAGCCCTCATTGCCAAGTTCGGCCCAGGCGTCATAATCCGACGGGTGGCCGCGCTGATAGACCATGGCATTCATGGAACTGGTGCCGCCATAAACCTTGCCGCGCGGGACATATTCGCGGCGGTTGTTCAAGCCGGGCTGCGGAATGGTCTCATAATCCCAGTCGATATCGCTGTGAAACAGGTTGGAAAAGCGGGCGGGGATATGAATATCGGGGCTGTCGTCAGGGCCGCCGGCTTCCAGCAGCAAAACGCGGCGCTGGCTGTCTTCGCTTAGGCGGCTGGCGACGGCGCACCCGGCTGAACCGGCGCCGACGACAATATAGTCAGCAATCATCATGCAAGCTCCTCAACACGGATTCAGTCGAGAGAAAGTTGACAGATTTCGCAAATTGTCTACAATCAACATGGTATCCGATATGCCGTCTCTATGCCATTTTCGCGAGGGAATGATGAACGAAGCCAATCCATCTCCATCTGCCTTTCCCAGCCGTCTGCCGCCGCAAAAGCCGACTGACCGGCCCATCAGCCGGGCGACCGAACGGCTTTATGATATATGGACGCCGGCGCAGGACATCGGCAACCCGTTTTATACCACCTTCAAATACTCGCGCATTACTGGCATCGGCAAGGATGAATCGGCGCTTTCGGTTTCGCGCCGCGATCCGTCTAAAGCGCTGAAGATAGACGATACCTATTATGTTTGGTACACGCGGCGGCAGACGCGAATCGACCCCGTTGGGCCAGCCGGCATCGACCAGGCCGGCGATGACATCCCGATTGTCGACTGGGACTTGGCCGATATTTGCTATGCCACTTCCAAAGACGGCTTTCATTGGCAAGAGCAGGGCATCGCCGTGGCGCGTGCGCCCAAAGGCAGCTATGGCGACCGGTCGCTTTCGACGCCGGATATTTTGGCCTTTGGCGGGCGATATTATCTGTATTATCAGACCTTTACGACCATTTGGCGGCAGAATGACTGTGTGAATGTCAGCATGGCTTGGGCTGATTCGCCGGATGGCCCCTGGACGCGGCTGGAGCGGCCAGTGATTCCGCAAGGCGCGGCCGGCGAATGGGACAGCTGCGCCGTTCATGATCCTTATCCACTGGTGTATCAGGGGAAAATCTGGGTTTATTATAAAGGGGCGCCGCGCGATAAAAGCCCGGGTAATCTGCTGCGGGCGCAGGGGGTGGCCATTGCCGAGACTCCCGAAGGGCCCTATGTCAAATCCGAACTCAATCCCTTGACCAATTCGGGACATGAGACCATGCTCTGGCCCTATTATGACGGCATTGCGGCCCTGCTGATTTTGGACGGCCCAGAAAAGGACACAGTTCAGTATGCCGCCGATGGCTTGAACTTTGAACCCAAGGCCCATGTGCAGATGCCGCCGGTGGCGCCGGGGCCTTTTTGCCCCGATGCCTTTGCCGACAATGGCGATGGCCGCGGCATTAGCTGGGGCTTGAGTCATATCAACCCGCTTGGCGGCGGCCCGGACAAAAACTGCTTTATTATTCGCTTTGACTGCGCCCTTAGCCGCGATGCGAAGCGCCCAGAGTTCAAGGGCAGCAACGTCCGCTACAGCGAAGACACCTGGTTTCAGCGCGTCACAGCATTGCCTGAATCGTGGAAAGCGCGGATCTTGAAAGAGCAAAGCCAAGTCGACCAGCCAACCGTCATCAGCCAGGCCTAACCGCTTGCGGGAAGATCAGCGGCCCATCCAGCCGCCGTCGACAACAAGGATTTCGCCATTGACAAAATCGGATGCCGGCGATGCCAGGAAAACAACCGGCCCCTTGAAATCGTCAATTTCGCCCCAGCGGCCGGCCGGGATTCGCTCCAAAATGGCTTGGTGACGGGCTGGATCATTTTGCAATGCTTCGGTAACGTCGGTGCGGACATAGCCGGGCGCAATCGCGTTGACCTGAACTCCATGCGCCGCCCATTCGTTAGCCAGCGCTTTGGCCAGTTGGCCGATGCCGCCCTTGCTGGCTGAATAACCGGGGACGGTGATGCCGCCCTGAAAGGTAAGCAGCGAGGCGGTAAAGATGATTTTGCCGCGCCCGCGAACCAGCATCCGTTTGCCGAACTCGCGGCTAAGAACAAACTGCGCGTTGAGGTTGACCTCAATGGTTTTGTCCCACCAGGCATCCGAATGCTGCGCCGCCGGTTCGCGGAGCACCGTGCCGGCATTATTGACCAGAATATCAATGACCGGGTGGTTGCCAGCGGCTTGGTCGATAAAGCTGTAGACGGCGGCGCGGTCGGAAAAATCGCATTGATAGCCGGCAAACTTTCGCCCAAGCGCAGTGACCGCCTTTTCAATCTCACTGCCCGACGCCTCAAGATTGGCGCTGACCGCCACAATGTCGGCGCCGGCCTCGGCCAGCGCAATCGCCATGGCCTTGCCGATGCCGCGCCGAGCGCCGGTCACCAGCGCCGTTTTGCCATCCAAACGAAACATGTCCAGTACATTCATATTAAAGCTCCAACAGTATCTTCATCACTTGGCCGCCCTTTTCCATGTCCTCAAAGCCAGACTTCAAGGCGCTTAGCGGGCGAATATCGGTAATCAGTTCATCCAGCGGCAGCCTGCCTGATGCCGCCAGGGCGATGGCGTCGGTGAAATCCTGCGGCTCATAGACGCGCACGCCCTGCAAGCGAAGCTCGCGCCAAAAGAAGCGGAACAGGTCGATGTTGGGCGGCTGGGCAAAGATGGCGACAATCACCGCCAAGCCGCGCGTGCGAAGCAGTTCGGTCATGATAGACGCACCAGCCTGCGAGCCTGACACCTCAAACACGATGTCCGCGCCAGCTTGGTCGGTCTTGTTCATTACCAGCGCAGTCAAATCGGTCTCCTGCGGATTGACGGCTTCCATGCCAAGGCTTCGCGCCAATTCAACGCGGTAGGGATTGATTTCGGACAGGATGACATCGGCGCCGGCCTGCTGCGCCGCCAGCGCGACCAGTAGGCCAATCGGCCCGCCGCCCAGGACTACCACGCGGTCGCCTTCTTGGACAGCGGCCAAACGCACATCATGACAGGCCACCGCCAGCGGTTCAATCATCGCGCCGTGTTTCAGCGACAGATTATCCGGCAGTCGATAGACAGTGTTGGCCGGGACAGTCCAGCAGGTTTGGAAGGCGCCAGGCGTATCAATGCCCAGGAACTTGAGATGATGGCAGATGTGCTGATGACCAGCCGCGCATGCCGGACAAGCGCCGCAGGGTGTCAGCGGCATAACCGCCACCCGCTCGCCAACCCTGAAATGCTCGACGGCCTTGCCCAGCTTGTTCACCGTCCCCGACATCTCGTGGCCAAGCACCTGCGGCATGGTGACCCGTTGGTCCATCGCGCCGTGGAAGATATGCAGGTCAGTGCCGCAGATGCCGCAGTGCGAGACTTTTAACTGGACTTCGTCATCGCCGGGCGCAAGCGGGGCCTGCCTGCCAACCCGTATCTTCCGATTGCCTTCATAAAAAACGGCTTGCGTCATGGCGTCTTCCTGACTGCCGCCGATTTTGCGGCCGGCCGGCGTTACTGGATATTGGCTTCCAAAGCGCGGATCGCTTCCGCTTTTTGTCCGCTATGGATCGCATCAAGGATTCGTTTGTGTTCGCGGTAGCTTTCCATAATGTCATCAAGTCGATTATAGTGCATCAGCATCCGCATCATAATCGGCTGCCAGAGCGTGAACAGATCTTTGTCGTCGTGGCTTTGGATAATCGCCTGATGAAAGCGCAGGTCATGTTCGGTCAGGGCATCCACGTCATTGGATTCGCAGGCGGTTTTGATATCGGCCAGGATGTCATCCCATACAGCCAGGTCATCGGCAGTAATGCGCTCGAAGATGCTGTCGAGGACAAAGGTTTCGATTTTGCGGCGAAGCTGGACGACGAGCGGCCGGACTTCGACGCTTGGGTTTTGAGCGACGCGAACGCCCTTGTTAGGCTCCAGGACGAGCAGGCCTTGCTGGGTCAGCTGGCGAAAGGCCTCGCGTATGGGGCCGCGGCTGACCCCGAAACGTTCTGACAAATCCGTCTCGCGCAGCGGGTCGCCGGGCTTGAGTTTGCTCGAAAGCACCTCGCGCTGGAGTCGGGCGGCGATCTGTTCTGGCAATGTCCGATAAATCTCGAAGGCTGTCATCTTGTCCTTTGACCTTGCTTACTGTTTATAGGGGTCGGCGGCGTCGCGCAGGCCATCGCCGAGAAAATTGAAACTCAAGACGGTGACGATAACAAACAATCCTGGAATCAGCAGCCATGGGCTTTGGCTTAGGGCATGGACATTTTGGGCATCGTGCAGCAGTGATCCCCAGCTTACCGCCGGCGGTCGAATGCCGATTTCGAGAAAGCTAAGCGCCGTTTCCGCCAGGATCATGTACGGCACAGTCAGACTCATGGCGACAATCAGATAGCTGGCGAAGGAAGGCAGCAGGTGCTTGATGATGATTACCATGCTGCTCGTGTTGGAAATGCGGGCGGCCATGACAAAATCGGCCTCGCGCAGTTCCAGCAGCTTGCCGCGTATAGTCCGCGCCAGCCAGGGCCAGCTAAGGACTGACAGCACAAGCGTAATGCCAAAGTACACCTGGACAGAGTTCCATTCGGGCGGCAGAGCCGCGGCCAGCGCCATCCAAAGCGGAATTTGGGGTATTGAGATGATGAATTCAATCAATCGTTGAATTCCCATGTCAGCCCTCCCGCCGAAATAACCGGAGATGCCACCGAAGAAACAGCCGAGACAAAAGCTGATCGCCGCGCCAACCAAGCCAATCGAAAGCGTAATCCGCGCGGCATGAATTGTCCGCGAATAGAGATCGCGCCCGAATTCGTCAGTGCCGAAGGGGAAGAAGACCGCCGGCGCATCCACGCCCACCAGATGAATGCTGGTGTCAAAAAGGCCCAATAATCGGTAAGGCTCGCCTTCGACAAAAAACTTCAGATAATAGCGCGTTGAGGTGTCTTCGGTGTAATGCCGCTCTAAGGTTGACATATCCAGTTCCTGCTTGAGTTCATAGATGAAGGGAACTGGATGGAATTGACCCTCCTCATCGACAAAATACAGGGTATGAGGCGGCGCTTTGGCGTAGCTGGCATGACGTTTTTGATAATCGTTAATGGCAAAGAATTCGGGAAAGATCGCCAGCGAATACAGGAAGAAGATGACGACCAGCGAAGGTATCGCCAAGCGATGACGGCGGAACTTGCGCCACATCAGCTGCCATTGCGAGACCAGATAATAGTCCTCGTCATAGACAGATGTCTTTCTTCGCTTCAGGCCTATTCTCCGCAGCATGGCGCCGTCCTCATCAATTCATGCTCCGTTCCATCCGAATACGCGGATCCACCACGCTTAGCAGGATGTCGGAAACCGCTGTGCCAATCACCGAGAGTATGGCGAGGAACATTAAACATGTTGCCGCCAGGAAGGTATCTTGTGTAATTTGCGCTCGCAGCATCATCGGCCCAACCGTCGGCAGCCCCAGCACAATAGCCGTAATCGTGTCTCCGGAAATCAAGAACGGAAACAGCCAGGCGAAACTGCTGACAATCGGATTCAGCGCCACCCGCACTGGATATTTGAAGAGCAGCTTGGTTTCGCCGACGCCTTTGCTGCGGGCGGTGATGACATACTGCTTGTTGAGTTCGTCGAGCAGCGTGCCGCGCAGCACCCGAATCATCCCGGCTGTGCCGCCGGTGCCGAGAATAATCACTGGAACGGGCAGATGGAGCAGCAGATCGCCAACTTTCGCCCAACTCCAGGGCGCGTCCAGATATTCCGGTGAAAACAGGCCGGTCAGGTTAAGTCCAAAGTGCTTAAAGGCTATGTACAAAAGGATGAGCGCCAGCATAAAATTGGGAACAGCCAAGCCAATAAAACCGATGATGGAAACGATATAATCACCAAGCGAGTATTGATGCGTGGCCGAATAGATGCTGATGGGGATAGCGACCACATAGACAAAGACAGCGCTGCAAATGGCAATAATGAGGGTCAGCGCCAGCCGTTCGCCAATTAAATCGCGCACAGGTCGTTCCCAGTTGAATGAGTAGCCAAATTCACCTTGCAGGAATTGCCCAAACCATTTGAAATACTGTTGATGAAGCGGTAAATCCAATCCATACTGTCGGCGCAGGCCTTCGACAGTCTCCTCGCTAATCTGGTCGCCGGCTTGCTCCAGGAGGGCAATGCGGGTGGCCAAAAAATCGCCCGGCGGCAGTTGAATCACAATAAAGATGACCACCGAAAGCGCCCACAGCAGAAAAACCGTGTAAAACAATCGTTTGAAAATATACAGTTTCATCAGCCGGCGCCTTTGCGAACGCTATCCCATTTCAGCATTTTCACAGCCAACACATCATTTGCCAGTGCAGTTTCAAGCATTGTAAAAGCAAAATTGCAGATTGTCAACAATGTACACTTGACAATTTTTTGCAGATCCGATATTTTGTCATTATCTTTTGTTCGCCGCCGACGGCATCGAGGACGATTATGGGCATGATCATCAAAAACATGGAAAGCCGACATTACGTCCTGCCCTTGAATCATGCCATGACCGACGCCACGCACGGCGTCCATACCTGCTTTGAAGTTGTTCTGGTGATTTTGCAGACCGAATGCGGGCTGAAGGGCTGTGGCTATACCTATACCATTGGGCGCGGCGGCGCGGCGATACAGTCGCTCATCCAGCGCGAACTCAAGCCACTGCTGCTGCAGGCCGACGCCGACCGCATTGACGCCATCTGGGAACGGATGTGGTGGCATCTGCATTATGTCGGGCGCGGTGGGCTGGTTTCCTTTGCCATGTCTGCGGTTGACATTGCTTTATGGGACCTCAAGGGGCATCAGGAAAACAAACCGCTCTGGCAGCTGTTGGGCGGTCATTCTGGCCAGGCGCGGGCTTATGCCGGCGGCATTGATTTGCAGCTGGGCCCGAAAGAATTGATCGAACAGACGCGCCGCAATCTCGAAAAAGGCTTCCGCGCCATCAAAATAAAAGTCGGCCGTGACAGGCTCTCTGAAGACCTGGAACGGGTGCGCGCCGTCCGCGATTGCATTGGGCCCGATATGCCGCTGATGGTCGATGCCAATATGCGCTGGACGGTCGAGCAGGCCATCCGCGCCGCCCGCCAATTCCGCGAGCATGATGTCTATTGGCTGGAAGAGCCGACAATACCCGACGACTATCCAGGCATGGCGCGGATTGCGCGCGAAGGCGGCCTGCCTATCGCATCGGGCGAGAATCTGCATACGATTTATGAATTTCGGCATATCATTGAAATCGGCCAAATCGCCTTTCCCGAACCAGACGTCTCCAACATCGGCGGCATCACCAACTGGATGCGCGTCGCCAAGCTGGCCTATGCCCACAATCTGCCGGTCACGTCGCACGGCGTCCATGAGCTTCATCTGCATCTGCTGGCGGCGATCCCCAACGCCTCATTTTTGGAAGTGCATGGCTTTGGGCTGGAACGCTATATGAAAAATCCGCCCAAGCTGAAGGATGGCATCATGACCGCGCCCAACGCGCCTGGGCATGGCGTGCAGTTTGATTGGGATGCGCTGGCGCCGTATGAAATAAAATAAGGAAATCCAAGGGCATCTGCCCTGACTGTTAAGTCCGAAGTAGATAAAAGGAGGTGAACAAGCTGAGATGCAATGCCAATCGAAATTCGTTTCCATTAACGTATTGATGAGAGGAATTATCCAATGAAACGCGTTCTTATTTTGTTACTCATCGCAGCAGCCGTCATGTCCGCCGGCGCGCTGGCGCAGGATATGGGCGAAAGGGTCTACCCATCGCAGTACGCCAGCCTCGATGCCTATGCGGCCGCCACCGGCGATTCGATTGACAGCTGGGGCGAAGCGCCGATGCTGGCCGAAAAAGTCGCCGCTGGGGAACTGCCGCCGATTGAAGAGCGTCTGCCAGCGCAGCCAGTCGTCGTCCAGCCTTTGGAAGCTGTTGGCGAATACGGCGGCGAGCTTGCCGGCCCTTCGACCAATCCGACCTGCTGTGGCTGGGATGTGCTGGAGATGCGCCTGCAAAAGCTGCTGACGATTGATACCGACCTGCAAACCATCATCCCCAACATCGCTCAAGCCTTCGAAATCTCCGACGACCAGACCACCTTCACCATTCACCTGCGTCAAGGGCATAAATGGTCGGACGGCGAACCCTTCACCGCCGAAGACTTCCGCTTCTACTTTGAAGATGTGCTGGGCAACAGCGATGTGACACCGTCGCCAGGCGGCCCCTGGGCCGTCAATGGCGAACTGCCGCAGTTTGAAATCATTGACGAAACGACTGTGCGCTATACCTACGCTGAACCGCGTCCGACTCTGTCGATTGCTTTGGGCAGCGAGGTCGGCAACCGCGGCTTCCGCCCGGCGCACTATTTCCAGCAATTCCACATCGACTACAACCCCGATGCCGATGAACTGGCCGATGAACAGGGCTATGAAAACTGGGTGCAGATGTTCAACGCCAAGATGTCGCCCTACAACTTCACCTGGAATCTGGGTTCAGAAACCGATCCCTACGCGCCAACGCTGAATACCTTCGTCTTTGTCAGCGAAGACACCTTCGGCAACAAACTCTATGAGCGCAATCCCTACTTCTTCAAGGTCGACACGGCTGGCAATCAGCTGCCCTACACCGACACCCTGCGCCGCATCCTGGTCGAAGACCTGCAAGTTCAGGATTTGAAGGCGATTGCCGGGGAATACACGCACTTTGGCTGGGGGACGCTGTTGAGCTTCCCGACTTATCGCGAAAACGAGGAAGCCGGCGACTATCGCACCGCGCTGGCCGAATACAGCCGCGGCAACGAATACTCCATCATGTTCAACTTCACCACCGAGAATCTGCCTTTGCGCGAGATTTTCTGGGATGTTCGTTTCCGTCAGGCGATGTCGGTCGCCATCAACCGCGAGGAAATCAACGAACTGGTCTACTTCGGCCTGGCGAATCCATCACAAACCGCCATGGTGCCAACCTCCGCTTTTTATGAACCGTGGATGACGACCAACTATGCCCAGTACGATCCCGATTTGGCCAATCAGCTGTTGGATGAAATGGGCCTTGACCAGCGCGATGCCGATGGCTTCCGTCTGCGGCCGGATGGCGAAACGCTCTTCCTCAACTTCCAGGTCTCCGTGCCCGAAGATGCCTGGCAGAAAATTGGCGAACTGGTGACCGACTACTGGAATGAGATCGGCGTCAAGACCAACTACAAGCTGATTGAAATTGGTCTGTACAGTGAACTGCGGAATGGCAACAGTGTTGACCTGGCGGCCTGGGGCGCTGATATTCTGGATATTGGCGAAGTCGCTAATGGGCTTGGCAATACGCGGCCGCATTGGGGCGCCCGCGCTTCCGGTCATCTGTGGCGCGAGTGGATGCAAAGCGACGGTGAAGAAGGCGAAGAGCCGCCGCAGGAAATCCAAGACCTGTGGAATCTCGGTGAAGAATTTTTGGATGCGCCCTATGGCTCGGCAGAATGGCTGGCCTTGGGCAAGGAATTCTTCAACAAATCCTTTGAAGGCCTGTATCAGATCGGCACGATACAGCGGCCGCCGCAGCCCTTGCTCTTCAAGACGAATCTGAAGAACACGCCGCCCAATGACACCACCGGCCAGTGGAGTTGGAGCTATCGCCAATGGGTCATGTTCATGCCCGAACAATGGTACTTTGAGGGCGGCAGCTAACCCAACGCGAAACAAAGTTCGCATGGCGGCCTGGCCGATTGGCTGGGCCGCCGTGTTTTTCAAAGGAGGCCTGCTGTGACTCAAAGCGCGGCCATGCGCCGTTTCGAGCGGCCGGACAAGGAAAATCCCTGGTTCGCCAAGTTTCGCTATATGCCAATCCAGGGCTTGGGCTATGAAAAAGGCATCATCCGCCGCGATCCCAGCTGCATCATCCGCGCCGATGGCCTCTACTATGTCTGGTACACCCGCGCCGCGCCGCCTTGTCCGCCGGTGGGACATGAGCGGGCGACAGACACATTGCCGGCCGTCCCCTGGGACTTGGCCGATGTCTGGTGCGCCGCCTCCAAAGATGGTCATTTGTGGGAAGAGCAGGGGCCGGCGGTTGAGCGCGGCCCGCAAGGCAGCTATGACGAGCGCAGCGTCTTTACCCCCGATGCGCTGGCGCATGAGGGCCGCTATTACCTGGTTTATCAGGTGACGACTTCGCCAAGCTATCGCTGCACGCCCGAATCGATTGCGATTGCCTGGGCCGATTCGCCTGATGGACCCTGGACCAAAAGCCCGGCGCCGATTGTTGAACCCGATGAATCGGGCGAAGTGGACGAACGCGCCCATCCAGAGCAGGCGACCGTCAAGGGAACTTGGGACAGCCTGCGCGTGCATGACCCGGCGCTGCTGTTTCGGGAAAACAGGTATTGGCTTTACTACAAGGGCGAGGGCATCGGCCACAGCAACATGGAATCCAAATGGGGCGCGGCGGTTGCTGAAAGTCCGCTTGGCCCCTATGTCAAATCTCCAGCCAATCCGATTTCCAACAGCGGTCACGAAGTCATGGTCTGGAATTACCGCGGCGGCGTGGGCGGACTTTTGACTCGCTGCGGCCCCGAGAAGGACACGATTCAATTTGCCGCCGACGGCCTCAACTTTGAGATCAAATCCGCGGTGACAGCGCCGCCGCAGGCCGCCGGCGCCTACCGCGTTGATGATGCGCGCAATACCGAACCGCTGTCCGGCTTGAGTTGGGGCTTGAGCCATGTGACCACGTACAGCTTCCATGCCATTCAGCAGGGACGCGACGGCCTGGGCCTGGCGGCCATCGACGAGCCTTGGGATTTCATCATTCGCTGGGAACGCGATAATCTGCCCGCGGCCTTCGTCTGATTTTGGCCTGGCGCGGAGGTCTTGCATGGCGCGGCATCCCAACGTCATCCTGCTGATCACCGATGACCAGGGCTATGGCGATCTTGGCTGTCATGGCCATCCGACGCTGAAGACGCCTCATCTTGACCAGATGGCGCGGGAAAGCGTCCAACTGGACAATCACCATCACGACCCCCTCTGCTCACCGTCGCGGGCGGCGCTGCTGACCGGCCAATACGCCAGCCGCAATGGAGTTTGGCATGTTATTCATGGGCGGCATCTGCTGCATCCCGATGCGGTGACGATGGCCGATATTTTTGCGGAAAATGACTATCGAACGGCGATGTTCGGCAAATGGCATCTGGGTGACAATTATCCATTTGCGCCGCGGCATCGCGGCTTTGACGAAGTTCTTTGTCATCGCGGCGGCGGTGTAGGCGAACTGCCGGATTATTGGGGCAATAATTACATTGATGACAGCTATTTTCGCGATGGCCGCGCCGAACGGTGCGAGGGTTACTGCACCGATGTATTCTTTCAGGCGGCGCTCAATTTCATTGAAGCCAATCAACAGCGGCCCTTTTTCGTCTATCTGGCCACAAATGCCATGCACGCGCCCTTCATTGTGCCGGATTCCTATGCCGCGCCCTACAAGGCGCAGGGCATTGCCGAAGACCGCGCCCATTTTTATGGCATGATCGCCAATTTCGACGAAAATGTCGGACGGCTGTTTGGGCGGCTGGAGCAGCTTGGCCTGGACGAGAATACCATTGTCATCTTTACGGCTGACCACGGGACGGCGGCTGGCTTTGATCCGTCGACAGGCGAGGGATACAACGCTGGGCTGCGCGGCAAAAAAGGCTCGGTGTATGACGGCGGCCATCAGGTCAGCTTCTTTCTGCGCTGGCGCAAGACCCTGCCCGCCAAAAAGATCGCCGCGCTGACGGCGCATATTGATATTCTGCCGACTTTGATTGATTTGTGCCGCCTGGAAATCGAGACCGCGCCCGATTTTGACGGCCTAAGCCTGGCCGCCTGTTTGCGGGATGAAGAGGCCGCGCTGCCTGCGCGTTCGGTATGCGTGCATCTCCAGCCCGACCAGCCGCGGAAATGGCATCATTGCGCGGTGATGAACGGGCCTTGGCGGCTGATAAATGGCGAGGAACTGTACGATGTGAACGGCGACAGAGGACAAGCCCGCGATATTGCGCCTGATTTTCCGCAGATTGTCGCCGCCCTGCGCCGCGACTATGAGGCTTGGTGGGACGGTCTGCAAAGCGCGTTCGCCGAGTATGTCTATGTGCCGGTCGGCGCCGAGCAGGAAAATCCAGTCCTTTTGTCGGCGCGCGACTGGCATCCAACCCAAGGCCGGGTGCCCTGGATGCAAGCCTGGATTGGCGACCCGGCCTATGATGCCAATGGCTTTTGGATGATCGATATTGTCGCGGCCGGCGGGTACGAGATTGAGCTTCGGTCATATCCGCTTGAGGCCAATCTGCCGATGGGGATTGTCAGGGCCGAACTTGAAATTGGAAACAAACGGCGCGCGCAGGCGGTCTGTGAGCAGGATACGGCGGCCAGCTTCAGGCTGGAATTGCCGGCCGGCAAATGCAAAGCGCAGACTTGGCTGACGGATGAGACTCAAGGGCGTCAATTGGGCGCGTATTACACCAGCTTTCGCAGATTGTGAGGGATTTTGATGACACTTAAACGTTCTGATGCGCTGATTACCCGGCCGTGCAGCATGGAAGATTACCGGCGTTATCGGGCGACGGGCCTGGCTTGGGGATTCCTGCCCGAACCCGACCGCCGCGGGCTGCCGCCGGATGAGGAGATGATGCGCGATGTGGATGAGGCGCATCGCTGCCATGCCAAGTTTCAGGGGCGCGTCGAACTGGACGCCGACTGGATGGGCATGATCGATTATGATTCCAATTTTATGGAATCGACCGTCCGCGACTTGAACAATCAGCCGGCGGTCACCTGGTGGACGCATCGCTATAAGGGGCATCCAGCTTATCATTACTGCACCAACGCGCCCGGCTATCGTCATTATCTGATGTACCAGCTGCGGCGGGTCATGCAGGCTGGCAGCGATTGGCTGATGATTGATTCGGCCATCCCGACGATTGGCGCGCTGAATGCCCGTTATGGCGGCTGCTTCTGCGCGCATTGCCTGACGGGATTCCGCCACTATCTCCAGACGCATCTGAACGAAGAGGATTTGCCGGCGCATGGGATTGATGACCTGGCGGCCTTTGACTATCGCCAATTTCTGCTGGGGCAAGGCATCACCGACGAACAGTACCGCGCCCAGATACTCGCCTTCCCGCCGATCATCCCCCTCGCCGGCGAATACTTTGATTATCAATGGCGGGAGGTCAGCGGCCTGTTCCGCGAATTCAAACGTTATGCCCAGCAGTTTGGCGATGATGTCCCCATGAGTTCCAATTCGCCCTATTATTGGGCCGAGTTCATGTACGCGGTCGATGCCCATGATTTTTATACCAATGAGATGGAATATCAGCCGCCGGAAACCGAAATTTTTCCAACGGAACCCATCTACACCTTCAAACTGGCGGACGCGCTGGATCGTTTGGTGGCCATCACCGGGATTCCGCGCGCCTTTGAGCCTTATCGCATCCATGACCGCCCGGGGCATATACGTCTGTGGATTGCCCAGGCCTATGCTTTTGGTCATGTGTTTATGGCGCCGGTCAAGATGTGGACGATGCGCGTCGCCGGCGAGCCTGACCGCTGGTATTACAGCAAGCCCGGCGATTATGAACCGCTGTATCATTTTGTGCGCGCCTATCCCGAACTTTTTGACGGCTATGAATCGGTGGCATCGGCGGCGCTGATCTTCAGCAATTTAGCTGTTCGGCAGTATCTTGGCGATCAGTTGAGCGGCGGCCATCTGGGCGGGCAGAATCGAACCGCGCCCAAAACAGATTTGGTCAAAGCCAGCGTTGCGCTTGCCAAAGCCAATTTCCCCTATCGTCTCATCATTGCCGGCGATGACTGGGTGCAGGATGATTTGCTGGAAGCCGATTTGTCGGACTGCCGCGCGGTGGTGCGCTTCGAGCCTTCGCATCTGACGGCCGCCCAAGAAGCCAAGTTGCAAAGCTGCGGCGACCGTCTGGTGACCTGGACGACTGTCGATGACTTGCTGGATCGGGTTGGCGCGGATATTCAGGTCGACGGCGCCGAAAACGTCACTGTTCTGCCGCGGCACAAGCCGAATGCGCCCGACTCGCCGCTGATTTGCCACCTGCTGAACAGCCATTACGATCCCGAAACTGACCGCTATGCGACCTTGCATAATATCACAGTGACGATTGCCGAAAGTATGCTTGGCCGCACCTTTTCGGCGGCGGCGCTCTATTCGCCCGACCATGACCCGCAGACGGTCGACTGCCGCATCACAGAATCGGGCAGCGCGGCGGTTATTCCGAAGCTGGGGATGTGGGCTGCACTGAAACTGGAATAGCGCTCTTATTCGTGCGGAAGCGAAAATTCCCAATTCTGACGTTCCTGGTCTAATTGCGTCAAAAGCTGCTGGCGCGTCCATTCGTCCTCAAAAAAGGGACTGTGTTCAAAAAATCGAATAAGCTCATCCAGCCGTTCCAGCATGTCAGCATTGGCGGCCGGGCGTGGTGACTGGCTGAAAAGCCGTTTTCGCCAAGGCGGCGTCTGCCATGACGGCGGCGGCTGATGATGCGCCAGGATGTATTCGGCTGCCTTGAAGTGGCGGGTGATGGCGGTTGCGGCGGCGCGGCGGGTGGAGCGGACAATCACGGCGGCGATAATGGCGGCGGCCATGATAACGAACAGGGTAAAGGCCAGCAGAAAATCCATAAGCGGTATTATTCAACCCCATGCAAGTCCAGTTCGTCGGCAAAATGGCAGGCGGCGTAATGCCCGGCCTGGACTTCTCGCCAGGCTGGTTTGTCGGTCTTGCAGATGTCCTGGGCATATCGGCAGCGGGGATGAAAGTAACAGCCGGCGGGCGGGGCGGCTGGGTTGGCGACTTCGCCCGGCAGAATGATCCGATCCATTTTAATTTCAGGGTCAGTCGTCGGCACAGCCGAAAGCAAGGCTTCGGTGTAGGGATGTTTGGGCTGGGCGAAGAGGTCTTCGGCGCTGGCCATTTCGACCAGTTGGCCGACGTACATGACACCGACGCGGTCGGCGATGTGTTCGACCACCGTCAGGTCATGGGCGATGAACAGAAAGGTCAGGTTGTATTCCTCTTGCAGATCTTCGAGCAGGTTCAAAATCTGCGCTTGGATCGAAACATCCAGCGCCGACACCGCTTCATCGCAGACGATAAGGCGCGGATTGGGCGCCAAAGACCGCGCAATGCCGATGCGCTGACGCTGGCCGCCGGAAAAAGCGTGCGGATAGCGATTGAGATGACGCATCTCCAGGCCGACGACATCCATCAACTCCATCACCCGTTCCTGTATTTCGCGCGAGTCGGAGAGGATTTTGTTGTTCCGAATCGGCTCGGCGATGATGTCCAGGACGGTCATGCGGGGGTCAAGCGAGGAATAGGGGTCTTGGAAGATCATGTGAAAATGCCGACGGACGCTCCGCAGGCCGCGCTTGTCGATGCTGGCCAGGTCGACTTCGCTGCCGTCGGGCAAACGGAAGAAAATCTGGCCGGCGGTCGGCGCGATGCCGCGGACAATGCAGCGTCCCAATGTGGTCTTGCCGCTGCCCGATTCACCGACCAGGCCAAAGGTTTCGCCCTCGCGGATGACAAAGCTGACGTCATCGACGGCTTTGACGTGGCCCTGCACCGTTCGGAAAAAGCCTTTTTCGATAGGAAAGTGCTTCTTGAGGTTTCGGACTTCAAGCAAGACGCCGCCAATTTGCTTGTCCTCATGCTGTGGTTCAGGCATAGGCCGGCTCGCTTTCTTCATTGTGCAGGTAGCAGCGCAGGTAATGCTCGTTCCCCATATTGACCAGGGCTGGCACGGCGGCGTCGCATTGGCCGGCGATGAATTCATCACAGCGCGAGGCAAAACCGCACTGCCGCGGCGGATTGAGCGGGACGGGAACATTGCCGCGAATGGCATCCAGCCGCCGCCGGCCACGGCCGCCAAGCCGCGGGATGGATTTGAGCAAGCGCTGGGTGTAGGGATGCAGCGGATTTTTGAACAGTTCAATCGTGGATGCCCGTTCCACCACGCGCCCCAAGTACATGACATTGACCTCATCGGCAATTTCGGCAATGACCCCCAAGTCGTGGGTGATGTACATAATCGCCATGCCGAACTGCTCCTGAAGCTCCTTCATCAGTTCCAAAATCTGCGCCTGCACAGTGACGTCCAGCGCCGTCGTCGGCTCATCGGCGATCAGCAGCGATGGACTGCAAGACAGGGCCATAGCGATCATCGCCCGCTGCCGCATGCCGCCGGACAGTTGATGAGGGTATTCATTAAAGCGCTGTTTGGGGTTGGAAATGCCGACGCGGTTGATCATATCCAGCGCCAGTTCTTTGGCTTGGCCTTTGCTGCGGGTGATGTGCAGCCGAATCGCCTCGACAATCTGGTCGCCGATGGTATGCACTGGGGACAGGCTGGTCATCGGCTCTTGGAAGACCATTGAGATTTCTTTGCCGCGGATGCCGCGGATTTCGCGGCTGCGCGGGTCGAGCTTGGCCAGGTCGATTTTTTCGCCATGGCTTCGATGCAGGATGATTTCGCCTGATTGGATGGTGCCTGGCGGCGGCACAATTTGCAGGATGGACTGGGCGGTGACGCTTTTGCCGGAGCCGGATTCGCCAATGATGCCGACGGTTTGATTGGCGCCAATCGTAAAGTCAACGCCGTCGACGGCCTTGAGCGTGCCTTCTTCAAGGGCGAAATAGGTTCGCAGGCCGCGTACGTCGAGGATATGATGTTTCGTGCGGGACATTGGCAAGCATTCTTGATCGCTGTTCATTTTATCATATTGTAGACAATCAACAGAGAAGTGTCAAGAATGACCGCCACAACTGCGACAAAATCCGCCATAATCCGCCATAAACCGCAGCGAAGGCTTTATCACAGAGGACACCGAGACATGATTATCGGCGGCGCCCTCTGCGGTCAAGTTCGTCAGTTGGGCAGCAGCACCAGCGAACCTGGACTGTTAATCGAAACGCAGGTCTGCCCGTTCACCACGGCGGAATCCAACGGCATTATCGCCCGCGGACTTGTATTGGCATCCAAAAATACGACGCGGCCGATCTGCGGGAAGCAAACCTCGACGCCCTGCTCGACATAGCCATAGACGTCAAAGGCCTCCAGATAACCAGCGTCGATGATCGACTGAACCCCAATGCCGGCGCCGTCAAGCTGGCGGAAATGGACGCCGCTGTCCAGGCCAAAAGCTGTGCGGAAAGTCGCGCCAGTCGCGGCTTGCAGGGCGACGTGGGTGGCGGCGATCTGCGGCCGCGGCGTTGACGTCGGCGCGGCTGTGGGAACTTCCTTCTTCTTTTTCTTAGGAGACTGGAAGTTAGGCGGACAAACGCCGGTTCGGTTGTCGATGACTCGTCCATCAGCAACGGCGGATCTATAGACGCCGTAGTCGTTTGCCGCCGTGCTGCCGTCTGCCTGGACATTGTTCTCAAAGGTCATGCAACCCTGGAGTTGGACCAAGGATGGGGTCTCTCTAACTAGGATCACGTCAGTAGAGCCAGCGCCATTTCGGTTTGCGCGGAAGATGCCGTTGGTTATGGTCACCATGCCATCTCCGGTGACGTCGATAGCGCTCCCGATTTCCGTGACGGAAGGCTGGATGTTGTCCAGGAACTGCACATTCCGCAAAGTGGCTCGCGAGCCGCTGCCAGTGACCCTCAGCACAGTCCTGGCAGAAGTGTTGTCGCGGAAGGTGATGCCGCGGCCGTTAAGATGCGCGCCGCTCTGCACGTCAACGGTCACTGTGGCCGAGTTCCCGCCTCCTCGAATGGTGATATTGTTCAGATTGAGGACGGCGCCGGCGTTTTGGACGTATATCGTCCACCCGTTGGGCGGGCCGGTGATGCTGTATCCATTGCCGTTGATGGTGAACTCGCCGGCGGTAAAATACAGAAAGGCGAGGTTATTGCCGTTATCCCAGGCGTTAATCGCGCAGTCGGCGGTCATGTTGAAGGTGGTGACCGTCGCCGATGCGTTGAACTGCGCGTAAGAGGCTGGCAGGCCGCAGGGCGCCATGACGGTCGGATTGGTCAGCCGCGGCGGCACCGTGGGGACAGGGGTTTGGCTTTGGACGGGAACGGCGAGGAAGACGACTAATAAGAAGCAGAGCAGGACGCTCCTAGTCAGAAGATGCGGGGGGGGGGGGGGGGGGGGGTATTTCTTTGATGTTTCGTATTCATTTTCCTGCGCTCCTTACTAAAGATTTAATCGATAAGGCAAGTGTATCTGAATCCGCGGCTGCTGTCAAATAGAAAATGGCAGAATAGCGCGCATCTATGACATTCAACACATCCCAAGAATGATTGCAGAGAGCGCGGCCTCAAACGAAAACAGGCCGGTCTTTTGGGGTCGGTCTTTGGGCGATATAAGACTCGAACTTATAACCTCCCGGGTGTAAACCGGACGCTCTAACCAATTGAGCTAATCGCCCTGCCTATTGATGAGTATAGCCAGATGGCCAGGCGGCGTCAAGGCCGAAATCTTTACAGCCGCGGTGGTGTGACGCCTGTTTGGCCTTGGTATTTGCCTTTTTTGTCGGCATAGGACTGCTCGCAGCTTTCGTCCGCTTCAAAGAACAGCACTTGCGCCAGCCCTTCGTTGGCATAGACCTTGGCCGGCAGGGGGGTCGTGTTGCTGATTTCGAGTGTGACAAAGCCCTCCCATTCGGGTTCAAAGGGGGTCACATTGACAATCAGGCCGCAGCGGGCGTAGGTCGATTTCCCTAGACAGACGGTCAGTACCGTGCGCGGAATGCGAAAATACTCGACTGAACGCGCCAAGGCGAAGGAATTGGGCGGGATGACGCATACATCGCCCCGAAAGTCAACGAAGGAACTGGCGGCGAAGTTTTTCGGGTCGACGATGGCCGAATAGACGTTGGTGAAGATTTTGAATTCGTCGGAGACGCGCAGGTCATAGCCATAAGAGGATACGCCGTAGCTGATGACGCCCTGTCGCACCTGTTCGGCGGCGAAGGGTTCAATCATGCCGTGTTCGCGGGCCATTTTTTTAATCCAATGGTCGGGTTTGAGTCCCATTTCGCTTCCTTTCGGTTTCGGTTTTGCGCCGCTTACATCCGCTCTGGCGCCGACATGCCCATCAGCCGCAGCAAATGCTGAAAGATGATCCTGGCCGCCCGATAAAAACGCAGACGGGCTTTGGCGACATCTGGCGGCACTTCGCTGTGCAGTGCCCGCACGCGGTCATACATGGGATGAAAGGCGCTGGCCAGGTCATGGGCGAAAAAGGCGATCTTATGCGGCTCATAAGCGGTCACTGCCTGCTCAATGACGTTCAGGATTCCCATGGCCTGGCGAATAAACCCGCGTTCCGGCTCGCCCAGCAGGCTCAAATCGGCGCCATTGTCGTCAAGCCCGCGCGCGGCCGCTTCGCGCAAGATGCCGGCGCAGCGTACGTGGGCGTTCTGAATATAATAGACCGGATTCTCATTGGACTGCGCGACAGCCTCATCGACGTCAAAATCAAGCTGTGAATGGGGACTGCGCGCCAGCATGTGATAGCGAACGGCATCGGCGCTGGTCATCTCAACCAAGTCATCCAGGGTATCAAAATTGCCGGCGCGTTTGGACTGCTTCACCGTTTCATAGCCGCCTGTTTCCTCATTCTGGCGAACGGCGCGCACCATTTGGATAAAGATGATATGAATGGGGTCGGGGTTCATCTTTAGGGCGCGGATGCCATGCCGCACCACGGCCGCCTGTGAAAAGTGATCGGCGCCGAGGATGTTGATGGCGATGTCAAAGCCGCGCTTCAGCTTGTCCTGATGATAGGCGATGTCGGGCAGGGTATAGGTCGGCTGGCCGTCGCTTTTGACCATCACGCGGTCTTTTTCGTCGCCGAATTGGGAGCTTCTGAACCAGGTCGCCGGCTGATAGCCCTTGGCGGTGACGTCGGCAACTTCTGCCGCGCTGGCGCCTTCCCGATAGGCCGATTCATAGATACAGCCGTTATCCCGCAAGGTTTCCAACACCTGCCAGATTTCTTCGGATTCAAACAGGCTGGTCTCATTGAAAAAGGCGTCGTGGTGGATATCGATAGCGGCCAGCGATTGTTTAATCCAGTCAAACATACGGGATTCGGCAATGTTTTTGAAATATCCCCAGCTTTTGTCTTGCAGGGAATCGCCATGCGCTTCGACCAGTTTCTTGGCGATGTCCATTAGATAATCGCCTTGATAATAATCGGCGGGGAAGTCGACGTCTTGGCCAAGCTGCTGTTTATATCGCTGCATCAGGCTTTTGCCGAGTGTGGTCATCTGATTGCCGGCGTTGTTGTAATAGTATTCGCGCTGGACGTCATAGCCGGCCGCTTCCAGCAGGCGCGCCATGGTGTCGCCAACTACGGCATTGCGGGTATGGCCGATGGTGATGGGCCCGCTGGGATTGGCGCTGACAAATTCGACCTGCGCTTTTTTGCCTTGGCCAATGTCCAGCTGGAAGACGGATTCGCCTTTTTGGATGATGAGATCGACTTGTTCGTTCAGGTAATGATTGGACAGGAAGCCGTTGACGAATCCAGGCGGCGCGACCTCAATTTTGTCGAAGGCGGGGAGATCGGGCAGATGCGTCTGAATGACAGTGGCGATGTCAAGCGGATTTTTGCGCGCCAGTTTCGCCAGCTGCATCGCTGGATAGGACAGATCGCCTTGTCCCTTGCGCTTGGGCCGAGTGACCTCAATAGCGGGAATCTCAAACTGGGGCAGGTCGCCGGCCGTCTGCGCGTTTTGAATAGCTTGATGGATCAATTCCGCGAGTTCTTTGTCAAGCTGTCTCAAGGATCGTATTCCCCTAAGTTAAGCTGACTTGGGATTTTAGCAGACTCGCCGGGGAATTTTAAGGGGGAGCTTAGGTAAATTGATTTGGATTTTTTACCACAGAGGACACCGAGTCATGATGCGGCGTCCTCTGTGATTAAGTTTATCAGTTGGGCAACAGCACCAGCGAGCCTGGACTGCTAATTGAAACGCAAGTCATGCCGTCCCTCACAGTCGATTCCAGCGGCACAATCGCCCGCGGCATCGTCCGCGCATCCAAGAAGACGACGCGGCCAATCTGCGGGAAACAAACCTCGACGCCCTGCTCGACATAGCCATAGACATCCAAGGCGGCCAGATAACCAGCGTCAATGATCGACTGAATCCCAATGCCGGCGCCGTCAAGCTGACGGAAATGAACGCCGCTGTCGAGGCCATAAGTGGCTTCAAAGGTCATGCCAGTTTCGGTCTGCAAAGCGACATAAGATGCGCCGTAAGCTGGCCGCGGCGTTGAGGTCGGCGTGGCTGTGGGGACTCTTTCCTTCTTCTTTTTCTTGGGGAACCGGAAGCCAGGTGGACATTCGCCAGCGCTTCTGTCGGTGATGACGCCGCCTGATCGCTGATTATTGCTAAGGCCGTCGGCGCGGGTGATACAGCCTTGCAGCTGCACATCGCCAAAGAAATCGATGAGGTAATCGAAACTTGTACTGCCCTGGAAGATGCCGTTGGTGATGCTTAACAAGGCGCCGCCGGTTGAAAGATAAATAACTGACGCACCAATACCTACAGCGCGGTTGTTCAAGAACTGCACATTCTGCAAATAGGCTTGCCCGCCTGCGTTCAGGAGCAATACCCAAGATCTGCGATTGTCTCTGAAAATGACGTTTCGAGCGTTAAGACGACCAGCATTCACATCAATGACCCAAGAGCTGCTGCCGCCGGCCACCTGGCGGATGGTCACATCGTTCAGATCTAAGATGGTGCCAGCATTGCTGACAAGTATGGGATAGCTGTTTGCTGGGCCAATGATGCTGTGCCCGTTGCCGTTGATGATGAAGGCGCCGGATGAAAAATACAGAAAGGCAGAGTTAGTTTGGACGTCCCAGCTGTTAAATACACAGTCGGCGGTCATGTTGAAGGTGGTAACGGTCGACGCTGAAGTGAACTCGGCCCAGGTCGCTGGCAGGCCGCAGGGCGCCATCACGGTCGGATTGGTCAGCCGCGGCGGCGCTGTGGGGATTGGCGTTTGACTTTGGACGGGAACAGCGAGGAAGGCGATCAATAAGAAGCAGAGCAGAACACTCTTAATCAGAAAATGCGGGGGGGGGGGGGGGGGGGTATTTCTCTGATATTTCATATTCATTTTGACAGGCTCCTTACTAAGACCTCAATCGACAAAACAAGCGTATATGAAACGGCGGCCTTTGTCAAATGGGAAATGGCTGAATATCGCGCATCCATAAAATTCGCCACATCCAATTTTAGTTTTAGCCGCGCACAAACAGGTCGGCGTCGCGGAACTGCATTTGGTACAGCTTGGCATACAGGCCTTGCTGCGCCATCAGGACGTCATGAGTCCCCAACTCGATAATCGCTCCCTTGTCCAGAACGGCGATGCGGTGGGCGATGCGGACAGTGCTGAGTCGATGGGCGATAATTAGGGTGGTGCGGTTCTGCATGAGGTTGCCCAGCGCTTCTTGCACCAGCTGCTCGCTTTCATTGTCCAGGCTGGATGTCGCCTCGTCCAGCAGCAGGATGGCCGGGTTTTTCAAAATGGCGCGGGCAATGGCGACTCGCTGACGCTGGCCGCCGCTTAGTTTCATGCCGCGCTCGCCGACGACGGTATCATAGCCTTGCGGCAGTTCGCTGATGAAACCGTGGGCATTGGCTGACACGGCCGCGGCGATAAGCTCGTCATCGCTGGCCTCTAGGCGGCCGTAGCGGATGTTGTCGCCGATGCTGCCGCCGAAGAGCAGAGTCTCTTGGGGGACAATGCCAATCTGTCGGCGCAGGCTGTTTTGAGTGACCTGGCGGATATCGCGCCCATCGATGCGAATCGAACCAGAATCGGGATCATAGAAGCGCGGGATTAGATTAAACAAGGTACTCTTCCCGGCGCCGCTGGGGCCAACCAGCGCAATGATTTCGCCTTCGCGGATGTCTAGATCGATGCCGCGCAGGACCGTATGGCCCGCTTCATAGGCAAAATCGACCTGACGCAGAGAGACTGCCCCCTTGACTGCCCGCAGATCGATAGCGGCCGGCTGGTCTTGAATCTGCGGCCGGGTATCCAGGATTTGGAAGACGCGTTTGGTCGCGCCCAGGGCCTCTTGGAATTGTGAGTACAGGCTGATGAGTCCGGCGAAGCTGCCGGCGACCGTCAAGCCATAAATCAGGAAGGCGATCAACTCGCCGGCGCTAAGCCGGCCGTCAAGCACTTCGCGCCCGCCGAACCAAAGAATCAAAGACAGGCCGGCAAAAGCAAAGAAGGCGATGATGGGCCCAAAGACCGAACGCACGGTCAGCAGGCGGACAGCGGCGCGAAAGGCGGCATGGATGGCGCCGTTGTATCGCTTGACCTCGTAAGATTCGCGGACAAAGCTCTTCACCTCGCGGATATTCTGGAAGACTTCTTCGGCAACGACCGTCGCGCCGGCGATTTCGTCCTGCACTTTGGCGCTGATGCGGCGGATCCAAGTTCCAAAAATAAAGCCGACAATGACGATGACCGGCATCAGGACGATGATGAACATGGTCAGGCGCCAGTTGAGCCAGAACATAATCGCCACTGAGCCGAGCAGCGTTAGGGACTGCTGGAGCAATGTACTGACATTGCCGGTTAACACCGTTCGCATGACGGTCACATCGGAGGAGATGCGGCTGATGAGTTCGCCGACGCGGCGGTCGGTGAAAAACTTGATCGAAAGCGATTGCAGATGAGCGTAAAGCTCCTGGCGAATATCAACAACGATTCGTTCGCCAACGAAATTCAAATTGTAGTTTTGAACGAACGATGCGACGGAGCGAAACGCAAAGACCAGCAAAAGCGCGAGCGTGATGGCGTCGAGCAGACCCAGGTCGGCATCTGTGAATACGGAATCGACAACGTTTTGAATCACGGCTGGAAAGACCAGGCTCAAGGCGGCCGAAAAAATCAAACCGATGACTGCCAGCAGCAGCCGAAGTTTGTAGGGGAACAGATAGCCAATCATTCGGCGCCACTGCATCGGTGTATTCGGGATTTCATGTTCGGCATTTTCCGCGCCGGATCTACGGCGTATCTTAATCACGCGCGCTCATTTCTGCTGGCAGGCGGCCTTTGAAAAGCTGTACGCAAAAACGTCCTTTGAGTGTCAAAGTCGGGCATTCAGCCAGAAGGGTCCAGGTCATCGCTGCCGCGGCGCGTTTCTGACGGCGGCGCTTCATCGCGCTCAACTTCAATCACCACGCGCTCGGCTGAATCATCCGCTGGCGCGGCGGGGGCTTGCGGGGGCGCCGTCGGTTCTTCCATGTCGGCGGCCGGCGTCGGGTCTGTCACGGCTTGCCAAGCGGCATCGGCGGCCAGGGTTTCGCGGTGGCCAGAGGGAAAATCAACCTTGATACCCTCGGCCGAACGGGTGACGGTGACGCCGTGCTGTTTGACCGCGATGTCCTGTTCCCATACAAATTCGCCGCCGACCCAAACTTTGTCGGGCGAAACAATTCGGATGCCGATGATTTCCGACAAGAGGTTGAGCGGAACGATGCCGCCGATATGGTGATCTTCTCCAAAACCCTTAGCCTCGTCGGCGTGATAAAATTGTGACAAATGCCCGTCCTCTTGAAGTATTTTTGTCAAGCCGGTCAGGACGGTCTTGATTAACCGCGCGGCTTCGATGCGAAAGCCGGATTTAACCAGCCCTTCGCCGATCAGGGCAAGCCAATACATCCAGATGCCGCCACCGCCGCGGGCGTTTGAAGGGTCGGAGTTCCTGTCGCTGGCGCTGATCATGGTCAAGCCATTCGGGCGCATAAAGTGATTCGCATCCATTGCCAGCTTGGCCAGCGATTTAGCATGACTGGCCGGCAGCCTGCCGGTCCACAGAGGAATCAAATGATTGATATCGAGTCGGCTGCTGTCAACCGTTTTGGCGTAGACTTTATACACGCGGCTAAGGCCGCTGATTTTGATGGAGTCGATATGCGACACCGTCTGGCGAGTTGTATAGATGCCTTGGCGGTTGTGCCACAGGAAATCGTCGGCCGCGGCTTGAATTCGGCAGGCATGGCCCTGGTTGTCTTTTCCTGCCAGATCAAGTGTGATGCCAGGACGTTGGCTGACACCGCCAGCCACCCGAATCAGAACGCGTCCAGGAGCGGGAAGAGGCTGGTCGATATGATGGATTTGGTCGCCGCGGCCGCCGCTTAGCAGTTCAATGCCGCCGCTGGTCAAGTGTGAATCGCGGTCGCGGTAGGCATAACGGCTGCCGTCCCAAAATTCGGCCAGATGGGCTTCCAGTTGTGTCAGCTGCCGCGCCAGGCTTTCCTGCGCGGCTGTCTCTTCAAGAAGCTGCGCCATTTCATGCAGGGCCTCGGCCTCGGCGATTAAATAGGCGAGCAGGTCGGGCGTTTCCATCTGGCGGATGCTTGCGCCCTGCGCCCATGCTTGCCCGCGGCCAAAGGTTGGAAAGGCCGCATAGCCCATCTGCCGTTCGGACTGCCATTCCGGGACGCCGTCGCCGTCGCTGTCCATGTCCGCCGCCAGCCAGCGATTGAAAAAGGCGGTCAGGGCGGGGAATATGCCGCCGATGAATGATCGGTCTTCGGTTTGCTGATAAATCATCCACGCCAGCCGCGCCAGCAGCGGCATCATCATCAGCCCTTGACGCTGCCCGGCAAGCCCCGGCTGCCGGTCGACAAAACCGGTTTCATCCTGCGCCGTCAGATAATTAAGGATAATGCCCTTGGCAAAATCTGCCCGGATGCTTGCGATGGCCGGCGCGGTCAAATAGGCAAGGGTTGGATCCTGCCCGGCCCAGGCGCGGATATGGTCGCGGCCATCGCCGCGTTTGCTCCAGCCGCGGCTGCCGGCGCGGTTGGCGACAAAAGATGAATGGGGCAGGGCGGTGGTCGGATTCATAAAGGCATTGACCAGCTGGACATACGACAAATCAATGAGCCGATCCCAAGCCTCATCGCCGGTCGAAATCTTGGGTATGGCGGCCGCTTCCCGGTTAATCCGCTCGAAAAAAGGCTGCCAGGGGCGCGACATCCAGTTCATGGCGAGGCTGGCTGAATCGCGCATTTCCGCCAGGCCGGCGACCGTGAACGGGATGCGAAGGGTTTCGCCGGGCGCAAGCGTCGCCTGGATGCCAATTTTCGGGCTGGAAAGCCGGCCGCGGTAGACATCCAGGGCCGCGCCTTCCAGCGTCAGCACTGGATTAATGTCGCCAATCTGACCAAGATGCAGCGCCAGGGTGCCGTCGCCGAAGGTCAGGACATTAAGTTTGCGGCGGCGCCCGCCAAGGACGACCTGCCCGAAAAGATCAAGCTGAAACTGAATGGCTTTGCCGCCGCGGTTGGCAAGCAGATATTCGCCGCCGGCCGCCCGCGATTCCATGGCCCAGTATTGGGCGACCAAAGCCAGTTCGGGAATAACCGCGGCTTCAACGCGCAGATAAGCCGGCGCAAAATGGGTGACCACGGGCGGTTTTGCATAGCTCTGATACGGATGGACCAAGCGGCCGGCGATTGTCCACATAGGCGCAATGCTCGCCAGGTCGGCCCGTCCGCCAAATTGAGTTTGGAATGCCAGCGCCGGCTGGCTGCCCGCGCCGAGGTTGAGGCTCCAAACCTGGTCGTCGCTGTAATCCGTGCGGCTAAATCGCGAATCGGCCGCCAGCTGAAAGCGAAAAGATGCGGCCGAATCGATTTCTCGGCGGCGCAGATTGTCCATCACAGTCTTTCCTCTGTTCAGTCCTTATTCCTCGATCTGCCAAGTAGAAGCGCCTTCGTTGAGGCGGAAGGTATCGCCGTACAGGCTTTCGACCAGATGATGCCCAGGACCGAGTTCATACTCGTTATCCTCGTTGATGCGGCCGCCGGGATGATATTCATATCGGGTTGTATGACCAAGTTCGGCATCCAGCGCCCATCCCACTGCCGCTTTCACTTCCGGATTCTCGCGCCAGAGTTTGCCAAAGCCGCGCTTCGGCTGGAGACGATCTTCGGGAGGCTCAAGTTCCGGGTCGGATTCAGCTTCGCCGTCCACAAAGGTGTCACTGTAGGTCGCCCATTTGTATTCGCCGCCGTCGCTCGCCGACAGGACCCAGATTTGTTCAACTGGCTGAAGCCAAAGCATCCAGCCGCTTTCAAAACGCTGTTCGGCAACATAGATCTCCCCTTTTGTTACGGTCGGGAAGAGGCCGGGAACGGGGCTTTCGGCCGGAGAGGCTGTGGCGGCTGCGTCGGCCGTCGGCGCATCGGCGGCCGGTGTCCGCATCGAATCGGCTGTAAAGCCGCTGGCATCCGCCGGGGTTGCGGTGACGACCACTTCAACAATTTCGGTGATGATAATGACAGTTTGCGTCGGGGGCGGGCCTTGACAGGCGGTCAGAATGTGCAGACATGCAAACAGGCACAGGATCGGATATCGGATTGACATTGACGAGACCCCATCAAATGAGTATAAGTGATAAGATATGTATTGTAGCAGAGGGCGCAATATCCGCAAGACAGGCTCAAGGCAGGGAGTGACTGGCATGAACCCCAAACCCGTCGGCATCACGCTTGACAAAACCCGCGGGCATCTGGAAGTCGCCTGGGATGATGGGCTGGTGAGCCGCTATCCCCTGGCGCATTTGCGCGAGGCTTGTCCCTGCGTCGAATGCCGCGGCGGCCATCAGAACATGGGGCTGGAGCATGCGCCCGACGACATCCTGAACTTGACTCCCCGCCGCTCTTATGTGATGACGGGTTTGAGCCCGGTCGGCAATTATGCCATACAGCCGGACTGGGACGACGGCCATGCGACCGGCATTTATACTTGGGAATATCTGCGTCTGATTTCGCCGCAGCAGCCCGGCGAATGAGCCTAACGCAAAGGCTAAGAAAGCATGGCATTTGAAGCGACTGAACATCCGCATCGGCGTTACAATCCTTTGATGGATGAGTGGGTTCTGATTTCGCCCCAGCGCACCAAACGGCCATGGCAGGGAAAACAGGAAAAGCCGCCCCCGGATAACCGTCTGCCCTATGACCCCAACTGCTATCTGTGTCCGGGCAATGTCCGCGCCAATGGCGACCGCAATCCCGATTATGACAGCGTCTTCGTGTTCACCAATGATTTCGCCGCCGTCCTGCCCGATGTCCCCCAAGCCGCCGCCAGTGAAAATCCGCTGTTTCAATTCAAATCGGTTCAAGGCCAGGCGCGCGTGATTTGCTTCTCGCCGCGCCACGACCTGACGCTTGCCGAAATGTCTATCGCCGACATCCGCCGGGTGGTTGACCTTTGGGGACAGCAAACGGCTGAACTTGGACGCGAGTACGCCTGGGTGCAGGTCTTTGAAAACCGCGGCGCCATGATGGGCTCGTCCAATCCACATCCGCATGGTCAGGTTTGGGCGACCGACAGCCTCGGCGCTATCCCGAAAACGGAAGATGCCCAGCAAAAAGCCTATCATGCCCGCTATGGCCGCCCGCTCCTGCTGGATTATGCCCAACAGGAGATCCAGCGGCGAAAGCGGATTGTCCTGGAAAATGATGAGTGGATCGTCGTCGTGCCGTATTGGGCGGTGTGGCCCTTTGAAACCCTGCTGCTGCCGCGGCGGCCGGCGCGGCGGCTGCCGGAGTTGGACGGCCTCCAGCGTAACGCGCTGGCGGCGATCCTCAAAGGTCTGCTGGTCAAATATGACAATCTCTTTGAAACCTCCTTTCCCTACTCGATGGGCTGGCACGGCGCGCCTTATTGGCAGCGCGGCTGTTCGCACTGGCAGCTTCACGCCCATTTCTATCCGCCGCTGCTGCGTTCGGCCGCCGTGAAGAAATTTATGGTCGGCTATGAGATGCTGGCCGAATCCCAGCGCGACATCACCGCCGAGCAGGCGGCCGACCACCTGCGGAATCAACCGACTCTTCATTACAAAGATCGATAGCATCCCGCGCCGCCTTATTCCAGCCACGCTGCCTGCATCAAATCTGCCACCAGCGGATCGCCGATGTAATTGCAGCTGCTGACATCGGGGATCAAGCCGTCGCGAATGGCATCCTGCGGCTGGTCGGGATTGAAATAGTTGTAGACCCGCCGAGACACTTCGGCAATCACCGGCAAAGACTCCTGAAAGTTGAGCCATTCGGGCTGAAACAGCATCATCGCGATGACATAATCCCCGCCGGGGGTAAAGAACAGGGCGGCGTTCCCGTGCGTGTCCGCGATCCAGCCATGCTTATGCGCGACGCGCACATCAGCCGGCGCGCCGGCCTTGAGCAGCGCATCTACCGTATTGCTGCTCATCACATGCAGCATTTGTCGGCATTCGCGCGCTTCGATATCGCCGCCAAAGACCTCCATCAACGCGCCCTCCCCGCGGTAAGCGCATTGATAAACGCCGGCAAGCAGCGTCCCAATATCGGCGACGGTCATCTGATTGGAAAGATCGGGACTGGCGCTTATCTGGTCGGCGCTTGTCTCTGGCAAAAGGATCGGCCGCGGCGGCGGTTCAGGCGTGCCGATAGTGGTAAATGGCGCCGTCAAAAAAGACCGCGCCAGGCCAAGCTGACGGTAAAAACTTGTGACGGCTTCGGCGCCCAAATACGGATCGCCGCCGCCGAGACGGCTCAACAGCCGATTGGTAGCCACATTTTCACTGCAAATCATAGTATTGGCGATGTCGGTGGCCGTATTGACGTCCGGCGGAGCTTCCAGAGTTCGGTAAAGCGCCGCCAAAATGCCGATTTTATTGATGCTGGTGCCGCTGAAAGCAAAGTCGCCGCCAAAGACAAAGGCTTCGCCGGTTTGCAAATCCATCACAAACAAGGCGCCAAAGCGACTCGCCGCCGGGTCAAATCCATGCTCAAGCATCAGATTCCACAAGTCATTCCCCAACTCCTGAAACCCAGCGCCAAGCGGAACCGGCGCTTGACCGATCATGCTGCTGGCGGCGATGACCGCCGGGGTCGCTGTCAATGTCGGCAGGTTCAGCTGCAGCTGCGTTACCGCCGGCGCATTGCTCAACCCGCCGCTGATTTCCAGCAGGTCGCGGGCGATCCATGCCTGCTGGCTGGCGACGTCGGCAAAGCGAATCCGCACCCACGGCACCTGCGTGTGATAACCAGTGATTTCATAACGTTCACCGGCAAAGGCAACGCCCACGCGCGGATATTCAATCCCCGGGCCATAGCGGATATTGACCTCGCCCTTGACTTCACCAACAACCCCAAAGCCGCCAGCCCTTGGAGTCGCCGTCGGCGGCAGAATTGTGACTGTGGCGAACGCATTGAACGGCGTCTGGCTTGGCGCCGATGCCATCGTCGGAATCGCCGCCGCGTTCAGAACCAGATCAGAAAATGGAACGGCATCGATGTTCCCCTGAACCGTCACCAAAGTCTCATAGACCCAGCCCTTGGGGCTGTGAGTATCGGGTTCGCCTAGCAGCAGCCAAGGATAAAATTGACTCCGCCCCAGCACTGGATAGGATGCGCCGGCGGTGATTTCGCCAATCAGTTCAGCGTCAATGCTGTCGCCCGCCCGCAGATTGGCTTGACCGACAGCCTGCGCCGTGACCGCCGCGTTTTGCTGCGCCAGCGAAAAGACAGCCAAGACCAGCAGCGCCGCTATTGTCATCGATAAGCGCATAAGGAAATCCGCCCCAGACCAGCCAACGAGACGCATTATAGCACGGCGCCAAGTCCCTGAAACAGTGATTTGCGCCCGGCGACCAAAAAGGCCGCGGTTTTCTATTTGACAAATAATGCGGCTTCATATACACTTGTCTTATCGATAAAGGTCTTAGTAAGGAGCATATCAAAATGAATATGAAATATCAGAGAAATTCCCCCCCCCCCCCCCGCATCTCTGATTAAGAACGTTCTGTTCTGTTTCTTATTTCTGATCCTTTTCCTCGCCGTTCCCATCCAAAGTCAAACGCCAATCCCCACAGCGCCGCCGCGGCTGACCAATCCGACCGTGATGGCCGCCTGCGGCCTGCCAGCCTCTTATGCAGACTTCACGTCGACGGCGACCGTAACTACCTTCAACATGACTGCCGACTGTGTAGTTAATACCTGGGACGTCCCAGCTGGCTCTGCCTTTCTGCGATTTTCATCCGGCGAGTTCACCATCAACGGCCACGGACACAGCATCATTGGCCCAACAAACGGCTATGCCATAACCGTCAGCAATGCTGGCACCGTCTTAAATCTGAACGATGTGACCATCCGTCAGGCCGGTGCCGTGAACGATTCGGTCATTTTCGTGAATGCTGGTCGTCTTAACGCTCGAAATGTCATTTTCAGAGACAATAATGTCCTTCTGGTATTGTATCTAAGCACAGACGGACAAGCCTATCTTGAGAACGCGCAGTTCTTGAACAACCGCGGCGCAAGTAATGGTAAAGTTATTCTGCTCTCAACTAACGGCGCCTTGTTAAGCATCACCAACGGCATCTTCCAGGGCAACACCGGTTTCGAATACCTCATTGATGCCTCTGGAACTGTGCAGCTAAGAGGCTGCATCACCCGCGCCGATGGCCTTGGCGATGATCCAGACAGCATCATCACCGACACCAGCGCTGGCGAATGTCCGCCTGGCTTCCGGGTTCCCAAGAAAAAGAAGAAGGAAGTTCCCACAGCCGCGCCGACCTCAACGCCGCGGCCGCAGATCGCCGCCACCCACGTCGCCCTGCAAGCCGCGACCGGCGCCACTTTCCGCACCGCTTTTGGCTTGGACAGCGGCGTTCATTTTCGTCAGCTTGACGGCGCTGGCATCGGCGTGCAGTCGATCATCGACGCTGGTTATCTGGAGGCCTTTGACATCTATGGCTACGTCGAGCAGGGCGTCGAAGTCTGCTTCCCGCAGATCGGCCGCGTCATATTCTTAGATGCCAATACCAGCCCGCGGACGATAACGGCGCTGGATTCTACTGTGGTGAACGGGCAGACCTGCGTCTCGATTAACAGTCCAGGCTCGCTGGTGCTGCTGCCCAACTGACAAACTTGCCCGCAGAGGTGTCCTCTGTGATAAAAAACCAATTTGCCTAACCTCGGCTATTGACAATGCCGATAAAAGCGGTACACTTGTCTATAGCTCACTGGCCGAAGTGGCGGAATTGGCAGACGCGCTGCGTTCAGGGCGCAGTTCTCTTCGGGGAGTGTGGGTTCGACTCCCACCTTCGGCACACATGCAGGCTTTGCTCCAAATCATGGCTGGCGGATTCAATCCGGTATGATGATGAGAAGCGAATGACACAAGCAGACTCGCGCCTACCCATAGAATCCAGCATCACCGAAAAACGCAGTAAAGAACGGCGTTTGTCCAGCGTTCAAGTCCTCTTCGCCCTTATCCTAACCGTCGGCTTAATGCTCACCCTCAATTTTAGCAGCCGCATCCAAGCCGACCGCGAACTCCAGCGCATCCATACACAGGTCCTGCAAGAGATCGAATTCCTCGAACACCAGCAGGCCGAACTGACCGCCGAACTCCAGTATGTCAAAAGCGATGCCTACGTCGAGATTTGGGCCCGCGACGATGGCAAAATGGTGCGCGAAAACGAAGTGCTGGTCCTGGCGCAGCGTCCCCAGTCAAGCGCCGCCCCGCCGCCGATAGCCATCAGCCCCGTAGAACTGCGAACCAAGCCCCCCGAACCAGAGAATTGGGAACTGTGGTGGGCGCTCTTCTTTGACAGCCCGCCGCTCGACCTGAATTAGACTGCTATTCAAACAGAAACGCTGGCTGCTGCCCGGCATAGTCGATCACCTTGGCTGGAACATGCGCCGGCCCGACCGTTAATTCCGTGCCGCGGACGGCACTGACCCTCTTGATGACCGCTAAAGCAAAGACCTGCTGATTGGGCGCCGACGCGCTGCTGGTTAATTTGCCGACCAGCCGGCCATGATGATAGACCTCCGCCGCCGCCTGAACAAATGCCGACAAGTCGAGCTTGACAATCGTTTTGGCAAGCCGCTGCCGGCTTTCCATCCGCGCAATGACTTCCTGCCCGGTGTGACAGCCCTTGCTGAAGCTGACCTCATCCCACAGCCCCACTTCCAGCGGCAGATAATTCTGCGTCAGTTCCAAGCCGCCCGCCCTCCCGCTTCGTATCCGCAGGATGTTGTATGTCAGCGACCCCGCCGGCCGCAGCCCGGCCGATTGGCCGATTTCCAGCAAATGACGATGAACAGCGACCGCCTGCTCGCGCCGACAGACCAGGGCCCAGTGCTGCGCCGCAATCGACTCGCGCCGCGCGGCGGTAAGCCGAACCCCGGCCGCTTCAATATCGGCGCTGAACAGCGGCGGCAGATCAGCAAGCGCCGCGTCCAGCCCGGCCATCACCGCATCCGCCGTCGGCCCGTGAATCGCAAAATGGGCCCATTGCGCGCCTATATCGCTCACTTCCGCCTTGTCTCCAAAAAAGATGCTCCGCCGCAGATAATCGGCCAGCGCCGGCCCTTGCCCAGGCCCAGTCATAATCAGCAGGCCTTCGGGCAAACTGTAGCCCACCGCCCGATACAGAATGCGTGCGTTGGCATTTGTGAAAACGGTCGGCCGCCCCTCATATAAGGCCAGCCCCATCAGATTGTTGGTCGACATGCGATTGACCAACGCAAAGCGGTCTTCCCCAGTCACGAGAATCCGCCCCTCATGCGAGCGGTCAAGCAAAACAGATGCCGTCAGCGCCGCCTCATATTCCGCGCCCTGACTGCCGTATTCAAGCGGAATGCCGTCATCGGCCAGCGCGGCCCCAAGCGAGCGATGCCAGGCGCGCAGGTCATTCATCGCTCTTCTCCAGCCAGCCGCCGCCGCTTGAGTTCTTTTTGGATGATGGCGCGAGTGGCCGCTGTCGCCGGTTCCAGCGCGTCATTGACGACCACATAGTCACAGCAGTTCTGATACGGCAGTTCAAGCGATTGCGCCCGTTCCAGCCGCCGCGCAATGTCAGTCGCGCTGTCGCGCCGCCGCCGCATCCGCGCCTTGAGCAGCGCCAGCTGTTCGGCGACCGTCTCGCCCGGCACAGTGACAAAAATCCGAACCGCATGATTAGGGAAAGCTGCCGCCAGCGCCTTGGCCCCCAGCGCCTCAATATCGGCAATGCAGATTTTGCCGCTGGACAAACGATCCACGATTAGCTGACGCGGAATCCCGTATAGCTTGTTGGGCGTGACTTCCTGATATTCCAGCAGTTGGTCATTGTCGATCATCTGCTGGAACTGCTCGAAACTCACGAACAGATGCTCGCGCCCCGGCCGCTCATCAGCCCGCCGCGCGCGGGTGGTCGCCGTCGGCAGCTGTTGAATATGATCCGACTGCGCGAGGATGGCTTTCATAATCGCGCTCTTGCCGGCGCCGCCAGGACCAATCATCACAAAAATAACCCCAGTCAAATTATTCGTATGGCTCACAGTGTGCTATCCTGATTGAGTGAACGTCTGCCGCTTCAGTGTAGCAGAGGATGCCGCATTCGCCATAGGAAAAGACGAAGATAAAGAAAGGAAATCCGATGCCAGCCCAAATCATAGACGGACGGCTTGTCGCCCGGCGGATCCAAAATGAAATCAAGGCCTCTGTTGTCAAATACCGCCAGCGAAAGGGGGCCGCGCCCGGCTTGGGCGTTGTATTGGTAGGCGACGATGCGGCCTCGGCTATGTATGTCCGCATGAAACGCCGCGCCTGCGAACGCGTTGGGATTCAGTCAGCCGCGCGGCTGCTGCCAGCCGATTCGACCCAAGCCCAAGTTGAAAACGCAGTGCGCCAGTGCAATGCCGACCCAAACATTCACGGGATTCTCGTCCAGCTGCCCTTGCCAGATCACATTAACGAAGAAGCCGTCCTCAACCAAATCAGCTTGACAAAGGACGTCGACGGCATCCACCCCATCAATCTGGGCCGACTCGGCATGCGCCGCCGCCAGCCTTCATTTACCCCGGCGACGCCGACCGGCGTCATGGCATTGATTGCGGAAACCGGCGCCGCCATTGAAGGCAAATCGGCGGCCGTTATCGGCCGCAGCAACATCGTCGGCCTGCCGATTTCCCTGATGCTGACCAATGCCAACGCCACCGTCACCCGCTGCCACAGCCGCACGCGCGATCTTCCGGGCTGCCTGAAATCGGCCGATATCGTCGTCGCCGCCATCGGCCAGCCCGAATTTGTCAAAGGAGGATGGCTGAAACCCGGCGCCATCGTAATTGACGTCGGCTCAAACTCGATTGATGACCCGACCGCCGAAAAAGGATACCGCTATGTGGGCGATGTAGAATTCGAATCGGCGCAGGCCGTCGCCGGCTACATCACCAAAGTTCCCGGCGGCGTCGGGCCGATGACGATTGCGATGCTGCTGCGAAACACGCTCAAAGCCGCCCTTCAGTCTTGAATAGCTTGTAGGGCGGCGGACGGCAATGTATAGTAGATGAAACGACTGACGGCGGAAACAGCTATGGTGGCGCTATTGCTCAAGGACATCCACACACTGGCGACCATGGATCCACAGCGGCGGGAATTGTCCCAGGTGTCCGTCTGCATCCAGGATAACGTCATCGCCGCCGTCGGGCCATTAGAATCCATGCCAGCGGCCGACCGCGTTTTGGATTTGTCCAATCATGTAGCTCTGCCCGGCCTGGTCAACGCCCATCATCACATGTTCCAAAGCCTGACCCGCGCGCTGGCGCCGAACTGCGAACTCTTTGATTGGCTGAAAACCCTGTATCCCATCTGGACGCGCCTAACCAGCCAGCATATCTATACATCCGCCAAGCTGGCGATGGCCGAACTGATGCTGTCGGGATGCGCCACCTCCAGCGACCACCTCTACCTTTTCCCTAACGATGCGCGGCTTGAAGACGAAATCCGCGCCGCTGATGAAATGGGGATCCGTTTTCATGCCGCCCGCGGCGCCATGAGCCTGGGTGAAAGCCGCGGCGGACTGCCGCCCGACGAAATCGTCGAGCGCGAATCCGACATCCTCAAAGATACGCAAACCCTCATTGAAACCTGGCACGACCCGGCGCCGCAGTCGATGCTGCGAATCGCCGTGGCGCCCTGTTCACCCTTTACCGTAACGGTCGATCTCATGCGCGAATCTGCCGCCCTGGCGCGGCATTACGGCGTCCATCTGCATACCCACCTAGCCGAAAATGACAGCGACGTCGCCTTCAGCCGCGCCAGCTTTGGGCAAGCCCCCGGCGAATATGCCGAAAGCGTCGGCTGGGTCGGCGAGGACGTTTGGCACGCCCATTGCGTCAAGCTGAACCCCGATGAGATCCGCCTCTTCGGCCGCACAAAAACCGGCGTTTGCCATTGCCCCTCCTCTAATATGCGCCTGGCATCGGGCATCGCGCCCCTGCGCCAGATGCTTGACCACCGCGTCCGCGTCGGCCTCGGCGTCGATGGCTCGGCCTCCAATGACGGCGGCCACCTGCTCAACGAAGCCCGCCAGGCGATGCTGCTCCAGCGAGTCAATGGCGATGCCGCCAGCCTGTCGGCCCGCGAGACGCTTGAATTGGCGACTGTAGGCGGCGCCAGCCTGCTTGGCCGCGGCGACATCGGCCAAATCGCCCCCGGCATGGCTGCTGATATTATCGCCTTTCGCCTAGATTCGATCAGCATGGCCGGCGGCGGACATGACCCGATTGCCAGCTTGATTTTTTGCCAGCCGCCGTCGGTTGATCTGTCGATTATCAATGGCAGAATTGTCATAGAAGACGGTCAGCTGCTAGTGGTTGATTTGCCGATGCTGATTGAGGAACACAATAAATTGTCGCTTCAGCTTATTCGCGGCGAAGCCTAGCGTCATGCCGAATCGAAGCGACCCGCTTTTCAGGAGGTGTTGGAATGTCTATTGTTGATCGTCTGGCGGCTGCCCGCGGGGACAAGCCAGCCGACCTGGTGTTGCGGAACGCGCGGCTGGTGAATGTGATTAGCGGCGAAATCCACGCCGCCGACATTGTCATCCATGACCGCCACATCGTCGCCCTGGGCGGCGGCTATGATGCCGAACAGGAAATAGATTTACAAGGCAAATACGTCGCCCCAGGATTGATCGATGCCCATGTGCATATCGAAAGCAGTCTGGTCGCGCCGCCCGAATTCGCCCGCGCCGTTTTGCCGCACGGGGTGACCACAGTCATCGCCGATCCCCACGAAATCGCCAATGTGCTGGGGCTTGAGGGCATGCGCTTTATGCTGGCGCGCGCCCGGCACGGCTTGATGAGTATGTATGTCATGGCATCCAGCTGTGTCCCGGCGACCGAAATGGAGACCTCCGGCGCCCGCCTGGAAGCCGAAGATCTAGCCGAACTGCTTCATCATCCCTGGGTGCTGGGGCTGGCCGAACTGATGAATTATCCCGGCGTGGCTCTGGGCGACGAGGGCATGCTCGACAAAATTGAACTGTACCAGCGCCGCATACTCGACGGCCACGCGCCCGGCATGACCGGCCCCATGCTGAACGCGTATGTCGCCGCCGGCGTCCAAAGCGAACACGAATGCACCACTGTTGCCGAAGCGCAGGAAAAACTCCGACTCGGCCTGACCATCTTTATCCGCGAAGGCACCGCCACCCGCAACCTTGTTCCACTGCTGCCGCTGATCACGCCAGAAAATCACGGCTCGATTTGCTTCTGCACCGATGATCGAATACCAGCCGACCTCATCGACAAAGGCTCGATTGATGATATGGTCCGAGTGGCGATTGCGCGTGGAATCGACCCGATAACCGCCATTCGCATGGGTACAATAAACACCGCCCGCTATTTTGGCCTCAAGAAGCACGGCGCCGTGGCCCCCGGCAGATACGCTGATTTGATTGTTTTCTCCGATTTGCAGAACTTTGTCCCCGAACGGGTCTATCGGGGCGGACAGCTGGCCGCCAAAAACGGCGAGATGGTCTTTGAACGGCAGCGAGAGCGTCCGCTGGATTTGCGCGGAACGCTGAACATTAAGCTGGACGCGCTTGACTTCTCGATTCCAGCGAAAGGCGACAGCATCCACATTATCGGCTGCGTCAAAGACCAGGTTGTGACCGAACATCTTATCGACCGCGCCACTCTTGTCGATGGGCTGGCTGTGAGTGATATCGAGCGCGATATTTTGAAGTTCGCCATGGTCGAACGGCATCGGGCCAGCGGCAATATCGGCAAAGGGTTTATTCAGGGCTTTGGCCTCAAACGCGGCGCCATCGCCGGCACCGTCGCCCATGACCATCACAATTTGGCCGTCATCGGCGTCGACGACATCAGCATGAAACAGGCGGTGTACGCTATCCTGGAAATGGGCGGCGGGCTGGTCGCAGTCGACGGGCATCAGGTCCTGGCGCGTCTGCCATTGCCGATTGCCGGGCTCTTGAGTGAATCGCCGATTGAAACCGTGCGGGCGCAGTATGATCGGCTCATTGAAACGGCGCATGAACTCGGCAGCCGCATGACCGACCCATTTATGGCGATGAGTTTCATGGGCCTCGAGGTCATCCCCAGCCTCAAACTCACCGATATGGGCTTGGTCGACGTCGACACGTTCGAACTGATTGACCTGTTCGCATAAATTTATCTGTGCAAATCGACAATCTTTCGCTAAAGTACAGGCCGCTTATTGAATGAAACACAGGACACATTATGGATCAAGCCAAGTTGGAAAAATTGAAAGGGCGCGTGGCCGAGGAGCGCGGCGGCATCATCAGCCTCTTGTGCGAAATCTGCGCTATCCCCAGCGTCGAAAACCATATTCGCCAATGCGGCGAACGGATCGCCGCCGAAATGAAGCGGCTCGATTATGACGAAATAGGGTGGGACAAAATGGGCAATGTCGTCGGCAAGATCGGCAATGGCGACAAAATCCTGCTCTACGACAGCCATATCGACACCGTCGGCGTCGGCGATCCCGATGAATGGAGTTGGGATCCCTTTGAAGGCAAAATCGAAGACGATATCCTCTTCGCCCGCGGCGCCTGCGATGCCAAGGGCGCCACGCCCGGCATGGTCTATGGACTCGCAATCGCCAGAGAACTCGGCCTGCTGGACGGCTTCACCGCCTATTATTTTGGCAACATGGAAGAGTGGAACGACGGCCAAGCGCCTCATGCCTTTGTCCAAACCGAAGGAGTCCGCCCCGATTTTGTGGTCATTGGCGAACCAACCAATATGCAGATTTACCGCGGGCATAAAGGCCGAGTAGAGTTCAAAATTGTCGCCAAAGGCAAAAGCGCCCACGCCGCCAGCAACTATCTGGGCGACAACGCCATTTACAAGCTGCTGCCCATTATTGAGCGCATCAGCCAGCTTGAACCCGAACTCGGCGATCATGAATTTCTTGGACACGGGCGCATCACTGTGACCGATATGGACGTCAAAACGCCCAGCATCAACGCCGTCCCGGACGAAGCCACGATTTATATCGACCGGCGCATCACCTTTGGCGAAGAGCCTGAAGCCGAACTGCGCCGCTTGCAGGACATCATTGGCGAGCGCGACGACATCCACGTCGAAATCCTGGTTTATGACGAGCCAAGCTATACTGGCTTTGTCTTCCCGCTGGATAAAATCTATCCGGCTTGGGCTTATCCCGAAGATGCGCCGATTGTCAAAGCCGGCCTGGCCGCCGGCAAAGCGCTGTACGATGACATTCACACCGGCAAATGGGATTTCTCCACCAATGGCATCTATTGGGCTGGCAAGGCTGGCATCCCCAGCATCGGCTTTGCCCCCGGCAACGAAATCTACGCCCATACTGTCCTCGACCAGATTCGACTTGACGATGTGGTCAAGTCCACCGAATGGTACGCCCTGTTTCCATCGGCACTGCGGACGGTCTTGAAATGAATTTGAAAAAGGAGCCATCGACTTATGCAAACCGACCTTAGAGGCCGCGACCTCATCAGCACCCAAGATTGGTCAAAAGAAGAAATCGAAACCCTGCTGGATGTCGCCTGGGACTTGAAACGCAGACGCGCCCTGGGCGAACCGCATGCTCTGCTGCGCGACAAAGCGCTGGCGATGCTGTTCTTCTTCACCAGCACCCGCACCCGCATCAGCTTTGAGGCCGGCATGGCGCAACTGGGCGGCCACGCGCAGTTCATAGACAGCACAACCACGCAGATTAGTCACGGCGACACCGCCAAGGAAATAGGCGAGATTATTGGCCGCTATACCGACGGCATCGCCATCCGCCAGTGCGATTGGCAGTTCGGCAACCGCTACATCAATGCCGTCGCCGAAGCCAGCCGCGTGCCGGTGCTGAATATGCAGTGCGATATCTATCACCCCTTCCAAATTCTAGCCGACCTGATGACCATCCAGGAAAAGTTCGGCCGCGACCTGCGCGGCCTTACCATCAACGTCAGCTGGGCCTATGCCGCCAGCTACCAAAAGCCAATCTCGGTGCCGCAAAGCCTGGTGCTGCTGATGACGCGCTTTGGCATGAATCTCCGCCTGACCTGCCCGCCCGAATACAAGCTCATGCCCGACATTATCGAACAGGCGCGGGCAAACACCAGTCAGCACGGCGGCTCCTTTGAAATCATCGACGACTTTGACGCCGGCTTCAAAGCGGCCGACATCCTCTATCCCAAGAGTTGGGGCAGCTGGCTGACGACCGAAGACGACGAGGAATCCGCCCGGATTGGCGCAAAGTACCGCGATTGGATCACCGACGACCGGCGGATGGCGCTGGCGAATGACCATGCCATTTACATGCACTGCCTGCCAGCCGACCGCGGCATTGAAGTGACCGACAGCGTGATTGACGGCCCGCAGAGCGCGGTCTATGACGAAGCCGAAAATCGTCTCCATGTGCAGAAAGCGGCCATGGCCTTGACCATGCGCTGATGCCGAATCGCATGACATGGATTTTGCTTCTTTTTGGGTGAAAGTGACTCGCTATGATTGATAAGCTGGTTGTGGTCGCCATTGGCGGCAATTCGCTGATAACTAACCCCGGCAATCCCGATGTTGTTCATCAATGGGAGGCGGTCCGCGAAACCTGCCGCCATATTGCCGATATGATCGCCGATGGCTGGCAGGTGGTGATTACCCACGGCAACGGCCCGCAGGTCGGCTATATTCTGCGCCGCGCCGAGATCGCCAAGCGCGAAGAAAACATCCACGACGTCCCGCTTGACCTGGTTGTCGCCGACACGCAGGGCAGCATCGGCTACATGCTCCAGCAGGCCTTGGACAATTCTCTGCGGCGGGTCGGCATGAATCATACGGTGACGACGCTGATTACGCAGATGCGCGTCGATCCTGACGACCCGGCCTTCGACAGTCCGACCAAGCCCGTCGGCGGTTTTCTCTCGGCGTCCGAAGCGGCGGCGGCGCGGGCCGAAGGCTGGTGGGTGATGGAAGATGCCGGCCGCGGCTGGCGCCGGGCAGTGGCCTCGCCCAAGCCCCTGGTCATCAACGAAATTCACGCCGTCCAGTCCTTGGTGCTTAGCGGCTACATCGTCATTGTCTGCGGCGGCGGCGGCGTCCCGGTCGTCCGCAACGAAGTCGGCAGCCTGCGCGGCGTCGATGCCGTCATCGACAAAGACCACGCCAGCAGCCTGCTGGCCCAAACCCTGCGCGCCGACCTGCTGCTGATCTCGACCAACGTCGAAAAAGTCTGCCTCAATTTCAACACGCCGCAGGAAGCCGGCATTGACGAGATGACCTTGCGTCAGGCCGAGCGTTATCTGGCGCAGGGCCACTTTGCCCGCGGCAGCATGTATCCCAAAATCGAGGCGGCGATTGACTTTGTGCATAACGGCGGCCCCCGCGCCATCATCACCGACCCGACCAACCTGACGCGGGCGCTGCACGGCGAGACCGGCACCCGCATCATCCCCGGCGAATAAGGGCAAAACGGGAATGCCATGGCCGAAATAAAAGAACTGCGCTGTGTGGTCGGCGGTTGCGTCTATTCGATAGATGACGCGACCTATACCTGCCCGCGGCATGGCGAGTTGGGAACACTGGATATCCTCTATGATTATGAGACGCTGCGAAGCCGCCTTGACCGCGATCAACTCGCCGCCGCCCGACTGACAAACTGCTGGCGCTATCAACCGCTCCTGCCAGTCGCCGCCGAAAGTCGAGCGCCGCCCGTGAATGTGGGCTGGACGCCTTTGTATGATGCGCCCCGCATCGCCCAAGCATTGGGTTTGAGGCGCGTCTGGGTCAAAGACGACGGCGCCAATCCGACCGGCTCGCTCAAGGACCGCGCCAGCGCGCTGGTGTTGGCGCGGGCGCTGGAGCAGGGTATTAACACAGTAAGCGCAGCCAGCACCGGCAACGCCGCCGCCGCGCTGGCCGGGCTGGGCGCGTCGCTGCCCGAGATCGACATCATTATTTTTGTGCCGCAGACGGCCCCCGAAGCCAAAATCGCCCAGCTGCTGGTCTATGGCGCCCAAGTCTTGCTGGTCGAGGGAACTTATGACGATGCCTTTGACCTGTGCATGGAAATGTGCGCCGCCGAAGGCTGGTATTCCCGCAACACCGGCATCAACCCATTCACAACCGAAGGCAAGAAAACCGCGGCGCTGGAAATCGCCGAACAGCTTCAGTGGAACGCGCCGGATGTGGTCGCGGTCAGCGTCGGCGATGGCAGCATTATCAGCGGCCTGCATAAAGGCTTTGCCGATTTGCATCGCCTCGGCTGGATCGACAAAATCCCGCGGCTCCTCGGCGTGCAGGCAAGCGGCAGCGCGGTTCTGGCGCGGGCTTGGGAAAAGGGACTGCCAGCCGCCGCCATCCGCCGAACTCCAGCCGATACCATTGCCGACAGCATCGCATCCGAACTGCCGCGCGACCGCGCCAAAGCCTTGCGCGCCGTGCGGGAAACCGAAGGCGCCTTTGTCACGGTGTCAGATGATGAGATCATCGCCGCCATCCCGCGGCTTGCCCGGCTTGCCGCCGTCTTCGCCGAACCGGCGGCCGCCGCCGCCATGGCCGGCGCCAAGCGAGCCGCGCAGGCGGGTTTGATTGATCCTGAAGAAAGCCTGTGCCTGCTGATTACCGGCAACGGCCTCAAGGATATTTCCCGCGCCCGCCAGTCAGTGGCGCAGGGAATCCGCGTGCCGCCAAACATAGATGCAGTCCGCAGGGCATTGAGATGAGCCAGGATAATATGACCGACAGACCGGTGTATTCCATTGTTGCGCCAGTCTATAATGAAGCCGGAAACCTGCGCCCCTTCTGCCAGGAAGTCCAGACAGTGATGGATGCCACCGGCGAATCCTGGGAGCTGCTGATAGTCAACGACGGCAGTGTTGACGGCTCGCTTGAGTTGATGCTGGATATCGCCCAGGACGATCCGCGCATAAAGATCATCAGCTTTGCCCGCAATTTCGGCCATCAGATTGCCGTCACCGCCGGCATCGATTACGCTTCCGGCCGGGCGGTTGTGCTGATTGATGCCGACTTGCAGGACCCGCCGGCGGTGATTCCCGATTTGATCGCCAAATGGAAGCAAGGCTATGATGTCGTCTATGCGATTCGCGCCGAACGCAAGGGCGAAAGCCTCTTCAAACAGCTAAGCGCCAAGCTCTTCTATCGCCTCATTCATCGGATTACCGACATCAATATCCCGGTGGATACCGGCGACTTTCGCCTGATGGATGAGAAAGTCGCCGCCGTTCTGCGGCAAATGCGCGAACACCGCCGCTTTATTCGCGGGATGACCAGCTGGGTCGGATTCAAGCAAACCGGCCTCGAATATGTGCGCGAAGAGCGGGTCTGGGGCGAAACCAAATATCCTCTGCTCAAAATGACCGCCTTTGCTATGGATGCCGTCGCCAGCTTTTCATTCTTTCCCTTGCAGGTGATGATCCTTATCAGTTTTATCCTGGGCTTCCTGTCGCTTGGAGTCGCGGTAGTCATTTCAGTTTTGCGCCTGACAATGGGCGCCGAGTTCTTTGGCGGGCAGGCCACGACCATTGTCCTGCTGCTGCTGTTAAGCTCCTTCCAGCTGTTTTTCCTGTTCATCATCGGCCAGTATGTGGCCCGCACTTATGACGAAACGCGCGACCGCCCGCTTTATGTGGTCGCATCCACCGCCGGGCTGAACCAGCCGCAGGCGGCGAACCAGCGCATTCATCCCCAGGTTTGCCGCCAGCCCGACCAGAAAGCGCAGACGGAGGCCGGTGGTGAGCGATAATAAAATGCGAATCCTCGAACGTCAGCTGAACATCACCGCTGACGGCGATGCCGAATGATCGACCTGGATTGAAGGAGCATAGCTGTGATTACCGGCCCAACATTTGAAGAAATGCTGCACCCGCAAAAGATCGACCCGCAGATTCGCCGCGGCGCCATCCAGGCCCTAAAGGCGGATCCACTCAACCCGCTCAACCTGTTCAACATCACCTGGCGCGGCGGTGACAATCAGGTTTATCACCTGGTCCTGCCCAAAGAACTGACCGGCGTCGATGCCGAAATTGTCGTGATCTACGGAATGGATTTTCCCTCTGGCAGCCATAAAGTCGGCGCCGCCTATTCCGTCCTGCTCGAAAAGCAGCTGATGGGCGAAGTTGACCCCGATGTCCATACCCTGGTCTGGCCCTCCACCGGCAACTATGGGATCGGCGGCGCGTTTATCGGCTGCCGCATGGAATACGACAGTATTGTTGTGCTGCCAGAGGAGATGAGTCAGGAGCGTTTTGACCGCATCAGCAGCTACGGCGCGCGGATTATTCGCACCGCCGGCAGCGAAAGCAATGTCAAGGAGATCTATGATGAGGTCAAGCGGCTGCGCCAAAGCGATCCCAAGATTCGGATTCTTAATCAATTTGAAGTGATGGGCAACTACCGCTTTCATTATTATGTGACCGGCAACGTCATAGTTGAGTTGGCCGATGAACTGCGGCAGCGGGGCATTGGCGCCGGCAGGGTTTCGGCTTATGTTTCGGCAATGGGCAGCGCCGGGACGATTGCCGCCGGCGACCGCCTCAAGCAAGTCTGGCCCGAACACAAAATCGTCGGCCTTGAACCGATTCAATGCCCGACGCTTTACAACAACGGCTACGGCGCCCATGCCATCCAAGGCATCGGCGACAAGCACGTCACCTGGATTCACAACGTTCTCAATATGGATGCCCTCATGGCGATTGATGACCGCGATGCCCTCAATGGCCTGCGCGTCCTGTTCGAGTCCGCCGGCCGAAAAGTCCTGACGGCGCGGTTTGGAATCCAGCCCGACATGGTTGATGAGTTGGCGAAAATCTTGGGCATCAGCGGCATTTGCAATATCATCGGCGCGGTCAAAACCGCCCGCTATTATAATATGTCATCGGATGATGTCATTGTGACTGTCGCCACCGACGGCATGGAACGCTATCATTCGGTCATGGAGCAAATGCGGGAAGTTCAGGGGGCGCTGGATGCCGCCGCCGCCACCGCGATTGTCGATGGCGTGTTCCACCGCGCCGCCACTGACTGGATTATGGAAGGCACGCAGCAGGCGCGCCAGCGCTGGCACAATCTCAAATACTACACCTGGGTCGAGCAGCAGGGCAGAACAGCTGCCGAACTGGACGCGCAGCGCGATCCCGAATGGTGGCTGCGCCATCAAGAGCAGGTGAGCGAAATCGACAAACGTTTGCTGCAAGAACGGGCGCAAAGGCAGATAAGTTGAAGAGGATCGATGATGTATCCAGATGACCGCGTTCTGGTCGGGGTTGTCAATCGTAAAAAAGATTTTCGCATCGCCTGCGATCAGCATTGGTATCGGATTCCGCAAAGTCAAATGCCGCGCGGGATTGATGCCGAGTATATCGCCTTTTTCCTAAGCGGCCGAACCTTTGGCGAACAGGCCGGCGGCATCGCCTGGTTTGCCCGCATCACCGGGCTTGAACTGGCGCGGCGCAAGGAACTGCTCCCCGATGAGGACAAAAGAGCGGAGGAAGTCTACTACAAGGTTCAATTCCGACAGCTGATCATCAAAGACCCGCCAATCCGGAATGTGTCCAAACGCTCGATCAGCTTTGTTCGCACCACTTGGGACCGCTTCGTCAGCGCGCGCGCCATTCCCGATTTGTATCGCATCGCCGACGGCTACGCTAACCGCCTTGATTATGCCTGGCGCAATTAGCCAGAGAAAGCCAAACGCCATGCTGATTGTTCATGCCAGCCTCATCACCCTAGGCGAAAATCCACAGCTGCTGCCCGACCACGCCCTTTATATTCAGGACGGCCGCATCGCCGCCATGGGAACCAGCGATGAACTCATCGCCAAGTACCCCGCCGCTGATGTCATGGATGCCGGCGGGCAGTATGTCATGCCGGCCAATATCTGCGCTCACACCCATTTTTACGGCGCTTATGCGCGCGGCATGGCGGTCCCCGGCCCGGCGCCAAAGGACTTCCCCCAAATTCTTCAGCGTCTATGGTGGCCGCTGGACAAGGCGCTGGACAAAGACACCGTTCGCGCCAGCGCGCTGGTCTGCCTGCTGGATGCCATCAAACACGGCGCCACCAGCCTGGTCGATCACCATGCCAGCCCGAACTTTATCGACGGCAGCCTCGATGTGATCGCCGATGCTGTTGACCGCGCCGGCCTGCGGGCTGTTTTGTGCTATGAAGTGACCGACCGCGACGGAATCGACAAGATGCAGGCCGGCATTGCCGAAAACCTGCGCTTTATGGCCGCCGCCGCTGACCGGCCGCGCCTGGCCGCCAGCTTTGGGCTTCATGCCAGCCTGACCCTAAGCGATGAATCCCTGCGCGCCTGCGCCGATGCGATCCCAGCCGATGCCGCCTGCCATATCCATGTCGCCGAACACGAAGCCGATGAGGCTGACAGCCTGCGCCGCAGCGGCAAGCGGGTTGTCGAGCGTCTGGATGATTATGGCATCTGGCGGCCCCAGACCATTGCCGCCCATTGCGTGCATATTGATGAAGCCGAGCGCCGGATATTGCAGGCGCGGCGCGTCTGGATCGCCCATCAGCCGCGTTCCAATATGAACAATGGAGTCGGCGCCGCCGATATTGACGGCTGGCTGGAACAGGGCATCAAACTCTGCCTAGGCAACGACGGCTTTGGCAATAATATGTGGGCCGAATGGAAAACGGCTTATCTCTTGCACAAGGTCGCCCACCGCGACCCGCGCCGCGCCAGCGGAATGAATATCGCCAAAATGGCTTGGGACAACAATGCGCGGCTCATTGAGCAGTTCTTTCCCGACGCCAAAATCGGCGAGATCAGCGTCGGCGCCAAAGCCGATCTGATTTTTGTCGATTATCATCCCTTCACGCCCCTGACGGCCGCCAACCTGCCCTGGCATCTGATCTTTGGCTTTGAATCTTCCATGATCACCGCGACCATTTGCGAGGGCTGGGTATTGATGCAAGATCGCCAGGTGCTTGTTTTGGACGAGGCCGAAATCGCCGCCGAAGCCCTGGCGCTGGCGCCGAAGGTTTGGGAAAATTATACGCGAAATGCCAAAGCTGTTTTACAATCATAGCGGAACAGGAAAACCCTGCGCGGAAAAGGAATGCGGATGACACATGAAAATCGACAAACGTTGATGACCGTGGCGATTTTGGGGGGAACCGGCAAAGAGGGCGCCGGCCTGGCCATGCGCTGGGCGCGGGCTGGCTATCGCGTCATCATCGGCTCGCGCGCCGAAGAAAAAGCCCAAGCGCGGGCGGCTGAAATGAATCAGACGCTTGGCGGGAATGATTTGAGCGGGATGTCGAATGCCGCCGCCGCCGAAGCCGCCGATCTGGTCGTATTGAGCGTTCCTTATGGGGCGCATCGGGCTACCCTAGAAAGCGTGTCCGAATTTTGTCAGAGCAAAGTCGTGGTCGATTTAACCGTGCCTCTGCGGCCGCCGGCGGTCATGTCGGTGAATCTGCCGCCGGGCGGGGCCGCCGCCCTGGAAGCGCAGGCGATACTCGGTTCGGATGTGTCAGTGGTGGCCGCCTTCCAGAACGTGAGCGCGGTCAAACTCAAGCAGCTGGAGCAGCCAGTGGATTGTGATGTACTTATTTGCGCCGATGATGCCGAGGCCAAACAGGAGGTGATGCGGCTGGCGGCCGCCGCCGGGATGCGCGGCATTGATGCCGGGGCCCTCAAGAACGCCGTCGCCGTCGAATCCTTGACGCCCGTTCTCCTGCATATCAACAAGGTTTATCGGGTCAAGGGCGCCGGGATCCGCATTACCGGCCTGGAAGACTGAAATGACCGCTGTTCCATCCTTTTCGGCATTTGCGATCCCGAACATCCCCCTGATTCAGCCGGGCGATGATGCGCTGGCTGTTCTGCTGGACAAGACGGCCGCCGCCGGCCTGCAGCTGCGGGATGGCGACCTGCTGGTGATCGCCTCCAAAATTATCTCCAAGGCGCAGGATCGGCGGGTGCCGCTGAACCGCGTTCAGCCTTCGGCGGAAGCCGGCGCGTTGGCAGAGGAGACCGGCAAAGACCCGCGACTCGTCGAGCTTGTTTTGCGAGAGTCGACAGCCGTATCGCGCAAACGCTTGGGCCTGCTGGTGACCCAGCATCGGCTTGGCTTTGTGTCCGCCAATGCTGGCATTGACCAATCCAATATCGAAGCCGGCGATGATTCGGCGCTTTTGCTGCCGCTCGATCCCGACGCCACTGCCAGGGAGTTTCACGCCGCGATCCAGGAACGGCTCGGCATCCGCGCCGCCGTGGTCATCAGCGATACCCATGGCCGGCCCTTCCGCGTAGGAAATGTGGGCGTGGCGATTGGCGCCGCCGGCCTGCCGGCGGTTCAAGACCTGCGCGGCCGCAAAGACCTGTATGGCCGGGCGCTGGAAATCACTTGGCGCGCCTATGCCGATTTGGTCGCCTCGGCCGCCCATCTGCTTTGCGGCGAAGCTGATGAAGGATACCCGGTGATTCTCATGCGCGGCCTTGATCTGCCGCCGCCGCATGGCTGCGCGGCCGACCTGAATCGCCGGCCCGAAAATGATCTGTATCGCTAGAGTGGGCGCTGATGGCGACGATAAATCCAACCGATGTACTGGAGTTGATGCGAACGCGGCGCTCGCTTAGGCGCTATCGGCCGCAGCCGGTGCCGCGCGAATGGATTATGCGGATTCTTGAAAGCGGCAGTTGGGCCCCCTCGGCCCACAACCGACAGCCTTGGCGTTTTGTCATCATCGATAACGCCGCCTGCAAGGAACGGCTGGCCCTCTCGATGGGCCGCCGTCTGCGGCGCGACCTCACCGCCGACAAGGCGCCGTCGGCGGTGATTGACAAGGATGCGCGCCGTTCCTATGACCGCATAAACTCGGCGCCGCTGATTATCCTGATTTGCATGACCTTGGCCGATATGGATGTCTATTCGGACGACCGGCGGAATCGCCATGAGCGGACAATGGCGGTGCAAAGCGCGGCAATGGCCGGGCAGAATATGATGCTGATGGCCTCCAGCCTTGGCCTGGGCGCCTGCTGGATGTGCGCGCCCTTATTCTGCCCCGACATCGTTCGACAAGTTCTGGATTTGCCCGAAGGCTGGATCGCGCAGGGCATGATCACCATCGGCTTTCCGGCGCAAACGCGCGCGAAAACGCGGCAGGCATTGGAAACGAGGGTATTGTGGCGCTAGAGCGGAATGTGGCGGTATTAATCGGCGGCGTCGGCGGCGCCAAGCTGGCCGCCGGTTTGGCGCAGATTGCGCCGCCGGAGCGATTGACCTTTATTGTCAATACCGGCGATGACTTCTGGCATTTGGGCCTCAAAATCTGCCCCGATATGGATACGCTGATGTACACCTTGGCTGGACTGGTCGATCCGCAGCGCGGCTGGGGCATCAAAGACGACAGCGCCATCGCGCTGAACAGCCTGGAAAAGAACTATCAGTTTGAAGCCTGGTTTCGGCTGGGCGATCAAGACTTGGCCACGCACCTGCTGCGGAGCCATCTGCTGCGCGGCGGCCATTCCTTAACCGCGGCAACGCGCTTCCTGTCGCGGCGGCTTGGGGTTAAGCCGATCCTGCTGCCGATGTGCGACGCCGAAGTGCCGACCATGATCGACACAGTTGGCTGCGGCGAGATGAGCTTTCAGGAATACTTTGTCAAGCATCGCTGGCAGCCGGTCATCAAGTCGATACGGCACCAGGGCTGCGAACAGGCGGCCGTGTCGGATGCGGTTCGCTCCGCCCTGCATGCTGCCGACGTTGTCTTGATCGCCCCCTCGAATCCCTGGCTGTCGCTGGCGCCGATCCTTTCGGTCCCGGGCATGAGAGCGCTGCTGTCCAGCCTCAAAGCGCCGGTTGTCGCCGTGACGCCGATTATCGCTGGAGCGGCGGTGAAGGGCCCAACCGCCAAAATTATGACCGAACTGGGGCTGGCGGCAACAGCCGAAAACGTGGCCGGCTATTACCGCGGCATCATCAATGGCTTTGTGAACGATGTACGCAATGATGCCTTCCAGCTTGATGCTGTCCGCACGGCGCAGTTCAATACACTGATGAAAAATTTGGATGATAAAATAGCGCTGGCGCAGTCAGCGCTGGATTGGATAGGAGGGTGGGGACCATGAGCCTGTGGGCAATTATCCCCGTCAAACCACTGAAAAACGCCAAGAGCCGCTTGTCCGATGTTTTGACGCCCGAACAGCGCTATCAGCTTGCCCAAGCGCTGTTTCACCATGTCCTTTCGGTTGCTGCCGCCGTTCAGCAGATTACCGGCGTCATGGTGATTTCGCGCGATACCAAAGCGCTTGCCATTGCCCGCGAAATGGGCGCCAAAACCATTCAGGAAAGCGCCGATTCCGACCTTAATCCAGCCCTGATGCGGGCGACGGCCGTGGTCCGAAGCTGGCGCGCCGATGCCGTCTTTATCCTGCCGGCTGACCTGCCTTTTGTCCATGCCGACGATGTCCGGGCTATGATTCGCCTTAGCCAAGAACGTTCGGTTGTCATCGCCAGTGACCGCCGCGCCGACGGGACGAATGCTTTGCTGGTGCGGCCGCCGGGGCTGATTGAATATGAATATGGCCAAGCCAGTTTTCAGAAACATATCGCCAGCGCCGGCCGCGTCGGCGCGTCGGTCGCATCATATCACTCGGACCGCCTGGCTTTGGATATTGACTTCCCGCAAGACCTGGAAAGCTGTCAGCATATTCTGGCGCATGGGCGATTTGGCCGCTTGCCGGCTTTCCCGCTCCAGTTCATCAAGGGCGTCGAAGCGTTTGAATGAGGGATAGGCGCATTTTCAGATTGCCGCACATCGTCAGCAATTCGCTGCGGCTGCGGGGGGCGCGGCTGCGACAAGACGTATAAGAGTTTTGTAGGAATCATGCTTCAGGCACTTTTATATCCAGCGATCTCTGTTATAATTGAAAATGTGTCCGTAGGCAGGGAAATAGTTTGGGGGAGATTAGATGGCTCTCGAAATCGACATGTTATCTGTAGGTAATGGTGATGCGATTATCATTCGCACTTCAGATAATACAAACGAACATGTAGTTTTGATTGATGCGGGGCATCATAGTGATGGTGAAACTGTCATTAATCATATTGAAAAATGGACGACAAGAAAAGATGTGATTGATTTGCTTATAAGTACTCATCCACATGATGATCACATTGGCGGACTTTTGGAAGTACTCGATAAAATGAAAGTTCAAGAAGTGCTAATTCATGATCCAAATACTTTCCAAGAGCAAATTAAGTCATTGAAAAGTATTGCTACTCGCGAACAAACTGAGCGTGCTAAGAAATCGTTGGATAGCTTGAACAAAGTAATTAATAAGATTGATTGCAAAGGAATTCCCCGTGAACAACCATTCACGGGCGTAGAATATGAATTGCTTGATGGTGCAACCTTGACGGTTGTTGGACCGACCGAGGAATTCTATGCGAACCCTGCTCCACAAATTAAATCTCGACAGGAGCAAACAACAACTTACAGTAGAAGTGATGCTGAAGTTGTGGATGAAAATGATGATGCAAGCCCTTTTAATAACAGTTGTGTGATCACTTTGTTGACTCATAAGAATTATAAATATCTCTTTACAGCTGACGCGGGTCCAAAATCATTTAACAGTGCCACAGAATGTTCATCAGAAGATCTATCGAATGTGTATTGGATGCAAATTCCACATCACGGTAGTAAAAGTAACATAACATCAGAACTTATTGAACGTTTTTCACCCAATACTGCTTTTGTATCAGCAAAAGGTGGTGATGGTATACATCCGAGTGCCGAAGTGGTACGGTTATTTCAAAGGCAGGGTTGTGAGGTCTATGGTACATTTAAGGGTAGGCTTTGGCATAGAAATGGGAATGTTCCAGATCGTGAGGGATATGTTACAGCAACTCCTTTAGACTCTAATGCTGAATAACGATGACAAGAAAAGATATGCGTATCGGAATTGCCATGTCGGGGGGTGGTTTGCGGGCCGCTGTCTTTCATTTTGGTATTTTGGCTCGATTAGCATCAGAGAATTTGCTTGAAGATATAGATTTTATTTCCACGGTATCTGGCGGCAGCTTGGGGATGGGGCTGATATTTGCCAACAGTGAAGGCAGGTTCCCTTCAAGTGAAGAGTATTTACAAACTACACTTCCGCGCTTGAAACAGACTTTGACTACTATTGATTTGCGACGGCGATTTATTCTAAAAACATTTACATCCCCACGTCGTATGTGCCGAAGAAGAGCAAATGATTTCGCTCAATTGCTAGAAAAACATTGGAAAATCAATTTTAATTTGGATCAACTTCCAGACAAACCACGTTGGATCATTAACGCCACCTGCCACCAAACAGGCTCAAACTGGCGCTTTATGAAGAAAAGAATGGGTGATACGAAATTTGGCTACGTGTTTGATCCAGTTTTTCTTATCAGTAATGCCATTGCAGCATCAGCTGCATTACCAGGATTTGTTGGCCCATATGTCTTGAACACTCGAAACCTAAATTGGCAAAAATACATCAATGGAGATGAAACCAAGCAAATAGAGCCTGAGTTTAAGAAAATTCATTTGTTTGATGGTGCATTATATGACAATCTAGGTATAGAAGCTCTGATGAAACGCCCTAAGTCGGAAATTAACTTCTTGATTGTCAGTAATGCTGGAATCAAGTTGTCTAAACAGAAATATGGCTTTGGGTTAAATTGCTACCTGCGTATAAAGGATATATTGCAAAGTCGCAGCACATCTCTCTATACACGTCATTTCTTCTCTAATTATCTTAACCTTGAGGGCAAATTAGATAACACTAAGGGGCGATACCTCCAATTCGGCAGTTGTGCAGAATATATTTTGCGTCAAGCTGAATCATTAGATGTGATGAAAAACTTGAGTCGAGTTTTGTCAAATAAGGAATTGAAAACGATATCACAAATTGATCTGAAGAAGTTAAAACTCACCTCACTGGAATTCGATATCTTGTTTTTTCATGGTTATGAAGTTGCTAACTGTACATTGCATGGATATACCCCGAACTATTTTGAACTGTTACCAAATTTTCCGTCAATCTGAGCATCGCCAATCAAAAATCCTTTTCTCAAAAACCGCGAACCTTTAGTCACCTTCCAGCAGCGCCGCCACTTCCTGTCGCACACGTTCATCATCGTCGCGGTGATAGAGGTCGGTTAGAAGTTTGCCGCTGTCGAGTTCCATCGTCTGCCACAGCGCCCAGGCCGCATGACCGCGCACCAGAGGACTGCCGTCATAGAGAAGCTGGATGAGATAAGGAATCGCCCGTTCATGCTTCCAGTTGCCGGCGGCGATGCAGGCATTGCGAACCAGCCGTTCCCGTCCGATGCGCGCCAGCGGGGTACGGCGAAACATCTGCCGAAACGATGACTCGGTCGACATCAGAATATCGGTTAATTTGGGCGCAGCTTGCTGAATATCAAGTGGCAGAAAGGCAACTTCGTCGGTTTCCGAAGCGAAACGCTGAAAAGGGCAGACCTCCTGGCAGACATCACAGCCGAAAATCCAGTTGCCAAAATCGGCGCGCAGACGGCGGTCGATCCAGCCCTTGTTTTCAATCGTATGATAACTGATGCAGCGCCGCGCATCCAAAACAAAGGGCTTGGGAAAGGCATCGGTCGGACAGGCTTTCAGGCATCGGTCGCAGCTGCCGCACATACTGGCGCGGTGAGGCGCGTCATAATCATCGAAGTCGAGCGAACTCAAAATCTCGCCAATGAAGAAATAACTGCCGCGCCGCGGGTGAATCAGCATCGTGTTTTTGCCGATGAATCCCAGGCCGGCCTGCTGGGCGTGACTGCGCTCCAAAACCGCGCCGGTATCGACATAAACTTTGTGATGAGGTTCGCCGCCCGACCCTTCGGCCAGCCAATCAGCCAACATGTCCAGCCGAACTGCCAATACCTGGTGATAGTCCAGCCCCCAAGCATAAGATGCGATGCGCCCGCGCGAGGGATCATTCAGCGCGGCTTCATCGGCAAAATGCGCGTGATAATCCAGCCCGACCAGAATCAGGGATTTCGCCGTCGGCATAATCTGGCGCAGGTCTTGACGCCGTTGAACGCGGTCGGCCCGCGCCATATAGGCCATCTCGCCCTGCATCCCCTGTTGAATCCAGCGCAGGTAAGCGGCCAACGTCGGAGAGGGCCGCGCCGATGTCACACCGCACAGATTGAATCCAAGCTCGGCGGCCTTGCGTTTGATGCCGGCGACTGTCAGGGACATGGCATCGATCCCCGACGCGCGGCCGTCTTATGGGGCCGGCGGATAGTCGATGGCTTTGAGCGTGGTGACGATGACATCCCACGAGGCCGGCGCCTCAAACTCGACTTGAATGGCGCGCGTCTTCACTTCGCCTTCAATTCTGGTCACGCCGGGCAGTTCAGCCAGTTCGTTTTTGATCGCCTGCACGCAGCCTTGACAGCCGATGTTCGGCACTTCAAAGGTCTTTGTGGTCATCAGAAAATCTCCTTTGCCTTTGCTATTGGACGAATGCGCCGCCGCAAACCTTACATGAACGCTTGGATGCCAGTCTGCGCGCGCCCCAAGATCAGCGCGTGAATATCGCTGGTGCCTTCGTAGGTGTTGACCGCTTCCAGGTTCATCATGTGGCGGATGACGTGGAATTCGTCGGAGATGCCGTTGCCGCCGTGCATATCGCGCGCCATCCGCGCAATGTCCAGGGCCTTGGCGCAGGAATTGCGTTTGACCAGCGAAATCATTTCTGGCGCCGCTTGGCCAGTGTCCATCAGCCGACCGACGCGCAAAGCCCCTTGCAGGCCCAGCGCGATATCGGTCATCATATTCGCCAGCTTGAATTGGATCAGCTGCGTCGCCGCTAATGGCCGGCCAAACTGCTTTCGCTCCAGGGTATATCGCCGGGCGGCATGCCAGCAGAATTCGGCCGCCCCCAGACTGCCCCAGGCGATCCCATAGCGGGCGCGGTTCAAACAGCCGAAAGGGCCTTTCAGGCCGCGGGCATCGGGCAGCAGACAGTCGTCGGCCGCGAAGACCTCATCCATGACGATCTCGCCGGTGACGCTGGCGCGCAGGCTGAACTTGCCCTCGATCTTGGGCGCCGACAGGCCGGCCATCCCCTTCTCAAGGATGAAACCGCGTATGTCGCCGTCGCGGCCATCAGGATCGCCATAGGCCTTTGCCCAGACGATGAACACATCGGCAATAGGCGAGTTGGTGATCCACATCTTGCTGCCATGCAGTTTCCAGCCGCCGTTCACTTTGGTCGCCCGCGTTTCCATGCCGCCGGGGTCGCTGCCATGATTGGCTTCGGTCAGGCCGAAACAGCCGACCTGTTCGCCGCTGGCCAGCCCGGGCAGATACTTTTGACGCTGTTCAGCGCTGCCATAAGCGTAAATCGGATACATGACCAAGGAACTCTGAACGCTCATTGCGCTGCGGTAGCTGCTGTCAACCCGTTCGATCTCGCGCGCAATCAAGCCATAGCAGACATAATTCAAGCCGGCCGCGCCGTATTCTTCGGGCAGGGTCGCGCCCAGCATGCCCAGCTGGCCCATTTCGCTGAATATCGCGCGGTCAAAGGTCTCGTGGCGATGATCGGCCAGCGCGCGCGGCATCAGTTTGTCCTGGCAGTACCCGCGCGCGGCGTCGCGCACCATGCGCTCTTCATCGTCCAGCTGATCGTCCAGCAGAAAAGGGTCATCCCATCGAAAATTCGTCACCGCGCCGACCTCATGCGAAATCAAATGAAAACACAATCACATTTTATCCCATTCTGCGCTATTTTAATACAGCCGCGGCATTGTCTAAGTCGGAGAATGCGCGATAATAGAACAAATGTCCCCACCAGGCGCGGATGACGTTCAGCTTTATCGACGAAACAAACATGGAAGCAGGTATGAACCCGGATAAAATTATTGTACGCGGCGCCCGCGAACACAACCTCAAAAATATCGACGTCGAAATCCCGCGCAACCAGCTGGTCGTCATTACCGGCCTGTCGGGTTCGGGCAAATCGTCTTTGGCTTTTGACACCATCTTTGCCGAAGGTCAGCGGCGCTATGTCGAGAGCTTGAGCGCGTATGCCCGCCAATTTCTGGGCTTGATGGAAAAACCCGACGTCGACCAGATCGAAGGCCTAAGCCCGGCGGTGTCCATCGATCAAAAAAGTGTCAGTCACAACCCGCGCTCGACCGTCGGCACCGTCACCGAGATTTATGATTATCTGCGTCTGCTGTATGCCCGCGTGGGTGTGCCGCACTGCCCGATTTGCGGCGAACGGGTATCAGCCCAAAGCGCCCAGCAGATTGTCGACCAGGTGCAGAATATGCCGGCCGACAGCCGCATTCAGATCCTTGCGCCCATTATTCATCGCAAAAAAGGCAACCATGTCAAAGTCCTGGAGGACATCGGCAAGCAGGGTTTTGCGCGGGTGCGGGTGGACGGGGCTGTCCGCGATCTGGATGAAAACATTGAATTGGATCGCTATGTCATCCATGATATTGAAATCGTCATCGACCGCCTCATCATTCGCCGCGCTGAAGATGTGCAGTCCGATGATGCCAGCGCCTTTGAATCGCGCCTGACCGATGCGATTGAAACCGCGCTTGAATTGGGCGACGGCCGTATGATTGCGCAGGATGTGACCGACCGCGGGCATTCCGTCGATCATCTGTTCAGCGAAGACCTGGCCTGTCCGCATGGCCATGGCAGCGTGCCGCAGCCCGAACCGCGCCTGTTCAGCTTCAATACCCCCAGCGGCGCCTGCCCGACCTGTCAGGGATTGGGCTTCAGCCAGGAAATCGACCCCGATATGGTGATACCTGACAAGGAAAAAAGCATTGCCGAGGGCGCGATTAACGCCAATGGCTGGAATGTCGATGACAAGCGCGGCTGGTCGTGGAATGTGTTTCGCAGCTTGGCGAGGGCTTTCAAACTGTCGCTCAATACCCCTTGGAAAAATCTGGACGAAAGGCAGCGTCAGCTTATTTTGTATGGCGCCAAAGGCAAAAGATTCGACGTCCGTTACACCCACAGCAGCGGCTATGAACGCACCTACCGCTCTAGCTATGAAGGCGTCATCCCCAACCTGGAACGCCGCTATGAGCAGACCGAATCGGATTATATTCGCGGGCGCATTCAGGAATATATGCGCGAAATTCCCTGCCGCGCCTGCGCCGGCCGACGTCTGCGCCCAGAAGCCCTGTCGGTTATGATTAACGGCCAGACCATCCATGAAATTACCCATCTGCCCATCGACGCGCTTAAAGAATGGGTGGAGTCTTTGCGCGGCGGCAGTTCGGTTTTGAGCGCGCGCGAACAGCAGATCGCCTGGCAGATTTTGCGCGAACTGGAATCGCGGGTGGGATTCTTGAGCAATGTTGGGCTGAATTATCTGTCACTGTCGCGCAGCGCGGCCACCTTGAGCGGCGGCGAATCCCAGCGCATCCGTCTGGCGACGCAGGTCGGCAGTCAGCTAACGGGGGTGCTGTATGTCCTTGATGAGCCTTCGATTGGCTTGCATCAGCGCGACAACAAACGTCTGATTCAAACGCTTACCGGCCTGCGCGATTTGGGCAATACGGTATTGGTCGTCGAGCATGACGAGGATACGATGCGCTCGGCCGATTGGCTGATTGACTTGGGCCCGGGCGCAGGAGAACGCGGCGGTCAAGTGGTCGCTGCTGGGACGCCGCGGCAAGTCCAGATGATCGAAGACAGCCTGACTGGCGACTACCTTGCCGGACGTTTTCAGATTCCTCTGCCGATTAAGCGTCGACCAGGCTGCGGCGAAGCGTTAAGCATCAAAGGAGCCCGCGCCAACAACCTCAAAAACATCGACGTCGATTTCCCCCTGCGGCAGCTGATCTGCGTCACTGGCGTCAGTGGCAGCGGCAAATCATCGCTGGTGGTCGAAACGCTGTACCGCCGTCTGGCCCAGCTTATCAACCGCAGCCGCGCCCGCGCCGGCGATCATGACGACATCATCGGCGTCGACAAAATCGACAAAATCATCAACATCGACCAGAGTCCCATCGGCCGCACGCCGCGCAGCAACCCCGGCACCTATACCAAAATGTTCGACGACATCCGCCATCTCTTTGCCGAACTGCCCGAAAGCAAGATCCGCGGGTATAAAGCCGGGCGTTTCAGCTTCAATGTGCGCGGCGGCCGCTGTGAAAACTGCGAGGGACAGGGCCTCATCAAAATTGAGATGCAATTCCTGCCGAATGTTTATGTGCAGTGCGAAGTCTGCCGCGGCGCGCGTTACAACCGCGAGACCTTGCAGGTTCATTACAAGGGCAAGTCGATATCTGATGTCCTGAATATGACCGTCAGCGAAGGGCTGGCCTTTTTTGAGCCTATCCCCAAAATTCACCGCAAGCTGGATACATTGGACGCCGTCGGCTTGGGATATATCCGCATCGGCCAGCCGGCGACAACCCTAAGCGGCGGCGAGGCGCAGCGCATCAAACTTAGCCGCGAGCTATCGAAACGGGCGACCGGGCAGACCTTGTACATTTTGGACGAGCCTTCAACTGGACTGCACGCTGTGGATGTGGCCAAACTCACCCATGTTTTGCAGGAGCTTGCTGACGCCGGGAATACGATTGTGGTCATCGAACACAACCTGGACATCATCAAAATCGCTGACCATATCATCGATCTTGGGCCCGAAGGCGGCGGCGGCGGCGGCGAGATTATCGCGCAAGGCACGCCAGAAGAGGTGGCCGCGTCGGACGAGAGCTATACGGGTTTTTATCTCAAGCCCTATCTGAAGCTGCCCCAGCCGGTATAAGCGTCAGTCGGCGCGGCTTGAGGCCGATTTTGTCGGTCAATTCAAACGATATTTAACGTTTTTCAGATAAAATGGGGTGTACACTATAGGTCAGGCAATGTGATGGAAATTCACTTAAAGGGGGATTTCGATGCTGGCCTCGCCTTTGCAGCTTGATGAGTTGTTAAGTCCGTATCAGACCGCGCTGGCGCAGTACGACCATGCCTGCCGCTATGTCGATGTCCGCCCCGACCTGCTTGATTTCATGCGCTGTCCGCGGCGCGAGTTCAAGGTCAATTTTCCAGTTCACCGCGACGATGGCCGTATCGATATCTTCACTGGCTGCCGCGTTCATCACAACGACGCCTTGGGCCCAACAAAGGGCGGCCTGCGCTACAGTCCAGAGCTTACGCTAGATCAGGTGCGGGCTTTGGCGATGTGGATGACCTGGAAGTGCGCGCTGATGAATTTGCCGTATGGCGGGGCCAAGGGCGGTGTTGTCGTGGATCCGCGCCGATTGAGCCGCGCTGAACTGGAACGGCTGACGCGCCGCTATGCCTCGGAACTGGCGCCGCTGATGAGTCCGCATTCCGATATTCCGGCGCCGGATGTAGGCACTGATGCCCAAGTCATGGCCTGGATGATGGATACGTACAGCATGGCCAAGGGCTATCCCGTCCCGGCGATTGTCACGGGCAAACCGATGCCTATTGGCGGCAGCGAGGGCCGCACTGAAGCCAGCGGCCGCGGGGTCATCATTTGCATGGTCGCCGCGCTGGAACAGCATCATATCACTGACCCGACCGATGTTCGGATTGTGATTCAGGGCTTCGGCAATTTGGGAAAGAATGCCGCGCTTTATGCCCATCGGCTGGGCTACAAGGTCATCGCTGCAAGTGATATCCATGGCGGCCTGCACAATCCGCATGGCCTCGATATTCCCGATTTGGTCGATTACGCCGACGTCAATGGCAGCATGGCCGGCTATGCCGCGGCCGATGATGTGACCAACAGCGAACTGCTTGCGCTGGATTGCGATGTCTTGATTCCAGCGGCCATCGAGGGACAAATCACCCGCCGCAACGCCGCCGACATCCGCAGCCGTTTTATTATCGAGGGCGCCAATGGCCCCACCACGCACGAAGCTGACCTGATTCTCAATGACCGCGGGATTTGGATCGTTCCCGATATTTTGGCCAACGCCGGCGGCGTCATCGTCTCTTACTTTGAATGGGTGCAGGGCTTGCAGGCTTTTTTCTGGAACGAAACGCAAGTCTTTGACCAGCTGGAGCGGATGCTGAAGCGCGCCTATGACGAGACCCTGGCGACGGCGCAGGAACATCATATTGATATGCGTACGGCCGCCCAAGTGCGGGCCATTAAGAGGGTTACTGACGCCATCATCGCCCGCGGGCTGTATCCATAAATAGTCGCTTCAAAATTGCTTTCATTTTGATTTGACAAAGGCCGCGGCTTCAGGTACACTTGTCTTATCGATTAAAATCTTAGCAAGGGGCGTGTCAAAATGAACATCCATATCAGAGAATTCCCCCCCCCCCCCCCCCCGCATCTTCTGATTAAGAGTGTTCTGCGCTGTTTCTTATTTCTGATCCTTTTCATCGCCGTTCCCGTCCAAAGCCAAACACCAATTCCCACAGCGCCGCCGCAACTGACCAATCCGACCGCGATGGCGCCCTGCGGCCTGCCAGCCTCTTACGCGCAATTTACTTCGGCGTCCACAGTAACTAGGTTCAACATGACCGCCGACTGTGTATTTAACAGTTGGTCAGTCCTAGCTTCTTCGGTCTTTCTGACTTTTTCATCGGGCACCTTCACCATTGACGGCAATGGCTACAGCATTATCGGCCCATCCAATGGCTCTGCCATCTATGTCGAGAACGCTGGCACTGTTCTCAATCTGAACAATGTCGTCATTCGCCAGGCTGGCAGCCAGAACAGCGAAGTCGTTTTAGTAAGGGACGGGGCGCGTCTTAACGGCAGCAATGTCGTCTTCCGAGACAACACTGGCGATCATATATTGCATGTGCGGGTCAACTCACAAGCCCAGCTTGAAAATGTATGGTTCTTGAACAATCACAACACGGAAAACAGCGTCAATCATGGCTCTGCTCTTACGCTGGTGGCTGGATTCGCTGGCGGTCCCACGGTAACGATCACCAACGCTATTTTTCAGGGAAACACTGGCGCTCCGAATGTGGTCGTGCAAAATGATACGTTCGGCACCCTCGCATTCAATGGCTGTCTGACCTTCAGCGGCAACCTCCAGGCCGATGGCACAACGGCGGCAAACAATTACACCGGCCCTAATATCACCGACAGCAATACTGGCGCCTGTCCGGCGGCTGGCTTCAGCTATTGGCTCGCATTAACACCGGCGCCCGCGACAGAATCTCAAAAGCGGCCCAAGAAGGCGGAAAAAATCCCTACAGCCGCGCCGACGTCAACACCTCGACCGCAGATAGTTGCCACCCACGTCGCCCTGCAAGCCGCGACCGGCGCCACGTTCCGCACAGCTTTTGGCCTGGACAGCGGCGTTCATTTTCGCCAGCTTGACGGCGCTGGAATCGGGATTCAGTCGATCATCGACGCTGGTTATCTGGAGGCCTTTGACGTCTATGGCTACGTCGAGCAGGGCGTCGAGGTTTGCTTCCCGCAGATTGGCCGGGTCATCTTTTTGGATGCGCGCACGATGCCGCGGGCGATAAGGCCCTTGGAATCGACCATCATCAACGGGCAGACCTGCGTTTCGATTAACAGTCCAGGTTCGCTTGTGCTGATGCCCAACTGATAAATTTGACCGCATTGGAAGACGAGCGCGCCCTTGTTTTCTGCCGCGATTCAGCGCATCATACAGCCGCGGCAGGGTGGATGAGGGAACGGCATGGCGTCTTTCTGGTTTGTCTCGGCGCCTTTGTACAGCCATACCGATTGGGGCGGTTTTTTACCGACGGCCAAGGCCTTGCAGTCCAGGGGGCATGATGTCCTGTGGATGAGCGAAATCTCGCTAAAAGCCGCGTTGGAACAGCAGGGCATCCCTTTTCGCGCCATTCGCAAAACTGGCTGGCTGTGGCCGCCGCCATCGCCGCCTGACCTGACGCAAATGCCGCCGCCGGAAGCCGTCAAACTGCGCTATACGCGGGCGCTGGATACCTGGCTGAGTCCAGACTGGATTGCTGAAGCCGTTCGCGCCCTGCTGGAGGTCGCTGATGAGACGGGCGCGCCGGATGCTGTCGTATCCGAGCCATTTTTGAGCGCGGCCGCCATCGCTGCTGAAAAGCTGGCGCGGCCTTTCATCGTTTGCGGCTGGCCGGCGCAGCAGACACTCGATGCCGATCAACTCTTTCCAGTGCAGCGCGATTTGAGCAGTGAAAGTCAGCGGCGCATTCAAAGGCTGTGTGATGAATTTGGGGTTGCCGGCGTCAATTTCTCCAAAGGGACGGCCTCATCCATCCAGAGTCCAACGCTGCACATCACCTATTTTTCGCCCGAATGGTATCTGTCGGATATGCCGTCTATTCTGCCACAGACGCAGTTTGTCGGCGGTCAGCCCGCATCTCCGACTATTCCGCCGCCGTCATGGCTGCTGGATATTCCGGCTGATAAACCGCTTGGCCTGGTGACTTTGGGGACGGTCTTCACTGGCGATCTGGGATTTTACAGTTGGGCGGCGCAGGCCTTGGCGCGGGCTGGCCTGATTCCGATTGCAACGGTTGGCTGGCATCCCATCCCGCTTGACAAAAAAGCCGAATTGAAGCGAGCGCTGCCGGCCGGCACGCGTCTGCTGACTTGGGCGCCTTATGACCATGTGCTGCCGCGCAGTAAAATCATCATTCATCACGGCGGCATGGGGACAACTCACAGCGCGGTTATTCATGGCCTGCCGCAAATTGTCGTGCCTCATGCCGCTGACCAGCGACTCCAGGCGCGGCGCGTGTCTGAAGCCAAAGTCGGCCTGCATCTGACTGCCCATGACGTCCGACAGGGACAGCTGCGCGATGGCGTGAAGGCGTTGATGCAAGCCGATTGGGTGCAGAGCAATGCTCGAAAGCTGGCGCAACGTATGGCGGCGCTGGGTGGGGTGGAGCGGGCGGCGGATTTAATTGTCGAGGGGCTGGGATGAAGACTTGATAGATTCAGCTAGCCGATAAACCCGCGTGCCGATTTGGTTCAGCAAGGGAGTTTCCTGGGTGTCTGTTTCTTTTGCGTTTTGTATAGCGTTGCCAATTTTTTCGATATATCTCTCTGTATTGTATTTGCCATCCCTTATCATTTACCTTTTCAACTGCTTATCGTCCAATTGCTGGCATGAAGTTCTGTTATCATATAACAGAGAAACGCACAAAAGAGACAGGTGACAGAAATCATAATGGCGACTATCACTTGAACAAACAGCTGGACAAGTAGGGGATGAATACTTCTTTTACTTCCATGCTTTCGCTTTTTCTTCACTTTCTCTACTCCTAGAATTAATCTAAAAAGTATTCAGCTATTCGGCACAGGTTTTCAGCAATTTCTGCAAAATTTTGCGGATCTTCCCAGATTTGAACGATGTATTGGTCTAAATACATACCTGTAACTATACTGGCTGCAATATCGCTTATCTATGGGCAATTCTTTGAGATCCTGTTCAGCCTGCTCATCTAGATCCAGAGTAGGAAAATCTAATAGGTCAGGCGCGAGGGGTGAACATCTCGATATTTTGCGCCTTGACATGAATAATCAAGAATGAGACAATGATGTCTTAAATGAGACAATATCGTATCAAAGAGCGAAATGACTGCAAACCGAGAGGCGATGCTTAAAGCCGCGGCAGCCGTTCTGGCGAAAAATCCGAATGCGCCTTATGGCGAACTGGCGAAAGCGATTGGCGTTGGCCGCGCCACATTATACCGGCACTTTTCCAAACGGGAGGAGCTCGTTCGGGAATTGGGGCTGTATTCGCTGCGCCAGATTGATAAAGAGATGGAAGCCATTGATTTCAAGAACTTGAAACCATTGGAGATTCTTTACGCCGTGCTGGAAGTTTTGATTCCAATGGGGGAACAGTTTCATTTTCTGTCACGGGAGTTTTCTCTGGCGGAGGATAAAGAGATTGCCCGAATTTATCAGCGGCAGATGGAAGAGTTGGAGCAGCTGATTCAATTCGCCAAACAAGCTGGGGACATCGCCCAGGATATGCCTGAAGCCTGGATCGCGCGGGTCATCGACAGCCTGATATACACAGCTTGGGCGGCGGTAGAAGACGGGGATCTGGCTCGCAGTGATGCGGTGGGGCTTGTTTATCGAACATTGACCGCCGGCTTTCGCCCTATGGACAAAGGATAAAAAATGACCTCACAGACCAGCAAAATGCTCTTGCCCGTCGATGCCTATACATCGCAAGAGTGGTTTGAACGCGAACAACGCGATTTATTTGGCAAATCATGGGGATTCGCCGGCATGGCCGAGGATATATCGGAGCCAGGCGAGTACCTTTGCGTCAGCATGGGCGCTTGGCCCATCATTGTCATTCGGGACGAACAGGGCGACCTAAAGGCATACCACAATATCTGCCGTCATCGCGGCACGCAGCTGCTCGAAGTCACTGGAAAACGGAAAAAAGTCATTCAGTGTCCCTACCATGATTGGGTTTATTCGCTGGACGGGGAGCTCATCGGCGTTCCACAAAAGCGCCGTCAATTCCCGAACATAGATATGAGCGACTGGAGTCTTTTTCCGGCGGCGGTTGCCGTCTGGAAGGAAATGATCTTCGTCAATCCAGACCCTAAAGCCGCGCCCTTCGCTGAATGGCTGGGTGATTTTCCGCAGTATTTTGGCCCGCATCAACCCGAATTCTTACAGGAAACGGATGTGCGCCATTATGATATCAAAGCGAATTGGAAGATATTTGTCGAGAATTACATTGACGTTTATCATCTGTCTCATCTCCACGCCGAAACCCTGAATATGTACGACCATGCTCGACTTGAAGGCGTTTTCACTGGCGCCGGGCATGTGGCGACCTATGACCCGCCTAATCGACAATATCGGAAATTTCTTGAAACGACGCCGAACAGTTATATGCCTTTACTCATCCCCGAACCAGAGAAATGGGGCGCTTATGTCCACATGATGTTTCCCAACTTTGGCATTGCGGGAACAGAGTATTCTTGGTCAACCTTGGAAGTTATTCCTGTATCTCCAGCGCTTACCCGCGTCAAGGTGCGTTCAAGAACGAAGCTGGAGGGCGCTTGGCTGGCGATTGTCAGTGGGTACGAGAAAGTGAGCGCCTGGGCTGGACAGCTGCTGGGATACCGGCCCAACGACAATCCTTTGGAGTCGGGTGATTTTATGCTTGAGGATATTTATGCCTGTGAACAGCAGCAGAAAGCGATGCAATCGCCGCGGTTTGCTTTTGGGCCGACTTCCATTGACCAGGAACAGCTGATTGTCGATTTTCAGAGGACCGTATTGTCCTATATGCAGGACTGACGTATTCAATCAAAAAGGAGCATCAATATGCAGATCACAAGGGAAGTTCGCAATTTCATCATCGTTACGGCTGTCTTCGCAATGATTTCGTTTGTTATGAGCTTCAATGATGTCAGCAGTCTGTGGCTCTGGGGTTTATTGATTGCCGCTTGGGGCATAGCGGATTGGATTTTCGCAAAAGGCGTTCCTCTCAAGGCTTGGCATTGGGCTGTCCTGATTGTCGGGCTGTCCGCCATAAACATCACCATCAGTTATGTTTTTTGAGGCAGCCGCGCCCCCGCAACCGCCGCGAACTGCCGTAATTAATCGATAAGGAGCGCCTAATTTCGCGGATATTTCCTTATCTCCCAGAATGAGGAAAGCAACGCGCGGCCATTGAGTCGCCTTTTCAGGCCGCTTGTGTGATAGGCTCTGGCTATGAAACCCACGCGCCCTGCTTTCGCCGATCATCTTTTTCGACGGCCTTTTCGCTGGCCGCCCATGCGCGGCTTGATATTGGCGGCCGCGGCGAGCGGCCGATGGCATTTATGCCCGAAAATTATTTCGGCGCGGGCGGCAAGCGGGGGTTCTATTGGCCTCAAAGTCAAGCGGGCCTTGCGATTCAGCCCATGTTTGGCTTGGGGTTTCGTTTGCGCTGGCTGGGGTCTGGGCTGGAGGGATTGTCCGTATTCGGGTATGGATTAGCCGCCAGGGTGTGCGTTTTGTCCGTTTGTGTCCGTATTTGTGTACGTTTTGTCCGTATTTCTGTTCGTTTTGTCCATGAATTTAGGGTAATCGGCGCAGATTGGGGAGTTTGGGAAGCGCCATCACCGCGTTTTTCGCCACTCCCGAAAATGCAGCGGATGGCTTTCAATTCGCACAGCGCTTGGCAGCTGCGTTACAATACATCTCATCCTTTATCCACTAACAACGAAAGCTGGAATGGTATGAACTTCAACCTCGATAACATAGCCCGCTGGCGCTGCATTGGCCCCTTTCGCGGCGGCCGAGTCGTGACTGTCGCCGGCGATGTCAATGACACAGGCGCGTTTTATTTTGGCGCCTGCGCCGGCGGCGTCTGGAAAACAGAGGATGCCGGGCAGTATTGGGAATGTATCTCGGATGGTTTTTTCAAGACCGCTTCAGTCGGGGCGCTGGCCGTCTCCGAAGCCGACCCAAATGTGATTTATGCCGGCACAGGCGAGGCGACCATCCGCATTGATGTCTCGCATGGCGACGGCGTGTATAAATCCACCGATGCCGGCCGCACATGGCAGCACATCGGCCTGGATGATACCCGGCACATCGGCAAAATACGGATTCATCCCCATGACCCCGACACGGTTTTTGTGGCGGCCTTGGGCCATGCCTTTGGACGCAATCGACAGCGCGGCGTCTTCAAATCAACCGACGGCGGGCAAAACTGGAAGCAGGTCTTGTTCGTCAGTGACAAGGCCGGCGCCGTTGACCTTAGCATCGACCCAAACAACCCGCGCATTCTGTACGCCTCGATCTGGGAAGCCTATCGCAATTTTCATCAGATAAGCAGCGGCGGCGAAGACAGCGGCATCTGGCGTTCAATGGACGGCGGCGACACCTGGCACAGCATATCATCTCATCCGGGTTTGCCGACCGGCACCCTCGGCAAAATCGGCATCGCCGCTTCTCCAGCGCAGTCAGGGCGCGTGTATGCTTTGGTGGAGCATCAGGATGGCGGTATGTATCGCTCGGACGATTATGGCGACAGCTGGGATTTTGTCGCCCGCAACAATGACATCATATCCCGCGCCTGGTATTACATGCACCTCACGCCCGACCCGCAAGACCCCGATACGGTATACGTCAACAACCTGCGCTTTTGGAAGTCGATTGACGGCGGCCGCACCTACTCGATGATCGGCACGCCGCACGGCGACAACCATGATTTGTGGATTGACCCCAACAATACCCAGCGCATGGTGCAGGGCAACGACGGCGGCGCCTGTGTCTCGCTGAATGGCGGCGCTTCCTGGTCAAGCATCTTCAATCAGCCGACAGCGCAGTTTTATCATGTGACCACCGACAACCGCGATCCATACTTTGTCTATGGGACGCAGCAGGACAACAGCAGCATTGCCGTTCCCAGCCGCAGCCACAAATCCTCTTTGATGTGGATGGACAGCTTTATCGCCGGCACCGGCGAAAGCGGTTATATCGCCGTCAAGCCCGATGATGACAATATCGTCTTTGTCGGCGCCATTGGCAGCTCTCCCGGCGGCGGCAATGCCTTGCAGCGTTATGACCATGCCAGCAAACAGCTGCGGCTGGTGACGACATGGCCCGAGATGACGGCCGGCGAAGCCGCGCTTGACCATGAATATCGCTTTGCCTGGACTTATCCGATTCTGTTTTCGCCGCACAACCCCGATCTGCTTTATGCCGCCGGCAATCTGATCTTTCAATCGACCGACCAGGGACAAAGCTGGCAGCCGATAAGCCCCGACCTGACCCGCGCCGACCCGAATACCTTGCAGGCGACCGGCGGCCCCATCAACCGCGATTCAGTTGGCGCCGAAGTCTACGCGACAGTGTTTGCCCTGGCCGAATCGCCGCTTCAGGCCGGCCTGCTGTGGGCTGGATCGGATGATGGCCTAGCGCATCTTTCGAAGGACGGCGGCGCCAGTTGGGAAAATATCACGCCGGACAGCCTGCCCGAATGGTCAATGGTAAGCATGCTTGAGCCTTCGCCGCATGACCCGTCGACCTGTTACATGGCGGCCACCCGCTATAAGCTGGACGACTATGCCCCCTATCTTTACAAAACAACCGATTATGGCCGGTCTTGGACGCGCATCAATGCGGGCATTCCCGACGATGACTTTACCCGCGTTATTCGCTGTGACCCGGCGCGCGCGGGCCTGCTGTATGCGGGGACGGAAACCGGCGTCTATATCTCCTTTGATGACGGCATAAGCTGGCAGCGCCTCCAGTTGAATTTGCCGATTGCGCCGATTCACGACTTGGCCCTCAAAAACAATGATCTGATTGCCGCCACCCACGGCCGCGCGTTCTGGATCCTCGACGACCTGACCAGACTGCATCAGCTAACCGATGAAGACTTGGACAGGCCGGCGCTGCTGCAACCGCGCGATACCCAGCGCATTCTCGAAAGCCTGGATGAGCGGCGGCTGATCGACCAGCCCGGCAAAACTTATATGAGTTCTATGGGTACGATGGCCGCCTATACCTTTTCCACTACAGACGAAAATCTAATCGAGCGCAAATTCCTCGATTCAGGCGAGAACCTGCCGCGCGGTGTCTTGGTGACCTACTGGCTTGAGGATGTTCCTGCCGATAAAATCACCTTGAGCTTCGCTGATGCCGCCGGCAATACGGTTCGCGAATTCACCAGCATGGATGAGGATGACCGCAAGGCCCTCGAGGCAAAGTCGGACAAGACCGCCCTGTATCTGCCGGCCAAGCCGGGCTGGAATCGCTTCGTCTGGGATATGCGCCTGCCTATGTCGCCGGCGCTGCAAGGCGATGATGTGCATTTTGAGCGGATGGCCGGGCCAACAGTTGTGCCAGGGCAGTATCAAGTTTCGCTGACGGTCGCTGACGATACGCAAACCCAGCCCTTTGCACTGGTCAAAGAGGCCAATTCCGGCGCATCAGACGACGACCTGCAAGCGCAGTTTGATTTGCTGAAGCGAATTTATGATGCTTACACCGCGGCAACCGAAAGCATCAACCAAATGCGAAATTGCCGCGCGCAGCTGGATGCGCTTGCCGAACGTCTGACCAAGGCCGACGACTGCGCTGACCTTGCCGACCGCGCCAGTACGCTCAAAACGCGCATTCTTGACATCGAGAAGCGCATTCTGATACCGGATCTGCCGTCTGGCTGGGTTGGTCGGCTTAATCAGGGCACCGATCCCCTGCGCCGCTTGAGTGCGCTGCCGGCTGTCGTTGGCCTAGGCGAATTCCCGCCGACCGACGCCGCCTATGCCGTCTATGACAAGCTGTCCGGCTTGATTGAGGGGCAAATCAGGAATTTTGATGCCTTGGCTGAAAGTGAATTGAGCGAGTTCAATCGTCAGCTGACTGCCCGCGATATCTCTGTGCTGGGCTGAAATCGCTTTGTGCATTAGGACAGCAGGGCGTCGATAAGCGTTTGGCCGATGGCAATCAACGGCTGAATATCGGGGGTGTCTTCCAGCAAAATCACAAAGGCGGCGGTATCTCGGTCTGCATGAGCCACAAAGCCGTTCAGCCATATCTGCGCGCCGTCGCCGGACTGTGACACAGCGATATGGCCGCCAACGATTGATTCGGCCGGATAGGCCTTGTCTTGCAGGGTCATCCAGGCCATTTGCAGGATGCCTTGCAGCTGTCGGGCGGCCGCGGCCGTGATCATCGGTATCGCCGCCGGGTTGCGCGGCTGGTTTTGCCATTCCCCTCTGCTTGGCGGCCGCCATCCCAGCTGGATATTCGGCGCTGGCGTGTTGCCATTGCCGGCAATCGCCGCCATCATGCCAGCCAGATGCAGCGGAGTCGTGGTCAAATCGCCCTGACCGAGGGCATCGCGCAATGCTGTCTGGGTGTCTGCTGTGGGGGCAATCGGTTCTGGAATCGGGAAGTCCGCCAGCGTGATTGGATTGTCAAGCGAGTAGGCTTGCGCTAAGTCATCATAGCTGTTTGCGGCGGCCTTCTGCTGGTAGCTGACAAAGGCGGCTGGGCATCCATAGATGAAAGCATCTACCAAGGACAATGCCGCCGTCGCCGGCTGAATAGCGCATTCGACTGTGATTTCCTCGCCCAAAACAATCGCATCGGCGGCTTGGCTGAAAGGGCGCGACAAATCCTCATCAGCCAGGATCGCCTGGGTCAGCCACAGGGTGTACATGATGCCGCCTGGTTGATATTGACCTTGCAGCGCGCGGTTGAAAAATGGCTTGCCGGGCGCGGCGGTCAATGTATCCCAATCGTCGTCTAAGGTATTCGGGTCATAGCTTGGCAGGCTTGCCAGCGCCAGAAGCTCGCCATTCTGCACATTCATAACAACGGCGGCGCCGTGATAGCCGCGCATTTCGCTTACCAGAATATCCTGAATATCTACATCCAGCGTCAGTTGAATATCGGCGCCGGCGGGCGGAATATGCAGAATCTCCCGCGCAAAATAGTCCTCAAGGCCTGGCGCTTCGGTCAAGCCGTTCAATGCCTGGTTGAAAGCGGCCTCGGCGCCGGCGGCGCCATAGCGCAGGCTGTAATAGCCGACTAGGCTGTAAGTGGAGGGTTTCAGGTATTGGCGGCGGATTCCATTGGCGTCATTCACAGTTTCGACGAGCAGCTGCTGATGGCGGTCATAGATGCCGCCGCGCTGGATGCGAGCCATCGCTTCGATCAGCCGCGGGTTGTCGCCGCGCTGCAAAATTGTATGCTGTCCGGCGATGGCCCAATAGCCTGCCGAGATTCCGATGAGCGCCATGACAAACAGAGCGCCGAACAGAATGCGGCCTATTTCGCGGGAGAATGGCATCTAGCCGTCCCCCGATGACAGCCGCAGCAGGATGCCAATCATGACAAAGCTGGCAAGCAGCGAACTGCCGCCATAACTGATAAACGGTAGGGTGACTCCGGTCAACGGCAGCAGCTTAAGCACCCCGGCCATAATCATTAAGGCCTGAACGGTCAGCATCATCGTCAAGCCAACCGCGAACAATTTATAGAAAGCTCGCCCGGAATGCGATATGCCGATAGATAATCCGCGCATCGCCAAGACAGCGAAACTGCTTAACACAGCGATGACGCCGAGCAGTCCCCATTCTTCGGCCAGGGCAGCGAAGACAAAATCGGAATGCACCACCGGGATATAGCCCGGCGAACCCAGCCCAACTCCCGTTCCGAAGATGCCGCCGGCGCCAAATGCCATCAAACTCTGCACAATCTGATAAGCGCGCCCATCGGCCTCTGCCCAGGGATTCAGCCAGATATCGACCCGCAGCTGCACCACCTCAAACAGTTGATAGGCGGCGAAACCGGCGGTGATGACCAGGGCCAGGCCGCCCAAAATGATGTACAGACTGCCGTTGGTCATGTAGAGCAGCAGCAGAAAGACGATGAAAAACAGCATGGCGGTGCCCAGGTCCTGCTGCCAAACCAGGATCACGACCGATAATGCCCACATCAGCAGGGTAGGCCCCGCCAGGCGCGGCGATAGGCCCCAGCTGCCGCCGTTTGGACTGGCCTGCAGAGTTGAGCTTTGTTCACCCAGATAACTCGCTAGAAAGGCAACCAGAATGATCTTCATAACTTCGGAAGATTGGAAATAGACCGAGCCGAATCCCAGCCACAGTCTAGGCGCGAAGGCAAAGCCAGATGGATTGCGCCCCAAAACAATCGTCGCCATTAGCAGGAGCAGAGTCAGCGCCAGCAAAATGTAACGATAAGCATGGAGCCAGCGCAAAACATGGGGGAAAACAGCAGTCAGCAGCATCGCCAGCACGCCGATGAGCAGCCAAATCGTCTGACGGTCAGCGAATGCCGGCGCCAGCCGTTCAATAGCGACCAGTCCCCAGCCGCTCAAAAACATCACCAGTGGAAACAGCAGCGGATCGCGCTGTGGCAGCCGTCGGTTTAGAATCAATGCGCCGACTACAGCGCAGATGACCCAGGCTGCAAACCCCAGCCAGTAGCTTAGTTGGATTTCGCGGGTCAGCGATACCGTTAGCATACCCAGGAAAATGAATGCGCCGGCCAGTATTAGCAGCAGCCATGAATGTCCGGCCTGGTTTTGCGCTGCCACTGGATTATCCGCGGTCTTGCCGGTCGAGTTGAAGCGCCCGCGCCAGGATGGGATGCAGCTTTTTGATCATCGCCGGGTCCATGGCATCGGCTGATGTCGCCAGCGCGGTGTCAAGCGCTGTATGCGCCGGCGCGATTTTGTCCTCATCAAGGCGGGCGATGGCTTCTGCCAAGGCCTTCTGCACGACTTTGATATTTTCGACCAAAGTGCGAATCACCATATCCGATGTAACCGCTTCTTCCTCTTCATGCCAGCTGTCATAGTCGGTGATATGCGCCATAGAGGCGTAGTCGATTTCGGCTTCGCGCGCCAAAAACGCCTCCGGCGCAGTCGTCATGCCAATCAGGTCACAGCCCCAGCTTCGGAAAATATGACTTTCGGCGCGGGTAGCGAAACGGGGCCCGTCTTCAACTAGGAGGGTGCCGCGGCGATGGACAGCGCCGCCAACCGCTTCGACGGCGTCGGCGATGAGCGCGCGCAGATAGTCACTCATCGGATCGGCGACCGATACATGGGCGACGATGCCATCTTCAAAAAACGAGCGCGGGCGCTTGTGTATCGTATAATCGACAATCTGGTCGGGCGTGATGATATGCCCCGGAGCATAATCCTGGCGCAGGGAGCCAGAGGCATTCACCGCAATAATGAACCGCACGCCGAGTTTTTTGAGCGCGAAGATGTTGGCGCGGTAGGGCAGGGTTGAGGGCGAATAGACATGACCTTCGCCATGGCGCGGCACAAAGGCGACCCGCTTGCCGCTTAATGTGCCGATGCGAATAACGCCGCTTGGGCGGCCAAAGGGCGTATCGACTTCAACGGTTTCCACTTCGGAGATGGCGGACATATTATACAGACCAGACCCCCCGATAACACCAATTTTTACTTGTTCCATGATGCTTTCCTCAAATGAATGATCTTATCCGAGCCAAGAGATTATAGCATTGCCCGGCTTCATAGCGAATACTCCTGTTTGACAAGCTCAAGCCTGTAATGGAAGCTGCCAATGCCGATGACATCGCCGTCGGCAAGAATGGCGCGATGGCGGATGGATTCTGCATTAAGCAAGGTGCCATTGCGGCTGTTGCAGTCTTCCAGCCACCAATGCCCGTCTTGCAGGACGATGCGGGCGTGTTCGCCGCTGGCAAAGTCATCATTGACTACAATCGTATTGCTTGCCGAACGGCCTAGAGTGGTAATCGGCAGCAGTGGAGACCGCGCGCCGGCCGGCCTCCATTGGCCGTCGCTTTCAGTCATCTCAATCAAATAGCCGTAGGCGCGCGTCGTTTGCATCTGCATCTGCGTCTGTTTGAGATTGCGCCAGATCAGGATGTACAAAGCCAGCAGGAAGCCGGCCAAGGCCAATCCGGCCAGCGCCCGCAAAATGAAAAAGATGATTTCGCTGCTCACAGCTTGCCCTAAGCCGGGTCCAGAATCTGTGTTGTGTCATTGCTGTGGTGATGCGCGATTTCATCAGTATAGACGAGCCTGGTATGCCCGATGCGAATCACATCGCCATTTTGCAGCCGGTGTTCGCGCACAGCCGTATCATTGACCAAGGTGCCGCCGCGGCTGTGAACATCAAACAGTGTATAAGCGCCGAAACGTTTGCGTAATTGCAAATGATGACGAGATATGTAGGCATCCTTGATTACGATGTCATTGCTGCTTTCGCGCCCGATATTGATGAGTGACTTGCTAAGGGGTATGGACTTGGTTTCATTGACAACATGCAGCGCCGGCTGGTGTACATGATGCTGGGGCGGGGCGATGCTCGCCGGCTGCATCGCGGTGGTCTGATTTCTTGAAGGGCTGCGGTGGCTGGCGGTGATGATGGCTTGATGTTCGGCCAATTGACTGCTTGCCAATAAGTCAACCTGTGGCTGCGTGTGGAGTTGATAGCCGGATTGTGCGCCAAGCTCGACAATCAGCGCGGCCAACCGAGTCGAAATATCGGGATATTGAATAACGAATTGCTTCGCCGTTTCGGGATGAAGGAAGATCTGATAGGAGTCGGGGGCGAGTCGCTGGCTGCTGCCGTCCAAGGGCGGGGCGGCATGATCTTCCATCGCGCGCAGGAGTAAAACAGCTATGTCCCGCGCGCTAACGGTACAGCGGAACAAACGCGCAAACGCCCCTTCAATCAGGGTTTGCAGCTGCGATTCGAGCCTGTCGATAGGTTTCTCGATCATATTTGCATTATAAACGAATCATCCGAAAGGGCATAGTGCAAAGGCATGGTTTTGCCCAATCGGATGAAAACAGCCGGGCTGGATTTGTCGGCTTAACTGCGCGGAACGTAATCAAGCCACGAATCAGAAATTTCCAGGCTGTCGGTATTCTCTTGGCGCAGGGTTTCAACAAATTGGTCAAAGTTCTGCTGCTTTGCCCTTTCCATTTGAGTTTCAAGCGCCTCGCCGCTCCGTTCCTCTTTACTGCGGACCTGGATGATATGAAAGCCGAATTCGCTTTCGACCGGCCCTGTTAGTTGACCGATTTCGGCTGTTTCAATCGCCTGACGGAACTCTGGCACATAATTGCCGACATAAGCCTCGCCCAGTTCACCGCCCCGATAGCCGCTGCCGGTATCCGTCGAAATGGCGCGGGCCATATCGGCAAATGATTCGCCGCTTTGCAGGGCTTGCAGGGCTTGCAAAGCCTCTTCTTCGCTTTCGACCAGGATATGGCGCACATCGGCATAAAGCAGACTGCTGCTGTCGCCGGCGAGGTCTTCTGTTAGCAGGTTTTCGAGGGCCATGCGCTCAAAGAATGAATCGACTGCCGCTTCGGAGATGCCTTCGCGCGCAAAGTAGCTGCGGAAGTTCTGCTCGCTGTCTTCGAAGTTTTGTCGGACTTCGTCGGCGCTCAAGGTCGGCTCGACCACAGTCGGCTGGGGTGTGACGGTCGGCTCAATCTCCTCGGGTTCGGCCGCGGGGTCTGGGGTTGATGTCGCGGTCGCTGTCGGGGAGGGCGTCGGCGAAACAAAGGGGGTTGGCGTTATGGTCGGTTCCAGGGTCGCTGTTGGCTCAACGCCGATAAGCGCCACTGCGGTTGGGTCAAAGCCAAAGAATGCTTCGACTGCTGTCCGCACGGCGGCCTGATTGACGGTGATGTTGCGCGCCGCGGCTTCCCGCGCCAGCAGCTTGTCATCGACCATATCGTTAATCACACGCAGACCAAGCTGGTCAGGTACATTGACTTCGTTGAGCCAGGTTTGATAAGGCTCTTGCTGCGCAAGCTGCTGAATGTCATAACCAGCCGTCTGAAGCTGATTGAGCCGCAGCAGAATGCGATTGCGCTCCAGATTGTATTCATCGCGAAACTGCCTGACGGTGATGCTTTCGCCATTAACGACGGCAAGAACCTGGCCGGGGACAACCAGCTGCTCGACGGCAAAGGTGACAGCGACCAAGGCAATCAATATCAGGACAATGGCGGCAACGCCGCGCACAACCCACTTTTGCAGCTGCGCTTCTTTTTCGGCGCGGCTTTTATATGCCGATTCGGATTGGCCTGGCTTGACATTTTCGCCGCCCGCCGGCGCCTGACTGGCTTGTGCGCGGCGCCTTCTGCGTTTGGGCAGTCCCGTCGTTTGGCTCTTTTTCGACATGAATCCATTCACTCCTCAACCGGTAAGCGTTTCAGCCCGACAAAGCGGGGGCATGGTGATTCGGCTCTCTCACCATGCCTGATTTGAACGCTGAACCTTAGTCCGCAATCACAAAGGGAAGCAATGCCAGATGGCGGGCGCGTTTAATTTCGCGCGCGAGTTCGCGCTGGCAGCGCGAACAGTTGCCGGTCTGGCGGCGCGGTTTGATTTTGCCACTTTCGCTGATATAACGCGAGAGCGTGTCCAGGTCTTTGTAATCGAAGCATTTGCCTTTTGGACAGTAGGTGTTTCTGCCGCGCTGCCGCCGGCCCCTTCGCCCGCGTCCACCGCCGCGGCGGGGTCCGCCGCCGCGCCGAGCCTGTCCCGAATTAGATGTTCTTTGTCTTTCGTTTGCTGTAGGGTTGTCACTCACGACTTTGATTCTCCATGGTTCCAATCGGATATTATTTTTTGGCTTTTGGCTCTTCGGCCCGAACCAGCAAGTAGCGCAGAATAGGGTCAAACAGCTTGAGTTCAATTTCAAGTTCGTTGATGTGCGTCGGTTCAATGTCAGCCTGGACAAAGACATAATGCCCCTCGCGCTGCCCGTCAATTTCATAGGCTAAACGGCGGCGCCCGAATAGCTTGCGGTCAATGCTGTTGACTTTGCCATTGCCGCCCTGTTCAATATAGCTGATGACTTGATCGATGGCTTGGCTGACCTCTGCGTCAGTGGGCAGAGTGCGGACAATGAACGTGAGTTCATAATTTTTCATCGGTGTTCCTTTCCTCGGATAACAGCCCCGCATTGCAGTATGCGAAGCGGAAAGCTCTTCAGTTGATAGCGCTGCGAAAGTATCTTAGCGCAGTTTGGCGGCTGGGGCAATAGTGGGTTGGCCATGAACAAATTCCGAACGCGTCACATCCAGCGCCAGGCGCGAACTGGCAGCGCACAAGGCGACAATCAGCCAGAACCAAGTAATGGAAGACTGAAAATCCAGCCGAAAAAAGTACAAATCGGCGACGGCATTGACCAGGGCGGTCAGCAAAGCGGCATGATAGCCGAGATGGATGGCGGCATAGTTGGGGTCGTGTTTGGCGGTTTGCCAGGCGCGCAGCCCATAAGCAAAGACGCCGGCCATCGCCGCCAGAAAAATCAGCACGCCGATTAGTCCGATCTGATTGGCCATAATCAGATACATATTGGCGACATCGGTATAAATGTCGATTTGCGGCGTCCCAGTAAAGCCGACGCCAAAGAGCGGATAGCGGGCGATCAGCCGCAGCGAGTCCGTCCATTCGCCTATTCGCATTTGCGTCGCCAGGTCAGCGCCTTGAAAAGCCTGCCAGAGCCGCTCCAGATAATTTTGGGTTTGCGGCAGCAGCAAAAAGGCCAGCCCGGCCAAAAGCATCACCGGAATCATCCGCCGATAGCGCAGACAGGCAATCAGCGTCAAGCCGCTTCCCAATGCCAAAAACGAAGCCCGCGAGCCGCTTAGAAGCAGGGCGAAGCTCACGGCGCCAAAGATGCCCAGTGTCAGCCAGCGATAGGGTATGATCGGCTTTTTGGAGACGATTTGGGGCGCAATCATCACGGCCGCAATCGCCAGGATGCCCCCCAGCGCATTGGGGTCAACCCAGGTGCCAATCGCCCGTTCGCCCAAGGCTGGATTGTCCTCAAAGTAGCGAATGACACCGCCGTTGGGATAGCCAATGCGCGCCAGCCGCACCAGAACGTTCTCGGCGAGCGCGTCCGGCGCCGCATAAAGCCCGATGGCGATGACTGCCTGCGCCCCGACCGCCAGCAAAATCACGAGAATAAAACGGCGCAGGGCAGCAGGATGCCGCAGCAGATCAGGCAGGATAAACACCATGCCGATGCTTAACAGGGTCTCGGCAAACTGGCGGATATTGGCGGATGTGGGCATGGCATGGCGCAGCCCCAGGGCAAAGGCGAAAATCAGCCACATGACATAAACGGCAATCAGTCCATGCGCCGGTGTGAAGCGAAGCCGCCGCCGGCGCCCGGTCATCCATTGCACCAGATACACCAGCAAAAAGCTCCCCATCGCCAAATCCAGCAGGGTCGGGGTGATGGCGATTTTGACCGGAAAAGCGCCGAAGGGAAGCAGCAGCAGGGTCACAATCATTGTGTACAAGGCCGCCTTGATGTCGGTAAGGACATACAGCCCGGCCAGGATGCCGGCAATCAGCGCCAGTGTCAGCCAGGGGCCCAAGAGGGCAATCATCAATCCGATGACTGCGCCGACGATGCCGATGAGGAATCCAATGCCAATGGCATACGCGCGGTTATCCAGGCGGCTGATCCATATTTGCAGTGAATTGGCGCTGCGCATGATTTATCTCCGCCGGACGGCCGCCAAGGCCGCCAGTCCCAGCCCCAGCCAGGTCACAAGGCTCCAAAGCGCGCCAATCGTATAGCTCGCCGGCGCAAACTGCAATGCCAGGATATGCCGGCCGGCTGGAATCTCGATGGCGCTCAAGCCGCCGTAAGCGCGGATAATATCGGTATCCTGTCCATTCAAGCTCGCCTGCCAGCCGGGATAATTCGGTTGTGAGAGCGACAGGATGGCATTGTCCGGCGCGTCGATTTCGATGAGGATCCGTTCAGGTTCAAATGATGCGACCCTGACTTTTCCGGCAGTCGGCTGGTTGGGCAATTCGAGTCTCGGCGCTTGATGCAAGACGATGTTTGTTCGTTCGTCAAAGTTCGGGTCGTCCATCAGCGCCAGCGCAAATTCATCGCTGTCGACCACAGCTGCCTGATAAACCAGATGGACAAACGGGCGCGGGTCATCCAGCCTGTGCAGGTGAACGGCGCCGTCGCGGTCGCTTCCAGCGGCGATGACCTGCGACGGAACCGCTAGACTTGCCGAACCGCTGTAGACATATTTGACGGCATACAGTTCCCATGCCAGTGGATTGCTGACATAATCGCGCTCAATCACGCGCTGCGGCCCGGCCAGAAAAAGCGGACTAATCCCGCGCATATCCATGAGGCCATAAAGACTGCCGAAGTTGTCTTGCAGTCCGCGGAAACCATCGACGCGAAAGGGCTGTTCCTCATTGCTGTCCTGTAAAACTGCGTTCACCAGCGGCGGCGGCTTCATGCTCAACTGCTCGCTGTAGGGCCGCGAATCATACGTGCCAGGATGATCCATCGTCACCGAAAACAACTCCAATACGATCAGCGTCACCAGCAAACCCTGAATCGCGATGCGCCTGGGACGCTGAATGTGCCAGGCCAGCGCAAAACAGCCGGCCACCGCCGCCATCGCGCTCCGCGCCGCGATATCAAGGAACTGCCCCCAATGTTCGGCGGCGCCTACCCAGCCGAAGTAGGCGCCCAGCGCCGCCAGCGCAGTCAAAGCCGCAAATCGGCGCCACCAGCGCATTGCCCGCTGTCGGTGAGCCTGATTCGACCAGGCCGCGGCCGCGATGATGCCCAAGCCGACTAAAATGGCGGCGCTGTTGGCGACGACAAAGGCGGCGCGTTCCTGCCCGCGAAAGAAACGGAGGCCGGGGATGAGATTGTAGGTGAGATAGTAGAAGGATGAATTGGCGCCCAGGCTGTGCAGCAGCCCGACCAGCGCCGCCGCCAGCCAAAAGCGGCTTTCGGCGCCGTTGCGCCCGATAGCGACCGCGATAAAAAACAGCGCTGGAATCCCGACATACAATGGCGACCACAAGCTGACTGAACCAGGAAAGACGAACTGCGCCACATCCCTAAACGGGAAACCATTGCCCTTGGCGGCAAAGCCAAGACTTTCGCGCGAGGTTTGCAGCAGATACTCTATGCCGGGCAAGAAGGTAACAGCCGCGACGCCCAGGGCAATCAAGGCAAAGCTACTAAGACCGGCCGCGAATGCCTGCCAGGCGATTTTCTGTGCATAGCTCCGATAGGCCAGATAGGCCGCCAGGGTATAGGTCATCAGCCAGCTGGTTTGCGGATGTCCGGCCAGCCATGACAAGCCTAGCCCAAAGCCGGCCAAAGCGATGCCGCGCCATTTGAGACGGCGGCTTCGCGTCGCTTCCAGGATGCCGACTGCCGCCAAAGGAAACCAGACGGCCGCTTCCAGCACGGCCAGCTGCAAGGGTGGATAGCCGGTCGCGTAACCGCCATAACCGATAATCAGCGCCGCCGTCAAGGCAGCCAGATGACTCGGCTCACGCCCCAGTGTCAGCCGCCGCACAAAACCGTACATCAGCAGGGTGTACAGCAGGACATGAAAGGTCATTTCCAGCTGCAGGGCGCTGTAGCTCCATCCGCCAGCCAGCGAACTGAGTCCTATCGTAAGCCAGCGCGGCGGATAATAGACGGCGGCCTGGGTATCGGCAATAAAAGGCAGACCGCCATTGTTGTAGGGATTCCACAGGGGGATTTCTCCCTGCGACATGCGCTCATACTGATAGGCGGCAAAAGCGACAAACTGCCCGGAAAAATCACCTTGTTTCAGCGAGGCTTGATCTTCGGGGATTGGTGTGAACAGACGCCAAAAGAACAGCAGCCACAGGCCTGTCAGGATAATGACTGCCAGAACATCCTTGCTGCCTGGGATTTTGGGAAACCGTGCCATTTGCCTGGTCCTTCTTCAATGAACCTGCGTCGGCGCAAGCAGCCGAAAGCTCAAGGCAAAACCGTCTCGAAAAATGCGGTCGTGTCGCGTGCAATCATATCCCAGTCAAAGCGCCGCCGCAGTTCGCGCGCGCCCTGCCGCAGGTGATTCAGCTGGTGTGGATGTCGCATCAGTTGGGCGATTCCCCGCTCGATCTCCGCCGCCGAATGACTCGGAATAAGCCACAGATTATGCCCGTGCCTGAACGCGTCGGTTTTGATTTTGGCATGGGTCGTCAAGATCGCGCAGCCATAATGACAGGCGGCGATGAGGCTGCCGCGCCGGTATGAAGCGCCATCCAAAAACGGCAGCGTCACCAGGTCAACTGCCCGCAGCCAGCCGGCGACCTCATCTTCAGCCAGGAAGCCGGTCCAATGAACCAATTTTTCCAAGCCAAGCTGACGAATGCGTTCATCCAAATGCCGCAGATAAGACTCGTCTTTGCCGCCATCGACAGTATTGCTGCGGCCGCCAATCAACACCAGACGCACGGCATGTCCGCTTCTGCATAGATTCGCCAAGGCCTCAATCAGATAGCTGATGCCCTTGAACGGTTTGACAAACCCGAAATGCCCCAGCAAAAAGGTCTGCTCATCAGCGCCGGCCCGTCGACGCCATTGCGCGTGGTTATAATCCGCGCCCAGGCGGTTCAGGATGACGCTGCCGATTGGAATCACCGTTCGATTGGGCAGGTTTCGCAGGCGCTCGTTATCCTCTTGGTTGGTCGTGATCACCCCGTCCGAACGGCGCGCCAGCTGCATCACAATCCAATCCCGCAGCCGCCCGGCTTTTGGAAACAGATAGGGAAAGCGCAAATCATGGAAGCTGGTGACAAAAGGCGCGGCGGCCATCGCCGGCAGGAAATGCACAAAGGGCGACATATCATAGGCGGCCGTCTGGAATTGCAGGTTAATGACATCGAAGCGATGCTTTTTCATCCAGGCTTGGATCGGTGCAAAACTGCCGAGGCCCCAACCGCGAATGGCGCTGATGGGCAAGCGGTCGCTGGCGCATCCGGCGCGGCTAAGGACATGCACCTCATGTCCCTGCTGCTGCATTCTTTCTGCCAGCACCCGCGCAAACCTGCCAACGCCGCCGGGCATCGGCGGGAATTCACCCGTAATCAAGCCGATTTTCATCGCTTTGCCTTTAATCCACTGCGAAGCACCTGCCAATACACCCTGACGCGCTCAAATCGCAGTTCGCGCTTGTGGCCAAAAGCTCCCTTGCCGCCCTCCAGCAGCAGCTGCCACAGGAATTGAAGCCAGATGACGGCGCGCAGGAGGAGATAATGGCCGTATCCGTGATGTTTGCGAAAATAACGCAGTTTGCTGGTATGAAATTGAATCTGCTGAAAGGCGACTGCCTGCTGGCTGCTTTTGCCGCCGTGATGCGTAATCAATGCTTGGCCGTGATAGACCACTTTCCAGCCGGCTGCTTTGGCGCGTTTGCACCAGTCCAACTCTTCGGAATACATCACAAAACCCTCATCCAGCCCGCCGATGGCGGCGTAAAGCTCACGCCGCGCCATCATTGCCGAGCCTTGCACCCAATCGGCCTCCAGAATGGCGTCGTCCGCCGTATCGAGCATTCTGTAATGCGTCTCAACCGAAGCCGGGGCATAAGCGGACAGCCAGGCGCTTTCAAACAGGCCGGTCATCAGGGTTGGGAAACGGCGGCGCGTCGATTGATGGCTGCCATCGGTGTTCAGGGTGTGCGGCCCAAGGATGCCAACGTCTGGATGCTGATCCATATAATCAAGCATTTGCAAGAGCGCATCATCGCCAAGCTCGGTGTCGGGGTTGAGCAGCAAGAAGTATGGCGCTCGCGCATGCGCCAGGCCAATGTTATTGCCGCGTGTGAAACCAATGTTTTCCTTTTGCGGCAGGATCAATGCCTGTGGATATTTCCGGCGCACCATATCCATGCTGCCATCCTCGCTTGCCGAATCCACCACGATGATTTCGATCAACGGGCTGTCTCGTTCGGACTGCGCCTTATAGAGACTCGCCAGGCATTTGTCCAGCAAATCGCGCACATTCCAACTCACAATGATGATTGAAACGCCAATCAAGCTGTTATTCCTCTGCACATGTTCCGAAAGAGAGTGTACCAGCGTTTTGCCGAATGCGAGAGAATGGATTGCGGCTTTTCAGGCGGGCAGGGCAAAGAGACGCTCGGCGTTCGCCGTCGTATGCTTGGCCATCTCGGCGGCCGGAATGCCCTGTAGTTCCGCCAGCTTTTGATTCACATAGCGGACGCGCGCCGGTTCATTGCGTTTCCCGCGCCAGGGATGCGGCGTGAGGAAGGGGCTGTCGGTCTCAATCAAGAGCCGCTCGCGCGGCAGGGTTTTGGCTGTTGCCCGCAGGTCATCAGCTTTTTTGAAGGTGATCGGGCCGGTGAACCCCAGATAAAAGCCAAGCGACAAAGCCCGTTCGGCGATTTTGGACGGGGCCGAAAAGGAATGCAGCGCACCAGGCCGATTTCGGAGGCTGTCCGGCAGGGACGGCGCCCAGGCCTCCAGCACAGCCAGAACGTCCTCATTGGCGTCGCGGTTATGGATGATGACCGGCAGTTCAAGTTCGCCGGCCAGTTCAAGCTGCTGTTCAAATGCCTGGCGCTGGATGTGCTTTGGGCTTTTATTCCAATAATAATCCAGCCCGATTTCGCCAATGGCAACGGTCTTTCTGCGCGCTGTCCATTCTCGAAGCCGCGCCGCCGCGGCCGCGTTAAAATTGTCGGCGCTGTTGGGATGGATGCCGACGGCAGCGAAAATTCCGCGATGAGATTTGGCTAGGTCAAGCGCTTGCCGACAGCTTTCGAGGTCAACCGCCGGGACAATCATGCGATGCACGCCGGCCGCCGCGGCGCGCTGCAAGACGGCCGCGCGGTCGTCATCGTATGCGCGGAAGTTGAGATGACAATGCGTATCAATCAGTGAAATGGCGGACATCAGATGACCGAATCGGGATCGTCCTGGAGTTTCTTGAGGTCGCTTTCTACCATCATTCCAATGAGTTCCTCAAAGGTGACTTCGGGCTGCCAGCCCAGCTTGTCCTTGGCTTTGGAGGAATCGCCAATCAGCAAATCAACTTCGGCCGGGCGCATGAAGCGCGAATCCTGCACCACATAATCCTCCCAGTTCAGACCAACGTGGCCGAAGGCCACCTCAAGCAGACGTTCTACAGAATGCGTCTTGCCGGTTGCGATAACATAATCATCCGGTTCGTCCTGCTGAAGCATCAGCCACATCGCCCGCGCATAATCGCCGGCAAACCCCCAATCCCGCTTTGAATCGAGATTGCCAATCCGAAGCTCATTCGCCAGTTCGAGCTTGATTTTCGCCGCGTGCCAGGCGACTTTCCGCGGGACAAATTCCATCCCGCGGCGGGGGGACTCATGGTTGAACAAGATGCCGCTGCAAGCGTACATATCATAACTTTCGCGGTAGTTCACAGTAATCCAGTGTCCATAGACCTTTGCCACGCCGTAGGGACTGCGCGGGTAAAAGGGCGTGGTTTCCCTTTGCGGAACTTCCCGCACTTTGCCGAACATCTCGCTGCTGGATGCCTGATAATAGCGAATGCTAGGATTCACCGTGCGAATGGCTTCCAGAATGCGGGTGACGCCCAGGCCGGTGGTGTCACCGGTGAAGACCGGCTGATTCCACGAGGTCGGGACAAAGCTCTGCGCTGCCAGGTTATAGACTTCATCAGGCTGGATTGAGTTTATGGCGGTAATCAAGCTGGATAGATCGCTCATGTCCCCCTGGATAATACGGAGTTGATTTTGGATGTGATGAATGCGCTCGTAGCGGACCGTGCTGGTGCGGCGCACGATGCCATAGACCTCATAGCCTTTGCTTAACAGAAATTCGGCAAGGTAGGAGCCGTCTTGTCCGGTAATCCCGGTAATCAGCGCTTTCTTTGCCATCGTTTGCCTCCTTAGCTGTTGATGATGCGCTGGCGGCAGTCGGACAGCACATCTTCCAGGGCATCTTCAAATGTTAGCGCTGGTTGCCAGCCCGTATCGCGGCGCAGTTTGCGGGAATCGCCGCGAATTTCGGGTACATCAACCGGTCGCAGGCGGGCTGGATCGACCCGTATTTCAACCGGGATGCCGCTCAAGCCGAGCAGGGTATCCAATAAATGTCGGATGCTGTGGGCTTTGCCCGATGCCACATTATAGGCTTGTCCCGCCCGCCCCTTTGCGACAATGAGATGGTATGCGCGCGCAATATCGCGGACGTCGGTGAAATCGCGCTTGGCCTGCAGGTTGCCGACATAGATAAACGGCTCTTGCCGGCCAGCCTCGATTTTTGCGATTTGGGCGGCGAAAGCCGGCGCCACAAACCGAATGTCCTGCCCCGGACCGATATGGTTAAAAGGACGCGCGCGCATGACAGGCAGCTGGTGGCTAAGATAAAACTGCAAGCCCAGCATATCCTGCGCGGCCTTGCTGACGCTGTAGGGATTGGTCGGCTGTATGGCTGTGTCTTCGGACATGGGCAGCTGGCTTGGCTCAACCGCGCCATAAATCTCGGCCGAGCTGACAATCAGAATGCGCGGCCGAATATCCAGCGCCAGGCAGGCTTGGATGATATTGAGTTGAGACCGAATGTTGTTTTCCAGCGTTTCCCACGGAGCTTCAAAGGAACGTGGCACGAAGGCCTGCGCCGCCAGATGATAGATGGCATCGGGCATACAGTCGGCCATCAGCTGCCGCGCCTGTTCATCATCCTTGAGGTCAATCTGGCAGTTCCTGGTTATCGACGAGTTGACAGTTTTATCCGGCAGAAGCGTCGCGCCATATATCGCCGCCTTTGGCTGAACTTTACGAATATGCGCCGCCAGGTGCCGCCCGACGAATCCACCTGCCCCTGTAATCAAGACGCGCAAAATGCTTTATCCTGTTCGCGATGCCGATAACTTTCCAGCGATATTATAGCCAATACTATCCCATCTGCCAGCCTCAAAGCGGCGATCCCGAGAAACAAAAATCCTGCTTGGGCAAGCAGGACTTCTGCGGTTATTTCCAATGACAGGCGCCGGCCGTTACTCTGGCAGCGGGTCGCCTGAATTGTCGAATGTTGTCAATCGGCGTTCAAGCTCTGCTTCTCCGATGTAGCGGCGGTTGAGGGACAAAGCGAGATACTGCCCAAAAACCCAGCCGACCTTGCCTTCAAAATCAGCCCGATACCACTCGTCGTTTTCGGTAACGCCGCTAAGAATCAAACGCGCGCCGGCTGGGATGAGGTCAAGCGATTTAGCGTCAACGTTTGGTCTTTGCCGCAGATGGAGGGCGACGCCGGGATTAGTTTGGACCTCGCCAACGACAGCCCCCAGGAAGGGATCTCTGGTGGGCGGCGACGGCGCTTGACCCCCAGCGACAATCATACTGCCGTACGCTTCTCCTTCTGTAAATGTCGTGGCGAACCCAGGCGCGCGCGCTTTGAGCGTTTGAATATCAATCGGGTTGTCATCAAGATACAGCTGAATGTATTGGGCGCTCGCCCAGCCGGTGATGATGACGCCCTCTGAAGGCAGATGTTGGATAAATATCCACTCTTCATTTTCATCAAGCCCCAGGAATGACAGCGCTTCGCCGCCGGTGACTTGCCCAAGGATTTCACTGCTGGCATGATTGGCAACGCGGATATTGAGATGGACGCCTGGATTCAGGTTATAGGTGTGGGCGGCCATGCGGCTGGTAGGTCTTGGCGGCTTTATCGAGGTGCCGACGGCCGATCCGGGCTGGTTTTGCAGCGCCATTTCCAAGTCAGCCAGACGCTGTTTTTCGCCAGCCGCATCAAGGACTTGCAGATGCAGGGCAGTCACCCAGGCTGTGATGACGCCGCCGTCAGGCGTCGGGTAGGCGACATATAGCCAGGTGTCGGCCGGTGAAAGGTCAGCATTCTGTTCGAGTCCTTCGGCGGGATCGGCTGTCAGATCGCTTAGGTCAACCGCCTCGCCGCGGTATTCCGCAGGTCCCCGGCGTCCCAGCACAATCAGATCTGCGCCCGATGGCGCCAAGCCCAAAGATTGAGCCTGAACCGAAGGATACTGCCGCAGATGCAAATTGGCGTCTGGATCCAAGACAACGCGGGCGGTGGGAATAGACGCTTCGCCGCCCTCCGCCAGGGATGGTCCAATCAGTGTCAAGGCAGTCATAGCTGCCATCAGCAGGAAAGCTAAATGTTTTCTGAAATTCATTTTCTCCCGTTCCCTTACTTTGTTTGACTGGAATTGACCTTAATAGCTCAAATTATACAATAAGTTAGGATAGCTGACTATGCTGACTTATGATAGACGCCGCGCCGATTCAGGAATTATGTCCCGTCCTGCCATTGGTTGAGATAGGCTTCCTGCTGATCGGTCAGTCGGTCAATGGCGACGCCCATCGAAGCGAGCTTCAAGCGGGCGATTTCCATATCGACATCGGCCGGCAGGGTATAGACCTGCGCCGCTAAATCGGCTTGATGCGCCAGCATATATTCGGCGCCCAGCGCTTGATTGGCGAAGCTCATATCCATAACCGAGGCTGGATGCCCTTCGGCGGCGGCCAGGTTGATCAGACGGCCTTCGCCCAGCACATAAACAGCGCGCTTGCCAAGTCGGTACTCTTCCACAAACGGGCGTACCAGGGTGGGTTCGCCGTCCGCCATTTCTGCCAGCCCTTGCAGATTGATCTCGACATTAAAGTGACCCGAATTGCAGACAATCGCGCCGTCTTTCATTACTGCGAAATGCTGGCGGTCAATCACATTGATGTCGCCGGTGGCCGTAACAAAAATCTCACCGATTTTGGCGGCTTCGGCCATCGGCATCACCCGATAGCCATCCATCACCGCTTCAAGGGCGCGCAGGGGATTGACTTCGGTCACGATGACGTTCGCGCCCAATCCAGCGGCGCGCATCGCGATGCCGCGGCTGCACCAGCCATAGCCGCCGACGACCACGACTCGGCCTGCCAGCAGGATATTGGTGGCGCGGATAATGCCGTCCAATGTGCTTTGCCCGGTGCCATAACGATTGTCGAAAAGATGCTTGGTGCTGCTGTCATTAACCGCCAGCACCGGGAACTCCAGCGCGCCGTCCTTGGCCATGGCGCGGAGACGAATGATGCCGGTCGTGGTTTCTTCGGTGCCGCCGATAACCTCATCCAGCGCTTCGCGGCGGTCCTTGTGCAGCGTGCCGACCAGATCGGCGCCGTCGTCCATGGTGATCTGCGGCTTGTGGTCAAGCGCGGCATGAATATGCTGATAGTAGGTCTCGCTGTCCTCGCCTTTGATGGCATACACCGGAATCTCGTTGTGGACAACCAGCGAAGCCGCGACATCATCCTGGGTTGACAGGGGATTGGAGGCGGTCAGAACAACATCGCCGCCGCCGGCCTGCAAGGTCTGCATCAGGTTGGCGGTTTCGGTGGTCACATGCAGGCAGGCCGAAATGCGGATGCCGGCCAGTGGCTTTTCCTTTTCAAACCGTTCGCGGATTTGCTTCAGCACCGGCATTTCCTGGCCGGCCCACTCAATGCGATAACGTCCGCCGGTGGCTAGCTCAAGGTCTTTGATGTCATGTGCGATTGTCATTGATTCTCCTGAAAAGTCGCGTTAAGGGCTGGATTGTAACCGATTCTCTTCCATCTGTCGCCAGACTAAATCTGCCGACCGGAAACAGCCTGCGCCAGACTCTCCCTGAACGGCGGCCGCGCAATGCCGTTTTCGGTCACAATCCCGCTAAGGTACTTGTGCGGCGTGACATCAAAAGCTGGATTCCGCGCATGAAAGCTCTTCGGCACAATCGGGCTGCCATAGGGCGTCGTCACTTCTGACGGATCGCGCTGTTCAATCGGGATTTCGGCGCCGCTGTCCAAAGCGCTGTCAATCGTGGAAATCGGGGCGACGGCATAAAATGGAATGTCATGCGCCTGCGCCATAATCGCCAGTTGATACGTGCCGATTTTGTTGGCAAAGTCGCCGTTGGCGGCGATGCGGTCAGCGCCGACAAGCACGATGTCCACCTCTCCCTTGCTCATATAATAGCCGGCGGCGGTGTCGGGGATAATGTCGTAACTGATACCAAGCTGTTCCATCTCCCAGGCGCTTAGCCGCGAGCCTTGCAGGCGGGGACGGGTTTCATCCAGCAAAACGTGAATGCTTTTGCCTTGCTCAAAAGCGGCGCGCACCACACCCAAGGCCGTGCCATAATCGACCGTCGCCAGCGACCCGGTGTTGCAGTGATGCAGGATGGTCGCGCCATCCTTGACCAGCGCCGCGCCCCTGATGCCCATGCGACTGTTGATGGCGGCGTCATCGTCGGCGATGCGCTGCGCCGCTTGGAGCAGGGTATCGCGAAGGTCATCCACAGAATGGAAATCGCCGCCGGCCGCAATCGCCAAAAGTTTGTCCACAGCCCAGGCCAGATTGACCGCCGTCGGGCGCGCCCGCTTGAAGAGTTCGGCATAGTCGCGCAGGTCTTGCAAGAGTTCATCGACCGTCGCGGCGGCGCTTTGCCGAGCCGCCAAAGCCATGCCGAAACCAGCGGCGGCGCCAATGGCCGGAGCGCCGCGCACGGTCATATTGCGGATGCTTTCTGCCAGGGCCTCCGCCGTTTCGAGCCGCGCAAATTCCAATGTCCATGGCAGTTTGCGCTGGTCGATCATTTTGACGGCGCCCTGATCCCATTCCACTGTTCGCATGGCTCTAGCCGGCGCCGTCAATCAGCGTGCTAAGCTGCTCAAAAGTCGGCTGCTTTCCGAAGCCATAGGGACTGGGCTGCGGCGCGCCACCGCTGTAACGGATATACACGGTGGGCGTGCCGGTGATGCCTAGCTGGTCGGCAAGCTGGGTGTCAATGTTGACTTGCCGCGCATCCTGGGCGCATTCAAGCAGTTCAGTATAGGAAAGCTCCATCTGTTCAGCGAAACTGCGCGAGGAACTGTCGTTATAGCGGCCGGCCCTGGCGATGTCGAACATGACATCATGCGCCTGCCAGAAGGAGCCCGGCCGCAGGGTGTCAGCGCATTCAGCCAGTTTTGCCGTCATCGGGGAATAGGTCGGATCCACCGCCGGCAGAAAACGATATTCAAAGCGGGCTAAACCAGTGGCGACGTATTGACTGATAAACTGCGAGGTGGTCGATTGGTAACGCTGGCAGTGCGGACACAGGAAATCCTCAAAGGCGACGACGGTAATCGACGCATCGGCCGACCCCAAGACGAAGCCGCCGTCCGGCAGACGCGCTTGCGGAATCTGTGCATAATCCACTGATACGCCGCTTGATGGACTTCGGCTGGAAAGGGCGACAAAGGCCACCGCCACAGCAACAGCGATGACAGTCACAATGCCGATAATCAGCGGCATCCGCTGACTCATTCTTTTGTTTTTGGTTTTCTGGGTCATGTTAGAACCTCATGCACTAAGCGCGGGAACAAATGAAAATCCCGCGTTTATACGAACGCGAAACCATTATAAACGAAGATCATCTGAAAATACATTGCCGTTATCCAAGAAGACGTCCTATCCTGCAAAGTTGCAGTCCAGCCAGTATAATGGCAGATATAATCCGTTTTCGCCACAGGAGCCGCTGCTTTATGCGTATGGTCGATATGATTGCCAAAAAGCGCGATGGTCAACCCTTGACCCGCCGCGAAATCCATTGGTTTATCCAAAATTACACCGCCGGCGACATTCCCGATTATCAGGCAGCGGCATTGCTGATGGCGATCTTGTTTCGGGGCATGAGCCGCGCTGAAACGGTGGCGCTGACGGTGGCTATGGCCGAATCGGGGGATATGCTTGATCTGTCGGATATAACCGATTATGCTATCGACAAGCATTCTTCCGGCGGAGTGGGTGATAAAACGTCTTTGGTGGCGCTGCCGCTGGTGGCATCGCTGGATGTGCCGGTCGCCAAGATGAGCGGACGCGGGCTTGGTTTTTCCGGCGGCACCCTCGACAAGCTGGAATCCATTCGCGGTTTTAATGTGAACCTGTCCGAAGCGCGCTTTCGCCAGATCGCCGCTGACACCGGCCTGGCGCTTGCCGGGCAGACCAGATCGCTGGCGCCGGCCGATGGCAAGCTGTACGCGCTGCGCGACGTTACCGCCACCGTGAGCAGCCTGCCCTTGATTGCCAGCAGCATCATGAGCAAAAAGCTGGCGGCTGGGGCGAATGGCATTGTGCTGGACGTGAAACTCGGCCATGGCGCGTTTATGAAGGACCTGGACAGCGCGCGGGAACTGGCGACTGTTATGGTGCGAATTGGACTGGATGCCGGGCGGGATATGACCGCGCTTTTGTCGGATATGAATCAGCCGCTTGGCGTCGCGGTTGGCAACGCGCTGGAAGTGGCTGAAGCGGTGAAGACCTTGCAGGGCGAAGGCCCGCCCGATTTCCATCAGCACTGCGTCGAAGTGGCGGCTTATATGCTCAAGCTGGCCGGACAAGGCCAACGGTGGGCTGATGTGGATGCCGCCCGCGCCGAGGTCGATGAGATTTTGATGAATGGGCAGGCATTCAGCCGTTTTCGTCAGATGATCAAAGCGCAGTCTGGCGATGTTTCCCAAATTGATGACCTGAACAAACTGCCGCAGGCGCCGTTGAAGGACAGCCTGCCGGCCAAAAAATCGGGGTATATTGCCAATATCTTCGCCGACAAGGTTGGATTGGCCTCTCTGGCTTTGGGCGCCGGGCGGGCCACTAAGGAAGATGTGATTGACCATGCTGTCGGCATTGAGGTTCATGCCGCTGTCGGCGATTCGGTTTCGCGCGGCGATTCGCTGATGACGATTCATGCCAACAGCGAGACGTCCTTGCGGCAAGCGCGGGCGCTGCTTGACGCGGCGGTTGAATACAGCGATGCGCCGACTGCGCGGCTGCCTCTGTTTTATGGTGTCATTGACCATTGACGGGCCTGCCTTTAATCAGACAGCATGACCAGCCGGCCGCCGTCATATCGAAATGAATGGAGCGGGGCATCGCGCCAATAGCCGTCTTCAAATTCAATCGTTCCGTTGATGCCCTCATGCCGCGCCTGTGCAATGTCGGCCCCGGACATCAGCGCCGCAAGCGTCAGACGGCTGACGTCATAGACGACCGCTGCCAGCAGGTTCGGCACTGGAGCGTGTAAATCGTCCTGCGTATATCGCTGATAAAAGGCTTCATCAGCCAGGCTGCCGCTGCTGACTAAGACGATTTCATTCAAATTGTCATCCAAATCGCCCCCCAATATCAGCAGGTCGCTGTCAAGCCGCTGCTGGGCAATGGACGGATGGGCCGCATAAAACGTATGCTCGTCGGCGCGGTCATGCCCCCAGCTGCCAATGATGATAAGCGGTCGGTCATTGACTGTCTGGACATCGGGATGCGAAGCGGCTTTTCCCAGCGCAAGAATCGCCTCGACGGCCGGGTCGGTGTTCAATGCCTGCATCCGTTTGATGGTCGATGCCACCGCGCCGCCGTCATCAACAGCCAGCAGTTGAATCTCGCGGCTGCCGGCATCGGCTATTGCCAGCCGCGCCGCATGCAGCGCGTTGTAACCGATGCGGCGATATTGACCTTCAAAGGGCGCCAGCAGCGCGATCTTTTTGATGCGGCCGCTTTGCGCGACGGCGCAGGCCGACAGCAGGCCTGCCAGCGTAAGCCAAATGACAAACAGCCCGAAGGTTTTGGCAGTTCCAGTCATCAGTCGATAACGCTCCCAGTCTTAGCAGGCATTCTGCTCATGCTCCTCAAAAGTGACAGCAAAGTTATGATAGCTGGAGCGGTCACAGCGGGCGCGAAAATAATAATAGTTCGATTCGGCTGGATAGACGGCGGCGCGGATGGCGGACAGGCTGGGGCTGGCGATGGGACCGGGCGGCAGCCCATTGTGCAGATAGGTGTTGTACACTGAACCCACCTCGCGGTAATCGGCCCGCGTAATTGAGGGCCACCAACTGCCGCGCCAGCCGTCAAGCCCGTATTGGACGGTTGGATCGGCCTGCAAAAGCATACCGATCTTGAGTCGATTGCGGTAGACGCTGGCGATCTGGGGATGCTCATCCGGCCAGACAGCTTCGCGCTCAATAATCGACGCCAGGGTCACCATATCGCGGAGCGCATAGCCGGCCGCCAGCGCATCCCTCCGCAGCTGTTCACCGACCCGCTCGCGGAATGTGTCCAGCAAAATCTGCCGCAAGCCTTCGGCCGTGACATTCGGCGGCAGCTGATAGGTGTCGGGGAACATAAATCCCTCCAGAGAAGCGCCGACTGGTATGCCGGCCCAGGCCGCGAAATCAGCCGGCAGCGCCGCGCCCTCATCAATCAGCGCCAGAAATTCCGCGCCGCTAAAGCGAAACAGACGGTTTGAATCGACCAGATCGGCCAACTCCTCAATGCGCGCGCCTTCCAGGCTGCGGAAGGGGATGAAACTCCTGCTTGAATCGGTCAAGGTCAAGGCAATTTCGGAGATGGTCTGTGTCTGATTAAGAAAATAAACCCCGGCTTCGAATCGCCGGTCGAATTCTTCGGCCCGCGCATAATCCACAAACAGTTCGGCATCACTGATCAGCCGGGCTTCGACGAGGGCGGCGGCGATGCCATTGGCGGCAGTGCCGGGCGGGATGTCAAACCGTATCGGGCGGTCATCAGCGCCAAAGGGCCGCTTGAGCTCATCCTGACGCTGACCGAGTCGGACGCGGTGGATGACCCTTAGCGCCATATTGACAATCTCACCGTCGGTCGCCAGATAGACAAAGCCAAAAGCGACCCCGCCAAGCGCGGCCAGGCCGATGGCGCCGGCCAGCAATCCCTGAATAAAACCTTTCAACAGCTTATCCTTTGTTCCGCCAGCGCCGTTTCCCATTCATAGTACGCGCAGGCATCGCGGCTGGTCATATCCGTGTCGGCTGCCTGGATGACGGCATCGCCAAGAAAGCGCGTCACCGCGACCCACGTCCGCCCTGGCTTGAGCATAATGGATTGGCCGTCGCGGTAAATCAGCTGCAAGGCTTGCTGTGGCTTCTTGTTCAGGCGGCGCCAGAACCCGACATAAGCCTGTCCCTCGCGCATGACATAAGCCCGTCCCTGGTCCCAGAGCGCAATTTCCAGCGATTCATAATTAGCGTCGGGCGGGAAGATATCGGGGCGGCGGTTGTGTGGGACTTCCAAAATAACAAGGTTGTCGGTCCACAGCTGCCGGCCGTCGGCGGCATCATAATGCGGCGCGCTGTCGGTGTAACGCAGATAGCGGCGGCTGGATTCATTGTACCGCCAGCGGGCATCAGCATCGCCAAACCAGTTGATCATGATGTCATCGGCGGCCGACCCGCCCTCATCAGCCTGCGCGTTGAAGGCAAAACCCACTGCGCGGTAGCCGGTGTTGACCTGGCGGCGCGTGGCGACTTCCCACATCAGCCGCGTATTGCCAAACAGGGTATGCTCAAATGGACGCTCCGCCAGCGGCGCATCGCGGCAGAAACCAGCGTTTTCGCAGTTGTCCCCGAAGGACGGTGACAGCAGGCGATACTTGAAATCGGCATTCCAAAACAATTCTTGAACGGGTTCGCTGGCGCCGGAATAAGCCAGCAGCGCCGAATACATCGTCACCAGTTCCATATCCAGCAGCCGCCCGCTGCGGATCGACCCAACGCGCTCTGGCGCATGGCTGCGGAAGATGGCGGCAAACCGCGTGACGCCGCCCTCGGCCTCATATTCAAATACCAAATCCGCTTGATTCACCCCATGCTGCGGCCGGACAATCGGCGGATAATTAGAGATTTTGACAATCAAATTACGCCGCCCGCTGGCCTCGCTGTTAGGATAGGGCAGGCCGGTCAGCGGATTGATCCCCTCTGGATAGGAATAGGGGCCAATAGGCGTCGGTGTTAGGGTCGCGGTTGGCGTCGGCGTATCAATCGGGCCTTCAGGCGTATGGATCGCCGTCGCCGTTTGACCCATTGTCACCTGCGCCCACAGCAGGCTGCTTAAGACGAGGACGGGCATCAGACTCGGCATTAACCCTGTGATTCGATTCATCCATATCTCATCAGGTCGGCTGCGGGAAAACAGCCTTAGTATAGAGAAAGGACACTGACTCGGACAAGGGACAGTCGCTATAATAGATGAATTGGCGCATAAATCAGCCGATGAAAGTGAAGGACAAGCATGGCAAAAGCGCGGCTGCTCATCAGTTTCGCCCACCCGGACGACGAAAGTTTTGGCTTGGGCGCGGCGATTCCCAAATGGATCGACGACGGGGCTGATGTCTATCTCATCTGCGCCACCAACGGCGATGCCGGCACTGTTCCCGACCGCATGAAAGGCAAATATGACACGGTTGCCGAACTGCGCTTGAGCGAACTGGACTGTGCCCGGCAGTTCCTCAAGTTCAAAGCGGTTTTCATGCTGGGCTACCAGGACAGCGGCATGCCCGGCAGCGAAACTTCCAAACATCCGGCCTCGCTCTGGCATCAATGGCGGCATCATCCCGACAGCGTCACCGCCGCGGTTGTCAAGGCGCTGCGTCAGGCTCGCCCGCAGGTTATCATCACCTTCAATCCTTACGGCGGCTACGGACACCCCGACCATATCGCCATCCAGCGCGCCACGGTGAGGGCTTTTGAATGCGCCGGCGATGCCCGCTTCCAGCCAGATGGCCTGCCGCCGTACCGCCCGCAAAAACTCTATTACAGCGCCTTCCCCAAGCTGACCTTGCAGCTGCGGATTATCAGCGCGCGGCTCAAAGGCCAAGATCCGCGCCGAATGGGCATCAACCGCGACATTGATATGATGAAAATTCTCGATCATGTCGAACCGATCCACGCGCGCATCCCGATTGCCGATTACTTTGATGTTTGGGAACAGGCCAGCCGATGCCATGCCAGTCAGGGCGGCGGCCGCATCACGCGGACAGCAAAGTGGCTGCGGAAACTTCTGTACAGCAAACAGGGCTTTACCCGCGCTTATCCGCCGCCCGGCCATAACCGCGTCGATGAAGACGATCTCTTTGCCGGTGTCAGGCTGGATTAAGCTCATCTGTACTCCAATGCCGCCGCGTTGTTGGATAGTCATGGCAGGGGCGTAAAGGCCCTGGCGACGATTCTCTGCCCGGCGGCGCTTTGTATCCAGCCGAAGAAGCTGCGCCAGGCGGCCGACGGCTCTTCGCGCCCGATGATAAACAGAGTCGACCGAAGCGGATAACTGTTGCCGCGCATGGATGCGGCATCGGGCAGGACGCCGTCAACAGCTAAAACATTGACCGCTTCAGTGACATGACTCAATGGAATATAGCCAATCGCCCCCTCGTTTTCTGCGACCTGATGAATCATGGCGGCGATGTTCGGCGCAACCCGCGCCTTGCCAGTGATGCGCTGCTGCCCCATGACCAGACGATGAAACTCATGATAGAGATCATTCCCCGCCGGATAGGTCAAAGGCAGGATTGGAATCGGATCGCCATCAAGCGCCCCCCAATCGCTTAACTGACCGCCAAACACATCCCGCAGGTCATCCAGCGTCAGATTCTCCCGCCGATTGTGCGGATGTGTCAGCAGCGCCAAACCGTCACGCGCCATCGGCGCCGCCCAGATGTCCGCCCGCGGCGGAACAAAGCGGCTCATAAAATAGTCAATGTCCCCTGTGACGACTTGATCCATCAGCGTCAGATAAGGCTGATCGCGCACCTCAATGACCCATTCCGTTCGTCGGTCAGAAAAATGCTGCGCCAAATCGCGCGTGAGCGCCTGGGTCGCCGGCGTGCTGTGAAGGCGAAGCTGAACCCGCTCAATCGTCGGCGTAGAAGCCGGCGATTCCAGCGTACAGCCGAACAGCGCGGTAATCGCAAGGACTGCCAAAGCATTTCGCGGCTTGATCATCGCTGGCATGACCTAAGAGTCAGCGGAGCCGCTTTGTAAATACCGCCGCATAAACCGGGCTGCATAATGTTCTAATCGCCCCTCAATGATTGCCTGGCGCATGCTGGCGACATGACGCGCAAGAAAATCGATATTGTGCAGACTAATCAGATAATGCGCCAGCAGTTCTTTGGCGGCGACCAGATGACGGATATACCCCCGCGAAAATCGGCTGGCGTAATTGTCCAGACAAGGGTCAATCGGCCGCTCGTCCCGCTTGTATTTCGCATTTCGCAGGTTGATGCGCCCGTCATGGGTAAATGCCGCCCCATGCCGCGCCAGACGGGTTGGAATAACGCAGTCAAAAATATCAACGCCGCGCATAATGCCCTCAACCAAATCATCTGGCTCGCCGACTCCCATCAGATAGCGCGGTTTGTCGGTCGGCATAAAGTCTAGGGTATGATCCAGCGTGTCGTACATTTCGCCCTTCGTCTCGCCGACCGCCAAGCCGCCGACAGCGTAGCCCTTGAGGTCCATAGCCGTCGCCAACCGAGCCGACTCTTCGCGCAGGTCGGGATAAATGCCGCCCTGCACGATGCCAAACAAAGCCTGCTGATGATCATGCGGATGCGCCTGGCGGCACGCTTCCAGCCAGTGATGCGTGCGCCGCACCGCCTGTTTGACCTCGCCGCGGTCCTTGGGCGGCGGACACTGGTCGAAAGCCATGATGATGTCAGCCCCCAGATTTTGCTGAATCTCCATCGAGCGTTTGGGATCAAGCCGCTTCATGCTCCCATCGAGATGACTGCGGAAGGTCACGCCGTCCTCATCAATTTGGTTAATATCAGCCAGGCTAAACACCTGGAACCCGCCCGAATCGGTCAGGATAGGGCCGCGCCAGCCCATAAATTCATGTAGCCCGCCCATGTCCCGAATAAGCTCATCGCCCGGCCGCAAAAACAAATGATAGGTGTTGGCAAGCACCAGCTTGACCTCAAGCTCTTCAAGGTCGCGCGGCGGAACCGCCTTGACCGTCGCCGCCGTCCCCACCGGCGCGAAGATCGGCGTCGGAATCGCGCCGCGCGGGGTGTGTAGAATCCCGGCCCGCGCCTTGCCGTCTGTGGCGGTCACTTCAAACTCAAATGCCATAGCCTTTCCTTATGATGATGACGCCCGCCTTTCCGCTCTCACCGCGCCGATTCTCTGAATTAGCGCATTATAGCACAATGTTTAGCCAAGCCCGGCAGCCCGCCCGCGAATGCCCTCCCATGCAAAACACCCAAAAATGCGGCCGCCGATGGCGGCAAACAGTTTTCGCATTCGCATCGGAAGGCTGTTTTATGTCACAGTTGTGTCATCGCCAGGCTTTTTATGTCGCAGTTGTGTCATAAATCAGGGATTTTGTGTCATTGACACAAGGGCCCAAACTTTTTTTGCCAGACCGCCGAAGTTATGTTGTTGTTAATATGCACTTGACGAACACCGTATCACAGTCGAACTGCCAAAGGGCGACCAAAAGGCCGCGGTTTGAGTCTGTGCTATACTGCTCTTGATGATAAAAAATGGAAATATGGGACATGCGAGGCTGACGCCCAGCCGCATCGAGATTGATGCCGCCGCGCTCGCCGGCAACGTCCGCCGCCTTAAAGCGCATATCGGCAGTCATGTCGGCCTGATGGCCGTCGTCAAAGCCAACGCCTACGGTCACGGAGCGGTGACGGTCGCGCGCGCCGCGCTGCGTAACGGCGCCGACTGCCTGGCCGTCGCCAATATGGCCGAAGCGCTTGAACTGCGCGCCGCCGGCATTGCCGCCCCCATCCTGATATTAAGTTACATGCCGACCGTCGCCGTCCCCCAAGCGATTCAACAGGACATTCGCGTCTCGCTGTTTGACTTGGAACAGGCGCGGCCGATGCAAGAAGCGGCGCAAAAGGTGGGCGGTCAGCTGAAAATCCATATCAAAATCGATAGCGGTATGGGACGGCTGGGCCTGCTCCCCGAAGCGACCCCGGCCTTGCGCCGCCGCCTGTCATCCATGCCGCGGCTCGAAATAGAAGGCATCTACACCCATTTTGCCCGCGCCGACGAAGACCCAGCCTACACCGCCGCGCAGCTGACAACTTTCAAGGCCGCCCTGGCCTCCCTGCAGGCCGCTGGCCTCCGTTTCAAGTACATCCATGCCGCCAATTCAGCCGCGGTGATCGCCAGCCCCGATTCATACTTCAATCTCGTTCGCCCAGGACTGCTGCTCTATGGCCTCCAGCCGACAAAGCAGCTGCGCTTGGCCGGGCTGCGGCCGGTGATGTCCTGGAAGACCACAATCGCCCAAGTCAAGACTCTGCCGGCCGGCGCCGCCGTCGGCTATGGCGGCCATCGCACCCGCCGACAGGAAACAATCGCCGTCTTGCCGGTCGGTTATGCCGATGGCCTGCGCCGCTTGCCGCCGACCTGGCGCGAGGCGCTGATTCGCGGCAAACGGGCGCCGCTGATTGGACAGGTCAGCATGGAAAAGACGACCATCAAGGTCAGCCATATCCCCAATGTGCGCGCCGGCGATGAAGCTGTGCTGATGGGTCGGCAGGGCGGCGAGGAAATCAGCGCCGATGAAATCGCCGACTGGCTGAACACTGTTCATTATGAGATCGTGGCGACCATCGCGCCGCGCGCTCCCCGCGTTTGACCTATGAACCCAGCAGGGCTTTCAGATCATCGGCAATCAAGCTGGGCATAACCCCAAATGGATAACGTCTTATCCAGCGCCCGTCCGAGTCAAGCAGAAAGGCGCCGGTGGTATGATTGACCAGAGAGGGATTCTCGCTGCTGCGCTCGAAAGACAAGCCATAATCGCGCCCTAACTGGCGAACATCAGCCTCATCGCCGGTCAGGCCAATCAGGCCCTCAAGCTGGCGCGTGGCAAAGTAGCGGCGAATAACCGCCGGGCGGTCGCGCTGGCCATCGACGCTGACAAAGACAAAAGCGACTTGGGCCGCCAATTCACCAAGCGACTCGCGAATCCGCCTAAATTCATTGAGTGTCAGTGGGCAAACATCCGGACAATGTGTATAGCCAAAGGTCAGCAGCGCATAACGTCCGCGCAAATCGCTTAGGTTCATCGCTTCGCCATGCTGATTGGTCAAAGTGAAATCAGGCATGCCGCGCGGCGGCGCTATTTTTATCGCGCCGTCAAAGTCCTCAACATCAACCGCGTTAAAGGGCCCCGTGGCCGTCAGACGGTCAAAAACAATAAACAGCGCGACGCCGATGATGCCGGCCGTCAAGCCAATCGCCAGGCCATACAGAATTCGCATCAGGCGGGAAGTTTTGTTCTCGGACATAATATCAATTATACTAAGTCAAAGCCGCGCCATGCAGATAAAATGATTAGAATCTTGCGGCTTGGCATTGCGGCCGCCGCCGATACCCGTTACAATAATAAGACAAACAAAACATCTTCCCCCAAGAAGAGAGATTTTGTCATCGCACAAAACGCCGAAGGGGCAAGCGGCAGGTATGCCAATCCCTGCGTGAAACTCTCAGGCAAAAGGACTCTTGGGGAATCAATCTCTGAAGGCCATGGCCGACAGGGCGCAGTCTCGGCATGAGTTGCGCCCTTTTTGTTTATCAAGTGCATAGAGGAGACTAGCAATGGGCGATTGGAAAACACCGAAAGAACTGAAATACGCTGAAACCGACGAATGGTTTGCTGCCGACGGCGATGTGGTGACAATCGGCATCACCGACTACGCGCAGGATCAACTCAACGATATTGTCTATATTGAACTAAAAGAAGTGGGCGATGCGCTGGCGGCTGGCGATTCATTCGGTGAGGTCGAATCCGTCAAGGCCGCCGCCGAAGTCTATACCCCCCTTGCCGGTGAAATCATCGAAGTCAATGCGGATCTGGAGGATGCGCCGGAAATAGTCAATGCCGATCCCTTTGGCGCTGGCTGGATGGTCAAAATCAAAACCGCCGACCTCTCCGCGCTTGATGGACTGATGGACGCCGCCGCCTATGACAGCTATTGCGACAGCCGCTAAATCCAGCGAAAGGTAAGCTGCACCATGAGCTACATACCCCATACCGAATCCGAAACGACAGAGATGCTGGCCGAAATCGGCGTCGATTCGATTGAAGCCCTGTTTGAGGCGGCGCCGGCGGCGCATCGTTTTCCGCGCTTGAATTTGCCGCCGCCCATGAGCGAAATGGAAGTCGCCGCCGAGATGCTGGCCTTGAGCGAAGCCAACGACCATGCCCAAGATTACGCCATCTTCCGCGGCGCCGGCGCCTATCATCATTTCATCCCATCCGTCGTCAATCACATGCTGTTGCGCGGCGAGTTCTACACCGCCTACACGCCCTATCAGCCCGAAATTTCGCAGGGGACATTGCAGGCCACCTACGAATACCAGAGCATGATGTGCGCGCTGACCGGCATGGATGCCGCCAATGCCAGCCATTACGACGGCGCCACCAGCCTAGCTGAAGCCGTCACCGTCGCCCTGGAGGTCACCCGTCACAAGCGCAAGAAGATCATCCTTAGTCATGCCATCCATCCGCAGTACCGCGAGGTCGTCCGCACCTATCATCAAGGGCGCAGCATAAGGATTGTCGGCGACCGCGGGCGCGGCGAAATCGTCGATCTAATGGAAATGCTGGATGAAAACACCGCCATGCTGGCCCTGCAATACCCCAATTTCTTCGGCCAAATCGATGACTTTACCGCGCTGGCCGAGGCCGTCCATGAAGTTGGCGCCTTGCTGGTGTTCGTCGTTAATCCAATGGCCCTGTCGCTCTTCCAGAGTCCAGGCAAGCTGGGCGCCGACATCGTTGTTGGCGAAGGCCAGCCGATGGGCATTCCCCTGGGCTATGGCGGGCCTTATCTCGGCTTTTTCGCCATCAAACAAAAACACGTCCGCAAAATCGCCGGGCGCATCATAGGCGAAACCGTGGATGCCGACGGCAAACGCGCCTATGTGATGACCCTCCGCCCGCGCGAACAGGACATCAAACGCGAACGCGCCACCAGCAACATCTGCACCAATCAAGGGCTGATGGCCTTGTCAGCTTCAATCTATATGGCCCTGATGGGCAAGAACGGCCTGCGGCATGTTGGCCGTCTCAATTATCACAAGGCGCATTATGCCGCCGACCGAATCCATGAACTGAACGGCTTCAGCGTCGATATGAGCAAAGCCTTCTTCAATGAATTTATGGTCGCCTGCCCGCGGCCGGTCGCTGAAATCAATGAGGCCCTGCTTGAACAGGGCATCATCGGCGGCTGTGACTTGGGACAGCGCTACTTCCACCTGCAAGACCGTATGCTGCTTTGCGTGACCGAAACCAACAGCAAACAAGAGATTGACCGACTAGTCGAGATACTGGAAGGGTTAAGCTGATGCTGGAGCCAACCATTTATGACCTTAGCGCGCCGGGACGCATCGGCGTCAATCTGCCCGAATGCGACGTCCCCGAAGCTGAACTGCCGACCGAACTGCTGCGCGATGACTTGGCCCTGCCCGAAGTCGGCGAAGTGCAGGTCGTCCGCCATTTTGTCAAATTGAGCCAACTCAACTATTCGATTGACAAAGGCTTTTATCCGCTTGGGTCCTGTACCATGAAATACAATCCCAAAATCAATGAGGATGCCGCGCGGCTGCCCGGCTTTGCCCAGCTGCACCCATTGACCGAGACCGACGGCGCCCAGGGCGCGCTGTATTTGATGTACGAACTGCAAAAATGGCTGGGTGAAATCAGCGGTTTCAATGCCGTCAGTCTGACGCCAGCCGCCGGCGCCCAGGGCGAGTTCGCTGGCATTTTGATGATCCGCAAATATCACCGCGATAATCAGGAGCAGCAACGCGACATTATCCTAGTCCCGAACAGCGCCCATGGCACCAATCCGGCGACGGTGACCATGGCCGGCATGCAGGTGCATGAACTGCCGTCCAACGACGAGGGCAATGTCGATCTGTCGGCGCTCAAGGCCGCTTGCGAAGGCGAACTGCGCGGCCGCATCGCTGGGATGATGATGACCGTTCCCAGCACCTTGGGACTCTTCGAGTCGACAATTCTGGACGTTATCGAAACGGTGCATGAAGCCGGCGGTCTGATGTACATGGACGGCGCCAATATGAACGCGCTGATGGCCATCGTCAAGCCCGGCGAACTCGGCTTTGATGTCATGCACTACAACCTGCACAAGACTTTCTCGACGCCACATGGCGGCGGCGGCCCTGGCAGCGGGGCGGTCGGCGTCAATGAAAAACTCAAGCCCTATTTACCAGGGCCGATTGTCGACAAAGTGGAAGATGAGGACGAAAGCGGCGCCGCTTTGTATGGCTTTGTCATGCCGCCGAAGTCCATTGGCCGCCTGAAAGCCTTTCATGGCAACTTCGGCATGCACCTGCGCGCCTATGCCTATATCCGCGTCTATGGCGACCGCGGCCTCGCCGCTGTCACTCGTTACGCCGTGCTGAACGCCAACTATCTGCGCGCGCGGCTGATGACCAGCTATAAAACGCCTTATCCGCGCCATTGCGGCCATGAATTTGTGCTGGAAGGGCATTTTGAGGACGCCGAGGACGTCCACGCGCTTGATATTTCCAAGCGGCTGATGGACTATGGCTTTCATCCGCCCACCAATTACTTTCCGCTGATTGTGCCAGAAGCCCTGCTGATCGAACCGACCGAAACCGAAGTCAGGGAAGATCTCGATGCTTTTGTCGAGGCGATGGAAAAAATCGCTGACGAGGCGCGCAGTCAGCCCGATTTGCTGCGGAACGCGCCGCATACAGCCCCGGTGCGCCGCCTGGATGAAGTCCGAGCCGCCAAGGAACTGGCGCTGTGCTGCGCCCCGGCGCGCCCCAGCGGTTAACGCCGCTTGGGAAAGCGGGATATGATGGTCATCGGTTCGGGCATAGTGACCCGTTTGCCGATGGACAGACTGCCGAATTCGTTGGCCTTTGCCCGCGCCGACCCGGCAAACACTGCCAGTTTTGCACCGACTTTGCGGACGTCCCTCTGCATTAAAGCCTGCCCGGTTTGACCGCCCTCCGAATCGATGCTGCAGCTGGTGACGATGCCGACGACTTTGCCGCGCCGATTGACAATCGGATCGCCTTGATGCGCCGGCCGCGCCCGTTTGCTGTCCATGCGAAAGCGGCTGACCTGCGCGTTGCGCCGCGCCTCATGCTCAATAAAAGCGCGCTTGCCGACGAAAAAGGGCTTGTACAGTTTGACATACGCGCCAAAGCCGGCATCGGCCGGGTTCATCTGTAAATCCCCCGCAAGCTCATGGCCATAAAGCGGCAGTCCGGCTTCGGTTCGCAGACTGTCGCGCGCCGCCAAACCACAAGGCGCGGCCCCCAACTCCACCAAAGCGCCAAAAAGCGCCGCCGCCCGATCTGGATGCACAAACAACTCATAGGCGACGCGTTCGCCGGTATAGCCAGTGCGCGATGCAATCAAATCGAATCCGCCCAGATTCACACGGGCGACCTGCGCCCATCCCAAGCCCTTGACCGTCGCCTTGTCCGCATCGCTGCCATCAAGCCGCAGCAGATAATCGCGGCTGGCTGGCCCCTGAAGCGCAATGTCCACCCGCCGCTCATCGCCCCATTGCCGCGCCCGCAAATCGCGCAGTTCAAAGCGCCCGCTCCCTTCAATCCGACGCGCTGGATTGCGGCGGTCTATCATCACTTGGCCGGCCATGACCGCATTCAGCCATCGCCAGTTTTTATCATTGTTGGCGGCGTTCACTACCGCCAGAAAATGCTCTTCAGCCAGGCGGTAAATCATCAAATCATCCAGAGGGATGCCATCGACATCCAGCAGGAACGTATAATGCGAACCGCCGACCGCCAGCCGTTTGACATCATTAGTCGTCACCATGTCAAGGAAATGCGCCGCGCCCGGCCCGCGAAGATCAAAGACCCCCATGTGCGCCACGTCAAAGATGCCGGCATCCCGCCGCGCCGCCAGATGCTCATCGCTGACCGATTGATACCACAGCGGCATCTCATAGCCGGCGAAAGGCGCCAGCTTCGCGCCCAATTCCTGGTGCAAGCTGTGCAGTTCGGTTTGCCGCAGCATATCAACAGCCGCCGCGTCGGGCTTGAATTTCGGCAGATCATCCGCCGGCTGCGTTAGATAATGCTCGCCGTTCATGCCGATGCAATAGGCTTTTTGGGCATAGCCGGCCGTGCCGGCCATCGAAACCGCCTCGCCGCCGCCCATCACCTCCACAGCGACCGGCCCCGCGGCCTTCGCATGAATATCCTGCGTATCAAACAGGACAAACCCATCACTCAAACTCCGCAGCCAGGCCACCGCCCGCGCCGCTTGCCCAGCCATATCCAGCCGATAGTCAGCCGCCGACAGCCGCGTAACCTTTCCGCTTGCCATGACCGCGCCGTCTTTCTCCAGGATATGAGTCGGCTGGCTTTCCCCATCTTTCAGCGCGGCGACATCGCTGGTCAAAACAACTTGCAGAAAATCCCCAGCCGCCGCGCCCCGAACGCTGATAGCATAACACTGCGCTTCATCGTCATCGTCGAGATAGTAGAAATGTGGATAACCATCGGTTTCCGCCGCCGTGTCAATGCCAGCCTTGGCCGACAAATCGCGCACCTGAATCTTGGCCGCTTGCAGAACATCAAAATCGACCTTGGCCCGCGCCAGCGGCCGAACCCGCCCCATCAGGCTGAAGGGAACGCAGGCTTGCAGAACATCAGCGATAATATCCCCCAAAACGTCGATTTCAGCCGCTTTGAATCCGCGCTGCGTCACCCAGGGCGTTCCCAATCGAATGCCACTAGGCCGCAAGGCCGAGACATCGCCAGGGATCGTCTGGCGGTTGGCGACAATGCCAGCCAAATCCAATACCCTCGCCGCCATGTCACCGCTTAGGCCCGTCCCGTCAGGCCCCGTCACCGATTTGCAGTCGACCACCATCAAATGCGTATCCGTGCCGCCATGCGGCAGATGAAAGCCGCGCGCCGCCAGCTTATCGGCCAGGGACTTGGCATTGGCCACCGTCTGCCGCTGAAGCTGCCGAAACTGCTCCGATCCTGCCAATCGCAAGGCCACCGCCAGCGCCGCGATGGTGTTCACATGCGGGCCGCCTTGCTCGCCGGGGAAGACGCCGCGGTCAATTTTTGCCGCCAGGTCTTTGCGATGGGTAATGATGACCGCCGCCCGCGGGCCATTGAGCGTCTTGTGGCTGGTGAAGGTCACGACGTCGGCGATGCCAACCGGATTCGGATAGACGCCAGCGGCAATCAAGCCGGCGACATGGGCGACATCCGCCAGCAGATACGCGCCAGCGGCATCGGCAATCCGGCGATATTCCCCCCAGTCCGCCGCCAAGGGATAACTGCTGTAGCCACCGATGATCAGGCGCGGCCGATGCTCCAGCGCCAAGTCCATCATCTGCTGATAGTCGAGTTTCTCTGTTTGCGGATCGATGCCATAGCTGACGATATTGTAGAACTTGCCGCTGCGGTTGGCGGGACTGCCATGCGTGAGATGCCCGCCCATAATCAAGTCCATGCCCATCACCGTATCCCCAGCGTTCAGCAGCGCCGTATAGACCGCGTTGTTCGCCGGCGCCCCCGACAATGGCTGGACATTGACATACAAATCATCGGCTGTCATCCCATTGTCGGCAAAAATCTCGGCCGCCCGCCGCCGCGCCAGCGATTCGATGATGTTGGCGTATTCGGTGCCTTTGTAATAGCGCTGGTCGCCATAGCGCCGAAACTCTGGCAGCCGTTGTCCATAATCGAGAATATCCGCCGGTGTCATCTGACGGGTATGTTCCGACGGATAGCCCTCGGCATAGATGTTATGAAAAGGCGAACTCAAAGCATGACGCACCGCATAGGGCGCCGTGCTTTCTGATGGAATCATGATTAGTTTCTGCTGCTGCCGCGCCGTCTCGTGACGGATGAGTTCGGCAGTGACAGCATCTAGCTCGTCAATATCCCCGCGAAACAAAAAGTCGCTCATTGGATCATCCTCATTTTGTTTTCTGCATTCTATCACGCGCCGACCAGCCGATTCTATGCAGAATTGTTTTATGGCGCCGAGGTGAATATCACATTCCTATCCTCGAATCTTGGCAGTTCGCAGGCGCCGCTTTCGATGCAGTTTTGTATTTCATCCGCGGCCGCCTGCGCGGCGATGCTGTTGATCTCTGGGCCATAATGTCGGTTGGGCTGCCACCATCCACGATCAAGGTAGGGCTGCATTTGGTCTTCAAATGTAATGTAACGGTAGGCTGCGGCAAGATGGTCAAGCAGGAATTGATAGGCATGCGCTCTGCCATTGTGAAGGCGCTGCGCTTCTTTTATCCGCGGCAAAAACAGCGCAAAAAACGCTGCTCCATGCGCCTTGACGTCGCTCGCAAAGGCATCGATAATCGCTTTTCCCAGCATGCCGCGCTCACTGGCTGGCCCATAGCCGTCTTGGCTGTCTTCGTCGTCTTTAGGCATTAGCGCCGCCTGCAGAAATGCGGCCAGCCGACTAAAAGACCACCAACGCGAAGCCGCGTCGCGGCTCCGATAATAATACTCGTGTTTAGCCAGGGGATGACTCTCAAAGGATTCAAGTACATCTATAATCTGCTCAGGCGGTATCGTCGGTGAGTTCACCAAATTCAGCCCCTCCGCAGTCAAGACAAAGCGCGGCTTGGAAAAGATATTCCAGCCATAGTACAGCGTGGAGAAGATATTGACATTGCGGTTGAGATTTTCTGGCTGAAAGCCAAAGATAACTATATCCGGGGCATAACCCCGACCTGCGTTCTGCCACCTCAAAAAGGCTTGATCCATCCCGTAAATGCTAACTCCAAAGTTCAGCGCTTCGGCGCGGATGCCGGCTTGATTGAGTTTCATTTCCAGTTGATGTCCCCAAGTTTCATCATCATTGACTTCCTCGCCGATTGTGAAGGAATCGCCAAACAGGGCAATCCGCACCGTATCAGGCGGCGGCGCCTGGCTGTATTCGCGCCGCGAGCGCAGCCCGGCGCTGTTAATCGTGAATGTCCATGACCCCCTCGTCGAGTTGGGACGATAAGCCCAGCCGAGCATCTCATCATAGATAATGGACGATAACCGATGTTGCTGATTCTCAAGATATCTTTCAAGCGCGCGGCGCGGTTTCTCCACCGGCGGCGCATACGGTTCTAAGGCATATCCCATAAAGATGAACTGCCCGTCGGCGTCGGTTTCGCCGCCCAGGCGCACGACAGCCTCCAGCGCCGCCAAGGTCAGCAGCACGGTAATGCCCGCAATCAGAGCGTTGACGGTTATTCGCTTCATCAATTTATTGCCCCTGTCATTATGATGCCGACATTCTATCACGCGCCGACAGCCAATTCCATGCAAAATCGCTTTGACATTCTGCCGCCCTGCCTTTACAATCCATAATCAGCGCGGCGCAGTTTCCATGCCGCCTTCCGTCGAATTTGGAAAACCGCTATTTTTGGAGGCGACCCCGTTATGCAGGAATACAAATCGGAAAACATCAGAAACGTCGCTTTAGTCGGGCATCAAGGCTGTGGCAAAACCTCACTGGTCGAAGCCATGCTCTTTAGCGCCGGGGCAACTACCCGCCTTGGCAGCACATCCGAGAAAAACATGATTTCGGATTGGGAGGACGAGGAAAAATCGCGCGGGCTTTCGCTGTCTACGTCCTTGGTGCCAGTCGAATTGAACGACATAAAAATCAACGTGCTGGATACACCTGGCTTTACCGATTTTCAAGGCGAACTCAAAAATGCGATTCGGGCCGCCGATGCGGTGGTTGTCGCCGTCGATGCAGTCGCCGGCGTAGAAGTCGGCACCGAATTGGCATGGGAATACGCGCGCGCCTGCCAGCAGCCGATGATCGTCGTCGTCAACAAAATGGATCGCGAAAACGCCAATTTCGATGAGACCCTAGACCAACTCCGCAGCCAGTTTGCCGATTACAAATTTGTCCCGGTCATGCTGCCCATCGGCCACGAATCGGATTTCCGCGGGGTAGCGAACGCGCTCACCCAAAAAGCCTATTATGATGCCGGCGGCGAACGTTCCGAACTGCCAGCCGAATATGCCGACGCGCTTGAAGAAGCCCACATGGAATTGATGGAAGCCGCCGCCGAAGCCGATGACAGCCTGCTGGAAAAATACTTCGAGGAAGAAACACTCTCGCTCAATGAAATCCGCGACGGCATGCGCCAGGCATCGCGGTCACAGCTGCTCAAAACAGTCCCGGTCTTCGCCGCCTCGGCCGCCGCCAATATCGGCACAATTCCATTGCTGGAAGCGCTGGCCGCCTATGTGGCCCCGCCGACTGAAGCGCGGGCCAGCATCACACGCGGCGGCGAAGATGATGTGCTTGCGCCGCCCCAGACCGACGACGCGCCCCTAGCCGCCTACGTTTTCAAAACGCTCAATGACAAATTTGTCGGCACATTGAATTACTTCCGCATTTTCTCTGGCTCGATTTCCAGCGACAGCCGCAATCTCAATGCCAATAGCGGCGCCGAAGAGCGTTTTAATTCGCTTTTTGTCATGCGCGGCAAGGAACAGATGCCCATCAAAAAACTCCACGCCGGCGACATCGGCGTGGTTGCCAAGCTGACCAACACCAAAACCGGGGATACCTTTGTCGATTCCGACAGCGATATTCAAATCACCCCGCCTGATTTCCCGGTGCCGCTGTATATGGTCGCCGTCTCGCCCCGGACACAAGCCGACAGCGCCAAAATGGGCCCGACGCTCACCAGCCTTTGCGATGCCGATCCGACACTGCGCTGGCGTCAAGACCGCGACACGCGCCAAACCATCCTTGAGGGCATGGGACAGATTCACCTTGAAGTCATGCTCAAACGCGCCGAAGCCCTAGGAGTCGGCATCGATACCGAAATGCCCAAAGTGCCATACCGCGAAACGATTATGAGCCAGGCAGACGCCAGCTACACCCACAAAAAACAAACCGGCGGCGCCGGGCAGTACGGCCGCGTCGACTTGAAAATTGAACCCTGCGGCGAGGATTTTGAATTTGAATCGTCAGTGTTTGGCGGAGCGATTTCACAGCAGTTTGTGTCATCAGCCGAAAAAGGGATTCGCGCTGTGCTTGCCGACGGAGTCATCGCCGGCTATCCGGTCGAGCGGGTCAAAGTCAACGTCTTTGATGGCAAAGAGCATCCAGTCGATTCCAAAGACATCGCCTTCCAGATCGCCGGCCGCGAAGCCTTCCGCGACGCCTTCCGCAAAGCCAAACCAGTCTTGCTGGAACCTATTATGGACGTCAAAATCACCGTCCCAGAAACCATGATGGGCGACATTATGAGCGACCTGAACCCCCGCCGCGGCCGCGTCCAGGGCATGGACTCGGTTGGCTTTAAGAGTGTGGTCACAGCCGAAGTGCCGCTGGCCGAAATGCTCCGTTACGGGAATGATTTGCGTTCCATGACCGGCGGCCGCGGCATCTATACAATGGAGTTTAATCGCTATGACCGCGTGCCGGCCTATATCCAAGACGAGATTATTGCCGCTGCCGCAATGGCACGAGAGTAGCCAGCGCATAAAACCGGCGGGGCCGGCCATCGCATCGCCCTTGCCGGTTATTCATCCAAATCGGCGCTGTCTGAACCATTGCGGTCGGCGGTTTGAGGTTCGCGCAAATGATCGGCGACCGCTTGCGGCAGGACGTCGATGATGTCGTCTTCCATGCCCAAAATCCGCAGGATCTCCTCGCGCTCCACCGTTTCCTTGCTAAGCAGCGCCGCGGCCAGCGAATCCAATTCGTTCCGATGATCTTCCAGCAGTTCGCGCGTCTCTTGATAAGCGACGTCAATGATGCGCTTGATTTCGGCATCAAGTTTGGCGGCCGTGTCGTCGCTGTAATCGCGCCCGCTGGCAATCGCATACCCCAAAAAGGGCTGCTCCGAATCATCGCCATAGTTGACCATCCCAACCGAATCGCTCATGCCGAACATCTTGACCATCCGCCGGGCGATCTGCGTCACCTGCTGAATGTCACCGGCGGCGCCAGTGGTCACATCATCAAAGACAAGCTCCTCGGCAATGCGGCCAGCCAGCCCAACGCGGATAAAAGCCTCCAGCTGCTTGCGCGACTGATGAATCGAATCATCTTTGGGCATATAAAAAGCCGCCCCAGCCGCCCGCCCGCGCGGGATAATAGTCGTCTTGAGCAGCGCCATGGCATCTGGAATCAGGAACGAAACCAGAGCGTGTCCGGCTTCGTGATAAGCGGTGATATGGCGGTCTTTGTCGTTGGATAGCGCCGGCCGTTTAGTCCCCAGGCGAATGCGCTCATAAGCTGTCGTGAAATCCGACATAGTAATGAGACGGCGGTCATAGCGCGCCGCGTTCATCGCCGCTTCGTTCGCCAAGTTGGCAATATCAGCCCCCGAAAAACCAATGGTCGCCTTCGCCATGGATTCCAAGGCGACATTGTTCGCCAGCGGCTTGTTCTTAGTGTGAATTTTCAGAATATCATGGCGCCCCTTCACATCGGGCAGGTCCACCGTGATTTGGCGGTCAAAACGGCCCGGCCGCAAAAGCGCTGGATCCAGGACATCGGGGCGGTTGGTAGCGGCAATCATAACGATATTGGTCTCGTTGTCGAAGCCGTCCATCTCGGACAGCAGTTGATTCAAAGTCTGCTCGCGCTCGTCATGGCCGCCGCCCAGACCAGTGCCGCGCCGCCGACCAACGGCGTCAATCTCATCGACAAAGATGATCGCCGGCGAGTTGTCCTTGGCCCGTTTGAACAGATCGCGGACGCGCGACGCCCCCACGCCGACGAACATCTCCACAAATTCCGAAGCGGCAATGCTGAAAAAAGCGACGTTGGCTTCCCCAGCGACGGCGCGCGCCATGAGAGTCTTGCCAGTGCCAGGCGGCCCAATGAGCAGAACGCCACGCGGCACTTTCGCGCCTACCTTGACATACTTCTCCGGCTGTTTGAGGAAGTCCACCACTTCCTCAAGCTCAATTTTGGCGGCATCCTGCCCGGCGACATCCTCAAAATTGATACTGGGCATTTCAGGCGATTTTTCCCGCGCCTGCGACTGACCAAAAGAGAAAATGCCATTCATCTGCCCCTGCGCCCGCCGACCCATCCAGATAAAGAAACCAATGATAAGCGCCAGCGGCAGGAAGTTGACCACCAGCGAGAGCAAAATCGAGGGCTGGTTCGGCGTGGCGTTAATGAGCTCAACCCGCTGTTCATGGGCGAGCTCCAGCAGTATGGCGCCGCCGTACGGCGGTATGTTCGCGCTGAAGCGGCTGACATTCTGGCTGCGCCCCGAACCAGAGGTCACGATGACGTTCCGGCGGAACTGTCCATTGAGGCCGGTGTCGCCGCGAAAATCAAACATGGCGACATTGCCCTGCCGCAGCTGCTCATACACGACTGAATAGGCGATCTCCGTCGAAGATGAGACCCCGCCCAAAAGCCCCGGCGATGACACCAGCGCCAGCAGCATCACCAAAACCAGCGCCCCCGGCGAAATCCATCGGCGCCAATTCGGCGGCCGCTGGGGCGGGCGGGGCGGACGATTGTCACCGCCGCTTTGATTGTCGTCGTTATCGCTATTGTCCCAAAACTGCATGAATCACTATGGCCTTCGCGTTTTTTGACATGATGACAGGATTATACCGCATCCCTGGCTGGATTTGTGCAAATTCTTTCTTAGAAACGCCGCCTTCGCGCCTCCATTTATCATCATAACACAGAATCCGATAAATTGCCTGTGGCGATTTTTGGACAAGCAGCTATTCCCCATCTCATCAATATCGGCTATCCTTAAAAGACAAATCCCCGCATTCAAGGACGCGCCATGAACCGACTCAAAGACGAAACCAGCCCCTATCTGCTTCAGCATGCCGACAATCCAGTCGATTGGCATCCTTGGGGCGAGGCAGCCTTCAGCATCGCCCGCCAGCAGGATAAGCCAGTGCTGTTAAGCGTCGGCTACAGCGCATGTCATTGGTGTCATGTGATGGCGCACGAGAGCTTTGAAGACCCAGCCACCGCCCAGATGATGAACGATCTGTTTGTCAATGTCAAAGTCGACCGCGAGGAACGGCCCGATGTCGATGACATTTATATGCAGGCGGTGCAAGCTATGGCCCAGCGCGGCGGCTGGCCGATGACGGTTTTTCTGCTGTCGGATGGCCGTCCTTTTTATGGCGGCACCTATTATCCGCCGACGCCGCGGCACGGACTGCCGTCGTTTAAGCAGGTCATGCAGGCCGTTCATCAGGCCTATCAGAATCAGCGCGGCCTCCTGGAATCACAGGCCGACCAGCTTCATCAGGCCTTGAACCGCGACGCGCTGGGCATCGGCCGCCAAGATGAGGACGGGCTGACCATTGACCTGCTGGCGCAGGCCGCCCAAAAAATGATGAGCGGCCTTGACCGCGCGCATGGCGGATTCGGCGGCCAGCCCAAGTTCCCCAATCCCATCAGCCTGGAATTTCTGCTCCGTTATCATGCCCGCAGCGGCGATGAGCAGGCCTTGCGCGCGGTGAGCTTTACCCTGCGGCAAATGGCCCGCGGCGGCATTTATGACCAGATCGGCGGCGGTTTTGCCCGCTATTCGGTCGATGCCATGTGGCTGGTGCCGCATTTTGAAAAGATGCTTTATGACAATGCCCAGCTAAGCCGTCTCTATCTCCACGCCTGGCAAATCACCGGCGAGCCGTTTTTCAGGACGATTGCCGAAGACATCTGCGATTACATTCTGCGCGAAATGACCGCGCCGGCCGGCGGATTCTACAGCGCGACCGATGCCGACAGCGAAGGCGAAGAGGGTAAATTCTTTGTCTGGACGATTGATGAACTGCGCGCGGCCCTGGCGCCGCTTGAAAAACGGATTCCGAACGCCGCCCAAATCGCCATCGAGTATTTCGGCCTGACGGCCAATGGCAATTTCGAAGGATCAAACATCCTGCATCTGCCGCATGACCCCGCGCTGGCCGCCGCCCAATTCAATATGACACCGACAGCCCTGCAAAATATCATCGCCGCCATCAAAACACAGCTTTATGAAGTTCGCGCGCGCCGTGTGCCGCCGGCCCTGGACGACAAAATCCTGACATCGTGGAATGGCCTGATGCTGGCCAGCCTGGCCGAAACCGCGCGGGCCCTCCAGCGCAGTGACTATGCGGCCGCGGCGGAACGCGCCGGCGAATTCCTGCTGGATGCCATGATTGACGGCCGCGGCCGCCTCTATCGCAGTCATCGACAAGGGCAAAGCAAGCTCAACGGCTATCTGGAAGATTACGCCAATATGATTGACGCCCTGCTGGAACTGTATCAGCTTGCCTTTGATGAAAAATGGTTTGTCGAGGCCTGCCGTCTGGCCGATATCGCGCTGGAGCGTTTTAAGGCCGACGACGGCGGTTTTTATGACACCAGCGACGACCACGAAACGCTGATTGTCCGCCCGCGCAACTTGCAGGACAATGTGACCCCATCGGGCAATGCCATGATGGCCAAACAGCTGCTTCGATTGACGGCCTATACCGGCGAGCCTCGATATGACCAGGCCGCCCGCGCCATCCTCAAACTGCTGACCGACGCCATGGCCCAGTACCCGCAGGCCTTTGCCGAATCTCTGAATGCAGCCGATATGCTGGTCGCCGGCATAGATGAAGTCGCGGTTGTCGGCCAGCCCGATGCGGATGACACCCAGGCGATCCTGGACGCGCTGCGCCGGCCCTTCCGTCCGAATGTCATCACCGCGCTGACGCCGCGCGCTGTCGACGAGCATCCGACCATTCCCCTCTTGAGCCACCGCGGCCTGCAAGACGGACAGGCGACGGCCTATGTTTGCCGCCGTTTTGTCTGCCAGCTGCCAGTGACGTCGGCCGAAGAAACCGCCGCGCTGCTTGACCGAGCATGACGCGGCAGTCACAGCAGGATTATTTTCGCGCCCTGCTTCGGACAGTGGTCGGACAGGCCTTGGATGCCGCCGGCTATCATTTTCAAACCGCGCCCCTGCAATGGGCCGGCGGAAAATATCGCTTTGTCAAGGCCTTCGACGACGGCCTCTTTGGCCTGATTGATTTCCAAGTCCTGATCTACAGCGACAGCCTATGGTCATCGGGGCAGGCCTCGCGCTTTCGCGTGCAGCTGACTCGCTCATCCAGCCGCCGCGCCGCCCGCGCCGATGATGTGACCCGCAGCTTGAGTCAGTTGGTCGTCGGCGATTTTGGCGTCGGCATCTTGCCCTCGACCGATTATTGGTGGAGTTACCGCGATACCGATTCACTGGCGCGCGCCCTGGCCGAAGCTGGACACCTAACCGTCGGCTATGGACTGCCTTGGCTGGCCGGCGATTTGACGCCGCCAAGCGAAACCTGACGAAAAATCATTTCGCAGTTGCAAAGCATATAAAAACAGGATATATTGTGAACAAGCCTTCGCGGCTTTGATTCAGAGTTTCCTGTGGCAGTACGGTTTCACGGCCAACGCTGCCACAGGAAACAACCAAACTTTGAAAACCATAACGGTTTTCAATGGCGATTATAGACGAAAGCAAGCCTGACTGTAAGATGGAGGTTGGGGTGAATACGCTCTATTATGGCGACTGCCTGACGATTATGCAGCAGATGGCGGAGGAAAGCATCGACCTGATTTACCTTGACCCGCCTTTCAATTCCAAGCGCAACTATCACACCATCTACAAAGACCACACTGGCAATCCTCTGCCCGAACAGGTTGAGGCCTTTTGCGACCAATGGCTGCTGGACAGCGCCCGCAAAGAGGCGATTGAAAAACTTCAGCAGACGATGATCGAATCCCGCATTGGCATTGACCACCACAGCGCCGAACTTGTCCATACACTGGTCGACAAATTGCAGGATACCCAGCCCGGACTGGCGGCCTACTTATCCTATATGACCGAACGTCTGATTTGGATGAAGAAGCTCTTAAAGCCGACTGGCTCGATTTATCTGCATTGCGACCCGACTGCCAGCCATTATATCAAGATAGTTATGGACGCGGTTTTTGGGCATAAGCATTTTCGGAATGAAATTATTTGGTCATATCCGCCCGGCGGACGGGGGCCAAAGTACGCATTTCATAAAAAACACGACATACTTTTGTATTATTCTGCTGGCAAAGCCCCTACGTTTCATCGGCAATATACACCGCTGACTGAAGAGGCAATTCAAAAATTTACCAAGACCGACAAAGATGGAAGAAAGTACAAAGAATACAGAGGCAAAACAAGAACGTATTTGGATGATGTGCCAGGACGTCCAGTGCCATCAGTATGGACAGATATACATTCTCTTGGGCAGACAATATCAAATGAACGTCTCGGCTATCCGACCCAAAAACCCTGGAAACTTGTTGAACGCATCATCAAAGCCTCATCCAACGAAGGCGATCTGGTCTTTGACCCTTTCTGCGGCTGCGCTACCACGATTGAGGCCGCCCATCGGCTTGGCCGGTGCTGGATTGGCATTGACGTCGCTATCCACGCCATCAAGCGCGTCGCCAAAGTGCGTCTGGAACAGCGGCTTGGCCTGTCCGAAAAACAGGGGCATTTCCGCATCCAGGGCATCCCGACCAATTATGAAGGCGCGCGCGATCTGTGGCGGCGCGATCCCTATCATTTCCAGCAGTGGTGCGTCGAAGAGGTCAATGGCTTTGTGACCAGTCGCCGCACAGCCGACGGCGGCATCGACGGTCGCATCTATTTTGAAATGAACGACGTCAAGAAACTGCAAAACATGATCCTCGAAGTCAAAGGCGGCGCGAATGTGCCAGTCGCCCATCTGCGCGCGCTCATCGGCGCTCTCGACATCAGCGACGCCAAAATGGCCGGCCTGATTGTGATGGAGGATCTGGGCGAAAGAAAGCGCCGAAACTTCCAAAGCGAAATGGATCGCGTCGGCGTCATCGAAATCAACGGCCAGCCCTATCCCAAAGTCCAGCTGCTAACAGTATCGGAAATCCTGAATGGCGCTCGCTTCAAGACGCCAAATGTGCGCGGGCGAACCGAGGGCGGCTACACCAGCGTCCTGCTCCCCGAAGTCTAATCCCCACCGTATTTTAATTCCCGAATCTGCCGCTTCTTGCCAATGCCCTGTTTCATGTGCTATACTATTCGTACACTATACTGTACGTAATGTATAGAGACTTATGCGAGCGGGAGAATGACCGTGGATTTGTCCGAACGTCTTACACAGCATGAACGCAGTATCGGGGTTATCGAAGGCAAGCTGGAATCACTTGCCACGAAAGAGTTTGTGAAAGACGAAATCCAAAAACAGACCAAAGAGCTTAGCGACAAGATAGACAAACTGTCTGAAGCGCTAGAGAAAGAGCGCAGCTGGCGAATGAAGATAACTGGCGGCGCGAGTCTGTTAGCGCTGCTGTTCGTCGGTGTATCTACGTTGGTGTCGGTTCTTGTGAATGTTGGCATTATTAACGTAGCGAAATAGAACGCAAACCCGAGTCCCTTGCCGTTGGCGCGTTGATGTATAATCCTCCCAGAAAAACCATGCGTCCATCTTCTGCACTGCTGATATTGTTGAGCCTGCTTTTCAGCGCATGCAGCCTGGCGCCGACCGACCTGCCCGCGTTGACTCCCAACACCGACAATATCATTTATGTGACGGCGACGCCGCCGCCCATAACGCCAACCCTGCCGCCGACCGATCCGCCGCCGACGCCGACGATTGACCCATCAGCTTTATTGCAGCTGGGCGACCATTATATGCGAAACGGCTATCTTGAAGATGCCGCCGGCATTTATCGGACGCTGATGAATGACAGCCCCGCGGCCGCCCCTGAAGTTCGGGCCGCATCAGCGTTCCGACTGGGGCAGGCCGCTTTGCGCGACGGTTACTTTCAGCAGGCGGTCGATGCCCTGACCGCGCTGATTTCGCAATTCCCGAACGACTCCCAAATCTCGCAAGCCTATTTTTTGCGCGGCGATGCCCGGCTTGGCTTGTCGCAATGGCAGTCGGCCATCGACGATTTTCAGCAATACCTGACTCTGCGCCCCGGCCTGATTGACAGCTATGTTTATGAGCGGATCGCCGACGCGCAGATTGCGCTGGGACAGACCGCCGCCGCCTTGCAGCATTATGACCAGGCCATCCAAGCCAAACGCTCGACAGTTCCCTTGCTGATTCTCCGCGAGAAGCTGGCGCAAATCCACATCAGCCTGGCGCAGCCATCCGATGCGGTCGCCCAGTATGATGCGATTCTGGCGGTGGCGCGCAACGTGCCTTACCGCGCCAATATCTCATTGACCGCCGCCCAAACCCTGCTCGACAGCGGCGACGTCGAAGCCGGCCTAGGCCGCATGAACCTGATTGTCAGCAGTTATGCCGAAACCGCGGCCGCCTATCAGGCGCTTCAGCGGCTTGCCGCGCAAGGCCAGGCATTCGACGGCTTTCAGCGCGGCCGTTCCGCCTATCTCGCCGGCGATTATCAAGCCGCGGTTAACGCCTTTAATGAATACACCAGCGCCCGCCCGCCAGCCGAGATTCCAGCCGAATTATATCTCATGCTGGGGCGCGCCTACCGCTCCATCGGCAACTTTGATGCCGCCACAGTCACCTTTCAGGTGATTATCGACCAGTATCCGCAATCCCCTCTGTTTGGCGATGCCTTGCTGGAACGCGGCCGAACCCGCTTTTTGGCCGGCGATATTCCAGCCGCCATCCGCATTTATCTGGCGATTGCCGATACCTATGACTATCTGGAAGAAGCCGCCGGCGAAGCCCTGTGGCGCGCTGGCTATCTTTATGGCACCAGCGGCGAAGCCGACTTGGCGCGCCAAGTTTTTGTCCGATTGGCCGATTCTTATCCGAATCACGAGTTGACCATCAACGGCCTCTTTATCGCCGCCTCGGCCGCCGCGACCGATGAGGAATGGGAGATTGCCGAAGCGCTGTATGCGCGCATCGCCGCCTTGACCGCCGGCGAAGATCAGGCGGCCGCTTATCTGCGGGTTGGGCAGCTGGCCGATCGGCGCGGCGACCCAAATGCCGCCAGCGAGGCCTTTGATTTGGCAGTCGCCGCCGCGCCCGACAGTTATTTCGCCGCCCGCGCCGCCGACATCCGCGTCGGCCGCCAGCCGTTTCAGCCGCCGGCCAGCTATCAATTCACTTTTGACACCGCCGCCGATATCGCCGCCGCCGAAGCATGGATGCGCCAGACCTTTGCCATTGAGGAAACCGGCGATCTATGGCATCTTTCAGCCGCGCTGAACGCCGACCCGCGCATGATACGCGGCCGCGAACTGCGCAGCGTCGGCGCCTTTAATGAAGCGTTCACCGAGTTTGAAGATCTGGTAGTCGAGGCGCGGGCGAAAGGCGATGCGCTGTCGAGTTATCGGCTGGCGATCTACCTGCGCGGCATCGGTGTCTTTCGCGAATCGGTCATCGCCGCCGCCGACCTCATCATCGCCTCGCGAACTGGAACGCGGCAAGCGCCGCCCTTCATCGCCCGACTCCGTTACCCGGATTATTATATTGACATCATTCGCCCAATAGCCGAAGCGCGCGGCATCGACCCGCTGCTGGTGCTGGCGTTGATTCGTCAGGAAAGCCTGTTCAACACCTATGCCACCGCCGCCGCCGGCGAAAAAGGTCTGATGCAGGTCATCCCCGGCACAGCGCAGTACATTGCCGAACGTCTTGATTGGCCGGATTATCAGCACAGCGATTTGTTCCGACCCTATGCCGGAGTGGCTTTTGGCGCGTATTATCTGGATGAGCAGCTGGACCTGTTCGATCAAAATACGATTCCGGCCTTGGCCGCCTATAACGCCGGGCCCGGCCGCGCGCTGGATTGGAACGCGCTTGCCGGCGGCGATCCCGATCAGTTTATGACGACCATAACGATTGATACGACCCGTAAATATGTGCGGTATATTTATCGCAATTTTATGTTCTATCGGGAATTGTACGGCATCGACCCGGCCGAGCCGCCAGCCGGCGAATAACAGGCCGCCTTTGACCTCGGCCGGCCATAATGCGGCAAATCTTTTTGACTTGCTGCGGGTTATCAATAATGAGCCAGCGACGTTAACATCGATTTTACATGGACGCGCTAAACTGCAAGCAATGCCTTGAGTCGCCGTAAAAGGGGAGAGAGACCATGCAAGCGCGGCGCCTGCTTGACAATCTTCAGGCCCAGCATAACAAGAATATCGACGATTTCTTTGGCATCCCCAATCTGGTTGACAGCCGACATCGAGCCGCGCCCTTTGAGCGGGTTAAGCGAGTCGCTGTCCTAACCGAATCCTTTTTGCCAAAGGTCGACGGCGTTGTCAAAACAGCCTATCTCACCATCCGCTATCTGCAAGAGACCGGCCGCGAAGTATTGGTGCTGGCGCCCGATATTGCCGTCGATAATGTCGGCGAATCACAGGTGATTCCGCTCCCGTCGGTTGGCCTGCCGCAAGCGCCCGAAACGCGGATGGCGCTGCCCAATCCAGCCGTTGCTCGACATATTGGCGACTTCCAGCCCGATTTGATTCATCTCTTCAGCCCGGCGGCCATGGCTGTCAATGGTATGGCTGTTGGCCGCCATCTGAATCTGCCGGTCATCGCCAATTATCAAACCGACTTGCCCGGTTATGCCGGGCAGTATGGATTCCCGCTGCTGTCGGGCCCAGTGAATCGCTGGCTCCGCTATATTCACAATGGCTGCCACCTCACCCTGGCGCCTGCCCGAACCATTATCCGCCAGCTAAAGACCGAAGGCTATCGCCGCGTTCGCCATTGGGGGCGGGGTGTGAATACCGAACGATTTAATCCCATCCACAGACGGCCGCAAATGCGCCAATACCTGCTGAACGGCCGCGACCCGAACTCGCTCCTGTGCATCTTTGTCGGGCGGCTGGCAAACGAAAAGCGGGTCGATTTGCTGCTGGACGCCGCGCGGCTGCCGGGCGTGTCGCTGACGATTATCGGCGACGGCGCCTTGCGCGGGGAACTTGAAACGATGTTTGCCGATACCGATGTCCATTTCACCGGCTATCTGATTGGCGATGAGCTTGCGCGGGCTTTTGCCAGCGCCGATGTGTTTGCCTTCACCGGCCAGAACGAAACCTTCGGGCAGGTGATTCAGGAAGCGATGGCATCAGGACTGCCGGCGGTTGTCGTCGATTCCGGCGGCGCGCCGGAGGTGATTGAAGACGGCATAACCGGGATAACCGCCAGCCCGGCGCCGTCCGACTTCGCCGCCGCCATCCAATATCTGCGAGACCATCCCGATACCCGCCGCCAGATGAGCCGCCAAGCCCGCCAAGCCGCCGAACAGCGCCCCTGGGCCGCGCTCATGGCCCAGCTTGAAGGCTATTATGAAGAAGCCTGGCAAATGAATCAGCGGTTCAAGAGTCTCTTTGGCTCGACGCATTACCATTTGCCGTTTTTTATCCCGGCGCAGCTTGTGCGCCGACCGCGCAGCGCATCATAAGCCGCCGCGCGAATCAGAGAATGGAAAACAGCATGCCAAGTCAAACCGCGCCGCGAACCCTCGCGCTGATATCGCACGACGGCAAAAAAGCCGATATGGTCGCCTTTGTCATGGATCACAAACAGCGCTTGTCCGAATTTCGCCTCGTGGCGACCCATACCACCGGCGAGATGATTGCCGAGAAAACCGACCTCGAAGTCCAGTGCGCGCTGTCCGGCCCCTATGGCGGCGACGCCCAGATCGCGGCTATGGTTGCCGAAGGCCGCATCAATGCGGTATTCTTCTTTTTGGACCCCTTGGGCAAGCACCCGCACGATCCAGACATACAAGGTCTGCTGCGGATATGCAACGTCCATAATGTCCCACTGGCGACCAATATCGCCACCGCCAAGCTGCTTATCAATGCTTGAGCGGGGGGAATGAAGGGAAAGATCGTGGCAGAACCCGATCCGGTTATTCTTGAATGGGTAAAAGCGGCCAGAAAGGGCGATCAAGACGCCTTTGCCGAGTTGGTCTATACCTTTCAGGATCCGGTGTATAACCTGTGCTATCGGATGCTGGGCGAAAGCGGCGAGGCCGAAGACGCCGCCCAAGAGGCCTTTCTCCGCGTCTATACTCATCTCCACCGTTACGATACCAATCGCTCTTTCAAAACCTGGGCGATGTCGATTGCCTCCAATCATTGCATTGACCGCCTGCGAAAGCGCCGCATGCAGTTCGTGTCGCTGGATGATGAACCAACCGCAGCCGCGCTTGCCTTGAGCAGCCGCGATCCCTCGCCCGAACAGACAGCCCTGCAAAACGAGCGCAGCGAAGCCCTCCAGGAACTGCTGCTGAAACTGGATGCCAGCTATCGAATGGCTGTGATTTTGCGTTACTGGTATGACTATTCGTATGCCGAGATTGCCCAGACGATGAACACGACCGAAAGCGCCATTAAGAGTCGTTTGTTCCGCGCCCGCCGCGCGCTGGCGGATTGGGCCGCCAGAACAAATCAGGCCCCTGATGAAGATCGGCTAAAGAACCCGCAGCTGAAAGGGAATTAGGATGTCCGACAAGCACAGCCGGCGGCAGGATATGATGCAAGAAGCGATTGATGGGCGGCTTTCCGATGATATGTCGCGGCAGTTATTCAATGTTATAGATCGAGACCAAGCCGCCGCCAGCGAATATGACCGTCTGCAAAGGGTTGATGCGCTGTTCAGGCGGGCGCCCCATCGGCGGGCCCCAGCGCGCCTGGCGGCAACCATCATGGCCCGTCTGGCAGAACAGGTCAAAACTGAAACCCAGCTGGCCGACCTGCCGCCTGAAACGCAAAAGGCGTTGATGCTAAGCCTGTCAGCCTCGATGATGGCGATGATGCCCATGATGGAAGCCGCCTCGTGGCTGGTGCTTCATGCCCATCATGATCCAAAGCTGCTGGGCGAGGTCGCTCTCCATACGATTGGCTGGATGTCATTGATGACCGACGCCTTGATCTTGCTGCTGGAAGACGCCGAAAACCTGGCGCGCTCGCAGCCCGAAGTCGCCGCCGCCACGCTTGCCCTGACGCCCTATATGCTGGCGAGCCTGCTGGATTATCTGGACGAGGTCCTGGCGGCCGAATCGCCGCCGAATCAGGGCTGAATCCAGCCGGCCAGGAAACCGCGTTGTCATGCTTTACGGATCATCCTCGTTCGGGACCATCTCAATTTTGCGGACTTTGAACGTGACGATGCCATCCGGCACTTCTACCTTGATGCGGTCGCCAACGCGTTTGCCGAGCAAGGCCCGTCCAACCGGCGAATCCAGCGAGACGCCGCGGCGCCCGTGCGTGATCTCTTCCGTATCAAGCAGATCCATCGTGAACTCCTCTTTTTCCGCGGTGTCATAGACAGTCACGCGGTTGCCGGGCGTAATCGTATCTGGATCTTCATCAGCGTCAATGATTTCGGCGCGGGCAAGCACATTCTGAAGATGAGAGACGCGCTCGTCCAAACGTTCTTTGGAGATCATGGCATCAAAAAATACCGCCTCTTCACCCTGGTCATCTTCGCGCGCTTCAGCCAGCATCTCCGCGACTTTTGAGTTCTCCTCACTCGTGAGGATATTAAGCTCGCGCTGGAGCTTTTCGTATCCTGGTCGGGTTAACCGTATTCGTCTTTCTGCCATGGTTCTTCCTTTCCGGCTGCTATTGCCAATCTATACGGCAATTTATGCAAAAAGTCTTAACTGCCGCCGCCGACTGCGAATAGTGAACGAAACGCCCTGCCAGCCATGTGACAGGACGTATATGTGTATGTCTTATGAAGCCGCGCGCATGAATGATATTAGAATATGATGCCGCCCCAAATGGACATGACTATCACAGCCCAAATTTTGAAGGTACACTGTACAGCAGATTTTGATATAATGAAAGTGGCATTAAACAAATGAACAGGATGGATTGACATGGGACAGATTTTGATATCGACGCAGGATGAAATTTCCGGCTTTGAAATCACAGATACACTCGGTTTGGTGCGCGGCAACACTGTGCGGGCGCGCAACGCGCTTCGCGATTTTTCGGCTGGCATCAAGACTATCTTTGGCGGTGAAATCAGCGAATATACAGAATTGCTGACCGAAGCCCGCAATCAAGCGGTCACGCGGATGCTGGCTGATGCCGAATCGCGCGGCGCCGATGCGGTGGTCGCCGTCCGTTTTGAAACCGCCGACGTGCTTGACGGCGTTGCCGAAATGTACGTCTATGGAACAGCCGTCAAGCTGCAAAAGTTATAATGCGGCACTGCCGCCCTGGTCATAGACCTGCGGATTAACGCAGTTTGGCAGCTGTTTCCCAGCGAGGCCGGCGATGACATTATCGACCGCCATCTTGGCCATCCGCCGCCGCGTGGCGACGCTGGCGCTGGCAATGTGCGGCGCGACAACACAATTATCCAGGCTAAGGAGCGGGTCGTCCAGCGGGATAGGCTCGGGGTCGGTGACGTCCAAACCGGCCGCGAGAATATCCCCCCGCCGCAGCGCGTCATAGAGCGCCTTGGGGTCAACAACAGCCCCCCGCGCCGTGTTCACCAGAATCGCCGTCGGTTTCATCATCCCAAGCTCGGCCGCGCCAATCAGATGATGCGTCTTTTCAGTCAGCGGCACATGCAGGCTGACATAATCGCTTTGTGTCAGTAAATCGGCCAGGCTGACCTTCTCGGCGCCTATCTCGCCGATGGCCTCGTCATGGCCGCCGCTATGCACCAGAATCCGCATACCGAATCCACGCGCCCGCCGCGCCACCGCCTGCCCAATGCGCCCAAATCCAACAATGCCCAGCGCCGCGCCGTAGATGTCCTGCCCGGACAGCACAGTCGGATGCCAGGTTTTCCAATGCCCGGCTTGGATATAGGCCTGCGCTTCAGGAATGCGGCGGGCAACGGACATCAGCAGGGCAAAGGCGAAGTCGGCTGTTGTTTCCGTAAGCACGCCGGGCGTATTGCCAACTGGAATGCGGCGCCTGCTGGCGGCGGCGACATTGATATTGTCATATCCCACCGCCATATTGCTGATGACTTTGAGGCGCGGGGCGGCATTGATAAGCTCCGCATCGACGCGGTCGGTCAGCAGACACAGCAAAGCGTCCAGCCCCTTTATTTTTTGATGCAGGATGTCATAAGCGGGCGGCAGAAAGTCGCCCCAGACCTCAAGCTGACAATGCTCTGCCAAACGTTCAACCGTGCCTTGTGGCAGCTGACGTGTGACGAAAACTTTTGCCTGACTCATGGCAGCGCTCCTCTGATGTGATTAACCGGCCAGCGCCAGCGAAACCTTGACCAGCGTTCCGCTTTGCGGCTTGCTGCTGATTGATATCGCGCCGCGGCTTTGTTCAATGAATGCCTTGGCCAGATACAAGCCAAGCCCAAGCCCTTCATTATGCTCATCAGCCTGCCAAAAGGGCTGAAAGGGCTGGTTCATATTCTCGCTGTGGAAGCCATGACCGGCATCATGGATGGCAATGTCGATGCGCTCGGCGTAATGCCGCGCCTCAATGCTGAAGCTGTCGACGCCGGCGTGCTGCTTGACATTGCGGACAATTTCCCCAAAGGCATATCCCAGATATGTCTCATCGCCAATCATGCGGAAGGGCAGCGCAAAATCCGGCACAATAAAATCGGTCAGGACAGCCCTTACTTTTTGAGTCAAAACCGCGCCGTCAAATTCGTTCCTGGAATAAGCCAGCTTGCCATGCTTCAGCAAAGAATAACGCCACAGATTGCTCATCATCTGTTCAAGCGAAGCGACAGCCGAAGCAGCGAATTCCATGATGTGCATCTGCTCTTCAGTGAGATCGCCGTCAAAGCCGGTGATGAGATGATGCAGATTCATCCTGGTCGGGCGGATTAAACGCTGAAAGCGGTTAAGTATCGCCGGCCGAGTCGCCGCGTTTTCAATGCCTACGGCCGTGATAACATCCATCACCAGCGTATGAAGCCCCCAGCAATAGGCATGAATCCGTTTGTAACACTCGCGCTGATCGCCGGTAGTTGCGCCAAATGCCCCGACCATAGTGGATTCCATTGCCGTAATGATATCGCTAATCGGATCCAGAAGTTTACTGTAAGATAGATTTGCCATGCGCTGATACCGTCTTTCACCTGCCTAGTTTATGGCATAAAAACAGGTCATCGAGTTCTTGATGGCTATGAAATCAAAGGCGTCGCTTGCGGCCGCTGCCCAGTGATGCTCTCGCCTGGTCAAGGTCGACGGGCTGCCCCTTCACTGACTGGTAAAAGGCTTCGTCGTAGGTGCGCGGTTTAATCACCACCGGCATCGGCACAGCATGCCCCATAATAATCGCCTGCTGTTTGGTTTCCAGCCGCGCCAGCACTTCGCGCAGGCCGCCGGCGCCGCTGATGCCGTTCAGGACCGCGGTAATATCCCGCTCGTTGTCGAGCAGGGCGGTCACCCGCGTGCCAATCTGCGACATGACTTCCTCATCAATGGCGCTTGGACGCTGGTCAACTACCAGCAGGGTCACGTTGTACTTCCGCATCTCCCGCGCAATGATGCCGAAAGTGGTTTGATTGGCGACCTGCGGCTCGAGGAACTTATGCGCTTCCTCAATCGTAATTAGCAGCTGCGGCGGCGCGACGCTGTTGTCACCAAGCGCCTTGTCAACCATCTCGATGTAACGCTGATGAATGCGGCGGGTGAGGTAGTTGGCGACCAGCATATAAGCATCCAGCGAATTGCCATGCTTGCCAAATTCCAGAACGACGCTCTTTTTCTGATTGACGAGATACTCAATAATTCGCTGAACGCTGTCGCCGTCGTCCGCCCGCGCTTCAATCAAAAAGTCCCAGCGCTCAAAACGCTGCAAACGGCGCTGCAATGCCGAAAGGGTGCCGCCGCCGATATTCGTGTTATCGCTCACATACTCAAAATCTTCGGGCGCGCCTTGGAGCAGCCGCAGGATCCATGATCTGCCCCATAATTTATTCAAGAGATAAGCGGCATCCACCATCGTATCGGACAGGTTCATGCTGGCTTTCAGCATGGCGATATCTTCTGGCTCAATTTCGTCAAAGCCCAGCTTGACGGCAAAATCGTATTTGGCGTTGCGCCGCCGCGACGAGGCTTCGTCCAACGTAAGAATGACAACCTTGTCGTTGAACAGCTGCTTGAGTCCCTTGACCTTGGGGCCGCGTTCAGTCGTGATTTCCCAGCCATAGTCATTGTGCATATCAAAAATCAGACTGACGCCGATGCCGCGGTGAAGCACGCCAGCCATCAGCACGCGCGTAAGAAAACTCTTGCCAGTGCCCGACTTGCCAAAGACGCCCACCGAACGTTCAACCAGCCGCCGCAAATCAAGATTGATCTGCGTTTCCTGCAATTCCAGCGGCGAACCGACATGAAAATGCCACTCATCTTCGTCGCCAAAGACCTGGTTGACATCCGCTTCGGTAGCGTTAAAAGCCTGCCGAAAGTGGCCGGGAATCGTCTTAACCGGCAACGGCCCCTCCGTCTCGTCAATCACCAGCATAGGCGTAACCGTGATGATGCTGTAGACAACCGTTCCACTGTATATCTCGGTGAGAAACTGGTCGCTGATGTCCGGCGGGTCGCTTTCGATCTGGGGATTGGTCGCATGGAGCGAAATGTCGTTAATCATGCAGAAGAATCGCTTCTGCTGGCCATGGATGACGATGTAACGGCCGATAGCCAGCTCTTCAATGGCGACATGTGCATCGAGCTTGACCGCCAGGCCGCGGCTAATTGATCCGCCGACGACCGCGCCGAGCCGCGCGCCCGATGCCCCCGACGGCTTCTTGGCGGCATAGTCATCAAAGCCCCAAGCCTCAAGGTCGTTCACATTGTCGGGTCGGCTGTTCATCTTTGACTCCGCTTCATCATCTGCGCCGCTTACAGTATAACCGCTTTCGGCGCTTGTGAATACAGAGGAAACAAAAACAGCCAGCGCGCGGCTGACTGTTTGCATGGATAATTCGGTCAGGCTTACTTGAGTTCAACGACGGCGCCGGCCTCTTCGAGCTTGGATTTGCCGTCTTCAGCCATGTCCTTGCTGACTTCTTCCAGGACAGTCGCTGGCGCCGATTCGACCAGTTCCTTGGCGTCTTTCAAGCTAAGGGGAGTGATCGCGCGGATCGCCTTGATGACATGGATTTTCTTGGGGCCGATCTCCTTGAGGACGACGTCAAATTCGGTCTGCTCCTCTTCAGGCTCTTCGGCGGCTGCGGCCCCGGCGCCGGGCGCCATCATCATCATGCCGCCGCCGACGGCCGCTTCAACGCCCCAAGCGTCTTCCAGCTTCTTCTTCAGGTCAGCCGCTTCCAAAATGGTCAGCGCGCTAAGCTCTTCCACCAATTTATCGAGGTCTGGCATTTTCTGTTCCTTTCTTCCGAGCGGCTTGCCCGGTTAGACTGCTTGAATTGTGAATGCGAATGCTTGCTGCGGCTTATTCGCCGCCTTCTTCGTGTTTGTCCAAATACGCTTGCAGGACGTTGACGACGCCGCCGGTCGCCTGATGCAGCGCGTTGACGATGCCCTGCGCCGGCGAAATCATCAAACCGGCCAGCTGCGCCCGCAGTTCATCAAGCGTCGGCAGTTTGGAAACCGCGTCGACTTGCTGGGCATCGAGGATTTCGCCGCTCATCACGCCGCCGGTCACTTGCATCTTCTCGCTGAAATTTTCGTCCTCAATGTGTTTGAGCATCGCCCGCGAAACGCCGGGCATATTGTCGCGCCCAAAGACAATCGCCACCGGCCCTTGCAGCAGGTCTTCCGGCACAATCCAGCCGGCCTGTTCCAGCGCCTTGCGAATGAGGGTGTTCTTGACAACGGCGTACAGCCCGTTCTGCTCGCGGACGGTGTTCCGCACCCCCTGAATCTGGGCGACGGTCAATCCCTGCGTCTTGACCAGGACGAATCCATCGCTTTCATCGAGAATGTCGACATATCTGGCGACAAGCTCCTGTTTCCGCGCTTTTGAAATCGGCAAGCGCCGCTCCTTTCTCTATTAGCTTCAGCCAGCTGTCATGCCGACCGGCCAACCCGACCGAACTAAAAAAGCGACCCGCAGCCAAAGGTCGCCTCAAAATTCAAACATCAAATGCTGAATGAATCTTCGCGTTCCCCTCGGCCGGATATTAAGGACTTCTGCCCGCCGGCTGTCTGCGGTTTGCGCCGCTATGAAATTGTTCGCTAAGCATTATAAGGATGATGTGTATGGTGTCAAGGCTGATTTGACGAAAAAATCCAAATGCGCTACAATTCACGCAAGCCGACAGCATGATGGGAGCGAATGAAGTATGGAATTGGATCGTGGCGCATTGCAAAAAAAGGTTCACGAACTGTATGCCAAGGAACACGCTGAACTTGGCGAGGCTGGCGCGCTGGAGCATCTGGAGCGGGGACAAGACTGGCAGCTGGCGGGGACGTTGAATGCCGGCGGCATCCTCGTATTCCCTCATGCCGGCGTGCATGACTGCGGTTATCAGATTGCCGCCTGTGTCCATGCCATCCTGGACAGCGGCGCCGACAAAGTGGTGGTATTAAGCGTGCTGCATGCCTTTAATCAGGCGATGGAAGATGCGCGGACGGCCGTTGCCGCCGGCGGCGACCCGGCCGAATCGGAGTTTTGGGGGATTCAGGGGCCGGGCATTGAAGGCCGCCGAGAATGGACGGGCGACCATGCTCTCATTAGCTGGCGGTACTTTTGGCAGGCCGAGGTCAAACGGCGGGGCCTGTCAGAAGCCAAAGTCCCCAAAGTATATGAGCGCTATCCCTATCTGGCCGGCGGCCAACCGCAGAATATGCCCGGCATCGACGAACTCGCCAGCTTAATGGAAGACGCGGCGGTCGTCTCTACGGCGGATCCTTTTCATCATGGGATTGGCTATGGCGATGCGCCGCCCGATGTTTATGACCATGATGAACAGGGCTTGGCTTATGCCCAATCGGTGATTGAAGACGGCATCCGCATTTTGGAAAAGGGCGATTATTGGGCCTACAATCAGCATTGCGTCCAAGCCAAAAGCGATGCCCGCGATACCGGGCAGGTTTATCGCTTTCTGCGCGGGCCCATGACCGGCGAAGCGCTTGACCTTAGCTATACCGATTCATCTGAACTCTATGACCAGCCCAAGCCGACCTGGGTAGCCGGCGCGCTGATCGAATGGCAGCTGAAAGGCTAGCGTTCGTCGTCGATATCCAGCCTGGCTTCGATCTGTTTGAGCGCGTCCTGAAGCCGCTGCTGGCGCAGGCTTTGCGTCAAATCGCCGCGGGTGCGTTCCAGGACACTCCGCACGATGTCGGTTTGGCGGCGCAGACCATGTGTCAGTCCATCGGGAAAATCAAAAGTGACCAGTTGGTCATAGATGGCGTCCATGACATTCAGCAGGCTTTCGGCGGTTTGGCTGTGAGCATCTTCGCGGCGCATAATATCGAGGATAAAGCGGCGCAGTTCGGTCGCCGCTTCCCCCAGCCCTTTCAGATAAGTCGCGCTTTCAATCCCAAGCTGGCTTGATGTCGGCAAGGGCTGGCCGCGGATGATAGCCGCGGTGATGAAGGCCTCGGCTGTCTCTTTGAGCGCGTCCTGGGTATAGCCAGTGTGATAAAGATCAGGAAAAGCGGCCACCACAGCTTTAAGTTCAGCCGCGCCTCCCTGCGCCTCGGCCAGTTTGGCATCGGCGCGGTCCCAATCGCGGCGGTGAATGGCGCGGATGCTCTCGGAACAGTGGCGAATTAAAGTGCGCGAAAGGATAATCGCCCGGTCGCGGGCCGCATTGCGCTCTTCCAGGTCCTCGCGGATGACATGGCAAATCGCATCGAGGTTATTCACCGCGGCCGCGGGTTGATTCGGCTGCATAAGCATCTCGTCATCGGCTAAACAGCAGAGACATCATAACCGATTTTGCCCTTGGGCGGAATGCCGTTTTTTGTCACAATCTCTGCCCCTCGCATCAGCGAACTTGTGTTTCCGCGTCTTTTCCGCTTAAATAGGCTTGAATGAGGGGAGATTTTGAATATGAGTCAACTCATTGGACGGATTCTCCGCGCCAGCACGCGCGGCTTTGACTGCGGCATTCACAGCAGCGGGATTAACGCGGCGCACAACTTCGGCTCATTTGTCAAAGCGCCGATTGTCAATGAAGCCGCAGTGTATGCGATTGGCGTCATCTATCGCATGGAAATCAAAGACGACCAACTGGTGACCGAACTGGTCATGGGCGAACAGGTGCCCTTTAACGTCTTGCAGGACCAGCGTCAAAATCGCATGATTCCAGTCGAAATCAAAGCGCTGAACATTGGCTTTGCCGATGACACCGGCTTTGTTCACAGCCTGCCGCCGCGGCCGCCGATGAGCCTGTCGGATGTCAAAGGTTGCACGCGCGACGAGATTTATGAATTCACGCAGCGCTTTGAGTATTTGCGGCTGATATTAGGCGCGGCGGAAGCGCCGACTGACGACTTGATCGCGGCCGCCATCCGCGCGGCGGCGGCTGTCCGACCCGAAGATGAATATCAGGATTTTCTGATGGCCTGCGGCCAGCAGGCCGCCCGCGACCTTTCGCATGATCTGAAACGGCTGTCCCATGTGCTGTCGCTGATTCGGCCGGAGGTATGAAATGCACATCACTGAATGGGCTGCCGAGCCGGGACGCCAGCCTGGCGCGGATAACCCTTGGGCGTCCGCTTGATCTTGTCGATAACCACCAGATAACGCGGCTGATCCAGGGTAGGCAGTCGGATTTCCTCAATGGCAAACAGTTCGCCGCCGAGTCGGGCGATGGCTTTGGCGGCGCGGCTGGTCTCTTCATAAGCGCGGCTTCCCTGCATGGCGATGACCTGCCCGCCGATTTTGGCCAGCGGCAGCGTGTATTCCATCAAGGTCGGCATCTTGGCGACGGCGCGGGCCGTCACAAGGTCATACGCGCCGCGATGCTTGGGATGTCGGCCGGCATCCTCGGCGCGGATGCGCAGGGTGCGGATGTTTTCGAGGCCTAAGGTCTGCCCGGCTTGGTTGATGAAGCGCAGCTTTTTGGCGGTCGCATCCAGCAAAGTGACGCGCAGGCGCGGGAAGACAATCGCCAAGGCCAAACCAGGGAAGCCAGCGCCCGTTCCGACGTCAATAAGCCGCCGGCCAGCGAAACAGGGAATGACCTTTGCCAAAGTGAGCGAATCCAGATAATGCTTGACAGCGATGGCCGCTGGGTCCCGGATCGCCGTCAGATTTATGCGCTGATTCCAGTCCAGCAGCAGTTCGCTTAGCTGATGGAACTGCTGAATCTGCGCCGCCGACAAGCGCAGGTCCAGCAGAGACGCGGCCTCTTCGGCCAACATAGACATCAGTCGTTGTAGGTGTGCAAGGGCAGGGCTGGCTGGACATGGACGACTTCCAGACCGTAGGGATTTCTCTGTATCTCGAATTGGCAGCCGCTATCAAACCTTGCGTTTTCGGTGCCGGGCCCATAGTCGTCGTAGCCGTCGGTGATGGGACTGCGCCAGGTCAGGGAAAAATTGACGTCATACCGACCGGGCTTCCATTTGTCGCCCAGCTTCACAGTGTAAAAGACCCACCAGTTGCGGCTGCCGGGGATCTGCTTGATGGCGCTGACATTGACGTCGGGGAAGGGCTGCCCATAGAGCCGAATCGCATATTGGGCGCTGGCGATGTGGCTGGCGACCTGTTCGGCCGTTTTGGCAAACCATGACCAAAAGACGGTGATCTCGTCAGTGTCATAGATCACGCCGGGATCCGCCCCGGCGACATCGGCGCATTCAGCGAAAATCAAGCCCGGGTTGGCGGTTCGGCCGGGGACGACTCCTTCGCTGGGGCGGGCGCCAATCTGCACAATCGGCTCTGGCTCCTGATAATAGATCGGGTTCAGCAGGCCGCCGTCCGGCGTGAAGACGCCCGATGACGAAATCATATCGCCGGCAGCCGGCCCGCCTGATGTCAGCTCTTCTACGTCTGTCAGGCTGCTGCCCGGTTCGGCGCAGGTCCCCAGAAAGTCATCCGATGGCTCTTGGAAGATAGCATCGTCGGGGTTGCTTTCGCGCGCGATTCGAATCACAACGCTAATCGGCGTCCCCAGCACGCGCCGCTCGCGGCCCAGCCAGTAAATCTGGCGGGTGACGGCATATTCGCCGTTGACGCTGACGCGCCGCAGCGCCGTAATCGGCTCGCCGCGGCCGCCGAAGAGATCAAAACCCTGAAAATAGAGGTCATAGCCGTCTTGCATGGTCCCGCGGAAGTCAATCACCAGGCGGTCGTCGCAAGCGCTGTAAAACCATTCGACAGTCGAACTGTATTCGACGTCGTCCTGCGCCTGCCAGGCCGTCGGAATCATCAGCAAAAAAAGGATGCCTAAGAGTTTAAGTGTTCGCATAAATCGCCTTCTCCGTCTGAATAAAGCCTGCCGCGATAGGCCTATATCCACAAGCAGGACAGTCAGTTGACGCTATTTTACCGCAAAACTCAAAATATCTCACCCTGTTTTGTCGGCGGCCGTTCTCAAGCTGCGCGTTGTCGACTACAATCCCTTCAAGCCGTTCACAGACCAAGCATAAAGGATAAGCTCAAGATGGGCAAACACACGATTTGCGTTTTGCAGGGCGATGAAACCGGGCAGGAACTGCTGGATGAGGCGCTCCGCACTTTGCATCCGAGCGTGATTCGCATGGACAATCTTGAATTTGAGACCTTTGATTTGTCGCTGGAAAATCGGCGGCGAACCCAAAACGGCGTTGTGCATGAGGCGGCGGCGCGGCTGGTCGAGACTGGGCTGGGCATTAAGGCGGCGACCATCACGCCTGGCGATCCCGACGATGTGGGCAGTCCCAACGCCCTGCTGCGCGAACTGGTGCATGGCAGCGTGATTTTGCGTACTGGGCGCCGCATCCCATCGGTGCGGCCATTGGCTGGCGTTCACGCGCCGATTGCGGTCGTGCGGATGGCGGTCGAAGGCGCGTATGCGGCCGAAGAATGGCGCGAGGGCGAAGGCATGGACGAAATCGCCTACAACACCCGTCATATCACCCGCCGCACCTGCCGCGCCGTGGCTGAATTTACCTTTCAGTATGCCCGCCGCACCGGCGCCGCTGTCTTTGGCGGGCCTAAGTTCACCGTCAGCCCGATTTATGAAGGCCTGTTCAAAGAAGAGCTTGACCGCGCCGCCGCCATTTACAAGGATGTGCGCTACAATCCGCAGCTGATTGACGCCACTTACGCGCTGCTGCTGGAAACCTCCGGCGAGGCGCTGGTTATTCCAGCTTTGAACCGCGACGGCGATGTGCTAAGCGACCTGGTCCTCAAAATGTTCGGCACGATTGCCGGCGCCGAATCGATCATCTTTGCCTTTGACGATGACTTCAATGTCAAGCTGGCCCTGACCGAAGCGCCGCACGGCACAGCGTCCAGCCTCGCCGGGAAAAACATTGCTAATCCAATGGCCATGATTCTGGCCTGCGGCGCTCTGCTGCGTTATATCGACAGCAAAGAAGCGGCTAATGCCAGCCGGGCACTGTATGAAGCGACCTTGGAATCGGTCTATAATGGCGTCAAAACCCCCGATTTGGGCGGCCAGTCCAGCACTTCCGAATTTGTCGATGAGGTCATCCGCGAAGTGCGCGGCAAACTTGAAATCTGGGATGCCCTGGGCAACTGATGCTAAAGGCGAGGAGGCTGACAGGGCATGAGCGACGACCTTGACCGCGATGTGGCTGAATTGTGGGCGCTGCTGTTTGATATTGTGGCCGACGGCGAAAAACGACTCGCCAGTCATTTTGAGGCCCATCAACTCACGCCGCCGCAGTTTTATGTCCTCAAAACGCTGTCGGAAAACCAAGGCGAATGTCGCATCGGGGCTATCGCCCGCGATCATCATTTGACCAACGCCACCATGACCGGCCTGGTCAAACGGCTGGAAGCCATGCAGCCGCCGCTTGTCCAACGCCGCCGCAGTCCCACCGACGGCCGTTCAGTGGATGTGCTGCTGACGGCCGAAGGCGCCCGCCGTTTCGCGGCCGTCCAGCAGGGCCTCATGGAACAGCTGCGAGCGGTTTTTGGCCTGCTGCCCGACGCCGAACGGCGCGACATTATCGCCAAAGTTCGTCTGTATTTTACTATCTTCTCACAGCAGTTCCCGGCCGAAGGCCTCTAGGCATTGACGTAGGTGTCGAACCACTTGACCATCTCGGTCAGGCGGCTGATGCGATGATTCGGCTCGCCGCTGCGCGAAAGCTCATGGCCTTCGCGGGGATAGCGCAGCATCTTCACCGGCGTATCCGTGGCGCGGCGCACCCAAGCAAAAAGCTGCTCGCCCTGTTCAATCGGCACGCGGAAATCGTTTTCAGCATGAGTCAGCAGAAGCGGCGTTTTGATATTGGCGGCGTATTTCAGCGGCGAATTGTCCCAGAAGGCATCATGATTTTCCCACGGCTCGGCATCAAACTCATTGGATATCAGCACGGGAACGTCGGTTGTGCCGTAAAAACTGGATAGATTATAAACGCCGCGCTGTGACACGGCCGCCTGGAAGCGGTCGCTGTGCGAGATGATCCAAGCCGTCATGTAGCCGCCGTATGAACCGCCTGTGACGGCCATTCGGTTTTCGTCAGCGATGCCAAGCTCAAGGAAAGCATCGACGCCGGCCATGATGTCATCCATCGCCACCGGCCCCCAAGCGGCGTGAAGTTTCCGCATAAAGGCCTCGCCATAGCCGCCGCTGCCATGCGGATTGCAGTAAAACACAGCATAGCCGCGGGCGGCATGGAACTGCCATTCATGCCACATCCCCTTGGTTGAATAGCCCCAGGCAGCATGAGGCCCGCCATGTATGTTCAGCGCCAGCGGGTATTTTTTGCCAGCTTCATAACCCACTGGATGAATATACCAGCCCTGCACTTCGCCATGCGGCGACTGAAAGCGCAGTTCATGGACGTCCTGCACGATGACCTCGTTCAGCCAAGCATGATTGAACTGACTGACTTCAGCCAAGCTGCCGTCCACCAGCGTGTACAATTCCTGCGGATTGCGCGGCGTCGAAACCGTCATCGCCAACGCGCCGCCTGGGCCGATGTCAATCTGTTCAATATCATAGATGCCATCATGCAGCTGCCGCGCGGCGTCGGTTTGCGGGTCATAAAGCCAGGGCCGGGCGGCGCCTTCGCTTTCCAGGGTGAATGCCAATTTGCTCTGCGGCGACCAGGCCCAATCAAGGGCTTCGCGGTCATGTTCGGCGTTGATGACCCGCGCATCCGTTCCATCGACGGCCATGACCAGCAGCCGCGTTGGGCTATCCGTAACGCCAATCAGACGGCGTCCGCAGGCCAGCCATTTGCCATCGGGCGAGGGCGTCGGCAGATAGAGACTGTATTCACCGGCGGCCAGAGTCTCCGCTCGACCGTCGGCGGCGTTTAGACTGACGATGTTTTCGGCGCGCCAGGGTTCGTCAGCTTGATGATCGACCGTGCGCGATGTGAAAATGGTCCGACCATCAGCCGACCAGCGCGGCCGGGTATGGTCAGCGTTGATATCCGTCAGGCGGCGCGGCTTGGCATCCGCCGCTTCCAGCGACTCGGCGGCAGGGATGACATAAACCTGGTCATAACGCTCATCAACATAAGCGGCGCCGCGGCGATAGGGGATGCGCCACATGGGCCGCGGGTCCCAACGATTCTGCTCATCTTCGTCTTTGCGCTCCTGGCGATGTTTGGACTCCAGTTTGTCTTTCGGCTCTGGCGGCGGCGTTTCCTCTGCATCTTCCTGGTCCCGTTCGTCGGCGCTCATCGGCGCCAAAAAGGCAATCTGCTGGCCATCCGGCGACCAGTCCGGGCTGTGGGCGCCGTTCGCCATGTCGGTCAATGCCCGCGCCTCGCCGCCGATGCCGGCCGTCGGCAGCAGATAGATTTGCGGCTTGCCGCCGCGCGCAGAAACAAAAGCCAGTTGCCGGCCATCCGATGACCAGCGCGGCCAGCTGTCCTTGTCGCCGCGCGTTAGCTGAAAGGCCTCGCCGCCGGCCAGCGGATACAGCCAGATATTGCGCTTGTAGGTCTTTTCAAGCGGGTCAGGCGTGACTTTGACAAAGGCGATACGCTGACCGTCAGGGCTGATTTTCGGGTCTTGGACGTAGTGAATTCGGGTGAGGTCTTCGGCTGTTATCGGACGCATCTCATTTTCCTTTTCATGCTAAACGTTGATAAGCGGCAAGCCGACTCGCAGCAGCGCCTTGAAATCGGCCTGCTGTGCCAAGGCCATAACCGGCCGCGGCGGCTGTGGCTCTGCGGGCATGGGGCGCAGTTCAAGCTGCCACCAGCCAGTATCGCGCCATTCGTTCAGTTTGTATCCCATATTTTCAAAGACGCCGATTTTCCGAAAGCCGAGCGTCTCATGCGCGCCGATGCTGCCATCGTTGGGGAGCGCGATCACGCCGATAGCATTGCAATAGCCCTGCTGGCGCAAAATGGCGATGAGCGACGCGTATAACGCGCGGGAAATACCGCGCCGCTGATAATCGGGATGCACATAAACAGTCGTCTCGACTGTCCATTGATACGCTGAACGCGAGCGGAACGAACTCCCATAGGCATAGCCGGCGATTTGGCGATTGATGTCACAAACCAGCCAGGGATACTGCTCCAGCGTTTGGGTGATGCGGGCGGCGATTTCGTCGGCATCGGGCGCGGCCTGCTCAAATGAAATGGCGGTGCCGCGCACAATCGGGCGGTAAATCTCGCAAATCTGCGGGGCATCGGCGGTTGATGCCAAACGGATGGCTATGTGCATGGCTGTTCGCTTTGCGCTTGCGAATGGAATTTGATAGTGTATCCAAAAATGAATCACAAGCCTATGAACGATTGGGACCAGGCTGACCGCGCAGAATTTACACGAAATTTACATCGGTCATCGCCTTATCCATGATAATGATGATAACATGAACCCGCTTAATAAGGGAATTGCCGATGAGCGAGACCATTCTGGTTGTCGACGACGAACAGCGGATTATTGACCTGGCTAAGATGTACCTTGAGCAGGACGGGTATCCAGTGACCAGCGCGACGGATGGCGCCAATGCGCTGCGGGCGATTTTGGAGGATAAGCCCAATTTGGTCGTATTGGATCTGATGCTGCCGGGCATGGACGGGCTGGAGGTCTGCCGCCGGGTTCGCGCCGAATCGGATGTGCCGATTATTATGCTGACGGCCCGCAGCGACGACATTGACAAAATCGTCGGCCTGGAATTGGGGGCTGATGATTATTTGACCAAGCCGTTCAATCCGCGCGAGCTGGTCGCCCGCGTCAAAGCGATTCTGCGCCGCGCCGACCGCGCCGGCAGTCAGGATAATGCCCCGGCGCAGATGGCAGTCGGCAACCTCCGAATCGACGCACAGCGCCGTCTGGTCGAAGTCGCCGGGCAGGCAGTCAGCTTGCGGATGAAGGAATTTGACCTGCTGCAAACCCTAGTGGAAAATAAGGGTATGGTGTTTAGCCGCGAAAGACTCTTAAATGTGGTTTGGGGATATGATTTTGCTGGGGAAACGCGGACGGTTGACGTCCATATCGCTCATCTGCGGCACAAGCTGGACGGGATGGATGCAGTCATCGAGACCGTTTGGGGGGTAGGGTACAAGCTCAATGAAAAATAGACGGCGCGGCTTTTCGTTCAGCTTGCGGCTGCGCCTGCTGACGTCGTATCTGGTGCTGCTGCTGGTGACTCTGGGTGTGATCGCCAGCGCGCTGATTGTGCTGATTGGCAATCGGCCGGCGCCGCCTGAACCGACGTATGAACGTTTGGCGGCCTTGACGCGCGGGCTGAATCTGCGCCGGTTTATCGCTGATTTGCCGGCGAATGCCAGCCGCGCCTTTGTTCAAAAGCAGATTCCAGAGTTTTTGGCCGACTTCGCCGAATCGCGCAATGTGCGAACCTTGCAGATCCATATAAGGCCGAAAGGCGCGGCGATACTCTATGACAGCGCCGGCCATTATGAATTTGGGCAGACGATTAACCTGCTGGTGGATAGCTATCATAATGATCAACTGGGCAAGGTTCTGTCGTTTGGAGTTGACCAAATCTTTGGCGGATTTTCCGACCCCGGCGGCAGCGAATGGCTGTATGGCGGCGTGCTGTTTCCCCAGCAGCGATTTGTTTTTGAACAGGTTTGGGACGATAACCTGTGGATTATTGCGGAACCCCGACCAACGGTCAGCCTGCAAGAGACCTTGGCTGATTTTGGCAGCGCCCTGGCGCCGCCGCTGATTCAGGCGGGGATTGTCGGCATCGTTTTCGCGATTATCCTGGCGGCGCTTATCAGCCGCACGATTGCCAAGCCCTTGCAGCGAGTCGCCAGAGCCGCGACTGACGTAGCGCGCGGTGATTATGCCGTCCATGTGCCGGTCAGCGGCCCGCCAGAAGTTCGCTCCTTGGCCGAGTCCTTCAATCGGATGACATCCGAAGTTCTCGCGGCCAATAATGCCCAGCGCGATTTTCTGGGCAATGTCTCCCATGATTTGAAGACGCCATTGACATCGATTCAGGGCTATTCGCAGGCGATTGTTGAGGGCGCGGCGAAAGACCCGCAGGAAGCGGCGCAGATTATCTTTGAAGAAGCCGGCCGTTTGAATCGGATGGTGGTTGAATTGACCGATTTGGTGCGGCTCGAAGCTGGACGGCTGTCGATGAAAAGCGAAGCGATTGATATGGCGCAGCTTGCTGATGCTGTTGTCCAAAGTCTGGCGGTCCTTGCCGAAAAGCATGGCATCAGGCTGGAATCATCCACCACTGAAAAGGCGCCGCCGATTGTCGGCGACGGCGACCGTCTGGCGCAGGTGCTTGCCAATCTCATCGGCAATGCGCTTAAATTCACGCCGCCGGGCGGCGCGGTGTGGGTTGTCGTCCAATCCAAAGACGACGGCGCTGCGGTCGCCATCCACGATACCGGCATCGGCATTCCGCCGCAGGATTTGGGGCGCGTCTTTGAGCGATTCTATCAGGTCGATAAGGCCCGCGGCCCGCAACGCGGCACCGGCCTAGGCCTGGCAATATCACAGGAAATCATTGAGGCGCACGGCGGCAAAATCACCGTCCACAGCAAAGGCCATCATCAAGGTACGGTCTTCCGTGTCTGGCTGCCGGCCATGGCGAAGACGTCAATCATCCGCCGCTCGCGCGAGAATTAGCCGCGGTTGCTGTATTGAATTGCGTTTAGGTCGCAATCGGCTCTGGCGCATCAAAAGCCAGCGCCGGCAAAACCAGCGACACCGACACGCGGTCATCGCGCTGATAGTAACGGTCGACGTCGGCTAGGGCAATCAATTCGGCGCCGTTTGCCAGCGCCAGTCCGAGTCGCTGATGATGCCCGTAAAATTCGCGCCAAAGCACAGTTGCTGACATCCCCTGGTCATCAAAGCTGACGCGCAGCGCTTCGGGCCGAATCATAAGCTGAACCGGCCCCGATTTGGGGTGAAAAAGTTTCACTGTGCCGAGCGGGCTTTCCGCCAGCAAACCCCGCGCCTCGCCGGGCAGGAAATTGGCTTCGCCGATAAAATGCGCCACCTGGCTGTTGATCGGCCGATTATAAATCACATGGGGAGTTGCCACCTGCGCTAGCCGACCCTGAAAGATGACGGCAATTTCATCAGACAGACTCAATGCCTCGCGCTGGTCGTGCGTTACAAAAATGGCAGTCGTTTCCGTTTCCCGCAGAATATGGCGCACCTCTTTACGCACCTGTGACCGCAAAGCCGTATCCAAATTGGAAAAGGGTTCGTCAAGCAGCAGAATATCCGGATTAGGCGCCAGCGCCCGCGCCAGCGCGACGCGCTGCTGCTGACCGCCGGATAGCTCGTGGGGCATGCGGGCGGCGAATGCGGACAGGCCAACAAGCGACAGCATCCGTTTGACCCGCCGCTCGGCGTCGGCAGGCCGTCCGCGCAAGCCAAAGGCGATGTTTTTCGCCACATTAACGTGTGGGAACAGCGCATAATCCTGAAACACCATTCCTACTTTGCGCTTTTCGGGCGGGATGAAATGATTGCCGTCGGCAACAACATGGTCACCGATTCGGACGCGCCCGGCCGTCGGCCGCTCGAAACCCGCCAAGAGACGCAAAATGGTCGTCTTGCCGCCGCCGCTCGGCCCGAGAACGGTCAAAAATTCGCCCGCTTTCACCGTAAGCGTAACATCTTCAACCGCAGTGACATCATCATATTGCTTGGTAAGATTGTTGATCTGAAGTGGAAATTCCATCTTGTCCGCCAAAGGGCTGTTTTGCGCCTGCCTAGCATAGAGCAAAAGTAAAATGGATAAAGGGCGCGGCCGCGCTGTGTTATTTTAATGCGCTTCGTTTTCTCGCCAGAGGATGATTCCCAGCGCTAGGGCCGATGCGACCGTCAGCAAAAGCCCGGGGATGGCAATGGATGACAGAAAGGCTTCATCATAGGCCGCCCAGATGCGGGTCGCGAAGGTGCGGAATCCAATCGGGCGCAGAATCAGGGTAGCAGGCAGTTCTTTCATCACATTCAAAAACACCAGCGCCAAGCCGGCGATGATTCCGCTCCTTGCCAGCGGAACCGTAATCCGCGCGATGGTTTCCCATGAGGACAAGCCAAGGCTATGGGCGGCCTCTTCAAAATGGGGGTTGATTTGCGCGAATGCGCTTTGCGTCGAGCCGATGCTTAATGGCAGGTAACGGATGACATAGCCCAGTATCAAAAGCGGCAGGCTTTGATATAGGCCCAGCGCGTTCTGCGACGCAAAAAAGACCAGCGCCAGCGCGATCACGATGCCCGGCAGCACATTGCCGGTATAGGCGAGATTCACCAGCCAGCGATTAAGCGGCGTCGATGAGCGCATAGCCAGCAGCGCCAGCGGAAAAGCGGCCAATGTCACCACGATGGCCGAAACCGCGCTGACGCCAACGGTATTTTGCATAAGCTCGGCCATCGGAACAGTCACCGGGTTGGTCAAATAGCGCCCGGCGAGCCAGTTGAACAGCACCAGCACTGGAATAACAATGCCAATGAAGATGACCGCGCCGCAAAACAGGATCGCCGGGTATTTCCATTTGCCCAGCTGCACTGGCTGGAGGGCATGCGCGGCGCCGATGCCGATGCGATAGTGCCGCCCGCGGTGCTGAACCAAAGATTGCAGCAGCAGCAGCGCGAGCGTGATGCCGATAAGCGCCAGCGTGAGCAGCGATGCTTTATCCATGCGGAAAGATTCGGTCTGTATGAAAATCGCGCGGGTGAAAACGTTAAAGCGCATGACAGCGACGGCGCCGAAGTCACTCAAGACATAGAGAGCAGCCATCAGCATGCCGGCCGAGAGCGCCGGGCGCAGCTGCGGCAGTGTGATTTTCCAGAACACCTGCAAGCGATTGAGGCCCAAACTATGCCCGGCTTCTTCAAGCGAGCGGTCGCTGTGCAGGAGCGCCGCCCGCACTGGCAGGAGGATATAAGGGAAGGCGACGAAAGTAAGCGTCAGCGCCGCGCCGAACCAGCCTTTGATGTCCGGCAGCCGATTCACGCCCAGCGGCTCAAGCATGCCCTGCAAAATGCCCTTGGGGCCAAAGGCGTCGGTAAAAGTCACAGCCGTCAGATAGGACGGTATGACCATCGCCAGCAGCCCCAGCGTCAGCCACACCCGGCGCCAGGGCAGGTCACTGCGGCTGGTCAGCCAAGCGTAGGGCACGGCAATCAGCGATGCGAAAAAAGTTACCGAAGCCATCAGCCCAAGGCTGTTGCCGATAATCTGCAAGGTGCGCGCCTTGAGCAGATAATCGATGCCTTCCTGGCCGGCGCCGAAAGCGCGGACGACGAGATAAAGCACTGGTATCAAGACCACCGCGACAATCCCAATGCCCGTTAGCTGGACAAGCTGCCGGTTGCCGATATGCGGCCGCGGCAGGACAAGGTGATGCTGATGGGCATAGCGCTTGAGCTGCGGGACGATGCTGGGCAGCCGCATAAAAATCCTTATGGGATGGGATGTGGAGGGGAGAACACCCCCCTCCAGCTGGAAACGCCGCCGCCAGGATTTAATCCAGGGCGCCGCTGTTTTCAATCATGTCGAGCGTGCCTTGCAAATCATCCAGATCCGACAGGTCAATTTCAGGCGCTTCAATGTCTGCCAGCGCCGGCAAATCGACCGAAGGTTCAACCGATTCGACTAGCGGGTATTCATAGGTTTTGGAGGCGAAGTATTCCTGGGCGCCGTCGCTTAGCAGGTATTCAATCAGCGCCAAAGCCGATTCATGCTGGTCGCTGGTTGCCAAAATGCCGGCGCCGGCGACATTGACGAGCGAGCCGGCATCTCCACCAGGGAAGAAGTGCAGGGCGGCTGTCGCGATGTCGGGATCTTCTGCCAGAAAGCGGAAGAGGTAATAGTGATTAACCAGGCCGACGGTGATTTCCCCGTCAATGACCGCTTGCACGATGGGAGTGTTTTTGGGGTACGAATGGACACCATTGGCAATCATGTCCTCCAGCCATTGAGCCGCGGCTTCATCGCCCAGCAGAACGCGCATAGCCGTCACATTGGATACGAAGGAAGCGTTAGCAGGCGCCCAGCCGACAATCCCGCTCCAGTCCTCGCCGGTTAAATCAAGGATGGACTGCGGCAGTTCGAGGCCGCTTTCTTCAAGCAGTTCCGGGTTATAGACCAGCGCCCGCGCCCGGCCGCTCAAGCCGACCCAAACCCCGTCAGGAGAGACAAAGGCCGGGTCAATCACGCGCGCCAGGATGTCTTCGGGCAGTTCTATGAGCAGGTCTTCGTCCGCCAGAGCGCCCAAGGCGCCGCCGTCCTGGGCGATAAACACATCAGCCGGGCTGTTCTGCCCTTCAATGAGGATTTGATTGGCGACGGCGCTGGTGCCGCCGTACAAGACTTCGACCGCGATGCCGGTATCTTCGGTGAATTGCTCCAGCAGCGGGCCAATCAGGCTTTCGTTGCGGCCGGAGTAAATCGTGAGCGTTTCACTTTCCTGCGCCATCAGCGGCATACCCAGCATGCCGATGAAGACAAGCAGCAGGACAGTAAGGATGAGTAAACGTTTTGATGCCATAGAGCAGGCTCCTTGTGCTTATGGTGAATCCCGTATAGGATTCAGATGAATGAAAGCGCGGTCAACTGGTCATCGCGGCAAGTGTCCAAACTGTTCGGATGCCAGTTGACTGCCTCTTTGTATCAGAGTTTCAGTTCGCCTGTCCACGCTTGCGGTTAATTTTACTTTTTCGCTGCGCGGCTGTTCGAGTTAATCGGCGCGGGGAGCAAAGTTTCGTCTGGTTAATTTTGGCATTGACGGTTTCGCTGGGCGAAAGACCGACGTTCAGGAACTTTTGATGGCTTATACTGGACATTCACCGCTTTTCGCAATACAGTTGGAGCGTATGGCACAGCATTTCATGGCTCGGAGTTAAATATGTCCAACTGGTGGGGATCGCGTAAAAGGGTTTCATCGCGCCTTGTCTGGGAAGTTGAGGCGATGAAAGCCGCGTTTGGCAATACCTTTAGCCTGGTCGTGCCGCCCTTTGGCGGTTTGCTGTACTGGCAAGGCCGGGTTGAGATCAATATGAGCATCCTCGACTCTCCCTACCACAGCTTGAAAATCGTCTATCCCAAAGAATATCCCAACCGCCCGGCCGAGGCTTATTGCATTAAACCGCGCATCTACAGCGAAAAGCATCAGTATGAGGATGGACAGCTTTGCCTGTTTAATCCCAAAGACGGCGAACAGTATGGCTGGAATCCCTCAAAATCGACGGCTGTAACCGTTGGCGGCTGGGCGATCCAATGGCTGTATGCCTATTACACCTGGCGCTCGACGGGGAAGTGGCCCGGTATTGAAGAACGGATTAAATCCAGCACGCCCCTGCCGCGCCGCCGGAGACGATAGTCATGCGGATGCGATACGAGTCGGAACTGCTGAAGCCGATGCTGCTGGAGTTGGAGTTTTTGCGAAAACGTTTGCGGGGGATGGCGATGATTTCACGCGGGATCGTACCCAATCTTGTTTTATCGAGGCGGGCGGTTGACAAGATGCTTTCGGCCGCCAGCCAGTACATCGCCGACGAAACCGGCGAAGCCATGCTGGGCTTTGTTATTGAAGACGACACGCCCGAAGGCCTGCCGACCATCTATGTGCTGGACACCATTTCGCCGGACGAAACCGCTGTGCGCCGCTCGCATATGTTCCAGCAGGGCGACAGCTTGCAGGACGAGATCATCTGGTGGCTCCAGGAAAACTGGCATGTTTATCGGGAAAAATACCGCGCTGCCGCCGCGCTGCCGCCGCGCTTCGACGTTCCTCTGCGCTATCTGGGCGACTGGCATAAACAGCCCGGTTCTATGATCCAGCCCAGTCACGGCGACTTGATGACGGCATTGTCCTGGCTGGATGACAGTGAGGAAATGGATCATCTGCTGGTGCCGATTGTCACCGTCGGCTATGCGCCAATCATCGCCGAATCAGACCTGGCGGTCAATTATATCTCGGCGCCGATGGACAATGGAACGGATATGCGCGTCGATTGGTGGTACATTCACCGCGATGTGCGCGTGTTCCAGCCGGTGCATCCCAAAATTGTCGAAGAAGCCGAACTGCCCCAAATGATGAAATATGGCTGGCATATTGTCATGGCCGACCGCCTGACCGGCGAGATGCTGGCGATGGAAGATGACGGTTTGCTGGTATGGACGCTCGTTTATGAATGCGATGGGGAAGTCCCGCTTGAGTTTTGCTTTCTCACCATTCGGCAGGGCGCCAGCTTTCTGCTTTTGCTTGTGACGCAGCATGATTATCCGGAGTCCGCCCCCAAAGCCTATCGCGCGCCATTTGCGAATGAACTGGATTTGATGGACCCCGTGGCGGCTTTCCAAAAATTATGGCCGCTTGCGACTCCAATCGACGACCCCGAAGACTGGGAATGGTCAAGCGATAAATATCTGATCGACTATGTGATTGCGATTGAAGTCGATATGGGGCTGCGCCAGCCGACCAAAGTGAGGATCCCGGTAGCGATAGGCGCAGACGGCGAAAGCGATGACGCGCCGGACGAAGCGGAAAGCAGACTTGCCGGCGGCAAAACCGCGGCCATTGAGATGGAAGACACAGAAGAGGCGAGGTGATATGAACAGGCTGTGGGAACGCGTGGAACGGCTGATTGGCGCCGAAAATCTGGGCCGGCTGGCTGAAAAAAAAGTTGGCATCGTTGGGCTGGGTTCGGGCGGCGGATTTGTGGCTTTGAGCCTGGCGATGAGCGGCGTACAGCATTTTGCGCTGATTGACGGGGATGAGTTGGAAAGCGGCAATGTAACCCGCCATGCCGCCGATTTGCGCTATGTCGGCCAAAACAAAGCCGCCGCCGTCGCCGATTTGATGATGAACCGCAGTCCAGATGTCAAGATTGACCTGCGCCAGGGCCTGATTGAAGATCACTGGGACAGCCTGGATGATGTCGATATTCTGGTGGTGGCGGTTGATAATGAGCAGGTCAAATATGCCATCAATGAGAAATGCCTGGAAAAACGTTTGAGCGCATCGTACGCCGGTGTTTATGAGCGCGGGGAAGGCGGCGACCACATTATTATCAAGCCCTTTGATGGGCCCTGTTATGCCTGCTGGTCAGAAGCGACCCGCGAAGGCGTCAAAATTGCGATGAACCCGGTTGGCGATCTGGATTACGGGATGATTGGCGAAGCTGGAACTCTGGATGCTGAACCCGGCCTGTGGGTCAATGTGACCAAAATCGCCGGCATTCAGACCGCCCTGATACTCAATGAACTGCTCCGCGGGACAACCGCCTATCGTGAAATGCCAGCCAATACTATTATCGCCGCCAATGCTTATATCGACATTATTGAAGGGCAGGAAAGCGACCCGCATACCGCTATTTGGATTGATATTCAGCGCGACCCGGACTGCCTGGTCTGCGGCGAACGGCTGAAACAGGGCGTCAGTATGCTTGTCAGGGAAGACGAAGGCGGCATCTCGCTGGATGACTTGGCGGCTTCTGATTTGATGACTGATATTGTCTTTGAAGAGGACGAGGCGGAAGATTAAGTCGAGTCGATTTTGGCCGGCCATGGCCGCAGGATTTTATTATAAGCGCCGTTGATTTTTGGGTCACGCTGAATAGGCAGCCAAAAAATGTCTGACGGCGGCCTGAAACTGTTTGGGCTGTTCCATATTGGGCAGATGCGCCGCCTTGCGAATCAGCGTCTTGCTGGCTTGCGGCAGATGCTCAACCAAGTAATCGGCGGCGAGAAGCAGATAGGGCAGGTCGTTTTCGCCAATGACCACCAAGACCGGCATCTGGAGTTCATCCAGCCGCGCGGCGGCCGGTTTATTGAATGCCTTGCGGACATGCTTGCCGATGCCCTTCATTTCGTGTTCCGTGGCCAAACGCGCCATCTCCCAGGCCTGCTGACGAATCGCCGCGTCAACGTCGGCTGTTGAGCGTCCAAAGCCGTCGAACCAGATTTTCATGTCGATTTCAGCCACTAGGTCGATGTCGCCGGCGTTAAAGGCCTGTTCCGATTGGGCGAAGAGATCATCGGGGGCTTCGGCTTCGATGTCCAGGCCGGCTGGCGCGCCGCCGACCAGGATGAGCGCCAGGACATCTTGAGGGTGGGTGAGGGCATAGTCAATCGCCAGCCCGGCGCCGATTGAGCATCCCATCACAATGCGCGGGCTTTGAATGTTCAGCTTGGCGAGCAGGGCGCGCAGGTCATCTTGTATATTGAATTCGCCTTCGACTGGCAGGCTGCGTCCATAGCCGCGCATGTCAAAGCGGATGACCTGATGACTTTGGGCAAAGGTTTCGAATTCGCCCTGCCACATTTGGCTGTCGGCGATGCCGGCGTGGATCATCACCAGGGGCGCGCCGCGGCCGGCGATTTCATAATAGAGCCGCGCGCCGTTGACTGGGGCATAGCCGGTTTTGCCGTTAAAGATTATTTCGGCATTTGCCACAATACCCTTGGGCCTTTCTCGGCGATAGCGCTAATTACCGACCATACTTCATCGCTAAAGAGAATTTTATGATTCTCGAGAAAACTTTGATAGAGATCATTGGTGACCTTGATAGGGTCTTCTTTCCCAACCCAATGCTCAAGTGAGATTGCTGGATCGATAATGCCAGTATTATCCAACCAATAAAGGGTAAGGGCAAGCACAGCGGCATCATCAACCAGACCGTGGACATTCGTGTGTCCTTCTGGAATAAAATCGTCGGGGTCAATCACATAGATAACCACTTGCATTAATTGAGATTTGATTTCCCCGGGCACCCGATTGTCGCCGATAAGATCCACAACAAGCACGAGTTGATCAACTAACGCTCTTACCATATCCGCTTCTTTTGAATCGATGTTGCGTTCCTGCCACCTTCTTATACGTCCATCCCATTTTTGACGCCAATCACTTGTCCAATGCTTGTCCTGTTTTATTTCTTGCGGAGCGCGGTTTGTCTCTTTGAGAAACATTGCAAGATGGCGGCAAACGAAATCTGCTTCGTCGCTTGTTGGCTGATAATCCTCATGCACACAATCATTACGTACTTTCAATATAGCTCGTAATGTACCGGGATTGAAGTAAATGAATTTACGGCGGAGTACTCCCTCCAGTCTCCTAAATATCTTTTTCTCTTCATAAAAATCTATCCATCGCCCGAATGTGAATTTTTCTTTTGGACGATTGACATATTGATTATAGGCTCTATGTAGCTCACCTGCCGCCTGTTTATCATCGCGATTCACCTTTTTCTTCAATTCTTCATATAATGCTTTCATCAACAGATCAATCCCACCACCTGCCGACTCAACAGCATCACGATGCCAGCCATCCCGAATCAGCCTGTTCGCTTCTTTCAGCCGCCGCTCATACGCTGGTATTTCTTCCTTTTTCTTTTTCGCGGACATCTGCACATCCTCCATAATTCATAGTGTTGCGACCTCATTCAATGAGGCCCTTAAATTAAGATATACTGAAAACGAGAACTATAAAAATTTCCAAAGTTTCCCAGCTTGATTCCAAGTCTACACCATCTTTACCGTTGCCGCAAGTATTCGACGGTATATTCGCCATTTTCATCGGAATTTGCAAAAAATCCGACCAGCCGAAAGGGGAACATCCGAACAATCGCAAACGTCAGTCCAGCGCCGTCTTCGCCAGTTCGACGCCGGCGCGCAGGACTTTTTCATAGGTCATATAGCGCCGATGAATGCTCATGCCGACCCGCTCATACAAAGCGACAGCATTGGTCAGACTCTCGCCGTCCACGCCCAAGCCAACCGTCCGCCGACCGCGCGTCCAGTAAGCGGCAAAAGCATGAGCCAGCAGCGTTTGCGCCAGTCCGCGCCGCCGATAAGCCCGCCGCACGCCCAGCAGTTCAATCAGGCCGACATCCGCATGGCGATGATCCGCTTTCAGGCCGACCAGATAGCCGACGACCGCGCCGCTTGTCTCGTCCACTGCCAACAGGGTCAGATTCGGGTCGAACTGCTTGTCATGGCTGAACCAGTGGCGAAATTCTTCTAGGTCTTTTTCGAAGGGCTCTTCAATGTAACCGAAATGGTCGGCAAATGAATCGCGGAAGGCATGCACAAATTCTTCCAGGTCAGCTTCGCGGTAGCTGCGAATTATGATGCCGTCTGGCGGCGGCGGCGCGGACGGCGCTTGGGTCATCTCAATCCGCATCTCATAGGCGCCGCGTTCAGGGACATAGCCGGCTTGTTTCAGCGCGTCTTCCTTGGGCGCATACCCCTCGACAATCTCCGACAGCAGGCTGACGCGGGCTTCGGGCGGACACCGTTTCATAATTTCGCCGCCCTTGACATCAACCCAGTCCAACAGCTGCGCGCTCAAGCCCTTGCCGATGAAGTCAGGATGGACGCCCCAGTTCACCCAAGGATGCACCGGCTTTTCCGCGCGGTCCCAAATGACCGCATAGCCAGCCAACGCGCCGCCGCTGAAGATGCCGATAGAGGAGCGGCTGATGTCGTAGTTCGGCTCTTGCCATTCAATCCGAATGTGTTCGGGCTGGAACTGGGCATTCGCGCCGATATGCGCGGCGATGGCGGTCGCGGTTTTGGCATATTTAGGGGCATCATCCAAGGTCAGCGGTCGGGTGATAAAATCGGAATGGGTCATCGTCTTCTCCTATGTTTTTGAGCGCGGCGCAAAGCGAATCTTAGGATCAATTCCCAAGCTGTCAAGGCTGATTGGCGCGAACGAAAACTCTTGCTTAACACCGTCTTGGTTTTGCGGTATGATTAACCCGTTTTGACAGGATATGGGAGTGACTTATGAACACAACGACAAAAGGCTTTACAGTGGTTATCGGGATTATTATGTCGGTCGCGATGGTCGGCAGTTTGATTATCCCGCTGCTTTCCCGACAGGCGACACAGGTCGATGCGCCGCCGCCGACCGCCATTCCCGAACCGACCTTTCCGCCGCCGCCCGATGTGTCGCAGATTGATTTTGATGATGTTTATCTGCACCCCTCCGGCTTGTTCACCCTCGGCCTGCCGACTGGCTGGATGCCGACTATTGAACAGTCAGGCGCCGAGGAAGCGCTGGTGAGCTTGACGAACGTCGATGCGCTTAGCCAGGTCGAGGCGCGGATCAGCCCCAAGCCCGAAGAGGTCGCCACAGCGGACGATCTAAGCGCGTTCTTCAGCGACGATTGGCTTAGGCAAAGCTGGCCCTATTATTCGAGTTGGGATGAGACCAGCCGCAAGGTGACCGATGAAGGCCGCGTTGTCATTGATTTCAACCTGACGCGGGCGCGAGTCGACTATATCGCTCGGCAGGAGTCTTGGATTGAAGCGGGCGAGATATACACCGTGCGCGTGGTCACGCCCGAAAACGCCCCTGAAGAACTCAAGTTTCTGCTTGAGAGGGTCATCAGCAGCGTCGAACGGCTGGAGGTCTATGCGGGGGCGCCGTTTGACTGGCAGGGGTATTTTGACAATACCGACAAGCACATGATTCGCTATCCGCACGGCTGGAAGGTCACGGATGCCGAAGCTGGTCTGCCGGCGACGATTGCCAGCGATGATGTCACGATGGTGGTCGAAACTGTGGACGTGGCTTTGGCCAGCGAAAGTGACACGATTGACTGGATCGAGAACTGGCGCCGCGGCGTCAAGGCGCTGACGGTTGAAGCTGTCGAGGTCGGCGGCGCGGCCGGCTATGAGGTGTCGTATCGACTGTCGACTGTGGATGGCGCGCCCGAAAGCGGCCTGGCGGTATTGCTGCATGGGACGGACAATCGGCTTCATGTCGCCAACGCCCGCGTCGCTGAAATGGATGTTGATTTGCAAACGGCGTCGGCCGAAGAGTTCCCGCTGATTTCGGTTTTGGATTCATTCCGCCTGCTGCCGGAACTGGAAATAACAGAGGATGAGCCGGCCGAGTAGCAGGCGCATCACAGAATTAGGGAATGACTGACCGACCGCCATCGACGACCAGTGTTTGGCCGGTCATAAAACTGGCGGCGTCTGAACACAGGAACAGCGCCACTTGGGCGATGTCTTGCGGTTGACCGACTCGATTGAGCAGGGTTTGCTCGGGCTTGACCGGCGGCATATCGGCTTCGCGGATGCTGCCGGCGGCGATGGCATTCACCAGGATATTCGCCGGCGCCAGTTCGCGGGCCGCCTGCCTGGTCATGCCGATGATGCTGGTTTTGCCGGCCGCGTAGCCCATCGCCGCTGGATAGCCGACCGTTGATGTCAGGTTGATGATGCGCCCGCCGCCTTCGTCGGCCATAACCCGTCCGACCAGCTGCATGCAGAAGAAGGCGCCGGTGATGTTGACTTCGATCTGCCGCCGCCAGTCCCATTCGTCGATGCTGAGCATGGCTTCGGCTTTGAAGATGCCGGCGGCATTAACCAGGATATGGATTTTGCCAAAGGCGCCGCGGGTTTCTTCGATCATATTGGCGGTTTGGAATCGATTGGAAATGTCGGCGCGCAAAGGGATCGCTTGGCCGCCATTGCCTTGGATTTCCCGTGCAAGCGTTTCGGCGCGTTCAATGTTGAGGTCATTGACGGCGACGGCGGCGCCATGATTGGCAAGCGCAAGGGCGATGGCGCGTCCAATGCCGGCGCCGGCGCCGGTGACCAGCGCATTGCAGCTGCTTAGATTGACGCTGAAGGCTGGCACAGATCGCTTAACCAAAATATCATCTACAGTATGACACAGATTATACCGCGCGCCGACAGCTTTTGCAAAATTTCATTAGGCTTGCCTCACCTTGCGCGCAGCTTGACGAAACAGAGCATTCGCGCCAAACTTAGGTTTATCTGGAAAAGATTTTGCGCCAGAGGCCGGGATGACGATTGAATTTAACAAGCTGATGGAGCAGGTTGCCGGGATGGGGAAGATGATCGAAAAACTTGATTTCGATCTGCGCGACCGCCTGGCCTTGGCGACGAGCATTTTTGAATCCTGCAACGATTTGGATGCGGTCCGCGAGCGCATTCAATGGGTGCGCCAGCCGGAGATCCGTTACCGCGGGGCGGCGGCGCTTGAGACCAATGATGCCGAAGAGATCAATCAAGTCGCGCCGCCGCCGCCAAGTCCGTCGGCGGCTGTGATTTTGGCAGTTGACGGCTCACAGGTTTATCCCAATGAGCGGGGGCTTTTGCATTATTATCTGCTGAATATCGGGATGTATGTGTATCATCATGGGATTGACCAAAAGCCAGTGGCGGTCAGCCAGCCTGATTTGGTCTATCACGAAAAGCATGTGCATGACTCTTCCGGCGCGGTGATAAGGAAGGGGACGGTGGATGATCGGCGGACTGTGGCTGAACTGCGGGCGCTGGCGGAAGAAGCCTGGAAACGCCGGCGACAGGACGATCCAGACGCGTTAATCGCCTTTTACGACAATCGCCTGCTGTATTTTCCGAGCAGCCGCGAACACCGCGGCGAAAACCTGCTGAACGACTACCTTGCTGCCCTGATTCAGCTGCATGATGCCGGCGCGTCGCTGCTGGGCTATGTCGATAATCCCTATCACAGCAAGCGGTATATGCAGCTGCTATTTTTGATGACCTTAGAGTCCGCAGATGAACTCAAGGCGCGTCAGCGCGAGCTGATGCGGACGGGGCCATTGGAAGGCTTGCACGACCAGCAGTTTTTCGATCATATTCTGAAACCGGGCGAACGTTCGGCAATTATGATTCAGCTTTCGCCGCAAAATCGGGTGTTCAAAGCCCGCGGCGAAAGTTATGAGATCGCCTTTTTCTATCTCAAGGTCACCAATCAGCGGCAGGCATTGAACAGCAGTGAACGCGGCTTCGCCTCGCGCGTTGTCCGCGTGGATATTCCGCTTTGGGTGGCGCGCGACCGCAGGCGGGTCGATGCCGTCCACGCCATGATTTTGGCGCAGTGCCAGCTGCAAGGGCGCAACCCTTATCCCTATGCCTTGACGCGGGCGGATGAATTGGCTTATGTTTCGCCAAAGGATAAAGAAAAGCTCGATCAACTGGTGCGCCTTGAAGTCCGCAAGGTGAAAAAGCTCTTCCTTCATCCCGATGCGATGGACGGCAAGGCGCGCGGCAAAGAGCTTGCCCGCGGCGGAAAACGGTCGCACGAGATGTGACGGCGCGGTTTTGTCAGCGGCGGCCAGGCTTAGAAGGGGATGTCATCGACGGTGCTTGGCGGCAGTTCTGGGTAATTTGAGCCGCGGTCATCGCGATAGCTTCCTTGCTGTCCGCCTTGCTGCTGATTGCCCCTTTGCTGACCGCCTTGCTGTCGGCCTCCGCCTTGATAGCCTTCGCCGTCACCGCGGCCGCTAAGGAAGCGAACCTCGCGGGCAGTTAAGTTGAGTGAGGCGGCGGGTTCGCCATTGTTATTCATATAGGCATCCGCCGATACATTGCCCACCACCAAGACCCGCCGCCCTCTTGAAAGGTAAGTGTTGCAGGTTTCTGCCTGGCCGCCCCATACCGAGACGCGATACCAAGTTGTTCTTTCACGTCTTTCATTGGTTTGACGGTCACGCCAAGTTTCATTCGCGGCTATCCTAAAATTGCATACCGCTTGTCCACTTTGCAGGTATCGGAGTTCAGGGTCGCTGCCGAGATTGCCGATAACGATTGTTTGATGCCAGGTCATTTTGCTTTACTCCTTTAATTATTTCATGCTGTCGAGTTTTTCCTGCAATATCTGGCGGACGATTCGCGGGTCGCCCTTGCCGCGCATTGCGCCCATGATTTTGCCAAAGAGCGCATTCATCACCTTGCTGTTCCCAGCCAGCAACTTTTGCACCATTTTATCATTTTCGGCAATGACTTTGCCAACTTTTGCGCCGATGACTTCGGGGTCAGAGATTTGCGCCAGGCCTTTTTCCTCGACGATGGCCTCGGCTGTCCGACCGCTCGTCCACATTTCGGTCAATACTTTCTTGCGGGCGATGCTTGGGTTAATGATGTTCTTATCGACCAGGGCCAGCAGGCCGGCGAAATCGGCGGCTGAAATGGGAATCGCGCCAATGGCTTCGCGTTCGATCTCATGTTTGTTCATCAGCCGAAACAGATCAGTCGTAAGCCAGTTGGATGCCAGTTTCGGGTCGATCCCTTGAGCGACGACCGCCTCAAAATAGCGGGCGACGGCCGGCTCGGCAGTCAGGACGCCGGCGTCATAGGCGCTCAACCCCAGTTCATCCATAAACCGCCGCCGCAGGTCGTCGGGCAGGGCCGGCAGCTTGGCCGCGATTTCAGCCACCCACGCGCGGCTGACCTCGACAATCGGCAGGTCAGGTTCGGGGAAGTAGCGGTATTCGTCAGCCCGTTCTTTGTAGCGCTGGATGGTGATTCGCTGCGCGGCCTCGTCCCAGCCCAGCGTCGCCGGTTTGACCGCGCCGCCCTGTTGATACAGCCTGATTTGCCGCCTGACCTCATAGTCAATCGCCTTGCCCATGTTGCGGATGCTGTTTAGATTCTTGATTTCGGTGCGCTCGCGCAGGTCGGCGTCGTCCTGGCACATCACGCTGACGTTGGCTTCAAAGCGCAGTATGCCTTTCGACATATCGCCGGCGTTCACGCCCAGATAACGCAAAATCGAACGGAGCTTGCGGGCATAGGCTTCGGCTTCGGCGGCGCTGGCGATGTCGGGTTCGGACACGATTTCGAGCAGGGGGACGCCGGCGCGGTTGTAATCGACCAAGCTGCCAGCCAATGTATGCGTCAGTTTGCCGGTGTCCTCTTCCATGTGGGCGCGGCGAACGCGGATTTTCTTGCTGGCGCCATCGTCAAGCTCGATGTGGACATAGCCATTCACCGCCAGCGGCCGGTCATACTGGCTGATTTGATAGCCCTTGGGCAAATCGGGATAAAAGTAATTTTTGCGGGCAAACTGGTTGACAGGTGGAATCTCGCAGTTAAGCGCCAGCCCGACCATGATGCCATATTCCATTGCCTGCCTATTGATAACCGGCAGCGTCCCCGGCAGCCCCAGCGAAAGCGGGTCAACAGCCGAATTGGGATCGGCTTCGACGCTATCGACCACCGGGCAAGGGCTGAACATTTTGCTTTCGGTTTCCAACTCGGCATGGACTTCCAGGCCAATCACCGTTCTCCATTCGCTCATGGCGCGTTCCTGTGAGGTATCCGAATGCACTCGGCTAAATGTAGCGCAAAGACGGGCGGATGCAAAGGGCGCGAGTTGACGGCATCCTTTCTGCTGTGTATGCTATGATGGATGCAATGAACGGACAGGAACAGGAGTTGCGCTATGTCAGCCTTGCCGATTGAGCAAATTTGGACGGCGGATGAATACCTCGCTTGGGAAAGCGAACAGTCGACCAAATTTGAATTGATTGATAATTACATTGTGGCGATGAGCGGCGCCAGTCGGGCGCATAATATCATTACCGTTAATATAACAGCGTCACTGTACTTTCAACTCCGCAAAAAACCATGTGAGGTTTATCAGGCTGATATGCGCGTGCAGGCGGAAAGGGAGTCAAGCTATACCTATCCTGATGTCGTGGTGGTCTGCGGCGAGCCAAAATTTCGTCATGACACCAATCCGGAAACTCTGCAAAATCCGACGCTGATTTTTGAGGCGCTGTCGCCGTCGACCGAGGATATCGACCGCGGGCGCAAGTTTGCCCAATATCTTCAGCTGCCTTCGCTTGAGGGCTATTTTCTGGTGTCGCAGGACAAGCCCAGAGTCGAATCCTACACTCGGCAGGTGGATGGCTGGCTGTATCAGGATCACGCTGGTTTGGATGCCAAGCTAAGGATAGATGCCATTGGCGTCAGTCTGTCGCTGGAAGATATCTATCATAAAGTGCCGTTTGAGCAGCGGCCTGCGGGTTAGAGCATATAGGAAAGGGAGTTTTGCCATGTCAGCTTTGCCGATTGAACGGACGTGGTCGGCGGATGAATATCTCGCTTGGGAAAGCGAACAGTCGACCAAATTTGAATTGATTGATAATTACATTGTGGCGATGAGCGGCTCTAGTCGGTCGCATAATATCCTCGTTGCGGCCATTACCGCGCTGCTGTACTTTCGACTTCGCGGGAAACCATGCGAGGTCTATCCGGCCGATATGCGCGTTCAGGTGAAGCGGCAGGCCACTTATACTTATCCTGATGTGGTGGTCGTCTGCGGCCAGCCGAGGTTCCGCGCGGATGCCAAGCCGTCGACTCTGCAAAATCCGATGCTGATTTTTGAAGTACTGTCGCCGTCGACCGAGGATATTGACCGCGGGCGCAAGTTTGCCCAATATCTTCAGCTGCCTTCGCTTGAGGGCTATTTTCTGGTGTCACAGGACGTGCCCAGAGTCGAATCCTATACTCGGCAGGCGGATGGCTGGCTGTATCAGGATCACGCTGGTTTGGAAGCCAAGCTAAGGATAGATGCCATTGGCGTCAGTCTGTCGCTGGAAGATATCTATCATAAAGTGCCGTTTGAGCAGCGGCCTGCGGATTAGAGCATATAGGAACAGGAGTTGCGCTATGTCAGCCTTGCCGATTGAACAAATTTGGTCTGCGGATGAATATCTCGCTTGGGAAAGCGAACAGTCGACCAAATTTGAATTGATTGATAATTACATTGTGGCGATGAGCGGCGCCAGTGAAGCGCATAATATCGTTACCGTCAACATCTCCACGTTACTAAACCTTCGATTCCGCAAAAAACCATGCAAGGTTTATGCGGCCAATATGCGCGTCCAGGTGAAGCGGCAGGCCACTTATACCTATCCTGATGTGGTGGTCGTCTGCGGCCAGCCGAGGTTCCGCGCGGATGCCAAGCCGTCGACTCTGCAAAATCCGATGCTGATTTTTGAAGTACTGTCGCCGTCGACCGAGGATATCGACCGCGGGCGCAAGTTTGCCCAATATCTTCAGCTGCCGTCGCTTGAGGGTTATTTTCTGGTGTCACAGGACAAGCCCAGGGTCGAATCCTACACTCGGCAGGCGGATGGCTGGCTCTATCAGGATCACGCTGGTTTGGATGCCAAGCTAAGGATAGATGCCATTGGCGTCAGCCTGTCGCTTGAAGATATCTATCATAAAGTGCCGTTTGAATCGGCGCAGTCATAGCCGCGGCTTCAGGGCGCTAGGACGGCTTCGCGTTCTTGGGGCAGGCAGCGATGATTGACCATGAATCGTTCCAGGCGCGCAAGCGCTTCATGGATATGAGCTTCGCTGGTGGCGTAACTGGCGCGGACAAAGCCGCGGCCGCTGGCGCCAAAAGCGCTGCCGGGAATGAGGGCAAGCCGCTCTTCGCGAAGCAGATGCTCGCAAAAGGTTTCGTCATCCATGCCGCTGATCTGGATATTGGGGAAGGCGTAAAATGCGCCGCGCGGCTCAAAGCAGGTCAGTCCCAGTCGATTGAAGCCGTCAACGATTAATCGGCGGCGGCGGTCATAGCTTTGCCGCATCTGCTCCACATCGCTTTCGCCGTATTGAATGGCTTCCAGGGCGGCGACCTGTCCCATAGTGGGCGCTGACATAATCAAATACTGGTGGAGCTTGCACATGGCTTCGGCCAAGGGCTGGCTTGCCGCTGCGTAACCGATGCGCCATCCGGTCATCGCGTAGGATTTGCTCATGCCGCTCAAAACAATCGTCCGCTCCAGCATATTCGGCAGCGCGGCGAAGTTGATATGATCAATGCCATAAACAAGCCGTTCGTAGATTTCGTCCGATACCACCACTAGGTCATATTTTTCGGCAATGCCGGCGACCTGCTCCATGTGTTCGCGCGTGAGGACGGCTCCGGTTGGATTGTTGGGATAGCTCATCAGAATGGCTTTGGTCCGCGCGGTGATTCGGGATTCAAGCTCGCCGCCGGTGACTTGAAAATCGTTCTCTGCTGATGTCGGCGCCATGACCGGGATGCCGCCGGCCATTTCCACTATGGCGGCATTGGCGACGAAACACGGCTCAACGACCAGAACTTCATCGCCCGGGTCAAGGATGGCTTTCATCGCCAGGAACAAGGCCTCGCTGACGCCCACTGTGACCAGCACCTCGGTTTCCGGCGAGTAGCTAAGCTGATAGCGGTTTTCAATATGCGCCGCGATGGCCGTCCGCAGTTCGTGGATCCCGGCGTTGGAGGTATAGCCAGTTTGGCCGGCGCGCAAACTTTGGATGCCGGCTTCCATAATATGCTGGGGGGTTGCGAAATCGGGTTCGCCGATGCCAAGCGTGACCACGTCATCCATTGATTCGGCGATGTCAAAATAACGGCGGATGCCAGAGGGACGCAGGCTTTGCACACTCCGGGACAGAAAGCGATTCATCAGGGACATTCTCCTCAAATAAAAACAAGCCATCTGTTTATACCATAGATCAACCGCTAGGCTATTGCGCGTCGTTTTCCAATTATGCGCTGTTTTTTCCGTCAATATGTACGAGAATTGAAGTGAAAGCGGCGATTCTCGCCAGTATTTCCCGTTCATACTGTCTGATTTGCCGATTTTATGACAGCTTGCTATAATACGGTTTCGATGCGCCGTCCGCACAGCGAATAATAAGACTTTTGCGCGGCGGCTGCGTAGAATAATGGGAAAGAGGCTGCATCGCCGCCGACAAAGATAAAACTTTCGTAAAAATGAGCGTTCATAATCGCGAAACTGTGTTATTGTATAAACAGGCCGTTTAATGACCTGTATTGTGAAAGGAGAATGCAGCGAATCTTGGGTCGCTGCGGAGCTAAGGTATGAGCGAAGAAAACAGAAATCCAAACGACAGAGACGATGATGGCGGTCGGAATGATGCGCCTTCCAGTTCGTCCGGGGATATGGGAGATCGTTTGGAGCGATTGGGCGGAGAGCCGGCGCCGGCGATCACCCCAGAAGAGTTTGAACGGCTGCAAAAGGCGGGGCAAGTCCATATCGACTCGCGCGGACGCGTTCGCACGGCGCGGCGCAGCGGCGCCGAAGCGGGAGTGTCGCTTCGCAAGCGCCGAGCTTGGTATGGCTAGGCTGACACCGCAGGCCGCTGCCGCTTCGCATGGCGAACATAATCACCTTCTGTCACGTATATCAGGCGCTCAAGCTGAAGGACTTCAATTCGGCGCGGGCGCAGCGGCGGATGGCCCCGGCGCCGCGCGGGCGGCAAAGCCGGCAAACGCCGCCCAGGCCGGCGGCCGTCTTGATACTGCTGTATCCAGAGCTTGACGGACGTCTCCACATCGTATTGACATTACGCAGTTCCAGCCTGCGCGGACACGGCGGCCAAGTCAGCTTTCCCGGCGGCCGGCAAGACCCCGAAGACGACAGTCTGGCCGCCACAGCGCTCCGCGAAACCTGCGAAGAGATAGGCCTGTGCAGTGACAAAATCAGGGTGATGGGCGAACTGCCGCGGTTTTATATTCCGCCGTCGCATTATGATGTCTATCCGATAGTCGCCCGTTACGATTCGATCCCGGTTTTTGATTTGAACCCAGCCGAAGTTGCCGAGGTCTTCAGCTTTGCGCTTGAAGACTTGCTGGATCCGCGCCGCAAGCATGAAGAGCAAAGGCGCATCAGGGGATATAAGGCGAGAATCCCATATTATGATGTCAAAGGGCATAAAGTTTGGGGCGCGACGGCGATTATGCTAAGCGAACTTGAGGGGCGGCTGCGGGCGGCGGCGGCGGATGTTTTGCTGGCATTGCCCTGACCGCTGGCGGGATTTTGCCGTTTGGTCAGCTTGCGCCGATGTTTATTGATTGCTATGCTTTGGGGCGGGATTCCCATCATTGAGTAGAAAGCAAGCAAACAGGACAAGATGGATACCATAATCACGGGCATTCCCCTATTGGCGGCTGGGACGGGCGCGGCGACCGGCGCGGGCGAATGGAGCAATCTGATATTCTATGTCGTCCTTGCGCTGGGGGTTTCTTTTCTGTGTTCTATTTGGGAAGCGGCGATGCTGTCGACGCCGGTTTCGCATATTGAACTGCTGGTGCAGGAAGGCAGCCAGGCCGGGGTCATCATGCAAGGGCTGCGGCAGAATGTTGAACATCCCATCTCGGCCATTTTAACATTGAACACCATCGCGCACACTGTGGGGGCAACCAGCGCCGGGGCCGAAGCCGCGGCTATTTTTGGCAGCGAGTTCGTTGGCATTACTTCGGCGGCGCTTACTCTGTTAATCCTGGTCTTTTCCGAAATTATTCCCAAAACGCTGGGCGCCGTCTATGCCAAGCCATTGACACCCTTTACCGCTTATTCGCTGCGCTGGCTGCTTTTCTTTTTCCGTCCAGCGGTCTTTGCCTTTGAGTTTTTGACGCGGGCGCTGCGGCCGAGCGAAGATCCGCCGACGGTCACGCGTTCGGAACTGCAAGTCATGGCGCGCATCAGCGCCGAAGAAGGCGGCATCCAAGAGCGCGACAACCGCATCGTCTCCAATCTGCTCCAGCTTGCCGATGTCCAGGTTGAAACGATTATGACGCCACGAACGGTCGTCCTGATGTTTCAGCAGGATTTGACGGTGGGCGAGGTCATGCAGACGCACAAAATCCTTCCCTATTCCCGCATCCCGCTTTATGGCGAATCAGCCGATGACGTTCGGGGCTATGCGCTGCGCCATGAGATTTATAAACGCGCCGCCGCCGATGAGCATGATCTCAAGATGGAAAGCATCGCCCGCGCTTTGCATGTTGTGCCAGAGACCAATTCGGTCGCGCAGGTGCTTGATGAGTTTATCGCCAAGCAGGATCATATCTTTCTGGTGATTGACGAATACGGCGGCACGGCTGGCTTGATTACGCTGGAAGATACGATGGAAACCCTGCTGGGCATCGAGATTCTGGATGAATCCGACCGGGTCGCCGATTTGCGACAGCTGGCGCGCCGCCGCTATCAGAGTCAGCTTGACCTGCCAGACGGCCCTCCCCCAAAATGAGGGAGGGCGCGGTATAGATGAGGTTCAGCGTCAGTTGGGCAGCAGCACCAGCGAACCTGGACTATCAATCGAAACGCAGGTCATGCCGTTTCTTACAGTGGACTCCAGCGGCACAATCGCCCGCGGCATGGTTTGCGCGTCCAAGAAGATGACGCGGCCGATCTGCGGGAAACAAACTTCGACGCCCTGCTCGACGTAGCCATAAACATCCAAGGCGGCCAAGTAGCCAGCGTCAATGATCGACTGAATCCCAATCCCGGCGCCGTCCAGCTGGCGGAAATGAACGCCGCTGTCGAGGCCGTAAGCGGCCTCAAAGGTCATGCCGGTTGCGGTCTGCAAGGCGGTATAAGATGCGCCGTAGGCGGGCCGCGGCGTTGGCGTCAGGGTTGGTCTTGCTTCTTCCTTCTTCTTGCGCTTGGGCTGCGGCGTTAATGAGAGCCAATAGCTAAAGCCGGCCGCTGGGCAGGGGCCCGTGCTGTTGTCGATGACGGTGGGGTTTCCACCGCCAGAGGTCCCATAATTGGGGATTGGCGTTTGGCCGTCCAGATCGGTGTTGCCGTCAAAGGTTAGGCAGCCTTCAAACCGTATAGCGCCGCCCTCGCGGGCTTCCAAAACATTGGTTCTCGCTTTGTTTCGGCGGAAGATGCTGTTGGTGATGACTATGGAACTGCCGGTGTTGTTGGCCCTGACAATACTCCCGTTGAGTGTTCGGGTGCGGTGATTGTCGACGAACTCCACATTCTCAAGGGTGCTTTGCCCGCCGCCATGGCTTACTTGCACAACACTGCCGATAAGCTCATTGTTTCTGAAGATGACGTTGCGGGCGTGCAGAATTCCGCGCACGAACATAGAGGTGGTCTGGGGTGTATTCGACGCTTCCATGATGACATTGTTCAGATAGAGGGTGGCGCCGGCAGCGATAAACATTTTGACGCCGACGGGCGGCCCGATGATGCGGTATCCGTTGCCGTTGATGGTGTAGGTCTGGCCGGCGAAACGCAGGAAGTTGCTGGCGCCGCCTGGGGTTCCCCAGCTGGGCAAGTTGCAGTCGGAGGTCAGATTAAAGGTGGTTACCGTGGCGTCTGCGTCGAACGACGCGTAAGTCTCTGGCAGGCCGCAGGGGCCCATTACTGTGGGATTGGTCTGGATCGACGGCAAGGTAGGCACTGGTGTTTGCGCCTGGCTTGCGATTGGAACGGCGAGGAAGACGATCAATAAGAAGCAGAGCAGAACGCTCCTAATCAGAAAATGCGGGGGGGGGGGGGGGGGGGGGGGGGCTTGTCTGATATTTCTGATATTGATGTTCATGTTAAGCACCCTTCCTGTTGAATAAATCTTAAAGGAATCGTTCAGATATAGAGACTGTACATCAGCGCTGGACCCTTGTCAAGTGATTCGGAGACGAATTTGCGGGATTATCCGGCCGAGCTTGACGTTGTTGTTTGGTCGGCTTGCTGGGCTTCTGGCGGCGGCGGCTGGGTCGGCTGGGCATTGGGCGGGCTGGCGTTTTGCGGCGGCGCGGCCGGCACATCCAGGCCTAGCGCGGCTGGATCCTGGCCGGATGATCCGATGACGGAAGCGTTGGGCGGGTCGGCGGCGCAGCGGAATCCAATCCAGCGCTGCGGGTCCTCCTTTGGGTCCCAAGACTGGCGATGAACTGCGCGGCTGAAAAAGGGAACGCTGTTCCATGAGCCGCCGCGCAGGACTTTTTGCAGGCCGGACACTGGGCCGGTCGGGTTCAGGACGTTGGGCTGGGCCGCCTGCTGGGCATAATGACGTTCGCTGTACCAGTCGCTTACCCATTCGGCGACGTTGCCAGCCATGTCGAGAACGCCATAGGGGCTGGCGCCGAGCGGAAAGGAGCCGACCTGATGTTCGCCGGGCGAGGTGTCTGGCGGGCGATTGGTTTTGGCAAGGGCATTGTCCCACGCGTTCCCCCAGGGATAGATGCGGCCGTCGTCGCCGCGGGCGGCGCGTTCCCATTCGGCTTCGGTCGGCAGCCGGCGGCCAATCGTCTCGCAGTATTCGCGGGCGCCATACCATGTCACCCCATAGACTGGGCGCTGTGACATCGTTTCGATGATGCTGTAATTGGCGCTGTCAAAAGTAATCACGGCGTCGGCGCTTTCGTTGCGGGTTTGGATGCAGAGGAAGCCGGCGCAGCCGTTCAGGTGGCTGTTCGGGCCGCGCACATTAAGGAAGGCGACGTACTGGCTGAATGTGACTTCGGTGGTTTCGATGACAAAGGAATCGACGGTGACGGGATGCGCGGGATAGGAATCCTCGCTGTAGGAGGCGAGGCATGAGCCGCCGTCGCGGGTGGTGCATTCTTCGATGGCTTGGGCGACTTCGCTGGGCGTTGTTCCCATGCCGAAAGCGCCGCCGGGAATGGAGACCGTCAAACTTCGCAGCGCTTGCAGCACATCGGGGACGCGGCTGACGGCGGGCGGGGCGGCTGATGGAATGGCAGTGGCGGCGAGGGGCGGGGCCGAGTCGGCGGTCGGCGCGTCATTGATGACTGCGGTTGGCTGGGCGGCGGCCGGGTTGGGCGTGGCGGTGATGACAATGACTTCTCGGCGCGGCGTTGATGTCGGGATGCTGGGGTCAATCGTCGGTGACAAGACGATGTATTCGACGTTGGTCACGACTTGCGGGGTAGGGACTGGAAGGATGTATTCCAGCAGCGAGCCTTGCAGCATGACGGCGATCATGATGATGAGGCCGCAAAAGAGCCCGGGCATAAAGCCGATGAATCCCCATTGCCAGGCGGCGCTTCGGCTGCGCCGGCCGCCGATTTTGCGATAGGACATAAATGTTCTCCTTGCATCCCGCCACTGTTCTATATGATAACAGAGTAAATCACAAGGTGAGTCTGTAAAACAAGCCTCAACTTGGCTTTCCGCCGCGCGCTGCTTGACAAGGCGCGGGGGCGCGCGTAGGCTTGTTTTACCCGCGCGGTTTAGGAATATCATTGTGACCCGATTAAGCGCAAGCCCATTATCTTCCCCGACGACTCGGTCGGATGGCCTGCGGCCGGTCAATCTGCGAACGGATCTGCGGCCGCTGGCGGATTTGATCGAGCTTGTCTTTGCTGATTCGATGGATCAGAGCGGCCGTTCGGCCATACGCGAGATGCGCTATCTAAGCTATATGGGGCATGGACTCGGTCTGATTTCGCGGCTGAACAGCCTGGCGCTGGGGATCAGCTTGGGATATGTCTATGTGCTGGATGGTCAGCTGGTTGGCAATGTTTCGATTTATCCAGCCGATTATCCAAAAGATTTAGGGGCTGCCTGGATCCTCGCCAATGTCGGGGTTCATCCAGATTATCAGCGGCGCGGCATCGCTGGCCGCCTGGTCGAGGCCAGCGTGGAGATGATCCGAAAGCGGAAGGGGCGGCAGGTTATTTTGCAGGTCAATTATGACAATCGGGCGGCGCAGCGGCTTTATCAGCGGCATGGCTTTATCTATGAGCGCGCCTGGCGGATGTGGCGGCGCAGCCGTTTCGCCAAAGCGCCGGCCGCCAGCCACCGCGGTTTTCCTATTACGCGTCTGCGCCGCAATGAATGGCAGTCTGAATTCGCATTGGCGCAGGAGGCGCGTCCGAACAGCCGCGGCGGGCTGGGCTGGCTGATGCCACTGCACCGCCGGCGCTTTCATCCGCCCTTATGGAAACAGGCCGCGAATCTGCTCTCGCTGAACAGCGTCGAAAAGCTGGCGGTCCGCGACCGAACGACGGCCGCGGTAGTGGCATCCTGCTGGCTGGAAAGCGCGGTGAGCACAAGCGTTCTGCGGGCGCGGCTGTTCGCCTCACAGCAACTAGAGGCCGCGGCCGGCGCTGATGCCCTTATCAATCATGTCTTGCGGCGGTATAGCGGCTCAACCATTTTGTTTGAGCATCCAAGGGACGATGAGGCGGTCAGCGAACTGCTGCGGCATTATCAGTTCAAGGTCAAGCGCGAGCTGTGGCACATGCGGCTTGATCTGTGACAAAGATGGCTTGCGGCGCGGCGGCGAAGGGCTTTCAGATTTCATCCTGTTTGGGCCGAAAACGCGGCGGATAGGGCTTGGGCTTTCGCTTGGGGCCGTCGAGGGCATCGGGCAAGGCGGCTGGTTTCGCCGGCGCCTGACTCTCGGCGGCGCGGTCGGCATCTTCAGCAGGCGGCGGTGGCTCGTCGCCGCTATCCTGATTCGCCGTCTGCTCATGGAGCGCGTGGAGATATTCGCCCAGGATTTGGCGCTGCTGCAAGGCGTCAAAGCGAGAGCGCCGCTGGGCGATGCTATGCTGGCGGCGTGAAATTTCCCGCTGGATGGCCTGTGGGTTCGGCACTTTGTGGAACATCTTGTGCTCGTCGGCGCCAATCAGCGACATCCGCACATCACCGTATTTCATCATGGCGGCGAAGAAGCCATTGGATTCCGATTCCACGTTGTCAATCCGCTCAACTAAAATCTGATCGCGCAGGTTTTGCAGGAAGAGCGGCCGCTTGTGAACCAGGGTGATGGTGTCGTCGGAAATAATGTAACAGTCGTTTCGCCAATCCCAATCAACCCAATAGTAGGCGGCGGCGCCGATAAGCAGGGACACAAGCCCAAGCGGAAAAGTAAGGGGGCGCATATTGTCGCTGACCAGCGTGAAGGTCAATAACAGCAAGAGCAGCGAAAATACAATTACGGCAATCGGAATCAAGGTATGCTGCGCCCAAACGCTAAGGTGCTTGCGATATACAATATCGCCATTGGTCATTTCGATGCGGACGCTTAGATAGCCGTTTGTCCCTGGCTTGGGCTGCGGCGGGGCGGCCGAGTCGGCGGGATGATGGAGGGGGGCGGGTGTTTCGCCTGACAGCCAATTCTTGAGTTCATCGCGCACCAGGTCATGGCGCCGCTGGGCGCGGCGGCTTTCATAATACTGGCGGTCTTCGATGATTATCTGCTGAAACCGCTCTGGATGCGGGATGAGGTCGAGTTCCAGATTGCCTTGCGCGCCGGCTGTCTTGATTTCCACAGTCCCGTAGCTGAAGAGCCGCGCAAACATGTCATAAGGCGGGATTTTGAAATTGATCTCGTGGACGCTTTCGAGATCGATTTCGGTGATCTGTTTGCTCATTGTCAGGATGGTTCGGCTGATTCGGATAATTCGCTGGTCGGTTACGATGACTGAATCGTTGCGCCATTCGCGGTATAAATAAAGCAGGGCGATGCCTGGCAGGAGAATGGAAAGCAGGAGCGCCAGAAAAAGGCCGAGCGGCGCTTGAATCAGCCTGGCGGCGACCCACATCAGCATCATTATCAGCAATGGCAGCCATGCCTTCCGCGCAAATGCCCACCAGTGGCAGCGCGTCAGAATCAGGACTTCTTCATTTTCGCGCTGTTCGTCAAAGCGCGGCGGATAAGGGGGGCGCAAGCGGTCTTGCATGGCATCAAGTCTCGTTTAAGCCCTAGAATATCGCCAATTATAGCAGATCGCGGGGATGGCTGTCGAAATTCCAGGAAACCGTGCTATAATCATATTGAGAGTAAAACGGAACAGGAAAGCATTATGAATATAGGTCCGCCAGAACTTCTTCTGATACTTGCGATTGTGCTGCTGCTGTTTGGCGTTGGCCGCGTCTCTCGGATTGGGGGAGAGCTAGGGTCGGCAGTCGCTAATTTCCGCAAGGGATTGCAGGAAGGCGCCAAAGAGTCCAAAGACGAGGTCGCTTCTGTGGAGCGCTTGTCCGACGATGAAAAAGCGAACCGCGCCTGATTAGGCTTCCAGGGCCTCTTTGATGAGGGCTTCGCGGTTCAGTGTTTGCCGATGCGGTATGCCGTCGGGAACTTTCAGATTGTACAGAAGCGTCTGCCGGTTGTGACGCTCTATTTCCGCCGCGCATGCGCTGACATACTGATTCCAGGCTTGCCTGACGGCCGCTTCGGCTATTGGCCGCCCCTTGGCCTGCGCCGCCCGCAATTCTTGCCGATGTCTTGATGCCTGGCTGGCGATCCGCTGGCGCAGTTCCTCCTCGCGCTGCTCAAGCGCCTGTCCTTCGGCTATCCAATCTGGGATGACGTCGTGGTCTTGCATGATTTTGAAGGCGGCCCGCTTGTCGGCCGGGGTATGGGCGTCGTCCTTGAAGTTCAGCGGCTTGCCGGCGCCCGGCAGTTTTGACACATCGCCGTCGCCGATGGCATCCCGCGCAAGCTGATCGACAATTCGCTCCCATCGTCTCATGCTATTCAAGCTCAATGATTTCGCGGATGCGAATGGAGGCCTGAACTTGGCCGGCGGAATCGGTCAAGGTCAATACATCGCCGTCTTGCCAGACGGGCTGGTCTTTTCCCCAAAACAGCGCATCGCCAGTATCGGCGCCGCTTCGGGTGTAGAGGGTGATTTCGGCATTGGAGAACAGCACGAATTCTGGGAATGAGAAGCTGCTGCCGTCGGCGGCTGTTAGGATCCAGGCGGTGAGGTTGATGGCGTCGCCGCCGATGTTTCGCAGGCGAACGCCCTCGGCTGTAATATCGCCAATGCCTTCGACTTCGATGATTTCGATTTGCGCGGTTTCGGCTGGGGAGGCCAGCGTCATTGTCGGCGCGGCATCATCTGATGCGCCGGCGGCGGATCCGCTCGGACTCGACGGCGTCGCCGTGGATTGTGATTCAGCCGTGCAGCCTTCAAGCGGGACTAGGAGCGTATCCCCGATTTGCAGATAGGCGGCGGTAGCTTCGGTCAAGTTGTTGACGTCAAGCATCAAAAAGTAATTAACGCCATACTGCTGCGCCAGGCCGGAAACGGTGTCGCCGCTGACGACGGAATGAAAGATGCAGCTGGTCGGCAAAACGGTTTCATCTCTTTGGGCGTTCGGCGCGCTGCCGCCTAGGCCGACGGCGTTCAGTCGGGCGGGGTCGATGGTCGCGTTGGGGCCGGCATCGGCGGCGATGGTCAGGTCAGCCGGCAGTTCAACCTGCCCGGGAAGGCTGGTCGCTGTCAGCGATATTTGCTGGCGGGATGGATCGGGGGTGGCGGTAATGATAATTTCGACGGTGACGATTTGGGGTATGCGGCTGGATGGATTGGAGTCTGAATCGCGGCCAAATAATTGAAGGGCTAGATAAGTTCCGCTGACGGCCGCCATGAAAATCAGAAAGAGGGGGAAGAGCCGCGGCAAGATGTTGTACCGTCGCTGGGGTTCCTGCTTTTTGATCATGGTGTTTTCCTGTTTGCGGGCGCGCCACAAAGCGATGATAACACAAGGCGATGAGTCTGGCAACAATATCGCATAAGTGGCTGTATTCGCGATGCTGCGCTACAATCAGGCATACAAGCAGCGGGAGCGGAATAACGCCAATGAAGGTTTTATTCGCAAGTTCGGAGGCAGTCCCCTTTGCCAAGGTCGGCGGGCTTGCTGATGTTGTCGGCTCGCTGCCCAAGGCTTTGCGCCAGCTGGATGTGGATGCCCGCGTCATCATCCCCGGCTATGGTTTTATCAATCATCTTGAATACGGCATCAGGCCTCTGTTCAGCTTTGATTTTCATCATTATCTTGGCATGAATGAAGTCAAGCTGTACACCTGCGTTTATCAGGACACGCCTTTTTATCTTTTGCAATCGCCGCCTTATTTTGGCCGGGAGGGGTCGGTTTATACCCACTGGAACCGAGATATGGAGCGGTATATCTATTTCAATCAGGTTTTGATGGCGGCTATCCGCGAAATGAGTCATCGTTTGGGCTGGTTTCCGGATGTGGTGCATGGGAATGACTGGCATACGAGCCTGCTGCCTTTTCTTATTCGCACGCAAGGGCATGAAAAGCGGTGGTCGAGGCTGGCGATGGCGCTGTCGATTCATAATATCGCCTATCAGGGAAACCAGGCTGGCGGGTTCTTGTTCGCGGCTGGCATTGAAGAGCGGCATCAGCCTGATCTGGCGCATTATGGTTTGACTGACAATCTGCTGGGCATTGGCATCAGTTACAGCGATGTGATATCGACGGTCAGCCCGCGCTATGCTGAAGAAATCAAGCATCCTTATACCGGCTATGAGCTTGCGCCTTTAATTGAGAGGCGCGCCGCTGATTTGCGCGGCATCCTGAATGGCTTGGATACGGCTCTTTGGGATCCGGCGACTGATCCGAAGCTGGTCGAAAATTTTGATATTCATAACTATGAACGGAAGCGGCCGGTCGGCAAGCGGCATCTGCAATCCTTCGCCAGGCTGCCAGTTCGGGCGGATGTTCCACTGGTGGCTGTCGTGAGCCGACTGGCGGTGCAAAAAGGTTTTGATATGGCGCTGCCGGCGCTGCGCCGTGCGCTGGAAGGGCGCGATATGCAGCTGGTCGCGCTGGGCACGGGCGAGCCTGAACTTGAATATGCCTTTTGGCGGCTTGACCAGGACTTCGCGGACAAGGCGGCGGTGTTCCTTCAGTTTGACGCGGCTTTGGCGCAGCAGATCTATGCCGGCTGTGATATTTTTTTGATGCCAAGCCACTTTGAACCCTGCGGCATGGGGCAGATGATGGCGATGCGGTACGGCGCTTTGCCACTGGTTCGCGAGACCGGCGGCCTGGCGGATACCGTCATCAATTATGACAATGCCGACGCTGAACAGGGGAATGGATTTGTGTTCCAATGGCAGGAATCAGCCGCGGTCGAAGGAACGCTGAACTGGGCGATAGATGTTTATTATCAAAGGCCGCAAGCCTGGAAGCGGATGCAGGAACGGGGGATGTCCACCGATTTTAGCTGGCGTAAAAGCGCCGCCGAATACAAGCGGATGTATCAGCAGGCTATCGGCAAAGTCCGCGGTCGGGGCGAATAGAAGCAAAAGAATAATGAAGGTCAGCAGGCAAGCGCTGGTAAAATTGTAAAGGGTTAAAGGAGAGCATTTTGAAGATCAAAGCCATTATCCTCGCCGGTGGGAAAGGCACTCGTCTGGGCGTCTTGACTATGAAACGGGCCAAGCCGGCAGTTCCCTTTGGCGGCAAGTATCGCATTATTGATTTTGCTTTGAGCAACTGCGTCAATTCAAACGTATTTGATGTGCTGGTTCTGACTCAATATCGTCCGCACAGCCTGAACGAGCATATTGGCAAGGGGCGGCCTTGGGATTTGGATCGATCGTTCACCGGCGGCGTGCGGATGCTTCAGCCGTATCAGGGGCGATTCGATACGGATTGGTATGCCGGCACGGCCGATGCCGTCGCTCAAAATCTGAACTTTATTCGCCAGGGATACCCGGAATATGTCCTCATTCTGTCGGGCGATCATATTTATGAGATGGATTATGATATGCTGGTGCAGTATCACCGCGACGCTGGCGCTGATGCGACTGTATGCACTATTCGCGTGCCGCTGGATGAGGCCAGCCGCTTCGGCGTTGTCGATACGGGCGCTGATTATCGGGTGACAGAGTTTGTTGAAAAGCCTGAAAATCCGCCGGGAAACCTGGCGAACATGGGTGTCTATGTGTTTAATTATTCCGTTTTGGAGCAGGTATTGCGCGATGATCATGTCGATGTCCATTCGGATCATGATTTTGGTCATAATATCCTGCCGATGATGGTTGCCGCTGGCATGAAGGTCTTCGCTTATCCTTATGGCGGTTACTGGATCGATGTTGGAACGGTCGATGCTTACTGGGAAGCTCACATGGACTTGCTTTCCAGCCCGCCTTCGCTTAATCTGAATGACCGCACCTGGGTGATTCACACGCGCAGCGAGGAGCGGCCGCCGGTGCGTATCGGCGCCAATACGCGAATTGTGGACAGCATGATCACTGATGGTTCAGTGATTGGGGCCGGCGCTGTTATCGAGCGGTCGGTTTTGTCGCCGGGGGTCTTTGTCGGGCCGGGGGCTGTGATTCGAGAATCGGTGATTTTGAATGATGCGTATGTTGAAGCCGGCGCGCGGGTGGAGCGGGCGCTTATCGACAAAATAGCGGTGATTGGCAAAGAGGCGCGGATTGGCTCTTGGCAAGATATGGGAGATTTGAAAATCACCAGCATTGGCAAGAATTCGCGCATACCGCCAAGGTTCAGCATTGGCGCCGGCTCGATTGTCGGGTCGGATTGCACGCATGAGGACTTCGCCGACTATCCTGATAAAATCGCGCCGGAGGGCAGCGACATTCAATTCACGCAGACCAGCAAACGCTAGATTGCGGCGTTTGTGGAACATAAAAACCTGAAACAGAAAGGGCAGATGACATGACCAAGATGAAAGCAGGGGTGCAGCTTCATCCACAGCATATCAGCTATGACGAGTATGCCGAGGCCGTCCAGCGGGTAGAGGCCCTGGGGGTGGATTCGATTTGGAATTGGGATCATTTTTTCCCGCTTTATGGAGAGGGGAATAACAACCACTTTGAAGGCTGGACGCTGCTTACGGCTATCGCCATGCTGACAAAGAAGGTCGAGATTGGGACGCTGGTCACCTGCAACAGCTATCGCAACCCGGCGCTGCTGACGCAGATGGCGAACACTGTCGACCATATCAGCCATGGCCGGCTGATCCTGGGCATTGGCGCCGGCTGGTTCGAGAAGGATTATGCGGAGTTTGGCTATCCTTTTGGCACGGCGGGCAGCCGCCTGCGGGATTTGGGTCGGTCGCTGCCGATTATCAAGGAGCGGATGGGCAGAGAAATTCCGCCGCCGGCACGCAGTCCAATTCCGATTATGATCGGCGGCGGCGGCGAGAAGGTCACGCTCAAGCTGACGGCGCAGTATGCGGATTTGTGGAACGGTTTTGGCCCGCCCGAAAGCTGGGCGCACAAAAACCGCGTGCTTGATAAGTGGTGCGGCGAAGCTGGGCGCAATCCAGCCGAAATCGAGCGAACGGTGTCGCTTGCCAATAGCGGAGACATACCGGACAACCTGGATGCCTATGCCGAGGCGGGCGCGCGGCATTTTATCCTAATGACGGCCGTCCCGCCCGATTACAGCCTGATTGAAGAGCTGGTTCGCTGGCGGGACCAGGCGAATGGCGCGCGGTAAAAATCAGTCTCCGCTTGGCGGCTCTTGCGTTCAGGTAATGACGACCGAGTTGTCATCGGCGGCGAAGGAACAGGGGACGTACTTGTCGGCCGCCCAGTCGTTGTGCCATTCGTCGCCGTTGACTAGATAGCGGAATTGATATTCTCGCCCTGGTTCAAGCTCCAGCGCGATTGTGAAGCGTCCGTCTTTCAGCAGCTTCATCGGCGTCGCGGTTTCATCCCAGTCGTTGAAGTCGCCAACCAGAAAGACATGGCTTGCCTTGAGCGACGGCGATGTATAAAACGAAACCTTGACTCCGTTTCTGCTCTTTAGATAACGTTTCCTTATCATCAGACCTATACCTCAACCAGATTAGCCATCATGTGGAAGTGCCGAACTTATTCTATCATATTGAGTCAATAGGTTCAAAGACGCGGCCATTGAGTCGCCTTTTTGGGCCGTTTGCGCGCTAGGGTGTGGCTATGAAACCCGCGCGCCGTTCATTTTTCGCCGATCATTCTTTTCGCTGGCAGTCCCATGCGCGGCTTGATAGTTGCGGCCGTGGCGCCCCCGATGGACATTTACGCCCGAAAATCGCTTTGGCGCGCGGGCCGAGCGAGGGTTCTGCTGGTCTCAAAGTCAAGCGGGCCTTGCGATTCAGCCCTTGTTCGGCTTGGGGTTTCGTTTGCGCTGGTCGGGGTCGGCGGTGGAGAGATTGACCGTATTCGTGTACGTTTTGACCGTATTCGTGTACGTTTTGACCGTATTCGTGCGCGTTTTGACCGTATTCGTGCGCGTTTTGACCGCGTATATCCATGGATTTTAGGGGATCGGCGCGGATTAGCAGGTTTGGGAAGCGCAATCACCGCGTTTTTCGTCAGTCTTTGGCTGGTTTTGCGCGGTTCAGCATTTGTGTTATGCTTAATCGGGAATTCGCATCTGTTTAAGTCAAGGGAGACAAAACGAGATGGTACAGCCAGTCGCCAGAGTCAAAGTCGCCGCCAAATTGCCGCAGCAGCTTGAGCGTTTGCATGAATTGGCCTACAACCTGCGCTGGGCTTGGGATCATGAATCCATCTCGCTGTTCCGCCGACTTGATTCGGCGCTGTGGGAGGAGACCAATCACAATCCGGTCTGGATGCTGGGGCGGCTTAGCCAGCGGCGGTTGGCCGCGCTTATCAAGGACAGTTCTTTCCTGGCGCATTATGAACGGGTCTGCCGCTCCTTTGACGATTATATGAACAGCAAGAATACTTGGTATGCCGACCAGTATCGCCACTTGGAGCGGCAGCCGACCATTGCCTATTTTTCGATGGAATTTGGCCTGACGGAATGCCTGCAAAATTATTCGGGCGGCCTGGGCGTTTTGAGCGGCGGCCACCTGAAAAGCGCCAGCGATTTGAACATCCCCCTCATCGGCGTCGGCCTCTTGTACCAGGAAGGCTACTTCCAGCAGTATCTCAATGCCGATGGCTGGCAGCAGGAGGCTTATCCGCTTAATGACTGGGTGAATCTGCCGGTCGAATTGCAAACCGATGAGGCTGGCAAGCCCATCAAAATTTCGGTGTCCCTGCCCGGCCGTGAACTGTACGCTCAAATTTGGAAGGCGCAGGTCGGGCGCGTGCCGCTTTATCTGCTGGATTCCAATGTCGAGGATAATACGCTTGAAGAAGACCGCAACCTGACTGACCGTCTGTACGGCGGCGACCGGCGCACCCGCATCCGCCAGGAGATTCTGCTGGGCATCGGCGGCATCCGCGCTCTGCGCGCCTTGGGCATTCAAGCTGATATTTTCCACATGAACGAAGGCCACTCGGCTTTTCTGCTGCTGGAGCGGATTCGCCATTATATGCACGAGGAGCATCTTAGCTTTGAACAGGCGAAGGCCCTGACGGCCGCCAGCACTGTCTTTACCATTCATACACCCGTCCCCGCCGGGCTGGAACGTTTTGGCTTTGATTTAATTGATGAGCATTTTACTGATATGATGCATCAGTTTGGATTGCCGCGCGATCAGTTCTTCGACCTTGGGCGCGAAAATATGGGGCATTATGAACTGTTTTCCATGTCGGTGATGGCCTTGAATCTGTCCTCCGGCACTAATGGGGTGGCGCAGCTGCACAGCCGCGTGTCCCGCGATATGTGGCAGTGGGTTTATCCGAATGTGCCAGTGCATGAAGTGCCGATCCGCGGCATTACCAATGGCGTTCATGTGCAGACTTGGGTCAGCCCGGAGATGGCGCAGCTTTTTGACCGCTATCTTGACCCAGCCTGGCGCTCTGATGAATCGCATCCCGAAGTGTGGGAAGGCGTGACCAGCATTCCGGACGCTGAATTGTGGCGCACGCACGTCCGCCGCCGCGAACGTTTGGTGGCTTTTGCGCGCGACCGCCTGCGCGAGCAGCTAAAGTACCGCGGCATGTCCCAGACGGCGATTGAAGAAGCTGATGAGGTGCTTAATCCCGATGCGCTGACGATTGGCTTTGCCCGCCGCTTCGCCACGTACAAGCGGGCGACTCTGATCTTCCGTGATTTGGATCGTCTGCATAAGCTGGTGTCGGATGCCGAACGTCCGGTGCAGTTCGTCTTCGCTGGCAAGGCCCATCCGCATGACAATGAGGGCAAGGAACTGATCCGCACGATTATCAGCATCGCCCGCAATCCTGATTTCCGCGATTCGATTGTCTTTCTGGAAAACTATGATATGAATGTGGCGCGCTATATGGTGCAGGGCGTGGACATCTGGCTGAACAATCCGCTCCGCCCCAAAGAAGCCAGCGGCACCAGCGGTATGAAAGTGATTTACAACGGCGGCCTGAATTGCAGCATCCCCGACGGCTGGTGGGACGAAGCCTATCGCCCGGACCTCGGCTGGTCAATCGGCCATGGCGAAGAGTATGCCGACGATGCTTGGGAACATCAAAATTATGTCGAAAGCCAGGCGCTTTACAACCTGCTGGAGCAGGATATTCTGCCGATGTTTTATCATCAAACCCGCGCTGGCCTGCCGCGCGAATGGATTCGGCGCGTCAAAAGCAGCATGCTTAACTTGGCGCCATTCTTCAACACCCATCGCATGGTGCGCCAGTACACCGACGAGTTTTATATGCCGCGCTATCAGGTCAGCCAGGAAATGAGTTATCCCGACTATGGCCAGACGGCGGCTTTTGTCGAATGGCGCAATAAGCTCAATCATGTTTGGCATGATATTGCCGTGCTTCATGTCGATGTTCAGCCGGACGAAGTCGAAATTGGCAGTCAGACGACTATTCAGGCGCAGGTCAAGCTGGGCAGCCTCAAGCCCGAAGATGTCAAGGTGCAGCTTTATTATGGCCCGCTTGACACCATCGGCAGCATCAGCGACGGCCGGGCGATTGACATGGAGATCGCGGCCGAAAACTGGGAGGGCGTCTATACTTTTACGACCGATTATCGTTATGAGACCACTGGCGACATTGGCTTTTCGGTGCGCGTTCTGCCCTATCATCCTTATCTGCACACGTCGTTTGCGCCGCATAAAATCGTCTGGGCATAGGGCTGCGCAGGCTTCACAGTCCGCAAGGCCGCCGTTACAATAGCTGTATTCTGTAAAATGATTGAAGACCGAAACCATGCAGTATTATATTTGGACGCTTGGCTGTCAGATGAACACTGCCGATTCGCAGCTGCTGGCATCCGAACTTGAGAAACTGGGGCATCGCCAGGCGCGGCATGGCGGCGATGCCGATATTATGGTGGTCAATACCTGCGTCGTCCGCCAAAGCGCCGAAAACAAGGGGCTGGGGCGGCTGCATTTATTGAATAAAATCAAAGCGCAGCATCCGCAAAAAGTAATCGGGGTGATGGGCTGCATGGTCGGCGTCCGCGATCCGCTTTGGATGCGCCAGCGGCTTCCCTATGTCGATGTGTTCATGCCGCCTTCTGATCCAGCGCCGATGGTCAGGTTTCTGCGGGAACGGCTGGACGAAGCTGAAGCCCGCGGCCATGAAACAGCCGCCCGTCAAGAGCGCGATGCCCTGCAAGATGGCGAACTCGTCCTGCCCGAACATGAGCGCGGCCAATTGGTCGCGGCGCATGTGCCGGTGGTTTATGGCTGCTCGCATGCCTGCACATTCTGCATTATTCCATTCCGCCGCGGCGTCGAGCGCAGTCGCAGCGTCGGTGAGATTCTGGCGCATGTCCGCAGCCTGGCGCAGCAGGGCGTCAAGGAAATCACGCTTTTGGGCCAGATTGTCGACCGCTATGGCAAGGATATTCCCGACGGCCCCGATTTGGCCGATTTGCTGCGGCTGACGAATGAAGTCGCTGCTGATGTCGGCATTGAGCGGATTCGATTCCTGACGAGTCATCCCAACTGGATGACTGATAAACTGCTGCGCGCGGTGGCTGAACTGCCGCGGGTGATGCCGCATATTGAAGTCCCGATCCAAGCCGGCGACGATGCGGCGCTGGCGCGCATGCGGCGCGGCTATACGGCTGATCAGTATCGCCGACTCGTCGAAAAAATTCGCAAAATTGTCCCGGATGCCGCCATTCATACCGATATTATTATCGGATTCCCCGGCGAAACGCGGGCGGCGTTTATGAAGACCTACAGCATTCTCGAGGAACTGAAATTGGACAAGGCGCATCTGGCGCGGTACAGCCCGCGGCCGCAGACGGTCAGCGCCCGGCGAATGTCGGATGATGTGCCGGGCCCTGAAAAACGCGAACGGCATCAAATGCTTGAAGATTTGCAGGCGCGGGTGGTCGCGGAAATCAACGCAAAGTATCTGGGACAGGAAGTCGAAGTCCTGGTGGAAGGGCTTCACAAGGGTCGATGGCGCGCCCGCACCCCACAGAACAAGCTGGTCTTTTTTGAAGCTGATGGCGATTGGAAAGGCAAGCTGGCGAAGGTTGAAGTCACCTGGACGGGGCCTTGGAGCATGCAGGCGCGTTTGCCAATGCGAGAACAGCCGCGCGGGCCGCTGATGACTGCCGCCAATTAAAATAACAAGTTCCAGCCGGCCGCCAAACAAGCCGGCGCGGCGCCAGCCTTGCGTTCACAAAAACGAGGACTTTATGGCTCAACTCTGGTTCGTCATAATGGCCTGCGCCATGCTGACATTGACAGCCTGCAACCTGGAAAGCCGCGCGCCGTCGTCCAGAGACGCGGCTGTGACCGGGACTCCCGCCGGCCCGCCGGTGATTCGGATCCTGGCGCCGTCGGCTGGGGATGAGTTTGTGATTGGCGAGGAGATTCTGGTGTCGGTTGAGGCGGCGGACAGCGTCGGAGTCAGCCGCGTTCAACTCTTTGCCAATAATCAGATTGTCAAAACCGTCTCTTCTGAATCGCGGCAAGGGGAGTTGTCCATGCGGGCCATCCTCGACTATATCCCGCAGGACGCGGACATGGGCAGCCTCAATTTGCGCGTGGTCGCCTACCGCGCGGCCGAGGTCAGTCTGCCGGATGAAATCGAGGTTGTCGTGCGCGAATCACGGGCGCAGGTGACGGCGACGCCCAATCAGGCCTCGGATGTTCCTAATATCCCCAATGATGGTGTTTGTCGGGCGCTGGTGAATGTCGGGCTTAATTTCCGGCAAGGCCCGAGTACAGCTTTCGATATCATTACGGTCTTGAGCAGCGGCACCCTGGCGCCCATCATCGGTCGGGTCGGCGACAATTCCTGGTGGCAGCTGACGGTGAACAATCGAATCGGCTGGGTCAGCGCCGAGTTCACGACTGAATATGGCGATTGCAGCCGCGTCGGTTTGGCGTCGGTCTTGGGGCAGTAATGGGCAAAGGGGGGATGCAGATGGATTCTCGGCCGGTGTTATATTTGATCGATGGCCATGCGCTGGCCTATCGCAGTTATCATGCCCTGCGACACGGCGGCTTTGTGACCTCCAAAGGCGAAAACACCAACGCGGTCTATGGTTTCAGCCGCTCGCTGCTGGATGTTTATGAACTGCATCAGCCTAAATATATTGCGGTTACGTTTGACCGAGGTTTAAGCGCGCGGGAAGAAATCTATCCCGATTACAAGGCGACCCGCGTTAAGATGCCGGACGACCTGGCGAGTCAATTCAAGCGGATTGAGCAGATTGTGGATGCTTTCAATATCCCGCGGCTGACGATGGAGAATATGGAAGCCGACGACGTCCTTGGCACCATCAGCCGCCAGGCCGCCGAGCAGGGCATTGATGTCCATATTGCCACCGGCGACCGCGATATCCTCCAGCTTTTGTCGCCGCGGGTTCGGGTTCAGCTGCCCAAACGCGGCGCCGACGATGAAGTCCTGGATGTCGCCGCCTTCCGCGAAAAATACAAACTGGAGCCAAGCCAGCTGGTTGACCTCAAAGCATTGATGGGCGATAGCTCCGATAATATCCCCGGGGTTGCTGGGGTTGGGGAAAAGTCGGCGACGAAACTGCTTCAGCAGTATGAGACATTGGAAGGCATTTATGAACATCTGGATGAGATTGGCACGCGCATCCGCAACCGACTGACCGCCGAGCGGGAGATGGCCTTTTTAAGTCAGCGGCTGGCGACGATTCGGCATGACCTTGATATCGAGCTTGATCTGGAAGCGTGCATCGGGCAGGACTTTGCGCTCAAGCCGGTCGATGATATTTTTGCCGAGCTTGAATTCAGGAGTCTGCGCGAGCGGCTGCATCGCGTGTATGCGCTTGTGCATGGAGAAGATATTGATACCGGGATTGTCTATGCCCATGAAACCGTCGAGACGGTGATTGTGCGCGGCGAGGCGCAGCTGGATGAGTTGGTCGGGGTTTTGCGGGCGGCGGACAGGATTGCCTTTGATACCGAAACCACCAGCATCGACCAAATGTCTGCCCAGCTGGTCGGGATTTCGCTGGCGGCAGGGGCGGACAAGGGATATTATGTGCCGGTTGGGCATCGGGTGACGGACGGGGAAGGGCAAATGAATATGTTTGCCCAGCCGGTTGGCGATCAGCTGCCGCTGGAGACGGTGATCAGCGCCTTGCGCGGTCCGCTCGAAAATCCCGACATCCCCAAAGCAGCCCACAACGCCGTCTATGATGTGACAGTCTTGCGCCGCTATGGCATTCAGGTGAGGCCCGTCAGCTTTGATACCATGCTGGCGGAATGGGTTAGCAATCCCATCAGCAAGTTTTTGCGCCTGAAGCTGCTGGTGTCCAAGCGGCTGGATGTTCAGATGACCGAGATTTCGGACTTGCTGGGCAAGGGCAAAAAGCAGAAGACGATGGACCTTGTCGATATCGATGCCGCCGCGCCTTATGCCGCCGCCGATGCGGCGATGACCTATCGACTGGTCGAGCCTTTGGCGGATGATTTGCGGCAGTCCGGCCTGGACAAGCTGTATTCGACGCTGGAATTGCCCTTGATTCCGATTGTCAGCGACATGCAGCGCAAGGGCGTATCCCTGGATAAGGACTTCCTGCATGACATGAGCCGCCGCCTGCAAGCGCAGATCGCTGAACTTGAAGCGGCGATTTATGAAAGCAGCGGCGGCAAGTTCAATATCAACAGTCCCAAGCAGCTTAATGAGGTTTTGTTTGACCGACTCGAGCTGCCAGTGGAAGGGCTGCAAAAAACAAAACTTGGCTATTCGACCAATGCGACCACTTTGGAGGCGCTGCGAGACGAGCATCCGATTATCAATATGATTTTTGACTTTCGGGAGTTGTCCAAGCTGAAAAGCACTTATGTAGACGCTCTTCCTGCGCTGGTCAACCCAGATACCGGGCGCGTTCACACCAGCTACAACCAGACTGGTTCGGCAACCGGGCGCTTTAGCAGCAGCAATCCCAACTTGCAGAACATTCCCATTCGCACCGAATTAGGGCGCGAGGTGCGGCGGGCTTTTGCGGCGCCGGCCGGGTATGCGCTGCTGGCTGTGGATTACAGCCAGATTGAACTGCGCGTCATGGCGCATATCAGCGAGGACGAGACGCTGATAGAGGCCTTTCACCGCGGGCTGGATATTCATCAGGCGACGGCGGCGGCCGTCAACGGGATTGAGCCGCAGGACGTCAGCTATGAACAGCGCAATTTTGCCAAGCGGGTCAATTTTGGCTTGATGTACGGGATGGGCGCTTTCCGACTGGCGCGGGACAGTGATCTGACTCTGGCCGAAGCCGAACAGTTTATATCCACTTATTTTGAACGCATGCCGGGCGTTGAGCGATATATCGAGAGCACCAAAGCCTTTGTTTGGGAGCATGGCTATACCGAAACCCTCTATGGTCGCCGGCGGGTGTATCCGGCCATCAAGGCGCAGGGCAATCGGAGAAGCACGGCGGCGGAAGAGCGGGCCGCCATCAATATGCCGATTCAAGGAACCGCCGCTGACATTCTCAAGCAATCGATGCTCAATCTGTATTCGCGGCTGGGGCGGGCCGGCTGCGATGCGGCGATGATTCTTCAGGTCCATGATGAACTGGTGCTGGAGGTCAGGGAAGATGAACTGGCGGACGTCAAGGCGCTGGTGGTCGAGACGATGGAATCCGCCTTTCCTGATGGCAAGCCCTTGCGCGTTCCCTTAAAAGCCAACGCCAGCTATGGGCAGAACTGGCGCGATATGGATGAATTGGACTAATGCCCGTGGCGCATTTTATGTTATACTGCGGCGCTGGCAGAGCTTATTTTATCAACCGATTTTGAAAGCGGCAGTTGATTGATGAAACATTTTCTCAATTTGGCGAGCTGGTCAACTCGCGAGCTGGAATATCTGCTTGAACTGGCCATCAGCCTGAAAATGGAATGGCAAACCGGCGGCAATCGGCCGATTTTGCAAAACAAGACTTTGGGCATGATCTTTCAGAAGCCGTCTTTGCGTACCCGCGTGTCCTTTGAAATGGCGATGAGGCATCTTGGCGGCAGCGCGATGATGCTGGGCCCGCAGGAGATTGGATTGGGCCGGCGGGAAAGCATACCGGATGTGGCGCGGGTGCTTTCGGGTTATGTGCAGGGCATTATGGCGCGGGTCTTTGAGCATGACCATGTGGCGCAGCTGGCCGAAAATTCGCGCGTGCCGGTGATTAATGGCCTTAGCGACAGCTATCATCCTTGCCAGGCGCTGGCGGACATCCTCACCATTCGGGAGCATTTCGGGCGGCTGAAAGGCTTGCGCGTGGCTTATGTGGGCGATGGCAATAATGTAGCGGCGTCGCTGGCGCTGGCCTGCGCCCATTATGGTCTGACTCTTGGCATCGCCTCGCCGGAAGGCTATGAGATGGAAAAGACGGTCCGCGACCAGGCTTTTGAAATCGCTGACCGAAACGGGGCTGTCCTGGAAATGCACACTCGCCCCGAAGCGGCGGCGGCGAATGCGGATGTGGTCTACACCGATACTTGGGTGAGCATGGGACAAGAGGCTGAAGCCAAAGAACGGCTGGATGAATTTGAAGGCTTTCAGGTGAATCGCCGCTTGATGGACTTTGCCAGGCCGGCGAGTATTGTCATGCACTGCCTGCCGGCGCATCGCGGCGACGAAATCACCGATGAGATGATGGACGGCGAAGAGTCGAAAGTCTTTGAGCAGGCAGAGAATCGGATGCACGCGCAGAAGGCCCTTCTGGCGCATCTTTTGGCTTGACGCCGCGAATCATTTTCAGCGCGTTGGATCTGCCGCCTCTCTGATGACAGCGCCTTTTTATAATGCAAGCGCGGGTCTAATCGCTGCCATGATTTTGAGGAAAATCATCGTTGGCATGGTATAATTTTTATGCTGTAAAAGCCGCGCTTATTAGGCAGGTGGAAACTTCGCTGTGGAACAAATGCTCTTCGTCCTCAACAGCCTCACCGCGTCGGATATTGCTGATATTGCCATTGTGAGCCTGCTTTTTTACAGCGTTACCTTTTTGTTTCGCGGGACCCAGGCGGTTGCGCTCTTTCGCGGGATCGCCTTGCTTGCCATCGGGCTGATTTTGATTGCGGCGCTGTTCCAGCTGCGGGCCTTGAGTTGGCTGCTGGCGAACAGCCTGACGGCGCTGGTGATCGCTGTTCCGGTGATCTTTCAGCCGGAGATACGCCGCGTGCTGGAACGGCTGGGGCGCGGATTGATCTTTGGGACGAAGCAGGCGCCGGACGAGATTCGCGCTGCGGTCATTGAGGCCATCTGCGAGGCGGCTGAAAAGCTCTCTGACCGGCGGCATGGCGCTCTGATCGTCGTCCAGCGCAACAGCAGCCTGCAAGAATATATCCGAACGGGTGTAGCTGTCGACAGCGTGGTGACGGCTGAATTGCTGGTGACTTTGTTTTGGCCGCGGACAGCGCTGCATGACGGCGCGGTCATCATCGACAATGAGGGGCGCATCGCCTCGGCTGCCAGCGTTTTGCCATTGACCGCCAGCCGCAATCTGCCCAGTCCCAATTTGGGGACGCGGCATCGGGCGGCGGTCGGCATCAGCGAAGTCGGGGATGCGATGTGCGTTGTAGTGTCCGAAGAAACCGGCAGCATCGCCATGACCAACAGCGGGCGGATGATACCGCGGCTGGATGGACAGCGGCTTCGCATGATTCTTAGCGCGCATTATGGCCCGGCGGATGAGCCGGCCGCGCCGCTGACTGGACGATGGCGCGAGCTGCTGCAAGACCTTTCGGAACGGATGCGAACGCGGCGCAGATAACAGGCGGACTCATGATCCAACGGTGGCGCAATTCGGATATTACGGGCAATGTGACCTGGCTGATTGTATCGGTTTTGCTGGCGACCGGGGTCTGGTACATTGCGGTGACATCGGCTGACCCGATAGGCAGCCGCCGATTTCAGCGCGTGCCGGTGCAGCTTGTCCCAAGCGATGCCGCCCCTGAAATAACGCATAACCCGACCCGTTTTGTGACGGTATCGATTCGAGGCTCCCAGGGAACGGTATCCTCGCGGCGTTCGGAAGATATTGTCGTCCGGGCGGATTTGACCGGGCTGGGGCCGGGAACGCACACTGTGCCGCTGGATGTCGCCGTTGCCGAATCGGGCGGCATTCACCGCCTGGAAGCGCAGAGCCAGCCTTCGCAGATTACTGTGACGCTGGAGCTCCTCGAATCGTTTCAGAAAGCGCTTGACATTGTGGTTACGGATCCGCCCCCGTTCGGTTTTAGATATGACGATCCAGTGACAAATGTTCGTCAGGTCATTGTGAGCGGGGCGTCGAGCATTGTTTCCCAAGTGGCTGCTGTGCGGGGCGATCTGGACTTGTCGGACAGCCGCAATCCGATTGAAACCGATCTGCGTTTGTACGCGGTTGATGCCGATGGCAATCGGGTGGATGCCGTCGAACTGGAGTCGCAGACGGTGTCGGCTGCGGTCAATATCACGCGCCGCGATGATATTCGCCAGATCGCTGTACGACCCTATATCCTGCCTGACACGCAGCCAGAAGGCTTCAACTTTTCCATATCTCGCTATGAACCGCAAACAGTGTTCATTCGCGGCAATCCTGAACAGCTGGCGGAACTTGAGGATACGCTGCTGACCGAGCCTATTGATCTCGAAAATCGTCAAGCGGACTTTGAGACCAATGTGCGAGTGGAACTGCCGGATGAGGCGCTGCTTGTCATAGGCGACAATAACATCACCGTATCAATCAATATACTGCCAATCAATACAACCCGGCAGTTGGAGAATATCGAAGTTGGCGCTATCGGACTCGGCGCTGGGTACACTGTGGAGATTGTGCCGCAGAGTGTTTCGGCATTTGTAGATGGCCCGGTGTCGCTGGTTGAGGGCTTGTCGTCGGCGGATATTCAGGTGATTGTCGATTTGGATGGGCGGGAGCCCGGCATCTATCCGCTGGAGCCATCTGTTTCCATCAACCAGGCAGAATTGAGCGGGGAGAATGTCCAGCTGCTGCCAGAGGTTGTCAATGTCGAAATCGCTTTGCCGGCTTCGGATATTGAAGCCACCGGCGAAAGCGCATCGCCGCCGCCTGACGCTGATGCGGCGGATTGATTGGCAGGCTGCCGCCGCTTTCCGAAAATGGCCAAGGACAAGATAAAGCATGGCTGGAAAACCAATGGTCGCCTTGGTGGGGCGTCCTAACGTCGGCAAGAGTACGCTTTTTAATCGCCTGGTGGGCGGGCGCGTGGCGGTGACGCATGAGATTCCGGGGACTACGCGCGACCGTCTGCATGGTGAATCGTTTTGGAATGGCATGACGTTTCAGGTGATTGACACCGGCGGGATCGAAGTGTATCAGCCGTCTGGGTCGCGCGATGAATCGCCCTTGGCCGAAGGCAGCGCCGATTTCATCAATGAGATTAAAGAACAGGCGATGATTGCCATTGCCGGCGCCGATGTCATTATTCTGGTGGTGGATGTCCAGTCTGGGGTGACGGCCGCCGACGAGGCCATTGCCGAAATTCTGCGCCGTTCAGACAAACCGATTTTGGTCGCGGCCAATAAAATGGATGACCGGCGGCATGAAGAGGAAACCTATGACTTTTATGGACTGGGCCTGGCGGCGGTGATTGGCATCAGCGCGATTCATGGCCTCGGCGTTGGCGATTTGCTGGATGAGGCCGTCAGGGAGATGCGGACGCTGGCGGAAAGTTTTGATGATGAAGATGAAGACGAACATCTGAAAATTGCGATTGTCGGGCGGCCCAATGCGGGGAAAAGCACCCTGCTGAACCGGCTTGTTGGGGAAGACCGCGCGATTGTTTCTGCGGTTGCTGGCACAACCCGCGACGCTATTGATACCGACATCACCTGGTTTGGCGAGAAAATCACCTTGATTGACACCGCCGGCATTCGCCGTCGGGGGCGGATTCGGGCTGGGGTCGAGAAGTTCAGCGTCATTCGCGCCATGAAAGCGATTTCGCGGGCTGACCTGGCGCTGCTGATGATAGATGCCGAGCTTGGCGTTACCGAACAGGACGAGCATATCGCCGGTTATGTTATCGAGGAATACAAGAGCCTGGTTATTGTGGTCAACAAATGGGATGCGGTCAAAAAAGACGCCTTCACCATGAACGAATTTATCGCCAATATCCGCGACCGCCTCCATTTTGTGCATTATGCGCCGATTGTATTTGTTAGCGCGCTGGGAGGGCAGCGGATTCATCAGGTGCTAGAGGTTTCCAACCGCGTCTGGGAGGCGCGTTTCTTTCGGATGCCGACCTCGGCTGTTAATCGGCTGATGCGCCAGGCCATCGAAAAGCACCCGCCGCATGGAAAGGGCACCAAGCGGCTCAAGTTCCTGTACGCAGCCCAAGTGCGTACCGCTCCGCCAGTGATTCTGTTCCATGTCAATGACCCGGCGCAGGTGCATTTTACTTACAAACGTTATCTGGAAAATCAATTTCGCCAAGCCTATCCATTTGAAGGCACGCCGATGCGTTTGAGCTTCCGGGCGCGCGACGAAAAACGTCAGCATTCGGCCGCTTCGGGCCGTTAGCCCGGGCAGTCGGAAACACTCTGTATTGCGATGAGCCAAGCCTGGCTTTATAATTTTGTGATGTTTGAAACGTTGCCTTAAAGGAGTTCTTATGTCAGCAAGCTATGCCGGCCAGCTGCCGCGCCCGCGTCTGAAGACGCCGAATACGCTGATGGAAATTGTCAGCACGGTCATTTTTGTTATTGCCGTTACGGTTTTGTTTGACATGGCAATCCCGCGCTCGCTGGTGGATGGACACAGTATGGAGCCCACATTTTACGGGGATGACCGCTTGGTGGTCAGCCGGGTTCATTATCTGCTTGGCCAGCCGCAGCGCGGTGATATTCTGGTGTTTAATTCATTGGAGGCGGAGCGGGTGATGCTTATCAAGCGCGTGGTTGGCTTGCCGGGCGAGAGAGTCGAACTGCGCGGCCAAGCGATTTATATCAATGGCGAGGCGCTGGATGAATACTATATCAAAGAACCCTGTCGCATCAGCCGATGCCATGACGCGGCATGGGTATTGGCCGAGAATGAGTATTTTATGATGGGTGACAATCGCAACAACAGCCGCGATTCGCGCCGCTTTGGCCCGGTGCCGCTCGATAAAATTGTCGGGCAGGTGATCTTCCGCTATTGGCCGCTGGCATCGGTCGGGACGCTTGGAAATTAAAGGGACAGCCGACCCAAAATGCTTGACAAATTAAATAGCTGGCTGTTATCATAGTCAATGATGCCGCGGGTTTAGCGGTTGAATTGAGCAATGGGTAATGGGGTGTGGGATGGCGACTGAAGCAATGAATCACGAAGGCCGAATATCCGCGCTTGAAGCGCAGTATAAACACTTGGCAACCAAAGCAGATGTTGAAAGGCTGCGGACGGATATTGAACGGCTTGGCAAAGACTTAGGGGATAAAATCACGGCGCAGACAAAGTGGTTTGCCGGCATTTTGATTGTTAGCCTTGGGGCATTTACGACGGCGCTTATCGCTTTGGCGATTGCTGTTTTCAGCCGCTTGCCTTAAACTGCCGCCGCCGCTTTCCAGAATCACAATAACTTCCATTCGGACTGACGCTTTGGCTGCTTATCATCCCCAATCAAAAAGTTATGTTTGTCCGCGCTGTGTTGTCGGGCGTTGCCGGCCGCAAACAGCGACCTTTGCCGAAGTGTATCATGGACAGCTGCTAAGCATACCGAACAGGCTGGCATATATCTGCGATGTCTGTCAGTTCGCGGAATTTGAATCGAAAGGGCTGGAATCGCTGTGGGAAGAGCTGTACGGCGATCATCGGGGCGATGATTTTCAAGCTGCCCAGCCGCCGCGGTCTTATGGCGGCAAAAAAGTCTGAACTCAAGCTAAATCATCCTTGACTTTCCAAATCAAACCCTGTATCCTGCAATCGTTGTTTGGCCCCTTCGTCTAGCGGCCTAGGATGCCACCCTTTCAAGGTGGAGACACGGGTTCGAGTCCCGTAGGGGCTATATCTGCCAACTCTGCTTTCCCCGACAAACGCGGTGATGCTAAATCTGCGGGCATATCCATAACGTTCTGTTTCACGCTGAAGACAGCTTATGATGGATATGCGCTGTTTTCGCCTATGCTGATGAAATGTGTATCTGATGAACGATGATGATTTGCGCTTCAAAACCGAATGCGATATATTTATGCCAACTGGAACTTTATATTATTTGGAGAGATTAAATGAACAGGAATGCCAATGCCCATCCCAAGCCAATCCCGCTCAAGCAGGTCGCTATTCGCAAGGGATTTTGGGAAGAACAGCAGCGTAAAAATCGTGAAACGACCATCCCGGCGATTTATCAGAAAATGGAAGCGACCGGCCGCATTCAAGCGTGGTCAATGACGCGCTTTCACGAAGATCCGCGGGTTGACAAGGAGCCGTCGGTGTATGTGTTTTGGGACTCGGATGTCGGCAAGTGGCTGGAAGCGGTCGCCTACAGCCTGGCGACGCATCCCGACTCTGATTTGCAGACGCTCGCCGATGAATTGATTGACGCGGTCGAAAGCGCGCAGCAAGATGACGGCTATCTCAATACCTACTTCCCGGTTCTCAATCCACAAGACAAATGGGCGAATCTGCGCGACTGGCATGAGATGTACAATGCCGGCCATCTGATTGAAGCCGCAGTGGCATACTGCCAGGCGACCGGCAAACGCAAGATGCTCGATGTCTTGTCGCGCTTTGCCGACCATATCGACGCCACGTTTGGCGCCGAAGCGGGGAAGCGCCGCGGCTATCCCGGGCATCCTGAACTGGAACTGGCTTTGGTCAAGCTGTACCGCCAGACCGACGAACAGCGCTATCTTGATCTGGCGGCCTATTTGATCGATGAGCGCGGCAGCGAGCCGCACTATTATGACCAGGAAGCGGCGGCGCGCGGCGAACGGAAAGAGGATTACTGGGCGCAGACCTACCGCTACTGCCAAGCTCATGCGCCGGTGCGAGAGCAAACGGAAGCCAATGGACATGCTGTCCGCGCCTGCTATCTTTACGCCGGCATAGCCGATGTCGCTCTGGAAACGGCAGACGAGGAACTGCTTGAACTTTCGCGGCGGCTGTGGGATGACCTGACACAGCACCAAATGTATGTGCACGGCGGCGTGGGCCCGTCGCATCACAACGAAGGTTTCACCTTTGCCTATGATATGCCGACCGAGACCGCCTACTGTGAGACATGCGCCGCGATTGCCTTGGCCTTTTGGGCGCATCGCATGTTCCGTCTGGACCCCGACAGCCGCTATATTGACATCATGGAACGCGCCATCTATAACAGCAGCTTGAGCGGCCTCTCCTATGACGGCGCCGCGTTCTTTTATGGCAATCCGCTGGCGGCTTATCCTGGTGTCAATCCCCTCAACAGATGGAGCAGCGCCATGGGCGACGGACACTATCGGCGCGCCGACTGGTTCTTCTGCCCCTGCTGCCCGCCAAATATCTCGCGTCTCATCGCCAGCATCGGCGAGTATTCCTATTCGCAGGCTGGTCGGCGCGTTTATGTCAGCCTGTATCACGATAACGCCGCCGCGCTGGAAATCGGCGGACAGGCCTTTACGCTCGCGCAATCCACCAATTATCCCTGGGATGAAACCATACAATTCACCATCAAGACCGATAAACCTATTGATTTTGAGTTGGCGCTGCGGATCCCTGATTGGTGCTACAATAGTGAGATGACGGTAAATGGCGAAGCGCAGGACGTTATGGCGGCGCGCGGCTTTGCGGCGCTGGCGCGCCGGTGGTCGGATGGCGATACGGTGGAGTTGAGACTGGCGATGCCGGTCGAGCGGGTTATGCCGCACCCGGATATTCGCCAGGCGGCCGGTCAAATTGCCTTGCAGCGCGGGCCGCTTGTTTATTGTCTGGAAGAGGTCGATAACGGCGCCCGTTTGGCAAATGTCTGCATTCCCGCTGCTTCTGAATTAGCGGCGGCGTTTGACAGCGGGCTGTTTGGCGGTGTGACGGTCATCACCGGCGAGGCGGTTCGCATTGAGCCAGCCGAGACAAGTCAAACGCTTTACCGACATCACAGCCAAGCCGATTACGAAAGAACGGCATTTACCTTCAAAGCCCTTCCGTATTATCTGTGGGCGAATCGAGATCCTGGTGAAATGCGCGTCTGGATTCGGTCCTGTTAGCGAGGGATAGGCCCGGGCGCCTGCCCGGTTTTATACATTTAGATTGGCAAGTGATTGGAGGAATGAATGATGATTTCACGCAGAGAGTTTTTGAAGCTGACGGGCGGTTCAGCGGCCGCGGCCGCCGCGCTTTCGCGGCTGGGTCATCTGCATCCGGCGCTGGCGCAAGACATGACCACTATCACCTTTGGCGGATGGGGCGGCGTCGCCGAAGATGAAGGCGTCAAAGAAGCCATCAAAGTGTTCGAGGCCGAAAACTCGGACATCGCCGTAGTCTGGCAGCATACGCCCGACGCCGGCGAGTTTGGGCGGGTTCTGCTATCGAATATCGCCGCCGGCACCGCGCCGGATACGGCATTTATCCTGTCGGATAACTATACGACCCTGGCTGTTGGCGGCGCCTTGATGGATATTACCGACCTGGTTAAGAACGACCCGCTTTTGGGGCAGCCGAACTACTTCATTGAACCGCAGGAATCCAATCGCTGCGAGGTCAACGGCCGCTGGTATGGCATCGGGTCAACTTGGGTCGCTCACCACATCTATTACAATGCCGAACTCTTTGACGAAGCCGGCATCGCGCCGCCGGGATTTCAGGATGATGAGATTTGGGAATGGGAAGAATTTCTGGAAGTCTGCAAGCTGCTGACCAAAGACAGCAATGGGCGTCATCCTGGCGATGCCGGCTTTGACCGCGACGATATTGTGCAGTACGCCGTTGATTGGCCCTTCTGGTGGATGCCGCTTGGGCTGGCGGCCCATTCCAACGGCGGCGCCTATGTCAATGAGGAAGGCTTGATCGCGCTTGACACGCCGGAAGCGATGGAGGCCTTGCAGCGCATCTCCGATTTGATTCATGTTCATCATGTGGCGCCGCGCAGCGCCGCGCTCGCCAGTCTGGGTATGAACAATACGCAGATGATTGACACCGGCCGGCTGGCAATGGCGGTGGACGGCTCATGGGCGCTGTCATGGATGAATCCGTCTCTGATGAGCGTCGAGATGGGCACCGGCGCCGTTCCCAAGATGAAGAAGCCGGCCAGCATCATGCAGGCGCATTTCCATTCAGCGCTGGCCTCTACAGAAAATCCGCAAGAGGCCTGGCGCTGGGTGCGCTTCCTGGCGACTCCTTTCTATCAGGAGCATTTCGCCAAGATCGGCCTGTGGATCCCCAACCAGACCGCCATGCTGACCGACGAGGGGCTGAAAGGCTGGATCCGCGAGGGCATTCATCCGCCCAATTATTCGCAGTTCGCAACCGACTATCTGCCCACGCATGGCGTCGCCGCTGTGCTGCCGCCCGGCATGATTGAAGCCAGCAACGATTACATCACCCCGGCTTTTGATGCGCTGGCCAATGGCGAAGCGGCCGAGTCCGTCTTGCCGGACGCTGTGCGCGGGGCGAACGAAATTCTAATGCTCGCCAGGGAAGATATGTAACCATCATTTATTCGCTTGCTTCAATAGCAGCGCGATGCGCGTTGTCCGAGAGGGGAGTTGAAAGGCTTTCCCTCTCGGCGCGGTGTACTCACCTGACGGCATTCACATGACCACAGCACAATCCGCAGAGCATACCACCGAGCAGGGCTTCTGGCTCACGCGGCAGTACAATCGCCTGAGCCTGAAACAGCGGCGCACTCTGATGGGCTATGCCTTTATCATGCCCTTCATACTGGGCTTTCTGTTCTGGTGGCTGGCGCCGGCGGTCGTCGCTGGCCACCTGACGCTGCACAAGTGGAACTTGATATCGCCGATGAGATTTGTCGGCCTGTTCAATTTCAACAAAATGCTCAATGACCCGATATTGGCTCAAAGCCTGAAGGTCACCTTTCTCTTTTCAGCTATATCTGTGCCGGCTGGTTTGGTTTTTGCGTTTTTTCTAGCGAACCTGATCAACACCAAAGTTCGCGGCATTGCGATATTCCGCACGATTTATTTTCTGCCAAGCATTGTTCCAGCAGTCGCCAACGCCATCTTGTGGGCTTGGCTCTTCAATACCGAATTCGGGCTGATTAATTTTGTGATTCGGCGGCTGGGCGGCCCAAAAATTGGCTGGCTGCAAGATCCGAACTGGGTCATGGTGGCTTTTGTCATCCTGACGGTCTGGGGCGTTGGCGGGTCGATGATTATCTTCCTCGCCGGATTGCAGGGCATCCCGAAAATCTATTACGAAGCGGCGGAAATCGACGGCGCCGGCCGCTGGGAGCGCCTGCGCCATGTGACCCTGCCGATGATGTCGCCGATTATCTTCTTCAACCTGGTCATCGGCTTCATCAATTCCTTTCAGGTCTTTGTCAGCGCGCTGCTCATCACCAACGGCGGCCCGCAGCACGCGACGCTCTTTCTCGTCCTCTATGTCTATCGCACCGCCTTTCAAAGCCAAAAGATGGGTTACGCCGCCGTGCTTTCCTGGCTGCTCTTTGCTATTTTGATGATTCTGTCATTTCTTGTTTTTCGCTATATCGGCTCGCGGGTCTATTACGAGAATCCGGGAGACTAGAAGGGGAGATTATGGGATTCGCCAGCACGCAAAACACATTAGTCGAGACGAAACGAGGCGTCCGGTCGCGCGGGGATGCGCTTTTTCACTGGCTGACATTGTTCCTGCTGGTGTTCTTTGCCGTTGTGATGGTCACACCCTTCATCTGGCTGCTGTCAAGCTCGCTAAAGACGCAGATCAACATCTTTCAGTATCCACCGCAGCTGATACCCGATCCGATTGTGCCGCAGAATTACACCAATGCGCTGACATATAAACCCTTTGGATTGTACTTCCGCAATACTCTGCTGGTCGCTGGGCTGAATGTCATCGCGGTTGTGTTCACCTCATCTTTTTGCGCGTATGGCTTTGCGCGGATTCGCTTTCCAGGCCGTGATTTCTGGTTTGGCATTGTGATGGCGACGCTCTTCCTGCCTTATGCGATTTTGCTGGTGCCGAGCTTCATTATTTTTTCGCGTTTGGGCTGGGTCGATACCTTTCTGCCGCTGGTCGTGCCGCCGTTCTTTGGCGGCGGAGCGTTCAATATCTTCCTGATGCGGCAGTTTTTCCGCACTATCCCGGAAGAGATCGCCGATGCCGCCCGCATCGACGGATGCAGCGAGTTCGGCGTTTATTGGCGGATTATGCTGCCGCTTTCCAAACCAGCCTTGGTTACTATTGCCATCTTCACCTTCCTCTTCGCCTGGAACGACCTCATCGGCCCCTTGACGTACCTGCGCTCGCCGGACAACTTCACGATTGCGGTCGGCTTGTCGTCCTTCCGCAGCCAGACAGACATCAGTTGGGACCTGCAGCTGGCGGCGTCTTCGGCGGTGACGCTTCCGGTGATTGTCCTGTTTTTCCTGGCGCAGCGATACTTTATCCAGGGAGTGGTGATGACCGGGCTGAAAGGCTAGGCGCCCGGACTATGCCCAGAACGCTTTTTCAAGATCGTCAAACTCCTCGGCCGGGCCTTCAAACTTGTTGCGCCCCAGTTCCAGCACATACACATAATCCGCAATTTTGAGCGCCTCGCGGATTTCCTGGTCGACCAGCAGAATGGTCAAGCCTTCCTCGTCGCGCAGGGCGACCAGCATCCGATAAACTTCTTCACTAAGCAGCTTCGCCAGCCCGGCTGTCGGCTCATCGACCAGAATGACCTTGGGGTCGGTCATCAGTGTCCGCCCGATTTCCACCATTCGCTGCTGGCCGCCGGAAAGACTGCCGGCATGTTCATACTGCTTTTCGCGCAGCACCGGAAAGCGCAGGTAGTTCTCCTCGATTTTATGCTCCATGCGATCCTTGTCATTTCGGAAAGTCCAGGCGCCCATCATCAGATTCTCGCGCACGCTCATGTGCTTGAAGACGCCGGGCTGCTGTGGAATATAGCTGATGCCCAAGTCAATCAGTTTATGGGTCGGTGTTCCAGTAACATCCTGGTCATCCAGCAGAATTTGCCCACTGTACGGCTTGAGAAATCCATAAACAGCTTTCAGCAGGGTCGATTTGCCGACCCCGTTCGCGCCCAGAATCGCCGTCAGCTTGCCGTTTTCGGCCTTGAGGTCAAGTCCGCGCAGGATATGCAGATCGGCATAATACCCAACATACAAGTCTTTAATCTCAAGCATGATTTACTCTTCCTCTTCCTCGCCCAGATAGGCCTCAATCACAGCGGGGTCATTCTTGACATCTTGGGGGACGCCGTCAGCAATCAGCGCGCCGAAGTTCAGCACAATCAGCCGTTGGCTCAACTCAAAGACAGCGCCCATATTATGGCTGATGAGGATAATCGCCTTGCCATCCTCATAGACGCGGTGAATGTACCGATAGATGGTTTCCTGCAAGCGCGGATGGACGCCGGCAAAGGGCTCATCCAGGATAATGACCAACGGGTCAAGCATCAGCAGGCGGCCCAACTCCAGCAGCTTGCGCTGGCCGCCGCTTAGGGCGCGGCTGTATTCGTGGGTCAAGTGGCCAATGGTCAGCATCTCCAAAATGTCATGGGCGCGGGCCTCCAGTTCGGTCTGGCGGGCGCCGGTCCGAATCGCCAAACCCGGCACCATCATGTTTTCCATTACCGTCATGCGGCCCAAAGCCCGCGTGATTTGGAAAGTGCGGCCCAGCCCAGCCCTGGTCACCTCATAAGGCGCGCGGCCGTCGATTCGTTTGTCATTAAGATAAATCGTGCCGCTGCTGGGCTTCATCATCCCGCTCATCAGGTTGGTCAGGGTTGTTTTGCCGGCGCCGTTGGGGCCGATGAGGCCGATGAGCTCCGGCTTGTTGACGCTGAACGATACATGATCAACAGCCTGATTGCCGCCGAATCGTCTCGATACCCGGTTCAATTCCAGATTGATGTCACTCATCGGCGTCCTCCTGCTTCGCTTTTTGCTTTCCGTTATCCTCGCGGATAGAGACGGTCTCCTGCATGACCAGATCGCGGCCGCTGAACCAGGTGATAATGGGATAAAGCAGCCCATTCCGCATATAGCGCAGGGTGAAGACCATCACCAGCCCAAACAGGGCGAACCGCCAGGCGCCAGTCTGCCAGACAAACTCATTCGAACCGTCGGCGAAGGTCAGGCCAAAAGGCAGCGCAATGACAATTTCGCGCATGGACTCCAGCAAATAACGCGAGATAAAGGCCCCCGCCGCCGCGCCAATCAAACTCTCCATGCCGCCAATCACCGCATAAGCGATAATAAGCGACATCTGCAAAATCTCAAGCTGTTCGGGGATAATCCGCTCCGAGCCGACATCACTGTAAAAGACGGCGCCGGCCAGCCCGACAATCATGCTGGTAAATACGAAAATCAGGATTTTGTACCTGACCACATTGACGCCCAATGCCGAAGCGGCGTCTTCGTCTTCCCGCATCGCCCGCAGGAACAAACCAATCCGCGAATTGGCGACCAGATACATGACCGCCAGCGTGACAATCAAAAGCGCGAACATCAGATAGTATTCCACCTGCCGCGCCGTATCGACATCAGCAATATCGATCAGACGGCGCAGCGACAGACCGTTCGAGCCGCCGGTGTAATCATATTCAGTCAAGGCGGCGATGCGAAACAGTTCGGAAAAAGCAATCGTGAACAGCGCCAGATAAGTCGCGCGCAGACGGAGCAGCAGCCAGCCAATCACCAGCCCGACCAGCCCGGCGGCCAGTGTTCCGATGATGATCGCGCCAATGGCCGAGATGGATTCAGCTGTAATCTCGACGCCCAGCACGGCAAAGACAACAATGCCATCGCGGGCGATCAGCCCAGCGGCATAAGCGCCGATGCCCATAAAGGCCATGTGGCCAAAAGAGAACTGCCCAGCAATGCCCGCCAGCAAAGCCCAGCTTGAGGCCATGATGGCATAGAAAAAGCCGCTGATGAACACGTTCTTGGCATAATTGGACTGGGAGGCGTCGTTGGGAAACCACAGAAAGAACAAGACCACTAGGCCCAGCGCCAAATAGCCGAGTCTGCGCCGCCCGATGCCTTCATCAATCCGCGTTTCAAGCTGTTTGAGAAAATTCATCGTTTAATGTTCCTCCCTGCCGAAGAGCCCGGTCGGTTTCAAAAGCAAGACCAAGGCAAAGATGACCAGAGCAAAGGCTTCTTTATAGGCGGCGCCGCGGCTTGGATCAGGATGACAGCCGGCGCCAAGCGCCTCGACAATGCCAACGATGATGCCGCCCAGCAGCGCTCCCGGCACCGAACCCAGACCGCCAAGCACCACAATGACATAAGAACGCCCGACCATTTCGGCGCCGACCCACGGCACCCACGCGAAAATCGGAATCAGCGCCGCGCCTGACATCGCCGCCAGCATTGAGCCAAGGCCAAAAGCCAAGGTGTTCATATTCGTCGGGTTGATGCCAGCGACGGCCGCCGCCTGCTTGTCCTGACTGGTCGCCCGCAGGCCCCGGCCGGTCCAGGTGCGCTGCAAGAACCACAGCAAGGCGAAAATCAGCACGATGCCAATGACCATGGCAAAGGCGCGGTCGCCGATGATGTTGATGGGGCCAAAAGCGAAGTCTTCGGCAATTTCCGTTCGCTGGAATGTAAAACGGCGAGTCTCAATAAAGCGGTCGGTGCGCTGCGGGAAAGGCCCGGCGATGGCTAGGGTGGTGTATTCGACCACGAAGCCGAAGCCGAAGGTAATCAGAATGGCGTACTCGGAGACGCGCTCGATAAAACCATCCTGCGCCGGCTTGAGGAAAATACGCTCAAACACCGCGCCCATCACAAACACAATCACGCCAGCGACCGGGATGCCCCAGATCGGATTGATGACAACCTCAGCGCCGGTCAATTCGCTTAAAACATTGGCGCCATGCAGCAGAAAATAGAAAGAAAAGTAGCCGCCCACCATGTAAAGCTGTCCGTGGGCAAAGCTGACGATGCCCAGCACGGAATAGATAAGCGTCAGTCCAACCGCCATCAGCGAGTATATTGAGCCGATGACGACGCCATTGGCGGTCTGCTGGGTCAGATAGGTCATCTGATAGGGCGCCTGCACACAGAGATTGGTCGGATTTTGGATGGCGAACAGGGTATAAATCACCCAGGCGCCTAGACTGCCAAAGGCAATCATCCAGTTGCGGCTGACCTTGGGAGTGCTTTTCCACATCAGGCCAAAAATAAGCGGCCCAATGGCGAATCCCCCCAGGGCGGCGGCGGTCAGGACATTGCTGTCATCGGCGTCCAGGTCGTGATAATGGCGCGGGATGACATAGCCGGCAATCGCCGCCCACAGCGGCCCCGCCAAAACCAGCCACATCGCCGAGGGCAGGTTGGGGTCGATCACCCTGACCAAAACTTGGGACAGGATGAACACGGCCAGCAGAATCCCGATAACCAGGGTGCTGCGCCGAATCAACCGCGGCTCCAGGTAAAATATGGCCAGCCCAATCGGCCCCAAAGCAAAGCCGCCGATGATCCCGGCGACCTGCAATTTCAGCACGATTTCTTTGTCTCGGTGTTCATGTTCCTGATAGACGGTTGGCAGAACGAAGAGCCCGATGGTCGCCCACAGCGGCCCCGCCATCATCAGCCATAAAACAAAAAGCGTGTCTTGAATTACCATAATGATCTTCCTTCATCAGCAGAAAATCGCGGCATCAACAGCCAGAGGATGAGCGGAATGCCCACCCAGCCTGGCTGTCGATTATTTCAAATCTAGGGGGATGTCCCCGGCACGATATAAGCTGAACCATGCGTCTGATAGACTTCGGGATAGACGACCGCGGCGTCCAGGGCGCTTTGACCCTGCTCAAAGTATTGCATCACGGTCACAATCGGATCGGGCCACTGATGCCACATATAGGTCGGCGTGCCTTCGGGAAGCTCCGGATTGTGGCTGCCATAGCTGAAGTAGTAGCGTCCTTGTGACAGTCCAATGTCGGAATTTTCAATGGCGGCGACGATGGCATCGGGGTCGGTGTAGGTGCCGGCGCGTTCTATGGCGTCGGCCAGGATATAAACGCTGTCATAAGAGGCCATGCCGAAGCTGGGAATGATGTCGCCAAATTCAGCCTCATATTTGGCGTTCAACTCAATCGCGGTGTCGTTGAACAGGCTGGGGATGATGCCGACGCGGTTGAAGGCGCAGTAATTGCCGTCGGGGACGGTCGCCCAGTACTGTTCGGACTGGAAGGCGATCTGGTTGGTGACGCAGATGGTGTCTTCGGTCGGCGCAATGCCAAGCTCGGCCATTTGCTGGGTCAGGTTGAAGGAAGTCTCGCCAGTGACCACAATGCGGATGGCATCGGGCGGTTCTGGCCGCGCTTGGATGCGGCTTAGTATCGGCACAAAATCTTCCGTGCCAAGCTCAACATCCAACTGGTCGACTGTTACGCCGGCCGCTTCCAGCCGCGCCTGCTCATCGGCGGCCGCTGGCTGGCCATAATCGGTATTTTCGACGATCAGGACGACATCCTCGGCGCCGAGCGCGATCAGCCAGTCGGTCACAACGCTGCCGACCATTGAACTGGAGGGCGACACGCGGAAGATGTAATCGGTGCCGTCTTCGATCCGCGGCGGGGCGCCGTCGTATTCGATAATGCCGTTGGCGCTCACATTGTCATTCCATGGCTCCGAGAACACCGTCGGGATGCGATTCTCCTGCATGATGCCCATCGTCGCCAAGCCAACCGCGCTGTGATAGACTCCTACCATGCCGTCGGCGCCGTTTTCCAAAATCAAACGTTCGGCAACTGCCTGACCGCGTTCCGGGCTGCCTTCAGAATCGCCGGTGATGACTTCGATTTGATAATTGACGCCGTCAATTTCGATGCCGCAGTCAGCGTTAATATCCGCCGCCGCCTGACCAAATGCCCAATCCATCGCCACGCCGCCGGCAACTGCGCCCGGCGCCGACATGGGCGCGATGCCGCCGAAAGTAATGACCTCTTCGGCAAACTCACAGTGACCATTAGCCTGGATCATGCTTATCGGCAGGGCGACCATCACAAAAATGATGACAAGGCTTAGAACCAGTGATCTTCGTTTCATGTCTTTCTCTCCTTAAAATATCCAAAATCAACAAAATCCAACGGCAACGCGCGGTCATTGCCCATGAATACAGCAATGAATGCGGTTCACAGTTAAAGATTAACCCGCGCGGTCTGTATTGTCAAGCAAATGCCAAAAAGCCCGCGATTTGCCCTTTCTTGACGGAATTCAGCCTAATGGTAAAATACATTCGATCAATTCGCATCTTTCGCAGCTAAAGGAAAGATTATGTTTGCAGGTCGGCGTTACACACTGCTGCTGGCCGCTGTCGCCGCGCTGGGCGTCGGCATGGTTCTGCTGCGCGGCGCCACCTACGGAGTCGGACTGCATTGGGACAGCATCAATCATATCTCCGTCGCCCGCAGCCTGTTGGCTGGGGAAGGGTGGATAGAATGGCACGGCGGGGACTATACCGAATGGCCGCCGCTGTTCCCCCTCCTGATGGCGGCGCCTGGCTTCCTTTTCGGGTTTGACCCGCACGCTGTCGCCGGCCCGCTCAATGCGCTTCTTTTTGGTCTGACTATCTTCGCCGCCGGGCATGGGCTGCGGCGGCGCATCGAATCCCGCATGCTGGCGCTGTGGGGATGTTTGGCGGTTGGCTCGGCGCTGCACTTGACCACAGTCGCGTCCTGGGCGCTGTCGGAACCAGCCTTCATCCTCTTCGTTACCCTGTCGCTCTTCGCTATCGACCGGTATCTGCGCGATGGCAAGCGCAGCTCGCTGATATGGGCGTCGCTTTTCGTCGCCCTGGCTTGTCAGACGCGGTATCTGGGCGCTGCCCTGATCATCATCCTGCTGCCGCTCTTGCTGCTCCGACCTGGTTTGCCGCTGACGGAGAAGCTGAAGCACGGCGCGGCGGCTGCGCTGATTCCTGTCATCCCGCTTGTCCTGTGGGTGTTGAGCAACTTGGCGCGCACCGGGTCCTTTTTTGGCCCTGTGCATCTGCCGCGAGGCAGCGTCACCCTGCATCGGATTTTGAATATGGCGCTGATTGAACTGGCCGAGTGGGTCCTGCCGCATCCGCTGGGTGATGAGGGGCAGTGGTATGCCGTGGCGCTGGGCGTTACCGCGCTGGGCGCGTTGTCGGCCTTCGCGCTGGCGGCCCTCATCGGGTTTGCGCTCATTCGCATATACCGCCAGCCAAAAGCGCGGCGCGGCTGGATTTTCTTCTGTCTGCATGGCGGTTTTGTCCTGGTCTATTTCATCTTAATCGCCGTCGGGTCCAAGTTCTGGGGAATAGATGTCGGATGGGGGAACAGGAGATATTGGGCGCCGATGTATATTCCACTGCTCTTCGCGCTGGTCTTTCTGTTGGACCGCTTTCTGATTCGATTGCGGCAACGGCCTTGGGCTGGAAGCGCAGTTCGCCTGCCGGCGCTTGGAACATCCGCCAGCCGCGGGATGGTCATTCTTGGCCTTATGCTTTTTATCTGGCTGGGCAACAGCATCAGGTTGAATGGGCTGGCGATTATCCGCGCCAACAGCGACGCGGCCATGCACCTGGACCTGGGCTATGCGGCCCCAGGGTGGGTGAACGATGTCATCCACTTCATCCGCGACGAGCAGCTGGAAGGCATCATCATCGCCAATCGGGATGCGAATGTGTACATTCATACCGATCCCTCCAAGATCAGCGCCGTTCATACGCTGCCAGCATCGCTGGGGAAGCTGGAAAAAATGATCGCCGAGGCCGCGGCTGTGGACGATGCGTATCTGGTCTTTTTCAATGACACTATTCCGATGCCCGCTCCCCCCGACAAGTACGGGCTTGCTGAATTGGAAGCCATGCCAGCCTTGGAGCGGATGGCGCAGCTGAACAGCGGCGTCGTTTTTCGGGTTAATCCAAATCAAGCCGAATGAATGCCGGTTACAGCTTCACCCGCAGCGCCGTGAATGACAGCGGCGGCAATGTCAGTTCGGCTTTGCCATCCATGATCCTCGGCGCATAGAGCGGCCTCGATACCAGCCGATTTGGATTCTCCCAACTGTTGGCGGCTTTTGGATCCGTTCCCGAAAGCTGCTGCGCCGACGTGATGCGGCTTGGGTTGACGTCCTGCCAATGAATGACGAGCGGCAGACGTTCGGTTTGACTGCGATTGACGATGAAAATCGAGTTCGCCGCCGCCCTGGCATCATGGGCGGCCGATACATCCAGCAACGGCATGTCCCCGAACTGTTTGGTCGCGTACATAGGCGCGTCCACAGTCAAATCCAGCGAGTTGCCATGCGCCATCTGGCTGAAGAGCAGCAGCGGGTAATAGATGGTCTGTTTCAGCATGGCATCCGGCGTCGTGAGAATCGGCGCGATTACATTGACGATTTGCGCCAAGCAAGCGATTTTCAGCACATCCGCTTTGCGTAAAAACACATTCAGCCATTGCGCCGCCACCAGCGCATCTTCCAGGTTGTAGATTTCCTCGATAAGATGCGGCGCTTCGGTCCAGCTGCCGCGCATCTCTTCAGTCTTATGGGTTTTGTACCATATATTCCACTCGTCCCACGAAAGATAAACATCGCGGCTGGAGCGATTCCTGGCTTTGACATAACGCAGAACGCCGGCCAGGGTATCCACGAAGTCCTCAAATTCAGCGCTAAGCGCCAGATAGCTGTCGGTGTCATCGGCATGATTGCTGGCGTAATAGTGCATCGAATGATAATCGACCTGTTCCCAGCACAGTTCCAGAGCCACGCGGTCCCACTCTGGATAACTGGACATCTTGGGGTTTGATGAGCCACAGAGAACCAGTTCAATATCATCGTCATGCAAGCGCATCATCTTGGCGGCTTCGCGCGCCTTTTTGCCATAGTCAGCCGCATTGAGATGACCGATTTGCCAAAATCCGTCCATTTCATTGCCGAGACACCAGTATTTAACCTCATAAGGATCGCGGCGGCCATACTTGGCGCGCAGGTCACCGTACTTTGTGCCGGCTGGCGCGTTGCAGTATTCGACCAGATTGGCGGCGTCCTGGATGCTTCCCGTGCCCATATTGACGCCCATCATCGGCGCCGCGCCAATCTGCCGACAAAAATGCAGGAACTCATCTGTGCCGAACTGATTGGTTTCAATCGACTGCCAGGCGAGGTCGCGGCGGCGCGGCCGCTGGTCTTTTGGGCCAATGCCGTCTTCCCATGAATAGCCGCTTAGGAAATTGCCGCCCGGATAGCGGATTGAGCGATAATTCAATTCGCGCAAGGCCTCCAGAACGTCTTTACGCAGGCCCTTTTCGTCGGCATGCGGCGAGGCTGGGTCATAGATGCCCTCGTAAATGCACCGTCCCATGTGTTCGGCAAATCCACTGAACAGCAGGGGCGAAATGGCGCTGATGACGCGCTTGGTGTCAATATAAATATGTGAAGTGGCTGTTTGACTCATGATAACTGACTCTTTTCCATACAAATCTGGATCATTAACCGGGCGATTGGGCCCAAGACTCACGCGTATTTTACCCGATTCATCGCCAGCTGCAAACACAAAGCGATGAATTCGCGGCAAAACGGCGGACGGAAATGGCGGAAAACGCGGTGATTGCGCTTCTCAAACCCGCTAATCTGCGCCGATCCCCTAAAATTCCTGCTAGTACGTGGCGGCAAAGCATGGAAATATGGCCGCAAATGGCGGCAATGCGCGCCATGCCGCCGATGCGCTATAATAATACGGTGAAATCCACATCGGAGGCATTCGCATGAAACGGCCCAACATACTCATCCTCTATACCGACCAGCAGCGATGGGATGCGCTGGGCGCAAATGGCAATGACGAAATCCACACCCCCAATCTGGACGCGCTGGCGGCGGCCGGCCTTAACTTCTCCCATCATTTTGTGCAGAATCCAGTCTGTATGCCGAGCCGAATCAGTATGCTGTCCGGGCAGTATCCCTCGACTCTTGGCATTACGCACATGGGCGTTCCTGTGCCGCCGGACGCGCTGACGCTGCCGCGCATGCTGAAGCCCTATGGCTATCGCACAGCCAACATCGGCAAGCTGCACTTTTTGCCGCATGCCAGCCGCGATCACCGCGCGCCGCATCCCGATTACGGCTTTGACCATCTCGAAATCGCCGATGAACCCGGCGTTTATGAAGATGCCTATCGAGCTTGGGCGCGGCGGCAGGCGCCCGAGCAAATGGACAAAATCAGCGTTGGCATTCCGCCGGCGACCCGCGTGTGGCAGCGCACCATGGGGATTGAGGATTCGGTCGTGCATCGAGGCGATGCCGAAGGCCGCCATGATTTCAAGGCGGGGATTCCCTTTGCGGCCGATGACCATCTCACGCACACTGCTTTTGTCGCTAGGCAAACCATCGAGTTCATCAGCCAGCAGGGGCGGCAGCCCTTTTTATGTATCGCCGGTTTCTATTCGCCCCATGCGCCTTGGGTGACGCCGCAGAAATACCTCGATTTATATGATGCCGACCGCCTGTCGCCGCCGGCCTTTCCAGCGCATATCGACCGCCAGCGTCCGACCGACCCCTCACAGCAGTTTTCCGATGGGCAGCTTCGTCAGGCCAAGCGCGGCTATTATGCCATGATTAGCGAAGTCGATGATTATGTTGGGCAAATCATCGCCGCTTTGGAAGCCAGCGGCCAGCGCGAAAACACTATCCTGGTGTTCACCTCGGATCATGGCGAATGGCTGGGTTCGCACCTGCGTTATGGCAAAGGGTATCCGGCCGATGATGCGGTCAGCCGCGTGCCGCTCATCATTTCGGCCCCGGATGGCAAGCCGCGCCAGCGATACGACGGCATCGTCGAAGCGGTTGACATTGCGCCGACTCTGCTCGCGCTTGCCGGCATTCAGCCGCCGCCGTCGCTGCAAGGCCGAAGCCGCGCCGACTGCGTGTTTGGAACCGCGCAAGTGGATGAACAGGCCGCCTTGACCGAAGGCGCCGGCTGGAAGTCCCTGCGAACGTGGAAATATCGCTATCTGATTCACGCCGACGGCCGCGAAGCGCTATGGGACATGGAACTTGACCCCGAAACTTATCGCGATATTTCCAGCCAGCCGACCTATCAGCCAGCCTTGGCCGACTGCCGCCGACAATTATTAACCCGATTGCTTGCTATGGAACGGCCGCTGCCCCGAAGCTGGACTTATTAATCGCCAGGCGCCAGCGGAGCTTGAGGCCGCGCAATCTGCCGCCGCGGCGGACTTAGACGGTCAATCAATTCCGGCGAAACCTGATACCCATGACGCGATGTCCCCCACGAAGGCCCATAGCGAAAAACAATGATGCGCCGTTCACCAGGGCTGACCCGTTCCGCTGACCCATGAGCAAGCGAGTCGACAAAAAGCAGCGCATCCCCAGCATCCATATAGATCTCGATTGCGCCTTCCACGTTGTCCACCGATGCCTCTTCGCCCCGCATTCTGTGCTTGGCGTAATCGGGATGCGGAAAGTGTGACTTGTGGCTGGCGGGAATCACCATCGTAGCGCCGTCTCCCGCGCCGATGTCGGTCAAGGCCATCAGGATATTGATCTGCCCGCAGTGAAAACCGCCGTTGTAAAAGCGAAACTGCGTCCGCTTCGTGCCTTCATGGCCGCCGGAATGCAGCCCAATCGCCTCGCCGCGGCCGCGTATGTTGACAAAGCATTCGTCAATGAACAAAGGCCCATGATTGTAATCAAAAGTACCCGCGCCGCCGACAAAGGTCTTGACCTTCTCAATCCAAGCCGGATGATCAATCAGCCGCTCAAACGGTTCGCCGCCCTCATAAATCTGCTGGAGATTCAGCCCATCGTTGTCGCCGTAGTTATGTCCATGGACATAGCCCTTCCATTCGCCCGGCTGGATCGGCAGCAGCTTGTCGATAGCGGCGTTGATCTCGTCAACTTCCTCGCTCGACAGCGCGCCTTTAAGCAGCAGAAATCCATTTAAGTCAAAAAAATACTTGTCTCTTTCGGAAACCATCATCTGTCCTTTCCCGATAGCCATAAACCGCGAACTGTATTGTACACAAAAACGCGCCCCCAGCCGCCATTCATTTGACAGGAGCTTTCGCGCGCGGTTAAACTTGTCACCATTCGGACAAAGCGGAGGTTGCGCAGGATGACATCGCCGATTGCGCTGATTACAGGAGCCGGCTCCGGCATCGGCCGCGCCGCCGCGCTGGCGCTGTGGGAAGTCGGCTATTCGCTGGTCCTGGCCGGCCGCCGAGAGGAAAAACTCTGGCAGACCTTCACCGCCGCCGGCGTCGCCGCCGACCGCGCTCTCATAGTCCCCGCCGATGTCAGCGATATTCAGGCGGTTCGTCATCTGTTCGCTATGACCAAAGCCAAATACGGGCGGCTGGATCTGCTGTTTAACAACGCCGGCATCGGCGCCCCGGCCATTCCACTCGAAGACCTTAGCGAAGCGCAGTGGGCAGCGGTCATCGGCGTCAATTTGAACGGCGCCTTTTTCTGCACGCAAGCGGCTTTCAAAATGATGAAATCACAGCGGCCGCCCGGCGGCCGCATCATCAATAACGGCTCAATTTCGGCCCATGTCCCGCGCCCCAATTCGGCGCCCTACACCGCCACTAAGCACGCCATCACTGGCTTGACCAAATCGACCGCGCTGGATGGCCGTCCCTTCAATATCGCCTGCGGACAGATTGACATTGGGAACGCCAGCACCGATATGACCGCGAAAATGGCGCAGGGCGTGCCGCAGGCCGATGGATCAATGGCGGTTGAGCCAACCATGAGCGTTGAGCATGTCGCCGCCGCTATTGTTTATATGGCGAATCTGCCGCTGAACGCCAATGTCCCTTTTATGACCATCATGGCCGCCGCCATGCCCTATATCGGCCGCGGTTAAATTGAAAGGCGCCGACGAAAATGAATGATCTGGTATTTATGACCGCGGTTGAACTCGCCGCCAAAATCAAGCGGCGCCAGCTTTCGGCCGTCGAGGTTTTGCAGGCGCATATCGAGCAGATCGACGCGCTTAACCCGACCTTGAACGCGATTGTAACTTATCAGCCTGAATTGGCTATGGACATGGCCAAAGAGGCCGATGAGCGCCAGGCCCGCGGCGAAGAACTGAAACTGCTGCATGGCTTGCCGATAGCTCATAAAGACCTCTTTGAAACCCAAGGCATCCGCACCACTTTTGGCTCGCCGCTCTTTCGCGATTATCTGCCTGAATCCGATGATTTGATTATCAAGCGGCTGAAGCAGGCTGGCTGCATCACGCTGGGCAAAACCAACGTGCCTGAATTCGGCGCTGGATCGCATACCTTCAATTCGCTCTTTGGCGCTACTCGCAATCCCTATGATCTATCGAAATCCTGCGGTGGCAGCAGCGGCGGCGCGGCCGTCGCCCTGGCGGCTGGCATGATGCCGCTTGCCGACGGAAGCGATATGGGCGGCTCTCTGCGGAATCCAGCCAGTTTTTGCAATGTCGTTGGTTTGCGGCCTTCGCCTGGCCGGGTGCCGCAATATCCCAAGCTGAACGGCTGGTCGACCCTGGCGGTTGATGGCCCTATGGCCCGCACCGTGCAGGATGCCGCGCTGATGCTGGCGGCCATCGCCGGCTATGACCCGCGCTCGCCCATCGCCCTCCATCAGCCAGCCGCCATCTTCACCCAATCCCTAACGCGCGATTTTGCCGATGTGAAGATCGCCTGGAGTCCAAATCTAGGCGAATTGGAGCTTGACCCGCGGGTCACCGCCGTCATCGAAAAACAGCTGCCGATATTCAGCGATTTGGGCTGCCATGTTGAAGCGGCCCATCCCGATTTTCGAGATGCTTATGACATCTTCCAAACACTGCGCGCCTGGAACTTTGAGCTTTCCTTTGCCGACCGCTTTGCCGAATTTGGCGAAGCCGCATTCAAAGAAACTATCCGATGGAACGCCGGGCAAGGCAAAACCCTAAGCGCCGGGCAGATTAGCCGCACCGAACAGAAGCGCACCGAACTTTATCACCGCGTGCGAGAGTTCATGGACACTTATGAATACTTGCTGCTGCCGACCGCGCAGCTGCCGCCTTTCCCCATCGATTGGGAATACCCGCGCCAAATCAACGACCAAGCCATGACCACCTATATCGACTGGATGATGACCTGCGCCTATATCACCGTCACCGGGCTGCCAGCGATTTCAGTCCCTTGCGGCTTCACCGATGAGGGGCTGCCGATAGGTCTGCAAATCGTCGGCCGTCCGCATGCCGATTTTGAGGTCCTGCAGCTGGCCTATGCCTTCCAAGAGGCGACTCGATTTTATCAGCGGCGGTCCCCAATCGCCGCCGACGCGGCCGGATAGACTCTGATTTTGGCGGGAGCGCGATCTTGGAACTGAACCTGCTCAACTGGCTGCTGGCCCTGCTCCCGGTGCTGACTGTGTTGGGCTTGATGGTCGGCCTCGGCTGGGGCGGCAGCCGCGCTGGTTCAGCCGCCTTTGCCGTGACCCTGGCCTTGTCACTGACCGTCTTCGGCGGCAACCTGCTCCTGGTCGCCGTGGCCGTCGGCAAGTCGATCCTGCTGGCTGTGGATGTGCTGTACATTATCTGGATGGCGCTCTTCTTTTACAGCGTGACCAACGAAGCCGGCGCCGTCGCCCTGATTGGCCGCAGCCTGCCGCGCCTGACTTCGGATCGGGCGGCGCAGAGCCTCCTGATTAGCTGGGTGTTTGTCTCGCTGCTGCAAGGCGTCGGCGGATTTGGCGTGCCAATCGCCGTCGTGGCGCCGCTGCTGGTCGGATTAGGCTATACCGCCACGCAGGCCGTCATCATGGCATCGCTCGGACACGGCTGGGCGGTCACATTTGGGTCGCTGGGGACTTCATTTGTCGCCTTGACGGCCGTTACTGGCCTGCCCGGCGAAGTTTTGGCGCATGATGCCGCGCTTGTCCTTGGCCTCGCCAGCCTGACAAGCGGCGCGCTGGTTGCTTATGTCAGCGCCGGCCGCGACGGACTGCTGCGCTCCATTCCCATGCTCCTCATCCTTGGCGCCGTCATGGGCCTCACGCAGTGGTGGGCGGCGACCAACGGCATCTGGGTGCTTGGCGCCACATCGGCCGCCTTGGCCGGCGCCGCCGCTGGCGTGCTGTATGTGCTGTCCCCCTTGCACCGCGGCAAATCCAGCCCTATCAAAAAAACGAAAAACGACCAACCGCGCAATCTGCCGCTGGCCTTGGCCGCCTATGTTATTTTGCTGGCGCTGGCGTTTGCCATCAACCTGATCGAGCCGCTCGACCGCCTGATGAATACCCTTGTAATTCAGATCGAATTTCCAGCCGCCGCCACTTCATTGGGCTGGGGTACACCGGCGGAGACCGGGCGCAAAATCAGTGTCTTAGGCCATCCAGGCGCGACCTTGTTCTATGCCGCCATGATCTCGTTCCTGCTTTATTGGCGCGTCGGCTATTATCACAATAAAAATGCCTGGAGCGAAATCTGGGGCAAGGTGCGCCAGTCAGCCGTCAAGCCAACCATCTCGATTCTGGCGCTGGTGGCGATGGCATCCTTGATGACCCACAGCGGCATGACCCAAATCATCGCCCGCGGCATCAGCGAAACCTTCAGCGCCGCCATTTACCCCTTCTTCGCTCCTTTTATCGGCACTTTGGGCGCGTTTATGACCGGCAGCAACGCCAATTCCAACGTCGTATTCGGCGCCTTGCAGCAGGAAACGGCGGCCCTGCTTGACTTGAGCGCGCCGATTGTTCTGGCCGGCCAAACCGCCGGCGCATCGCTGGGGAGCGTCCTGGCGCCAGCCAAAATTATTGTCGGATGCAGCACCGTCGGCCTTAGCGGCGACGAGGGGCCGGTCATTAAACGGATGCTGCTGCTGGGCCTGATCCCCGTCCTGTTTGTCGCCTTGATAACCTTTGCCCGGCTGTCGCTGTGATGAATACAAACGCCGTTTTTCCAGAGTGAATTGGGAGGCTTTATGCGGTTTCTGCGCGTCGACAAATCGGACACATTGGCATTGAACGAGCAGTGCGAAACACTGGAACAGGCTGGGCAGAAGGTCTATCGCTTTGGCTTTGGCGAATCACCGTTTTTGCCGCCGCCGCGGGTGCGCCAAGCCTTGCAGGCGGCCAGCGGCCGCAAGGATTATACGGCTGTCGCGGGTCTGCCGGCCCTGCGGCGGAAAATAGCCGCCTTTCATTGCGAGGCCGATGGCTATCCCATCGCCGCCGAACAGGTCTTGGTCGCGCCCGGCACCAAACCCCTGCTTTATAATCTGATGCAGGCCTTTCGTCAGGCGATTGTCTTCCTGCCAGCGCCGGGCTGGGTGTCGTATGCGCCGCAGGCTCGGCTTGCCGGCCATGCCGTCGTTCGGCTGCTGACATCGTGGCAGGACCGCTGGCGCGTGACGCCCTCGGCGCTGGACGCGGCGCTGTCACAGCACAGCCAATCAAACCAGCGCAAACTCATGGTTTTGAATTATCCCGGCAATCCCGATGGCTTAACCTATTCCCCTTCGGAATTGGAGGCTTTGTCAGCGGTCTTCAGAAAACACCGCGTCTGGGTCATTTCAGATGAGATCTATGGACTGCTGCATCATCGGGGTCGGCATATTTCGCTGGCGCGCGTCTACCCAGAGCGGACGCTGGTCGTGACTGGTTTATCGAAGTGGTGCGGCGCCGGCGGCTGGCGGTTGGGCGCGTTGATTTTGCCGCCCGATGCGCCTGACGGTCTTTATGATGCCTTGGTCGGATTGGGTTCAGAGACCTATTCCTGCGCTCCTGTTCCTATTCAGGCAGCCGCCCTAAGCGCCTATGAACTGGATGCTGAACTGCATCAATACCTGGCGGCGCAGCGCCGCATTTTGGCCGCGGTCGGGCAGGCCATCCACGCCGCGCTTGTGCGGGGCGGGCTTCGCGCGCATCAGCCGCAGGGCGGGTTTTATCTCCTGCTTGATTTCAGCCCCTTTGCTGAATCTTTGGCCGGCCGCGGCATCGTCACCGACCGCCAGCTTTGCGAAGGTCTGCTTGACGACAGCGGGGTGGCCCTGCTGCCGGGCAGCGCGTTCGGAATGCCGCCCGATGCCCTGACGGCGCGTCTGGCCTACGTCGATTTTGACGGCGCGGCCCTATTGGACAGATGGGATGCGCTTGATGAGGTCCAGGTCAAATCGTCTGCCGACAAAATGCTGAAAGGCATCGACCGACTGGGCGATTGGCTGCATTAGCTGAAGAACAGCAGCGAAAGGCTTAACAGCAGCAGCGGAATCATCATCGCCCATTCGAAAGTCCGCCTGTTGATGCGCGTAATCAGCGCGCGTCCCACAGCGACCCCCATCAGAATCAGGATGAAGACCCAGCCGATGTCAAGCAGTTTGGGCAGGTCAAGGATGCCGATGGCTATGAAGCCTGGCAGTTTGGCCAGGTTGATGATGACGAAAAAGACTGTGGTTGTGCCGACGAAACTGCGCGGGGTTATCTTGGGCTGCATCAGCAGATAAATAGTAAAAGGCGGCGCGCCCACATTTGCCAGGGCCGAGCCGAAGCCCGATGCCCAGCCGCCCAGCCAGCCATGCCAGTTCCGCGGATGATAAGCCACAAATTTGCGGTGGTCGCTGACGATTTTGAAGGCCATCGCCAGCAGGGTCAGGCCGCCAATGATGTGCTTGAGCATAACGGCGTCGATGTCTGCCAATACGAACAGGCCGCAGAAAACGCCGATCAGCCCCGGTAAAAATATAAGCCGCAGATAGTGGCCGTCCCACTGCTTCCAATAGAAATACAGGGCGGGGACATCAGCGAAGATAAGCAGCGGCAGGACAAGCCCGACCGCCTCCTGCGCCGGGATAATCAACATCAGCAGCGGCACGCAAAGCGCGACCGGCGCCGGCCCGCCCAAGCCGCCTTTGGAAAGGCCGATGAGCAGTCCAACCACTGCGAATATCAAAATCTCTTCCATCAAAACCGCATTATGAGTATCTAATATGAATATCTAAACAGAAGCCCCAGCTTAATTATAGGGCAGGTCAAATCAGCTTGCAAATGTTCCCAGCCTTGCATTTGCAGTTTGCCCGCGTACAATCGCCAATTCACGCACAGCCGGGAGTGACCAGAATGGATGCGGAGCGACTGAACGCCGAAGGGCGCGAACTGTGGAATCGGAAGGCGCGGTTCTGGGACGCGATGCAGGGCGACGAGGGCAACAGCTTTCACCGCCGCTTGATTGAGCCTTCGGTTTTGCGGCTTCTCAAGCTCCAGCCAGGCGAACGCGCGCTGGATGCGTGCTGTGGCAATGGCGTTATGGCGCGGCGGCTGGCCAAAGAAGGCGCCCTTGTCACCGCCTTTGACTTTAGCCAAGAGCTTGTCAGACTGGCGCAGGCGCGGCCGGCCGCGCCGTCTATCCAATATCATGTAATTGATGCCACCGACGAAGCGGCGATGCTGGGGCTGGGCGCCGGCCGATTTGATGCCGTCGTCTGCACGATGGCGCTGATGGACATCCCGACCCTGAAGCCGCTTTTCAATGCCGCCAGTCGACTGCTCGCCGTCGGCGGCCGTTTCGTTTATGCCACCGCGCACCCCGCTTTCAACTCGAACAATCCCATCTTTGTCCATGAAAAAGAAGACCGCGGCGGCGCAGTCTATGATCATTATGCGGTCAAGCTGCGCGCCTATCTTGATGTGCCGCCGGTGAAGGGCGGCGGCGCGCCGGCCGAACCCAATCCCCATTATTATTATCATCGGCCGCTTCATCAGCTGCTTGGCGATGCCTTTGAGGCTGGCTTCGCGCTGGATGCGCTGCTGGAGCCAGCCTTCTCGCTGGACGATGCCGAAGACTCGCCGGGATTAAACTGGTTCAAATTATGGCAGATTCCACCCGTCCTCGTCGGGCGGCTGCGCTTGCTCTGATGGCATGAGTTATTGACAGCTTGACGCATCTGGCATACGATTAGCGCATTTTACAGGGGGCGGCGATGGATGCCTTGTTTTTTGTTGGGATCGGGGGCTTCTTGGGAGCTAATGCGCGTTATTGGATGACCGCCTGGACGGACAGTATTCTGGCGCCGCGCTGGGGATCGTTCCCTTTCGGGACGCTGGCGGTGAATCTGCTGGGGTCTTTTGGTTTGGCGCTGTTCGGCGCCTGGATTGGGTCGCGCGCCGGGCTGTCACCGCAGCTGCGTCTGCTGGTCGGGGCTGGATTCTTTGGCGCGTTCACGACCTTTTCGACCTTTGCCAACGAAAGCATGACCCTGTTTGAAAAGGGCGGCTTGGGCCCGTTCCTGCTCAATGTCATGCTGAATAACGGCCTGTGTCTGCTGGGGGTGGCGGCAGGTCTGGCTGCGGCGCGGCGATTATTGGGCGCGGCGCTGTAGGCTGCCTCCCCACAGACATAGATTGAGAGATGATGGACAATATCGCCAAGGTCATTATCCTGTCCTTGATTGAGGGCATTACCGAATTCTTGCCGGTCTCATCGACCGGGCATCTGATTATCGGGACGGCAGCGCTGGATTTCGCGATTGCGGGAACGGTGTTTGAGATTTTTATTCAAGTCGGCGCCGTGGTGGCGGTCATTTTTTATTATCGCAAAACTTTGCTTAAACAGGCTGGACAAGTGAGGTCGCATCCGCCGACGAGGCGGTTTTGGCTGCTGATCCTGCTGGCGGCGGTTCCAGCGGCCGGGCTTGGATTTTTGTTTGGCGAGCCGATGCAGGCTTTGCTGTTTTCGCCGGTGGTCGTGGCGGTTTCCCTGATTGTCGGCGGCATCGCCTTTTTGCTGGTCGAGCGGCTGCCGTCGTTCCATAAAGTCAGGCATGGCAAGACAGATCGGATGACAGACATCACGCTGTCGCAGGCCTTGACGGTCGGACTGGTGCAGGTTTTGGCGCTGATTCCAGGGATGTCGCGTTCGGGCAGTTCCATCATCGGCGGGATGCTCGCCGGGATGAATCGACAGACGGCGACCGAATTCTCGTTTTTCCTGGCGATTCCAGTCTTGGGCGGGGCGACTGTGTACAAGCTGCTGATCTCTTTGGATGCCTTGCGGCCGGATGAATTGATGTTATTATTGCTGGGCGCGGCGCTTTCGGGCCTGTTCGCCTGGTTTGCGATTGACTGGCTGCTGAAGTTTATCTCTGGCAGCAGCTTTGCCGTCTTCGGCTATTATCGGATTGCGGCTGGTTTGGTTATACTGGCGTTCGCGGCCAACGGTTCGCTTTCGTGAAAACCTTGCCCGGCCATCAACGTTTGACTGCCATTGAGCCAAGCGCGAATCCTGAACCGCCTTGAAATCTAATTGCCGAATCGATGGCTGTTGGGTATAATAAATATGAATAACCGGTCATTGAATGGCAGGGCGACCTTATTGAGGAGAAACCGATACATGTCTAAACAGAAGCCTTATTATTTATTGCTGTTATGCGCGGTTCTTTCTTTGACCGCGACGGCATGTTTTCGCGATTCTGCTGAAGGTATCGGGGAGCCGCCGGTGGCCCAGCCCTTGTCGGCGGCGACGACCGTTATTGAGGAAACAGATACACTGCCGACCGCGGCGATTACGTCAGTGAGTCAAATATCTACCGAAGCGCCGCCGGATACTTATGCGCTGACGGCGACGGTTCTGATTCAGCGATTGACGCAGGACGCCGCCGGGATAGCAACGCCGCCGCCGCTCGAAACCGCCGTCGATGCGACCTCGGCGCCAGCGGCCTCAACAGCCCCGACCGCTGTTCCGACCCTGATTCCAATCATCCGAAACACATTAGTCCCCGGGGCCGACTGCGTTCACGAGATCCGCGCTGGCGATACCCTGTATATGCTGTCCCTGGCCTATGGCCTGTCGGTAGAGGCGATTGTGAACGCCAACGGCATTTCTGATCCGGGCAGAATCTTGGTCGAGCAGCGGATTACGATTCCAGAGTGCGGGACGACCGGCTTTATACCGCCGCCTACCACCACGCCGACGGTTACTGACCAGCCTGAACTCCCGGCGGCGTCGCCGACGCCGGCTGTGGCCGCCGCGGCCGTGGATGCCGGAGACGGCGGGGACGCGGTCGACCCGTTGGTCCAAGAGGCGCAGCAGCGAATCTTGAGCAATGCCCAGATCAACATCCGCGCCAATACGGGGGCGCAGAATGCCGAGGCGATACCGACCGGCAGCCGAACCTACACCCTGCGCCAGTATGACACGCTCTACGATGTTGCCCAGCGATTTGACACCACGATTGAGGCGATTGCCGAACTAAACGGCATCGTCAACATTGACGACGTCAAAATTGGCGATGTCCTGCAAATTCCATAAGGCGGAGCATGTCTTCAGCGAGAATCCTTTGCCTGCTGAACCGCATATCCCACCCAATATCAGCGGCGCCCATTGACATGCTGCGGCAGGCCGGCTTTCAAGTCGAGGTCATGGGCTTTCAGAGACTCCCCTGGTTCGGCCGACCGCCCAAGTGGCCGGTCACCATCCTGGGCCATATCCAGCGTAAATCTTATCTGAAGCGGACGCTGACACTGCTGAAGGCGGCGCCGAAGATCCGCGCCGCGATAAAGCGCAGCCAGCTTGTCTACGCCTACAATGCGGATATGGCGCTCTTGGCTTGCATCGCCGGATTAGGCTTGAGAAGGCCGATTGTATTTCATGCGCTGTACCTCCAGCCGATTCAAGTCGCATCAGGCTGGCGGGGAAAGCTGGCGCGGACAATCGACCGGTTCGTTGTCGGCCGATGCCATCTTCTGGTACTGACTTCAAGCGGACTGCATCATTATTTCCGCGGCTGGCTGAAAACGCGCACGCGCATCTTGGTTATTGAAGCCAAAATCGAATCATCCCGCGCGGCGGCCGTGGGAAAAAGCAGCCGACAAGAAAAGGATAGCGTCCCCCTGCTTGATCGACCTCTGACGATTGGCTGGTTTGGGATGCTGCGGGGTCAATGGTCACTGGAATTTCTTGAATGTTTGAGTCGGCTATCGAATGGAAGGTTCGAGATTCTGCTGGCGGGGGCAGCAGCGCCGCATCTGCGCGGCTTTGACCGCTTTCTTGAAAGCGGCCCGGGCATCAAATTCTTGGGCGCGTTCCGGCATCCCGAGGATCTGGCGGAACTTTATGGGAGTGTGGATATGGTGTTGGCCTGCCTGTCCGCGGATATTCCGGGGCGCTGGATGCAGGCTGGCCGATACTATGAAGCCTGCTTCTTTCAGAAACCTTTGATTGTTCGGCCGGGCGAAGACGCGCGGCAAGTGGAGAAACATCAAATCGGCGTGGTTCTTGACGAAAGCAGCCCGGCGGAGGCCGCCAAGACCTTCAGCGCTGTCACCAGCGGCCATTGGCTGCGCTGGCGGACTAATATGGCCGCGCTGCCGCCGAATCACTATCTATTTACTGATGAGGCCAGCCAGCTGTCCCGCGCCTTGCAGGAAATCCTGAACAGCTGAAAACTGAAATGCGGCCCCTTTATAACCGCCCCTTGCGGAAGGTCGGCCTGCCATGTACAATAGCTGGCGGTCTGAAGCCAATTCAAATGCCTGCGGGCGTATCTGTATGGAAGGAAACAAGCCATGAGCCAGGAACTTATACAATCACTGGTGGTGGAAAACCACAGCCATCCCTTGATTGAGTCAGGGGATACCGTCAAGGTTCATGTTCGTATTGTTGAGGGCAGTCGGGAACGGGTGCAGATTTTTCAAGGCGTCGTCATCCGTTCGCGCAAAGGCGGCAATGAGGCTAATTTTACGGTTCGCCGAATCGCCAGCCATGGAGTCGGCGTCGAGCGGACATTCCTGCTGCGCAGCCCGCGGGTCGAAAAGGTTGAGATTCTGCGGCGGGCAAAGGTGCGGCGGGCGCAGCTGTATTATCTGCGAGATCGCCGCGGCAAAGCCGCCCGGCTTAAAGAGCGGCGCTAAACCGAAACCGCCGCAGTCGAGCTACTTCAATACGTAATACGTGCCCTTTTTTGCGCCCACCTTGACCAGGATCCCTTTTTCGACCATATCAGCCAGGTCAAGCCGCAGCGTCTCGGCCGATACGCCTTGTATCAGGCTTCGATATTCGCGGTTGGCGATAGAGCCATTTTCGCGGATATACTGCAATGCCCGCGCCTGTCGATGATTGGTGTTCCGCGCCCATTCGGGCAGTTTGGGCTTCTTGCGTTCGTTGTGCAAAGCCAGCGCAAAGCTGTAGGGGCGGGCGTCAAACTTGGGCGGCGAATGCCCGGCCTGTTCCATCACTTCGATCATTCGGTCGATCCCAAGCCCCAACTCTTCAATATAACCCCATTGAAACAGTCCGCCGACCAGCCGTGGATTGCGCGAAAAATGCTCATCTTTGATATTCTCGACGGTGATAAAGCCAGGCAGGCCCCCTGGAGAGATGACTTCGAGGCGGTCGGAGAACATACGCACCTCGATGCGGCGCCCGCGCAAGCGATAATCGCGGTGACAAATAGCATTGACAAGCGCTTCGCGGACGGCAAACTGCGGATATTCATAGGTTTCTTCGCGTTCCAAACCTTTGACCACGGCGCTAACCGCCATTTCACTCCAGACCAGGTTCCAGGTGGCTTCAATCAGGCGCGATACTGGGCCGGTGAGTTCTTCGCGGCGGGAATAGCCGGCGAAACCGCTCTCGCCGCGCGGCGTTGTGCCGACGAATTTGGCGAATACAACCGCGCTTTGCGGCAGCCATTGCTGGGGATATTCGCTGAACAGCAGCAGACCGCAAACAGTCGGCTTGCCTTCGGCTGTGATGGCGCCGATTTCATTCAAGAGGCTGTCGATTTTGCCATTGTAAGGTCGTTTGGTGCGCTCGGCTCGTTTTTCCAGATATTCATCGATCATCTTGCGGCTGAAGTCGTCTATGCTGGCGCCGGGAACGACATCGGATTCAAAATCGCCGGTGTTCTTGGCGCTTGCCAGCCGCACAATCTCCTGACCGCCCAAGGGACGGTTGACGCTGCCGCTGCGTATCAGCACCCGCCCATCGGCAAGGGCGTGCAGTTCGGTGCTGCGGGGGACGCGGATGGCATAGGCCGGGAAACTCGCCGTCGCGCTTCCGTTGCCGCCGGCCTCGAGGTCGTGTTCGGCTTCGACCGCTATCTCTTCCCATTTTTCGGTGATGACCGGCGGATTGTACAAATCCCCGGCGAGTTTGAGCATCTGGTCAACGTCGGCGCCGGCGGTTCTGGCCGCTGACGGCTTGCCGTTAGACTCGATGCCAATCACGATGATTCCGCCTTCGGTATTGGCAAAGGCGACCAGGGTTTCAGCCAGGATATGAGCATCGGCTGTCTGCAAAAACGCAAGCCGCGGGCCTTCTCCGGATTTGATTAATTCCATATTTGACATAAGACTGCATTCATTAGCTTGACGCTGGCACGGAAAATCATTATCGCCTAATGACTCGACTCTAATTATAATATAGTTTCTGTGTCGCTTAACCCGTATTTTGTCAAATATAGAAGCGCAATGCAAATGATTGCCCTTGTCTATCCGATGGGTTTGGTCTTGTTCAGTTGGCTGCTGTGCTTTCTGCTCTTTAGCGGGCTGGGCTTAGTTTTGCTGAAAGGAATGGGTCAAAAGCCCGCTTGGGGACTGCTTTGGCTGGACAGCTTTTGGCTGGGCTGGGCTTTGTCTTTGGGGATTCTTCAACTGTGGCATTTCGCTTTTCCAGTGGATGAAGTCATCTTGCTGCTGCTGGCTTTGGCGGCTCTAACCGGCCTGCTGATGCAGCGCCGTCATCTTTTCCTGGTGATTGGTCGGCTCAAGCGCTATCGACTGTTTGCGCTGATCTTTGCGCTGTTTCTGCTGTGGATGGCGAACCGCGCCATAGACATGCCGAACGCTTTTGACAGCGGCTACCGCGATATACCGGCGGTCATGTGGATCGACGCTTATCCGATTGTGCCGGGATTGAACAATCTGTTTTCATCATTGGCTTACAATCATTCGGTGTACCTGTATGATGCCCTGCTGGATGTTTCGTTTTGGTCGGGGCGGTCTTATCATGTGGCGACTGGCCTGCTGCTGATGGCCTTCCTGGCCTATGCGCTCCATGGCGCGGCGCAACTGTATCGGCATCGAGATGGAACTGGCATCCGCTGGTGGTGGATCTTCGCCACGCTGATGATCCCCTATATTCTATTTTATACCGTGAGGCGCGGCGGCATCACCCATTTTTTAACCGACACAAGGGTTGATCTGATTGGCTTCCTCGCGCTGATTTATCTGCTGGATTTTTTGCAAAGCTGCAAGTCGGCGCAAAGCTCCAGCCGCTATCTGATTTTTCGTTTGGCGATTCTTATCATAACCGGCTTTACGGTCAAGCAAAGTTTCATTGTTTTTGGCATCAGCATCGGCGGGCTGGTATGGATAGTCTGGCTTGGGCGCGGGGGACTGCGGGCTGGAATCAAGGGCTTTGCCCAAATCATCATCCCGATCCTGCTATTTGCGATATTCATGGTTATCCCCTGGATGGCGCGCGGCGTTGTCAGCAGCGGCTATGCGGCCTATCCACAGTCCTTTGGGCGGATTGAAGTTGATTGGGCCGAGCCGCAGGAATCGCTGGAGCAGCGGCAGCGGCAGCTGGCGACCAACACCCGCATTCGATATGGCGATCCTGAAGTGGTGCTGGCGTCTTGGGATTGGGTTGCGCCGTGGTTTCATCGATTTCGCGGCGATGTCTTTGCCTTCGCGCTTCCGACCGCTTTGTCGGGCGCGGCTTTGGCGCTGTATGCCGGCGGACGGTGGCGAAATCGCTGGGCAAAACGAAAGCCGCCATTGGGTTTATGGGTCCTGCTGCCGTCGCTGCTGATGATGGCGGTTTGGTTTTTGACCGCGCCCAATATCAAGTACATTCAATATATTTTATGGAGCAGCGCGGCGCTGCTGATGATACTGGCGGCGCTGGCGTGGCATTCGGTTTCGTGGCGCTGGCGCATCGGCGGCCTTTATGCGGCCCTGGCTTTGTGTTTGGGCTATGTGCTGATGCTGATGGCTTGGCTGCCGACCTCGCCCTTGCCGGCCGGCCCCGAAGATGGATTTTATGCCCATCCGATGCCGCCGATACGGGTCTATGAAACCGCCAGCGGCCTGAAGATCAACGTTCCCGACAGCCGTATGCGGCAGTGCTGGCGGATTCCCTTGCCCTGCACGCCCTATCCGCACCCGGGCATTGTCGAGCGGACGCCAGGAGAAATGCGGCATGGATTTGGCGCCGCGCCGAAAAACAAAGCCGACGCTGACAATGAATAATCAGCGAACTTATCATAACTTTCGCCGCCGCGGCTGGATAAGGATGACCTAATGCCGACGATATTGGCGCTCCTGCTGATCGCCGCCTCTATTCGGTTTATCCGCGCGTCGCTGGTGACCCTGGGATTCTATAAAGAGCCGATTTTGGCCGCCTTTCAGCGATATGGCGATGAAGTTGGATTCAGCCCATTGCTGGAGGCCTGCTGGTGGGGATTCGTTCTGGCTTATCTGATTTTTACACTGGTTGTTCCGTCGTCGTTTCTGATCCTCTTCGGCGTCTTTTCGCTTGCGCTGTCGATCACGCTGTATTGGAAGGTCAAGGACAGCATCCTGAATTATCCGCAGATTTTCCTGAAGTTCCCGCGCTGGTATCGCGAGATTGTCGACCATACCTCGCGGGAAGAGCGCCGCAAACTGTCGTATATGTGGCTGGGCTTGCCCTTGCGAACCCGTTTGCTGTACAACGCCCAGCATGATGAGTTCCGCAAATGGGTTGAACTGGTTGTCCTTTCGGTCGCCTGACACCGGCGCCGACTGGATCAACAGAATAAATTGGATTGCTGGGAGACCTGGACTCGAACCAGGAATGGCGGAACCAGAATCCGCTGTTTTGCCAATTAAACTATCTCCCAAAGTTCATTGCGGCCTATCCTATCGCGCTTCATAAAACATTTCAAGGTTCAAGTGACCGTTCCAGTGATTTTGCGGCCAATTTGATGCGGCGGATGGATTCAGCTTTGCCCAGGATCTCCATTGTTTCAAAGGTCGGCGGCGATACCTTCTGCCCGGTGACGGCTGCGCGGATGGTTCCGAAGACCTGACTGTTCTTGAAACCGATTTCTTGGGCGAAGTCTTTCATCGCCGCATACTGGCTGTGGTGCGAAAAATCGGCAAGCGCCTCCAGCGTTGGAATAGAAGCTCGCAGCAGCCGCGCGGTGTTTTGGGCGTTCATCTTCTTTTGAATCAGGATGTTTGCCGCCGGCGGCGCAAAGCTGTTCCAATCATCAAACAGAAAACCGGCCATATCCACTACAGCGTTCAGGGACTTCAGGCGAACCTGCAAGAGCGGGACGACGCGGCGCAGGCGGTCATCATCGACGGCATAGCCGGCGTCTTCCAGGATCGGCTTGAGCCAGCCCGCCAGTTCATCGACGGCGGCCTGCTGGATATACTGCCGATTGAGCCAGTCCAGCTTGGCGATGGGATAGGCGCTGTTGGCGGGATTGACGTCTTTGAGGTCAAAGCGCGGTATCGCCTGGGCGATGGTGAACATTTCTTGGTTGCCGCCGAAGTTCCAGCCGATGTTGGCAAGGAAGTTCATGACGGCCGGCGGCAAATAGCCGCCGGCGATGAACTCATGCAACAGCACCGGCACATTCGTTCCGTCCGCATCGGCAAATTTGGCTTTGCGCTTGCTAAGTTTGCCCTTGCCATTGGGGTTGAGCAGCACTGGCAGATGGGCATAGCGCGGTTTTTCCCATCCGAAGGCCGCCTGGATTTGCAGGTGCAGCGGGAAGGAAGGCAGCCATTCGACCGCGCGGGTGACATGCGAGATTTTCATGTAATGGTCGTCGATGATATGGGCGAGATGATAGGTTGGGAAGCCGTCGGACTTGAGCAGCACCGCGTCTTGCAGCCGCGCATTGTCAAATTCGATCTGGCCGCGGATGATGTCGTCGCCGCGGGTTTTGCCGGCGAGCGGCATTTTGAAGCGAATGACATAAGGCTTGCCGGCCGCTTCCAGCCGAGCAGCCGCGGCGGCCGGCATACTGCGGTAACGGCGGTCATAGCCGCCGCCGGCTTGACGCATTTCCTCAAGCTCCGCTGGGCTGGCGAAACACTTGTAGGCATGACCATGATCGACGAGCCAATGCGCCCATTTTTGATACAGTTCAAGCCGTTCCGATTGAATATAGGGCCCATAATCGCCGCCTTGCCGCGGGCCTTCATCAATATCCATTCCCAGCCAGTCAAATGACTCTAGAATCAGTTCAAGGGAGCCAGGGACCGAACGTTTGCGGTCGGTGTCTTCGATACGCAGGATGAACTGGCCGCCGTGACGGCGGGCGAACAGCCAGGCAAACAAGGCCGAGCGGATGCCGCCGATATGCTGGGGACCGGTCGGGCTGGGGGCATAGCGGGTGCGGACCGGGCGAGTTTCGCTATTCGTCAAGGGACGTTCTCCTTATGGCATAATTGCTAATGATAAGGTTAAATAATGATAAGTTCAAGAATAGCTGCGGCGGCGGACGATGACGCTCTCGACCAGGCCGATGCCGACCATCGTGAACAGCAGGGAGGTCCCCCCAGAACTGACGAAAGGCAAGGTGAGCCCGGTCACCGGCAGCAACGCCAGATTCATGCCGATGGATACGACCGTCTGAAAGAAAATCATCGCGGCGACGCCATAGCAAATCATGCTGCCGAGCGCGTCCTTTGCTTCGCGCGCGCCTTTCAAAATGCGGGACAGCACCAGCATAATCAAGCCCAGCGCGGCGAGGCCGCCGACCATGCCGAACTCATGGGCGATGACGCTGAAAATGAAGTCGGTATGGCGGACGCGGAGAAAGCGGCCGGTGTTTTGCGGCCCGACGCCGTAACCTTTGCCAAACAGGCCGCCGGAGCCGATGCTGATCAAGGCCTGGTCGATATTGAAAAAAGCATCGGGGTCGCTTTGGGGATTGATGAAGGTAGTAATGCGCGATCTCTGATAATCCTCAAGCTGGGTATAGGCGGCCGGCAGCAGGAGAAGCCCGACTGCCATGAGCATGGCGATATGACGGAGCCTGAAGCCGGCTGACCAGATCATCACCGCCCAGATGACGAGGAATACGATGGTTGTCCCCAAATCGGGCTGGGAAAAGATGAGCGCGGCTGGGATGGCGACATGCGCCAGCGAACGAAACACGGCCGAAAGCCGGCCGAGATTTTGATAGCGGCCGGCAAGATGCTGCGCCAGGGTGACAATCAGGATGATTTTGCCGATTTCGGAGGGCTGAATGCGGATCCCGAGATTGATCCAGCGCTGGGCGCCGGCGGCGCCTTCGACCCCAAAAAACCGCACCATAACCAGCAGGATGATCATCAAAGCGTACAGCCACGGACTTATGCCGCCGAGAAGCCGATAGTCGATGGCCGTAAATAGAAAGACGGCGACGATGCCGGCGAGGGCGAAATTGATTTGGTCGGGCACTCGGCGGATAATGTCGTCGTCGATGGCGTCCTGCGTTGCGCTGGCGATCATCAAAATGCCGAAGATCACCAGAATAAGCGTGGCCGCGAATAATACGAAGTCAAAGCGCCGCCAGATATGTGCGCTGTCTGCCATGTTGACCGCTCTGTCCTATCCTGCGGGGCGCGGGCTGACCGGGAGGCCTTCGGCTGATGCCAGGGGATAGGGTTTAGTCATCATTTTTTTTGTCGGGCTTCGCATCGGCATCAGCATCGGCATCGGTCTCATCGGCTGGCGGGCTGTATTCCCTGACGAAAGGGATTTCGGCAATCAGCTTGCTGTGGCTGCGGGCGCGCTGCTCCAGCGCAATTTCCACCCGATCCTGGTCAATGACGAGGTACTTGACGATCACCGCCAGAATATCCCGCTTCATTTCTTCCATCCGTTCGGGCGGCAGGTTGATGCGGTCGTGCTGCAAGACAAAGCGCAGCCGGTCTTTGGCAATGGCGCCGGTTCCTTGTTTGGTGCGTCTGAGCAGACGGTCTAAAAAGCTCACCATGGAAAAATCCTTCTTTGGTATAAACTGACAAAACTGCCTCTGGCGGTGTCTTACCGACCATCAAATAACCTTGCAATGCGCCAGAAGAAACCACGATTTTCTTCAAGGTTCATCAAGGGTACGTCTTCGCCCGTCAGCCGCCGGGCGATATTCGCGAATGCCAGGCCGGCCTGCGAGCTTGAGTTCAGGGCAACTGGCACGCCGCTGTTGGATGCCGAAAGGACGTATCGGTCTTCGGGGATGATGCCGATGACCGCCAGGCCGAGGATGTCGATGATGTCGTCGGCGGAAAGCATTTCGCCCCGCTTGACCATATCCGTTTTGAGACGGTTGATGATGAGCTTGCTGGGGCCTTTGTTGGCGGCTTCAATCAGCCCGATGATTCGGTCGGCATCGCGGACGGCCGAGATTTCTGGATTGGTCACGATAAGGACTTCGTTGGCCGGCGCCAGCGCGTTGCGAAAACCGCGTTCAATGCCGGCCGGCGAATCGATCAAAATGTAATCAAAGTCTTCGCGCAGTTTATCGGCAAGCTCAATCATATCGGTGGGGCTGACGGCCATTTTGTCGCGCGTCTGCGCTGCTGGGATAAGATGCAGATCGGTGAATTTTTTATGTTTAATCATCGCCTGGCGCAGTTTGCTGCGGCCTTCGACAATATCAACGAGGTCATAGACGATCCGATTTTCCAGACCCATAATCACATCAAGGTTCCGCAGCCCGATGTCGGCATCAATCACAACGACCTTGCTGCCGAGACTGGCCAAGGCTATTCCAAGATTGGCGGTCGCGGTTGTTTTGCCGACGCCGCCTTTGCCTGATGTAATCGTCACAACTTTCCCGGCCATATACGATCCTTTCCCGGCTTAGCCTCTGGGTTCTACAATAATATGATTATCGCGAATCAGCGCAACCTCTGGCACGATATTTTCGCGTTTGCCCGGCGGCGAGGTAACGATGTACCCGGCGATTCGCAGCTGGCTGGGGTTCATATCCAGGGCGCAGACAATGGCGGATTCGCTGCCGTCGGCGCCGGCATGGACGGTTCCGCGCAGCTTGCCCCAAACGATGATGTCCCCGGCGGCGATGATCTTGGCGCCGGGATTGACGTCGCCAATCACGACCACATGCCCGTCGCTGTGAATGGTGCGCCCCGAACGCAGGGTGCGCCGAAACAGGACGCCGGATGCGCCGGTTTCTTCTGGGTTGAAGGGCATCATTTCCGTCGGATTGACCGATGGGGCATCCGCCGTTTGCGGCTGACGCGCCTGGTCGCCGCTTTTGGTTTTCAAATCCAGCGCCAATGCCGATTCTCTGGTGGTGGCGCTGCTGCTCAAGACCATCTTCAGGGTTAATCCGCGGCGTTCAAGCAGCGCCTTGAGCGAGCTAAGCTCATATTTGGGCACGGGTCGGCTGCCGAGTTGGACTGTGATGTCGGCGCCAGCGTAAAAATCAACCTGATCATCAATCCGCGCGGCCAGATAATCGGCGACGGTCTGCCATTTTTCGGTTGGGCTAAGGCTAATCAGCAAACCATCTCGAACGCCCTTGATGGTGATAAGCTCATCTTGCATCGTTATTCGCATCCAATTCTGCGCCGATTTGCAACAGGTGACAAATGTACTTCATTTTTGAAATATATGCGAACTTTTGCATCGGACTTTGGATTATAGGATATTCCAAAGCAAAATGGCAGGGAGAAGTAAATAAACCGCCGAGGCAATATGCGTCCACAGGGCCGTCTCGCTTTTCATTGTTTTGTTCAGCCATTGCCCGAATGTATTGACCGCATAGGTCATCCAAATCACTTGAATAATGATAAGTGGCAAGAGCAGGACTTCGCGGAAGCTGCCCAGATAGACCAGCCCGAAGAAGGCATAGGCGCCATAGGCGATCATTGTGACTGTGCCGAGCGGCGGATACCAGCGAGAAAGGCGCGCCAGCCCAACCACAGCCAGAATAATGCCAAAGATGTCAAACTGGTTTATCAAAAGTCCCCCCAGTTCGATCCAGCGAACCGCTTCCCGCCAGCGCCACAGGCTGACAAGGGGGGGCTGTGGCAGCAGATAGGCGCTGACCAGCAAGGCCAGTCCGATGCCGATGGCTGACAATATGGCGAGCCAATACCAGCCCGACAGCCGGGCATAAGACAAGAACAGGCTAAGCAGAATCGCCGGGGCGAAGAGGGCGACGAGCGGGTCGTTCATAATGCCAATGACAAACAAAAAGAGCAGACCGATGGTATGCCGCGGCTGGGGCGCTTGAGGCGGCTTGGCATCCGGACGGGGATTGGTCAAGAGCAGCATGTCCACCAGCAGATACATGAGCCAGGCGGTGACAAAACCGGTGAGCCGCAGGCTTTGGGGCGTTCCGATTTGGCTCCAGAAAATCGCCAGGAACACCACAATGCCCAGCCCAATCGCCAGGTCGCTGCGCCTGGACAGCAGCGCAGTTATCAGGATCGCGCCCAGGGCGATACATATAGCGAGGACGATGGTGGCTGGTTTAGCGGCGCTGCCGCCGGTCTGCGACCAGAATATGGGGCATAAAGCCAGCGTCAGGCCGCCGGCAATCGAGGCGATAAATCCCATTTGCCGCATGGCGGCCGTCACGCCTAAGATGACAAGCGCCAGGCCGGAGGCGCGGGAAATCGGCGTTTCTCCCAGAAACAGGAACAGCAGCCAAGCCAGGCCGGCGGTCATCAGGGCGGGGGCCCAGCAGCGCGCGCGCGGCGCCGAATTTTCGATCAGCTGGCGCATCTCTAAGCCTCGCTCCCGCGTTCATCTTTCAGGCGGAAATAGGTCTCCATGGTTCGCCTGACAATTGGCAGGGCGACCTGCGACCCTTCGCCGCCGTTGTAGACAAAGGCGAGGATGATGATTTCGGGATTTTCGTAGGGCGCGTAGCCGGTGTACCAAGCATGGGCCGGCCATTGTCCTGGCACGCACAGATTGAGCGAATTGGCGATGTCGTCGCAGTATTCGGCTGTTCCAGTTTTGCCGGCGACCTCAACAAAGGGCAGGGCCGCGCCTTGGGCTGTGCCGCCTTCGACAGTGACCGCCTGCCGCATGCCTTCGGTGACCAGCGCCAAAGCCTCCGATGACAAAAAGGGCGGGATATAGGGCCGGGCCGAGTCGCGGAAACGAACCCGCTGGCAGACAGAGCCGTTGAAAGTGTAGTTCAAGGGGATGTGAACGCGGTAACTATGCAGGTCTTCGATGCCCAGATCTGGATTGAGGTCGACGGTGTTGCGATAGCCAACTGGGTCGCAGCGGCTCTCGTCGTACCATGGCGAGTTTTCTTCGCAGGTGCATGCCAGGCTTGCTGGCCCTTTCATCAGCATGTCTTCCAGCAGCAGGAGGGTCAGCTCTTCGTCGGCGGCGATGGTTTCTCGATTGACGGTGCGGAGGATTTTCGCTTCAAAGGGTTCGATAATGCGCCGTTCTTCATCCAAAAAATCGCGGATGATGGTCGGCTGATAAAGCACGCCGCCATTGATGGTCGCCGCCACAGCCGAGATCAGCTGCAATGGTGTGACGTCGACGTAGCCTTGTCCAAAAGCGGCATTGTAGGTATCGCCGGTCGACCAGTTTTCACCTTGGTTGCGCCGTTTCCAGTCGCGGTCGGGCATGCGGCCCGGGTTCTCGAAGGGCAGTTCGATGCCAAGCTCGCTGCCGATGCCCAGCGCGGTCGCATAGCGGAAGAGGTCTTCAATACCTAGGCCGCCGGGGCGCAGGGTTTGGGCCGACAGGTCGGGATTGCCACCGCCAATCTGATAGAAATAGACGTCGCAGCTCCAGGCGATGCCTTGCAGCAGATTGACCCGTCCGTGTCCGCTCCGCAGCCAGCAGACAAATCGCTGTGATGCGGCTGGGTCATTGGGCGCGTAGCGGTTTTCCAGGAGCAGCTGCCCCTCGTCGATCAGCTGGGTATTGGGGTCAATCACATTTTCTTCGACGACCGCCGCCGCTGTAATCACCTTCCAAACCGAACCGGGCGGGTACTTGCTTTTGATGGTGTTGTTGACCAGCGGGCGGAGCGGGTCGTTCACGATGTCGAGGTAGTATTCGCCGTCGATAGCGCGGGCAAACCGTTTATTGTCATAGCCAGGATAGCTGACCAGGGCAAGCACCTCGCCGGTGCGCGGGTCCATGGCGATGACGACTCCTTGCTCGGAGACGATGCGCTGCGCCGCGGTGTTCAGCTGGTTTAGCTGGTCAATGAGGGCCTGCTGGGCGGCGGCTTGCAGGTCGGTGTCGATGGTCAGGCGGACATTTTGGCCGGGCATCGGGTCAACTTGGTCAATCACATTGATTTGCTCGCCGGCGACGTCGACTTCGCGCAGGATGAAGCCGCGTTCGCCGGCCAGGCGCGATTCGAGGAAGCGCTCTACGCCTTCGTATCCGATGCGGTCAAAGGCTGGGTTATAGCCCTGTTCGCGCAAGTCGGCCGCCTGTTCGGCCGGGATGGGGCCCATATAGCCAACGATATGGGTTGTCAGTTCACCGGTGGGGTATTCGCGCACGGCGACGGCGTCAATATCCACGCCGGGCATATAAATCCGCTCTTCGAGAATCTGCATGGCGGCCCGCTGCGGCACATCCAGCGCGACGATGACCGGGCGGAAAGGCGCGATGCCCTCGCCTTCGGCCACAAGCTCTTCGATGCTTCGCACCAGTTGCCCGGCCTGGTCAGCGATTTCGCGGGTGGGTGGAATGCCGACAAGGGCGGACAGACGGTTAAAGATTTCGAGTTCGCCGGCTTCGTCGCCTGGCAGTTCGGCTGGAATGATGGTGACGTTGAAAGCTGGCACATTAAAAGCCAGGCGGTTGCCGCGGCGGTCAAAAATGGCGCCGCGGCGCGATGGAATCGGCAGCTGGCTAAGGCGATTTTCGTCGGCGCGGCTCTCGTAATAATCGCTGCTGACAATTTGCAGTTCGTACATACGGATGATGAACACCAGAAACACCGCCAGGATGACGGCTTGAAAGAAGGTCAGGCGCCAGGTCTGGAATGGGATTAAGCGGTTGGATTTCACAGGGACGTCCTTGAGGGTTCTTGCGCCAGAGCGTGGGGCGCGCTTTGCAGGCCGCTTTCAAGCCGCCTTTGCAGCCAGCGCACAAAGCCATACACCGGCAGGACCGCCGCCAGATTATAGACGATGGTCGGCAGCAGAACGAGCCGAATCAGCGACGGCAAATCATAGGAACTGCCGAGCAAGGCCAGAATCTGCCAGATAAAGACCTGCAAAAAGACTGTTGACAGGGCAGTCATGACGAGAATCGATATCACGCGAACCTGATACAGCTGATGGGAGATGGCGCTGACGGCAAAGACAATCAGCGCGAGGGCAAAGGATGATGCGCCCAAGGGCAAAATCGAAAGCAAATCCATAGCGATCCCGCCGACAAATGCCCAGACAAAGCTGTCCGTCATGCTGGAGCGGATGGCCCAGGTCATCACCAGCAGCATCACCAGGCTAATCTGGCCGCGCGTGTTTTCCAGAATGGGAGCAAGCCCGCCCAGAGCGGCGACGGCGAATCCGATCATGTGCGGGATGATGCTGGCAGACAGGGCCGCGGCCAAACCCAGGATTGGAATGCTAAGATAACGGCCCATGCTAGTTCGCCTCGGCGTCGAACAGAGAAATGTCAATCGGCTGAAAGCTGGTGATGACGAGGACAAATTCAAGGGTGTCAAAGTCGATCAGGCTGCGGACTTCGGCTTCTTGAAACAGTTCAAACTCAAATTGGCGGATGCTGGTGACTTGCCCGACAACCATGTCAGGCGGGAAATTGCCGCCGAGGCCCGATGTGATAACCAGATCGCCCTGGATGATATTCTCATCGAGGTCGATAAAGGTCATACGCAGCACGCCTGATGCCTGGCCGATGACGCTGCCTTCGGCGCGCGTGGTTTGCAGACGGGCGCTTACGGCGCTGTTTTCATCGTGGATAAGCTGCACTTGGGCCGCATTGGCGCTGACGCTGACAATTCGGCCAACCAGTCCTAAATCCGTGGCGACTGGCATGCCAACGGCGACGCCATCGCGCGTGCCGCGGTTGATAATCATGCTGCGGGCGATGCCGCTGGGGTCAAACGCGATGACATCGGCTGTCAGAAACTCCTGATTTTCGAGGGCGGTGGTATAGGACAGCAGGCTGGCAAGACGGTCATAGTCGCTGGCGGCTTCGCGCAGCTGGATGAGTTCGATTTGGCGGCTGGCAAGCTGCTCTTCCAATACAGCGATGCGGTCGCGCAGCTGCCCAAGGCTGTTCAGTTCCGCAAAGGCTCGATTCAAGGAGATCGAGAGGCGGTTCAGCGCGCCCGATACCCCATGAAGCGGCGCGGCGGCGACGTCCTCGACCGGCGCGAGGATGCCGGCGATGCCAAGCAGCATCAAGCCGCCGCAGATGACCAGCGTCAACGCCAGCAATAGAAAACGGTTGGGCCGTCCGTCCAGTCTCAAGCGGTGTTCCTCGCGAACTTTGGGGTTATCTTATCACAGTTTGGGGCGCGCGGTTAGTGATGGGTGCTGCCGCGTTCGGGTCCGGTGAGCAGACGGCGCAGGTTGTTGTAGTCTTCCAGGACGCGGCCGGCGCCGCGGGCAACGCAGGTCATGGCATCATCGGCCAGCCAGGAGCGGATATTGACTTCTTCTTTGATGCGCTCATCCAGGCCGCGCAGCTGCCCGCCGCCGCCGGCAATGGTAATGCCGCTTTCCATGAGGTCAGCGACCAGTTCGGGCGGCGTGTCATCGAGGGCGTCCTTGACGGTGTCAATAATAATGCTGACCGAACCGCCGATGGCTTCGCGAATTTCAATCGAGCTGACTTCTACTGAATCGGGCAGGCCGGTAGTGAGGTTGCGCCCTTTGACCAGGCAGGTTCGCTCTTGCGGCAGCGGATAAGCCGAGCCGATGTCCATTTTCGCTTTTTCCGCCGTCGGCTCGCCAATCAGGAGGTTGTGCTTGCTGCGTAGATGCTGCACGATGTCTTCGTCCATTTCATCGCCGGCGACTCGTATCGACCGACTGATGACGATGCCGCCCAGGGAAAACAAGGCGACTTCGGTGGTGCCGCCGCCAATGTCAACGACCATGCTGCCGCGGGTTTCCAGCACTGGCAGATTGGCGCCGATGGCGGCGGCCACTGGCTCTTCGATGAGGTGCGCTTCGCGGGCGCCGGCATCCAGCGTCGCTTCGATGACGGCCCGTTTTTCGACTTCGGTGACGCCGCTGGGAATCCCGACGACGACGCGCGGGCGCGGGACTGGCACCCAGCTTTGCTCGTGCGCTTTGCGGATGAGATAATCGAGCATGCGGGCGGTAATTTCGTATTCACTGATGACGCCGTCGCGCAAAGGCCGCACAATCAGAATATCTTTCGGGTTTTTGCTCCACATCTCTTTGGCGCGGGCGCCGACTTCGATGGGCGCGCGGGTTTTGCGGTCAATGGCGACGAACGATGGCTCGTTGATCACAATTCCTTTGCCGCGCACATAAACCAAAGTGTAGGCGGTGCCTAAATCAATGCCGATATCGAGTGAAAACAACCCGAAAAGAAAATCTAAAGGACTTAGCACGGATGACTCCTGAACGGAAACGGAACGCGCAGGATTATAGCACAGATTGCCATGATACAATACCAGACAATGAAGCGGCTGTCGGCTGTGATAAACTGCTGTCGGCGGACACTTTACAGGCGCGGCGGACGATGACTCTGAAAACGGTATGGCGGACCATTGAAAAGCGCAAATTACTGACGGCGGGCCAAACCGTGATTGCGGCCGTATCCGGCGGCGCCGATTCGATTGCGCTGCTGCATATTCTGGCGCGGCTGGCGCCTTATTTGGGCATTCGCCTGCATGCCGCCTCTTTGCATCATGGCATCCGCGGGCAGGCGGCGCAGGATGACGTGGACTTTGTTCAGCAGATCGCCGAACAATGGCAGATTCCCTGTACGCTGGGGCGGGCTGATGTTCCGCGGTTGGCGCGGGAAGAGGGCATCGGCATAGAGGCGGCGGCGCGGCGGGCGCGGTATGATTTTTTGGCGCGGGCAGCGGCGCAGGAGAACAGCGCCTGCATTGCGGCCGCGCATCATGCCGACGACCAGGCCGAGACCATTCTGATGCACATCATCCGCGGCAGCGGCCGGCGCGGCTTAATGGGGATGCAGTTTGCGGCGCCCATGCCCGGCCATGCCCACATCACCCTGATTCGACCGCTGCTGGAGATGACGCGCGGCGATTTGGAAGGTTACTGCGCGGCGCATGAGCTTGATTTTCGCCATGACGACAGCAATGATGACATTCGCTATCGGCGCAATTTTATCCGCCGCGAAGTGATGAGCCGACTGCAAGCGCTGAATCCGAATGCGGCGGCGGCTTTTGGGCGGCTTGCTGATTCCGCCGCTGTGGATGAGGATTATATCGCGTCGCAGTTTGAGGCGGCTGTCATGCCGATGGTTGATGCGCGGGATGATGGCTGGAGTCTTTCGCGAGAGGCTTATGCGCGGCTGCACCCGGCGATGCGGCGCCGACTGCTGCGCGAGGCCTTTCGGCAGCTTGGCGGCGGCGGCTCGACGCTGAACCATGAGAACACACTGGAGCTTGTTGGCTGGGCAAAGACAGCCCGGACGGGCGCGAGGCGCGATCTGGGACGGGCGATACAGCTTCGGATGGGGTATGAGGATGTACGCATTGAGCGTCAGTCGTCGGCGGCGCTTGATGGCGATTATCGTCTGATTGATGCCGAAACGACTATCGCGCTGGCGGCGTCATGCGACATTGCCATAGGGCGTCTCCGTATTAGGGCGCTGTCCGAGCAGGAGTCGGATGCAGGCGGCGCTGGCGTTTGGCTGCCGTCTGATGCGGCGCTGTGTCTGCGAACGCGCCGAACGGGCGAACGTTTTCGGCCCAAGGGGATGGGCGGCAGATCGCGAAAAATCAAGGATTGGATGATTGACCGCAAGATTCCGCGGGCAATTCGCAGTCAGATTCCGATGGTCAGCGCGAATGGCGAAGTGATTGCGATCTGTTTGGGGGATACTTGGCATCTGGCTGATTTGTCGGCGTTCAAGGTCGATGAAGGCTCTGGGATATGCCTGATCTTGGATTAGCGGCGGCTTGCGAATCATTGTCAATCGGCTATCATTAAGCGAAGGTTTGCTGAGCGGGCGGGGGATGCAAAATGACTGAAAATCAGCCGGCGCATGCGCTGGCTGTGGATGCGGATGCCGCCAGCCGATATTCCATGAGCAGGGCGCTGCGGCGGGCAGGCTGCGCGGTCAGCGAGGCGGCGGATGGCCAAGAAGCCCTTGAGCAAATCGACCGGCATGAGTTTGACCTGACGGTGACCGAGATTTGGCTGCCGGACATGGATGGGATTGAACTGCTGCGGCAGATTAAAGCCAGATCGCCAGAGGCGATTGTCATTCTGATGACGGCGGCGGCAAGTTTGGAAACGGCGGTTGAGGCGCTGCGGCTGGGGGCCTGGGACTATCTGCTTAAGCCGTGTTCCAGCCAGGATTTGTGTTCCAGCGTTGGCCGGGGCATTGAGCGGGCGCGGCGTCTGAAGCGCCGCCGACAACTGCTGGATGGGATTCAGCGGGATGCGCGGGCCTTGGCGCATGAAGATTTTGCCCAAACTCCCCGCGAGGCGAAGGTCGAGCCGCAAAGGCCGCCATACCGCGAAGGGGCGAGCGCGGCGCTGCGTTTGGGCCCTCTGACCGTCTTTCCGGGGCGGTATCAGGCGGCGGCCGGCGGCGAAACGGTCAGCTTGACTCCGACCGAGTTTGATTTGCTGCTGTATTTGGCGGCGCACCGCGGCCGGATTGTATCCTGCCAGGAATTGGTGCGCGAAGTCCGCGGCTATGGGATTGATGAATCCGAAGCGCGGGAAGTTATTCGTCCGCATGTCAGCAACCTGCGCGGCAAGCTGAAAGGCATGGGCGTGGATGCGGATTTGGTTGTGAATGTGCGCGGCATTGGCTATCGGCTGGGCTGGGCGGCCGAAGCCGACTAGCGCGGGCCGCTGTTTTTCCGATTTGATGAGTTTACGCAAAGTTCAATCGCTATGGCGCGTCCGCTTTTGATATGGCTGCTGCTGGGCTTGGCTGCGCTGGGCGCGGCCGCCGATGAACCCTCGGATGAACTCTCGATTGAGTCCCGACTGTCGGGCATGACTCTGGAGCAGAAAGCGGCGCAGATGTTTATGGTCAGTTTCTTTGGCCGGCATCTGGCGGAAGTGGAAAGGGATTTTTTACGTCGGGTTCAGCCTGGGGCGGTGGTTCTGTTTGAGCGCAATGTCGAATCGCCGCGGCAGGCGACGGCTTTGACGAACGCGTATCAGCAGAACATTATCGACGGCGGCGGCCCGCCTTTGCTGATCGCCGCTGACCAGGAAGGGGGGCGGATTCAGCGTTTGAAAGATGGCTTTACGCGCTTTCCGGCGCCGATGCTGTGGACGGCTGGCCAAGACAATGAACTGGCTTATGAAGTGGGAAAGGCGATGGCGACTGAACTCGGCGCGGTCGGCGTTAATATGAATCTGGCGCCGGTGGCTGACCTCAACACCAATATAAACAGTCCGGTGATTGGGCGGCGTTCCTTTGGCAGCGATGTTGAGCTTGTGGCGCCGATTCTGATGAATTTCATACGCGGTTTGCAGGACAATGGGGTTGTAGCGACGGTTAAGCATTTTCCTGGGCATGGGGACACGGCGGCGGATTCGCATTTGGAACTGCCGCGGGTGACGCATGACCGCGGGCGGCTGGAAGCGGTGGAACTGCGGCCTTTCATGGCGGCTTTTGAGGCCGGCGCCGATGCGGCGATGGCGGCGCATATCTGGCTGACGGCTTTTGATGCGGAGCCGCTCCCGGCGTCATTGTCAGGGAACATCGTAAGCGGTTTGCTACGCGGCGAATTGGGCTATGATGGCATTGTGATGACTGATGCGCTTGATATGGATGCGATTGACACGATGCACAGCCCCAGCGATGCTTCGATTCGGGCGATTTTGGCGGGGAATGATTTGATCGCTATTGGCGCGCATGTCGGCACAAGTCGGATTGAGGCGGCGATTGACGCGGTGGTCGAGGCGGCGCGCGCCGGTCGGATCGCCGAAAGTCGGATTGATGCCTCGGTGCGGCGGATTTTGTCGGTCAAACAGGCTTATGGCATTCTGGACTGGCGGCCGCTTGACCCGCAGACGGTGGATGCGCGGCTTCATCTCGAGGCGCATGATGAACTGGTGTCGCGGCTGTTTGAGCGGGGCCTGACGGTGGTTGATGCGGATGATATGATTCCGCTGGAAGGCAAGGCGCTGATTGTGTATCCGGCTATTCGGCCGCGGATCCTGGATGAATGCAGTCGGGAGGGCTTTGCTTATCTGGGTGTTTCGGCATCGCCGCTGGATGAAGAGATCGCCTGGGCAGAAACCGCCGCCGACGCGGCTGACCGCATTGTCGTTTTTACCTGGAACGCGGTTGATGATCGGCGTCAGCGGCGGCTGGTTCACGCTCTGCCGCCGCAGAAAACTATCGTGGCGGCGCTTTGGAAGCCGGCGGATATGCTGGTTTTTCCTGATGCGGCGGCTTATGTCATCGGATACAGTCCGATGCCGCGGGCGACGGCCTTGATGTGCGAGGTTCTGCTGGGCGAGCGTTCGGCGCCGGGGCGGCTGCCGATCCGTTTTATGAACTAAGCCGATGCGCCGAGTCTTGCGTTATAATTGGGATGATGCGCATCAACGCGCCCATAAATGATATACGTGGAATCACAGGACACAGATAATCAATGTCTACACTTAACCCCGATCTGATTTCAAAGGATATGGATGCGGCGCTGAATGATGCCGCGCCGATGCTGAAAACGTATCGAAAATCTTCCATTATGCCGGAGATGGTGCTGCTGGCTTTGCTTCAACGCGAAAACACGGCCGCCTGGCGGATGCTGAAGATGTTTGAAAGCACGCGCGGCGTCGATCTTGAACGGCTTGAGCGTCAGGTCAAGCTGGCGATACAGTCTCGCCGCGACCCGGATGGCAGCCTTGATTTTGTGGCCATTGGCAACCGCAAGGTCTCATTGAGCCGCCAGTCAATTGTTCTGCTGGATGATGGGCTGACGGTCGCCAATTCGATGAATGAGCGCAAAATTGATACGGATCATGCGCTGGTGGCGCTGACGGAAACGTCTGTTAGCACCGGCGGGATTCTGCGTCAGTTCAGCATTACGCCCAAGTCGATTCAGGATGCTTACAGCGATGCCAGCAAAATTATCCCCAGCCGCGATGACAGCACTACTGTGGATTATGTCAAACGGGCTAAACGCGGCTTGCTGCGGGCGGTGCATTTTCGGGAAGATTTGCTGCGGAATATGATCAATGTACTCACGCAGTCGGTGAATCGGCATATTATTCTGGTTGGGCCGGATGGGGTCGGCAAGCGGACGCTGGCCTACAGCTTGGCTTTGCTGATGGCTGAAGACAAAGGGCCGAGCGGCTTGTCTAATTTGGTGCAAATCAGCGAGACGGCGCTGCTGGATGGGGACCAGGAGGCGTTTCGGGCTGGGATGAGCGCGGCGCGGCGCGGGATTTTGTTTTTGCCGCTGGTTCATCGTTTCTTCGGCGGGCCGATTAAAGCTGATTTTAATAAGGCCACGTCGCTGGTGCAGAAGGCCTTTTTGAGTGATGATCCGGTGATTATCTGCACGACTAATGTACAGGAGTTTGAGGCGCGGATCCAGGGCGTCAGCGCGATTGTCGAGAACAGCCAAGTTATCCGCGTCGATGAGCCGTCGCTGGAAGAGGCGGTGCAAATCTTGGAGACGGCCGCGCCGCATTTGGAATCGGATTACGAGATTTCGATTGAGCATGATGCCTTGCAGATGGTGGCGCGGATGGCGCAGCGTTACCTGACGATTACTCCCTTGCCGCAAAGCGCCGAGCAGCTGCTGCATCGAACGGCGGCGATGGTTAATATGGGCAAACAGGCGCATTTGGCGTTCAAGCCGGACAGCAATGACGCCGTCCTTGATATTGAGGATGTGACCTTGGTCACCAGCCAGATGACGGGGATTCCGGTCACCAAGCTGGGGGCTGATGAGCGGCTGCGGTATGCGAATATGGTTGAGCATCTTAGCGAGCGTCTGATTGGCCAAAAAGAGGCGGTGCAGCTGGTGAGCCGCGCGATTAAGACGGCGCGGGTTGGGCTGAAGGACCCGAAGCGGCCGATTGGCACCTTTTTATTTTTGGGGCCGACTGGCATCGGCAAGACGGAGATGGCGCGGGTGCTGGCGGATTTCATGTTTGGCAGCGAGGAGACGCTCTTCCCGCTGGATATGAGCGAATACAAGGATGAGAGCAGCATCAACCGCCTGATTGGGTCGGCGGTCGGCTATGTTGGCAGCGACGAAGGCGGGCAGCTGACCGAGCGGATTCGTCAGCAGCCTTATACGATTGTGCTGCTGGACGAGATTGAAAAGGCGCATCCGCGGATTATGGATGTGCTGCTGCAAGTGATGGAAGAGGGTCGGCTGACGGATGGGCGGGGGAATATCGCCCGATTCAGCGAAGCGGTGGTGATTATGACCAGCAACATCGGCTCCGAGCATTTGATGGTGCGGCAGATCACTGATGATTTGCGCGAGCAGATTATGGAGCAGGTATTGGATTTCCTGCGGCCGGAATTTATCAATCGGCTGGATGAGGTGATTCTGTTTAACGCTTTGAATGACGAGGACTTGGCGCAAATCCTGGAACTGCTGATTCAGAAGGAGAACAAGCTGGCGGCGGAGCGCGGCTTGACGCTGACCTTTACCAGCGGCGCCAAGAAATGGCTGCTGGCGCAGAATGACGAGCCGGAATATGGCGCCCGTCCTTTGCGGCGGATTTTGCGGCGCAGCCTGCGCGAGCCATTGGCGGATTTTCTACTGCGGTCTAATCCGCCTGAAGGCACCGAGGTTCGCATCAGCGCCAGCCGCCGGCGGGGCGGTGGTCTCAAGTTTTCCGCGACTATCGCCGGCAAAGAAGTTTTTGACAATGCTTAATGCAAAGGGATAGAATCCAAGAGGGAAAATGACAGAACTCGACCGCTCGATATTCAGGAAATACGATATTCGCGGGATTGCCGCTGGCGATGCGCCACAGCTGACGCCGCGGGTGGCGCGGCTGGTTGGCCGGGCGCTGGGCGTTTATTTGCCGCGGCAGTTTCAGACGCAGCGGGTCTTTGTCGGCTCGGACAATCGGCTGACGTCGGCGCCGCTGAAAGCCGCGATGATTGAAGGGCTGGCGGCCAGCGGCCTGGCGGTGACGGACATTGGCGAAGTCCTGACGCCGACGGTTTATTTCGCTTCAGCCTCTTTTGACGGCGCTGGCGCCGGGGTGATGATTACGGGCAGTCATTTGGATACGCGCTACAACGGCATCAAGATGGCTTATGGCAAACTGGCGCTTGCCGGCGAGCAGATTCAGGATTTGCTGAAGCTCATCGATGCTGGCGAATTCGCTGACGGCGCGGCGGCTGTCGATGAAGACCGGCAGATGATTCACCGGCACATGGCCGCGATTCAAAGCAAGGTCAAGATGGCGAGGCCGCTGAAGGTGGTTCTGGACGCCGGCAACGGCCTGTCGGGAACTTATGCGCCGCCGATACTGTCGGCGCTTGGCCTGGAAGTGGAATGTCTGTTTTGCGAGCCGGATGGCAGCTTCCCGAATCATCTGCCGAATCCAGAAGACCCTGAAATGACCAAGGACTTGGAAGCGAAAGTGGTCGAATCGGGCGCGGATTTGGGCTTGGCGTTTGATGGGGACAGCGACCGCTGCGGCTTTATCGACAATCGCGGGCATCATATTACGGCCGACCGTCTGCTGGCGCTGCTGGCGCGCGATCTGCTTGGCCGGCATCCGAATACGCCGATTGTTTTTGATGTGAAAGCGTCGCAGGCCTTGCCAGATGAAATCAGAAAGCATGGCGGCCAGCCGGTGATGTGGAAGTCGGGACACAGCCTGATGAAGCAGAAAATGAATGAGATCGGGTCTTTGCTTGGCGGGGAGGTAAGCGGGCATTTGTTCATTGGCGAAGATTATTATGGCTTTGACGATGCGCCGCTGGCTGCGCTCAAAACGCTTGAAATTATCAGCCGCTCGGACAAGACGATTGCCGAGATCTTTGATGAAATTCCGAAGCTGCTGGCTACCCCAGAGATCATTTTGTCGGCGCCGGATGATTTGAAATTCAAGATGATCCATGAGATGACGGAAAGCCTGCAAGGTCAATATGAAGTGGTGACGGTAGATGGGGCGCGGGTTGTTTTTGAGCATGGGTGGGGGCTGGTGCGCGCCAGCAACACGCAGCCGGCGGTCACGCTGCGCTTCGAGGCTTATACCCGCGGGCAGATTTCCGAATATATGCAGATTTTCAAAGCGCAACTGGATCGTTATCCGCAAATCGACCAAGCCAAGTTCGATGTCCAGATTCAAGCCTTTGCCGTCTAGCCGCCGAAACTTGGCGATGGCCGCCGACAACTAAAATGGGGCCGGGGGCGATATGCTCTGGGCGGCGTAGTTGAACAGGCTGAACGCAATGATGACGGCGGCGCCGAACGCAATCAGGAGCGCGCCGTAGATGATTTGGCGGATGTCCCAGGCGCGGGTTCGCTTGGGAGGGTGACTGGCGGCGCTGTTCGCCAGCTTCTTTTGCCAGGTTCGGCCGCGGTCAAAAATCAGAAGCAGTCCCCAAATGATAAAGGGTAATCCAAACACGGCGCCAAAACAAAGCGCAGGGATCACGAGTCGTCCTGTCGGCTCAAGGCAAGGCGTTTGGATTTTACCACAGAGGCGCCGAGGATGCGGAGAAAAGCTAAGATGGGGGGCGCCTACTTTCGTGGATATTTCCCCAAAATGAGAAAAGCAACGCGCGGCCTTTTGGTCGCCTTTTCGGGCCGCTTGCGCGCTAGGGTGTGGGTATGGAACTCACGCGCCCTTGTTTCGATGATCATCCTTTTCGCTGGCCGCCGCGTGCGCGGCGCGATATTTGCGGCCGCGGCGAGCGGACGACGGCATTTACGCCTGAAAATCGTTTCGGCGCGCGGGCCACGCGAGGGTTCTATTGGTCTCAACGTCAAGCGGGCCTTGCGATTCAGCCCTTGTTCAGCTTGGGGTTTCGTTTGCGGTGGTCGGGTCGGCGGTGGAGGAAATTGTCCGTATTCGGGTATGGGTTAGCCGCCAGGGCGCGCGTTTTGTCCGTATTGACGCGCGTTTTGTCCGTATTGACGCGCGTTTTGTCCGTATTGGCGCGTGTTTTGCCCGTATTGGCGCGTGTTTTGCCCGTATTGGCGTCCGTTTTGCCCGTATTGACGCGCGTTTTGCCCGTATTGACGCGCGTTTTGCCCGCGTGTGACCATGGATTTTAGGGGATCGGCGCGGATTGGGGAGTTTGGGAAGCGCAATCACCGCCACTCCCGGTCGTCTTTTTTGTAGCTTTGTCGGGGCTGTCGTATAATTGACGCTATTGAGTCTGACAAGGAGGGTTTATGCTGCGCGGGCTGATGATGGATTATCCGCTGACTTTGGATTGCATCCTCGAACATGCCAATCGCATGTTCCCTCACAAGACAATCAAGACAAAACTGCCGGATGGCTCGCTGCATGAATACCGCTATGCCGATTTGTATCGGCGCGCCAAGCGGCTCGGCAACGCGCTGGAATCGCTTGGCGTGGCGCCAGGCGACCGAGCGGCGACCTTTGCCTGGAACAGCTTTGAGCATCTGGAGTTCTATTTTGGCATTCCTGGGGCTGGCGCGGTCTGTCACACTTTGAACATCCGTCTGTCGCATGAGCAGCTGGTCTACATTATCAACCATGCGGAAGACAAGGTGATTTTTGTTGACGGAACGCTGCTGCCGCTGATTGAACCGATTGCGGCGCAGCTGAAGTCGGTCGAGCATTTTGTTGTTTATAACGGCGCCAAAGACCGCGGCGTTAATCTGCCGAATGCGCTGTGGTATGAGGACCTGATGGCGGCCGCCAGCGATGACTATGAATGGCGCTGCGCCGACGAGACGATGGCGATGGGTTTGTGCTATACCAGCGGCACAACCGGCATGCCCAAGGGCGTTCTGTACAGTCATCGCTCGATGGTTCTGCATACGCTGGGCGTTTTGGCGGCGGCGGCGCTGGGCATCACTGAAGCGGATGTTGTTTTGCCGGTTGTGCCGCAGTTTCATGCGATGGCCTGGGGACTGCCGTACGCCGCGGCGTGGGCCGGCGCGGCTCTGATGATGCCTGGGCCGCATTTGCAGCCGGCGGCGCTGGCGGAGATGATCGAAACCGAGCGGGTATCGGTTGCCGCCGGGGTGCCGACTATTTGGAATGGCTTGTACCGCGAACTCAAGCGGAATCGGCGCGATATTTCCTGCATTACGCAGCTAGTTGTCGGCGGTTCGGCGATGCCGCGCGGGCTGATTGAAGCCTATGAAAAGGAACTCGGCGTCAATGTTGTTCATGCTTGGGGGATGACCGAAATGTCGCCGATTGGCAGCGTCGCCAAGCTGCAAAACCGTCATCGGCGGCTGGATGATGCCGGGCGCTGGGATATGAAAGCCAAACAGGGATATTTTGTGCCGGGCGTAGATGCGCGGATTGTGGATGGGGAAGGGGCGGAACTGCCGTGGGACGGCGAGACAATGGGCGAGCTTCAAGTGCGCGGCTTATGGGTTGCCGGGCGGTATTACAAGCGCGAAAGGCATCCCGAACATTTTACTGATGATGGCTGGTTTCGCACTGGGGATGTCGCCACCATTGACGGCAGCGGGTATATGTCGATTACCGACCGCACCAAAGATCTGGTGAAGAGCGGCGGCGAATGGATTTCATCGGTTGACCTGGAAAATGCGCTGACGTCGCATCCTGATGTGATGGAAGCGGCTGTGATCGCCATTCCCGACGAGCGCTGGGATGAGCGACCGCTGGCGGTTGTTGTCCCGCTTGTGGATGATGTCGATGCGGCGCGGTTGAATCAATATCTGCTAAGGCAGTTCCCGAAGTTCTGGCTGCCGGATGGCTATGTGATGGTGGATGACATTCCAAAGACTGGCGTTGGCAAACTGGATAAAAAAGCGCTGCGTCAAATGTATGCGGAAGGCCGATTGAGTTAAAGCCGGGAAGGAGGCTGCGAACCTATGGTGAAAGTGACGGGGATTCGATCCGTATTGTTTGAACACAGCATGCCGCGTCCAATCGGGGATGCCAACAATCCCCGCGGGCGGCAGCGGTACGCGGCTCTGGCGGTTTTTCTGGATACCGACGCAGGGCTGACCGGCGTATCGCTTGGCGATCCAGCCTTGCGCGACGCTATCCACGCCATGGCCGAAAATCTGCTGATTGGCCGCGATCCGCGCGGTGTGGTTGGCCTGTGGCAGCGCATGGCTGACTTCGCTTTCAAGGGCGGCAACCGTGGCGCGGTCACCGATGTGATTGCGGCGCTTGACATTGCGCTGTGGGACCTCAAAGCCAAGCACAGCCGCGAGCCTTTGTGGAAGACGCTGGGCGCATCGGGCCGCGCGGTCAAAACCTATGCCAGCGGGATTGACCTGTGTCTAAGCGATGATGAGATCGGCGGTTTTTATGAGGGGCAGGCGGCGCGGGGCATCGCGGCGGGCAAGCTGAAAGTCGGCTTGGACCGCGAATCGGATTTGCGGCGGATTGGCATTATGAAGTCGGCCTTGGCGACGTCGGGGAAGCCGCCGGTGATTATGATTGATTCCAATGAGTATTGGTCGCCCAAGCAGGCGATTCAGCATATCCGCTTTTTCGAGCGCGGCTATGATATTTTCTGGGCGGAGGAGCCGGCGCGGCGCTGGGATTATGATGGCCTGCGGCGGGTCTCGCGGAGTGTGAATGCGGCGGTTGCGACTGGTGAAAATTTAGATGATGCCAGTGATTTTCGCGCGCTGATTGCTCATCAGGCGGCCGATGTTCTGCAAATCGGGATGGGGACTGGCGGGATTACTGGCGCTATGCGGGTGGCGCAGATGGCTGATGGCTTTGATTTGCCGGTTTCGGTGATGAACTGTCCGGGCAATTTCATGGCGCATTTCGCCGCGGTTCTGCCCAACCATATCTGGATGGAAGTCGTTGATGCCGGGCGCGATGAGGTTTTTGACCATGACAGCCGCGTGGAAGACGGCTGGATTATCCTTGGCGACCGCCCTGGCAATGGCATTCAGTTCGACTCGCAAAAGCTGGAGCAATGCCGCGTGCCTCATGGCTCGCCGGCGGCTGCTCCCAGTCCGTGGGGCCGGCGGCGCGGCGCTGGTTTGCATATTGTTCCCGAAGGCGAGCCGCAAGAGGTGGGGCAGGAATGAGTCGGTTTCCGTCTCTTCGGGCTTCTTGACAATATCTGCATCCTATTCGATACTGTAGTTTGACGATCCAAACTGCGACGCGGTGACCAACAGCAAAGGGCAGAGATGACTCAAAAGACAGGCGGCGAGGCAGTCGTCGCGGCGCTCATCAGCCACGGCGTGCATACACTCTTTGGCTTGCCGGGCGTGCAGAACGATTGGCTTTACAACGCGCTTTATGATGCCCGCGGCAAAATCAAGGTGATTCATACGCGCCACGAACAAGGCGCAGCCTATATGGCCTTGGGCTATGCCATGGCCACCGGCGAGCCGATGGTCTTTAATGTCGTGCCCGGACCGGGGGTGCTGAATGCTTCGGCCGGGCTGGCGACTGCCTATGGACTCAATGCCAAGGTCTTTTGTCTGACGGGCCAGATTCCGAGCTATGAGATTGGCAGAGGCCGCGGTCTGCTGCATGAGATTCCGCATCAGCAGGAGGTCTTGCGCGGGCTGACTAAATGGACGGATATTGTCCTGCATCCCGCCGATGCCGGCCGCAAGGTCGCCCAAGCCTTTTATGAGATGAATTCCGGGCGGCCGCGCCCGGTTGCGCTGGAAGTCCCGATGGATATTTTGGCGATGAAGTCAGAAGTTCTCGATGCGGCGGTGCTGCCGATATTCACGCCGCCAGTGGATGCTGGCGCGGTTGAAGATGCCGGCAGGCTGCTGGGCGAATCGAAGCGGCCGATGATCTTTGTCGGCGGCGGCGCGCAGGACGTCAGCCCGGAGGTTACGCGGCTGGCGAATCTGCTGCAAGCGCCGGTGGTCGCTCATCGCACTGGACACGGCATCCTCGACAGTCGGCATTACCTTAGTTTGCCTACACCGGCGGCGCACGAGTATTACAAGACGACTGACCTGGCGCTGCTTATCGGCGCGAACATGAGGATTCCTCTCCAGCGCTGGGGAACAGACGCGGATATGAAGATCATTCGGCTGGATGTGGATTATGATGCCATGCACCGCATCCAGCGCCCCGACCTGCCGATTGTCGCCCGGGCGGAAGATGCTCTGCCGCTGCTTTTGAACGCGACCGAAAAACACAATCGCAAGCGCGCATCCCGCGAAACGGAAATGCGGGAGCTTAAAGCGAAATGGGCGCAGACCATCGCCTGGCTTGAGCCGCAGAATACCTATCTCAAAATAATCCGCGAGGAACTGGGCGAGGAGGGGATTTTCATTGATGAACTGACACAGGTCGGTTACGCCGCCCGAATTAATATGCCGGTCTACAAGCCGCGCAGCTTTATCAGCACCGGCTATCAGGGAACTTTGGGCTATGGTTTCCCAACTGGCCTGGGCGTCAAGATAGCCAAACCGAATCTGCCGGCGCTAGCGATTGCCGGCGACGGCGGTTTCCTGTTCACCCTGCAATCACTGGCGGCGGCGGTGCAGCACAAAATCGGCCTGGTGACGATCATCTTCAACAACAATGCCTATGGCAACGTACGCACGATGCAGATTCGGGATTATGATGAGCGCGTGATTGCGACTGACCTGGTGAATCCCGATTTTGTCAAGTTGGGGCAAGCCTTTGGCGCCAACGCCTTCCGCGCCGATGACAATGGGCAGCTTCGCCAGGCGATCCGCCGCGGCTTTGCCAGCGATTTGCCGACAATTATTGAAGTTCCCATTGGCGAAACGCCGAGCCTTGACCGTCTGCGCGATTTGGGGCGGATCCGTCCGCCGCGCCATCAAAGCTGAAACGACCTGTGACCGAGCTTATCCTCCAGCCAGCTTCTCCGATTTATCAAACCTTTGCCGATTTTGTTGATCGGGCCGAGCGGGTGTTTTTCGTTGGTCTGCCGGGGGTGGGCAAGAGCCTGCTATTGCAGCAGCTGGCCCTGATGGCGCAAAACGCTGGGCGCCGGGTGTATCTGCTGCAATGGGACACCGCCCGCCAGCCCTTTGAAACGTCAAAATATCCGCTAAAGGATGGCGCGACTCATCCGATGGTCATCAAAGCTACCGGCATTTGGATGCGGCAGGCGATTGTGGATTGGAGCGAAACGCATATCAATTCGGACAGCATCTTGATTGGCGAGGCGCCCTTGATTGGGAATCGACTGATGGAGCTTGTCAGGCCATACGCTGATGATGCCGAAGCCATTCTCCGCGCGGAAGAAACGCAGTTTGCGGCGCCAGCGCCTTCAAGAAAGGTTCGCCAGGTCATTGAAGCCAGCCGCGAAAGAACGATTGCCAAGCCACAGCACGAAAACGAAACCCAAGACGCGCCGCCCGATTTGCTGCGCGCGCTGTGGCAGGATTTGCATCGCGCTGCGGTTCGACTGCGCCTGACCGAATTCAGATCAGATGCAGTCCCTTATTCGCCGACAATTTATACGGCTGTGTATCGTCATCTGCTTCGGCATCGGCATGTGCAAATCCTGGCGGTGGATGAGCCATTAAAGCCGGCGGCGTCAGTCTATGAATTCGACGGGGACTTGCCGCAGCTGCGCGCGGCGCCGACGCAGGCGCATGAACTTTTGGCGCGTTTGGAAAGCATGATTTCGGTTGAGCAGGCGCAGGCGGAGGCTGCCAGGTGGTACGACGTTTGAATCAATCCGATGAGCCGCGGTCTGCCGGAATCACGGCAAAGACGTCAATTTCAAAATCAACATACGGCTTTCCCAGCGCTTGAACGACAACTCCGGTCGAACAGGGATAGACGTCCTGCAAGTGCCGGGCAATAACCGGATAGACCAATTCCCGATAGGCGGCGTCGGTCACATAAGTGGTGATTTTGCAGATATCTTCCATGCGGGCGCCGGCGGCTTCGAGGATGATTTTGACGTTTTGCATAGCGTTTTCGGCTTGCGCGGCGGGGTCGCCTTCACCGACAAAGGACAGATTATCCATTGTCAGGCCGGTTTGCCCCTCGACAAAGACCATGTTCCCGGCTCGGACCGCCTTGCTGGTGCGATAGTCGATATCAGGGAAGATGCTCCCGCCCTTGCTTGTTTTGGTGAGGATGCGCTGATGTGACATAAAAGCTCCTGACTTAAAATATCCTGGTTTAGGTGAAATGCGATTTGCTTAACGATTGCGCCATGCCCAGTACGTTTTCAAATTGGTGTACGGCACGGGCGAATCAATCGCGCGGGCCATATCGGCTGTCAGATAATTCATCCAGTAATCATCAAATATATGTTTGCCTTCGGAGGCGAACACGCCGTTTCCATTTACAAGGTCATCAATATAATTGACCGATCCAATGTTCTTGGTATTGCCGCTGCCCGGTCTATCGGCTGCCAGCTTCCACTTTTCTTGCAGCAAAAATACAAAGCCGCGCGCAACTGATTGAATGCTGTTCAAGTCCGCCAGTTTATAGATTTTCCTCTCGTCAGTTTTTATGGCATTCCGAGAATAAATAATGCCGAGTACATGATGATGACGGTAGTCTTGGTAGGGAAATGAGATGTTCTTAGTCGAATCGCGCTCTCGGAAATATCCGGTAAATGCTCCCAATGTGAACCCGCTTACTCGACTCTTGCTAACGCGATAGGTTGATTTCAAATCAAGCGCTGTCTTTGTGCCATCAGCCGCGATAAACGTGATATCAGGATAATAATTTTGATGTTCAGTTAATTGCAATTTATAGCCATATTGCTGGGCAAATTGATTAAACAAGGGGAAGAGCATAAGCTCAATGAGCTTTGAAATCACTTTGGTATCGCTTGAGATGGCATAGATATTTCGATAGACGTCTATGAATCCTTTGACAGCCCAATCGCCAATTTCTGTGACAAGGGCAGATTGAAAAAGAGGCATATACCCGCGCATCTGCTGTTCGAATTCGGGCGTCATTTATTGTCCAATCAGCAGAATTTCGCTGGATGTTTTGTTCTTCGACAGTGCATACTGATAATTATGGTAACGCTCAATTCGAACATTTGATTTGAATTGTTTGAGGAGCCTGATTAACTCCGATTCAGATGGAATCCCGTCACTGCGATAGGATACTGCCAGAATGCTGTCGGCGTATTTGTCAAAGGCGCGTTCGAATGCCGCGTAAATCCGGCGTCTGTTGGTCCAGTCGTTCGGCTGGGAGAGCAGGCGCCGATGCTTGGATGTCATATCAATCTGATCCAACCAATTCTCATACTGCGCGATACCCTCCAGAAAATGGTAGAAATCTCGATAATCCACTCCGACGCCTTTTGCCGAGATGTATGGAGGGTCAAGATAGACCAAATCAAAATCGCCTTCAATATCAAGCGCATCCTGATGAAGCGCCTTGTTGGCTTTGCCATTGTCAAAGACAGCCAAGTTGGCTTCTTCGGCAAATTGCCGAAACCAGGCCTCAAAGGGGCGGTCCCAACTCGTTTTGTTGCCGAAAGACCGCTTGACTTCTGCTGTGCGAATATAAAGATTCTTGCGATGAAACAGGTTATAGGGTCGTTTGACGATGCAGGCCTGCGCCAGCGCAAAAAAGGCCAGAGATTTTTTGTATTCATTCTCAAGGCGATGGATATTTGCAATGACCTGATCCAGCCAGCGGTTTTCATCATCGGTAAAATAAATATCGGCAAATGTATCAGCAATCAGAGAGGGATAAGGAATGTCATGGGCTGTTAGTATCCCATCTACTTCACCGCGAGTCAGCTGTATATTTGAATTTTCAATCAGCGCTCGCCCAATCCAGTAATTGAACCGCAGCTGGTCATTATAAATCACTTGTTTATTCGCTTGTTTCAGGCGATAGGCTATGGCGCCGGTGCCGCCAAAAGCATCCAAGCAGCTGTCAAAATGCAACGCTGATATCTTGTCCCAGATCCAGTTGGCCAGTTTTGCCTTGCTGCCTTGATAGCGGGTGCTTGGGAATTTGCGCGTTAGCTTCGGAAACAGGGATAGCTGTTCTATCATGTGATGACCGTTTCAATTAAGCAGCTGTTTTTATCATTATAACCGATTCAACAGCAAAGAATAAACCGATGGAATCAGAATAGGGGCGGGCGCTTTGATGGCGCTGCCGCTGACAATGGAGTATCATTTGCCCATAGCTGGCTGGATGCCGCGGCGAGGATGGAATGATGAATGACCGGAAACGGTACGCCATTGTCGGCGCCGGCGCGCGCGCCGGTATGTTTGTGGAAGCGATTGCCGGCAAGCACGCCCAAGCGGCCGAGTTGGTCGGACTCTGTGATTTGAGCCAAACCCGCATGGACTGGCACAATCGGCGGCTGCAAGCGGAGTTTGGGATGGGGCCGCCGCCGAGTTATCATGCCGATGATTTTGATGTCATGATCGCGGAAACCCAGCCGGATGTCGTGATTGTCGCCACAGTGGACGCTTGGCATCATCATTATATTGTCCGGGCGATGGAACTTGGCTGTGATGTGATTTGCGAAAAACCGATGACGACCACTATTGACCGCCTGAAAGCGATTGATGAAACCGTCAAACGCAGCGGCAGGTCGCTGCGAATCACATTCAACTATCGTTATGCGCCGGCTTTTACGCGTTTCCGCGAGCTGATTATGGCCGGTGTCATTGGACGGCCGCTGGCGATGGACTTCTCTTGGGTATTGGATACCCGCCACGGCGCCGATTATTTCCGCCGCTGGCACCGCGAAAAAGGCCATAGCGGCGGTTTGCTGGTGCATAAGGCCAGTCATCATTTTGATCTGGTGAATTGGTGGATTGATTCGTATCCCAAGCAGGTCTTTGCCATGGGCGGCCTGCTGTTTTATGGCAAGGCGAATGCCGCCGCGCGCGGCGAATCGTATTCGTACACGCGCTATACCGGCGTCGACGCGGCCAAAGACGATCCCTTTGCGCTCTTCCTGGACAAAAGGGCGGACTACAAGGCCTTGTATCTGGATGCGGAAGCGGAAAGCGGCTATATCCGCGACCGCAATGTCTTTGGCGAGCCGATCACGATTGAAGACACGATGAATGCAGCCATCCGCTATCACAATGGGCTGCTCTTGTCGTACAGCCTGATTGCCTATGCGCCTTGGGAAGGCTTGCGCGTGTCGCTGACCGGGACCAAGGGGCGCATCGAAATGGACATCACCGAGAACGTCACGCATCTCCATGCCGCGGCCAGCAAAGGCGCGTTCAAAAAGACGGCTATCCGCATCTTCCCGATGTTTGCTGAACCGCGCGAGGTCGCCGCGCCAGCCGCCGAGGGCGGACACGGGGGCGCTGATCCGATTATGCTGGAGCAGATTTTTGCGCCCCATCCACCGGCTGACCCTTACCGTCGGGCGGCGTCGCATATTGACGGGGCCGCTTCGATTTTGCCGGGGATCGCGGCGAATTTGTCGATTGAGACCGGCGAATTGGTCGAAGTCGATGATTTGTTCAAATTGCCGCGGCGGCTATAATTAGCCTGTGCCTTGCTTGGGCAAAGAGGAGGAGATGAACAAACGGATGAGAGCTATCACGATTCAGAATATCAAAACCCATACCGTCCTCCTGCCATACCTTGACCCCATCGAAACCAGCTTCGGGGTTGAAGCCGGCAAAACAGCCGTCTTGATAGAATTGCAAACCGCCGCCGGCATCATCGGCTGGGGCGAATGCTCGATTGAGACTTGGCCCGGCTATGGCGCCGAAACCGCCGCGACCGCCAGCCACATCCTGACTGACTTTCTGATCCCGGCTGTGATAGGCGAGACCGTATCAGCCCCCGAAGACTTTCCCAAGCTGATTCGGCGCTTCCGCGGGCATCATCACACCCGCGCCGGCCTCGAGGCGGCCGTCTGGGATGCCTTCGCCAAAACCAATGACCTTCGCCTGACCGATTGCTTTGCCCATTATGCTCCGCCCGGCCATGACTCGCAGGGACAGGCGCAGGTCGGCATCAGCATCGGCATTCAGCCTAGCCTTGATGATACGGTCAAGGCGGTTCGCCGACGTCTGGCCGAGGGCTATGGGCGCATCAAGCTCAAAATCAAGCGCGGCTGGGATATCGAAGTGGCGCGGGCAGTCCGCGCCGAATGCCCTGATATTATGCTGATGCTGGACGCCAACAGCGACTATCGCCTGTCCGATGCCGACCATCTGGCGCAGCTGGATGCCTTCAATCTGCTGATGATCGAGCAGCCCTTGGCGCATGATGACATTTATGAGCATGGGCAGCTGCAAGCTCGCCTGAAGACCCGCGTTTGCCTCGATGAGAGCGTCAAATCGGCATCTGACTTGCGGCTGGCTTTGGCGGCAGGCGCGATACAGGTTCTCAATTTGAAGCCGGCGCGGGTGGGCGGATTCAGCGAATCCCTGGAGTTGTATCGCATCTGCGTCGAACACCAGCTGCCGCTGTGGATTGGCGGCCTGATGGAAACCGGCGTCGGCCGCGCCGCCAACCTCTCTTTTGCCGCCTTGCCGGCCGTCAATCTGCCCTCTGATATTTCGGCGACCGACCGCTATTTTGATCCTGATTTGAGCGAACCGCCTTTTGTACTCGGCGCCGACAGCACGCTGGTCGTGGCCGACGGCGCCGGCATCGGCCTTGAGGTCCAGCGCGAGCGGCTGGAACAGGCCAAAATCGACTGGCGGACCTATCATTCTGAAGGAGTTGGCAAATGACCTTGGCCGAAAACATTCAAAACGCCGTGCGGGAAGCTGACCTGCGAGCGGGCGTGTCGGTCTGGCATATCGAATCGGATACGCGGCTGGATGTCAATGGCGATGAGCCTTTCCCGATGGCGAGCGTCTTCAAGATTCCGATTTTGGCAGTCGCCTGCCAGCATTATTCGCTGGGCAAATTCGATCTGGATGACCGCGTTCGCCTGGAAGATGCCGACAAGAGTCTTGGCAGCGGCATCTTGCCATACTTCGAGGGCGGACTTACGCCCACCCGGCGCGACCTGCTGACCTTGATGATTATTATCAGCGACAATACCGCCACGGATATGGTCATTGATTTGCTGGGCGGGGCAGAAGCTATTGAAAGCGCCATGCGCCAGCTTGGCTTGACCGACATTTATTTCAAGTGGAATTGCAAGCAATTGCTGCGGCATTTGTTCCCGCCTGAAGTGGCTGATTTGCCGCGCGAAGAACTGATTGCCTGGACGGCGCGGCATGATGTCCAGCGCGATGGCCTGGCCTTCAGCAAGGGCCCCGACAACAACGTCAGCAGCGCCAATGACATGAATCGCCTGCTGCATCTGATTTACAGCGGACAGCTGTTTAATGGCGAAATCCGCCGGACAGCGCTCGACATCCTGTACAAACAGCAGTTCAACGTTCGGCTGTCCCGCTTTTTGCCATTGGGCGTTAAAGTGGCGCACAAGACCGGCACGATTGGCGGCATCCGCAACGACAGTGGTATTATTGACATCAGCGACAGTAGCCATGTCATCCTGACCCTGTTCACCGAATGGGATGAAGCGGCCTATTGGAACAAGCCGGCGGCCTATCATCAGCGCGTTTTTGAGGTCGAGACGGCGATGGGCAAGATCGGCCGCGCCGTCTATGATGCGTTTAGCTGAAGCAGTTCCCGCTTGTCTTGATGGTTTTATCAATAAGGAGGGCAATGGGAAAAGACGGAATTTCGCTGATTTTATTCGACCCTTGAGGAGGAAAAGAAATGTTAAGATCAAGAGCTTTTATGTTTGCGCTGATGATTTTGCTGGTCGCGCTGGGCGGCATGGCGATGGCCCAGGACGACATTTACGCTGGCAAAGGCGGGCGGCTGGTTGTCGCTGATGCCAATTCCAACACCTCGCTTGATCCCTTTGTTTCGTCATGGCACAGCTGGCCGCATTACGCCATTTTCCCGACCTTGTTTGCGCGTAATACCGACTTGAGCTATGTCGGCTTTTTGGCGGATACTTGGGAAATCTCGGAAGATTCAAAGTCCTTGACCATCAACCTGATCGACTATGCCACCTTTACCGATGGCACGCCGATTGACGCGGCGGCGATTAAGTGGAATCTGGAAAAGTACGCCAATCCCGACACTGGAGCATCGCAAGGGCGCGATTTGATCAACCTGCTGGAAGAAGTCGTCATCAACAGCGATTACAGCTTCACCATGCGCATGAACTCGCCTTATGCGCCGCTCTTTTTCGTTCTTGCAAACGTGGAAATCGTATCGCCAACCGCCTATGAAGAGCTTGGCGTCGATAATTTCGGCACCAATCCCGTCGGCGGCGGGCCCTTTATCTTCAAGGAACTGGTGACGGACAACTACCTGCTGCTTGAGCGCAACCCCGATTTCACCTGGGCGCCGGAAGAGTTGAACGAGAACACTGGCCCGGTCTATCTCGATGAGCTTCAGATTTTGTTCATTGGCGAAGAGCAGACGGTGCTGGCGGCATTGGAAACCGGCGAGATATCTGTTGCCGGCATCCCGACGCAAAATCTGGCCGATGCCGAAGCCAACCCCGATATCGATGTCAATGTCGCGCAGCTGAACCAAATCCGTTATGTCGGCTTCAATACCTCCAAGGATCCCTGGACAAACCCAGAACTGCGCCGCGCCTTTGCTTACGCCACTGACCGCCAGGAATTTGTCACTTTGGCCTGGGATGACCTGGCCGAGCCGCTTTATCAGCCGCTTCCGCCGACCATCTGGGGCCACAACCCGGAACTGGACGCGGCGGCCTACAGTTTTGACCCTGACCGCGCCCGCGAGCTTCTGGATTCGCTGGGCTATGTCGATGTCGACGGCGATGGCCTGCGCGAAACTCCCGACGGCGAACCCTGGTCAGTTCCATTGAGTACGGCCTCGCCAGATGAATGGCGCCGACAGGCCGAAGTTCTGGAAGCGCAGTGGCGCGATGTCGGCATCCCCGTCGAAATCCAACTGCTGGAATTCACAGCGCTGATTGACCTGACGACGACAGGGACGCACGACCTGTTCCTGCTGCTCTATGGCTACAGCGACCCCAGCATCCTGACCTATTTCTTCGATCCAGACCGCAAGGGCGGCAGCAACCGCGCCTGGTTCTCGACCGATGAATTGACGCAGCTGCTAATTGATGCCGATACCCAGCTTGACCCTGACTTGCGCTATGAAGCCGTTACAGCCATCAGTCAGTACATCATTGCTGAATCGCCGTGGGTTTTCCTGGCGGTGCCGCCGTCTCTGCTTGGAGTTCGCGCCGAACTGCAAAACTGGTGGGTTCATCCCGATTTGACCTTTATGTATTGGAACGCCTACTTTGAAACCGAGTAGCTTCCAATCCATTCCCTGACATCAGGCCCTCTCTCAATTTTGGGGGAGGGCCAGGGAGGGAAAGGAGCATGAGCCAATACATCCTGCGGCGCGTTCTGATCGCCTTTCCTCTGATATTGGCGGTCGTCACGGTTGTTTTTGTCATGGCGCGCCTCTTGCCCGGCGACCCGGCGCAGGTGATGGCGGGAGATCGGGCCGGCCCAGAACTCGTTGAGAAGATCAGGCGCGATCTGGGGCTGGATCGGCCGGTCTTTGAGCAATATCTGATCTTTCTGCGGAACTTGTCGCAAGGCGATTTGGGACGTTCGGTCAAATTTCGCGAGCCAATCGCCGAGCGGATTGCCAAGTCGATCCCCTTCACGGCCACGCTTGCCCTTTTGAGCGTCACAATAGGCACAGCGCTGGGGCTGGCCATCGGCATTGTTACGGCCGTCTATCAGCGCAGCTGGGTTGACCGCTTGGGCATTGTGACCTCCGTCTTCTTCTATTCCATCCCGACCTTTGTGCTGGGCCTGCTGCTGATTTTAATTTTCTCGATAGCCTTGCGCCTTCTGCCGGTGCAGGGGGCAGCGACTTGGAAGCATTTTGTTCTGCCGGTGGCCAACTTGGCCGTCGGGCAGAGCGCGCTGATTGCCCGACTGACGCGGTCGAGCATGATCGAAGTCCTTAGCGCCGATTATGTGCGGACGGCCCGCGCCAAAGGCCTGAATCAGCGGCGCGTCCTGCTGCGCCACGCCCTCCAGAACACCCTGATTCCGATTATCACCGTCGTTGGGCTTTCGCTAGGCGGCCTGTTGGGCGGCGCGATCATCACCGAAATCATCTTTGGGCTGCCCGGCGTCGGCAGTCTGTTCATTAATGGCATCCACAACCGCGATTATCCGATGATACAAGGGGTGGTTATTCTGGCGGCTACGGCCATCATCTTTGCCATCCTGATCGTTGATGTCATCTATGCCTTTGTCGATCCGCGGATCCGCTATGGACAAGGTTCGTGATCCTATGACCCATCGCAAAGCGAAATCCAAACGGACTGCCAGTGACCGCCCGCCCGGACTTTATGCGCTGGCCGTTATGAAGTTCGTTCGCAACCGCGTCGCCCTCGCCAGCAGCTTTTGCCTGATTTTGATTCTGCTGGCCGTCCTGTTCGCGCCGCAAATTACCCCCTATGACCCTATCCAACGGAACACGCCAGAGCGCAATCAGCCGCCCTCATGGCTGCATCCCTTCGGCACCGACCGAATCGGCCGCGATATCATGAGCCGAGTCTTGTATGGCGGGCGCCTGTCCTTGCAGGTCGGCTTCTTTTCCGTCGCGCTGGCGGCGGTCATTGGCGTGCCGCTGGGACTTATCGCTGGTTATGCGGGGGGGGGGATTGACAATGTGATTATGCGCGCGCTGGACGTCATTCTGGCATTTCCGGCCTTGATTCTGGCGATTTGGCTGGTCAGCCTGCTGGGCGCGAGCCTCGATAATGTTATTGCCGCCATTTTCGCCATTGCCCTCTTTTCCATACCGGGCTATGCCCGTTTGATTCGCGGCATTGTCCTGTCCATTCGCGAGATGGAATATGTCATGGCGGCGCGGAGCATGGGCGCCGGCTCGCGGCGGATTATGTTTTTTCATATCCTGCCCGGCGTTCTGGGGCCGCTGATTGTCGTGACGACTTTGGGCGTTTCAGGCGCGATTGTCTTCGGCGCCAGCTTGAGCTTTCTGGGTTTGGGGGTGCCGCCGCCAACGCCGGAATGGGGCGCTATGCTGACCGATGGCCGCAATTATCTGCGGACTCAATGGTGGGTTGCCGTCTTCCCTGGCATGACGATTACGCTGGTGGTGCTTGTTTTGAACATCATCGGCGATGCCCTGCGCGATGCCCTCGACCCGAACGTCCGCGCCTGACCTTTATTCCCATAAATCGGCGCTTAAATACTTCAGCCCCGAATCACAGAGTAGCGCCGCAATGGTCTGCCCTTGGTGAATCGTCTGCAATAATTGCAGCGCGGCGGCCACATTCGCGCCAGCCGAAAATCCAGCGAATAAACCCTCTTCGCGCGCCAGCCGCCGAGCCATCGCCGTCGCCTCTTGGTCACTCACCTTGAGAAAGCCATCGACCCAATCGCGGTCGATCAGCGGCAAATCGGGCATGGAATAACCGCCGCCCTGGATTTTGTGATTGGGACGCACGACGGTTTCCCCAGCCAACGCGGCGGCGCCCCGCGGCTCGACGATATAGCATTGAATGGCCGGATTCTGCTCTTTGAAGTATTGGGCGCAGCCGGCGAATGAACCCCCGCTGCCGACAAAATCGCAGAAAGCGTCAATGCCGCCCGACTGCCGCATGATTTCAGGGGCGGTTGTGGCATAATGGGCGCGCGCATTGCCGGCCAACTGAAATTGATCGGCGCGGTAAGCCCCTCGCTCCTGCACAATCTCCTGCGCCTTGGCCTCAACCTGCGCCAAATCGCCGCCAGAAACCTGCCCTGGCACAGATTCGTCCAGCTGATCGACCAGGATGACCTCGGCGCCCAAAGCTCGCATCATCCTGGCGCGTTCGATTGAATTGCCGCGCGACATCACAGCCACAAAATGATAGCCCTTGGCGGCGCAGACAATCGCCAGGCCGGCGCCAGTGTTGCCGCTGGTCAACTCGACAATGGTATCGCCGGGCTTAATCTGGCCTTGCGCTTCGGCATCTTCAATCATCTGGCGGGCGATGCGGTCTTTTTTGGAATAGCCTGGGTTGAGGAATTCCAGCTTGGCGACAATGCGGCCGGGCAATCCGCGCGTGATGCGGGATAATGCTGCCATTGGGGTATGCCCGATGGCTTCAACGACTGAAGGCAGACAGGTTTCATTCATAGCTGGATTATATCCCTGCCAAGTTTTCCCGACAAGCGGACTTTGCCTTTTGTCGAGTCGCTTGCTATGATTGGGGTCTTATGCGCGGCAATTTGATTATTCGCGAACTTCATCAGATGTCCGACCTGCTGTCGACTGTTGAATTGCAGCAGGCCATTTGGCGGATGCAGGCTTATGAATGCGCCTCGCCCTATACCCTCAATGCCGCTGTTCATGCCGGCGGCAGTGTGATCGGCGCCGAGCTTGAGGGGCGGCTGGTTGGATTTTGCTTTGCCTTTGCGGCCAAGCGAGACGATGCGCTGTGGCTGTGGTCGCACATGGCCGGCGTCCATCCCGATTTTCAGGGCCAGGGAATTGGCTTGCGGCTCAAGCAGGCGCAGCGGGAATGGGGCTTGAAGCAGGGGTATCGCGTCATGGCCTGGACCTTCGATCCCATGCAAAGCGGCAATGCCAATTTCAACTTCAATCGGCTTGGCGTCACGGCGAACCGCTATTATGTGAATTACTATGGCGCTATGCAGGACAGCATCAACGCCGGGCTGGCCAGCGACCGTCTGGAAGCTGTATGGCATCTTGATGTGCCGCCGGTTATCGATATGACGGCGATGCGGCCAGATGATGTCAAGCTGGTTTATGCTGACGACAGCGGCCGCTTAATTCGGACACAGTTGCCGACTGATGTCCAAAAGCGCTGCTGCATTGAAGTTCCGCCGCATCTGGCCTCGCTTAAACAGACCAATATCGAATTGGCCAAAACCTGGCAGCTTTATCTGCGCGATGCCATGACCGCGTTGCTGGCAAACGGGTATCAGGTGCGTCATTTTATCCGTCAAGGACAGCGCGGCTGGTATGTGCTGTGCCGCGCGGCGCGGTGATTTATCCCTTGATGCCCGAAACCATCATGCCGGCGATGAAATAACGCTGGAAGAAAATGAACAGAAGCGCGACCGGCAGAGTGGCCAATGTCGAGACGGCCATCGCAGGGCCAACGATGGGATCGCCGCGGTAGGGCTGGGAGAAAACAGTCATCCCGACTGGCAGGGTCAGCAAATTGGGGTCTTGCACCACAACCAGCGGCCAAAGAAAGTTGTTCCAGCTAAAGAGGAACAGAATGATCGCCAGGCTTGCTGATGCCGGCGCCAGCAGTGGCAGGGCGATCAGCATAAAGATGCGGAATTCACCAGCGCCGTCAATCCGCGCCGCGTCCAATAGCTCGTCGGGGATGCTGTAGGCGAACTGACGCATCATAAAAACGCCAAAAGCGCTCAATAAACCCGGCACAATCAAACCGGCGTAACTGTCCTGCCAGCCGAATTGACGCACCAGCACGAACAGGGGAATCAATAAAATCTGAAACGGCACCGCCATAATGCTTAATATCAAGCCAAATAACAGACGTTTGCCGCGAAAGCTGAATTTGGCGAAGCCATAGCCAGCCATCGCGCCAAAAAAGATAGACGCCCCGACCTGCACCGCCGCGATAAAGACGCTGTTGGCATACCATTGACCAATCGGGGCAATGTCAAAAGCGCGTTCATAGTGGGCGGCGCCGACAAATTCTTCTGGCAGCCAACGGAAAGGAGTCGCCAGAATTTCGCTCTCGGCCTTAAAGGCGGACACCCCCATAAAATACATGGGAAAGCCAAAAAGGACGGCGACCCAAATAGCGACGCTTAACAAAATTAGCTTGGTAATTCTTTTACGCAGGCGAGTTTCAAAGGCGGCGTTGCTTTCGTATTGCCTTGCGATTCGAGATGCGCCTGTTTTACTCATAACATTTCCTTGTATTGCTGGCGCTAATTCAGCGAATAATCGTCACTGCGGCCCAAACCAAGCTGTAAGCCGGTGATAATCATAATGAAAGCGAACAGCACTACCGAAACCGCAGCCGCATCGCCCATACGGAAAAACTGGAATCCGTACTTCCAGATGACAATGCCCAGCGTGGTATTCACATCCACTGGCCCGCCTTGATTGGGCGCGATCACAAATTGGAGCGTAAATCCTTGAAAGGCGGCGATGGTCGAGACGGCCATGACGAAAACGGCCGTGGGGCGCAGCAGAGGGAGTTCGACCGCTAGAAAGGATTGCAGGCGATTGGCGCCGTCAACGCGGGCGGCATCGCGCATTTCCTGCGGGATCGCCGTTAAGCCAGCCAGCCAGATGAGCATATAAAAGGGGATGACCGACCAGACGCGGGCGATCACAATGACTATTGGCGACAGCTGTAAATCGTGCAGCCAGGCGATCTCGGCTCTGCCAAAGAGGGGGCCGATAAGATGGGTCAAGATGCCGTTGGGGTGCAGGAGAACCACCCAAATGACCGAGACGACCGCCACCGAGGGCAATAATGGCGAAAAGAACAGCAGCTTCAGCCCTTCGCGCCCAGGGAACTTCTGATAAAACAGCAGCGCCGCCAAAAGCGACAAAACCCAGGTCGGCACGGTGCTGCCAAACACATAACCAAAGGTAACGCTGATGGATTTGAGGAATAGCCGATCTTTCAGCAGGTCGAAATAATTATCCAGCCCGACCCAAACCGGCGGCCGCAGCAGCGTAAAATCGGTCAGACTCAAGACGAATCCAGTGACCAAGGGGTACAAAAAGAACACAGCAAAGAATACGACGACGGGCAGAACAAAGATCAGCCCCCAGTATTGACGGCGGCTGATCACAGATGTTTCAACCCACAGACGGCGATACAGTCTACGCATTGGCGGCGCACTCCCGCATTGACGCGCAAGCAAGAGTCGCCCGACCGCGACGCGAGGCCCCAGCCAGGCGGCATTGACTCATGGCTTATCCAGAACCGGCGGCTTCAATGTCGGCCAGCGCGCGTTCGAGGATGGCATTCACCTCATCTTCGGTTTCCTGCAAGACCGTTTCCATATCTTCGCCGCCGAGGATAACGCGGTCACGGGCGCGGACCAAGGCGTCGCCAACTTCCGCAGCGCCGGCAAAACGCGGATGATAGGCGCCGCGATAAAGTTCGTCCAGGAAGACCGGCATGATTTCATTATCCGCAAATTCTTCGGTTGCCAGGTATTCGGCCACCGGCTGGAACAATGCGGCTTCGTTTAGATAGCGTCCGGGCTGGTTGGTTAGATGGGCAATCAGCTTCCAGCCGGCTTCCTGCACTTCGCGCGGGGCATTGGCATTCACCTGCAAATAAAAGGCGTAGGTGGCAAAGCCAATATCGTCGACGGCATCGGCAAAGCGCGGGATATTGTGGATGCTGTAATTGATGCCAGCGGCTTCCATACCAGATGTACCCCAGTTGCCAAAAGTGCAGTCCGTTGCCAATTCGCCGGCATTGAAGGCATCGCGCGAGCGGGTGTACTGCGGTCCGCCCAGTTCATGGACATTGACCAAGTCGTTCCAGTATTGCATGACCCGCGCCACTTGCGGCGTGTTGATATGGGCGGTATAGGTGTCTTCGTCAATCATGCTGTGGCCCAGCTGCCGCACCATCCCGTCGAAGTGAAGTATCATAAAGATAGGGCCATACCAGTTAAAATCGAATCCGCGCTGAGTGAGCGTGCCGTCATCGCCGCGGACCGTCAGCTGCTTGGCGACATCCGTCAAACCTTCCCAAGTAGTTGGGAAATCGGTCGCCGGGTCAAGGCCAGCCTCGGCCCACAAATCGTCATTGGCATAACAGGCATAATTGCTTAATTCGGTCGGCACTCCATAAAGAACGCCGTTGAATGTGTCGCCCGCCAGGACGGTTTCGCCAATGATCCCCTCGCCATAACGGGCATAAACGTCTTCAATCGTTTGATAGCCCATCGCCACCGGATCCACCGGCGCCAGTAAATCCTGGGCATAAAATTGCGCGTTGTAGAAGGTGAACTGATTGAAGACATCGGGCCCGGCGCCGGAGGCCAGCGCGGTTGACAAGGCGGTAAAGAACTCATTCACGATTTCATATTCTACGGTGATGTTGGGATTTTCCTCCATGAATTCGGCGATCAGTTCTTCGTCAACGGCAATCCGCGGCGTGTGGTTGTGCATCCACAAGGTTACCGTTACCTGATCTTCTTGCGCCTGCGCCGCCATCGCGAACAGGCCAGCGAACAAAAGAAGTGCAAAAAGCAGTCTGAATTTCATCATACATCCTGTCACTCAAAATCGGTCTATGGTAAAGCATCTTTCTGACAGCGTTAGTTTGACACACTTGCTGAAAAATTGCAAACACTGTGCTATAATTCAAACAGGGTAAGTTAGGCTGTTTATTAGTGAGGCAAATATGGCGCCAATCAAAATGATCATTGATGCCGACATCCATCCAGCGCCAATCCATGCTAAAGTGGCGGAATATCTGGATGAGCCTTGGCGTTCGCGCTATCTGCGCGGCGACCATGGCGCCGGCCATCCCAATTATTTTAATCCCAACGGGCTGATGAAAGCCGATGCGGTCACTGAAGAGGGAATCCGCGTCGAAACCACGCCGCAAACGATGGCGAGCCACTTTTTGGATGTCTATGATATTTCGTATGCGATTTTGAATCCGGCCGAAGCGATGGAACACTGCCTTTCACCCGACGCGCACTATTCGGCGCCGGCCCTTTCGGCCGTCAACACGCACTTTGTCGAGGACTGGCTGCCGGTGGATGAGCGTTTTCTGGCATCGATTACGATTGCCTTTAGCCATATCGACCTGGCGGTTCAGGAAATTCATCGTTTGGGCGCGCATCCGCGGGTGGCGCAGGTGTTTATGGCCAGCGCATCGCCTTTTCCGCTGGGGCATACATATTTTCATCCGATTTATGAAGCCGCCGCCAAGTACGATCTGCCCTTGGCCATCCACCCAGGGCTGGAAGGGGTTGGCATCGCCGGCGCGCCGACCACAGCCGGGTTTGTCGCCAATTATCTGGAATGGCACACGCTCCTAGCCACTTCCTACATGACTCAACTGGTCAGTCTGGTGGTGGAAGGTGTCTTTGAGAAATTTCCGACGCTCAAATTTGTCTTTGTCGAAGGGGGCGTTGCTTGGCTGCCGGCGCTGATGTGGCGGCTGGACAAAAACTGGAAAGCCCTGCGCTCTACCACACCTTGGCTAAGCCGCCGTCCCAGCGAAATCATCCAGGATCATATTTACCTGACGACCCAGCCCATTGAAGAACCCGATGACCAGCGTCATTTTCGACAGGTTTTGAATATGTTCGATGCCGAAAAGATGCTGATGTTTTCCAGCGATTTTCCACATTGGGACGGTGATACACCGGACTTCGCCATGCGGCAGCTGGATCCTTCGATGCGAGAGGCAGTGATGTACCGCAATGCGCTGGATGTCTTTCATCTTGAGGAACCTGAACATGTCAGCTAAAACGCGGGTTTTTGTCGCCTCGCTGGATGAGCTTGCCGTCGGTGAGCGGCGCATCGTTCAGGCCGGGGATCGATCCATCGGTGTTTTTAACACCGGCCAGCAGATTGTCGCCGTTCTCAATATCTGCCCTCATGCTTTTGCGCCAGTTTGTCTTGGCAAAGTCGGCGGCACGACGCTGCCCTCTAGGCCGGGTGAATTCATCTGGGGGCGGGAAAATGAGATTCTGCGCTGTCCCTGGCATGGCTGGGAATTTGATTTGCACAGCGGCGAATGCCTGACCGACCGGCGAAAACTCAAGCGGTTTCCGATTGTAATCGAAGAGGCCGCGGTTTATATTGAGTTGTGAGGGCCCGCCACTCTGCCGCTAATGAACCTGAAAGAACTCGACGACCTCGCCGCTGGGGCCGGTGAAGAAGGCGATGGTGACGTTCATGCCGCCCAGATTGACGTCAGTCGCCTCGCGCGTGATTTCCATGCCGGCGGCGCGGACTCGCTCAAGGGCCGCGGTTATATCGGTTGTGGTCAGCGCAAAGTGGGTCAGGGTGTCATTAGCAGCTGTGTTTTCAAGATCGGCTGTCGGCTCAAAGAGTTCCAGATGACTGCCGTCGCCGATGTCCAGCAGGGCAATCCGCCGCCCGCCGCCGATGAATTCGACTGTCTTTTCCATCCCCATCACTTCAATATAGAATTTTTCCGAAGCGTCCCAATCGCGCGTTTGTATGGCGATATGATGACATCCCAGCCCGGCAATCGCCTGATTTTTGCTCCCAATGGGCATCGTTTTGCTCTCCTTTAATCGTTGATTGTCCGCTCATTAGAACCCCTGCGATGATAACAGAGATTCTGCACGGTTTCAAACGCCGTTTGCTAGGGAAAGCAAGTCAATAAGCCGTTTCAATAGCCGTTCAGAGTTTTGTATAATCGCTGGGCATCATATCGTCGGCGCATTTTTATGGCTTGGTTCAGACAGGAGAAACTGATGTTCAGACAAGCGCGCTTATTCTGTTTGCTCTTTTTGCTGGCGGCAAGTTATGCCGCTGTAGTTATGGCGCAGCGGGATCCCATTATTTTCAATGATTCCGACTGGGGAACGATCCGCATCCAGAACCGCATCGCTCAATATATGATCGAGAAAGGGTACGAATATGTCACGGATGTCGCGCCAGGAGGTGAATTGGATTCGTTCAACGGTTTGCGGCGGGGCGAAAGCGATGTGATGATGGAAATCTGGTTCCCCAACATGGCTGAAGCCTGGCACGAGGCATCCGTCGTCGGGGAAGTGGTTTCGCTTGGTGTCAGCGTGGATGGAATTGTGCAATCGGCATTCGTGATACCAGCTTATCTACAAGCGGCGCATCCCGAATTAGACTCGGTTGAAGATCTGAAAAAAGCCCCATATCAAAGCCTGTTCGCTGTTTCTGAAAGCGGCGGCAAAGCCCGATTGGTTTCCTGCCCGGCCAGCTGGGCCTGCCACAGCATCAATCAAATGCAAGTTATGGGCTACGGTCTTGCCGATCATGTTTATGTCCACGCGCCCGAGTCGGAAGCGGCAAAGGACAGCGAACTCTTTGACCTCTATGAGAAAGGGGAGCCTTGGCTGGGTTATCTGGAAAGCGTCACGGAGCCGTGGATTCGGCTGGACCTGGTTCAGCTGGAAGAGCCACCGCACAGCGACCTGTGCTGGGCAACGACGAAAGCCTGCGCCCGCCGAGAGGGGATGATCCTGATTGCGGCGCGCCCGGCCCTGTTGGAACGCGCGCCTGAAGTCAGTCAAATGCTGCGAAAATGGAAGTTGAACGCCGCCGTTTTCAGCAGTATGTCATCCTGGAAAACATCCAGCGGCGCCAGCTATGCCGATACCGCGCTCTGGTGGCTTAACGAGAACGAGGCGCTGTGGAGTCAGTGGGTCACCGAAGCGGCGGCCACTGCCATCCAGGAAGCCTTGGAAGGCGGCGAACGCGCTGAAGGCTGGCCTGACGAATAGCAATGGCGCCGAGGTTACTCTTCTGATGTTTCGCGGTCGTTCCACATTTGGGCGCGCGCCATGAAAACCGCCGGCTCCTCGACCCATTCGGCATAGCCGATTTGTCGGCTGTCGGTGAGCCAGTCTATTTTCTCGTCGAGGCAGGAAGCCAGTTCGGCATCATCGACATCGAGGGTAAAGCCGCCATATTCAACCTGGTCATCAAGGGCGGTTACGACAAACGCGCCGTCGGAAAGATAAGCGGCGTCGCGGTTGCCGATTTCACCTCTGGCGAGAGCGTCGATGTCGCCGGCGGCGAGAGCGTCAAGCAGTTCAGCTTCGCCAAGTTCGCTGCCAAGATAAATGACCTGGGGCATGGTTTCGGCGGGCGGATGGAGGCGCATTCGTTCGGCCAGGTTTGATGATTCACCGGCGGCGGTAATGGCATAATCGGCGCTGCCATCGGCCGTCACCGTGCCTTGCGGCGTGTCAATGCGAGTATCGGCGGTCAGCGTCCCTTCAGCGTCGACAAGCCCGGTCAGTTCAAGCAGGCGGAACTCGCCGGTGGTGCCGGCCAGGGCGCCGACGCGTGTATCGCTGGTCAGGTCGGCGTGGCTTTGCAGGCTTGGCGCATCTTCTGTTCGCACCAGTAGCGACTGACGAAAGGCGATGTGGCCCGAGGTGAAGGCGACCTGTTCTTCGCCGTCGGCGCCGCGTGTCCGCGAATCGAGGATGGTAATGCCGCCGCCGACAATATCGTATTGCGGGGTGGCGGATTTCAGCCAAATCTCATCCCAAGCGGCGATGGCGCGGCGGTTAAAGGACAGTCCGATTCCGTCCATGGCTTCCAGGGCCGTCAGTATATCCGATTCGTAGCCGAGATGCGTATGAAATGCTTCGTCCTCAACATCTTCGGCGGCGCTGTAGCTCACTGGCGCAAAGTAAGCATAGAAACCGACATCAAGCGCATCATCGGCGCAGGCTTCTGATGAATCTTCGGCGCTGGCCGAGTAGAGGGACAGGAACAGCAGGCAAATTCCGATCAGTAAAAGTTTGGTCAGGGATGGGAAAGGCGCGATGGACATAAGCGCAGGTTTCTCCTTTTCAATTAGGAGTGCATCGGTAAATCTGATGAAAATAGTATCACACTGTGCCTTTGAGCGAAAGGGATAAGCTAGCCTGACTCCGTCAGCTTGACTCCCGCCGCCAGCAGGGCCGCTTGGATTGCTTGGGTTTGCGCCGGCGAACTTTGCGGCATCGGCCGGCGCGGCATGCCAGCCGGACGTCCCTGCAATGCCAGCGCAGTCTTGACATTGGCCGGCAGGTTGTCGTCCATAATGGCATTCCAGATGGGCAGCAAACGATGATGCAGTTCAAGCGCCGCGGCATGATCCCCGTCTTCTACTCGCTGCCACAGCTGCACGCATAGCTCTGGGACTGCCGAAAGAATGGCGGCGATGGCGCCATGCGCTCCCAGACAAAACGAAGGATAGAGCAAGGCGTCCACCGCTGACATAATCAGGCCGACATCGGCCGAATTCATCAGCAAATCGGCCATCAGCTTGAGGTCGCCGGCGCTTTGCTTCACGCCGATAAGCCCGTCAATCTCGCGCATCATTTGGTCAAGCAATGCTGGCGAACAATAGGCCCAAGGCACAACATTATACACAATGACCGGATGAGCGGCTTGTTCGGCCAAGGCGGCAAAGTGTTTCATCATCATGTTGTCAGTTGGGCGAAACAGATAATGCACCGGGGTGACTTGCAGGGCGGCGACATCCAGATCGGCTAGGGCCCGCGCCTTTTCAATGGCCTGGCGGGTGCTGTCGACGATAATGCCGGCGATGACCGGCACGCGGCCGGCCGCCCGTTCCAGAGCGATGCCGACAAGGCGCCGCAGTTCTGCTGTGGACAGGGTATGTCCTTCGCCGGTGCTGCCGCCGACGGCTAGGTTCTGTTGACATTTAAGCTAAGTGTGTGTAAAATAGTTGCATGACTGATATAAGACTAACCGACGAGCAATGGGCAAAAGTTCGGGACTTCTTACGGCAAGACCCGAATGTATATGTGGGCAACGAAGCTGCCTGTCGCAACTTCATTGAAGCGATAAAATGGATGAGTCGCAGTGGGGCCCAATGGCGCTTGCTGCCGGCAAGATACGGCAACTGGAACACGATATACAAGCGTTTTGCGCGCTGGGGCAAGCAAGGGGTCTGGCAACGGATGATGGCGGCTTTGGGCAATGATCTGGATATGGAAAACGGGATCATCGACAGCACAGTGGTACGCGCGCATGCCTGTGCTGCTGGCGCTCCTCAAAAAAGGGGCCTCAAGCTCTAGGTCGCAGTCGCGGTGGTTTTAGCACCAAAGTTCATGTGGCTGTGGATGGCTTGGGCAATCCTCTGCGCTTCCGATTGAGTGCTGGGCAAGCCCATGACATCACACAAGCGCGGCGCCTGATTGAAGGCTTCGCCTTTGAGCGGCTTATTGCTGATCGGGGCTATGCCAGCCAAGATTTTGTCAATCGGGTGCTTGAACAAGGCATCCAGGTGGTCATTCCACCTCATCCAAGCGCCAAAGCGCCGCGCAAATATGATAAATGGTGGTATCGCGAGCGTCATCTGGTGGAGTGTTTTATCAATAAGCTCAAACATTTTCGCCGGGTGTTTTCCCGATTTGAGAAGCTCGATACTTCTTATCTTGGCTTTCTGTATTTTGTCGGTACACTTATCTGGCTGCGATGAAATGTCAACACGCCCTAGTCCATGAACGCCGGCGGTCTCTATCAGATAGTCGACTTCGGCGCCAAAGGCAGCTTCATCAATCGACTCGGCAGCATCAAAGGGTGTGACCATCGGTGGCGCAATTCCATGAATCTTCATTTGTTTCCTCACTTTTTGGTGGCTGCTGATGTGAGGACAATCATACACCTTTTGCCGCTTTGAACGCAAATATGTCCTGATCTTCGGTTGCAATGCACGCGAAAACAGGCTATGCTTTGTGTGGCGAAGCGCAATAATAAAAGGCGCGGCGGCATTAGCCGGGAGGCAAAGCGGCGGATGATGGAACTGAACGCAATCAGGAATGAAAACTGCATCGACACGATGAAGCTGATGAGCGATGAATTCATCGACCTGGTTGTGACGTCGCCGCCTTATGATGAGATGCGAGAGTATGAAGGGTACAAGCTGGAAGGGTTTGAGCAGATTGCCGCTGATTTACACCGAGTTCTTAAGGCTGGCGGCGTAGTTGTGTGGGTGATTGGCGACCAAACAATAAACGGCAACGAATCAGGCACTTCATTTCGTCAGGCGCTTTATTTCAAAGCAATCGGATTTAACCTGTTTGACACGATGATCTACTTGAAACCGCCTAGGGGAGCAGTTGGCAATAACAAAACATACTGGCAGTCATTTGAGTATATGTTCGTGTTCAGCAAGGGACAGCCCAAGACAATCAATCTGATTAGAGACAGAAAAAACAAGGAGGCGCGCAAAGGTGACAGCGGCTCAAAACGTTTGCCCAACGGGTCTTTATTGAAATTAAACCGAGCCGGCTATGCACAGTATGGTAGAAGGACGAATGTCTGGGAGTATATGATTGGAAAGGGGCATTCGGCATCGGACAGAATCGCATACAAACACCCGGCCATATTCCCGGAGCAGCTGGCGCGGGACCATATACTTTCTTGGAGCAGTGAAGGGGATTTAGTGTACGACCCATTTATGGGCAGTGGAACTGTTGCGCTAATGGCCGAGTTAAATGGCAGGAATTATCTTGGCAGTGAGATCAATGCGAATTACTGCGAAATCGCCAGAGGAAGACTGCAAAGAAGCCGCGCATCCATAGCTCAACTGGAATTAGGGGTTTAACTTGCCTCGCAAGAAATGCCAAAGGCTTTTGCCAATAGAGGCGTTTGAACGCAATCGCCCTTACCTGGCTTGCTGGTGCCGTTTATAAACAAAGGACGCGAAGGCCAAAATGCAGACTGTATATGATATGCTCGGCGGTGAGGAGCCGTTTCGCCGCCTGGTTGATTCGTTTTATGCCAAAATTGACCAGGATGAGGTACTGCGCCCGATGTTTCCTGATGATCTGGAGCAGGGCAAGCATCGACAGTTTTTGTTTTTGCTGCAATACTTTGGCGGGCCTAAACGTTATACGGCAGAGCGGGGTCATCCGCGGCTGCGGCGGCGGCATTTTCCCTTTCCGATTGACAGCGAAGCGCGCGACCGCTGGCTTCAGCATATGCTGGCGGCGATTGACGATGCCGACATCGCGGAACCGGCGCGTTCGATCATGCGCGAATACTTTGAACAGGCATCCGCCTTCTTAATCAACCGTCATAAAATCGACGAGGCGGATGCTGATTGAGGGCGCGGCTATCCTGACTTGAGGACGAACCGCTCAAAGGCCTGCGCCGTCCATGGCAGGGCCGGCTTGAAGAAATGCTCGCTGATGGCTTCAGCAAAGACTCTGATTTCGTATTGGGCGTCGCCCGCCATTCGCAGTTGCAGGAAGCGCATCAAGTTGTGCGCGTCGATCTTGGCTACCCAAGTATAATAAACGCTGAAACCGGGCAAAAAAAGCCGCGCCATTTCTTTGGACACGCCCCGTTCCAATGCTTCTGAATAGAGTTTGAACCCGGCTTCATAATGGCTTGTCAGCTGCTGGGTCAGCGTCTCGTTTTCGTTTGTTTCCAGCGCGCCTTCGCTGGCCTGCTTGTTGTCTTTGCTCTGGCGGCGCCAAACATCCGGCACATAAAAATCGTTCTCCTGGAAAGGAGTATAGCGCCCGGACTGCGCGTTCATGCTCCAGGTGCGATGACGAACCCACTGCCACCATGTGACCAGGGGGGCGCGCACTCGAAACTTGAACTCGACCATCTCGAAAGGTGAGGTGTGGCGGTGGCGCAGCAGGTAAAACAGGAGTTTTCGGTCGCGCTCGGGGCCTTTGCTTTCGCCAAGAAAACTGACGCGGGCCGCATTGACAATCGCCAGGTCGCCGGAGACGTCTGAATCGGGGTGGGGCATCATATCAACCAGTTCGATCCAACCCTTGTCAAGCACCTGAATTCGTTTGCCAATCAAGGTTTCTGGCATAAGCATCTCCTGTTAATTTCCTAGATGCCGCAGGGCAATCAAAACCCGGTCCTCGACATTTTCGGGGGCGTCGGCGGGGATGGCCTGAATGGCTGTCTGCGCTTCGATAATGCTGTAGCCGAGCGCGGTCAGGGCATCCATGACATCCGAACTGATGCTGCTGAAATCGGCGGCGGGCAGCGCGCCCAAACCGGGCGGGAACTTGTCTTGCAGTTCAAAGATGATTTTTTGGGCTGTTTTTTTGCCGATGCCGGGGACGCGGGTTAGCATCTCTGGCCGTTCGCTTAATACGGCGCTGCGAATGCTGTCGACGCTCAAGGAACCCAGCACGGTGACGGCCAGCTTGGGGCCGATGCCGCTGATTTTGACCAAGACATCAAAAAGCCCGCGCTCTGATTCGGTCGCAAACCCATAAAGCGCGAGGGAGTCTTCGCGGACGATGAGCCGCGTATAAAGAAAGACGCGGTCGCCGGCGATCTTCTCGATGGTTGTGTATGGCGCAAAGACTTCTACGCCGACGCCGCCAACGAGAATGACTAAATGATCGGTGTCTTTGCGGGCGACTGTTCCTTCAAGCGTCGCGATCATATTGAATCAGCTTTCCTGCAAGAGATCGTGATGACCGAGTCGGTAGCTGTGAAGGTCGGTGATGGCGACAGCGAGCGCATCGGCGGCATCGTCTGGGCGGGGAATCTTTTCCAGCCCAAGCAGCAGGCGCACCATTTCCTGCATTTGTCGTTTGTCGGCGCCGCCATAGCCGCATACGGACTGCTTGACGACATTGGGTTTGTATTCGGCAATCGGCAGCCCGGCGTTTTGCAGGGTGAGCAGGATAACCCCCCGCGCCTGGGCGACGGTGAGGGCGGTTGTGACATTGCGGGCGAAGAAAAGCTCTTCGACTCCAGCGCGGTCAGGCTGATACTGGTCAATCAGCGTTTTGAGCTTGTGGTGGATGGTTTGCAGCCGTTTGGGCATGGGCGTTTTGGCTGGTGTGCGAATGACGCCAAAATGCACAGCTTCAAGCGAACCGTCGCGATGCTCGCGCACCAGCCCAAGGCCTAGGGTGGCGGTGCCGGGGTCTATGCCAAGCGACAGCATCCTAAGACTCGTAAGCCGCCAGGGCGTCATCGGTAATGTTAAGGTTGGATGCGACTGCCTGAACATCGTCTGATTCTTCAAGCTGTTCCATGAGGCGCATATTTTGCAGCGCCTTTCGGGTCGGGATTTCTATTTCGTTTTGCGGAAACCACCGTAGTTCGCTGTCTTCAAATTGGTAACCGGCCTGCGTCAAGGCCTGCTCAACGGCGCCAAATTCATCGCGCGGCGTATAGACTGTGAGGACGCCGTCTTCGTCGGCCACATCGTCGGCGCCGGCTTCGGCCGCTTCCATAAACAGGTCATCGAAATCCGCATTTCCTTTGATCGTCAGAAAGCCCTTCTGCTCGAACTGCCACATCACGGCGCCATGGGTCGCCAGGCTGCCTTCGTGTTTGCTGAAGGCGTGCTTGACTTCGGCCAGGGCGCGGTTTTTATTATCGGTCATCACTTCCACAATATAGGCGACGCCTTCGGGGCCATAGCCTTCATAGACGACTTCGACAACTTCGCCGCCGGCGATTTCGCCGGTGCCTTTTTTGATGGCGCGTTCGATATTGTCTTTGGGCATATTGGCGGCGCGCGCTTTGGCGACCGCCAGCTTGAGTTTCGGGTTCAGGCTTTCGTCGCCGCCGTCGCGCGCGGCGACCATAACATCGCGGCCCAAGCGAGTAAAGATTTTGGCGCGTTTGGCATCTTCGGCGCCTTTCTTGCGTTTGATTGTCGACCACTTGCTATGACCTGACATGGCTCAAATGACTCCGACTGGATTATTTTTGATTGAATCCTGTTTATTATACATTAAAATGAAAACGACAAAACAGTCCCCGAATGATATAATCAGGGTGTCTGCGTTTTGCATTCTGATATTGAATCGAGGCGGTCATTTGACGGAAGCCGCGCAAGAATGGGTTGAGGCATCATCAGAAGCAGCCCATGCCGAAACATCGGAATATGTTTATCAGCCGTCGAGCCCGCCGGAGCGAATGGCTTGGCGGGTGCTGGCCGCGGCCTTTGCGATGTTTTGCCTGTTGAGCCTATCGACGATCTTGGGGGTTTATTTTTATCTGTTTGAATCGATGGCGGCGATCCCGACGGTTCTCCAGGTCGCGCAGGGAACGGTGGGCATCACTGATTCTGATCTGATTGAAACCGTTGAGCGCGAACGGAAAAATTTGACCGGCGCCGTCACCAGTATCAGCACCGATTCGCAGTCGCAGGCCACTATTCAATTTCGGGATCAGCCCACGGCGGAAGATGAGACGGCTGACTTGATCGCCGCGGTGACGCTTCAGCGCAATACCCGGCTTACCTTTAACCGCGCGGCGCGCCCGCGTTTTGAATGGAGTTCAAACCGGCAAACCATCCAACTGTCCGAATTGAGCGGTCGGCTTGATGCTGTCATCACTGGCGCCCAGGCCGATGGGTTTCTGATGAGCATTCACACCGAGCAGGGGCTGAACATTGAGCTTGACCGAAATGGGCGCTATCGCATTCATGCTACTGATGATGAAGTTCGGCTGCTTAATCTGGCGGGCGCGGCTTCGCTGTTTTTCGCTGACGATGCCGCCAGCCGCAGTCCGGTGCCAAGCGGACAGGAGGCGGTTGTGCGGCTTGGAAACCGCGTTATTGAAATCCGCCCATCGATTGAGAACGTCTTAACGAACGCTGTATTCAGCTTGCAGGATAACGCGGAAAATCCGGGCGATTCGCCGGGGCTGCCGCCCAAATGGGGCTGCCGCGCCAATCATGGCGCTTTTACGATGGAGGAGTTTGACGGGCGCGTCGGCATTCGTCTGCGGCGGCTTGGCAATGTGACATCACCCGGCGAAGCCCGCTGCATCCAGCCATTTGGCAGCGACGGGCTGGATGTGACCGGCTTTGATTCGATTCGCGTTGTCGCTACTTTTCATTTGAATTATCAGTCGCTAAGCCGCTGCGGCGTTGAAGGCAGCGAATGTCCGCTGATGCTGCTGATTACCTATGATGATGAATTTGGCTTTAGGCGGCGGTGGTTTCGGGGGTTTTATTATGATGAGCCGGTTTCCAGCGACTATCCCTCGCGCTGCGCCAGCTGCTTTCAGGATCATCTGAACATCAATGCAAAAGTTTGGTACACCTTCGAATCGGAGAACCTGTTTAATCTGATTAATCAGGAGCGGCATCCGGCGCGGCTGCGCTCAATCGAATTTTATGCCTCTGGTCATCAGTTTGACACATCCGTTAGCGAGATGATGCTTCTGGTCAGTTCTGCGGAGGCCGAACCCGGCGGCTAGCTGGATGGCATTGGGAGTTTTTGATGGGCGATTTGTTTTTGGCACTGACTCTGTTCGTTGGCGTCAATGTGGTGGTTTTCTGGGCGGCGATGGTTATTTGGGCTTACCGCGACATGCGCGCGCGTTCACGCGATCCGCTGGCGCGGGTCTTGGCGGCGATTTTGGTTGCTCTGCTGAACCTGCCGGGACTGTTCGTTTATATTCTGCTGCGTCCGCGCGAAAGCATTTCCGAAACCTATGAACGGTCGCTGGAAGAGGAAGCGCTGCTGCAAGAAATTGAAGAGAAACCCGGCTGTCCTGGCTGTGGGCAGCGGGCGCAGCATGACTGGCAAGCCTGTCCTTACTGTCATACACGGCTGAAGAAAACCTGTGTGAACTGTGGCTATCTGCTTGAGTTGCCGTGGAATATCTGCCCAAGCTGCACCGCCAGCCAAGTCAGTTATACGTCTGATGGGAAAATCGCGACTGACTCGCGGCATGTCAAGCCGTCCGAACCGCCGCCAATCGAGGGCCCATGGGACGCGCCGCCAGAGGCCGAAGAGCAGCTTGGGCTGGGCGATGCGGCGCAGTTTGCTGACTATGAGGATTATCGCTCCTGAGTCCTGGTGGCCCGCGCGCAAACGGGGACGTCTTGATTATTCCGCTAGATTTCGGCTTCTTCGCCGACGGTATGAATTTTGAGCAGGTTCGTCTGGCCGTCAATGCCAAAGGGAACGCCGGCAATAATAATCAGTCGGTCGCCGCGGGCGACTAATTTTTTGTCGTGGGCGGCGCGGACGATGATGCTGATCATTTCGTCGATGGTGCCGAACTCTTGGACCAGCAGTGGGATGACCCCCCAAACCAAGGCCATTCGGCGCTGGGTGATTGGGCTTGGGGTCATACATAAGATGGGGGTGGCGGGGCGTTCTTTGGCGACGCGTCTGGTGGTATAGCCGGACAGGCTGGTGGTGACGATGGCGGTTGGGCTGATGATTTTTGATATGCCGAAGGTCGCTTTGCTAATCGCGTCGGAAATATAGCCGCTGTTTTGATTGTCTGTTGGCCTGATGACCGGCGCGGCATTGGACTGCGGGCCGGCGTCTTTCAAATGCTGTTCGGCAGTCATGGCGATTTTTGTCATCACTTCAACGGCGCGGACGGGATAGGCGCCGCTGGCGCTTTCGGCGCTTAGCATGATGGCGTCGGTGCCGTCAATGATGGCATTGTAGACGTCGCTGGCTTCGGCGCGCGTCGGCCGCGGATTGCGCGTCATGGATTCGAGCATTTGCGTTGCTGTTATGACTGGTTTGGCGGCGGCGTTGCAGAGGGCGATGATACGTTTTTGATGGAGCGGGACTTCTTCGGCTGGTGTTTCGACGCCGAGATCGCCGCGGGCGACCATGATGCCGGCGCAGCTGTGAATGATGTCTTCAATGTTGTCCAGCGCTTCGCCCATTTCGATCTTGGCGATGACGGCGGCCTGTTTGCCGAGTCGCTTCATCAGCGATTGCAGTTCGCGGATATCATCGGCTGACCGCACAAAGGACATCGCCATATAGTCGCAATTTTTTGACAGGGCGAATTCGATATCTTGGCGGTCTTTTTCGGTGATTGCTGAAAGCGTTAGTTTGGTGTTGGGCGCGGATACGCCTTTGCGCGATTTGAGGGCGCCGCCGACAACGACATCGCAGACGATGTTCCGCGCGGAGGCTTCGGTGACGTGGAATTGCAGATTGCCATCATCCAGCAGTAGCGTTGTGCCAGGCTTAATATCCTGGACAAATTCGGGATGGGGCAGCGATACAAGTCCGTTGCTTCCTATAACGTCATCCAGTGTCAGCGTGATGGCGTCGCCGGCTTCCAGCATCATCGGCTCTTGCTTGAGTTTGCCGATGCGGATTTTGGGGCCTTGGATGTCACATAAAACGGCGACGACGGCGCCCTCTTCGGCGGCGATGCGGCGAACGGTGTCAATGGCGGCGCCATGGATCTGGTGATTGCCATGCGAGAAGTTGATGCGGGCTACGTTCATGCCGGCGCGAATCATGGCGCGCAGGGTTTCGCCATCGCGCGAGGCTGGCCCGATGGTCGCTACGATTTTGGTATGCTTGCTGTGCAGATCGAGCAGCACGCGGTTCCCCTTTCGGAAGTTGGGTTTATTCGACGTCCATATTCAGGTTGGCAAATGCGCTTCGGCCGGCGTAGCGGGCGGCATTGCCAAGCCGTTCCTCAATGCGGAGCAGCTGATTGTACTTGGCGGTTCGGTCAGTGCGGGCGGGGGCGCCGGTTTTGATTTGGCCGCTGTTCATGGCGACGGCGATGTCGGCGATGGTGTGGTCTTCGGATTCACCGCTGCGGTGGCTGGTGACGACGGTCATATTATGCCGCTGCGCCATTTGCCCGGCGGCGAATGCTTCGGTGAGCGAACCGATTTGATTGACTTTGAACAGGAGCGAATTGGCGGCTTTTTCGGTGATGGCGCGTTTGACTTTTTCGACATTGGTGACCAGCAGGTCATCGCCGACGATTTGAACGCGGTCGCCGATTTCAGCGGTTAGGCGCGACCAGTTTGCCCAATCATTTTCATCAAGGCCATCTTCAATCGAAATGATGGGATAGCGGTCGCACCAGCCGCGCCAAAAATCGACCATTGCCTCGCCGTCGAGTCGGCGGCCTTCAATTTCGAGATGATAGATGCCGTCTTCATAGATTTCTGATGCCGCTGGGTCAAGGGCGATGAAGATATCTTCGCCGGCGCGGTAGCCGGCTTTTTCGGTGGCTTCCATGATCGCGTCCAGGGCCGCTTGGTTGCTCCCTAGACTGGGGGCGAAACCGCCTTCGTCGCCGACGGTGGTTGAATGGCCGCGGGCATGCAGCACCGTCTTTAGCTGATGATAGATTTCGGCGCCCCAGCGCAATGCTTCGCGGAAGCTCGGCGCGCCGACTGGCATGACCATGAACTCTTGGAAGTCGGTACTGCCGGCCGCGTGCTTGCCGCCGTTCATGATATTCATCATCGGCACGGGCAGGACGTGGGCATGGATGCCGCCCAGATAAGCATACAAAGGCAGGCGCAGACTGCTGGCGGCGGCCCGCGCCAGCGCCAGGGACACTCCAAGAATGGCGTTTGCGCCCAGTTTGCTTTTGGCTGCCGTGCCGTCAAGCTCCAGCATAAGTTCATCGATTGATTTTTGGTCATAAGGCTCAAGCCCCAGCAGTTCCGGCGCGATGACATCGCTGACGGCGGCGACGGCTTTGAGAACACCTTTGCCGGCATAGCGTCTTTTGTCACCGTCTCGCATTTCGAGGGCTTCATGCTCGCCGGTTGATGCGCCGCTGGGGACAATCGCCCGGCCGAGGCTGCCGTCTGACAGGTGGATCTCGACTTCGATGGTTGGGCTGCCGCGCGAATCCAGCACTTCGCGCCCGTGAACTTTGCGAATGGTTGGCATCATTTCCGGTCTCCTGTCCAGTTTGGATCCTGTTCAGTATGATAGTACATTATTGGCGCGAAACCTGCCAACAACTGTTTCGGGAGCGGCTAATTTCGCGGATATTCCCCATCTCCTAAAATGAGAAAAGCAACGCGCGGCCATTGAGTCGCCTTTTCAGGCCGCTTGTATGATAGGCTCTGGCTATGAAACTCACGCGCCCTTCTTTCGCAGATCATCCTTTTCGCTGGCAATCCCATGCGCGGCTTGATATTGGCGGCCGCGGCGAGGGCCCGATGGCATTTATGCCCGAAAATCGTTTCGGCGCGAGAGCCAAGCGAGGGTTGTGTTGGATGGGGCTGCCATAGTCGAGCATGGACCAGCCAACATGGCGCGCGTTGCTGCCATTCGCGGCCGCGAACGCGCGGCTCTTTGTCGCAGTCGGCCCTGACAAGGCGGGGATGCTGGTTTAGAATAGATGATGTCGGCAAGAGTGAAGCGAGCCTTGGATATGACAGCCAAACGCGAGGTGTATCTTGATCATTCGGCGTCCACCCCAGTAGATCCGCGGGCGCTGGAAGCAATGATGCCGTACTTTAGCGAAGTGTATGGCAATCCATCCTCGTCCCATCGCTTTGGGCGGAAAGCTGAACAGGCGGTCGAAACCGCGCGTGCTTCAGCGGCCGCTGTTTTGAATTGCAAGCCTTCTGAAATTGTCTTTACCGGCGGCGGTTCGGAGAGTGACAATCTGGCCATACGGGGAGCAGGCTGGCGGGCGCGGCAGCAAGGCCGGCCGTCTCGGCTGATCACATCGCCGATTGAACACAGCGCCGTGCTTAATACCGTGCGGCAGATGGGTGAGTTGATGGATTTCGAGACCGCCATCGCGCCGGTGGATAGGCATGGGTTTGTCGATATGAACGCGTTCCGTTCGGCATGTGAGCAGGGCGGGGCGGCTGCCAGCATTATTTACGCCAGCAATGAGCTTGGCACGATTCAGGACTTGGCGGCATTGTCGGCGATTGCCCATGAGCATGACATCCTGTTTCATACCGATGCGATTCAAGCGGGAGGGCAGCTGAGTCTGGATGTTGATATGCTCGGCGTGGATATGCTAAGTCTGTCGGCGCACAAGTTTTATGGGCCAAAAGGCGTTGGGCTTCTTTATGTCCGCGAAGGCGTTGAATTAACGTCCGCTCAAAGCGGCGGCAGCCATGAGCGCGGGCGGCGGGCGGGGACGCACAATACCGCCTTTATTGTTGGATTGGCGAAGGCGCTGGAACTGGCTGATGCGGAAAATGAACATCGGACGGCGCACTTGCGAGCGATGCGCGACGGCTTGATTCGAGGCATACTGGAACGGCTTCCAGGCGCAAAATTGAGCGGGCATCCCGAACTGCGACTGCCGTCTCATGCCAGTTTTATTCTGGAAGGGATAGATGCCAACCTGCTTTTGATGCACCTGGATATGAAAGGGATTGCCGCCAGCAGCGGCGCGGCCTGCAAGACCGGGAATCCGAAACCATCCGAGGCGCTGCTGGCAGTTGGCTGCACGCCGCGGCAGGCAGCGTGTGGCTTGCGGCTGTCGGTGGGCACGGATACGACTGAAGCTGACATCATCTATGCGATTGATGCGCTGGCGGCGGCAGTCGATAAGCTGGGTCAATTCAGCCGTGAGTGGATGACATGAGCAAGGCGAATACGCGGGTGGTCGTCGCCATGAGCGGCGGGGTGGATAGCTCGGTGGCGGCGGCGCTTCTGGTTGAAGCGGGCTATGATGTGGTCGGCATGATGATGCGGCTGTGGTCAGATGCGGCGATGGGCGGGGCGGCGCACAATCGCTGCTGCGCGCCGCGGCAAATGAACGATGCTCGCCGCATTGCCGCCCAGCTTGGCATCCCCTTTTACGTCCTTGATACCCAAGAGGTCTTTCGCGGTAAAGTCGTGCAGTATTTCATTGAGCAGCACCGCGAAGGCTTTACGCCCAATCCGTGCCTGGAATGCAATCGCCATATCCGCTTTGACTGGCTGCTGAAAAATGCGATGGCGCTGGATGCCGATTATCTGGCGACGGGTCATTATGCGCGGATTGACCGCGATTCGGCCGGCCGTTTTCGCTTGCGGGCCGGCCTGGATGTCGGCAAAGATCAAAGTTATGTCCTTAGCGTCATGGGACAGCGGCAGCTTGCCCGCGCTTTGTTTCCGGTTGGCGAATATCCCAAGGCGGAAGTTCGCCGGCTGGCGCTGAAATTCGGCTTGGATGTGGCAAGCAAGAAGGACAGCCAGGATTTGTGTTTCCTTGGCAATCGGGATTATCGGAGTTTCCTGCGGCGGCATGCGCCTGATGTGATGAAGCCAGGCCCGATTATGCGCCGGAACGGGGATGTTTTGGGCGAGCACCGCGGCTTGGCCAACTATACTATTGGTCAGCGCAAAGGGCTGGGGCTTTCGTATGCCGAACCGCTGTATGTACTGGCGATGAATCGTCATCGGAACGCGCTGGTTGTCGGGACGAGCGCGGAACTTGGGCGCGGCGTTTTGGCGGCGAACCGCGTGAATTGGGTTAGCGGAGCCGCGCCGCGCGCGGCATTTCGGGCTGAAGTCAAAATCCGATACCAGTCACGGCCGCAGCCGGCGCGCATTGAACCGCGCGGCGACCAGCAGTTTCAGGCGCGCTTTGATGGGCCGCAGCGCGGCATTACGCCCGGCCAGGCGGCGGTTGTTTATCAAGGGGATGTTTGTCTGGGCGGCGGGAATATCGCCAAGTTTGAACACCGTTAGCTATCCGAACCATAGCGACCGCCATTCGGCGCCAAAGAACATCACAAGGATTGTGGCCGCGACGATATATGGGCCGTAGGGGATGGCGGTAAAAGGACGATAGGGTCTGGCGGCGAAGAAACGAAAGGCAAGGTAAAAAACCGCGCCAATCGCTCCCAGAAATATCGAGATAAACATCATCGGAATAACATCTGGCAGTCCGAGCATCAGTCCGCTTAAACCCGCCAGCATGACATCGCCAAAGCCGAAAGCCAGGCTGTTGATTTTTTCGCCGCGCGCGCGTTCCACAAAATGCCGGAAAAGACAGCCGCCCTGATAGATGAGGTAGAAGATGATGAAACCCAACGCGCCGCCGGCGAGCGAGGATGCAAGCGTCGGCAGAGGGTTCGGAAAAACCGCGGCGTCGATCAAGGCGAGGACAGCTGATGGAATGATGCAGGCGAGCATAATCAGCTGGTGTTCCAGGTCAATGACCGCGATTAACATCAAGATACCCATGTAGATGAGCCAGACAAGCATTTGCCCGCCGGGAACATTTGGGGTTTCGCCCATGATGACAAACGCGGCTGCCATCAGCGCAGCCGTAGCCATCTCCGTAACTGGGTAACGCCAGCCAAGTTTGGGCGCGCCGGGCTGTGTTTGGTCGGGTGGCAGCCGCCGGCGGAAGAGAAAGGCGGTGATGCCCAGCCAGGCGCGGATGGGGCGCGGGCTTCCGTCGGGATAAGTTGGGATGCCAGGGCGGCGGCGAAAGGGCAGAGCATCAGCAAGCACATTGACAAGGCCGCCCGCCAAAATGCCGAGGATGGTGATGCCGATCAGTTCCAGGCGCATGGAAACGGCATGCCTCTGGCTAGGGAAGGACAGCTGGCGCCGGCGGCAGAAGCGTCAATGAAACCGCGAGCAGTGCAATCAGGCTTAGGACGCCGGCCAGGATGACGGCGATTTTTTGCCGGTCGGACAAGGGTTCATCGGGCTGGTCGGCGCTTGACTCCGTATCAAACAGCAGTTCAATCGGGGCGGCGGCGGTCGCTTGTATGCGCCACAGCTTGAGCTTCGGCTTGCTGTGCCGCAGGGAAACAATCAGATGCAGGAGGCTGTCATCGCTTGCCTGTTGAATATCGGCGGGGGACGGGATGGGGCGCGACTTGGGATGTGAATGATAAACGCCAATCCATTTCAAGCCGTCGGCGTCGATTTGTTTGATGGTCTGGAGTTGTTCAGTTGGCTGCAATCTGTAGCTGGTTTCGGGCGCGTCAGCGATGTTGCTGATGGGAAAGACTTTGGTAATCCGATTTTCTGAACCCGCCAGCAGGCCGCAGACTTCTTCGGGGTTATGCAAAGCCGCGTGGTCGGCGATTTGGCGGGCGGCGCGGTAGGATATTCGCATAGTCATTTCACGCTCAAGCAGGCGGGATGTCGAACTCAATCTGGTGCCGGTCCTGCGGCGGATTCCGCGTTTCATAATAGAGTTCGGCCGTCAGAACATATCGCCCGGCGGGGTCATTGAGGCCGCGGAGGTGCATGGTGTATTCATTGTCATAGTGCATGGTGGCGATAATATCCAGGTCGCTCACCTGCCGGCCGTTCAGGCGATGCGCCGTAATTACAAGATTGGGCCGTTCTTGAAAAGGCGTCAGCTTCAGCTGGACTTTTATCCGAAAACGGTCTGCATAGGGGCTTACAGTGAACTCTTCAATTTTGACTTTGTGTTTGGGCTGCGGGACAAGGCTGGCATCATTGAACAGGTTGATTTCCATTTGCGATACCTCTATGTTCCTATGCGGTTTTGCAAGGCTTGCAGCGCCGAAAGCGCGTTTTCAAAGTCAGCGGCCGGCACAAAAATATGATCGCGCGAATAAGCGGCAAAGGGCATGATCGAAATGCCGGCCGCGGCCAGGGTTTTGCTGATGAGGGCCATAAAACCGACCAGCGTCGGCTCAAGCGCAGCATCCAATGTAATCAGTCGATAGGCTGTGCTGCTGATGGTCCCGAACCGAAGCCGATTCTGAAATGCCTGGCAGGCCGCTTCCGGCAGCATCAGTGTGACTTCATTTTGATCGACCAGCAGCGCGCAAAAGGGCATACCGACTTCGGCAACGATGCCGGCGGCGGCGGTAATGCCATTCGCCGGCAGCTGGACCAATCGGTACAGTTGCGCGTCGCTGTAGAATCGCGCATCCTGCAATGCCTGCTGAACGGTTTGAGTCATTGGCGGTTACTCGTCGAATTGATAGGTCGCTTCCGCATAATAGCGCACGCTGCGGTCGGCCAGTTTTTGTTGGATCCATTGTTGCAGGCGCTGGTTCTTTTGTTCAAGGGGCAAATTCTCACGCAGTCGGCGCATCGGATAATTCAGCTTCAAGGCGCGTCCGTGTATAATATGGCGGCTGACCCCCGGCGGCAGATAGGCTTTATGAACAGCCGCATCGATGATATTTTGCGGCAGATAGGCTGGGAACATCACCAAGGCGATGCCGGTCGGATAAAGCGGCCAGACCTGCGCTGGGTCGGTCAATGGCGTTCGATAGAGTGTGGCATGATGATGATAGGCGGCGACGACCTGACGGAGGGTGAAGCTACGCGCGGTGATGCTGTCCGCCGCGGCGCCGATGCTGTAGACCTGGCCTTCGCGTAGCAGGATTTGCGCCGCCGCATCTGAATCTTGGCCATCGCGGATATGAACAGCGTCAATCTGTTTTAACTGTCGGATAAAATCGGCGCGGTTCCAATCGGATACGATATGCCGCCAGACGTCCAATTCAACAAATTCCGTTTTGTAATCGGCAACCTGCACCAGAATATGCCGAAAGCCGAGATGTTTGAGTGAATGATAGCGGTTGGCGCCATCCATCAGGACATATTTGCCATCGGCGGCGGCGACCACCGGCGGATTGGTGAAAAACTCGGCTGACCGCAGCCGTTTGATTAAAGGGCGCGACCGCTGCTGGTCACTTGTTTCATGCGGCAGAACATCGTCAATATCGACAATCCGCAGCTTCGGGGGCGGGGCGCTTGTCGGATTCGCAACCATGCGTTTCCCTTGTACAATGGATTACAATGTTACGCTAGCCTATCACGAAGTCCATTGTTCGGCAATGTTCACCGACTTATTTTTACAGGGAGCGGGAAATGGGCGCCAAACAGCAGGGAGCGGATGCGGTCGAAAATCGCTGGCTGACGATCCCGCGCACGCTGTCATTTGTGATGAATGGCGATGATATTCTGCTGATGAAGCGGGCGGCGCACAAGCGGGTCTTTCCCAATCAGTACAATGGACTCGGCGGGCATATCGAACGCGATGAAGACCCGCTGGCGGCCGCTGTCCGCGAGATTGAAGAGGAGAGCGGCTTGAAAGTTCATTCCATGCGCCTGCGGAGCATCCATAACATTGATGCCGGCGAAGAAACCGGAATCCTCCTGTTTGTCTATACAGCCATTAGTGACAGCCGCGCGATTCCGCAGGATACGCCGGAGGGAAGGCTGGAATGGGTGCCCAAAAGCAACGCGCTTGACCTCGACCTGGTTGAAGATCTGCCCTATCTTCTGCCGCGTCTGCTTGATATGGATGAGGAGCGGCCGCCGATGTATGCCCATGTGAGTTATGACGCGGCGGATGTGATGCAGCTCCGTTTCAGAGAGGGCGGCCAAGCTGTCGGCAGTGTTGAATAAAGCGGGAATGTCGGTATGATGGCTGTGGATTTTGATGGGTTATTGAATGCCTGAAAACGGTTCCCTGGATTCCAATCCGACTGAAGCCGATCACAGCCAAGCGGGTGGCGTCGGGCGGCGCAAGCGAGCCAATCCGATCCTGCGCTTGGGCTGCGGCGCGCTGATTGGATGCTGGTTTATCCTGCTGATGCTGCCCTGCGCGCTTTTTTATCTGGCGGCGAATGGCGAGATACGGCTTTGGCATGGCGATGTGCCGCAGCCGCATTCTCATCCGCTGCTGCTGATTTCCCTGGTGAGCGCGGCCGAGAGCCGCGGCCTGCGAATCGAAAACTCGTCGATTGTCGCTAGCGGGGACGATGAAACTTCCCTTTGCGTTCAAACCGACGTGCGCTTTGTATTATGGGAATCAGATGAGAACGGCGACCAGGATGTATCCTACTGTGACTGTTATTGGCGCGCCGATACCGCGGCTGACTGGCGGCTGGACCGGACTTTCGGCGGCGGCTGCCGGCCGACAGAGCAGGGCGCGGCTGGATGATGCCGGAATGAAACGGGAGATTAGCAATGGAATGGCTGCAAAACATTAACATTGACCCATCCATGCTCCCGTACCTCGCGGTCGGATGCGCCCTGCTGTGCGTGATCATCGTCGTAATCGGCTTTGTTTTGCAAGCTGCTGGCAATTTTCTTGATGCGTTTCTCGGACTCGCCGGGGCAGCAGCTGACATTTTGGAAGGAGGGCCGGTCGCTTGGTGTGGATGCGCGCTTTTGCTGTTTGGCTGCATCGCCTGCGCCGGCATCGCGTTCCTTTTCTTAGACGCCCCCAATCAATGCGCGGTTTATCCGACGCGGTTTTGCGACTGGTTTGGCTTTTTGCCATAAATCTCACTGGACGTTAAGATTTTTTTGCATAAAATTACTTTGCATCCCTAAGTAAATGGCTGTAGAATGGATGTGAGAATAGCTTGCAGGAGGGATCATCCATGGCGTCGACTGCTGTCGCGCTTTCCAGTACGGAACGGTATGCCGCTGAAATTGACAAGGGGAGTCTGTGGCTGCGGAACAAACGCTGGGATTTGTTCTTCATCACCTTGAGCGTGGTTGTTGTGCCGCTGCCCTATATCCTGTATCTCGTCGGCGTTCGCTTGGGAATGGAAGACGATTTCAGCCGCAACCTTGTCAATACCTTTGTGGCGGTGGCGATTGGCGGGCCGCACATGATGTCCACGTTTTTGCGTACCGGCCTGGATGAAGGCTTTAAGGAGCGTTATCCGACGCTTATTCGGTCTTCGATTATTATCCCGATCATTGTGATTTCGCTTGCTTTCCTGAACCTCAACTTGATGCTGACCTTTTTCTTCTTTTGGGCGTCTTTGCATGTGCTGCATCAAGTGACCTATATCGTCGAGCTTTACAATCACAAGGAAGCCGAATTTGTCCGCAAAAGCGCGCTAAGCCCGATTTCGCGTTTGATTGACTATGCCATTGTCCTGACGAGTCTGTTCCCGATTGCGATGTGGAAGATCAGCCAAGGGACGTTTGAGATTGGTCAAAATGATTTGGGCGAGGCTATTCCAGACCTGTTTCAGCAGCCCGACAACCCCTGGTTCTTTGTGTTGGTCACCATTATCTTTGGCGCGGCGCTGGCGGCCTATATCGGCAAATCGGTTTATGAATATCGCAGCGGCATCCTGAACGCGCCGAAGTTCGCTTTCGTGACCCTGACCGTCATCGTCGCGTTTTTCACGCCGCTCCTGCCCAACCTGGACACCGCTTTTCAGGGTTTGAACACTTGGCATTCCTTCCAATATCTGGCGATTACCTTTTATATTATCAAGATTCGTCAAATGGCGGGCAATTTGGACGATGATGCGCCTCTGGTCGCTCGTTTCAGCCGCCGAACCCAAGACGCCAAGGCCTTGTATGCTTTTAGCGCCATGCTGCTTATCGGCTCGGCCGTCATCTTCCTGCTGGTCTATGCGCTGGCGGGGATTGTGAAACCGGGCATTGATGGCAACAGCCATTTTGATATTGCCTATTATACGGCAATCCTGTCCTTTCTGTGGATTCATTATTATCACGACCACTTCCTGTTCACCGATTTTGAAGCGCTTGACGGCGCCTTCCGCCATTAGCCAGCCCTACGGGAATGTTTCCTGGACCCATTGCAAAGGATCGACATTGACGCCGTTCAGCCAGACTTCCCAGTGGAGATGCGGGCCGGTGCTACGGCCGGTCGAGCCAATCGCGCCAATGACCTGCCCCAAGGCGACGGCATCGCCTGGACTGACATGCAATGTGTTCTGATGGGCATAGACGGTGTACAGCCCTCGGCCGTGGTCAATGACCGTGGTATTGCCGCGGATGTTGAGCGCATCGGCAAACACAACCGTTCCATCAGCCGCCGCCAGCACCGATGTGCCGGTTGCGCCGGCAAAGTCGACGCCGCGGTGAAAACGATTGAAGGGGCCGTCATTGTATGAGCGCCGCGTGCCGAAGACGCTGTTCATGGGCGCGGCAGCCGGCAAACTTAGTGAATTTGTCCAGCTTTTGTCGGGACTGAACTCCCCGGTAAGGCTGGCAAGAAGCTCAATCTCCTCGTTTTCGACGGCCGTCGCCAGCAAATCATTATTGTTAATCGATATGTTCTGATACCCATAGCTCCCGCCGACGATTTGCAAATGGGCATCTATGGGGATGGAAGCGCCGACGGCATCGACTATATTGAGTTGGAGGGGATAGACCGCCTGCTCGGTGAACATGGGGACGCCGATGAGGATATGGTGCTGCGTGCCGCTGACTTGGATCGACATGAACTCCTGACCAAGAAACTGCCCGCTAATCTCGACCGGCGCGGCTGCTTCAATCTCAATGCGACCGGTGCGGCCCTCTACTAAAACCTGTGGATCAAACCTGATGCCGCCGATGACTTCGGGCAAGTCCTGCGCGAACCGCGGCAGTTCAATGCCGGGGATGGCCAGCTTCTGGCCGATGTAAATTCGGGTTGGATCCGCTAGATTGTTGGCTTGCGCCATCGTCGTAACCGTCCGATTGTAGCGCAGGCCGATTTCAAACAGCGTTTCGCCGGCCTCCACGGTGTGGGTAAAAACGGCGGGCGGGTCATCAGCGGGCGCGTCGGCTGGCGCCGCTGACGGCGGGCCGTCTTCTGTTCCTGGAACAATCACGAGTTCCTGCCCGACGAAAATCTGATGGGCATTGGCCAGACTGTTCAGCGACGACAGTTCTTCCAGGGTTTTGCCATAGGCCTGGGCGATGCTGCTAAGGGTTTCTCCGGTGACAACGATATGCGTCACGCTTGGCTGTGGGGCTATGGTTTGCGGGACTATAGTTTTGAGCGGGATGAGCAATCGCTGGCCAACGGCGATGCCGCTGGTATCGGTGATGCCATTGGTTTCAATAATCTGGGCGGCTGACAGATTGTATTTCAGGGCGATATCAGAAAGATTTTCGCCGCGCTGAACCACATGAACGGTTAGGCTGACATCAGACTGCCCTTGTGTGAACACAATCGCCGTCCACCCCGGCATACCCGCCAAAAGCAGCGCCAGCAGCGCAATGATGAACGGCTTCAACAAATCACCTCGTCAAACTTGAGTTTATCGCCGGCTTTGACTCGATTCAGCAGTGATGGATGGGCTTCAAGGACATACATGGCCGGCGACTTGGGCATGCAGACGGGGCGCCAGGGCTTGGCGTCGGTTTGGTCAATGACGATCCGATCTTTGTCAAGCCATACAACGGCAATGCTGTAAAACATGAAAAACGTATGAACGGCCGCTGCCAGGCGGCCTTCGGCATGTCTTGCAAAGAGCAGGCCTTCGTCCTCTGGCAGCGTCCGCATAAATTGCAGCCCTTTTAGATGGCCGAAGAACCCGCCGCAGCATTTTGCGCGGGCCAATACGGTTTCATTCGTTTGGGCATTTTTGATGACTCGCCACTGACTCATTCCGGTATCACCAAGACCTGTCCTGGATAAATGAGCTCGTCTTCGGCAATGCTGTTCGCGCCTGCAAGTTCGGCAACGGTGATGCCAAAACGCTCCGCCACCCGATAGAGTGTGTCGCCGGCCCGAATGATATAGGTTATGGATTCTGGATCGGCTAGGGTTTGAGATTCCAGTTCGCCGGGGTCAGCGGGGATGGCGGTCGGGATTTGCAAGATTTGTCCGGGGTCGATGCGACTCGGATTAAGAATGCCGTTTAATTGGGCCAAAGCGGCAATCGTTGTGTCGAAACGTTCGGCAATACTGCCAAGCGTGTCGCCGGCTCGGACTTCGTATAGAACTGGCGTCGCGGTTGCAGTCGGTGTTGGCGTCGGTGTTGCGGTCGGCGTCGAGGTTGATGTCGGCGTTAATGTTGCCGTTGCGGTTGCGGTCGGCGTTGATGTTGAAGTTGCCGTTGCCGTTGATGTTGCAGTCGATGTCGCTGTTGGCTCGGGCGCGGCGGCGTCGAGGCTCTGAACTGGTATGATTAGATTCTGATCGGGGAAGATGCGTTCGGCTGGGGTTAGATCATTCGCCTCTCTGATGGTTGCTACCGAACTGTCGTACTGGATGGCGATTTCGCTAAGCGTTTCGCCATATTGGACAACATGGACGACTGGAGTCGGGGTTACGGTGGGAGTCGGCGTCTCTGTCGATGGGAGTGTTTCGGGCGTGGGCGTGCTTTCCAGGATTATCGCGGTTTCCGAAGCGGCTTCCAGCGCGGCATCGTCCAGATAGATGTAGTTATTGGCTGTCGGCTCGCCGATTGTGGACATGACAAATACGGTCATCCGATTGCTTTCGGCCGGCGCAATCACGGAGTATTGCCGATAGGCATCATAATGAAATACGGCGGGCGGCGACCAGATAATATCGCTGCTGGCGCCGTCGATGCCGCCGGTTGGGTCAATGCCGACGCTCACGGCGACATCGCCGGGCTCGTCGCTGTCGTCAAGGTCCTGAAACGTCGACGACCAGACCCAGGCATAAATGCTAAAACGATAAACTGTATCAAGGGCAGCTGTTTCTATTTGCTGATAGATGCCCCCTTGATGAGTTGCGTACAGGCTAAAATAACTTTGCGCGTTTTCCCCAGATCGAATGCGGCTTGTGTCCGGCGCGGTTTGCTGATAATTCGGAGAATGATTGACGTAGGCCGGGCTGTCATTGCTGGCTGGCACATGCCAAGGATGCCAGCTGGCGCCAACGGAACGCGGCTCTTCGCCCTCAAAGTCGACGAAATCGCCTTCGAATCCCGGATTTGACAGCAGATTTTCAACAGTTTGCGCGTGTCCGAATGAAATAGCGCCCCAAAGGTATAGCGCGGTGATGAAAAGCAGTGTCGTCCTTGGTTTCATCATTCTTTCCCCTCCAGCTGTCGCCGCCGGCTGTAAGACAATGTATCAGTATAGGGCTTTCCTGCGATTCAACAAGCGCGCAAAATCGAAAAAGCCTGCCGAAACTTAACGATTGTCACTTGAGATAAACCCAAGTATAGCGTAACCTTGCCGAGTCTGCCAAACGAAGGCATGGCGGCGTTTTATGATAATGACGGCATTTGAAGATTCGCTGATAGAATCAGCAGTCCGCGTTTTTTGGGACGCATTCGCTTATGTATTTGGAGGGTCAACCGCTTGAAGCTGCATGAGTATCAATCAAAGTTTTTGTTTCGGGAATATGGGATTCCGATTCCTGAAGGCAAGGTGGCGGCAACCGCCGATGAGGTTTATGACATCGCTTTGGAAATGGGCGGCACAGTCGTTGTCAAGGCACAGGTTCATGTTGGGGGGCGCGGCAAGGCCGGCGGTGTCAGGATTGCCCGGCACGCGGACGAAGCCAAAAGGCATGGCGAGCAGATTCTTGGCATGGACATTCAAGGGCTGCGGGTCGAAAAGGTTCTGGTTGATCCGGGCGCGGATATTCAAGAGGAGATTTATCTGGCGGTCACCAATGACCGCAGCGTCGGCAAACCTCTGATTATGACTTCAATGGAAGGGGGCATGGACATCGAAGAATTGAATCGCGAGTGCCCGGAAGCCATTATCCGCGAGCATATTGACCCGCTGATGGGCCTGCAAAATTATCAGATGACCTATATCGCCAGCGCCATGGGGATGCCGCGCAGTCTGTGGCGCCAATTTGGGAGCATTCTGCGGGGGCTGTATCAATGCTATCGTCAGAGTGATGCCGAACTGGCCGAGATTAATCCCCTGGTGATTACTGGCGGCGGTGATTTGCTGGCGGTGGATGGCAAAGTGATTATTGATGACAACGCGCTGTATCGTCAGCCGAGCCTGGCGGCGGACCGCGATATCAGCGATGAGCCGGCATCCGAACGGCAGGCGCGGCAGGCCGGCATCACCTATATCAAGCTGGATGGTCAGATTGGCTGTATGGTCAATGGCGCTGGACTGGCTATGACGACTATGGATATGACTCGGCTGTATGGCGAAGCGGATGGCATTGGCCCGGCGAATTTTCTGGATATTGGCGGCGGGGCTACCCCAGAACAGGTGACGGTGGCGCTCCGCATCATCCTTTCGGACGCCAATGTGAAATGCGTTCTGTTTAATATCTTCGGCGGCATCACCCGCTGTGATGAAGTTGCCAGAGGAATCCTGGCGGCCTATAACGAAGTCAAGCCCGATGCGCCGATGGTCATTCGTTTGCAAGGCACCAATGCGGCGGCGGGCAATCAGATTATCCATGATGCCAGGATTCCCAATATCATCAGCGCAGAAACACTGACCGAAGCGGCGCAGCGGGCGGTCGCGGCAGTAAAGGAGCGGGCCTAATATGTCGATTCTGATTGATAAAAACTCCAAGGTGCTGGTTCAGGGCATTACCGGCCGTCAGGGCGGTTTTCATGCTCGGCTTATGATGGAATACGGCACGGATGTTGTCGGTGGCGTGACGCCGGGGAAGGGCGGCGAATGGTTTGAAGGCAAGCCGGTCTTCGACACCATGCGTAAGGCGGTCGAAACCACCAATGCCGATGTCAGCTTGGTCACAGTGCCAGCGCGTTTTGCGCCCGATGCCATTATGGAGGCGGCCGATGCCGGCATCCGATTGATTGTCGGTTTAACGGAACACATACCGGTTGCTGATATGATGAAGGTCATTAGTTTTTGCGCCTGGCGCGGGGCGCGTTTGATTGGGCCAAACTGCCCTGGCGTGATGACGCCTGGTCAGGCCAAAGTCGGGATCATCCCGGCGATGGTGGCGGAGCCCGGCAATGTCGGGGTGGTTTCCAAGAGCGGCACATTGACCTATGAAGTCGGCTTTGCGATGAAGAACAAAGGCATCGGCATTTCGACAATGGTCGGCATTGGCGGGGATCCGGTCACCGGCACAACCTTTGTCGATGTTCTGGAGATGTTTGAGAATGACCCCGAAACCGAAAAGGTCGCGTTGCTGGGCGAAATCGGCGGCAGCGCCGAAATCGCCGCGGCCGATTACATCAAGAACGCTATGACCAAACCGGTCGCTGCTTTCATCGCTGGCCGCAGCGCGCCGCCCGGCAAACGGATGGGCCATGCGGGGGCGATTGTTGACGGCGGCGAAGGCTCGGCGGAAGAAAAGATACGGGCGCTTGAGGCTGCCGGCGCGCGCGTTGCCGCCAACCCGGAGGAAATTCCTGATCTGCTGGCTTGATGTTATTGGGGCTGTGTATCGGAGCGCGGCACAATATGATGCCGGCGGCAGCGGGCTTCATACGACTCTTGGGCGCCGACCAGAATGACTGGCTCATCGTAGCTGGCCGGCTGGCCGTTCACAAGACGCTGCGTGCGGCTGGCGGATTTGCCGCAAATCATGCAAATGGCATGGAGTTTGGTTACGTCTTCGGCAATGCACATCAGATAGGGCATTGACCCAAAGGGCTCGCCGCGAAAATCAAGGTCGAGGCCGGCAGCGATGACGCGGATATGACGCGCGGCGGCGAGTTCCTGCGCCACGTCAACGATGCCCTCATCAAAAAACTGGGCTTCGTCAATCGCAACTGTGGTGGTATCGCTGTTCGCCTGTTCCAAGATGTCATCTGATGAAGCGACTGGCATGGCGGCGATGGTTTGGCCGGTGTGGCTGGTGACCTGCTGGATGCCATAGCGGCTGTCGAGGCTTGGCTTGAAGACTTTGATTTTTTGGCCGGCAATGACTGCCCGCCGCACCCGACGAATCAGCTCTTCTGTTTTTCCACAAAACATACTTCCACAAATCACTTCAATCCGACCCGAATGATTTTTCATTCCGCCGCTTCCTTATGGATGACGCGTATGATTGTGGAACGTTCGTCTAGCTGTTGAGTTGATAGCCCTTGGCGCGGAGCATTTTCTTCAGGTCGCTAAGGACTTTGCGTCCGATGCCATGGATGGCTAAAATGCTGCTGTCATCGTCCTCTTCACCGAGTCGGTTCAATACATCCGACACAACCTTGATGCCGTTCTCTTCGAGGATGGTCGTATATCTTGCGGTCAACTCCAACTCGGCAATGGGAAGATCGAGCGGGGCTTTTTCTGCCTGTCGGCGGTCTTGCGCCGAACGGATTTCGTCCCGCTGTTTTAGCCGTTTCATAAACTTGTCAACCCGTCCTTCGGTGTCGACGATGCGCTGTTCGCCGGTGTAGAAAGGATGGCAGTTTGAGCAGATTTCAACCGCAAGCGAGTCGACGGTCGCGCCAGTTGTCCAGGTTGTGCCGCAGGTCATGCAGCGAACCTGCGCCTCGAACCATCTTGGATGAATATCCGGTTTCATAATTGCCTCCGCGCATTCACGGCTCCGCGTGGGAGTGGCGTGAATGACTTGATTGTGAATTGGATCAGTTTATAGAGCGGCCGGTGCTTGCATCGGTTTCATAGACGCTGATGCGTTTTTGTCCTTTGCGACCGCGCATTTTTTCGAAGGTGACAAAGCCGCGGCGGGTGGCAAAAATGGTGTAATCCTTGCCCATGCCGACGCCTTCGCCTGGATGAAATTTGGTGCCGCGCTGGCGGACGATGATGTTGCCGGGAATGACGAACTGGCCGCCATAATTTTTGACCCCCAGCCGCTTGGAATTGCTGTCGCGTCCGTTGCTGGTTGAGCCGCCGCCTTTTTTATGCGCCATTTGAACTTGCCTCCTTCACTTTGATATCGTCAATTCGCAGGCGGGTATAATACTGCCGATGTCCCTGCTTGCGCCGATAGCTCGTGCGCTGACGATATTTGTAGACGATGATTTTTTTGCCGCGGAACTGGTCAACGACGGTCGCCGCCACTGATGCGCCTTCGACTATGGGCTGACCAATGGCGGTGTTTTCGCCATCGGCAATCAGCAGAACGTCATCAAGGTCAATCGATTCGCCAACTTCATTGGGAAGCCGGTCGACATCGACTGTCTTGCCGACCTCGGCGCGGTATTGTTTGCCGCCGCTGCGGAACACTGCATACATAAGCGATTTCTCCAATCTTCACTTTGCTTCTCCGTAAAAGAGGCCGGCATCGGCTCCATTGACGGGGAAAATTGGCTAACAGCGAAATACCCTGCTTTCCGACGCAGGGCAACAGACATTATAGCGGCTGTGTCAGGCGGCGGTCAAGCGTTGATTTTGCGAATTTTTGGCTAACCGATAAACATGGCATCACCGAAGGAATAAAATCGATAATTCTCCTGTTTGGCGATTTCATAGGCAGCCAGCAGACGTTCACGGCCGACGAAAGCCGCCAGCATCATCAGCAGAGTCGACTTGGGCAGGTGAAAGTTGGTGAGCATGGCATCCACGGCCCGCCACTGATAGCCTGGATAGATAAACAGGCTGGTATCACCCTCAAAGGCGGCCACGGTTTGAGGCGGCTGGCGGCGGCTGGCGGCGGTTTCGAGGGTGCGGGCCGAGGTTGTGCCGACGGCGATGATGCGGCCGCCGGCCAGTTTGGCGCCGTTGATGATGTCGGCGTTGCGGCGGTCGAGGCGGGCGAATTCGCGGTGGATTTTGTGTTCGGCAACGCGGCGCACAGTGACCGGCTGAAAGGTATCCAGCCCGATGTGCAGAGTGCAGTAAGCCAGCTTGACGTCTTTGCGCGCCAGAGAAGCCAGCAGATGCGGGGTAAAATGCAGGCCGGCGGTCGCGGCGGCGGCCGAGCCTTCAACCTTGCCATAGACCGTTTGATAGCGTTCATCATCATCCAAATCGGACTTGATATAGGGCGGCAGCGGGATTTCGCCCAGTTTAGCCAACAGCGGCTTGAGCGGCTGATTGAACTCAAGGATCCGTTCGGCTTTTTCCAATACTTCGACAACGCGGCAGGCCAAGTCGCTGCGGCCAAACGTTAGCTGCAGGCCTTGGATGACGTTTTTACCGCCGACCAGCCCATGCCAGCGCCGGGCGTCGATTTGGCGCAGCAGCAGGATTTCAACTTTGCCGCCGCTTTCGGCTTTACGGGCATGCAGCCGCGCCGGAATCACGCGCGTATTGTTCATCACCAGGACATCATTGGGCGCGGTCATCTCGACGATATCAGCGAAGGTATGATGAGAAACCTCGCCGCTGCGGCGATTCAGGCGCATCAGTTTGGACGAATCGCGCGGGTTAGCCGGCCGCTGGGCGATGCAAGACGCCGGCAGATCGTAATCAAAGTCGGACACCTTCATAGCAAGCGATGCTGTCCCGCTGTTTCGTCATCTGGATAGTCGATGCCCAGATGTTCATAGGCATGGGCGGTGCAGATGCGGCCGCGCGGCGTCCGGTCAATGAAACCCAGCTGAATCAGATAGGGTTCGCAGACGTCCATAATCGTCGCGCTGTCTTCACTGATGGCGGCCGCGATGGTGTCCAGCCCGACCGGCCCGCCGCTGAACTTTTCGATAATCGTATGGAGGATGCGGCGGTCAATATCATCAAGTCCCAGATGGTCGATTTCCAGGAGTTCAAGGGCTGACTGCGTGACGTTTTCGGTGATCACGCCGTCGGCGCGGGCTTCGGCATAGTCGCGGACGCGGCGCAGCAGACGCAGACCGACGCGCGGCGTTCCGCGGGCGCGTTTGGCGATTTCGGCCGCGCCTTCCGACTTGATTTCGACGCGCAGGAGTTTCGCGGCGCGGCGGACGATGTGTTCCATTGCCGGCTGGTCATAAAAATCCAGCCGAAAACGGGCGCCAAAGCGGTCGCGCAGGGGGGCTGCCAGCAGCGCCAGGCGCGTTGTGGCGCCAATGACTGTAAAACGCGGCAGATTCAGCCGCAGCGTCTTAGCGGCGGGGCCTTTGCCGATGACAATATCCAGCACAAAGTCTTCCATCGCCGGGTACAGGATTTCCTCAACGGCTTTACCGAGGCGATGCACTTCATCAATGAAGAGGATGTCGCCTTTTTTGAGGTGCGTCAGGATGGCTGCCAGGTCGCCGGCCCGCTCAATGGCCGGCCCGGCTGTGATGCGAATGCTGGCGCGCATTTCGTTGGCAATGACGTAAGCCATCGATGTTTTGCCGAGGCCCGGCGGGCCATAAAACAAAACATGGTCAATCGGTTCGCCGCGGGCGATGGCGGCTTCAATGAGGATGCCCAGGTTGGCGCGCACGCGGTCTTGCCCAATCATGTCCTCGAGACGTTTGGGGCGCAGGGCGATGTTCTCGCGTTCATTGGTTTTTTGCGCGCCGCCGACGAAGCGGTCATCATCGGGCATCATGCACCTGTTTTGTTGTACAGCCATCTGGCAAAAATGTTCTATCAGTATAACCCGGCGCCCGCCAGTTGCAATGCTGGCTTTACAGAACGCGCATCCCGTCGTACACTTAGGAAGCGCATCCGCAGCGAAAGGAGCAGCAAAATGATAGAGCAGCTTCATGTCTCATCACATCCATTGGTCAAGCACAAGCTGACCGTACTGCGGGATATCGATACGGATCATCGGCGGTTTCGCGAGTTGGTGCGGGAACTGGCTTTGCTGTTATGTTACGAAGCCACGCAGGATTTGGAACTGACAGCAAGGACTGTGAATACGCCTATGGGAGAAGCCGTCGGCGCCGAGGCGGCGGAAGTCATCGGGCTTGTTCCAGTCTTGCGGGCCGGGCTGGGATTGGTTGACGGCATTCAAGAACTGCTGCCGGCGGTTCAGGTATGGCATATCGGCTTGTATCGGGATGAGGCGACGCTGCGCCCGGTGGAGTATTACAACAAACTTCCGGCGGCGCCGACTGTGCAGCTTTGCCTGGTGCTGGATCCGATGCTGGCGACTGGCGGGTCAGCGGCGGCGACGGTCGATATCCTGAAGAGATGGGGTGCGAAGCGCATCAAGTTTCTGGGCGTTCTGGCGGCGCCGGAAGGCGTGGCAGCTTTGTCGGCCGCTCATCCTGATGTTCCGATTCATGTGGCTGAACTCGACGAAAGGCTCAATGAGATCGGCTTCATTGTTCCCGGCTTGGGCGATGCCGGCGACCGTATGTTTGGTACGTGATGCTTGACTTGTTTGCGTTCGCGATTGTCTTTAATTTGGCGCTGGCGGTTTCGTTGGCGGTGGCGCCGGCGGCGCGTTACATCAGCTGCCGCTTCGGCATTACTTCGGAGCCGGGCGGCCGCCGACAAGAATCACTGGCGATGCCCAAGCTGGGCGGCCTGGCGATTTTCGCTGGCTTTCTAGTGGCGATTGTGCTGGCGCAATGGCTGCCGGTGCCGCGCTTCGATCCATACGAAATCATCCGCCTGGCTGGTTTAATCATTGGCAGCATCGTCATTTTTGCGCTGGGGGTCGTTGATGACATCTGGGGTCTCAACTATTTTCAGGTCTTTCTGGGGCAAATCTTCAGCGCGGCGATTGCGATCATATTTCAGATTTTTATCGAGTTCTTCAACAATCCCCTAACTGGTTTGCAGACGGATCCGTGGTCGCCGCTGGTTACAGTCGCGCTGACGATGTTCTGGCTGATTCTAATGATGAATACGGTCAATCTTCTGGATGGTTCGGACGGTTTGGCGGCTGGGATTGCGGTCATCGCCGGCATTGTTTTGTTTCTTAACAGCGCCTTTCGGCTGGAGCCGGCGCAGACAAGCGTGAGTTTGCTGCCTTTGGCGCTGGCGGGCGCGTCGCTGGGCTTTCTTGTTCATAATTTTTATCCGGCGCGCATTTATATGGGCGGTAGCGCCTGGTTTTTGGGATATGTTCTGGGGACGCTTAGCATTATCGGCGGCGCCAAGATGGCGACGATTCTGCTGGTGATGGGCCTGCCGCTGATGGACTTGGGCTGGCAGATTGTGAATCGCCTGCGGCACGGCTATAACCCGTTTCATGGGGACCGCGGGCATCTCCATTTCCGCCTGTTGGATGCCGGCCTGCTGTCGCCGCGCCAAATTGCGCTGGGGTATTATGTGATTTGCGCGCTGTTTGGGCTGCTGACCCTGGTCACAACCAGTCAGCTCTTCAAGTTTATCGCCTTTAGCTTGATGCTCGTGTTTGTCGTGGTCGGCTTCATTGCAGTCGGGCGAATTTCACCGTTGCGGGACGACTATACATCGTCATAAAAACCTTCATCCGCTTCATCATACAGATCATATTCATCGTCAATCGGCTCGTATGTTAGCTCTTGGTCCTCTGAATACCCGGAACTGTCGTCGGGGTTGGGATTCACCTCGGCTTGAGTCGATGGCTTGGGTGCGGGGCGCGTCTTTCTGGCCGCTGGCATAGATTTTGATTTGCTCTGGCGCGGCGGCTTGCGGCTTGTCGCGGCTTTTGACTTTGGCGGCAGCGCATTTGCGATTGGATTCGCCGCCGGCATATTGTCTTGGGCGGTCTTTTCATCGGCGAAGGGGCGCATAAAGGGCGCGTCGGTTGATGTCGGCGGATTATCGCCGGCCGCATCTATGTCATCGTCCGCAATGATGGCCGCCGATTTGACGAAAGGCCGGCTGAATGACGCAAAGCGTTCGGACTTATTGTCGGAATGGGCAACGGCGTCGAATGGGGCTGGAGTCTTTCCAGTTCGGTCTTGACGTTTTGGCGCCGGCTTTTCCGTTTGTTTGGACGCCGATGAATCTATACGGGTCGGGCGGGACGCCGCTGTTAAACCGGCCGCGGCTGGGGAGCTTGCCGACTCTTGCTTCGCGCTTGGCATATCAAGAACGGCAACGACGCGCCGGCTGACGGGTTCCTGGCCCGGAGGGCCGGGGATCGGCAGTTTGAGCATGTAAATGGAAGTGACTGCCGCTGCCGTGGACTTGCGGGCGGGGACGTAACGGGCGGACTGCCGCTGCTGTTTTTCCGCTTCTTTTCGCTGAAGCATCTGTTGCCGAGTCATGGCGATCATTTTGCCATCCTGAAAGGCGGCGCTGTGTCCGGTCAGTCGTTCAATGAGAGCTTCGGCTGTGCCGAGGACAATGACCATAAAGATGTTGATAAGGGTCGTTAGGCTCAAAATCAGCGTCAGGCTGTTTAACAGCTGTGTCCCGGCCTCGGCGGCAAAGGCTTGGCTGATGCCCAAAACAAGCGCGATGATCATGACCGGCAAAGCCGCGGCGCCAATCCGCCGCCAGCCGCGCAGATCGACTGGAATGGTCGGGAGCATGGTATTTGAAACGGTGAACGCAAGATAAAACCAGAGCCAGAAATCCGCCTGCGCCACTAAGGTTGAGGCGGCGCGGGCGACATCATCAAGCTGCCCGGGGGCGGCAATGTTCAGGATGGTTTCCAGCTTGAAGGCATTGACCGCAATCATCCAAAGCGTCGGCAGGCCAAGGACCAGCGGCACCGCGGCGATGATGACGCGTTTGACTGGATGCGCTTTGGGGGCGAGCTTGATGAAGTTGAGTTCCAGTTTGCCGATTTCCGGTTTCTGCGGCAGTTGGATGGAGCGATCTGCCCGCACGTTCAGCAGGCCGGCAGCCAGCCAGCGGCCAGCTTCGCGAAGCAGCACGCCGGGCAGGAAGATGATGTAATACAGAACGGTTGTGATTTGGTGGCTGTGAGTCAGCAGCCAGCCGACCTTGAAAATATGCCGGTGCATCCACCGTTCGGTGCTGCGAAAGAGAAAGAAGAGGAGTCCGACAAGGATCGCCGGCCCAAGGAGTTCCAGTTCGCCCAGATTCAGGCTCCTTTCACTCGCGATGCGATTTCGATGAGCGCGCCGAAGCCGTCGGCTTGGAGCGATGCGCCGCCAACAAGGGTGCCATCAATATCGGGCTGCGACATAAACTCTTCCATGTTGGCTGGTTTGACACTGCCGCCGTACTGGATGCGGACGGCTTCGGCGGCGGCATCGTCATACAGCTGGCGCAGGGTATCGCGGACGGCGGTTTTGATGATGTGATTGGCGAGTGAACCGCTTGCGCTTTTACCGCTTCCGATTGCCCAAATCGGTTCGTAGGCAATGACCACATTGGCGATATCGGCGGCGGCGATGCCATCCAGCGCGGCTCGAACTTGGGAACTGACAAAGGCTTCGGTTTCGCCGGCTTCATTTTGCGCCAGGCTTTCGCCGACGGCGATGATAGGTTTGATGCCGGCGGCCAAAATCGCCTTCGCCTTTTGATTGACCCGCTTGTCGGTTTCGTTGAGATAGGCGCGGCATTCTGAATGACCGATGATGACATAATCGACAAAATCAGCCAGCATACTGACAGATACCTGTGAGGTATAGGCGCCGCTGGCCTGCCAATGGGCATCCTGCGCTGCGACCTGAATCGGCGAGCCTTCAAGCGCTTGGGCAACGGTCGGCAGCGCTAGAAAGGTCGGGGCGACAACCCGCTCGATATCATCAAATGGTTCGATTTTGGGCGCGAGTTCGGTCACAAAGTCGAGCGACTCATGCGGTGTCTTGTTCATTTTCCAGTTGCCGGCGATGATGGGCATTCTTGGCATGTTCTCATCCTCTGCTGGATTGCGTGTGTTCATTGTTATTGTAACCATCCATTGGTCGGCTGCGCCAGTTTGAGTCGGTAAAAACAGCGACAATCAGCCCGATATACGCCAAAGCCAGAACTCCTGCCCCGACGCCGGGCAGGCCTTCCTGCCATGAGAGTTGATAAAGCCGCTGCGCCTGATATTGGCCGGCGATAGAAGAAAGCAGCCCGGTTATCGCCAGGCCAACAGCCACAAGGACAAGCAGTCGGGATGGTTTGCAAGCTAATACGGGCAGCCCGGCGGCAAGGCTGACAGCGGCGAGCATAAACTGCTGCTGATAGTTGCTGTCATGGCGCGAAATCGTCAAAAATTCCAAAGGCGGAAGCTGCGCCAGCGCAAGCATCATGACCCCAGCCGCCGCCAGGATTCTCATCAGCGGCCCCCGCGCCGGCAATGCGATCCAAACAGCCATAATGGGCAGCTGCGACCGCAATAGCAGCGGCACGGCCAAGGGCGCGCCGAGTTGGATTGGATGCAGGCTGGTCCACTCGGCCAGGTCATAGGCATTGAGCGTCATCGGGGCTGTCGGGGCGACCATCCAGGGCAGCAAATACCCTATAAGTCCCAAGGTTAGCAGGAGATAGACTGTTATGGTGTGTTTATGCAGCATAGCTGTACCTGTGATAGCGCTGGACGGTTTATGCGCGCAGCAGTCGTTCGTAGATCGACTTGAGTCGCCGCGCTGATTTTTCCCAAGTGAACTGCTTGGCTCGCCGGCGGCCGGCGTCAATCAGAAAGGCGCGGCGGCGACTGTCTGATTCGATACGCAGGATGGCATCTCTAATAGCGTCGATATCGAGCGGATCAACCAGGATGCCAGCCTCGCCGACGACTTCTGGGAGCGAGGATAAGTTACTGGCGATCACTGGGATACCGCAGGCCATCGCTTCCAGGATCGGCAGGCCAAATCCTTCATACAAGGATGGGATGACCAGCATTCGGGCGGCGCTGTAAAGCGCGGGCAGGTCATCATCATCCACAAATCCGAGCAAATGAACCGCATCGCCCAGCTTAGTTTCGGCAATGGTTTGGCGCATTTCGTCTTCCAGCCAGCCTTTTCCGCCGGCAATGACATAGTGCAGGTCACAACCCTGCTGCCGCAGGCTGGCGAGGGCGCGGATGACGCGGCTGTAGTTCTTGCGCGGCTGCACCGTCCCCACTGAAAGCAGGTAATCGATACCGGTCAGCCCGTATTTTGCCTTGATCTGATCGAGGAGGGCCTCATCGGCGACAGGCTGAAAGCGGCTGCTTACGCCGCTGTACAGAACAGTGATTTTGTCGGCGGCGGTGTCGTACAGTTCTTGCAGATCGTCTTTGGTCGCCTGTGAATCGGCCAGGATATGATCGGCCATTTTGACCGAACGCGGCACGACTCGATTCAGATAGGCTCTCAAGGGCGGACTGGCGGCCGGCGGCACGCGGACAAAGGACAGGTCGTGGACTGTCAAGAGCGTTCGAGTCGATGGCAGGGTGGGCGGCAGGACAAAATCAGTGGCATGAAACAGATCAATTTGACCGGTAAAGACTTCAATCGGGATCGGCATTCGGGCGCGGTGCCAGACTCTTGCCAGCCACCGCGGCGGTATCGGCGTCGGTTTCCAGATGAAATTGGCGGCCGGGGGGGGCGGCGGTCTGGAAGCTCCTGACACGAACAGGCGATACGACGTTGTTTGGTCGAGCGCGGGAAGCGCGGCGGTGAGTTCGCGCACGTAACGTCCAATGCCGCCGCTCTGCTGGCGGGCGGGCGTGCAGTCAATGGCGATGCGCGGCGCGTTAATCAACGTCGTTATAGGTCCAGTAGCGGTTTGCCAGAAAATTCCAAAACATGACAATAATCACTCCGATAAACATGGCGATCATCGTTCCCAGTTTTCGCTGATCCAGGGCCGATGGATGGTAAGCCGGGAGAGCGGCTTGCACAAGCGATGTGGAAAGCGCGCCAAAAAAGGCGAAGGTGGCGGCGTTCCAAATGGCTCTTGCTGTTCCGCCAATGACGCTGACGATGGTAAATTGGGTTAGCTGGCGGCGGATGGAGTAACTGCGCGAATCCGGATAGGTCCACCAGCGGTTCCAGATAAAGTTGCTGCAAACAGCCAGAATAAAGGCGATGGTTGTCGCAACGGCGACATTAATCTCGCTGACCGGCGGCAAGAGGCTGGCCTGCAAGAGAAAGACGACGCCGAAGTCAATCACAAAACCAAGCAGGCCGACAAATGCGAATTTGATAAAACGCTCGACTTCTTTTGCCCGCCCGCCGCCGATTCGCTGTGACACCCGGATAATGATGCCGTCGATAGGCGTATTAAGCGCTCGGTTCTCATTGGATGAGGTCGCAGCCTGGGACATCATTGCTCCAGTATGAGTGAGTGATTGACCTGTCGGTGCAGAACAGCGAGTATACCTAATAATAAGCCAATATGAAGGAAAAGATTATTGACATACAGATTATCAAACAGGCTGTGTACGGCAATATAGGTCCAGGAGCCAAGAAGCCCAATGGCGATGGAACGGGCGAAAATGTCTGGGTGGCTTCGGATTTGCCAGGTCAGTCCGACTATCATCAGCCAAAATGCCAAATAGGCGAAAAGCCCGGGGATGCCGGCTTCGGCAAGGATGTTCAGATAATAGTTGTGAGCATGGCCCAACGGCTCGCGCCAGTTGATGAGTCGGTAGCGGTCATACAAAACCTCATAATTTCCCAAACCGACGCCCAGCAGCGGCTTGTCTTCGGCCATGTTCATCGCCGCCTGCCAATGCGCCAGCCGCTCGACAACGGCATAATTGATTGGTGTAACGTCTAGGCCGCGGACGTCGCTTGCTGTGAAGAAGTCGCCGGCGGCCGTGGTCAGGCGGGTGACGATGGACTGCGGCAGCAGGCCGGTCAGCCACAGCGATCCGACCAGCAAAACGGATCCGCATACTAGGGCGATACGGCGCGCCAAACGTCTTGGAATGGCAAAGATCATCACAGCGGCCGCCAGGGCAAATCCGAGCCAGGCGCCGCGGCTCCAGGAAGCGATAAGCGCGCCGAAAATGAGGATGGAAACAATGATGAAAAAGGCCAATGGGATGATGCAATGGCTTGGCAGGTGACGGCGTTTTCGCCAGCAGGCGCGCAGGATGGCCAGCTGTCCGTATGCTCCCATGAGACTGACCGGCAGCGCGATGCCCATCAGGCCGCCAAAGGGGTTCGGCTGGCCGAAGGTGCCGAAGGCGCGGAAGAAGCGGCCGAGGATCAGCAGATGTTCGGCGCCGCTGCCGCCCAGAAAGATGTAAAGGCCGACTATAGCATTCGCCGCCGCGCTCATCAGCAGGGCAAAGATCAGCCAGCGCCAGTGCGCGCCGGCCGACAGGGCGAGATGCCAGACAAAGACGGCGATGACAACCCACTTGAGCCATTCGCGCAGCCAGGACGAAAGGGACGCGCTTGTCCATGCGCCTTGGGCAAACAGGATGACAAGCGTCAGCGCGCCGACCAGCACAAGGCCGCCCTTGACTTTGGCGATTGGCCGCCGCTGGAAGATCCGATGGACAAGCCAGAGGCAGAGCCAGGCAATCAGCAGGACCTGCCCGATATCGAGCGCGAAAGCGATGTTTGATTCGGCGGCGATGAGCGCGCGCAGAGGCGCCAAGACAAGCAGCATGACCAGCAGGGCCAGCGGCGCGCGGCCTATGACCGCGATGGACAGCGCCGCCAGAGTCGCCATGAGCGCCCACGCGGGCGGGAATATCACCGCGGCAACGCCGACGGCGAAGGCAAGCATGATCCAAGTGAGTCTTTTTGACACGCGAACCTCTGGCTCAAGGCATTTCAGGGCGCGGCGGTGATGACTTCCCGAAAGTATTGGATGGTGCGTCCGAGTCCGTCTTCCAGTTCAATTTTTGGCCGCCAGTCGAGTATGTCCCGGGCTCTGGATGTATCCGGTTTGCGTGTTTGCGGGTCGCCATCGATTCGCAGCTGGTCTTTGTACACAATTCCGCCGGGATTCGCTGATACTTGGTTGACGATGCGGGCAAACTCAAGCATGCTCATTTCCCGCGTGGCGCCGATATTCACTGGCTCGGCAAAGTCACAGTTCAGCAGGCGCGCCAGCCCTTCGATGAGGTCGTCGATATACATGAAGCAGCGCGTTTGCGAGCCGTCGCCATAGACGGTCAGGGCTTCGCCGCGGATCGCCTGACCGATAAAATTGGGGACGACGCGCCCGTCATCCAGTCGCATTCGGGGTCCATAAGTATTGAAGATGCGGACAATCCGCGTGTCCATCCGATGCTGGCGGTGATAGGCCATGACCAGCGCTTCGGCATATCGCTTGGCTTCGTCATAGACGCCGCGCGGCCCTACTGGGTCAACATTGCCGGCGTAAGATTCGCTTTGCGGATGCGCTAATGGGTCGCCATAGACTTCGGAGGTGGATGCCAACAGGAAGCGGGCCTGCTTGGCGCGCGCCAGTCCCAGCGCGTTGTGTGTGCCGAGCGCGCCCACTTTCAGGGTTTGGATGGGATATTTGAGATAGTCGATGGGGCTGGCCGGCGAAGCGAAATGCAGCACGGCATTGATGGGGCCGGGGACATGAATAAAATTGCTGACGTCGTGGTAGATAAATTCAAAATGACGGTTGCCGGCCAGATGGGCGATATTGTCCTGCGAGCCGGTGATGAGGTTATCAATGGCGACCACGCGATGGCCGTCGCGCAAAAAGCGGTCGCTCAAATGTGACCCGATAAATCCTGCTCCGCCGGTGATTAAGACGCGCAAATGAATAGGCCTCCTGTATTCAAAAACATCACTTGTCCCAAAGCGCCGCCAGGCCAGGCAAAACCTTGCCCTCCAGCAGTTCCAAACTGGCGCCGCCGCCGGTCGAAATATGCGACATCCGCTCGGCCAGGCCAGCCTCTTCGACCGCCGCCGCTGAATCGCCGCCGCCGATAATGGTCACCGCGCCTCTTTTCGTCGCCTCGGCCAAAACAGCGGCCAGGCCAAAGGTGCCGCGGGCAAAGGCCGGCATCTCAAAGACGCCCATCGGCCCGTTCCAAACGACCGTTCCGACGTCCTCAAGCTCGCGCGCATAAGCCTCGACTGTTTGGGGACCGATGTCAAGTGACTGCCAGCCGGCGGGGACGTCCTCGTCGGCCGCGATGATTTTATTGGCGGCATCAGGATGAAAATCGGCGGCGATGCGCTGGTCGAGCGGCAGTTTGAGCTTGTCGCTGGCGCGGTTCAGCAGTTCCCCCGCGGTGTCCAGCGCTTCGTTTTCGACCAGGGAGTCGGCCATCTGGCGGCCTTGCGCGGCAAAGAAGGTGTTGGCCATGCCGCCGCCGATCAGCAGCTTGTCAGCCTTGGCCAGCAGAGCGCCGATGACGCCAATTTTGTCAGATACCTTGGCGCCGCCCAGCACGGCCGCAAAAGGCCGCGTCGGATTTTCCAAGGCCTTGGCCAGATAATCCATCTCTCTTTCCAGCAGCAGCCCAGCGACGGCCGGCAAATGTTCGGCCACTCCGACATTGGAAGCATGGGCGCGGTGGGCCGTGCCGAAAGCATCGCTGATAAAGACATCGCCATGCGCCGCCAGCTGTCGGGCCAATTCGGCATCGTTTTCAGTCTCGCCGCGGTGAAAGCGCGTGTTTTCCAGCAGCAGCAGGCCGCCGTCGGGCAGACTCTTGATGGCCATTGCCGCCGCCGCGCCGATGCAGTCCCCTGCGAACGCGGCTTTCATCCCCAGCTTTTGCGCCAAATTATCGGCAATCGGGAACAGCGACATTTGCGGTATGCGCTGGCCTTTGGGCCGGCCGAGATGGGACATCAGAATCACGGCTTTTGGCTTCTGCGCCAGGATATAGCGAATGGTTGGCAGGGCGGCGCGGATGCGGGTGTCGTCAGTGATGACCGCGCCTTCCAGCGGCACATTGAAATCGACTCGCACCAGCGCTCGTTTGCCGCGCAGGTCGATATCGCGAACGGTCTTTTTGTTCATCGTCGCGCTCCGGCGATGAGGCTAAACGGACTCAAGCCGGTCGCCGACGAACTTGGTCAGGTCGGCGGTGCGGCAGGAATAGCCCCATTCGTTGTCGTACCAAGTGATGACCTTGACCAGATTGTCAGCCACGTCCGTTGCCAGGGCGTCGATGATGCTGGAATGCGGATTGCCGATGTAATCATGCGAAACCAGCGGCTCATGGGACACATCCAAATAGCCTTTCATGGGGCCGGCGGCGGCTTCCTCAAAGGCATCGATAAGCTGTGCCTTGTCGGCTGGCTTGTCGACTGTGGCGACGAAGTCGACCAAGGATCCAGTAGGCGTCGGCACGCGGACGGCCATGCCATCAAATTTGCCGTCCAGTTCAGGGATGACCAGCGCGACGGCCTTGGCGGCGCCAGTGGTGGTCGGGATGATATTGACGGCGGCGGCGCGGGCGCGGCGCAAATCGCTGTGAGGCAAATCAAGGATTTTTTGGTCAGTGGTATAGCTGTGAATGGTGGTCATAAAGGCTTTTTGGATGCCGTAGACGTCGTTGACGACTTTGGCGGCCGGCGCCAGGCAGTTGGTGGTGCATGAAGCGTTGGACAGCACATGATGGCTGGCGGGGTCGTATCGGTCTTGATTGACGCCCAGCACGACTGTGAGGTCTTCGCCTTTGGCTGGCGCCGAAATGATGACCTTTTTGGCCCCGGCGGCGAGGTGCTTGGATGCGCTGGCTTTGTCGCGGAAGATGCCGGTGCTTTCAATGACGACGTCGACTTCCAGTTCGCCCCAGGGCAGCTGCGCCGGGTCGTGTTCGGAAAGCGCTTTGATTTCACGGTCATCGACCATCAGCGCGCCGTCTGCGACGTCGACCTGGCCGCGGTAGGCGCCATAATTGGAGTCATAGCGGAACAGATGCGCCATAACATCCAGCTGGCCAAGGTCATTGAAAGCGACCACGTCAATATCATCTGGATAGTATTCGCGCATAGCCTTCAATACTTGGCGGCCGATGCGCCCAAACCCGTTAATCCCTACGCGAATCGCCATAATCCATCCTCCTTCGTCCATTCAAACATCACACTAGCTTAGTACACCATCAGCTATTATAACATCCTGAATATCGTAAATCAGCCGTTTTCTGCTTGACAAAGGCCGCGGCTTCAAATATACTCGCCTCATCGATTAATATCTTAGTAAGGAGTGTATCAAAATGAATACAAAATATCAGAGAAATACCCCCCCCCCCCCCCGTATTTTCTGATTAGGAATGTCCTGATCTGCTTCTTGTTCTTGATCGCTATCCCCGCCCAAAGCCAAACGCCAACGCGGCTGAACAATCCGACGGCAGCTGACATTGACGCCTGCGGCCTGCCGACAACTTGGGCGCAGTTCGACGCAGACGCCACCGTCACCACCTTCAACATGTCCGCCGACTGCGCCTTTAGCAGCAGTAATGTTGGGGGCGGCGCCTTTCTGTATTTTTCCGCCGGCGAGTTCACCATCAACGGCAATGGCCACAGCATCATCGGGCCCTCCAGCACTTGGACGATATACGTCCAAAACGCCGGTGCCATCCTCAATCTGAATAATGTGACTATTCGGGGGAATACTAGCGCCAACAACCCTGTCGCCGTGGCTGGTGGCGCGCGTCTTAACGCCCGCAACGTCATCTTCAGAGACAATGCCACCACCGGCGCTACACTACTCGTGAATAGTGGCAGTGAAGCCCATCTTGAGGACGTGCAGTTCAATCGCAACGAGGCATCTACTGGGAGCATAATCAGTATCAGCAACTCGACTGTAGTCCTAACCAACGGTATCTTCCGCTTCAACACAAGCAGCAATGGCAGGATTATCTCTCTCACAACGTCGGGAGCGCGTCTTAACGGCAGCGGCATCACCTTCAGCGACAATTCTGCCATAGGTGTAATAACGACCGTTGACAGCAACGTACAAGCCACTTTGCAGAATGTTCAATTCCTGAACAACCGCCAGACATCCAACCCCGATGCCTGGCCAAACGGGAGCGTGATTACCACTCGCACACAAAGCACAGTGACCATAACCAACGGCATCTTCCGCGGAAACCGAAATGTCGCTGGCCAAACTAACGTAATCACAACCGTTGCCTCTAGCCATGACGTATTAGTTTCGGGCAAGGTCCAACTCCAGGGCTGCATAACCTTCGCGAACAATGTCCAGTCAGACGGCAGCACAGCGGCAAACGACTACACCGCTTATGGTGATACTGGCAGCGGCTACACGAGCGCCTCTTTGACAGGACGAATCACCGACAGCAGAACCGGCGGCTGTCCGGCAAATTTCGGTTTAGGGTCAAAAAAGAAGGCCAAGAAAGCAGAGCCACGGCCAACGCCAACCGCAACGCCGCGGCCGGCTTACGGCGCTTCCTATGTCGCTTTGCAGACCGCAACTGGTATGACCTTTGAAGCCACTTACGGCCTCGACAGCGGCGTTCATTTTCGTCAGCTGGACGGCGCTGGCATCGGCATTCAGTCGATCATTGACGCTGGTTATCTGGCGGCTTTGGACGTCTATGGCTATGTCGAGCAGGGCGTCGAGGTCTGTTTCCCGCAGATTGGCCGCGTCTTGTTCTTGGATGCGCGGACGATGCCGCGGGCGATTGTGCCGCTGGAGGCCACTGTGAGGGACGGCATGACCTGCGCTTCGATTAGCAGCCCGGGTTCGCTGGTGCTGATGCCCAACTGATCAATTTGACCGCAGAGGACGCCGCATTATGACTCGGTGTTCTCTGTGGTAAAAAATAAGGATGATGATGGCCGCCGCCGAACTCAAGAGGCCGATGCCGATGGCGGCGTCAAACCAGAATCGTTCGGGAAACAGGCGAATCAAGGTATCGGAAAAGGCGAAGCGCCAAGTGCCGGCAGCGAAAAACAGTTCATGGAAGCGGTCGAAAAAGAAATCCCAGGCTGTTAGGGCCAGGATAGCGATAGTGGCGACGGCGGCCAGCGTTAGGAAACTTCCATGTATCAGACCCTTGCGGATGGCCTGACGATAGTCGGCGGAACGATAAGTCAGACAAGCGAGGCCGGCGGCCGTCAGGCCGAGCAGGAAAGCCAGCGAAAAGACCGCCTTGATGGTTCGCTTGGCATCGACCAGATGCGCCAAAGCCCGCGCCTGATACATCGAACAATCGGCTGTTTCGGGCAGCGGCGGCCAGCACTTGTCACCGCGCAAACGCAAATCACCTAGGAAATCGATCCCTTCGCCATTCAGCAGATAGTCGATGCCATAAGGCGCGTACATGAGCCGATCCTGCGCGCTGAAGCCATAGGAATCCGCCGGGAAATCGGCGCGCAGGTACTCGAATCGCAAAAACTCATACGACATCACCAGCCGAACGCTGCCAATCACAAGCAGCAGCGGCGCCGCCAGCGTAAAAAACAGGCGCAGGATCATCAGAAGCGGGGGCCTAGGATTCATCAGCCAGCCGAAATTCCTCGGCGCGCCCCGACAGCAGAAAATTGAGGACAATCGAATCGACCAGGGTTTCAACGGGGGCGCGGTCATCGGTGAACAAAATATCGCTCTCGCCGGGCGCAGCTAGGGAAGCGGCGCCGATGGACAAAATCTCATGCAGGTCTGGATGGGCGGCGTAAGGTATGTTTTCGAGCAGATTGCCGGCTTCGGTTTCCTGCGCGGTCGCCGCTAGGATAGTATTGAAAGATTTCGGCACATCAATAGCATGAACGCTGGGATAGACGAAGGACAGGGTATGCGCCAGGGCATCGACCAGTCGGCGGTCGGTATCGGTGCGGCCGACGTTGATCATCAGGACGCCGTCTTTGGTTAGGCGCGCGTGCGTCTCGGCAAAGAACTCGACTGTGGTCAGATGCCAGGGGATATAGGGCGGGCGGTAGGCGTCAATGGCGATGACGTCATATTGGCGGTCAAGCTGATTGAGCAGGTAGCGGCCGTCGCCGGCATAGGCTGTTAGGCTGGGCATGGCGCTTTCGTTCATATCGAAGAACTGGGCGCCGACGTCGAGCAGCGCTGGATCAAGCTCAATGCCGTCGATGGGGATGTCGCCATAGACGGCGCGGTACTGCCGCGGTATGGTGCCGGCGGCCAGGCCAATAACCAGCAGCGATCCAACTTGGTCGGCGGTGAAGGGCGGCTGGTTAAAATAGGGCCCGGTGAGAAAAAAATCCCATGCCCCGCCATAAAAATACTCGGTTTCGTGCCATTGGCTGTGGATGCCTTGGCCCTCGTTCAGATACAGATAGCGAAAGCCGTCCTCATCTTCCTGCACCTGAATATAATGATAAGCGCTTTCGCGGTCATAGCGTAGACTGGCATTGGCGGCTGGCGGTCGCAGCGGCCCATTGAGCATATACACCGCCAGCAGCGCAATCGCGATGGGCATCCAAAGGTATCGCAGGGCCCTCTTGCGGTCGGCGCGCGCTAGGCCGATGAAGGCTAACACGAAGAGGATGGCGGCAAAGAGCAGAAATGTCCGCGTGGCGCCGAGTTCGGGGATGAGCAGCAGAACTGGCAGAAATGTGCCGATCAGGCTGCCGAGCGTGCTGATGGCGTAAATCTGGCCGGCGACTCGGCCGCTGCGCTTGATGTCGGTGACGGCCAATCGAATCACAAATGGCGAAACAGTCCCCAGCAGGGTGACCGGCGCCGAAAACAAAATCAAAACAGAGATGAATGAGCCGAGAGCCAGCGCGGCTTCGGCGCCGAAGACAGCCTGCGCCGCCCGCGATAGAATCGGGCGAGATACAATCGGAATCAGCGCGCTAAGGAAGGCGGCCCAGATGACAATCTGAAGCAGGACGGTGACTTTGGGGGCACGGTCGGCCCAGCGGCCGCCGATAAAATAGCCGACGGTGAGGTAAAGCAGCATCAAGCCGATGACATTTGCCCAGACCAGATTGCTGCTGCCGAAGACATTGCCCAGCAGCCGCGAGGCCGAAAGCTCAACAGCGAGGGTGGTCATGCCGCTGGCAAAGGCGATGAGATACAGGTATGTTTTGCTGAAGTTTGCCGTCGTTGAGCTTTGCAAAGCTGGTCCTGAAGAAACTGATACTGATAAGGCGCACAGTTAATTATGCGCCGTGTGAAGGGATAAATCAATGTCGATTCAAATCCGCCGGGCGGTCGCTGATGATGCGGTTGCTATTGCGATGATTTCGGGCGCGAGCCTTGATACCGAGATGGATGAGACGCGGCTGCGGCGTCTGTTGCTTTTGAGGCGCGGCTTTACCTTTGTCGCTGCGTTGTCAAACCGCGTCGCTGGCTTTGCTGATTATTTTCTGACCGTGTCGCAAGATGATGAGATTCGTTTGGAGTTTGATTTGCTGGCGGTGCATCCGACGGCGCGGAGGCGGGGGATTGGGCGGCGGCTGGTTCATGCGGGCATTGAATTGGCGGGACGGCTGGGCGCCGCGTCTATTCGGGCTTTGGTGGCGGTCGATAATCATGCGATGCAAGGGCTGGGCGCGGCGCATCAGTTTCAGCGTTCAAAGGAGCGTTTTGCATTGTACGTCAGCGGGCGCTATCCGAGATCGCCAAGCTGTGCAAATAATGTCCAAGCCTGTCTGATTCCAGTCGAAACGCTGACGTATGCCGGCATCTGGATTGAGGGCGCCGTCAGCCAGGCGGCAATCGACAATGCACTTTTTGTCGCCAGTGCGCGCAAGCTGACTACAGTTGGCGCGGTCGTATCCAGTCAAGATGCGGCGGCGCTTTTTCGGGCGAATCATTTTGATTGCCGGGGCAAGTATGACTGGTGGACGTTTAATTTATGAAGCGGTCGATTTTGAATAGGGCGTCGTTGTGCGGTGTTGCGCCATCCAGGGCGATGTCGGTCAGCATTTTGCCGATGATGGTACTGAACTTGAAGCCGTGGCCGCTGAAGCCGGCGCCGATCAGCAGATGCGGATGTTCGGGATGGGCATCGATGATAAAATGCTCGTCGGGTGTTTGGGTGTACAGGCAGATGCGGCTTTCGCGAAGCGGCGCGTTCGCCAGCGCGGGAATGTGCGCGCGCATGAATGGGCGCAGGCCGGCCAAGTTTTCGGCGTCGGGTGTGTAGTCGATCTCTGATGGATGCCGCATAGCGCCGCCGCCATGCCAGGCGATTTTGAAGCCAGAATCATCGTGTGAGGGCAAGCCATAAACCGTGATCGGGAATCGCTTCTGCACATGGGCAATCCATACCGGACAATGTTTGACTTCATCGGCGGCTGGGTTGGCCGGGGTTACAAAATTGAGTTGGCATCGCAATGGTGTCAGCGGCAGGTCAATGCCGGTCTGTTGCAGCAATGACTTGGCCCATGAGCCAGCAGTAACGATAAGTTTCGCGGCTGAAAATGTTTCCCGCCCGGTTTTAACTTCTATGCTGTCGGCATGGATGTGAATCTGGTCGACGGGCGTGTGGTCAATGACGGTGGCGCCGCGCTGTTTTGCCAGTTTGATGTGGCCGAGGACGGCTTTGGATGCGGCGATGAGGCCGCTGTCCGGCTGATAGAGGATCTGGAAATCGTCGGCGAAACGGAATAGGGGGAATCGCCGCTCTGCTTCGTCTATGGACAGCAGTTCGTGCTGAATTTGGCTGGACTTGACGGCGGCGATGGTGGCGTTCAAGGTGTCATCATCGCGTGGGCCGAAATCGAGGCCGCCGGTTTTGACGTATAATGTTTCGCCCAGTTCGTCCTGCAAGCTGAACCAGAGCGGGTAATTGTCCTTTGCCAGTTGGACGTATTCTGGATGGTCATAGGAATAGCGGATGATGCGCGAGAAGCCGTATGAACTGCCCATGCGGTGATCCAGTTCAAACTGTTCCAGCAGCAGGACTTTTTGCTGTCGCTGGCTAAGGTAATAGGCAGCCGCGCTGCCCATAGCGCCGGCGCCAATCACAATGGCGTCAAATGTTTTCATGGTGTCCTCCTCGTTTATGATTAAAGCGGCCGCTGTTCCAGCGCGAGCGCGATGTCATCGTTTTTGCCAATGATAAGTGTAGGGATCTTCGCCAGATGCAGCATGCCGCGCATGGCATTGGAATCGCGCTGCGGATGGAATGACTGCGGATCGATAAAGATGCACAGCGGTCGAATGCCGCGCCGCATCAGGACCTGCGCTTCGGTTATCCAGTCGATATCCAGCGACGAGGTCATGATAATCAGCGTTGTGCCGCGGGTGAAATGGTGCGTTTCTAGGGCCAGCATCTCTTTGAGGGAGTGATTGGATGTGCTGCGGGCGACTGCCAATGCCTGCAATATCCGCGTTAGCTGACGGCTGCCGCGGTCGGGCTGGAAGATTTGGCGATAGGGCGTATAGGCGGCATAACCCACCATTCGTTCGCTTTCGATGAAATACTTTGCCAGCGATGCGGCGATGACGGCGCCGTATTCCTCTGTTGATGGGGGGATGCCTGGCGCGCTGGGAATGATATGGCCAATTTGTCCGACGCGGCGGATGACGGGGTCTTCATAAAGAGAATCGGCCGAGAAGTCGCTGAAGAGCCAGATATCGACCAGGGGGTCAAGCTCGAATTCCTTGACCATCAGCTTGTCGGCGCGCGCGGTTGAACGCCAGTGGATTCGGTTCATGCTGTCGCCGCTGACATAATCGCGGATGCTGCTGGCGTTGGTTGTGATTTGGTGGGTCAGCCGTCTTTGGGCGTCGCCGCCGGAAAGGAAGCCCATTGGCAGGATGACCTTGTTCAGTTCGAGGGTCATGGGATAAACAATCAGACGTTCGGTCACATTAAGGCGGCGCGGCAGGCGAAAGAATCCAAAGGGATCGCTGCTGATGACGGTCAGGGGGCCGAGTTGGAATTCGCCGCGGACGAGGCAGGTGGTTTCCACATCCCAGCGGTAGCTGCGGCGGTTCAAGAGGGTCGGGATTACGCGGCTGGCCTGATGGCCGGGCAGATTGGAATGGTCGTGGATTTCCAGGCAGAGTTTGGGCAGGATGCTGGTTTTGCGGACGCTGAAGGATTCGCGGAAGAGTCGTCCGACTTGCGAGCGGCGGGTTTTTGTGGCGCGCGTTAGGGCGATGCCGCGGACTGAAAGCCAGGTCCAGAGCAGGGAGAGCAGCATGAGGGCGGCGATCAGCCAGGCGATGTTGAAGAGCAGCGCGCGGCCGGTGAAGAGACCGGCGAGCAGGCTTAGGATCAGCAGGATGTAGAGCGCGTTTCGGCGATTGGACATGGGACACTAGCGCACGGATGAGCCTGGTACGGGGGTGGTTTGCAGGATGTCCTGCACGATAGCACGCGAAGTGATGTTTTTGATGCGGGCGGCGGGGCCGACGATGATGCGATGCGCCAGCGTGACTTCGGCCAGGGCTTTTACGTCGTCGGGGATAACATAATCGCGTCCGGCCATGGCGGCGCGGGCCTGTGACGCGCGGAAAAGCGCCAGCGACCCGCGCGGGCTGCTGCCGAGATAGACATCGGGGTGGCGGCGCGAGGCGGTGATTAGGTTAATGATGTACTGTTTGACTTCTTTGGCGACATAAACTTCTTTGACGACCTGCTGCACGGCAAGCAGTTCTGGCAAGCTGACGACCTGCCTTAGATTTTGGATCGGGTGCTGATACTGCTGGGCGGAAAGAATGGCGAGTTCTTCGGCTGGTTTGGGATAGCCGATCTGTATTCGGATGAAGAAGCGGTCCAGCTGGGCTTCGGGCAGGGGGAAAGTGCCTTCGTATTCGATTGGATTTTGGGTTGCCATAATCAGGAAAGGATTGCTTAGGCCGTAGGTGGCGCCGTCGATGGTGACTTGGCCTTCTTCCATAGCTTCCAGCAGCGCTGACTGGGTTTTGGGGGTGGCGCGGTTAATTTCATCGGCAAGGATGATTTGGGCCATAATCGGCCCGGGGCGGAACTCAAATTCGCGGGTTTTGGGATTATAGATAGAAACCCCGGTGATGTCTGAAGGCAGCATATCGGGGGTGAACTGTATGCGGCTGAATGTGCATCCCAAGGCTTTGGCGAGTGACTTCGCCATCATGGTTTTACCGACGCCGGGGATGTCTTCAAGCAGGATGTGTCCGCGGCAAAGCAAACCGAGGACGGCCAGCCGAACTTCATGGCGCTTGCCGATGATGACCTGCCCGACATTTTTGGCGACGCGCTCGGCGATTTCCGGCGCTGAAGGGGCGGCTTGCCGCGTTTGTCCAGCCCGCCGCGTTCGTTCGTACTGTTCACTCATTCCGTTTGTTCCAATCGTTTCGTCATGATTGTCACTGCCGTGCCTGAATCGCGCGATGCCGCTTGCCGATTGGGGCAGGTCTAGTATAATCAAGGATGGCGATATGCTGTATAGCAAGTTTCTGAATCTGTGACTGTTCACTTATGGGACAGGCGGGCTGGGTGAGTGAAGGTGAAGCCGAAGTACATATTCTGCACTGGGGGCGTGGTTAGCTCGGTTGGCAAGGGGCTGACGGTGGCGGCGATTGGCTGCATTCTGAAAGCGCGGGGATTAAAGGTCGCCATCCAAAAGCTGGATCCGTATTTGAATGTTGATCCGGGCACGATGAGTCCGTATCAGCATGGCGAGGTTTTTGTGACGGCTGACGGCGCTGAAACTGATCTTGACCTGGGGCATTATGAACGGTTTGTCGATGAAAATGTCAGCCGATTTTCCAATGTAACGGCGGGGCAGGTCTACAGCACGGTTATCGAAAAAGAGCGCCGCGGCGAATATCTCGGCGGCACTATCCAAGTGGTGCCGCATATCACCAACGAAATTAAGCGCTGCGTCAAGCTGGTTGCCAAGCGGACTGGCGCTGATGTGATCATTGTCGAGGTCGGCGGCACGGCCGGCGATATTGAAGGGCTTCCTTTTTTGGAGGCGCTGCGGCAGCTTCGCACTGAACTTAAACGGAGCGATGCGCTGTATGTTCATGTCACCTTTCTGCCGCATATTGGCGCGACGGAGGAGCTTAAGACAAAGCCGACGCAGCACAGCGTGCGCGAGCTGCGCGGCATCGGAATACAGCCGAATGTTATTATTGCGCGGACGGATTATCCGGTGAATGCGGATATTGTTAATAAAATTGCGCTGTTTTGCGATGTTGATGAAAAGGCGGTTATTCCATTGCAGACGGCTGATGATATTTATGCGGTGCCGTTGATGATCGAAGCGACTGGTTTGGGCGATTACATTCTCAAGCGGCTGAAGATCAAAGCCAGTCGGCCTGATTTGAATGAATGGCGTCAGATTGTCGAGCGGCCGCGGGCGGTTAGGGAAGGGCTCCGCATCGGGATTGTCGGCAAATATGTTGAACTGCATGATGCTTATATGTCGGTGAAGGAGTCGATTGTGCATGCGGCTATTCACCATGACCGCGCGGTTGAGATTATGTGGATTCATTCGAGCGAATTGGAAAAGGGCAAGCGTTTCGATGTATTGCGGGAATTGGACGGGATTGTTGTCCCTGGGGGTTTCGGCCACCGCGGCATTGAGGGCAAGATCGCCGCGGCGCGGTTCGCGCGTGAAAACAAAGTTCCCTATCTGGGTTTGTGTCTGGGCATGCAGGTGATGTGCATCGAATTTGCCCGTAATGTCCTCAATATGGAAGATGCCAACAGCTTTGAGTTTGACCAGAATACGTCGCATCCGATTATTGATTTGATGCTGGAGCAGCGGGCGATTACGGACATGGGCGGCACAATGCGGCTTGGGGAATATCCGTGCGCGCTGCGGCCGAATTCGCTGGCGGCGCGGGCTTATGGGGCTGAATCGGTAAAGGAACGGCATCGCCATCGTTTTGAATTTAACAACAGCTATCGGCAGCTGTTTGAAGCTAATGGGGTTTGTTTCAGTGGACTTAGCCCGGATGAGGTGCTGGTGGAGATATCTGAACTGCAAGATCATCCTTTTATGCTGGGCAGCCAGTTTCATCCAGAGTTTTTGAGCCGTCCGAATCGTCCGCATCCTTTGTTTGCGGCCTTTATCAAAGCGGCGGCCGAGTATTGTCATGCCAAAGCGCAGCTTACTGACAGCCAGCCTTCCGAAGCGAGGGCGGCTGATTAAGGAAAATGGAATGAACGTTCGCGAATTTATTGCCGCTATCCCAAAAGTGGAACTCAATATCCAGCTGACCGGCGCCTTGAATCGGGAAAGCCTGCTGATGATTGCCCGTCAAAATGGCGTGCCGGCGGAACTGGAGAGGTTTGATGACTGGGTGGATTTGCTGGATGCGCCTGATTATGCCCGTCTGGATGAGATTGCGCGGGCAGCTGGCGGCTGGGTCAGGTATCCCGAAGACATCGCCCGCGTGGTTTATGACATGGGCGTTGCGCTGTCCAAGCAGAATGTCCGCTATGCTGAAGTCGCGGTTGCCGCGGCGGATTTTCTGGCGCATGGCATGAGCCTTGATATTTTTATTGAGGCGCTGAACGATGGCCGCGACCGGGTGCTGCGCGGCTGGAATGTGGATATGTCGTGGATCTTGTGCATTCCGCGCGACAATCCGCGGGCTGGGGATGATGCGGCGCGCTGGGCGGCGCGGGCGGCCGGGCGGCGGGCAAATGTGGCCGCGTTGGGCCTGCTGGGACCAGAAGACGCGCAGCCAGTCGGCCAGTTTCGCCGCGCGTTTGCCACTGCCCGCAAGAAGGGGGTTTATACGGTGGCGAATGCCGGCAGTGTCTTGGGCATAGAGGGCATTGCCGCCACGCTGGAAGAGCTTAATCCGCATCGGCTGACGGATTCTTGGGGGATCCATGAAGATAAGGCCATGCTTGATTCGCTGGCGGCGGCTGGGATGCCGCTGGTGACGTCGATTAGTCGGGCGGTTCGGCTGGGCTTGATTAAACGGGCATCGGATTATCCCCTGCGGCAGTTAGTTGACAGCGATCTGCCGATCATGCTGTCGTCCGGGATGCCTTCGCTGTACCAAACATCGCTGGTTGATGAATATGTGCTGGCGCATGAGGAGTGCGGGCTTGGGATTGATGAAATCATTGAGCTTGTGAGACGTTCCATCGCGTTCAGTTATATGGATGATGAGGCCAAAGACGAGATGCTGGGGGACTTTGAGCGGCAGACGGCAGCCGCCAAAGAGGCCTGGCGATAGACATGGAAAGCCGCGGCTGGCGCGGCTTTTTATTCGACGGGCGTGACTTTGATGCTGCTGTAGATGCTGTCGTCAATCGGCAGGCTGATGATGAGGCTGTCGCCGTTGCCCAGCTTTGCCCGCGCCTCGCTGGCTTTGACTGGGAAGGGCAGTTCAACAGCGCGCGACAAATGGCCGAAGCGGCGTTCTTGCAGCAGATATTTGGCTTCTGGCGGGGCGGCTTCTGGCTCGGTCTGGAGGCCAATGGTCAGGATGTTGTTTTCCACGCTGATTTCGATGCTGGTCTTGACGAGGCCATCAATGGCGCTGGTGCGAATCATCAGTTTCCCGTCAGCCTCGTACATATCGAGGATGATCTGTTCGGGAACATTGGCGACTGTGCGAATCCCTTTTTCGATCTGCTTGCTGATCTGCTCGCCGAAATTTTGGATTTCTTTCATAGGGTCAAACCGCGGTTCTTTAGTCATGGCATCTCCTCGCTGTGAATGTCCTTCTCTTCTGATACGAGTTTAGCTTTAATTGGTTGCAAGGGAAAGGTCATCGCCGGCGGTCGCATCAAAAGCGCGGCCTTTTGGTCGCCTTTTTGAAACTGACTTGCGCTAGGCTCTGTTCATTTTCGCCCATCATCGTCTTCGCTTTCGAGTGCTGGGTGGCATTTACGTCAAAAAGGTCACTCTTGCGCGGCTGTCAACGCGCGCGCTTGATATGGCTCAAGCACAGGCGGGGCCAGCGATTCAGCTGTGGGTTGGCCTGCGGTTTCGTTTGCGCTGGCTAGGGGCTGGGTGGCATTTTGCCGAATCAGCGTCAAATTCAAGGCTTTAATGTTCGGCTGTTATCGGATATGATTTGGCGGAATCAACTATCATCAAATGGGGTTATTATGCCGACAGTCGCGTATCAAGGCATGCCGGGGGCTAATTCGGAAATCGCAATCCGCCAGCATTTTGGCGATGATGTGAACTGCTATCCATGCCCGGACTTCAATCATCTTTTTGACGCTTTGCAGTCCGGCAAGGTCGATTACAGTCTGCTCCCGGTGGAAAATGCGCTGGCTGGTTCGGTCAGCGGCGCTTATGAACTGCTGCTTGATCATGATTTGCGGATACAGACTGAAGTGATTTTGCGCGTTCATCATGCCCTGCTCGCCAATCCCGGCGTGTCATTTGATGATATTCAGTGGGTTCGGTCTCATCCGCAGGCATTGGCGCAGTGTGAGCGTTATCTCAAGCGCCATGGCTTTGAGTCGATGGCTTGGTATGACACGGCTGGTTCGGCGCAGGATTTGTCCAAAAATCCAGACAGCAGCATTGCTGTGATTGCGACAGAGTTGGCGGCGCAGCTTTATCAACTGGATATTTTGGCGGCGCAGATCGAAGATGAGCCTTTTAACTATACGCGGTTTTTGCTGATGGGACATGATGATCCGCAGCCGTCGGATTACAATAAGACGTCTATTGTATTTGCGACTCGCGATCGTCCGGCGGCGCTTTATGAATGTCTGGGCGAATTTGCCAAGCGCAATCTCAATTTGACCAAACTGGAATCTAGGCCGCGACGGAATCGACCGTGGGAGCCGATATTCTATCTTGATTTTGAAGGCCATTGGCAGGATGAAGACTGCCAGGAGGCTCTGACACAGTTGCTGCAACTGGGGTCTTTTGTCAAGATGCTGGGTTCTTATCCGGCTGTTCGGTCTAACACTATTGGGATGTAAAGCCGGCGGGCTAATGGCATGAAGAAGGAGAGCGTGATGCAGAAAATGGATGTCGCCATTTTGGGGGCGACCGGCGCAGTGGGGCAGCGTTTTATTCAACTGCTGGAGCATCATCCTTGGTTTTGGGTCAGCGAAGTCGCTGGGTCGAGCCGCAGCGCCGGCAAGACTTATGGCGAGGCGGCTCACTGGACGCTAGATGGCAGTCCGCCGGCGGATGTGGCTGGGCTAAGGGTCAAGTCGCTGGATGAGCCTTTCGATTCGCCTTTGGTTTTTTCGGCATTGCCCAAAGAAGCGGCAGTTGTTAAAGAGATGGAACTGGCGGATGCTGGGCATGTTGTTTGCACGAATACGTCGGTTAATCGGATGGTCGCCGATGTGCCGCTGCTGCTGCCCGAAGTGAATGCCGAACACCTTTCGCTGATTGATGTCCAGCGCAGGAACCGCGGCTGGGGCAGCGGCGCCTTGATCGCCAATTCCAACTGCACGGTCATGCCAGTTGTCATGGCGTTAAAACCCTTGGTCAAATATGGCATTCGCCGTCTGCATCTGGTCAGCGAGCAGGCGGTCAGCGGGGCGGGGTATCCAGGGATGTCGGCGATGGATATTTTGGATAATGTCGTGCCGTATGTCCCCGGCGATGAGGACAAGATGGAAACCGAGCCGCGCAAGATGCTGGGCGTTTTCAACGGCGAGGGCATTGACGAATTGGATGTGGTGATTGGCGCGGCCTGCACGCGGGTGCCGGTGGTTGACGCTCATCTGGTCAATGTTTCCGTTGAACTGGCGGAACAACCTGATGTCGACGTCATCATCGGCGACTGGCAAAGGTATCGGGCGGTTGATCCTATTCCGACCTTGCCCAGCGCGCCGAAACGTCCTTTGCAGTATCTATATCAGATTGACCGACCGCAGCCGCGGCGCGACCGTCATGCCGGGGAGGGCATGACCACCAGCATCGGTCGGCTGCGCGAATGCCCGGTTTTGGGATTCAAGTTCGCATCTTTGTCACACAACACCATTCGCGGCGCGGCTGGATGCAGTATCCTGAACGCCGAACTGCTGGCAGTCGAGGGCTATATTCAGGGTTTCCGGGTGACGGAAGCCAGCCTAGCGAACTGAAAGGGAGTTAGTCATATTCTCCGCTTGAATAGACATAGACTGCTGGGCCGATATAGTCGCCGCTGGCGTAGTTGTATTCGCTTTCGGCCCATTTGAACAGCCAATGGGCGTCCATAATGGACAGGTTGACGCAGCCATGACTGCGGCGAAAGCCAAAACCATCGTGCCAGTAAGTTCCGTGCAAGGCAATGTCGTTGTCAAAGTACATCGTCCACGGCACCTCTTCCAGGTAATAGAAGTCGGGCTGGTTGTAGGCGCCGCTCATTAGAGTGCGGGAGTAGCGCAAATAAACATGGAAAACACCTTCGTTCGTGGGCCAATCGCGCATCCCCGACGACACCAGCGTTGCAAAGACCGGCTGGTCGCCCTCGTAGGCAATGGCGACCTGCTCGTACAAATCGACGCTGATCCATTTATGGGTATCCACGGCGGCCGGCTTGTCGACCGCGATCATTTTGGCTACTTTGAATTGGTGTATCCACTGATTGAAGCCGATTTGATACCAGTTGTATCCGTCGACGACGGCGGTCGCGTAGATGTTGACCCGCGTGTATCGATACAGAAAGGGGTTGCTGCCGGAGTCCGGGCCGCCGGGGGTTTCCGCAGCCCGAAGGTGCTGCAAGGTCCAGGCCATGGTGTAGGGCAGGTCATATGCCGGCAGCTGGGCGCCGGCGAAGCGCGAGGGTCTTGATGATTCGCCAAGAACTTCTGATCGGATCCATCGCTCCTCGCCGATTTTTGCCCAGCCGTCGGTTTCTTCAAGGATGGTCGAGAAGTTGTAACCGATGTCAAGCGTCTCGACGAGATTGCCATTGGGAGCGTCATAGATGTCCACACTGGCGCTGATGGGCCGATAGTCGCGGTCATATAAGATGGCTTCATCAATCGGCAAAGGGTACACATTCGGTCTTGGATAGGCAGCGATTTCGTTTTGGGTCACACCGCAGTTCAAGGGCAGGCAGCTGCTTTCCGCCATTGCAGTCGGCGCTGATGCCATTATGAGGGAGACAAGAGCAATGCACAGGGTCCAGGCACGCATAACATTTCCTCGCTTGTTGGATGACTGACTGTTATTAAACCCTACTTTCGTCTTAAATTCAAGCGGCGCTATGGTAAGATACGCAGAAGAGGCGAGGATTTTGGTTTGAAAGGCAATGCTGATGGAAATGCTGGGCATAGATATTGGCGGGTCAGGCATTAAGGGGGCAATTGTCGATACGGCCGCCGGTGATTTTCTCACTGACCGTCTGCGGATTCCGACGCCCCAGCCTTCAAAGCCGAAACCAATCGCGCACGCGGTTAAGCAGATTGCGCGTCATTTTGACTGGCAAGGGCCGATAGGATGTACGTTCCCGGCGGTTGTCCAGCACGGTGTTACGCTCACAGCCACCAACGTCCATAGCAGCTGGATCGGCGCGGATGCCAAGAGTCTGCTGGAAAAGCATACTGGCAATCGGGTGATTGTGCTGAATGATGCCGATGCGGCCGGCATTGCCGAAATGACATTTGGCGCTGGGCAGGACCGCGGTGGATTGGTCGTTATTCTGACGCTGGGAACCGGCATTGGCAGCGCCATCTTCAACAATGGCCAGCTGATTCCCAATACGGAATTCGGGCATTTGAAGATCCGAGGAGAAATTGCTGAACATTGGGCATCGGACCGCGCGCGGCAGCTAAAGGGCTACAGTTGGAAGAAGTGGGGCAAGCAGCTGTCGGAGTATCTGCAATACTTGGAATTTCTGTTCACGCCTGATTTGTTTATCATTGGCGGCGGCGTGAGCAAGCAGTATCAGAAATTCTTTCCGCATATTCGCTGCAAGACCGAGATTGCGCCGGCGCAGCTGCGTAACCGCGCCGGGATTGTGGGGGCGGCGATGGCGGCCGTGAAGTTGCTTTAGCTTTTGGCCGGCGGCTTCGCTGATTATTTGTTTTCGGATGCTTGGAAGCCGCCCCATTGGCGGTTGTGATAAAGGAGCGGGGTTTTGTCGTCGGTCCAGCCGCCTTCCTGCACCCGTCCGATAAACATCGTGTTTTCGCCAAGATTGATTAAATGTTCGAGTGTGCAAGCCAGCCAGGCCATCGCATCGGGGATAATCGGGTCATTGAATGCGGTCGTTTCACAGTTCATCCCGTCAAAGCGATTATCCAGCTGGTCGTCATAATAGCCGGCGAAACGTTTGCCGATTTCCAGCTGTTGATCGGACAAGATGCTGATGGCGAAATGACCTTCGCGGGCGATATAGGCGCGCAAGTCGAGGCGATTGGCGACATTCAAGCAGATCAAGGGCGGGCTCATGCTCACACTGGCGAAAGAGTTGACAGTGATCGCCTGCCAATCTTGGTTTGAAGACACGCTGGCGACGGTGATGCCGGCGGTCCAGCAGGATAGGATACTTTTGAAGGTTTGGCTGTCAACTTGGCTCATAGCGGCTTCCTTTGCTGTGAGTGTATTCTAATCATTTTTCGTTATCTTGCCACTGTCCAAAACTTCAGCCGATTTTGATTTGGGACGCCAAAGCTCATAATGAAAGCCGTTCATAGGGATCATGGAGTCGAACGCATACCAGGTTTCAATCGCGGTCAGCGCCGGCGGCGGGAACAGTCTGGCTCGCAGGATGATAAGGCCGAACTTCTGTGATTCGATATAGCCGACAAGCTCATCGGAATTATAGTGTCCGTTTTCCCATAAGTTTTTGAGATGCACGGCGTTGGCAATTACGTCTCGCTGGCTGCGAAAGTTAAATCCGATATCTTCCGACAGCAGTAATCCGTCGGTCTGATGGATTTCGCTGACGATTTGCCAGCCGTTGTCGTAATCGTCTTGTGAGGGCAGATGCCCAGTAATAGCATAACCGACGGTCCAGCCAGCCGGATCATACAGAGGATAGCGCCATGAAGGCAACGGGGTAATGCTGAACGTTTTGGCAATCGGCTCAAAAATGGCGCCGGAGGTCGGCATCTTAAAGACGGTGAGGCTGTAGCCCAAAAACATCAAGGCGGCGCCGACGGCAATCCATGACTGAACTTTGGTCAGCGCGCTGGGAAAATAGCGGCGCGGGAACCGCCAGCTTTTCTTGACTGATTTAGCCAAGAAAAGCCCGCTCAAGATACATATTGCGGCCAGCGCAGTTGCAAAATAGCTGTCGCCGGCGCCCCATTTGCCGGCGGTGGCTGTATTAGCGAGGGCGGCGGCAAACCATACCGAATAGACAGACAGGCGGTCAAAATAAAGCTCATAAATGACCATGCCGACAGCAAGTATGGCCAGCCACCAGTGCAGACGCAAAAACTGGCGCAGCAAGCCGATGAACTGTTCGAGGATGTACGGATTCTGATTAGCCAGAATGATATTTGTCCACCAATGATTATCGGTTATCAGCATCAATAATCCGAAAACGGCGGCGGCCATTGTCAGCAGGCCGAGGCTGTAACGAATCGCGGTGCGCGGGCTTCGCAAAAACGTCCACAAGACGACCGCGATGCAGGTTGCATAGGCAAGCTGCTTGGTATAGCCAGCCAGGAAAAGCAGCGCAAATGCAATGAAGAGCTTGCGCGCCCTTTGCGGCCCTTTGGTTTCAAAGGCATTGGCGGCCATGACCACCGCCAGCGTCTCAAACATGACCATCAGCAGGTGCTGACGCAGCAGGGGGCCTATGTGATAGATCGTGTTGGATGCCAGGAAAGCCAGGCCGGCGGCCAGGGCAATCGTTCTGTGTTTGGATTCACGAAAGACCGCCCATCCAATGGCGCCGGCGGTGATGAACGTGGCGCTGAAAATGATGAGGCGGCCATACCAGAACTGCGGCCCGAACAGCTTCACAAAGGGGACCATCAGCAGATGGAACAGCGGCGGATAACCGCTGCCATAGAATGGAAAGACATCATTGTCGCAATAGGGGCAGGCGCCGCTGGCGATGAGAACGGCGTTGTTGAGTTCATGTCCTTCGGCCTGGTCATAATCAAATGGAAAGGGGAGGAGCGCCAGGCCATAAGCGATGTAAATCAAGGTATGTACAATCATCAGGCTTAGGATAATAATCAAGAGAATCGAGACGAGCTTTTTCATCGGCGCGTGTTTTCCTGAAAGATGAGCGGATGCCTGATGCGTCTAATCTAACGAGGATAAAGTTCCCTGTAAATAGAGAATACCAGAAAGCATACGATGCACAGTGAACTGCCTGATTTTCGCAAGGTGAAAAGGAGCTATGCGGCCGCATTGATAAACAGCGTGCTGTCGGGAGCCGGCGGGCCTAGCCTGGTGCGCCTGATTGAATTTGAAGACCATCATTTTCGGGCGGTGTTCAAACCGAGCTATTTTCAGCTTGCCGAAGGCGCCGACTCACCGAGCAAGTCACAGTGGAACACACTCAAGAAAAAGCTGAAACGGCGCAATCGTTCGGTGTTTATCTATCGTCAGTACGGTCAGACCGCCTGCCCTGATACCAAGAGCGGCAAAGCCAAGCAAGCCTGCCTGTATTTGGATTTTGGTTTCCTGTATGGGTAGGCGGGCCGCCGTGAATCACGCTAGTTCTCGAAGGCGGCAAAGCGATAGCCGACGCCGCGTTCGGTGATGATATAGCGCGGGCGGGACGGGTTTTCCTCGATTTTCTCGCGCAGATAGTTGACATACAGGCGCACATAGTGGGCTTCGTCGCGGTATTCGTATCCCCAGACTTTTTGCAGTAATTGGTCGTGCGGCACTGTCCAGCCGGCGTTTTTGATGAGATGGTACAAAAGGCGATATTCGGTGGGGCGGAGCTTGGTGGGGGCGCCATTGACGATCACCTCGCGCTGATTGAAATCGACGCTCAAGCGGTCGTCAATCTGCAAAATGGCTTCGTCGGTGGTTGGCTTTTCCAGGCGGCGGAAGATGGCTTTGATGCGGCTGGAAAGCTCTCGGGGCCCAAATGGCTTGGTGATATAATCATCGGCGCCCAGTTCCAGCCCGTACACCTTGTCGTTTTCTTCGCCTTTGGCCGTCAGCATGATAACCGGAATGTCGGAAAACTCACGGAGCATCCGCAGGGTTTCAAAGCCGTCAAGTTCGGGCATCATCACATCCAGCAAAACCAGATCGGGAAGCTGCGTGCGGATGGCATCAAGCGCCTGAAGGCCACTGTATGCCTCAACCACATGATGATCTTCCAACTCCAGATTCATCCGAATAAAGCCAATCATTCGCGGCTCGTCGTCGACCACAAGAATGCGTTTGCCTTTGCGCTGCGTATGGATAGACTGTCTTGGATTCATGGCTGCGGCTTCACCTTCATTGATCGTTATTCAGCTTGCTTGCTGCCTAAGATTGACACATTCAGCCGCTTTTGTCAATGATGCCGGTTTCAGTGTCAGGCGGCGGGCTGTCGGGAATTTTCAAAATGATAACAGAGATGTTGTCGGCGCCCCCGTGTTCATTGGCGAGGGCAACCAGCTGGTCGCAGGCATCTTGCGGCGATGATGATTCGAGGGTGACTTGCTTTAGATCGCTGTCGTCCACCAGATCCCACAGACCATCGCTGCAAATAAGCATTTGAGCGCCGGGCGGCAGGCTGCGCGTCAATCGCTCGATTTTGAGTTTTTCGTTTTGACCAATCGCCCGATACAAGACATTTTTTTGTGGAGAGTTTTCGGCTTCTTCGGGCGTCAGTTTTTTCATCTCGACAAGCTGCTGAACCAGGGTGTGATCTGTTGTCAGCTGCTCAATTTCGCTGTCATGGATGAGATAGGCGCGGCTGTCGCCGACGTGAACCAGATAAGCCAGACTGCCGACTATCGCAGCCGTTGACAATGTAGTTCCGCCGCCGGGAACCCCTTTGATAACAGCTAGGTTGGCTTTTTCGGCGGCATGCGCCAAGGCGTCAAGGATGGTGGGGCTGCTGCTTGCTTTGAAATCGCGCAGCATGGGGACGCATATCTTTTCAAGCATTTCCGCGGCCAGGGTTTGAACGGCAATCGCCGAGGCTTTTTCGCCGTCAAGATGCCCGCCCATGCCATCAGCGACAATGAAGAAGCCAAAATCCGGCCGCTTGTCGGCGATAATGGAATGCCAGTGCATGGCAAAACAGGCGTCCTCGTTATGGTCGCGCACCATGCCAGTATGGCTGGCAATGCCATAGGTGAGCGCGGTTTGCGGTTTGTTCGGCGGAAGCGCGGGAGATGCCGCCGTGCTGCTGGGGCCATGGTCAGGTTTGGATGCGGTCTCTGCTGCCGATGGTTTCGTTTCAATCGGCGCAGGGTCGGGCTGCGCCACATCTGCGGCTGCGCTGTTGAGTTGATTTTGGGCTATGACGCGCCTGCTGCTGGGCGTTACATGGGGCCCGCGCCGCGAGTTGGCTTTCCGGGCCAAGTCGTCGGAAGATTTGCCAAAGATGCGGCGGATGATGTTCATTCGATTTCCCTGATTATCCATGTATGAATCGGCGGCTGACGGTAAAGTGGATATTGCATGATTCACCTTTTATCTGCAAGCGCATTTGAGGGGAATGATGACTTGCATTATTATATTTTACCAATGACAATGGCGCAATCTTTGGCTTGGATAAACAGCATCGGAAAAGATGTTCGCGCAAAAGCCGTTATCCATTTACATTCATATTCCGTTTTGTTCGGTTCGGTGTACCTACTGCGCCTTTAATACCTATACGGAACTTGAACATCTGATACCGGCTTATGCTGATGCCCTGTGCCGAGAACTGGAATATGCAGCCAGGCACAGCCCGCACCCGTCGGCGCACACGGTATTTTTTGGCGGGGGCACGCCTTCGCTCCTAAGTCCACAGCATTATCGTCTGATTTTTCAGACCCTCAAGCGCTGTTTTCCGCTCGATGCCGATGCCGAAATTTCGCTGGAAGCCAATCCCGACGATCTCTCGCTGGGCTATCTGACCGAATTGAGGCAGCTGGGTTTTAATCGCTTGAGTATCGGGATGCAGTCGGCGTCAGCCAAGGTTTTGCGGCTGTTTGACCGCCGGCATGATATGCAAATGACTGTCGATGCCTTTGCCGATGCGCGGCGGGCCGGTTTCGACAATATCAACTTGGATGTGATTTTCGGCTCGCCCGACGAAAGCCTGAACGACTGGAAGGCAACGGTTGATGCGCTTCGGCGGCTGGCGCCGGAGCATATATCCATGTATGGCCTTGAACTGAAAGGCGGAACGGCGCTGCGGCTTCGGGTCGATTCGGGCGAAATCCCTGCGCCGGATGATGACTTGTTTGCTGATATGTACGAATATGCCGCCGAATGCCTGGCGCGTGATGGCTATGTGCAGTATGAAATCAGCAACTGGTGTCGTCCGAATCGGGAATGCCGCCATAACCTTCAATACTGGCGGAGCCTTCCGTATGTTGGCATTGGGGCCGGCGCGCATGGATTTGCCGGCGGTTATCGCTATTCGACGATGACATTGCCCAAACGTTATATCGCCGCCTTGAGCGATGCGGCCGCGCCCGACTCTGTTTTCCCGCTGACGCCGGCCGTCGCCAGGTCAAACCGGGTGAATGCTGCCGATGACCGCTATGAAACGATTATGATGGGGCTGCGTTTGACGCGGGAAGGCATAGACCGTCCAGAGTTCAAGCGCCGCTTCGGGCAGGACTTTGTCGAAATGTTCCCGGATGCCGTAGCGAAGTTCCAATCGGCCGGGCTGCTCAAGGTCAAGGACGACCGCGTTCATCTAAGCGATTCGGGTAGGCTGTTGAGCAATGCGGTCATCCGAGAATTTGTCTAGCGGTTTGGTTTAATCAGCAATCCGATTCAGTTCTGCCTGTCGCAGCTGCTTGATATTTTGGGAAGCGGTGCATAACATGGCGATTCGCAGCTGCGCCTGGAGTTCTTGAATTAACAAATCAACTGATTCGACTGATTCGCTGGCGGCTTGGAGAAAGGGACCCGCCAAACCGGCAAGTGCTGCGCCCAGGGCCAGGCTTTTGGCGATATCAATCCCATCGCGCAGGCCGCCGCTGGCAAATATCGGCAGGGCTGGCGCGGCCGCGCAGGCGTATTGAATGGCATCGGCGGTCGGGATGCCCCAATCGGCAAAACTGCGGGCGACGCGGGCATCAAGAGTGGTTGGCGCGCGATGGTATTCCACTTCACTCCAGGATGTGCCGCCGGAGCCGGCGACATCAATCGCGGCGACTCCGGCATTGGCCAGATCGCGCGCGTTCGCTTGGGAAAATCCCCAGCCGACCTCCTTCGCAATCACGGGAACGGTCAGACGGCGGCAGACCGTTTCGATTTTGTTAAGCAGGCCGGAAAAATTGATGTCGCCTTCTGCCTGAACCGCTTCCTGCAACACGTTGAAATGTAGAATAAGCGCATCGGCCGCCACCATATCCACTGCCTGCCGACACTCTTCAATGCCATAGCCGTAATTGAACTGGACTGCGCCTAAATTGGCGAACAGCATAATATCCGGCGCCGCCGCGCGGATGGCATAGGTGCTTGCCAAAGCCGCGTTTTCGATAGCTGCGCGCTGGGAACCCAGCCCCATAGCGATGTTGTGCTTTTGCGCGGCCGCCGCCAGATTCCGATTGATGCTCTGCGCCATCTCGGTGCCGCCGGTCATGGACGAAATCAGAATCGGAGAATCAAGCGATTTGCCAAAGAGTTCTACTGAAGTATCAATATCCGCAAGGCTTAGTTCGGGGATGGCCTGGTGCATGAAGCGATATTTCTCCAGCCCGGTGGTCAGCCGCGGAAACTGCACGTCTTGATCCAGATTGATGCGGATGTGATCGACTTTTCTGCTTTCGGTTGTCGGGGTTTCCGTGACTTTTGGCATAGACAGGTGTTCCTTATTATGGAGGTTCTCATCAGAGCGAACTTGCGTTATCGTACTGGTGAAGCTGCGGTATGTCAATCATTGCCGTCAATGGTGAATGAGACTGGCATGGCTGGCGAATATCCGTATAATGGGCGGCTGTGTATTGAAAATAAGTGATCTCCACTTTGGAAGGGATGACAAAGATGGCATCAATCGAAGAACGCGTACAAAGCATCGTTGTCGAATTGCTGGGCGTCGAAGAGGAGCGGGTGGTCAGCAGCGCCAGTTTCCGCGAAGATCTCGAAGCGGATTCGCTTGATCTGGTTGAACTGATTATGGCCTTTGAGGAGGAATTCGGCGGCGAAATCAGCGATGAGGACGCACAGAAAATTGAAACTGTGGGGCAGGCGGTGGAATACATCAAGTCCAATATGGAATAATGCTGACAAGACGGCAATATCAGTCTGATAAGGCAGCGCGGGCTGCCTTATTTCATTCATATCGCTGGCAGGCGGCCGGTTATTTTCGTATTTGCGATGTGGATTCCCGGCTGTTCGCGATGTCATTGAGGCGAACAGCCGCCGCCAGCTGAAACATAAAAATAAAAGCCAGGTCAATAACAAAAACGCTGTTGTCGATGAAGCCATGCGCCAGCAGACTGGCCATACTGCCCATCAAGCCCAGAGTGAGAACAAAGAGCGTCCTGTCCTGCTGACGGAACAGGTTCAAGGCAGCCGCGGCGCTTCTCCAAAATGAAATTTGAATCGCCGCAAACAGGAAGACGCCGATGATGCCCAGCCGCGTCCAGAAATCCAAAATGACGTTGTGCGGGTGCGAAAGGTCGGGGTCCCAAACGGCATCAGGGCGAACATATTCGCCGCTGAACCGATAAAGGAACTGATCCAAACCAATACCGGTCATCGGGTGGTCGCGTATGATTTCGACCGCGCTTTCCCAAAGCCGCAAGCGAAAGAAGTTCGTTCCGGTCGTGAAATCCAGGATGTTCGCGAATCGCGCTGATACCTGCGAAAGCATGGCAAAACCAGCGGCAGCAATGACGCCGACAGCGCCGACTGGCAAGATCGCTTGCCGGCGATAGCGTCCGAACAGTATAACCGTGGCGCTTGCGGGAATGCCGAGGATAAGCGCGCCGACGCTTTGGGTTAAAACCAGGGCGATGCCCATGAAAAAAAGCGCGGCGGCGGCAAAGGCCCGACGTCTGCGGTCCGTTTTGACCAGCAGAAATGCCAGGGCAAAGGGCATCGTCCTTCCGAGTAGCAGGGCGACATTGTTGGGCGAGCCATAGACACTTGCGAGCCGCCTGGCGCCGCCCTCTGCTGTGATGATGGCGTCGCCTTGCATATAGGCGAGCAAGCCAAGGACCGAAACCAGCAGGCCGGCAATCATCAAGGCATCGACAAAGCGGATAAGCGACTCTTTGGTTGGTCGAATCGCCCGAAACAGACAATAGAACAGAGTCGGCTCAAGAATAAGGGTACGGAGTTCGGTCATCGCCGCGTCCACCTGCCGAGTCCAAACAAGCGAAATGGCTGCCATAATCGCTATGCCGATGACAGCCGCGTCCATCATCCGCAGCTTGGTGAAAAGCATTTTGGAAACCAGCGGCCAGGCGCTGTTTGACATCTGAAGCTGTACCCCCAGTCCGACCATCAGCTTCAGAAATCCGGCCAAGGCCGTCAGCAGTATCATGACCTCGGCCATTGGGAAGGCGAAGCTGTATAATTCAATCGGGAACAAAAAGAAAGGCGCCCAAAGCAGGGTGAGGATGAGCCCGGTTTCCAGCCGATGATAAATCAGAACAAAGAGCGCCAAGCCAGCCAGGATGGAAATGATGAAACTCGGCGACAGATAGAGGACGCCGCCGGTCAACAGGGCCAGCAGTATGTTAGGCTCGCCGCGCAGCAAAATCGTCGGACGTTCTGATGTCCAGGTCCAGAGCATGGCGATCATCATCGCGGCCGACGTGATCCCACTGAATACAAGCTGGGATGTGACCGACAGCCGCTTCACAAAGACGGCCGTTGCCGGCAGCCAGGTTTTCCATGGCGCGGTCGCGAGAGAAAACATGAAGACGATAAAGGACAGGCAAGTGGCAATCGCTCCGATGACGATTTGCCGATGATAGCCGGCTGATAAATCACCAGAACTCACAGCGAAGCCGGCAATAGCCCAGCGATTCCATCCCCGGTCGGCGACGACCCGCAGGGTATGCCGAGCCAGTGGAAGGCGAGTGGCAATGCTGACAAGGTTGGTTTCTGGACGGTGTGAATCACTCCGCAGGAAAACGTAGGCATTGCCGCTGGAGTCGTGCGGAGTGGCATTGGCTGGCTGACCGTCAATGGTCGGATACAGAAAAGCGACATAATCATCTTCGCGCAGGAGCATGGACAGATCAGCGCCGAAAAAGTCAAATTCCAGCTGACTGTCACTGGTTTCCAGCCAACCGATGTCGGCGCCAAGCTCGCTGAATTCCCAAAGGCCGCTATAGCGGGCAAAGGGTGTGCGCGGATGATGCAGGCCGTTTTGCGCCTGGCTCGGAAAAGGATGGTTTTGGATGGCTTGCAATAATCCTGACGGCTCGCCGTCCGGCTGCACAAGCGCAAAGCCCCATTGTGCGCTGTCTGCTTCAGCATCGGGCTGCCAGTGATGCAAGATCATCGCGCCCAGCCAAGGCCATTCGCGGCTGGCGCGGTCAAATGCGCTTAAAGTAAATGCAATCTGCTCTTCGGCAGTGACCTGTCCCCAAATTGAAGCATCGCCCGACCAACCCGCCGGCAGGGCATTCCAGCCCCAATGGCTTGCCCAAAGCGCCGTTTTTGCGTCGTCGCTGGCGGTCATCACTTCGCGAAGCGCGATGATTCGCGAGAAGTTCAGCATCGTCTCATCAACGGTTCGATCTATAGCGGATGATGAGAAGCCATAAGGCTTTGCGGCGACAGCATCCATGAACTCGCGGGCGCCGTGCTGATACATGGCTTGCAAGAAGCGGATGTCGCTTATGTTTTGTCCGGCGATTTCAGTGGTCGGAGCGAGCGCGGCGGCGATGACGTCGGCCCCGGGATCGGCGGTATGAATGGCTTGGTAGGCTGCCGCCAGCAGCGCGGTATAGTCGGCCGGCCTCGGCGGCATCAAACCCCAGGCATCGTCAAGGTTTGGCTCGTCCCAAATTTGATAATAATCAATCACAGCGCCATATCGCGCCGCAAAAGCCCTGGCAAATGCCGCAAAATCCGCCAGCGACCGCGGCGGCGCGGTTCGCGTTAATGCGGCGCTGGCGCCAGATGCGCGCGCCCATTCGGGTGTATTCATCAGCACAGCAACCAGTTCAAGCTGCGGATAGCTTCGCATCGCGTCGGCGATGACATCCCAGGCCGACCAGTCATACTCGCCTGGCTGCGGCTCAATTTCATCCCAATAGGCAAACTGGCGGATCCAAACAAAATGGGAATCCTGCATAAGCTCCAAGTGGAATTCCAGTTCTTGTCGGCTGTACTGCCGCAGGTCGACGTTGACGCCCGGCCGGGGCGCCGCAAAGGGGAGGTTCGGGTCGGCGGTCGGATTGACGTAGCCGCGCAGTTCAAAATCTCGAATGCTTATTGTGCCGAACACTGCGACCAGACTGCCGGTGAGCAGCAGCAGGCTAATCGAGAATGTGACCAGTTGGCGCATCATCTTGTCCAAACAGGATTGGAAGCGCCGCCGTCAAAAGTTGCCTGATAGCTGTCGGCTGACTGCGCGTCAACAATCCACAGATTGCCTTGATAGACAATGGCGATGAAACGAGCGTCAGGACTCCAGGCAAAAGGATTAGCCGACAAGCCGGCGCCGCGCATTTGCATGCCCGCCCGCGAGGCTGGGGGAAAAACAATGCGCTGGTTGCTCCCGTCTCTGTCGGCGACGACAAGATCATACTGACTGTAAATGCTGCTGTAGGGCTGGCGCGCCTGAAGGTAGGCAAGCCGGCCTTGTGGAAATTCGGAATCCGCGGCGATGCCCGGAGAATAGCTTGGGGCGGCCCAGATGCCCACCGCCGTTTTCACTTGGGCTGCATACCTGCCATCGGCGCTGGTGACAGCTAGATCGAATACCGGCCCCGCCTCGGCTGGTTCGCCGTGCAGGGTGAATGCAATCAGCTGACTGTCATGCGACCAGGAAAGCGGCGGCAACCACAGCCGCGATGGGGATATGTCAAAAGCGGCGTAGTTCAGCAGCTCGACAAACTCCTTTTCCGCAAAATCCACAATCCCCATGGCATCGGCCCGCGCCCAGGCCATGCGGTCTCCCTGCGGCGACCAGCCAAAGTCAGTTCCCCACCAGCCATACAAGCCGCCGTCGGATTCGGGAATCAGTTCTTCGATCTTCAGGGCGCGGCCGGTGCGGTCATCAATATCCATCAGCCAAAGGTTGTTGAGCGCGTTCCAGGGCGGCGTTGTCTGACGCGCGGCGCCGGTTGAATAGGCGATGGCGCGCCGGGCCCGCGGCCGCCATTCGGCATAAAGGACATCGGTCGGCGCCAGCTTGACCGGCGTCGAATTTTCCGCCGTGCCAATCATCCAAAGCTGATTGAAGAAAGCATCGGTATCGACTGTTTCGGCTGTATAAATGAGCAGCGTTCCGTCTTCGTTTTGGTCAAACACCAATGAATCCAGCTGTCCATTGATGGTCAGGGGCCGTTTTGCGGATGTGTTTCCCTGGATTGTCCACGGCTTGCCGTTGTTGATGTAACTTAGCGTCCCCATAATCGCAAGCGGCTCAACTTCGTCCAAGATGCCCACATAGACGATTTCATCCATCGGCTCGGTGAGCATGGTCGGCGGCCCGTTTGGAATGCGCCGGCTTTCGATGCCATCCTCCAAGATAATGCGATAACAAGCCTCCTGAATGCCAGCCTGCCCCGATTTCGCAAGCCGCTCTTCACCGACAGGTATCCCTTCATAGGGTACAAACCGGCGCTCAAAAGGAATGTCCTCCCGCTGACATGTCTGTGTTTCCATAACCCGCCGAACGGTAATGTGCATGCCATCGGTAATCGGCGCCAATAGCGGGTGACTGATGCGGTCTTGATCCCCCAGTTCAATCTGTGCATCAGCCAGAAACTCGTCCACGGTTCCAGCGCCAGAATAGCTGAATGTTTGTTTCAGGCCGTCTGCAATCAGCGTGACCGTCATGGGGTTTTCTTCCGCCGCCGGCTGACAGGCGGTGAATGCAATCGAAAAGACCGCAATCAGCAAAATTCGCAGCCGCATGAAGTACCTGCCGTATTCTGAATAGCTCAACTTTACATCCTGGACATTTTTTGCTCAAGGACAAATATGCGCGGGTGCAGCCCGCCCAAGTTGATTCGCGTTTCCGATTTTATTTTCCAAGGCGAACGATGCAGACAGCGGCGCAAAAGATGGATGTCGTGCGTCAGCAGCGCCAGGCTGGCATCGCTTTTCGCCAGTCGGGCCGCTTCGTCCAGGATCCGCGGATATAGACGCTGGTTGGCTTCATGGCTGCCGACATGATGGCCGAAGGGTAAATCAGCATAAATGCGGTCGGCCGAGCTTGAGGGCAGCGGTGTTTGGCTGGCCTCTGCTTTGATATGGTGAATTCTGTCGGCAGTTTGGCTTGCCGCCGTGTTTCTGGCGGCGGCTTCAATCATTCGGTCGGCATGGTCTACCGCCAGCAGAAGATCCGCCGGGCGCGACAAAGCGTGTTCAATCAAAATCGTTGAAGTGCCGCTGCAAAGATTAACAACGGTGGCGGGATGTTCTGTCGGATTGAATTGCGTCATGGCATAAGCGACCGTGGCGTTCAGCGCGCCCGGCATATTGGCTGCCCGCCATTCCCGCTTGGATATGGGGCGGGCAGTGGTTCGCACCAGTATTTCCCAGCCTTTTTTATCGCGCCGCCTCGTCAGACGAACGTACAGATCGCCTTTGTCGGCTTCAGCCGGCGCGACGCCCAACGCTGCCGCAAGCTCGCGTTTCAGGCGCAGCAGCACGGATGATTCGGATCCGGCGGCGCCGATGCCTAGACTTAGTTTGTCATCCTGCCAGCGCGCAATGACGTCTTGAAGAATGTCGATCAAACGGGTGAAATGCTGATGGCCGAGCAGGGCTTTGGGCCGCGGGATGGCAAAGCCATGAATATGATAAACGGCGACGACCGAACGGAGTAAAGCCAGCTTTTCCGGCGCGCCCTCCAGACGAAAGCGAATAAAGCCCGGCCTTGTTTGGCGAACGGATTGAACCGCTGCCCCCGCCAATGAACGAAGTTCATGGATGGCGATGGGTTCGATGCCGGGGATGACCTCGGCTTCATAATCGCCCATGCGATTGGAGCAAAGCCCGCCGCGCCGGGCGGTTTCAGCGTCCCGAAACTTAATGCCAGTTCGGATCATATTCATGGCTTCCATCAGGTGTCAGGCGGCTTAGGTGACTGCCATCAATTCTGATTCGGTAGATATTGCTTGCGCCGCCATTGTCGCGGTCAGAAACAAAAGCAAGCCAGCCGCCGTCCGGCGACCAGACCGGCTGCCGCTCATTGGTGGCCACGGTTGTCACGCGGCGCAGACCGCTGCCGTCCAATGGATTGACCAGCATGATTTCCTCATTGCCGAAGCGCGTTGACGTAAATGCCAATAGACTCCTATTGCTGTCATGCAGCCATGCTGGATCATAATTGTTCTCGGCGTCGGCGGTAAGCGCAAGTATCAGCGCGCCATTCGCAGCGTCAATAACAAAGATGTTCTGGTCGCCGTCTCGATTCGAAACATAAGCGATAGCGCTGCCGTCGGGTGACCAGACGGGACTGATGTCGTCGGCTGTATCGACCGTGAGTTGAATTTGACGGCTGCCGTCAGCGTTCATCACCATAATATCGCTGTCGCCAAAGCGGTCGGTTGCAAAAGCGATTCGCCGGCCATCCGGCGACGCCGCCGGCATAATGTTATTGCCAGTATCCGTTAGACGTTTGATATCGGATGAATCCATTGCCAGGCGGTAAATATCCCATGTGCCGCCGTCGCGCTGGGATGAAAACAAGATCGAATCGCCCGGCGGCGACCATGACGGGTATCGGTCATTGGCTGGATGGCTGCTAAGGTTTATTGGCTGTGAACCGTCCGCGCCCATGATATAAATATCGTTGTTGCCCGTCCGATTGGATATAAATATGATGTTTCCGCTTAATGCAGACAAGGGTTGCGCCGCGGCGTAGACGGCGACGGTTTGGCGGATGGCATGACTGCCGCCGGCATTGGATGCCGTATGCGATACATGATAGCTGCCAGGCGCGGCATAGGTATGCCGTGGATGTCGCTCGCGGGAAACATTGCCGTCGCCGAAATCCCAAATGACCCTTAGATTGTCACCGCTGGCAGTCGAGACAAAGCTGACGGTGAGATCGATTATCGCGAAGTTGAAGTCGGCGACAGGCGCGGGAATGGCAGCCGCACTTTCAATCGGAGTGGGGGGCTGTGCCTGTGGCGCATCTCGGTTCCCTAACGATACAATCGCCAAGCTGAACATGAGTAGCAGGATGATTGACCATCTGCGCTGATCTTGATGAGGTTTCATCTAAGGGCCTCTCTATGGACACTTTTCGCCATTATACGCTATATCTGCAAGCACAGTGACAGAATGCTGATAGCGGGAATGGTGAAAAACGCGGTGATGGCGTTTCCCAAACTTGCCAATCCGCGCCGATTCCCCTAAATTCATGGACAAAACGAACAGAAATACGGACAAAACGAACAAAGAAACGGACAAAACGCGCACCCTGGCGGCTAATCCATACCCGAATACGGACAATCCCTCCACCGCCGACCCCGACCAGCGCAAACGAAACCCCAAGCCGAAAAACGGCTGAACCGCAAGGCCCGCTTGACTTTGAGACCAGCAGAACCCTCGCTTGCCGCCCGCGCCGAAACAAATTTCGGGCATAAATGCCATCGGACGCTCGCCGCGGCCGCAAATATCGCGCCGCGCATGAGGGCCAGCGAAAAGGATAATCGGCGAAAAATGAACAGCGCATGGGTTCCATAACCAGAGCCTAGCACACAAGCGGCCTGAAAAGGCGACTCAATGGCCGCGCTTTGCAAACAGCCTGACGCTAGAGGCCTGGATTTAAGTATTGTACAATCATCAAAAGTCGCCGCGGGAAACAGTCCTTTGCGGCAGGTTTTGATATGCCGGACAGTTAGGGAACCCAATGAAGATGATCGCTTTGCTCTGGATTCTGTTCAGCGTTTCACTCATCAGCGCGCAAGACAGCGATGTAGCAACAGCCGTATTCACCCCGTCAGAAAGCCCGACGGCGGCATCAACGATCACCCCAGAAGCCGCAGACTCCGCCGAACAAACGTCTGCGCTTGCCAATCCATTCCTCCAGGAAGATCTGGCGATGCTGACCGGGAACGTTCAGCGTCCGAATGCGATCACCTGGCACGATAACCATATTTATACCATCTGCAACGGCGATTGGACGATTTATAAAATTGATGACCGCTCCGGCGAAACCATCACCTATGTCTTTGGCGTCCGAAATGGCAGCAGCTTCATTGTCGAAGACACCGAAGCCGGATTTGACTTGTGGATACCAGATACAGATAGGGACACCCTGTGGAAAGTTGACCAGGACCGCTTGGCGCCGGTCAGCATTACTGATCAACTCGATATCCCTTGGGGAATTGCCCGCATCAATGCCGACCATTTTCTGATCACCAATGCCCGCGCCCATTCCATTGCCGAAGTATCCGAAAGCGGCGCCGTCCAGACGATACTTACTGATTTGCGCTCGCCGACCGGAATCGCAAGCGACGGCCGCCGGGTTTATGTCGCTAATGCCGGCAGTGCCAGACGCGGCATCGAATGGTTCGAGATCCAGGCAGACGGCTCATATTCCCAACCGCAGCCGTTGGTATCCGGGCTTCGGAGCATCACGAATGTAACGCTGGCGAATGACGGTTTTTTGTATTTTGGATACGCGCTGGGAACCCGCGGCATTGTCGGGCGCATCGAACCGAGCCAGTGTTTTGACGGGGGATGCACTAGGGAAGACGTGGAAGTCGTCGTTTTTTCCGATATTCCAGCGCCCATCGCCTTAACAATATCGGATGACCTGCGCCTGTTTATGCACAGCAGATACCGCCCCGAAATCTATTGGGTGCAGCTGCCCCAGCTGTGATGACAGCTTATTCAGCCTTGTCCACGACATATTTCTCATAGTAGCCAGACAGCCTGCTGGGAATGCGGAGGGTTAATTGCCATCCGGCTTCGCTTGCCGCTTCGGATTGAATGTATCCCCGGTCATACAGATGTGAATACTCTTTGCCGCGGCTGTAGGGAATGAGAACCTGGAGCGCGGTCTGCTGCTTGGCCAAGGTCCGCCCGATGACTTCCAGCAATTCATCCAGTCCCAGATTTTCCTGCGCCGAGATGGGAACAACAGCTTGATACAGATCGACAGGCTTGACATCGGGCAGGGGATCGGACAGTTGATCGATTTTATTCAGCGCCAGGATCCGCGGCATTTGAGAGGCGTCAATCTCCGCCAGCGTATCTTCAACCGCCTCAATATGCTGCATCGCATTGGGATGGCTGATATCGACCACATGCAAAAGCAGGTCGGCCTTGACCACTTCTTCCAGCGTTGCCCGAAAGGCCGCGACCAGCGTCGTTGGCAGTTTTTGAATGAATCCGACCGTGTCACTCAACAGCATTTCCGAACGATTGGGGAGTTCGACGCGGCGGATGGTGGGGTCAAGGGTTGCGAAGAGTTGGTCGGCGGCGTAGATATTGGAATGCGACAAGGCGTTCATCAAGGTAGATTTCCCGGCATTGGTATAGCCCACCAGCGCGGCCAGCGGCAGGCCAGACTTGCGCCGCTTTTCCCGATGCAAACTGCGATGGGCGCGCACCTGTTCCAGATCGCGCTTCAGCTTGATGATTTTGCGGCCGATCTCGCGCCGGTCGGCCTCCAGCTGCGTTTCGCCTGGGCCTCTCAACCCGACGCCGCCGGAACCGCCGCGGGCACCGCTGCTGCCGGCCTGCCGCGCCAAATGAGTCCATTGCCGCGTGAGCCGCGGCAAGCGATATTCATACTGCGCCAGTTCAACTTGCAATGCCCCCTCGCGCGTCCGCGCGTGCTGGGCAAATATATCCAGTATCAGCGCCGATCTGTCCAGCAAGCGAACCGACTCGCCAAACTGCTTTTCCAGCTCGCGCTGATGACGCGGCGACAATTCATCGTCAAAGATGATGACATTGGCGTCGCAATCAGCGACTTCCTCGATAATTTCCTGCAATTTCCCCGAACCGATAAAGGTCTTGGGGTTAATGCGCTTGATATGCTGATGCGCCTGCCCGCGGACGTCGATGCCGGCTGTTTTGGCCAGCAGCGCCAGTTCGCGCAGCGAGTCTTCAACCGGCAGCAGCGTGTTCCCCTGCTGAAGGCCAACGCCAATCAAGTATCCGCGGTCTGCCGCCGCTTCGGTTGTCAGTTGAGATTTTGACATAATCTTCCCAGTTGATCTAGCTGTGCTGCGCCAGCCCGGCCTGTGTTTGCTGGATACACTCGTCGCCCAGGATATTCAAGGACTCCAGCATCGACCGATGAGCGCGTTCGGCATAGGCCTGTCTTCTTTGCCGCTTGTTTTTGATTTTCATCGGCAGCCCCGGCAAAATTCCAAGATTGGCTTTCATTGGCTGGAAGCTGTCCGGCGGACTGTGAGTCACATAATAGCACAGCGCGCCCAGCATGGTATCGGCCGGCGGTATCCATGCCGACAGCCCTTTAAGCTGACGCGACAAATTGAGCGCCGCCGTGAGACCAGTGGCAATGTTGCCGACATACCCCTCAACGCCGGTAATCTGCCCGCCAAAATACAGATTCTCGCTGGCGCGAAACTGCATGGTCGGGCGCAGCAGAGCCGGCGCATTCATAAAGGTATTGCGGTGCATCTGACCCATTCGCACGAACTCGGCCTCCTCTAAGCCGGGTATCAGCCGCAAGATCTCCTTTTGCCGCCGCCAGCGAATGTTGGTTTGAAAACCGACGATATTATAAAGACTGCCAGCCAGATTATCCTGACGCAGCTGAACAACAGCATACGGCCGCTGCCCAGTATGCGGATTGACCAAGCCGACCGGCCGCATAGGCCCAAATGCCAGGGTGTCGTTCCCCCGCTTGGCAAGCTGTTCAATCGGAATGCAGCCTTCAAAAAAATTCGGATCTTCCCGCTCAAAATCGCGGAGCGCAATCGTTTCCGCGTTTTGCAGGGCATGGACGAAACGGTCGTACTGCCGCTCGTCCATCGGACAGTTGATGTAGTCCCCGCCGCCATTGTCCCCGCGGCCATAGCGATTGGCCTGAAAAGCGCGGTTCATATTGATGCTGCCGGCCCTCACGATAGGCGAGATAGCATCATAAAAATAAAGATAATCCTCGCCGGCAAGCTCTGCGATTTTCTTGGCCAGCGCCGCCGAAGTCAGCGGCCCAGTGGCGACAATCGTAGGAATATCCAAATCCAGTTTCGTCACTTCTTCGCGGATGATGCTGATCTTGGGATGCTCTTCGATCTGCTGTGTTGCCCGCCGCGCGAATTGAACGCGGTCTACCGCCAAAGCGGCCCCGGCTGGAACAGCCGCCTCTTCAGCGCAGCGCAGCAGCATCGAGCCCAGCATCCTCATTTCATGCTGGAGGATTCCAGCCGCGCGGTCCGGCAGCCTAGAGCCAAGCGAATTGCTGCATACCAGTTCGCCAAGCCGGTCACTAACATGCGCGCCGGTCGTCTTTGTCGGACGCATTTCATAGAGGCGGACGCGGTGATGACGTTCGGCCAGCTGCCAGGCCGCTTCTGTGCCTGCCAGCCCGCCGCCAATGACAATGACTTCCCGATTCATCACTCACTCCCGAAGTTCATACATTCCGAACAACAATGGATGCGTTCTGCCCCCCCAATCCGAAGCTGTTCGACATCACCGTCCGTATGCCGGCGGCGGCGCGGGCGATGTTCGGCACATAATCGAGGTCGCATTTGGGATCCGGCCGTTGATAATTGATGGTTGGATGAATCACCTCATCCTGCAAGGTCATCAAACAGGCCGACAGTTCCAGCGAACCGCAGCCAGCCATCGCATGTCCAATCATGCTTTTGGTCGAACTCACCGGTATATGATAAGCATCTTCGCCAAAGACCTGCTTGATCGCCAGCGTCTCGATAATATCATTGGCCGGCGTCGACGAGCCATGCGCGTTGATATACTCGATCTCATCCCGATTGACCTTGGCATCATCCAATGCCCATTGCATGGCGCGCTGCGCGCCGGCGCCTTCGGGGTTGGGCGCGGCGACATGCCAGGCATCAGAAGAGCTTGCGTATCCAAGAATTTCAGCATAAATCCGCGCATCGCGCGCCAGCGCATGTGCGAGGCTTTCCACAATGAAAACAGCGCCGCCTTCACCCAATACAAAACCAGAGCGGTCGGCATCAAAGGGACGGCTGGCTTCCTGCGGCGCATCATTGTAATCGCGGGTCAGGGCGCGGGTGGCGCTAAAACCAGCCAGGATATAATCCAGCACGACGGCGTCAATCGCCCCCGCAATCGCCATATCGCATTTGCCAAGCTGAATCAGATCGGTCGCTTCACCCACCGCCTGGATGCCAGTGGCGCAGGCAACCGAAGGCGTGATGAGCGGGCCCACAGCCCCGGTCATTCGACTGACATAATGCGCCGGCATATTAGGCAGCGCGTTGATAATGCTCATCGGATTGGCGCGCCTGTATTCGGACTGCTTCCAGACGCGGATTCCAGCCTCGCCGACTTCATAGCTGCCCAGAGTTGTCCCGATGATAGTCGCCACGCGATGGCCAAATTCGGGCATCGTCTCAATCGACAAGCCGGCATCTTCAATCGCCTGCGCCGATGCTGTCATAGCGAATTGTGATGCGCGCCCCATCCGCCGAGCCTCTTTGGGCGCGATATAATCCGAAGAATCAAAATCAAGGACTTCAGCGCCGATCTTCACATTCAGATGTTCGGCTTCAATGTTTTGCAGTTTGCGGATGCCCGATTGGCCCTGTTGAACTGCCGCCCAAAAATCATCTTTGCCGCCCAGGGGCGATACCACGCCCATGCCAGTAATCACGACCCGCCGCCGCTCATGCCTCGTTAATTGCATCTTTCGCTGCTCCTGTCCTGGCTGTTTCTTGGGCGATGCCCTTGTAGATGGCATCAATGACGTTTTCCTTAACCGCAGTGCGCGCCTGCTGAATGGCGTTCTTGATTCCAATCGGTGAATTCTGCCCATGCCCAATAATGACAACACCATTGACGCCCAATAGCGGCGCGCCGCCGATTTCGGAAGTGTCCACCCGCTGGCGAATGCGGTTGAATGCGGGCCGCGCCAATGCGCCGCCGAGCATCGACAGAATATCGTTCCGAAATTCATGCCGTATCAGGCTGGCGATGTAATGAGTCGTCGCCTCAAACACCTTTAGCGCGATATTGCCGACGAATCCGTCCATAATAATGACATCAGCGACCGAGCGCATCAATTCAACCGGCTCCACATTGCCGACGAAATTCATCCCGCTTTGCCGCAGCAGATCAGCGGCTTCGCGGATCAGCAGATTGCCCTTGATATCTTCGACGCCATTGGACAGCAGGGCGATGCGCGGCTGTGGACAGTGAAGCACCCGCCGAGCATAAATGCTCCCCATGATGGCGAACTGCGTTACCCACTCCGGCTTGACATCGGTATTGGCGCCGACATCCAAAAAAATCATCCGATGATCATTGACCGGGAACAGCGCCGACAAGGCTGGCCGTTTGACGCCGGGGATTCTCCGCAAGGTCTTTAGCGTCGCAATCGCATGAACAGCGCCGGTGTTCCCCATCGTAACAAAGGCATCGACCTCGCCGTTTTTGACCGCATTGAGCGCGACATGAATCGACGTCGACGCTTTTGACTTGATAGCATCGGTCGGTTTCTCGTCCATGGCGATATAATCAGGGGCATGTAAAATTTCAACTTTGCCCGCCCGAATATCATGCTTCCCAAGTTCAGCCTCGATGCGCGATTTGTCGCCAACCAGAACAACGGTGTCACCAAACTCCGAAGCCGCCAAAACACCGCCGGCGACGTCATTGACCGGATGAGTATCCGTTCCCATTGCATCCAAAGCAATGTGCATATATCAAAGACCTTGTTCATCATTCAATACCCTGTCATAATACGGCACAATGGCTGCGACCTCAAGATGGAGTCACAGCAATCACAGGGATTGACATTCTTTTAGAAAAACATATACTGATGCGATAGTCGCCCTGATGGCGGAACTGGCAGACGCGCACGGTTGAGGGCCGTGTCCTTAACGGGGTGGAGGTTCGAGTCCTCTTCAGGGCATTCCGACTAAGCTCGCCTGTGCTGGCGGGCTTTTTTGTTGCGTATTCAGCGAATTGGATGTACACTCCTGTACAGAGACTTGGCCAAAGACTGGCGCTCCATGAAGGATGCTTATCATGAGTGATTCGACTGATGCGATCTTGCAGAACGCATTTGACCTGATTGAGCAAGGCGAACTTGAGCAGGCGCAGGGGGTATTAGCGCCCTTGCTCGAAACTGAAAATGACAATCCTGATTTATGGTGGATTTATGCCCATGCTGTGAGAGACAGTGAAACCGGCATCAAAGCGCTTGACCGCGTGCTTCAATTAGACGCGGCTTATCCCGGCGCCAGCCAGCTTAAACAGCAGGCTGATTTGGCGCCATTTCCCAGTGGCGCAGTTATGCCAGAGGCGGCTTCAGCGCCGCCGGCCGATGAAGAGCAGGGCGACATAGATGACTGGGAAGACTTGCAGCCCGAAGTGGAAAGGGCGGCGCAAAGCAAAAGAGTCGGCCGCGGCTTCGCCGTCGCCATCGCAGCCCTTCTGCTCATCGCTTTGGGAGCGTTGCTGGTCTTGTCAGGCGAGGTGGATATCGCGCCTCTGACCGCGCTCATTGCGCCAAGCCCAGAACCACAGATTGCTGTCGTATCTGTATCGACTGAAACAGCCGACAGTTCAACTGTCGCGCCAGCTGAAATGGATGACAGTCCAACTGCCGCGCCAACTGAAACCGACAGCCCAACCGCTGCGCCGACTGAAACCGAAGTTCCAGCGACCCCCTCTCCAGAAACCGCCGCCTTCATCGCCCTGGTTTCCGATGCGATTTCCGATTTTGAAATCGACGAGACAGCCAGCGGGCTTCGCCGTACCGAATTGGGGCATACCTTGGTCTTTCGTGTATGCGCTGTGCCTGGTCCCCAGTTTCAGACGCGGCTTGGCGGTGTGATGAACGCCGTCGCCAGCCTTGACGCGGGTATCCCTGAAAATGCAGCGGCGATTGCCGTAAGTCTGGTTCACTGCGCTGATGCGGATGCCGTTCCCCGCGCCGTCGGCGTCGAGCGGGATATGATTCAGGCCTATGCCAATGAAGAGATTGACGCCAGGGATTTCCAGCGGTCATGGCAAGCCCTGCCTTGAGGCAGATCCGCAGAGAGACATCTTATGAGCGGCGGCAGAAAAATCATCACCAAGAATCGTAAGGCGCATCGGGATTATCTGGTCAAAGACCGCTATGACGCCGGGCTGGTCCTGATGGGTTCGGAGATCAAGTCCATTCGCGCGCATCAAATCAACATCAGCGACGGCTTTGTCCAAGAGAGAAACCGCGAACTATGGCTCTTGAATGCCCATATCGCGCCCTATGCCCAGGCCAGGCATTTTGGTCATACTGACCCGCGCCGCCCGCGCAAGCTGCTGCTGCATCGCCGCGAGATTAACCGCATCATCTCCAAGCTGCGTGAAAACGGCATGACGGCCATTCCCTTGCAGGTGTATCTGGAACGCGGCAAAGCCAAAATTGAAATCGGCGTCGCCAAAGGCAAGAAACAGTATGACAAGCGCGCCGACCTGGCCAAGCGTGATGCCCGCCGACAAATTGAACGGGCTTTGAAAAACAGATAGGCCTTTGCGGTTGAATGGCCTTGGGCTTGGTGATAAAATCTGAACATCTTATCGGATGATGCAAGGTCTTGGAATCTTTATGGCAGAATCGACAAGCAAACCACCGCGCGTATTATCGGGCATCCAGCCTTCTGGCGATTTGACCATCGGCAATTATCTCGGCGCCTTGAAGCAGTGGGCGGCTGTGCAGTACGACTATGACAGCTTTTATTGCGTCGTCGACCTGCATGCCATCACAACGCCTCAAGACCCGCTGGAATTGCGGCGGAAGACCCGCGAAAGCGCCGCCATTTACATCGCCGCCGGCATCGACCCCGAAGCCTCGACCATCTTTGTCCAGTCGCATATCCCGGCGCATTCCGAATTGGCCTGGCTGATGACCTGTTTCGCGCCTTTGGGCTGGCTGCACCGCATGACGCAGTTCAAAGACAAATCGGCCCGCCAGCCGCAGGAATCGATTGGCGCCGGGCTGCTCAATTATCCGTCGCTGATGGCCGCCGACATCCTGCTCTATCATGCCGATCTGGTGCCGGTTGGCGATGACCAGCGGCAGCATTTGGAGTTCACCCGCGACATCGCCCAGCGTTTCAATCATCTCTATGGCGACACTTTTACCATTCCGCAGGTGATGACGCCCAAAGCTGGAGCGCGTGTTATGGGGCTGGACAATCCGACCGCCAAAATGTCCAAGAGCGATGAATCTGATAACCATGCCGTCTTCTTGCTGGACAGCCCGCCGCAGATCAAGCGAAAAATCATGCGCGCCGTGACCGATTCGCATCGGGAAATCCGCTTCAGCGACGACCCCGAACGCGCCGGCGTCAACAATCTGCTGACGATTTATCAGGCCATCGCGAACGAGACGTCTACCGAAATTGAATCGCATTTCGCTGGCAAAGGCTATGGCGATTTGAAAAAAGCGGTCGCTGAATCCGTCATCGCCACATTAGCGCCATTGCAAGCCCGTTACCATGAACTGATGAACGAAGCTGGCTATTTGGATGCGGTCTTGAAAATGGGTCGGGAAAAAGCCGGCGCGGTTGCCGAAACCACGCTCAAGCTGGCGCAGGAAAGAATCGGACTGCTGGCCCCATCTTGACCCCAGCCGCCGTCTCGATTACAATTTAAGCGTGCCCCATTCGTCTAGCGGCCTAGGACGTTGCCCTCTCAAGGCAAAAACAGGAGTTCGAGTCTCCTATGGGGCATACACAATATATTCAGCTTGTTCCTTTTAGAGAAAGGCTTTGATCGAGATGACCTATAACACTGGTCAGATTGTGCAGCTGCGCGCCGATCCCAATCGACAAGGAGCAATCATTGAAATACTTCCCCCTATTGGCGGAGTTAGAAAATATCGGGTTTTTCATTCATCTGGATATGTTGGAGAGTATTTTGAAGATCAGCTTGTTCTGGCTCCGACACGCGCTGTCTCGGATCTTGCAAGTACGCTTCTTAGAGGTGACTTACCGTCTTCAGATAAGTTTCGGGCGGGAATTACGGCAGCGCGCCTGTCCAATCCTCAAACAGACAGTCTTTATTCCCTCTATGCCGCGCGTATTCAACATATCCCATTCCAATTCAAACCGTTGCTGCGTTTCTTACGCGCAGATCAACCAAGACTACTTATTGCTGATGAAGTAGGGGTTGGCAAAACAATTGAGGCAGGCCTGATTCTACGCGAACTTCAGACCAGACAAGAAGTTGGAAATGTCTTAGTTGTCTGCCCCAAACCGTTGGTTCGGAAGTGGCAAACCGAGATGAAACGATTTGACGAAGATTTTCAGCCTTTGAATGCTGATAATTTGCGATACTGCCTCAATGAGACTCGCCATAATGGAGTATGGCCTTCACAATACGCGAGATCGATTGTAAATATCGAATTGTTACGGTACCCGAACTATATTAACGGCACAGATTATGATTGGGGATTTTTTGAGCTAGATGCTCCTCCACATTTTGGACTTTTGATATTTGATGAAGCCCATCACTTGAGAAACCAAAGTACCAATTCTCATAAAATAGTCAAGTTTTTGTGTGAGGTTAGCGAAGCTGTTGTCTTGTTAACAGCAACGCCGGTTCATACAGGCCAAAAAGACTTGTATGCGTTGTTGCACCTTCTACGGCCTGATTTGCTGCCAGATCTCAGTGTTTTTCAGCAGATGATAGAACCAAATTCCTATCTGCATCGTTCTATGCGTCACATTCGCACCCGTTTACCTGAGCAAAACTGGCAGAATGAAGGTTTGTCGGCAATTAGAAAAGCAGTGAATACAGAATGGGGGCAACGAGTCTTACAAAACGACCCAAGAGTAATCAAATGGACTGAAAGACTTTCGAACCAAGTTGATCTTGACGATGAAGAGCGGATTCGGTTCTTGGGGGATTTAGAAGAGGTGCACACTTTAGCTCCTTTGATGAATCGTACACGGCGGAGAGATATTGGGCGATTTACCATTCGCGAACCGCGTACTATTGAGGTTCAGTTTACTCAGCGACAGAGAGAATTTTATGAAAAACTCATTGCTTTTCAGCAACAGGTTCTGGCTTTAGAACATGACCCTTTGGTTGTTCGATTGATAAAGGATACATTAGAGCGTCGAGCATCGAGTTGCTTGCCTGCTCTACTTCCGGATTTGGACAGCTTCATCACGGGGAGATTTGATTCGGCAAAAATCACAGATGATAATTTGGAGTTTAATGACAGTATTACTTATAAATTACCCGCATTTCTTGTAGATGACGCTCGGCATTTACGGTATCTGGCGAATACACTTCCACCTGATGATCCAAAACTAGTGCGGTTGATGAGAATCATAGATGAGGTTCTTAAATCCAATGGGTCCAAAAAAATACTCGTATTCTCTTTTTTTCTGAATACTTCAGCGTACCTTGAACAAAAGCTCTCTGACGCAGGCTACCGGGTCAAAAGAATCATTGGAGACACGGAGGAGAGGGATCGAGAAGAATTAAGGCGCCGCTTTCGATTGCATCATGAAGGTCCAGAAGCCATTGATATTCTATTATCTTCCGAAGTCGGCTGTGAAGGACTGGATTATGAGTTCTGCGATTGCCTTGTGAACTATGACATACCTTGGAATCCAATGAAGATCGAGCAGCGAATTGGACGTATTGACAGGTTTGGACAGAAGAGTAAAAAAGTGTTGATCTATAACTTCATTACGCCGGGAACCATAGAGGAACGCATCTTTTTCCGCTGTTATGAGCGATTGGATATATTCCGTGACACTATTGGCGATATGGAAGAAGTTCTAGGGAAGATTGTTAAGGATTTAAATCGGGTTGTCTATAATCCTACTCTTACACCTGAACAGGCTGCCGAGAGTGCCCAGCAAATGACTGATAATGCAATCAGGCATATAGAGGAGCAACGCAGATTAGAGGAGGAGAGTGGGTCATTATTAGGATCGCATCAGGCTTTTATCGAAGATATTGAAACACTGACTCGTGAAGGGCGATTTGTCTTGCCAGCTGACTTGTCTCATATGATAAATTTATACGTTAAAGACAAATTCAATAAAGAGATAATGCCTATTCGCCAGGAACCTAAGAGATATAGACTTGAATTAAATAAGGAAGCCCGCTCTGCTGTTTGGGACAGTGTTTCTTCTCGACGATCTGACCATGCTTCAAGAAATTTTGAGCACTGGCTGAACGGGAACGAGCCAACACTCTCGATAACCTACGACCAGGAAACGGCATCGGAGCACCGAGATATGCCGTTTATCACACCTGTACATCCCCTTGCTCAAGTAGCCGTGGCCTATTGGCGGGAAGACATGTCAACTCCTCTTGTAGCAGGGCTGTTGATTCGAGATTCTGCGCTTGCAGTTGGTTTGTATTTTTTTAGCTTATATCTTTGGAAGGCTGTTGCGATTCAACCTGACGTCAGGCTAAAAGCCTTTGCTTGGAATATGCAGCAAAAAAGATTGTCAGAAGATGTATCATCCAATTTGCTTGAATTGATCAAACGATCCTCAGACCTTCAAGAACTTCAGGCAATAACAGAAATTGACATTCAAACCGCGATGGATGCAGTTGATGGGACTGAAGACGAATTTCGAAGGGAAGCAGCTCGTCAACTTGAGCGACGCAATAACCGCGTACTTGCCCGCCAGCTTGCTAGTTTGAACACGCATTATCGCAATCGCCTAGCTAGTATTGCCTGGCGGTTGGACGCTTGGGATGAAAGTATTCGCCGAATGGGGCAAACCCAAAAGAACAATATTGAGGCTGAGCTTAGACGAAAAAAAGCTGAAATAGAACAAAGAAGAGGCAGTGATATATTGACTGAGAAAATAGCTATAGGAATTCTGCGAATTCGAAGGGAATGATGCGTCTGACTATTCCTATTTAACCCTGGAACCTCTAATGACCCAACCCTACCACATCCCCGCCAGCCCAGTCCGAACGCAAATTACAATCAAAAAATCGCGCTTCCTAACGACGATTGAACCAGTGCCGACCGTCCAGCAGGCCCGTCAAGCGATTGCCCGCGTGCGCGCCGACATGCCGGACGCCAGTCATCATGTCTACGCCTTTCGGATCGGCTTTGGCAATTCGGTCACCGAAGGCATGAGCGACGACGGCGAGCCATCAGGCACATCAGGGCCGCCGACCTTGGCGGTTGTGCGCGGCTCCAATCTGGGCGACATCGTCGTCGTGACCACCCGCTATTTTGGCGGCGCCAAACTGGGCAAGGGCGGCCTGGTGCGAGCCTATACCGAATCGGCGCAGACCGCGCTCAAGCAGCTGCCGACCGAACTCAAAGTCGCCAAAAAACTGGTCGGCCTGGAATTTCCCTACGCGCTTTATCATATCGTCAAGCGGTTAATCGCCGCGCACGGCGGCAGCATTGAAGACGAAGTATTCGACGGTAAAATCATGGTGATCGCCAATTTCGCCGCGGCGGATGTGCCGGCCTTTCGCCTCGACCTGCGCGAGCAAACGTCGGGCCAAGTGTCGCCAGTCAGCTTGTCCTGATGACGTCAATCGGCCAGCTTGCGGGCGATCAGCTGCCGCAGTTTCCACACCTCGCCATGTGACGGCGCGATGCTCTCGGCCCGTTCAATATACTGCCTGGCATCATCCATCTGTTCATTTTCAATCAAGTAATTCGCCATTTGCGCCAGCAGGTAAATGTCATTGGGAAAGCGCTGCAAGGCGGCGTTCAGTTTCTCGACAGCCTCGTCATGCTGATTCCTGCGCCATAATATCTCGGCCATTCCCTGCGTAATTCGCGGATGCTCGCCGGCGGCCTCTTCAGCATCAGCAAGCGCCTCAAAAGCCGTTTCAATGTCGTTCCAGCTGCGGTAACTGCGGGACAAAACAATGTACAAGTCAATGAGGAGCGGCGCCGTTTCCAGCGCCTCTTCCAGAAATTCAACATCGGCATCAGAAACATGACGCTTGGCATCCAGCATCACCTTGATTTCGGCAAACCTCTGCTCAAAATCCGGCCGCGCCGCCGACAGTTCAAGCCGCTGAAGCTCCAATTCCAAATCATGGTCAGGCTGGGCGAGGGCTTGACGGCAGGATGCGATGCTTGTCTTGGCGAGTTCGCTGTTCCCATCGACAAGAGCCAGCTGCGCCAGATAAACATAAGCGTACGGCTCCGCCGGATCCTTGTTTATTTGCTCCTGAAGTATTTCAAAAGCTGGATCGATATCGTCCAGATCGATAAGACGTTCAATGATGTCGCTGGCGGCCTGGCCGGCGCGGTCATTTTGTACCAATCGGGCGAAATACTCCCACAGTTCCTCATCATCAGCTTCAATCATATAGGTCAAGGCTAACTGCAATGCGCTCAAGTTGCCGGGAGTGATCGCCAGCAGCCGTTTCAGCGCCTGGATGATTTCAAAGGCGATCTGCTCATCCTCATCAATTTCATCGGGATCAATTAAGAGGACGTCTTCAATGAACCAGTCATTGGTCTCGGCCATCATCAACATTTGCGCGTAACGCCAATACAGCGCCGCATGCTCAAGTCCATGTTCCAAGGCGCGCTGATTGGCATCAATGGCTTCGGCCAGTTGCCCGCCGCCGAGATAAAGGTCAATCAACGTGTGCCAAATGCCGGCATCCACATCGGCCAGCGGATAACCTTCCAGCAGTTGGACCGCGCGGTCGGCATAGCCAAAAGCGGCCAGGCCGGCCGCCAAGGCCGCCGCGCCGTGTGGATACTGCCGCTGGACATCCAGGCCCTGATTCAAGCGCGGCGCGATAATATCGCCGATGGACTCCAGCCCGCTTTGCATGACCTGCTTCGCCATCATGCCGAGACACCAAAACGCAAACCCGTCTTGCAGCTGACGAAAGGCCTCAATCGCTTCATTAAACTGCGCCAAAACATCATCATCGTCCCAATCGGCGCCCCATAAATACAGGTACAAATCGAGATTCCAATCAAAGACGATTTCCAGCGCCGTTTCAATGTCAGCAGAATCAGCCGCAAGCGGCGGATAATGAATGACAAGCTGATTGGGCGGCGTGCCCAATAAAATCGCGGCGATGTCGGCGGCGATTTGCGGCAGCGCATTGATGAGTTCATGCGCCGTCCCAAAATCAAACGCCAGTTTGACGGCATCCGCATTGCCGAGCAGGGTCAAATCAATAAGGAATTGCAGCCGAAAACCGTCATCCCTTTGCTCCAGCTCCCCCGAAAGGGCGACATTGTCATCAAGTCCCTCAAATTCCCAATCGTCCATCGTGAACTGATAGTCGGACGGCGTGATTTCGCTGTCGTCATCGTCGTCAATTTTGGCAAAGCAGCGATAAACCTTGATGCCGCCGTACTGTTCCAGCAGATACGACAGGCAGGCCGCGATCCCCATGGCGCTTTCAGGCATGGCGGCGCAAACCAGCGGATAGACGCTGATGCGGAAACGCTCCTGGGCCGCAACCGACTGCGCCAGTTCCGCGCCGCTGCCAAACAGACTCGACGACGGAGCCGCCTGCCTAACCTGCTTGCCTATCGACTTCATTTTCTCGGATGCGTTCAGCATTGACGCGACTCCAATCAAAACACCCTCTCAAAAAGATCGGGTGTCTTGTGCCTGTGAGATGAAGCTGGAACCGAAACCGCGCTTAATTGATGACCAGCACCGTGCTATAGTCCCCGCGGAAGATGACATAGGTATTGTTTAACCACCCTTGTCCAAAATCGCCTTCCACCAGATACCAAACGCGGTCCCTGGCCATGCCCAGCACGGTTAGTTCAGTTCCGCCGCTAGCAGTGGTCACAATCTCCGTCGACGCGCTTGGCCCGCTGCGGATGTTCAGATATTCCGTGTTCACAATCACACGCGCCGCCGGTATTGATGGCGCCTCTGCCGACGTCTCGGTCACTGGAATGCCGACGAAATTGCCGCGCCCGACAGTATAGTAAGAATTGGCCCATCCACTGCCGGCCGCCGATTCGACTTGATACCAACGCCGGTCACTGGCGACCCCGATCACGGGAAGTTTGGCGCCGCCGGGAACTGTCGTAATGACGCGGTGATTGATGCTCGGCCCACTGCGGATATTCAAGTTGCCGGTGTTGACGACCAGATGCGGCCCAGTGATGGGCGGCGGATCATCGCTGGTGACGGGGATATTCGAGAAATCGCCGCGCCCGACAGTATAGTAAGAGTTGACCCAGCCATCGCCATGAACCGATGATACCCGATACCAGAGTCGGCCGCTGTCCATAGCCAGCGCTGGAAGTTCAGTCCCGCCGGGAACGGTGCCGATGCTGTCGTGGCTCGCGCTTGGCCCACTGCGGATATGCAGGTTGCCGGTGTTGACGACCAGATGCGGGCCAGTAATAGGCGGCGGATCATCGCTGGTGATGAGGACATTCGAGAAATTCCCGCGCCCGACAGTATAATAGGAATTGACCCAGCCATCGCCGACAAGCGTTTCCACTTGATACCAGAGCCGGCCGCTGTCCATAGCCAGCACCGGCAGCGCGGCGCCGCCAGGAACGGTGGTGATAATGTCATAGCTGACGCCTGGGCCGCTCCTGATATTTAGAAAGCTGGTGTTGACGATAAGGCGCGGCGAATAATCCTGCGCCAAAATCGGCAGCGCAAAAAGAACAGTAACCAGACCAAGCAAAAATCGAAATCCCGCCTGTGGTTTCATACTCCCCTCCTGTGTCTATTGTCTGGCAAAACGCATCATTTCGACTTGATAACATAGCAAGTATAGTTTGCCGCCCTTAATTGTGCAAACAGATATAGGCAAATTGAAAGAAAACGCGGCCGCAAACTATGCTGAAATGGCCGCAAATGGCGGCAAAACGCTCGAAGATGGCGGCCGCGTGCCGAATTATGGCAATGCCACCCAGCCCCGACCCGCCGCTGGATCGCAGGCCCCGCTTGGCTTTGCGCCATATCAAGCGCGCGGTTTGACATTGCCGCCGCGGCGGATTTCTGCCTGAATCCCACCGGACGCTTGCCGCCGCCGCCGTCGATAATGTGCCAAAATAGACCTTGCGCGAGTTTCATAACCATAGCCTAGCGCAAACGGAACGTCAAAAGGCGACCAAAAGGCCGCGGTTTTCTGTTTGACAAAGACTGTCGTTTCAGATACACTCATCTTATTGATTAAATTCTTAGCAAGGAGCGCGCCAAAATGAATATCCATATCAGGAAAAGCTCCCCCCCCCCCCCCCGCATCTTCTGATTAAGAACGTTCTCTGCTGTTTATTCCTGCTCCTCTGCCTCGCGCTTCCCGCCCAAAGCCAAACCCCTGTCCCCACCGCGCCGCCGCGGCTGACCAATCCGACCGTCATGGCCCCCTGCGGCCTGCCGGCCTCTCACGCCGAATTCACTTCAGCCTCAACAATAACCCGTTTCAATATGACCGCCGACTGCGTTTTCAACAGCTGGTCAGTTACCGCCACCGGCAATTTTCTGGTTTTTAGTTCAGGCACCTTCACCATCGACGGCAATGGCTACAGCATCATCGGCCCATCCAACGCCACTGCTATAAATATCGGCGGCTCAAGCGCCGTCCTCAATCTGAACAATATCGTCATTCGCCAGGCCGGCGGTCAGAGCAGCGAAGCCATTGTTGTGACTAACGGGGCGCGTCTTAACGGCCGCAATATCGTCTTCAGAGACAACACTGGCGAGCATATATTGCGTGTGCGGGACGGCTCACAGGCCCAGCTGGAGAATATGTGGTTCGTGAACAATCACAACACGGCAAACCACGTCAATAATGGCTCTGCTCTCACGCTGACCGGCGGATTCGTCGGCAGTCCCACAGTGAATATCACCAACGCCATCTTCCAAGGAAACACCGGCGCCCCGAATGTAGCCGCCAGCAATGGAGGAACTGCGCTTGAATTCAATGGCTGCCTGACCTTCAGCGGCAACCTCCAGGCCGACGGCGTAACCGCGGCAACCAATCACGCCGGCACGAATATCACCGACAGCAATACCGGCGCTTGCCCGGCGGAAGGCTTCAGCTATTGGCTCGCATTAACCCCCGCGCCCACAACGGAATCCCAGAAGCGGCCCAAGAAGGCAGAAAAAATCCCCACCGCCGCGCCAACCTCAACGCCGCGGCCGCAGATCGCCGCCACCCACGTCGCCCTGCAAGCCGCCACTGGCGCCACTTTCCGCACAGCTTTTGGCTTGGACAGCGGCGTCCATTTCCGTCAGCTTGACGGCGCCGGCGTCGGCGTACAGTCGATCATTGACGCCGGTTATCTGGCCGCCTTTGATGTCTATGGTTACGTCGAGCAGGGCGTCGAGGTCTGTTTCCCGCAGATCGGCCGCGTCATATTCCTAGATGCCAATACCAGCCCGCGGGCGATAAGGTCGCTGGAATCGACCGTCGTCAACGGACAGACCTGCGTTTCAATTAACAGTCCTGGTTCGCTTGTGCTGATGCCATCGCCGTAAATCTCTGGTAAAAATTATCCAATCATTGACACGCGCCAGCGAATGTGTTACCATTGTCGAAATCGTTGATATGAAAGGAAGCATCATGGCTCTAGCTAACCAGCAGCTTATTGACGTCGCTGCCGATACTGCCGTCTTGACAGTAACGCCGGCCGCCGTATCCATCATCAAAAACCTGCTTGAACAGCGCGGCATTCCCAATCATGCCCTGCGCGTATTCGTTACCGGCGGCGGCTGTTCGGGGATGCAGTATGGCATGGCATTTCAAGAAGCGGCCGAAGTTGGCGATACAGTCGTGTCAGCCGATGGCATCCGCCTGCTTATTGACGCTACCAGCATGATGTATCTGCATGGCGCGACCATTGATTACGTTGATTCGCTGATTGGCGGCGGCTTCCGCATCGACAATCCCAATGCGGTTTCAAGCTGTGGATGCGGCCACTCATTCAAGTCATCCGACGGCCAAAATGCAGAACAGGGCGAAGGCTGCGGCACCTGCGGCAGCTACTAGCTGAATCGCCGGTTATCTGCGAATCGAATAAACTAGCAGGCCGACGATGCCAAAGCCGCCTAGCATGATAATCGGAAACAAGGGCGGCAGATCGGCATTGTCGGTCGTTTCGCCGTTTGGCAAGGCCTCCAGCGTTGGCGCCAGAGCCAGGAAGTTCGGCGGATAGGTAAAGGTCGGCAGGGCAGTCACAGCGACAGCTTCGCCGCGTCGTTCGGCGGCCTCCACTGCTGTTGGCGCGTTAAGAATGCGCCCGTTGCCCGCCGTCCTTTCATCGCCCCCCGCAGCCGCTGCAATGGCTGCGTCGGCCGCCGGCGCCTCATTGAGCTCCAACGTCTCAATCACCTGAATTGAATTGGCATCGTCTGTAATCTCGACCAGTTCGCCATATACCCAGGCCCTCCCGTTCGGCGACTGCTCATACGCCAGTTCATACCACTGGAAATATCGCCGCAGCGCCGGATACTGTGTGCCAAAAGCAATGCTTCCAAGCCGCTCGCTGTTGATGTCCGGCGCCGCCCGCACATTCACATTGCCAGCCGATTCGCGCGCCTCCAAGAGCGCCGGCCCCGGTGGCGTCGCCGTAAAGGTGACGGTTACCGTCGGCGCAAACTGCTGAAGCCCGAAGGGAGTCGCCGTGAACAGATTAGCGGTAATCGGCGTTGGCGTTTGGCGAACCTGCGCCAGCAAAAGCATCGTCGGATTCAACAAAATCAGCAGCGCCGTCATCCAGTAACGCCGCCGCCATGCCGCCCCCTTGCCCGCTTGCCCCAGCATCCCGGTCACCATGATATTTCATTGATTTTGGTATTTCTGCCCTGTTCGGCCGTCACGCGCCGATTGTCAGTCATATTCACCAAAAATCCCTGATATGCCTGGTTTGCCAGCCCAATCGCCCGCCAGTTCCCCATGACGAAGGGCGGCGCGGCGGCAGTTGATGGACACCGAACGCAGTCCGCCGGAATCCATTCACCATTGTATCGGCGGGCGATATGCAGATGCGTCGCCGTCGCATAGCCGCCAAAACAAGAGGCATACCCCAGAATATCGCCCGCTTCCACGATCTGCCCCAGCCGCAGTGATTCATCCGCGACAATGTGCAGATAGAGTATCGTCCAGCCAGTGCCTTCGTTGCCGTCCTCATCCAAATCAATGACAATCGCGCCATTCGATATCCTGACGACCTTGCCCCTGGCGACGGCTGTAGTCGGAAACCCAGTCGTATAGCAAAACCCATAGCTCGCTTCGGCCGGCGGCGTGAAGTCCAGCGCTGCCCATGCGCTGCCATTCCCCCAGCCGCCATGAAAGCCCCCAGTAAAACGCCAGATTTCCCCAGACCGAAACGGCAGCGACAGCGGCGGCTGTGACAGGCCAGCTGGAATAGTCAGAACTTCATCGTTAAGCGGATCCCCAAAATAAGCGCGGTAAGTCGCATAAAAGCCGGACTCGCCGACCGCGCGCCTCCAGTCTTCAAAGGAACCCAGCCGCGCCAGCGCATATTGAACCCCAGCCGAACCGGCGCTCAAGTCAGGATGATAGAGCAGCCGGCCGCCATCCGAAAACTCCAGAACCGTTTTGCCTCGATATTTCCAGTCGTAATAACCAAAGTTGAGTTGATTCGCCAGCCAAGCAAGCTGATTGTAAAGCCCAGAGCGGTCAATCCCCGGCGACTCTTCGCGGCTGATAAATGGATATGCTTGCCTTTCATAATCAACATCAGACCGCGACAGCAGGCCGGCGCTGTATTCCAAGAAGGCCAGCAAAATGCGCGGGTCGACGCTGTATTCCAGCGACACGCGCGCCACGATTTGGCTGGCGGACAGGGTTTCTGCCAGCGCCGACCCATCCGCCTGCCGCGTCCCGACCGGGACGTTGAGCGAACTGATGATTCCTGGCTGGGAGCGAATAAAAGCCGCCGTATCAAATGACTGCGCCCTTGCCGAACGAATCAGCCTTGAATCGGACATGATTTGAAATGACGGCGTATAGGTCACCGGCGCCGGCGGCAGATTGATAACCTGATTGACCTCAAGCAGATCAGGATTGTCCAGGTCATTGATCGCCAGGATCGCCGCCAGCGAGACATTATGCTGCGCCGCAATCTGCGACAGCGTGTCCCCCCATTGGACAATATGCTCCGCCGCGCTTGTGACGGTCACAAGGTCAGCCGCCGCCGCCGAATCCAAAGCCGCCGGCGACTGCGGCGATGGACTGGCGGCCGCCTCCAATGGGGCAGGCGCCGAAGTAATGACGACAACCCTCGGCCGATTGGGCGAACACCCGACCATAACCGCCATCAATATCAAACAAAGCCGCATCCGCCGCTTCACTTTTCCCCGCCCGCCAAACTGCCCGCAAACAACTCTTGGGTATCCTTGCAAATGATTGTACACTAATCAGGAATTCAAAATGATTATACACCGATAAGGAGTCGAGGTATGGCTACAGCCGAAGAAGTCAGGAGCATATTTCCCGATATGGCCGCCGGGTTTATCCCCGAAAAAGCGGATGGCATTAACGCGGTCATCCTGTTCGATCTAAGCGGCGACAACGGCGGCCAGTTCTGGATTAGAGTGGCCGATGGCGCGGCGGAATCCGGCGAAGGCCCAGTAGAAGATCCAGCCATGACGCTCAAGGCAAGCGCCGATGACTGGTTCGCCGTCTCAACCGGCCAGATGAATCCAATGCAGGCGTTTATGACCGGCAAAATCAAAATCCTGGGCGATATGAGTTTGGCAATGAGAATGCAGACGATGTTCAAGCGCTAGCCGTCATCAAAATGAAAGTCAAACACCGGCCCGCTAAGACTGAAACTGGCAGCATCAAGCGCTTCGTCAGTCACATCCGCCAGTTCATCATCGTCGGCCTGCTCGGCCAAGTCGGATAAAATCTCGAATGCGCGCTTGCCGCCAATCTCGCCCAAAGCCCAAACAGACATAAGCTGGATTTCGCGGTCATCGCCAAGTGCCAGTTCACTGATGCGGTCCAGGCTGGCTTCAAGTTGAATCTCACCGCAGGCCCGCGCCGCCTCATAAACAAGCTCATTGTCGCCGCTCTCAAGCTCCGTCAGCAGGATGTCCTGCCACTGCCGGTCGCAGCTGCGCCCCATGGCAAACAGCGCGCTTGTCTTGAGGAGATGACCGCCTTGCTCATAGGCTTCCCGAATCAAGCGGCTCGCGTCTGGATGATTGGAGTTGGCCAAGGCCTCAAGCGCATGCCGCCTGACTTCAATCGTTTCATTCAAGTCGCGATGCAGCCGAATGGCAAGCTCCTGCGCTTCAAGGGCCAGCGCCGCCGGGATTTCTCCATATTCACCCAGCAGAATGAACTTCCCCAAACCGATCAAAGCCCGCGCCCTGACATGAGATGCCGCGTCGTCCCGCGCCATCTCCAGGAACAATCGCATAGTCTCTGTCGAATCCTCTTCCCACAAAAGATCGACAGCCGCCGCCCGCGCCAAACTGCTTTCATCCTCGACGCTTAACAGGGCGATCTCGCGGTAACGCAGTTCAAAATTGGCTTCGCTGGCCTCATTCAAAGCCTGCAAAACCCGGTGTTTATAGGTCGATGGCAGCTTAACCCACGTCGATTCAACTACCTTGAGCTCTTCGCGCGGCAGACTCGATAGGCCATAGACCACCGTCGCGCCGACCGCGCTGGCGGCCGACTCCGCCCCTTGTTTCAGCGCGGCGATGACCTCCTGTATGTCGGGCTTTTGCATGCCCGCGGCCTCGGCTTGAAAATCAATGCCCGACTCGGTTTTGGCTTGCCACGGCGGTTTGATCATAGCGGCGCGACCTTTCCGGTAATAATCCACGCCAAAACGGCAGTGAATAGGCAAGTGAACGCGACCACGCTGAAGGCAAACAGGTTTATGATATGAACACCCACCGCCTGCCATAAAAACCCGTTCAGCGGCTCAAGCGATAACAGCCCAAAAGATGATATAAACGCAAGCAAAAGCGCGGTGACGACAACGGCAAACACCTGCCAAGGAGCCATCATTCCCCTAATCCACGCTAAAGTAGCAGTGAATACGGCAATGACGGGCGCCTGCCAAGGAGCCATCATTCTCCTAATCCACGCCAAAGCAGCAGTGAATAGGCAAGTGAACGCGCACACGCTGAAGGCAAACAGGTTTATGATATGAGCATCCACCGCCACAAGCCCGTTCATCGGCACACGCGAGAACAGCGCAAAAGATGCTGCGAACGCAATCACAAACGCGGTAACGATAATGGCAAGCATTTGTTCAGAAACTGTCATTCCCCTGCCTTTCGGTTTTTTATCCGCAGTTCAACGGCAGCCTTCGCCGCTTTACGAGATGCTGGGCGGATTAATGACATCATAAATCATAACCAGAACACCCAAGGCCAGCAGTATCACAATCCCGATTTGATGAATCCGCCCCTCTGTTTGCGGGTCAATCGGCCTGCCGCGAATCATTTCGATCAGCACAAAGACGATGCGCCCGCCGTCAAGCGCCGGAATCGGCAGCAGATTGGTAATGCCGAGGAAAATGCTGATGAGCGCAATGAAGTTCAATAGCACGCCAGGTCCTTCTTGCAGGCTCCGCTGAATGAATTCGCCGCCGATTTTGCTGATGCCAATAATGCTTATCGGGCGGGCATCTTCACCGCTTAACGACCCATCCAGCAGACGGCCTGGAATCGAAGCAATCAATTTGAAAGTATTGGCGGTTGTCCGCAGGCTGTGTGTGACCGCCGCCGATACACTCTGCGGAATCAGTTCGGTCTTGTAGCCGCCATTGGCAAAACGAGTCTGGTCGCCGACCGCGAATTGAGAGCGCAGGACGACGCCCAGGCGGCCAAGTCCTTCCGGCGGATTGATGCGCGGTACAACGGTGATTTCAAGCGACTCGCCGCTGCCATCCTGGTATTGACGCCAGATAGTGAGCGGCATGGCGCGGCCTTCATAGGCGCGGGACGCTTCCGCCAAAACCGCCGCTGGATCGCCAGAAGCCGGTATCGGCCTGCGATTGATATGCGAAACCAAATCGCCTGGCTCCAGCCCAGCGTCAAAGGCCGGCGATTCTTCCTCGATGCTTATCATCTGAACAAACCCGGCCCGTTGGGCGAAGTTCGGCCGAACCCGCACATCATAAGCCTCGCCGGTTTCATTCCGAATAAGCGAAAATTCAATTTCCTCACCCTGATATGCCGCCAGCGCATCGTGGAATGCCGCGAAATCGGTAAATCGCTCGCCATTGATCTTTTCGATGGCATCGCCAGCCTGCACGCCGGTTTCGGAAAACATCGATCCAGCCGGGATATCGACCACCTGACCCAGGCCGCCGACCGCGATGGGCAGGCCAATCAGAGCGACAATGAAAAACAAAACCAGCGCCGTCATAAAATTGGCGAAGGCGCCGGCGGCCATAAAGAAAATCCGTCCAAGCGGCGGCGCTTCGCTGACTGACATCATATTTTTGTCATCAACGCCGCGATGCCGTAATGCCTCGCGCTCGGTTATGTACACGACATTATCCTTGCGGCGGTCATGGATAGCCGCGCGGTCCCGTTTCATCTTGTCTTCGCCCACCGGCCCGATCATGTCTTCACCCAATGGACGGACGAAACCGCCAAGCGGCAGCAGGTTGATGGTAAATTCTGTTTCACCCCACATAAAAAGCCGACCGAGACGCGGCGGAAAGCCAATGCCAAATTCAAGTACGTTAATGCCCACCAGCCTAGCCGCCAGAAAATGACCAAGCTCATGGATGATAATCGCCGGGATCAAAATGATCGCAAATGCAATCAAGGCTAAAACGATGTCATTGCTAAGGCCGGAAACTAGCATCGCAGATTACCTCGCGCTGGATTTGACTGTGCTTGATATTATAAAGGCTAAACGATTGAAAGCGCAAGGCAGCGATCCAAGCATCAGCCGTTTTGGTTTTGCGCTGGAGCTTTGGTATGATGAACCGATTGGCATATCGGGAAGGGCATGATGACCGACCGTCGTTTCTATCTGGAGCAGGTGTATCCACAGCTGAATATCCCCTTGACCCGCTATCCGCATGTGGGCTTTGAGCCTTCGCATGGTCATCATGCGCTGGCGCATCATCCGCTTTTGATGCTGGTGGCGTTCACCGGCGCCGGAAAAACGACCACTCTTAATCTGCTGCGGAACATGACAGAAGCCGCCATGATACCCTCTCGCCGCGAAGTTGCCGACTGGATTGCGATTCCGATGGCGCAGGCGATGTCAGGCGAGACGATCCGACCAGTGAAAGACCGCGTCCAGCGCTTTCATTATACGCGGCGATTTGCCGCGCAGGTCAGTGGCGGGATGGCCCGGGCCTTTTCTTGGCTCTGCCTTGCCGACAAAGTTCAGGCGCCGATTTTATCCGAGGGAATTCGCGGCGAAAACGAGATCCGCCACGCCCTGCGTCATTTCCCCCAATGGCAGATTGTTGAACTGGATGTCCACCCGATAACCCGCTTGAAACGTTTGACCGCGCGGAATCATGACTTTGACCAAGCCAGCGGCGCCGCCGATTTGTCATTCCTGCCCGATGAACTCAAAGCCCAAGCTCAAGAGCTGCTGAAATCCGGGCAGATATCGCCCAAAGCATTGACGATTGTCAGCGCCGAGGCCGCCAATTATGGACTCTTCCCCTTTACCGCCGGCGGTCGCTGCCGAAACTATCATCGCATCCAGGCCGACGATTGCAGCCCGGAGCAGGTCGCGGCGGCTGTCTGCGCCATTATGAAGGAAACAGCCGATGCCAACAATTAAAGCAATTGCCAGCAGACGCCACAGCATCCCCTTGAAAAGCGCGCTGAAATGGGGACGGGCGCATGAACTCAAGCAGTTGGACCATGTGCTGATTCGAGTTGAACTGTCGGATGGCGCCGCTGGCATTGCCGAAGCGCCGCCGCGCCCGATGATTTATGGCGAAACACCAGCATCGATAATCGATATCGTCGACCGGCAACTGGCGCCACTGCTGATAGGGCAGGCGGCGGATTCACTAGAAGCCGCGCAGAAATTATCGGCGCGAATGGAACTTATCAAGAATAACAATACCGCCAAGGGCGCGCTTGATATGGCCTTGCATCAGGCGGTCGCAAAACATCAAGGCATACCATTGCGCGAATATCTAGGGAGTTCGCGCCAGCGGATTCAGCCAAGTTATATTGTGAGCACGGGGACGCCGGCCGAGGTGACAGCCGATGTCGAAACAGCTTATCATGCCGGCCTTCGCGTCTTCAAAGTCAAAATCGGCAAAGACATTCAACAGGAAACAGACACCATTCGCCAGCTTGTGGAACAATTTCCGGCGGCGCGCTTTTATGTCGATGCCAATCAAACCCTGGCCGGCCAAAATCCCCCGGCGATATTCAAACGGCTGCTGGACCTGGGTGTGCTTTACTGTGAAGAGGCTTTGCCGATTCATCGCATCACCGCCCGGCGGCAGCTTCGCCAGCAAAGCCGAATGCCGCTGATTGCCGATGACTCCGCCTTGACCTGCCATGACCTTGAACGCGAGCTTGAGTTTGACACCTTTGACATCCTCAACATCAAAACGGCCCGAACCGGCTTTTCGCAGTCCATGCGGATGCTGGATTTGTGCGCGCGGTGCGGGAAGAGCGTCATGGTCGGCTCGCAGGCCAGTTCCTTGCTCGGCTGCCTCCATGCGGCCCTGTTTGCCGGACGCGCCGAAGTGAACTGCGCCAGTGAATGCAGCTTCTTCCTGAAAACGGATGTCGATCTTGCGTCGGCGCCCAGCATCATTGACGGCTGGATGAGCCTGGACAGCGTGCAGGATGCGATTGACCATCTCCAGCTTGCGCTTGGTAGTAAGGATTATTTATGATAAAATCCGCGAAGGCCCAACTGTTATGATCGGATTGAGGCAACTTATGTTTGGCAAAAGACCGCGGCTAATTCTGGCAGTAGCGACGATAACCGCGATCTGCTTGGCCAGCGTTCGACTCGGAACCAGGCCTCTGTGGCTCGATGAAGCCTGGAGCTTTTATGTAGCGCACCTGCCAATTCCCGAATTTATGGATGCTGTGCACTCGGACGTTAACCCTATCCTCCACTATTCAGCCATGTGGATCTGGCTCAAGTTCGGCGACAGCGAGTTCTGGATCCGCTTTTTATCGGCGCTGTGCTTTGCGCTTACGGTGCCAGTTGCCGGCCTCATCGGCCGAACGGTGAGCGGCCAACGCGCTGGATTGTATGCGGCCTGTCTGGTGGCAACCGCGCCTTTTCTGATTCGCTATGCCCGGGACGCGCGGATGTACGCGATGCTGACGCTCCTTTGCAGCCTGGCGCTGATGTGCGCTGTCCTAATCATCTCTCAGCAGTCTGACCGCCGGCCTGCGGTTATCGGCGCCGGTTTGCGCGGTCAATGGCGCCGGTGGCGGCAGAATGCTCCGACCTCGCACAGCCGCGCGAAGAGTGATCTTCTGTGGGCAGCCTATATTGCCGCCGCCTTTGGCGCAATGCTGACCCATAATACAGCTGTCCTGCTGCCAGTGACAGCGACGCTGATCTTCCTGGTCGCAATCGTCTCTGCGCCTCGGTTTAGATGGCTGCGGCTGCGGAATCTCATCATTGCCAACGCAATCCTGCTCGCGCTGTATGTGTTTAGCATATCCTCTCTGTTGGGCAGCATCGCTACTTTCAGAGAATGGAATCCAGTCCAGATATCTTTCTGGCGGTTTCGAGTGTCCTTGCTTACAGCCTACACCAATGAACACCTTCCTAGCCAAGCCATCGCGATGGCGGCGCTGTGCCTCGCCGCGCTGTGGGGCTGGCGGCGGCGCAAAGAATGGAAATGGGCCGGGTTCGTTCTGATTGGCTCGCTTGTGCTGCCGCTGATGCTGATGGGTATATCGGCCATCATTTCTCGAGAGGCCTTTGCCTCCCGGACCATCATCTGGGCTTCGATTCCATTTTATGTCGCCTGCGCGGCTGGCATCGCCCGGCTGCCGAAGGTCGGTCTGCGCCGCATCGTCCTGGCGGGACTTCTGCTGGCCAACCTGTATGGCGTTCTAAATGTGTACACCGTCCCTAAGTTTTGGCAAAGAACCAGGAATGAACCTTGGGATCGGGTGGCTCATATTGTGGCTGAAGCGGCTTCGCCTGACAGCGCGGTAGTTCTCTGCCCGAATTACATATCCCATCCCTTCAACTATTACTGGCGCCGCCATCATCGCGAGTTAATCGCGGTGTTCGGCTTGGTGCTCGACCAAGAGTATTTGACTGTCAGGCAATTCAAGGCATCTGCCAACGACGTCGTCGCCGAGTGGAGGAAGCTGGATCATCAGTGGCGCCGGCTGGACTCCTTGTTCGATGATTATCCAGAACTATGGATCGTTGACCGCCCCGGCAGCGAAGCAGGCTGCGCTTTGTCGGATGTGCAGGACGCGCTTGCCAGCCGCGGACAGCTGATAGCAGCGCGCAGCTTTGAAGGCATCGAACTGTCTGCCTATGCGAGATCCGACTAGATGCCGACTGCGGTTTTCTGCTCCCCTCTGTTTATCCCATGCCCTTCGCTTTATGATTTTTCTTATGCGGTTCATGCTTTGCAATTCGCCCGGACTGTGTTCAAATCAGCATAACACAGACAAACCAGGCAAGCTGAACTATGAAGATAACCTTCCTCGGCGGCGCCGATGAAGTTGGCGCAAGCTGTTCCTTAATCGAAATCGACGGCAAGCTCATCCTTGTCGATGCCGGCATCCGCATCTCCCCGCGCAGCAATCGCGGGATCCAAAACAGCCAGCTGCCCGATTTGCAGCCCATCAGCGCCCTAGGCGGACCCGATTTTATCCTTGTTACCCATGCCCATACCGACCATACCGGCGCCTTGCCGCTCATTCTTGAACAGTATCCTCATGCGCCCGTGATTGCCACCCGCGCCACCCAGGCCCTAACCCGCGTATTGCAGCTGGATGCCCAGCGGATTATGAAAAACCGCCAGGAGCAAGAAGGCGAACTACCGCTCTTCGACGAAATATCTGTCCAGCGATTGATGGATGCTTTCCAAACTATTGAGTTTAACAAGCCGCTCAAACTGGATGAAGGCCTGCAAGTGACCTATTACACCGCCGGCCACATCGCTGGCGCCGCCTTGCTGGTCTTTGAAAGCCGCGAAGGTACTCTGGTCGTCTCCGGCGATATTTCCAAATCCGAACAGCGCACCGTCAAGAGCGTCGACGTCCCGCCGATTAAAGCCGATGCCCTGATTTTGGAAAGCACCTATGGCGGCCGGTTGCATGCCAATCGAGTAAGCGAAGAAAAACGGCTGATACAAACCCTGCGCCGCGTAATCGAACGCGGCGGCAAAGTCCTGATTCCAGCCTTTGCGCTTGGACGCGCTCAAGAAGTGATCCAGATCATCCTGGCCCACCGCGACCAATTCGGCGCCTCGGTGTATGTCGACGGAATGGTTCGCACCGTCTGCGATGCCTATCAGACCTTCAGCGATATCCTGCCGCAGCAGTGTTTGCGAATGGCCGGCGATGAACACCTGTTCTTCCGCCGCCGGGTTCGCCCCATCCGAAGCTGGCAGCATCGTCAGGAAATCGCCGCCAGCAGCCAGCCCCTAGTCGTGGTCGCCAGCAGCGGCATGCTGACCGGCGGCGCCTCGGTAGCTTATGCGCGGCATTTCGCCCCCGATGAGCGCAACGCCATTCTGATGACCGGCTATCAGGATGAAGAGGCGCCCGGGCGCTTCTTGCAGCGCATAATGAAAGAACGGCAGGCTGGCGAAACGCCAACGCTCAAGCTCGATAACGCCACCGTGAAAGTGCGCTGTGAGATTGACACCTATTCCCTGTCCGCCCATGCCGATGAGATGGAACTGCTTAGCTTTGCCGAAGCCCTCAAGGCCGATGACATCATGCTCGTTCATGGTGATCCCAGCGCCCGCCACAGCTTGGCGACAGCCTTGCGCCAGCGCGGCAAACTGGTTTCCACGCCGCGTATCGGGCAAAGCAAAGTCCTGAATTACAAGGCCAAACCCTGGGCCGTCGGCCGACCCAAGTCCGGCAGTCAAACCGGCGAAATCGACCTAATGCGCCTCTGGGAATCGCTGAAAGACCAGGCCGGCGGTTTCTTCAGCCTGCGCGAACTGGCGCAAATCTGGTGGGGTGACACCGAACGCACTGCCGAAATGCAGACGGCGCTGGAAAGCGATAACAATATCTACTTTACTCCCAGCTGGCGCAGCAAAAAAAGCTACAGCGTCAAATCCAGCCAGCAAGTCAAACGCACCCGGCGCTGCCGAGCGATTATGCTGGCAAACCCGGATATTGTCGGCAAGCTGATTGTGATGCGGAACAGCAACGGACAGGTGCGCCTGGCGGTCGTCCGCGAGGCATCGATTGACCGCTTCACCGCCATTGTTCATCATCAGCGCGGCGCCGCTCATCCAGCCGATGCCTTGCTATGGGTGATTGGCGATTGGAAAAAAACCAGCGACAAAAAAGGAGTCCGCGGCACTTTGTCCGCGCTGATGCAGCAGGCGCGCCGCCGTAAAGACGTCCTCCTGCCCTTCAGCCGCCGCCAGCGGCTGGTGCAGGCCGGCAAGCCGGTATTGCCAGAATCGCTTCTGCCCGATGTTTTGCCGCCGGACATGAATCCACAGCTGGCGCTGACCGCCATTGTCGTCGCCCTAGCGGAAGATGGCGCCACGCTTGAACCTGAAGGCCTGTTGCCGCGCCGCGCATTTGAACATGGCCCTATGGAGCAGAACCAAGCCCGCGACCTCGCCTTGCAGCTTATGCCGCCAGAGGCCCATCTGCGAAAAGTCGGAATGGACATTCATCGTAAACGTCTAGTCCTGACCTTCGACTTCCCGGCGACGGCGCCAGACCGCTTTGGCAAGCAGCTTGAACAGCTTGTCGAGCAGACCGGCTGGGACATTCATATTAAACCAGCGGTGAATCAGCTGGCGCTGGGCATCGCCGCCGAAGAGTTGCTGCCGCCCGGCGTTTCCATTCAAAAAGGCCCCGCCTATCATCTGAACAAGGCCCAAGTCCACCTTGAACTGCTTAATATCGGCGATGACCAGGCCAAGGAGCTTCGCCGCCAGTATCGCGCAATCACTGGATTTGATCTGATAATCAGCAATAAGGCGGCCAAGCCAGGCGATGCCGACGAAATAGCCGGCGCCGAAGGTTTTGGCGAGCGGATGGAAATCAACGCCGCCTATGGTCTGATTCGCGCGCGGCTGAAAGGCAGCAGCCTCACCAAAACCAGCCTGCGTCAAGGACAGATCGCGCTTGCCTTTGTCTCGCCGCAAGTGGGGGAGCGATACATTGAGCAAATCCGCCAGCTGGCAAAAGAGACCGGCTACAGCTTGAGCATCCACCCGCATCCCAACCAGCATCTCATCTTGCAGACCGCCAATCGGCTGCTGCGTGAAAAAGGCTGGCAGCTTGCTAAAGGCATCAGTATTCGCGCCGACCGCGCCGAACTGACGGCTAAACTTGTCGAAAAGGTCAAACCGGCCGACCTTGACGCCCTCAATGAAAAGCTGCTGCAAGAAACCGGCTATAAGCTGGTGATTGAAGGATAGCCGGGCAGGCCGTCTTAAAGCAGATTGTCAATCACAGCCAAAGGCGTCGCCGCCAGCAGGCCGGCGTCAATCGGCAGGACCACCCCAGAAATCCAGCGCGCTTCATCGCTTGCCAAAAAAACCGCCGCCCAAGCCACATCCCAGGCGTTTCCCTCGGTCCCCAGCGGGCCGGCCTTGCGCCGCCGCTCGCGCGTCTCCGCGTCCAGATGACGGACAAACGCGCCGTGAATATGACCGGGCGCAAGGCAGTTCACGCGGATATTGCCGCGCCCATGATGCACAGCTGTCACCCGCGTCAGCTGCGCCAAGCCGGCTTTGGTCACGGCATAAGGAACATTGCGCGAAAATCCAGCCCGCAGGCCGTCAATCGAAGCGATATTGATAATCGATCCGCCGCCGGTTTCGGCCATCAAGGGGATGGCATGCTTGCAGCTTAGCATCGCGCTTTTCAGGTTGACCGCCAGCGTCTGGTCAAGCTCGGCATCATCAATTTCTGTGATCATGCCCATCCCGTAAGTCGCGACATTGTTGAACAGAATATCCAGTCCGCCGTAACGTTCCTGACAGGCGGCGACCATCGCGCGGCAGTCATCCTCGCGGCTCACATCGGCTTGAAACACCGCCGCCGCGCCGCCCGCTTCGACAATAACCGACAGAGTGGCTTCAGCGCGGCCGCGGTCGCGGTCGACCAGCAGGACTTTGGCCCCCTGCCGCGCAAACAGTATCGCTGTCGCATCGCCAACCCCAGCCATTGAGCCGCTTGAGCCGGCGCCGCTGACAATGGCGATTTTGTCCTTTAGTCGCCCTTCATTCATACCGCCTCCTTCAATCCATAACGGCGCCGCCGGCCACTGTGAACGATACGCCAGTGATAAAATCCGACTCGCTTGAAGCCAGGAAAGCCGCCATTTGAGCGATATCGGCCGGCTGTCCGAGGCGGTCCAGCGCCGTGCCCTTGACGGCCTCCGCGACCATCTGCCGGCGATAGACATCAGCATCAATGCCGCCCGGCGCCAGCGCCGCCGCGATATCACTCACCCGTTCCGTTTCAATCAATCCAGGGCAGATGGCATTGACGTTAATCCGATGCGGCCCCAACTCCTGGGCCAAGGCCTGCGTGAAGCCGCGCACGGCGAACTTGGAGGCGCAGTAGGCGGCAAAACGCGCCACTCCGCGCTGGCCGGCAGTGGATGAGATATTGATGATCTTCCCGCCGTCTCCCTGCGCGGTCATCGCGCGGGCCGCCTGCCGACAGCACAAAAAAGTCCCTTTGACATTGACTGCCTGAATGAAATCAAAAGCATCTTCTTCAAGCTCAACCACTGGCACGCGGTCTTTGCCGGCCGGCGCCCCGGCATTATTAACCAGAATGTCGATCCGACCGAAATGCGCCACCGTCTGATCGACCATGCGCGCCACTTCGCTCGCTTTGGATACATCGGCAAAGACTGCCAGCGCCTCTCGACCCAACCCCTCAATTTCAGCGGCGACAGCCGTCAGCCCGCTGTTCGGCTTATCCAGATCATTGACGGCGACATCGGCGCCCTCTTGCGCCAGCCGCAGGGCAATGGCGCGGCCAATGCCGTCTTTGCCGCCAGCCCCGGTGACCAAGGCGGTTTTTCCCATTAAATCATACATCTCTTCCCCCAAAATCATTTTAACGCAGGATGCGCTGGTCGCTCAAATCCTTGCCGCCGACTGTTTTGACCAGGCTGGCGCCGCGAACTTCGCGCATCTCCAATTCGGCCAGGCGGTTGACAATGTTATACTGCGTCGGCATATCTTCCCAGCGCGCCGGCCGCCATAGCGCCCGTCCTGTCCCCAGCCAGCGCTCCTGAATTTTCTGATGCGGCGCGGCGGCCGGTGTCAGAACGGCATAAGCGCTGTCCACCTGTCCCCATTCGCCCGTGCGCGGCATATATTTATAATGCAGGAGTCCGTCGCTGGTCTGGCTTTGGACGAAAGCGTCAATCTCCGCGGCCGACTGCTGGCGCAGGTCAGCTGCTTCAAGCTCCAAAAATTGGAAACCCATCCAACTGGCTGTCAGCCGATAATTGCCGTTCAGGACTGTCGGTGGCGGCAGTTCGCAGTAGATTTTGGCAAAGCCCAGTTCCTCGCGCCCGGTGATAATCGGGTCGGCCAGGTTTTCCCATAAAACGGTCAAAAAGCTGCCGCTGACATCATCCTCTTGGCCCTGAAAACGCGCCGGAAACGAAACCCCCAGGGTGTTGTAACCGCGGCCAGCCAGCCATTCGATTTCGGTCATGTACGACGCGCTTATTGTCACAATCGGCTCGCCGTCCAAAGCAAAACCCGGCGGCAGCAGCGCTTCCAGCTGCGCCGAACTGCTCAAAAAGCTAAGGCTGATTCGAGTTGCGCGCGGGCTGTTGATATTGTCAAACTTGCGGCCGTCGGGCCTCTGCCGCGGGCCGGTGCGCGGGCCAAAGTGCGTCGGCATTCGATACATTCGATCTGCTTGAAAATGATAAGGCATAACATCGCTCCTTTACTTATGGCTAAATCATTCTTCCTCGCCGCCGGCGGCTAAGGGCGGGCTAAGGTGAATCAGGAGATAGCCCACCAGCCCATACAATACAGCCGCGATGATCTGAAAGCCATGCAGTATAAATCCAATCGCGATGGCTTCCTGTTCGGGATAGGCGGCGAATTGCGTCAGAGCCAGCGACCAAACCCCCTCCACCAGCCCAAAGCCGCCCACAGAAGGCAGCGGCAGCGCCGCCCCAAACATGCCGAAACTAATCATCGCGACCATAATCGGAAGTTCAACATCCACCCCGACTGCCCGCAGTAAAATATAATTGGTCATAAAGGAGGAGGTGTAGGTAAAGCAAGTGACAAACAAAGCTGACACAAACAGGCGCGGGTGACGAATGCGGTCAAACTCGCCGGCGAGTTCAAGCAGTTTGGACTCTATAGCGGCAATCCATTTGATTTCACGCTGAACAAAAGCGGCGAGGATTTGCTGAAATATCCCCAGCAAAAACCGAATCAGCCCCCCGGCGAAATAAAGACCAACCGCGCTGATGATAAAAATAACGACAATCGTAAGCATCAAGCTGTCGCGCTGGACTGCGAACTGCCCCCCACTGAAGAGGATGCCCGCGGCAAACACCAGCACAATAATCAGCAGTTCCAAAATCCGCGCCCCGAACAGACTGCTGACCCCCTCTTCCATCGAGTAATTCAGCCGCGACCGCAGCAAAACGATATAAGACAGTTCGCCCAGCTTAAAGGGCAGCACGCGCACCAAACCATTGTGATAGAACGTAATCGGCAGCAGAATCCGCAGCGGCGTATCGCCTTTGTCCAGCAGGATATAGAAGCGAATGGCGCGGAAAACATTCAGCGCCAGATAAGCAAACAGCGCCGCCAGCAGATTCAAAGCCGAAATCCGCCTAAGCAGTTCGCCAAAGTCGAATCCGCCAAGTGTGCGAATCAGGAAAAACAGCAGGCCAGCGGTCACCAGCGCGCTAACCACTCGCCAGACAAGCTGTCGTCTCTTGTTTTCCGCCGAAGGCTGCTGCGTTGGTGATGTTTCAGCCATGCAGGCTCCAATTCTGTTAAGGCTGCCGATGCCAATGGGACAAATCGCGGTCAAGCAAGACGCTAAGTCGGTCGATCTCGGCTTCAAATTCGCGCGTGACTCGCCGCCGTATGTCGGGCGTCAGGGGCGAGCGGCGCTCATATTTGGTATAGGCGGCGATGACTCCCTTGACCGCCCGCGTGCGGTATGAATAAGGCATCAGCGAATGAGTCGTCGCCAGATAGGTCAGGCGGTCCTTCAGCAGCATCAAGGAAAAGCCGCTGTTCACAATCAGCTTTTGCAGCCATTCCAGCCGCACGTTCTTGTTCGGATTGATAATATCAAAGCTCGTCTCGAAGCGGCTGTTAATGCCCAAAAAGTCAAGCGCCGCGCGATAAACGCCGCGGGTATCAGCCGTAAAATCATCAAAAATAATCACCTGCACATTTTCGGCGCCAAAGGCATCGAAATAACGCTGCACCTGTTCGCAGTAACGCGCCATGTCATAATAGAACAGGCCAGTGATGCAGTGGGCTGCCCGGCGGATGCGCGCGCCCTGCCGCCGTTCGGCCTGGGCCGCCAGCGCGGCTTCAAAATCCTCAATCTGCTCATTGCCGCTGTAACGGAACTGCGCCCACATTGAATACATCATATCAACTGGGTTACGCAGCATGATGATGATTTTGGCATCGGGGTCATAGGCGTGGATTTCAGCGGCGGCGCGGCGGCTCACCAGATACCAAGGCGAGGATTCTCCTATGCGCGTTTCGCCGCGGGCATCCCGAAACAGCTTGAGATACCTTTCGGGCTTATTGCGGAACTGCCGAAAGCGCGATCCCTGCAAATCGGAGCCAAAATAATGCGGCTCTTTATAAAAGGGCATAAAAACATCAGGATGACGCTGCAGGTATTCATGCAAAGACGTCGTCCCGCATTTGGGGGCGCCGACAATAAAAAAATTCGGTCTGGCTTTGCCGGCCAAAGTCCCGGGACGGGGTGCGGGTTGCCTGCGCTCCATAGCGGCTTGAGCAGTCTCCTGATTCGACATAACAGAATAATAGCACAAATCATCCAAGCTGACAGGCGGCGGCGCGAAACCCAAACGAATCCACAGCATGCCATCGCCAAATATGCTATGCTATGGCAAGGTGATGCCGCATCAGCCAGTTTTTGGAGTTGGATATGTCAAAGAAAAAGCGAACTTTTGCCGAAAAACCTAAACGTCTCAACAAAAAACTCTACGAGAAAGAGCTTGCGCGGCTGCAATTTGAACTGGTGAAATGGCAGTATTGGGTCAAACAGCAGGGGATGCGGGTGATGATTACCTTTGACGGCCGCGACGCCGCCGGCAAAGGCGGCACCATCAAGCGCATTATGGAACCGCTCCAGCCGCGCGACATCCGTCTGGTCGCGCTGGGCAAGCCTTCCGACCGCGAGCAAACCCAATGGTATTTTCAGCGCTATGTTTCTCATCTGCCGGCCGCCGGCGAGATTGTTCTGTTTGACCGCAGCTGGTACAACCGCGCGACTGTCGAGCGGGTAATGGGCTTCTGCACCGACCGGCAATACTGGGACTTTCTGCGCGATGCCCCCAACTTTGAGCGGCTGCTGATCCATGATGGCATTATCCTGCTGAAATACTGGCTTTCCGTCGATGATGATGAGCAGGAGCGCCGCTTTCAGGAACGCGCCAGCAACCCGATGCGGCGCTGGAAACTTAGCCCGATTGATATCGAATCGCGCAACCGATGGGTTCAGTATTCCAAAGCCAAAGACCTGATGATTGAGCATACCGATATCCCCGAATCGCGCTGGCGGCAGATCAATTCCAATGACAAGCGCCGCACCCGCCTAAACGTCATCCGCGATATTCTGGCGGCTATTCCATATCAGGATGTCGCCCTGCCCGGCCCCATCAAACTGCCGGAACTGCCGCCTCGCAGCGAAAAGGATAAATATGCCCGCCCGCCGCGCGATTACCAGTATATCATCCCCGATTATTATGCCGACGGCTAAGCCGCCGCGCGGCGAGGCCGCTATTTTTTGCCAGTTAATAATTTCCTGCGGGTTTCGCGCCGCGCGACCGCCGGCAGAGACGGGCCGCTGGCGTCCAGATAGGCTTCAATCGCTTGACGGCGCTGCTTGATGCCCTTGCGGAGCAGCCATGAAATCGCCTTGGTAATCCGTTTGTCCTTTTCATGCTTGAGGCTGTCAGTCAGTTGCAGCGCGAGGTTCAGAATACGGGGATCGGCGGAATGGCTGATGGGCGCGGTCAACAGCACCAGCGAAGCCCGCCGTTTGTTGATGTTCTCATCATCCGCCAGCGACAGCAGAAAATCCCGCCAGCCATCCCAATCAGCCAGCAGTTCCTCGGCGCCGAAGACCGTCTGACAAGCGCTGTCAATTTCTGCCCAGCCCTCCAGCAAGCCCAGCCACTCATCCAGCTGGGAGAGCGGCAACCGCCGGCGGTGCTGCGGAAATTTGACCAGCAGCGTTTGCGGCGCGCACCGTTCTTCGTAAGACGTCCCGCGGTAAAGACGGTCAATCAGAGCGGTCCAGTCTTGATAGGTCATGTCCTGATGCCCGGCGATAAAATCCAGCATAATTCGCCGGCGCTGGGCATTCTTCAGCCCATACCACCGGCGCCGGGTGCCCAGATGCTCCGGGCGCAGGCGGCGCTGCCCGCGGCCGGGTTCTGCCTGCCGAAACCGCTCAACAAGAAAGTCATGATGTCCCTTGATGCGGTCTTCAGGCCCGCCGACAGACTGCTTCGCGGCCATTAAAGCAGCGACTTCAAAGGAATGCCGCGCCGCTTCAAAAATTCAAGCAGCCCGATTTTGTCGATGGTTTTGATTTCCTTGGCCGTCACTTTCACGCGCACCCAGCGGTCAAGTTCAGGGACATAAATGCGCTTGTTTTGCAGATTCGGCTTGAACTGGCGTTTGGTGGTATTAAAGGCTTTGCTCCGCGACTGGCCAAAAAGCGGCTTGGTGCCTGTGATTTTACGTCGGCCGGGCATGATAACGTTCCCCTCTTTCGTGTGTTAGCGGCAACTGGCAAAAGCCATGCGACTCATGCAAGCACGGCATTATACACCAGCGCGCGTAAAAATCGAGTCCCTTTTCTTGAAGCAGCGGCAAACGGCAACCCCATCAGCGCAGCCCGCGCTAGTCCAGCGCCTCGAAAACGGCTTCGATTTCAACGGCGAATCCCAAGGGCAGGGAGGCGAATCCGAGCGCGCTGCGGGCATGCAGTTCGCCATCATACAGTTCCCAGAACAACTCGGAAGCGCCGTTGATGACCAAATGCTGGTCAGTGAAATCGGGCGTCGAATTGACCGCCCCCAGCAGCTTTCGCAGCCGCAGGTTATTCAATGTCCCGGTCAGCGTATAGGCCGCCTGCAACAGCTGCACGGCGCAGACGCGGGCGGCCCTCTGCCCGTCTTCCAGCGCAACATCAGCGCCGAGCTTGCCTTGATAGCCGGTCGACACATGCCCAGAGACATAAATCGTATTGCCGATTCGAGTCGCCGGCGCCAGGGTCGTCGAGGGTGTGAAATCTTCAATGTCGATGCCCATGGCTTTCGCTTTTTCATCAAGTGTCATTGGAGTTCCTCCTTATGAAAACCATTCAGGATTATAAACGGATCCCCGCGCAAAACCATACCCAAAGCTGAACCGACGGCCGTTATTTGCCGCGCAGCCGCGGATCGAGGATGTCGCGCAGGCCGTCGCCGATGAAATTGAAGGCCATCGCCAGGCTGGCAATCGCCAAGCCAGGAAACAGCCACATCCACCATTGATCAAAAAAATCGATGCCGATGCTTACCATCCGACCCCATTCCGGCGAGGATGGCTCTGGCCCCAAGCCAAGAAAGCTCAAACTCGCGAAGAAGATAATGGCGCGGCCAATGTCCAGGGTGGCCAAAATCACCGCCGGGGCGATACCGTTAGGCAGAATCGTGCGGAACAGAATATACAGCCCACTAGCGCCGACGCTGTGCGCCGCCTCGACGTATTCCTGCGCTTTGACTTCCAGCGCCAGTCCGCGCATCACCCGCGCATAGCTGGTCCACCAGACCACGACCAGCGCCAGCACCGCGTTTTGGATACTCGAACCCAGGGCCGCCGTGACGGCCATTGCCAGGATAATCGGCGGAAAAGCCATGAAGAGTTCAGTCACGCGCATCAGCAATTCGTCAGCCAGTCCGCCGGCGTAACCAGCAGTCAAACCGATGACCGTTCCCAGCAGGCTGCCGATAATGACCACCGCCAGGCTGGCTGGAATGGTGATTCGAGTACCCCATAAAACACGGCTGAAGATATCGCGCCCCAATTCATCTGTTCCCATCAAATAACCTGCATTTGGCGCCTGCAAGCGGTCGGCCAAATTTTGCTTCAGGGGAGGGGAGAGCGAAATTGCCGGCGCCGCCAGCATAATCCATAACCATATCACCACAACCCCCAGCCCGATGCTCGCCAGTGGATTGCGGCGCAGGTAATACCGAGCGGCCTTGAGCCGGCTAGGCCACGCGGATTCGAGGGTCGAGGAAGTAGTAGAGGATGTCGACGACAAAATTCACTCCAACTTGAATATAGGCAAACAGCAGGCTCACCCCCATTATTGCTGGGAAATCCTGTGAGGTGCTGGCGCGGAACATATAGTTGCCGATGCCTGGATAGGCAAAGATACTCTCGATTAAAATCGACCCAACCAGCATATTGCCATAGGACAGGCCGATGACGGTCACGACTGGAATTGAGGCATTCCGCAAGCCATGAAGGCGAATCACATAACGTTCGCGGAGGCCTTTGGCGCGGGCAGTGCGGATATAATCCTGGTTCAGCACTTCCAGCAGGGACGAGCGGGTAATCCGCGAGATAATGCCGCTGATGTACAGCCCCAGGGTCATCGCCGGCAGCAGTAGATGCCAAAAGGCATTGCGAAAGGTCTTCCAATCACCGTCCAGCAAGGCGTCAACCGTGAACAGGCCGGTCACCGTCGTCGGCGGGCGCATAATCACATCCAGCCGCCCTGGGCCAGCCGCTAAACCCCACTGGGCATACAGCAGGATCAAGCCAATCAGCGCCAGCAAAAACACCGGAAAGCTCACGCCGATTAAAGCCACCACCCGCGCCGCATAGCCCAGCCGACTGTCCTTCCAGACGGCCGAAATCAAGCCCAGGCCCACGCCCAGCGCTGTCCCAAAGACGATGCCCAGCGTCGCCAGTTCAACCGTCGCCGGTAAAAAGCGGGCGATGTCTTCGGCGATTGGCCGGCGCGTCTTAATCGAGATGCCCATGTCGCCGCGTAGCAGATTGCCCAGATAGGTAAAATACTGCTCATGCAACGGCTTGTCCAGCCCCCACTTTTTACGGAAGGCCTCAACCATTGCTTCGTCGTTCAGGGCATTAGGCGGCAGATTGGCATTGATGGGGTCGGCTGGTATGAGATTGGCAATCACAAAGACGGCCACGGTAATGCCCGGTAAAAGGGGGATGATGAAGAGGAGGCGCCGAGTAAAATAGCGAAAGAAATTCATAAACACCAGTGTACCACAAACGCACAGTCAAAACAAAAACAGAGAGCCGAGACGAATCCCGACTCCCTGTCCTTTTCCGCGAATGAGCGCGCGGCGCTTATTCGGCGCGGCTCAAGATCGAAACATCCAAAGTCCACTGCGGATGGAAGATATAGCCTTCAATGTTGGCCAGATAAGCCGTCTGCATCTCCGGCACATTGAAAGGCGCGAAAGGCCCGCTCTGCTGATTGAACTCCTGCAAGGCGGTAAAAATTTCCAGCCGCGCGTCAGCGTCGCTGGTCGTCTTGGCGGCCGCAATCAAGTCCTGAATCTCCTGCGGCACATCCTCAAGCTGCCAGTTGTTGCGCTCGGTGGCGACCTTGCCGCTGGGCAGGAAGCTCAAGAAGTCCAGCGGGTCAAGCAGGTCAGGGCCCCACAGCCAATAGCCGACGCCATGCTCGCCGCTGCGATAGCGGTCCAGCGCAATCTGCATTTCGCCCGGCGCCAGCGTTACATTGATGCCGACTTCGGCCAGGTCAGCTTGGATCTTCTGGGCATTGGTGCTGAAGTTGACGCCGCCAAAGGTGATGTCCGGGTATTCCAACTCAAGTTCCAGACCATCGGCATAGCCGGCCTCGGCCAACAGTTCGCGCGCTTTGTCGAGATCGCGGCTGAAGGCGCGGTCTTCACCAAAAGCGCTGTACAGCCCGGTCCACATATTCGACCCCGGCGTCACGCCGCCCCACAGCGTCTTGTAACCCTCATAATCCAGCGCATAACGAACCGCCAGCTGAACGGTTGGATTGGCGAAGGGACCGCTAAGCGACTCGTCCTGGTTCATAATGACAAAGTGCGTTACGGCGCTGATGCCGCGGTAAATCTCGATATTGTCATTGTCCTCCAGGCTCCCGATCTGGTCGACGCTCAAATCCGTCGCCAAATCAATGTCGCCACTTTCCAGCGCCGCTTTCTGCGTGGCAGCTTCCGACATATTGAGGATAATCACGCGGTCAAAGTACGCTGGTTCGCCCCAGTAATTGTCGTTGCGAACCAGATCGGCGCGCACCTGCGGCTCCCATGATTGCAGGATATAGGGCCCAGAGCCAACCGAATTGCTGTTGAGCCAGGCTTCGGCCGTGTCGGTTTCCGCAGCGTCGGCCGCATCGGTGCCGCCGTTGGCGCGAACTACGTCAGCGTTGGTGATGCTGAAGGCATAGCTGGTCAGTTCCGACAAGAAAGAAGGCCGCGCGTTTTCCAGCGTGATCGACACGGTGTCATCGTCATGCGCCATCACCTCGACGATGTGATTGGCCAAGAAGGACGGATTGCCCTTGACGTTCTGAAGCCGCTGAATGCTGAAGACGACATCATCGCTGGTGACGTCATCGCCATTGGAGAAGACGGCGTTCTCGTCCAGCGTGAAAGTATAGGTCGCGCCATCGTCAGAAATCTCCCAGCTGGCGGCTAAGGACGGCAGAATTTCGCTGGCATCCTCATCAGGAAAGGTGACCAGACGGTCATAGGTGACATGATTGACAATGCTGGTGCTGTGCGTGAAGCCGTTTGATGGATCCAGCGAATCGGTGGTTTCGGCGTGGCCAATCACCAGCGCTTTATCATCCTGCGCCGCCGCGCCAAAGACGCCCAGCAGCAGAACAAGCGCGGCAACCAGCCCAAGCCCACGTTGCAAGCGGTTCATAAAAAACTCCTTCAAAATAAGAGAAACGAAAAATCGCGCAAGCGCATTATAGCAGAGACCAACATAAACCGCAAATCAGGGCATAAAATCCTAGCCGCGCGGCCGCATCTCGCCCAGAGAAGTCTCGCGCGGTTGGATGAACCCAGCTGTCGGGCTTTCAATCCGCCCATAGGCATTCCAGATTTTGAAGCCCAGCAAAGCCAGCAAATCTTTCGAAGCCGCGGCCACAACCTCTGGTGCCGCGCCGGTCGTATAGTTCTCCTGTGTTCGAAACTGCGGCGCGACAAAAGTCGATAGGATCCCCAGTCGATTCTCGCTGCTGGTGTTGGCGCCGGTGCCATGCCAGATTCGTCCATCGAACAGCATGGCTGTTCCTGCTTTGCCCTCGGCGGCGATGCTCATGATGTCCTTGTCGCGGTCTTTATCCGGCCGCCGCCCGATAAGATGACTGCGCGGCGCCAGGCGGGTTGCGCCATTGGCCTCGGTAAAGTCATTCAGCATCCACATCACATTGACCACCACCGGCGGCGCAATCATCGCTGGATGCTCATCGGCGCGGTTGGAAAGCTCGCGGGTCAATGAACCGGCTGGAACCGGCGAAGGCTTGCGATGAATCGGCTCGGGCATCCACCATTGGTCGGTATGCAGATCCATGGCGATGCCGCCCGGCTTGGCGATATTGGCGCCATAGCTGGAAAGCAGATAATCATTCCCCAGCACATGACCGACAATCGCCCGCATATCCGCCTGCGCCAGCATATCGCGGAAGACCTGCCCCTTGTTGACCAGCATCCACACGCGCTGATTGACGCCGCCGGCGGCGGCCGAAAAAGCATCCCGTCTGATGTTGCCCTCGTCATCGGTGAAAGCGCCCCATTGCTGTTTGGCGCCGCCGTCTTCAAAGGCGACTCCAGCCTGCAATTCAGCCGCCGCCTGCTCGCGCAGACGTTTTCGGGCGGCCGCCAGCTGCTCGGCAGGCATAGCATCAGCCAGCAGACAATAGCCGAACTCATCTATATTCGATTTCGCCGTCTCAAGATTCGCCGTCGGCTTTGGCAGTTCCTCATAAGACCAGTCAAACATCCTTGTCTCCATCCAATCCGTTCTTTCTGTTCTTTAGCGCAGCAGCGCATCGATTTTTGCCAGCACATTAGCGAGAACCATGTCAGGGGCTTTGGCTATGAATTCGACTTTGCGGACTCGCCAATCAATGCTCCTTAGATGGTCTACCAGCACAACGCCATAAACATCAGGATTGTCAGGCAGTTGAACTTCAAACGGATAACCCTTTTGGCGACCCGTTATCGGACAGCAAAAAGCCAACCCCGAACGCTCGTTAAATAGTCTACGCGATAAAACAAGCGCAGGACGACTGCCGGCTTGCTCGCGTCCTGCTTGAGGATCGAAATCTGTCCAGACTATATCCTCGCGGTCTGGAATATAGGGCATTACCAGATTTCCTTGCCTACAGGAGGTCCGATATCCCATTCTTCGTGTCGATTTTCTGGGGTAATGCCGGCAACCAGTTCTTCAAGCTCATAGTAAAACTCTTGCACTGGAATAATGCGAAGCTGCCCGTTAACGACTGCAAGTTTCACTTCTTGGCCAAGTTCCAGCCCAGCTTCTACTGCCAGTGACTCTGGAATCCGTATCGCCCGACTGTTGCCCCACTTCTGAACTTTTACAAGCATAGTCTATTCCCTTCATGTAGATACATTGTAGACACAGCTTACCATATAATCAGCGCATTGTGAAAGCGCGCTGCTAAAACCTAAAACTCAACCTTGTCCAATCCCTTCAGTCCCAGCATTTGACGCGCCTCGTCCGGGCTGGCGATTGGCCGTCCCAATTCCCCAGCCAGCCGCGCCGCTTTTTCGACCAGCTGCGCGTTGGTCGCCAAAACATGGCGGCTAAGGTACACATTGTCTTCCAGGCCGACCCGCACATGCCCGCCCATCGTAATCGCCATGACCGCCATCGAAAAAACATGACGGCCGACGCCAATCACCGACCAGCGATAATTGTCCTGACCAAACAGATCATTGGCGGTATCGACCATATTGACCAGCGACCGCGCCGATGCGTTCAATCCGCCCAGCACGCCCAGCACAAACTGAATCCAGTAAGGCGGCCGCGCCAGCCCCTCGCGCTCCAGAAATTTCAAATTATGCAGATGCCCCAAATCATAAGCCTCAAACTCCGGCGCCGTGCCGCTTGCGGCCATCGTCTTGGCGAAAACCGTCATGCTGCCGAAAGTATTCGGGAAGATATTGTCAATCGAATCTTCCAAGAATTTCTTTTCCCAGTCAAAACGCCAATCCGCATCCCCCAGCCGCTCGGCGACTTTATGCACCGAAAAATTCATCGACCCCAAATTGAAAGACGCGACCTCGGGCCGAAGCAGGGGAATCGGACGCAGCCGCTCTTGCGGTGTCATCGTCATGCCGCCGCCCGTTGTGATATTGACAATCAAGTCGCTGCCGGCTTTGATTTTGCCGGCGATCTCCCGAAACAGTTCGGGATCAGAATCGGGCCGCGCATCTTGCGGATTGCGCCCATGAATATGCACCGCCGCCGCGCCCGCATCAGCGCAGGCAATGGCATCACTGGCGATTTCATCGGGCGTCAAGGGCAGGTGCGGCGATTGCGCTGGGACAGTAACAGCCCCGGTCAGTGCAGTGGTGATAATCAGTTTTTCCATCAGATTTTCTGCCAAAGGGTTTGAAATAAAGTAACACAAGCAGAGTTTAGTTGATTTGCAGTTCCCTGTCAAATAAAATCTCCCGGCGAGAGCGGCGAAAAACGCGGTGATTGCGCTCCCCAAACTCCCCAATCCGCGCCGATCCCCTAAAATCCATGGACACAAGCGGGCAAAACGCGCGCCAATACGGGCAAAACGCGCGCCAATACGGGCAAAACGCGCGCCAATACGGGCAAAACGCGCGCCAATACGGGCAAAACGCGCGCCAATACGGACAAAACGCGCGCCAATACGGGCAAAACGCGCGCCAATACGGACAAAACGCGCGCCCTGGCGGCTCATTCCATACCCGAATACGGACAATCTCTCCATCGCCGACCCCAACCAGCGCAAACGAAACCCCAAGCCGAAAAACGGCTGAACCGCAAGGCCCGCTTGACTTTGAGACCAGCAGAACCCTCGCTTGCCGCCCGTGCCGAAACGTTTTTCGGGCATAAATCCCATCGGACGCTCGCCGCGGCCGCAAATATCAAGCCGCGCATAGGGCGGCCAGCGAAAAGGCCGGCGAAAAAGATGATGGGCGAAAGCAGGGCGCGCGGGTTCCATAGCCAAAGCCTAGCGCGCCAGCGGCCTGAAAAGGCGACTAAAAGGCCGCGCGTTGCTTTTCTCATTTTGGGAGATGGGAAATATCCACGAAAGCAGGCGCTCCCTCTCCCGCATATCAATCTGAAAATTGGGTCATCAAATTGTAGTCGAATCCCAGCATCATTGATACAATTATCCGCAGCGCAGCTTTATTTCTAACTTCTTAATCGAGGAACTGTATGTTCACAAAAATTGCCCTGATTGGGGCTGGCAGCATGGCGCGGCATCATCTGCCGCTGATGATTGAAAAAGGCGCCGATATACGCATCATCTGCGAGCCATCTTCCAACAGCTATGAGCAGACCTTGGCCAAGCTCGAGGAACTGGACGTTCCGCCGCCGCCAAACGAACCCGACCTCGCTCGACTGCTTGAAGAATACGGCGCCGCGCTTGACGCTGTATTTATCGTTACTCCCCACGCTCTCCATCACGACCAAGCCAAAATGTGTCTCGAAGCCGGTTTGGATGTTCTGCTGGAAAAGCCGATGGTGATGAACGCCCAAGAAGCGTTAAGCCTCATCGAAACCCGCAATCGCACCGGCGGCTTGCTCGTCGTCGCCTTCCAGGGCGGCCTGTCGCCGCAGATCAATGAAGCTGCCCGTCTGATCGCCTCTGGTGAACTCGGTCAGCTTTTGAACGTCACTGGCATGGTCTGGCAGGGCTGGAAAAATGGCACCATCGGCACCTGGCGGCAGGCGCCGAAAATCGCCGGCGGCGGCTTCCTCTTTGACACCGGCGCCCACATGCTCAATACAGTCTGCACCCTGGTTGGCGAAGACTTTCAAACCGTCGCCGCCTGGACCGACAGCCGCGGCACACCGGTTGACATCAATGGCGTCGTTATGGGCCGTCTGCAATCGGGCGCGCTGGTGACCATCAACGGCTGCGGCGATTCTATCCCCGGTCTGCACTCCGAAATCTATATCAACCTGACCGAAGGCGTCATCCGAACCGGCATGTATGGCGAGCGGCTTTCGATTCGCCGCCCCGCCGACAAGGATTATATTGAAGTCGACTATCTGCCCAAGATGCGCGGCGCCTGGGAACAGTTCACACAGGTGCGCGCCGGCAAGATCGAAAATCCCTGCCCGCCCGAAGTCGGCCTGCGGATGGCCAAACTCTGGGACGCTATCGTCGAATCAGCCAGCCAAGACGGCCAGCCCGTGCCAGCCCGATCAGCATAAATCAGCGCAATTCTAATCACAGTCAGGAGAAACCCAATGAAAACAGCAACTGGCCATTTCCCGCTCGGATGGCGTCGCCGCAATTTTGCCTGGGAGCAAGACCTCGACGGCATGATCGCCTGGGCGCAGGAAAACGACCTTGAAGTCATTGACCTTGGACCCGACAGCGACGTGACGGCCAAGCCGGTCATCGAGGCCGGGCTGCGCGTCGGCACAGCTGACCTGCGCGTCTGGGGCGAGATGATGTCCTCTGATGCCGGCAAGCGCCGCGAGGCCGTCGCCCAAAATGCCGCCTACATCCAAACCTGCGCCGTTGCCGGCGCCCGCGTCTTCTTCATTTGTATGATTCCCGAAGACCCATCGCGCGGACGGGCTGAAAACTTCGGCTATATGGTCGAAAGCTATGGCGAACTGCGCGCCGTCTTTGAAGAAAATGATGCTTATCTGGTCATTGAAGGCTGGCCTGGGCCTGGCTCGCTGGTCTGCACGCCCGAAACCTACCGCGCCTTCATCAAGCAAGTCGGCTCGGCCAACATGGGCGTCAACTATGACCCTTCGCATCTGCTGCGGATGGGCATCGACCCGATTCGCTTCCTGAAAGAATTTGTCGGCCATGTCTTTCATGTGCATGGCAAGGACTGCATGATCATCGACGAAAATCTGTATCAATATGGCAATCTCCAGCCGGCGACCTTCGCCTCGCCCTACAAATACGGTGGCATGAACTGGCGTTACACCATCCCCGGCCACGGCCTTTCCGATTGGAAAATCATCCTAAGCATCCTGCGCGACCAGGGCTACGGCGGCTGCATCAGTATCGAACTGGAGGATCACTATTACGACGATACTGAATACGACCAGAAGCAGGGCGTCCTGCAAGGCGTCAAATTCCTCGCCGGCTCCTGATTGCCGGCGGCAAGAATAGACAATCACAAGCGGGGCAGGCTAGCTGTTTGCCCCACCTTATTTTTACCAACGGAAAAGAGGTTGATAATGAAACACATTGGCATCGTCGGCCTGGGCAATATGGGTATCGGCATGGCAAAAAATCTGATTCAAGCCGGCTTTGCAGTGGTCGGCTTTGATTTGCGGGCCGAGCGCGGTCAAATGCTGGTGGAATTGGGCGGCGAACGCGTCGACAGCTTGGCAGATTTGGCTAGGGCGGTCGAGGCTGTTTTTGTGATGGTCTTGAATGGCCAGCAAGTTCTTGATGTCGTCCCCGGCGAGCAAGGCCTGATGCACACCCTGCCGCCGGGCGCTACCGTCATTGTCACGGCCACCATTGAACCAGCGGAGATGCGCCAGCTTGACGCAATCCTGGCCGACAGCGACATCAATCTGATCGACAGCCCGGTCAGCGGCGGCAAGTCCGGCGCCGACAGCGGCAGCCTAACGCTGATGACAGCGGCCAAGCCGGCGGTCTTTGATGCCCATCGGGACGTGCTGGAGGCGGTAGGCGGGCAAATTTTCCACGTGGGCGAATCGCCTGGCATGGGGCAAACCGTCAAAGCCGCCCTCCAGGCCTTCATCGGCGTGACCTTCGTCGGCATCTTCGAATCCCTGGCGCTTGGCGCCAAAGCCGGCATCAAAGGCGAAACGCTTTACCAAGTCTTCAGCAGCGCCCACGTCGGCAATACGCCCTTCTTCAAAAACTGCGCCCAGCTGATTATGGAACGGCGGTTCAAAGACACCGGCAGCCACATCGGCACCATGTATAAAGACCTTGGTATTACGATGGCCATGGCGCGCGAAAACGGGATGCCCCTCTTTGCCGCCAGCGCCGCCTATGAATTGTTTCAGGCCGGCATATCGCTTTACCCCGAAGAAGACAACTGGGCGATTGTCAAGTTCCTGGAGCAAATCTCCAAGACAGAAGTCACATGGTAAATCCAAAAAACGAGAGCCGACAATGACCAAATTAGGTGTGATTACAGACGGAATCAGCCGCGAATTTGAACACGCGCTGGCTGTGATGAACGAATTTGACTTGACTCAAGCCGAATTGCAATTCCTTTGGGATAAGGAAGTTGGCGATTTGGACGATGCCCAAATGGATCGGGCGCAGCGATTGGTCAAGGCGCACGCCGTTGAAGTGCCGTGTGTTTCGCGGCATATCTTTGGCGGCCTGCCGCTGGGAAACCTAAGCATTGATGCGCCCGTTTATGTCGAGCATCTCGAAGCCCTCAAGCGCTGCATTGTCATGGCCAAGACGCTTGATTGTCCATTGGTGCGGGTGATGAGCTTCCGCAAGGAAATGATTCTGTTTGGCAGCCACGGCGCCGAACAGTGGGTCGTCTCCAGCGGCGCCTGGGATAATCTGCTCAAGCTGATGGCGCCGGCGGTTCAGATGGCCGAAGATGCCGACATCACATTGGCCGTCGAAACCGGCAACAATGCCATGATTACATCGGCCTGGCTGGCGCGCAAGCTCATCAGCGACTTGGGAACAGATCGCCTCAAAGTCCTTTGGGATCCGGCCAACAGCCTCTACTGCGCCGAAATTCCCGTTCCCGATGGCTATGAGGCCCTGCGCGGCTGTCTGGCGCATATCCATATCAAGGACGTCATCGTCGATATCCCCAGGGCCACCGTCGCCTGCTGTCCGCTCAATACGGGCGATATGATGCCTTATCTCACAGAAATTGCCGCCGCGCTCCGCGCCGATAATTACGCTGGAAGTATCTCACTGGAGTCGGTTTATCGTCCTCTTGACGGCGCCTTTGAAGACGGCTTCCGCGCCTCCGTTGCCAGCTTTAAGCAGATATTCACCTGACACTGAACAAAATACAGCCCCCTGCATTATAATGAAATGGCGAACGCATTCAGCCAAAACAGTTTCGACACAGGAGATATCATGGCAATCGCAAAGAAAGCATTCGGACGCACCGGACACCAAAGCGCCCGCCTGCTGTTCGGCGCCGCGGCGCTTGGGGATGTCACCCAGGACCAAGCCGACCAGACGATGCAGCTGCTCATGGAACACGGCATCAATCACATCGACACCGCCGCCAGCTATGGCGAATCGGAATTGCGCTTGGGCCCCTGGATGGAAAAACATCGCCAGAAATTTTTCCTCGCCACCAAAACCGGCGAACGCAGCTATGACGGCGCCAAAGCCCAATTTGAACGTTCACTGCGGCGCCTGCGGGTCAGCGAGGTCGACCTGATTCAGCTGCATTACCTCGTCGGCGAAGAGGAATGGGAAGTGGCCATGGGCCCCAATGGCGCGCTCAAGTATTTGCAGGAAGCGCGGGAACAGGGCCTGGTCAAATACATCGGCGTGACCGGGCATGATGTCGCCATCGCCGGCATGCACCAGAAAAGTCTCCGCCATTTTGACTTTGATTCGGTGCTGCTGCCCTACAACTATCTGATGATGCAGAATGAGACCTACCGCGTTGGCTTTGAAGAGGTTGTGCGGCTGTGCAAGGAAACAAACTGCGCCGTCCAAACCATCAAATCCATCACGCGCCGCCCCTATCCCAATCAGCAGCGCAGCCACAGCACCTGGTATCAACCCTTGACCGACCAGCCGAGTATCGACAAAGCCGTCCATTGGGTTTTGGGCAATGAAGATGTCTTCCTCAATACCGTTGGCGATATCGATCTGTTGCCGAAGGTGCTGGATGCCGCCCAGCGCTTCACCGAAGGCACGGCGGATACGGTCATGCAGGCCATGGTCGCTGAATGGCAGATGGAACCGCTGTTTGTGTAAGCGCCGAGAACCATTGGGGCAGGGTAGAACCATTGATTAAGCGGCCATCGCGCCGATTCTGTCAGCTGCCTCAAGGGTAGGGAATAAGCTCGACCTGCGGCAAAAACCGCCGCGTATCGGCCACATCATAGGCGGCTGTCCCTGGTTGTCGGCAGACGGCCGCCGCTGTCGCCATCCCCAAACGCAAGCCATCCTCAACCGCCCGGCCATAATGAATCGCATGGGCCAAACCAGCCAGCACAGCATCGCCGGCCCCGGCCGGACTGCTCACTTCGACCGCAATCGCCGGAATTCGATAGCTGCGATCTTTCAGAACCGCCAGCGCGCCTTCCGCCCCCAAGGTAATGATCGACTGCGCGCCATAACGCTGCAAGATCGCTCGCCCGGCCGCATAAACCGCTTCAAGTGTGGGCAACTCGCGTCCGACCAGAACCGCTAATTCATGTCGATTCGGCTTGATGTAAGTAGGCCCGGCGGCCAAACCGGCCTCCAGATTCGGCTGCGCGGCATCAAAAATCACCGGCGTCTGCCGCGCCCGCGCCAACTCAATCGCGTCAGCATAATACGCAGGACTCATGCCCGGCGGCAGCGACCCGCCAGTAATCACCACCGACGCCGATTCCAGCGCGTCAAGATAACGCCGCCGCAGCGCCGCCAGATGCGCCGCCGTGACCGACATCGACGCTGTCGTAATCGTGGTGTGTTCGCCTGTTGACTCGTCCACAATCACGGTGTTGATGCGCGTTTCGCCATCAACGGCGATAAAAACGGTCTCGACGCCAAACTCTTCCAGCATGGCTTTAACTTTTTCGCCAACCGCGCCGGCCGATAAACCCAGCGCCAGGCTGCCGACGCCCATCCGCCCCAGTATCCAAGCGGCATCGGTCGGTTTGCCGCCCATGCTGTGATAGGTTCGCGTCGCCCGAATGGTGGTATCCGCCGTGAACTTGGGGATGAAAACCGTCAAATCAAGGGTGGTGTTCGGAGTCAGCGAAACGATCATAGCGGTTCATCTTCGCTGAAGCTGGCAATCGCCCTTTCCATTTGAGCGCTTTCCTCATGCAGCAGCGCGCTGGCGCCCAAATGCCGCGCCATCATCATCACATAAGCGTTGGTATCAAGCCGCTCGACCGCATCCAGCGCCGCTTCCAAATGCCGGCCCATCAAGAACAATCCATGCCAAGGGGCAATCGCACCGGCGGCATGCTTGGCAATCCGCGCCTCGCGCCCTTTCATAGTGGCGGCAATGCGCTCGCCCAGCTTGGGACTGTGCGCCGGGGCGTACTTGATAATGGGCGTGACTCCGAATTTGCGCGTCGCTTCCATCACCGGCGGCATCGCCATATTGGCGCAGGCGAAGACCATCAGATTGCGCGGATGACAGTGAATAACCGCCCGACCAAACTCGCCGCAGCTTTCGTGCAGGCCAAAATGAACAGCGCTCTCGCGGGTTAATCCGCCATCGCCTGCCAAAATCCGCCGCTCCCTGCTGACGACCAGCACATCTTCAGCCTCCAGCTGCCATTGCCGCAGATGACCGGCCAAAGTGGGCGACATGCAATACACATCGCCAACCCGCAGGCTGATATTGCCGCCGCCGGCATCCGTCAAATGGCGGTCAAACAGCATCCGCCCCACATAAGCCACCAAAGCGCGCCCGGCCTGCACCTCGTCCGTCATCACAGATTGGAGTCCCGACATTCGCATTTCTCCCGTTTTTTTGCTATAATACAAGTATAGTCTTACGCTTCGGGATGATAAGGGGTAAATTATGAATATCATGCAATCGGAATTGTCCACACTTCCCAATACAAGGTATGCTTCTTCAGCTAAAGGCAATAGGCTGGAAGCTCATTTTAACCGTATCTTAACAGGAGATGCGAGGCAGATCTTGTCTGCATTGCCAGTTGCGTGTATTGATTTGAGTTTTTGGTCTCCACCCTATTTTGTGGGAAAATCATACGAACGAGATTGGAGCTTTAGTGAATGGCAAGCCTTGATAAAGTCAGTGGTTCTGCTTCATTCACGAATTATAAAGCCGGGTGGTTTCATGGCTGTGAACATAGGTGATATCTTGTGCTTTCCCGATGAATCCATGCCGCGATACCAAGCAAACAACATCCGCCGCAAGAGGGTTCAAGTTACAAGAGAGCAAATAATTAATCTGCAAAAACAATATCCTGAAGCTCGTCGCGGCGACTTAGCCAAAATGCTAGGGTGTAGTGAACAAACCGTGCAACGGCGTCTGGAACATAATAATGTGCGTGGGGGCAAACAGAAGCCGTCAACACGAATTAAACTTACTGGGTGCTTATTGGAAGAATGGGCAACGGAGGCTGGTCTTTATCTTTATGATCAGCGTATTTGGCACAAGGATCCATGTTGGGCAAATTGTCGCTGGCACTCCAATTCCTATCGTGCTATAGACGAATTTGAGCATATCTATATATTCTGGCAGCCAGGAATTACGGAATACGACCGCGAACGTCTGACCGGTCAAGAATGGTCTGATTGGGGATCTCGCGGCGTATGGCAAATACGCTCTGTCTCTCGTAATGACCGACACGAAGCCGAATTTCCTGAATTATTGGCCGAACGGGTGATAAAATTGTTTTCATCTGCCGAAAGTGTAGTGTTGGATCCATTCGTTGGATCGGGCACTACGACCGCTGTAGCCAAGAAGTTGGGGCGAAAATGGCTTGGCATAGAGATCAACGAGGATTATGCTGACTTGGCTCGAAGGCGCACTGATGTCACCTGAACAGATGGAACTTTTGGAACAAACTGCGTTCTCTATGGTGATACAAGCGCTAAATGATTATGCTTCTCAAGCATTCCATATCTTTGGCGAGGAGGTTGATCAGCCCCAGGATATTGCCGAAGATGTAACCAGAGAGGCGGTTGAAGCCATGGGATTCCCGCAGTTGCACATACGTCTCTATGGCAAGGTTGATATAAAGAAAGCTGTGTATGTGTTTTTGCCGCAGGCATATCCAGTAGCGCTAATGCTGGATGTAAAAGCGGAAAAGCCCAATGGAAACCGCACAGCTGCTATCCAAATGTCGCAAACGTCAATGCGCGTCAGAATGAAACGCAGAGGACAGGTCATTGATGAACCTGGCAGATTACCGGCGTTTATTGAACGCGACAACCGTTCTCTCTATGTAGTCACTGTCATTGCAAAATACATCTACGAAACTTTCGATGGTTCACATGTTCTTAAAAGGGTTATGGCAGTATGCTTGCCTAATGGTCTTTTGCAAGATATATACAACCCTAATGAAAATGATACAATCTGGCGAGTAGGGCGCAATGCGCCTTCATTAGGCGAAGACTTTCGTGTGCGTATCAGCTTCACTGAACTTCACAAAAAAGCGAACTGGCGCGTACAAGAAATTCAGATTCCGTCATCAAGTTCATGAGTTATAACAGGTTCCAAATATCTTTCTATGAAGAGGATTGCGCTTCTCGGTGCTATTGAAGTTAGGAAGATATCTTTCCTTAAATTTGGATAGTCATCGCGTATAAAGGATGAGCCTAATGAACTTTGAATTTGCCACGGCATCGCGGATTATTTTTGGCAGCGGCAGCATCCGCCAGCTGCCACAGCTTGCCAGCGAAAAGGGCCGTCACATCCTGCTGGTCACCGGCAGCCAGCCGAGCCGCGTCGGCGATTGCATCCAATCCCTGCGCGATGCCGGACTGCGATATACTCTTTATCCGATTGCCGGCGAACCCACTATTGAAGTCGTCAGTCAGGCGAAGGCAGCGGCTTTGTCGGCTGGCTGCGATCTGGTAATTGGCATTGGCGGCGGCAGCGTTTTGGACAGCGCCAAGGCCATCGCCGCCCTTATTCCGAACGAAGGCGAGGCTCTCGATTATCTTGAAGTCATCGGCAAAGGTCAAACCCTGCGGCAAGCGCCCATTCCCTTTATCGCCGCGCCAACCACAGCCGGCACCGGCGCCGAGGTCACCAAAAACGCCGTGCTGTTCTCGCCGCGGCATCGCCAGAAAGTCAGTCTGCGCGACAATCGGATGCTGGCTGATATCGCCTTGCTCGACCCGACGCTGACGCATTCCATGCCGCCGGCCATAACCGCCAGCACCGGCATGGATGCCTTGACCCAGACGCTTGAGCCGTATGTTTCTCATCTCGCCAATCCGCTCACAGATATTTTCTGCGTTGAAGGCCTGCGCCGCGCCGGCCGCTCGCTGCGCCGCGTGTATGCCGCGCCAGATGATGCGCCTGCCCGCGAGGATATGGCTTTCGCCAGTTTGATGGGCGGCTTGGCCTTGGCCAATGCCAAACTGGGCGCGGTTCATGGCTTCGCTGGCGTTCTCGGTGGCATGTACGCCGCGCCGCACGGCGCCATCTGCGCCGCCTTGCTGCCGCCTGTCATCAAAGCCAATATCAAAGCCTTGCAAGAACGCCAGCCCAATCATCCGACCCTGACGCGCTTTGACGCTATCGCCAGACTCATCCTGGACGACCCGTCAGCCGATGCCAGCGCCGCCCTCGACTGGATTGACGAAACCAGCCGACTCTTCGCGATTCCCAAGCTCGGCAGCTATGGGGTTCAGGCCGCCGATTTTGATGTCATCGTCGAAAAATCCAGCGCGTCAAGCAGCATGAAAGGCAACCCGATTCAGTTGAGCGCCGCTGAACTCAAGGGAATTTTGGCGGCCGCGCTGTGAAATTTACAGAGAGGGTGGAGGAAGTTACTGTGTCCAGTCTTCGATTTTTAATCCCGGAATACGACCAAAGTGTTTGGTGTTGTGCGTCACAACAATCAAGTTATGGGCCATTGCAATCGCAGCAATCAGCGTATCATAAGGGCCAATCGGCGTACCGGCGTCCTCCAGATGAGCGCGAATTCGCCCAAATTCATTTGCTGCGGCTTCATCAAACGACAAATTGCCAAAATTTCTGAAAAACGCTTCTTGTTTGGCGCGTGAACCTTGCGGCGCTTTGCGTCTTGCCGAACCATAATACATTTCGGCTTTTGTGATGGCGCTGATGGCAATATCCGCTTTTGATACCCTTTGCATGTGTTCGCGTATGCGCGGTTCTTTCCCATTGATATAAAAGATGCAAGTATCGGTATCCAGCAAATACCTCATTCGATCTCTGCCCGCGCATCAGCTGTCAAAGGTTGATCGCGCTCAATAGGGTCATCTGCCAGACTCCCATAAGTCAAATCAAGAAACTGCTCCCAAGGCATATGTCGGTAGCTTTCAATTTCAATTTCCTGCTTGAGTTTGCCGATGAAGTCTTCTGACAGGGGGTGCAGCTCCTTCATATATTTGCCAAGCAAAGCTGAAAAATCGGTTCGATCAGCCAGTTCCCTGATATGCTCGCCAAACAAAGAAGAGGAGGTTTGAGCAAAAGATCGCTTCATCCGTTCACCAAGCAAGTCCGCAAAATCCGTTTGAGCAGCCAGTTCCTTGATATGTTTGCCAAGCAAGTCCGAAAAAACAGTTGGCGTGGACAATTCTTTCATACCTTCGTCAAGCCATTCCGCAAAATCCGCTTGAACGGATAACTCTTTCAGGTTTTCGGCAAGCAAGTCCGAAAAGTCTGTTTGGCCGGCAAGTTCTTTCATGCGCTTGCCAAGCAAGTCCGCAAAATCTGTTTGAGCAAAGGATTCCTTCAGGTTTTCGGCAAGTGTCTCGGCAAATCCTGTTTGAGCAAAGGATTTTCTCAAGCTGTCGTCGAGGATTCCCAATAAAGCTGCTTGTGCAAGCGGTTTCATCAGACAGTCATCAAGCATCTCCGATAAAGCATGTCGAGCAGTGGCTTCCTCTATGATCTGCGCCACAGCCTCCTGATTGCGAGCATCGATTTCTTTCGTGAGCTTGTCGAACATTTCTGCTGTGAAATATAGTTTCTTCATAGGACATCCTCGCGACGGTATTAGGATAAAAGATATTCTACAAAATAATTGTTTGATTGCAAAGTTCCTGGACGACGCGCCGGCCGCGTATAAACTACCCCCGCTTCAATTTCGGGCGAAGCGCGAAGGCCTGCCAGATGATGACTATGCCGATGATTAACATGGCGCTCAAGAGCAGAAGAGTCGATTCATAGCCAAATGTTTGGATCGCCAGCCCACCCAAAACCGGCCCGGTGACCTTGCCGAAGTTTTGCATCATGCCAATCAGTCCCATGCCGGCGCCTAGGTTTTCTGGGCGAATATGGTTGGAAACCAGCGCAATCGCCGCCGGGAAGATAAGCGCCTGCGCCATTCCCATCGCCGCCGCCGGCAGCAAAAACAGCAAGCCTTCATTCATTACCGGCACCAGCGGCAGACTGACCGCCAGGATGAACATGCCCACGGTGATGGCTGGCAAATAGCCCCATCGGTCGCCCAGCCGCCCCAAAGCCGGTTTGAGCAGGACATGCACCGCTTCATGCAGACTGAAGTACAGGCCAACCAGCGCCACGCTTACCCCGGCCTGCAGCGCATAAATCGGCAGGAAGGCCTTCAAGGTGTACAGCGCAATAAACGCGGCCGCTTCCAGTGAGCCTGTCATCCAGATGGCTGGGGTTTGGCTGCCATCCCGAATAGCGTTTTTGATATGCACAAGCATCGGTTTGAGCTTGCGCTGCTGGGTCGGACGCGTCTCTGGCAGCTGCAATATCGGCACAAACACCAGGCAGCTGATCAGGCCGATAAAGGTAAATACTGTGACCGCATCAAACGACAGCAGAAGCCAGCCGGCCAGCGCCGGCCCCACAATATAGCCGCCGCTGCGCGCCATCTCGAACCAGCCAATAGCTTCGGCAACCTGCTTGCCTTGCGCCAGTTCAGCAATATAGGCCAGCGTCACCGGCCCATAAATCGCCGTCGCCAGCCCATGCGCCAGCCGAATCAGCAGCAGATGCTCTGGGGCGCTGACCAAAGGATAGAGAAAGGGCATCAAAGCAAAGAAGCAGGCGCCGACAATCAGCCAAATCCGCCGCCCCCAGCGGTCGGATAAAATGCCAAACAGAGGCTTCAGAAACAGGCCGGTAATCGTCGAAACTGATACAATCATGCCCAAAAACGCGCCCGAAGCCCCCAGCGCGGCGGCAAAAATGGGCAGAAGCGGAGTCTTGCCCATCTGATAGGCCGACCTCGCCAGGAAGTCGGCCAGCATAAGATTGAGAAAGCCTTTCGAGCGGCGCATATCGGCTTGAATGAAACTCCCCGCGCCCAGCCTACTCGACTTTGAGAACGACTTTGCCAAAGCCGGCATTGCCCAGCATAGTGTTAAACTCGGCCAGATCGCCTTCGGCGATGTCATGGAAACGCCCGACCGCGCCATCGATATCCGCCGCGATTTCCTCATAGGCGGCAAACTCATAATCGGTTGGCTTGTAATCGCCCAGCGAAACATTAAAGGTCAGACTGCTAATCTGCGCCACCAGTCGGTCGCCATGATTCATATTGTCCCCCCAGCCGTCCCGCGTATCCGGTATCATCAAGGTCTTCTCAACTTCCAAAACCTGTTTTTCCAGCGTTTTGGCCGCCTCGACAATCCCGGCAGCTGATTCAAGACCGGCGATGCGCTCCTGCCAGCCTTTGAGTTGGGCGCGGACATCGCGCATCTGGTTAATGGCTTTATGCGCCGCCGAGATTTTGTCACGGATGGTCATCAACAGATCAAACTGCTGCTTCAAATCCGCGTCACTTGCTGGTACTCCGGCTTCTTTCACAATCTCGAAGCGTTCGGTCAGCGTCTCATCGCCAACGGTCAAGCGCGCCTGATACGTCCCCGGTGCCGCGTGCGGCCCCTTGATAAAACCCTGCTGACTGTCCTTGTGCGGCATGACGCGCTGGGCATCAGCATAGCGCAAATCCCAAACAAAACGATTCCAGCCGACGCGCGATGAAATCCGCAGTTCCTTCGGCTTGTCCTCATCATCTTTGCCGTCGGCCGCCTTCTCTTCTTCATCGGCATGGATGCTCTTGAAAGTCTTCACTTCGGCGCCATCGGCGTCTTCAATCCGCAGCGCGATGGTCTCGGTCGGCTCTTCGCGCAGAAAATAGGTGATGACAGCCCCATTGGGCGGATTAGCGCCGCTATCGAGAAAGGTCAGCTTGCGCCCATGCTCCGGCGTCTCTTCCAAAGTATAGGCGGCGACCACCCCCAGCGTACTCATATACTGCTTGCCCTCGCCGCTTTCAAACATGCCCTCAAAAACTTTCGGCAGACGGCGTTCCACTTGGCGCGGCGCCAAAAGATGCAACGTCTGCTCGACAATCTCATCGCTATACTGATGCAGCGCGGTCAAATCGTCCAAAATCCAAAACGAACGGCCATGCGTCGCCACAACCAAATCCGTTCCCTTGACCTTCAGGTCGTATATCGGGCTGATGGGCAGATTCAACTGAAAACGCTGCCACGAATCACCGCCGTTGAAAGAGACATACAAGCCGAATTCCGTCCCCAAATAGAGCAGGCCGGCCCGATTCGGATCTTCGCGGACAGCGCGGCAGAAATGATCCTCGCCAATCCCCTCGGTGATCGACTCCCAGCTTTGCCCATAATCCCGCGTGCGGAAGACATAAGGCGCGTAATCATCATTCTTGTAGCGCGTCGCCGTCACATAAGCCGTCGCCTTGTCGTGCGGTGAACACTCGATCATGTTGAACATCGTCCATTCACCCAGGCCGGGCGGTGTAATCTCGTCCCAAGCGCCGCCGCCGTCTTTGCTGATATGCAGCAGGCCGTCATCCGAACCAGCCCAAATCACCCCTGGCTCATGCGGCGATTCAGCCAGCGCATAAACCGTCGCATAATGCTCGGCGCCGACGGCATCGCGGTTGATGGGCCCGCCAGACGGTTTTAACGTCTCGGGATCGGCCTTGGTCAAATCGGGACTAATCTCTTCCCAGCTTTGACCTTCGTTGGTGGTCTTGAGAATCTGATTGCCGCCGATGTAAAGCACATTGCTGTCATGCGGCGAAAAGACAATCGGATAAGTCCAGGCGAAACGATATTTGTCGGCCTCGGCGCCCAAGCCAGTCGATGACCGCGGCCAAGTCGCGATCAGGCGAATCTGCTTGGTGCGATGATCATAGCGCTGCAAGCTGTTGCCGCCGCCGGGCGAACTGCCGACCGCGCCGACATACACCAGATCTGGGTCATCGGGATTGACGGCGATATAGCCGCTTTCGCCCGAACCGGCAATATCACAGTCCAGCCACAAAATCGACGAATAGGGACTGCGGCTCGGCACGCGCACGCTGGAATTGTCCTGCTGGGTGCCATAAACATAGTACGGCTCGCGGCTGTCGGTGTCCAGATGATAAAACTGCGCCGTCGGCTGATTGTAAATGCTGGAAAAAGACAGGCCGCCATTCAATGAAACGCAGGCGCCGCCGTCATTGCCATGCACCATAATTTGATTGTTGGTCGGGAAAATCCAGAGGTCGTGATTGTCGCCGTGCGGCGTGGTGATCTCGCTGAAGTTATGCCCGCCGTCGGTCGATTTCCAAAAGTTCAGATTGTTGACGTAGATGGTATTGGCATCCAGCGGATCCGCCGTCAGGTGCATGTAATACCAAGCGCGGGAGATGAGCCGCTGGTCTTTTGAACTGGCTGTCCAGCTTTTGCCATAATCATCACTGCGATAGAGGCCGCCGTCGGGCTGATTTTCGATGATCGCCCAGACTCGCCCTGGCTGAACCGGCGAAGCGGCAATCCCTATTTTGCCCAGCAGGCCCTTGGGCAGGCCTTTATGGCGGCTGATATTTTCCCAGCTGTCGCCGCCGTCCATCGACCGCCAAATCCCGCTGTCATCGCCGCCCGAAGAAATCTGCCAAAAATTGCGGTATGCCTCCCAGAATGTGGCGTAAATGATGCGCGGATTGTTCTTATCGATGCTGATGTCGATAGCGCCGGCCTTGTCGCTGACATGCAGGATATTGTCCCAGCTTGCGCCGCCGTCTGCCGAGCGATAGATACCGCGTTCAGCGTTGCGGCCAAAAGCATGGCCCAAGGCGGCGACATAAACCAGGTCGGGATTGTTCGGATGCGTGCGAATCTTGGCGATTTGGCGGGTGTCCTTGAGGCCGATGTGCTTCCAGCTGCGCCCGGCGTCAGTCGATTTGTAGACTCCGTCGCCGATGGAAACATCGATGCGAATAGTCGATTCGCCGGTGCCGGCATAGATGACATTCGGGTCAGCCGGCGCCACTTCCAGCGCGCCCACTGATGAGGCGGTGAAATAGCCGTCGCTGATGTTTTCCCAGTATTGCCCGGCATCGGTCGTTTTCCAGACGCCGCCGCAGACCGCGCCAAAATAAAAGGTGTTGGAGTCGCGCGGGTCGCCAGCCACCGTCACCACGCGCCCGCCGCGGAAGGGGCCGATACAGCGAAATTCGAGCAGTCCGTCGTACTTTTTGTCTGTCATTGTTTTACCCTTCACAGAATTTTGTCAACAGCGAAGGATATTTTAGCAGGAAATGGCGATTTTGACCACAGAAGTGAGGGCACGAAGCGTAGTATCAGAAACCCATAAGAGATTTTTAGATCCGTCGTGTTTCTAATGTTCGTCATACGTTGGTGATGTAGGGTTGACTTCGGTACTATCGAAATAATCAATAACAGATTGGACAACACCAATGACCGCGTCAATTTATGTAAGAGTTGGGCCAGGCGGCCCGAGAAATTTGATCACATTGTCTGCTGACCTGTTTGAGGGTTACGACAAAGACAACCCAGAGGTTTGTGAAACGCTGTACGCGGGGTCGCGGGTAGAGAAAACTGCGGAACTCTCCCGAATCAAAGGAAGTCAGAATAGCCACGATAAACTAACTCTCAAAAGCAAGTATTCATACAACAAAGCTGATCAGAGCATCTATTTGTGTGACGAGGGCGATCAACGCTCTTTGACGAACTTGTTTGAGCTTCTTGTAGCTGCTCGGCACATTGATACTGAAGGTGAATATGTCGTCATCAATACCAGTGATTCCAATCCTGAAGATATTCAATCGCTGTTTGATATACTCCTCAAGGATGAAGATAGGCTGAAATTGTTGTCACGGTTAATGGAAATCGCTTCAGATGATGAAAATGCTAACGCTTTAGCCCAGATTGTTTCAGAACAACCGGGGAAAGCTAAATACTTTGCAGATGCCTTAAATCTTATACGAAAGTCACAAATCTTGGACGAGTTTGAAAAAATGGTCGAACAAAAACTTGCCGAGCCTAAATATCAAAAATTCCTTGAAAAGCATAACTGGATTTTTGGCAGCGAATACAGCGCGATGATTGAAGACAGGGAACTGATGATGCAAGGGCGATTAGACTTCCCGATGCGTAGAACAGCAGATGGGTATTTAGAAATTATTGAGCTCAAGAGGCCTGATCATGAGCTTTTCAGAAAATCGGATCAGAGATACATCGAGAAAGCGAAATTAGTGGATGCTATCAATCAGGTGGATGATTACCAAAAGCGCGTAGAAGAGAATTGGCAGGCTTTGAAAAAAAAGTACCCATATTTGCATGTGGAAAAGGTAAGGGGAAAGGTCATCATTGGCAGAAGCTATGGACTTTGTGAAGAAGAGAAAACGGCTCTACGGAGACTTAACGCTCGTCTTCACGGTATCAAAGTCATTACATTTGACCAGTTAATCGCCAACGCCCAAAGAATGCTTGATATACTTGCACAAGAAGGCGCAAGCGAACCGCCATCATCCGTCGACGACATTCCATTTTGATAAGGCGGCTTCACCCTAAACCTCCCTATCCCGCCCGGCAATCAGCGCTTGGCAGGCCTCGCTGTCAAAATGATCGCGCACCCATTCGGCTCTTTCGCGGACATGTTCCTGGACCAGCTTCGCCATGCTTTCGTCTTTCATCCAGCCGACCGCCTTCTTCTTGTTTTCGCGCAGCAGACCGCGCAAGGTCAGATTGTCGCGCTTGCGCCGATTGCAGGGCCCGCAAAGCAGGATGCGATTCAGAATATGATTTTCGCCGCGCTCGGCTTTTGGCGTGATGTGGTCAAGCTGCATGAACTCGACTTCCAGCACGCGCCCACAGCCAGCGCAAATGACCCCATCGCTTGACTGCTGCGCCGAGGCCAGCGCCCGCCGCATTTGATGACGCGTCAGCTTTTGCCACGGCTCCACCGGGCGCTGAATTCGCAGCTTGAAGGTTGGCGCGGCCATCTCATTGTCATCAGTGCGAATCGGCGGCGCGGTTTCGTAATGGACTTTTGGCAGGGTGACGTGATGTTGTTGGTCATCAAAGCGCAAAATGGTATCGCGGGCTAGACGATTTTGCACCTGCTCTAAGGCGCCGTCCCAAATATCCATGCCAACCCATTGGCGTTTCAGACGTTCAGCGGCGATAGGCGTTGTCGCGCAGCCACAGAAAGGATCAAGCACAATGTCGCCTTCGTTTGAGGATGCCTTGATGATGCGTTCGTACAGGTCGCAGGGCTTTTGAGTAGGATAGCCAGTGCGTTCTTTGGAATTGCTTGCCAGAGTCAATTCAGGTTCTATCCACAAGGACCCAACAGGCACACCATCGTAATCTGACTCGTATTTGCGCCGCTCCAGTTTGCCATCTGGATAAATTACAACATTTCCCTTTTGATATTCTTCTTCCAATCGTTCTTTGCTCAAACGCCATCCAGAAGGATGTGGATTAACGTAACCGCGCCATTCATAACAAAGGTTGGGACGCGCTCCCATACTCTTTGAACAAAAAAGCGGCGTGGCTGTATTGTATCTGCGACCCTGCTCATCGACTTTGGGAAATTTCTGTAAAACTTCTGAGTCGGAAGGCTCGCGAAATGGACGAACCCTTGCCTGTGCAGATTTTGCATAAAATAGAATTGAATCGGACATAACGCCCCAAGTTTTCGATGAATGCTGACTGCCTTTGCCTGTTGAGAGATAACGTTTCCACACAATCTCATTCCTAAAATTTTTCCGCCCAAATATCGCATCCATCATTGATTTGATGTAGTGACTGGCGGTTTGGTCACAGTGCAGGTAAATGCTCCCATCCGGCCGCAAAACCCGCCGCATTTCCATTAGCCGCACACCCAGCCAACACAAAAACGCGCCCATATCATCGCCATAAGCCGCCCGCGCCGCGATGATGATCTCCCAAACCGCCGGCCAATCATCAATGATGCTGTCCGTCCATTCCTCATGCACATCGCGCTCCCATGACCAGCGGTCACTGAAACGCGCGCCTTTCGCCAGGCTGTCGGGTGTGGCATGAAAATCGCGGTTCTTATTGAAAGGCGGATCCGTGGCGATGAGATGCACCGTCTCGCTGTTCATGCCGCGCAGGAACGCCAGATTGTCGCCATGATAGAGCGTGCGGTTCTTGAAGTTCAGTTCGGCCATGCCCGCGCGTCATTCGCATTCAATCGAACAAGCAAGCATTTCATGGCGCATTGGAATGGGATATACTCAAACTGGAAGCCCGCGAGGGTTTCCCAGTTTTTGTTGGTTTCCTGTGGCAGACTTGGCCAGTCAAACCTGCTGCCACAGGAAACTCCAAAGTCAAGCCATGAAAGGCTTGTCAATAAGCATAACTCTTTTTTGTTTTTCGCGCAAGGAATTGGATTGGGTTTTTTCGTGATATAATCAGCGCGCAATCAAAGAAGGGACTCATCAATGGAAAAATCACATCCCACAGCGGAAATGTCCGACCAGCTTATGCAGGAAACAGCCGAATCAGACCGCCAGACTTTGGAGCGGTTCATTCAGGAGATAAGCAGTCGAAACCGCGCGGCTTTGGCGCAGTTCATGCAGGAAATGAACGAACAAAATTGGAAGATCTTGAAGAAATTCACTAAGGATTTGTCCACTCAAACCGATTCCTCAAATCTGACGGCGGAATACACCAAGGAACTGCATCTGCTGTCCGAACGTCTCATTGACAAACTCAAGCGCGATATGGAAATCGAACGTTATCGGCACATGCCTTGGGAACAGTTCATCGAACTGACGTATGGCAGTCTGGCCGATGACCCCATTGAATGGGATGAATCATTCCGAACTGACGCGCCGGATGAAATGGAATGAGGTATTTGCTGGATACCGATATTTGCGCTTACTACATCAATGGGCGAGAACCGCAAGTGCGTCAGCGTGTGCAGAGCATATTGGATTCCGATATTGCCATCAGCGCCATCACCAAAGGCGAAATGTACGCTGGCGCTGTCAACAGTCAGACGCCGCGGCGTTCGCGGGCCCGACAAGACCTGTTTTTCAGCCGTTTTGTCAGCTTGCCCTTTGACGATGCCGCCGCCGACAGCTATGGGCATATTCGCGCGCGGCTGAAAAGATTGGGCCTGCTGATCGGTCGGCATGATATGCAGATTGCCGCGATTGCGATAGTGCATAGCTTGACTGTCGCAACACATAACACAAAGCATTTTAGCCGTATTCCAGAACTGAACATTGAAGATTGGGTGGAGAGCTAATCCCACTCTAAACTCTCCTTCCCTCTGTGTCCTCTATGGTAAAAAATCAAAACCAAAAAGGCCATCCCCATGACCCAAAACAGCCGCAGCCAAACCTTCTTCCAGCAGGACGGCGTCGCCGGCTTGACTCACCGCGCCTTCACCCGTTCAATGGGCTATGACGATGCCGATATGGCGCGCCCGCTGATTGGCATCTGCAACACCTACAGCGAACTCAATCACTGCAACAGCCATCTGCGGCTCATCAGCGAAGCCGTCAAGCGCGGCGTATTGCAGGCTGGCGGCTTCCCGCTTGAATTTCCGACCATCTCGCTGGGCGAAATCTACCTTAGCCCAACGTCCATGCTCTATCGCAATCTGGCGGCGATGGACACCGAAGAGATGATCCGCGGCAATCCGCTCGATGGCGTCGTTCTGCTGACCAACTGCGACAAAACGACACCAGCCGCGCTGATGGGAGCCGCCAGCGCCGACATCCCAACGATGATGCTTAGCGGTGGGCCGATGCTCAATGGGCATTATCAAGGCGAAGTTCTGGGCGCATGCACCGACTGCCGCCGTTATGCCAGCGAATATCAGGCTGGCGCCATTTCGGCCGCCACTTATCAGGCCATTGAGGAAAATCTGGTGCGGAGCGCTGGGCATTGCATGGTCATGGGCACCGCCTCGACTATGAATTCGCTGATGGAAGCGCTGGGTATGGCCCTGCCCGGCAACGGCGCCACTCCCGCTGTCGATTCGCGCCGCCTGCGACTGGCGCTGCAGACCGGCCGCCAGATTGTCAAGCTGGTCGAAGCGAATATCCGCCCCTCGCGTATCCTGACCACCGCCGCTTTTGACAATGCCATCACCCTGCTTCATGCCCTCGGCGGCAGCACCAACGCCATTGTTCATCTGCCAGCGATTGCCGGTCGGCTGGGGATTGAACTGCCGCTGTCCCGCTTTGACGAACTAAGCCGAACCACGCCGCTCATCGCCAATATGCGCCCGGCCGGCAAATATCAAATGGAAGACCTGTATCATGCCGGCGGCATTCCAGCGGTGTTGAAACAGCTTTTGCCGTTGCTGCATGGCGATGCGCTGACCGTCACTGGAAAAACCTTGGCCGCCAATCTGGAATCGGCCGCGGTCACCAATTCGGATGTGATTCATTCGCTCGATAAGCCTCTTCAAGCTGAAGGCGGTTTAAGCATTCTGCGCGGCAATCTGGCCCCCGATGGCGCGGTCATCAAACACGCCGCCGCCGCGCCCGAACTCCTGCGGCACCGCGGCCCAGCCATCGTCTTCAAGGGAGTCGATGACGTCAAAGCGCGGATTCACGACCCCAACCTGGATGTCAGCAAAGACCATGTTCTTGTCTTGCAAAATGTCGGCCCCATCGGCGGCCCAGGCATGCCCGAAGTCGGCCATCTGCCCATTCCGCGCAAGCTGCTGCGACAGGGGATTCGGGATATGCTGCGGATTTCTGATGCCCGCATGAGTGGCACGTCTTACGGCGCGATTGTTTTGCATGCCGCGCCGGAAAGCGCGCTGGGTGGGCCGCTGGCGCTGGTGCAGGACGGCGACGAAATTGAGCTTGATGCGCCGAGCCGCCGACTGCATCTGCACGTCAGCGATGAGGAATTGGCCCGCCGCCGCGCCAACTGGGACCCGCCGCCGCCGGCCTTCCAGCGCGGTTATGGTCAGCTCTTCCTGCGCCATGTGCTTCAGGCGCCGCTGGGCTGTGATTTTGATTTTCTGCGAGGCAGAGATGCGGTGAAGGTCAGCGAGCAGCCGAAGTTTTGAGGGAGATGTAAGCCCCAAGAGATTTGTATATTCAACTACCCTGATATAAAATTGCCACATCAACACACAAAGGATTCCAAAATGAACAGACTGCCCCTAATCGCACTCGCCATAATAATCATGCTCTTGCTGCTCCCAACAGCGCAAGCCGCCGACATCACCTTGGGTCCGCATTGCGGCCTGTCAACCGCCATCATTGCCGCCAACGAGGACCGCGCCGCAGGCGATTGTCCAGCCGGCCGCGGCGCCGACACCATTACATTAATCCAAGATATTACGCTTAGGGCCGAGCTTCCTATCATCACTTCTGCCATTACCATTGAAGGCGATGGCTATACCATCAGCGGCGACAAGCGCTATCGGATTTTTTACAACGACGGCGGCGCGCTGACCATCAATAATTTGACCATGACCAAGGGGCGCGTTGAAGGCGACTCTCCCATCAGCGGCGCGATCTTCAACTTGAAAGGGGATATCACCGTCAGCGACAGCACCGTCAGCGACAACTCGGCTGAATACGGCGGCGCAATCTACAACGTGGGAAAGCTAAGCATTACTAACAGCAGTTTCAGTGGCAACTCGGCTGTTGTGTCTGGCGCCGCGATCTACAACGAGGGAGAGTTAAGCATCAGCGACAGCGGTTTCAGTGGCAACTCGGCTGAATACGGCGGCGCAATCTACAACTTCGGAATACTAAGCATGGCTAATAGCGCCTTCAGTGGCAACTCGGCTGATGAAGGCGGCGCGATCCGCAGCGAGGGAGAGTTAAGCGTCACCAACAGCAGTTTCAGCGACAATTCGGCTGAATACGGCGGCGCGATCCAAAACTGGGGAGAGTTAAGCAAGTTAAGCATCACTAACAGCAGTTTCAGTGGCAACTCGGCGGCTGTCAGTGGCGGCGCCATCGTAATCGGCAACGCGGGAGAGGCAAGCATCAGCGACAACACTTTCGGCGACAACTCGGCTGACTGGGGTGGCGCAATATACAACGAGGGAGAGTTAAGCATCAACGACAGCAGTTTCAACGACAACTCGGCTATCGTGTCTGGCGGCGCGATCTATAACGATGGAGAGTTAAACATCATCAACAACATTTTCAGCGACAACTCGGCTGATAGGTCTGGCGCTGCGATCTACAACTTTGAGGGAGAGTTAAGCATCAACGACAGCAGTTTCAGTGACAACTCGGCTGACGAGGGTGGCGGCGCGATTGCCCACGCGGGAGACGGAACGCTAAGCATCAGGGACAGCAGCTTCAACGGCAACTCGGCTGAATACAGCGGCGCGATCCACAACTGTGAAGGAACGCTAAGCATCAGCGACAGCGTCTTTAGCGACAACTCGGCTGAAGAGGAGGGGGGCGCGATCTTAAACTGTGAAGATGGAGTGCTAAGCATCAGCGACAGCGCCTTCATCCGCAACTTGGCTGGCAGGTCTGGCGGCGCGATCTTAAACTGGGAAGACGGAGAGCTAAACATCGTCAGCAGCAGTTTCAGCGGTAACTCGGCTGATAGGTCTGGCGGCGGGATCTATAACTGGGAAGGGGGACTGTTAAACATCAGCAACAGCGCCTTCATCCGTAACTCGGCTGGCAGGTCTGGTGGCGCGATCTTAAACTGGGAAGGGGGATTGTTAAACATCAGCAACAGCACATTCAGCAGCAACTCGGCTGATAGGTATGGCGGCGCGATCTATAACTGGGAAGGGGGAATACTAAGTATCATTAACAGCATCATTGCCAGCAACGGCGGCGCCTGTTACTCTGAAAGCCGACTAAGACATAACATCAACAATTTCATTCAGGACGGCTCTTGCGATCCGGCCTTCAGTGGCGATCCCATGCTTGGCGAACTTGTCGAACCCGACGACGGCTCGCCGGCCTATTTCCCCTTGCTGGAAGGAAGCCCGGCCATTGACGCCGCCGATGACGAATACTGCCCAGATACCGATATGCTCGGCACAGTCAGACCACAAGGCGCCGCCTGCGATATTGGCGCTTACGAACGGCCGCAGTAAGCTGAAACGTTATGGACAGGGGGATGATCCTTGACACCATTCCCCAAATGAAAGAAACTAGAGGCGAACATACTTGTCATTGCAAGCTGCAAGGGTGGCGAAATGGCTGTGAACACGGATATGGAAACTGGTTTGACGCTGGAAACGGCAGCAAAGAATTCAGAGCGCATCGCAAAATTGGAAGCCGGTTACGAGCATTTAGCCACGAAAGCCGATATTGAGAAGCTGCGGGCAGACATAACGTGGCGAATTGTGCTGGCGATGAGCATTTTGACAGGCGTCTTTGCCGTCATCGTTCGGCTGCCAGCATAGGGTGAATGTCCTGCGTCCTCCGATCCTCTTTGATGGAATCTACATATCCAGCGCGCCCGCGGCCAAACCGGCCGGCACCGCCAAGGGCTGGTCGAGCGTGCTGTAGATGTCAATATGCGCGCCCTGCGCCGCCGATTCTTCCAAGGCCTGCATGATGTCCAGCACATGGAAAGCCAAGTCGCCGCTGGCCCGATGCGGCCGTCCCGACTGAATCGCATAAGCCATATCCGCCACCCCAGCGCCGCGCCCAATATCAGTCGTATGCGTCAGCGGCCTATCCGCCCATGCGCGCTGACCGCCGACCACCGTCTGCGCCGCGCCGTCAAAGCGGTTCGGATCAGGAACGCTAAGCGACCCCTTTTCGCCATGAATCTCAATGTAGGGCAGGTGATGCCCCCAGATGTCAAAGCTGGTGATGACGCTGGCAATCGCGCCATTTTCAAATTCAAGCGTGCCGGCGATATGCGTATTGACCTCGACCGGCAAGACCTGCCCGCGCAGCGCGTCGCTGGTCGCAATCCGCTCGTCAAAGGTGATGCTGGCTGAACCGGCCACCCGCGCCACCGGCCCCATCAGATTCACCAATGTTGTCAGATAATACGGTCCCATATCAAACAGCGGCCCGCCGCCTTTCAGATAATAAAATCCGGCGTTCGGATGCCAGCTTTCCGGCCCATGGCTCAAAAAGAAAGCCGTCGCCGCGATAGGCCTGCCGATGAGTCCGTCATCAATAACCTTGCGGGCCGTTTGGCCGCCGCCGCCCAAAAACGTATCCGGCGCGCAGCCCATCCGCACACCCTTAGCCGCCGCGGCCTGGATGATTTTCTCGCCATCGGCGCGGTTCAAGGCCAGCGGCTTCTCGCTGTAGGCATGCTTGCCGGCCGCAATGATTTGCAGCGACACTTGGGCATGCGCCGCCGGAATCGTCAGGTTGATCACAATGTCAATGTCATCATCCGCCAGCAGATCATCAACGCTGCGGGCCGCCAAGCCATGTTCATCGGCAAAGGCCCGCGCCCGGTCCATCAGAATATCGGCGCAGGCCCTTATCTCAATCACATCAAAAGGCCGACAGCCGCGCAGATAAGCCGGCGCGATATTTCCAGTTCCAATTATTCCGACATTCAGCGTTTCCACAGCGACTCCTTTAGCTCATCAATTCAGGCACATTGCCCCGCACCATGGGCGGATTCGATACTGGCTTTGCCCAGCGAACCGCATTGCCAATCACCTTCAGCACCTCATCCTGATAATAAATCGGATAGGTTTCGTGGCCGGGGCGGAAGTAAAAGATTTTGCCCTGCCCGCGCTGATAGCAGCATCCGCTGCGGAAGACCTCGCCGCCCTCAAACCAACTGATGAACACCAGCGTATCCGGCGGCGGTATGTCAAAATGCTCGCCGTACATCTCGGCTTGCGGAATTTCAATATATTCCGGCAGACCATCGCAAATCGGATGCGACGGATCAACCACCCAAATGCGCTCTTTCTCGTCGGCCTCGCGCCATTTCAGCATACAGCCAGTCCCCATCAGACGGCGGAAAATCTTCGACAGATGCGCCGAATGCAGCACAATCAGCCCCATGCCGCCCAGAACGCGCGCATGCACGCGCGCCACGACTTCGTCGCTGACCTCCTCGTGCGCCATGTGACCCCACCAGACCAGCACATCGGTATTGTCCAGCGCCTCTGCCGTCAGCCCGTGTTCAGGCTCATCCAGCGTCGCCGTTCGAATATCAAAGCCAAAAGAGTCGAGACCTTTGGCCAGCGCCATGTGCATCCCGTCCGGATACAGGCTGGCGATATGGTCATCCAGTTTTTCGTGTCGGAATTCGTGCCAAATCGTTACGCGTATCGGGTTCATCATGCCCTCGCAATATCATTGGTGAATAAGTCTGAAGCATTATGCCGTTTTCATCGGCGATTGACAACCGAAATCAGAGATGAACTTATTCTTGCCTCAGCCGCGCTTGAATGCCAGCCATCGCTTCCAGCGCCTTGACGATGCCATGATTGCCTTCTTGCCCCAGGCCCTGCGCCTGCAAGCTGCGATACAAATTGAAGCACAAAGCGGTCGCAATCACTGGAACGCCCATCTTGTCGGCCGCGCCCAGCACCAGCCGCAGATCTTTCTGCTGCAAGTCAATCGTAAAGCCCGGCCGCCAGTCGCCGCGGATGACCTGCGGCCCGCGGTTGGCCAGCATCCAGCTGCCGGCCGCGCCTCCCGTGACCGCTTGCAGCATCTTATCGAGGTCAACGCCGCCGGCCTGGGCAAACAGCAATGCTTCACCAGCCGCCAGCATATTCACAACGCACAAAATCTGATTGGAGAGCTTGACCGTCTGCCCGGCGCCCTGTTCGCCCACATGGGTAATCGTCGTCCCCATCGCCTCAAAATAGGGCGCGGCGCGGGCGACATCGGCCTCGTCCCCGCCAATCATAATGCTAAGCGTGCCGTTGGCCGCGCCTTCGCTGCCGCCGCTGATAGGCGCGTCCAGCATGGCGATTCCCCTGTCATTCAGCTGCCGCGCGATCTCGACCGTGCTGACTGGATTGATAGTACTCGCGTCAATCACCAAATCGCCGGCCGACGCGCCATGAATCACGCCCTCATCCCCCAAAATCACCGCTTCCACATCAGGCGTATCGCTGACGCAGGTAATGATGATGTCGCACCGTTCAGCGACTTGCTTGGGTGAATCAGCGGCGGCCGCGCCCTTGTCGACAAAAGCGTCCATACGGCTGGCAGTGCGATTCCAGACGGTCACATCAAACCCGGCTTGCATCAGGTTATCGACCATCCCGCGCCCCATGATGCCCAGCCCGATAAATCCAACTTTTTCGCTCATCGTCAAATATCCTTGTCTGTCAGCTAAAAATGAATAGGTCTCTATGATAACGCGTAAGAGGGGAGGGCAGAATACTCAAATTGGCTGTTGCCAACACGCGGCAAAGAGGCTATACTAATGTAAGCCTTTCATGGCTTTTGTTTAGCGTTTCCTGTGGCAGCAAGGTTTCGCGGCCAAATCTGCCACAGGAAACCGAACAATTTTGAAAACCCCAAAAGGTTTTCAGCTTGAGTATAGCTTATGCCGAAGCGCCATGAAATGCTTGCTTTGATGGATTGGCAAGGTATTTGCTGATGAATACGTTGTATTATGGCGATTGCCTAACGATTATGCGCGAGAGGATGACAGCGAACAGCGTCGACCTGATTTATCTTGACCCGCCCTTCAATTCCAAGCGCGATTACAACGCCATCTACAAAGACGAGACCGGGCGTCCTCTGCCTGACCAAATTGAGGCCTTTAACGACACTTGGGAGCTTGATGCCGAGCGGATGCGCGTCATCAGGAATATGCCAAAACTGCTGCGCGAACACGGAATAGATGGGCATACGGCGGATTTTCTGGCGAGCTTTATGAGCGGACTTGCCAACACACAGCCGGATATGGCGGCGTATCTGGCTTATATGGCGGAGCGGCTAATCTGGATGAAGCGCGTTTTGAAACCGACTGGTTCAATTTATCTGCACTGCGACCCGACAGCGAGCCATTATCTGAAAGTGCTGATGGATGGGATATTTGGGAAAAGTCAGTTTCGGCGCGAAGTGATTTGGAATGTTGAAGACGTATCGGGATTCAAATCGCAAGCGCAAAATTGGATAAGAGAACACGATGTTATTCTCTATTATGTTGGTAACGCAAGACAGATATTCAATAAGCAATATAAACCGTTGGCCGCCAGGACGATTAAACGTTATGACAAAATTGATGAAGCAGGGAAACGTTACAAGATTTACAAAGAAAAAAACGGCGCTGAAAGGCGGTCTTATCTAAGAAAAGATCGAGGCGCGCCGATTGGCAGCGTATGGGGTGATATACCAAGTTTTCAGACCGTCAATAATACGGGCGAATATCTCAACTATCCCACGCAAAAGCCCCTCGTGTTGCTTGAGCGCATCATCAAAGCATCGAGCAATCCTGATGACGTCGTATTTGACCCTTTCTGTGGCTGCGCGACGACCATTGAAGCCGCCAACAAATTCGGCAGACGTTGGATCGGCATCGACATTACCATCCATGCCATCAAGCGCGTCGCCCGAAAACGTCTGCATGACCGATTGCATCTGGTCGCGGGAAAAGACTATATTATTGAAGGCGTCCCGCAAAACTTTGAAGGCGCGCTGGAGCTTTGGCGGCAAGATACCTATCAATTCCAAAAATGGTGCGTCGAGCAGGTCGAAGGCTTTGTCAATGCCAAGCGCAGCGCCGATGACGGGATTGATGGCCGTATCTACTTTGACATGCCAGGCGAAAAAGTCCTGCAAAGCATGGCATTGGAAGTCAAGGGCGGGACGAACGTCGGCATCAAAGACGTGCGGTCATTGAACAGCGTTCTGCAATTCGAAAATGTACAGTTGGCTGGTTTGATAACGCTGTGGGAGCCAAGTTCGCGGCAATCGCGAAATTTTAAGCAGTCTATGGCGCTTTCGGGACATTTGAACATCAATGGCCGAGAATACGCAAGAATGCAAATGCTGACCGTGCAAGAGATATTCAATGGCAAACGTTTCAATATGCCGCGGCCGGCGGGAAGGAGCGAAACGCGCTACGACTTGGATTTGTTCTCGCATACGTTTAATCAGTGACTTTGTAAATCCCCATACCCCAGCGCCCGCGCTTCCTGCCAAAATCGCTCAACATTCCCCAGCTTGACCTCATCATAGCCGCGCACCATATCCGGCAGCCGCGCCAGCTTGACCGCCCGCTCATAATTGTCGGCGTCCAGCCCCTCCAATGCCGAAAAAACCAGCTGCCGATACTCTTCAATCAAGGCGCGCTCCACCCGCCGCACGCGGTCATAGCCAAAGATGTCAAAGGGTGTGCCGCGCAAGCCCTTCAGCCGCGCCAGCAGATGATAAACCCCATCAAACCAGCGCCCAAACTTGATTTTGTCCCGCATGCCCAAAGCCTTCAGCAGCGGCGGATGCAGATGATAATGAAAACGCGCCCCCTCGCCAAACTGCTCATCCAGCGCCGCCCGAACTTCCGCCTTCAGACTTAGCCGCGCCACTTCATATTCGTCCTTGTAAGCCATCAGCTTGAAGAGATAACGCGCAACAGCTTCGCTCAAATCAGTGACGTCAGAGCAGACCGCCTGCTCAATATCATAGACTTTTTTCACATCGGCGACATAACGGCCAGCATAAGCCGCGTTCTGATAGGCAATCAGTTCCGGCACGCGATGATCTAACAGCCGCTTGAGTTCACCTGTCGCCGCCACCGAATCAATCAGCCCTTGCGCCGCCGGCGATATTTGCGGCTGAATCTCAACTTTGCCCTGACGTTTAAGCTCAAGCGATGCCAGCCAATCAGGATCAGCGACCGCCAGACGTCCAGTGCGGAAGGCATTCTGATTCGCTTCAACCTGGATGCCATTCAGTTGGATCGCCTCTTCAATCGCTTCGTCCGACATCGGCATCAGACCCGCTTGATAAGCCGCGCCAATCAATATCATATTCGCCATCATGTGATTATCGAACAGCGTCTCCGCCAGCCCAAGCGCGTCAAAGCAAACATTGTCCGCCGCGCGGGTTTGTCGGTTGATGAGTTCCAGCAGATGCGCTTCCTGCGGAAATTCAACCCCGGTATCGCGTATCATTTCCCCCGTCGGCACTTGACTGGTGCTGACGATGGCCACACTGCGATTGGGATTGGCGCGCGCCAGATTTTTGGCCTCGGCCGCCGTCAAAACATCAAAGGCCAAAAAGGCATCCGCCGCCCCGCGTCCGATTTTGCTGGCGATATCGACCGCCGCCGCCGTGATTTTCAGATTAGAAACCACCGCGCCGCCCTTCTGACTCAACCCCGTCTGATCCAATGAGCGAATATGAAAACCATCCAGCACGGCCGCTGTGCCGATAATCTGATTGGCAGTCACAACACCCGTCCCGCCGATGCCCATCAGCAGGATATTGGCCTGGCCCTCCACGCGGCGAATCGGCTCTGGCAAATCCCGTTCCACGCGGTGCATCTTTTTGACTTTTGCCGCGCCGTTTTGGGCGGGAATAACGCTGATGAAAGCCGGACAGTTGCCATCAAGACAGCTGTAATCCTTGTTGCACGACGATTGATGAATCTGCGTCTTGCGCCCATATTCAGTCTCGACTGGCTGGACGCTAAGGCAATTTGACTTCACGCCGCAGTCGCCGCAGCCCTCGCAGACCGCCTCATTGATGAATATCCGCAGCGTCGGATCAGGCGCGAAACCCCGTTTGCGTTTCCGCCGCAGATTAGCCGCGCATTCCTGGTCATAAATAAGCGCTGTAACCCCGCGCATCTCGCGCAGAAGCAGCTGCGCCTCTTCCAGGCGGTCGCGTTCCCATACCTCGACGTCGGCCGCCCAGCGAGTCTGCGGCGGAAAACGCGCCGGGTCAGATGAAACCACAATGATTTTCCCCACGCCTTCCGCATGGAGCATCTGCGTAAGTTCAGGCACCGCCGGCAAACCATCGGCCGTCTGCCCGCCGGTCATCGCCACAGCCGAGTTGTACAAAATCTTGTAGGTCATCGTCGTCCCAGCGGCCACCGCCTGCCGAATCGCCAGCGAGCCACTGTGCGCCAAGGTGCCGTCCCCCAAGTTCTGGAACATGTGCGGCATATCGGAAAAAGCGGCCGCGCCAACCCAGTTCGCGCCTTCGCCGCCCATCTGCGTGACGCCGGAAGTGAGGCGATCCATCCCAAGCGCCAAGGTATGACAGCCAATCCCAGCCCCGGCCAATGACCCTTGCGGCACATGAGTCGAACGGCTGTGCGGACACCCAGAACAGAAATACGGCTGCCGCGCCAAAAGCGGCATCGTCCCCGCCGACAGGTTCTGCGGCGCCTGGGGCAAATCCATCGTTACCCGTCCCGAAAGCCGCCGCGCCAAAACGTCGGCGATCTCATCGGCGTCAAGCTCATAGTCCGCCCGAAACAGTCGCCGGCCCTCTTCGTCTTTTTTGCCAAAGATGCGCGGCGCGTTTTCTCGACCATAGAGCAGGTCCTTGGCAAACATCTCAATAAATGAGCGCTTTTCCTCAACGACCAGGATCTCTTCCAGGCCATCGGCAAATTCATGCAGAATCGTCGGCTCCAACGGAAAAATCATCCCCAGCTTGAGCAGACGAATGCCGGCCCGCGCCAGCCCCTCATCATCCAGTCCCAGGTCCATCAAGGCCTGCCGCAGATCATAATAAGTCTTGCCGGCCGCAATCATGCCCAGCCAGTCATCGCCGGTCGCCGCCGTGATGCGATTAAGCCCGTTCGCCCGCGCAAAGGCCTTCGCCGCCTCCAGCCGCGCCTCTTGAACTTCCGCTTCCATCTGCAAGCTGTACGGCGCAATCAGCGCGGTGTTCTGCGTTGGCCGCCAGGCGCGGCCTTGGAACTCAAACGGCGGCTCAATAATGCGGATGCGCTCGCCGCCCACCTCAACGCTGCTGTATTCATCGCCAACGTCGGTGACGATTTTGAAACCGACCCACAACCCGCAATAGCGCGACATCTCAAAGCCCAGCCGCCCCAAATCAAGGATTTCCTGCACGCTGCCCGGATACAAAATCGGCATAAACGCATCATAAAGCGCGGCTTCGGAATGCGAGGGAATGGTCGATGACTTGGCCGAAGGATCATCGCCGGCCAACGCCAGTACGCCGCCATATTTCCCGACGCCGGTCAGGTTGGCATGCTTGAAGGCATCGCCGCTGCGGTCAACGCCCGGCCCCTTGCCATACCAAATCCCCAGCACGCCGTCATACTTGGGAGTCGGCAGCAGGTTGGCCGTCTGACTGCCCAAAATCGCCGTCGCCGCCAATTCCTCATTCACCGCCGGCATAAAACGAATATGATGGTCCTCCAGCAAGTCAGGAATCTGCTCCAGCACGATGTCCAGGCCGCCCAGCGGCGATCCGCGATAGCCGGTGACCAGGCTGGCCGTACGCAAGCCGCGCCGCCTGTCGGCCCGATGCTGGTCCATCGGCAGGCGCGCCAAGGCCTGCATCCCGCTTAGCGCGATGCGACCCGCTTCCAATTCGTAACGGTCGCGCAGTGAAAATTCCCTAGGCCGCGGCAGCTGCTTTTCTAACATGGCTCACTCCGTCGACTGACCCTTTATACCTGTATAACAGAAAACGGCTGGCAAAACACATCAAATTGCCGCCAGCCAGACACTTGCCGCCAAAATCAGCAGCGCCAGCGCCATCATCAGCGCGCTCAAAGCCTTTTCCCGCCGCCGCAGTCGCCGCCATTCGGCCGCATCACCCTTGCCGCGCTCCAGCAGCAGGCTCATCCGTTCCAGCCGCGGCGCCATGACAAATTGCAAAATCAATCCCGTCGATGCCATCAAAACAATCAGCGCATGCTTCAATAGCAGCGTCCGACTCCAGGCATTGTCAAAGTTCAGCAGCCCATCATAATGCGGGTCGGCCGTCATCTGAAAAAGCCCAGTGATGATGAGAACCGCCAGCGCCAGATTGCTTATCGGCCAAAAACGTTTTCGCAGCCGCCGCAGTATATGATAAACCGTCGGCGCCTCGGCCAAAACACGCTGAAGCTCTGGAATAACCAGCAGGGTAATCACCAGCAGCCCGCCAATCCAGACGACTGTCGCCAGAATATGAAAAAACAGGCTGATGGCCAGAATCGGCGGCGACATAAGCCGTCACTGCCGCTTCAGCCAGGCTTGGTATTCCCTGTTCGCGTCGGCATTCAGCGGATAATACTTGTCAAGCGCGCCGCCCTCTTCCAGCTTCAGGCGCGAAAAGACTTCCCATTCGGCCTTTTCGGCCGCCTTTTTGGCAATCCCGGCGGCCATCGCCAGCGGCACAGCCACCGCGCCGTCGTCATCAGCGACGATAACATCGCCAGGCATAACAAAGACCCCGGCGCAGGCAATCGCCACATTGACCGCATGGGGAAAGATGTCGGTCTGCGTATGAAAATTGGGCGTGACCCCCTTCAGCCAAAGCCCCAAACCGAGCTTCCGCGCTTGGGGATAATCGCGGATGCAGCCGTCAATGACAACGCCCTCGCCGCCGCGCGCCTTGAACGACGTCAGCATCATCTCGCCAAAGACGCCGCTGGACAGGCTGCCGCGGGCATCCACCACCACAATATCGCCGGGCGCCGCCGCCGTAATCGCCGCCCGATGCAGCTCGCGTTCGGGCGACGCGGCATATTCATCGCCCCAGTGAACATCCTCGCGCTTGGGCATGAATTGCAGTGTGACCGCTTGGCCAGCGACCGATTTGCCAGGCGTAAAAGAAGTCAAGCCAACCAGATGCGGATTGCGAATGCCCTCTAGGGCCAAAGCCCCAGCGACAGTCGCCGCGCCGATATCGCGCAGAGCCGCCAGCGTTTGCGCCCCGATCCGTTCAAATGGCGGAACTTGTCTCATCATGCGCCTCTTTTGCCGCCGCGCCCTCAAGCCCTCAATAATATGACACCATTATATCACAAAGCCGACAGCCCGCAATTCTCGGCGGCAAAAATCGCTACAGCAGTTCCATTTGGCTTGGATCGTTGCGGATGCGCGCCGCCTCATCGCTGATGCGCCGCCAGCTGGTGATAAGCCGATTGTAATCGCGCCCATGCGCCGTCCACTTCTTCCGCTCGCACAGATGATACAGCCGATACGCCAGCTGCCGCGCCTCGCTCCCCATCCCATCCGGCATCCGCGCCAGCAAACGCGCCGCCCCCATCTCGCCATGACTGTCCAGCCGCTCAATCAAATGATGCGTCCCCTCCCACACCGTCGGCCGCTTGTCCGCCCGCGGATCCCAGCCAGGATCGACATCCGACCAATGCCGCAGCTTGACCCAACCGCCGCCCGACTCGACCAGCCCAGCCATCTCCACGCTCTTAACCGCCGTGTTCTTGGCGCGCACCAGCGTTTCGGCATCGCCGTAATCGCCTTCGTCAAAGCCATGCTGCGCGAACCACTCGACCGCAAAGCGCGTCTCACTGTCAAGCTCGCCGTCCTGTTCTGTCAGATACGCATCCAGCGCCGCGTTAATCTCCATCAGCGCCGCCCGCACCGAAAGCGCCGTCCCATCGGCCTCAAGCACGCGGCTGTACCGCGAATAAACCGCCATCCCCGGCCCAATGCTGGCCTGCGCCAAGTCCACCGGCGCGATGCTGCCCGACTGCATCGCATGCAGCGCCGGCGGCAGCTCGCGCTTGAGCGTCTGCCGAAAGTCGCGCGCCGAAAGCCCCGGCGCATCAGCCGCCCGCGGGCGACACACCAAAATAATCGACGACGCCAGCGCATTCGCTGCGATTGCATTTGTGCGACCGCGTCTTTCGGTTCGCATGGGCCAAGTGCCGACAATGCTGAAACCGGCTTCGATTAAACTGGTCAGCATTGTTTCCCAGCCAGTCCTTGCCCTTTGAAGTATGCCGTCTTTTATGAAAGCGGCGTCCTGCTGTTTGAAGGCATAATAGACCGTCAGCGGATAATCGGGCTTGACGAACTTGCGGATATTGCGAAACGTTTCCAGCATGCCGCTTTCAAAATAATCGCTGGCCGCCTGCTTGCTGTTGTCATGCCGATAGCGCGATGCAATCAGTTCGGCTGCTTTGGGGACAAGCATGGTGCCGAAGACATCGGGATAGATATCGCGCAGGTTACGACGCATCCAGACATAAAAGAAGTCGCTTAAATCAGCATAGCCGATATTGTCATAATAGGGCGGGTCAGTCGAAAGCGTGATGGCATTTCCATTAAGCTGCGTAGCATCTTTTTGGTTAGAAAATCCTAACCCGCGCGCCGCTAACCGCGTTATAACTTTACAAACCAGATTCAAATATCCTGTCCAGTTGCCACCAGATTTTGAAAATGGATTAGCTTCCCCATAATCCCAAACCATCGGAATGGCCTGCCGGCCGAAAACGTGAGAAACGTTTTCGGCCGGTATATTCCATGTTGAGAGATTCGACCAAATATCTGCGCCCTTATCTACCATAAACGCCAGATACACCGCCACCGCCTCGCCGTAGGCAAATGCCCCGCGTCCGCCCGCGCGCAAGGGTATGTTGTCATCCGCCAAGTCCGCCGCCAGCGCATCTCGATACGCTCGCCGCCGCGCTTCATTCACTAAGTCGCTGAACGTCGTCAATGCTGTTAATTGGCGCGGGGTGAACAAATCGGCAAAGTCATACAGCCCCCACAGCGGCCCGCGAACATCAGGCGAATTGTCAGGCATTGCACCGATAGGCCGCCATGCTGGCCGCGCCGACTTCGCCTGTTCTTCGGCCTCATCGGTCGGGCTGTGATAATTGCGCCCAGGCTTGCCATCGGTGACAATCGCCATCAGCTGCGCGCCCATCCGCCCAGCTTTGCCTTCGGCGCGGATCGTCTCAAACGGAATCGGCTGGTCAGAAAAGATGCACTTCGCCCCCTGCCGCCGAATCATTGTCCCTTGCTGATGTTCTGGCGGCTTGCCTTTCGTCACTTCAAAGCGCACGGTTTCGCCTTCGATAATCGGCTTCGCCCAGCATTCGCGCCCCTTTTTCTTGCTCAAAACGAACGAACTGACCAGCGGCGTCGGCGCATTGACGGCTGGATTGGGGCTGATAACCGTCCGCGCCCACAGCCAGGCGATGACCGTTTCGCCCTTGTGCTTGGGATACAGATTCCCGATTTTCTCGTAGGCCTTGTCGCGCATCCACGCGCCATAATAGCGGACATCGGCGGCCAGGCCAGCGGCGCCCTGCCAATTTTCCTTGCCCATTTGTCCGCGCTGTTCGGGATTGACTGGGCGCTGATTGGCGAAGCGCGGCGGTATCTCGATCATCGCTTTGTTGATCATCACCGCCACTGGATTCAAGTCGGATGCGTGCGCTTCCAATCCGAGCCGCTGCGCTTCAAGCGGAATGCTGCCGCCCCCGGCGAAAGGGTCGAGCAGCGGCGGCGGCGCTCCATGGCAGGCGATGCGAATAAGACGGCGGGCCGTGTTCATGATGTCCTCGTCGGTGGTGTTTTCCCATTTGACCAGCCGCTCGATAAAGTCGAACAGCCGCATGCGCGCCGTGTCGCCGCTGGCGGTTACGTTGTCGCCCGGCGGCAGGTCATTGCAGGCCTCGACGAAAGCCCGATTGGCTTGCGGGTCATCGGGATCATCGACCAGCGAACTGAAGATGACGGCGCGGGCCGCCGCCAGTGGCCGCCGCGCCCACCACAGATGCAGCGTTGAGGGATGGCCGTGGCGGATGGACTTTTCGCGGGCGCTGGCTTTGTTGATGGCTTCCAGCGGCAGCGCCGCTTCAATCAGCTTCTTGGCAGGCATGGCTTCTCCTTTATTTTTTACCACAGAGACACAGAGAAAATCCGCTGCGTGATGGCGCAAGTATATGATATGCTAGTAAATATACACGGATAAAGCAAAGGGCTGACCGTCATGACAACCGAATCAGGAACACATGAAACGCGGATTTCCCGCATTGAGGGCATCCTCGAATCAGTCGCGACCAAGGACTTCGTTCGGGAAGTCAACGCCGAGATGCTGAAAGACATCAACAGCAAAATCGACGAGCAGACCAGCCTGTTTCGCAGTGAGATGAGCGAGATTCACAACGAAATCAAACGGCTCAATGAGAAGCAGTATCGTCTCACTGGCGCGGCTGAACTCATCAGGTTTGCCCTGCCGAGACGATAGCGTAACCGCCGACAAGGGGCAAACCTCTGTGCCTCTGTGGCAAAGCCTTTTATTTAGCTGGCAGACTGGATAAGCAGCGTGGCGGCAATGCCGATGATCGGGCTAATCAGTGCCGCCAGGATAGCCGCGAAGGCAAGCCCCCAGGTCATGATTTGTTTGAGCGTTTTAATCTCGGCGCGAATCGCTTCAATATCGGCTTTTGTCGCTAGATGCTGATAGCTGGACATCAATGATCCTTTCTGCCCGCGTCATTGACAATAGCATAACCGTCGGCAAGGGACAAACCTCTGTGTCTCTGCGCCTCTGTGGTGAAAAAATCATTCCTCAAAGCCATGCTCATCAAACTTGAGTGTGCGGCTGTTCTCGCTGACGGTGCGGATAGTTTTCTCATCAAATCCATCCGGGCGCCGCGCGCTGATTTCAAGGCGGATTTCCACATCGGCGTCCATCAGACTCGTTAGATGCTGAATAACCTCCTCGACGATTTCAGGCACATCGCGGTTGACTCGCTGTGGATTCAGCGCCGCCCGCCCATAATAGCGGGTCTTCTTTTTGGCCGGCGGAGTCGGCGGCGCGTCCGTCTCTGACGGCGATGAAGCTGTGCCGATGCCCGGCCGCGGTTCCGATGCGAATGGCGGCTGCGTCGGCTGCTGCGCCAGCTGTTCGGCGGCGATATCCGGCTTGACGATAAGGTCATTGCCATCAAAATAGAGCGGCGGCCTCGCCCCCATGACCAGCCCGCGGTAACTGCCGTCTTCATTAAGGCCAGTGGCATAGGCAAAGGGCATATCCAAACGCTGGACGCCATCCCGAATCGCGTTCAGCAGGACGTTTTCATCATAAAGCCGCGGCAGCCAGCAGTAGCGCGTCAGGTATCCCCACAGTTGCTTGATGTTCAAATGCGGCTCGCCGCGCCAAAGCACGTCCTCCAGCGACAGTCGCAGGGCGTCCGGCGACCAATGCGTGATCAATTCGTTGCGGGCCAGCCTTTGTTCGGCGCGTTTATAAAAACTTTCCTGCCCGGCGATGCGCTGCGCCGGCAGGTCAATCGGCCCAAGCGGTTCTTGCTGGGTCGGCGCGATCAGCCAGCAGTAAGTCTCTTGCAGTCGACTGTTCAGAGTCTCCTCGGCGCGTTCAACCTCAATGGTGACCTGTCGGAGCTGCTGCATATCGAGGTTTAGTTTCTCGCGTTCGTCGCTTATCGACTTCCACGCCAGCCAGCTGCGGATGGCTTTGTCCCATTCAGCGGCGCGGGCTTTGTCGGCGGCGATGAAGACCAGCATATTGCGATGATGGCGGGGCGATGAGCCGCGGTTTTCCAGGATATCGCGGGCGAACTGCTGCGCGTCCGAATCGCCAAGTCGATGATGCCCGTGGCTGGGGTCAATCACCACCAGCCGCGCCCGCGTCTCATCGACGACATCAGCCGACGACTCTGGCGCCACATGGACGGCCGCAAAGGCGCCGCTGGGCCATTTTTCGTTACGCAGACGTCTCACCGCTTCCTGATGCGCGTCGTCTTTGGGGATGATTTGGGCGCGGTCTTGCGCCATTCGGTTCACTGTTGGGCGCGTGTCATACCAATAGCGGCTGCCGTCGCTATACAGGTAGGTGAGCAGCTTGCCCATTCGATGCAGGGCATCCGTGAAGGGCGCGGTTCTTTCGCCGGGCTGGAGGGTCGCCAGCCGAATGCGGACTTCTTCGATGCCGCGCACGGGCTGGGCGGCTGACGACGGCGCGCTGCCGATAAAGATCGCCCGCGCCACGCGGCGGCTGGCCTGCAGCTGTCCCAGGGCTGGCGCCTGTCGGTCAAGCTGCGCGGGTTTGGCGTCATCGCCGTCGATGTCGGCGTCGAGGACTGGCGGCCAGCCGTTGGGCAGATAACGGAGCATCTCGTCGCGGACGGCGGCTTGCCACAGCGGGACCGAGGCCGGCATAATCATTAGCGACTGGTCATTGGCGTTCCAAAGCTGATGGATCACGGCCGCCATCAGCCGCAGGACGCCGCGGGTGCGCTGAAAACGCTCTAGGCTTGACCAGTCTTCATACAGCCGCGCAAACAGTTCAGGGTGGATGGGATAAGCCTGCGCCATCAGCCGCTGATAGTCGCTGTCGGCCACGCCTGGCGGGAACTCGGCGCTGTTCCGCTGGTACATATCGCGGAAGGCCATCAGGGCCGCATCCCGCGCCGGCGCATCGGTGACTTCCGCAAACAGTCGCTGGCGCACAATCCGATAGCTTTCAGTTGCGCTGACCGGTTTCCAGACGGCCTCAATCCGCCCGATGGTTTTGGCGAGCGATTCCAGCGCCGCCTTGCCGCCTTCGCCGCCGATTTCGGTTTCGCTGTCGGGGATCGACACCAGCAGCATCGAATCGCTGGAGCGTCTGACGGCTTCGGTCAGGGCCTGCATGAAGGTCATCACCGAATCAAAGCTGCCGGCTGATGGTCGCCGCTCGGCTTGATAGAGGTTGCGGACAAAGGCGATCAGCTCATCCATGACAATCAGCGCTGGCCCATAATTTTCCAGCAGTTCCAGCAGGGTGTCCGAGCCAGGGCTGATGCGCTCCATGTCAGCGTTCGCCACCAGTTTATATGCCTCGATGCCGCCCAGCTGCCAGGCGATCTCGCCCCAGAGGGTATAAGTCGAGCAGTCGGGATGGCGGCGCGGCTCATTGGCGTCAAAGGCGGTGCCGACGATGACGGCGCGCTGGGCTGTGACTGGATCGCCAGCCGCGCCGATGCGCTCGATGATGCCTTCAGCCCCGGGCAGGTCATTGAGTTGAATCTCGCCGCCAAAGAGATGATAAAGCGCCAGCATGCTGTGGGTTTTGCCGCCGCCGAAGCTGGTTTGCAGCTGCGCGACTGGGTCGCCGCCTTCGCCGGTCAGGCGCCGCCAGCCGGTCACCAGCAAATCCTGCAAGCCTTGCGTCAGGTAGGTGCGGCGGAAGAATGCTTTGGCGTCGCCATATTCCATCGCCGCTTTGCCCTGAACGACCTGCGCCAAATCGGCGGCGAACTCGGCCTGGGTGTAATGCCCGCTAAGGACATCTGAATGCGGTTGAATCACCAGGCGCCATGGTTTGATGCCGGCGGCGGTTGTCAGCGGCGCGGCGTCTATGGCCATTGGCTGTCGGCGCGATTTTTCCGCATCGCGGTCATAGCGCAGCCGCAGCAGTTCATGAGCATGCTTTCTGGCCGCCGCCGCTTCTTTGTCGGCGCCAATCGCTTGCAGCAGCCGGGCGGCGGTGTCAGCGATGCGATGGGCATCATCATTGCTGAAGGCGCGTTGATGCGCCCATTTATCGCCGGCATCGCGCAGTTCAAAGATGCAGCTGCGTTCGGTTCGCCCCAGCTTGTCGCCAAATACCTCGCGCCAGCCGCTTCGATGATTCATCAGACTCAGCCAAGCCTGAACATCAAGCTGCCGCAAGGCGGCCGCCTCGTTCGACAAGCGCGGCGAACGATTGCTCACTTCATAAAGGGCAGCTTCCATTTCCTGCAAATGCTTGCCGCGGTAACATGCTTTGTACTGCGCCAGCACATAAGGGCCCAGCCCGCTCTTCAGGGCATCCATGATTGCTTCAACGCGGGCGCGGTTTGATTTTGCCATGGCGACTTACTCCATTATGCTTTATTCAGTTTCAAAATGCGATTGTCTTGCTATGACTGCCCGATGATACCACAGTCGGGCGGCGCGAAACGGCGCGCTTTGCCATAAAATAAAGGCAGCCTGATTTTCAGATTGAAGATGAGGGAAACCATGAGTCTAAGCATCGGCATCGTCGGCTTGCCGAATGTCGGCAAAAGCACGCTATTCAATGCCCTGACGCGCACACAGAAGGCGCAGGCGGCCAATTATCCTTTCTGCACCATTGAAGCCAACCGAGCGGTGGTCGAGCTGCCAGACAAGCGACTGACCAGCTTGCAGGCATGGGTCGGGGTGGAGCAGGCGATAAGCGCGCGGATTGACTTCGCTGACCTGGCGGGGCTGGCGCCGGGCGCGAGCCGAGGCGAAGGCCTGGGCAATCGCTTTCTTGGGCATATCCGCAATGTGGACGCCATCCTGCATGTCGTGCGCTGTTTTGATGACGAGAATGTCGTCCATGTGCAGGCGCATCCGAACCCGGCTGATGATGTCGCCGTCATCCAAACGGAACTGGCGCTGGCGGACATGCAGCAGCTGGAACGGCGACTGCAAAAGCTGGAGCGCGAGTGTCGGGCCGAGCCGAAACAGCGGCCGATGCTGGAAATGGCGCGGCAAGTCGAGCGGCATATCGGCGCCGGGAAAACGCTGCGGACTTTTGAAGCGCGCCGCCATCCGCTGTTCGCCGCCCTTAATCAGGAGATGCGCTTTTTGACAGCCAAGCCGGTCATCTATGCCGCCAATGTGGATGAAGACAGCCTCCATGCCGATAATCCACACCTTCAGGCGGCCCGTCAAATCGCCGCCGCGCAGGATGCCGAAATCATCACCGTCTGCGCCACCCTGGAGCAGGAAATGGCCGCCTTGAGCGATGACGAGCGCGAAGACTATCTGCGGCTGTATGACCTGCGCGCCAGCAGCCTGGAGCAGTTGATTCGCAAAAGCTATCGCCTGCTTGGTTTGATTAGCTACTTCACATTTAACGACAGCGAAGTGCGCGCCTGGACAATCCGCGCTGGTTGGACAGCCCCCAAGGCCGCCGGCGTGATTCACACCGACTTTGAACGCGGTTTCATCCGCGCCGAAGTCATTCCCTATTCCGTTTTCGCGCAGTTCAAAAGTCGTCAGGCGGTCAAGGCGGCTGGTCTGATGCAGCTGGAAGGCCATGATTATGTGGTTCAGGACGGGAATGTGATACAGTTTCGCTTTAATGTCTAGCTGTCAGGATGAGCGGATTTGCCCTTTGACATCCAGCAAATCCAGCAGGAATTGCCGCGGATCCGCGGGCTTGGGCAACGGCTGCTGCCGCAAAGGCTGAATGAAGTCCACATCAAAGCCGCCCTCGCTGATGATGCGGTTCATCAGCTTGCCGACATCATTGTACTGCATGACAGCCGCGTTGAGATAATGGTCATTGGCAGTGACTTTCCATAGCTCCACCGCCGAAAGCAGCGCCTCCAGGTTATGCACAATCATGCCGATCTTATAGCGATATTCGGGTTCGTTGGTGGCCTGCAAGGCCTGCACGGCATCCATAATTTGCTGGCTGATGTCCACCAGCCGCGCGGCATCAAGCGCAATCGGCAGCTGGCAGCGCTGGATGTAATCGGCGTAATCAAAGAAGGGCGGCCGGCGCATTTCGCGGCTGTCATTGAGGATTTGCTGTCCTTCCAGCGGGACATAGGCATTGCCGCGCAGGACTTGCATTCGGGATTCAATGTCGCCCCGTTCGCGCGCCTGCAAATAACGTTTGGTATGCTTGTAAGTGAGCAGGGTATTTAACGTATAATGACCGTCAAAGACCGGATAGACAAAAGAATCAATCGCATTCCCGCCGATGATCGATTCTTTCAGGAAACCTTTGGAGCCAGTGACCAGCAGGTTTTGCGACAGGATTTCGCTGCATTTGAGCAACAGCCACGATTTCAGCATCAGCCCATGAAACTGCAAGAAGGGGCTGTCACTAAAGGCGAGCGCGCGAAAGAAAGTGAAATTGATCAGGGCGGCCTGCTGCGCCAGATTATAGAGTTGGCGGAAGACGTTGCTAAAGCGAATCGGATTGCCGCCGAAGATCTTCTTGGTCGCGAGATGATTGATGGCGGCTGGCAGCGATCCTTCGACCATCGTCACGCCCATATAGGAGCAGTGATATTTGGATGGCAGTGCCATACGCTGCAAAATTTCCAGCCCGCGCCCAGCCTGCCCGACCAGGATGCCAGGCCCGTCAATCTCGTATTGGGTGATGACCATGCTCCGCAGAACATGCGTTTCCAGCCGCTTCCAGTTTTTGGTGCTGCTGTGCGGCACAGCGAAGATGGACAAAGACCGCGGCCCAGAGGCGTCTGGATCCACCTTGGCGATGACCGAATGATAATCAGCATGATAGGAATTGTTGATGAGCCACTTCTGCCCTTTGATGTGAAAGTTTTTTTCCTGCGGGTCGTCGGACATCGGCTTGGCTTGGGTGACAACGCTCAAAAGATCGGTGCCGGTGTGCTCTTCGGTCCAGCCCAAGGTAAAAATTTTGCCTTTGAGTTCAGCCGCGAGCTTGTCCTCTTTGGCGGCGACCAGCATCATATACGCCAGGCCGCTGGCGGCGCAGGCGGTCATATAATTGGGATCGTTGCCAAAATGCCGAGTGGCTTCCAGCATTGACCCCATTAAGTTGAAGGTCGGGAATACATTGTCCAGCACATCGGCCATACCTGCCCGCAGCCGGTCATAATCAATAATCTCGCCAAATGTTTCATCCTGTACCATTTTCATAGCTATGGCTTGGGTCCTTTGCTAACTTAAAATCGGGTGGACAGTTTGTCCTGAACCTTTGGCGGATGCCGTCTACTCCACAGCAAGTGCTTCTTGCCGAAAGGAAAACTGCTCGACCCGATGATACAAGCGCAGCAGGAACTCGCGCGGGTTGTCAGCTTTACGCAACGGCCGCTGGCGCATGAGTGGCAGGAACTTGGTTTGCAAGGCGCTTTCGCTGACAATCTGATTAAATTCGTTGGCGAAGGCATTGTATTGCATAATGATTCCGTTGACATATTCATCTTCTTCAGTGGCTTTCCAGAGTTCACAGGCGGCCAGCAAGGCTTCCATCCAATGAACCATAGTGCCTAGTTTATAGCGGTGTTCGGGGTCGGTCATTAAATCGCGCTGGTTTAATTCATCGGTCAGCGATTGCATCGCCGCCACCACAGCCCGAACATCGAAATCAATGGGAAGCTCCAGGTCTTCAATGTACTGGGCATAATCAAAGAAGTCGGGATTGCGAAGCGCGCGCGAGTTGGCGCGGATCTGGTCGCCGGACTGCGAGGTGAAGGCGCCGCGCCGCAGAGTCTCCATCCGTTCTGGCACACTGGCGCGGCGGCGGGCGCCCAAATAACGTTTCATGTGTTTGGCGGTCATCAGAGTATTGATGGTGTAATGCCCGTCAAACACCGGCAGCACGAAGGAATCGATGGCATTGCGTCCAATGACGGATTCTGCCAGAAAGCCTTTGGAGCCGGCAATCAGCAGGTTCTGCCCCAGTAGTTCATTAGCGCGCAGCAGCAGCCACGATTTGAGCATCACGCCGTGGAATTGCAAAAAGGTGCCGGCGCTGAATGCCAAGGCGCGGTAATAGATAAAATTAAGCACGGCAGCCTGCAAGACGAGGTTGTACATTTGGCGGAGGACATTGCTGAAGTGGATTGGATTCTGGCTGAAGATCCGTTTGCTGGACAGATGCTCAATGCTGGCCGGGATGGCTTCATTCATCATCTTGATGCCGACGTAGGCGCATTGATATTTGCTCGGCATCGCCATTTTCTGCAAAATTTGCAAGCCGTGCCCCGCTTTGCCCAACAGCCGCCCCGGCCCGTCGATATCGAAGGTCGTCAGTACCATCTTTCGCAGGACATGAGTGTTCAGCCGTTCCCAATTCTTGCAGCTGCTGCGCGGCACAAGGAAGATCGACAGCGAGCGCGGCCCGCGGGAGCGCGGGTCAGTCGTCTTGGCGACGACCGTATGATAATCGGCATGGTATGAGTTGTTGATCAGCCACTTGCGCCCTTTCACATGATAGTCTTTTGTGTTCGGGTCGTCGGTAAGCGGCGTGGCTGTGGTCGCGGCGCTCAACAAGTCCGAGCCAATGGCTTCTTCGGTCCAGCCCAGGGTAAAGAGTTTGTCTTTCAGTTCTTCGGCAATTTCGTCTTCACCGGCGGCGACAATGGTCATCCAGGCAAGCATACTGGCGCCGGCGGCAATCAGCAGGTCAGGCTCGTCGCCAAACAGTTCGACGCCGACTTTCATTGACTTGGGCATGTCAAAATCGGGCAGCAGGGAATCATAGATATGATGAATCATCTGCCGTAGTTGATTGAAGTCAACGATGTCGCCGAATTCCGGGTCATGTACAAACATGGAAGCCTCATCCAATCGGTCGTTTCAAGCAGCCAAGTATACGCGCGCTTGCGCCGCATCACAATATCGCGCTTGCCGTCATTGAAATGGGAAAAATTTCACAAGCATCCATAGCCTACAATACATTTGTTTATGCCCCGCGCACCGCTTTGACAATACCGCGCAGCTGGCGGTCAAAGTTGGGGTCAGCGGCTTTGAACGCTTTGCCGCTAATCACCAAGGGCGCCCCAAAGACCACGATTTCCGCGCCCATTGCCAACGTTTGAATGGCCTGCGGAACGCTCAAGCCCCCGACCGCCTGCACCGGTATATCGACCGCCTGAAGCACAGCCGGCAAATCATCAAGCGGACTAAGTCCCGGAATCAAATTGCGTTCGTCAAAGCCAGTGTGGACAATGATATAATCGACGCCCATCTCCTGCGCCTGCCGCGCGCGGCCGGGCTTGTCGGGGCAGAGCATCACATCGCACATAACCGCTTTGCCATAGCGCCGCGCCATCTTGACCTGTTCAATGATGCTGGCATCATGCGCCTGGCCCATGACGACCACCATATCGCCGCCAGCCTTGAACATCATTTCGGCTTCCAGCCCGGCGCCGTCCATCGTCTTGAGGTCCACCACGATAGGCGTATCCGGGAATGCGCTGCGGAAGGCGCGCACAGCATGGAGACCTTCGGCAAGCAAGAGCGGCGTACCCACTTCCAGCCAGTCCACCCCGGCTGCGACGGAGGCGCGGGCCAAGTCCAAGGCCTCGGCCAGGTCAATGACATCAATGGAAATCTGAATTTTAGCATCCATATTGGGTCCTTTCGTCGGGCTGCAATCAAGCGGGCAGAAGCACCGATTTGACGTTATTGCCGGCTTCCATCTCTTCAAAAGCCGCTTTCCACTCATCCAGTGGATAGACACCGCCAACGATGGGGCTTAGGTCGATTTGCCCTGACGAAAGCAAACCCAGCACCCGCTCCCAAGTCGAATACAGGTGACTGAATGTGCCTTGCAGGGTCACGGCTTTTTGCACCAGTGGATCCAGCGAAAAGCCAAGCGGCTGGGGGCCCCAGCCAATTTTGGTGATGATGCCGTTCGGGCGCACCATGTCCAAGGCCGATTTCAAGGCGATGCTGACGCCGGTGCAATCGACCACCAGGTCAGCGCCATAGCCATCGCCCAGCGCGCGCAGGAACGGGAGCGGATCTTCGTCGTCGATATTAAGCGCCGCCGTGGCGCCAAGCTGTTCGGCAATCGGCAGCCGCCGCTGATCATGACGAGCGCCGAGCATGATGATATCACTGGCGCCGCGCAATTTTGCCACCAGCAAAGCCATCATGCCAATGGGGCCGGGCCCTTGAATCACGACCATGTCGCCGGGGCGGACGGCGGCGGTTTTTTCGACCAGGGCGTTATAGGCAACACAAATCGGCTCGGTGAGCGCGGCGTATTCATCAGGAACATTGTCGGGGATATGATGCAGGATTTGCTGGCGGGCGGTCACATATTGAGTAAAAGCGCCATCGTGCAAGGCGCCGTATCCGAGACGCCGCGGACACTGATTATAATTCCCCGAATGACAGAAGATGCAGCCGCCGCAGATTTCTGCCGCCGTTTCGACCGCGACCCGATCCCCGACTTTGAAGTTCACCACATCGGCGCCGACTTCGGCGACCGTGCCGCAAAACTCATGCCCCAGCACCAGCGGCAGCTTGATCTCCCAGCTGTGATTTTCGCGCCACATATGCAGATCGCTGCCACACACCCCGGCCGCGCCCACTTCCACAATGACCTGATGCGGCTGCGGGTCGGGCGGTTGGGCAATGCCGCGCAGTTCAACCTGTTTGTCGCCGCGTCCAAATTTGATTAAAGCGTCCATAAGCGTTTTCCTTATTGGTCTAGGCAAAGTATTTGCCGCGCATGGTCTTGAGGAAATCAATAGAGGCTTGCATCTCCGCCATCCCGTTCATGCCGTCCTCAATGCTGACCCAGCCATCATACCCGACATCGCGCAGAATTTGGAAAATGGCATCATAATCATTCAGCCCCTTGCCGGTTACGCCATGCTGCAAGGACGGTGAATAACCCAGACTGCCGTCGCTTTGACGCAAATCATCCAAGGTGACGCCATCAGACAAATAGCGGTCGCTGGCGTGCATGCTCACCACGCGGTCGGCCACGGCCCGCAGCAGTTCAATCGGATCATCGCCGGCGACAATGGCGTTGGACGGGTCATACTGCACTCCAAAGTATTCCCTTTCTGGGATAGCATTCAAGACATCAAGGAAGACATCCATCTTCTGGGCGAATTCGGGATACCGCCAAAAGCCGTCCTTGTAGTGGTTCTCCAGGCCGAGAATAATCTTGTGTTCCCGCGCGGTTGGGATCAGCTGCTCAATGCACTCGACCACCCATTCCAGCCCTTGCTCGCGGCTGATCTGCGGATAGCGCTGTCCGCTTAACACGCGGCAAACCGCGCGCTCGCCGCCCAGCGCTTTTGTGATTTCGATCATCCGAACTTCGCGCGCAATCGCTTTTTTGCGTTCATCCGGGTCGGGGTCGGTGAAGTTGGGCGAGCAGCACAGCATCGGCATTTCAAACCCGGCGGCGGCAATCGCATCGCCCACCTGCCGAATATAAGCATCATCAAGGCTGCTGAAGAATCCTTCATACATTTCTAAACCATCGGCGTCTAGGGACTTCGCCATTTCAATCCAGTCAAAGACGGTCATCGCGCCGGCGCCAGCGATGTCATCCAGATAACATTTGGGGAAAGCGGCGATTTTCATTTATCGTCTCCCTGCTTTTAAGTCCCGCAAGCGCTGTACAACGTAATGATGCTTCCCGGCCCGTTTTCCATAGGCCGCACAAAGGATTCTGTCCATCCCAGCCCGCGCGTCCGTTCGGCTTCCAGCGTCTCAATGCGTTTGTCCCGATAAAACTGCTTGACCGTCTCGACATTGTCGGGCGAGCGCATTGTCCAAGTCGTCACGCCCAAGGCGCGCGGGCGGAACAGGTCGTATGCTATTGAAACGGTTTCGGCGCCGGGATAGGGCGGCGCCCACCAGTTTTCGATATCATAATTGCATTTGATGTCCGCCAGCAGCAGCACCCCGCCGATGAACAGAACGCAGACTGTCGTCAAGATGAAGAACAGGCGGAGCAGGCTGGGCGGTTTGCGATTGGGTTCCATAGTTTCGCGTCTCTTTTCTCACCTGCAATAATGATGGGCTGCAATCGTATCATAAATGGCGATTCTATGGCAGAATCCGTTTCGGATGATTTGGGCAGAATAATTGAATAAAAAACAGTATTGCAAGTTTGAAATTTCTATATTATATTTCAGCCATGCGACTATTATACATACCTGGCTTAAATGTCAATACACTCTAGTCGAGCGTTTGGGCGGCAGCGATATGCCGGCGCGCTGCGAATCAGAATGTCGGCCGCTGCGCCGCTGAAATGTCCCTGCCATCGCGGGGATGAACTGCGGTTGAAGTCCAGGAAAGGGGGCTTATCGAAAGAACTGCAAATGATGTGACTGGGTAATCCAGGGTGCCGTCAACGCGCCCGTCGTTCAGGCTGAATGACAAACCGAATGCGGAGTTGGCGACTATTTATCTCTAGTATCAGGAGAATACTCAAATGAACGCAAGAACTTTTCTTTATCTGCTTCTCGTCGTCGTCTTGGCTGCATTCAGCTTCACGGCTGCCGCGCAGGATGTCGCACGCGAAGATACCGTCATTTTGGATCGTGACGGCCGAGTCGGGCCCCAGCCCGCCTTTGACAACTACAATCCCTACGTGCCGAACAATCTCAGCAACGGCGGGCTTGGTCAGGCCGTCTTTGAGCCGCTTTTCATCTTGAACTATGAAACCGGCGAAATCATGCCTTGGCTGGCGGCTGGCGCTTCCAGCAACGACTCGCTTGACGTCTGGACGCTGAACCTGCGCGAAGGCGCGGCATGGTCGGACGGCGAAGCGATGGACGCTGACGATGTTGCCTTCACCTTCGCTATGCTGGGGAACCCTGACAACAGCGGCCTCTGGAAGGCTGGCGATGTTAATACCTGGGTCGAGAGCGTCGAAGTTATTGACGCGCAGACGGTGCAGTTCAATCTGACCGCGCCCAACCCGCGCTTCCAGCTGGATCTGCTGACGGTCAAGATCGGCGGCAACCTGCTCATCGTTCCAGAGCATGTCTGGGCTGACCAGGATCCCTTCACCTTCAAGAACTTCCCGCCAGTAGGCACCGGTCCCTACACTCTGACTTCCGCCAACGAGACGACTTGGGTCTATGACCGCAACGATGATTGGTGGGGCGCCGCGACTGGCGCGATGTCGATGCCAGAGCCGCAGCGCTTGATTTGGATCATCACTGGCAACGACCAGATCCGCACCACCCTGGCCGTCAACAACGAAGTCGACAGCATCATGGACGTCACGCTGGGCGCGTTTGAAGCCATGCAGGCGCAGAACGACAAGATCTTCGCTTGGGAAGAGGGCATGCCCTTTGTCTGGCTCGATCCCTGCCCGCGTCAGATTTCTTTCCAGACTCAGACTCCGCCTTGGGACAACCCGGAAATGCGCTGGGCGATCAACCACGTCATTGACCGCGACGAAATCATCGCTATCGCTTATGAGGGCGTAACCATCCCCTCGCGCACGATGTTTGTCGAATACGGCGCCATGTTCCCCTTCATCGACGCCATCGAAGAAGCCGGCATGGCCTTCAGCACCACTTCCAACCATGAAGCTGCTGAAGAACTGCTGACCAACAACGGCTATGCGCGCAACGATGACGGCCTGTGGGCCGACGGAGATGGCAACGTCTTGACCCTGCCGATTCAGGTTCACGAAGGTTTCATCGAAAAACGGCGCATCACCGACGTTGTTGTCGAGCAGCTTCGCAACTTCGGTATCGAGGGCAGTGCCTCCGTGGTCGCCGGCTCGACTTGGGATGACAACAAGCGCTTTGGCAACTATGAAGCCACCACCGACTGGGACGCCTGCGGCTCGGTCAACGAACCCTGGGCCTCCATGGACCGCTACACCGCGCGGCACTGGGTCGCGGTTGGCGAACGTTCATCCGGCAACAACCACGCCCGCTGGGATGGCATGAACAACGAAGCCTACAGCGCCCTTGTCGAGCAAATCGGCACGCTGCCTTTGGGCGATCCGGCCATCCTTGATATGGTGGTCGAGGCTTACCGCTACTTCTATGAAGAACTGCCCATCCTGCCGCTGAATCAGGCAACCAAGCTGATTCCGTTCAACAGCACCTACTGGGAAGGCTGGCCGACGGCTGAAAACAACTTCAACCATCCGGCTACCTGGTGGCAGTCGACGCATCAAATCATCTCCGAACTCCGCAAAGCCGGCATGTAGGATTGATTGATGTCCTTTGAGGCCGGGGAGATCCTGGCCTCATTTTCCCCACCAGCGTGGGGGTGAACCTTGCGCCATCAGGCGAATCGGTCGCTTCTGCATGAAAGGACGGAACGGCATGGGAGGTATTTCACTTAATTATCTGTTGCGTCGACTGCTTGTGTTTGTCTTGGCCGTATGGTTAGCAGCGACTATTATCTTCATTCTCCCGCGCCTGGCGCCAGGCGATCCCATTGGAGCTATGATTGCGCGGATGAGCCAGAACGTTGGCTTTGTCGAAAATGCCGATTTGATTATCGAAAGCTGGCGAAAGCGCTTTGGCCTTGACGACCCGATCCATATCCAGTATCTGCGCTTTATGGCGAATACCCTGCGCCTTGACCTCGGCTACTCCATTATCAATTTCCCGACGTCGGTGTCCGAACTGGTCAGCCGCGCGTTGCCGTGGACGATTGGCATGTATGGCATCGCGGTGGCGATATCCTTTATCGTCGGTAATCTTTGCGGGGCCTTGCTGGCCTGGCACAAAACGCTAAAATCGGTCAAAGTGATGATCCCCATATCGATGACCTTCACATCAGTGCCGCCAGCCCTGTCCAGCTTGTTGCTGGTCTATATATTCGGCTTCCTGATACCTATCTTCCCACAGCAGGGCGCCTATGGCCGTACCACGGTGCCAGCCTTGACGATGGAGTTCTTTGTCGAAGTGATCTATCACGGCTTTTTGCCCGCTATGTCTATCGTCTTGGTGTCCTTTGGCTACTGGGCCTTAGGCATGCGCGGCATGATGGTCACGATTGAGGGCGAGGATTATATGATTCTGGCGCAGGCCAAAGGCATCAAGCCCTTTTATGTCTTATATCGCTACATGATCCGCAACGCTATCCTGCCGCAGATAACCGCATTGGCCGTCTCCATTGGCACCTTGGTTAGCGGCGCCGTGCTGGTCGAGGTTATGTTCACCTACAACGGCATGGGTTCGCTGATCCTTTCAGCGATACGCAGTCAGGACTATAACTTGATCCAAGGCACGGCCTTAATTCTGATTGTCACCAGTGCCCTGGCTGTGCTGATCATTGACCTGACATACCCGCTGATCGACCCGCGCATCAGCCTGGAAGGAAGATAATAATGACAAATTCCATCGCTGACCGCAAAAAAAAGGGGCGGCTCAACCGTTTCGATAATCCTTGGCTGAACTGGAGGTTCCTCGGCGGCGCATCAATCATCGCCGTCATGTTTTTTTTGATATTCCTCGGCTACCAATTCTGGGATACCGATTTGGCGCGGGCGGGAAGCTCTCCCTTGAATCTGCCGCCGGTTGGCTTCACCAACTGGCGCGGCCAGGAAGGCGTGCCAGAACACCCGCTTGGCACCGAAAATAGCGGCCGCGATATGCTGGCGCTACTGATTGTCGGCACACCGCGCACCATGATTGTTGGCGTCATCGCCGCCTCGGTTGGCATAGGATCCGGCATCCTTCTCGGCTTCCTCGCCGGCTTCCTTGGTGGATGGGTCGACGACGTCATCCGATTAGCCGTCGATGTTATGATTCCTATTCCCCCGCTCATGGTGCTGATTGTGATTCAGTCCGTCCTGCCGCGCGTGGATCTGCTGACGATGGCCCTGCTTATTTCACTCTTTGCCTGGCCGAGGCCAACCCGCTTCATCCGCGCCCAAGTGCTGACCATGCGCGAAAGCGGCTATGTGCAGATGGCGCGGCTTTCAGGCGTGCCGATGCGCGATATTATGTTCAGGGAAATCATGCCCAACCTGCTGCCCTATCTGGCCGCCAGCTACATCGGCAATATGGCCGGCGCCATTCTTTCGGCCGTCGGCTTGGAACTGCTTGGCTTTGGGCCGCAGCGCATCCCATCGCTGGGCGTCGCCCTCTACTTCTCGATTGAAGCCGCCGCACTGACGCGGGATATGTGGTGGTGGTGGGGCATCCCAACCGTCATCCTGGTCATTGTCTTTATCGCGCTCTTGCTCATCAATCTCGGCCTGGATGAAATCGCCAACCCGCGCCTTCGCAAAGCATCCGCGCCTTCGACTCCAGCCCCTTCGGCCCCGGCCTTGCCTCCGCGTATGCCGCCTTTATCATCACCCGTCTCTGGCGCATCCGCGTCTGAATAAAACTGCCTGATACAGGGAAGGGATATAAAATATGTCAGAACAAAATCAATCGGGCAGTGAGCGCGTCGTCCTGGAAGTCGAAAACCTGCGGATTCACTATGCCACGCCGCAAGGCGACGTCATCGCCGTCAGCGACATCAGCTTTGAACTGTATGAAGGCGAAACGCTTGGCTTGGTAGGGGAGTCCGGCTGTGGCAAATCAACGACGGCCTACGGCATCCTGCAGCTGGTGCAGCCGCCCGGCTATATCGTTCATGGCAGCATCAAAGTCGCCGGCACCGAAGTGCTGAACCTAAGCGAAGAGGAACTGCGGAAGTTTCGCTGGACTGGCTTGTCCTTGATTCCACAGGGCGCCATGAACTCCCTCAACCCGACCATGCGCGTCAAAGATCAGATTATCGACGTCATCGAGGCGCATGAGGGCAAGCTAAAGAATAAAGAGGCGCTTAAAGAGCAGATCTTTGAACTTTTTCAGATGGTCGGACTGCCCAACCGCATCTATAATATGTATCCGCATGAACTTAGCGGCGGCATGAAACAGCGCGTCTGCATCGCCATGGGGATTGCCCTCAATCCAGTTGTGGTCATCGCCGACGAAGCCACCAGCGCGCTGGATGTTGTCGTTCAGCGCATTGTCGCCCAAACCCTGGTCAAGGTCAAAGACGCGCTGGGAGTCTCCCTGATTGTTATCGGGCATGACATGGGCCTGCTGGCGCAAATCGTCGACCGAATCGCGGTCATGTACGCCGGCAAAATGGTTGAAATCGCCCCCGTCGAAAATGTGTATGCCAAGCCGCTGCACCCCTATACCCAACTCCTGATTGATTCGATCCCGTCCATCAAGGAGCGCAAGCCGCTCAAGATCACGGAAGGCATCACTCACGACCCGCGCAATCCGCCTTCTGGCTGCATCTTCCGCCTGCGCTGTCCCTTTGCCTGGGAGCATTGCGCCGAGTATGAGCCGCTGCCCGTCTATGTAGAAGATAAACATGAGGTTGCCTGTCATTTGTTTGACGAGCAATTTGAAGAGAGGAGAGCCGATGCCTTCGCCACTATTGCAAATTCGTGATGCCACCAAAATCTATTCAAGCGGCGGCTTTATAGGCAGCAGCAAAAAATCAGTGGTCGCGCTGGATCATTTTAATATGACGATTGACGAATCGCCGGCGACCATCACTACCATTGCCGGCGAAAGCGGCAGCGGCAAAACCACGCTGGCGAATCTGGTGCTGGGTTTTATCAAACTGACATCGGGGCAGATTATCTTCGACGGCGAAGACATCACCGATATGACCAATGCCCAGCTAAAAGTGTATCGCCGCAATGTGCAGGCGGTTTTTCAGGATCCCTTCGGCGTTTATAATCCCTTTTATCGCATCGACCACGTTTTTCATCTGGTCAACAAGCACTTCAGCCTGTCGGACAATCAAAGCGAATACCGCGATATGGTCGAGTCCGGCTTGAATGTGGTCGGCTTGTACGGCGAGGACGTGCTGCGTAAATATCCCCATCAGCTAAGCGGCGGTCAGCGGCAGCGAATTATGATGGCGCGCGCCTATATGATTAAACCGCGGCTGATTGTGGCCGATGAGCCGGTGTCGATGGTCGATGCCTCGCTGCGCGCCTCGATTTTGGATGCGATGCTGCGCCTGCGCGATGATTATAATATCTCCTTTCTGTATATCACGCACGATTTAAGCACCGCTTATCAAATCGGCGACCAAATCTATATGCTTTATCAGGGGACAACAGCCGAACGCGGCCGGGCGATGGACGTGATTGACGCGCCCCAGCATCCCTATGTGCAGCTTTTGATTGATTCAGTGCCGGTGCCTGACCCCACTGACAAATGGGATGTCAACATTTCCCTGCCCAGCGAAGAAGAGATGCGTACCGCCGCCGCCAAGGGCTGCCGTTATTATCCGCGCTGTCCGCACCGCATGGATCAATGCCTGGAAGAGCAGCCGCCCTTGTATATGATGGACAAACAGGGACACGAAGCCGCCTGTTATCTTTATGAGGAGCGCGAAACCGCGCCGATTGAAGCTCCTATTCTGTATAAAACGAAAACAGCGGACCAGATGGCGGCCGCCGGCAAAAATCGCACACCGCAGATCGCGGCCGCGGTTATTATTGTCATCGCCGCGCTTGGACTTTTGTTCGCCGTGAATCAAAACAATGCGGCTGTCTCATCCCAGGCGACTATGACCGCCGCCGCCCAAGCGGCCGCGACCGCGTCTGCCCAAGCCCCAACATCAACCCCAATTCCGCCAACCGCAACCCAGCCGCCGACGGCAGAAGCGGCGGCGGCAGTGATGCCGGACAATGCGCTGACGGCTGACGGCGCGGCTGACCAAGGCGCATTGACGCTCAATGTCGAGGCAGAGGGCGAAATCGAGCAGGCCGGCGAAAAGCACAGCTACAGCTTTGATGCCGCCGCCGGTCAGGCGGTGACTATCAAGCTGGGGACCGGCGGCGGTGGCTTGAGCGGCAGCGGCTTCTATTCGCCTTTTGGCTATCTCTATGGCCCGGATGGCAGTTTTGCGGCTTTGCTGGGCGATAGCGACCGGCCTCGCCGCAACTACACACAGGATATAACCTTAACGGAAGCTGGCCGCTATCAGCTTGTCATCGGGCCATTCGAGAGAAACGGCCGAAATTATGGCATCGAATACTATACGATTGTCTTTGAAGGCGAAGCGCCGGCGCTGCCCACTGTGGAAGCGCCGGACAATGCGCTGACTGTCGATGGCGCGGCTGACCAAGGCGCATTGACACTCAATGTCGAGGCAGAGGGCGAAATCGAAGAAGCAGGCGAAAAGCACAGCTACAGCTTTGAGGCGACCGCCGGCCAGGCGGTGACCATCAAGCTGGGGACCGGCGGCGGTGGCTTGAGTGGCAGTGGTTTCTATTCGCCTTTTGGCTATCTCTATGGCCCGGACGGCAGTTTTGCGGCTTTGCTGGGCGATAGTGACCGTCCTCGCCGCAACTACACCGAGGATATAACCCTGACGGCGGCTGGCCGCTATCAGCTTGTCATCGGGCCATTCGAGAGAAACGGCCGAGACTATGGCATCGAATACTATACGATTGTCTTTGAAGGCAGCGACGGCTGATGACAGCGCGCCAGCTTGACAGATGGAATCGAATTTAGCTGAAAGGATAGCTGATATGCTGAAGCGGGAACAAATTGATTTCTTTAACGAAAACGGGTTTTTGCGCCTGCCGCAAATGTTTTCCGAAGCTGAAACGGCCGAATTGTCGGACAGCCTTGACCAGCTGATTGAAGATTGGGCATTTACCGACCAAGGCTGGACGGGCCCTTGGCGCGAAGCCTATTTTGACGAGAACCTGGACAAGAAGGTCAAGCTGACGGCCATGCACGACCTGCATCTGTATTCAGCCGCCTGGATGCGCGCCGTGACTCATCCCAAACTGGCGAATGCCTTGTCCGTATTGCTGGATGCCAGCGTCGAACTGCATCATACCACCATGCACATCAAGCCGCCGCAAACCGGACATCCTTTCCCGATGCACCAGGACAACCCTTTTTATGAGCATGAGAACGGGCGCTACATTGATGTACTGGTGCATTTGGATGACACCTTCCATGAGAATGGCGAGATTCGCTTTCTGGCTGGTTCGCATAAACAGGGGAAAATCCCTCACGTCCTGCAAAACGCCGACGGCACGCCATGCACGCCTCACCTTGACCCGGCTGAATATAAGCTGGAAGACACTGTTGCCGTTCCCGCCAAACGCGGTGATGTGGTGCTGTTTCATCTGTTTTGCGTTCACGGCTCCTACATCAACCAGACCAAAGACCCGCGCCGCATGGTGCGGATGGGCTACCGCGACCCGCATAACAGCCAGTTGGCCGGACAGAGCCTCGGCCGTCCCGGCCTGATTGTGCAGGGCTATCGCGAACGCCGCGGCGACGAACCCTTGCTGAAGAACATCTAACGTTCAGGAGCTTTGGTGAGCGACTTGGAGTCAGCGGCCGTCATCGGCGTCGATATCGGCGCCAGCAAAATCATCGCCGGCTTGGTCACTGCCAGTGGCGGTATTTTGCAGACGGAGCAAGTCGCTACACCATCCACTCCGCCGGCCATCCTGACGGCGGCGCAGGGGCTTTGCCGGGCGCTGCTGGGCGCGTCCGACTGTGAAGTGAAGGGCATCGGGATTGGCGCAGCCGGGATGATTGATACCGAAACCGGACAGGTGATTCATGCCAATGACAATCTTCCCGCCTGGACATCTGCCCGTTTGTCAGCCATTTCCGTCGGCCAGCGGCTTCCGCTTGTCGTCGAAAATGATGTTCGGGCGATGAGCTATGGCGAAGCGGTTTTGGGGGCTGGCGCTGATTATTCATCGCTGCTGTGCGTCGCAGTCGGCACCGGCATTGGCGGGGGGATCGTCATGGACGGCAAAGTTTGGCATGGCGCAGCATACAGCGCCGGCGAAATCGGCTATCTGGTTGTCGATTGGCAGGATGACAGGCCCGTTTTGCTGGATCAATTTGCCTCTGGCCCGGCGATTGAACGCGCCTATTGCCGCGCGTCTCAATCCAATAAGCGGCTTCCCTTGACTGCCATCAGTCAGCGCGCGCGGGCTGGTGACAAAGTCGCGGCTGCGACGATCAAGCAGAAAGCTGGGCAATTCGGTTTCATTCTGGGCGGCTATGTGACGGCGCTCAATCCCGAAGCGGTCGTGATTGGCGGCGGCGTCGCGCAGATTGGCGCGCTGTGGTGGGATGCATTCGAGAAATCCTTTCGGCAGGCTTTGCCGCCGCCGTTGAAATCAACACCGCTGCTGCCGGCCGCGCTGGGCATTGAAGCCGTTCTGCTGGGGGCGGCCATGCTGGCTTGGCGCAAGGTTCGGTCATGCTGATGAAAGCAGGCGAATTTATCCATGCCATTCAAGGCAAGCTGATTGTATCCTGTCAGGCGCTGGCAGATGAGCCGCTCTATGGTTCGGATGTTATGGCGCGGATGGCAGCCGCGGCAAAAATCGGCGGCGCGGCGGCAATTCGCGCCAACAGCCCAGCCGATATCCGCGCGATTAAAGCAGCTGTCGATTTGCCGCTGATTGGCTTGTACAAAGATGGGGACAGCGGCGTCTACATCACACCCACATTTGAACACGCCCAGGCGATTGCCGCCGCCGGCGCTGATGTCATCGCGCTCGACTGCACCGCCCGCCCGCGTCCCGATGGCAGCCAGGTCGGCGAATTGCTGGCGCGCATTCACCGCGAATTGAAGAAACCAACTTTTGCCGATGTTTCGACGTTGGCCGAAGCCAAACAGGCGGCTGATGCCGGGGCTTGCATGGCCGCGCCGACGCTGGCCGGCTATACCGATGCCACCCTGACAAGCGGCGAGCCGGATTTTGATCTGCTGTCACAAATGGCGGCGCAGTTAGCGATTCCGGTGATTGCCGAAGGTCGCATTCATACGCCCGAACAGGCGCGAAAAGCGCTGGAGTTGGGGGCTTGGGCAGTTGTCGTTGGCTCGGCCATCACGCGCCCGCGCACCATAACTGCCCGTTTCGCGAAGGCGCTGGCCGCGCAGGATGCTTAACTTTTTATGAATAGGAGCAAAACATGAAAACCTTGGCTTACCTTGGCGCAGCGCACATCCACACGCCGGGCTTTGTTCAGCGCCTTAACGAACGTTCCGACGAATTCAAAGTGAAGGCTGTTTGGGATGAACAGCCGCCGCGCGCCGAAATCGCCGCCGACAAACTTCACAGCCAGGCGGTTGACCATGCTGATGACGTCTTTGGCGACGATGACATTGACGCGGTGATCATCGCTTCCGAAACCAGGGCGCATCAGGCGTTGGTCGAACGCGCCGCCGCGGCTGGCAAGCACATGTTCGTCGAAAAACCGCTGGGCATGAAAGCCGCTGATGCCTATGCCATGCAAAGAGCCATCGACGCGGCTGGCGTCATTTTCCAAACTGGCCACTTCATGCGCGGGCATCCGCATTATCTATTTATCAAAAAGCTGTTGGAGGCCAGCAGTCTCGGCGCAGTCACTCGTATTCGCCATTCCAATGTGCATCAAGGCGCGATTCGCGGCATCTTTGACCCCGGGCAGGGCTGGTTCAAGGATGGCTGGATGTGGATGACCGACCTGGAGCAGGCGGGCGTTGGCGGCTTTGGCGATCTGGGAGCGCATTCGCTGGATATTATGATGTGGCTGATGGGCGATGTGCTGCGTGTGACTGCCCAACTGGATTCGCTGCTGGGCAAATATGCCTGCGATGAATATGGCGAAGGGCTGATGCGCTTTGCCAATGGCGCGATTGGCGCCTTGGCCGCTGGGTGGGTGGATGTCCTGCGTCCGATGCCCATTCTCGTCAGCGGCACCGAAGGCGCGGTCTATGTGAATGATGACAAATTGTATCTTCAATCGAATCATATCGACGGAGCAGACGGGGGTGAATGGACAGATTTGCCGGATGCGCTGCCCCATGCCTTTGACCTCTTCCTCGATGCGGTTTTGGGCAAGGCTGTTCCGCTTGTCTCGGCGAAGGAAGCGGCTGACCGCACAGCCGTGATGGAAGCGTTTTATCAAGCTGCGGAAACCAATTCATGGGTTCAGCCCCAAACATCATAAAAGGAGTGTTGCAGAATGAGTACATTAAAAGTAGGCGTGATTGGCGTCGGCGGGATCGCGCGGACACACATGCCGGGCTGGGCGGCATCGCCGCATGCCGAAGTCATTGCCGGCGCCGATTTGAGCCAGGCGGCGCTGGATCGCTGGGGCGGCGAATGGAAGATCAGCCGTCTGGAGACTGATGTCGCCGCCGTCATCAATGACCCCGATATTGATATTATCGATGTCTGCACGCCCAATATGTATCACGGCGAACTGACGATTGCCGCGCTGGAAGCCGGCAAGCATGTCATTTGCGAAAAGCCGCTGGCGCCGACCCCGGCTGAAGTTCAGCGGATGATTGATGCCCGCGACAAGGCCGGCAAGCTGCTGATGACGGCCCAGCACTTCCGTTTTCAGGGCCGCTCCAAAGCCATGAAAGCCGAAATCGAAGCTGGCACCCTGGGCGAAATCTATCACGCCCGCAGCTGGATGCTGCGCCGTACTGCCATTCCGACTCGGCTTGCCTTCTTGCTCAAGAAGCACAGCGGCGGCGGCGCCACCATTGATATTGGGGTTCATATTCTTGATTTGACGCTGTGGTTCATGGGCAATCCGACTCCAATATCCGTCACTGGCGTCGCCCGCAAAAAGCTGGCCGCCAATCCGAAGGCATTTGGCCTGTGGGACAATTTTAATACGGTGCCGCCGGAAATGGATGTCGAGGAATTGGCGCTGGCCTTTGTCCGCTTTGAAAATGGCGCCACTATGGTGCTGGAAGTCAGCTGGATGCTGCACCATGATACCCAAGGCGAGGATATGCAGATGTGGCTTTATGGCGACAAGGGCGGCTCGCATTGGCCCAACTGCGAAATCTATCATACGAATTATGATACCAAGCAAATGTACAACCGCAGCTTGCAGCTGACCAGAGACTTGGCCGAGGCGCATGCCCAGGAGTGCATCGAGTTTGCCCAGGCGGTCGTGGACGGCGCGCCCTCGCCGGTGCCAGCCGAACAGTCGATGCAGGTCATGCAAATCCTGAACGCCATCTATGAAAGCCAAAACACCGGGCGCGAGGCGCTGCTGTAGTGCTGCTGATTGGGCTGGTCTTCAGCCTCATCGCGCTGTTGATGGGGGTCGGCTATCGCCAGCAGACCCCCGCGTTCAGCGAAGAGTCGGCGGCCGGCGGGACAGGGCGATGGCTGCTTGAATATGGCGGGGCTTGCAGCGGCCGGGAAGCTGAACCCATTGCCATCAGTCAGCTGGATGCCTCTCAAATCGCCTTTGATGACTTTCGGCTGCGCTTGAATGATGATGGGCAGTACGAAGGCAGCGCCGATTTTATCGCCTCAATGCCGGTCGACGGGCGCGACATCCCTTATACGATTGCCTACGTCGTGAGGCGGGATGAAACCGGCGGCTTTGTCGGCGCCGAAACGGTCACCGAAGACGGCGGCCATGCACTGGAATGCCCGATTGCGCTGGTGTTTGTGGAATAAAGAATGTTATCCTCGCGCTGACAAATTTTCCAATGAGGCCAGCCAGGCATTAAACAGCGGGCATTCTTCGCGCATCTTGGGCAAGCCGATCTCAAGCGCGCCCAGCGTTCCCATGATTGGTTTTTGGTATCTGTCATTTAATGAAAATAATTTTTTAACCCGTTTGCTTGGCGCTGTACATTGATCGTCGTTAATATGTTCAGGTGTCTCAAATAGAGCGCGGATGCCTGTTAGTTTATCCTGGAGTTCGCGCCTGTTGATGCCGGCCGCAAAACTGGCGGGATCGCTAAACAAAAGCGCTTCAAATTCGTACATCTGAACATAGGGGATAAATCGCTGTGCGGGGAAATCTCTGATTGTGTCTTTGAGCCGCTTGACCAATTCAGTATGGATTATCGCGGCTTTGGCAGACAAATCGCCTTTGGCGGCTGATTCGGACTTGCCGGGGAAATCTGTTGGCAGACCATAAAAGTCAAAGAAAGTCGTACAGTAGGAACTTCGGTCACCAAGCAGCAGATTTTTTGCATCCTGGCGTAATCGGTTAAATGTAACGTTGCCGCCGGTGTTCCTGATCAATGAAGGATGCAGAAATATCCCGCGCGAAGAAAGATGGGGTTGGAGAAGTTCCTGCACAAAAATGGCTTCCGTCTGTCCCTCACAGATGATATGTACGCGAATCATACAGGCAGTCTCCCACCCAAGACATTCTTCTCCCACAACTCGCCTATCGAGTAGTCTTCCAGCCACATTCCAAACTCGCTTTCATCCAAGCGATTAAAAACTGATACACCGCCCTTGCGCTCAACAACAATCAAATCATCAATCGAAAATTCGTTCAGCAAAGGAACAGACTGCGTCGAGACGATGATTTGCATCCTGGCCGCCGCTGAACGCATCAACGCGCCGAGCAGGGTAATGGCATAGGGATGCAGTCCGAGTTCAGGCTCGTCAATGATAATGGTCGATGGCGGTTCGGGCTGGGACAAGGCGGTGACCAGACAAATAAAACGAATTGAGCCATCCGAAAGCTGACTCGGCAGGAATGGATAATCGCTGCCGGTCTGCCGCCACATCAGCTGAATCTGATATTCATCAGGGCGAATCTCTTCTGGATTGAGTACAAAATCATCAAAGAACGGGATGGCCAGTCGGACAATTTTGCGAATCTGACTGTACGTTTCGGGATGATGACGTTGAAGCCGATAGAGATAGGCCGCCAAATTAGAAGCATCGCCGCGCAAATATCTGTTATCCTGCAAGCCGCCTTTGCGCTTTACCCCGGCGGTATTGCTGGTGTCGTGAAAATGAAAAATTTTCCAACTAGCAATGGATGCGTAACAATATCTCGCTATCATTTGATAGGATTGCTTGAGTTGTGATTCTGTATGCCCGGAACCTAAGAAACGCCGAATGTTATCAGAATACATCCCATCAAAATAAGCATCTTCCGACTCAAATGCAAAACCGCCTTCAACTGTCGGCCTTAAAATGAATTTATAGCCATTTTTTCCAAACTCAATTAGTGATTTAATCTGCGAAGTTTCTTTGATGCCATAGCTTAGTATACGGTCGCTTCCCCCACGATCGGTGACCCATAATTGCAAACGCCCTTCCACCATCTCGCCCAGCATCCGAAAATAGGAGACAAAATTGCTTTTGCCAGCGCCATTAGGACCGATGAGAACATTCAAATCGCCGAGTTCCAGTTCTTCGAGTCTTTGAATGGACTGAAAGCCTTCAATCGTGAGATGCTTTATCGGGTAAGTGGCAACCATTAGATTCTCTTGCGCTTGATGTCCTTTACTCGACCGGATAAGCGATGGTCGTAATCACGCTGTCGATCCGTCCGCCGCTGGCGTACATACGCGAATACTGTACCACAATCGGCACATCGCTGCGAATCCGCATGCCATAAGGCACATCAAAGGGAATTTCACAGCCGCCGATCTGTTCCTTTTTGTCGAGTCGGATATGCGGGCAGCGTTTTGCCGGCACGGTGATTTCGATATTTTCCACCGGGGCGCGGTCTTCAAAATAAAAATCAATCTTGAGCCGAGCATCATCCGGGCTGACGTTCAAGATGCAAACAGCCTCATGGTTTTTCATTGCTTCGTCGTCATCAGCCGGCGCCGCCAGATAGGCGTCGGGGATGAGCCAGGTCAAAGCGCCGTTGGTTGGCATAACTGCTTTCTCCATTTCTCCACCTCGCCCCGAGTCCCTCCCTCAAAATGAAGGAGGGACTTGCTATAGGGCGGGACGATGCTAGAAGTCAAAGTCGTTGATGTTGTCAGCCGTGAAGATGAAGGGCGGGCCCAACAGGACTTCACTGCCATTGACGACCTGAAGTTCGCCCAGGCGCCCGGCCATCACCGAGGTATCGCCCGGTAGAAATTCGCCGTCGACCACAGCCCGCATGACATAAACGGCGGCATAACCGAGGTCGACCGGATTCCAGAGAATCACATCGCGGACGCAGCCGCCGTTGACATAGGGCTTCATGTCATTCGGCGTTGCCAGCCCAACCACAGCGATATCTTCGCACAGTTCAGCCTGCTGAACGGCGTCGGCGCTGTTGGGGGTCGCCACGGATGTCATGGCAAAGATGCCATCCAGATCTTCCCCGTATTTGTTGATGAGCGTCTGCGCCTGCTGGAAACTCAACACCGCGTCTTCCTGCGCTTCAAGCGTTTCCAGCCATTCCAGATCGGGATAACACTCGCTGGCATAGGCATACATTTCAGCGATCCAGCGCGCCTGATTCGGTGTGGTGAAGGTCGAGGTCACGATGCCGAAAGAGGCCTCGGCGCCCATTTGATCGACTAGGCTGTCGATCATCGCCTTGGCGATGCCGTTGAACTCGGCCTGATTGACAAACCATTCGCGGGCGTCGGGTTCGGAATTGGCGTCATAGCCGACTACGTGGATGCCGGCTTCCAAGGCCGAACGCAGCACCGGCGCAATCGCGACTGGGTCATTGGCGGCGAAGAGAACGCCGTCAACGCCTTGGGTGATGTAGCTGTCGATGACTTGAATCTGGTCGTCGATGTTGGCTTCGGTCGGGGCGTCAGTCGTTACGGTGACGTTGCCAAGCTCGGCGGCCGCTTCCTGCTGTCCCTGCGTCGTCGCCGCAAAGTAGCCAATGCCGACCAGCTTCGGCACATCCACCAGCGTAATATCCATGCCGGCCATGTCCATCATGTCATCGCTCATAGTGACTTGGCCGCCATCGTATTCCATCATGCCCATGTCCATATCGTCCATGTCCATGTCGGCCATCATGCCCATCATCATCATCGACATCATCATAGCCATCATGTCTTCAGCGGCCATGTCGTCCATGCTGTCCATGTCCATGTCCGCCATATTCATGTCCGCCATGTCTTCGTCGGTCATGTCCGCCATCATTATCGACATCATCATCGACATCATGTCGTCCATGCTCATGCTGTCTATGTCCATCTCGGTGTCGATGTTTATGTCATCCCGGCTTTCGTCTATGCCCATCATCAGCATTGACATCATCGTCGCCATCATATCGTCGGCGTCCATGTCATCCATGCTGTCCATGTCCATGTCCGCCATATCTTCGTCGGCCATGCCCATCATCATCATTGTCATCATCATGGACATCATATCGTCCATGCTCATGTCGCCCATATCCATATCGCCCATACCGCATTCCAGCGGATTAGTGGCGAGGTCGTCGGAACCAGCCCAACGATCTTCCTGGGCGCTCAATGGCGCGCTAAACAGCGCCATCAGCAGAGCAAAAACGAGGGTAAGTGATAGCTTCTTCATCAGTGCAAGCCTCCAAACTAGAAGATAAACAAAATTGGAAAACGCGTTGAATGTTTTGCGGCGTGTCACCTCCTTTCAAGGTTTAGCTTTCGAGCCGCCGACCTTGGATAAAATTATTCACCAGAATGGCGAAAATTAACACACTGCCGATTACGATAATAGTCGCATCGCTGGTGACGCCGGTGAGCGCCAGGCCGTTTTTCAGCAGCTGTATCAGCGCCACGCCGATAATTGTTCCAGCGATGGAGCCAGCGCCGCCGAAGATGCTTGTCCCGCCCAGCACCACAGCCGCAATCACATCCAATTCGATGCCCATTCCCATATCCGAACGGGTGGTACTCACCCGCGAGACAAAGATATAGCCGGCTATCGCCGACATCAATCCCGAGAAGGTATAGATGAGCAGCAGGTATCGATTGACGGCCAGCCCGGAAAAGCGGGCGCCGGTTTCGTTGTTGCCGATGGCGTAGAGGGCGCGTCCGATCCGAGTTCGCGCCAGGATGATGCCGAAGATTATCACAGCGACAATCAGCAGCCACAGCTGCGTCGGAATCCCCAGGAACTCCCCCTGACCCAGTTCAAAAAACCACTCTGGATAGCCCCGCGCTGATTTGGCTTCGCTAATGCCTTCGGCCAGCCCGCGGTAGAGCGCCAGCGTCGCCAGCGTCATAATCAGCGGCGGCACGCCAACGCGCACAATAAACAGCCCATTGACGAATCCGGCGACTGTTCCGCTTATAATGCCGGTGATGATCGCCAGTTCAAGCGGGAAACCGAGTTCCTGCCAAGTCCAGCCCAGCACAATAGCCGTCAGTCCCAGGATCGATCCAACTGACAAATCAATCCCCCCTGTGATAATGATACAGGTCATCGGGATGGCAATCAGCCCGACTTCGGTCATAAACCGTCCCTGCTGAAGCAGGTTGTCGACGGTCAGGAATTTATCGGTGCGCGTCGCCAAAAAAAGCACCGACGCCAGCATAATGAGAAACAGAATGCCTTCCTGACTAAAAGCCAGCCGATGCAGCCGTTCTCCAATGGATTTGGAGGGCGGCGTTTTTGGGCTGGAGTCTTTAATGGGTCGCATGTTTCCAAGCCTCGTTAAAGGCGCTGCCGCCGCCGACGGACAAGATCAGCCAGCACAGTCACCAGAATCAGCAGTCCTTGCACCGCTTTCAGCCAAAATGGCGACACATTGATAAAAATCATCGCCGAGCGGATAAAGTTGAGCAGGAGGGTCGCCAGAGTCGAGCCAAGAGCCGTTCCCGTTCCGCCAAGGATGCTAACCCCGCCGACGACGGAAGCGGTGATGACCGATAGTTCCAGCGCTGGCGGCGGCGTCGCCTGAATGATGTTGAACTGGGTCGAATAGATGACGCTGGCGATGCCGACAAGAACGCCATTGAGGATAAAGACAGTCATCAGCAGACGTTTTTGCGACAGCCCCGACAGCCGCGCGGCTTCGGCATTGCTTCCCAGCGCATAAAATGCCCGCCCGGCGCTGCTGTATCGCATCCACAGCACGACGGCGATGGTGAGCGCGGCCATGATGATGATCGGCATGGGGATGCCCAGCGGACGCATCTGCGACAGGAAATAATCTTGCGGCATCCCGGTGACGCGCTCGCCGTTCGTCCAGATAATCAGGATGCCGCGGATGATGCTTAGCATACCCAAGGTCACGACAATCGACGGAATCCGCAGCCAAGCCACTAGAAAGCCAATCAGCGCGCCGAACATGCCGCCAACCACCAGGGGAACCAGCCAGGCTATCGGCGTTGGCGCGCCGCCCACAGCCAGCCGTCCACTGATGACCGCCAGCAGGCCCACCAGCGACCCGACCGAAATGTCGATGTTGCCAGTGACGATGACCATTGTCATCCCCAGCGCGGCTACGGCGATATAGGCATTGCCCTGCAAAATATCAGAGATGTTGCGCTCTTGCAAAAAGCGCGGATTGGCGATGCCGATGACAAAGATCAGCAGCAGCAGCCCAAATAGGATGACGCTCTCCTGATTGCCAAAGAGCCGCGTAATCCGAAAGCGGGCTTCGGCGGCGGGGCGCGGAATTAGAATTTGCAGGATGCACAGCAGGCCGGCGATTAGCACAATCCAAAAGGCGCTGTCCATGCTGTCGAGATAATTGGCTTCTTCGGCGGCGTAATCGCGGAAAAAGTTGATGTAATACACTACTACCAGCAGCCCGGCAACACTTATCATTAACGAAATCGCGCGGCTGGCCTGGGGGACAATAACATTCCATAAACCAAGCAGGAAAATCCCCAGCGCGGCCAGGGGTATAACTTCCAGCCCGGTCTTGAAAATGTCGAGTTCATTGGAACGTTTGCTTTCGGTGAGGACGGCCACGGTTGAGGGCCCGCGTTCGGGCTGAATGACAAATGGCAGGAACAGGTAAGCGGCGAGGATGACCAGCGCCAAGGCGATGCCAATGAAATGCCGCCATTTCCGGCTCATGCGCTGACCTCGCTCATCATAGCGGTAACGATAAGTTCCTGCGTGGCTTCCTCGCGCGTGAATTCTGCCACCAGCTGCCCCTCGCGCATGACCAGCACGCGGTCGCTCATGCCAAGTATTTCTGGCAGTTCGCTGGAAATCATAAGGATTGCCAGGCCTTCTTCGGCCGCCAGCTGGCTCATCAGGCGGTGAATCTCGGATTTGGCGCCGACGTCCACTCCGCGGGTGGGCTCGTCCATAATCAGAAGCCGCGGGCTGCTAGCCAGCCATTTGCTGACGACCACTTTTTGCTGATTGCCGCCGGAGAGTTTGCTGGCGATCTGCTCTGGGCCGGTTGCGCGGATGCCTAGCTGTTCAATCGAACGCTGCGCCAGCAGCCGTTCTTTGGCGCGGTGAATAAAAGTCTTGTTTGATACTGATTCGAGGACGGCCATGGAGGTGTTTTCGCGCAGGGTCATTTCTTTGACCAGCCCTTGATGCCCGCGGTCTTCGGGGACGTAGCCGATGCCATATTGGACTGCTTGGGACGGGCGCTGAATATCGACTGGTTTGCCATCCAGAAGAATCTCGCCGGATTCGGCCGGCAAGACGCCGAAAATCACCTGCGCGGTTTCGCTCCGTCCTGATCCGACCAGGCCGGCCAGCCCGACGATTTCGCCGGCGCGCACCTTAAAGGAGATATCGCGGGTTAACGGCGGGCGATTGAGATGGCGGACTTCCAGCGCGACTTCGCCTATTTTGGCATTTTGCTTGGGGAAGAGCTTGTCGATGACGCGCCCAACCATCATGCTGATGAGCTTGGATTCGGTAGTGTCTTCAACAGCCTGGGCGCCGATGTATTCGCCGTCGCGCAGCACTGTTACCCGATCCGCCAGTTCAAAGACTTCATGGAGACGGTGGCTGATGTAGATGATGCTAAGGCCGCGCTGCCGCAGCCGGCGCACAATGCTGAACAGCTGCTCGACGTCGTTTTCGCTTAGGGCGGCGGTCGGTTCATCCATAATCAAAATCCGCGCATTCAGCGACAGCGCTTTGGCGATCTCGACCCGCTGCCGATTGCCCACATTGAGCCGACCGACTTTTGCCTGCACATCCAGATCATGGATATTCAATTCCGCCAGCAGGTTTTCGGCTTGGGCTTCCATGCTTCTCCAGTCAATCGTCCGAAAGAAGCCGCGGTTTTTGGTGGGGGCATGTCCCATGAAGATGTTTTCGGCGACTGACAGTTCGGGGTACAGGCCAAGCTCCTGATAGATGGTCGCAATGCCAGCCTGCTGCGCTTCGCGGGGATTTGTGAAATGGACACTTTGCCCGTCCAGTGTCATCTCGCCGGTATCGGGTGGATACACGCCGGACACAATTTTAATCAGGGTTGATTTGCCGGCGCCGTTTTCGCCCAGCAGGGCATGGACTTCGCCGCGGCGCACGTCGAATTGGGCATCCTTGAGGGCATGGACGCCAGGGAAATGCTTGTTAATGCGGCTAAGCCGCAGCAAGGTTTCCGTCATCAGCGTTCCCTGGTCAATGGCAGGCTCCTAATCCAGCAAAGCGCAAAAGCGGGGATAATTGCCGTCCCATGCGCTGGTGTTTTGCGGCTCATAGCGGACAGCATCTATCGATTCGCTCAGCATGGCGCGGGCTTCGGCAACATCCCTCAACTCGCCGATTGAAATCAGCTGCACAATGGCGTTGCCGGCGGCGGTGGCTTCGGCCGGCCCGGCGATCACCGGGCGTCCGATAGCATTGGCGGTCATCTGGTTGAGCAGGGCGTTCTTTGAGCCGCCGCCGATGATATGCAGTCGGTCTACTTTTTGGCCGGATACGTCAATCAGCTGTTCCAGCACATAGCGATATTTATAAGCCAAACTGGCATAAACGACCGTCATCAATTCAGCGTCATTTTCCGGCGGCGGCTGTCCAGTTCGGAGGCAGTAATGAACAACCCGCGCTGGCATATCGCCCGGCGCCAGGAAAGCGGGATCATCTGGTTCGATAAAGGCTTTGAAAGGGTCTGCCGCCGCTACCATCGCTGTCAGCTGTTCAAAGCTGTAGTCTGTTCCCACCGCTTTCCATGCCGCTCGGCACTGGTCAGCAATCCACAGTCCCATGATATTTTTCAGCAGGCGATAGGCGCTGTCATAGCCGCCTTCATTGGTGACATTGGCGGCATAAGCCGCGTCAGTAATCAGCGCCTCTTTGCGCTCCAGTCCCAGCAGGCTCCAGGTGCCGCTGCTCAAGTAGGCATAATTCCCGTTCGCGGCTGGGACAGCCACCACGGCGCTGCCGGTATCGTGGCAGGCTGGCGCGATCACGTCGATGCCCTGATAGCGTCCGATTTTCGTGCCGGGCGGGACAATCGGCGTCAGGATGTCGCTGGGGATGCCGACCGCCTGCATCATCTCGCGGTCCCAATCCTGCTGATGCGGGCTGTATAGCTGAAGGGTTGTGGCTTCCGTGAATTCACAGGTCTTGGAACCCGTCAGCCAGTAATTGAAGAGGTCGGCAATCGTCAGCAGGGTTTCGGCCTGTTCCAGCAGCCGGCTGCCATCGCGGATAAGGGATGCCAGTTGAAAAAGCCCATTGAACTGCATGAATTGAATGCCGGTGCGCTCAAAAATTTCGCGGCGCGGCATGCGCTCGAATGTCCAGTCCATGATGCCATCCGTGCGCGGATCGCGGTAATGAACGGGATTGGCCAGCAGTTCGCCGGCGCTGTCCAGCAAGGCGTAATCGACGCCCCAGCTATCGAGGCCAATAGAGGCGGCTTGGTCGGCTTTGGCGATGCCAAGCGTGATTTCATGCCACAGGCGCAGCACATCCCAATAGAGTCGGCGCGGGGTTTGGACGGGTATGTTGGGAAAGCGATGGATTTCCCGCAGCCGCAGGCCGCGGCCGTCATAGGCGGCATCCATCACCCGTCCCGATGATGCTCCCAAGTCAATCGCCAGTACGTGTTTTGCGCTCATCCATCATCTCGCTGGCACAAAAGCGAACAGCGCGATTATAACCCGAAATCAGTATTTTGCCACTGGGCAAGCGCACGAACAGAAATTGCGCCGATATGCTTGACAGCGCCGAAGTTAATCCAATATACTGAATACAGGACGAGCAATGGGGGAATGATTATGCTTTTTTACGGTGAACCTCTGATTGTTGATGTGTTGATCTTTGGTGTTGCTGGGCTGCTGCTGGCGGTCTGGATCTATATGTATCGTCAAGGCGCGTCGGCCCGCGACCTCATCTTTTGGGGCGCGATTGCCTTCTTTATCCCCATTCTGGGGCCAATCACAGTGTTTGTTTATTTTCGGCATAGGAGCAGGCAAATAAAAATGCTGGCTTGACTGCCGAAATCCGCGCAGGCCCGTTCGAGAGAGCGGGCCTGTTCTTTTATGGCCGGCCTTGCGCCTTACACCAACTGGTCGGCCGGCGGGTCGACGACGCCAATCGTCAGCAGGATATTGGCATAGACGCGCTGTTCGCCGGTGGCAATAACCAGACAGCAGTCATCCTTTTTGGCTTCGGCATAGAAAGCAAAACGCTCCAGCGGGGTCAGCGGGATGTCCGCGCCCAGCAGGCGGCGAAAATCCGCATAAATGCTCGGTTCGGCGCCATCGTGCCGCGCCATCACATGCGCTGCTTCAATCGGCGCCGCGCTCAAGACGGCTTTCAGCACATCGGTAACGGTGACCATCCCCGGCGCCAGATTGAGATAAACCCGCTCCGCCAGTGGATTGGCGCCGGTGGCGAAGGGATAATTGCCGTCGGGAATCAGGATAGCCGCGCCGTGTCCGGCTTGACCGAGGGCGCTTAAAATCTGCGGATGAATCAGTTTTCCAGTTAGCATGAGGTCTCCGAAAATCAATAAGCCTGTCGGCGCTAACGTTTGGTGATGCGGTCATTGACTTTGACGGCGCCGGCTTGAATCACCCGCGCATTGACGCCGCGCAGGCAAGCGGCCAGACCGGCGTCGGTCATTACCCATTTGCGAGCCCCGGCGCCAAAACGGCGGGCGAATTTGGCGCAGCCCGTATGCGGCTTCTGTGAAATCTCCATGATGACTTCGCCAATTTGAATCTGCGAGCCAGCCGGCAGATTATCCCGCGACAAGTCAAAATCGACGAAGAGTTGGTCGCCGGATTCCGCCCAGCGCGACTTATCGCCAGTAATCAACTGAATGGCGCGGCTGTTTATCAGCGTTATTTGCGCTTGGGGGTCGGCGCTGCCGTCGATTGTGCTGCTGCTGCCGCGCGTGAGCCAGTTGTCGCCTTCCAGGCCCTCGGTCGGGTTAAACCGCGCTTCTTGCAGTTCTTCCCGCTGGTCTATATCCGGCCGGCGCACAATCATATCCACTGTTCCAATATCCGCCGGCGACGGCTCAAGGCGGTCCCAACTCTCGCTTAAAGCATCAAAGGTCAGTCTGGCTTCCATCATACTCTCCATCAATCTCCTGAAATAAGCGATAGCCCTACTATACGGCATTATGCGCCAAAAGTCTTGGGGAACTTTGCGCGGCCGGCGCAGATTCAAGCGCGGCGGTAAAAAATCCCCTCCTTAGCGCGTCTATAAAGTGGACATCATATTTGTCCGCGCAGCTGTCATCTGACAGCATACGAACAATCACAATAGCTCACGAACGGAGTTTCAGATTCAAATGACGATTCAGAATAAGCGTTTGGGAAAACACGGGGCGCTGGTTAGCAATCTGTGTTTGGGAACAATGAATTTTGGGTGGCAGACCACGAAAGAGGACAGCTTTGCCATCATGGATCGAGCGCTGGAATTGGGCATCAATTTCTTTGACACCGCCGATGTCTATGGCGGGGCGGTTGAACAGGGCCTAACCGAAGAAATCATCGGCGAATGGCTGGCGCAGGGAGGCGGGCGGCGCGATGCGGTTGTCTTGGCGACCAAAGTATTCAATCCGGTCAGCCGCAAAGCCAATCTGCCAGAGGTCAACAGCGACGGGCGCAGTTTGTCGGCTTATAAGATTCGCAAACACTGCGAAGGCAGCCTGACTCGTCTGCAAACCGACTGGATCGATATCTATCAGATGCACCATATCGACCGCGACTGCCCCTGGGATGAAACCTGGCAAGCCTTTCACAGTCTCGTCCAGCAAGGCAAGGTGGTCTATGTCGGTTCAAGCAACTTCGCCGGCTGGGATATTGCCACCGCCTGCCAAGAAGCAGCCAAGCGTCACATGACCGGTCTGGTCAGTGAACAAAGCATCTATCATCTTGACAACCGCGCCATTGAGCTTGAAGTTATCCCGGCCTGCCGTCATTATGGTTTGGGCTTGATTCCTTGGAGTCCATTGGCCGGCGGGCTGCTGGGCGGCGCGCTGGAAAAGGTCGAATCGGGCCGACGCAGTAGCCCCAGCTTTGCGGCGCGGGTCGAAGAAAAACGCGGGCAGCTTGAGGCCTATGAGTCGCTGTGCCGTGAAATCGGCTCGCCGCCGGGAGAAGTTGCGCTGGCGTGGCTGCTCCACAATCCCGCAGTCACCGCTCCTATTATTGGGCCGCGCACAATGGAGCAGCTGGAAAGCGCTGTCCGCGCCACCGAAATTGTCCTGGAAGAGGATGCGCTGGCTAGGCTGGACGAAATTTTCCCCGGCCCCGGCGGCGAAGCCCCCAAGGCCTACGCCTGGTAGACCTATCTGTGTCAATGACCACTCATAATTTGGGTGGTCATTTTGTTTATTGCGATAATGTGCATGACCGCCGCTTTAACTTGACTTGAAATCCGCCATTGGCATACAATGAAGCTGAAAGACAATGCCAAAAGATATACTGGAGGGCGCAGATATGGTTAAGTTATCCTCTTTAAGTGTTTTCATTTTTCTCGCGCTGTGCCTTCTGCTGATGCCAGCGCAGAATGTTCAGGCCGCGACTATCGAGGTGAACAGGGATTGCAGTCTAGGCGATGCGATTCAGTCCGCCAATACGAACAAAGCCCATGGCAGCTGCCTGGCCGGTGATGATGCACAGGATACCATTGTTATGACCAGGGATGCCCGGCCAAGGCGCGGCCTCCCGGCAATCACCTCAAAGGTCGTCTTTGAAGGCAGAGGCCACAGCATCTCGCTGGACAATGACTATGCTGCCTTCGAAATCAGAAGCGGCGAACTCACTGTGAAGAATCTGAATGTGAACTATCGCACCCGCCGCCGAAATCGGGTAATTGAGGTCTGGAACGGCCGCCTGACCATCGCTGACAGCCAAATACGGAAGTGTGAAATCGGCATTCACGCGCATAACAGCGCCGTCACTATCCGCGGCAAAACTGTCATCTGCGACCTGCCCGCCAACAGGGTCATCACGGGGTCATACACTGGCTCGGTCGATATCACCGCGCCGCCGCAGCCAAACACCTGCGCGGCATTGCCGGGCGGCACGGCGGCCGTTTCAGCGACCAGGGGACTCGACAGCGGCGTTCAATGCCAGCAAGTGGACGGCGGCGGCATCGGCATTCCGGCGGTGATTGAGGCTGGCTTCATTGATGCGGTTGATGTTTGGGGCTATGTCGAGCAGGGCGTCGAAATCTGTTTCCCGCAGTTGGGATCCATTACCTTTTTGGATGCGGCGACGATACCCCGCGCAGTGACGCCGCTGCCAGCCCGGCGCGTTGGCAATATGACCTGCGTTTCGCTTGACCGCCCGGGCACGGTGGCGCTGATGCCGCTGGCGCCTGGCGAGACTCTTCCAGCAAGCGAAGCGGCCCCGGCCGCGCCGGCAGAACAGGAATGCGCCGTTCGGACGACGGCAAATCTCAATCTGCGGGAGACGCCGGCGATGGGCGACAACATCATCGGCCACATCTCACGCGGCGTTCCCATAAGGCCCCTTTCGCGCACAGCGTATTGGGTGCAGGTGTATTATCTGGGCAAGCTGGGCTGGATTGGCGCCAAGTATGTTCAAGATTCGTGCGGCTAGGGCGCTGATTCATAAGCCTGATGCAGCAGTTCGGCAATGTGCATGACCGGCAGCGGCTTTTGCTGAAGCTCAAGATGCAGTCGCAGTTGGGTCATGCAGCCGATATTGCCCGAAACAACAAATTCAGCGCCCGCGTTGAGGATATGGGAGGCTTTGCGCTGGCCGAGTTCGCCGGCGATGGCTGGCTGATCGATATTGTACGTTCCCGCCGAGCCGCAGCACATGCCGGCCTCTGCAATGTTCACCAGCCGCAGATTCGGAATTTGATGCAAGAGCGCGCGCGGCGGCTGATGATGGCCTTGGGCGTGAAGCAGATGGCAGGCATCCTGATAAGCCGCAGTCCGTTCTGATTCAAAACCGCGCGGCGGGCGCATCCCCAGCTTGGCCAGATAAGCGCTGAAATCTATGACCTTGCGCGAAAATTCGCTGGCCTGGCGGGCATCGGCCTGATCCTTGAACAGCAGTTCGTAATCCTTTATTCCTGAACCGCAGCCGGCGGCCGTGGTGACAATCGCATCGACATCAGCAGGGATTTGGGCGAAGTTTTTGCGGGCAATCTGCCGCGCCTGTTTGTCCGCGCCAATATGCAGCAAAATCGAGCCACAGCAGCCCTGTCCTTTCGGCACAAGCACTTCAACGCCGTTCGCCGCCAGCGCATGCGCCGCTGCCCAGCTAATTTCCGGCGCAAGCGCCTGCTGAACACATCCGAGCAGAAGCGCCACCCGGCCGCGCATTTCACCTCTTGCCGGCACGACCTCTGGCAAGGGACGGGCAGGCGGCACGCGGTCGGGCAGCAGGTTCAGCATGGCGGCGAATGCCGGCGGCAAAAAGGGCAGCAGCGCCTTGCCAATGCCGCCGGTCCGCACTGCCATTTTGAAGCGATTGGGGAAGGGCAGCGTTTCACAAATCAGTCGGCGGGCCAGCGCATCCAGCGGCCGCCGCTGACGTTCTTTTTCATTCAAGCTGCGGTAGCTCACCAGCAAATCGCCATAGGCCACGCCGGAAGGGCAGGCCGGCACACAGGCCATACACCCCAGACAGCGGTCAATATAGGGCTGCGCTTCGCTGGCGTCGAGGCGGTCTTCCAGGACATTTTTCATCAGATAGATGCGCCCGCGCGGCGAATCCATCTCCTCGCCCAGCAGCGCATAGGTCGGGCAGGCCGGCAGGCAAAATCCGCAATGCACGCAGTTTTCAATCGCCGCCGTCATTTCCGCCGCCCGCGGATCGTCGCTCTGAATTTGATGTCGCATCGGCTTGGCCTTAGACAAACTTGTTTTGCGGGTCAAATACCTGTTTCACGCGGTCAGCCAGCGCATTGTCGATTGTTTTGCCGACAAGCGGTTTTTCTACGTCGCCGCGAATGCACAGGCCGCTTAATGACTGCTGTTTGAGAACTGCATCCAGCCGCTCAATATCATCGGTCGCCACCCAAGCCGCGCTGCCGCCAGCGCTGTAACGGCGCCGCGCCGCTGGAATCATGGCGTCAAAGGGCGGGATTTGCTTTGGCGACAGCACCACTTTGACCAGATAAGCCGCCTGGGCCGCCAGCGACAGCTTATTCAATGCTTGCCAAACGGTCTCATCGGCGCCAAGCTCAATCGCATCCAGCAAATCAGTATGGATTTTGAGGGCCTCAATAAAACGCGCAAGCCGCCGCGGCAGAGTCTCTTCAAAGCCGGCCAGCCGCGCCAGCAATGACCATCCGCCCTCTTGTGGCTCAAAATCCAGCGCATCCAACTCATGCGCGTTCTGATTGATGAAGTACAAGGCGGTCAGCAAATCCGACAGCGAGCGATACGCAAGCCGCAGCCCGCTGAACGTCGGCGCATCTGGAAAGACTTTGAAGGTCATTTCAGTCATCAGCGCATAACGTCCCAGACTCCCCACCAGGAACTTGCTCAAATCAAAGCCAGCCGCATTTTTGACCACCTGGCTGCCGACTCCAAAGGCCCGTCCCAGCCCATCGACCACATTCGCGCCGAGGATAAAATCGCGCGGGCCGCCATAACGAAAGCGCCGCGGGCCGGACAGGTTGCTGGCGACGGCGCCGCCAATCGTGGCCCGCGCAGGATCGATGGGATCAAAGGGCAGGTATTGCCCATTTTTTTGCAGTTCGGCCTGGATGTCGCGGACAGGTGTCCCGGCGCGGACGGTCAGGGTATATTCTTCGGGGAGATATTTGACAATGCCGCGCAGGTTCGTCATATCGGCAACCGCGCTGTGCTTGGCTGACCCATGAAGCCCGCTTTTGCTGCCGCTGCCGATGATATGGATTTTGGGATTATTGCGGACAAATGCCTGAATATCCTCAATGGAGGCTAACCTGCTGGAGTTCATTCGCGCGAAATCACCCCCTGTTTTTCCAGCGGGTGCATCCCCGTCAATGTCAATGCTGGCGCTTCGCCATCGGGGAACATTTTGCCGCGGTTGGCAATTTCTTTGGGATCAATCGCCAGGCGCAAGGCCTGCATAATATCCATTTCCTGCTCGCTGAACATCGCCGGCATATAATCGCGCTTTTCCATGCCCACGCCATGCTCGCCAGTAATCGACCCGCCCAGCGAAATGCAAAGCGCCAAAATCTCGCCGGCCAAGGCCTCGGCTTTTTCCAGGGCGCCAGGCTGGCGGCCGTCATACAAAATCAAGGGATGCAAATTACCGTCTCCAGCATGGAACACATTCGCCACTTGCAGGCCATGCTTTTCCTTGAGCGCGGCGATTTGCTGCAAGGCTTCACCCAGGCGGCTGCGGGGAACGACGCCATCCTGCACAATATAATCGGGGCTTAATCGGCCCACGGCCGAAAACGCGCTCTTGCGGCCCTTCCAAATGCGCTCGCGCTCTTCGTCTGTATCAGCCACCCGAATGTCAAACGCGCCCGACTCTTGAATAAGCCTCTGCAAGGCCGCGAACTCGGCTTCAACTTGCAGCGCTTCGCCTTCGAGTTCGACAATCAGGAGGGCTTCAGCGTCATCTGGATAACCGGCGACGACGGCTTGCTGGACGGCCTTGATGGCCAGCCTGTCCATGATTTCCATAGCTCCCGGCAGCAAACCGGAGGCCACTACCATCGAAACCGCATTGCCGGCCCGTTCCAAATCATCATAGGCGGCCATCACGGTGCGATACGTCTCTGGCAGTGGCATCAGCCGCAAGGTGATTTCCAGCGCGATGCCAAACAGGCCTTCCGAACCGACAAACAGCCCGACCAAATCGGGGCCAATGCCGACCCCTTCCAGGCTGTCACTGCCAAACTGCGTTACGACGCCATCGGCCAAGACGACTTTCATCGCCAGGACGTGATTGCTGGTCATGCCATATTTCAGGCAATGGGCGCCGCCGCTGTTAAAGGCGATATTGCCGCCAATGGTGCAAACTGATTGACTGGATGGATCGGGCGCATAATACAGCCCATACTGCCGCACTGCCTCGCTGATGTGCAGGTTGACCACGCCCGGCTCGACGACGGCAATGCCTTGCTGCGGGTCGATTCGCTTGATGCGATTCAACCGATTCAAAGCGATGACCAGCCCATCAGGTATCGGCAGTGACCCGCCCGATAAACTGGTGCCGCTGCCCCGCGCCATAAAAGGAACGGCCATCTCATGGCACAGCCGCACGGTGGCGATGATTTCATCGGCGTTCAAGGGCAGAACAACCGCCCCAGGTTTGGTCTGAAAAGCTGTCAGCGCATCGGATTCATAGGGCAGCAGTTCAACATCGCGCGTCAGTATGCGCTGGCTGGGGTAGATTTGCTCAAGCTCCTCAAAAAACCGACGATTCATAAGCCCGTCATTTCTCCATTAACGCTGATGAACCCAAGTATAACAGAGTTTGGCGAAACGGCCTCTAAGGACTGTCGGCAAGACGGCTTTCGATCTGCCGCGCCAGTTTTTTGAGGGATTGCCGCGCGATTTGTTTGGCGGCGATATCCAGCAAACGCTGTCCGACCGCCGCGATTTTGCCGCCGATTTTGGCATCGCCAGCATAGTGCATCACCGTCTTTTCCAACTGCTGCTCCAGGCGGATAGTCCCCTCGCCGGTGACATGGCCGGCCGGCCCCTTGCCAGTCACAATGAGCTTATAGCTTTCCGGCGGCTGGACATCGGCCAGTTCAAAGGTGGATTCAAACTTGCCGCTGACCGGCCCGACTTTCACCGCCAGCTTGCTTTGGTATTTGTCTGGGCCAATTTCCTGCAGGCCTTTTGACCCTGGAATAATGCTGCCCAGCACCTCAATATCCATCAGCGCCGACCACACCAATTCGCGGTCGGATTTGAATTCATAGCTGCCTTCAATGTGCATATTCGCTCTCCTCGCAAGCCCCTGCGCTAATCATATTGGCTTATGCCCCCACTCGCAAGATGACCTTGTGGATGCCGTCTTCATAAGCGGCGCTGCTGGCATAGGCCGCCGCCGTCTGCGACAGGTCATAGCGATGCGATGCCAGTTCTTCCAGCTTAACCTTTCCCGATGTCGCCAAGTCAAGCGCGCGCGGAAAAGTATGTTTCATGCGCCGCGACATGATGATGGTCAAGCCCTTGCGCCGCGCCACCGAATGCTTGAGGATGAGTTGGTCATCGGGGGGGATGCCGACCAATACCAGCCGCCCGCCGTGTCGCAGCATATCGGCCGCCTGCTGTACTGAATGGTCGGCCCAGGCGGCTTCAATCGCCACATCAACGCCGCGGCCGTCAGTGGCATCCATCACGACTTGCACGGGATCGCACTGCGAGACATTGCAGGCATAGTCCGCGCCCCATTGACGGGCTTTGCTCACCCGCCAGTCCAATCGGTCAAAGGAAAACACCTGCGAAGCGCCGGCCAAGGCCGCCAGCCGCGCAATCAGCAGACCGACCGGGCCAGCGCCAATGACTGCCACACGGCCGGCGATCCGAATTTTGCTGAAGTCGATGGCATGAATGGCAATGCCCAGGGTCTCCAGAAGCGGGCCGACATCATCGCTTAGTGAATCCGGCATCGGGAAGCAGCTGCGGGCGCTGACTGTCATCTCTTCGCGCAGGGCGCCGTCTTGGGGGAACAGGCCATAGAAAATATGATGCGGACACAGGTTGGGATGACCGCTCTCGCACAGTGAACAGCGCCAGCAGGACACCGTCGGATCGACCGCGACTCGCTGTCCCACCTGCAAAGGCTGATGCAAGCCATCCCGCGCATCAATGCCCACCGCGGCCACCTCGCCCATGAATTCGTGTCCCAAGATGAAAGGGCGGCTGATGCGGGTATAGCCGATGACGCCGGTTTCGTACATGTGCAGATCGCTGCCGCAGATGCCGACCGCCTTGATGTTGAGGATGACCTCGCCGGCCTGCGGCGCTGGCGGGCTGACCTCTGTTTGAATGCGGATGTCTTTTGGCCCGTGCAGGCGGGCGACTTGCATGGGCCGCTCCTTCAGTTTCGGATTGTGGATGTTCCAGCAAAAGAGGGCAGATGTTTATCAACTGCCCCCGCGTGTATCGTCTTTATGCAGCTGGCCGCTTATTCGCTTTGCGCGTCCAGTTCGGCCTGTTCAGCGGCGATTCGCTCTGGCGTGCAGGCCAGGCTTTCAAGGAAGACGCGGTCGGCCGCCATCGACGCTTCCGTTCCCAAATTCGGCTCGGCGAAGACGCGGCCGTATTCCATCTGCAGCGGCGAGTCGTCTTTGAAGCGAAGCCCCGATTCCTCATCGACTACCATATCAACCTGTTCAGCCAGCTCTTCTGTAATTTCGATGCCTTGGCCGGCGGCGACATCTAGATTCACGCCAACCCTGATGTCGCTGGTTTGCACATGGATGCCGGTGGCGGCGATGTCAAGCTCGCCATTGAGATAGGCTGTCAGCATGCGCCCGACATTAAGCCCCTGGTCAAAATAGAGGAAATAGCCAGTGCTGACTGTTGCGCCGGCATAGACGCCGTCAATGGCGGCATGGAAGATAGGCAGGCCGTTTTCGGCGGCGATTTGGCTTATGATCGGGATGCCTCGCCAGGTCATCAGATCCATCGGCAGCAGGAAGGCTTCGATTCCCTTGTTGACCAGGCCCTCGGCCGCCGGGGACAAATCCGCCAGTGAGGAAACAGCGGTGAGTTCGACGGTCAGGCCTAGCGCTTGACCCACTTCGGTGATTCTTTCGGCGTCATAACGGGCGCTGCTTTCGGTCGAGTTGTAGATAGCGCCGATGGTCTTGATGTCAGGGTCTTGCAGCATCAGCAGCGGCACGATATCTTCATAAGCGATCTCGGCTGACGAACCAGTGACATGAGCGGGCTTGATGCAGGCGGAATCGGCGATGCCAGCTTGGTAGGGATTGTAGACGGCGGCGAAAAGCGTTATTGGCGGCTCTTCCATGTCGCTCGTCGCGTTGACGGCCGCCTGCGCCGCCGGCACCGAAAAGGCGATAAACACATCCACATCCTGGTCCAACATCTGATCAACCATCAGATTCATCGCGGTTAAATCAAAGTTGGCATCTCCCCAAAGGATATTGATATGCTCGCCTTCCAGATCTGGAGATGAAGGATTAACTGCATAACGCGGACCGAATGTCGCATCATGCTCTTCCGCATTGATGAAACCGTAGGCTTGCAGCATATCCAGAACCGCCAGTTCCGCTACAGTGGTTGTAGGGGTAAGGCCAAACCGCAAAACCGCGATGGTCGGATTGTCATCGTCCTGGGCCGCGGCCGGCGCCAGCAAAAGGGACGACAAAACAAGGAACAGCAGCGCTTTCTTTAACATCTACGGGCCTCCTTCAAGGCTATAAGATAACACAATCTGCATCCAGCATAGCGGAATGCTATCCTGGGCCAGACTCATTCGCTCTGCGCGTCCAGTTCAGCCTGTTCGGCGGCGATCTGCTCTGGCGTGCAGGCCAGGCTTTCAAGGAAGGCGCGGTCGGCCGCCAGCTGCTCTTCCGTTCCCAACTCCGGCTCTGTGATGAGGCGTTCGTATTCATTGCGGAGCGGTGAGTTGGGCCTAAGGCGAACTGCTTGATTCTCATCGACCAGCATGTCACCCCTTTGGGCAAGCGCGTCTGAAATTTCAAAACCTTGGGCGGCGGCGGCATTTACATTCATGGCGACCCTGATGTCGCTGGTTTGTATGCTGATGCCGGTGGCGGCGACGTCGAGTTCGCCTTTGAGATAGGCGGCCAGCATGCGCCCGACATTAATGCCCTGATCAAAATAGAGAAAATAGCCGGTGCTGACCGCTGCTCCAGTGTCATAGATCGAGTCAATGCCGGTATGGAAGATAGGCACGCTGTTTTCGGCGGCGATTTGGCTTATGATCGGGATGCCCGTCCAGGTCATCATATCCAGCGGAAGCAGGAAGACTTCGATTCCCTTGTTGACCAGACCCTCGGCCGCCGGGGACAAATCTGCCAGCGAAGAAACAGCGGTGACTTCGACGTTCAGGCCCAGCGCTTGACCCTCTTCGACAATTCTTTCCGCATCATAACGGGCGCTGCTTTCAGTCGAGTTGTAGATGGTGCCGATGGTCTTGATATTAGGGTCTTGCAGCAGCAGCAGCGGCATGATGTCTTCGTAAGCTATCTCCGCTAGCGAACCAGTGACATGAGCCGGCTTGATGCAGGGAGATTCGGCGATGCCGACTTGGTAGGGATTGTAGACAGCGGTGAAAAACACCGGCGGCGGCTCGTCCATGTCAATCGTCGCGTTGACGGTCGACTGCGCCGCCGGCGACGATATCGTGACAAACACATCCACATCCTGGTCCAACATCCGATCAACCAACAGATTCATCGTGGATAAATCAAAGTTGGCATTTCCCCAGATGATATTGATATGTTCGCCTTCCAGATCTGCAGGCAAATCTTCAGGAAGATCACGCGGGCCGAGTGTTGTCAGCTTCTCTTCCGCATTGATGAAACCGTGGGATTGCAGCATATCCAAGACCCCTTGTCTCACTACAGAAGTTGTAGGGGTAAGACCAAACTCCAAAAACGCAATAATTGGATTGTCATTGTCCTGGGCGGCGGCCGGCGCCAGCAAAAGGGAAGATAAAACAAGGAACAGCAGCGCTTTCTTCAACATCTTCGGTCTCCTTACGTTGTTAAAATTGAAAAATGACGGTCACATCCAGTATAGCGCGGCATCAGCCCGATAGTGCCATCCTGGGCTGGATTTATTCGCCCTGCGCGTCCAGTTCGGCCTGTTCGGCGGCGATCTGTTCGGGCGTGCATAAAATGGATTCGAGAAAGACTTCGCCGCCGGCCATGTAATCGTAGGGCGGCAGCATGTCCAGGAATGCCGAAATCTCTGGGGATATGGGCAGTTGACCGCTGCTCCCTAAAATGTTCACCAGCACGCGGAACTCCTCGGCTATGGTTATGGCCGACTGCCCGCCCATCCTGCTCAAAGCCGCCACGCGGAATCCGCCGCCTTCCTCAAGCACAATATCCGCTTCGGCCATCAAGGCTTCCGAAACCTCGATATTCTGCGCTCTTGCCAGATTCATATTGATGCCGACGTACATAAAATCGGCCGCTTTGATGCCAGCCGCGGCAATATCAAGCTCATCGTTCAAATGGGCCGCCAGGATATAACCGAGATTCACGCCGCGCAGATAATAGAGCGTCGAGCCGGCGCTGACGGTGGCGCCGCTGTAGACGCCGCCCAGAGTCGAATGGAAGATAGGTATGTCGTTGGTGACTGCCGTATCGACTAACAGCGGCAAACCCCGCGTTGTCATGGTGTCCATGGGGATAAGAAGCGCCTCAATGCCTTTGGTGATCAGCCCGTCGGCGGCCAAGGGGATGTCGGGTATGGAGGTGACAGCCGCGCTTTCGATGGTCAAGCCCAGCGCTTCAGCAATTTCGGTGACTTCTTCAGCGCCGAAAACCCCGCTCGTTTCAAGCGAACTGTAGATGATGCCGATTTTCTTCATGTCGGGATTTTGCAGCAGCAGCAGGGATACGATGTTTTCATACGGCGTCCGCGTCTCTACACCGGTGACGTGGTCGGGCTTGATGCAGGAGGAATCGGCGATGCCGCTTTTATAAGGACTGTAGACGGCAGTGAAAAGCACAGCCGGCGGATCGTCCATATCCAAAGTGACATTGACCGCCGCCTGCGTGACTGGAGTCGAGATCGTCACCAGCACATCAATGCCCCTGTCAAGCATATCTTCCAGAATCAAATTGATGCTGGAAATATCAAAGTTCGCATCCCCCCAGATGATGTCGACCTTTTCGCCTTCAAGGTCTTGATACTCATCCAGCTGCGCCCGCTCCTCGGCGCTGATGAAGCCGTAAAGCTCAAGCGCGTTCAAAATGCCGTGTTCGGTCAGCGTCAGCCCGGTGATAGTCCCAAAGCGGAAAATGCCAATGGTTGGCTTGCTGTCATCCTGCGCCGCCGCCAGTGGAATCAACAGCGACAGCAGCATAAACGCTAATAAGCCTTTCTTAAACATGACAGTTTTCCTCCTTATCGACTGCAAACAGCCTATGCCTATTCGCTTTGCGCGTCCAGTTCGGCCTGTTCGGCGGCGATGCGCTCTGGCGTGCAGGTCAGGCTCTCCAAAAAGATTTGGTCGGCGGCCTTGTGTTCCTCTGATGCCAGCATCTCCAGCAGCCGCTCGCCCATGAACGAAGGCACGCGCAGGGAATTGCTAAGCTCGGCGGCGTCCGCGCCCTCTGGGATGGTCATTAACTCGCCCATCTGCTCTTCGGTTACGTCCAGCGCGATTTGGATTCTCGTCAGCCAGTCCGGATCCAGTTTAAGCTCGCCGTCTTCAATGACAAGGTTGGCTCTCTCGATCAATTCTTCGTCAATCTCGACGCCTTGCATGGCCGCTGAATCCAGATTGACGCCAATCTCCATGCCGGTGCGTCTGTCGATGGCGATGGTGGAGATGTCGATGGCATCGTTCAAATGAGCGGTCAAGAGCCGTCCGGCATCAAGGCCTTGGGCATAATAAAGGTTAAAACCGGCGCTGACCGTCGCTCCTTGGGTGATCGAATCGGCATTGGGATGGAAGACCGGTATGCCATATTCACTGGCAATGGTGGTGATGATCGGCAGACCATATTTTGTCACCTGGTCAAGCGGCAGCAAAACGGCCCCGATGCCTTTGTTCACCAGCGATTCCATCGCCGGGCGCAAATCTGTCAAGGCGGTAATGGCGATGCTTTTGACCTCTAGGCCGAAGGATTCGCCAACTTCAATAATCCGCTGGGCATCGACATGGCCGCTGGTCTCGGACGAACTGTAGATGGTGCCGATTACGGTTAAGTCTGGGTCCTGCACCTTCAGCAGCGGGATGATCTCTTCATAAGCCACCTGCGCTTCCGAGCCGATGACATGCGCTGGCTTGATGCAGGGGGCCTGGGCAATCCCGGCCTCATAGGGACTGTAGACGCCGGCGAACAGCACTGTCGGCGGATCGTCTATGTTATAGGAGGTCGCGTTCACAGCCACTTGGGTGACCGGCGTGGTCAGTGTGACAGCACATCCGCTTCGCGGTCGAGCGCCGCGGCGATCATCAGGTTCACATTTGGCAGGCTGAAGTCGGCGTCGTCCCAGATGATATCGATTTTTTCACCGGTCAAATCGCGCCGCTCCTCCAGTCGGCGGCGTTCATCGGCATTGATGAATTCATAGGCTTGCAGCATATCCAGGAGACCTGTTTCCATGGCTTCGTGCGCGGTGAAGGCGCCGTAGCGCAAAATGACAATCAGGGGTTTCCTGTCGTTCTGCGTTATGGCGGCCGGCGCAAGCAAAAGGAATAACAGGGCAGGCAGCAAGGTTTTTTTAAGCATGGAATCCTCCTTGCGTCTGTGCGGCGGCTAGCCCAGCAAGACCCGATCCGAAAGTTCGGCGTCTTCATCTAGGGCGTGGAATCGATCGATCAAATCGGGCGGTGTCAGGGCCTCAAGCTCATCGCCGGTAATTTCGAACTTGATGCCGCCCTGATACATCATCAGCAGGCGGTTGCCCATTTCGCAGGCCTGCTGCATGCTGTGCGTAATCATAACGACAGTCAGTCCGTGCTGTTCGGCCAGTTCTTTTGTCAGCCTGACGATCTGCTCGGCGGCATTGGGGTCAAGGGCGGCCGTATGCTCATCCAGCAGCAGCAGCTTGGGGTCGATGAGGGTCGCCATCACCAGCGTGACGGCCTGTCGCTGGCCGCCGCTAAGCAGGGCGACGTCGGTGTCCAGGCGATATTCCAATCCTAGATGCTCATGCTCCAGCTGGTCGATAAACCAGGCCTCTTGGGCTTTTTTGATATCGCGGTGCAAACTCGCCCGCCGGCCATGGATGGCCGCCAGCGACAGATTCTCGCGGATTGTCAGTCCAGGGCAAGTTCCCAGCGATGGATTCTGGAACACCCGTCCGATGTCGTGCGAGCGTTTGTATTCGGGCCAGTTGGTAATGTCGTGGCCGTCCAACTCAATCGTGCCGCTGTCGACGGGGGCGACGCCGGAAATCACGTTGAACAGGGTGCTCTTGCCGGCGCCATTCGAGCCAATCACTGTTACGAAATCGCCGTCGGCGACTTCAAGCGACACGTTTCGCAAAGCTCGGACTTCGTTGGGCGTGTCGGGGTTAAAGGTTACGGATACTTGTTTAAGAGATAGCATGCTGCTGCCTCGCATGTTGTCTTCTGCGGAAGGTTTTCCAACGGTCATGGACTCTGGGGGCGCCTAGGGCTACCATAACGACCAGGGCGCTGACAAGCTGGATATCGGTTGGCGGCAGGTCTAGGGCGCTGAATATCCAGGCGCGCGAAATATCAAAGACCAGCATACCGGCGCCGGCGGCGATGAGCATTTGTCCAACTGTTCGCGGCCGCAGCAGCACCTCGCCTAAAATAACGGCCGCCAGCCCGCGAATGATGAGACCGAAGCCAAGGCTGACGTCAGCGAAACCGAACTGCTGCACCACCATTGACCCAGCGACCCCGGCCAATCCGTTGGCCGCCATTAGGCCGAAGATAATCATCAGATAATGATTGATGCCGGTCGCCCGCACCATCTGCGGGTTTCTGCCGGTCGCCCGAATCGCCAGGCCGACTTCTGTCCGCAGGAACCAGTACAGAATCAGCAGGACGATTATGACAATCAGGCCAAAAAGCATAATCTCCAGCATATTTGTCGATTGACGGCGCAGGCCATCGCCAAACTGTTCGACCATCCACGCGCGGAAGTCCCGCGAGGAGCGGCTGATGATGGTTTCTTCGCCCAGCAGGGGAACGTTGCTGCGGCCGTCCATGATGTGCAGGTTGATGGTGTATGCGCCGGTGATGACGATAATGCTCGCCAGCAGGCCTTCGATCCTGAAGATGATGTCAATCAGCGCGGTGGCCAGGCCGGTCAGAGCGCCGGCGGCGGCCGCGGCGACGATTGCTATTTCGGGGCTGACGCCGTCTAGGATAAGCATCGCGCAGACGGCGCCGCCAATCGGAAACGCGCCATCGACGGTCAAATCGACAAAGCCCAAGACGCGGTAGGTGAGGAAAACGCAGACGCCGACCAGCGCATAGCCCAATCCCTGCCCAATCGCGCCGATATTGACATTGCCAATGGCCATCAATGCGCCCAATACAACTGCCAGCAGGGCGAGGCGGATGACAAAGCCGGAAAACATTGCGCTGCCTCGAAGGCGCTGTTCGGAGGATGAAGCATCAGTCATAAAATCACCTCCCAAAATAACCGAAGTATTTAGAACTATCATACATCATATACAGTATAACATGAAACCCTGCATTTTGCAAAAGCGATTTTTCGGGCAATATCCTCAAACTCCCCAAATTGCCGCCAAGCCCAGCATCATGGCGGCGAGCGTCACCGCCGTCATCCCTAGGCCGACCTTGGAAAAGTCGCTGAATCGATAGCCGCCGGGGCCCATCATCAGGATATTGACTGGGTGGGCGATGGGGGTCAGGAAGGCCATTGAACAGGCTATGGCAACGGCCACTGACATCGCCCGCGGGTCAATGCCGGTTTGCAGGGCCAGGTTGATGGCAATCGGCCCGACCAGCAAGGCCGTCACCTGGCCGCCGATGATCTGCACCACCAGCATAGTCACTAGCGCCATGCCGGCAATCAGCAGCAGGGGACTCGAATCGGACAGCAGGTGAACCATCAGCGATCCAATCCGCGCCGCCAGGCCCGATTCGGTGATGGCCAGGCTTAGGGGCAGCATGCCGGCGACCAGAAAAATAACCCGCCACTGCACGGCCTCATAAAACTGCTCCATCGCCAGGCAGCCGGTCATCACCATGGCGGCGGCGCCGGCCAGCATCGCCAGCGGCAGCGGCAGGATGTTCAGGATGGCCAATGCCAGCGCAATGGCGGTGATGAGCATGGCAAAGGGCGCTTTCTGTGTCTGAACTGATCTGGATGAATATCGGCCGGCCGGCAGGATGTAATTGGGATTATGCGACAGATTTTGAATATCGGCCGATTGGCCGACGACCAGCACAGCGTCGCCAACCTGCAAAGGTATTTTGCGTACATCGGTATGCAGGCTGTGTCCGCCGCGCCAGAGGGCCATCGCCAGCAAACCGGATTGACGATTGAGCTTCATTTGTGACAGGGTTTTGCCAATCGCATCGGAACGGGGGGCGATCATGATTTCGATAGGTTCAAGCGGCAGGCCGTCGGCCGGCTTGGCATCGATGACAAGCTCATTGCCCCAGTCCAGCAATTGCTGAACGCGCTCTTCGCGCCCGACAATCAGCAGTTTGTCCGCCGGGTAAATCATCTGGCTCGATTTGGGAATGGTGATGGTTTCATGGCCGCGCCGCACCGCCGCTACCGTTAATCCCAGCTTGGCATTGATGGCGCTGGCATGCACGGTCTTATGGGCGAGGCGCGATTCGGGCAGCACGCGGACTTGCCACAGACGGTCTGCCAATTCGTAGGTATCTTGCAGGCTGGGCTGATGAAACGTCTCTTTCAGCGAGCTTCTTTCTGGCAAAAGCCGCCGCCCAATCAGCAGCATATACAGCAGGCCGGCCAGCGCAATCAATCCGCCTAGGGGCATAAAATCAAACATGCCCAGTCCAGCAAAGCCCCGCGTCAGCAGGAGTTCGCTCATCAGGATATTGGCGGTGGTGAGGTAGGTTGCCATCCCGCCAACCAAGGTGCCGAATGACATCGGCATCAGCAGTTTTGACACGGATATATTTGAGATGCGCGCCACTCGCACGGCCGCTGGCAGCAAAACAGCGCCGGCGGCGACGTTGTTCATAATCAGCGAGAGGGCGGCGCCGGCGGCCATAAACAGGGCGATCAGCTTGGCTTCCGACCCTTGACCAAAATGATGCAGCTGGCGGGCAATCCATTGAATGACGCCGGTTTCTTCCAGCCCGTGCGTGATGATAAACAGGCCGATGAGCGTTATCACAACCGAACTGCTGAAGCCGGCGAGGGCCTGCGTCGGCGGCACAAGGCCGCTGATGCCCACCATGAGCAGGACAATCACCGCGATTAATTCAGTTTTGAGTCGGGTGGCAAAGATCAGGACAAACAGGACCAGGATAATGCCAAGAACAGCAATCTCGTCGACCGACAGCATCGTTTTTTCGCCAATATGTACACTGCCGCAAGTATAACGCGCTCCAGCGATTTTTTGCCACAGGGAACAGAGGACACCGAATTATGCGGCGGCGTCCTCTGTGATTAAGTTTGTCAGTTGGGCAGCAGCACAAGCGAACCTGGACTATCAATTGAAACGCAAGTCATGCCGTTTCTCACAGTGGACTCCAGCGGCACAATCGCCCGCGGCATGGTTTGCGCGTCCAAGAAAATGACGCGGCCGATCTGCGGGAAACAGACCTCGACGCCCTGCTCGACGTAGCCATAGACGTCCAAGGCGGCCAGATAACCAGCGTCAATGATCGACTGAATGCCAATCCCGGCGCCGTCAAGCTGACGGAAATGAACGCCGCTGTCCAGACCATAAGCGGCCTCAAAAGTCATGCCGGTTGCGGTCTGCAAAGCGGTATAAGATGCGCCGTAAGCCGGCCGCGGCGTTGGCGTCAGGGTTGGCCTTGCTTCTTCCTTCTTCTTGCGCTTGGGCTGCGGTGTTAATGAGAGCCAATAGCTGAAGCCGGCCTCTGGGCAGGGGCCGATGCTGTTGTCGGTGACGGTGGGGTTGCCACCGCCAGAGGTCCCATAATTGGGGATTGGCGTTTCGCCGTCCAGATCGGTGTTGCCGTCAAAGGTTAGGCAGCCTTCAAACCGTATAGCGCCGCCCTCGCGGGCTTCCAAAACATTGGTTCTCGCTTTGTTTCGGCGGAAGATGCTGTTGGTGATGACTATGGAACTGCCGGTGTTGTTGGCCCTGACAATACTCCCGTTGAGTGTTCGGGTGCGGTGATTGTCGACGAACTCCACATTCTCAAAGGTGCTCTGCCCGCCGCCATGGCTCACTTGCACAACACTGCCGATAAGCACATTCTCTCTGAAGATGACGTTGCGGGCGTGCAGAATTCCGCGCACGAACATAGAGGTGGTCTGGGGTGTATTCGACGCTTCCATGATGACATTGTTCAGATAGAGGGTGGCGCCGCCAGCGATAAACATTTTGGTTCCGGTGGGCGGCCCGATGATGCGGTGTCCGTTGCCGTTGATGGTGTAGGTCTGGCCTTCGAAAAGCAGAAATTGATTGGTGCCGCCTGGGGATCCCCAGCTGGGCAAGTCGCAGTCGGCGGTCAGGTTGAATTCTGTAACGGTTGAGGACGCGTTGAACTGCGCCCAAGTTGTCGGCAGGCCGCAGGCGCCCATTTCTGTGGGATTGATCATCACCGGCGGCACGGTAGGCACTGGTGTTTGCGCTTGGCTTGCGATTGGAACGGCGAGGAAGGCAATCAATAAGAAGCAGAGCAGAACGCTCCTAATCAGAAAATGCGGGGGGGGGGGGGGGGGGCTTTTCTGGTATCTCTGATATTGATGTTCATGTTAAGCACCCTTCCTGTTGAATAAATCTTAAAGGAATCGTTCAGATATGGAGACTGTACATCAGCGCTGGACCCTTGTCAAGTGATTCGCAGGTCAATTTTGAGATGGATTTCTTCATCTCCCAAAATGGAAGCACCGCGCGGCCTTTTGGTCGCCTTTTCGGGCCGCTTGCGCGCTAGGCTCTGGCTATGGAACTCACGCGCCCTTCTTTCGCCGATTATCCTTTTCGCTGGCCGCCGCATGCGCGGCGCGATATTTACAGCCGCGGCGCGCCGCCGATGGGATTTACGCCTGAAAATCGTTTCGGCGCGGGGTCCACGCGAGGGTTCTATTGGTCTCAACGTCAAGCGGGCCTTGCGGTTCAGCCCATGTTTGGCTTGGGGTTTCGTTTGCGCTGGTCGGGGTCGGCGGTGGAGATATTGTCCATATTCGGGTATAGATTAGCCGCCAGGGCGCGCGTTTTGTCCGTATTGATGTACGTTTTGCCCGTATTGGCGCGCGTTTTGCCCGTATTGGCGCGCGTTTTGCCCGCGTGTGTCCATGGATTTTAGGGGATCGGCGCGGATTGGCAAGTTTGGGAAGCGCAATCACCATGTTTTTCGCCACTCCGCCAAAAACGTCCACTCGACAGGCTTTGATTTGGATAGTAAATTAGAGTGATACAAGCGCATTTTGTTTGGAAAGGAAATCGCATGCCTAAGAAGAATCTTGTCGGCGGCGATGAGGCGATATGAAACCTTCAGATATTCGCATCGGATTCGCGCCGATTGCCCGTCCGACATTTGACCTGGAACTTGCCAAGGCAATGACGGCGCAGGTCTTTGAAACCGTTACTGGCGCTGGCTATGTAGTGGTCGGCTCGCAGGAATTGGTGATGGATGGTCTGGCTGTCGATGCCCGCATCCGCGAACTGGCGGCCGGCGAGATCGACATGATTCTGATGCTGCAATCATCGTTTGCCGACAGCACGATGGCTTTGCGGCTGGCGCGGGAGATTGACGCGCCGTTGCTGATGTGGGCGCTGCCTGAAGCAAGGGTCGGCGGCCGGCTGCGGCTCAATTCTTTTTGCGGCATCAACTTGGCCGGCCATGGCCTGCGGCGCGCCGGGCTGACGTATGATTATATTTATGCCGCTCCAGATGACGGCGCGGCGATTCGCAAACTGCTGAATTTCGCCACGGCCGCGCGTGTCAAAAGTCGACTGGCGGGCACGCGCATCGGCCGCATTGGCGAAAATCCAGACGGATTTGACACCTGCCTGGTGGATCGCGAAAAACTCAAGTCGCAGCTGGGCGTCGATGTTGTGCAAATCGAGCTTCAATCGCTTTTTGACGCGGCCCGCCAAGCTGAATCCTCCCGCGTCCAAGCGCTGGCGGCGCAGCTTGAAACACAGCTGGCCGGCATGGACGAACTGGATGAGAAGGCCACTCAAGGCACACTAGGCGCGTGGGCGGCGCTGGACAAAATGGCGCGGGAACAACATTTGAGCGGCCTGGCGGTTCGCTGCTGGCCCGAATTCTTTACCGAACTGGGCTGTTCGGCCTGCGGGGCGATGTCGATGCTTAGCAATGATATGACACCGTGCAGCTGCGAAGCGGATGTCAACGGCGCCATCACCCAGCTTGTTCTGGGCTGGATAAGCGGCGAGCCAGCCTTTGGCAGTGACGTGGTATCCTTTGATGCCGAAGCTGACGAAGCTGTTTTGTGGCATTGCGGCTTGGCGCCGCTGGCGATGGCCGACCCTGATGTGCCGCCCGAAGCGACCATTCATTCCAATCGGCGGATGCCCTTGCTGATGCAGTTTCCCTTAAAGCCCGGCCGCGTGACGATTGCGCGTTTGAGCGAGGCGGCCGGTGAATTTCGGCTGGTGATTGGCGGCGGCGAGATGCAAAAGGCATCGCCGGCCTTCACTGGCACCAGCGGTCGGATACGTTTTGATTCGGGCGCGCCGGCTGTCATGGATGTCATCATGCGCGAGGGGCTGGAGCATCATCTTTCGCTTACCTATGGCGATCATCAGGATGCGCTGGAGTCGCTGGCGCGTCTTTTGGATTTGTCCGTTTTGCGTCTGTGATTCACAGGCGATTATCTGCGGAGCGGTCGGCAGTTTGACCGCGAATTTTATCCGTTTATTATATGGAGTACAGTATCATGATGAAACGATTTACCCTGCTATTCATGCTCGTCGCATTGGCGGCGCTTGGCTCGACAGCCTTGGCGCAGGATGCCGTCGAGATTTCGTTCATGTGCTATGAAAATGGCAATGAATGCTCGGTCTACGACGACCTGCTAGGCCGCTTCAGCGAAGCCAACCCCGGCATCACCGTGACCGTGGACACCGTGCCATATACCACAGTGCGCGATCAGCTGCGCGTGCAGGTTGAAGCCGGGCAGGCGCCTGATATGGCCCGCATCACCGACTTTGCCGGCATGGCTGGATTCTATCTGGACTTGCGGCCGCTGATGGAAGATCCGTCGCTGCTGGAAGACAATGTCCCGGCCGCTATCTTGGAATCTTTCCGCGCTGAAGGCGATATGAGCGCGCTGCATGGCTTCCCTGATGCGGCCACAGTAACGGCGCCTTATGTCAATGCCACTCTGTTTGAGCAGGCCGGCGTGGCTTTGCCAAGCGACGAAATGGATGAGCCGACTTGGGATGACTGGCTGGCGGCGCTGGATGAAGTCGCGCAGGCCACTGGCGTTCAGTATTCGATGTCCATCGACAACAAGGGACATCGCTTCGCTGGCCCGGCAATGAGTCTGGGCGCCGACTTCTTCGATGACGAGGGCAACTTTGACCTGGAAGACGATGAAGGTTTCCGCGCGTTTGCCATGATCCTCAAAGACCTGATGGACGCTGGCAAGACCCCAGCCGAAACCTGGCTTGGCACCAGCCAATACAGCGGCGCGCAGGACTACTTTGTCAATGTCGAGGCTGTAATGTATTTCAGCGGCAGCTGGCAAATCGGGCGCTTCTCCGATGAGATTGGCGATGCCTTTGATTGGGTGGTTGTGCCGAATCCTTATGGCCCGGGCGGCAGCACCGGTGTCGCTGGCGGCGCCGCTATCGTTGGTTATGCCCAAACGGGGCATCCGCAAGAGGTTGCCATGGTCATGGAATATCTGCTTCAGCCCGAAGTCTATGGAGAATTTTCGGCGCGGACGCTGAACATCCCCGGCCATAATGCCGTAGCCGCGATGGGCGTGGCATTTGATACCGAGAGCGCCGCGGTTGCCAATGCGCTCAATGGCTTCGCAGCCGAAGTGCCGAAGCTGCAAGATCAGGCGGTCGCCTTGAATCCGCATCCGCTGGCTTTTGCGTATTACGACGCTTCCAATACCCGTCTGGCGCAGTATTTCGCCGGCGAGTTGACGCTGGATGAAGCTATGCAGCGTTTGCAAGAGCAGCTTGACGAGGCTGCCATGAATATGGAGTCTTAGTCGGGAATTTCTGGTGAGGCTGGGAATGCGATTTCCGGCCTCACTTTATGGTCTGTCGTCTGTGTTTCCACAGGGAAAGCTCAATGACAAACAAAAATCCCGCCGCGCATTTTGGTCATCTTTTTGGCGCTGTGACGCAAGTCGTGGTGAATGGTTTGGATAGCTTGTTTGCCCGCGTGCAGAAAATCACCGGGGTGACTGGCATGGCCTACGTCTTTGTCATTCCCAATATGATTGTCTTTTCTGTTTTTATTTTATTCCCGATGATTTTTAATTTCTTTTATACCTTTACTGGCAGCGACAGACTTTTCTTGGATCAGCGGCCTTTTGTCGGCGCCGCCAACTTGGAGCGTCTGCTCGACTGTGATGATTTTTTGCGCCCGGCGACCTGCGATGAGGACCTCTTCGCGGCGGCCGTCCTGAATACGGCCGGGTTTGTGGTGACGCAGGTCGCGGTGATGATTGGCGTATCGCTGCTGACGGCGGTTGTGCTGAACGGCCCGATTCGGGCGCGCGGATTTTTCCGCAGTGTCTTCTTTTATCCAGTGCTGCTGTCGCCGATTGTTGTCGCGCTTATTTGGCGCTGGATGCTGCAAGAGAATGGCCTGTTTAACGCTTTTATCGTCGGGCTTGGCGGCGAGAAAATCCGCTTCCTGACCGACCGCAACTGGGCGAGATTCTGGGTGGTGGTGGTCAGCGTTTGGTCATTGATGGGCTTCTATACCTTGATTTTGCTGGCTGGCCTGCAAGCGATTCCACCTGATTTGTATGAGGCCGCCGCCATTGACGGGGCGACAAGCTGGCGTTCGTTCCGTTCGATCACCTTGCCGCTGCTGGCGCCGACGATGCTGGTCGTGATCGTTTTATCTACTATTCGGGCGGTGCAGATTTTCGATGTCGTCTTCGCCTTCACTGGTGGCGGGCCGGGTTCGGCGACTTTGTACATTGTGCATTATATCTACAACAACGGCTTCGCCAGTCCCTTCCGCGAATACGGCTTGGCGGCCGCCACATCGCTGCTGATGGCCTTGGTGCTGATTGCGCTGACGCTGGTTCAACTCCGCGTGCAAGGCACCGGCCTGGAAGAGGAGAACGGACAAAAAGCCAAAGGTCGGCGCTTCCTGCCGTCGGGCCGCGCTGTGGCCGACCGTGTTCGCTGGTTCGTCAGGCCGCTGCTGGAAGCGGCGCAAGTCGCTGTGGACGGGATCGGCGCGGGGCTGGGCTGGATCTTTGGGACGCGCCGCCGCCAAAAGCTCGCCACTTATGGCTATCTGACGCTGGGCGTCGCGGTGATGTTTGGCCCGGTGCTGTGGCTGGTCATGTCCTCATTTAAGACCGCCGGGGACATTATCCGTTTTCCGCCGCGCTTCCTGCCTTATCATCAGGAATCCGCGACTGTGGCCGGGTATGATGAGCCGCTGCCGCTTTATCAGGTCGCGATGGCCGATGGTGCGACGCGGGAATTGGCGCAGATACGGCGGGTTGGCCTGGAGGCGCAGATGATTGACCCGCAGCAGCCGGACGGGGACGTTATCAAAGTCAAATTGAATGACCGCCAGCCGGTCGAAAGCCTCCGCTTCAGCCTCGATAATTATACCCGCGGCATCGAGAGCTTCAATTTCTGGCGCTATCTGGCCAACAGCGTTATTGTCACTTTGACGGCGACCCTCCTGACCCTGCTGGTGAACAGCATGGCTGCCTTTGCCCTTAGCAAATACAGGTTTAGGGGGCGCACGGTTATTTTCATGGTGATCATCAGCACCTTGATGGTGCCGCTGTCGGTCATTTTGGTGCCGGCTTTTCTGCTGATAACGGCGCTGGGCTGGAACAACCAACTCATCGGCATCATCATCCCGACCATCGGCACGCCTACTGGGGTGTTTCTGCTGCGGCAGTATATGCTGACGATTCCTGATGAACTGCTGGATTCGGCGCGGATTGACGGCGCCAGCGAATGGCGTATTTATGTGCGGGTGATATTGCCGCTGGCGGCGCCGGCCTTGGCGGTCTTGGCGATTTTCTCGACCATTTGGCGCTGGAACGATTTCTTGTGGCCCAAAATTGTAATGACCAGCAGTGAAATGTTCACCTTGCAGGTGGGCCTGGAAACGTTTCAGGGCGATCTCACCGTGCAATGGGATTTAATCCTGGCGATGACTGTGCTGACGGCCTTGCCGATTACCTTTGTATTCGGCTTCTTGCAGAAGTACATTACGACTGGCATCGCAACGACTGGCATGAAATAAGGCGAGTTTGCCGCGATATGCCATGAATAGTTTTAGCTTCGCTTCATTATCGACAACTGATTATCATTCAAGTAGACTTGGCGCGGGTTCGTTAGTGGGATGCAGAAAGGGCAGGCATGAAAAAGGTATTTGTGGTGTACGCCGCCGACAATGTAGGGACAGTGGTTGTGGAGCCAATCCGCGCTGGCGATAGGGTCGGCTGCAATGGCGAACGGAGCGACATTCAGGTCATCGCCGGCGACGATATTGCTTATGGGCATAAAATCGCGCTGGTGGACATCGCCAAAGGCGATACGATTTTGAAATATGGGCTTAGCATTGGCTCGGCAAGCTGTGATATTCAGGCGGGCGGCCATGTGCATACGCATAATGTCGAAAGCAATCGCGGCCGCGGCGACCTGGCCAACCGCGATGCGGTCAGCGCCGAATAGTCCTTAATTTTTAACACATCAACCAGGAGAAATTTCCAATGACTGAATTTATGGGATATGCGCGTCCCAATGGCGATGTCGGGATTCGCAATCATCTGCTGATTTTGTCGGGGACGGTCTATGCCAATGGCGTTGTCGAGCGGGTCGCCCATTCGATCCAGGGCGCGGTGCCGATTACCCATGCCAACGGCCGCTGTCAAGTGGCGCCGGATCTGCGGGTGACGCGGCGTTTTTTGGCGGGTACGGCGATGAACCCGAATGTGGCGGCGGTTGTTATTGTCGACCACTTCAAAGAGGAGGGCATGACCGCCGAAGACCTGGCCGATGACATCGACCCGACCGGCAAACTGATTGCCACCGTCAATATCCGCGGCGCCGGCGGCTTCATCAGCGCGGTCGAAAAAGCGACGCGCTATGCCCAGGACTTCGCCCGTCAAATCAGCATGCACGCCCGCGAGGCGGCGCCGATGAGCAAAATCCTCTTCGGCACGGAATGCGGCACCTCTGATACGACCTCTGGCCTGGCGAGCAATCCGGCCAACGGCATCGCCGGCGAAATCCTGATCGCGCAGGGCGGGCGGATGCTGATGGCCGAATGCACGGAATGGATGGGCTGTGAAAATTGGCTGACCGAAAAGGCCGCCAGCCCGGCGGTGGCCGAAGCTATTGTGGCTGGCGTTCAGCACATGGAGCGGCGGGCGCTGGCCAGCGGCGAAGATATCCGCGGCTCACAGCCCACCGGCGATAATATGGCCGGCGGCCTGACCACTATCGAGGAAAAATCGATGGGCGCGGTTAAGAAAATCGGCGACAGTCCGATTGTTGAATATCTGGAGATTGGCGAAGTGCCAAGCAAAACCGCGCCGGGCAATTATGTGATGTATGGGCCGGGGATGGGCGCGGAAAGCATCAGCAGCATGGCCGCCGCCGGCTGTCAGGTATTGACCTTCTGCACAGGCGGCGGGCATACCTCGAATCATCCGATTATGCCGACCATCAAAGTCACTGGCAATCGGCAGTCCTACGAACTCATGCGCGATACGGTCGATGTTGATGTGAGCGGCGTGTTTTATGATGAGATCACCCTGGCAGAGGCCGGGCAAATCGTCTATGACGAGGTAGAGCGGGTTTGCAACGGCTATCTGACCAAGTCCGAAGCGCTGCGCGATAACAACAGCTTTGCCATTCACCGCGTCGGCCCCAGCATCTAGCTGGAGGGCGGCCGTCTGACAATATGATGCAGCTGCAAATCCCCTATGGCAAAACTCGGCTCAATGCCGAAGTAGCGGACAGCCATTGCCTTGAGGTTCTGCGGCCCAAAGATGCCGCGCCGGCCGCCGACCCGGCCGGCGCGGTCAAAGAGGCGGTTTATCATCCTTTGGGCGATGTTCGGCCGCCGCAAAAAGGGCAAAGCGTCGCCATCGCCATCAATGACAAGACGCGGCCGGTGCCGCATGACTATCTTCTGCCGCCGTTGCTGGCCGGCATTCGTCGGGCTGGGATTCCGAATACGGATGTCGCGCTGATTATCGCCAGCGGCACCCATCCGGTCATGCCGCCGGACGAATATCCGTGGATACTGCCGCCGGAAATCCTGCGCGGCTATCGGGTAATCTGCCATGATGCCGACAATGACGCCGATTTAACTTATCTCGGCCGGACTTCGCGCGGCACGCCGGCGTATATCAACCGCGAATATGTCGCCGCTGATTATCGCATTGTGGTTGGCAATATCGCGCCGCATCAGTTTCAGGGCTTTTCCGGCGGCGTCAAAAGCGCGGCGATTGGCTTGGCCGGCAAGCAAACCATCCAGCATAACCATGCGATGATGCGCGGCAGCCATGCCAGGCTGGGTGAATATGAGCGCAATCCGGCGCGGCAGGACGTCGAGGAAATCGGCCGGATGATTGGCATCGACTTCGCGCTGAATGTGATTCTGGATCCTGCCAAGCGGATCGTCAAAGCGCTGGCCGGCGACCCGCTGGCGGTGATGAAGCGCGGCATCCCCAAACTGCGGGCCATGTATGAGATTGCGGTCCCTGCTCCCTATGATCTGATGATTGTCTCGCCGGGCGGACATCCCAAGGACATCAACCTTTATCAGTCGCAGAAGGGCATGGCGCACGCCGCCGCGGTGACCAAAACGGGCGGCGCGATGATTTTGTGCGCCGCTTGTCCGGAGGGCAGCGGCAGCCAAAGCTATGAGGCCTGGATGATGGATCCGCAAATCAAGCGTCACGCCGATGTCTTTGCGCGGTTTGCCGACGAGGGCTTTCGAGTTGGGCCGCACAAGGCTTTTCAGGTGTCGCGCGATGCCAGCCGTATTCATACTGTTATCGTCTCGGAACTGGATGATGCGCTTGTTCGTCGGCTTTTGCTGCATCCCATGCCCGATTTGCAGACGGCGATTGACCGCGCGCTGGAGCGTCTGCCGCGGCGGCCGCGCATCGGCGTCATGCCAGCCGCCAACGCCACCATCCCGCTGCTGGTGGAGTAGGGCTCGTTTTGGCTGCCGTCTTCCATCGCAGCGCCGTTCGCATTGTGGCGGTCAGCGCGCTGTCGCTCTTTATCATCTTTGGCATACGGCTGTCCTTTTCGGTATTCTTTGCCGAATTCGTCCTGGTCGAAGGCTGGAGCAACGAAGCCGCGGCGTCGATTTTCAGTCTCAATATGCTGGTTTTTGCGATGAGCGCGCCGCTGGCTGGCCTGGCGCTTGACCGTTATGGTCCGCGGCCGGTCTTTGGCGTCGGCGTTCTGTTTCTGGCGGGTGGTTTATGGCTGTGCAGCCGCGCCGGTTCGCTGGATGACCTGCTGCTGGCTTATGGCGTCATTGCTGGCATCGGGCTGGGGATTACCGGTTTGGGGCCGGTGGCTTCAATTGTCGCCGGCTGGACGACGCCGACACAACGCGGGCGCGCCATCGGGATTGCCTTTGCCGGCACCGGCCTGGGCGCTCTGGTCTTTGTGCCGCTGACGAATGCCCTCATTGAGCAGCTGTCCTGGCGCGATGCCTATCTGTTATTGTCGCTGCTTTGCCTGTTTGCGCTGGCGCCGCTGATGATTATCGGCCTCAAGCGCAGCCCGGCGATGCAAGAACGACGGCGCGGCTCATCAAAACCGCAGGTCCAATGGCGGCAGCTTGGCCGCCAACCGGCCTTCTGGGCTTTGATGCTGGTATCCTTCACCGCGCTTGGGCCGCTGCGTACCCTGACTGTTCATCAGATCGCCTACATGGAATCGGTTGGCGTCGAGCGGCAGGCGGCGGCTGGGGTGGTCGGTTTGGCTGGGCTGCTGGCGATTGGCGCTTTTATCGGCTTGGGCTGGGTATCTGATCGATTTGGGCGGGCTTTCGCCTTTTCGCTGGGCGCGGCGGCGCTCATCAGCGCGGTCGGGGCGCTGTTTCTGCTGCGGGAAAGCCAAAGCTCGGCGCTGCTGATTTTGTATGCGTTATGTTATGCCACTGGCGAAGGCACGCGCAGCAGTCAAACAACCGCCTTGGCCAGCGATGTATTTCAGCGGCAGGGTTTGGGATTGATCAACGGCTTGGTGGGCGGCATGTTTGGCTTGGGGGCGGCTTTGGGCCCGTGGCTGGCAGGACGGCTGCGCGATCAAAGCGGGCATTATGAAGGCGGCTTATGGATGGTCGCGCTGATGGCGCTGGTTTCGGTGGCCGGCTTTCTTTTCATTGTTCGTCAGCGTCCCTGAATCCTTCGCCTAAAGTAACTGCACGGCGGCGACTTCACAAACGATAGCGGGCGATGACTGGCATTATTCGCTCGACTGCTTCTTCCAGTACCTCAATCGGCTCCAACAGGGTAATCCGAACGTACTCGCGCCACTTTTCGCCAAAGGCGGTGCCTGGGAAAATCAGGACGCGGGCTTCTTTCAGCAGCAGATAGGACAGTTCGGCAGCGTGAATGCCGGTTGAGGAACTGTCGGCCCAAACGAACAATCCGCCGCGCGGCTCGCCGCAGGCAAAGCCCATCTGGTCGAGTCCCGCCAGCAAAACCCGCCGGCGTTCGGTATAGATTTGCCGGTATTCGCTGACGCAGTCCTGGGGGCCGGTGATGGCTGCCAGGCCGGCCCATTGGGATACGGTCGCTGCGGGGCCGGTGGTCACCTGTTTGATACGCGCCATCGCCTCAATGACATTTGCCGGCGCGGCCGCATAACCGCAGCGCCAGCCGGTCATGGCATAGGCTTTGGAGAAGGCGTCTAGGGTAATCGTCCGTTCAGCCATGCCCGGCAGTGAGCCGATGCTAAAATGCCGCCAAGGATCATAGACGATTTTCCCATAAATCTCATCCGCAATCACAATCAAATTATGCTCAATCACCACCTCGGCAATCCGTCGCAGACGGTCTTCGGTGACGATGCCGGCGGTCGGATTGCTCGGCGTGACGATCAGCAGCGCCTTTGTCGCCGGCGTAATGGCGGCGGCGACCGCTTCGGCTTCCAGGTTGAAAGCGTCTTCGCGGTTGGTTGGCACCATGACCATCTTGCCGCCGGCGCGGTGAATCGCATCATCATAAGAACTATAGCGCGGGTCTGGCACCAGGATTTCGTCGCCGGGGTCAATGACCGCCTGTATTGCCAGAAACAGTCCCTCTTGCCCGCCGGTGGTCACCATCACATTGTCATGCTCGACCGGCAAGCCATTTTCGCGGCGCAGATGATCGGCAATGGCGCGGCGCAGCTGCGGCAGGCCCTCGATTGGGCTTAATCCAGTGCGCTGCTGGCGCATGGCCTGATTGGCGGCGGCGACAATATGCGGCGGAGTCGGCAGGTCGGGATCGCCGCGCCCCAGCGCGATGATGTCGGACATCCCCGCCGCCATCTCCATCAGCCGATAGCGCAGCTGCGTGCCGTCAGCGGCCGCTTCTCGAACGGCCGCCGGGATATTGGGATTTAGCGCCGCCATGATTCACCTGACCTCACAAACTCCAGCCCGGCCCATTGGGAGACGCTGGTGGTGCAAATGGTGATGGCTTGTTTGCGGGCGCGCAATCGCAGCGCTGCCGCCGAGCCGGCCATCCAGCCGACGCGCCAGCCGGCCATGCGATGCGACAGCGAATCGACCGTCACCACGCGGGCCGCCAGCTTTTCGTTTTGCGCCGGGTGGAAATCCGGTCGGGCAGCTGTTCGGCTCATGTCCCACACCAGCCACCAGTTTTCCCTTTCCGCTTGTTTCAGCAGCTTCGCCAGATCGTCCCGCGGATCATCCGGGCGGAGATAAAGGACAGTCAGCTGCTTGGCATCCGCTATTGAATGAACTGGCTGCGCGCCGACAAGGTGGAGCGCGCCTCGAATTGGCGAGGAATCGCCCAGACAAAGGACTTGGGTTCGCGGCTGCGCCAAAAGGGTCATGGTCGCATAGCGGGCTTCGGTTGAGCCGCAGGTGATGGTGACTTCTTCAGGGTCAATTTGAACGCCGTAAGCCTTGTCAAGATCGCTGGCGACCCATTGGCGGAATTCGGGTATGCCGGGGCGGTCGGTATAATGGGTTTCGCCGCGCCCCAGCGCATCCACCGCCGCTTGAATCACATTCGGCGGGATATTCGGTTCGCCGCCGGGCATCTGTGTCAGCCTGTCCAGGCCGGCGACTCGCTGGGCTAAGGGTCTGCTCAATGTTTTGGCTGGGTTCATTTACGCTGCCTGCCCGCGCTCAAATGGAAAATCAATGTTCAAAGTTTGCGCCAGCTGCCGCAGCTGCTCAAAGACGGCGGCATCCAGCCGCGCTCCCTCGCGTCGATAGACTTGCTCACGCCGATGGTCAATCTCGCCGGGGACAAGGATTTCATCAAAGCCAGGGCGAAGCTGGCTGGTTTTGATTTCGGCAATGAAGGCATCCATCCGCGCCTTGAACGCATCAACGGGCATGAACCAGTCAATATCTATGGCGATGAAGCTGTGCGAAACATCCAGCTTGGCGACAGAGCGGTCCTGATAAGGCGCCAGTCCAAAGCCGCCGCCGCCAATCACCCCGGTTAAAATGTCAGTGAACAGCGACAGCCCGTAACCCTTGTATTGACCAATCCCCAGCAAGGCGCCGGCCATGGCGGCCGTCGGCTCATCAGTTTCCTGCCCGTCGGGCGTGAGGGCCCAATCCAGCGGCATCTTCCTGCCTTGGCGCTCGCGCCAGCGCATCATGCCTTTGCCGGCTGTGGTCAAGGCGATATCCAGCACGACCGGGAAATCGCCGCCAGTGGGCGCCGCTAAACCCCAGGGATTCGTGCCGACGCGGGGCGAAGACCCACCCCAGGGCGCCATTTCTGCCCCAGCATTGGTCATCGCTATGCCGATGCAGTCTGATGCCAGCGCCAGCCGCGCATGAAAGGCGGCCGAGCCAAAATGCGTGCTGTTTTTGACGATGCTCATGCCAAGGCCGCAAGTCTTGGCTTTGTCGATAGCGATCTTCATGGCCGCCTGCCCGACGACCGAACCCATTGACATGCGGGCATCAATCATCGCCAGAGCCGGCGACTCTTTGAGAATCTCGATTTGGGCGCCGGGCTGGTAAAGCCCCTTGGCAATGCGGTCATAATAACCGATCAGCCGACTAACACCCTGCCCCTGTCCCGGCAGACAGCGCAGTTCGCTTTGCATCAGGCCTTCGGTGCAGCATGCGGCCTCTGACTGCGAAAGTCCCATCGCCATAAAGGCGCGGCGCACAAAATCTTCAAGCAAATCCACTTCGACGCGGACAAACGCAATGCCCATCGCTTCAATTCCTTTGTCGGCGCTAGCCGCCAAGCATCAAGTCTTTCAAGTTGACGCCGGGAGTGACCATCGGCTCGATATTGCCGCCGGCCGAAGTCATAATCAGCGTGATGCCAGGGCCATAACCGGCGCGCGGGCTGTCCCCTTGGGCAATTACGCCAATGCCGACCGCATTCCGCAGATAACCATGATTCCAACTGCTGTCATAGTCATCAAGCGCGACGACATCGCCAAGCCGCAGACTGTCCAGGCCGGCTTCGGCCAGGGCCTGGCGGTCGGCGGTCTGGATATGGATCGAGCCGCCTTCGCTGGTTAATCCGGCGCCGGCCCCCAAAAGATGCGGCGGCGCTTTGGCAACTACCGGCACCGAAAGTTTGCCGTCCGAATTGGTCGTGACTTCCAGCGCTTCCACCAGTTCCGGCGAACAGCCCTTGAGTTTGATGTCGGGATGGTCGTCGAACGCCAGCCCGACGCCTTTGGCGCGAATAACGATTTTGTCGCCAATCGCCAGCTGCTGGCGGACTTCGGGATCAAAATGGATAATCACCTGCTCGGAGAAGCGGCCCGTCTTGCCGGTGACCATGCCGCGGGCCCGCGCCGCATTACCGGTCATGACCATAGCCTCATTGCCAACACAGGACAGGACGTTGAGGCCGCGGTTGCCGGTCGCTTCATCCAGCTTGACGCTGACGCTTGGATGAATGCAGTCGGCCATCCAGCCATAAGCCGAATCGCCGACGGATACATTGTAGACGATGCTGCCATAAGCCGGCATCAGGAAGGGCGTCCCATCGGCGGCCAGCGAGTAGGGCATGGCTGGCAAGGGCGGCATCCTGGGCGGCGTAATGATTCCTTGAACTGATACACTAACAACATGACGGGCATTAGTTTTTGCGCTCATGACATTTTCCTGATGTTGAGATAATTGGCGATATTGGCTGTCGGGTCGATGACCCATTCGATGCAAGGGGCGGCGCAGGTCATTAAGGTTAGAATGCCGGGGCCGTGGCCAGTCATGATCGAATCGCCATGAATGCACAGGGCAATGGTTATGGCGCCGGGTTTGTATCCGCGCCCATAGCGATGGTCAGCATGGTTAATCGCGACCAGATCTCCCAGCCGCATTTGGTCAATGCCGAGTTCCGCCATCAGTTCGCGGTCGCCCGACATCAGGTCTTGGTCGACAAAGTCGGGATTAAGCTCGGCGCCCGATCCCATAATTCGTATCGGCAGTTCCATGGTTACCGGCACGCGGATAGTTTTGTCATCGACCGCTTCAATCGGAATGCTTTCGATTAAACGCGGGCTGCATTTTTTCAGGAAGATATGCGGATAATCGACAAGCTGCAGGCCTTGCCCCTGGGTTCGGATTTGAATCGCGTCGCCAACACCGATGACTTCGGCCGCATCGGGCGGAAGATCTACCAGCAGGCGCGCATGCTCGCCGGTGACAATGCCTTCGGCGCCTTTTGCCAGGCCGCTCATCACAAAGGCGCGGTTGCCGATGCAGGTCAGATAGTGCATGGCATAATCGGCGTCCAGTTCAGGATGGGCGATGGAAGCGCCGGGTTCCAGGTGGTCGGCCGCCCAGCCAAAAGCCGCATCCCCGACCCGCGCATTGTAAATCATCCCCGACATGCCCGGCAGGATAGCCGCCTCGCCCGAAGCATGGGGAATATAACCGCGAACCGTCGGCTGGCTGACATAGCCAACCACAGCCATTTCCACAAGTTGTTCAGCATTGGTTGCCAAGCCCATACACCTCTCCTTCTTCCCGGTCATCACAGTCACCGCAGCCGAGAACTTGTCGACAATTTTTAATCAAAGGCAATATAACACACCCACAGCGAAAAGACAAATGCTTGCGATGGGAGTGGCGAAAAACATGGTGGTGGCGCTCCCAAAACTTCCCAATCCGCGCCGATCCCCTAAAATCCATGGACACACGCGGACAAAAAGAACAAAAATACGGTCAAAACGTACACGAATACGGTCAAAACGCGCGCCGCCGACCCCGACCAGCCCAAACGAAACCCCAAGCCAAACATGGGCTGAATCGCAAGGCCCGCTTGACTTTGAGACCAGCAGAACCCTCGCGTGCCGCCCGCGCCGAAACGATTTTCAGGCATAAATCCCATCGGCGGCGCGCCGCGGCTGCAAATATCGCGCCGCGCACGGGGCGGCCAGCGAAAAGGATGATCATCGAAAGAAAGGCGCGCGGGTTTCATAGCCAGAGCCTATCGCGCAAGCGGCCCGAAAAGGCGACTAAAAGGCCGCGCCTTGCTTTCCTAATTTTGGAAGAGATGACCGATAACTTGACAGACCTTGAAGTCAATCCTATAATCAAAATGATTCTGCGAAATAGTGACCATTCGCGGACAGCCATGAATAGACAAGGTGAGACATAATGACCGAGCCAGGCGGAAAGAAAAACTGGAAGATTTTGATTGCGGATGCCGAGTATGCCGACACCGCGGTTGAACTAGCGGCTGAATTTGCCGAATTAGACCTGCTTTGCCCGCGCGGTGAGCAGACGGCGACCGAGCTTGCCGCCAGTGATATTGACGGGCTGATCGCGCAGACGGCGCCGGTCAATGAGGAACTGCTGGACAAGCTGGACAATCTGCGGGCGGTCTTAAAGCTGGGGCGCAGTTATTACAACGTAGATGCGGCCGCGGTGCGGCGGCGCAAACTGACCTTTGGCTGTGTGCCGCGCAAGGGGCCCAACTGCGTCGCTGAACTGGCGCTGACCCTGATACTGTCGCTAAGCAAAGACCTGATCCTGTCGCATGAGAGCGTGGCTGTGGCTGCCTACAGCTATCGCGGGCTGAAGCCAGAGCTTACGGCCGAGCGCAAAATCGCCTTCCATTGGATGCGCAATATGCGCGTCCATGAAGTCAGCGGAAAAACCCTGGGGATTATCGGCATGGGCGAGATTGGATGCGAACTGGCGCGGCGCAGCAGCGTCATGGGCATGACCAATCTGTATCACAAGCGCAGTCGGCTTTCGCCCGAATTGGAAGCGAGTTTTGATGCCAGCTTCCGCGATTTAGATGACCTGTTGCGCGAAAGCGATTACGTCTGCGTCGCCACGCCGCAGACTCCACAAACCGAAGGCCTGATTGGCGCTGAACAGCTTGCCCTGATGAAAGAAAGCGCATATCTGGTGAACATCGCCCGCGGCCGAATCGTCGATGAAGACGCGCTGATTGCGGCCTTGCGGGAGAACCGCATTGCCGGCGCCGGCCTTGATGTCTTTGCCTATGAGCCGCTGCCGGCCGACAGCCCCCTGTGCAGTCTGGACAATGTGATCATGACCCCGCACATCGGCGGCGGCACGGGGACAAACCGCAGTATTGAATTATCGGCGGCCTTGCAAGAAATGCGCCGCGTCCTGGCGGATCACTCGGCCTGAATCACTCCTTATTTTGCGGGATGACGGAATCGAGGAATCACATCGCGTCCAATGGCCTCAATGGCCGCCAGAATATCGGGCCCAAGCGGCGGCCCAAAACTTATATGCCGCACCCCCAGCTGCGCCAGCCCTTCCAGCCGTTGAATGAGAATGTCGGCTGTGCCGGCGATGCCGATGTTTAACATTGGCGGCGTGACCATAGACCTAGCTTTTTCCATGTCTCTTTCGACATGGCAGGCCTGTCGGATTGGCTCAAAGTCGGCCCGCGTCAGTCCCAGCTGCGCCAGAATCAGAGGGCTCATAGCATGTCCATAATAGGCGATTTTATCAGCCAGGGCCGCTTCGGCCGCCGCCTGATCCTCCGAAACCGAACACCAGATGCAAGCGGCGACATCAAGTTCATCGAGACTGCGCCCAGCCCGTTCCAGTCCTCGTCGGATATGGGGCATGACCGTTTGATAATGCTCCGGCGGAAACAGCAGCGGCAGCCCGCCATCAGCCGCCGCGCCAATTTCTTCCAGCATGCCAGGGCTCATGGCGCCGAGGTAAATCGGCGCCCGCCGCCGCGGCTCAAATCGCAGATAAGCCTCTTCCGTCCAGCGCAAGACCTTGCCATCGCTGGCGGCGACTTGGCTGGAAGTGAGGCGGTTGATAGCATGAATGGCTTCCGTCACCAAAGTGCGCGGGGTTTCGTAAGGCAGGCCAAGCCACTGGATAAAATCCGCCGCCCCGGCGGCAATGCCCAAATTGAAACGCCCGCCCGAAAGCTCGTCCAAAGTGGCGGCGAACATGGCGATCTCGGCTGGATGAATGGTGTAGGGATTGAGGATGCAGCTGCCGATTTCAATCTCTTCAGTCGCCATGGCCACGGCCGACAGGATGACCGGCGCGCTCCGCAGAAAAAGATCATTGCTCACCCAAAACTGCTGGAAACCGACGGCTTCGGCGGCTTGGGCATAGCGCGCATAGTCGGCGACTGGCAGATCATTGTTAAAGCGCAGGCTAAATTTCATGCGCGTCTGCCGGGCCGATGATGGCTTCGGCTTCCATTTCCACCAGATAATCGTCGCCAATCAGAGCGTGGATATAGAGCAGGGTATTGACCGGGCGAATATCGCCAAAGTATTTGCCGTGCATTTTGGCCACCGCTTCCCAATCGGCATCGGGCGTCAGGTAAATGCGAGTACGCACCACATCCCGCAGTTCGGCGCCGGCCTGCCGCAGGGCGGCTTCGATCTTTTGGATGATGAACTCGGTTTGGGCGCCGCTGTCGCCGATGCCCACGATTTGGCTGGCGCCGTCGGTAGCGGTAGTGCCAGCCACAAGAACGCGGCTGCCCACCCGCACCGCCCGCGAATAGCCGGCAATGGCTTCGTAATGAGCGCCAGAGGATATGTTCTTTCGCTGCATGGGCCTCTCCCTGTCTTAACGGCTTTTGCCAATCATCACCAGAATGACGCCGGCGACGATCACTGTCATCGCCAGAATGCCAACCGCGCTGATCGGCTCGGACAAAAGCCAAACCCCCAGAAACAGGGCAATGGCTGGATTGACATAAGCATAGCTGTTTGCCAGCGCCGGGCGAACGGTTCGCACCAGATACATATAGGCGCTGAAGCTGACCAGGGTGCCAAACACCGCCAGATAAGCGAGCGCGGCGGTGGCGCTGAACGCCGCCGCGGCCGGGAACTCTTCGCCGCGCAGCAGGCTGATCAGCGCCAAAGCCATCAAGCCGCCCGTCATTTGCAAGGCGATGCCCATGCGTCCCGACGGCACGGACAGGCGGTTGGTCATCACCGCGCCGAAAGCCCAAGCCATCGGGCCAATAATCAGGATGATGGCGCCCAAGGGCTGCGCCTGCATGCCATTTTCCATATTAAGGATAGCGACGCCGCCGATGCCAACCACCAGCCCGATAAGTTCAAGCCTCCCCGGACGATGGCCAAAAAAGGCAGCAAACAGGACTGCCCAGACAGGAACCGCCGCTACAGCAAGTGATGTCAAGCCGCTGGCGACGCCCAAATCCTGTGCCAGCGCCACCAGGCCGGCGCCGCCGCCAAACATCAAGGCCCCGGTCACAGCGGCATTGAAAACCTGACGAGTCGATGGCCGCGCCGCTTTTCGCCATTTGATGCTCGGCAGGAGAATCGCAATGGAAACCAGCAGACGCATGGCAATCAGCATAAAGGGCGGGTAGCTTTCGAGTGCAATCGCGCTCGCCAAGTAAGTCGATCCCCAGATCGAATAGATGGTGAGCAGGGCTGCGACGACCGGCAGCGGCGGAATAGGTGGAATGGGTATGTGGATAGTGGAGCCAGGCTTGAATACGGTTTTGCCTGATATCATTTATGTCTGCCTCAATACATCTCGCGTTGCAAGTCAATGGGCTTGCCGATTATGGCAAGCTAACTAATGACGAAGCCGGGTTTGCGCCAGTCGCAGCGCATCCCGCGCACAGCCCCATGACAGGGTATAGCCGATGCCGGCATGGCCATAATTGAGATGACAGTACAGTCTTTATTAAGGGTTTCCACCTCCAGTCTTACGCCGCCGCGCTGTTTTCCTGCTGTGCCTTGCGGCCTGACCAAAACGCGCCGCCGCCGATGGAAGTTGTGTTTTGAGGGTTGCCGCGGGGGATGATGCCGACCTTGAAGCCGGCCTGCTGCGACTGGAGCGCGGAACTCAAGCCAGAAACACCGCTGCCGATGACGATAATTCCAGTCATGGACAATTTCCTCGTTCGCGCGCCAAGTCCCTAAAGTCTTGGGGATTCAGAAACGATCTTTCCTTTCCACATTATACAGAGATTGAGTCCGCTGTAAAGGGCGAGTTTGCCATTTCGCGGGAGTTGAGGGTTTAATAAATGTAAGAAAAGCCGCTACTATAGAAAGCTAGTCTTGAATCAGCATCAAGGAGCGCGTCGCCCCTAGGTATTTATGGCACAGCAAACCAAAAGATTCTCCCAATCACCCCGGCATCCCCGGCGCGGCCCGCTTTTACGCAGCTTGATCCTGCTGGGGAAGTATCGCAGCCGGGCAGTGAGCGTCTATGCGCTGGCCTTGGCCGTCAACGGCTTGACCGTGATCATTCCACAGACCATTCGCTGGATTATCGACGCCGGGATTATCCAGCAAAACAGATCGCTTTTGCTGCTGTCATTGCTTGGATTGATCGCGCTGACCATCATCAAGGGACTCGTCGATTATGTGCTGGGGCGCTGGACGGAAGTCGTGTCGCAGGGAGTCGCCTATGACATCCGCAATACCATTTATGACAAATTGAGTTCCCTGTCCTTCGCCTACCATGACCAGGCGCAAACCGGCCAATTGCTGGCGCGGTCGATTTCGGATGTCGAGCGGATTCGATTTTTGACCGGCCGCGGCGTCCTGCGCTTGTTTCAGTCATCGACTTTGATGCTGCTGACCTTTGCCGCGCTCTTGCTGATGAACCCGCAGCTGGCCTTGCTGTCGATGCTGCTGATGCCGGTGCTGGGGTATATCGCCTTTCGTTTTGGGCGCATCTTCCGCCCGCTGTCACTCGATCTTCAGCAGCAGCTGGCCGAGATGACCACAGTGCTGGAGCAGAATTTGCGCGGTTCCAGAATTGTCAAGGCATTCGCCCAGGAAGACGCCGAAATCAGACGATTTGAAGAAAAGAACCGCGACTGGTTTGCTCTAGCGCGCAAGCAGGTCATCGTACAGACGCAGCATATTCCACTGCTTGATTTCATCGCCAGTTTGAGCACAGTCGCGATCATCTGGCTCGGCGGGCGGCTGGTGATTGAAAATACGCTGACGATTGGCGAACTGGTGGCCTTTACGACTTATCTGGGGCAATTAATCTCGCCGGTGCGGCGGCTGGGAGTGATTATCCCGGCAGTGGCGATGGCTTCGGCCGCCGGCGAACGCATCTTTACCATCATCGATGCCAAGTCAGAGGTCAGCGATGCCCCCGATGCGCGCCCCTTGCCGCCGATTGAAGGGCAGGTGCGCTTTGAGGATGTGTCATTTTCCTATTTTAACCAGCGCACGGTCTTGAACAAACTCAACTTTCAGGCAGAACCCGGCGAGGTTGTGGCTTTGCTGGGGGCGACTGGTTCAGGCAAGTCGACCATCATCAATTTGATTCCCCGCTTTTATGATGTGACCGGCGGACGGATTCAGGTAGACGGCCATGATGTGCGCGGTGTTCGGCTCAATTCCCTGCGCGGCCAGATCGGAATGGTATTGCAAGAGACGATTTTGTTTGCCGCCAGCATCCGCGAAAACATCGCCTTTGGCGTCGATGAGGCCACCGAAACCGAGGTTATTGAAGCTGCCAAAGCCGCCCAGGCCCACGATTTTATCATGGCGATGCCCGACGGTTATGAGACGCGGGTCGGTGAGCGCGGCGCGACCTTGTCCGGCGGACAAAAACAGCGGATTGCGATTGCCCGCGCCTTGCTGAAAAACCCGCGCATTCTGCTGCTGGACGATGCCACCTCAAGCGTCGATGCCGAAACAGAGCGGCTGATTCAGCAGGCTTTGGAACGTTTGATGGAAGGCCGCACCTCCTTTATCATCGCCCAGCGGCTAAGCACAGTGCGGATGGCCGACAAAGTGCTGGTGCTGCAAGACGGGCAAGTCGCCGCCAGCGGCACCCACGAGGAGCTTTTGCGGGAATCGGGATTGTATGCCGAAATTTATCATCGTCATTTGCGCTAGCGGCGCTGGAAAGTAAAGCAGATGGGATTTTCAATTGGATCATCCGGTGTCCGAACCGGCGGGCCGGTCGGCGCTTTGTCACAGTATGCCGACAAAGTGGAGGGACGCTCGTTTAATCTGCGCGTGCTGTGGCATCTGCTGGTCTTCGTGCGCCCCTATGCGCTGCGGATGATTGGCGCTTTTGCGGCTATGCTAATAGCATCCGCCCTGACCCTGGTGACGCCGTTTTTGGTCAAGACGGCGATTGACGGCCCGATTGCCAATGGGGATATTGCCGAACTGAATCAAATTGTGCTGGTCATGCTGCTTGCCCTGGCCGGCTTGTATCTGGCGTCGATGACCCAGCGTTATCTGCTGACTTGGGTTGGGCAGAAGGTCTTGGCTGATTTGCGTTTGGCATTGTTCCGACATTTGCAGGACTTGCCCTTGGCTTACCATGACAGCCATATCATTGGCGTGACTATTTCGCGGGTGATTAGCGACGTCGGGGTGATTAACCAGCTGTTGTCGCAAGGGCTGATTACACTCCTCGGCGACAGCCTGCTGCTGACGGGCATTATCCTGGTGATGCTTTCGCTGAATGCCCAGCTGGCCCTGGTTACATTTTCGATTATCCCCCTGATTGTGCTGGCGACGATGATCTTTGCGCGGCGGGCCAAGCGCGCTTTCCGCAAGACGCGGGCCCGCAACGCCCATTTGATTGGCGACCTGGCCGAGAACCTGACCGGCATCCGCGTCATTCAGGCCTTTGCCAATGAAGACACGACCTTCGAAAAGTTTGATGAGGTCAATCAAGCCAACCGCGACGCGCATATCGAGGCGGTTTCGCTGTCCTTTGTGTTTTTGCCGACGGTCGAATTTCTAAGCATGGCGGCGACCGCGATTGTGCTGCTCTTTGGCGGGATGAGCGTCGCGCAGGGAACCTTGACGCTGGGAACGGTGATTGCGTTTTTGGCTTATGTCAATCGGTTCTTCCTGCCGGTGCAGGAATTGAGTCGGCTCTATGCCACTATGCAGACGGCGATGGCCGGCGGCGAACGGGTGATTAACCTGCTCAATACCAAGCCGGCGGTGGATGATAAAGAAGACGCCGCCGATATGCCGCCGATTGAAGGGCAGATTCAATTCCAGGATGTCAGCTTTGCTTACCTTGAGGGGCTGCCGGTTTTGCAGGGCATTAACCTAGAGGTCGCCGCCGGCGCGATGGTGGCTTTGGTTGGGCCGACGGGCGCCGGCAAAACCTCTATCGCCAGTCTGATTGGGCGTTTTTATGATGTCAGCGAAGGCGCGGTGCTGATTGACGGAGTGGATATACGGGATGTCCGCCAGCGTTCCATGCGCCGCCAGATGGGATGGGTTTCGCAAGACCCGTTTATCTTTTCCGGCACGATTGCCGACAACATTCGCTTTGGCCGGCCTAACGCGGCGATGGCCGACGTAACAGCCGCCGGCAAGCTGGCGAATGTCGATGCGTTTGTGAAGGAACTGCCAGCCGGCTATGACACCGAAATTCTGGAAGACGGCGCCAATCTGTCAGTAGGGCAGCGGCAGCTGATTTCGATTGCCCGCGCTATCCTGGCCGACCCGCGCATTCTGATTATGGATGAGGCGACGTCCAGCGTCGATATGGTCACCGAGTCCTTGATCCAGGATGCCTTGGGCAAACTGCTGGCGAAGCGCAGTTCGATTGTCATTGCCCATCGCTTGAGTACGATTGTCAATGCCGATATGATTTGCGTCGTGGATGAGGGCCAAATCCTCGAGACCGGCAGCCATGCCGATTTGCTGGCGAAGCGCGGGCTGTATTATGAGTTGTATGAGCGCCAGTTTGTGGATCTGTCGGACTGACGTCTTTTCAGAATCATTCTCACTCCAGCTTGATGCGCGGATTAAGAAAGGCATACATCATATCGGCGGCCAGGTTGGCGCAGAGGATGATGCTCACGGTGACCATGACGATGGCCTGCGCCAGCAGAAGATCGCGGCGTTCAATGGCGGCGATAAGCAGGCTCCCCAGCCCTGGAAAGCCAAACACAAACTCGATAACGACCAGGCCGCTAATCAGCCAAGTGATGCTGATGGCGATAACGGTAATCGTCGGCAAGAGGGCGTTCCGCAGGACATGGCGCAAAATCACAGTGCGATAGCGGATGCCTTTGAATATGGCGGTGCGGACATAATCGCGCTTGAGTTCCTCGATGACGCTGGCGCGCGTCAGGCGGGAAATGTAAGCCAGCAGAACCAGCGCGGCGGCAAAGGCCGGCAGCCACAGCGCCGGCAGCATCGCGTCAAAGGAAGCGTTGGCGGGGACGGCGGAGCTTGCCGGAAACCACCAGCCAACCGCTTCGGCCAAAGGGTTGTTCGCCCACCGCAACGCCACAATGTTAATGAGAAACAGCCCGGTGACAAACTCCGGCAAACTGACCAGGGACAGGCTGACCAGCGAAATGATGATATCCGGCAGTTTGTTTTCGGCAAGCCCGGCAATAACCCCCAATGCGACTGAAGCCGGCACCGACAGGAGCAGGGCAACCAATGCCAGGCGCAGCGAATTCAGGCTGCGCTCAAGAATAAGCTCGCGGTTGTCGGCGCCGCGGAAGGCAATCGACTCGCCCCATTCACCGCCGACGAAGTTTGTTAGCCAGTTTAGATACTGTTCGGGAATGGACGCGTTCAAGCCCAGTTCAGCGCGGATTTCCGCGATTTGGTCGGCGGTGGCTTCCCGCCCGCCGGCAATCACCCGCGCCGGATCCCCGGGCAAGACGCGCAGCAGAAAGAAGATCATCATCGAGCTTAACAGATAGGTAAAGACAAAAAACAAGAATCGCCGTCTCAAAAAACGCAGCATAGCCCTAAACCTTTTCGCCGCGGCTGGATGGCCGGCGCTGAAGCTGATTGAGTTCGTCCAGCGGGATATGACAGCGAATCAAATGCCCGCCGCCTCCATCGCGCCAGGGCGGCTCCTCCTGCTCGCAGATTTCGCCTATTTTGCGCGGGCAGCGGGTATGGAAGCGGCAGCCGCCGGGCAAGCGCTGCGCCCCGGGCAGATTGTCACTTAGCAGGATGCGCTCGGCTCGATGGCTGGGGTCGGCAATCGGAATCGCGGATACCAGGGCTTCGGTATAGGGATGGAAGGGCGGCTGAAACAATTCCTGCGCCGCGCCGACTTCAAACAGCTGCCCCAAATACATAACCGCGATGGTATCCGCCAGATAGCCCACCAGCGACAAATCATGCGAGATAAACAGATAGGCGCTGCCTCTTTCGGCTTGCAGCTGCGCCAGCAGGTTCAGAACGGCAGCCTGAACCGACACATCCAAAGCCGATACCGGCTCGTCGCAGAGTATCAGTTCGGGGTCGGAGGCGAATGCCCGCGCAATCGCGACGCGCTGTTTTTCGCCGCCGCTCAATTCATCTGGGAAGCGGTCAGCGTATTCGGCGCGCAGGTGAACATTGTCCAGCAGGCGGAGAACTTCTCGGTCGGCCGCCGGCGCCGAATAGCCGCGCAGTTTAATTAGCGGCCGGCGGATCGCCTGGCGGACGGACAAATAGGGATTGAGCGAATTTTGGGGATTTTGGAAGACCATCTGGATTTTGGAGAGGACGTCTCTGCTGCGGCCGCGGGCTTTGCTGCGAATGTCCATGCCCAATAATTCCAGCCGGCCGCCGCTGCGTTCCTGCAAGCCAATGATGACCCGCGCCAGCGTTGTTTTGCCGCTGCCGCTTTCGCCAACGAGTCCCAGCGTATGGCCGGCGCGGACGCGGAGGTTCACGCCATCGACCGCGCGGACCGGCGCCGGTCGGATGCCCTTGAGCAAGTCGGAGATCCCCGCCGCCGTCGGAAAGCGCTTGCTAAGGTCGGCAGCGTTCATCAGAGTCGCGGCCGCGTCGTTCAGTCGATGTGGCACGGCGGTTTCGGAATCGCTGGCAAAGGTTAGCTCGCCGGATTGGATTTCCGGCCAGCGATGACAGCGCGCCAGCCGATTCCCCTCCAGTTTTTCCAAGCGCGGCTTGCTGCTGCGGCAGTGATCGATGACAAAGGGACAGCGTTCAGCAAAGACGCAGCCGCGCGGCAGTTGGCCGAGCGCCGGCGGATTGCCGCGAATCGACTGGAGTCGGGCATCGCGTTTGCTTTGACCAGGCTTGGGGATGCTGCCTAACAGCCCGGCGCTGTAGGGATGCCGCGGCGCTTGATACAAATCAAGGACATCGGCCTCTTCCATGATTTCGCCGCCGTACAAGACCAGCGCGCGCTGGCATAATTGGGCGACCACTCCTAGATTGTGAGTGATGTAAATCAGCCCGGTATTGCGCCTGGCGATGAGTTCCCGTATCAGATCAAGGATGACGGCCTCGGTGGTCACATCCAGCCCGGTCGTGGGTTCATCCATAATCAGCAGTTCGGGATTGGCAATCAGCGCCATGGCAATGACGACGCGCTGCTGCATCCCGCCGCTCAATTCATGCGGATAGCGTTCGGCGGTTTTTTCTGGATCTGCCAGGCTGACATCGTGAAACATCTGCATCATGGCATCATGGGCGGCCGCCGGGTCGATATCGCCGGCCGCGGTCAGGACTTCGGTCACTTGAGCGCCGATTTTGATGGACGGATTCAGCGCGGCGGCGGCATTTTGCGGCACGAGTTTGATGCGCTTGGCCCATAATGGGCGCATATCGGCCTGGATTAAATCAATACCGTCAAAGTTGAGCTTGCCGCCGGCTTCAATCCGTCCGCCGCTGCCCAAATAACGCATAAGCGCCATGGCAATGGTCGATTTGCCCGACCCGGATTCGCCAACCAGTCCATAGATTTGCCCCGGCTGTAATTGCAGGCAGAAGTCCCGCACCGCCGGTATCCAAGTTTTGCCGACTTTGTAACTAATAGTCAGACCATCCACATCAAGCAGGCTTCGCGGCGGCTTCATGGCGTCCCTCCTTTTTGAACCAGGCGGCGGATGCCATCGGACATAAGATTGACAGCAATGACGAGAACAGCGATAGCCAAGGCCGGGAATTCCAATGCCCACGGGGTCAGTTGATAGAAACCGCCGCGGTTTTCATTGACCATCAGTCCCCAGTCAGGCGAGGGTGGCCGAGCGCCAAAGCCAAGAAAGCCAAGCGATGCGACCAGAAAAATGGCATAGGAAAAGCGCAGCGAGGCTTCGACCACCAGCGCCGGAATCACCGAGGGCAGGATTTCGCGGAAGAGGATATAGACGGTGGATTCGCCGCGGATTTGAGCGGCTTCAACAAATTCGCGCGTTTTGATATCAAGAGTGGCGCTGCGGGCGACGCGGGCGACAATCGGCGCATAGAGTATCGCGATGACCGGCAGAACCACCTGTTTGGAAAGTTCCGCCTGCCAGCTGCCGATCTCAAAATCAAGGCTGCGAATGATGCCAGCCAGCACCAGCGCCAGCAGCAGAGCGGGAATCGCCAGCAGGGCATCAATGATTCGTCCCAAGATCTCATCTATCCACCCGCCCTGATAGCCCATAAACAGACCAAGCGCCGAGCCAAGCGCGACGCTAATCAAGGTGCCAAAGCCGGCGATGCGGAAGATGCTGCCGGCGCCAAGGTGACGCGGCTGTAGACATCGCGGCCGAGTCGGTCGGTGCCGAAGGGATGGTCGCCAAGCCACAGTTCAGCCAGGTTGAGCGTCGGCGCCAGACGGACATCATGGCTTTGGTCGTTGGGATTGGGATAGGGGGCGAGCTGCGCGCCGAAGAGCGCCAAAATCAGGAAGAACACAGCCAGCAATGTGCCGAAAGCGGATTGCGGCTGGCGCAGAAGCTCCTGCATAAACCGCAAAAACGCGGCGATGCCGCGGCGGGCGGTGGCTGGCATCATAATCGCCTGTCTTTCTTGCCCCCTTCCCGACAAGAATGAAAGGGGGCGGATGATGCCATGTTAGCTGATGGTCGCCTTGTTAAAGCGGGTTCGTCCGGCAAATGGATGCAGGTCGACATTGGCGACATGGCCAGCCAGCGCCATAAACTGGGCGAAGAAATAAGGCACGATAATCGGCCCGCTGTCCAGCATGATTTGCTGGATTTCCTTGTAAGCGGCCGCCCGTTCGTCTTGATCGAGCGATGAGCGGGCGAGGTCGATGAGTTCGTCGACGCGGGCATCGCTGTAGCGCGACTCGTTCCAAATGGCGCCAGTCTGATATGCGACGTCCAGATAGATTTGCGGCGCTGGACGCGGGCCCCAGCCAGTGAGTCCAAGGTCAACTTCCATCCAGGCCTCCGTCCAGTAGGTGTTTTCATCCTCCAGTTGGATGTCGACGCGGATGCCGGCCTCTTCCCATTGGGCGGCCAGGGTTTGCGCCAAATCGGGGAAGTTGCCGCTGTTGGGCCCGCGCAAAGTCATATCCAGGCCGTCGGGATAGCCGGCTTCGGCCAGCAAAGCGGCGGCGGCTTGCGGGTCGCGCGGCGGCGGTTCGGCTTCCGCCAGGAAATACTGACCGAATGCCGGCCCAATCGGTGAATCTTTGCCGACAGCCCCAAAGCCCAGCTGAATCCGTTCCCAGATGGCTTGGCGGTCGGTCGCCAGCTTGAACGCCTGACGAACCCGAACATCGTCGCCGGGCGCGCGGTCGGCGCGCAAACGCGCCAGATGATGACCGCTGGTCGGGATGTCGGTCGCGGTGAAGCTGACATCCCCGGCAAAGCCAAGGAAGCTGGGGTTGTCCAGCCGCAGAATGCCATCAGCAGTGCCGCCCTGAACAGCGGCGATGCCAGCCTGCTGGTCATCAAAAAAGATGAATTCAAGCCGTTCAATCGCGGGCGCGCCGCCCCAATAATCGGCGTTGGCGGTCATCACGGCGCGGTCGCCGGGGATCAGTTCATCCAGCGTAAAAGGCCCAGAGCCATTGAAGACCTCGCCGATATCCTCCGCCCCTGATTTGAGAATGACGAGTTTGTTGTCGCTAAGGTTATAGAGAAAATCGGGGTTCGGCGCCGACAAGGTGATGAGGATGGAATTGCCGCCGCCGGCCGCGACCGATTCAACCGACGACAGCAGATTGGCGACAGTCCCTTCAGCCGCCTGCTGCCATTGAATCGTCCAGAGAACATCGTCGACGGTAACCGGGCTGCCATCGTGGAAGACGGCGTCTTCGCGGAGATGCAGGGTGTATGCCAGCCCGTCGCCGCTCAACTCCCAGGACGAGGCGAGGCGCGGGACCAGGCTGCCGGCGGCATCGGTGTCGATCAGATAATCGTAGAGGGCGTTCAGAATGGCGATTTCGCTGTCGCCCGATGCCGAACGCGGATCCAGAATCGCCGGCGTGAGCCAGGCGATGCGGAGCGTGTCGGTGTCTTGCGCCAATGCCCGGCTCCCAAGCGGCGACAATGCGATGCTGCCAACGGCGGCCGTCGCGCCGGCGGCAAAGACCTGCAAGAAATGGCGGCGGGAAAGATGAGCCGAAGCGCTTTCTGACGGGTTCTTCATAGCGGTATCCTTTATCAGTATTGGCAAAGTACGCAGAAGCGGCGGCAAGACATCCATTGCCCTGTTCGCCGCTTATTCTGCTTTCCTGATGAGTATAGCACATCTTTTGCGTTCGTTTTATGACCAATTATCCAAATCCGCCCCAAATCGGACGCTGGGGAGTGGCGGAAAACGCAGTGATGGCGCTTCCCAAACTTGCTAATCCGCGCCGATCCCCTTAAATCCATGGCCGCACGCGGACAAAAAGAACAGAAATACGGACACAAACGGACACAACGCGCGCCCTGGCGGCTAATCCATACCCGAATACGGACAATCCCTCCAGCCCAGATCCCGACCAGCGCAAACAAAACCCCAAGCCGAACAACGGCTGAACCGCAAGGCCCGCTTGACTTTGAAACCAGCATAACCCTCGCTTGGCGCCCGCGCCGAAACGACTTTCGGGCATAAATGCCATTGGACAGTCGCCGCGGCCGCAAATATCGCGCCGCGCACGGGGCTGCCAGCGAAAAAGATGATCTACGAAAGAAGGGCGCGCGGGTTTCATAGCCAGAGCCTATCACACAAGCGGCCTGAAAAGGCGACTAAATGGCCGCGCATTGCTTTCCTCATTTTGGGAGATGGGAAATATCCACGAAATTAGGCGCTCCCCAATACATCCCCTTCTTGACTTCCAGCGGCAGTTTCGCTATGCTTGGCTCAAAGATCAATTTGGGGATGTCTTCTCTTTGCTTTTTCACAGTTCTGCAAGCTCATGTATTAGGCTGCGGCAGCGGGTGATTTCCTGATGGCCGGTTTGCCGGTTGTCGCTGCTGTGGGGACAACGCCAATAGCATCCGATCACCGCGGCGGCAGCCTGCGCGATTTGATGCTGGAGGCGGTGTTGGACTGCCTGGCGGATGCCGGGCTGGACGGCTTGGCGGACGTCGAGCATGGCTTGTGCAGTTATGAGAGCGACCACTTCAATCTTCAGATGACCCTGGGCGCCATCTTGCAGGATGCCATCGGGATGATCCCCAAACCGAATGTCCGTATCGAAGGCGGCGGCGCGACCGGCGCCTTGGCATTGCGAACCGCCTGGGCCTATTTGCAAAGCGGCCTCTGCGATTCGATTCTGGTCTATGGCTGTGAAAAAAACGGCCGCGGGGTTTCATCGCGCACGGCCAATCAGCTGTTTGCCCTGTCGGCTGATGTCGATTGGGAGATGATGGTCGGGGGGACCTACACTGGCTTTTATGCCGCGATGATGCGGGCGCACATGAATCGCTTTGCCACCCGCGAAGAGCATTTTGCCCATGTCGCCGTACGCAATCGCCGTAACGCCCAATTCAACCCAATCGCGCAAAAACCGATGGACATCGCGCTGGCAGATGTCATGCGGTCGCGCCCAGTTGCCGAGCCGTACAAACTTTATGATTGCAGTTTGCTAAGCGACGGCGCCGCCTGTATCCTGCTGGCAAGCGAAGAGTGGGCGAAAGCGCGCTGCCCGCGCTTTGGCGAACGGCCGCCGGTGTATTTCGCGGCGACAGGATGCGGCACCGATACCATGCGCTTGGGCGACCGCTATCCCGAAATTACCAATTTTCGCGCCAAACAAACCGCCGCCCGGCAGGCTTATGCTATGGCGAACATCACCGATCCGCTTCGCCAGCTTGACGTAGCTGAATTGTATGACAGTTACAGCGGGGTCGAGATTCAGGCGGTTGAAGATTTGGGATTGACGCCGCCGGGGCAGGGCGGCCCCAGCATCGCTGACGGCATGTTCGACTTGGACGGCGAACTGCCGGTCAACACCAGCGGCGGCCTGCTGGGACGCGGGGCGCCGGTCGGCGCGACCGGCATCTTGCAGGCGATTGAAATTGCCCAGCAGCTTTGGGGCGCGGCTGACCCGCGGCGCCAGACGGCGAATGCGCGGCGCGGGTTGACCGATACCCACGCCGGCATCGCCAGTATCAGCGTTGTCAATATCTTTGAACGGCGGGAGTAGCCATGTCAGACAAAGTTGCCAGCCAGATTGACATTCAGACGATTGAAGCCGACGCCGAAAGCGATGTTTGGGCGCAGTTTCGTCAGGTAGAGCGGATCGCCATCACCTTGACCCAATCCTACCGCCACAGTCTCGGCAAGTATTCGCGCTTTTTTATTGAACTGGAACAGCGGCGCTTTATGGCGACTGCGTGTCCGACCTGCGGCAAGGTTTATGCGCCGCCGCGGCCGGCCTGTCCCGTTTGCCTAAGCGTCACTAATTGGGTAGAATTGTCGGGCGAGGGCGAAGTCAAGACCTTTTCCATCCTGCACTTTTCGCCCGACACGAACGAGGATGTTCGCGCGCTGGCGACGCCCTATATTCTGGCGTATGCGCTGCTGGATGGCGCCGATACACTGTTTCCGCATCTGCTCAAGGCATCGCTGGAGCAGGTTCATATCGGGATGCGGGTGCAAATCGCCTGGCGCAGCCAAGCAGACCATCCCATTCATCTCATGTATTTTGTTCCGACGAAAGGAGAGGGCAAATGAGCGCACGCCAGCATAAGCTCGTCAACCAGCCGGAAAATATCGTGGACGAAATGCTGGCCGGCTTTGCCGCCGCTTATGGCGATATTGTCCGCCTGACAGACGATGGGCTAATTGTCCGCGCGAAACCCAAAGCCCGCGGCAAGGTCGGCCTGGTGATTGGCAATGGCAGCGGCCACGAGCCGGCCATGATTGGCCTGGTTGGGCCGGGGCTCTTTGATGTTAATGTGGCCGGCGAGATTTTCACCGCGCCCGGGCCGGAACGGATTTTAGCGGGAATTAAAGCCGCCGACCGCGGCGCCGGTGTGCTGGTTTGCGTGTCCCATCACGCCGGCGATCTGCTGAACGCTGAACTGGCATTGGAGCTTTGCCAAGCCGAGGGCATCGACAAAGTGGAAATGGCCGTCTTGTATGATGATATTTCCAGCGCGCCCAAAGGCCGCGAAGCCGAACGGCGCGGAACCGCCGGCCTGTTCTTTGTTTGGAAGATGCTGGGCGCTTACTGTGAAAACAGCGGCGACTTGGCGGCCTGCAAAGCCATGGCCGAGAAAATCCGCGACAGCGCCCGCAGCCTGGCGATGGCGCTGACATCCTGCGCCAGCCCAATCAGCGGCGAGGTCATGTTCGAGATGCCGGCCGATGAGATGGAAATCGGCATGGGGCTGCATGGCGAGATGGGCATGGGACGGCAGAAAGCGCTGGGCGCCGATGACACCATTGACTTGATGCTGCCGCCGATCCTTGAGGATTTGCCTTTTCGGGCCGGCGATGAAGTCCTGGTCCTGCTGAACAACAGCGGCAGCCTGACCTTGATGGAAATGTTTATTTTGTACCGGCGCGTGGCTAAAAAGCTGGCCGCGGCCGGTATCCGCGTCTATAAATCGTGGATTGGGCCCTACGCGACGACGCAGGAAATGGCTGGGTTTGCCTTGTCGCTTTGTCGAGTGGATGAAGAACTGAAAGCCCTGTGGGATGCGCCGGCGAACGGCGCGTACTTAAAACAGCTATGAATGAGATAACGGTTGAGGATTGGCAGGCGATGCTATTGGCGATATCGAAGCGGATTGGCGCCGAGGCCGAGGGCTTGAATCAGTTGGATTCGGCCTTGGGCGACGGCGATCATGGGCGGAGCGTCAGTGCCGCTTTTGCGGCCGCCGTCCAAAGCATAGAATCGCTTGACCAGCCAAGCATGAGCGACATCTGGATGATGACCGCCAGGACATTGATGAACCGCATGGGCGGCGCATCGGGGGCCTTGTTCGGGACGTTTTTCCTGAAAGGCGCCGCGATTGCCACGGGCAAAGACAGTCTGAACAAAGCGGACATGGACCGCATCCTGCAAGCTGGATTGGCGGCGGTCAAGGGCCGCGGCAAAGCCGAGATGGGCGACAAGACGATGGTCGATGCGCTGGAGCCGGCGGTTGATGCTTTTTGCGCCAGCGATGCTTACGGCGCGGCCTGGCAAATGGCGGCGCAGGCGGCCAGGCGCGGGGCTGAATCGACAGCCGGCATGCTGGCGCGGCACGGTCGGGCCAAGTTCATCGGTGAACGGGCGCGCGGGCATCAGGATGCTGGCGCGGCGAGCATTGCCTTGATGTTTGAGGCGGTTGATATGTATTGGGAGGGGAAGGCGAATGGCGAAACATAAACTGCGGCTGGGCTGTATGACAAGCTGGCAATAAGGATTGTAAATAGTCCAGCCATGCGCTGGGTTTTGAGGGTGATGAAACTTATCACAGAAAGGAAAACTGATGCACAAGCGAATTATCGCTGTAATTCTCATCGCATTAACAATCGCAGCGCCGGCGGCAAGCCAGTATTTCACCATCCAAGATTGCGATGGCATTCAGACAGAGCATATCGGGAGGACGACTCTAGCTTTGGAATCTTTATGCTCGCCCGTCCGTCAAACTGCCGCGGTGGCAGAAGTGGCTAACATGGAGCTCCTCAAGTTCATCTCTTACAACATCGAAGGCCATTCGTACCTGACATTTCATCTTGTCCTGGACCACACCGATGACCTTGACATTTATACGAGCGCATCGCTAATGGTCGCGGGCAACACCTACATTATTTGCATAATGGCGGCGGGCTTTGACGTAACGCTGATCTACGACGTAGACTTGCGCGTGGACACTGAAGATGGCGCGCTGCTGTTTGATTTGACAGCGGGTTCTATGACCTGCCCGGATGGTGATATTGATCATTTTGACCATACTGTGCTGTATAACCATTCAGCTTTGTCGTGGGACAGCTTTGTGGCATACACGCCAGAATGACCAGATGCGCTGGCAGTCATAACGATTGTCAGCGCAAGTCTAGGCGGTTGATATGTATTGGGAGGGGAAGGCGAATGGCGAAACATAAACTGCGGCTGGGTTATATTGGCACATCGATTGCATCGTATTACGCTGGCGAGCATCAGCAGCGGGCGCGGGCTATCGCCGGGCTGGAGCAGCTGGCGGGCGCGCTGGATTTTGAGTTGATCGCCATCGCCGACGAAGTGATGACGGAAGAAGACTCGCGGCGGGCGGCGGCGCGGCTGCGGGACAGCGATATCGACTTTCTGCTGCTGCAAACGGCGGCCTGCAGCATGGGTGAACAGCTGCTGCCACTGGTCAAGGCGGCGCCGCGGCTTGGGCTGTGGGCGACGCCTGACCCGCGGCAGGAAGGCGAAATCCAGATTCATTCGCTGGTTTCGATGAGCCATTTCGCTTCGATTTTGAAACGCTATCTCAAGCATGAAAATATCCCGTTTAAGTGGTTTTATGGCCATGTTGAGACGGAAGCCTTTCAGAGCCGCCTGGCGGTGACCATCGGCGCGCTGAAGGCGGTTAAGAATATCGAACGTTCGCGGATTGGCTGGATTGGCAATTTGTCGCCGGGGTTCAATGACATGATTTTTGATGAGCGGCTGCTGCGGAGTCGGCTGGGGATCGCGGTATTGCCGCATGAACTGGCTGAATTGGTGCAGCGGGCGCGTGCCTATGATGCGGCCCCGGTGAACGCGGCTGTGAATGAGATCAAAGCGGCGGCGAGTGAGATTCGGGTGACGGAGAACAGCGCTTTTGACCGTGTGACGCGGCTGTATCTGGCGATGCGCGATATGGCCGGCGAGCATGATTATGATGCCTTGGCGGTGCAGTGCTGGCCTAATTTTCAGTCGTATTATCGGGTGGCGCCGTGCATGGCCTACAGCTGGCTGGGCAGCGAGGATGGGATTGCGGTGTCGTGCGAGGGTGATGTGCTGGGGGCGGCGAGCATGTATTTGCTGAACCTGCTGACGGGCGCTGGCGGCTCATCGACTCTGCTTGATATGACGGCGCTTGACCCTGACGTTGGCGCCATGCTGATGTGGCACTGCGGCGTGTCGCCGCGGCATTTCGCCAATGACGATGGGATTAAGTGGGTCGATCATGTGACGCTGGGGCGCAAGGGCGATGATGGCCCTTATGGCGTGGCTGGCGATCAGGTTTTTGCGGCGCAGGAAACGACGGTGAGTTATATCGGGGATGACGGCGGCAGTCTGCTGGTGGTGCGCGCCGATATTGTTGAGCATCGCCAGAAGGGTTTTGATGGCACGCGGGGCTGGTTCGCCCAGTTTGCGCTGAACAAGCAGCCGATCAGTCTGATGGACTTGGTCAACACCTTGACTGTGCGCGGGCATGAGCATCATTTCGCCGTTGGTCAGGGGGATGTCACTGATGAACTGATGGAGTTCGCCGCCTGGAAGCGGATGCGCTTGATTGAGCGCGTGCCGCAGGCAAATTACTTGCAGCTAGAGGGGGTTAATGCGTAGGGATTGGATGGATCCATTAGTAAGTGGGGGATGACATGAAGCAAAAGCGAACACCGTTTGGCATACGCCGGCGATGGGCTTTTTTCATTGCTTTGCTGATCGCGGTTATTGTGGCCTTGTCGGGACTGCTTGTATGGCAGTCGCGGCAGCCGACGGTGGCAGATGAACTTTGCCTGATGGCTGGTGTTGACCGCGATGACGAGTCCTGGGCTCAATGCGTGGCGGACTATGGGTTTATATCAAAGGCAATGCAATCGGGTATGTCTAGTGACGATGCCCTGGCTCTGCTGATGGACAGTATAGCGGAAACCGCAGAAGCAGAGTTACAAGCAGAGTTAGAGCAGATGTCGCCCGAAGAGAGACTCGAGCACTTGAAACAAATGGCAAGAGACAGTCAGCGCAGTCAGCAGGAGATGACGGCGACGCCGGCGGCAAAGCGATGATAAGGATTGGGGAATAATCGTCCGCTTTGGGACGGATCCATTTTGTTCATCTATTAGTCAAAGGACAGGATATGTTTGGGAAAAGGTTAGCTATCATTTTGCTCGCGCTCATCGTCTTGTCGCTGGGTCTCTTGGGGGCTGTGGCGGCGCAGGATGATATGGGCATGGCGCCGCCGGGATTTGACAGCTGGGATGATGTGATCGCGGCTGCCGACGGCGCATCGGTGAACTGGTATATGTGGGGCGGGTCGGATTCGATCAACAGCTTTGTCGATACGACTTATGGCCTTCCCTTGATGGAAGAGTACAACGTGGCGCTGAATCGGGTGCCGCTGGCGGATACAGTCGATGCGGTCAACCAAGTTTTGAGTGAAGCTGAAGCTGGGGTTGGCGGCGATGACGGCACGATTGACCTGATTTGGATCAATGGCGAGAACTTCTTCACGCTCAAGCAGGCGGACCTGCTGTATGGGCCCTGGGCGGAAAGCATTCCCAACAGCGCGCTGGTGAATTGGGACAATCCGGCGCTGAACCTTGATTTCGGGCGGCCGGTGGACGGCTATGAAAGCCCGTGGTCGGGCGCGCAGTTCCATTTCATTTATGATTCAGCGCGGATGACAGCAGATGACCTGCCGCGAAGCTACGCTGAATTGAGCGAGTGGATTGGCATGAACCCGGGCCGCTTCACTTACATTGCGCCGGGGCCGGGCGCCTTTCAGGGGACGCGCTTTGTCAAGCAGGCTTTGTTTGAGGTCAGCGGCGGTCAGAGCCAGTGGGTTGGCGAGTTTGATCAGGAATTGTATGACGAGCATGCGCCGGCGCTGTGGGAATTGCTGAACAGCTGGGAAGCGAATTTGTGGCGCGGCGGCGAAACCTATCCCGCCAATATCGGTGAACTGCATGAACTGTTTGCCAATGGCGAGATTGATTTCACGATTACGCAGCGGATTTCGGGCGCGGCGCCAGACATCGCCGCCGGGCTGATACCAGCCACCAGCCGCGCGTTTTCGTTTGATGACAATATGATCGGCGATTTTAACTATGTCGCCATCCCCTTCAACGCGCCCAACAAAGCGGCGGCTTTGCTGCTGGCCGATTTGATTTTGCGCCCCGACCGCCAAGCCTTGCAGGTTGTCCCCGAAAACGGATTCGGCTTGGCTTTTGCCATTGATGTCAACCGCGTCGAAGACGAAGGCGACTTGATGGCGCTGGAAGAAGCCGCCAGCAGCCTGGGTGACGCCGCCGCCGACCCGGCCAGGCTGGCAGGCGCGCTGGTATCAGACATCGCTGCTGAATATCAGGCGCTCATCGAAACCGATTGGGAAGCCAACGTTTTGCAGGGATAGGCCTGACGAGACTCTCCATGCTCACCACAAAGAAAGAAGGGGAGCATGGGAACGTTTGATGAGCTATAAAAGTCCCTTCCTCATGTTGTTGGGGGAGGGACTTTGAGGAAGGGATGCGCGAACTTCCTTGAAGCTCGCCGCGAGAGGCTTTGCACAGCTATGACGCAGGTTGTCCTCGACAAAATCCAAAAGATGTATCCCGGCGCCGATGCCGCGGCGGTTGATGATTTTTCGCTGGAGATACCAACTGGCAGACTGGTTGCGTTTTTGGGCCCCTCTGGCTGTGGCAAAACAACCACTCTGAAGATGATCGCCGGTTTGATTCAGCCGACGGCCGGCCGAATCTCGTTTGATGGCGAGGATGTTTTGCCGATTCCGGCCGAAAAACGGGGAGCGGTGATGGTGTTCCAGAATTATCTGCTGTTTCCCTATATGTCGGTGGGCGACAATGTAGGCTTTGGGCTTAAAATGCGCGGCGTGAAGAAGGGATTGATCGCCGAGAAAGTACAGCAAATGCTGGAACTGGTCAAACTTCCCGATATCGCCAAGCGCCGCCCGTCCCAGTTGTCCGGCGGGCAGCAGCAGCGGGTGGCGCTGGCGCGGGCGCTGATTACCGAGCCGCGCGTCCTGCTGCTGGATGAGCCTTTGAGCAACCTGGATGCCCATCTGCGCGATGAAATGCGCGACCTCATCCTCACCATTCAGCGCAAGCTGGCTGTTACTACCGTGTTCGTGACCCATGACCAGGAAGAGGCGGTCTTGCTGGCCGACCAGATCGCCTTGATGTTTGACGGTCTGCTGCTGCAATATGCCTCGCCGGCCGAGTTTTATCAGCGCCCGATATCAGAAACAGCGGCGCGCTTTTTTGGCGGCGTCAATTTTATACCGGCCCGACGCGACCAAGAGCGCGTGCAAACCGATGTGGGCGAGTTTCATTTTGACGCCCGCCAGCGCGACCGGGCGCCCGGCGGCGCGGCGGTTCTGACCATTCGCCCGGAGCAGATTCGACTGAATGCGGGGGAAGCCGCCAATACCGTCAAAGGGCGCATCCGCGAGCGTATTTATGTAGGTACGTACACGCGCTACAAAATTATGCTGGGCGAGCATGAAATTGAGGCCATCCGCAGCGCCGATTTGCCAGGGGGCATCAAAGTCGGCGATGAGGTAGATGTGCATTTTCCGGCGGACAGGATTTGGATTGTCCCCGCTGACAGGTAATCCCGGCGCCGTCCCGCTGACGCGCCAGCAGAACCTGATGGTGCGGACTGTGTGGGTGACCTATGCCCTGTTTTACTTCGGGCGCGTCAATATGAGCATTGCCCTGCCGCTGCTGGCGGTGGCATTGAATGTCAGCCGCGCCGAAGTGGGCGCAGTGGTGCTGGTCTTTTTCTGGGTGTATGGGATTGGGCAGTTTGTCAATGGCGAAATCGGCAATCACCTTAGCCCCTTTCGGATGGTCAGCATCGGCCTGCTGACGATAGCGGCGGTCAATTTCGCCTTTGCCTTTCAGACGTCGCTGGTTGTCATGCTGGCGCTGTGGGGCATCAACGGCAGCGCGCAGTCGGCAGGATGGGCGCCGATGCTCCGCATCCTGGACGAAGGCTTGGACCGAAGCCAAATCAAGCGCGTATCGACCCTGATGCCCTTCAGTTATGTGGTCGGTACGGCTCTCACCTGGACATTGGTCGGGGCGACGGCGGCGATTGGCGGCTGGCAGCTGGCCTTCCTGCTGCCGGGACTGGTGATGCTGGGAGCGCTGGTGTTTTGGCGGCGGGCCGGCATTGATGCCCCGCGGGCAAAGTCGCTCGGCTTCAGCTTGTCCGATGTGACCGCCGACCTGCGCGCCGCCTGGCTGCTGCTGGTCTCGTCGGCCCTGGCGGGCTTTGTGTTTAATGGCGCTGTGATTTGGCTGCCAAGCTATATTCTGGACACCGGCCTGATACCAGATTATGCGGTCGGACTGGCTGCCGCCGTTATGCAGGTGATTGCCATTATGGGCTTGTTTCTGGCGCGGTACCAAGTTGTACGCACCAATCGAGTCTTTGCCACGGTGGTGACGATGTTCACGGCGACAGCCTTGGCGCTGCTGCTCTCGATGACGGCCACCGGCCTGCTGTCGCTGCTGTTCATCACAGGCGCCCTGATGATGCTCAATGGGGGATTTGGACTGACGATTAGCTCAATGCCCTTGATTCTAGCGCCGCCGGGCCGCGCGTCATCGACCACTGGCAGCGTCAACATGATGACGAGTTTTTTCGGCGGGCTGGCCGGTTTTACCATCGGCGGGCTGGTTGAGGCCAGCGGATGGCAGGTCGTATTTGGGCTGTGGGCGGTTATTTTGCTGATGGCATCGCTGTTGATCTGGCTGAAGCGCGATGAAGAAAACAAAAGTGCGAAGGGATGAATGATGACAAAAGAAGCGCCATTGACCGGGCTGAAAGTCGTAGATCAGACACAGGCGCTTGCCGGCCCATACTGCGCCATGATTCTGGGAGATCTGGGAGCAGAGGTCATCAAAATTGAACGGCCGGGGGTTGGCGATCAATCGCGGCAGTGGGCGCCGCCCTATATTGGCGACCAAAGCTGCTATTATCTGGCGGTGAATCGCAACAAGCGCGGCATCGCCCTGAATATCCGCGCGGCGGCGGGCGCCGAAATTATGTACGGCCTGGTCAAAGACGCTGATGTGTTTATGACCAATCTGGCGACGACGGCATCTCTGCGAAAATACGGCCTGGATTATGAAACCCTGCGCCAAATCAACCCGCGTTTGATTTATGCCTCCATCAGCGGTTATGGCCGTTCAGGGCCGCGGGCCGGACAGCCCGGCTATGACCTGGTGTCACAGGCTGAATCAGGCACAATGGCTCTCACCGGCGAGGTGGACGGCGCTCCGATGCGTTTCCCGACGCCAATGGCCGACATGACCTGCGGCCTCTTTACGCTGATTGGCGTTCTGGCGGCGCTGAATGTCCGTCATCACAGCGGCGCCGGCCAATTTATTGACAGTTCCCTGCAAGAAGGGCAGATGACCTGGCTGGAGAATTATGCCGGCGAGTATTTTGCGACCGGGCAAGACCCGCCCAGACGCGGCAATCGTCATCCCCAGGTTGTCCCCTACGAAGCGGTGCAGGGGAGTGAAGGCGGCTGGTTTATTTTGGGGGTCGGCTCGGATAATCTGTGGAATGCCTTTTGCCGTCATGTCGGGCGCAGTGACTTGGCCGAAGATGAGCGTTTTGCCGCCAATGCGAACCGCATCGCCCATTACGACGACCTGCTGCCGATTGTGCGCCAAATCATTCGGCGCAAAAGCGCTGACGAATGGCTTTCGGAACTGCGGGAGATCGGGGTCCCCTGCGGGCGGATTAACACGGCCGCCGAAGCCTTGAGCGACCCTCATGTTATTGAGCGCGGTATGATTGTGGAACTGGAGCATCCGGCGCTGGGCTGGGTCAAATCGCTGGCGACGCCGGTTCATCTGTCCGATACCCCGCTGGTGTATCATCGCCATCCGCCGACGCTGGGTGAACACAGCGATGAAGTGCTGACAGAACTCGGTTACAGCCAGGAAGAAATCCGTCAGCTGCGCCAGCAGGGAGTGATTGCATGAGCCATTTGGAGCGTTTTCCCCAACTTAGCCAGGAAGAATATGAGTGGCTGCTGCGCCCGCCGACCGGCCGCGTCCGCTGTGTGATTGACACGGATACCCGCAACGAAATCGACGACCAGTTTGCGCTCGCCTGGGCGTTATTGTCACAAGATCGGCTGAACATTGAAGCCATCTACGCCGCGCCCTATTCCTTCCGCGACCGCGTCGCTGAACTGCGACAGGCCGCCGCGGCGCCGGCTGGAGAGCAGGCGCGGCCTTATGCGGCTCAACTGAATCGGCTGAAGCAGTGCGGCATTGACCTTGACGACGACCGGCAAATCGACCCGCAGGGGACGCTGCTGGTCAGCCCGGCGGCTGGCATGGAACTTAGCTATCAGGAAATCCTGCGGGTTGGCGAGTTGATGGGCATTGACCTCGCCGGGCAGACCTATCGCGGCTCGGCTGGCTATCTCGACAGCTATGACCGGCCGATACACAGCCCGGCCGTCGACCATCTGATTGAGACCGCCAAGACCGCCTCGCCGGATGCGCCGCTGCATGTGGCCGTCATTGGCGCGCCGACCAATATCGCCTCGGCTTTGCTGCTGGCGCCGGAAATCATCAGCAAAATCGTCGTGTCATGGACGGCTGGCTATCCGACCTGGGTGCAAGGCATTCCGCAGCCTTCGTTCAATATGGAACAGTGCATGCTGTCATCGCAGCTTTTGTTTGACAGTGGCGTGCCGCTGGTCTATTTGCCCGGCTTTCATGTCGGCGCCCAGCTGCGGCTGTCCTTGCCCGAAGTCGAAACATGGGTCAAGGGGCGCGGCGCGATTGGCGACTATCTGCACTGGCTCTTTACCCATAATCCGCATTATCGGCTGCAAGGCTTTGATGATGACTTCGGGCGCAGCTGGGTCATCTGGGATTTGATTAACTTCGCCTGGCTTATCAATCCGGCTTGGGCGCCGACGGTGATGCGCGATGCGCCTTATTTGACCGCCGACCGTCAATGGCAGGCCGCCGACCGCCGCCGTCATCCGATACGCGAAGGGCTGGACATCCAGCGCGATGCCATCTTCCGCGATTTTTTCCGCAAGCTGGCCGCGCGCTGACAGAGGAAAACTAACGATAAGTCTCATGCCAGCGCTGGGGAAAGGCCGGCGGCTGATAAAAGTCGGTCCAGGGGCGGGCCTCGCTTTCGGCGATATCCAGCAGCTGCCGCAGCCGCGAAAGGGCCGCGCCGCGCAGAAAGGCTGTCCGTTCCGCCGCCGACATCGCCACCGCCTCTTTCCAGATGGCGCGCCCAGCCAGAAAGCCGCTGGCGCCGCTCTCACAGGCGATTTGCAGCTGCGGCTTGAACTGCTCGAAATCAACCCCGGCGCTTAACAGCACCCACGGCACAGCGCAGGCATCGCTCACGCGGCGGCAGGCAGCGCGCCAGTCGGAAACGGACGCGCGATGCTGAATATCGACCGGGAACTCCAGCTTCAGCGCATCGGCCCCCGTCCGCGACAGCCGCCGCGCGGTTTCAATCACAATTTCCGGCCGCTGGCGGGCAAACTCGGCGCTCTCCTTGGGCACGGCTTCCTGAACGCTGTAGCTCATCGGCTCAAGGAAGACCGGCAGATCAAGGCGATGGCAGTCGGTCACTGCCTCAACGATGAAACGCTCGATTTCGGCCGCCAAGTCCTCCTGCCGCGGATTGTAATACACCATCAGCTTGACGGCGCACCCGCCCAGCATCCGCGCCTTCGCCGGCCCCCAGCCATCAAGCAGCCGACTGCGGCGATAGCTTGAATCGCCTTGATAGCCGCTTTGTTCCAGCGCAAACACCAGACCAGCCCGTCCGCTTATCGACATCGCCGCCGGCAGCCCATAAATCGGATCGAGCAGAACCGCGCTGGCGGCGCCCGACAAAACTTCACAGACCTCGCGCTTGACCCGCGCCAGTTCATCATAGCCAGCCGCCGGCATCATGCGCCGATAGCTGCCGCGCTGGTCAAAAGCCACGATGCCGAAGACATCGCTGTCCAATCCACTCGCCTTTAAGCCGCGAAAACGCCCCGGCGTCAGTTCAATCATGACCCGCTCCCACAATATGTCGGACAATCAACTCTTCAGTCGCCTGCTGGCGAAGCAAATTGGCGACAACGCGCCCGCGGCGCATCACCACCATACGGTCAGCCACCGCCATAACATCATGCAGGGTATGGCTGATGAGAATCACCGGAATTTTCCGCGCCCGCAGCGAGCGAATCAAATCCAGCACCTTGCGCTGTTCGGGAACCGCCAAAGCCGCGGTTGGCTCGTCCATGATGACCAGGCGGGCCTGCCAGTACATGGCGCGGGCTATCGCCACTGCCTGCCGCTGACCGCCCGACAGATTGACCAGTTTTTGACGCAGAGACGGTATCGGAATATCCAGCTGGCGCAGGGCTTGGGCGGCTTCGGCGCGCATCCAGGCATCATCCGTGACCGGAATCAATCTGAACAGCCGCTTGGTTTTTTCCTTGCCCAAAAATACATTCGCGCCCACATCCAGATTCTCCGCCAGCGCCAAGTCCTGATAAATGGTTTCGATGCCGCGGCTGCGAATGTCGGCCGGCGCATGGCCGGTTACGTCGACCCCATTGAAAATGACCTTCCCCTGTTCGGGACGATAGACACCAGAAATACACTTGATAAGCGTCGACTTCCCGGCGCCGTTGTCACCCAGCAAGGCAACTACCTCACCGGGATGGATTTCAAAATCCACACGGTCGACGGCAGTCAGGCCGCCGAAAAATTTGCTGATGCCGCTGGCCGTTAAGATGGCTTCAGACATTGGCTTGCAGCCTTTCCAGCGCGTCCTGGGCCTGGTTGACCAGCACGGCGATAATAATGACGACGCCGACGACAATGAACTGCCAGATCGAATCGATGTTCAAGATGACCAGCCCGGTTTGCAAAACAGCGATAATCAAAGCGCCGACGACTGCCCCCATAATATCGCCTTCGCCGCCAAAGAGATTAGTCCCGCCGATGACAACCGCCGCCACCGATGACAGCAGCGCGGCTTCGCCGGCCTGCGGCGCCCCAGCGGTAAAGCGGAACAGATGCAGCACCCCGGCGATGCCAGCCGTAAATCCGCAAATGACGTAGATGATGATGAGATGACGGTCAACATTGATGCCAGAGCGGCGGGCGGCTTCTTCACTGCCGCCGATGACATAGGTATGCCGCCCGAATTTTGTCCGCGCCAAAACAAAGGCGAAGACCAAAACAACCAGCGCCGTGATGATGACCGGATAAGGCAGAAGCTGTGACACGGTTCGCAGCTGCTGCGGCGGCAGGTCGGGCGGCAGCGACAGCCACTCAAAGCCGCGCTCCGGAATATAGTACAGCAGACTGCCATTGCCAATCTGCCGCAGCGACTCGCGCAGTTCAGAGGAAAGCCCGCGCACGACCTGCTGCCCGTCGGTCAGCAGAAAAGCGGCCCCGCGCACAATGCCGAACATGCCCAGCGTGGCGATGAAAGGCGGCACTTTGATGCGGGCGACCAAAACGCCGTTGATGAAGCCAGGAATAAGCGCCACCAGCAGACCGGCGAACATGCCCGCCAGCATAGCGAAGGCGACGTCATTGCCGGCTTCCGCCAGATCGCGCATCACGCGGGCGGTCGTCACCGAAGATAAACCGACCGTCCAGCCAATCGATAAGTCGATCCCAGCGGTGATGACCACATAGGTTTGCCCAATCGACATCAGCATAATCAAAGTGCTGGTCGTTAGAATGGAAGAGAAATTGCGAACGCTGAAAAAGCCAGTGCCAGTGAGCGAAAAATAGATGATGAGCCCAAGTAAAAATAAATACGACCAGCTTTTGGTCAGAAATTCAATCAAGCGGGAATTGAGGACAGCGCGGTCGTCTGATTTTGTCTTTGATGTCATGGACGAATCCTAAAATGGCGCGGTCAATAATCAGGATTATGTGTTGAAGCGGCCGCGGCGCGGCGGTCAGCGGTTTCGCCGGCCGTGAGGGCTTTCAGTTCAATTTTCATTGCTGCGTCTCCTTACGGCGAATGACTATCCTTGCGTAAATCTCTTTGCCGTTAATCCTGAATCTGCTTTGTTTGCCTGTCAACTGGGTTATGAGCGGACGATCCATGCCAACAATCTCAAATTGATCTGGGCTATGTTTGTTTAGAAAAGTAATCGGCACGCCCATTTCCCCGTCATAATCGCAAGGAATCTCGGCGACTTTATTCACATTGATTGCGTCATAGTTGTCATAAGTTGGATACGCTTCGGGCGAGTATCGCTTCCATAAAATCAAGTCTTCATGGCGCTGGCGGTAGTCAAGGTTGGTGTACCAGCTTGCGCTTCCCAGCCTGCCTTTAACGACGCCATCCACTATTTTATATGCGCTGCCCTCTTTTCTGGTTTCAACCAATTCCTGCGCGTAGTCTTCTGGCACATCAAACAGCATATCCCTCCCCCTCGGCGTCCGCCCAAGCCACAATTTGCCATCTTTGATAAGAGGGAATATCTCTTTATATCCAATCGCGTTCTGGTGTCCAATAATGATAAACTTCTTCTCATATTTCATCAGCTGCGCCACATATTCCCGAAACAGCGAAAAGGGCGGATTGGTGACGACAACATCGGCCTGCTTCAGCAATTCGATGCATTCCTGACTGCGAAAATCGCCGTCGCCTTCAAGGTAATGGATGCCGATATCCTCTAAGAACGGAATAGCCGTCTCGTTCTCGGTGCCGTTATATTCCAGCCAAATCGCCCTCTCGGCATCGTTGCGGCTGAACATATCCCGCTGCTGATTTTTATAGCAGGTCGTGATCAGTTTCTTTAATCCCAAGAAACGAAATTGCAGTGAGAAAAACGTAAAGAAATTGCTTACCCGCGGGTCATCGCAGTTGCAGTAGATGACCTTGCCGCGGAAGTGACTGCGGTAAAATCTAAGTTCATTTTCAATATCCGACAGCTGCGTATAGAACTCGTCTTTCTTGTTTGACTTCGCTTTATGCAGATTGCGATTGGCCGCCATATCGAAATTGCCTCCAATAATCAATGGGGCAGGCCGAAGCCCGCCCCAAGACTTGAATTTAATTGCCGGTATAGATAAAGCGGGCGACGTCAGGGTCGTCCACGTTATCGACGGTGATGACGGCATAGCCGGTCGGGACGCGGGCGGGCATGGATGTCACGCCGCGCAGATTCGCCGCCTGCGCCACCACGCCCAGATAGCCCATGTCAGCCGGCTTCTGCGCGATCACCAGCGAAACGATGCCATCATTGAGGAAACCGATGTTCTCTTCGCTGGCGTCAAAGAGCGCCACTTCAACCGCGCCCTGCAGGCCGGCGTTTTGAATCGCTGTGCCGGCGCCCAGTGCGCCAAAGGTGTTGGTGGCGAACATGCCGACGATTTCAGGATTGGCCTGCAAAACCGCCGCCGTCTGCTGCTGGGCGGTGTCAGCGCTGTTTTCGTTGTAATCCACGCGCACAACCGCAAGCCCAAAATCTTCGGCGGCTTGCAGACAGCCCTCTTCGCGCTGGTCGGTTGTGCTGATGCCCGGGCGGGTGTTCTGGACATAGATCTGCGCGCCTTCGCCCAGCTGGTCAGCCAAAGCCGAACAGGCGATGTAGCCGCCTTGAACGTTGTCCGAGCCAATGTAGGAAAGCGGGAAGGTGACTTCGCCGTCGACATAGTTGCCGTCGCCGATGAAAGTATCCACGGTCAGCACCGAGATGCCGGCCTCATGCGCTTCCTGCAAGACTGGGATCGACTGCTCTTTGTCGTTGGGAGCGGTGACGAGGGAGTTGATGTCGCCGCGGGCGATCAGCGCCTCGATGATGGGCGCCGAGACAGTTACATCAAACCGTTCAGGGTCTTGCTGAATGACGTTGATTCCCAAACGCCCGGCCGCGCCGTAGACGCCGCGCGACATGGTGATGTAAAACGGATCGGGATTCACGCCCGGCACAAAGGCCAGATTGTAGCTTTCATCCAAAGCCGGCTGTGGCGCGCTGGTGTCGCTGGTGTAAATGAACCGCGCCACATCAGGGTCATCCACATTGTCAGCGTTGATGACAGCGTAGCCGGTGGGAATCCGCGCCGGAATGCTGGCGACGCCATCGAGATAGGCGGCTGCCAGCGCCACGCCCAGATAACCCATGTCGGCTGGTTTCTGCGCGATCACCAGCGAGACGATGCCGTCATTGAGGAAGCCGATGTTCTCCTCGCTGGCGTCAAAGAGCGCGACTTCAATCGCGCCTTGCAGGCCGGCGTTCTGAATGGCTGTGCCGGCGCCCAAAGCGCCAAAGGTGTTGGTGGCGAACATGCCAACAATGTCAGGATTGGCCTGCAAAACCGCCGCCGTCTGCTGTTGAGCGGTGTCGGCGCTGTTTTCATTGTAATCGACGCGGGCGACGATCAAGCCGCGGGCTTCAGCCGCCTGCAAACAGCCTTCTTCGCGCTGGTCAGTGGTGCTGATGCCCGGGCGCGTGTTCGAGACGTAAATCTTGGCGCCTTCGCCCAGCTTGTCCGCCAACGACGAACAGGCGATGTACCCGCCCTGAACGTTGTCCGAGCCGATGTAGGTAATCGGGAAAGTGACTTCGCCGTCGGCATAGTTGCCGTCGCCGATGAAGGTGTCCACGGTCAGCACCGGGATGCCGGCCTCATGCGCCTCCTGCAAAACCGGGATCGACTGCTCCTTGTCATTGGGCGCTGTGACCAGGGCGTCAATGTCGCCGCGGGCGATCAGCGCCTCGATAATGGGCGCCGAGATGGTCACATCAAAACGTTCAGGGTCTTGCTGGATGATTTCCAGCTTCAGATCCGCGGCCGCCTGATACACCCCGGCGCTCATGGTGATGTAAAAGGGATCAGGGTTCACGCCGGGAACGAAGGCGATAGTGTACACATCATCCTGCGCCATTGCCCCCGGGACGAGGCTCATCGCAAACAGCGCGATGGTCAGCAGAACAAGAAATTTTCTCATTGTAAGTCTCCTTGTGAATGTAAATAGACTGCGGACTGTCTCATAAAACGTTTCCGGCATTTTACCATAGCTGTCCTTCCTAACTTGAAAATACATGATACACAATCCCTTCGCCCGAAGTTTTCGGGGAATGATAAGCGAATAATACCCGAAACTGCGATGCCTTGCAACACAGCGATTAAAAAGGGAGTGGCGAAAAACGCGGTGATGGCGCTCCCCAAACCGGCTAATCCGCGCCGATCCCCTAAAATCCATGGACACACGCGGTCAAAACGTACGCCAATACGGTCAAAACGTACATGAATACGGTCAAAACGCGCGCCCCGGCGGCTAATCCGTACCCGAATACGGTCAATCTCTTCGCCGCCGACCCCGACCAGCGCAAACGAAACCCCAAGCCAAACATGGGCTGAATCGCAAGGCCCGCTTGACTTTGAGACCAGCGCAGCCCCCGCTTGCCGCCCGCGCCGAAACGATTTTCGGGCGTAAATCCCATCGGCGGCGCGCCGCAGCCGCAAATATCGCGCCGCGCAGGGGGCGGCCAGCGAAAAGGCCAGCGAAAAAGATGATGAGCGAAAGAACGGCGCATTAAGTTCCATAGCCAAAGCCTGTCACATAAGCGGCCTGAAAAGGCGACTAAAAGGCCGCGTGTCGCTTTCATCATTTTTGGAAGCTAGAGAAATATCCACGACAGTAGGCGCTCCCGATTAAAAAGAGAAACTGTGATATGATAAACTCCAGCGCATGGCGTCAAAAGGCATTGAGCAGGCTGCTTGTGGATCAACGATGAAAACGCTTATGGTAGTCAGTGGCGGGGATGCGCCCGGCATCAATACGGTCATCGACCGCTTTGCGCGCTTGGCGGCGCGGCATCAAGACCAGGCCGTCGGAGCGAAGGGCGGCTTCGCCGGGCTGTTGGCCGGTGATATAGTTGAAATTGACCCGACCATAACCGCCTTGCTGGCTGGACGAGGCGGAGCTTGTCTTTCGTCCAGCCGCGAGCCGGCGCTCAAGGCCGCCGACGCCAGGCAAAAGCTGAACGCCATCATCAAGCGGCACGCTATCGACAATCTGCTGCTGTTTGGCGGCGATGGCACGTTCAAGCATATTTTGCCGCGCCTGCATCGCTGGGGAATCGCCTGTGTTGCCTTGCCGACAACGATTGACAATGATGTCGCCGGCGCAGATTATACCTTGGGGCATGATTCAGCCTGTCATTTTGCCTTGCAGACCATCGAAGGCGCATTGGCGACGGCGCATGCCTTGCCCGGACGCGTTTTTATGGTCGAAACGCTCGGCGGCGACACCGGCCATCTGGCTTTGGCAATCGCTTACGCCAGCGCCGCCCATGCTGTGCTGGTGCCGGAATATCCCCTGCCGCCGCCGCTTTATCCGCGGCTGAAAGCGCTGGTGGCTCAATCGGGCTATGCCCTAGTGGTTCTTTCCGAGGGAGTGCCGGCCATCCCGCGGCTGATGGAATCGATTCCAGTTCAGGCGGGGGCGCGTTTGCGCTATATGCAGCTGGGTCATGCCCAGCGCGGGGCGGCGGTGTCGCATCGCGACCGATGCGTGGCGCATGATATGGCCAGGATCGCCTGGCAGGCCTTGCGGGATGGGGTTCGCATCGGCGCGGTTGTTTCGCGGCATGGCGCGCTGACTCTGCGCGAAGGAACGCTGCCGCCCGAGAAAAAATCGCCGCCCGACTATCAGCAGTACGCGTTCATCAATGACTTATGAGCAGCTATCTAGCGATTGATTTTGGCGGAACCCGCGCGCGGGCCGCCTTGTTCGATGCCGACTGTCGGATGATTCGACGGGCAGAGACCTCCAGCAAAGTCGAAGAGGGCCAGGATGCCGTTCTTCGACGTTTGATTGCGCTGGGGAAATCGGTCATGGCGCCGGCGGCGAAACTGGCCGCTGTCGGCGTCGCGGCGCCGGGGCCGCTGGATATTGAGGCCGGCCTCATCATCAAGGCCGAAACCCTGCCGGGCTGGTCGAATGTGCCTATTGCGGCCGTCTTGAGCCAGGCATTCGATCATGTTCCCGTTTATGTGCAGAATGATGGCAATCTAGGCGCGGTGGCGGAATATCAGCGCGGCGCCGGCCACGGCGCCGACCCGATGATTTACCTGACCATAAGCACTGGCATTGGCGGCGGCGCCATCATTGACGGCAAGCTCTTCACCGGCGCCAACTCGCTCGCCATTGAACCCGGGCACATGCGCTTGACCCTGGCGGATGGCAGCTGCCGCCGGCTGGAAGAACTGGCCTCTGGGACAGCCTTGGGCGTTTGGGCCGAGCATTGGCTGGCGGCCACGGCGCAGGCCTCGTCGCTGCGGGGCCGGCCCGCGCTTGATGGCAAGGCCGTCGGCCAAGCCGCGCTGGCCGGCGATGAACTGGCTTTGCGGGTGGTTCGCCAGGCGGGTAAATGGCTGGGGCTGGGGCTGGTCAATCTATTGCATCTCTTCAACCCGGCGGCGATAGTCATCGGCGGCGGCGCCGTCAGTCTCGGTGAGTTGACGCTGGCGCCGGCCCGCGCCGTCATCCGCCAGCGTATTCTGCATGAGGGCTTTTATGCTGAAGGGCTTGTTCGGCGGGCGGCGCTCGGTGAAGATGTCTGCCTGGTCGGCGCCGCTTTGCACAGCCGTTCGCAGCTTGGCGGAACGAAAGCTGAATGATTTTTTCACAAGCGAAAGCCGCCGCTGACCGCTATACTGATAAAGATGCGTATTCGGATTAGGGATAAAGGACAGGGCTGATGGTCAAACAGGCGAGCATCAGGATTCATCTTGAACAGGTCATTGGCGAGGCGCATGACCATCTATATGGCGCCAATCTTGAGCATATTGGGCAGGCGATTTACGGCGGCGTCTGGGCCGAGATGCTGCGCGGCCGCAAATTCACCGGCTGCGATTATATGTACACCGCGCCCAGCGAAGGCTTGCATAATGTGCATCCCAGCATTGGGATTGTAGCGCCGTGGCAGGCTGAAAATCCCGATTATGAGCGGGTGCTGTATGTCCATGACAACACGACCTTTTACACTGGACGGCAGTCGCAGCGGATTGCGATCCGCCAGCCTGACGGTCAGCCGCATGGCATCAAGCAGGGCGGCCTGTATTTGCAGGCTGAACGGGATTATGCGCTGCGGATTGTCCTCAAAGGCGAAGGTCAGGCAGTCGATATGCGGCTGGGCGATGAAAGCTGGCGCGTGCCGGCTGTGAGCGCCGATTGGCAAACATATCATCATATCTTCACTCGAACGGGGGAAGATCCCAAGGGTGAATTCAGCCTGACGATTGACGAGGGCGCGGTCTGGATCGGCTGTGCCTCGCTGATGCCAACCGACAATGTAAAAGGGTTCCGCGCTGATCTTATCGCCGCGCTCAAGGAATGGTCGCCGACGCAGCTGCGCTGGCCCGGCGGCAATTTTGTATCGGCTTATCACTGGCAGGACGGGATTGGCGACCGCGACAAACGCCCGGCTTATCTGGATCCCGCTTGGTGGCTGTGGGAATCCAACGACATGGGGACGGATGAATTTATCGAGCTTTGCCGTCTGATTGATGCCGAGCCGATTCTGACCGTTAATATGGGCGATGGGACTGTCGAGGAAGCCGCGGCTTGGGTCGAGTACTGCAATGGCGATGCCGCCACCGTCTACGGCGCGATGCGGCGAGAGAATGGCTGTCCCGAACCGCATCAGGTCAAGCTGTGGTTTGTTGGCAATGAACAGTTCGGCAACTGGCAGGTGGGGCATGTGGATGCGGAGACTTATGCGCGGCGCTATCTTGCGTTTGCCGCCGCCATGCGCCGGGTGGATGCGGACTTGACGCTGATTGGGGTCGGCGCGCCGGCGAATCTGTATGCCCATTGGAATGAGCATGTCTTAACAATCGCCGCCGCCGAAATGGATCAGTTCAGCCTGCATTATTATTCGCTTCGCACTGAAAAATTGGAGCAGACCCCAGCCCCCGAACTGCTGTATCTGCCCAAAATCGCCGCTTGGCATGAGGTGGCGGGGATGCTGGATGCGACCTTGGCGGTTGTGGATGCGTTTTCGTCCAAGCCGCTGCCGATTGCCTTTGACGAATGGAATACTTATGTTGGCGCCAAAGCCCCGGATTATATCGAGGACTACAATCTGGCTGATGCGCTTTATGCCGCGTCGGTGATGAACCTCTGCATTCAGCGGGCGGACCGCATCAAGTACAGCGCCGTTTATCATCTGGTGAATGTCATGGGCTGTTATGTCACGGCGCCTTTGTATCATTGGGAGGCGGTCAATCTGGGGCGCGGCGGCGGCTGGGTGCCGATGTCCACTGGCGAAAGCCCGGCGCCGCCGTCGGTCATCAAAATGCCGACGACCCTGGTGCTGGAACTGATGACGCGCTGGCGCGGGCGATACGCGCTTCAATGCGACGTCAGCTGCGGGACATTTGCCAGCCCGGCGGCTGGGAATATGCCCGGCTTTGAAGCGGTGCCGCTGGTGAATGCCGCCGCGACTTGGGATGCCGACGCGCGGCGGCTGTATGTTTCGGTGGTGAACTGCGCCGTTGATGAGCCGATGCGCGTTCAGCTGCCCGAGCTGGAGCATGCCGAGATCATCGACATGCGCATCGTATCGGGCGCGAGTCCCCTGGCGACCAATACCTTTGATGCGCCTGATGCGGTTCAAATTAAACGCGAGCAAGCGAAAGCCGACCAACTGATGCTCCCGCGCCACAGCTATGCCATGATGATCCTGCAGCTGTGAGAGTGAAAACAGTCAAAACCTATTCCTTGACAATTCTACAAACAACGCTATCATCACTTCGCAAATCAACAAAACGAATTCAGGCTTTGCAGTTTCAATGTTTGTTCGCAAGATGCTTTCCCATCCACTCCTTCGCGCGATGCCGAACTTGAGCATAGGCCGTCTGGTTGATCTTCTGCTGAATACTCTGGAGATGTTCAGCCCGGTCATCGCGCCCTATCGCCGCTTTCACGAAAAGCTGCCGCCAAAGATGCAGCAGACCATCACCGCGTTTATCTTTATCGCGCCCTTTGCGATTTTGTATGCCATTTTCACCATCCTGCCGATTTTCCAGACCTTTTGGATTTCCTTGCATCGCTGGGAAATCATGGGAACGAATATCCGTTTCATCGGGCTGAAGAACTTTGAGCGGCTGCTGACAGTGGATACACAGTTCCAGCAAGCCTTCGCGCAAACAGTGCTTTTTGTCGCTTTGACGATACCGATTATTTTTGTCGGCCTGCTCTTCGCGTTGATGCTCAACCGCCCGATCAAAGGCATTGGCGTCTTCCGAACGATTTTCTATCTGCCAAATATCATGGCGGTCACTGTGATTGGTTTGATTTGGGCGCGGGTGTTCAATTTGAGTAATTTTGATGCGTTTGGATAAGGTTATTCTTGATGTGCAATAATCTGAAATGCACCTCGTAGCAACAGAATTTGCGTGATGCGACAGCATTGACTATAGTTAGGCAGATTGTCTTGTATAAAATCTATTCAATGAGGGCAGACAGACTAATTTCATCGTCCAATTTATAGGAGAAAAGAAATGAAGTTTAGCCGTTTTGCTCGCATCTTGCTGGTTTCAACGTTCTTTTTCTCTTTCTCTCTTGTCCAGGCACAGGCACTTAGGCGGTTGCCGGCGCCGAGCAATTTCTATGTTGGTTCGGGCAGCATCGTGTACTGGGACGCAGTGCCAGGCGCGATTGGCTATCGGCTGCGCTGGCGACCGTCGGATGGCGGCGGCCGCGTGCAGTTGGATGGTCAATATCACACTGGCTACCGAATCGGAGGACTAAAAATTGGTAAGACTTATCGAGTATGGGTGGCGGCGCTGACCAACGCCGAAGGCTACCGGACGCTGGGGACTTGGAGTGGGCCTTTGACGCTGGATTTAAGGCCAACGGCTACACCAACCGCGACGCCAACATCGACAAATACGCCAACAGCAACGAATACGCCGACGGCGACCGCGACTCCCACGCCGGTGACGCCTCAACCTTTGCCGGCGCCGCGCAATCTGCGACTTGTTTCGGGCAGCACGGTGGCTTGGGATGCGGTGCCAGGCGCGCCGAGGGGTTATCGTCTGTTGCTGTATCTTGGCGAGCGAGCAGTTAGGACGACGGGGACTCGGGTAACTCAATACACATACATGAACTTGGAGGTTGGCGTGATTTATGAGGCCGTGGTGATAGCGCGGGGCGATGGCGGACGTTACCTGAACAGTGGGCCAAGCAATCGTTTGCGCCTGAAGCTGGAGCCGACGGCAACACCAACGGCAACGAATACAGCGACTGCAACGGACACACCGACGGCAACGGCGACATCCACGAATACGGCAACGGCAACAGCGACGGCTACTGCCACGCCGACGGCAACGGCAACGAATACAGCAACAGCAACCGCAACGAAAAAGCCTGAGCCATCAAAAACACCTCGACCGGCAACGACGGTACCACCGACGGCAACGACAATACCACCGACGGCAACATCCCAACCAGACTATTATCATAGAGAAACGCGGACAGTAACTGCTTACACTGGGGATCCCCCCGGCAGTGAAAGCGGCTTTGCTGCCGTGCGTAGGGCCGCCCGCGAAGCGGCTGGTAATGCTGTACGCAGATGTAACAGAGGTGATAGGCAAATCTCGTCTTGGTTCACAGATGACGCGCAATCGTATGAGGGTGGTAGGGTTTTTAGCGCCACTGTCACTGCCCACATCCGTTGCCGCCCTAGTAATTGATTCTTGATCCCGACGGAAGCACTATTGAATATCTGCATGGGCTTGATTTGGAGACTACGGGATTAAACTCCTGTTAGCGGTTTGTCAGGGTGCTGCGGTCAGCAGGATTAAAGCCGTTGACAGCACTGGCGAATAAGTGATGGCATAACCCGAAAGACTTTGTATAATGGCGCGGCTCATGTAAAAGGATTGCCAAGATATCCGTATCTAGCCAGGAAAGGATTACCGTGCGATATTTCATGATTCTGACGCTGGGTTTATTGCTGATGACCGGCTGCGCGTCGCCGGCGACCTTTGGCGATGCCATCACCGAAGGCGAGCCAACCCCTATCCCAACTCCCGTTGTCCCTCAAAAGCCCGTGTATCAGGTTGAGCGCGGTCATATCATCTATGAACGCCGCTTTTACGGACGGATTGCGCCAGTGGTCACTTCAGAGATCGGCTTCCAGATTGACGGCCGCGTTCTGGAAACCTTTGCCGCCCCCGGCGATGAGGTCGCAGAAGGCGATGTGCTGGCGCGGCTGAATACATCGGCATGGGAAGATGAGTTGTTTTCGGCGGAAGAAGATCTGGCGATAGCGCAGTCCATCTTTGACAGCGCCGACAGTCGGGTTCGCTTTGACAGCCAACGGGCGCGGCTGAACCTGGATATGGCCCAGCTGCGGCTGGATTATGCCGTTGCCCAAGCCGCCAGTCCGCCAAGCGGCGGCGATGAACTCAACATTAAGCTCCGCGCCATTGAGCGCGATTTGGCGCAGGTGGCTATCGACGAACTGACCGAAGGCGTTGACCCGCAGCTGCGTTTTGATGTCACGCGGGCGCAAAAGCGAGTCGACGAAATCAAGGAAACCATCGCCAAGGCCGACCTGCGGGCGCCCATGTCCGGGCGCGTGGTTTTCTTTTCGCCCGACCCCGGCGAGCCGATGATCGCCTTTGAACCGATTGCGGTTGTCGCCGACCTGTCGCTGCTGGAAATTACCGATGAAATGAATCCCGATGACTTGGCTGAACTGACCGAAGGGATGCCGGTGACGATTCAGCGCGCCGCTATTCCCGGCGCGGTCTATGTCGGCGCGATTGCCAGCCTGCCGTCGCCTTATGGGCTGGGGACGGATGAATTTGTCCATGTTGCCTTTGAGACACAGCCGCCGCCAGAAGAGTTTAAGGTCGGGGATCGGATGGCTTATACCGTGACGATTGAAGAGCGCCAGGATGTGCTGTGGCTGCCCTCATCGGCCATTCGCCAGTTTAGCGGGCGCGATTTCGTCGTCGTTCAGCATGAGGGCATACAGCGGCGGGTTGATGTGCGGCTGGGCCTCGAAGGCGATGGACGGATCGAAATCCTTGAAGGCCTTGAAGCGAATCAAACGGTTATCGGGCCATGATGCGGCAGATTTTGCGAATCCAGGCCATTTTCATCGTCGCCGTCAAACGTCTGCTGGCGCAGCCTTTGCTTTCGGTGGCGACCCTTGTCGGGCTGACCGTCGCGGTGGCGCTTATTTTGACCATACCCGTCTATGCCGAATCGGTTGCCTTTCGTATTTTAACCGAGCGTCTTAGCGAAGGCCCAGATCGGATTAACCGCCCGCCCTTTTCCTTTATGTTCAGCTATATCGGCTCTTGGAACGAGCCAATCAACTGGGAAGACATCACCGAATTAGACCGCTTCCTGCGCGAGCGGGGCGGCGCCGAGCTTGGTTTGGATACGACCATGTTTGTGCGCCACCTGGAAACGCAGAACTTCCGCCTATATCCCGCCGGCGAAACCAACTACCGCGATGAAAGCCGTTCGCTGGATTACGTCAGCTTCGGCGCGACCGAAAACATCGCCGAGCGAGTCGAGTTGGTCGAAGGCAGTTATCCAGCGCCGGCCGACCCGGACGTCAGCAGCGTGGTCGAGGTCATGATTCACGAAAACTTCGCCTCTGAATTCGGCATCCAAAGCGGCGAGAGCTACATCGGCTATAATTGGCGGCTGGAGCCGGACGATGCCATGCAAATCACCGACATCCGCGTTGCCGGCATCTGGCGCCCGCGCGATGAATACGCTCCCTATTGGTTCTATCGCCCGAATGTCTTTGAAGACATTCTGCTGGTCAATGAAGAAACATACCTCAATCGCCTTAGTCCATATACCAACGCCGAAATCAACCTGGCGGTCTGGTATCTGGTCACCGATGGCAGCAGCGTCAGCACCAGCCGCGTCGACGAACTCATCAGCCGCCACAATGAAACCGAAAAAACCGCCGATCAGTATCTTCCTGGCACCTATATTCAAGCCTCGCCGGTCGAGGAACTCCGCCCCTATCAGCGCATCGCCGCCGTCTTGACCCTCACGCTGACCGTCTTCAGCATCCCGATTATCGCCTTGCTCTTTGTCTTCTTGATTATGCTGGTCGGACTGGTCGTTGACGGGCAGCGGAATGAGACCGCCGTCATGCGAAGCCGCGGCGCATCGCCCTTTCAGGTGGTCGGTCTGACAATGGTCGAAGGCATCATCATGGGCGTAGCCGCCCTGCTCGTCGGCGCGGTTCTGGCGACCGCCTTTACCCGATTAATCGGGACAACCCGCAGCTTCATGGATTTTCGCTGGGGCGAAGGCTTTATCGTTTCTTTCCCAGCCACGATTGGCGCGGCCGCCGCCCTGGCCTTGCTGCTCACCATCCTTATCCGCGTGGCGCCGACAATTGGCGCCGCCCGCCATACCATCATCAGCTACAAAATGGACAAGTCGCGCCTGCTGGCCCGCCCCTGGTGGCAGCGCGTGGGGCTTGATATTCTGCTGCTGGCCCTCATCGGCTACTTTTATTATCAGATTGTGCAGCAGGGCGGCCTGATTGACATTGAAGGCGGCGCATCCAACATCGAAGATGCCTATAATCAGCCCTTTGTCTTTCTATTGCCGCCGCTGACGATCTTCGCCATGACACTGTTTATCCTGCGCCTCCTGCCGCCGATCCTGCGGGCGATGGCCTGGCTGATTCAATGGACAAACAGCGTCGGCCTGCTGATTGTCACGCGCCAGTTGGAACGCTCGCCCGGCGCCTATTATCTGCCGCTCATTCTGCTGGTCGCGACCATCAGTCTCGGCATTTACACCGCCTCATTCGCCCGAACGATTGACCGCTATCTGTATGAACAGCAGTTTTACCGCGTGTCAGCCGATATGTCGGTGCGCGTCTTCAGCCAAGTTGGCGGCGGCGGGCCCGGCGCGCCAGCCAGCGACGACGCGCCGCCAGCTTATATGCACATTTCCGAGTTCACCTCTATGCCGCACGTCAAAGACGCGACTCGCCTTGGCGAATACAGCGCCACCGCGCGGCTGACATCCGGCAGCGTCGACGGCCTCTTTATCGGCGTGGATCGGGCCGAATTGGGCCCAGTCATCTTCTGGCGCCCTGATTTTGCGCCGATTCGATTGGGCTATCTGACCAATGCGCTGGCAGCCCAAGCCGATACCGTCATAGTATCGCGGGAGTTCATCGAAAACCGCGGGCTGGAAATCGGTGACCTGCTCGAACTAGACGTCCGCAGCGGCGGCGACGTGTTCAAAATCAACCTGCAAATCGCCGGCGCGCTGGATTATTTCCCGCGTTGGTATCCAGAAGATGACGGCGCGCTCTTCGTCGGCAATCTCGATTATCTGTTTGAACAGGCGCAGCTGGAACTGGCGCACCGCGTCATTGCGCGCATCGCGCCTGAATTCAATGAACGCGAGTTCACCCGCGCATTGATCGCCCGCGGCGCCGCCGGCGTATTGGTCGATGAACCCGTCTCCCGCATCCAGCGCGAACAGGCGCGCCCAGAGCGGCAAGGGCTGTTTGGCCTGCTCTCCATCGGCTTTATCACCTCGTCGCTGGCGACGATGATTGGCTTCCTCCTGTACACCCTCTTTTCCTATCAACGGCGCTATGTCGAGCTTGGGATTCTGCGGGCGATTGGATTGTCACAGTCGTCGATGATGCTGTCAGTCGCTTGGGAACTAGGCCTGCTGATTGTGACCGGCTTGGCGCTGGGAGTTGGCATCGGCTTGTTTGTCAGTGTGCTTTACATCCCCTTTATGCAGTTTGTGAGCAGCCTGGAAGGCGTTGTTCCGCCTTATGTGGTGACGATGGCTTGGGGAGAAATCGCCCAGATTGTCGCCCTGTTTGTCGTCACCTTCCTGGTCATTATGGCTGTCCTGCTGGTCCTTTTGCGCCGGATGCGGATATTCCAGGCCGTGAAGTTAGGAGAATCGCTGTGACAACCGACAATGGCGCATTTATCATCTGCGACAGTCTGGTCAAAATTTTCAAAGTGTCCGATATTGAGGTGCTGGCGCTGCAAGGGCTTGACCTGACGGTGAAGCGCGGCGAACTGGTTGGCGTGGTCGGCGCCAGCGGCAGCGGCAAAACCACCCTGATGAATGTGCTCGGCGGGCTGGTGCGCCCATCGGCCGGGCAAGTGATTGTCGATGGGGTTAATCTGCTTCAGATGCGCCGGCGTCAACTGACGGCCTATCGGCAAGAGCAGGTTGGCTTTGTCTGGCAGCAGGGGAGCCGCAATCTGATTCCCTATCTGTCAGCCCTGGACAACATCAAGCTGCCGATGACACTGGCGGGGCGCGCCGGGCGGCAGGTGGACAGCCGGGCGCGGATGCTGATGGATACCGTCGGCCTGGCCGACCGCTTGGACCACAGGCCGCCGCAGCTTTCCGGCGGCGAACAGCAGCGGGTGGCGATTGCGGTGGCTTTGGCGAACGAACCCAAACTGCTCTTGGCGGACGAACCCACTGGCGAACTCGATTCGGTTACTTCTGACCGGGTATATGCCTTGTTCCAGCGTTTGAATCGGGAGTTGGGCCTGACCATCTGCATCGTCAGCCATGACCCGCTGATTGCCCGGCATGTCGGGCGGGTTGTCGCGATCCGCGATGGTCGGCTCGCCAGCGAAACCGTGCGGCGGCGGCAAAATGGCGCGGCGAATGCTGAAACGATGTCGCAAATGGATCAGTTTGAGGAATTGATTGTGCTGGATTCGGCTGGACGTTTGCAGATTCCCAAATCCTACCGCGAGCAGCTGGCGATTGAGAATCGAGTCGAAATGGAAGTGACAGACAAAGGGCTGCTGATTCGGCCGGCGCAGAACCTTGAGGAAACCTCATCTACGCTGGAAGTTCAGATTGAAAGCGATATTCGGATGGAGCGGGACGCTGGCGGTGATCGGGGTGATGGGCGCCGCGGGCTGCTTTCGCGGTTCAGGCGCGGAAGGAGATAGCCAATGCGCGATGAAACGGCGATTTTGGCGCAGGACGTCGAGCGGGTCTATCGGTCGGGGTCGGGTGATGTTCGGGCTTTGAAGCAAGTTTCGTTTCAGATTGAGCAAGGGCAGTTTGTCGCTTTGCGCGGCCGTTCGGGCAGTGGCAAGACGACGCTGCTGAACTGTCTGGGCGGGCTGGACAATCCGACCGGCGGCGCCATCCGCATCCACGGAGTGGATATATCGTCTATGGATGAAACCGAGCGAACTCGCTGGCGGCGCCAGCAGATTGGTTTTGTTTTTCAGCAGATGGGATTGCTGCCCAGCTTTTCGGCTTATGAGAACCTTGATGTGATGGCGCGGCTGGGGGGAGTGCCTCGCCGTCAGCGCCGCCAGCGGATTCTCGACAGCCTTGAACGGGTCGGGCTGCTGGATTATTTTGAGCATCGGCCCTATGAGATGTCGGGCGGCCAGCAGCAGCGGATTGCGATTGCCCGCGCGCTGGTCACATCGCCGCGGTTGATCTTGGCTGATGAGCCGACCAGTGAACTCGACAGCGAAACGACCCGCGATGTATTGCAGGTATTGCGCGATGCTGTGCGGCGGCAGGGAATGTCGATTTTGCTGTCCAGCCATGACCCGATTGCCGATGAATATGTTGACCGCATCCTTGTGCTGCGCGATGGCCAGGTTGACGGCTGAATGATTCTACAATACCTGCTTTGTATTGTTTAATCAGTATGAAGGGGAAATCAAAATGAAACGTCACAAAGGCGTTCTCGATGAACAGCGGCCGCGCTCTCATGGCTGGCATTTCTATGGCCAAGCAGGGATTTTCTGGCGGAGTCCTGTGCGGGCAGCCATCCTGTTCATACTCTTCCTGATAGTGACAGCGGTTGTCGAGTCAACCTCAAAGACAGAAGTCCAGCCTTTCTTGCTTATTACCATCTCTTGTTTGATTATCTGCGCTATTATCGCTGGGCTTCGCATTCTGCTGCTCATCAACAAGTACATCAACCATTGGCATCATCCACATAAGCGCAAAAACAAGCGATAATGCGGCGGTCAGTTGGGTTTGGGCAGCATCCAGATGATGACCACGGCCAATGCGCTGAACCCGGCGCCGCCGATGAGCATGGGCGTATAGGACTGGAAAAGGTCAAAGACCAGGCCGGCGGCGAAGGGCGCGCTGGCGCGGGCCATGGTCAGCGCAATCACCATGACGCTGCTGATGCGGCCGTAAAAGCCGCTGCCATAGGTATCAGCGACAATCAGTGGGCGGGTGAGGGTGTGCGCGCCGACCGCCATGCCAAACAGGACGATAAACAAAACAATCCACAGCGGCGCGCGGCCAAAGAGCAGAATCGTCGGCGACAGCGCCAGCAGAATGAAGACGCCAATGACCATCGTCCTGACCGAGAGCCGCGCTTCGATGGGCGCGAATATCATTCGTCCGATGACCTGCATGATGCCGATAGATCCGCTGGCCAGGGCGGCGGCGCTGGACTGGATGCCCAGGCTGATAAGCAGGGGGATGAAGTGAACCCGCAGGGCCGAGACGCTCAAGGTGGACAGGGCAAAGGCCAAGGTCATCATCCAGAAAAAGCGCGAGCGCAGCGCCATTCCTAAGCTGATGGGCGCGGCTTGTTTGGCTGCTGATGGGGTGGTTTCGCCATCGGGCAGCAGCCCTAAATCGGATGGTCGGCGCCGCAGAACCAGCAGATGCAGGGGAATGGTGATGATGCCCAGCAGGATGCCGAGCATGAAAACCGCCTGACGCCAGCCGAAAGCGACCAGGAGCGCATCAGCCAGGGGGATAAAAATCGTGCTGGCGAAGCCGGCGGTGAAGGTAACTATCGCCATGGCGGCGCCGCGCTTGCGGATGAACCAAGTCGCGATCACCGCGAAGGCTGGCTCATAGAGGACGGCGGCGCCGCAGCATCCCATCAGCGCCATCAGCAGCGCAAAGGCTGGCAGACTGTTCACCTGTGACCACAGCAAAACCAGCAGAGTCGCCCCGATAGAGCCGAAGGTCATCAGCAGGCGCGAGCCGCGCTTGTCCAGCCACCAGCCGACCGGAAAAGCCATGATGCCGGTCATCAGCAGGAATAAGGCAAACGCGCCCGAAAGCTCGCCGCGCGACCAGCCCAAGTCAGCTTCCATCGGCGCGATGAAGACCGTAAAGGCATAATAGATGACACCAAAGGAAACCGTTTCGGTAATGGCGAACGCAATCGCAATGTACCAGCCATAATAAAACGGCTTGCGCCTGGAGATGCGAATCATAAACCTGACCTGTCCTTGCGAAGCTCATCAAAAGTCTACTCGAATGCGCGGCGGCTGTCGATGAGGGGATAGGCGGGGACAGTTACAGGTTGAGCAGGGCGCCTTGCCGTTTGCGGCCATAGGTCGGCAGATCCAGCGGCGCGTTGGCCAGCAGATTCTCGATGCTGTAGCCCTGAATGACGGGATAGCTGCCGAATAGATCGTCAAAGGTGTCGCGGCTGCGCTGATTTTCCACTGTTCGCATATACCGCTCAAAGCAGACCAGCACGCCGGCCGTCACACCGAGTCGGTCGACTGTTTCGCGCAGGGCCCGCACCGAATCCGGACTGACGCGGCCGCCCTTGACCTGCACAATGGCATATTCGGCCTTGGCGACTTTCTTGGGAACCAGGCGATAGAATTTGAGCAGGCCATCGACGCCGCCGTCAGCGCCGCGCGTGCCAGGGTCATGGAACATCCCCTCGGCGCCGATGAAGCCGCAGACCCATTTTTCGAACTCAAATTTGTCGCGTTGGGCCAGCGCGCGGGCATCGTCAATCGTTTCGGGGATGCCGCGGATAACGATGGCCGATTTGGCCAGCTGCGGAAAATTATCGATCAGCCGCTCGCGTATTAGGCCAGTCGAGAAGGGCGAAATATCGATGCCGATCCAGCGCCGTCCCAGCGATTCGGCGGCGTGAACCGTCGTGCCGCAGCCGCAGAAGGGATCGAGTACCATGTCGCCAGGATTGGATGAGGCCTTGATGATTCGTTCCAAGAGGGCGAGTGGCTTTTGCGTCGGATAGCCGAGTCGTTCTTTGCCTCTAGCGCTTGGTATATCAACCCAAACATCTTGAATTGGCACGCCTTTAGCATCATCCAGATATTTTTTGTATTGGAATGGACTTCCGTCCTTTGCCTGATAAAGCAGACCTTGCTCATACATGCTTTCCATACGTTCAGGCTTAAATCGCCAAGCTCGCACAACACCCTTAAACTCATAAGGCTTGTTTCCCCCCGCTTCATTCGTGCAAGGCAATAATCTGTAACGTCCTCTTTCATCGCGCTTGTTATACATTTTTCTAAGATACTCTTCATCGTATGGCAGGTATTGAATGCGATAGTGGCTTTTGGGAGAAACGCCATACCATAAGATTACATCGTGAATCCTGCCCATGTGCTTAGTTGCCAGATTATGTGTATCTTGACGACGTTGCCACACAATTTCATTACGGAAATTTTTCTTGCCAAACACACTATCCATCAGCAATTTCAAATAATGTCCGGCGGTCGGGTCGCAATGCAGATAAATGCTGCCCGTCTTTTTCAGCAGGCGGCGCATGGCCAGCAGACGAATCGACATATTGATGAGATAGGCGGCCAGGCTTGGCTTGGCGCGTCGGCCGCGGCCGCCCTCGACTTCCTGGGCGAACTTGACGATGGTCGCCAATGAGCGCGTGCGCGGGTCGCGTTCCATCTCTTCCAGCCGTCCATTGTCATCGGCCGTCCATTCCCATGTGTCCTTGAACGCCTCGACTGGTTTCAGGCTTTTGTCGCGGCCTTTGAACGGCAGATTGTAATTGCTGTTGGAATTGAAAGGCGGATCGAGATAAATCAGGTCGACCGATTCATCGGGCAGTTCATTTTCATCATTCAGAACGTCCAGGCAGTCGGCGGCGTACAAAATTCGGTTCATAGCCAAGCATCCCCGCAAAGCAAACGAATCAGCATTCTATCTCATACTCTAGCGCAGGATAGGGATTCCCGCAAGCTGTTTTCGCCTGGCCCCAACTTTCCCTTTGTCAGTTTCGCGGCTATACTTATAAAGATGCGATCAACGGGGAGGATTCAAATGGAACAGCGCCGCTTTGGCAGCAGTGACCTAAAGTGTTCGGCGCTCGGCTTCGGCACTTGGGAGATGGGGACGACTCAATATGGCGAAATTGATGTTGACGAGGCGGTGCGGGCCGTGCAGATGGCGATTGATGAGGGCATCACGCTCTTTGACACGGCCGAAGCCTATGGGCCCTATACATCGGAAGAACTGCTGGCGCGCGGTTTGGGAAAGCGGCGCCAAGACGTCGTCGTCGTGACCAAAGTCGGCATTGCCTTCCATGACGATCCAACCATCCGCGGCAATGCGGCCATCATCGGCAAAGATGCCACGGCCGCCAGCGTCACAGAACATGCCGAAGGCTGTCTGCGGCGGCTCAACACCGATTATATCGACCTGTTGCTGATTCATTGGCCCGACCATAAAACCCCGCATGAAGAGACTATCGCCGGGCTGGAGGCCTTGAAAGCCGCCGGCAAAATTCGGCATTACGGCGTTTCCAATTACACCGCGCCGATGATGGCCGCCTGCCAAAAACACGGCCATTTGACCGCCAATCAAGTCGGCTATCATCTCTTTGACCGCCGCATGGAAGCCGAAGTCCTGCCCTATTGTCTGGAGCAGGGCATCGGTTTTATGGCCTATGGCAGTCTGGGATTTGGCCTGCTTAGCGGCGCCTTGACTCCTGAAACCCGCTTTGTCGATTGGGACTGGCGCAGTGAGGGTTTGGCCTTTGGTTTGCCGCTCTTCACGCGCGATAATTTTCTCAAGGAACTGCGCGTGGTCGAAAGGCTCAAAACACTGGCCGCCGATTATGACAAGACCGTCGCCCAGCTGGCGATTGCCTGGCTGCTGGGTCGGCCGGCGGTGACCGTCGCTTTGGTGGGGATGAGGAACGCCCGCGAACTCAAGGAAAACATCGCCGCCGCCGACTGGCGTCTGACGGATGCCGACCGCGCCGAGATCGACCGTATCTTTGCTGAAGAGGATGTGCCGACCTATGTCGATGCCGAGCAGATGACCTAGCATTCTGAAACGAGGAAAATTCTTGTGCTGACTTTTCTGCATATCAGCGATACGCATATCAGCGCCGACCCGCATTATCATTTGCATGAGATGCACCAGACGGCGCATCATCCCAACCGCGGCGTCGAATTGCTGCTGCAGGCCATACGTCAGCTTCCCTTTGACGTCGACTTCATCCTGCATACTGGCGATGTCTGCGCCGACCCGCAGGCGGCCGATTATCGTCTGGCCCGCAAGCTGCTGTTAAAGTTTGATCATCCCATGTATCTTTTGCCGGGAAATCACGATTCAGCCGACTTGATGGTGGACATTCTGCATGATGGGGCCCGTTTGCATGTCCTGCGCGATGACTGTACGGCTGTGAAAGATCATGTTTTGCTGACCCTGGACAGCAATCAATCTGATGACCGGCACGCGCCCTCGCTGCAAGAAAGCCAGATCGATTGGTTTGCTGATGCCTTGAAAAAAACCCGCGGCCAGCCGGTGATTGTCGCCGTGCATCATCCCTTGCTGCCCAGCGGCGTCGATTGGGTTGACCGTAAAATGCGCGTGCAGAACGGCGAGCGAATCCAAGCCATCCTGACCGAATACGCCGATAGCATCGGCGGCGTTTTTCATGGCCATCTCCATCAGCCCATGGCCAGTTATGCTGAAGGCGTTCTTTACAGCGGCGCCGCTTCCGCCTGGTACAGCCTGCAAGCCTATCCAGGCCTTGAACGGGAAGCGGCCGACTTGGTGATGCGGGGCGGATTCAGCTTGGTGGTCATCCACGACAATCGCACCTTTATTCGGCGCCATGCCTTGCCGCCCTTGACCTCCTGAACTCTGACTGTCGTTTTGCCCTCAAACGCGCTAGCGCGCATTTTGAATCCAAGTTATAATTTTGTGCAAAGTGGGTTATCGTAAGTTATAATGCAGGCTAAAGTGCAAAATAACATCGCTTAATTCGATAGTTGCAATCAACGAGGAGGCTTTAATGCAAATTTCAATGACTGTCAATGGGGCTGTGCGCGAAGGCGATGTCGATCCCCGTACCCTGTTAGTCCATTTCTTGCGCGAATCGCTGGATTTGACCGGTACAAAAATCGGCTGCGACACCAGCCAATGCGGCGCCTGCACCGTTCATCTCGATGGCAAGGCGCTGAAATCCTGCACACTGCTGGCCGTTCAGGCCGACGGCGCAGATGTGACGACGATAGAAGGGTTGGCAATCGACGGCGAGCATCACCCGATGCAAACGTCGTTCTGGGAAAACCACGGACTGCAATGCGGCTACTGCACGCCGGGCATGATTATGGCGGCGACCGCATTTGTGAACGACAGCCCGGGCGCCTCTGAAGAGGATATCCGGCACAGCCTGGAAGGGAATATCTGCCGCTGCACGGGCTATCACAATATCGTGAAAGCCATCAAGCAGGTTGCCGATGCCGCAGGAGGTGACTAATGAGTACTCGAATTTTTGGCTCCGGCATCAAACGGCGCGAAGATCCGCGTTTGATCACCGGTGAAGCCAGATACACCGATGACATCAAACTGCCCGGCTTGCTCCACATGGCCGTTGTCCGCAGCCCTTATGCCCATGCCAATATCATCAGCATCGACGCATCGGCGGCCGAAGCGATGGACGGCGTGCTGGCCGTATTTACTGGCGATGACATCGACCTGGCGGCGATTCCAACCGCCTGGCTTATCCCGGACAGCGATCTGAAAACCCCAGACCACCCGGCGCTGGCCAAGGGGAAGGTGCGTTATGTTGGCGATGGCGTTGCCATTGTGCTGGCCGAAGACCGCTATTTGGCGCAGGATGCCGCCGATGCCGTCATGGTCGAGTATGAGGAACTGCCGGCCGTCGTTGACCCTGAAAAGGCGGCCCAGCCCGGCGCGCCGCAGCTGTTTGATGATGTCGAAAACAACATTGCCTTTCGCTGGGTGATGGGTGACAAAGAGGCCAGCGACGCCGTTTTTGCGGATGCCGCTGTGGTCGTGTCGGATACGATTGTCCAGCAGCGTTTGCTGCCGACGGCGATGGAGCCGCGCGCGGCGATGGCGCAGTACAGCCCGGCCACCCAGGAACTCACGCTTTGGTGCACTTCCCAGAATCCGCATATTCACCGTTTTATCATCAGCGCCGTCACCGGGCTTTCCGAGAACAAGGTTCGGGTGATTGCGCCCGAAGTCGGCGGCGGGTTCGGCAGCAAGATTCCCTGCTATCCCGATGAAGCGCTGGTGTCATGGGCGGCGATGAAAATGAACCGTCCGATCAAATGGACTGAAACGCGGTCGGAGAATTATCTCATCACCATTCACGGCCGCGACCACGTCCAGCACGCCCAGATGGCCGCTGACCAGGACGGCAAGATCCTCGGCGTCCGCGCGACGGTCTATGCCGGCATGGGCGGCTATCTATCCACCGCCGCGCCTGGCATCCCGACCATCCTGCACGGCCTGCTGTATGTGGGGCCCTATACCATACCCAGCGCCTACTGCGAATCGATTGGCGTGATGACCACGACCACTCCCACCGATGCTTACCGCGGCGCCGGCCGACCTGAAGCGACTTTCCTGCTGGAGCGAATGATGGACATGGTCGCCAATGAACTGGACATGGATCCAGTTGAACTGCGGCGGCAAAATCTGATACCGAAATTTGACGACGGCTATGAAGTTGCCACCAGCCTTATCTATGACAGCGGTGACTACCCGGCGGCCTTTGAAAAAGCGCTTGGCATCGCTGGTTATGCCGCCTTCCGCGAAGAACAGGCCGAAGCCCGCCAAAACGGCCGTTATCTGGGCATCGGCGTGACTGCCTATACCGAAATGTGCGGCTTGGGACCCAGTCAAGTGGCCGGGGCGGTTGGCTTTCAGGGCGGCCTTTGGGAAAGCGCGATTGTCCGCGTGACGCCCACTGGCAAGGTGCAGGCATTGATTGGCGCATCGCCGCACGGTCAAGGCTCGGAGACGACTCTGGCGCAGATCATCGGCGATGAGCTTGGCTTCCCGGTGGAAGATATTGAAATCGTTCATGGCGATACCAATGAAACCCCGATGGGATGGGGCACCTATGGCAGTCGCACGACTCCTGTGACCGGGGCGGCGCTGGCGAAAGCCGCGCGCAAGCTCAAAGACAAAGCCAAGACCCTGGCGGCGCATCTGATGGAAGCGGCGGTCGAAGATATCGAATATGAGGATGGCAAATTCTCGGTCAAAGGCTCGCCCGACAAGTTCCAGACGATTCAGGATGTGACGCTGATGGCGACCCTCGCCTGGAATATGCCCGAAGGCATGGATCCAGGCTTTGAGGAATCGCAGTTCTATGACCCGCCCAACTTTGTTTATCCCTTCGGCGCTCATATCGCCATTGTCGAAGTCGACCCCGATACCGGCGACATTGACTTGCAGCGTTATATTGCCGTTGATGACTGCGGCCCGCAGATTAACCCAGAGATTGTGCAGGGGCAGATTCACGGCGGGGTGGTGCAAGGTGTGGCGCAGGCGCTTTGCGAAGGGGTTATTTACGACGAAAACGGGCAGCTGCTGACCGGCTCGATGATGGATTACACGCTGCCGCGCGCCGATATGTTCCCCAACTTTGAACTGGATGAAACCGTGACACCGTCGCCGCATCATCCGATTGGCGTCAAAGGCGTCGGCGAAACTGGCACCATCGCCAGCACGCCAACCGTCTACAACGCGGTGCTGGATGCGCTGGCGCCGCTCGGTGTCAGCAAAATTGACATGCCGATGACATCATTCAAAGTCTGGAATGCGATACAGCAATCTAATGCAAATGGAGGAGGTGCCTAGGATGTGGCCCAATAATTTTGAATATGAACGGGCGGAAACCGTCGAGCAAGCGCTGGAGATGATCGGTGAGGAAGGCAAGTTTATCGCCGGCGGCCATAGTCTGCTGCCAGTGATGAAACTGCGTCTGTCGGCCCCGGAGCAGCTGGTGGATATTGGACGGATTGAGGCGTTGAAGGGAATTTCGGCGGATGGCTCGCTGACGATTGGCGCCACGACCACTCATGCCGAGATCGCGGCTTCGGCGGATGTTCAGTCCATGTGCGCCGCCCTGGCGAGCGCGGCCGGGCAGATCGGCGATCCGCCGGTACGCAACTTTGGCACGCTGGGCGGCAATGTCGCCCACGCCGACCCGGCCTCCGACCCGCCGACGGTGCTGATGGCGGCCGGCGCGGACATCAATATCCAAGGAGCGGATGGCGCGCGTTCAGTAGGCGCCGAAGACTTCTTCGTCGACCTTTTTGAAACCGCGCTGGAGGAGGGGGAACTCATTACCAGCGTAACCCTCCCCGACTTGAGCGGCCACAAGACCGCCTATGCCAAATTCCCGCATCCGGCCTCCCGTTATGCGATTGTGGGGGTCTGCGTCGTCCTGGAGATGGACGGCGATGTCTGCGCCGGCGCCAGTGTCGCTGTTGGCGGCGCGACAGTCAAAGCGGTCAAATGCGCCGCCGCCGAAGCCGCGCTGACTGGCGCTGCGCTGGATGATGCCGCGCTTGATGCGGCCGCGGATGCTGTGAAATCCGATATTGAGGAGTGGCTGGCCGGCGATATTGCCTATCCCGAATCGTATCGGCAGCAAATGGCCGGCGTTTATCTCAAGCGGGCCGTCAAAGCGGCGCTGGCATAAACTGCTTCCAGGCTTGATGAGAGCGATACGGGTGGGCCAAGGCTCGCCCGTTTTGCTTTATGCGCTTCAGTCAGCCAATCCGGCTTGTAACTGCAAAATGCCGCCGTGAAGAATCGCTTGAAGCCGACCGAAATAGAAATACCCTCGTCATATCTTTGAATGCAAGCTACTATATTCCCTTGATGAATTGTTTCCCCGCGAGAGTTGGGGTGAACCGCGCAAAGGTGAATGGGATGTATAACTCCGTTGATGAATTGCAGCGTGCGTTGAATGTGCAGGATTATATTGCCGAACGCGGCTTGTCGGTGGCGATATTTTTGGCGCTCAAAACCGGCAAGCCCCTGTTTCTGGAAGGAGATGCCGGCGTTGGCAAAACAGAAATTGCCAAGGTCTTGTCAGCATTGTTGGATACGGATTTGATTCGGATGCAGTGTTATGAGGGCTTGGATGTCAATACGGCTGTTTATGAATGGAATTATGCCGGGCAGATTTTGCACCTGCGCCTGATGGAAGCGGAAGGTTTGGCGCGGGTTGATATGGAAAAAGAGCTTTTCTCCGACCGTTTTTTGCTGAAGCGGCCGCTGCTGCGGGCTATTGAAGCCAGTGAAAATGGCCGGGCCCCGGTGCTGCTGATTGATGAACTGGACCGTTCGGATGAAGAGTTTGAGGCCTTTTTGCTGGAACTGCTCTCCGATTTCCAAATCTCAATCCCAGAGTTGGGCACCTTGAAAGCCGAATCGCCGCCGACAGTTATCGTGACCTCCAACCGAACCCGCGAAATCCACGATGCGCTCAAGCGCCGTTGCCTGTATTACTGGATCGACTATCCGCATTTTCACAAGGAATTGCAGATTGTCGCGCGCAAGGCGCCGGATGTTCCCCCGATGCTGGCGCGTCAGATTACCGCCTTTATCCAGGATATGCGTTCAATGGAACTGTTCAAACGTCCCGGCATTGCCGAAACCCTAGATTGGACGGCGGCGCTGATTGCGCTCGATCAAAATGAACTGGCGCTGGAAACAGTGCAGGATACCCTGGGCGTTATCCTCAAGTATCAGGACGATGTTGAAATGCTGGACGGCGAGACCATCCGCAATATGATTGAACGCGCCAAAGTAGAAGCGCAGCGTGTCTAGCCATGTCTGTCGACAAGCCCATTAAGAGCTTTTTCCTCGGGCCTGTGGATAACCCCTATGAATACCAGGGCGGCAAGCTCATCCACAACCTGATTTTGTTTGGACGGGTATGTCGGGCGCTGGGGATGAACGTTACCCCGAACCGCATGATGGACGTCGCCCGCGCCTTGGGCTATGTGCAGTTAGGACGCAAGCAGGATTTCTATTATGCTCTGCGGACGCATCTGGTGACTCATCGCAAGGAGTTGGCTTATTTTGACGAGGCTTTTGATCTTTTCTGGCGCCGTCCCAGTGAAGGATTTACGACTCTGAATTTGCAGTCATTAGGCGAAGAGCGGCGCCAGAAGAAAACTCAATTCCTGCCCCCGCTCGATTCATCGCCAAATGAAGACGGCGCGGCGCTGGACGAATTGGATGCAAGCATGATTGCGCTGGTGCCGACCTACAGCCAGCAGGAGCGGCTGCGCCATAAAGACTTTGCCGAGATGACATCCGACGAACTGGAAATGGCCAAGCGGGTCATCGCTAAAATGCCTGATTCGCTGGGCATGCGGAAAACTCGCCGCTTTGAAGCTGGAAAAGGCCGGCGGATCAATATGCGCCGCCTAATGAAGGATATAATTCGCAAGCAGGGCGACATTAGCTGTTTGCCGACTCATCGGCGCAAGGAAAAACCTCGTCCAGTGGTTTTGCTATGTGATATTAGCGGTAGCATGGAACGGTATACGCGGGTGCTGCTGCACTTTATGCACACCCTGGCCGGCTCATTGTTTCAGGTGGAATCCTTTGTCTACAGCACCGACATGACCCGCATTACCCGTCAGATTCGACAGAAAAACGTCGATGAGGCCCTGGAAGATGTCGGGCAGGCGGTGATGCAGTGGGGCGGCGGAACGATGACCGGCGAGTGTCTGCATCGCTTTAACTGGGTATGGTCGCGGCGGGTTTTGGGACGGGGCGCGGTTGTCCTGCTGATTACGGATGGCTGGGACCGCGGCGACATTCCACTTCTGCATACCGAAATGGGACGTCTGCGGCGTTCTTGTCAACGGCTCATCTGGCTGAATCCACTGCTGGATGTACCCGAATACGAACCTCTGACGCGCGGCGCCCAGGCCTTGCTGCCCTATGTGCATGATTTCCTGCCGATTACCAACCTGGCCAATCTGGAAGCGATTGTCAAAGCGCTGCAAAACTTGAATGCCCGCCCCAGCGCCGACAGCTATCGCAAGAGATATGTGGCCAACGGATCATAGTTATAAGTGAATATGGCTTTGCGTAGGAATTAAACAGAAGCGAGAAGAGCCTATGTTGGATATTTTGAACACGATGAATCGGTGGCTGGAAGAAGGCCGCCAAGCCGCGCTGGCGACAGTGGTCAAGACCTGGGGATCGGCGCCGCGCCGCGTCGGCTCCAAAATGGGAATCACAGCGGAGATGGCGATGATCGGCTCGGTAAGCGGCGGCTGTGTTGAAGGGGCGGTCGTCGAAGAGGCCGTCGCCAGCTTGAAAGACGGTCAACCGCGCCTGCTCAAATTTGGCGTCGCCGATGACACGGCCTGGGAGGTCGGCTTGACCTGCGGCGGCAGCATTGAAGTTTATGTTGAGCCTTTGAATCAAGCCTGGTGGCAGACCCTTTCCGGCCTGGCGCAAAACGACCGCTTTGGGATGACGATAACCCTGCTGGAAGGCGAGCAGATTGGCGAAAAAGCGCTGCTGGATGCACAGGCGCAGGTTTTGTATCAGACGGACAAGTTGTCCGATGAGACGCTGGCGGCGATGAAAGCTCTGCCGCGGACCAGCAAAAGCGGTGTGCAGAAGATGGGCGAAACCCGCGTTATGATAGATATACAGGCCCAGCGTCCGCATCTGATTCTGATTGGCGGCGTGCATGTGTCGATTCCGTTGCAAGAGATGGCGCGTCAGCTGGGATTTCGCGTGTCGATTGTCGATCCGCGTTCAGCTTTCGCCTCTGCTGAGCGTTTTCCCGATGTCGCCAATATCCTGCGCAGCTACCCCGACAAGGCCTTGCCGCAGCTGGGACTAGACGGCAGCGCCTATCTGGCCGTTCTGACGCATGACCCCAAAATTGACGACAAGGCGCTGATAACGGCCTTGCCCGCCAGCATCCCTTATGTTGGGGTATTGAGCAGCAGTCGGACACATCGGCAACGCGTCGCCCGTCTGAAGCAGGCTGGCCTTAGCGATGACCTGATCGCGCAGATTCGGACGCCCATCGGCATTGACATTGGCGCCAGTACGCCCGAAGAAATCGCCGTCTGCATTCTGGCGGAAATCATCGCCGTCCGCAATGGAGTCCGTGATGAAGTTCGGTGAGGCGCTGATTGCGGATGCGGTTGGCGCTATCTTGGCGCACAAGCTGTATGATGACCGCGGCAAGCTGGTCTTCAACAAGGGACATGTGCTGACGGCCGCCGACATTCCGATTCTGCGCCAGCATCGTCTGGATCGGATTACCGTCATGCGCCTGGAGGCCGCCGACTTGCATGAAGACCTGGCTGCCGAACGGATTGGCCGAGCCGTCGCTGGATCCAATGTCGGCTGGCGCGCCCCCGGGGTAGGGCGGGCCAATTTGACGGCGGCCAAGCGCGGTGTCTTGCACGTCAATGTGCCGGCCCTGGAACTGCTCAACAATATCTATGACGGGATGACGATTGCCACCCTGCGTACCTATACTCTGGTGAATCCAGGCGAGATGGTGGCGCTGGTCAAGGTTGTGCCGTTTGGAGTGCCGACCGCCCGTGTGGTGGATGTCGAACGAATTGCCGAATCGAATGCGGCGGTATTGCGCGTGCTGCCGTTGCAGTCAAAACAGGTGGCGCTGATTGTCTCTGGCGCTGAAGCGATCCGCGACCGTCTCATCAGAAGTTTTTACAGCCCCGTCAAAAAACGGATTGAAGGCTGGGGGAGTCGGCTGCTGCCACCGACCTTTGTCCGCCATGATGAGATGTCGATTGCTGCTGCGATTCAAGCTCATGCCACTGCGGACATGATAATAATAGCAAGCATTTCGGCAATTATTGACCGCGAGGACTTGGTGCCATCGGCTTTGCGGCGGGCGGGCGGTAGCATTACTTTGCATGGCGTGCCTGTTGACCCTGGCTCCTTGCTGATGATGGGGTATCTGGGCGAGGCGCCGGTTGTCGGAGCGCCTGGGTGCATCAAGTCGCCCAAGACGAATGTCATCGATTGGATTTTGCCGCGTCTGCTTAGCGGCGAACGGCTGACCCGCGCCAATCTGGTATCCATGGGACACGGCGGCTTGCTCAAAGACATCGCTGAACGTCCGATGCCGCGCAGTGTCACGGACAAGTAGCCATGCCGCGTTTTGGCGCAGTCATTCTGGCGGCCGGCCTGTCATCGCGCATGAAGGCCAACAAGCTGCTGCTGCCTTGGCGGGACGGGCAGCCAATTGTGACTCATGCGGTATTGAAGTATGTCCACGCGGGCATTGCGCCAATCATTGTCGTAACCGGGCGCGATGCCGAGCAGGTGGCGGTGGCCTTGGCGCATTTGCCGGTTATTTGCCGCCGCAATCCCGATTATAAGCGCGGAGAAATTTTGTCATCGGCAAAGACCGGCCTGGCAGCCATGCCGACGGAAGTTGCTGCTTGCTTTATCCAGCCGGCGGATATGCCCTGTATCCCGCCAGCGATCATCCCGTTATTGGCGGCGCGGCATCAGCCAGGTAAAAATATCGCGCCGCGCTATGCCGGTCAGCGCGGTCATCCGATTTTGCTGGATCGAGCCTTCTGGCCGGCCATGCTGGACTTGCCGGCCGATGCGATGCCCCGCGATGTCATCTATGCCCAGCGCGAACATCTGCGTCTTATTGATACTGACGATGACGGCGTCCTCCTCGATATAGATACCCGCGTTGCCTATGAACGGGCGTTGAGGCGCGGGGGATAAAGCGTTTGCGCTCAAGAAACCCCTAATTATTGGGGAAAAGTTCCGTCTCTTTTTCCTGCTATACTAAGAAGAAGTGACTTGCAGAAGGAATCACATGGTAAAGCTGGAAGACTTAAAACCCGGTATGCGGATTCGCGGCTTAGTGCCGTATCAAATCGTGACGCTGATTGCGGTAAATCAGTATGAATTCGGCAATGTGACGATTGTTTGGGAAAGTGATGGTACGTATGGGAATAGAGTTCTTGGTCCTGAAGATGAAACCGGCTTGGAAATCGTTCAAGACGAACGGATGTGGGAGTTTGATGCCGACGGCAAATTATTTCGTTTAGTTTCGGAAGCCTATCGCATTGATCTCGCACATCTTTTTGACCCAATGCTCGCGGTTCACACGTCAGACATTAAACCTCTGCCGCACCAAATCACAGCGGTATATGACAAGATGTTATCTCGCCATCCTTTGCGTTTTTTGCTGGCGGATGACCCTGGCGCCGGCAAGACGATTATGGCGGGTATGCTGATCCGTGAATTGATGCTTCGAGGAGACGTGCGGCGATGTTTAATATGTGTGCCGGGCAAATTGGCCAAGCAGTGGCAAGACGAGCTTTGGACGAAGTTTCAGCTTAATTTCGATATTGTTACACTTGATATGATAAAAACCTCACAGAACGGAAATCCCTTTAAGGATCATGATCAGCTGATCGTGAGCCGAGATCGAGCAAAGAGAGACGAAAATATGTCTCGACTCAAACAAGTGGACTGGGATTTAGTCGTCTGTGATGAAGCTCATAGAATGGCAGCACACTCTTACTTTGGGAAGATAGATAAGACTAAAAACTACAGACTCGGTGAACTTCTACGCGACAAAACACGGCACTTTCTATTGATGACAGCGACACCACACAACGGCAAAGAAGAAGACTTTCAGCTATTTATGAAGCTATTGGACTCGGATCGTTTTCCGGATCATTTCCATGAGACCTATCAGGTAGATACGGCCGATATGATGCGGCGGGTGGTCAAGGAAGATCTGAGAAATTTTGATGGCACCCCGTTGTTCCCGGAGCGTAAAGCATCTACAGTTGATTATGGATTATCAGACCAAGAGATCAACTTGTATGATGATATAACCAAATATGTTCGCCATCAGTTTGATCGCGCCGAACAGCTAAAAAAGAGACGCAAAATTAATGTAGGCTTTGCACTGACCTCTCTTCAACGGCGCTTGGCATCTTCACCCGAAGCGATTTATCAATCCTTGAAATCGCGTCGTGGTCGCTTAGAAAAACGTCTAGTGGCGATGCAGAATGCCTGCCAATTCGTCGAAGTAGAAACAGATCTAACTTACGATGAGGAAGATTTTGAGGATTTGTCAGCTGCGGAACGCGAAGAGAAAGAAAATGAAATTGTTAGCAATGAAACAGCTGCTCTCACAACTGATGAACTGAAAGCAGAGATTGAAGCTTTATGTGACTTGGAGAAACAGGCACTCGGTGTTCTCGATAGTGATAGTGACAATAACCGAAAATGGGAAGAATTACGCAAATTGTTTAATCGCCCGGAAATGAAAAAAGCGGATGGAGCGCAACGCAAGCTGATCATCTTCACTGAATATCGTGCAACATTGGAATATCTTGTTAAGAAGCTGAAAATTTTATTCAGTCATCCAGATGCAATTGTCACAATTCATGGGGGTATCCAACTAGAGGGGCGACGTGAGGTTGAAAAGTGTTTCCGCGATAACTCGGATGTACTGATTTTGGTAGCAACAGATGCCGCTGGCGAGGGCATCAATTTACAATATGCCAATTTAATGGTCAATTACGATTTGCCTTGGAATCCGAATCGTCTGGAACAGCGTTTTGGGCGCATTCATCGCATCGGGCAGACCGAGGTCTGCCATCTCTGGAATCTCGTTACTGGTAAGACCCGTGAAGGCGAAGTCTACCAGAGCCTTTTAGAGAAACTGCAAACTCAGCAAAATGATTTGAAAGGACAAGTTTTTGATGTACTGGGCAAGCTGTTTCAAGAGACGTCCCTGGAAGAATTATTGAAAGAAGCGATTCGTTATGGCGACGACCCCAAAGTAAGGGCAAAACTCAAACAAAAAATTGATAACACTACTGATCAGAACCATGTACGGGAGTTACTGAACAAGCAGTCCCTTGTAATCGACAATTTCGATACTAGCAAGATTATAGGGATACGCGAAAGTATGGAACGGGCAGTAGCTGGCCGCCTGCAGCCCTTCTATGTGAAAGCGTTTTTCTTGCAGGCATTTGAATATTTCAGAGGTGCAGTACACGAACGCCGACGTGAACGAGGTCGGTATGTTATCAGTCATGTGCCAGCAGTTATTCGCAACCACGCCAGAGAACAGGGTATAGGGGGTGTTCAAGACGAATATAAACGTATTTGTTTTAGAAAAGATCTGATTCACCTGTCGGATAGACCCGAAGCGGATCTTGTCCGCCCCGGACATCCCCTGTTGGATGCCACCATTGACCTCATGTTACAGCGAGAGCGCGATGTACTCAAACAAGGTGCTATGTTGGTGGATGAAGATGATTATGGCGATGAACTGCGGGTATTGTTTTATCTAGAGCAGGAGATATATATCCAAAAGCGTACGAGTGAACAACACACAATCTCGCGTGAAGTGCATTTTGTCGAAATTAAAAGCACCGGCAATGTATGTAAAGTTGGAAATGCGCCTTACCACGACTATCGCGCCATAACTGATGCTGAAAAGATACAGCTTGAGCAATTATTAGAATCAGACTGGCTTAAGGGTATCCAGCTTGAAAACTATGCAAATAGATACGCGATTGAATACCTTATTCCCGACCATCGCGACCGAGTGCGTGATTCTTATGTTAAACGTATTAATAAGAATAAAGTTGCGGTACAAGAGTTATTGGATAAACAGAAGAGACAGTTACGGGAATGCCAGCAAGGACAGCGAGAAAAACAAGAAGATCTTGACCAGCTTGAAAAGCAAGAACGAGAACAGCAAAAATGGTCTGAACAATTTGAACAGCAAGAAGAACAAGAGCGGCAGGAAAGGCTTGAACGACTTAGTGAGCGAGAACTTCTTGAACGACTTGAACGTCATCTGCAAGAGGAGCCAGAACAACAAGAATATCTTGAACAGCTTGAATACCTTGAGCAGCTTAAAAAGCAGGAACAGCGCCTGCGAGAATGGGGTGAACAGCTTAAACAACGACAGCGAGAACTGGAACAGGAGTGTCGGATATATTCGGCACAGCCAATTATAGTGGGCGCTGCGTTGATTATCCCGATTGGCTTATTGGAAGGAAGACAAGACAATTCGCATCTGAAGGATCGGCGCGTCACCGAAAACATTGCTATGCAAGCCGTGATGCAGGCTGAAAGAGAGTTGGGCAACGAGCCAGAGGATGTGAGCAAACGCAACTTGGGTTATGACATCAGAAGCCGTGATGAAAACGGGGAATTCCGCTTTATTGAAGTCAAGGGACGGCGGGCCGGCGCTGAAACAGTGACACTCACCCGCAATGAATTGATAACGGCTTTGAATTGCGACGAGAAGCACATTTTAGCACTGGTGGAAGTGGATGGGACAAGCGCTCATGTACCACATTACCTGCGAGGCTATCCGTTCCGTGAACCAGGGCCTTCGGAACACAGCGTCAACTTCAAATTGAAAGATTTGATGAAGAAGAGTAAGCCGCCAAGTTAAAAATGTTTCGTTCTGCGCGTGCATTCAACTGATGCGCCAGCGGATGCCAGAGCAGGACAATAACAGCTTCGCGCGTGAAAACAATCACCGCCAGCGAGATGATGTCAATCGCAATCGTAGCGAGTGGATGCGGCTCCAAGACGACGCGGTTGAATCCAATATAAATCAGCAGCGCCAGCAAAAAGGGCAGACCTTGCGCCAGCGCGTATAAGACCATGCCAATCCAGCTTGCGTCGCGTTTGACCCAATCGAAACTGCTGGCATACAGCCCGATAACCAAACTGATGACAAAAGACTGGGTCATGTGGGTGTAGTACAGGGTCAATGCCAGTATCGGCATAAGCAGAAGGCGCAGCTGCTCAAACCCGACCAGATGGCTGTTTGACAGCGCCAGCCACAACGTCAGCAGGGCCAATGCAGCCAAGATGCCCTGACCCAGACGCAATGACAGACGGACGCCCGATTTTAACGCCGCGAACCAATCGCCGCGGTGCAGAATGCCCATTGCAAAAGACCAATTCGCATAGAGTGAACCCTTGGTCGAGGCGCAAATCAGGTCGTAGGTGTATTGCCGTTTCTCGCGATAGATGCCGCCAATCACTGCCGATACCAGCCAGCCGCCCGCCAGCAAAATGACGAATGGCAGCAGGATGGGACTCATGACCATCAAGGTAATCATCAGGATGGGAATCTCAAATATCAGCAGCAGAAATTGCGGCGCTCGAATCAGGATGATGAGCATCGCAAGCAGACCAATATACACCAGCAGGCGCGGGATTCTTACGGGGCGGCGCGGTTTGGCGACCAATTTGTGACTATGGCTGACTCGCTTGAAGATCGGATTGCTGATGTCCGGTTCGGAAATCAGCTGCCACAGGCGCCAGGACAGCATATTGATTCTGCTCCAAAATTTGGATGCTCATCATAACTGAAAATATAACGATTGTCGCTAGGGCGTCGGCTTTATGTCAGGACTATCGCGATGAACCAGCGCGTCAATCGTGAGCGCCAGCGCGGCGCTGGTTACGGCGCGGCGCGTTGCCGATTTCAGAACCGAAGCCACATCCACAACACCAGCCGCCGCCATGTGTGTAATGACGCCTGTACGCAGGTCGATTCCATAGCCCGGCGGCGCCTCTTCCAGCCTGGCAGCCACAGCTGAATCCAGGCCGGCATTATGGCAAAGAGTGCGGATGGGTTCTTCTATCGCGTTTAAGAGAATCCGATAAGCGGCAAGCTCGTCGCTGCTGACTGCCGCCGCATAAGCTCTCTGGAGCGCGCCCCGACACTGAAGCAAAGCGACTCCGCCGCCAGGAACGACACCGTGCCTCAAGGCGCGGCGGATGGATTTGGCGGTTTCTTTGGCGTGTGCGATACGACTGTCCATCAGCCGCGGCGCGGCGCCGCCAATGCGGAGTATCGCGACGCCACCGAGCAGTTTCCCGATTCGCGCCCGTATAAAATCCTCCGCATCTCGATCCTGTGCATATTCCAGCAGTTCCAGCAGATCCGCCAGATGTTCAGTCAGTTCTTGATGATTCTCGCGGGCGCTGACCACGCCAAACATCGTGCGCTCGACCCATACCTGCTTTGCCTTGCCGAAGTCAGTCGGCTTCATCGACTTGAGGCTGGCCCCGGCGGCTTTGTAGAGCGGACTGGCGCCGGTCATCACAGCAATATCGGTCAGATGCGCGAACTGTTCCTGGGGGGTGATGCCGGGTGTCTTGACAGCAATGACGCGGAATTTGTCTGGCTTTTTGTTGGCGAGGATAAAATTGATGACTGTTTCGGAGAACTTGTCGGCGACGAGTAGCAGCGACTTGGCCCCGGCGCGAATCAAGGCCTCAATCAATGGCGCAAGCTGCGCTGCATCCTCAATATCGATATCGCTTAGCAAGATAGCGGCGTCATTCATCGCGATGCGGTCAGGCTGTTTGCCGCCGCTTAACATCCCGCGCGAAACAGCGCCGCGCTTCCAATACATGCCCTTCATATAATCATGTTCGATCTTGCGCGTATGCCCGCGGCGCACATCCAGCTGGCCATATTCACCGATAAAATCAAATATCTCCCCTAATTTCGCCGCCAGTTCGCGGTCATGGCAGATTGATTCGGCTAAATTGGCAAGCTGCTCTTGACCTTGAATGGGCTGTTTGCTGTCGTCCAGCCCGCGCAGGATGATATCGAGACCTTGCAGCAGATAGTGACGCAGGCGCATCGGGTCGCCGCCAGCGGCAATATATTTCAGCCCCTCATTGTAAATCGTCTGGAATATGACGGCGGCGGTTGCTGTTCCATCGCCGGTCTCTTCATATAATTGCCACAGCATGCCCCGAACCAGCATGGCCCCCATATCAGCGCTGCGGTCGGGCAAATCAGTGATGCGCCGCGCAATGAGACCGCCTTTGTCCAGCAGTTCAGGTGTTGTGTTTTCCATCACCTGGCTGACGGCGACGGCGCGCGGATAAGGCCCCAAGGTGGGGCGAATAGCATTGACGACCAGATTGATGCCGCGCCGCAAACTGCGAGACGAATCCGGCTGGAAGACCAGACGCGCTGACGGCGTTCTGATTCTGCTGTTTCGTGATTTCAACCGCGGATCGCCCCTTGTGTCAGACCGGCGATAATCTGCCGCTGCATCAATACAAAGACGACGAGAATGGGCAGGGTACTCAAGAACGAAGCGGCCATGATAGCGCCGACTTCGACATCATACGGGCCATCCATTGTGGCGATGCCGATGGAAAGCAGGTATTTCGTGTCATCTTGGAGCACGATAAGCGGCCAAAGGAAATCGTTCCAGGTATTGACGAAGATCAAAATAGCGACCACGCCGAGAGCCGGGCGGACGAGCGGGATGATGATTCGATGAAAAATGCCGAACTCCGATGCGCCGTCAATCCGCGCCGCGTCCATCAGTTCGTCCGGCACGGCCTCAATATATTGGCGCATAAGGAAGATGTTGAAGGCGCCAACGATGCCGGGGACGATGATGGCAAGATAGTTATTCACCCAGCCAAAATCGCGCATCATCAGAAAGAGCGGAACCAGCAGCACATGGAAAGGCAGCGTCAGAGTCGCCAGCACCAGAAAGAAACAGAAACGCTTAAAGCGAAAATGATATTTGGCGAAAGCGCAGCCGGCCAGAGCGGCGAAGTAGACGCCAACGATGGTGCGGACGCCGGCGGTGAAGATGGTATTGCCGTACCAAATAACAAAATCAGTGTCACCGAAGAGTTTGATGTAATTATGCCCGTGCCATTCGCGCGGCATGATCGTCGCCGGCAGTGTATAAAGTTCTCCCTGCTCGCGGAAGCTGGCGGTAATCATATAGATGAAAGGGATAGCGGTCAGCAGGACGCCTAAAAGCACGATCGAATTCATAAACATGAGATTGATTCGGCTCGGCTCCATTCCGCTTTTGCGCTTCGCCTTGAATAGCATAGTCACACCTTCCACAGGCGGAACAGAAGCAGCTGCACGCCGGTAACGACCAGGATCATCGCGGTCAGCACATAGCCGATAGCCGAAGCGTAGCCCATGCGGAGATTCTCGAAGCCCATGAAAAAGAGGTACATGAGCGGAAACAGCCCCGAATCCTGCGGCCCCGAACCGCTTTCAAAAAGCAGATAAGGCTGGCTGAACAAGCTGAAGGAGCCGATTAAACCAGTGATGACAACAAAGACAAACACCGGGCGCAGGAAGGGCAACGTGATATGCCAAAAAACGCGTGGCGTGCTGGCGCCGTCAATACGCGCCGCTTCCTTGAGATCATTCGGAACATTTTGCAGGCCCGCCAAAAAGAACAGCGAATTATAGCCGACCCAGGTCCACAGCCCAAGGATAATCAGCGCCGGCATGACAAAGTTCTTGTCCTTCAGCCAGCCGACCCCCTCGATTCCCAAGGACGTCAATACCCCATTGAGCAAGCCATAGCGGTCTTGAAAGATGATCGTGAATATCCAGCCGACGACGATGGCCGAGGTGATGTAAGGAGCGAAGAAGGCTAATCGCGCCAGCGCTTTGAAGCGGACATGGGGAGCGTTCAGCAGCAGCGCCGCGCCCAGCGCCAGCGGCATTTGAATCAAAAGCGTGCCAGCGGCGAATGCGGCGCCATTGACAATCGACTTGCCAAAGCGCTTGTCCTTTGTCAGCAGACGTTCATAATTGTCCAGCCCCTTGTATTCGAGGACGACTCCGCCGCCTTCTTCCGCGCTGATGAAACCGCGCACGCGCTGAAAGCTCAAAAACAGCGCCGCGCCAGCTGGGTAGACGGTGAACACGAGGAAGGTCAGCAGGAATGGCGCCAGAAAGATATAGGGGATGACCTTGCGCTGATTGCGCGACCACCAGCCGGGTATGCCAGCGTGCTTGCGCGTGTCCATGGCGACCATCAAGGAACTCCTGTTGCAGACAGAACCATGCCAAGCCACGACGAGCCTGGATAGGCAATGATTTAGCTGATAAGGGCAATATAAAGGCGCTTGCGGAACGGTCCCACAAGCGCCATGAATTGCTTACTTGTTGAATTCAAATTCGTCAATCGCTTCTTGCAGCGCGGTGTATGGATCGGCATCATCAAGCATAACCGGCTGCACGACCAGGCGATTAACAGCATCGACAAACAGCGTCCAGTGAGGATCAACATTAACTGGCGCCATAGCCGCCGCCGCTTCGGCAATGAATTCACCTGGCTTCTGCCCGCTGAAATAATCATCCGTCCGCAGCAGTTCCTCGCGGTCCCAGACCGGTTTGTAAGACGGGAACAGGTTCATGCGGCGGAATGCCAGCAGCGAACCCTCGGCCGTCAAGTTGCAGACGCGGATGAATTCCCATGCTTCTTCCTTGTGTTCGGACGCGGCAGTGATGCCCATGCCAGTGCCGCCGCGCGGAACAGTCAGATAGCTGTCGTCATTCCAGACCGGCAGGGAGCGCATCTTCCACTTGCCTTCCAGGTCGGGCGCGTTCTGCTTCATAAAGCCCTGATACCAAGGCGCGCCCCAAACAGTGATGTAAGCCGCTTCGTTCATCAGCGCATACTGTGCATCGCCGGTGCCTTGCTCAATGTAGACGCCGCTGTCAAGCTGCGCCTTTTGCCAGGCAAGGATCTCTACCGCCAGATCAGAAAGCATCTGCACATTGCCATCGGCATCGAAGAACTCGCCGCCGGCCTGATGGAATTGAATGTAAAAATCGCCCCAACCCTGCGTTGCAATCGGGAAGAGGCCGTGTCCAGCTTCCATAGCGCCGCCGCCGAGCGTATTCACGAACTCATCCCAAGTCGCCGGCGCATCAATGTCCAGCCCCAGTTCGTCAAAGATGTCGTGCCGATAATAGAGCAGAACCGGATTGACCTCATTGCCGACGCCATAGATATTGCCGCGTACGGTCCAAGGCTTGGTTGCCGATGGGATCGAAAGATCGTCCAGCTGGTCGCCGATCAAGTCGTTTAGCGCGGCAAATGGCTCGCTGCCGGCCTCGCGCACGAACTGACCCATAGCGGAGATTTCAATATCCACCATGTCGGGGATGCCGGCGCCAGCGACAAATGCCGCTTGCAGCTTTGGCCACAAATCAGCGTAAGGCGTCAGCGACAGCGTAACGCTGACATTCGGCTGCATATCTGTCCACATCTCGTCGACCAGATTTTGCATCCACTCGTCGCGGTTGTTAGCGAAGCCCCAAAGACTGATAGTCACTTCATCAGCTTGGGCCTGGACAAGACCGACCGGCAGCGCCGCAAATCCAGTCGCCGCCAAAGCAGTAGATGCCGCCTTCAAAAAGTCGCGGCGTGAAAGTTCTTGTTTTGGCATGATTGCCTCCTCTTTATGCAGAAATAAATCATTCAAAGTTTGCCCGCTGACACCAACCAACAGCCAGCAGGCGCATAGAATGCTTCAAATATAATAACAGCTTTTGTGACATGCTGCAAGATGACTCATTCCATATCTATGGCCTGTTTTCATTTTGTCGTTGCTGTGATATAAAACAGAAGGATTTTCATTTTTGTCGGATGAATGCGAAATGACGGATAGTTCAATCATTGTTCTGCATCCTTCGCGCTGGCAGGAAGCAAAGAGCTTGCGTCTCGAAGCGCTTCAGCAAGAGCCGACCGCTTTTATTAGCAGCTGCGATGAAGAGCAGGCCTTTGCCGACGAGATTTGGATCAATCGGGTGACATCTGCGTTCGCCCGCGATGACAATATAGCCTTGTATGCCGAAAGCGAGGGAAAGCTGCTGGGCATGGTCGGCACTGTCTGGTCAAGCCGCCGCAAATGCCGTCATGTCGCCGAGGTCTATAGCTTTTATGTATCGCCGCCGGCGCGCGGCCAAGGCCTAGGAACAAAGCTGATGAGCGCCTTGCTGGATGAGCTTGCGGCCCAGCCGATGATCGAAAAGGTCAGGCTGATGATCACAACCTCGCATGAAGCCGCCATCAGGCTTTATCAGCGCATGGGCTTTGAAATTGTCGGGCGGGCAGCGCGCGAACTCAAGGTGAACGGCCGCGATTATGACCTGTATTATATGGAAAGACGGCTCGCTTCCGATTAGATTCGCTAAACGGAAATTTTGCAAATGAAAAAAGCGAATAATAACGGCTAAGGAGGATAGGAATGGTTGATTTTGGCTTGGGACTGCTGGCTGGGCCGCCCAAAGGACAGCACCAGCGCTGGCTGGCCGACCTAGACGCGGTTTTGCCGCAGCTTGAAAAAACGTTTCGCAGTTTATGGATGACCGACCATTTCTTTTGGGGTGGCGAACCGACCTTTGAAGCCTGGACGGCATTGAGCTTCATCGCCGCCCGTTACCCCAATTTTGAAATTGGCCCGATGGTGCTGGGACAAAGCTATCGCAATCCGGCCCTGCTGGCTTTGATGGCGACCAGCCTGCAAACCTTGACCCATGGCCGCTTCATTATGGGGATCGGCGCCGGCTGGAAAGAGGATGAATACCGCGCCTATGATTATGACTTTCCCGCCGCCAAAATCCGCCTGGAACAGTTGGAAGAGACCCTGATTATCTTGAAGAAGATGTGGGGAGAACCCGGCCAAGTGAGCTATGAGGGCAAACACTATCGCATTCAAGCTGCCTTTTGCGAACCAAAGCCCGAGCCGATGATTCCAATTCTGGTCGGCGGCGGCGGCAAAACCACAATGAAACACGCCGCCAAATATGCCGACATCTGGAATTACCCGGATGCGCCGCTGGAGCGGTACATTGAACGTCTCGACATTCTGAAAAATCACCTGGAAGCCATTGAACGCGATCCGTCGACCCTGCGCCTTAGCTGGTTTGGCCGAGTTGCGATTGGCAAAACCGAGGCCGAAGCCGAACAGCGCGGCAAATCCCGCGCCCAGCAATGGACCCGCGACAACGCCTTCTTGGGAACAGCCGAGCAAATCGCCGAGCAGATGAGCGCCTTTGTCGAGCAGGGCTGCGATTATTTTATGATTGACCCCATCGGCCTGCCTGATGAAGAGGTCATCGGACTGGTCACAGAAGAACTGATCCCCAGAGTAAATGGAGCCTAAGCGCATGAAAATTAAATGGTACGGCCACGCCAGTTTTATCGTCACCGCCAGCGACGGCGCCGCCGTCATCACCGACCCCTATACCCCAGAGACATCGGGCTATCAACCCATCCCCGACCATCCCGATATTGTCGTCACCTCATCCCTGAACGACAGCTTCCACGACCGCTCCGATTTAATCGGCGGCGATCCGCTTAGGATAAATATGCTTGAAGTGGCGCGGGCGGGCGGCGAAATCAAAGCCAAAGGCCTAACTTTCCAAGCGATTGAATCCTCCGAGATGTACAATCATCCCGAACACGAACCCGATAAATGCGCCATGTATCGCTGGGAGATGGATGGCATCAGCATCGGCCACATGGGCGACGTCGGCAACCCCTTCACGCCCGAAGAATTTGAATTTTTCCGCGGCATTGACGTCTTTTTGGCGCTGGCCGGCGATGTGCCGACTATGCGCCTGCCCGATCTCAAGCAGGTCATCGACCGCGTCCAGCCCAAGCTCGTTATCCCGATGCACTTCCGCACCCTGCGCTATAAGCCGCGCAATATGCTGTGGATCGAATCCTTCCTTAGTCATTTTGATGATGATGACATTGATTTTCAGTCGGATTGGGAAGTCGAATTGAGCCGCGCCGACCTGCCGCCATCTACCCGCGTGCTGGTGCTGACCCATGCTTTGTGACCCCAATGCGAACACACAGCTTAAAATGGATTTAGCCCGATGCCTCTGCTAAAACCATCAGCGCAGATGCGGCAGATGATCCTTGAACGCGGCTGTTATTCACCCGATGAGAATAAGCGAATTTACGATAAATGGTTCGCCCAGGGGCCGCGCCGAAAGTTCCAAGCCGTCAATCGAAAATATCATTTAACCGACAAAGTCCTTTGCGACATTGGATGCAGCTATGGCGCGACCCTTTTGTTCGGCAAATCGGGATCCTATGGCATTGAAATCGAGACCTATCAATCACAATTCGCCCGCAGTATCGGCTTGCAGATCTATCAGCGCGACTTCCTCCATGATGCCATTGATGACTTGCCCAAAGTAGAGGCTGTCTGGTGTTCGGCTGTGCTTGAGCATGTCGAAAGCGTTCATATCTTTTTGCGGCGTATGGCGCTGTTGTTGCAGCCAAACGGTCTGGTCGCCATTTACGTCCCAACGATTCCCATCGCGCCGGCCCTTCGCCTAGCGCCTGGACTGCGAAAGTACACAACAGGCTATCTGTACAGCGATCACATTAACGCCTTCACGCCGTCCACACTGCGCTTCTTTTGTGAACGCGCTGGCTTTGAGACGCTGGAAGTCAGTCCCTTTTTGCCGGGGATCGCGGCCATAGTCAACCCGGTTCCACTGGTGAATCGCCTTGTCGATGGCTGTGTTTATGTCGGCCGCAAAATCCCTGACTGGAATTATCCCGAAAACGCGACCCGAATCGCCGCCGCCGCAAATAAAGGCTTTGTCTATAAATAACACAGCCCTTCGCGCGCAGGCCGCTAAAGCCGCGCAAAGGTGTCTTTGAGCGTCGGATACAGCGATTGATAAACAGAGTACCGTTCGGCATAGATGGCCTGATCTTGGCCAGGTTCGACTTGCGCGCCAGTTTGAATCATGGCCGCGCAGGCCGAGCGCGCATCGTCGAATATGCCGGCCGCGATGGAAGCCAGAATCGCCGCGCCAAACGCGCCGCCCTCGGTCGTATTCACATTGACCAGCGGCGCCGCCAGTGCATCGGCGATAATCTGCTGCCAAACCGCGCTTTTGGCGCCGCCGCCGCTGATGCGAACCTCAAAGCGATCTGGCAAACCCGCTTGGTCAATCAGCGTAAAAGAATCTTTCAGCCCGAATGCCACGCCTTCCAATACCGCGCGGGTCAGATGCCCGCGGCCATGCCGGCTGGTCATGCCAATAAAGGCGGCCCGCGCCAGCGGATCAGGATGCGGCGTGCGCTCGCCGCTTAAATAGGGCAGGAAGAACAAGCCTTCACTGCCGGCGGAAACATCCGCGGCTTCCCCCAGCAGGCCCTCAAAATCAAGCTGCGAGGCAAAATTGTCCCTGTGCCATTGCAGACTGCCGGCGGCGCTAAGCATCACCCCCATAAAATGCCATGTGTTCGGCACAGCGTGGCAAAAGGCATGCAGCCGCCCATCAGGCTCATAAGCGTAAGCATCAAGCGGCGCAAAGACGACTCCCGATGTCCCCACAGTGACGCCAATGGTGTCAGCCGCGACGCAGCCCATGCCAATCGCGCCAGCCGCCTGGTCTCCGCCGCCGCCAACTATCGGCGTGCCAGCTTTGAGGCCGGTCGCCGCCGCCCCGGCCCGACTGACGGTCGCCGTGACCTCGGTGCCTTCGTGAACCGGCGGCATCCATTCGGCTGGAATATCCAGCGCCGCCAGCATCTCCAGTGACCAGTTCCGTTCAGCCACATTGAGCAGAGATGTACCCGACGCTCCTGCCAAGTCAGTCGCATAAGCATCGGTCAGCTTATAACGAATGTAATCCTTGGGCAGCAAGACCTGTTTGATTTGGGCATAAACCCGCGGCTCATTGTCGCGCACCCACAGCAGCTTCGGCGCCGTAAAGCCGGTCAGCGCCAGATTGCCGGTCAGTTCAATCAGCCGTTGCCGGCCAATCGCCGCCGTCATAGCGTCGCATTGCGCCTGCGTCCGCTGGTCATTCCATAAAATCGCCGGCCGCAGTGTTTCGCCAGCCGCATCAAGCAAGACCAGGCCGTGCATTTGGCCGGTCAGCCCGATGGCGCCGATGTCCTCGCCGCCCAGATTGGCATCGGACAATGCCTGACGAATACTGGCGCTCATACCATCCCACCAATCGGCAGGATTCTGCTCGCTCCACAGAGGTTTAGGCTGGCTGATCGGCTGTGGGCTGCTGGCGGTGGCAATCACATTTCCGCCTTCATCAATGATAAGGGCTTTGGCGGCGGTAGTGCTAATGTCAAGTCCCATCAGGCACGGCATGGCGCGTCCTTTCTTGTTTATTCATCGGCGGCCGTAGCAAGCCGCTAGCGAACTCCCATCAGCAAATCGAAAGTAAGCTGGTCAAGACGTTCATAGGGCAGCGCGCGGGCCCCCATCGCCTGACGGTCAAATGACGTTGCCTTGAGTTTGTCAGCCGCCTCTCTGCTGTACCCTTCCGCCAGATAAGCGTAACGGCCATCGTCGGCATTAATCTCCGCAAGGAGCGCTTGGATCTCCTCATCGGCATTGAATTGCGCCGCCTTGTCCTTGAAGATAAGATACGAGCGCATACACCCTTTGGCGAATTCCCTCACATCGTCATAACCCGACGTTCGATAAGCATGGGCATCAAAATGCCGACTGCCATCATAGCCGACATCCTCAAGAAAGCGCACCAGATGAAAATTCTGCTTGATCATCATGCTGCCAAAGCGAAAATCCTGATCATAGCGGCCAAACATCTGATCGTTGAGGTCAATATGAAACAGCTTGCCGGCATCCCAAGCCTGGGCGACAGCGTGCATGAAATTCAAGCCGGCCATGTGTTCGTGCGCCACTTCGGGATTGACGCCGACCATAGACGGGTCGTCCAGCGTGGCGATAAAGCCGAGCATGCTGCCAACCGTCGGCAAATAAATGTCACTGCGAGGTTCGTTGGGCTTGGGCTCCAGCGCAAAGCGATAGCCGTAATCATTGTCCTTGGAGTATTCGCACAGGAAATTGATCGCTTCGCGCATCCGTTTAATGCCGTCAGCCGCGTTCTTGGCGCTGTCGCTTTCCGCCCCTTCGCGCCCGCCCCAAAAGACATAAACTTTGGCGCCAAGTTCAGCCCCCAAATCCATCGAAAGCATGGTTTTTTGGAGGGCATAGGCCCGCACGGCTGGATCATTGCTGGTAAAGGCGCCGTCCTTGAAGGCTGGATCAGCGAAAAGGTTAGTTGTGGCCATCGGGCAAACCACCCCAGTCGCATCCAGCGCTTGTTTGAAATCAGCGACAATTTGGTCGCGCTCGCTGGCGTCAGCGGTGATGGGCACCAGATCATTGTCATGCAGATTGACGCCCCAAGCGCCTGCCTCCGCCAGCAGATGAACGATATCCACCGGGGAGATCGGCGCGCGGGTTGGCTCGCCAAAGGGATCGCGCCCGATATTGCCCACCGTCCACAGGCCGAAGGTAAATTTATGTTCCGGTCGCGGGGTATAATCAGCCATACTCTTATCCTTTGCTAAATCAATGTATCAGCTATTGTAACAAAAATGATTGTTTCAGACGATAGCTTGCCGCGCCGATTTTCGGTACACTATGGAAATCATTGCCAACGAATGAAAGTGTGAAGCATGGCATTATTGGAACGCGAATCGCCAAAGGGCAAAAAAGTATCCCTGTTCGTCACTTGTATTGTCGATATGGTCTATCCACAAACCGGAATGTCAGTGGTCGATATTCTGGAATATATCGGCGTTCAGGTCGATTTCCCAATGGCGCAAACCTGCTGCGCCCAGCCTGCCTTCAACGCCGGCTACCGCCGCGACGCCAAAACCGTCGCCAAACATTTTATCAAAGCCTTCAAAGATGCCGAAGTGATTGTCACGCCCTCTGGGTCTTGCGCCGCCATGGTGCGGCATGAATATCCGCATCTCTTCACGCCGGCCGATGGCGAATGGCATCAGCAGGCAAAACGAATGGCCGCCATCACTTGGGAATTCAGCGAGTATCTGGTGGACGGGCTGGAGATTGAGAATCTCGATTTGACCCTGCCGCAAAAAGAATCCTTTGCGATTCATGATGCCTGTCATGGATTGCGTGGGCTGGGGCTGGGCAAAGCCGCCCGAGGCCTAATCCGCCATCTAGGCAATGCCGAACTGCTGGAATTGAACGAATGCGATGTCTGCTGTGGCTTTGGCGGCCTCTTCAGCCTGAAGATGCCCGAAGTCAGCAATGCCATGCTGATGAACAAGATAGATAATATCAATCAGTCACAAGCGGAAACGATTGTGACCGGTGATGTTAGCTGCATGACCCAGATGAACGGCGGTTTGTCGCGCCATCAATCGCCCAAGCGGGTTCTGCACCTGGCCGATGTGCTGGCCAAGGGCTTGAAAGGGGAGAGCCAATGACGCTGGAAGTGCAGTCAAAGGATTTTGTTGCCCTGTCCGAGATCGCCATTCATAATAAAAACTTGCAGGAAGCGGTCGCCGCCGGTACGCGAAATGCCTATGACAAACGTCAGGCGGCGATGTTTTCGTATAGTGATGAACACGGCGAACACATGCGCCAGCAGGCCGCCGAAGCCAAACGCCGCGCCCTCCGTCATCTGCCAGACATATTAGAAAAAGCCGAAGCGAACCTGCATAAAAACGGCTTTCGCGTCGAATGGGCCGAAGATGCCGCCGAAGCCAATCAGCGAATTCTCGACATTGCCCGTCGACATGACGTCAAAACTGTCACCAAGAGCAAGAGTATGCTTAGCGAAGAGCTGGCGGTCAACCATGCGCTGGAAACCGCCGGCCTGCGCGTAGTAGAAACTGACCTAGGCGAATATATCATCCAGCTTAATGACGAGCCGCCCAGCCACATCGTCGCGCCGGTGATCCACAAAACAAAAGCCGAAATCCGCGATATCTTTGTCCGCGAGCTAGGCATGCAGCCAACCGATGATGCCGCCGAAATGGTCGCCTTTGCCCGACGAATGCTGCGCCAGGATTTCCTGAATTCACACATGGGGATTTCCGGCGGCAATTTCATCATTGCCGAAACAGGATCGCTCGCTTTGGTGATGAACGAAGGCAACGGCCGTCTGTGCACCTCGATGCCGGCGGTTCATATTGCGCTGGTGGGCATTGAGAAAGTCATCGACACCGTCGAAGATTATGCCACCCTTACGCAAGTGCTGCCGCGCAGTGGCACCGGCCAAAATCTGACGGTCTACAGCAATATCATCAATGGCCCAGCGCGCGATGACGAGCAGGGCGGCCCGCAGGCAGTCTATATCATCTTTGTCGATAACGGCCGTTCAGACATCTATGCCAGCGCCTATGCCGATGCGCTTGCCTGCATTCGCTGCGGCGCCTGTCAGAACGCCTGCCCGGTGTATCGCAGCGCCGGCGGTCATGCCTATGGCTGGGTGTATGGCGGCCCAATCGGCGCCGTGCTGACCCCGCTTTATGTCGGTTTGGAAAACGCGACTCCTTTGCCCCACGCCAGCAGTTTGTGCGGCAGCTGCAAGCAGGTTTGCCCGGTCGATATTGACCTGCCGCGCATGCTGCTTGATTTGCGCCATGATTTGGTGCAGGCCGGCGAATCCGCGCCTGGCTGGGACCTGGGCATGAAAATGTGGGCGATTGGGATGACGTCGCCAACGCGGTTTGCGCTGGGCGGCCGGGCAGCCCGCGTCGGACAGTATCTGATGGGAGATTATATGCCCGGTGTGCTGGGCAACTGGACGAAACACCGCGATTTCCCCGACTTTGCCCCCAAGCCTTTCCGTCAATTATGGAAGGAGCGCATCAATGGGAGCGCGTGACCGCATTTTGAACAAGCTGCGACAGACACAGCCAGACCTTGACGAAGGGCGGAAAATTGAAACGCGGCGGCACATGGTGCCACTGCAAAATCTGTCGGCCGATGAACGGATTGAGCAGTTTGTCACCGAAGCCGAAAAGCTGGGCTGCCATGTCTATCAGATGAATCAGAATCATGCCATTGAGCAGATAATGGAGTTAATCAGCGGCGACAAGTCGATTTTAAGCTGGGACGAAGACCAGCTTCCGATACCGAGTTTGCACGAGACTTTAGGGACGCTGGGTGTGACGGTCGGCCAGTATGACGATGGCGAACTGCGGATCGGCATCACCGGCGCCGGCGCGGCCCTGGCCGCCACTGGTAGCTTGGTTCTGGAAAGCGGCACCGGGCGCTATCGGACGACATCACTCTTGCCTGATCTTCATATTGCATTGCTGAAGCCACAACAGATTTTGCCCGATCTGGAAAGCTGGCAGCAGTCCCAGCAAGCGCAAGGCTATCCAGCATTTACCAAATCCAGCAATACCACCATTGTGACCGGTCCAAGTAAAACAGCCGACATCGCCCAGGAACTTATCAAGGGCGCACACGGCCCGCGCGAACTGCACATCATCATCTTGACATGAGGCCGGCGCGGCTATTGCGCTTCCTCAATCCCGACCTCATCCATTAGTTTCCGCAAGGCCTTAACGGCAACCGTCATCCCATCGACGCCGCTGAATCCACTGGAGCGCCGCGCTTCAACCAGGTGCGGCTCCAGCGACAGGACGCCTTCATAACCGCTTGCGCGCAGACGTTCCAGCAATGTCTTCACCTGCCCGTCGCCTTCGCCGGCGGGTTTAATCGCCGCATCCGACAGGCGGGCGTCTTTGATATGAATGTAAGCCGTAAAAGGATGCAGGCCGTCCCACCATTGATCAACCTGTTCGGCCGCGCCGCATTGAACGAAGTTTGCCGGATCCCAGATGAACTTCAGCCGCGGCGAATCAACCGACCGCAATAATGCCAAACACCGTTCGGGAGTATCACCAACCAGTGCTTTTTCATTTTCAAGCAGCAGCAGCAAGTCAAGATCTTCGGCAATGTCGGCTAAGGTTTGCAGACGTTCCACCGCGGCTTGCATAATAGACTGGCTGACAGCGGCTTGAGGATAGAAAGAGAAGATGCGAATGTTTTTGGCGCCGAGTTGATGAGCGATTTCGCCAATGCGCTTGAGACGGTCGCTTTCGATGGCAATGGAGTCCTGTATCGGCGACTTGCCAATCGGGCTTCCCATACAGCTGACTCGAATCCGATACTGCCGGCACAGACTGCTGATGCGCTCGACTTGCCCATCGCTAAACAGCGAGCAGTTGACCCCCCAAGCGGCGCGGACATCAATCAGTGGAATCCGCAAGCGCTGTAAAACTTGCAGCTGTTCTTCAAAATCTACGGCAATTTCATCACCAAAGGCGCTGATCTTCATCATTGGATTTTGCTCGCTTCAGATTGAACAGGATGCCAGCGATTTTAGCAAATCGAATCGGATTTGTGTACAGTTCGGCTGTCTGAAAATGTTTGCCGACGGTGCTAATCCGCCGCGATTTGCATGACCACTTTGCCAAAATGATCGTGTTCCTCTAGGATGCGATGCCCCTCATGGATATCGGACAGTGGCAGGACAGTGTCAATCACCGGGCGCAGAATGCCTCGATTGGCTAGCTCAAGGGCGGTGACAAGCTCATGATAAGTGCCGCCGTTGGCGCCCAAAATAGACAGCTGACGATGATAAATCTGTGGAATCGCCAAATCAAGCTGCCGGCCGGAATGCGAGCCGCAGACCACCATCCGACCATTGCGCGCCAAGGTCTTCAGCGAATCCGCCCAGGTTGAAGCCCCTACATTATCCTGGACGACATCGACGCCGCGGCCGCCGGTGGCATCAATGACTTGTTGCGCCCAATCGGACTCGCGGTAGCTGACCACATAATCAGCGCCCAATGCCCGCGCTTTCTCCATTTTTTCGGGCGTGGATGTGCTGGCATAGACCTCGGCGCCGGCGTGTTTGGCAATTTGAATGCCCATCGATGCGACCCCGCCGCCAGCGCCGGGAATAAAAGCGGTTTCACCGGCCTGCAAGCGACCGACCGAAATCAGCATGTGCCAGGCTGTCATGGCGACCACCGGCAGCGCCGCCGTCTCAACATGGCTTAAATTGGTTGGTTTGGCGATCAGATTCCGCGCCGGCGCCGTCATATATTCTGCCAGGCCGCCGTTGAGATGCTCGCCGATAATCTGATGTTGGGCGCAGACAGTCAAATCCCCTTGCCGACAGTATTCGCAGTCGCCGCAGGTCAAGAGCGAATACAGGGTAACTTCATCGCCCGGCCGCCAGGCCGAAACCGCAGCGCCAACCGCATCAATCACGCCCGAAATATCAACGCCGGTGATGAGCGGCAGCGGCACCGCGCCAAACTGCGGCCCGCGGCGGATGCCAACATCCAGCCAATTCAAGGCGCAGGCATAGACTTTGATGCGTACTTCGTTCGGTGCTGGTTGCGGAATAGGCATCTGCTCCAAGCGGATGACATCGCGCTCGCCATGTTCATGAATCACCGCCGCCGTCATCAGACTCATGTAGACTCCCCACAAGCGTTTATCATTCTGTATTCCAGATGCCACCCAAGCTATTGTACCACACAGGCGGATTCGGGGCGGGAATCGGCCATCGCAGTTCGCCTAGGATAACCTGCGTGTCATCCAACAGTGGATGATCGCTGGCGATGACTTGCTGATGAACATATTCGCCGTTCTTTTCACGCCAAACCGTCAGCACGCCCCAAAGCGCGCCGTTTGTTGCCGCCTGCGGCGGAATTTTAATCTTTATCCGCTGTCGATAAATCGGCGTATAGCCAGGTCCCAGCCAAAATGTATATTGTTGATTGAAATACTGCTCGCCGCCGGCGATAGAGGCGCCGCTGGCCTGGTCAACCAGATGAAAGGAATAGCCTAGTCCGCTGAAATCCCATTGCCGCTGCGACAAAAAGAGATCGAGATAAAGTTGGGCAGTTGTTCTTGTGATGCGGAAGCCATACAAATGGATATCCGCCTCAAACTCGATATCCGCTAGCTGTGTACGGGCAACGGACACAGTGGGAAAGAAGATGACCTCACTTTGGAAAAGCAGGAGAATCCAAAGCGCCGGCAACGCATACAGAAAGCGTCGGACACGCGGCTTTGGCATCGGCACGGCGTCGGAAAAATGTCCTAGCATGGCAGCCAGCGCCATCCAGATGCCCAGAAACTCAAGCGCCTCTTCTAAATTATAAGTCAGCAGGCATTCGTCGAGGCGCAAGAAACCTAAACTGCCACATATCTTATGATTGATAGGATGCTGATCAATCACAAGGGCGCCTATGGCACTCATAGCTAAACCGACCAGCAGGCACAAGTGCCATATTCGCGTGCGCCGCGGCGAACATAAAGCCAAAGCCAACGTCATCACCACAACCGCCGTGCCTAATGCACCGTATAAACTTATCCAATTCGCAATGAAGTCGTGCAGACTGGCATATTCATCCCACGCCAAAAACAGAAAAAGCAAACCGATCCCAAGCAGATAGAGACGCAGCCAGATGCGGCGTCCTTTGGCCAGCCAAGCCGTTATCAGCGCAAAACAGCCAACCAGCGCCAGCTGCGTCGAGGCCAGAGTGCCGGGGATGTTCCATTCCCGATCCAGATGCCAGAGCCACCATTCAAAACTCGAGGATGGCTGGATTTCCAGTGACACCGCGATCACCACTACCTGCGCCGCCAGGAAACCACTTGCTATCCGTTGGGCTGCTGGCGACAAGCGCGGGATGAGTTTCCAGTAACTTATCAGGACAATCGGCGCATACAGCAAGAAGATAAGGGTGCGGAGCAATGCCTCGGCTGATACGAGCAACTCCACTGCTGTTCATCCTCCATTGTTCAGCCGCGTTGGGTGCTGCCTTTTTGCAAGGCTGTCACTCTATGATCAGGCTGCCCAGCGGCACGCGGCCATCAAGGAAAGGCTTTCCGTCGGCATCGCTGGCTGGCGCCCGCTCCAGATCACTCTGACGATACAGCCCGGTAAAGACCTTGTATTGTCCGGGCGCGAGGTCAGCCGGGAGCGGAACTTGCCAGGTTTCACTATCGATAAGTCCATTGTACCATAGGCGGGTTGGCAAGCGCGGCCCCAATGGCTGATGGTCATAGACCCACCAGGCTCCGCTTTCTTCATGTCCGAGATGCAGAAATTGCGTGTAGTCTTCTTGACCGTCAATATCGCTGCGCCAAGAGAATGGAATGTCCAAGATTTCGCCAGGCCGGGCGCGCTCCGGCAGGTCGGCGCCATCAAGTGCGAAGCCATTGTCGAATCTGGCCAGCGAAACGTCTGGCGGCGCGGCAGTTGACACGACTGGGATGACCAGTTCATCCAGGACAGCTTGGGTATCATCCAGCAGTTGCCGGTCGCTGGCGAGGACTCGTTGATGGATATATTCACCGTCCTTTTCGCGCCAGAGCGCCAGCACAACCCAAAGCGCGCGGTTCGCCGCCTGTGGCGGGATTTGTACTTCCATATAGTGTCGGAAAATAGGTAACTCGTGTGACGCCAGCCGGAAACCCATGTTGTCATCCGTCCACGTATCCCGGCTGGCGACAGAATCGCCGCTGGCTTGATCGACCAGGTGAACGGAATAACCTCGCTGCCTGTATCGCCACCGCTGGGCAGACGTATAGAGTCGCAGGAAGATAATGTCTCTCTCAATGTCTATGCGGTAGGCATGCAAGTGTACTCCTGAATCAAATTCCACGGTGGCCGGCTGGGGAAAGAACCGTAGTTCAAGGTAAGGAAAGAAAGTAGTAAGAAAGAGCAAGAGAACCCAAAGCACAGGTCCTACATACAGGATGAGGCGGATGTGGATCCGTGGCGTCGACGCTATGTCGGAAAGATGACCAAATATAGCGATGAGCGTTAGCCAAGTCCCTAGAAACTCAAGAGATTCTTCCAGGAAACGGAATACCAAACATCCATCGATATGTAAGAATCCGAAATATCCGCAAATATCTGGCAAACCATCAAGTACGAAGCCGCCCATCCCCAAAAGCAGTAGCCCGGTCAGCAGGCATAAGTGCCATATTCGCGCACGCCTCGGTGAACGTATCGCTATTGTAATTGTTACCACTGCAACCGTCATGCCGACTAAAAAGTAGGGTTCTTTCAACCAACTGCTTACATAGGGTCGCCATTCGAAAAAATCGTCCAGCCCGAGATACAGGAAAACCAGACTGATCCCGACGAAGTAGAGACGTTGCCAGGCGGGTCGCGCTTTGGCAAGCCACCCCACGGTTATTGCAGTGCCTCCAACCATCATATGTTGTGTGAACGCAATGATCGACTGGATTACGCCTCCTTGATCCAGATTCCAGAGCCACTCCTCAAAACCCGATGCTGATCGGATTTCCAGCCACACTATGACCACCAGAACCTGCGCCGCCAGAAAAGCAGTTGCTATCCGTTTGGCTGCTGGGAAGAGAGATGGGAACAGCCACTTGTAAGCGGCGAGGCAAATTGGGATATAGAGCAAGAAGAGAAAGATATAGTTCAAGGCTTTGGGTGATATTATCAATTCACCGTTGTTCATCGAGTCCTCTCTATTGTGCAGCCGACGCAGCTGGGATGACCAGTTCATCCAGGATCACCTGCGTTTCATTCAGCAGTTGACGGTCGCTGGCGCGGACCTCCTGGAACACATATTCACCGCTCCTCTTTTTGCGCCAGACCATCAGCGCCACCCAAAGCCGACGGCTGCGCGCGGCTTGCGGGATATTTACCTCTATCCGATGTCGGAAAATCGGCGCATAGCCGGGAGTGAACAGCCAAACATCCTGCCCAACATTCGCATACTCGCTGTGACTGGCAACCGATTCGCCGCTGATTGGATCAATCAGATGAACAGAATAGCCCATCTCAACGCCAAATCCCATATAATCGCGCTGTCTGGCAGACGCGTAAAGCCGCAGAGCAGAAGCCTCCTCGCCGCCGTCTATGCGGTAGCCATGCAAATGCACCCCGGTTCCGAACTGCACTGATGCCGGTTGCGCCAGAAGCCGCAGTTCAAGGTGTGGGATCAAGGAATTGACGAAGAGCAGGAGAATCCAAAGCGCCGGCAGTGCATACAGTAAGCGCCGGACGCGGGGCCTTGGCATCGGCGCGGCATCGGAAAAATGACCAAGCATGGCGACCAGCGTCAGCCAGATGCCCAGAAACTCAAGCAATTCTTCCCAAAAAGAGAGTCGCAGGCATCCATCCAGACGCAAGAATCCCAAATTGCCACAGGCCGGCGGCGCTAACTCAAAGAATATCCCTCCTGCCGCACTCATCGCCAGCCCGGCCAGCAGGTATAAGTGCCATATCCATGTATGCCGCGGCGAGCGCACGGCCACAGCTATTGTTGCCGCTGCCGCCACCACGCCGCCGGCAACGTAGGCCCTCTTCCAATTTAGAATGCGTTCGTGCAAGATGAAGTATTCATCCCATGCCAAAAACAGAAAAAGCAAACCCATCCCGACCAGATAGAGACGCTGCCAGGCGGGTCGCTCCCGCGTAAGCCCGGCCGTCGCCACCGCAGCGACCCCAACCAATGCCAGCTGCGTCGAAGCAAGGACGCTGGGGATGTTCCATTCCTTGCCTAAATCCCAAAGCCACTCCTCAAACTCCGATGCCGGTCGGATTTCCAGCGCCACCACGATCACCACGATCTGCGCCGCCAGCATAACACTCGCCAGCCGCCTGGATGCTAGCGACAGACGGGGAGCCAGTCGCCAGTAACTCATCAAGCTAAGGACATACAGCAAGGCAACAAAGATGCGGGTCAATGTTTCGGCTGAAACCGCGAACTCACCGTTTCCCATTGGCGCTTTGCTTCACTGTGCAGCTATGCTTGCGAATCACTTCCGCCCTCATCAAGCTCATATCGGTTTGCTTTCCAGCTTCCGCTGGAGCTTGGGCGAATCGCGGTGTTCGCCGTACAGGTGGCATTGTGTGATATGTTCATTTTCGCCGGTGATTTGCGGCGGGCGGATGGTCAGGCAGGCTTCCATCGCATCTGGACAGCGCTGGGCAAAGGGACAGCCGACAAACGCTTCGGTCGGGCGCGGCACGCCTTCCTGAACGCGCAGTGGGGGATTTTCAATGGTCGGGTCAGGCACCGGCACGGCGGCGATCAAAGCCTGGGTATAGGGATGCTGTGGATGCTGAATGACATCCTGGCTGGGGCCAATCTCAACAATTTCGCCCAGATACATAATGGCGATGCGGTCACAGGTATATTGCAAAAGCGACAAATCGTGGGAGATGTAGACGGTCGCCAGGCCAAGCTCGCGCGCCAGGCGGCGGGTTGTGTTCAAGATGCCGGCGCGCACTGATACATCCAGCATCGATACCGGCTCATCGGCAACCAGAAAATCGGGATGCAGCACCAATGCCCGCGCCAGCACCACCCTTTGCAGCTGCCCGCCCGAAAGCTGATGCGGATATTTATCAAGGAAAACCTCGGCTGGGCGCAAATTGACCCGATCCAGGGTTTCAATCACCCGATCCAAACGCTTGGCGTCATCCTTCCAGCCGTGAATGATGAGCGGCTCGGTTAAAGAGCGATAGAGGGTAAAGCGCGGATTCAAGGCCTCGAATGGATTTTGGAACATCAACTGCACTCGACTGCGAAATTCGAGCAGTTCCTTGTCATCCAGCTTGGCCAGATCAAGCCCGTCAAATAAAATTTCGCCTTCGCTGGCATCTACCAGTTTCACCAGCAGCTTGCCAGTGGTCGATTTGCCACAGCCCGATTCGCCGGCCAGCCCCAGGCTTTCGCCGCGCTTGAGGGTAAAGGAAACCTTGTTCACGGCATAGACGGTTTGCTCTTTGTCGCCGCGCAGCAGTCCCGCCAGCCCGCCGCCAATCTTGAATCGCTTGGAGACATTCCGCATCTCAATCAGCACATCGCCGTTCTGATTGTCCTTGTTGGCAGTCGGGGCAGTAATAGACGGCAGGCTGTCTTCAAACTGCTGTGTGACTTCGACATGCTGCCAGAGGGTCGGATCTTCGGCCTGCTGGCGCAAGACGTCCATTTCGTTAGAGCGCAGGCAGGCCGCCGTGCGATTGTCCCCCACGTTTTCCAGGACTGGATCGGTTTGATGACAGGCCTCAAGGACAAAGGGGCAGCGTTCAGCAAAACGGCAGCCTGGCGGCGGCTGGCGCAGATCGGGAGGATAGCCCTCAATCGAAACCAGCACATCGCGCGGGCGAACCAGGTTGGGAAAAGCCTGTTGCAGACCAAGACTGTAAGGATGCGCCGGCGACTGGAAAAAGGGCTTGGCCTCAGCCTGCTCGACAATCTGACCGGCGTACATCACCGAGACCGAGTCGCAAACTTGGGCGACAACCGAAATGTCGTGGGTGATAAGCATGACAGTCAGGTTAAGCTCATCCTGAAGCCGCCGCAGGACCTCAAGGATTTGATGCTGAACGATGACATCCAGCGCGGTGACCGGCTCATCGGCGATTAAGAGGCTGGGATTGAGCGCCAGCGCCATCGCAATCACCGCCCGCTGTTTCATGCCGCCCGAAAATTCGTGTGGATAGTGCATCAGCCGCCCGGTATCCAGGCCGACCAAATCAAAAAGTTCCACCGCCCGCCGATGCGCCGCCCGTTTGTCCAGCCCGCCGCGAACCGTCAGCAGTTTGATAAGCTGTTTGCCGACGCGTTGCACTGGATTAAGCGAATCCATAGAGGCCTGGGGAATAGTCGCGATCTCGCGCCAGCGCAGCTGCCGCATTTCGGCCGCCGGCAGACGGAGCAGGTCCATGCCTTTGAACAGAATTTCCCCGGACGCGATGCGGCCATTGCGCGGCAAGACCTGGACAATCGCTTTGAGCAGAGTCGTTTTGCCACAGCCCGATTCGCCAATGAGGCCTAGCTGCTGCGCCTCTTGGATGTCCAGAGATACATCATCAACGGCTTGCACCGTGCCGTCTTGCGTTTCGTAATTGACCTTCAAACCGCGTATCGAAAGGATCGACATGGCAATATGTACCTCGCTCAAGAGCGGCGCAAACGCGGGAACAAGACCTCTTCATAGCCGCGCCCAATGAAGAACCCAGCCATCACCGTCAGCATGATGCACAGCCCCGGCGGGATGAACCAGTAATAGGCGCCGCGCGTCAATGCCAGCGACAGGAAGGCATCCTGGAGCATAAATCCCCAGCTGACGGTATTCGGATCGCTGAAGCCAAGGAAACTTATGCTGGCTTCGGTAAGAATCGCCCAGCCGATGGCGAAAGAGCCGTATAAAAAGGTCAATGGCAGGATGCTGGGGGCGATATAGACAAAAATAATGCGGAGTTCACTGGCGCCGGAAACCTTGGCAGCGCTGACAAAAGCCTGTTCTTTAATGACCAGCACCTGCGAGCGAATCACCCGGCTGGGATTGCTCCACTGCAAGAGCGCCATGGCAAAGACTACGTTCCAGATGCTTGGATCGCGAAATGCTGACAGCACAATGATAAAAGGGATAAAGGGGATGCTAAGGGCAACGTCGGCCGCCCACATCAAGACCGTATCAATCCAGCCGCCATAATAGCCGGCCAGCAATCCAACCACCGTGCCAGTCACTGCCACCGCGACCGCCGCCGAAAATCCAACCAGCAGCGCCGAACGCGAGCCATGAATCAGCTGCGAGAAAATATCGCGCCCGACATTGGTCGTGCCCAGCGGAAAACGTTCACCGGGCTTTTTATTCGCCAGCCAGATGCCATCCTCTTCAATGACTTCAAGCGGGTCAAAGGGGGCAATCAGCGGCGCAAAAACAGCTATCAGAAAAAAGACGGCAAAGATAATCAGACCAATCAGCGCCAGCCGGTCCCGTTGAAAAACCTCAAGATTAGTCTTCCAAAGCTGCATGGCGGCGCTTTGTGAATAGGACGCGTTTTTGTTTTTTGCTTTGCGCTGCGGATATTGGATTTCTTGCTGCATAAGACGACCTCAACAGGCTAGGACAACTGGGCGCGGGACGATGCGCCAATGCGGGGGTCAAGCAGGGTGTACAGCACATCGGCTAAGAAATTGAGCGTCACCATAATCACGGCAATGATAAAGAAAGCGCCTTGCGCCAGGGGATAATCGAGTTGGGAGACTGCCCGCACCAGGGTTCGTCCCAAACCCGGCCAAGCAAAGACGTTTTCAAGGACCACGTTGCCGCCGATGGAATAGCCGATGCCGATAGTGAGCGCCGTCAGCACCGGCAGCAGCGCGTTGCGGGCGGCGGTTTGGATCATCACCCGCCGTTCACTGTAGCCGGCCAGGCGGCTCATGGTGACGTAATCCTGGTCAAGCACATCCAGCATATTCGAGCGCATCAGCAGTTGCGGCAAGCCCAGCAGAAACAGTGCCAGGGTGAAGGTCGGCAGCGCCATGTGCCGCCAAAATTCGGGCGAGGCAAGTTTTTCCCATTCACTGCTGTAAATGGTGCCGGCGCCGCCGATGCCTGATGATGGAAACCAGCGCAGCCTGAAAGCGAAAATGGCCAGGAGGATCATGCCGACCCAAAACGACGCCGCCGAGCGCGTCAGCAGGGTAAAAATAATACCGCCTTTTTCAAAGTTGGTGCCGCGCCGCGCCGCCAAGATAACCCCGCCAATCGTGCCGATGAGATAAGCCAGCAGCAGTGAGGTCAATGTGAGATAAAGGGTGTTGGGCAGGTCATCGCGCAGGATGTCGGTGACCGATTTGCCAGGGTAAAAAAATGTGTCGCCTAGGTCACCGCGCAGCAGATTGCCGATATAAATAATATACTGCTCTCCCAAGGGGCGGTCCAAGCCCCACCTCTTCAGTGTAGCCGCCTCCTGTTCGGCGGTAAAAGTCGTATCAATTAAAGCTGCCATCGGGTTGCCAGGCGCCAGGCGGAACAAAAGAAAAATAATGGTCGCAATCACCCATAAAGCCGACAGACTTCGTACAATGCGGCCTAAAATATAAGCTAACGCGCCACGATTCATATCGCACCCCCGGCCCCTCTCCCAAATATCAGGAGAGGGGTCATTGGATTATTGGACGGATGAAAGGCTAGCTGTCCGGATATTGCAGACGGCCTTCGTCGTTCCAGGTATAGCCGGCCTCGGCCAGCACTTGCCGTCCCATGTCGACGTCGAATTCATAGTCGGGCAAATCGGGATTGTGCCAGAATTCAATCGGCGTCGAAACATAGGAATCGGCCGTGACGGCGAAGCCCTTGTAGATGTTGTTGACAATCGATTCCTTCGGCACAACATGGGCGACAGCGCGGCGCAGGGCGACATCATCAAAGGGAGCGTGCCGCAGGTTAAAGGCGAAGTAGCGCATCCCCAGACTTGGGCTGGAGAACAAGGCCACATTCGGGTCGCCTTCAGCGATCTGCGCCAGCACTTCCGAATCGCCGGCCCATTCCCAAAGGAAATTCATCTCGCCTATGGCAATCTGCCCCAAAGTCGCTTCCTGATTGGGCAGCACATTCATAATCCAGCCCGACGCGGCCGGCGGCGAAAAGTGATCAGCGTTGGCTTCCAGGATGACATATTCGTTGACGTCGAAAGCGACCATCTTGTAGGGCCCGCTGCCGATGGGGATGTCTTCCTGAATGCTTTCAGCGTTGGCGGTGTCTTGGGTCAGCAGATCGTCGATGATGGGCCGCCAGACATGTTCCGGCAGCAGATTCAGCTTCGCCAAAGTCGACGTCTCAAAGGCGGCCGACGGCTCGCTCAAGCTGATGCGAACGGTCAAATCGTCGATGATTTCCATATCAGCCACCGCCGCGGCAAAAGGCGAATACTGCGGCGCCTCGCCGGATTGGACGGCCTCAATCGAATAGACAACATCTTCGGCTGTTACCGCTTCGCCGTCATGCCAGTTCATGCCCTCGCGCAGGGTGATGACAACCGATGTATCGCTTTCCCAATCGACGCTTTCGGCCGCCCAGGGACGCGGCAGGCCATCGGGCCCGATCCGCATCAGGCGGTCCCAAATCAGTTCGGTCACACGCGACGGCGCATCGCCGGCGATGTAAAGCGGGTTGAAGGCCTCAAGGAAGGACGTCGTGCTGGTGATGATGGTGTCCTGGTCGCCAATCGGCGTCAGACCCGTCCAAGTCCAGAAGTTGTGAATGCCGATGCCAGCTTGAGTGACGACGGTGTCGATGTCCCAAACGTCGGTGCGGACCAGCTGCGGTGTGCTGGGATGAGCGAAATAAACATTCGGCACATCGTTGGCGATCATCTCCTGCGCCTGGAAGAGCAGTCCTTGCCGCACGTCCAAATCGAGTTCGGCTCGCTGGGCTTCGGCAATGGCGTCATAGTCGGGATTGTTATAGCCGACGAAGTTGTAGCCGCTGGCCGCCATGCTGGAATGGAACAGGTTATAGGCGAATTCATCCGGGTCGGAACGTTCGGGCCGGCCCACCATACGCCAGATGGTCATTTCCCAAGCCTCGTCGCCTTCGCGGGTGAACCATACTTCGTCGATCAGCTGCGCCCATGGGACGGCGCGGTGGACGACATCCAGGCCTAGGCCCTTCATGTTTTCGACAACTAGGCGCGTGGTCTCGAATTCGACTGGACGCTCTGCCTGTGTGACCGAACGGACGGTGATGGTCGGGATGACTTCGCCGGCCGACTGTGAGGATATCGGCGCGGCCAGCGCCAAAACCATCATCATCAGGGCGGCGACTGCCGCGATTCTTGTGAGTTTTCTATACATGACTTGATTTCTCCATACATATTGAACAAGGTACAAAAGTTGGTCGTGCTAGGCTTGACTGTGGCTGTGCTGATACACCTCCTTTGATTGAAAATACAGGCGAAAACGCGGAATGTTCCATCATCGCCAATTCGCGTTTGCTTGCTATGATAACAGCAAATGTCCCAAACCGTCATGGAATCGTATCTTCGCATGAGGCGACATCGCGGCAAGACGCTCGATGACTGCGCGCGCTTCACTTCCTTTGAGCAGGGTCGGATTGCCCGCTTCATCCAGCAAAACCGGGTGCATAACATACGTCATCTTATCTGTATCCGCAACCAGAATAATGGTTTCCGACCAGATGCGGTCGCGAACTGGACGCAAGACATACGGGGCATTGCGGCTGACAATCGTTGGCTGGGCGGCCTGATTGTGATGAAAGAGAAAATTGCCCAAACTGTAAAAAATGGGCTTCCCCCGATACACTTCAACCGCCTGCAAGGAATGCGGATGATGCCCGACAATGACATCGGCGCCGGCTTCAATAAGCGCATGACCGACCTCAATTTGATAATCGGCCAAGCCATCCTGAAAACGGGAGCGCCACAAAGGCGGCACGCCCCAATGCAAGGCGGCGACCACGAAATCAGCTTCGCGCGCGGCTTCTTCAATGGCCTGTCTGGCGCGGTCAAGGTCTTCCGGCCAAGCCTGCGTATGGACATAAGGCGCGCTGCCGGGCTGTTCCATGCTGGCGGCGGCATCCACATGATACGATTCAGCGACATGAATCGGCGCCACTCCTGGCCGGTCATCGGCGGCGGCGCTGCCCAGCGGCAGGGTGGAAGCGGCGGCTAGGACAGCCAGACGAAGATCGCCAGCCGACAGGATTTTGGCCTGCCAGGCCTGCTCCAAATTCAGCCCAGCCCCAGCGTAAGCGATTTGATGGGCATCAAGGCAATTCAGCGTATCCATAAAAGCAAGCTCGCCATAATCCATCATGTGATTGTTGGCAATCGTAAGCAGCTTAAAGCCAATGGCCTCGACTTCAGGCAGAAGTTCGGGTGACATACGCATATTGATCCATTTCTCGACCGCCGCGCCCCGCTCCGAAACCGGCGCTTCCAAATTGCCAAGAGCAATATCGGATGTCTGCAATACCTCTGCGACCGCGGCCAGCGCCTGGCTTTGCGGCAAGCGGTCTTGCAGGAATATGTCGCCAACCATCGCTATGACTGCCATCGCCTCGCCTAAACTTTTTCCCCGCCTTTATACACGGCCGCGACCTTGCGGACATTCCTAATATCGGCCAGCGGATCGCCATCGATCACCAGCAGGTCAGCCAGCTTGCCCGGCTCAATGCTGCCGATGTCGTTTTCCCAGCGCAGTATTTTGGCGTTGTTCATCGTGACGATGCCGATAGCTTCCATCTCCGCGATGCCATTCGCCACCAAAAGCTCCAATTCGCGCGCCATGCTGTAATGATGCGGCGCCAGTGGATTGCCCCCGGCATCCGATCCGCTGCCCAGAAAGACACCCTTGGCGCGGGCCAAAGCGATAGTTTCGCGGATCTGCTTGACCCCTTTTTCGATCATCGGCCTGCGCCGTTCGGCATCCGCTTTCTGCACCGGCGAGAGTGGATAGCTCTCCAAATCGGGATTGCCAACCCCCAGCGTCAGGACGAGTGAAGCGTCGTTTTCGACCATCATGTCGGCCGTTTCCTCATCAAGATAGGTGCCATGTTCAATCGAATCGACGCCGGCCAGCAGACAGTTTTTGATGCCGCCAGCGCCATGGCAGTGCGCGGCCACCGTTCGGCCCATCATGTGCGCGGTTTCGACGGCCGCCTTGATTTCGTCCACAGTGAACTGGCTGGCCATAATATCCTGCCCAGGGGTGGCGCTGCCGCCGGTCGCCATCAATTTCACAGTGTCGGCGCCGGCCTTGATTTGCTCGCGGGCCGCTTTGCGAACTTCATCGGGCCCATCGGCTTCGCGGGCGATAAAATGGGCATGGCCGCCGGTCATCGAGATAACCCGGCCGGATGTTTTCATGCGCGGCCCTTGGATGAAGCCGGCCTCAATCGCGTTGCGGAGCGACATCTCGATATATTTCTCGCCGCCAATATCGCGCACAGTCGTTGTGCCATGTGAAAGAATCCGCCGCACGATATCGACCGCTTCCAGCACGAGGGCATCGCGGTGACGTTCCAGCAGAGCAAAGACGCTTTCAGCGCCGTTGTAACAGACGTGGATATGGGCGTCAATCAGCCCCGGCAGCAGCCACTTGCCGGATAAATCGACCGGATCTGCGTTTTGCGCCGGCAAGTCATCGGCCCGGCCGACCCAGACAATCCGCCCGTCTTTGACATGGACGGCCGCGTTTTCCATCGGCTTGCCGCCCAATCCATCAATCAGAGTTGCGCCAGCCAATACATATTCCATAAAGCCCTCCTAGTTCTTGCTGTGATACAAATCGGCCAGCGAAGCCGCCTTGCCCGATGCGAGTTTGGGCGGCGTCATATAAGCGTGTTTGGAATGGCTAAGTCCAGCCCCCAGCATCGCTTCCAAAAACTTCAGCTGAACCCGCGCCGGATTCAGGAATGGCACTCCCAACTCGGCCTGGCAGGCCTCTGGAATTTCCAAAAATCCCATGCTCATGCAGCCGACAATCAAGGTATCAGCGCGGTCTTGCTCAATCGCCTTGCGGCCCTCTTCCAAGGTGACTTCAATGGCAAGCTCGCGGTCGCGGTGCAGTTCCAGAACCGGAATGTTCACGGCCCGCACGCTGGCCAGCTTGTCGCCGCCCCCGCCGTTGCGAAGCGTCTGCTCCAGTGGCCCAATAACGCTGTCGGTGACGGTGATGACCGAATAACGGCGGCCGACCGCAGATGCCATCAATGAAGTAGCCTGCCCGGCGCCGACCACGGGAATCTCGACGATTTCGCGCAGAGCGTCCAAACCTGGATCCCCATAGCAGCCCAGCAGGATGCCATCCCAGCCCTCATCTTGCAGTTCATAGGCCTTCTTGGCCGTTTCGGGAATGGATAGATATTCTTCGTACATGCTTTCAATCGAGCCTGGCCCCTTGGGAATATCGGTAATATCGACGCGGGTGCCTGTGTCGGCGTGGCGCTGAAGATATTCCCGCCGCCGCCCAAGCTCGGCCTGTCCTTCAGGCGTCCGACCCATCGGCCCGGAAACCAGATAAATCAATTTCATTTGTCATTCTCCTGTTCTTAGACGTTTATTTTGTCAAGCGCGGCGCGGGCGATATTTGCCGATGTCTCCAAGGCCCAGGCGACGCGGTTGAGGCCGCGCGTCAGATGCGTCCGCGTTACCCGTTTCATATGTTCATCGGCCGAAGGCAAATCCATGGCCGCCGCCAAATCCGGCAGCTGTGGCACCCGCACCGCCGGCTCATTGCGGAAGCGGCCTTTGCGAGTATAGTTGACCAGCACCAGTTCCCGCGCCATGCCCAGCAGCGCATCGTTATAGGCGCGCACTCCTGCGTCAGCGACATCTTTGTTTGCCAGCGCGGCGCTGTGACCATACAAATCATCCAGCGCGGCATCAAGATCGGCAAGCGCATCGTATGCTGGCGAAAAGCTCACCTCACCGTCGGCGGCGTTCGCATATCTATCCAGCGTCTCTTTGAATTCAGCCGTCAAATTGCGAAAATCGAAAGGATGGAGCGGATTGTTCAAGAGACGCTGCAAGGCGGTCGCATAAACGCGCAGATCGCGCATCAAATTATCCTTGTCGGCAATCTCCAACTGGTCATTTTCAGTATGCCAGGCGATGTTGGCGCCGCAGCCGCCGACAGCGTAATATCCCTTTTCTTCAATGAGTTCTCTTGGCATGGACGACAAGAGCATAAACAGGCTGGATATGCCGATGTTATTGAAGGAATAATCGCCGGCCTGATGCGGACGCGCGCCGCTGAACCCCTGACCAGTGGCATCCTTTACTGTTTGAGCGGCAAAATCTTCCGCTTCGGTCATCACAGTCACGTCATAGTATTCGGTTGCCCAGCGACAGCCCGGCGAATCGATGTTCATTTGGGCGATGCAGTTGCGCGCCAAATCAAGCCCAAATTCATCGGCAAACCAAGTTGAAGCCCCATAACGTCCAGTCGAATGGCCTGACCACCAGGCCACCCGCAGGCTTCGCGCCATCCGGTCGCGGCTGTTGTGGAAAATCCGCGCCAATTCTAATAGAGTGGCATCGCCAACAGCGTTGTCACCAATGCCGACATCCCATGAATCGACGTGTCCATGCACCAGGACAAATCGCTCTGGCTCGACTTGACCTTCAATTTCGGCAACAACCAATGGGCATTCAAACCAGCCTTCGCGCAATTCGGTATGAAGCGTAACTTCCAGCGCGCCATTTTCCATCTGCCTTAGCAGTTCCTCGCCATCCGGCCGGTTGATAGAGACGACTGGAATCGCTGGCTGCCGATGATAATTGTCCAGATCAGGCGCGCCCCAAATAGTGGTGCAGATGCCCCAATGAATATCGACGCCTGGATTGATAAAAATCGCCCCCACAGCGCCCTCGTTTTGGAAATACCACACCGGCGGCGGCCCGCCAAAGCCATCGACAACCACAATTTTGCCGCGGACGTCCACATCGCTTGCCGGCGTGAAATCAAAAAAGTCGACGCTTCTGCCGGCCGCAAAGTCCTCGATGCGAACCGCTTCGCCGCTGATGCCGCCCGTCGGCGTGCTGATCGAAAAGGCGGGAGTCTTGGCGCGGTAAGATTTGTCCCCCACCGCCAGCGAAGCCTCGACCGGGACGCTTAGAAACAACTCCGGCCTATAAACCTGATGCGATATGCCAAGCTCGGCCAATCGGTCAGCAATGTATTGAAAGGCGATGCGCTCGTCTTCTGATGAGGATTCGCGCACTAGGGTTGTGAACCGCTCAATCAGCGCCCACGGCTCGGCCGATGACAAATCGCCCAGCAATTTGGCTTCCAGTTCGGATTGTTTGGATTCATAAAGGGTTTGCATATCTTGCCTGTCCTCCAGTCATATAAGTTCCCATAGTCAGTAAAAGCAAATCTTACTATAATGAGGTCATTCTAACAGCTTGGCGCGTTTTGTCAAACATTTGCTGGAGAATGGCCAAAATCGCCTGTTTTCGAGGCCTTTTCTGCTGTTTGAACACGCGTTCCGCGACAAGTCAGCTTGACAGCCCGGCAAACACAGCGGAGACTTTCTTAATGAAAACGCCTTCCCTTGATTTTAATTCCCGCCGTTCCATGATTAGCGCGGCCCGCGGCATGGTCGGCGCTAGCAATCCACTCGCCGCGCAGGCCGGCCTGAACATTTTGCGACAGGGGGGCAATGCGGCCGACGCGGCCATTGCGACCTCGGCCGTAATGAACGTCACCGAACCTGGCTCCTGCGGCATTGGCGGCGACTGCTTTGCCCTCTACTTTGATGCCAAAACGAAAAAAGTGACCGCCCTTAATGGCAGCGGCCGCGCCCCGCAGGCCTTGACTTTGGAAACTGTCCAAGCGCTGGGCTGGCAAAAGATGAATCCGTTTCATGCCCACGCCGTAACCGTGCCAGGGGCCGTGCGCGGCTGGCATGATCTGCTGGAACGGCATGGCAGCATGACCTTGGCCGATGTCCTGGCCGATGCTGTCTATTATGCCAGCGAAGGCTATCCGACCGCCCCGATATTTGGCCTGCGCTGGGAAAAGGCCGAGGATTTTCTTCGCAATGCCGTCAACGCCGAGGACTATCTGCCGCAAGGCAAAGCGCCCAAGCCCGGGCAAGTCGTGCGTCTGCCAGGACTGGCGAATACCCTGCGCGCCATTGCCGAGGGCGGGCCAGACGCCTTTTATTTGGGCCCAACTGCTGATGCCATCGTCTCATCCATCCAAGAGCAGGGCGGCCTGATGACCCACGAAGATCTAAAAAATCATTATTCCACTTGGGACGAGCCGATTTCAGCCGATTATCATGGCGTGACCGTGTATGAATGTCCGCCAAACGGCCAAGGCCTGACCGCTTTGCTGGCCTTGAATATCGCCGCCAATTTTGATCTGAAATCGCTGGCTTGGGATTCGCCGCGGCGGCTGCATCTGATGGTGGAGAGCATGCGCTTGGCTTGGGCCGATGCGCGCCAGTACATTGCCGATATGAGCCAGGCGCAGGTGCCGCTTGATACCCTCTTGAGCAAGGAATATGCCCAAAAGCGCGCGCAGCTGATTTCGGCCGAACGCACGATGAACCCGCCGCCGACCTTTGGCGAAATTCTGCCCGCTTCCGACACCATCTATTTGAGCGTCGTCGATGCCGCTGGCAATGCCTGTTCCTTCATCAAGAGCCTGTACATGGGCTTTGGCGTGGGCATTGTCGCCAAAGGAACGGGTGTTTGGCTGCAAAACCGCGGCGCTGGCTTCACGCTTCAAGCCGGCCATGCCAACAGCTTAGCGCCGGGCAAACGCCCCTATCACACCATTATCCCCGGCCTGGCGCTGCGGTCAGGCGAACTGTGGGCGAGTTTTGGCGTTATGGGCGGGTTTATGCAGCCGCAGGGTCATTTTCAGGTCATAAGCGCCTTGGTTGACGACAGCCTGAACCCGCAAGAGGCGCTGAATCGCCCGCGCTGGTATATCCAAAACGGCGAGCCTAGAGGCGACCTGCTCCTTGAAGAGGGCATCCCGGTGAAAACGATGGCCGCCCTGGCAAGCATGGGACATCGCATCCGCCCGGTCTCTGGGATGGATCGCGGCATCTTTGGACGCGGGCAGATCATACGATACGATTCCTCTGCGCGGGTGATGCGCGGCGGCAGCGAACCGCGCGCTGACGGGCAAATCGCGGCTTTCTAGCCCTTTGGGCGGCCGATATTCCAAAACAAAGACGAGTCGCCGCCAAGGCAATCGAAAACCTTGACACGGTTATTGAACTGCCCTATAATTTATATGTATCAATGATACGAAATGAAACCGAACGATAAATCATGTGAGGAGGTTTTCCCTAATGTTTGGCAAGAGAGTATTTTTCATCACGCCTTTGCTGGCGCTCTTATTGGTGTTTTCTGTTATCCCGGCCCTTTCGCAGGATGACCCGACGACCGTTACCTGGCTCATGCTGGGCTGGGGCGGAGCGGAAGAAGTCGTGGCGCAGTTTGAGGAAGAAAACCCGGACATCAATGTTGAGCTTGAACAGGTGCCCTTCAATGCCTTGTTTGAGCAAATTCAGGTGCGGCTGGGCGCCAGCAGCAGCGACCCGGACGTCTTGTCGGTTGATGTTCCCCTGGTCGCCGCTTATGGCTTGCGCGGCTGGCTGCTGCCGCTGGATGAATTTTTCATCAGCGGCGAACAGGACGACTGGCTCGAGGCCGCCACTGAAGCCGGCAGTTACAACGGTGAATTGCTGGCCGCGCCCGTCAGCACCTCAACGCAACTCCTGATTTACAATGCCGATGTGTTTGCCATGGCTGGCATTGACCCGCCAGGAGAAGACGAGCGCTGGACTTATGAGTACATTGCCGAGATTGCTCCGCAGCTGACGATGGATACCGATAATGACGGAACAACCGATATCTGGGGATTCACTTGGGAGCAGACCAACCGCATCTATCAGCTGCAGCCCTTGCCAGAGGGACTGGGCGGCGATGCCATCGGCGCCGATGGTCTGACAGTGGACGGGGTTATCAACTCGCCCGAATGGATTGAGGCCTTTACCTACTATTCCGATATGTTCAATACCCTCCAGGCCGCGCCGCAGGACGACACCGTCGGCGCCAGCGATTTGTTCGCCTCCGGGAAACTGGCGATGTATATTGCCGGACCCTGGAACATCAACCGCTTCATCCGCGACGAGGTGCCCTTTGCCTGGGGTGTATCGCGGCATCCATACTTTGCCGACGGCGAGATTGTGACGCCGACTGGCAGCTGGCATATTGGCATCAATAAAAACACCGAAAATCGGGAAGCGGCGGCCCGTCTGGTCAACTGGATTTCGACTGGCGCCGGCGCTGAAATGTGGTGGCGCATCGGCAGCGGCGACTTCCCGGCGCAAAAATCGGTGCTGGCCATGTTCGCCACCGACGAGCAGTTTGAAGCGGCGCCCTTCTCGACCCTGCGCGTCGCCGCCAATGAGGCGACAATCGGCGCGGTGCCGCGGCCGGTTTCGCCGGGATACCTGGAATATGAGCAGATTTTGCAAAACACCTTCCAGGATATTCGCAACGGCGCCGATGTCGAAGAATCGCTGAATCTGGCTGTGGCGCGGATTGAAAGCGAAATGGACAAATATCGGCGTTAATCCACGCGAATTGCGTACGGAATATGGGCAGGCCAACGCGGTCTGCCCAGTTCCGCCTCCTGATGATATTTTGGAATCCTCCGCAGGTTTTTGTATAGAGATTGGTTGATGAACATTCGCGGCCGGCTTGCTCCCTACCTGTTTTTGCTTCCGGCGGTGATGCTGCTGCTGGTCTTTAACCTTTATCCAACCCTGGCGACGCTCAACGAAAGCCTGCACGTCAAGTCCTTCATCAATAACGAGCGCATCTTTGTCGGGCTGGAGAACTTTGAGCGGATTTTCCGTGATCCAGTCTTCTGGAAGTCGGTTCAGGTTACGCTTTGGTTCAGCATTCTGGTCAATCCGATTCAGATAGCGCTGGCGCTTTTGCTGGCCCTTCTGGCAAATCAGAAAGTGCGGGGGATTTCGGTCTTTCGTAGCATTTATCTGCTGCCGGTGGCGGTTTCGATTAACGTGACTACGGTAGTCTGGGGACTGATGCTGGACAGCGATTCGGGGCTGATCAATGGCATTCTGGCAGCTGTGGATATTCCCAAGCAGCCCTTCTTAACGGCTCCCAGCCATGCCTTGTGGTCAATCATCATCCTGGCGACCTGGAAGGGAGTGCCGCTGTGGGCCTTGTTTTTCCTGGCCGGCTTGCAGGGAATCCCGGAATCGGTAGTTGAAGCTGCCAAAATCGACGGCGCCAATCGGCGGCAGATCTTTACGATGATTACCCTGCCACTGCTGCGGGGAGTGCTGCTGTTTGTCCTGATCGCGGATACGGTTGCCAATTTCCTTCTGTTTGCGCCAGTGCAGCTGCTGACAGAAGGAGGCCCTCAATTATCGACCAATTTGATCATGTATGAGACATATCGCCGCGGCTTTGTCTATAACGACCTTTTCACGTCGGCGGCGATGCTGCTGGTGATGCTGGTCTTCGTGTTAATGGTCATTCTGCTTCAGGCGTTTGCGCTGCGCCGAAGGGATTAACAGCCATGTCGAGTGTAGCCAGGTTCATCGTTTCATTGAATACGGACGGCAAACGCCCGGTATTTGAAACGCTGTTGATTTATGCGCTGCATATCATCGTTGCGATTGTGTTTATCCTGCCCTTGATGTGGGCGATTGCGGCATCCTTTACGCCCAATGAGCAGGTTTTCAAGTACGCCTATCCGTTCTCCCTGCGAGCGCTTCTGCCCGGCAATTTCACTTTGGAGGCCTACCAAAGCCTGTTCGAGCGCGATTTTGGAATTTCACTGTTAAACACCTTCTTTTTGGGCGTGACAGTGGTGCTGGCAGGAGGCGTCGTCAATGCCATGGCCGGCTTTGCCTTTGCCCGCTTCAGCTTCCGCGGCAAACGTCTGATATTCCTTGTGCTTATCCTGGTTCCTTTTCTGATACCGATTGATTTGACCGCCATCCCGCGCTATATCCTGGTCAAAGATTATCTGGGCTGGTACAACTCTTGGCCGGCTTTGCTTGTGCCTGGATTTGCCAACAGTTTGGTCATCTTTCTGTTTCGGCAGTTTTTTGAGGAAATTCCGCAAGACCTGATTGACGCGGCGCGGGTGGATGGCGCATCCTGGATAAGCGTATTCTTCCGCATCATTCTGCCCTTGTCGCGCCCGGTTTTGATTACAGCCGCCCTGTTAATGTTCCTGTCGCAGTGGGATTCATACTTTTGGCCGCTGCTGGTGGCCCCTCACCCGGACTTGCGGGTCGTCCAGGTCGAAATATCGAATGCTGTCGGTGAATATCAAACGCTGTGGAACGAACTGCTGGCTGGGTCCATGCTGGCGGCGATTGTGCCAATTTTGCTGCTGCTGCCCTTCCAGCGCTATTATATCCAGGCGATTACCAGCAGCGGCCTGAAAGATTAAACCCCAAATTTCGACAAAACCTTGACACGATGATTGAATTGCCTATAATTTACATATCAGTTAAATAAACTGAACAGTCTGGCGATTCCTGATGATATTGCGATCGTCGATTTTGATGACATTGATGTTGAAGGAGGGAAAATGCGAGAATTTTAGGACGCTTTAACTCAATTTGTGAAACGACAAACTTAATGATTCGGAAAGGAAAAATCATGTCATATCGTTTGAAACGCAGTCTGCTCATCGTTGCTGTCCTTGCGCTTCTAATCCCGATGGGGATGGTGAACGCCCAGGACGTCACCACAGTCACCATGTGGTTCGCCGAAGGCTCCACGCTTGATTGCTGGGGGCCTATCATGGAATCCTTTAACGAAGTCGACCCGTCGATCCAGCTGGAAATTGTGCCGCAGGCCGATACCTGGAACGTCACTCGCACCGCGGTTGCGGGGGGGGGGGGACCTGACATCGTCCGCACGCCGGGGCCCTCTTTCGTCTACGAAATGGCGCAGGCTGGCTTGATTCTGCCTATGGATGCCTTCGCCGATGAAATGGGCTGGGGCGATTTCTTCTTCGACTGGGCGCTTGACCTTGGCTTGGTCGATGGGCAGCTTTACAGCCTGTCTGATGAACTCGAAACGCTGGTCCTCTACTACAACGTAAATGTCTTTGAGGAGAACGGCTGGACGCCGCCAGATACGATAGCAGACCTGAACGCCCTGGCCGAAGAGGTCGAGGCGGCTGGTTTAACCGTATTCTCGCATGGCAACGCCAGCTGGCGTCCCACCAATGAACATTTCGTTGGCGAATACATGACCCAACTCGCCGGCCCGCACAACGTCTACAAAGCGCTGAGTGGGGAGATTCCGTGGACGGACGAGAGCATGGTGAACGCCATGGAAGTTCTGGACGCGCATATGCAGGCTGGCTGGTACGGCGGTGGCGTCGACCTCTACTTCACCAACGACGGCACGTATCGGCGGACGGCGCTGGCCGAGGGCAGCGCAGCCATGAATATCGAAGGCAGCTGGGCCATCCGCGGCACGGTTGATTACTTCGGCGAATCGGGTCAAACTTGGGATTGGGTGCCGGTGCCATCCCATGACGGCACGGATTACTTCACCATCGGTATGGGCAACACCAGTTCCATCAACGCCAACAGCCCGCACCCGCAAGCCGCCGCGCAATTCCTGACCTGGTACTTCTCGCCAGAAACGCAGGGCGAGATGCTTTCGTCCTGCCTCAAGGGGCCGGCCCCCGTCACCATTTCAGAAGATGTTCTGAGCGAGCTTGATCCACGCATCTCCAGGCTCTATGCCGAGTTGTCGGATGCCTCTGACAATGACCGCTACGGTTACACCACCTGGACTTTCTGGCCGCCCAAGAGCGATGTCTACATCTACGAAGAGGTTGAGCGCGTCTGGACCGGTGAAATCACCGTCATGGACTACCTGCAAGGTTTAGATGATCTCTTTGCCGAAGAGCTTGAGGCCGGGGACATCCCACCGATTCCAACCCGCTAAAGCTAAGTTTTCTGGCGCTGGCCGTCATCGCGGCGGTCAGCGTCTCCTTTGACTCACGAAAGGCAAATATACTATGGCGGTTCTCATTCAGCAAAAGCCAAAGACCGTGGTCGAAAAGTTCAACAATGAGACGTGGCGCAGGAAGTTCCTCCGCAACGTCATCATTCCGTGGATCTTCATCGCGCCGCTGCTGATTATCCATATTTTCGTCGTCGCCATACCAGCGGCGCAAGGCGTCTACATGTCCTTGACCGATTGGACCGGCGTTGGCCGCGATGTGAACTTCATTGGCCTGGAAAATTACCGCGAACTGTTTTTCGAAGACGAAACTTTTGGCAAGTCACTTGTCAACAATGTCCAGTGGATGGCCTTCTTCCTAACCGTGCCCTTTATCCTGGCGCTGTTCTGCGCCGCCATGCTGAGACAAGTCAAGCGCGGCGGCATGGTTTATCGAAGTATCCTCTTCATCCCTTATGTCTTGGCCAGCGTCGTCACAACGACAATATGGAGAAACCTCTTGAACCCACGGCAAGGCGTCGGCGCCGCTTTGGCTGACCTTGGAATAGAGGGTTTCAATGTCGCTTATCTGGGCCGTTCTGAAAGCGCCCTGATGTCCATCGCTTTCATCGACAACTGGCATTTCTGGGGCTTTTTGATGATTCTGTTTTTGGCCGCTATGCAAGCTATCCCGCCCGTGCTGTACGACGCCGCCAAGATCGACGGCGCCAACCGCTGGCAGGAATTCCGCCACGTCACCTTGCCCGGCATCCGTCCGATTGTGCTTTTCATGTATATGATGGTGGCGATTTGGTCCTTCCTGGCCTTTGATTACATCTGGATCTTGACACAAGGGGGCCCGGCCGGCGCTTCGGAGGTGGTCGCTACGCAACTCTACAAGAACGCTTTTTTGCGCTATGAGGCCGGCTACGGTGCGGCGCAGGGCGTTGTCATCAGCGTATTCGCAGGCTTCATTATTATGATTTTTGTTACCCTGAAGCGGAGAGGATGGGATATATGACCGCTATTGGCAAAGTATCGCTTCGTGATAACCTGCTGCAAAGAGGGCGCAGCAAAGAGCGCAGCCGGCTGCTGGTCTTCAACCATACTGTGCTGCTGCTGCTGACCGCCTTCGCCGTCATCCCGATTATGGTTTTAGCCTTCAACTCGGTCAAGACGAATCTTGAAGTCGGTCAAAACCCCTTGGGCCCACCCCAGAATATCGTCGCCGACAATTTCCCGAATGCCTGGGAACAGGGCAACTTCGCTACTACAATGGGCAACAGCATCATTTACGTCGTGGCCACTATCGCAGCTGAACTGGTATTGGGTGGCTTGGCCGCCTACGCTTTGGCGCGCAAAAAGCCGCCCGGCTCCGACGTGCTGATGCTCTATTTTCTGGTCGCCTCGACCATCCCGATATGGATGTACATCGTCCCGCTCTTCGTCCAAATCAACGCCTTGAAGCGGATTGGCGTGGATGCCAGGATCCTGCTTATCATCGTCTATGTTGCCGGCAACGCGCCGCTGACGATTTTCCTCTTGCGCTCATACATGATCGACTTGCCCTCTGAACTGGAGGACGCCGCCCGCGTCGACGGCGCCAACGAATTCCAGGTGCTGACGCGCATCGTCCTGCCGCTGACCAAGCCAGGCTTCCTGACCGTTGGTTTGGTTGTTGGCTTGGGCGTCTGGAACGAGTACTTACTCGCGCTGACCTTCATCCACGACCCGAACCAATTCCCGATCACTACCAGCTTCGCCAAATTCGTCGACCGCTTTGACCGAGATTGGGCGCTCACCAGCGCCGGCGCCGTCATCATCATCTTTCCGGTGATGGTGCTGTTCTTGGCCTTGCAGCGCCAGTTTATTGAAGGCCTGGCTGAAGGCGGCCTCAAGACTTAGGAGAAACCAGATGAACGCAATCGAGAAGAGCCGTCTGTATGATAAAGTCATGGGCTGCTTGTATGGCGGCGCGGTTGGCGATGCGCTGGGCGCCCCGGCCGAATGGTATTTGCCAGACCAAATTCAAGAGCGCTATGGGTACATCACTGATTTTGTGGAAAACTGGGAGGGCCCCTCTGACATCGGAAAGGGCGACGGCCGCTACACTGATGACAGCCATATGGTGCAGCTGCTTAGTCGCTGTTATGTCGAAGAGGGCGGACATTTGGACGCTTTTTCCTTTGCCCGCCGCATTGTGCCGCTGATTGCCGAGGAAGACCGCTGGCTGCCAGAGCGCGGCCGCGAAATGAAGCTGGTCGAACGTCTGTTTTATCCCGAAAAATGGCTGTTTATGCGCCTGGCATTGGCCAATGCTGAACCGCGTCAGGGCGGCATCGGCAATATGGTCAACTGCGGCGCGGCGATGTATGCGGCACCGGTGGGCATCATCAACGCCGGCGACCCGCGCAATGCCTATCGGGAAGCGGTGGATATGTTCAGCGCGCATCAGCAGAGCTATGGCCTGGAAGCCGCCGCTGTGATGGCCGCCTGTACTGCCGAAGCCTTCAGCCCGAACGCTACTGTCGATTCCATTATTGCCGCCGCCTTGTCGCTGGCCAAAGAAGGCACACAGCAGGCGATTGCGGCCGTCGTCAGCGCCGCCCGGGAATACAGTGATTGGAAAGCGGCGATTGCACCCTTGCGAGCGGCGATAAAGCCCTATGATGGCGCCGCCGAAATGCCTAGGATGCGCGGGCAAGGCGGCAATCACTGGCAGCCAAGCCGCGAACACAGTATTGAAGAACTGCCCATCGCGCTGGGATTTTTGGTCGTGGCTGGCGGGGATTATGAGGGCAGTATTTTTGGCGGCGCCAATTATGGCCGCGACAATGATTCGATTGCCGGCATGGCTGGGGCCATCGCAGGGGCCTTGCATGGCGCACGGGCCATCCGTTCGAATTGGATTGAGCAGATCAATCAGGCCAATCGAATTGACTTGAAACCCTTGGCGCTTGACCTGACAGCCTTGACCCATCGCTTGCAGCAAAGCCAGCACGAAGCGGCGCAGGCGCGGAATCAAGCATTTACTGAATTATTGCATGAGGAGAACTAAAACATGGCACTCCCAAAGGATTATCTGGAGCGGGTGTACGCGGGTGTACTGGGCAAAATTATCGGGGTTTATCTCGGCCGTCCCTTTGAAGGCTGGTCTTATGAAGCGATTACCGAACATCTTGGCGAAATCAACTACTACGTCCATGAAAAGCTGAATGTCCCGCTGATTGTAACCGATGACGACATTTCCGGCACCTTTACCTTTGTGCGGGCCTTGGAAGATTACGCTTATTCGCGCGATATCACCCCAGCGCAAATCGGAGAGACCTGGCTGAATTATCTCATTGAAGAGCAAACGGTGCTTTGGTGGGGCGGCATGGGCAATTCCACCGAACACACGGCTTATCTGCGGCTCAAACAAGGCATCCAGCCACCCCACAGCGGCTCGGTCGAACTGAATGGCAAGGTGGTCGCCGAGCAGATTGGAGCGCAGATCTTCATTGACGGCTGGGCGATGGTCGCGCCCGGCGATCCGCAGTATGCCGCCGATCTGGCCGGCCGGGCCGGCAGTGTCAGCCACGGCGGCGAGGCGATTTACGGGGCGCAGGTCCTGGCGGCTATGGAATCCCAAGCATTTATCGAATCTGATATCAATAAACTGATTGATATTGGCCTATCGGTGATTCCGAAAGATTCGATCATTTATTACATGATTAACGACATCCGCGAATGGCATGCCAAAGAACCCGATTGGCGCAAGGGACGAGAACTGCTGGCGGCGCGTTATGGCTATGATACCTACGGCGGAAACTGCCACATGGTGCCGAATCACGGCCTGATGATTATGTCGCTGCTTTATGGCGATGATGATTTCCAGAAGACTCTGATGATTGTCAATACCTGCGGCTGGGACACCGATTGTAATTCGGGCAATATCGGCTGTTTGGTGGGCATCAAAAACGGCCTCAAGGGTTTGGAAAACGGGCCGGACTGGCGCGGGCCGGTGGCGGATCGGATGTATCTGCCGACAGCCGACGGCGGACGCGCTATTACTGACGCCGGCGCCGAGACGCTCCAGCTTGTCAATGCTGGCCGCGCTTTGCAGGGAATGGCGCCGCTGCGACCCAAAGGCGGGGCGCGCTATCATTTTGAATTGCCGGGTTCGGTGCAAGGCTTTATGAATGAGGATTCGACTGAAGCCCGCGATGTCATCAGCTTGCAGAATGTGTGTGATGACCAGCTAAGTCAGGATGGCAGTCGTCTGCTGGCGCTGGATTATCAAGGGCTGGCGCCCGGACGAGTAGGGCGGGTGGAAACCGCTGTCTTTGTTCCCTCATCCGATGTTTCAAGTTATTTTGACAAACGCGGTTATCGACTGCTCGCCAGTCCCAAGCTCTATGCCGGGCAGACTATCAAAGCGCGGGTCATCGCCGATGCCGATAATGCCAGCGCGGTGAACGCTGCCATTTACATCAAGCATTATGATGAAGAAGACAACTTGAAGCGGCAGTCTGGGGATGAAGCCGCCCTGTCGGCCGGGGAGTCAGCGATGCTTGAATGGCAAGTTCCTGATTTGGGAGGTCAGCCGATTGCGCTGGTCGGGATTCAAATCAGCGGAGAAAACGGAAGCAGCGGGCGGGTTTATCTGGATATGCTCACCTGGGACGGTACGCCTAATGTGTCCCTGGGTCGCCCGTATGCGCGCGACTTTTCGCGGCTGGCGCGCGGCAAAGGGGCGAAGATGTGGAAAAAGGCCTGGGTCAATGGCATGGATACCCGCGAGCGGCTGACGGAATTGGATTTTTGGCCTGAAACCTATCGGCTGATCCAAAATGTCGGCCGCGGTCTGTTTATCCATGGCAGCCGTGACTGGAGCGATTATCAGGTCAGCGCCAGGATGAGGCCGCACATGTGCCGCGCCGGCGGGCTGGGTGTCCGCGTGCAGGGCATGAAGCGCTATTATGCCTTTCTCTGCGATGAGAAAAGCGTTCGCCTGGTTGCTGCCAGCGAAGGCCGGGATACCCTGCTGGCACAAGCAGAAGGCGGCTGGTCAATGGGCCGGGAATACAGCCTGTGTCTCCAAGTCGCCGGCAATCGGCTGTCGGCCTATCTTGATGGCCAGCTGGTAATGGAAGCTGAAGACGAGAATCAGTTTTTCAGCGGCGGCGGCATTGCCCTGATTGCCGAAGAAGGGCGCATTGGCTGCGAAGATGTCGAAGTCCGTCCGCTCTGAACCCCGGCCTGAAGCAGTGCAAAGGGCGCGGGCGCTGTGTTATGGCGAAATCGACCTTGATGTTTATCTGGCGGTGTCGAGGCTGCCGTCTCTTAATCGGGCGGCGAATGTCACCCGCGAGTTTGAAAATGTAGGCGGCGCGGCGGCGAATACCGCCATCTGGCTGGCCGGCTGGGGCATTCCAACTCTGCTGGCTGGGCATGACCTTGGCGCGGATCGCTATGGTCAGCAGGTTCGGCAGGTTTTGGGCAAATATCCGCAACTGGACACACGCTACCTTGCCTGGCATCCAAATTATCAAACGCCGCGCTGTCAGTGCTTGGTGACACCCGACGGCGAACGAAGTTTTATCATGCACTGGCCGGATGAAGTGCGCGTTCGGCCTTTAGAGGCGGCGATGCTGCGCGGAGTGGAATGGCTGAATCTGGATATGTCGGGGCCGCTTCAGCCGCGACTGGATGCGGCTCGTCTGGCGCAAAGCCAAAACGTGGCTATCCTCATCAATGATATTTACGATGTCAAACACCCCATCCTGCCCCTGGTGGATATTCTAGTTATTTCAGCCTCTATTGTGCGGACAAAGCTGCCGCATACCTCGCCGCTGGAATTGGGCAGAGAACTTCAGTCGGCGGCCGGCTGTAATGTCCTGATTACCGATGGCGGCGCCCCTCTGACCGCGCTGTTCGACACGGGCGAGTCTTGTCAGTTAAGGCCGCCTGCTGTCGAGGCAGTGGATACCACTGGCGCCGGCGACATCTTCAAGGCTGGCCTGCTGGCGGCCTTGCTGGAGGGACAGCCGTTAAGCGAGGCGATTCGATGGGGTGCGGCGGCTGGCAGCCTGGCGGCCGCCTGTGCTGGAACAACCGCGTCAGTGGCTTCATGGGCAGAGGTGCAAGCCCTGCTGGATACGCTATAGATAAAGGAATGTTATGATGCTTGCTGGAAAAACAGCGTTAATCACCGGCGCGGCCGGCGACCTTGGCAATGCGATGACGAGGCATCTGGCAAAGAACGGCGCCCATGTTGTGATGTGGGACATCAAAGAGGCTGATGAGGCCGCGGCAGCTGTCGCCAGGGTGCAGGAGTATGATGCGGCCGCCGAGTATCAGACGGTGGATGTCCGCGACCGTCAGGCCGTCGACCACGCGATGAACTTGATTGCCAGACTGGATATTGTCTGCTCGAATGCGGGCATTGTGCAGGCCCAGCCTTTCCTGGAGGTCACGACTGAAAGCTGGCAGTATCATCTGGACGTCAATTTGACCGGGTGTTTCAATGTATGCCAGGCGGTTGCCTTGAAGATGGTCGCTGACCAGACCGCTGGGCGGATTATCCTAACCTCAAGCTGGGTTGGATCAATTCCCTGGCCCGAAATCGCGCCCTATACCGTCAGCAAGGCTGGGGTCAATATGCTGGTCAAACAGATGGCGCGGGAACTGGCGCCCTGGCACATACGGGTGAACGCGATAGCCCCTGGGATTGTGAATGCCGGGCTGGCCGGTCGTCAGCTGCGGGAAGAACCACAGTATGCCGCGTGGGCTGCCAAGGTGATTCCGCTTATTGAACCCGGCACCCCAGAAGAAATAGGCGAGGCGGTGGTTTATCTGGCAGGCCCTCAAAGCGCCTATATGACCGGCAGCATCCTCACCTTGGATGGCGGCTGCTCGCTGTTTCAGTTTGATGGCTGAATGCGGCCATCAGGCGATCAGCACACGCAGCACTTGGTCATGCAAAATGCCGTTGCTGGCGATCAAGCTGCCGCCTTCCAGCGGCGGGCCGCCATCCCAGGCCGTAACCTTGCCGCCCGCGCCTTCAATCACCGGAATCAATGCCACGATATCCCACAGGTTCATAATCGGATCCAGCATAATATCGGCATAACCGGTTGCCACTAGAAAATAACCGTGGCAGTCACCCCAGGTGCGGCTGTATTTTGTCCGGCCCATGAGCTGCTGAAAAGCGATGCCGTTCCGATATTTGCCAACATCGACAAAATCAGTGTACAGCAAAATCGCTTCGCGCAGTGTTTCGGTGTCGCGGACCCGCACTGGTTCGCCATTGAGTTGTGTTTGACCGCCGCTGCCCAGCAGCAGATGCGAGGTCAGCGAATGGTGAATGGCGCCGACAATCGGCTGGTCGTCTTTCATCAGGCCAATCAGTGTGCCGAACAGGAAAGTGCCGGCGATGAATGATTTTGTGCCGTCAATCGGATCCAATACCCACTGATAGGCGGCTGATTCGTTGTAATTGCCAAATTCCTCACCGATGATGCCATGTGCAGGAAATTCTTTCATAATCATCTCGCGCATGATTTCTTCGGCTTTTTTGTCGGCAATCGTCACCGGCGAGCGGTCGGCTTTGGATTCGACCATCACACCCTGACGGAAGTAGCTGTTGATGATATCACCGCTGGCTTGTGCGAGTTGTTTGGTAAAGTCCACAAATTCTTGCATTTTCTTTTACTCCGTAAGCGTGCCTTTAGTGCTTGGAATCCCTTGGCGCTGCGGGTGAATGGCGACAGCCTGCGACAGTGCGCGTCCAAAGGCTTTGAACAGGGCTTCGGCTTTATGATGGTCGTTGCGCCCGTACAAGATGGCGGCATGCAAGTTCATTTTGGCATGAACTGCCACAGTTTCCAGCGCATGAATGACGAGATCGGTCGGCATCTGCCCGATGGCCGCGGTCGTAAAATCGGCATTGACGACGGCGTAGGGCCGTCCGCTCAAGTCGATGACCACCCGCGCCAGTGTCTCGTCCATCGGCGCATAAGCCGTTCCCATACGCTGAATGCCGCGGCGCGAGACAAGCGCTTCATCAATCGCCCGCCCCAGACAAATAGCAATGTCTTCGATGCTGTGATGCGTGTCAATATGCAGATCGCCGACGGCATGGACTCTCAAATCCATCATACCATGCACTGCCAAATGATGCAACAGATGGTCATAAAATCCAATGCCGGTCTGGATGTCGGCCTGCCCGCTGCCATCGAGATGAAGAAACAATTCAATTTCCGTTTCTTTGGTATTGCGCCTGATTTCCGCTTTGCGGTCAGTCATTGTCTATCCCGCTCACTGCCACTTGTGCCTGCCATTAAGAATAACATAAAGACCGCATGAGAACAGGGTGCAAAACACCTCAAATCTGTTTCAGTACGTCCAACAGGCGGTCAACCTGTTCGGGGGCGCCGGCGCTGATGCGAATATGGTCGTCAAGGCGCGGCTGGCTGTAATAGCGGACGATAATGCCGGCGCGCGCCATCGCATCGCGGAAATCAGGCGCCGACATGCCGCGAACGCGGTTTAGGACAAAGTTGGATTCGCTGGGGTAAGGTGACAGACGGGGCAGTTCGGCAAAAGCCCGTTCCATGCGCCGGCGCTGCGCCGTCAACTGCCGTACCCGTTCCAGCAGATAATCAACGTCTTGCAGCGAGGCCTGCGCGGCGGCATCGGCGGCAAGGTTGAGGTTGTAGGGCTGCTTGATCTTCCACAGCTGCGGCATGAGTTCAAGCGGGAAAACCCCATACCCGACCCGCAGTCCAGCCAGGCCGGCCCATTTGCTCATCGTCCGCAGCACAATCAAATTCGGCGCATCGGCAGCCTGGGCCGCCAGACTGTCTTGATTGGAAAACTCAATATAGGCTTCATCAACTACGATGGCGCATGGCAGATTCAGCAAGCGCTGGATGCTTTCGGCTGCGATGAGATTGCCGCTGGGATTGTTGGGCGAACAGAGAAATATCAGCTTGGCATTGTGTTTCAGCGCCGCCTCTTCAATTGCCGCCACATCAAGCGAAAAATCATCCTGCCGCCAGACATTAATTACTTTGCCATAGTAGAGGAGGGCATCAAAGCCATACATGGCAAAGGTCGGCGGCGTATTGATGATGGCATCGCCGGGTTCAATAAAGAGTTGCAGGATAATCTCAATAAGCTCATCGGCGCCGGCGCCGCACAAAATCTGCTCCGCCGGTACACCAATATAATCTGCCAGCATCTCGCGCAGCTGCCCCGATTCAGGGTCGGGGTAGATATTGATATGAGCGAGATTCGCCAGCGCCTCCTGGACGCGGGGCGAAGGACCGAAAGGATTTTCATTGGCGTCCAGCTTAATTAAATCGGCCGCGGCAATGCCCAGCCGTTTGGCGAAAACAGCCAGAGAAGTTGTGGGAGTATAGGCGCTCATCGCCTGGACATCGGCGCGAATGCGGACTTTGTTCGGCGTCGTTTTTGTCATCAGGGCTGGCTCTCTTGTCTGAATTGCGCTGCCGCCGCATGAGCCGTCAGCGATTCAGCATTTGCCAGTACCGCCGCCGATTGGCCAAGTTCAAGCGCGCTGTTTTTGTCGAGGCCGATCAAACTGGTTATTTTGACAAAATGAAGCACATTCAAAGGCGAGGCAAAGCGAGCAGTGCCACCGGTTGGCATTACGTGGCTGGGCCCGGCGACATAATCCCCTAACACCTCATAAGAATGCTCGCCCAAAAAAACGCCGCCGGCATTTCGCACCCGCCCAAGCCACGACCAAGGATCCGCCAGCAGCAGGCACAGATGTTCCGCCGCGTATTCATTGGCTAGCTCAAAGGCCTGTTCCAGACTGGCGGTGACGACTGTGCCGCTGCGATTTTGCATCGCCTGCCAGATGATATCGCGGCGGTCAAGCAGCGCCGCCTGACGATGAATTTCATCCTGAACGGCATCTGCGATGGCCCTGCTCGGTGTCAGCAGAATGGCGGAGGCCATCGCATCATGCTCGGCTTGGGCCAATAGATCGGCGGCGGCGAGTTTGGGATTGGCGCTGCTGTCAGCGATGACCAGGGTTTCGGTGGGGCCAAGCAGGCCGTCTATGCCGACGTCGCCATAGACCTGCTGTTTGGCAAGGGTTACAAACAGGTTGCCGGCGCCGACAATAGTCGCCACGCGGGGAATGCTTTCGGTGCCGTATGCCATAGCCGCGATGGCCTGGGCGCCGCCGACCCGATACATCTTCTCGACGCCGGTGACCGCCGCCGCCGCCAGAATCGCGGGATGAATGCCGCCGTCGCCGCTGCCCGGCGGCGTGCAGACAGCAATCTCCGGCACGCCGGCGACTTGCGCCGGAATCACGCTCATAAGCAGGGAAGAGGGCAAAGGGGCCGTCCCGCCGGGTACATAAACGCCAACTGAATCCACCGGGCGAATCAGCTGCCCCAGGGTGCCTTGCCTTTGAGCATCAATCCAACTGGCGATGGGCTGTTTTTGATGAAAACGGCGCACGCGGTCGGCTGCATATTCAAGCGCGGTACGCAGGTCAGATGGGATTTCTGTTAGCGCCGCCTGCATTTCGCTCCTTGAAACGACAAGGCAATCCTGGCTGATACGGTCAATCTTCCGATTCCAATCCAGAAGCGCCTGGTCGCCGCCCTCGCGCACGCTCTTGATAATGCGCCGAACCACTTCATCGGGCATCAGCCGTTCGCCAAAGAGTCCAATGGAACGTTCAGTCACATGGTCAGGCGCCTCATAATCGCGCAGGGAATGCCGTTTGAGAATAGTTTGACGGGCTGCTTCGATATCGGTGAATATGCGCCAGTGGATTTCAGGGTTCATGCAGCTTCCTTCTGCTTTGAGTCCTTCGCAAAGCGCAATTATAACAGCTTGATTGCACTTCTCAACGTGCCTGCTGCCAGGGATAGACGGTCTCGGCGCCTCTGCTGGCCTGTGAGATATAGATGGCGGGCGTGTGTTCGGTCGCGGCGGTATAGCAGTTCCGAACGCTGTCCACAAAGTCGGCGGCGCGGTCGGATTTGACCAGCGCAACTGCGCAGCCGCCAAAACCGCCTCCTGTCATACGGGCGCCATAACAGGCTGCTTCGGCGTTGGCGCAGGCGACGATGATATCAAGGGCTTGACTGGAAACTTCAAAATCATCGCGCAGACTGATATGGCTTTCGATCATCAGCTGGCCCAAAGCAACCGCATCACCAGCGTTCATGGCATCACGCGCCCGCAGCGTGCGGTCATTTTCATGCACGACATGACGGGCCCGTTTGCGAATCAGCGGAGCAAGCTCTGCCGCCCGTTGATTGAAGACAGCGACATCGATGTCGCGCAAGGCTCGCACGCCAAAAGCTCGCGCCGCCGCCTCACATTGCTCGCGCCGCTCGTTATACTTGGAATCCACCAGCCCGCGGCGAGTGCCGGTATCTAGGATAACGACCGCGGTTTTCGGCGGCAGCGGCGCCGAATAGATCTCTAGGTTGCGGCAGTCGATTAGCAAAGCGCGGTTCTCGATGCCGGCGGCCGAAATCATCTGGTCCATGATGCCGGTTTTGATGCCCAGCCAGTCATTTTCGGCCGCCATGCCCACCTTTGCCATCGCGGCCGCATCCCACTCGAAATCGGAAACGGAATAAAAGGCGCGTGCTGTGACCAGTTCCAGCGCGGCTGAAGAGGATAATCCAGAAGCAATCGGAACATCCCCGCTAACAATGCCTTCCCAGCCCCTTGGCGCGTAACCCCGTTCCTGCAATGCCCAGGCGACTCCGATGAGATAATCGATCCAATCCGTTTCCGTCGGGCGCGGCAGCCTGTCAAGCGCGAACTGGCGGCGCTGATTGAAGTCTGTCGAAATCGCAAACACTTGATTGTCAGCGCGCGGTCGCAGGGCGATCCAGGCGGCGCGGTCAATCGCCATCGGCAAAACAAAGCCGTCATTGTAGTCGGTATGCTCGCCAATCAGGTTGACGCGCCCCGGTGAACGAACAATATAGCTTGGGTCTTCGCCAAATTCCTGATAAAAGCGATGTTTGACAAAATTTTGCAATGACATGGCTGGTCACACGGCGGCCGAATGGCTCATTGTTCTTATTGTAGTTTGGCTTGCGCTGGATTTGGTAGTGTGAATGGTTGATTGATGGGATTGTCCTATATCAAACAGGGAGTGGCGAAAAACGCAGTGATGGCGCTCCCCAAACTTCCCAATCCGCGCCGATTCCCTAAAATCCATGGACACACGCGGACAAAACGTACATAAATACGGTCAAAACGCGCGCCAATACGGTCAAAACGCGCGCCCTGGCGGCTAATCCATACCCGAATACGGTCAATCTCTCCACCGCCGACCCCGACCAGCGCAAACGAAACCCCAAGCCGAACAAGGGCTGAATCGCAAGGCCCGCTTGACTTTGAGACCAATAGAACCCCCGCTTGCCGACCGCGCCGAAACGTTTTTCGGGCGTAAATCCCGCCGGCCGCTCGCCGCGTCCGCAAATATCGCGCCGCGCATGGGGCTGCCAGCGAAAAGGATGATCTACGAAAGAAGGGCGCGTGAGTTTCATAGCCACACCCTATCGCGCAAGCGGCCTGAAAAGGCGACTAAAAGGCCGCGCGCTGCTTCCATTTTGGGAAATGGGGAAATATCCACGAAATTAAGCGCTCCCAAACATCAAAATTTGAAAAAATCGCCAACTGCGATTATAATAAAAACAGCAGTCGCAGGTCGTGATGTCACGGCGTTAGGTGAACCTATCGAAAAGTGCCTCGTGGGCTGATTGAATACAATAACAGGAGGCTCGGCAAGATGATTCAATTTACGCTTAATGGACAAAAGATGACATACAGCGGGGATCCCGAACGGTCTTTGATGACATATCTGCGCGAGGAGCGGGGGATCATATCGCCAAAGGATGGCTGCGCGCCACAGGCGGCCTGTGGCTGCTGTGTGGTTCAGGTCGATGACAAGGCTGTCATTTCCTGCGTGACCAAGATAGAGAAAGTCGCCGGCAAATCAGTCCTGACTACCGAAGGCTTGGGCGATTATCGCCAAAACGTCTTTGCCGATGCCTTTGTCAAAGAAGGCGGAGTGCAGTGCGGTTTTTGCATTCCCGGCATTGTCATGCAGGCGAACAATCTCATCAACCACAATCCGCATCCCTCGCGCGCCGACATTGAAAAATCGCTTACACCGCATCTGTGCCGCTGCACCGGCTATAAGAAGATCGTGACGGCGATTCAAACGGCGGCCGAGGCCATCCACAGCGAAGAAGAGGTTTGCCTGCCGGCGCACGACGGCCGGGTAGGGTCGCGGGTGCCCAAGTATCAGGCGCGGGATTTGGTCTTGGGGCAGCATCAATATGTTGATGATATCCGCCTGGAAGGCATGCGAATCGGCGCCCTCAAATTCAGCGATCACCCGCGCGCCGTCATCAAGTCTATGGATGTAAGCGCCGCCGAGTCCTTGGAGGGCGTGCTGCGGGTTGTCACGGCCGCCGATATCCCTGGCGACCGGCATATCGGCCTCATTCGTCAGGATTGGCCGCTGATGATTGCCGTCGGTGAAACCAGCCGTTACGTCGGCGATGTATTGGCATGCGTCGTTGCCGAAACCGATGTCATCGCACGGCAGGCTGTCAGCTTGATTGATGTCGAATATGAGGCGCTGGAACCTGTTACCGATATGCACGCGGCCTTGCAGGCGGACAGCCCTTCGGTGCATGAAGGCGGCAATATCCTCTCGAAGTCCATCACCAGCCGCGGCGATATTGACCGCGCCATGGCCGAAGCCAAATATACCGCCCGCGGTATCTTCGAGACCCAGATGATTGAACACGGATTTATGGAGCCCGAAGCCTGCATTGCCTGTCCCAAAGCCAAAGGGGTTGAGGTTTTGTCGCAGGGACAGGGCATCTTTGAAGACCGCAAGCAAATCGCCAAGCTGCTGGGCTTGCCGGAAACCGATGTCCATGTGATTCTGGTGCCAAACGGCGGCGCATTTGGCGGCAAGGAAGACCTGTCGGTGCAGGGCCACGCCGCCTTGGCCGCCTGGCTGATGCAGGAGCCGGTCAAAGTTCGCCTCACCCGCGACGAATCGATTCTGATGCACCCCAAACGTCATCCGATTTGGATGGAATACACGATTGGCTGCGATGAGCATGGCAAGCTGATCTTCTGCAAGGGGCGCTTTGTGGGCGATACCGGCGCCTATGCCTCGGTGGGCATGAAAGTGCTGGAACGCTCGGCCGGACACGCAACCGGCGCCTATCACTTCCCCGTGACTGACATCGAAAGCACAGCCGTGTACACCAACAACCTGCCTTGCGGGGCCATGCGCGGCTTTGGCGTCAATCAGACCGCGTTTGCTCTGGAAAGCTGCATTGATGACCTGTGCGAACAGGGGAACTTTGACCGTTGGCAGTTTCGTTATGACAATGCGCTTGATGATGGCGATATGACCGCCACCGGACAGATTATTGAAGCCGGCGCCGGCGTCAAAGCCACGCTGGAAGCAGTCAAAGAAGAGTTTCGGGCCGCCCGCTTTGCCGGCATCGCCTGTGGCATCAAGAACACCGGCATCGGCAACGGAATGCCCGATTCATCCCAAGTCACGATTACTATCGATGCCGCCGACAAAGTGATCCTCGATCATGGCTGGACAGAAATGGGGCAGGGCGTGCATACGATGGCTTTGCAAACCCTCGTGACCGAAACCGGCATCAACCCCGACTGGATTGAAGTTCGGGTTGAAACAGAATCCGAAATGGTCACCGGCATGACCACCGCCTCGCGGGCGACGTCGCTTATCGGCAACGCTGTCATTGACGCCTGCCAAAGCCTGAAAGCCGACCTGGAAAACCATACGCTGGCGGAACTGACCGGCAGACGGTATGTTGGCGATTTTACTGTCGATTGGACGACCAAACCCAAGCAGATGCAGGGCGCGATGGTCGGCGAAGAGGCCAGCGACCACAAAGTCTACACCCATTATTCCTACAGCTATGCCACCCAGGTTGTGATTCTCGATGACAGCGGCCAGGTCGGGAAGATCATCGCCGCCCACGACGCCGGCAAAGTCTTTAATCCGACTTTGTTTGAAGGCCAGCTGGAAGGCTCTATTCACATGGGCTTGGGCTATGCCATCAGCGAAGACTTGCCTTTGCAAGACGGCCGGCCGAAAAGCACGATGCTGCGGAAATGCGGCATTCTGCGGGCCAAAGACATGCCCGAAATGGAGGTCATCGGCGTCGAAGTTCCCGACCCTCACGGCCCCTATGGCGCCAAGGGGGTTGGCGAAATCGGATTGGTGCCGACAGCTGGCGCCGTCGCTAATGCGCTCTATCAATTCGATGGAGTCCGCCGCCACAAGCTGCCGATGCGTCTGCCGCGCAAACGGCCGCTAAAACGAACAGCGAGGAGCAATGGCAAAAACGGCAATAAATCGGCTTCATCCTAAAGGTAACAGATGTTTCTGGCCAACTTGACCAAGCATTGCCGCCGTCAGCCGCAAAAGCTGGCCATTGAATTGATCGACGAGGCCGGCCGACAGCGGGTCAGCTATGTACAGCTTGGGCAGCGAGTCAATCGCACGGCGCATTATCTGCGGTCACTGGGGGTTCAAAGCGGCGACCGGGTGGCGGCGCAGCTGCCCAAGTGTTTGCCCTTTGTCTATATTCATCTGGCGGCGGCGCGAATCGGGGCGATTTTCCTGCCCCTGAATCCAGCCTATCCGCCGGCTGAACTCCGCTATTTTCTGACGGATTCGACGGCGGCGGTTTTCATCGCTGACCGAAAAGACGAGGCCGGCATCAAGGCGGATCTATCAGATTTGCCGGCCCTGCGGCGCTTGATTTTCATCTGTCCGCAGGCGAATTGGGAAGACGAAATCGCTGTTTTCCCCGCCGACTGGGATGATGACTTGCCGACCGATGCTGGCTCAATCGCCATGCTGCTGTACACCAGCGGCACAACCAGCCGTCCCAAGGCGGCCCAAATCACGCATGGCAACCTGCGGGCGAATATCGAATCGCTGCACACGGCTTGGGGCTGGCGGAACGATGATGTCCTTTTGCATGTCCTGCCGATTTTCCATGTGCATGGCCTGGTGGTTGCCCTGCACGGCGCGCTTCATGCTGGGGCGGCGGCGGTCATGCTGGCCAAATTTGAAGCCAAAGAGGTCTTGGATTTGCTGCAATCGAGACGTTTCACTGTGTTTATGGCGGTGCCGACCATTCATCGCCGTCTGCATAATGCCGCCGCCGGGCGAGTCATTGACCTTAGTCACCTGCGCCTGATGACCTCTGGCTCCGACCGTTTGCCCGATGACCTCTTCTTCGGCTGTCAAAAGACTTTTAACGTCACCTTGTTGGAACGTTATGGCATGACGGAAACTGGTATGAACCTGTCGAATCCGCTGAATGGCGAGCGGCGGGTTGGATCGGTCGGGCGCCCTTTGCCCGGCGTCTCGGCGCGGATTGTCGATCCTGACACTGGCGCGTCGCTGCCCGACGGCGAAATTGGCGAAGTGCAGATTAAAGGGACGCATGTTTGCAAAGGCTATTGGCGGCAGGCGGAGAAAACGGCGGCGGCTTTTACTGACGATGGCTGGCTGCGGACGGGTGATTTGGGCCTGCGGGAAGCTGACGGTTATTATACGCTCAAGGGGCGGCTCAAAGACCTGATCATCACCGGCGGCCTGAATGTCTATCCACCAGAGGTCGAGCGGACGCTGATTGAGCATACGGCTGTCGCCGCCTGCGCTGTCATTGGCTGTCCCGACGACGAATGGGGTGAGCAGGTGACGGCGGTGATTGTGCCAGAGCCGAAAGAGACGGCCGACAGTGACGCGCTAAGGGACTTCTGCTGCCAGCGGCTTGCCGCCTACAAAGCGCCGCGGCGCATCGTGTTTGTGACTGAACTGCCGCGCAATGCGCTCGGCAAAGTCCAAAAGGCAAAACTGCGGCGCCAGCTTTGCGGCCCCGACTAAGGCTCGTCCGGGATCACCAGCGAAATTTGTAGAAATTCGCGATCCAGGCCATACTTAGTCACGTATGTTGGATAGGCTTGCTTGAGCCAAGAGAGAACGGCTGTCTGTGAGAGATTCCGCGGGCTTCTCAAGATGGGCGCTGGTCACGCGCTTTAAGCGGCTGGTCGATTTTTCGCCGGTGATTATCGCGCTGGCGCTGGCTTTGATTGTCGCTTCGATCCTGCTCGTCGCATTGAGAGCCAATCCATTGGACGCCTATGCCGCCATGCTTGAAGGCGCGGTCGGCGCTGAAAACGCCACGGCCGAAACCCTGGTCAAGGCGACGCCGATTTTGTTTGTCGCTATCGGCATTACGGTTGCCTTTCGCGGCGGCATGATCAATATCGGCGGCGAAGGGCAGATGATCGCCGGCGCCTTGGCTGGCACAACCGTTGCGCTTGCGCTGGGCGATATGCGCGTGCCGCCCGAACTTGCCAAATCGCCGGGCGCTTTTGATTTCCTTATCGTCAGTTTGTCGCTGCTGGGCGGATTTCTGGCTGGGGCCTTGTATGGCGGCCTGGCTGGATTCCTCAAAGCCTATTTTGATGTCAATGAGATCCTTAGCACGATCATGCTCAATCAAATCGCGGTGCAGATGATGAATTACCTGCTCAACGGCATCCTGCTCGACCCGGCGACTGCCGGCATCAACAACATTCCGAAGACGGCTCGGCTGGTCACCGCCGCGCAGCTGCCGCGTCTGTCGCTGCCGCTTGGCGATCCGGCGCTCTTTGCCCGTACTCGACTGCACTGGGGGCTGATTATCGCCATGGCGCTGGCAGTGGTCATCTTTATCTTCCTTTGGCGCACGTCGCTGGGCTATCGGATTCGCGCCGTTGGTGAAAATCAACGCGCCGCCAGCTATGCCGGCATCAATGTTAAAAGGCAGATGATGTTTTCGATGTTTCTCGCCGGTGGATTCGCCGGCTTGGCTGGGGTGGTGCAGGTCTTGGGCTTGCAGTATCGTTTGCAAACCGACGGATCGCCGGCTGGATTCACCGGCGGCGCCGGCTTTAATGGCATTGTGGCCGCGCTGTTTGGCGGCCTCAATCCGATTGGCGCGATTCCGGCTTCGGCCTTCTTCGGCGGATTGCTTGTCGGCGCGCAGAAGATGCAGCGCGAAGTCGGCGTGCCCGCCTCTCTGATTACAGCCGTCAATGGCTTGATTGTCGTCTTTGTGGTCAGCAGCGAAATTTTCATCCGACAGCGAAGCAAACAGCGGGTCAGTCTGCAAGAACGGGAGGAGGATGGCTGATGGAGCTTGACCAGATTTTTGCCGCCAGCGTATTCGCCTCGGCTATTCGATTGGCGACGCCCTATATTTTTGCCGCCCTAGGCGAGACCTTTGCCCAGCGCAGCGGCGTGCTTAATCTGGGTGTGGATGGCATGATGCTGATGGGGGCCTTCGCTGGTTTTTATGCCGTCTATATCACCCAGCAAAGCCAGACGGTGAGCGAGCCGATGAGCCTGCTCTTTGGGGTATTCATTGCGCTGGCGGTCGGCGGCTTGATGGGATTGGCGATGGCTTTTGTCAGCGTGACCCTCAAGGCAAAACAGGGGATTAGCGGAATTGGTGTTTATCTTTTCGGCCTGGGTTTGAGCGAACTGCTGTTTCATCAATGGGTCGGCACGCCCAAGGCTGTCAACGGCTTCCCGCACATCAATTTTCCGGTATTGACCGATATTCCCGTCATTGGCGAGATCTTCTTTCATCACAATCTGCTGGTTTATGTCGCCTTTGCGCTGGTGCCGATTTCAGCCTATATCCTGAATCGAACTACCTTCGGCTTGATGATTCGCGCCGTCGGTCAAAATCCAGAGGCGGCTGATGCTATGGGCGTGAGTGTGACGCGGGTTCGCTATGCCACGGTGACGATAGGCGGCATGCTGGCTGGATTGGCGGGAGCTTCGCTGTCGATTGCGCTGATTAACCTGTTCCAGCAAAATCTAACCGCCGGACAAGGCTTTATCGCCGTCGCGCTGGTTTATTTTGGCGGCTGGCGGCCCTGGGCGGTGGCGGCCGGGGCGATGCTGTTCAGCTTCGTCAATGCCTTGCAGCTGCAAATCAAAGTCATCGGCTTGAATGTGCCTACCGAATTTGCAGAGCTAGCGCCTTATGTCATCACCATCATTGCGCTGGTCTTCGCTTCCAAGCGCCAAGAACAGCCGACGGCCTTGACGAAACCGTATGAACGGGGAGAATAAGTTGATTGACGGACAGTGATGTCCGAATGCAAAATTCATTATACATAAGGAGAGTAAAACCATGAAAAAAGCAACACTGATGTTCCTGCTTTTCGCCTTGCTGCTGGCAGGGGGGACGGCTTTGGCGCAGGACGATGTTTTTCGGGTGGCGGCGGTGGCGCCCAGCGCGACCAACGATCTGGCCTTCAGCCAAAGCATGTACGATGCGCTGCTGGCGGTTCAGGCCGAGATGGGTGAAGATGCCTTTCGGTTTGATTTTCAGGATGGCACCTTTATCGTCGATGATGCCGCGGTAGCGCTGCGGGAATGGGCGGCTTCCGGCGAATATGATTTGGTGATCGCCCACGGCTCGCAGTTCGGTTCGGTGGTGGAAGAGCTTGCCATTGAATTTCCCGAAGTCTCGTTCGCCTGGGGCACCGATGAAAGCACCTTTGGCCTGGACAATGTATATGCCTATTCGGCGGCATCCGACCAGGGCGGCTATGTCAACGGCGTACTGGCGGCCAACTTGAGCGAATCGGGCGTGATAGGCGTTATCGGCCCGATTGAAGTCGGCGATGCCAAGCTGTATGTTGATGGCTTTGCGGCCGGCGTCGTCGCCGCTAATCCTGATGCTGTGGTCAATGTCGTCTACATTCAATCCTTTAGCGATGTGCCGCTGGCGACTGAAGCTGCCGAGACGCATATCGCCAATGGCGCCGATGTGCTGACTGGCACGGCGCAGATGGTCGTTGGGCCGATTGCGATTGCGATTGAAAACGACGCGCTTTGGTTCGGCACGCAGGCCAGCCAGGATGAATTGAGCGAAGACAGCGGCGTCCTTTTCCAGGTGTACAAATGGGATGTGGCGCTGATGGATATTGTCAATAACATCGGCGACGGCGTTCTTGGCGGCGAATCGTATATGCTGACGCTGGAAAACGGCGGGCTGGTGCTGGAGCTTGACGCTGATTATGAGCTTGGCGACGACTTGACGGCGCTTGTTGACGAGACCGCCGCCGGCATCATAGACGGTGACATTGACCCGCTTGGCGGCGATATGGATGACGAGATGCACGACGACGACATGGACGACGAAGACCATGAAGACGAAGAAGGCGAAGACTAAATCGTGACAAGCAGCGGCGGCCGGGCTTGGGAATATCTTGCCTGGCCGCCGCCAATCAAGAGCGAAGAGCATGAGCGTCAATTTCCTTCCGAATCTCCTGCCGACCGGGCATGAACGGATTCATCAGCTTGAGATGCGCGGCATCGTCAAACGTTTTCCTGGCGTTCTGGCGGCGGATAAGATCGACTTTGATCTGCGGTCGGGCGAGATTCATGCGCTGCTTGGCGAAAATGGCGCCGGCAAATCGACATTGATGAAGATGCTTTATGGCCTGTACCATCCTGATGAAGGCCAGATTCTCATCAACGGCAAATCTGCGCCCATCAAGCATCCGCAAGACGCTATTCAGCACGGCATCGGAATGATTCATCAGCATTTTATGCTGGTGCCATCGCTGACTGTCGCTGAAAACATCGCGCTGGGCATGAAGTCGCCGCGGGGTTTTCGTCTCGATTTGGACGCGGTCAGTCGACGGGCGCTGGAGCTTTCCGAAATTTACAACCTGAAAATCGACCCGAATCTCCCCATCTGGCAGCTTGCCGTCGGCGAACAGCAGCGAGTTGAAATTCTGCGGGCGCTGTATAAGGGCGCGGCTTTGCTGATTTTGGATGAGCCTACGGCTGTGCTGACGCCGCAGGAAGTGGAGGGGCTGTTTCGCGTGCTTCATCAACTAGCGGCGGACGGCCATGCGCTGGTGTTCATCTCGCACAAGCTGCATGAGGTGCTGGAGATCAGTCATCGGGTCACTGTCCTGCGCGATGGCCGGCGGGTCAATTCGATTCCGACGCGTCAAGCCACCAAAAGCAAGCTGGCCGAGATGATGGTCGGGCGGCCGGTCTTGCTGGAATATGACAAAAAGCCATCCAACCCACAAGGTGACCGTCTGACACTTACCCAGGTCAGCGCCCTTAGCAACCGCGGCACCGTCGGCTTGGACAATGTATCGCTGACGCTGAAAGGGGGCGAGATTGTCGGGATCGCCGGGGTGTCGGGCAATGGGCAGCAGGAATTGGCGCAGTGCATCGCTGGTTTGCGGCCGACGACAGCCGGCGCGGTGCTGGTGGACGGGGTTGATGTCACCAATGCCCATCCTTCCCGACTGAATGCGATTGGCTTGTCCTATATCCCTGAAGAGCGCATGATTGACGGAGTGATCAAGGAATTCAGCGTCGCCGAAAATCTGGTGCTGCAAGATCATGGGCATGCCAAGTTCACCTGGGGCGGGATTTTCATGGATTTTCGCAAAATCAAAGAGGCCTGCCGTCAAGCCATCAAGACTTACGAGATTAAAACGCCCAGCGCGGAAACCTTGATCAAGAGCCTGTCGGGCGGCAATATCCAAAAGCTGGTGCTGGCGCGGGAGCTTTCGCGCGGGCCGGGGGTATTGATCGCTGCCCAGCCGACGCGCGGGGTGGATATCGGCGCCACGGAATACATTCATCAACGTCTGCTGGAGGAGCGGGACCAGGGCACGGCTATTCTGCTTATCAGCGAAGACCTGGACGAAATCCGCGCTTTGTCTGACCGTATCCTGGTGATGTATGAGGGGCAAATCGCGGGCGAGGTGGAAAATGTTGATGTCGATGTTGAGCAGCTTGGCCTGCTGATGACGGGCGGGGCCGCTCCAGCCTAAGATTTTACCACAGAGGGCGCGGAGGGGTTTTGATGAAACGCCTAAAGAAATTCCTTGACCAGCGCGGGAAGCGATTTCGGTGGATTTTCCGTATTGTTGTTGTCATCCTAATTGTGATTGCGATTTTCGCATTAGGGCTATTTGGCGGCGAAGATTATGTAACGAACCTCTATACTGAACTCATTGGTGTAACACTCAGTATCGGTGTTACTGTCGCGATTGTTGATCGAATCTATGAACACCGAGACAGAGAAAATCTAAAACGTCGTTTGGTTCGAGAAGCGGGTAGCCGCTCTAATGATGTTGCAACTTCAGCAGTAGATTGGATGCGTGCAGAAGGTTGGTTGACTGATGAGAACGGTTTACTTAAAGGGAAGAGATTATGGAACGCGAATCTTCAAGGGGTAGACTTGAAGAAGGCGAACTTGAGGAATGTGGACTTGACGAGATCGCATCTGGCTAGGGCAGAATTGAACAAGGCGAACTTGATGCAGGCGACGCTACACAACATAGATTTGCAAGAGGCGGACTTGACAGACGCGAATCTGCAAGGGGCGGATTTTTTCCGAGTAGATCTGCGAAAGGCAATTTTGCCTAGCGTGATTTTGCATGGGGCGTGCTTTCATAGAGGGAAACTCCAGCGGGCTGACTTGCGATGGGCAAAACTGCAAGGAGCACAACTGACTCTTGTGTGCCTGCAAGGTGCTGTGTTGTGGCAAGCGAATTTGCAAGGATCAACCTTGACAGCCACGAATCTTCAAGAGGCAGACCTGCGTAGCGCGAATTTGCAAGATGCTACATTGCGTGGAGTGCAACTCCAAAAAGCAGACTTGAGCGGCGCGTATCTGCGTGGCGTAACGCTGGAAAAGGTGGAGTTACAAGGTGCGACCTTGCCGGATGGGACATCCTACACTGACGATACAAATATGGAAAAATTTAGCGACGTAAATAGTCCTAAATATGAGGAGACACTTGAGAAGATTGAAGGCATCCGTCAGAGTAGCGGGAGAATTGCTGGGAAATACGTTATTTCCTGGTGAAAACGGAATATACCCAACCTTATTCTGCCTGCTTATTACTTTACTCACTCGATTCCACAAACTCAATCGCGCCGATGTCACAGCTAGGGCCTTGCGGCCGCTTAGTTCCGATTTGGTCGATTTCCGAGCAGTAGTCATCGTAGGCAGCGCCTATAGCTGGACTGTCTTTCAATAACGGGAAATAGGCCGGCGAGCCATCTTCGGGTTCAGCCAATTCGTCAAGCATGGGGTCGCCGCTGAGTTCGGCGAAGCAAGAGCCGTCTTCAATGAGATTACCCCTGTTTTCACCAATCGTTTCAGCAAAGCAGTCAATCCCCATATTATAGTCGATGATGCTGTTGTGCAGATTGAGTAATGGATCATATTCCTCGCCAACAACATAAATTCCGCCACCATGACCAGCAACGTTGTTTGCTATAGTCACATGACTAAGTGTGACTATACCAGCATTAGCAAATAACCCGCCACCGTCGCCCTCGTCCGCAGAGTTGTCACTGAAACTGCTATTCGTGATGGTAACTGTGCCCTTGTAGTTGCTTATCGCGCCGCCGTTGAATGCCGCCGTATTGTCAGTGAAGCTGCTATTTGTGATGGTCAGCTTGCCCCGGTTGCCTATCACGCCGTCACGGTAAGCTGAATGGTCGCTGAAACTGCTATTTGCGATACTCAATTCGGTGTTCTCGTCGTTGACTATTGCGCCACCGCTTTCTGTTGCCGAATTATCGCTGAAACTACTGTCCGTGACGATTACTGCGGTATAACGGATTTCTATTGCGCCGGCGTTTTCCGCTGAATTGCCATTGAAAATGCTGTCTGTGATGGCTAGCTTGCCACTGCTGCTTTCTATTGCGCCGCCTTTCCGTTCAGCCGAATTGTTGCTGAAAGCACTGTTAGTGACACTTAGCTCTCCTATGCTGGTGATTGCGCCACCACGTTCAGCCGAGTTGTCGCTGAAGCTACTGTCGCTGATGCTTAGTTTATCCCGGTTGACAATCGCGCCGCCATACCATTCAGCCGAGTTGCTGCTGAAAGTGCTGTTAGTTATGGTCAGCCTGCCCACGTTGAATATCGCGCCGCCGCTACTGATTTTTTTTGTCGAATTATTGCTGAAGGTGCTATTTGTGATGGTCAGCCTGCCCACGTTGAATATCGCGCCACCTTGTCCACCGTATCTGTCTGTTCTTGTTGCCGAATTGTTGCTGAAAGTGCTATTCACGATGGTAACAGTGCCCTCGTGATTGTTTATCGCGCCACCGTTTTCCGCTGAGTTGTTGCGGAAGGCGCTATTGGTAATGGTCAACTCGCCTCCGTTGCTTATCGCGCCACCGTCTTGCGCTGAGTTATCGCGGAAGTTGCTGTTGGCGATGGTCAACTCGCCTAAGTTGATTATTGCGCCGCCCACTTTAACATAGTCTTCATCTATGCAGCCTGTGATGGTGAGATCAGCATTAAGGTCCGGTTGCCGACAATATCTAGCCTTCCCCTTGATCATTATTAGGTCCTTGACAGCGAGATGCGCTCCCTCTTCCACATAAAAAATACTGTGGCGGCCCGCGCCGCTGATGGTATAGCCATTCCCTTCAATGGTGATGTCGGATGTGATTTTGGGCAGCCTGCCATCAAGCGTAATATCTTGGTTTAGGATAATCGTATCGGCGCCGCGGCCGGCTGGACAATTGCCTTCGGCGCGGTCGCGGTTGGCGGCGATGATGGCATCTGTAAAACTGCAATCAGCATCAACAGCGATATCGGCGGCGTGAACCGATGATGCGAAAAACAGCATAAACAAAACAACAATCAATCTGAACTTTGACATGAAAATCCCCGAATGGTTGATTGGCGAACAATACGAAACAAGATTAGCATAATATGACGCCCTCTGTCAATTTAATCGCCGCCGCTAACATCAACTGGCTCTGCTCCAGGCGCCATCTTCGCCTTTTACCCAGCCGCTTGGTGGATCTGGCTGACAGGAAGGCGGCAATTTAGCTTCTCCGTCTCCCTCTTCATATTCAATATGCGCTTGGCTGCCGGTCAATGCGCGGATGAAATTCCCCATACGCAAGGTGGTTTCGTCTTTGGCGCGTTCGAGGATGCCGCCTTCTATCATGTCTTGCGCGAACTGCTTGATGGCGTCATGCTGCGCTAGTTGACGAAGCAGGTCCCAATCCGCCGGCAGAATAGTCAGCGAACCGCCATACTGGTCGATATGCTCAATGCGGCAGCTGGTGATGTTTGGCGGGGGCAATCTCAAGGTGTAGGTGTTGGATGTTGAATCATAGCTCACATGATCTTTGTCCCTTGTCGCAATGTCAATGCCCGCTTCAATCACACCGACGGCTACGTGTTTGGCGCTGTAAGAACCCGCATTGAGAAAACCCTCATTGACGGATACCTGAATATCGGCTTTGGCGACTTCGCTGCTCACAGTGACCAGCTGCCCAAGCCCTTGCAGGCTGTGGATAATCGTTCGGCTGGATATGATATTGACGGTTGGCGGCGGGTTAAGAAAATTCATAACAGACGAAAACATCCCGCTAAGCGCCGCGCTGCCGCTCAAGATGAGAATCGCCAGTCCAATACAGGGAGAGACAATCAGAAGGGCGATCAGCGCAAAACAGCCGAAGTTATTCCCTGAACGCCGCGCGGTATTGTGAATGCCTTGCTGTTTATTGGCTTTCGGATAGTCATTTACCAAACCCGAAACAACGACAGAGTCCTTGTCCGCGTCGGATGGGACTATGCTATTTTCTGTATCCGTAGTGACGATGGCGTTATTTTCTGTTTCTGACACGATTGTCTGCCTTTCAATTTGACCGCTTGCATGACGCATGAACATCGCTATCGCCGCCATCACGACGCCGCCATCGTCGATAATGCCGAACGGGAGGAAAATATCAGGTATCAAGTCAAGAGGCAGCAGGATGTACGCGCCGACAACGATGACAAAGAATAGCTTGGATGCCCAGGATACCCGTCTGTCGGTCATCAAGGCCACAAAGTCATTCAAGCGCTGCATAGCTCTTCCTCTCCTGAAATTTCAGACGGCATTCTTCCCAATGATACTCTTTCGGCGCCATTCCAGCCAAATCTGCTGAACTCTTTGAGAATACGGGCCCATTTTCAGTCTTTCTATTTGCATAGAAGCCGCCATAATATCAGGGGCAATTCGCAAACAGGGACGCGCCGAACTGACATGAGCCACTGGCTGAACATCACGCCGACAATGCGCCGCTCGCAAAAATGGCACAGCTATTGGAATTTATTCATCTCGCTGGTCAGCCGCGACATTCGCAGCCGCTATCGGCGCACCTTCCTTGGCCCGCTGTGGGCGATTATCCCGGCCATTCTGACAACGGCGATCTTCAGCTTTTTGAATCGGCTGGTCGAAATTGACAGCCAAGGCGCGCCCTATGTCGTCTTTGCCTTCTCGACCATTGTGCCTTGGACGTATTTTCAGAAAGCGGTCGTTCGCATTCCGCACGGCATCCTGGCCAACGCCACTCTGCTTCGCAAAATGGCCGTGCCGCGTCAGATTTTTCCGCTGGTGGTTCTGGCGACGGCCTTTTTTGATTTTCTGATGTCGTTCGCTGTTCTGCTGGCGGTCCTGCTACTTTATCAAAGGCCTGTAACCTCGGCCTGGCTGTGGCTGCCGCTGCTGACCGCGCTGTTAAGTCTGCTGGCTTGGGTGATCGGCATTGGCATTACGTCGTTCACCATCTATCGCCGCGATATGCTCTACGGTCTTCCGTCTATGATGCAAGTCTGGATGTTCCTTACACCGGTCGCCTATTCGCTTCAAGAGATCGAGGGCAATTTGCGTTTTATTTACGCGCTCAATCCAGCTGTGGGCATCATTGACGGATTTCGGCAAGCGCTGGTCTTCGGTCGGCCGCCGGATATGGAGCTATTGCTGATTGGCTTCCTCGTCACGCTGCTGGGGCTTCTGCTGGCTTATCCGCTCTTCCATCTGATGTCGCGTTACTTTGCCGATGTATTATAATACGCGGCAATATCCGCAGGTGAATGTCGAGCAGGCGATATGACGGATTTGGCGATTCGGACAGTCGATGTATGGAAACGCTATGGCTTGCCCTTGCAGCCCTATTTGAGACGGCAGCTGGACCGCGCGCGCGGTCAATATCAAGCTGACCGCGCGGCTTATGGGCCTTGGGCACTGCAAAATATCTCATTTGAAGTCAAGCAGGGTGAATCGCTGGGCATTGTCGGCAAGAACGGCGCCGGAAAGAGTACCTTGCTCAAGCTGCTGGCGGGTGTCACGCCGGCGACATACGGCGCTGTCGAGGTGCATGGACGTCTGTTTCCGATGATTGAACTGGCGGCCGGGATGCACAACGACCTGACCGGGCGGGAAAACGTCAAGCTGCTGGGGGCGATTATGGGCTTCACCGCGCGGCAGATGAAAGCCAAGGAGCCTGTCATTGAGGAGTTTTCCGAACTGGGGGATTGGCTTGACCGCCCGGTCTGGAAGTATTCCAGCGGCATGCAGGCGCGGCTGGGTTTTAGCGTTGCTATCAACGTCGATGCGGATATTCTGCTGATTGATGAAGTGCTGTCGGTTGGCGACGTCAATTTTCAGAAGAAATGCCTGACCCGCATGGATGAACTGACGACTGGCGGCGTGACTGTCATCTTTGTTACACACAATCCCTATTCGATTGAGCGGATTTGTGACCGGGCGATTTATCTGAAAGACGGCTGCATCACCGCCTGGGGCACGCCCGGCGAGATTCTGACCGCTTATTTCCAGCAGTCCATCGACAAATCGACCACACTGGCCGGCAAAGCGATTCCCGCGCCCCATCTTCGGGAAGGCACCGGGAGCTTCCGCATCTCGCAGATCACGATGCACGATGCCGTCACCCATCAGCGAATCGACAGCTTCAAGACGGGGGATTCGGTGACGTTCCGCGTGGCGCTCACGGTGAATGAGCCGATGACAAGCTATCGATTTTCCATTCGCATCCTGGATCCGGCGGGTACGATTGTCAGCTTTGTGGACATACCCAACGCCGCCCGTTCGTCATTGGGGCTGCATGCCGACGCCGCGCTGGCCTGCACGATTGAGCGCATCAACCTGCTGCCGGGCGAATACTGGATTGACCTGGTGGCTAAAGAGGTGGCGGGGCCGATTATTGATTCGATTTCGTTCGCCTATTCGTTCTTTGTTTCCGGCGACCTCGACATTATTCAGCGCACAGAAAACCGCGGCATCATCTATTTGCCGGCGACTTGGCGGCTGGCCGCGGAACAGCCTGAACATCGCCTGGATTAACGCTGGAAGGTGGGGTCAAAGGCATCGCGCAGGCCGTCGCCGATGAGGTAGAAACACAGCACTGTGACGGAAATTATCAAGCCGGGAAAGATAATCAAATGCGGACCATGGCGGAAGTAATCGAATGAGTTGTTCAGCATATTGCCCAGGGTGGCTTGCGGGGGATGTACTCCCAAGCCAAGGTAACTCAGTGCCGATTCTGTCAAAATCAAACCCCCTGCGCTCAATGCCAAGTTAATCACAATAACGGAAACCAAATTAGGCAGGATATGCTGGAACATGATCCGAAACGGTCCGGCGCCTATCGACCGCGCGGCGATGATGTATTCCTCGACACGGATAGAGAGCGTTTGTCCGCGGACCAAGCGGTAAATGCCGATCCAGCTAATTAGTCCTACAGTCAACACCAACGTTTGGGCTGTGAATCCAAGTGTCACCGAAAACAGAATCAGCAGGTAAAGACCAGGTATCGAATCAATGATGAGGGCAAACCCATTAACGATGTCATCAATGATACCGCCAAAATAACCGCCGATCATCCCCAAAATCACGCCATTGGTTAGGGCGAAAAGGGCGCCAAAGACACCAATGGCCATAGAGATAGTGCTGCCGTGCAAGAGCCGTGCCAGGTGGCCGCGCCCTATTTCATCCGACCCCAAGATAAAACCATCGGCCAGGGGGGGAGTGAATTTGTCAGTTGCGTTGGGTTCGTTAGGGTCGACCTGCATGATGTAGTCGGTAATCACTGGCGCCATGAGCGATATGACCGCCATTGCCAGAAGAAAACTCATGGCAGCCAGGGTCAGTTTGTCACGGCGGATTGAACGCAAGGCCTTGCTTATCAGCGATTCGCCGACAAGCTGCTCTTCATTTTTCAGCTTGGCGACAGTTTTAGTTTTGTGCTTGGTCATGATATTTGCCTCTAATTAAAGCGGATGCGTGGGTCAATCGCGGCGTAGAGAATATCGGACAGCAAATAACCGAGGATGTTGGCAATGATTACGTAGACGACGACAATCATCACAATCGGATAATCCCGTTGTCCCGCAGCATTAACAACTAATCGCCCGACGCCGGGCCAAGAGAAGACATTTTCGATCACCGCGGCGCCGCTTAACAAAAATGTGATTGATGGGCCAAGAAAAGTAGCTATCGGAATAAAAGCGTTACGCATCCCATGACGCATCCAGACGGCGCGTTCTTGCATGCCTTTGGAACGGGCGTTGCGAATATAATCCCGATGGACCACATCCAGCATTGAGGCGCGCATATAACGCGAATATCCAGCGACTGGACCGGCCGCCAGCACAACTGTTGGCAGCAGGAGATACTCAAGACGCACCGGCATCGGCGGACAAGATGGGTCCAAAGTGGTTTTGCATCGTCCCCCCAAAGGCAGGATACCGAGTTGCACTCCAAAAAAGAGCAGCAGTAGCAGCCCAAGCCAGAATTCGGGTATGGCATTGATGATAACGGCAAAAACGCGGCTGAGTTGATCGAACCATCCGCGATGATTGACAGCGGCCAGAATACCGACGATAATGCCCAGGGTCGCGCCGATGAAAAGTACAGGCACTCCTAACTCCAAAGTTGCCGGCAGGCGTTCGACAAGCACCTTAATAGCCGGGCGCTTGTAAAAAAAGGAGTTGCCAAAGTCGTTACGCAGAATGCCGTAGCGGTCGCCAGGCGGCAGACGGCGCAAAACAACCTCGCCCGTTTCTTCGTCGATGAGAGGCTTGCCGCGTTTATCCAACGCCGGACCGAAATGGTCAATGAAAAAGACGGAGCCATCGGCCAGTCCATCGCCGTCGCTGTCCCAGCGCATCCAATCATCGCCAAGCAGCCAGCGCAGGTATTGAATCGGCAAGGGGTCATTGACGCCTAACTTGATCTTGAGTTCTTCTACTTCGAGCGGTTTGAGACGCTGATTAAAGGCCAGTGCCCCGACTGGCCCTCCCGGTGCAGAGGATATCACTAGATACGATAAAATCGTCGCACCCAAAAAAACGGGAATGGCCTGCAATAAGCGTCGAATAATATATTTGGTCATGGCAGTCGCTTTCCCAAACAGTCCCCCCAAGCAAATGAGGGGACTGCTGCATTTCAAATTGGAGAACGATGGGACTATTGCTCGGCAATCGTCCAGGCGTCAATGTTCCAGCGAGCTCCGCCGACGCGCGGCGCCCAGTTTTCGACGTTGTTATGGGCAGCCAGCAAGACGTTGCCGGTGCTGATCCAAATCCAAGGCGAATCGTCGCGCAGAATTTGATAGGCTTCGCCATACATCTCGCGGCGGGTTTCCGCATCACAGCCGGGCAGCGTGCGGGCGGTTTCAATCAGTTCCGTCAGGCGCGGGTTGCTGTAGGACTGGGTATTGTAACCCGAACCGACAACATCGGCGGCTGGCAGGAATATGTCGGTGATTTCATCCGGATTAGCCGGCGTCGACAGACCCCAGAAGACACCGATGGCATCATATTTCTGGGAAGTAAAGTTATCCACCAATGTGCCAAATTCGACAAATTCAAGGTTGATATCGAAGCCGATTTCCTCCCATTGGTCTTGCAATAGGGTGTACAGGGCTTCCTGCGAGGTGTTGCCGGCGTTGGTCTGGACAGTCAAGGCCAGAGGCGCGCCTTCTTCACTGTACAGGCAGCCATTGCATTCGCGCACGCCGTCGCCGTCGCTGTCGGTAAAGCCAGCTTCATCCAGCAGGGACATCGCTTTTTCAGCGTCGAAGGGATAGGGTTCAAGACCGGCCGGGAAGCTCCAGTCAGTTGGACGGACATGAGAAGCGACCGGAACGCCAGTGCCAAAGAACGCGCCTTCGTTGATTTCGTCGAAGTCCATGCCATAGTTCAAGGCCTGGCGAACGCGGACATCGCCCAAAATCGGATGGTGGCCCTGGTCAACCAGGTTGCCGTCTTCATCAAGGCCGTCGCGTGGATTGACGGGATCGGCCGTATTGAGCGAAAGGAAGCGAATCGTGCCGGCCGGCGTTTCAAAGATCTGATATTTGCCAGCCATGCCGCCTTCACGGACATCATCGCGGTTGGCTTGCGGCACGCTGTCAACGAAGCTCAATTCGCCGGCGTAAAACTGTTCCATCTGAACCACCTGATCGGTTACGACCTTGAAGATCCAGCCTTCGGGAATCACAGCGCCCATTTCGGCTTCGGTAAAATCAGGATTGCCAAGCAGGGTGGTTTGCTCGCCGGGGCGGAAGTTGGAGAAGATGAAGGCATTGCCGCCGGTGACCTGCGGATTGAGGTTGTAGTCGTTCTCTTCCATATCGGCATAGCTGTCGCCGAAGACTTCCGAGAAGATATGCGCCGGCACCGGGTAGATCGGGTTAAGCGTGTCGATAATGGTGCAGGAGACTTCGTTGAAGACGATGGTCAGCGTATGGTCGTCAACCGCCTCATAACTGACAATGCTGTCGATAAGCTGCTGGCGCGGGGACGTGGTTTCGCCGCTAAGGGCGGCATCCAGGAAATAAATGACATCGCCGGCGGTGATGGGCACGCCATCGCTCCAAGCCATGTCATCGCGCAGGTGGAAAGTATAGGTTACGCCGTCGTCGGCGATGTCCCAGCCGGCGACCAAAGCTCCCTTGGCGCCGCCAAGATACTGAACTGTTTCAGAATCGACGCCGATGAAGTTGGGGAACATACGGTTGATGACATCGTAAGAAGTGCCATCGTTGGCGATGATCGGATTGAATGTTTTGGGGTCGTCACCGAAATTTGGCTCGATGATAGGGGCGCCGCTGCCAAAATCCTGCGCCGCGGCCGGTGCAATAAGAATAGCGACAAACACCAGCGCCAGGCTAATGGTCGCAATACGTATGAATTTGTTCATTGGTATGGCTCCTTAAAAGTAATGGCGATTGAGCAGTTTGATTGACTGCATAATCATTGTAACAGCGATTCAATAAAATACCAAACCACATAAAAAACGAAATAATGGCTGTATTTCTTATAGTCAATAAACAACAAAACAAACATCAAAGGTAGAATCCAACTGCTTCACATTCTATAATAACAGAAAAACACAAACAGATCGGCCGAATTTTGAAGAATCAAACACAACTCACAGACAATCAGTCCATCTGCATCAACCAAGTGCTCAACAAGAAAACCTGGCTCAAAGGCATCGCCGGCGCCGGAAAGACCACCACAGCTGTCAAACGCCTAAGCTACCTGCTAACACAAGGCATCCCAGCCGAGTCAATCCTAGTTTATGTGCCGCAACGGACACTAGCGCAGCCTTATCTACAGGCGATGCGACAAGACAGACGACATCGAGGAGGACAGGTTCCCATCCACACCATCGGCAGTCTAACATTGCAGATAGTAGACATATTCTGGCTGCTGATATCAAAAGACGCCAGCTTCAAATATCCAAACGATCCCCCCAATTTCCTAAGCCTTGAACTAGTGCAGTATTTTATGACCCGCGCCATTGAGCCACTTGTCAGCGAGCGCGATTATTTTAACAGCGTTCGGATTGACCGAGCGCGGCTTTACAGCCAGATCGCCGACAACATGAACAAAGCCGCGTTAGTAGGTTTCCCACTCCGAGAGATTGCGGAACGGCTCAAATCTGCCTTAGGCGGAGGCGTTGAACAAGAGCATATCTATGATGATGCTCAAAGTTGCGCCATGGCGTTTCGTCAATACTGCCTGGAGCATAACCTGCTTGATTTCTCTTTGCAGGTCGAGGTCTTCCTTGAGCATCTGTGGACAAAACCACAGCCGCGCGATTATCTGCGCGGCCGAGTCAAACATCTTATCGCTGACAACGTCGAAGAAGATAATCCAGCATCTCATCGCTTGCTGGCAGACTTACTCGAATCCTGCGATTCGGCCCTCATTATCTACGATGAAGATGCCGGATTTCGCCGCTTTCTGGGCGCCGACAAGGATAATGCCCTTCACCTGCGAGACTATTGCGATGTCGAGATGGAATTCACAAAGCCCTTTGTGACAAGCAGCGCCCTCCATTCACTGGGTCTAAACCTAGCGCTTCGGCTTGGTGAAAAAGCGGATGCGCCCCATATCGCCAACCCAGCTTTGCAGACAGCGTTTATCACCGAGCCGCATCGCTATCATCCAGAAATGGTAAGCCGAGTAGTTGAGCAAATTGACTCGCTTATCAACGACCAAGGCGTATCCCCGAATGAAATTGTTGTGTTGGCGCCTTATTTATCAGATGTCTTACGCTTCGGCCTGGTTGAAGGACTGCGAACAAAAGGGATTCAAGCGCGCTCGCACCGGCCTTCGCGTGCGCTGCGCGATGAGCCAGCCGCCCGCGCTCTATTAACATTCGCCCGTTTAGCCCATCCACACTGGAAGATACCGCCAGCCGAGTTTGATGTTGCTTTTGCGCTGATGACCGCGATTGACGGACTTGATTTTATCCGCGCCAGGCTGCTGACCGAAATCGTATATCGCCAAGGTCGCCTGCATCCCTTTGCCGACATCACAGCCGCAGCGCAAAATCGGATTACTTATGAATTTGGCGAACGTTATGACCGTCTGCTTGCCTGGCTGAACGATTATATGGAAGGTGAGGCGGCGCCGGCTATTGATATATTCTTCCGCCAAATTTTTGGTGAACTGCTTTCACAAGCGGGGTTTGGATTCTATCGCAACGACGACGCCAGCAGAACTTGCATGAATCTGGTAGATTCGGCTCGCAGTTTTCGCTGGTCGCTGGATTTCATGCAACGCTACGGCGAAGATATTGACTTGGGTTTTGACTATGTTCAGATGGTGGATCGAGGAGTGATCGCCAATTTCTATCTGCGCGACTGGGTGATGGACACCGAAGACAGTATCCTGATTGCGCCGGCTTATACCTTTTTGCTGAATAATCGGGCGGTCGATGTTCAATTCTGGCTCAATATCGGCAGTGAAGGCTGGTCGCGCCGCCTGTATCAGCCCTTGACCCATCCCTATGTTTTGAGTTTGGGCTGGCCATTGGGCAAAACCTGGGAAGACGAAGATGAGCAAAAGATAAACCGTCAAACGCTTAGCCGACTGATACTTGGCCTGACGCGCCGCTGCCGGCAGGCAGTCTATCTTGAATACAGCGAATTGAGCGAAAGCGGTTATGAGCAGCGCGGCTTGCTGCTGGATGTGATTCAAGGTTTGCGGCGCCAGATGACACGGGAGGAGCGTCATGTTTAAGCCCCGTCCCAAACAGCGGGAAGCGCTGGATTATCAGCGAGGATATATGGGCGTGGCGGCGGTTCCTGGCAGCGGCAAAACCGCGACCTTATCGTATCTGGCGACGAAGCTGCTGGCGGAAACCGACTTGAGCGACGGGCAGGAAATCCTGATTGTCACTCTGGTCAATTCAGCCGCCTCAAACTTTGCGCGGCAGATCAACGAGTATGTCCGCGGCGAGGGTTTGCTGCCGGGCGTTGGCTATCGGGTGCGGACCTTGCACAGCCTGGCAAATGACATCGTTCGGCAAAAGCCAACGACAGTCAGCGTCGATGAAAACTTTACCATTGTGGACGAACGCGAGAGCAATGAGATTTTGACGGATGCGGTTGAAGCGTGGATCCGCAGGAACCCGCAGACGGCGGACGATTATCTGGCGGCCGAGCACCGCGGCAAATCTTATTTTCACCAGCATCACTGGAGTCGAATCGCCGCCGAAACCGCCAGGGTTTTTATCCGTCAGGCAAAAAACGATCTTTTGTCCCCGGACGACCTGGATAAGCGCCTGGCAGGCCGCGAGGATGAGCTTTTGCTGGCATGGATGTGTTCGGCGGTTTATCGCGATTATGAACGGGCTTTGGCCTATCGCGGCGCGGTCGATTTTCAGGATTTGATTCGCTTTGCGCTGCAAGTTCTGCGCCGCGACGAATCTTATCTGGCATCGCTGCGGCATAAGTGGGTGTACATTCTGGAGGACGAGGCGCAGGACAGCAGCCGATTGCAGGAAGATATCCTGCGATTGCTGGCGGGCGAAGGCGGGAATTGGGTGCGGGTTGGCGATCCGAATCAAGCTATTTTCGAGACCTTTACCACCGCCGATCCGAAATATCTGCGCGAATTTATCGATGCCGAAACTGTTATCAAACGCGAATTGCCCAACTCCGGGCGCAGTACCCGCAGCATCCAAAAACTGGCGAATTATCTCATTGAATGGACATCCAGACATCCGCATCAAGCCATTCAAGACCGTATTCCGCTAAGCCCGCCTTACATCCTGCCAACGCCAAAAGGCGACCCGCAGCCGAATCCCAAAGACAGCCGATGGCATGTGATTTTAGAACCTGAAAAATATACGCATGAACAAGAGACATTAAACATAGTCGAGTCTTGCCGGCGGTGGCTAAGCGAACATCCGCAGGAGACGGCGGCGATCTTGGCGCCGCGCAACAAACGCGGTTCAGAGATTGTCAAACGGCTGCGCGACGAGAAAATTCCTTATGTCGAGAATCTCAACAGCACTTCTTCAACCCGCGCGGTGGTCGGCTCTTTAACGCGGGTCCTGGCTTATCTGGCTGACCCCAAAGATGCGGTTCGGCTGGCAAAACTTTATCAAGTGTGGATGCGGGATTACCGCGATGACAGCGAAGCGCTGGCCAGCATCGGTGATGTGATGAAAGGGCTGCGGCGGATTCGCCATGTCGAGGATTATGTGGCGCCGCGTTTGTCCGACTGGCTTGAAGATCATCGCCCGGCTGTGGACAATGAGACGCTTTATGGTCACCTGCAAGAATTTCGCCGCCGGGTTGGGGGATGGCTGCGGGCGGCGGAACTGCCGATTGATCAGCTGATACTGACGGTCGCCGGCGAACTTTTTACTGATGCCAGCGATATCGCCACCGCCTATATGGTCGCATTGCATCTGGCGCGGCTGGGCGAGACTCATCCACAGATGCGCTTGCCTGAATTCGCGGCGGAACTGTATGACATCGCCGCCAATCGGCGCAAGTTTGCCGGCCTGGGCGATGATGAAAGCCAATTTAATCCCGACAAGCACAAGGGCAAAGTCACAGTTACAACCTTGCACAAGGCGAAAGGATTGGAATGGGACCGCGTGTATTTGATTTCGGTCAACAACTATGATTTTCCATCCGCTGACCCCCATGACAGTTTCATTGGCGAGAGGTGGTTTATCCGCGATAAGCTCAACCTGTCTGCCGAGGCTTTGGCGCAGCTTGAGGCGCTCTGCAAAGATGAAACTTATCACGAGGGAAACGCAACCCTGGCCGCGCGAATTGACTATGCCGCCGAACGGCTGCGGCTGCTGTATGTTGGCATCACCCGCGCCCGCAAGGAATTGATTGTCACCTGGAATACCGGTCGGGGAGAAGCAAGCGAAGCCACGCCTTTGGTCGCATTGCGAACCTTCTGGGAAAAGGAGCTTTCCAATGAAACTGCCCGATGATTTTACCTTTAGCCAGAGCAGTTTGCAGGATTATGAGGATTGCGCGCGGCGTTTTGAACTGCGCTATATCGAGAACTTGCGTTACCCGGCACTGGCAACGGCACCGGCAGATGTCTTGGCCTATGAAGAGCGGAAACGGCGCGGCGACCGCTTCCATAAAATGATACAGCAATATCTGTTGGGCGTGCCGGACGATTTGCTGGAAAAGTCGCTTGGCGATGATGATGAGCTTGCTGGGTGGTGGCAGACATTCATGGATTATGGCTTGGCTGGCCTGCCATCGGAACGCTATCCCGAAATCAGATTGCAGACTCATTTGGGAGACTATCGTCTCATTGCCAAATATGACCTGCTGGCGATTACGCCGGGCGGGCAGGCGATGATCATGGATTGGAAAACGACCTTATACGTCCCGCCGCCAGAGAAAAAGCGTATTCTGGAAAGCGATTTGCAGACGACTGTCTATCGCTATGTGCTGGCGCAGGCCGGCGCGGATTTATATGGCGGCGAGATACCGCCAGAAAATATCCGCATGACATATTGGTATGCCGCTCGCGATGGACAGCGAATCGCCTTTGATTATTCCGAACAGCAAATGCAAGCCGACGAAAAGGAACTGCTTCGGCTGATTGAGGAGATTGAAACAGCGAAAGAATTTAAGCTAACCGACGAAGAGCGGCGCTGCCGCTATTGCCAGTTCCGCTCACATTGCAATCGGGGAGACCGGGCCGCGGATTGGGATCCAGCCGACTATGACGACGAGCCGTCCGATGATGAAGATTTTGAGATCGATTTTGACCAGATTGCCGAGATTGAATTTTGATCAGCAGGCGGGTTAGGGCGGTTTTCGGAGTGGAAGATGCGTGAATGGCTGGAGCCGCAAGCGATAGAAGTCGCCGACAGTTTGCGGGAAGCGGTCGGCGGCCATCCGCTGGTTGCCCAACATTTGGCGCGCCGGGGGATTGTGACCGCCGATACCGCCAAAGGATTCCTGTCGCCCAAACATTATTCGCCAGCCGCCGCAAATGACTTGCCTGATATCGACCGCGCGGTTGATCGCTTGACGCGGGCAATTCAACAGAAAGAGCAGATTCTCGTCTGGGGCGACTTTGATGTCGATGGCCAGACGTCGACGGCCCTGCTGGTATCGGCATTGCAAAAACGCGGCGCACGGGTCCATTATTACCTGCCGAACCGTTTCCGCGACGGGCATGGCGTCCATCCGCGAAAACTCAAAGCCTGGCTTGACAAGGGCATTGACCTGGTACTGACCTGTGATACTGGCGTGACCGCACACGAAGCAGCGGCCCATGCTGCGGCCCGCGGCGTTGACATGATAGTGACCGATCACCATGCGCTGCCGCCGGAATTGCCACCTGCCTTTGCCGTCGTCAATCCACGCCGCCTGCCCGCTGGACATCCGCTAGCTGAATTGCCGGGAGTTGGTGTTGCTTATAAGTTAATTGAAGCCTTGTATCAGAGCGAAAGCGCCGACTTCCTCCATGATTTGGTCGCCTTGGGCATCGTCGCCGATGTCATGGCGCAGGTTGCCGACACCCGTTATCTCTTGCAGCGCGGCCTAGAGCGGCTGCGAGAGAATCATCGCCTGGGCTTGCGGGCCATTCTGGAACGCGCCGATATTCCGCCTGAAGACGTCAACGAGGGACATATTGGCTTTGCGCTGGCGCCGCGCTTGAATGCGCTGGGACGGCTGGATGATGCCAATCCGGCGGTTGAACTGCTAATTACGCCGGATTGGGAACGGGCGCGGATTTTGGCGAACAGTCTGGAAGGCTTAAACGCACAGCGAAAGCTGCTGTCGAATCAAGTATATCAAGCGGCAGCAGCCCAAATCGAGAATGACCCCTCTCTGCTGGAATATGCTGTCATTGTCCTCAATCACTCTGATTGGCATACCGGCGTGATTGGCATTGTCGCCAGCCGTTTAGCGGAACAGTATGGCCGCCCGGTTGTGCTGATTGCGACCCCGGATGAAATCGGACGCGGGTCGGCGCGGTCAGTTGCCGGACTCGATATTACCGCCGCCTTGGGGCAAGTGCGCCAGCGCATCATACGTTACGGCGGGCATAGCATGGCTGCTGGTTTGAGCTTGCCGACGGATCAAATTTTCGACTTTCGGCGTTCTCTGTCGCAGGTATTGCGGAAGATGGGCGCTGATCTTGCGATAAAGCCGACCTTGCAAATCGATGGCTATTTGGAATTGTCCGACATCTCACTGGAATTGACGCAAGATATCGAAAGGCTGTCGCCTTTTGGCAACGGCAACCCGCCGCCGACGCTGGTGACTCGAAATCTCAAAGTTGTCCGCCGCGCCCAACTGGGACGCCGCCGCGAGCATCTTCGCCTCCATATTGAAGATCAGCAAGGGCATCGTCAACAGGTGATTTGGTGGCGAGGAGGCGGTCAGGAAGCGCCAAGCGGACAGTTCGATCTTGCCTATACTCTCCGCAGCAGCGCTTGGGAAGGCAAGCCAGAGGTTTTGCTGGAGTGGCTGGATGCTCGCCAGCTGCCATCGACAATACCCGCGCTTCACCGCGCGGCAGAGGATTTTGAACTTGTTGACAGACGGCAAAGTGACCATCCTCAAGCGGATTTTGCGGATTTGTTTGCCCGCTATCCGAATGCGCTGGTTTGGTCAGAAGCGGCACAGGCGCCCGCTTTGGGCCGGGCGGCGAGTGTGAATCGGCTTAATCTGGTCGAAAGCGAAACGCTGATTGTCTGGACAGTCCCGCCATCCTTGCCCATTTGGTCGGCTGGATTGGATGCTGTCAAGCCGGCGCGCCTGATCCTCTTCAGCGTGCGGCCAGATACGGAAACTAAAGCCACATTGATGCCGCGTTTGGCCGCTTTGGTCAAATATGCCTTGAATCAGAAAGCAGGGCGGGTAAAGCTGGCGGCCTTGGCCGCGGCCACAGGACACCGCGACGACACCGTTCGGCATGGTTTGCAAGCGCTGCGGGCCTTGGGTAGAATTGACTGTCAACTGCTGAAGCCAGGTGAATATCAGCTGTCGGCGCCGAGTGAATCGCCGGCCGACCAGCTGGATGACTCCCATGAGCAGCTTGATTTGCTCCTGCGAGAGACACGTGCTTGGCGCAATTATTGGATGACAATGCCGATACAGCCGCGGCAGTCCGAAGAAGGAGACAGATAATGGGATTTGAACAGTCAGCGGCCTGGTGGTGCTTTGACCGTGAGGATATTGCCCCCCTCGACTTGATAGATACGCTCAAGTCCAGCGGCTATGCGGCAGTGGAACTCGCGCCGGCCGATAAATTTCAAATGGTGACCGACCGAGGTTTGAAAATAGCGGCCGACCGCCTGCATGAATCGATAGAACGGGGCATCAACAGCCCCAGATATTGGGACGCGATTAAAGATCAGGCGGAAAAGAGCTTAAAACTGGCGCAGCAGTGGAACATCCCGAATCTGATTGCTTTCAGCGGCAGCCGCGCCGGGATGGATGATGAAACTGGTGCCGAAAACGCCATCAAACTGCTGGAGCAGCTGGCGCCGGACGCCGAATCAGCTGGGGTGATGATTATATTGGAATTGCTGAACAGCAAAGTGAATCATCCCGATTACATGGCGGACAGCGCCGACTGGGGCCTTAAGGTGGTGTCGGCGGTGAATTCACCCAATGTCCGCCTGCTCTATGACATCTATCACATGCAGGTAATGGAAGGAAATGTCATTCAGACTATCCGCGATCATCATCACTGGTTCGCCCATTATCATACGGCTGGCGTGCCAGGGCGCCATGAGCTTGACCACAGACAAGAGTTGAACTATCGTCCGATTTGCCAGGCCATCGCGGCGACCGGCTATAAAGGCTATGTTGGTCAGGAGTTTGTGCCGGCCGGGGATTGGCAGGCGGCGCTGCGACAGGCTTATGATGTCTGCCAAGTCAAAGACTGGACATAAAACGGAAGTTACGGCGCGGCCGATTTCGCTTTTTCCGATATTCCTGGAGCAGGGCGATGCCGCTAATGATGGTGACCATGCCGAAGAGCATAGTGGCAGTGATTTCTTCTCCCAGTACCAGCACACCACCAATACCGGCGACAATCGGAACAACATAAGTCGCCATGACCGCGGACGTTGCCCCGAAGCGCTTGATATTATAGAAAGACAGCATCAAGCCCATGAATGTGCCGATCACCGCGGCATAAAGCAGGCCGAAAACGCCAACCTCGGTGACCGCGCTGATGTCAAAACCAGCCGTCACCAGCGAGAAGGGCACCATGACTGCCGCGGCTGAAAAGATGCGGACGCTGGCGACATCATAAGCATCGTAACCGCGCAGATATTTGCGAGCATAGATAATCATCAGTGAGCTAAACACCATTCCGATCCCAACCAGGATATAGCCAGTCGGAACAGCTTGGTCGATATTGGGCAGGCCATCCTCGCCGCTGACCGCCAGCAAAACCGCGCCGCCCAATGCCAGAGCGACACCGATGATTCGGCGCCAGTTCAAGAGTTCATCCGGCAGCAGAAAATGCGCCAGGACAACGGTCAGGGCCGGCGCGGTGGTCAGCAGTAATGATGAGATGCCGCTCGATTGATATTGGAGTGATGAAACGACGCAGGTCATCGGAACGGCAGTGCCAAATACACCAAGCAGACCGGCGCGTTTCCACAATTCCAGGCTGCGCGGCAAGCCTCGCCCGACAATCCGCCAGTAAATCGCCAGCGATATCAAACTGGCGATGACCATCCGCAAACCGATGTAAGTTGTTGGATCATACTGCCCAACGCTGAAACGCGATGCCACCATTGAAGAGCCGAAGAAAAAGCCGAGCAGGGTAATATAAGGGAGCGCTTGAATACTCAATGGAAGTTCCCAGGCTATGCTGTCAAACCCACGAAGTATAACACCAAACCTGCCAACTGTGCAAAAGTTTTTCAAAGTCGAGCGTCTTTTGCTATTCTCTTATTTTTATCCAAATGATACACTGCCGGCGAACGTACCTTTGCTGGCTTTCTCGATTAATCCTATCCGATTGAAGACCATCTGAATGGCTGAAACATCGCGCCGAATCAAAAAACCAGACGGGCTTTGGCATCCGCTGGAGAGCGGCCGAAGTCGGCTGGCGCCGTGGCTGCTTAGTCTGTTCCTCGCGCTGGGGCCGGTGTACTGGCTGCCCGGCATCAGCATGAGGGCTTTGCAACGCTTTGACTGGGTCATCCTGCTGGTGTCTTTGGCGCTGGCGCTGGGAACCGAAATGCTGAAAGGGCGGCGCCCCTTTCCAACCGGATGGCTGGGCCCATTGGGTTTCGGCGGCATTCTCCTGCTGTGGCTGCCGGGATTGGCGCAGGCCAGCGAACCGTTCCGCGTTATAGCATTCGTCTATGAGCTTGGCGGATCCTGCGCGCTTTTCTGGTGTTTCTACTGCATTGCCCGCGATGGCGGCGATGTGCGCGCTATATTCCAGCGAGCTTTCGTCATCATTGCTGTTCTGGCGGGCATCGCGCTGTTCAGAACGCTGTTGAATACGGCCGACTGGCAGGCCCCCTGCCGCTGGGACTACGATTACATCATCGGTTTTGGCAGAAGGCACACGATATGGTCAGTCGGGCTGGCCGTTTTTGTCCCGGTGGGGGCGTTTTTTTTCCTGCCTGGAAGCGGCCTCCGTCCCTTAGTCTGGAAGTTCATCGGCATTATAGGGACCGCTGTTCTCATTGGCAGTCAATTTATCAGCAGCGGCCGCGGCGGGATTCTGGCATCTCTGCTGGCGCTGGGGGGATTGATGCTGCTGCCTTCATTTCGGCGGCTGGCATTCGCTGTCATCCTGATTGGCCTCCTGGCCGGCATCCCCTTTTTGGATGACTCATGCGTCAAGCATCTCAAACTGGACCGATGGACTGTAACCGAGCCGATTAGCGAGGCCGTGAACCCCGACGTTTGGGCCAAGACGCCGCTGGACAATCTATCCACGCGCCGCATCCAGGGATATTTGCTGGGCTTGGAGAAAGTGGCCGAACGTCCGCTGCTGGGACATGGACTTGGACAAGTTCGGCTGGATACCCCTTGGGGAACTCAAACGGAGATTCACAACCTCTGGCTGAAATGGGCGGTCTATACCGGCATTGCCGCGCCGTTGCTGCTGCTGTTTATGGTGACGCTCATCCTCCGCACTGGCTGGCGGCTCTTCCGCGACCAATCCAGGAGCGAAGTCCAGCGGGGGACGGCGGCCCTGCTAGGTCTCATCCTGCTGTCAGGCCTGGTGATATCGATGCTCGAAATCGACATCCCAATAGGAGTCTTTCAGCGAACAGCGATTTGGTGGGCGGCCGCGGGAACTTTGGTAGGCTTGTCGGCAAAATCAAGCCGCCGCGATCCGCGGCATCCACAGCGGCTCCATTCCCCATCGGGCGAATAGCAATGCCCGAACCATGTCCGCCCGCACGGCGCGGCAGTCCGGGTCATCCCAGCGATTGCTCACTCGCCGCGGGTCAGCAAATAAATCAAACAATTCATAGCGCCCCCGCGTCGGGTCAAAGTGAATCTGATATCGGCCTTGGTTGCAGCTCTTGATATACATTGAGGCCGATTTATGCGGCTGGCGCAGAGCATCAGCGCTCAAAGGCTCTTCCTTGCGCGTTTCGGCATGCAGGAACTGCTCGATCAATTCGGCGCGCAGCGCGGCATCTGACCACAGATTCTCCAGTTCATCCGGGTCATTCTCAAGGTCAAAGATTTCGCCATAGTCCCGATTGTAGTACAGGGTCAGCTTATAACGACGGCTGATAAAGGTTTTGAGATGCAGCGTTGTCGGCTGATGGCGGTTTTCGACAACAACATGATCGCGGGAGTAAGTTTCGTCGCCGTTCCAAACATTTACCTGGCTGATGCCAGTCATTGCTGTCGGGATTTCCAGCCCGCAGTATGCCAGGAAGGTCGGGGCATAATCGACCAGGCTTTGCAGACTGTGATTGCGATGGCCGGCGGGAATGCGGCCGGGCAGACGGGCAATCATCGGCACTCGAATCCCGTCGTCATAATGAAAGGCGCCTTTGGCAATCAGCCCATGCTGTCCGAAATAATGCCCATGATCGCTGGTAAAAACAACCAGCGTGCTGTCCGCCAGGCCCAAGCTGTCAAGATGCTCGACAATTTTGCCGATGTATTTGTCCATGCAGCTGATCATGCCATAATAACAGGCGATGTCTTTTGCCAGTTCATCGCGGTCATGCAAATGGGAATGAAAGCCGTGACAGCCGTTGCCGTTCGGTTCTTGCCAGGCTGAAAAATCAGGGCGGCTTTGCTGTGTCAGCTGCAAATGGGGCGGATTAGCGTCATGTTCACCGAGGGCAGCCGTCGGCACAGTAATGTCGTCGGGATGATAGAGGGTATCCCAGGGTTCGGGCGCGAGATATTTAGGATGCGGATCAAAGAAGCTCGCCCACAGGAAAAAAGGCTGTTCCTTTGAATGATATTCCGAAATAAGCGCGCTGCTGCGTTCGGCAATCCAGGCGTTGTAGTGATATTCCTCGGGAATAAGCCATTTGCGCCGCTGTGACTCAACATGGCCGGTCGGCTGAAGGAAATAATCGCGCCAGTTGTGCAGGCCCTTCTCTTCCATCCAAAGCGCATAATGCTGTCCTACATGGGCTTCGTCAGTATGATTGCGCGCCAGTTCAACATGCTCAAAGCCATAGAAGTCTTGGTCAAAATCCTGCCAAAAATCCAGGTCTTGCAAAATGGGATAAGACTCCAGCGATGGAAATTCGGCTGTGCCGCGCAAGGGCTGAAAATGCGCCTTGCCAACCAGCGCGGTGCGATAGCCGACGGCATTAAGCATCGTGCCAATGGTCGGTTCAGTTTCAGGTACTTTTGTCCCCAATGAATAAGCGCCATGCTGTGAGGGATATTTGCCGGTGATCAGGCTGCCGCGGGTTGGCGTACAGGTGGGATTGGGACAATAGGCGCGGGTAAAGGTCGCGCCTTGCCGCGCCAGTCGGTCAAGCGCTGGCGTTTGAATCTCGGAATTGTTTTGGCCGAGGGTGTTCCAATGCTGCTGGTCAGATGTGATGAGCAGGATATTCAGCTTGGACATGATCTTCGCTTTCGATTTGCCGCTTGCTATGAATCTAGCTTTCACCGCGGTAATAGCGTCGGTTCTTGAGACTGTCGGGCAAGAGGCTCTCTTGGGTATAGGCTTCATAGCCCTCGCCATAGCCCAGTTCGCGCATGAGCCGCGTCGGCGCGTTGCGGAGATGCAGCGGAATCGGCAGGCTGCCATGCTGACGGACATCTTCCAGGGCGGTGAAGTAAGCATCCCCGGCGGCGCGGTTTTTGTCTGCCCGAGCCAGATAAACGACGCCATGCGCCAGATGATACTGACATTCGGGCAGTCCGACCGTTTCGACGGCGCGGAAGACGCGGTTGGCAACTGCAAGCGCCTCGGCATCAGCGATTCCAATATCTTCGCTGGCAAAGATGACCATGCGCCGGGCGATAAACTTGGGGTCTTCGCCGGAATCGACCATCCGCGCCAGATAGTAAAGGGCGGCATCCACATCGCTGGCGCGCATACTCTTGATAAAGGCGCTGATAGTATTGTAATGCTCCTCGCCGCTTTTGTCATAGCGCAGGTGTTTGGATTGCAGAGCCTCGCGCAGGCGCGTGACTGTCATTTGCTCTTGTGGATACAGCCGCGAGCAGTTGTCCAGCAGATTCAGCGCCGCGCGGGCATCGCCGTTGGCATAGTTCGTCAGAAAGTTCAGGGCGTCTTCGTCAATATCGAGATTGAGTTCGCCAAGGCCCCGTTGAACAATTTGGCCGATTTCCGTCTGGTTGAGCGGATTTAGGGTAAAGACCTGCATGCGCGACAGTAAGGCAGAGATGACCTCAAAGCTGGGATTTTCGGTGGTGGCGCCGATGAGCGTCATCGTGCCGTCTTCGACATAAGGCAGCAGAAAATCTTGCTGCGCTTTGTTGAAGCGATGGATTTCGTCCAGGAACAGGATGACGCCCGCGGCGGCTTCAGGCGTGAACAGATTCAGTTGAGCGCGGTCGGTCGGCAATTTGGCCCTCTCGATGATTTTGCGGAGTTCGGCCTTGCCGGCGGAAACGGCGGATAAATTGTAAAAAGGTTTTTTGGCGGCGGCGGCAATCATCCGCGCCAGGGTAGTCTTGCCAACTCCCGGCGGCCCCCAGAGGATCATACTGGGAATCATGCCTTGCTGAAGGGCGCGGTAGAGCGGCTTGCCAATCCCCACTAGATGCCCCTGGCCGACAAAATCCGCCAGACTTTGCGGGCGCATCCGTTCGGGCAGGGGTGCGTTTGACATGGCGCGGCTTTTCGCTGTTTGTGCTTGCGGAAGATGCTGGCGCGTTACACTTTCAGCAGGAACACTGGTTTAGCTCCGAATGATTTTGATAATCTGATGCAGATGGTCGTTATCGTGATAGGCCGTCAGCATAAGCTGGTCGTTGAGCGTGAAGCCGCCGCGTTTGATGTGATGTGGACGTTCCCATGTCCCCTCGTCGCCGGGCAGTGAAGCCAAATAGTCGTGATAAGGAATACGGCGGCTTTTCCATTGCGCCAGGACATCCAGGGCGTCCTGTTGGGCATAACCGTTCTCGATGACCAGCGCGTTCGGGTCGGGAAAGGATGCTGGGTGATCGTCGGTTTCAACAACACAGCGGGCGCGCTTGTGGAAGATAGCATCAAAGTCAGCCAGATGGCCCAGCACTTCGGCAATTGTCCAGCCATCGCCGCCGTCGCGCTTGCTAAAAACAGCCTGGTCAGAGATGCACAGTACAACGTGTTCAATAGCCAGCAGATTTTTTTGCATGGCTTTCATTTGCCAGTTGCGGAAGACAGACATGACTTGCATGGGTACAGACTCCTCATTTATTTGACATGATTATACCATTGACGGACATGGTATTTGTGCAGAAATCAGGCCAGGCAGTTATTATTCGGCGCGGGCATCTTCCAGCAGGGACAAGGCGCGGCGGGCGATGGCTTCGGTCGGGTTGGCGCTGGTGCCGGGTGCCCGCTCAACCAGAACTTCGAGGAAGAACTCATCAATGGCGAAGATGGCCACCGAGCCGTAAAGGCCGCGGCCGAGGACATGAGGTTGAGGAAAGCCTTCAACGGCGTTTTCGGCTTCAATGCCTTCGCGAATGTCTTTGATTCGGTCATAATGCGCCAGCGCATCGGCGGCCGAGTCAAAATGTCCGAAGGTCATGTTAAAGGCATTAGCGGTTTGATCCATGTAAAAGACGCGGAACGCGGTCCCGTTCTGCACGTTGGGCGGTGTTTCCACTCCGTCAAAACGCGAGAAGTCGCGGCGCCATTGGGTGTTGGTGATGATTTCATTGGGCATATTCGCCAGCACAGACTCGAGGACAGCCGATGAGCTATCCGCCGCCGAATCCTGGCTGGCCGCGGCTTCAAAGGCGCTTCGATTATTCTCGAAGAAGCGGATGGTCTCCCGCGAAAGCGGCTCCAGTGGGTTGCCCCTGGTGAAGATCTCGATGAATACCTCAATGAAATAATTGTCAATCTGGAAAATAGCGACCGAACCATACAGGCCGGAGCCAAAGATATTCGGCTGTGGGAAATTGTCTTTGGGCTTGCCGGTTTCGAGCGTCGAGCGGATGCCGAGGATGCGGTCATAATTGGCGCGGGCTTCTTCGGCTGTGTCAAAGACGGCAAAATCGAGGTGCATCAGCCCGCCTTCCTGCGTCCTGAAGTAGACCCGCTTGCCGGCGGCAGTGCCGCGGATGCCCCGAATCCTGCCCAGGCCTTCGTCGCCGCGTGAAATATCCCGATTCCACTGCACCTCGCCGGCTGGCAGGCTCGTCGGCAAAAGCTCAATCAGGGCCTCCAGCGCGAGTTCATTGGGATTGCCCTTTTCTTCAAAGCCTTCGGGCAGCGGCGTCGGCGTAGGAGTGGGCGAAGGTTCGGGCGTCGGCGTGGGCGAGGGCGTAATATCCAGCGTGTCATCCGGTCGGCAGGCCGAAAACAGCAGCATGGCCATAAGTGCCAGGGCAAGCCAGCCGATTCGTCGTTGAGGCGGTGTGTGTTTCATGTCAGATGCACCCCTTCCGTCGCATACTGCTGCAAGTGACTGGGGACGCTGCCGTCAACGATCATATCGGCAACTTCGTTTTCGGTTACGGCGCTCTTGGGGAAATCACCGAGTTTTTCCCCGCGTTCAATAATAGTAAAGCGGTCGGCAACTTCATAAACGTGGCGAATGTTGTGGGTGATGAAAATAACGCTCATGCCTTTGGCTTTCGCCGCCCGGGTATAATCTAGCACTTTTTGCGTTTCGCCAACCGACAGCGCCGAGGTGGGTTCATCCAAAATCAGCAGCTTTTTGCCAAAGTAGACGGCGCGCCCGATAGCAATCGACTGCCGTTCACCCCCCGACATATTGCCGACGGTTTCTTCCGAATCGCGAATGTGGATGCCGACATCCCTCAAAGCGTCAATCGATTCGGAGGCCATCTTTTCCTTGTCGAGGAATCGGAAGGGGCCGACATGATAAGTCGGTTCTTGTCCCAGCCAGAAGTTGCGGGCAATGCTCATCAAAGGCACCAGCGCAAGGTCTTGATAAACGGTCTCAATGCCCAGTTCGCGGGCATCATGCGGTGAATGGATGTCAACCGCTTCGCTGTCAAAGTAGATTTGTCCGCGCGTCAGCGTATGAAAGCCAGTCAGCACCTTGATAAGGGTCGATTTGCCGGCGCCGTTGTCACCTAGCAGGCCAACAATTTCCTGTCGGGCAACATGAAAATCGACGCCGCGCAATACCTGCACGCTGCCAAAATACTTGTGGATGTCGATCATATCGACCAGCGCGTCGCTGTTTTTTTGCTTGTATTCCATGCTTCATCTCCCTAATTTCGCTGGGCGCCGCGAACAAAGGTGTTCAAAACGACCGCAGCGATGATAATCACCCCGATAGTCCCGGTGAACAGGCGTGATTCGATGCCGACCAGCACCAGACCCGTTTGCAGCATCCCAAAGATGAGCGCGCCCAGCAGTGAGCCAACCACGCTGCCATAACCGCCCATCAGCAGCGCGCCGCCGATTACGGTCATGGCGATGACCTCAAGCTCCCATCCAGTGCCTTTGAGTGGATCAACCCCCGGGTTGCGGGCAGTTTCATAGATCGCCGCGATGCCGGTCAGCACGGCGACAATAACGAAGTTCTGCACTTTGACTCGGTCTACATTGACGCCTTGCGCGCGCGCCGCCCCTTCATTGCCGCCAGTGGCGAAAATACTGTTGCCAAAGGTGGTGCTGGTGAGGATGATGTGGAAGATGGCAACGAAGATGAACCACCATAAAATCGCCAGCCGCACATTGGCGCTGCGCGGAATTTCGAGATGGAAAAAGTCACCTTCAGAGCCAATCGACGTAATCCGCCCGTTAAAGAGGTCAAAATAGCCGACTTCCACCATCTGCCCGTTGATGTGATAGGAAAAGACCATTACCAGCCAGAGGGCAATCGCCGCGATGACCAGCAGAACGACTGCCAGAGCCAGCAGGCGAACAAGGGCGCCGGTGGTGCCAAAGTCGCCATTGTTTTCGCGGATTGACCAGGCATGGACGGCCTGGCGATAAAGAACAGGCAGGGCGCGCCAGGCGGTGAAGGCAATAACGAGCAGGCCGACGACAGCCAGCGCGACAAATACGATATTGCTGATCGACATAATCGGCAGGGATTCATGATGGTCGCTGTAGCGCAGGATGCGGCCGCCGCCAATCGCAACCAGAGTGATGGCCCGAAAGGCCAGCATAGTTCCCAGGGTAACGATAAAGGAAGGTATTCGCGTGGTGATGAGCAGCACGCCGTTAATGGCGCCAAGGATGAAGGCAATGAAAATCGCCAGCAAGGCCGCCGGTATGGGGTCAAGCAGGCCTAGCACCGGCGCGCCCTGTGTCATAAAGTGCATAAACGAGAGCGCGGTAACGCCCAAAATCGAGCCAACCGACAAATCAAATTCGCCCGAAATCATCAGATAGGTGACGCCGATGGCAATTACGCCTTTGGTAGCGACATTGCTCAAAAATGATGCGATAGAGCTTGGCTCGAGGAATAGGTCGGTGGCCATGGTGAAGCCAAGGAATATGGCGATGAAACCGATGATGGCGCCGGCGCTGGGCGACTTGGCAAGTTCGGAGCGGATGTACTTGCCGGGGGTCAGGGCAATCGCCCGCCGCAGTTCATCCGATTCTTCTTCAACCTGGCGCACCTGGAGATAGCCGAATAATCCTGGCAGGAAAAAGAGCAGGCCGGCCAGCAGCCGATGATTTTCGGCGTCGCGGATGGTCGTTTTTCCTGGATGCAGGGGAACGGCAAAGGCGCCGGCGATCAGCACGCAGATAACCCCAACCCCCAAAACCGCCAAAATAGCGACAATAAATCGGCGCGGCGGGGCAACGATGAGGCCAATGCCCGGCATGGTTCGCAGCGCTTCCAGCGGCGGAATCAAAAAGACAATGAGCGCCAGCAAAGCCACCAGCGAAATCAGCAGCAGGCAGATGGCTATCAAACCTTCGCCAATCGACAGGGCAATCGGCGCAAGGCCGCCAATCTCATTCGTAATTTGAGTGCGGAGGTCAATATCCTGGCCGAGCAGAAGTGAAAACTTGAGTCCGACGGGAATAATAACGCTCAACAGGATCAGGCCGCCGATGGCGATGGTAAAAAACAGCATCCACTGCGACCAGCGCAGGCTGGATGATTCGCGCAGACGGAGTCCGTTGGCCGTTCTCAAGCAGCCGACGGCATACAAGAGGCTGGCCAGGGCGGCAATGATTTCGTAAGGGTTCAGATTGCTGCGGAGTATCATCGCCCGCTCGCCCAGCGGCATCCAGCCCAAAATGATCAGCGCCGCAATGGCAGCCCCTAAAACAGCGAAGCCAAACATCAGGAACGTGACAAGGACGCCGATGTTTGCCGCTTCTCTTTTACCTTCCAAATATGCTTGCATCATAAGCTGTTTCTCGAAGATAACTAATTATAAATCTGTGAACCCATATCAAAGCGACGGCGTTGATATGTCATGCAAGGGTCCGGATTTCTTGACAGAATAGGGAAATGGATGGGAAGCAGCTTCCCACCCATTGAGAAAACCGAACGGAAAATCCGATTTGGTTTAGCGATAGCCGGCGGCCGTCAGTTCAATGACAGCGTCGACGTTGCCAGTGTCAATGATGCCAGGGCCGGTCAGAATGTCGCCGCCCGGCGCCAGGGCGAACTGGCTGTTGAGATAGAGCCACATGATGGTCTCGAAACCTTGCAGGTACGGCTGCTGGTCAACGGCCTGGATGAGATAGCCGTTCTGAATCATCTCATAAATTTCAGCGCTGGTGTCATGGGTGGTTGCGAAAATTTCGCCTGCCATGACGCCGGCTTCCTGAATGTAGAGGTTCAGAGCGCTGGCCGGGTTCGGGCCAAGGCTGAAGACCGCGTTGGTTTCGGGATTGGCATTGAAGTAATCGGCAAAGACGCCGGCCGATTCAGTGACATCGTTGCTGATGGTCAGGCCATCCAGCGGGATGCCAGCTTCTTCAAAGACACTGCGAACACCAGCGCAGCGAGCTTCCAGGCCACTGTGTCCAACTTCCTGGATCGGGCAGACGGCTCTGGCGATTTCGACTCCAGCGTCGTCAGCGGCATCCAGAACGGCGTTGGCGTTAGCGCGGCCGCCCAGGAACTCGTTGGCGCCGATGTAGAACAGAGTCGGCAGCGCGTCGTCCGTTCCAGCGTTCGGATCCGCCGTGTTAAAGACGATCACCGGGATACCGGCTTCGGCGGCGCGGTTGACGCCATCTCGAATCACTTCCGGATTGGGAACGGTGGTGCCAACGCCGTCGTTGTTGCGGGCCAAGGCATCGTCCCAATAACCGGCCATGTCGTCGATGTTGTCGACCGGGTCGGCCAGCCAAGCGCAGTCAGCCTGAAGCAAAGCGCAGGCATCTTCCATCCCCTTGATGACGACGACCCAGAAGGGATTGCCGATGCCACCATGGGACACCATGCTGAAGACGAGTTGGTCCTGTGCGCCAACGCCGCCTATGCCAGCGATCATGACACCCAATGCCAAGAGAAGCACCGGGATAGTGCGAAGCAATTTTTTCATGTTGAGATTCCTCCAACAGAACTTAATAAAATGTCTCAGGCGGAATGCCTGTTAAGACCAAATCCAGACGGAGACGGCTGACGCGCCGCAGAGGGCCGCTATCTGCTTACAAAGGCGCGTCGTCCCCGAATGCAGATCCGAAAACTAGCATATATGAAAATATACATTGACGTATATTATTTGTCAACTTGATATTTTTAGCAAACTTTTCCCAGCGTTTCCATTAGCATTTGTTTTCTCATTTTTCATCTCTCTGTCAACAGCTTGCGGTAAGGCATCATGCAGATTCGCACCCCAAGACGTTATCGAGGCACACAGCGCCGCCGCGTCATCCCCCGGCGGCGATTATTGTTTTACCTGACAGTATTATTTTTATTTGCATCAGGCATTGCCATTTATATCAACAGGCAAGCGATTGGTTATATTGTTGAGGATACCGTCCTAAATGCCATTCAAGACGTGGAGAATCAGATCGCAACCCTTGAGGCGCCCCCGCCTACTCCCACAATCGACTATACTAACAGGATGGTTGCAGGTGATTCTTATTGGATGCAAGGCGCATTGAATCAAGCGTTGGACATCTATATCGAAATTTCAAACTCGTTTCCCAACACCCCTGAACTTTATCGCCGGATTGCCCTCGGGTTTATCAACCAGAATCGCCCGGCTGATGCCTTAGTGTATGCTGAACAAGCCATTAATGCCGATCCATTTTCCTCGGATGCCTGGGCAATTCGCGCTTGGTCTTTGGATTGGAGTGGACGCCCCGGAGAAGCGATTTCAAGCGCTCAATACGCCTTGGAGCTAAATCCCAAAAACAGCCGCGCCCAAGCCTATCTGGCCGAAGCCTATCACAGTCTAGGAGAAGTAGACCGTGCGGAGGCTCTGGCAGAGGCGGCATTGGAGGAAAATCCTAACAGTGCCGAAGCATACCGGGCGCGCGGTTTAATCAGATGGTTAAGTAGATTCGATCTTGAAGGCGCAAAACAAGATTTTGAGACTGCTTATGAAATGACAGGCAATATGCACTTCATCGCTGTTGACACCGCTAGTATAGAAATCGCTTTGGGGAATAATGATGCTGCGAATGACCTGCTGCAAGCTGTTCTTGAAGTTGATCCACACAACCAGCTGGCGCTAGATCAACTTAAGTACATCTACTAGCGAGAAAATCAATGGCGATTGTTGTTGCTGGTTCAGGCAAAATAGCCGCCTGCTCATCTTAACCTTGCGAGTCTGTTAAATCAGCGAATCTCCTCGACGGCCCAATGGTCGCCCATCGCCCGCCGGCCGCCGGCCAAACCCTCTCCCGCCGAGATTTCACGAATCAGATCAGGACGTTCCAAAGCCGAATCCAGCAGGTTCACGCCCAAGCCGGGCCCGTCTGGAATATCAAGGTGGCCATCAGACACCTTCGGCGCGAAGTCGGTCAGGACAGCAAAGTATTCCTTATAAAAAGCCCGCACTGATTCAACATAATAAAGATTGGGAATGTGGGCGCCGAGGTGCATGCAGAGCGCGTGGCAGATGGCGCCGGCGACATTATGCAAAACCAGCGGCACGCCAAAGGTTTCGGCAAGGTTGGCGATTTTGCGAGTTTCGGCAATGCCGCCGTTCCAAACTGGATCGGTCATAACAATCTGGGAAACGTGCTTTTCCAGCCATTCGCGCAGCTGCCAGCGAGTCATCAGCAGTTCCGAACCGATGATGGGAATCGCCGTCCGCTGCGACAGGGCCTTGATCTCATCAGGATAGACCGGCGGCAGGACGTCTTCCAAAAACAAGATATTATACGGCTCAAGGGCGCGGGCGATCCGTTCCATGCTGACGCGGTTCCAGCGAAAGTGACACTCAATGCCGATGTCGATTTGGTCGCCGACTCGGTCGCGGATTTGTCGGATGGGAATCAGCCCTTTTTCGATGTCGGCGGTCGAGATGCGTTGCCCGAAGCTGCCTTCGCTGAATCGGTCAAAGGGCCAGATTTTCATGGCGTAGATTTCATCGTCGAGCAGGCTTTGCGCCAGAATCCCGGCGTCTTGATGCCACTGCTGATAATCCTGCACCGCGCCAAAGCCGATGCAAGTATTGTAAGTCGGCACTTCGCCGCGGGTTTTGCCGCCCAGCAGATGAACAAGCGGCGCCTGATAATGCTTGCCCATAATATCCCAGAGGGCGATTTCCAGGGCTGAAAGGGCGCGGGTTTCGGCGCCGGCATAGCCATGATACATAATGTTGTCCATCGCGAAACGCCAAAGCCCCTCAATATCAAGCGGGTCTTGCCCCAGGGCCAGCGGCGCCAGGGTGCCGTGAATGGCGGCTTTGGCGGCCGGGATTTTATCGACGGTTTCGCCCAGGCCGATGATGCCGCTGTCGGTGTGAACGCGCAGTGTCAGCAGACGCGGATAGGCTTTCCATTGCAATGTTTCAAGAGCCGTGATTTTCATCATACCTCTTTGACCCGATTTTGCAGTGCGCCGATGACATCAATGGCAATGCAGATGACATCATCAGGCTGGAGCGTGAAGTCGGCCGGCGGCACAATGCCAGCGCCAGTCAAAAGCATGACGCCATTGGGATAGGCATTGCTGCGGCCCAGATAATCGACCAGTTCAGGGATGCTGCGCTTGATTTGCGCGGTCGAGGTGTCGCCGCTGAAGACCTCACTGCCGGCGCGGCGTATGGACAGGTGAATACGCGTATCCGGCCAGGCTGTGTCCGGTGCCAGCAGAATGCCCGGCCCCAAAGCGCAGGAGGCCCCATAAACTTTGGCCTGCGGCAGATAAAGCGGGTTGGCGCCTTCGATATCCCGGCTGCTCATGTCGTTGCCAATCGTAAAGCCAATCATTTCCATCGCCGGGTTCAAGGCCAGCCCCAGTTCGGGTTCGGGGACGTTCCAGCGCGAATCGGCGCGGATGCCGACTTCATCGAGATGGCCGACGGTGTTTTTGGCCGAGGCCTTGTAAAAAATTTCCGGCCGGTCGGCATCATACACCCGCGCATAGACATCGCCGCCGTCTTCAGCTTCTTCCTGTCGCGCTTCGCGGCTGCGGATATAGGTTACGCCGGCCGCCCAGACTTCCTGCTCATCCAGCGGCGCCAGCCAATGCAAGCGGTCAGGCGAGGGCGCGGCATCAAGTCCACCAACGGCAAAGCTGAAGGCCGATTCATCGGCGGCGTTGATGAGCGCGGCAATGGCATCGTCAACACAGCCACAGGACGCGCGGAAAAAATCCTTCAAATTCGGAAACGCGTGACTAACATCAAAGACCGTGTCATCCAGCAGCAGGCCAAGCCGCGCCTTTTCTTCGGGATGAAAATAGCGAATTAACAGAGGTGCTGCACTCATATTCTGCTCCCTATCATCTTGTAGGCTGTGTCAGATCAAAGACGCTCACATGACCGACTCGCCGTCACGACATCTTCACGAACATATTCGTCATCGGCAAGCTGCCACCAGTAATAACCATCATCGCCAGAGACTTTGGCAATAACTCGGCGCTGGTCATCAATGACGCCATTCGCTGGGCTTTTTGTTGACGGATTTGTGCGAATATTGGCTTCCCCATCAACAAGGCAGGCATTTTCAGTATCAAACAATTCAGCCGTGAAGGTGCCATTGACCGTACACCAAACATCCCTATTGCCTTGCCAATAACCAGAATATGTTCCTGACATAGTTGTCTCCGTCGCTGAAGTTATTTGGTATTCTTGTACCGAGTTAGTTCCCTGATCTTCATTTCTACGGTATCTCTGGGCAAGCAGATACTCGAATGTGAAATTACTGTACTTATTACCAGCATCCCAAACCAGTAGCTCACCGTTGTAATACACATCTTCATAAAACTCATAAGTTACTCGTTTCCTGCGTTCGTCGCAGGCATCAGACAATGTACGTTCAGTACTGAATTCCCACAGCCCTTCCACAATATGCCCGCCATCAACGATCTCACTCGCAGACATCTCCATTTGGGCTGTCTCCTCATCTGCTGTTGCGCTCTCGCTGCTCGTGCAACTCTCCCATTCCGCTTCAATGTTATCGATTTCAGAGAACAGCGCATTGATGTCACTACTATGTTCAGCCCGCGCCTTGTCAATGCTATCAAACGCCACTTGGTCACATGATTCCTGCGCGATACTTCCCCCGTAAATCACGACAAAAACGGCAAACACTGCTATTGTTCTTGCTATCATAAGATTACTTTCCCTTCTTCCCTCTGTGTCCTCTGTGGTAAAAAAATTGCGCTTGCATCAATCCTGCGGCTGTTCACCTTTGGAACTCAAACCGCCATCGACTTCATAATTCGACCCCGTCACAAAGCTGGCTTCATCTGATGCCAGAAACAGGCAGACATTGGCGACCTCTTCAATCGCGCCGACTCGCCCCATCGGATGTATGCGGTCAAATTCCTGTCGCAGCGCGTCGGGGCGCGACTGCGCCGCCAGGAAGTCATGCAGCATCGGTGAATCAATCGTGCCAGGCGAAACTGTGTTGGTGCGAATCCCATACTGTGCATAATCAGTAGACATCGCCCGCGCCAGCGCAATAAGCCCGCCTTTGGTCATGGAATAGGCGGCGATCCCCGGCAAGCCCAGCAGTCCAGTGACACTGGCGATATGGATAATGCTTCCGCCGCCGACCTTGATCATACCCGGCGCGACGGCGCGGCTCAATAGATACGTCCCGCGCAGATTGACGGCAAGGCAGCGGTCAAAGTCATCAATGGAGGTTTCGTGAATGGCGCCGGACGGCATGACGGCGGCATTGTTGACCAAGATGGTGACCGCGCCAAAATGCGCTTCCAGCTTGGCCAAGGCGGCCGCGACCTGCGCTGGCTGACTGACGTCGGCCTGGATTTCCAAAGCGCAACCGCCATCTCTGCTGATCTCATCAACGACGGCCTGACAGGCGGCGGCCTGCAAATCCATGATGCCGACCGACGCGCCTTCAGCGGCAAAACGCGTGGCAATGCCGCGGCCAATTCCCCGCGCCGCGCCGGTGACCAGGGCCACTTTTCCTTTTAAGCGCATCATACGACTCTCATTCTATGATGGATTCGACGGCAACGCGGCGACCAGTCTGATGACTTTTAAGGGCCGCGCTGATAAGACGCTGCACGCGGGCGCCATCCTTAAAGTTCGGCATCAGTTCCGCATCATTGAGTATTCCGTTGATAAACCCGCGGATCATAAAATCTTCCGAGCGGAACATATCTTTATAGGTATGATGCACCGTGTCACGGCGCGCATCTCCCCAGATATGCGCTGGAATCGGCAGTTCCCGAACCATCCCTTCGCCAAGCCGCGCGCCCTTGACCTGCTGGATTTTATCCCAATCGGTAAAGCTGTGCAAAGTGCCGTCCGAGCCATGAAATTCCATGTGATGCGTCTGTCCAAAAGGCGTGTCCTCATAGCAAAGCGCGGTGCAGTGAATGCTGCCCATCGCGCCGCTGGCAAATTCCAGAAGCAGCATGCAGCTGTCATCAGTGACCTCATAAGCATTGCCCTGCGGATCGCGAGGGACGCGCGGGACAATATGGCTAAGGCGGCAGGTGATAGCGGCAATCTCACCATAAAGCCATTCGGCAATGTAAAGAAAATGCGAACCAAGATCGCCAACGACGCCCGAACCAGCGATTTTGCGGTCAAAACGCCATCGGTAATCTCCCGCGCGGGCAAAGCCAGTATAATAGCGCATATTGAGATGATAAGGCTTTCCCAGCCAGCCGCCGTCAATCAGTTCCTTGAGATAACGGGCAGTCGGCATAAAACTGTAGGTGAAAGGCACCAAATGCTTGAGTCGTTTGGCTTCGGCCACTTCGGCCATTTCCCGCGCCTGGGCATAGGTCAGGGCAATCGGCTTTTCGCAGAGGACATGCAAATCGTGTTCAAGCGCTTTCATGGTGATGGGGTAATGCGTGTCATTGGGAGTCGAGATGACCAAGGCATCGAGATTGGCTTCTTCAATCATCTCTTCATAGTCGGTATAGACTTGGGGGATGTTCCAGCGGTCGGCCATGTCCTGCGCGTTTTGGCGATTTCGTCCACAGATGGCGACTGTTTTGGCCTGCGGATGGCTGTCGAGCGCCGGCAGGTGCATGGCATCCGCCCACCAGCTTGTCCCCACCATGCCCACAGATAAGCTGTTCCTTGTCATCATCGCCTTCCATACCTTAAAATAAATCGTGTCCGTTCGCCTATTGTACGTTTTGATGACGATTGAGGCAAAAAATGATTCTTTGACAGCAGGGCAAAGTCCGTTAAAATTTAGTCAGGCTGTTTTGGATTCTCTGGCGATAAGTCTTTTGGGTGAAGGCGATGCGAAAACTTTTAACTGCGGAACTGTTTGAACGTCTGCTTTTTACGGCGATTGTGGTCGGCCTATTGATGGTTTTGATTGGCGGCCTGCGTTATATTGAACTGTCCGGGCGGCTGGCGGCCAATGAAGCGGTGCAAGTTCATCAAAGCGGCGAAGAAGTGACAATCGAAACCAACAGTCAGGCACACGGTCTGATGAAGGCCGATTTGGACCGCCGCCGTCTGACGGCGGAACGTTTTAATATGATGGTCGTCGGCGGTGTGGGGCTGGCGCTGATTGGTCTGGGCTGGCTGGCGGCCGATATCACCCGCGGACGGCGGCGAAAAGCCACAATGAGCAGAACTTAAATCCGCATTCAGCGCACAGCATCTATCAGCGCTTGTTGGAAGCGAGCATGTTTGAGCGCGTCTTCAATGCCGCTGCCAATCGGCCTCTGTTGATGAATCACATTGTCATAAAATGCCAGCAGTTCGTTCTCGAAGGCCTCTCCGTGTGAGACAGTGACCTCTTTTTTCCACGACAGTTCCTTGTCGCCGCCCTGAATCGTGACCGGGCTGGGAAAATTGCGAAAATAGGGACTGGGAAAGTTGATCATCACGCGTTCGCGGTTGCCATAGAAAGCATATTCTTCGTCATAGTCTTTGAGATGCGACAGGTAATGCCAGCCCATGGTCACGCGCAGGTCATTGGGATATTGAACGACGAATTGCATCGAGAAACCCTCGCGCCAAATCCCGGCGCTGATGACCTGTTCTGGTTCGCCCAGCAGGCCGAAGAGCGTATAAATCTGATGAATCAAGCTGGTGACGATGATGCCATAAGCCAGGCGCAGGTCCTTGTTATCCTTGCGTTTCCCCAGCGCTTCATCGACCAGGGGCGCCAGTTGGCCGCCGGTCTCGCGATCGCGTTGGCCATCGCGCTGTGATGCCCAGTCACCAGGGTCAATATGCCCGCTAACAATTTTGCCCTCGCCGCGGCGCAGGCGATGCGGCGAAAAGCCTAATTCATTGGTCGGATGCAGCACGGTAATCCGTGCAAATCCCAAGTCCGGCATGGCTTCAATTTGCCCTTTGGCATATTCAAAAGCGGGGTCGTATAGCTTGTGATAGCCCATTTGCAGAATTTTTTCGGAGCCGCGCAGAACCGCGGCGACTTCCTCAACCTCGCGCGGATTCCAGGCCAGCGGCTTTTCCACCAAAACATGTTTGCCAGCCTGGATCGCGGCAATGGCGCTGTCCCGATGTGAACCGCTGTGGCAGATGAGGACAGCGTCCAAGTCATCTTTTGCCAGCAATTCGCGGTAATCGGTGTAGCGCCGCTTGATGTGATAACGGTCAGCGACGTCCTCCAGTATTGGCCCGTAAGCATCGCACAGACTGACCAATTCAAAGCGCTCATGTTCGACAAGATAGGGAATGTGCATAATCTGGGCGATGGCGCCGCAGCCAATCACGCCCATTCGCAAACGCAGGGACATTGGAATTCTCCTCATGCAAGCATGGCTATCGAATGCTGATAATAAAAATCGGGCACTGCGACATTTACAGTGCAATCAAGCCCTGCAAGAATTTTCTGCTTTCATCTCTATCAACACTGTTATCTGGCGATAAAATTAACTTGTTCAATGCGGCACCTTGGAATTGGGTTACTCCTCTCGAATTGCGACCTGCCCAATGTTTCAAAATGACTGTTGATTTAAGCAAGTCCGTCTGAAACATGGATACCAAGGCCTGATTGACGATTTTATTGGGTTCGATGCCAACAAAATAAAACATGAATACCGATTTGTCTCTTGATAGATATTCAATGAGCTTGTCGATATTGTATGCTTTAGGGTTGGAATTCAACACCATAATTTTGGTTTTGACATCTGTTGCAGTCTCGTACTGGTCAAATATCCTCGTATAATCCGCAAGGTCATTAGCGGTTCTGAATTTGGGTATTTCCCTACTGCGTTGATATAGAGCTTCGGTTAGTTTCTCTCTTAACTCCTCGTCTTCACCGGCTATCAGATATTCGATCATTCGGCCGCGGATGTTGCTGTTTTCGATGAATGCTGCTACCAGTATTTCGTTTCTTACTCGGCTCACCCGCGTATCAAGGTCTGACTTTAATTGCAGATATTCCGCAGATTGAATAAACTGAACAGCCCTATCAGGCGCTTTATAAATGCTGCTGGCATTACTGCTGGAGACGTGGAATTTGCTTCCAGAAGGGACAATGTTATTTGTGGCTTCTACCAATCTGGGCAGATTTTCGCTAAAGCCAAGCTCGGCGTGAATGTTGAATAGCTCCTTTTATCTGCAATTCCATCGCGTGATTTGATGTAGTCTATCAGCGAAAAAATAGTTTCATTCATAGAAGCGGCCTTTGTTGACTTGAATGATTAGGAGTCGAATTGTTTTCTGGATTGATGTTTCTTTCCCAAAACACTCCGTCAGCATAGCCCTGTATGCGTTTATCTGTTTCAGCCATTTCCAATCTCTTTTCGGCGATACAGGCAAAATATGGGTCAATTTCAATGCCTATGTACCGTCTTCCTAATTTCTTCGCTACAACAGAAGTTGTGCCTGAACCTAGGAAAGGATCAAAAACTACTTCCCCCTTTTTTGAGCTTGCCAGAATGACTTTTGCCACCAGCTTTTCCGGTTTTTGAGTAGGATGATCGGTATTCTCTGACATAGACCAAAATGGCACACTGATATCTGTCCACAGATTAGAAGGGTGTGTCAGTCTGAAATTCCCATTCTTTTCTTTTGACCAATCTTTTGGTTCACCAAAGCTGTCTCTATATGGAGCAATAACTTTCTTTTTTACCTTCACTGCTTCAACATTAAAATAGCAGTCTTTGCCCACAGTGGCAAACCAGATATCTTCCGATGTGTTTTTCCAATTTGTTTTTGCGCCGCGTCCCTTTTCTCTTTCCCACGTAATCCTATTTCTGATCTGAAAGAGGTCGGATAATACCCTGAACAAAGCCGATGAGGAGCGCCAATCTCCGCATACATAAATCGATGCGCTGGGCTTCAATTTATCCGCAATTTTGCTTAACCACGACCGCAGCCAGTTTTCATAGCCATCACTGCACATTTTCTTGAAAGACTTGGCGCCAAAAACTTTATCCATGTTGTAAGGCGGGTCCGCAAAAAGCAAGTCAATGGAATGAGTTGGCAAATAATCAACGACTTCCAGCGCATCTCCCAGGATTGTTTTATTGATGGCTTCTCTTTCACTGGATTGATGATTGAGGGACAACAGTTTTTTTTCTAACCGCGCAATGTCATTTGAACTTAGCGCAATGGTTTTGTTTTTGGCTGACTTGTTTTCAGGCATTTTCGCACCTCGCAATACCGCATTGATTATAACAGCTAACCCTGGTTGTCATAATCCCGGCCATAATCGGCGCTTGGCATCGGGCTGGCGCTGGTCCAGCCGCCGTCGACTACAATCGTTTGGCCGGTGATTTTACCGGCCTCGGCCGATGCCAGGAACAAAACCGCATTGGCGATGTCAGCAGTTTGGATGGCTTGGCCAATGGGAATCAGATCAGCCCAGCGCCGTTCATAATCGGGATCGTCATTGAGGTTGCGCGGCGTGATGACAGCGCCGGGCGCGACGCAGTTGATGCGGATGTCGTGTTCGCTCAATTCCAGCACCAGATTTTTTGCCAGCATCTCCAGCGCGGCTTTGGTCATGGCATAAGCGCTCAAGTATGGGACGGCCTGATGACCGGTGACCGATGACATTAGCACAATTCGGCCGCCTGTGCCTTGCGCGCGGAACTGGCGGGCGGCGGCCTGCGCCAAAAAGAAGCCGCCGCGCAGGTTGACATTGACCACGCGCTCGAAATCGGCTGGGGCATAATCGAAAAAGCCGCCCCATGAAGTCAATCCGGCATTGCAGACGCAGACATCCAATTTTCCAAAGGCCCTTACCGCCTGCGTCACCAGCCGGCGCACGGTATCGACCACAGCGACGTCGCCGCCGCAAGCGATGCAATGGCCGCCGGTCTCTTTGGCGATGGCCGCGGCCGCCGCCTGCGCCCGTTCCGCGGCAATATCGTTCAGCAGCACCGCCGCGCCTTCCTGGCAAAATCGCCGCGCCACTTCATAACCGATACCCTCGCCGGCGCCAGTGACCAGCGCGGTTTGATTGGCAAATCGCCTTTGCGCCATAAATGCCTCCCGTCTTCTGTTTGGCATTATAGCAGGCGGTCTGTTTTGTGCGAATTTTTGCGTATATGAAAATGAATTGAAGCCGAGAGAAGGGCGGGTATGCGGAAGCAAGGCCCACCCTTTCATTGAGTCAGAGCTTGTCGACAGCTATGGAGGCGGCATCAGCACCAGCGAACCCGGACTGTTAATCGAAACGCAGGTCTGCCCGTTGACAACGGTCGATTCCAAGGGCCTTATCGCCCGCGGCATCGTCCGCGCATCCAAGAAAATGACCCGGCCAATCTGCGGGAAACAAACCTCGACGCCCTGCTCGACATAGCCATAGACGTCAAAGGCCTCCAGATAGCCGGCGTCAATGATCGACTGAACCCCAATGCCGGCGCCGTCAAGCTGGCGGAAATGAACGCCGCTGTCCAAGCCAAAAGCTGTGCGGAAAGTCGCGCCGGTCGCGGCTTGCAGGGCGACGTGGGTGGCGGCGATCTGCGGCCGCGGTGTTGACGTCGGCGCGGCTGTGGGAACTTCCTTCTTCTTTTTCTTGGGAGGCCGGAAGCCAGGCGGACATTTGCCAGGGGCGCTGTCTGTGATTCCTGTCGATCGTGCGCTGTAACGGCTTCCTTCGTTGTTGGCGAGAGTGATGCAGCCATGCAGCTGCACAGCGGTAATGGAATCGATCATGGACTCGAAACCTGTGTTGCCCTGGAAGATGCTGTTGGTGATGTGTATCAAAGATCCATAACCCCCGGCATGAACAACTTGCGGGGAACCGCCTGCGCCGCGGTTGCTCAGAAACTGCACATTCTCAAGATGGATTTGTCCAGCCCCGGACACCACCACTATGATATTGGCAGTGCTGTCCCTGAAAATGATGTTTCGAGCGTTAATACGACCATTTCGCGCTTGAATGGACGACACAACGCTGTTGCCGGCCTGGCGTATGGTAACATCGTTCAAGTTTAAGACAGTGCCGGCATTATCGACGTATATGGCATAGCCATTGGTCGGCCCGATGATGCTGTGTCCGTTGCCGTTGATGGTGAACTCGCCGGCGGTAAAATACAGAAAGGCGAGGTTGTTCTGGACATTCCCGCTGCTAAAGGTGCAGTCGGCGGTCATGTTGAAGGTGGTGACGGTTGCCGAGTCGTTGAACTGCGCCCAAGTTGTCGGCAGGCCGCAGGCCGCCAATTCGGCTGTCGTCGGATTGAGCAGTCGCGTTGGGGTTTGACTTTGGACGGGGATAGCGATCAAGAGCAAGAAGCAGATCAGGGCATTCCTAATCAGAAAATGCGGGGGGGGGGGGGGGGAGGGGTATTTCTTTGATGTTTCGTATTCATTTTGATGCGCTCCCTGCTAAGATTTTAATCGATAAGACAAGTGTATCTGAAACCGCGTCTTTTGTCAAATACCAAATTTGCCCAATCATGGCTTTGCCGAACAATCGCGCCCAAAAATCAAAACTGCGGCCTTTGAGTCGCCCTTCCAACCCGCTTATGCGCTAGGCTGTGGCCATGAATCAAATGCGCTGTCAAACTGCCGAACGCCATCTGACCGCCAGAAACCGCGCGGGAAATCGCCTTATGACCGAAAAAGTTTGTCTTGCGGACATAAAACGGACACAAAACAGATGTTTCCCTCTGCGCCTCTGTGCTAAAAAAGCAAATCCCAAAAGGCGAACATTGAGTCGCTCTTCCCACCGCAAACGCGGTCTAAAGAACCTGAACAATATAGAGGCGAAAAGGTTTATGCGCGAAAAAGATTGTCTTTCGCGCACAAAACGCGCATAAAACCAGCGGCAGAGCGTGGCGGATTATGGCGGACTTTGTCGCAGTATGTGGCACAAAATGGCACAAAATGACGGATTTTGTCGAGCGAATGCCCTTCTATAATGGCTTTTCTCTCTGCCCTCTGTGACCTCTGTGGTAAAACCTTTGTGGCGCAAAATGGCGGATTATGGCGGTAAATGTCGCCTGTATTGACCACTCCCCGACCGGTTTGAGTTGACAGACGGCGCCAAATCTTCCATACTTGAGGACATATTTGGCTGGGGGAGGGATAATGTTAAACGCTGAACAAATCGCTTTTTACCATGACAAGGGGTTTTTGACCGTCGAAAACGTACTCACCAGCGCGGAAGTGGCTGAACTGCGGCGGGTCACCGATGAATTTGTCGACAAGTCGCGGGCAGTATCCGTCAATGATGAGGTCTTTGACCTTGAGCCAAATCACAGCGCCGACAATCCGCGCCTGCGCCGTCTGAAGAACCCGATTTTGCATCATCCCCTCTATGACCGAACGCTGCGCCATGAAGCGATTCTAGCGATGATCGAGCAGCTGATTGGTCCCGGCCTGCGGACGAATGGCACCAAGCTGAATATGAAACCGCCGTCGCACGGCAGCGCGGTCGAATGGCATCAGGATTGGGCTTTTTATCCGCATACCAACGATGATTTGCTGGCGGTCGGCATCGCCATTGATGATATGACCGAAGAGAACGGTTGTATGCTGATGGCGCCGGGTTCGCACAAAGGCGCGCTCTTCAGCCATCATCAGCAGGGCATCTTCGTCGGCGCGGTGACCGAGCCCGACTTTGCGCCAGACGGCGTCGAGCAGGTCACTGTCAAGGCCGGCGGCATCTCGATTCATCACGCGCGGACACTGCACGCGTCGACGCCCAATCATTCCAGCCAGCCGCGCCGTTTGCTGCTCTTCCAATACTGCTCATTGGATTCATGGCCGCTGCTCGGCGCCAGTTTTGAGGATTACCGCGCATCAATCATCCGCGGCCAGCCCAGCTTGAGGCCGCGCATGGAAGCCGCGCCGGTCATCATCCCTCTGCCAACGCCTGAAAGAGCCGGGTCTATTTTTGAAATTCAGGATGCTATGCAGGACAAAGCGATGGCGAAACGCTAAGCCGACTCCAATATGCCTTCGCTTTTCAGATCTCTGCGGCCCATTCTCCTTTTCCTCGGCGGCATCATCGGCCTGTCGTTAGTGGCCATCCAGCCGTTCACCCTGGATCAAATGCCCGAATCGGCCGATGGACTGCTTCAGCTGTATCGGACGGCGGCAGTGGATTATTCGCTGCGGGTCGATAATCCCTGGTGGCTGCGCTATTCGACTGGGCTGGTCTATGGCTATGGCGCGCCGCTCTTCAATTACTTCCCGGCCCTGTCCTATTATCCGGGCAGCTGGCTGCATGGCTTGGGCTTGGGCTTCGTCTCAAGCTGGCTGCTGATGATGGTCGTGTATGTTTGGCTGGCGGCGGCTGGGATGTTCCTGCTGGGTCGGCTGTGGACGGGTTCGCGGCTGGGCGGCTGGGCGGCGGCGGCCGCTTTTATTTATGCGCCTTTTTATCTGTTTGATGCCGTATCGCGCGGAACGGCGCCGGAGATGGCCGCCTTGGCGATGCTGCCCTTTGCGCTGTATGGCTTTGCGCGGCTGGCATTTTATGGACGGCGCCGCGATTTTATCATCGCGGCTCTGGCTTTTGCGCTCTTTATCCCCATGCACACCCTGATGACCCTGCATGGAACGGCTTTGCTGTGCCTGTATGCTTTGTTCTTATGGCGGCGGGCGGATGATAAAAAACGAACCCTGCGCCGTTTGCTGCTGGCCGGCGGGCTGCCCTTGCTGATGACTGCCTTCTACTGGCTGCCGGCCCTGACCGAAACCGATGTCATCAAGCTCGACCTGATTGCCGCCAATCTGGATCATATTGATGTCCGCCGCCATCTGCGCCCCCTGTCCGATGTGCTGGCCTGGCCGCATACGGCCGATCCCACCTGGCAAAATCAGGCCATCCCCATCAGTCTCGGCTGGCCGCAGCTGATTCTTTCCACCCTCGGCCTCATTCTGATTTGGAAAAAGTCCTATCGCCGCTGGCGGCGACTGATGCTGACCCTGGGCGTCATGGTCTTGGTTCTGACGCTGATGAATACGCCGCCGTCTGCTTGGCTCTGGGAAAATCTGCCGCTGATTGCCTATACGCAGTTTCCCTGGCGTCTGCTGGGATTGGCGAGTCTGCTGCTGGCGCTGATGACCGCGATTAGCGTCTGGATGCTGTGGACATCAATAGCGGCTGGCTGGCGAAAATGGACGCTTGTCATCCTGGCGATGTCCAGCCTGCTGCTTTATGCCATTCCCTGGACCTATACGCTGTATTATCCGCCTTTTCGACTGGATAATATTCGCGATGTCCATCAATTTGAACGGGAGACGAGGCAGCTGGCCTTGTCATCCTATTCGGAGTACCTGCCCGTCACAACTGATGAACGCCGCCTGGATCCGCATCGCCTGACCGAACGTTTTGAAAAGCGCGGCATCATCCCCCGCCTGCTGCCCTCTGATACGCTGACGCTAATCTCCCAGCAATGGTCGGCCACGGCGGGCGCGTTGCGACTGGATTCAGCTATCGATCAGCGACTTGAGTTTGACTGGCTCTATGTGCCGGGCTGGACGGCCGAACGCAATGGCCAGCCGCTTGATGTTTTCCCCTCGCCGGCGGGATTGGTGGCGGTCGATTTGCCGGCCGGCGAGTTTGACCTGCAAATTTCGCTTCAGCCGACGACTATGCAATCCTTGTCGCTCTTCCTTAGCCTGCTGGGATGGGGCAGTCTGCTCATTGTCATCGTTCTCTGGCGCCGTCTCAATGGACCTGGCCTCATGCCGCGCCATGAATCATTGCCGCCGGCGCGAACGGCTCTGCTGGTGATGAGTCTTGGCCTGGCGGTTTTCCTGTTCAAGTCCCTGGCGCTGGATTCGACTGATACCGTTTGGAAGACATCGCGCTTTGGGGTTCATCTGGCCGATGCGCGGCCGATGGCGAATTTTGGCGGTCAAATTGACCTGTTGCGCGTGGATATGCCTAGTGCTGAAACGACCGGCCACCAGCTAAGATTCAAGCTCTACTGGCGTTTGCATGACGAGGCGATTAACCGTGATTATTCCAGCATCCTGCGAATGCGCGATCCGCAAGGACATCTGATCGCCGAAGCGGATTCCTTCATGCCCGGCGGCCTGGCAAGCTCAAACTGGCTGCCGGGCGCCTATGTTGAGGATGTGATTGACCTCATAGTTCCGCCATTCACGCCGCCGCTGGACGAACCCTATCGCTATGAGGTGTCGCTGTTTGATGCGGAAACGCTGACGGCTTTGAACGTCATCAATGCCGCCGGGGATCCGCAGGATGTCAAAGTTGGCATCGGCGCTCGGCTTCATCATCGTCCCGCGTCAGATCTTCAAGTCGACAGCGGCGATGAACGCGTCGGCTATGCCGCCCTGCATGAGGCGCCGCCGTTTCCTGATGCCGCCACAGCTGGCGACGAATTGCGCTTGGACTGGACTTGGCAAAAGCTGCGCCCGCTGCCCGCTTCGGATGATTTGCTGGCGCAAGCCCTGTGGCTGAATGAAGACGACGGACGGACATTCGCCGCCGCGCCGCGCCCCCTGGTGGCGGGTTATCCTTTTCGCGAGTGGCGGCCCGGCGAGATCAACCGCGGCCATCACAGCATCATCGTGCCGCCGCATATTCCGGACGGCCTTTATGAGCTTGGGATTCAACTGCTGGATGCGGCGCAAAATCCATTGGGGGAAATCATACAGTTAGAAGGGCAGATGACCCTGCGCCAGCCGCGGCGCGATTTTGCCGCGCCTGGCTTTGCCTTTGCCGCCGAAGCCGAGTGGGACAATGGCATCATCCTGCGCGGGTTCAGTCTGGATGCGCCAGCCGAAATCCAACTGGTATGGCAGACCAAACACCTGCTGACCGAAAATCTGCGGCTCTTTGTGCATGCCCTCGACGAACAGGCCTTGATTGCCGCCCAATGGGATGGCGTTCCCGTCGATTGGACGCGGCCGACGACCGGCTGGCTTCCCGACGAATATGTGACGACGCGGCATGTCTTGACCTTGCCGGCCGGCGAGTATCGTCTGCGGCTGGGCTGGTATCGTCCGACTTCAGGCGAGCGGATTGGAACCGGCGATGCCGACGCGCTGACTCTAAATGAGCGCCTGCACATTGAATAAAGACTGAAAATCAGAACATTTAATCTAAATTTAATCTGACGTTCTATTGACAGCTAGTGACGTGTCGATTAGGATAGGATGTGAACAAATTTTCTAAACGGTCAGCACCTATCATCAATGGAGAGTGATATGTACAAAGTGACAAAATACCCGCACGGCGCGTTTTCCTGGGCCGATAACAGTTCGACTGATGCAGAAGCCGCCGGAGCCTTTTATATGGCACTGTTTGGCTGGGACACGCAGGAAGTTCCGATTGACGAAAACATCACCTATACCATGTTCCAGCTGGAAGGCGAAAATGTGGCCGCGCTTAACCAGATGATGCCCGAAATGCAGGAACAAGGCATACCCTCGCACTGGGCAAATTATGTCTCGGTGGATGATGTCGATGCCTTGGTCGACGTGGTCACCGACAGCGGCGGCGCCATCGCGGCCGGCCCTCTGGACGTTTTTGACAGTGGACGCGTGCTCTACATTCAAGACCCAACTGGGGGACGGCTTGGCCTTTGGCAGCCGAAAAACCATATTGGCGCCAGCCTTGTCAATAAACCCGGCGCCATGCTGTGGAACGAACTGATTACCGGCGATGCCGAAAAAGCAAAGGCGTTTTACAGCCGGGTTCTTGGCTGGGAGTTCCATGATGACAGCGGTTACATCCACATCAAAAACAGAGGGCGCAGCAACGGCGGCATGATTCAAATGGATGATGCGCCGACTGGATGGATGCCCTATTTCAGCGTCGCTGACATTGACGAAAGCATTGCGAAAGCTGTCGAACTGGGCGGTCGAATCATGGTGCCGAAGACCGAAGCGCCCGGCACCGGGCATTTTGCGATGATCATTGATCCCGCCGGCGCCTGTTTCTACATCATGCAGGCTTATCATTACGACGAATGGGTAGAATAATGTCACCGGCTACCGTTACATGTCATGATGCAGGCAGCTGACCCGCCAGACATGCTCATCGCGCGCCAGCAGTTCATCGGCGGCGGCGGGGCCCCATGACCCTTTGGCATAGCTTTGCATGCCGCCTCGCCGCCCGCTTTCGGCCCAGCCTTCAATGATGGGATCGACGATTTTCCAGGCGCTTTCGATTTCGTCGCTGCGGATGAAGAGGGCGGCATCCCCATTGATGGCGTCCAAAATCAGCCGCTCATAGGCATCGGGCAGGTTGTCGGCGATGAAAGCATTTTCATAATGCAGTTCCATATCGACCGACTTGGCGATCTGCTGGTCGGGTATTTTGGCCTGGATCGTCAGATGAAAACCTTCGTCAGGCTGGATGCAAATCGAGAGCATATTGCGCGAAAAGTCGCCGCTTTCGTTAAGCTCAAAGATGCTGTTGGGCGGACGTTTGAACTGAATGTTGACCTGGGTCGTCTTGGAGCGCAGCGCCTTGCCCGAACGCAAATAGAAAGGGATGTCTTTCCAGCGCCAGTTATCGATGAACAGCTTGAGCGCGGCGTAGGTTGGGGTTTGCGAATCGGCGGCGACTCCAGCGGCGGCGCGGTAGCCTTCATACTGCGCGCGAACGGTGTCATCCAGCTTGACGGCGCGGGCGGCCTGCAAGACTTTGACCTTCTCATTGCGGAGAGCATCCGCATCAAAAGCCGAAGGCGGTTCCATGGCGATCAGCGACAGCAGCTGCAAGAGATGGTTCTGCACCATGTCGCGCATGACGCCCGATTTGTCATAATAGCCGGCGCGGGTGCCGACATCGACGGTCTCGGCGACGGTGACCTGCACGTTGCTGATGTGACTGCGATTCCAAATCGGCTCGAAGATGGTGTTGGCAAAGCGCATGAACAGGATATTTTGGGCGGTTTCCTTGCCCAGATAATGGTCAATCCGATAAACCTGCGATTCCTTGAAGACGGCATGCACGACCTGATTAAGCGCCTGCGCCGTTTTGAGGTTGTAGCCAAAGGGCTTTTCGATGACGATGCGCCGCCAGCCTTCAGCCTCGCGCGCCATGCCCAGCCGCCCCAGATTCGAGATGACATCACCATAAAATTCAGGCGCAATCGACAGATAATAAAGCCGATTGGCGTCGCCGTCTTCAAGGCGGTCAAGATGCGCTTTCAGATTTTGATAGGTTTCGGGCTGTGGCAGGTTCACCTTGGCATAAGACAGCGAACGCTGGAAGCTGCGCCAGGCCTCATCATCAAAAATGCCGGCGGCAAAATCCTTTAGCGATTGACGCGCGTGTTCAACCAGGGTGGCATCAGTCCACTCGCGGCGGCCGACGCCGACGATTCTTAACTGCTTGGGCAAGCGCCCTTTGATGTAATTGCTAAACAACGACGGGATAAGTTTGCGCCGGGCGAGGTCGCCGGTTACACCAAAGATAATAATGAAGGTAGGTCTATTGGACATGGCAAATCCTGTTTTTGTTAATTTGACTGCGCCATATTCTAGCGCATAAGCTAATTTATTTCGCCCATTATTTGGGAATATCGACCAAGTTTCGCTTGGCTTTGGCGCGACTGCTATGGATCCAATGCGAAATTTTATGGAAGGCGCAGACGTTTGTCGCTATAATTGAATATGAAAGCAATTTTAACAGAGAGGATGAGTCACCATGAACAGCGAAGTAAGAGAAATGCGCGTCTCCAACGATGCCATGAATGATCCACAGGAATTGCAGCGGCGGATTGCCGATGAGGGCTATCTGTTCTTCAAGCAGTTGATGAATCCCGATAAGGTGCGCGAACTGCGCCGCGAAATGATGAGCGTCATCCAGAGGATAGGCTGGCTGGTCGCCACCACTGATCCTATGGATGGCATTGCCGACATCAGCATGAGATACACCGAAGGCGACAATGAATACAGCGACGGTTATGCTGAAGTCTACAAGCTGGAATCCTTCCATCGCGCCGCCCACTGGCCCGAAGTCACCAGCATGGTCGAAAAAATCGCCGGCAGTCCAGTTATGCCTTTTCCGCAGAAAATCGCCCGCATCTGGTTTCCCAAATACACCGAACACACCACGCCGACGCATCAGGATTTTGTCCATTTTCAGGGCAGCTTTGAGGCTTTGACCTGCTGGGCGCCGGTGGGTGACTGTCCGATTGAATTGGGCGGGCTGGCTGTCGTCCCGCGCTCGCACAAGGTCGGGCGCGTGCTGGAGCATCATTTTTCGCTGGGCGCCGGCGGCTTGATCGTCGACGAAACCGCGCATGAGGATGTCGACCCCGTTTGGCATTCGGCCGACTATGAGATGGGCGATGCGCTCTTCTTCCCGGCGCTGATGATTCACAAAGCCTTGCCGAATTACACCGAAGACCGCCTGCGCCTTTCGTTGGACAACCGCTATCACATTGTCGGCGATACCATCGCCGAACACATGCTGGAGCCGCATGGCCCCAGTCAGCTGCAATGGGACGACATTTATCCGCATTGGGAATCGGATGACCTGAAATACTATTGGGAAAATGTCGACAATCAAGTCATCGCCAAAGATACGAGCTATGGCGAAAAGCGGATGGCGCAAGCCTTGGAGTTGGCGCGAACCGGCAATGAGCAGGCCATCTACAGCTTGCGGCGCATGGTCAAAAACGATCCCGACTCACCCCATACCGAAGCCCGCGCTGTACTGGCAGAGCTTGGGCTGGAGCTTGATTATTGAGAGACGAGGTCTTAACATGAGCTATCAACCATTGGCGGAAGTCCGAAAAACATTAAAGGTCGATTGGTATCGTTCGCCGATGAAGCCGGGCCGGCTGCGCGAACTTTCGCGGCGCAGCGATGCCCAAGGTTGGTTTCAGGCTGGCGGCCATCTGGCGCTGTTCATCATCACCGGCGCGCTGGCGCTTTTCTTTTGGGCGCAGGAAATCTGGCTGGCTTTTCTCATGGCGCTCTTCGCGCATGGCACCATCAGCAGCTTTTTTATCGGCACGGCGCCGCATGAGCTTGGGCATGGCACGGTCTTTCGCACCAAGCGGCTTAACAAGATTTTCATGTATCTGTTCAGCCTCATCGGCTGGTGGGATCCCTTTGACTATGCCAGCAGTCATACCTACCATCATCGCTATACTCTGCATCCCGAAGGCGACCGCGAAGTTCTGCTGCCGCTGGAGCCGTCTCTGGCATCAACCTTTATGCTTCAGCTTTTCACCATCAATCTGCTGACGCAGCGCGGGCGAACTTTTGGCAAGGGCGGGCTGATTTCAACGGTTTATGTAACCGCGGCAAGGGCCGCCGGTTTGACAAGCGCCGAGTCCGCGCCGATTGACGAATGGATGAACGCATTGCACACTGACCAGCCTGACCAGCATCGCAAGTCGATTCTTTGGTCGCGCATGCTGCTGCTGTTTCATGGATCGATGCTCCTTATTGCGCTCGTTACGGGCTTGTGGGTTCTGCCGCTGATCTTCACTGTGCCGTCGTTCATCGCCAACTGGCTGTCCTATTTTGTCGGCCTAACCCAGCATTGCGGCCTGCGCGACAACAGCCCTGATTTTCGCAAAAACACCCGTTCTGTCAAGCTCAATCCGCTGGCATCCTTTCTCTATTGGCGCATGAACTGGCACATTGAGCATCACATGTACGCTGGCGTCCCCTGTTACAATCTCAAGAAACTGCATCAGGAAATCGCCGCCGACATGCCCCAGCCGCGCACTTTGATTGAAGCCTGGCAGGAAATGCGCCAATCCTGGCAGCGTCAGAAAAGCGATCCTGATTATCAGTTCGACACGCCGCTGCCGCCCACGGCCAAAGCCGAACGGAAAGGCGCGGTCGACGAACTGGAACGTTCGATTGGCGAGTTGGCGCCGGCAGGGCTAAAAGAAGCGCCATGACCGAATCCTTATCAAGGAGACCCAGCATGAAAAAAACGATCCTGCGCTTTGCAACCATATTGACGGCATTTCTGTTTGCATTGCCGGTCTACGCCGCTGATATTAGGCTAAGTTCGCGCTGCACGCTGGCAGACGCCATCATCGCCGCCAACAGCGACCGCGCCGAAGGCGATTGTCCGGCCGGCCGCGGCGCCGACACCATTACATTAAGCCAAGATATTACGCTTGATGACAGCCTGCCCAAAATCACTTCGGACATCACCATTGAGGGCGAGGGCTATACTATCAGCGGCGACAATCGCTGGCGAATTTTTTACAACGACGGCGGCGCGCTGACTATCAAGGATTTGACGATGACCAAGGGGCGCGTTGAAGGTGCCCGCATCACTAACGCGGATGACATGATCAAAGCGACCATGGCATACTCTATTGTTAGCGTTAGCGGTGGCGCGGTCAGCAACTGGGGCGAACTAAGCATCAGCGGCAGCAGCTTCATTGACAACGCGGCTAAAAAACATGGCGGCGCGATCGCCAACTGGAGAGACGGAGCGCTAAGCATCAGCGACAGCGCTTTCAGTGGCAATTCGGCTGACGGCCTTGGTGGCGCGATCAGCAACTGGGGTGAACTAAGCATTACTAACAGCGCTTTCAGCGACAATTCGACTGACAGCCTTGGTGGCGCGATCAGCAACAAGGGAGAGCTAAGCATCAGCGACAGCGTTTTCAGCGACAACGCGGCTGACTATGGCGGCGCGATCCACAGCACAGGAGCGGTAAGCATTAGCGACAGCAGCTTCAATGGCAACTCGGCTAGATATGGCGGCGCGATCAGCAACAGCACGATCTACAACGCGGAATACAGACAGCTAAGCATCAGCGACAGCGTTTTCAGCGACAACGCGGCTGACTATGGCGGCGCGATCTACAACGCGGGAGGCAGAGAGGCAAGCATCAGCGACAGCGTTTTCAGTGACAACTCGGCTAACGATGGCGGCGCGATCTACAACGGGGGCGAACTAAGCATTGTCAGCAACAGCTTCAATGACAGCTCGGCTAGCACGGGTGGCGCGATCTACAACGCGGGAGACGGAGCGCTAAGCATCAACGACAGCGCTTTCGGCGGCAACCGGGGGGACGCGGGTGGCGCGATCCGCAACACAGGAGGGCTAAACATCAGCGATAGCAGCTTCATCGACAACTCGGCTAGCGCGGGTGGCGCGATAGATAACGCGGGAGAGCTAAACATCAGCAGCGGCGCTTTCCGCGGCAACTGGGGGGACGGAGGTGGCGGCGCGATTTACAATGCGGAAGACGGAGAGTCAAGCAGCAGTGACAGTGCTTTTCGCGGCAACGCGGCTGATAGTGGCGGCGCGATCTACAACAGGGGAGCGCTAAGCATCGGCAACGGCATTTTCAGCGACAACTCGGCTGACAATGGCGGCGCCATCAGCAACGGGGGCGAACTAAGCATCGTCAGTAGCGCTTTCAGTGACAGCTTGGCTGTGGATGGCGGCGCGATCCACAACATAGGCGAACTAAGCATCAGCGACAGCAGCTTCAGCGGCAACGCGGCTAACGATGGCGGCGCGATTAGCAACTGGGAAGGAACGATAAGCATCGTCAGCAGCGCTTTCATCAACAATTCGGCTGACAGGTCTGGCGGCGCTATTGTCAACTGGATAGAAACACTAAGCATTAGCAACAGCGCTTTCAGCGGCAATTCGGCTGGACGGGCTGGCGGCGCGGTTGGCAATGATGGAGAGCTAAGCATCGTCAGCAGCACTTTCAGCGACAATGCGGCTAAAAGATTTGGCGGCACGATCAGCAGTGGGAGAGAATTAAGCATCATCAACAGCATCATCGCCGGCAAGGGCAGCGCTTGTTACTCTAGCAGCGGGCTGACACAGAATATCGGCAATTTGATTCAAGACGGCTCTTGTGATCCGGCATTCAGCGGCGATCCCAAGCTGGGCGCGCTGGCTGTGCCTGAAGATGGCTCGCCGGCTTATTTCCCGCTTCTGGCCGGCAGTCCAGCCATTGACGCCGCTGATGATGATCACTGCCCGGCGACCGACCAAATCGGCGCCGCCAGGCCGCAAGGCGCCGGCTGTGACATCGGCGCGGTTGAATACGCCGCGCCCTCATCGAAAGAGAGTCTGAAGGAAACGACATGACCGAATCCTACTCACAAATTCTCGAAAAGGCCAATCAAGCTGTGGCCGCGGCCGCCGCCAAAATCAGCGATGATCCGCATCGTCCCATTTATCATCTGATGACCCGCGCCAACTGGATCAACGACCCCAACGGCCCGGTCTATTATGACGGCTTTTATCACATGTTCTTCCAGCATAATCCGCGCCTCCCCGACTTCGGGCCGATTGGCTGGGGCCATGCTCGCAGCCCTGATTTGGCGCATTGGCAGCACTGTTCGATGGCGATGATGCCGACGCCCGGCAGCTATGATGGCGCCGGCGTCTGGTCGGGCAGCATCGTCATTCACAACGGAACGCCGACCATGATGTATTCAGCCGTCGCCAATCTTGATCTGCATCTGCGCGATGACGCTCCGCCCCAATCGGACCGGCAGCAGATTCCGCAAGGATACAGCGATGAGTACATCCTTGAGGTCGACCGCGAAACCCAGTGCATCGCCACCAGCGCTGACGGCCTGCAAACTTGGCAGAAGCACTCCGCCAATCCAGTCATCGCCAGTCCGCCGCCCGGCCTGGATTTGATTGGCTTCCGCGATCCCTTCCTGTGGAAAGAGGACGATGGACTCTGGTATATGGCGCTGGGTTCGGGCATCAAAGGGCAGGGCGGAGTCGCTTTGCTGTACCGTTCGCCGGATTTAATCGACTGGGAAATATGTCCATCCGCTTTACATCGGCCGGCCCGAAGAAAGCGGCGTCAACTGGGAATGTCCCAATTTCCTCGATTTGGGGGACAGGCACATGCTGGTCGTCTCGCCGCACAGCCGGCCGATCTATTGGCTCGGCGATTATGTCGATCATCAATTCAGTCCCGACGGCGCGGCGATGCAGCTGGATGGCGGCGATGTCTTTTATGCGCCCAACAGTCTGCGCGATCCCTCTGGCCGCTGGCTGATGTGGGGCTGGATCCGCGAGGCGCGCAGTCGGGATCAATACGTCAAGGCCGGCTGGGCCTCCTGTTTGACACTGCCGCGCGAAATCGCGCTTGATGAGAGCAATCGACTCATCGTCAGGCCAGCGGCCGAACTGCGCCAGCTGCGAAAGACCGCGCTGTTTGAAGGCGATGTATCCATAACTGCTGAAGAGTCGGACTCGCTTGGCGGCGCGGCCGGCGACTGCTTGGAAATTTCCTGTCGGGTTATTGAAACAAACTGCCAGCGGCTTGTCATCCAGTTCAGGCGCGCGCCCGACGGTGAAGAGCAGACCGAACTGGTCTATGATTTCCAGGCCGGCGTTTTGCGTTTGATTCGAGAGCGGTCAAGCGGCGGTGCCGACGTGATGCTTGGCCCTTGCGAATGCGAACTGGCCCTAGCTGATGATGAGACACTGGATTTGACTATTTATTTGGATAAATCAGTCATCGAGATTTACGCCAATGACCGACTGACGATGACCAGTCGCATTTATCCGACGCGCCAGGATGCCTTGGGCTTGAATCTGTCTGCGATTGGCGGCGCGGCAAAGGCGCAAATGATCATCTGGGAAATGGGCAGCATTTGGGATTGATTCGGAGGCCGTTCAGGCCCCCGAATTTGATGTATTATTGACTGTCCAACAGCAGATCGCGTTTCCCGCGCGGCAGGACAGGGCGGGCATTGCCTTGATGGATTTCGGCAAAGGCCTCAATCTGGGCGGCCGATAGCTCAATCGGTGTATCAAGCAGCAGCCAGCGCACGATTTCACTGCAAGGCGGCGTGGTCAATGAACCTTGATAGGTATAAAAAGTGCGGCTTTGCGGCAGGAGCGCGGCTAGGGAAAGCGCATCGCCGCGGGCTTCAGGTTCGCCGGCTTCGGCCGGCAAATGATCGAAAACAGCCGCGTAGGCCTCGTTGTCACTTTCGCCTTCGGTCAGCATAATCCCGACAACCGCCAGCGTTCCAGAGTTGGGGTCTTGATGGACAAAGTGGATTTCCATCGCCGCCGCCTGCCCGTCAATCGTATGTTCGCTGGGATTGTGAAAGTGGAATTGCAGCAGATTATAAGCGATGCCATTGTAGACGATGCTGCTGCCTTCATCGACATTGACCTGAATGGTATGACCATTGTTGAAAATGTTGTTGGCTGTGTCGCCATAGCGAAATTCAATGTCCACTAGGTCAAGTTCAGCCGCGTCGCTGATGTCAATCGGCGACTGCGCCGAGCCATCGGCGCACAAGGTATAGTCCTCCGACAGTGAACCCCAATAGCTGGGCCCCTCGTCGCCGGCATAACCCCAATGCGCCTCTTCCGCCAGCGTGTTCATCAAAAGCGCCGTCAGCAGCACAGCGAACACCAATGTGACCAGCAGCGCCAGTCGCTTTGAATGATTCATGCCCATCCTCCTTTGCAATAAGCTGTTCACTCCATTATAGGTTAGAAAATGTTTGCATGATACAATAATGCACAGTCACTTAATGATTTGAAACGATTAACGAACAGGAGTTTCCCATGTCTGAACAAGGCTTTAATCCTCCAATCAGCGAATGGCATCACCCTTCGGCCGAGATGGTGGCACAGGCGAATGTACCTGATTATGAAGCGGTTTATGATGAAGCGCTGGCCGACCCGCAGGCCTTTTGGGAGAAACGCGCCGACACCCTGGACTGGTACAAAAAATGGGATCAAGTCCTCGACGACAGCGGCAAGCCTTTTTATAAGTGGTTTGTCGGCGGCAAGACCAATATGGCGCTCAACGCGCTTGACCGCCATGTCCATACCTGGCGGCGCAATAAGCTGGCGTTCATCTGGGAAGGCGAAAATGGCGACCGGGTCACGCTGTCCTATTGGCAGCTGTGGCAGGAAGTCAACAAGTTCGCCAACGTGCTGCGCGGCATGGGCCTGAAGAAGGGCGACCGCGTGACGATTTATATGGGGCGCGTGCCTGAAATTGCGATTGCCATGCTGGCCTGCGCCAAAATCGGCGCGCCGCACAGCGTCGTCTATGGCGGTTTTTCCGAACAGGCCTTGGCCGACCGCATTGAAGACGCTCAAAGTCGGGTATTGATCGCCTGCGACGGCGCCTGGCTGCGCGGCAAAATTGTCAAGCTCAAAGATACCGTCGATGAAGCCGTGCGCCGTTCGCCGGTGGTCGATACGGTGATTGTGGTCAAGCGCACTGGCCACGACATCGCGATGGAGCCTGGCCGCGATTACTGGTATCACGAGTTGATGGCGCTGCCGATGGCCAGCACAAGAGCCGAAACCGAAGTCATGGATGCCGAAGATCCGCTTTTTATCCTGTACACCAGCGGCACAACCGGCAAGCCTAAAGGCGTTCTGCATACGCATGGCGGCTATCAGGTCTATACCTCGACGACCTTGTCCTGGGCCTTTGACATCAAGGAAGAGGATCGCTGGTGGTGCGCCGCTGACCCCGGCTGGATTACCGGCCACAGCTATATTGTGTACGCGCCGCTGATTTTGGGCGCGACCAGCATCATTTACGAAGGCGCGCCGACCCATCCCTATCCCGACCGCTGGTGGCGGATTGTGGCGGATTATGGCGTGACCATTCTGTACACCGCGCCCACAGCCATTCGCGGCTTGATGCGCTTTGGCGAGGCTTGGCCTAAACGGCATGATTTGAGCAGCCTGCGTCTCTTGGGCACCGTCGGCGAGCCGATTAACCCCGAAGCCTGGCGCTGGTATCATCGGGTGATTGGGCGCGGCGAATGTCCGATTATTGATACCTGGTGGCAGACCGAGACCGGCGGCTTTATGATTACGCCTCTGCCTTCCATGGGCCTCAAGCCGGGCAGCGCGACCCGTCCCTTCCCTGGCATTCAAGTCGATATTGTCGACGAGGATGGTCGGCCGGTGGCGGCCGGCGAAGACGGCAATCTGGTGATTAAGACGCCGTGGCCGAGCATGATTCGGACGGTTTATGGCGATGACGAACGGTTTTTGAGCCAGTACTGGGAAAAGTACAAAGCGCAGGGCTGGTATTTGGCCGGCGATACGGCGCGGCGTGACGAAGATGATTATCTGTGGGTGATTGGCCGCAACGATGATGTGCTGAAGGTCAGCGGCTATCGCTTGGGAACGGCCGAAGTCGAATCGGGACTCGTCAGTCACAGCGCGGTTGCCGAAGCGGCTGTGATTGGCATCCCCGACGATCTCAAGGGCAATACTATCTATGCCTACTGCATTCTGGTCGATGGCGTCGATAGCTCGGAAGCATTGGCGGCGGAACTGAAAGCGCATATCCGCCATGAAGTCGGGCCAATCGCTGTGCCGGCGCAGATTGAATTTGTGGATGGTCTGCCCAAAACGCGGAGTGGCAAAATCATGCGCCGCGTGCTAAAATCGCAGGCGATGGGACAGCCCTTGGGCGATTTGAGTACACTGGAAGATTAGCTTGTTGAGGCCCCTTCTTTCACTTTTGGGAGAAGGGGCAGGTTAGACCCTATTTGAACGAGGAGAGAATACCATGAGCAGAATTCATGCAGACGAAAAGTCAGTTCGTGAATTGTTGAGCAATGTCAAATATGACATTGATTCTTATCAACGTGAATACGAGTGGGAGCGCCATAATATTGAAGAATTGCTTGATGATCTGGTGAGCAAATTCACTACAAATCATGCGACACAACATGAGCGAGGAGACGTGCGAAACTACCAACATTATTTTCTTGGGACAATCATTACCATCAACAAAGATAAAAGCAATTTGAAGTACATTGTTGATGGGCAGCAGCGCCTGACGACCGTCACTTTGCTACTCATACTCATCCATCATATAAGGGAAGGGGGAGTTAGTGCAATTACAGATGTCACCCAGATGATTCGTTCAGAGAGCTACGGGGAGATGTCATTTAACATTTCCGTATCAGGACGAGATGATTGTATGAAGGCACTGTTTGAACGTGGCAGATTTGATGCCACTGAACATCCTGATTTGTCTGTCCGCAATTTGGCTGACCGTTATGCCGACATTCAGGAATTGTTCCCGGGCGAACTACCGGAAAAAAGCTTGCCCTATTTTGTGGATTGGCTGACTCGCAATGTGGACTTGGTCGAGATTGAGGCTTCTACCGATGACGATGCCTTCACCATTTTTGAGACGGTGAACGATAGAGGTATTAATCTGGGACAAGTAGATATACTCAAGAGCTATCTACTAGCAAACATCAGAAACGATAATGAGAAGAGAGTACAGGCAAATAAAGTTTGGAGGGAACGTATTGTTACACCACTGATTGACCTCGGAACTGAAACGAAAACTAGAGACGCCGAAGACCAAAATTTCTTCAAAATCTGGTTGCGTGCCAAATATGCTGAAACCATCCGCGAGCACAAGAAAGACGGAGGCAATCGTGACTTTGAGGATATCAACAAATTCCATCGCTGGGTGCGCGACAATAAAACGCGAATTGGACTGAATACCACGCAGGACTTCCATGACTTTATCATGCAGCGTATTAATCGCTTTGCCGGGCATTATATCAAGATGCGTCAGGCATCACATAAATTGACCGATGGCCGCGAGGAGATTTACTACAATGCTTACTTCGGAATTACCATGCAGTATATATTGGGGCTGGCGCCAGTAAAGTTGGAAGACACCTGGGAGACAGTTTGGAAAAAGATAAAGCTGGTGACGACCTTCCTCGATATCTACTTGGCCCGCCGTATGGTAAATTCCAGGCGAATTGGCAACTCTACTTTACAAAGCGCCATGTTCAAACCAATGAAAGACATCCGCGATATGGATGTCAGCGAACTGCGAACTCGTCTGCGCGAGTACCTGGAAAATATGCAGGATACTTTTGATGCTGTGCGCCAATTCTACTTGCATGGCCGCAACCGCCGTTTCATCCGCTATATGCTGGCTCGCATCACCGCCTGGATTGAACAGGGCAGCGGCAATACCACAACTTTCAGCAATTATATGTACGACGCCAAAGGCAAACCGCTTGAGATTGAGCATATCTGGGCGGACAAGTACGAACGTCACCAGGACGAATTCGACAATGAATACGACTTTTGGCGCTATCGAAATCGTTTTGGCGGGCTAGTACTGCTGCCGCGCGGCACCAATCAGAGCTTCGGCGCAGCTGTCTACGAAGACAAGGTACAGCACTATGTCAAGGACAACCTGCTGGCCGCCTCGCTTCATCCGCAGGCCTATGAGAAGAATCCCAACTTCACCAACTTTGTAAATCGCAGCGGGCTTCCTTTTCGAGCACACGAGCAATTCAAACGGGCTGACATGGATGCGCGGCAGGACTTGTATCGTCAAATCTGCGAGCAAATCTGGCATCCCGACCGGCTGGGCTAGGGCGATAGCGAACTTCAATTCCTGTCCACAGCAGGAACGACGCGGCATCGTCTTGATGTAAAACAGCTTATCGACAACGCGGGCAAAATGTGTTATACGTTAAATTAAGCGAGGTTTTGCCGCGCTTGTTTGTTCACGTAGCTGTTCAACGTCTAACGAGGAGATCCATATGTTCACTAAAGTATTCCGTATTCTGCTTGCACTGGCGCTGACCCTCATGGTCTTGTCCGCGCCGGCCTTCGCGCAGGAAGCGCCGGTCGCAACCGGCGACAACATCGTATGCCCTGAAGGTGAAGCCGATATTACCTACGCCGGCGGCACCGTCGGCGCCGAACGCGAATTTATCCAACGCGCAGTCGATGTTTTCACCAGTGTTTGTTCCAATATCACGATTGACATTCTGGAACTGCCCGACAGCGCCACCGAGCGGCTGAACCTTTATCTGCAATTCTTCGAAGCGCAGAGCGGCGATGTTGATGTCATGCCGTCGGATGTTATCTGGCCGGCAATTATGGCTCCGCATGTGGTTGATATGCGCGCTTATCTGAGCGATGAAGAAGTCGGCGCTTACTTCGTTGACATGGTTAACGGTCAAACCGTGGATGGGCGGCTGGTTGCCATCCCCTCCTTCACCGATGCGGCCGGTTTGTATTATCGCACCGACCTGCTCGACAAATACGGACTTGATGCCCCGACCACCTGGGAAGAACTGGAAGCGGCCGCGGCCGCCATTCAGGAAGGCGAAGTCGCTGAAGGCAATGCCAACTTCGCCGGTTATGTCTGGCAGGGCAACGACTATGAAGGTCTGACCTGCGATGCCCATGAATGGCTGGTCTCCACCACTGGCGATACTTTCATCACCACCGACGGCGAAGTCAATGTCACTGACGATGCCTTTGCCGACCTGGTGGAGCGCGCGGTTGGCTGGGTGGGCGGCATCAGCCCCGAAGGCGTGACCACCTATCAGGAAGAAGACAGCCGCAACGTCTGGCAGGCCGGCAACGCCGCCTTTATGCGTAACTGGCCCTATGCCTACAATTTGGGCAATGCTGACGACAGCGCGGTAGCCGGCAAGTTTGACTGGATCCCCCTGCCGAATGGCGGTGTACGGGTTGCGGCCTGTCTGGGCGGCTGGCAGGTGGCGGTGAACAAGTACAGCGAAAATGTGGATGCGGCCGCCGCTTTCGCCAAGTACGTCACCAGCTATGAGCAGCAGCTTCAGCGGGCTTACGTACTCGGTCAATTCCCGACTATTCCAGCCGTTTATGAAGACCCGTCCATTGCTTCGGATGCGCTCTTCGCGGCCGCCGGCCCCATCATCGGCACAGCCTTCCCCCGGCCTTCGGTTATCACCGGGTCGCAGTATCAGGCGGCATCGGCGGTCTTCGCCGGCGGCATCCATGATATTCTGACGGGTTCGGTTGATGTGGAAACCGGATTGGAAGACCTTGAAATCGAACTGGAAGACTTCCTGGCTGACATGGGAATGTAATTCGGCTCGATTCTAGTCGTAAAGACGAGGGGCCCTCGGGTCCCTCACTTTGGCTTTGCTTTTGCAAAATAATTGAAGGAATATATTGTTATGCGTACCGCGAGCCGCAATGCTTCTATTCCACAGCTGATTGCCGGACTGTTTGCCCTGTTAGGCATCGGCGCGCTGCTGGCGCTGGCTGTCAGTGTCGGCGGGGCGGACAATATCACCCGCGCGCGCCAGACCGGCGACGTCGGGCGCTTGATAGTGGAATTTCTTTATACTTTCGGCCTCGTTACCCCCTTCCTGCTGCTGGCCGCCGGCTTTGCCTGCCTGAACATCGCCCGAAAATTATGGGCAAAAGACCTCCTCACCGCCAAATGGTCAACGCAAGTTTTATTTTGGCTGATGATTTTTTCGCTCTTCGGCATCGGCATCCTCATCATCAACTGGGTGCTGGCCTCCGACCCGGAATCGACGCTGGACGTTTCATTTTATCCCTACCTGTTTGTGATTGCGCTGCTACTAACGGTCGCGTTTGGCTTTAGCTGGCGCTGGCTGCGTCAAAACCAGGACGATTATTATGTCGGTCAGGAGACCCTCATGTCGCGGCAGTCGCTCTTGGCATGGAATCTGCTGCTGCCGACGGTCATCATTCTGATACTGATTGCGGCCCGTCCTCTGGAGCGCACCTTTATTGCCAGCTTGACCAATCAGGTATTTGCCGCCGCTGAAGAAGACGTAACCGAGTTTGTCGGCTTCCAGAATTATGCCCGCCTGCTGGGTTTTCGGCTGGACATCATGGACTGCGAACGCAATGATGACGGAACTTGCGTGGTGGATGACGATGGCTCGCTTGAGTTCCTGCGCCCGCGCGATGTGCTGGGCGAAGATTACCGCGATCTGCGCTTCCGCATCGCCCGCCGCTATGAATTTGGCGAAAGCCAGCTTGTTTTGAGTGTCCGCGACCGCGATTTCTTCAATGCCATCGAAAATACCCTGTTCTTTACAGTGATAACGGTCGCGGCCGAATTGGCGCTGGGGATGATCATCGCGCTGACGGTGAATTCAAAATTTGTCGGGCGCGGCATCATGCGGGCGGCCATGCTAGTTCCTTGGGCGGTTCCAACTGTGATTTCGGCGCGCCTGTGGGAAGTGATGCTGATTGACAATCAGGCCGGCGTCATTAACGACGTGCTGTTCCGTCTGGGTTTGGGCGATGGCGCAATCGCCTGGCTGGCTGGCTCAAGTACGCAAATCTGGTCGCTGATTTTTGTCGACGTCTGGAAAACAACGCCCTTCATGGCTTTGCTGCTGCTGGCGGGTTTGCAGACGATACCCAAGGACATTTATGAAGCCGCCGATGTCGATGGCGCCGGGCGCGTGCGTCAGTTCTTTAACATCACCTTGCCCCTGCTGCGCCCCACGATTGCGATTGCGCTGGTCTTCCGCACTCTGGACGCCATCCGCGCTTTTGATGTCTTTGATGTTCTGGTCGGACGGCAGCTGCAGTCGATTGCCACCTATAATCAGTTTGTGCTGGTGAACGAACAGGAATTTGGCTATGCGTCCGCCATCGGGGTGACCATCTTCGTCATTATTCTGATATTCACCATCATTTACGTGAATGCGCTGGGTGTGGAGGCGGAATGATGACCAGAAATCCAATGCTTGAACGTTTGGAAAAAATCGGCTTCTGGCTGCTTGTTGCGGCTATCTTTGTCTTCACCATGTTTCCCTTTTATTGGGCCTTTGTCGGTTCGCTCAAGCCGGAATCCGAGATTCAATCGCCGCCGGCGACCTATCTGCCACAAAATCTCACTTTCGCCAATTACAGCGGCGAAATAACCGATACACTCGGCAATGCGCGTCCCAGCGGCGTCTTTACACAGCCGGAATTTTTGCAGGGCCTGTTTAACAGCGCTGTTGTTTCCGGCTTGACGGTGATTTTGGCGCTGGTGGTGGGGTCTTTTGCGGCTTATGCCTTGGGACGGCTGCAATTTCGCGGCCGCCGCATCATGCTGTATCTGGTGCTGGCGATGACCATGTTCCCGCTGATTTCGATCTTGTCGGGCTTGTTCGCCATCACGCGCGAGCTGGGCGTCTTCGGCTCAATCACTTCGCTAATCATCACCTATCCCATCTTTACGCTGCCCTTTACGGTCTGGGTATTGGTGAGCTTCTTCCGCGGCCTGCCGCATGAACTTGAACAGGCGGCGCTGGTCGATGGGGCGACGCCATTCGAGACTTTCTACATGATTTTACTGCCGCTGACCGCCCCGGCGCTGGTCACGACCGGCCTGCTGGCCTTTATCGGCGCCTGGAACGAATACCTGCTGGCGGCGACTTTTGCCTCCATCAATGCCAATGCCCGCACCGTCCCGGTCGTCATCGCTAACTTCTCTGGATCGGTGCCGCGCCAAGAACCTGTTGCCGAAATCCTGGCGGCGACCGTCGTCGTGACGATTCCCCTGATTATTCTGGTGCTGGTCTTCCAGCGGCGCATCGTCGAAGGTTTGACGGCCGGCGCGGTCAAGGGATAGACTCGCCTTGTAGCCATTTATCGGGGAGAACCCGGCATGAAAAAATCGATCCTGCTCTTTGCATCGATATTGACTGTGTTTCTGCTCGCATTGCCTGCTTACGCCGCCGATATTAGGCTAAGTTCGCGTTGCACATTGGCAGATGCCATCATCGCCGCCAACAATGACCGCGCTGAAGGTGGTTGCCCGGCTGGCCACGGCGCCGACACGATTGCGCTCACCAGAGACATAACGCTGGATGGCGGTCTGCCCAAAATCACTTCGGACATCACCATTGAGGGGAAGGGTTATACCATCAGCGGCGGCAAGCGCTATCGGATTTTTTACAACGACGGCGGCGCGCTGACCATCCATAATTTGACCATGACCCAAGGCCGCGCTGAAGACGGCTCCATTACCTACGCCGATGGAATACTCAAACCAACCACGGCAAGCCCTCTCGGCGGCGCGATTGTCAATGCGGAAGGAAAGCTAAGCATCAGCGACAGCACGTTCATTGATAATCGGGCTGGCGCGTATTGGGGCAGTGGCGGCGCGATCCTCAACACAGGGGTAATGCTAGTCGCCAGCAGCGCTTTCCGCGACAACAACGCTGGATACGGAGGTGTGATCGGCAATGTGGGAGAGCTAAGCATTACTAATAGCGCCTTTAGCGATAACGGGGCTAGATACGGAGGTGTGATCGGCAATGTGGGAGAGCTAAGCATCGCCAGCAGCATTTTCAGCGGCAACGGCGCTCTTATGGGCGGCGCGATTGAAAACTCGGAAGGGACGCTAAACATCAGCAGCAGCATTTTCAGCGACAACAATGCTGCTTTTTCAGGAGGCGCGATCTACAACGAAGACGGAGTAATGCTAGTTATCAGCAGCGCTTTCAGCGGCAACTCAGCTGACGGGGCAAACATGTCTAACGGAAGAGGCGGCGCGATCCTCAACTGGGGCGAGCTAAGTATCGGCGACAGTACGTTCAGCGGCAACTCGACTGAACGGGATGGCGGCGCAATCTACAACGGGAGATACGAAAAGCTAAGCATCAGCGACAGCGCTTTCAGCGACAACATGGCTGAAGACGGCGGCGCGGTCTACAACGGAGAAGACGGAAAGCTAAGCATCGGCGCCAGTACGTTCAGCAACAACTCAGCTGAGGATGGCGGCGCAATCAACAACTGGGGCGAGCTAAGTATCAGTAACGGCAGTTTCAGTGGCAATTCGGCGGCTGACAGTGGCGGCGCAATCATAATCGGCAAGGCGGGAGAGGCAAGCGTCACCAACGGCGCCTTCGGCGACAACTTGGCTGAATACGGCGGCGCGATCTACAACGATAAAGGAATGCTCGCCATCAGCGACAGCGCTTTCAGCAGCAACTCGGCTGGTGTGTCTGGCGGCGCGATCTACAACAGGGGAAACGAAGAGCTAAACATCATAGGAGAGTTAAGCATCACCAACAGCGCTTTCAGCGGTAACTCGGCTGACGGAGGCGGTGCGATCTGCAACGAGAACGGCGAGCTAAGTATCAGTAACGGCACCTTCGTCGACAACTTAGCTGAATACGGCGGCGCAATCTACAACTGGGGCGATCTAAGTATCAGTAACGGCAGTTTTAGTGGCAACTCAGCTGTGGATGGCGGCGCGATCTACAACGGGGGAGAGCTAAGCGTCACCAACAGCAGTTTCAGCGGCAACTCGGCTGGCATTCTTGGTGGCGCGATTGCCAACGGCGGCGAGTTAAGCATCAGCAGCAGCACTTTTAGCAACAACTCGGCTGATAGGAAAGGCGGCGCGATTGCCAACGTGAACGAACTAAGTATCAGCAGCAGCACTTTTAGCAGCAACTCAGCTGTAGTAAATGGTGGCGCGATTGTCAACGGGGGCGAGTTAAGCATCAGCAACAGCACATTCAGCGACAATGCAGCTGAACGAGGCGGTGCAATCTACAACTCGGGAGACGAAGAGTCAAATACCGTAGGAGAAGTAAACGTCACTAATAGTGCCTTTAAGGATAACTCGGCTGAATACGGCGGCGGTGGTGCGATCTACAACTGGGGCGAGCTAAGCGTCACTAGCAGTAGCTTCAGTGACAACTCGGCTGAACGGGGTGGTGCGATCTACAACTGGGACGGAGAGCTAAGCATCGTCAGCAGCACATTCAGCGACAACGCGGCTGAATATGGCAGCACAATCGTCAACTGGGACGGAGAATTAAGCATCAGCAACAGTATTATTGTCGGCAGCAATAGGGATGCTTGTTGGTCTAGCAACAGCCTGAAACGGAATATCGGCAATTTCATTCAGGATGGCTCCTGTTCGCCGGCATTTGAAGGCGATCCCAAGCTGGGCGCGTTGGTTGTGCCAGAGGACGGCTCGCCGGCGTATTTCCCGCTTCTGGCCGGCAGCCGCGCGATTGACGCCGCCGATGATGACTACTGCCCGGCGACTGACCAGATCGGCACAGAACGGCCGCAAGGCGCCGGCTGTGACATCGGCGCGATTGAATACGCCGCGTCCTAATCAAAAATCGGCGCGGTGATCAATCAAAGGAAAGCGGGCTTGCTGCTCGCTTTTTTGTTAGGTACGGCCGGCGAAGCTGCGCTATAATCCAAGCGTGCCGTCTGAAAATCGAATGGAAGGTCAAGCCGATGAGCGAACGGATTCCCGTCCTTGAAGTCCGGGGCATCACCAAACGTTTCCCCGGCGTGCTTGCCAACGACAGCATCAGCCTTGCCCTGCACAAAGGCGAGGTCTTGGGGCTGCTGGGGGAAAATGGCGCCGGCAAAAGCACCCTGATGAATATGATTTATGGATTGTACACCCCCGACGAAGGCGAAATCCTCATCAACGGCCGCGCGGTAAAAATCGCCGGCCCCAAAGACGCTATTGAACTTGGCATCGGCATGGTTCATCAGCATTTTCAGTTGGTGGATGTGCTGACCGTGACTGAAAATGTGATGCTGGGCAACGAAAGTGTATCCGGCCCCTTCTTGCGGCGTAGTGTCGCTCGCCGACGGATTCTGGAACTATCGAGCGAATATGGCTTGAATGTGGACCCGGACAGGCTGATTTCTGATTTGCCAGTAGGGGTTCAGCAGCGAGTCGAGATCATCAAAGCACTCTATCGTCATGCTGATATTCTGATTTTGGATGAGCCAACCGCCGTGCTGACGCCGCAGGAAACGCGCGGGCTGTTCAAAATTATGCGGACGCTGCTCGACAAGGGCGTCAGTATCATCTTTATCAGCCACAAGTTAAAAGAAGCGCTGGAGATCTGCGACGAAGTGGCGGTGCTGCGGCGCGGCAAACTGGCTGGACATGCCGATCCAAAGCAATCCACCGAAGAGTCGCTGGCTTCGCTGATGGTCGGGCGCGATGTTATCTTGGAAGTTGACAAGGCGGCCGCTAATCCCGGGGATGTTATCCTGGATACCCTTGATTTGCATGTCAATGATGACCGCGGGCTGCCGGCTGTCGAGGGATTGGGCTTTGCGGTGCATCGCGGCGAAATACTGGGGATTGCCGGGGTGCAGGGCAATGGCCAGACTGAATTGGTAGAAGCCCTGACCGGCATGCGCCCGGTCGAAAGCGGCCGTTTTTTCATCAAAGGCGAGGATATGACCCGCGCCTCGCCGCGCAAAATAACCGAAAAGGGGGTAGGGCATGTTCCCGAAGACCGTCATCGGGATGGACTGGTGTCGAGCTTTACCGTCATGCACAATCTGGCGCTGAACACTTATTATCGGAACGCTTTTTCCAGCATGATCGTGGTTAATGACCGCGCCATTGCCGAAAACGCGCATCGACTGGTCGAAGAGTATGATGTGCGCCCGCCGATTATCAATAACCTGGCTGGCGGCCTTTCCGGCGGGAATCAGCAGAAGGTCATTGTCGCCCGCGAATTTTCGCGTGATGCTGACCTGCTGATTGCATCACAGCCGACGCGCGGTCTGGATGTCGGCTCGATTGAGTTCATTCACCGGCAGATTATTCGTATGCGCGATGCCGGAGCCGGCATTTTACTGGTGTCATCGGAACTGGATGAAATTTTGAGCCTGGCCGACCGTGTGGCAGTGATGTTTGAAGGGCAGATTATTGATATTCTGCCGATTGAGGAAGCTGATCGGGATACTGTTGGCTTGCGTATGGCCGGCGTTCGCGGCGACAGTCCGATTGAGGCGGAAGCATGAGAACCTCGGCAGAGCATGAACGCGGCCAAGCCAATATATTATCGGCTTTCGCGCGGCTATGGTCCGGCATCTCGCCCGGCCTGGTGCCGGCGCTGGCGGTCATCACCGCTTTTTTAGCTGGCATTCCCCTGATTACGATTACCGTCAGCGACAACGCGTTCCAGCCGGACATTGCCAAGGGCCTGCGGGTATCGTCGATGGCCTATACGGCGCTGGTCGAATCTATTACTGGCTTGACGGTCAATGACGTCGCGGCGGCCGACGGCTTTGATGAACTGCGGATCTATGCCGCCAGCCATGACATTACCACCAAGCGCAGTCTGTCGCGGCAGGCGCGGCCCTTTGAGCGCGTCGTGGAGGTCGGTATGGCCGAGACGCGCGTGTTTGCACAGTTTTTTGAAAAGTATGAACTTGATGAAGAAAGCGCGGCGGCCATTGCCGAACGGATACCACAAATCCTTGAGATTGGCGAGCAGACGCTGCGCGAACTTGAACCTCTGCTGGCTGAATTGGCCGAGTTGCCGCGCGCCGATCTGCGCGATCTGACGACGCTGATCGCCGGCGAGTCTGAATTGAGCGGCGACAAATTAGCGCAGGCAGAGGCCTTGTACCCGGCGCTGGGTGCGATGTCATCGGCCGAACTAGCGCAGGTTTTGGCGCAGCTGCGGCTGGTTGGAGAACATGGGCAGGTGGCTTTGCAGCGCGCTCACGGCGCCTTGATGCAGCTGGATTCATTGGGCATCGAGGCGGCGAGCAGCGATGCTGATGTTATTATGGCGATTGTCGCTGCTGATTATGATGATGTCCGCGAGGCGATTGAAACGCTGACGCTGCTTGATGGGCTGGGCATTGACGATCCGGCTGGGCTGGGCGCGCAGTTTCGCATCGTCGGGGAAATGTATCAGGCTGGATATTTGAGTGGTGAGTCCGTGAACGCCGCCTTGGACGCGCAGCTGGATGATGCGCTGCGGCAGCATCTTGTGATTCGGCGGCCGGGCAACCGCGTGCTTAGCGCCGCCGGGCTCGGCGCTGAAACCGTGGGTATTCTGCAAAACGAACAGGGGCTAGAGGTACTGTTTTTGCGGCTTGAGGATCGGGTTCTGCTCTTCTTTCCAGCCAATTTGGAAACAACGATTGTCCGCGCCATTCCCTTTATCATCGCCGGGCTGGCGGTGGGGCTTGGCTTTAAGGCTGGTCTCTTTAACATTGGCGCCGAAGGGCAACTGTATGCCGGGGCTATTGCTGTGGCCGCCTTAGGGGCCTTTTCACCGCCAGAGACGGCCGGCTTTATTTTGCTGCCGTCAGTGATCCTTTTTGGCATCCTGGGCGGATTTCTATGGGGAGCTTTGCCCGGCGCGCTCAAGGCCTATACCGGCGCCCATGAAGTGATTACGACCATCATGCTCAACTTTATCGCCATCCTGATGGTCGATTGGCTTATCAAGTCAGTTGATCCGGTGATTTTGGGAGATGTCACCGCCAGCGTTCCCAAAACTCCGCAAATCCTGCCGGCGGCGATGCTGCCGACTATTGATGTTATTCGCTCGCCGCTGGGACTGTCGCTGGCGACGGCGGCCGTGGCGGTCATTGCCTTCGGCATCAATTATTGGCCAGCCCGTCGCGATAATCCCCAGGCGGCGCTGCGCCGCGGCATCATCTGGGCTTTTATCATGGCTTTGGCACAGCTTTTCCTGGTGTTGATTGCTGTCGGCGACCAATCCAAGCTGCATTTCGGATTTTGGCTGATGATCGCCGCCGTCTGGCTGACCGACTGGTTTTTGACGCGAACGACGCTGGGCTTTGAACTCCGCACTGTGGGCGCGAATCCGAACGCCGCCAAATACGCCGGCATGAGTGTCCCGCGCAATGTGATGCTGGCAATGGCGCTTAGCGGGATGCTGGCCGGCTTGGCCGGCGCCATTGAAATCAGCGGCGTCGAACATGAGATGATGCCGCGCTTTTTCGCCGGGGTCGGCTTTGATGCCATTGCGGTGGCCTTGCTGGCGCGGAATCATCCCAAGTCCATGATTTGGGCCGGCTTGCTGTGGGGCGGCCTGCTAAGCGGCGCCGGATTGATGCAGATTCGAGCCGACATCTCGATTGACTTGGTTAAAATTGTGCAGGCCTTGATTATTATGTTTGTCGCCGCCGACCAGATTATCCGCTTCCTGTGGCGGGTGCCCAAACGCACGGCCGAAGAAGAAGGCGAACTCGTCTTCTCGACTGGATGGGGAGGCTAGGTAATGGCAGTCAAGACAAAAGCCACCGCCGGCCTGGCATTCAAGCTGACGCGGCTGCGCGTCATCGCCATCGCTTTCATCGTTTTGGGCCTCTTCATCTTCTTGCAGGCGCAGGCGATGGAAAGCGACCTGATCACCACTTTGACGCTTGAAACGACATCGTCCGGCGAAGCTCCCTCAATCGGCGCTATTGATGTGCCGACGGCCGGCTATCTGACGGTGATTGGCATTCTGTTTGTCTTGAGCGGGACGCTTAACCTGGCCGACAGGCCAAAGTCGAGATGGCGGCGCGTTGGCCTGGTCGCGATGACGGCTTGCGGCCTGCTGTTCATCCCAACGGTCATCATCGCCGCCGCGGCGGGCAGTCAGACCAACCTGACCACTATCATTGCCGAAAGCCTGCGCCTGGCGACGCCGCTGGCTATCGGCGCCATGGCCGGCATCTGGTGCGAACGGGCCGGCATCGTCAACATCGCCATTGAGGGCATGATGCTCTTTGCCGCCTGCTTTGGCTTTACTACTCTGTTTTTCCTGCGCGGCACGGCGCTGCCGCTGGAAACGGCGCAGCTGCTGGCGGTCATCATTGCCGTCCTTAGCGGCGGACTGATTGCTTTGCTGCATGGCTGGCTTTCGATTACTTTCCGCACCGACCAAATTGTCAGCGGAACAGTCATCAATATCCTGGCGGTCGGCGTGACCAGCTTTGTACGGCGGGAATACCTGCTTTCGACCGAGGCTGGAGCGGCCAAGCTGGGCAACTTTGCCATTCCCATATTGAGCGAACTGCCGGTGATTGGCGATGCTATTTTTACCAATCAGCCGATCTTTTTTATGATGTTTGCCACGCTGGCCTTGACGCATATTGTGATGTTCAACACTCGCTGGGGGCTGCGGACGCGCGCTGTAGGCGAACATCCTCATGCCGCCGACACGCTGGGCATCAACGTCAATCGCACGCGCTGGACTAACGTCGTTATTAGCGGGATGATTGCCGGCCTGGCCGGGGCCTGGTTCTCGCTGGAGGCGACCGGTAGCTTTAATGATGGCATGACCCGCGGCGCTGGTTTTATCGCGCTGGCGGCGATGATCTTTGGCAAGTGGACGCCGATTGGGGCTTTTGGCGCCGCATTGCTCTTCGGCTTTTCCGATTCGCTCGGCATTCGTCTGCAAATCATGGACGTCGGCTTTCCAGTGCAGTTTTTGCAGATGGTGCCTTATGCCGTGACGCTGGTTGTGCTGGCTGGCTTTATCGGCCGGGCATCGCCGCCCAAGGCCATCGGTCAGCCCTATGTCAAAGAATGAGCAGAAACCGCGCCTTGAAAATCGGCCGCAAAAGAGTAAAGTATGAATCGCAAGCATATCTTGGCTTACCATAATTTCAGGAGAAAAGGGATGAAAAAGCTCATTGTTGTTCTCATTGTCTTGGCGCTGACGCTGGCGGCGACGCCATTGGCGCTGGCGCAGGACGGCGTGGAAACCTTGTGTCTCGTGACGGATCTCGGCCGCGTCAACGACGGCACATTCAACCAGTCGGCGCATGAAGGGGCGGAAGCGGCGGAAGATGAATATGACCTCGAATACAAGTTCATCGAAACCCAAGCGGAAACGGATTATCAAACCAACATTCAAAACTGCGTTTCCGAAGGCTTTGAGGTGATCATCACCGTCGGCTTTCTGATTGCCGATGCCACTTGGGCCGCTGCCGAAGCCAACCCGGAGGTCTATTTCCTTGGTGTCGATCAATTTGTGGTCGATGGGCCGGAGAATTATGTCGGGATTCAATTCCGCGAGGATCAATCGGGATTTATGACTGGCGTTCTGGCGGCTTTGGTCGCCGAATCGATGGGGTCGGATACGATTGCCGGGGTTTATGGGATTGACATCCCGCCGGTTAAACGTTTCCGCAACGGCTATGAGCAGGGCGCCCGTCACATCAACCCTGACCTGAATATCCTGGGTGTCTACATCCCCAGTTTCATTGCGCCTGACCAGGGCGCTTCGGCAGCGCGTCAGTTCATTGGCGAGGGCGCTTCGGTGCTGTTTGGCGGCGGCGGCCCCACTGGCACGGGCGCTATTCTGGCCGGCGCGCAGGAAGGCGTTTATGTCATCGGCGTCGACAAGGATGAATGGGTGACCAGCTTCGGCGCTGGAGAAACGCCGGGTTCCGAATACATCATTTCCAGCGCGTTGAAGCGGGTTGACCAGGGCGTCTTTGATATGGTGGCCGCCTTGGCCGAAGGCGACATGGACAGCTTCCCCGGCGGCGGCATTTACTTGATGGATGTCGCGCTGAACGGCGTTGGTCTGGCTGATCCGCATGAAGCTGATATTGACCCAGCCTTCTTTGACCGCGTGGACGAGATCGCTGAATTGATGATTGCCGGCGAGATCAGCACCGGCGTTGACCCGGTTTCGGGCGACCTGATGGATGATCATGGCGGCGACATGGACGGCGATGAAGGCGATATGGAAGATGAGGATGATGAAGAGGATGAGGACTAGCTCATCGCGGTCATCGTAAACGTTTTGACAGCCTCATCAGACGATGGGGCTGTTTTTGTATCTACATATACGACAATCTTCAGAATGCGGCATCCGTGTATTTATCATCGACAATTCGCATAATGTCAAGCGGATTGGCATCTTTGAGCGCGTCGGGCAAGAGCGCATCCGGCACATTCTGAAAGGCGATTGGGCGCATAAAGCGATAGATGGCGTTCATGCCAACTGAAGTCGTGGCGGGCGCGGTCGTGGCTGGATAGGGGCCGCCGTGCTGCATGGCCTGGATGACGGCGACGCCGGTCGGGAAGCCATTCCAAATCAGCCGTCCGGCTTTTTCGCGCAGTTGATGCAGCAGGTCGCCAATCTCATCCTTTTCGCTCTCTTCGGCGTGGATGGTGGCGGTCAAGCTGCCTTCCAGAACATCCACAGTATTTCGCAAGTCAGCCATATCCTGGCACAGGACAAACAGGGTCACGGGGCCAAAATGCTCGTCTTGCAGGCGGTCATCGGCGCGGAAGGCGGCGGCGCTGGTTTGCATGACGGTATTGCGATAGCAATAGAAATCGCTGTCAGCTATCGGCTCGCCGCCGGTCAGCGCTTTGATGTCGGGGTTGGCTTTAGTCTGGGCGACAGTAAGTTCCAGCCCGCTTTGGATGGCCGCATTCAGCAGGACACCGACTGGCGCGGCACTCATTTTGTCTGTCACAGTTTGCATGAAGGCGCGGGAGGCTTGGCTGTCTTCCAGCAGAATCAGCCCTGGATTGGTGCAGAACTGTCCGCTTCCCAGCATGACCGAATCCGCTAGGCCCGCCGCAATAGTTTCGGCGCGGAAGGCAAGGGCGGATTGGGTGATGATCACGGGGTTAATGCTGCCCATCTCGGCATACACTGGAATAGGCCGCGGACGTCGGGCGGCGCTGTCATAAATCGCTCGGCCGGCCCGCAGTGAGCCAGTAAAGCCAATCGCTTCAATTCCGTCATGCTGCGCCAGCCATTGACCGACCTCGATAGCATTCCCCTGAATCATGGAAAACATACCGGCTGGAAATCCCTGCGACTGAACGGCGCGGCGCATGGCCTGGGCGAAGATCTCCGAGGTGGCCGGGTGGCCGGGATGCGCTTTGACCACCACTGGACAGCCAGCGGCCAATGCAGAGGCAGTGTCTCCGCCGGCCACAGCAAAGGCAAAAGGAAAATTACTCGCCGCGAAAACGGCCACTGGCCCGATGGGGAACTGCATCTGGCGGATGGAAGGCTGTTCAGTATTGATGATTGCCCGCCGATATGAGCCTTCGCGCAGGAACGCGGCAAAGGCGCGCAGTTGCCCGGTGGTGCGGGACCGTTCTCCTGTCAGGCGCGGGATACCCAGCCCAGTTTCCATGTCGGCCAGGTTAAGCAGGTCGTCGCCAAGCGCTTCAATTTGCCGCGCGGCCTCATCCAAAAAATCGGCAAGTTTGCTGGCCGGGTAGCGGCGAGTCTCCTGGAAAGCAGTCACCGCCGCCCGCACCGCGCGGTCAATCTCGCTTTGGGTGGCGTTGTGGAATCGTATTTCCCCCTTGGCTTTGCTGCGCGGATTGACACTGGTAAAGGTTTGCTCGCTTTGGGCCGATGCGCCGCCAGCGATATAGTTGTGTCCAGTAAGCTGCATTACAGCCTCCCTTTTGAGATGCGTAAATTGAGTTCATCAACCAGTTCAAACACGGCTGACAGGTCATATTCATGGAAAGGCGCTGTTGGGCGGCGGACATAGGCATGACGGACAGCCCCGGCGCGTTTCATCAGATGCTTGCGTACATGCAATGAATGCTCATGCCCGCGGCCAGATACGGCTTTGACCAGCCGGTCGGCTCGCTGAATGATGGCTTCGGCAGCGGCCTTATCATCCTTTATCCATTGCTGCCAGGCATCTAGGAAGATCTCGTTGAAGCCGACGCCAGGGATCAAGCCGGCGGCTCCGCTTTGAAGCTCATCTAAAACAGTGATGCCGCCACCGCCGCCAAACATCTTCTGGCCGGCAGTAAGCAGAGGGGCCAGGCCGCGCATCTTTTGCGATGAGCCAGGCCCTTCGATTTTGAAGTATTTAACATTGGACGAACTCTGCGCGATTTCGGCTAGGGCATCCACCGGTAATTCGCAGTGGCGATACTGTGGAACATGAGGCGCCTGCTGCACCATAATTGGAATTTCGCTGGCATTGCCGAGCGCGATGTAATGATCGACAAAGGACTGAATGCCGTTGTCCATTGTCGCTGGCGGCAAGACCATCAGAGCGGCCGGTTGATAGCGGGCGAATTCATGCGCCTGGCGGATGGCGGCTTCGACGCTGCCGGCGGCGATGCCAATAATCAGCGGCGCCTGGCCGGCGACTTCGCTGGCGACAATTTGAACGTTCTCATGGCGCTCGCTGTCGGTCAATTTATAGGCTTCGCTGGCAAAGCCGTTGATGCCGATGGCGTGGACGCCGCCGTCCAACTCAAAGCGCACGATTTTTCGCAGGCTGTGGGCGTCAATCGCGCCGTTTTCATCAAATGGGGTGAAAACAATCGGGGCAATACCTTCTATCATGCCGTTCTCCAAAGTTTAGATTTCAAAATAAAGGGGTTTTTGATTTTGCAGCTGCTAAATGAGCCGCGATGGCTAGCATCCCGAGCCGCCAAGCCGCAGGGAATAGTCCCCTTGGTCATTTATGACAAAGGCGAATGTCTTGATTCTTCTGGGGTCTAGTTCCCTTGTCCTGGCAGTATAAACACCAGGCTTGAGTGTTATATCCGAATAGCGCTGATAAGTCGCGCGCGAACTTCCAGAGCCAGAGGGTCTGGTACTGTAAATGGTCAATTTCTTCCCATCCGGCCCGAATACATCCACACGATACCAATCGTATGTTCGGCCAGTGTAGGCAACCGCCAGATCGTAACCGCGACCTCGATTTAAGAAGAGTCCAATGCGGCACCAGCCAGGCAGGCGGCTGTCCATATAATCCCTTTCCAGCAGGTAATCGTAAGATGGCACATAAAGCGCCGCTCCTTCAGTCGCTTGGCTATGAATCTCGTATTTGTGGCCATTGATGCTAATTTCAGCGACAGCCTCTACCTGAAAAAGTATTTCCTGATTAGAGGCGTACTTTTTCAGATTAAAGGGGATGGACGTCCCGCTGGTGTTTTTGGTCTCGCCTCTAGCAGAGTTGGAACGCAAGAGCGTGACTTTATAGGAAATTCTGGTAGGGTCTGAAGGTTTTCTCGGACGCCATCTAGGCGCTTGCCATTCTACAATGATGTCCCCTGAACTGGTAACAGACGACTGCAAACTACTCGGCGCCGAAAGAGTGTAAGCAACTCTGGGATGTGAATCGGGAAGCCGAATAGGTGTGAGAGTATTCGGCCGGGCAGAGTCATACTTGGTCGTAAGCCATCCGGCAACATAAGCCGTTCTATCTCCATACCTAATCTCATACCACGGGCCATCGCTTTCTTGCTTTTGCGCGACAACTTCAAGAATCTCGCCCCGGCGCGCCTGTCTAAGTGGCGGACTGCAAGCCGTGCTTGGGCAACTCCTTATATTGATTGCGCTGTTGGGCGAAACCTTAAACAGGACTTTCATCCCGCTTACATCGGGCGTATAAGTGAGCGTGGGGGTTTTGCTAGGTGTAAAGGTATTGGTCGGCGTATTGGTTGATGTACTGGTCGGCGTGCTGGTTGGTATATGGGTCGTAAGCCATCCGGCAACATAAGCCGTTATATCCCCATACTTGATCTCATACCACATGCCATCACTTTCTCGTTTTTGCGCGATAACTTCAAGAATCTCGCCCCGGCGCGCCTGTCCAAGGGGCGGATCACAAGTCTTACCCGGGCAACCCCTTATATTTATTGTGCCGTTGGGCCGAACCTTAAACAAGGCCTTCATCTCGCTTACACTGGGCGTATAGGTGAGCGTAGGGGTTTTAGTAGGTGTATATGTGCTGGTTGGCGTTGGAGTCGGCGTAATGGTTGGTGTGGGAGTTGGATCCCACCTGATTTCGGCAGTCGCCGACTGAAAATCATATCTATACTGACCAATAAGGATTGAACCTGTAGCCACTATCGTAATTTTTACCTGACTGTATTGGTGTGCATTTAAGCTGGTGAAATCGTGCCTCGTTCTTCCTTGTATTAGAAACGGGCCCAATTTCCGGTTAGGGTAGGTTACATGCAATTCATAGGCAACTGCACTTGCCCCCGGCGGTTTTTGCGGCAGCCATTCTGCGGCGCTCCATGACACTGTACCGCTCCCAGTATTTGCATTGTAATTCAACCTCACATTGCCCGGAACCGAAATAGCGTATGCCAGCTGCGGGTCGGTTTTGAGGAGTCTGGTCGGTGTCGATGTGTTGGTTGGGGTAGGCGTGAATGTCGGTGTGAAAGTTGGCGTAGCGGTCGGCGTATTCGTTGGCGTATTTGTTGGTGTGTTGGTCGGCGTAGCGGTCGGCGTGGAAGTTGGCGTGGGAGTAGCTGCCGGCACGATCCAACGAAACTCGCCGGCTTCTGATTGAAAGTTGTATTCATGCTCACCAATAAGCATCGCGCCTACAGCCCGGACCGTGAACTTCAGATTTTGTCCCAGATATCCGGCCAGATTCTCAACAGCAAATTCAGGCTTATTGGGAGAGAACGAGGATATTGGGGTATCGTCGGGCGCGAATACCGTCACCTCATAGCTGATATGGGAGTTTTGGGGCCTGCTGGGTCGCCAACTGGATTCGCCCCACTGCAAATCTGCGCCTTTGGTTTGTTCGTCAAAAGTGACAACTAGATCTCTTGGCGCGGTGAGCGAGAACGCCAGCCGCGAACTTGAATCAGGAAGCCTTGAATTGGTTAGCAATGCTACCTGTTCGCTGGCAAAGTTGGTCAGGGGTTCAAAATTTGTACTGATAGCGGCAATGACAACGATCAAAAGGATAAGCAAAAAGAAAAAACCTTTGAGAATACGGGACAAGGTTCTGTGTCGATTCTTAGTCTTTTCGGACATTGCTTATACTTTCTTGGCTTTCATCAACAAAACGGGCAAACATTTCGTGGGGCTTCCAAACAGAATATACCGAATTGCTCTCGGCTTGGCAAGCCTATTAGATGCTTAATCATCTGTTTGACAGTATTTGGCGTATCATATATCATAACCATAGACAGCGCGGCAAAACTGCCCGGAAGGAGATGGCATGCGCTTGTACCTCACCGGCGGCACAGGTTTAGTTGGCAGCAATATCATTCGCCTGGCTCGCCAAAGGCCTGATATCGAAATCATCGCCGCCCAATATGGACCTGAACCGGAATGGGATGTTGGTTATCAGCTTGACCCGCTGGATATGGCCGATACAAAGGCAGTGCGCGCATCCATACGGAAATATCGGCCGGATGCTGTTATTCACTGCGCCGCCATCCTTGACCATGTTTTTATTCATCGTCATCGGGCGCAAGCCTGGAAGACGACGGTCGACGGCAATTTGGCTTTTGCCCAGGCCTGCGCTGAAGCCGGCGCCCGCTATGTGTTTGTGTCGTCGGATTGGGTCTTTGATGGCCAGCAGCCGATGGTCGATGAGGATTCGCCGCCTTTCCCGGTCAATATCTATGGCTTGATGAAAGTGGTTTGCGAACGCGACATCATGGGCGCGGCTGGCTTGAGCTATGGCATCGGTCGGCTGGCGGGTGTCTATGGCTTGAATTACAGCAATCCGAGTCTGCTGCGAAAAGAGAATGGACTCGGCTTTGACTTGGGCAATTATGTGATTGACCAGCTTTCGCGGGGGTTGATAGCGGAGATATGGACGGGGCCCAAGGTCAATGAGGTCGCGCATCCAACGTTGGCATCGGACGGCGCGGCCATGCTGCTGCGTTTGGCCGAGCATGATCAAAATGGCATCTTTCACTGTTGGGGGAATGAGGCCGTCAGCCGCTTGCAGCTGTCTTTTCATCTGGCGGATGTGTTCAAAATAGACCGCACTTTGATTGTGCCAGCGCCAACCGACCAGCATGTATTGGACGCCTATCGCCATATACAGATTCCATTCCGCACCATCAGCAGCAATGAAAAGACGCGTCAGGCATTAGGGCGGACGACGTATAATGTACTGCCGGGGCTGCATGACTTCAAACAGCAGTGGGATGCCTTCCATGCCGTGAACATCAATAATCCAGTGGAGACAAAATGAAAGCGCTTACGTTGCATGCACAATGGGCGCCTAGGCCTGAATATCAGCCTTCCGCCTATGAAGAGCGAACACACCAAACTGCAAACGCCAATATGGTTTGGAAGAACCCTTCATTGACATTGGGCGATGTTCCTGACCCGCCGCTGAAAGCCGACCAGGTGATGCTGGAAATCGCGGCTGTCGGCATTTGCGGCTCGGATATGCACATGTACGAAGCCGGCGAGGACGGCTATATGCTTTATCCTTATAAAGCGTTCGCGCCCAATATCATCGGGCATGAATTCGCCGGCCGCGTCATCGAGCGCGGGGCAGATGTGCGGGATTTGCGAGTTGGCGACCTGGTGGCAGTCGAAGAGATGCAGTGGTGCGGCGTCTGCACCGCCTGCCGGCGCGGCTTTGTCAATCATTGCCAGGATGTCGAAGAACTGGGCTTCACTATGCCGGGCGCGATGGCGCAATACCTGCCGGTGCGGAGCAAATACTGCTGGAAGCTGGACGAGATTGCCGAACGTTTTGGCGAAGAAGAGGCGCTTATCATGGGCGCGATGGTCGAGCCGACCGGCGTTTCTTATCAAGGCTTATTCAACCGCCTGCGAAACTGGCAGCCGGGCAATAATGTCGTCATCTTTGGCGCCGGGCCCATTGGATTGGCGGCCGAAGCGCTGGCGATTGCGGCCGGCGCCGCCCAGGTCATTGTCTTTGACCCCTCGGCCAGCCGCCGACAATTTGCCGTCGACATGGGCGCTTCTGTGGCCTTGGATCCGCTTGGGCTTGACCTTGACGAGACGATCTTGGAGCATACCTTTGGCCGCGGCGTTGATTATGTGGTCGAATGCGCCGGCGCGGCTGACCTGACGCTTGAACCTCTGCAAAAATGCCTGGCGGTCAACGCCTCGATTATTGATATTGGCCTGGGCGGCGAGCGGCCGACTCTGCCGATTGTGGCGTATAAACAGCAGGGCGTCCAGCTGGCTGGCTCGCTTGGCCATGCCGGCAGCGGCACATTCCAGAACGTCATTCGCCTGATGGCCGCCGGTCGGATCAATATGCGCCAGATGGTCAGCGAACGGATGCCGCTGGACGATGCCTTGGCGGCCTTCAAGCGCCTGGAAAGCCGCGAGGATGCCAAAATTATCCTTCAGCCAAACTAAAAACACGTCGGCATAGCGTGAAACAGAGGAGGGCGCGGCGATGGGCGATGCGATTTTGATCCTTGGCGGCGTGGCTTTTTGGATCCTGGGTGGACTATGCGCCTTCAAGCTGGATTGGGTATGGCGATTGTATGCCCTGGAGCCGCGCTGGCGCAAGGACAATCCCGAACGAACCGCCGCTTGGGAAGCCAAAACGCGCCGTTCGGCCTTGTATTTTACGCTGATTGGCATCGTCTTTGTGGCACTGGGCTTGCTGATTTGAGCGCAGCTACACCGTAATTTCACCCAGATTGTGATAAAGCCGCACGGCCGCCTCAAGCGACGTGAAAAAGCTCTTGGTGTCAAGATACTCGTTGGGTGAATGGATGCCTTCCCCCTTGCCATAAGCAAAGGCTGTGATGGGCAGACCGATGAGACGGTTGAAGACCCCCAAAATCGGAATCGAACCGCCGGTACGCACTAACTGCGCGCGTTTGTGGATGGTGGCTTCAATCGCCGACTGCACCGCTTCAAGATAAGGCCCGTCAGTGGCCAGTTGGAAATACCAGCCCAAATCGCCAATGCGACATTCGACCTGCGCCGTATCAGTCGCAAACCCTTCGACATGCGCTTTCAGGCTTTGCGCGATGGCCGGCGGGTCTTGATTGGGCGCGAGGCGCATGGTGATTTTGAAGCCGGCTTCTGCTGGAATAATGGTCTTGCTGCCAGGGCCTTGATAGCCGCCCCACATCCCATTGACATCCAGCGTCGGATAGACGGTCGCCCGTTCAGAGGCCGGCGCGATGGACTCGCCCCAAAACTGTTCGACTCCCGCTTGCTCTTTCATCTGCGCGTCCTGAAAGCCGGCGGCGATCCGTTTCTTTTCCTGTGCGCTGACTTTATCCAGGCCCTCATAATACCCCGGCAGCTGGATACGGCCGGCCTCATCATGGAAGGAGCCGATGATCTGGCCAGCGATATGCAGCGGATTCTGCACCAGGCCGCCGTACATGCCCGAATGAATATCGGCTTGCGGCCCGATGACGGTCACCTCGGCGCTGACAATGCCGCGCCCGGCATAATACAGCCGCGGGTCATCGGGGTCAAAGTCGCCATCGCAATTCAGCAGCGCATCGGCTTGCAGTCGGTCTTTATTGGCGATGACAAAGGGTTCGATGCTGGGCGAGCCGGATTCCTCTTCGCCTTCAAACATGATTTTGATATTGACCGGCAATTCGCCATTGGCTTTGAGCAGGGCCTCAAAGACTTTGAGATTGCCCCAAACGCCGGCTTTGTTGTCACTGGCGCCGCGCGCCGTTACCCGTCCTTTACCGATTTGCGCGTCAAAGGGTTCGGACAGCCACAGATGAAGCGGATCGACCGGCTGGACGTCATAATGCGCGTAGATCAGGACAGTCGGCTTGTCGGCGCCGGCCCTCAGCCATTCACCATAAACGACCGGATTGCCCTCGGTAGCGATGGCCTCGCAGTTGTCAAAGCCCATTGCCCTAAGCTGCCCGACAATCCATGCGGCGCAGGCCTGCACATCGTCTTTGTAGGCCGGGTCGGCGCTGATGGACGGAAAGCGCAGCAGCGCCTTGTAATCTTCAAGCATGCTGTCTTGTGTTTCTTGCAGATAGTCGATTGCGTTTTGAATGGTATCGGTCATGGATTCACTCGCTTTCCTGATGGTTGGAAATCGCTCGCCCCAGTGTACTCAAAACGGGGCCTGCGCTCAAGCACAGACCCCGTCAGATTGTGTGATTCGGAACAGCAGCGCGCCGTTCGCCGGGTTGCTAATCGGCGTGGAAGATGGAGAACATCATCCGCGAGGCATGCCGCGTAAACGATGAATCGTAGTTCGCCCAATCGCTGTACTGCTCAAGCTGGATGGAAGCCGGCAGCGTCTCAAGCACGCCGAATATCGCAAATGGGCCGCCTTCTTCCTGTACTTTCGTCAAAGCCTGATACACCGCATCATAGAGATCGTTGTAGAATTGGACGTTGTCCTGGAGCACCTGTGGATCGGTCGATGCAGAATGGGCCGTAATGGCATGATCCAGATCCCAGCCGCTGATCGTATTCAGGATATCGCGCGTGCCGGTGTAATTCTTGTCATCGACCCAGTTGGCGTGCGTGATCGCCTTGTCCTCATACATGTCGGAAGTGAGGACGATTTTCTCCTGCGGCATATAGACGACAGTCGTCGCATCGCCATCTCCCGGTCCAAGGTAATGCAGTTCTACAGTCGTGTCGCCGACGGGGATGCTGATGCTGTCGGTGAAGGTCTCATCAACCTGCGGAACATCGTTGAATGGCGCCGCGGCAAGGTCGAAAATCGGCTGACAGTTCACATGGCAGTACACCCTGGCCTCGGAAAAGACGCTCGTCCCCCCAACATGATCATAATGCTCATGTGTCATGACGATATGCGAAACGGGATTGTCGGTGAGTGTGGCGACAAAATCTCGAAGCATTTCGCCCCGTGTGTTATTTGCCGGTTCCGAAACCAGAACATCATCTCCCGAAACGACCACCAGGCTGTTATAGTTAAATGCAAACCACTGATACACGCCATCAGCAAGCTCGTTCACCACCGGCGCCGGAGCTTGCTGGGCAGACGCGCTGCCGATTGTTCCAACTAGCGCCGCCAGCGCCAGCATCATCGCGACCATTGCTCTGACAATACGATTTTTCCTTGTCATGATATGTCTCCTTAAAGATACGCTTTCTAAATTTAACACCGAGGGCGGTTCACCCCGCGCGTGTTAGATAAACTTTACTATGCCGCTATCGCATTTGTCAAATTTTCGTCCAATTCGTTATGCTTTCTTCAGATTTGAATGGCAAACTGCGATAAAAAGGTCAATCATGCAGGAGGCAAGATGCCCAAACAGCGACATATCCTGGTAGTCGACGACGAACGCACTATCCGCGAAGTGGTGCGCCGCTATTTGGAATTGGAAGGGTTTGCTGTTATTGAAGCCGAAACCGGGCCGCAGGCATTGTCGATCTTGCAAGGCTCAGCCCCAGATCTGATTGTGCTGGATATTATGCTGCCCGGTGTTGATGGGTTTTCGATCACGCGCCGACTGCGGCAGCCGAACGACTTCAATCCCCTGCGCGTCGATGATGATATACCGATTATCCTGCTGACGGCGCGGACAAATGAAGTGGATCGGGTCGCCGGGCTGGAGCTTGGCGCTGATGATTATGTGACCAAGCCCTTCAGCCCGCGCGAGTTGGTGGCGCGGGTGAAAGCTGTCCTGCGCCGCAGCGCTGCCGCAGCCGCCGAAAGCGAGGCGCCGCTGGAGTTTGGCGGGCTGGTTCTTGACCCGCGCAGCCGTTCGGTCAGCATTGGCGGCCAGGCTGTGTCACTGACCGCCAAAGAGTTTGACCTGCTGTGGTTTCTTTTGCGCCATCCGCGTCAGGTTTTTACGCGACAGCAATTGCTGGATCAGGTTTGGGGATATGAGTTCTATGGCGACGAAAGCACGGTAACGGTTCATGTGCGGCGCCTGCGTGAAAAAATCGAGACCAATCCCAGCAAGCCGAGCTATATTCAAACGGTGTGGGGGGTTGGCTATAAGTTCGAAGAGCCGTCCGACCAGATAGCAGAGCAGGGGAGATGATGCGATTGAATCGGAACCTGCTGCGGAATCCACTATGGGCTGTCCTCATTAGTCTTCTGCTGCCCATAGTCGGCACTCTGCTAAGCGGGATTATCATGTTTCAGCTGCCGGAAAATGATGTCCGCGAACTGGTGACGTTTATGACCGTCACCGGCATATTAAGCACGACGCTGTCCTATACTTTTTATCGGCTGGGGATTATGGAATGGTTTGGCAGTTTGCGCTGGTCAATCTGGATGGTGATTGCGCTGACGGTGCTGATGATATTCCTCAACGTCTGGGGGATTGCCCGTTTTACCTTCCGCGAACAGCACTATCTGACACTGACATCGGTTTTGCTGGTGTTTGCCGGCTTGACGGCGGTGACCATCGGCTTTTTCGCCTCTAAGACGATGACAGACCGACTAAGCAAACTGGCGGATGCCACCGAGAAATTGGCCGGCGGCGATTTTACCATCCGCCTGAACATCTCCGGCAATGACGAAATCGCCCAACTGGCGGCGACATTCAATGACATGGCGCAAAATTTGCAGGAAGTCGATGAGCAGAAACGCCAGCTTGAACAGACGCGGCGCGACCTGACCGCCTGGGTCTCGCATGATTTGCGGACGCCCCTGGCCTCTATGCGGGTGATGATTGAGGCGATGCTGGATGGAGTGGTGCAGGATGAAGCGACGGTGCATCGCTATCTGGGCAACAGCCGCGCCGAAATTGAACACCTAAGCCATTTGATGGACGACCTGCTGGAACTGGCGCAGCTGGACGTTGGGCATCTCACCATTCATATTCAGCGGGCCTCTATCCGCGACCTCATCTCCGATACCATTGGGGCGATGACGGCAAACGCAAAGCAGCGTAAAATTGCGCTCAAGGGAGAAGTGGCCGACAATGTGGATATGATCCAAATGGCGCCCGATAAAATTCAGCGAGTCTTATCCAACCTGGTCGATAATGCCATCAAATACACCGACGCCGGCGAATCAGTGACCTTGCGCGCCTGGCGCAGCGATGCCGACATTCGGATCGACATTCACAACAGCGGCTCCTATATCCCGCAGGATGTGCTGCCGCGTCTGTTCGAGAGTTTTTACCGCGGCGAAGGCTCGCGGGTGCGCGGCGACGACGGCGGGCGCGGCGCTGGATTAGGCTTGGCCATCGCCCGCGGATTCATTGAGGCCCACGGCGGGCGGATCTGGGCGAACAGCATCGAATCCAAAGGCACAACTTTTAGCTTCACCCTGCCGCAGCGCCAGCCATTCACCATTCCCGCGCCGAAATAGGAAGCAATATCGTCTGGTATTTGTTATCATTGGAAATGAAGCTAAATTAAGTAAAGACAGATTATCGCAGATATGGAGGATTCATTATGCACAAGCACGACATGCCCGAGGAAGCACAAGAAGGATTGCAGGCAATGAAGGACAATTCGCATGGCATCGTCACCATCATCGGCATTATCGCCGCCGTGGCGGTCAGTCTGCTCATGGGAAGGGGCCTGCTCTTTGGTCTGGTGATGGGCACGGTGCTCATCAGCGGCCTAGGCGCGGGTCGCAAGATAGCGGAAGCGCTGGCTGAAAACGCGCCCGAACACGCAGTGCCCGGAAAAATTGTCGGCGCCATTGTCACCGGCATCATCGCCGCCGCGATTATCACTGTTATTCGCAGCGTCGTAGGCGAAAGCATCAATCCGATGGAAGGCGACAACGCCATCCTTCAAATCATCAAGTATTTCTTTGATATGAACGCGGCTGTTGCCGTGGGGATTGGCGCGCTTGCGGGCGCTTTCATACACAGGGCAGATTCGGCGTAAAAAAGCGTGGATGCGTCTTTATTCCACCAGTTGATAGCATTCCGCCAGCCGCCATTCGAGCAGTTCAGTCCCATGCGCCTGCATGAACTCGCGCGCGGCCTGGCTGTGCTGCCAGCTGGCGCCGATGATCACTTTGGGAATCTGATGTTTGACGATGGCGCCGGCGCACATCAGGCAGGGGAAGGCCGTGGTATAAAGAACAGTATCGGCATAGCTCTTCTGCAGGCCGGCGGCTCTGATGGCTTCTATCTCGCCATGACTGATCGGGTCGTTGTTTTGGATGGATAAATTGCGCCCGCGCCCGATAACTTCGCCCGCCCGCATCAGTGCCGCGCCAAATGGCTGGCCACCTTCGTCTTTGCTGGCCTGCGCTTCCTGGATGGCCAAGCGCATGAATTTGTCCATGGGACCTATCCTTTCAGTGAATTGATTCTATCGTACCGGAATTGGCATTCGGCCGCAAACAGGGCCGAATGCCCCTGACCGCGCCGAAAAAACCTGCTACAATAAGCGTACTGACCAGTCAGTACTGCGAGGCGGCATGAACAAGCAGGTTGCAGAATCAAAATCCACCCGCGAGCGGATTCTGGACGCGGCGATGGGACTCTTCAGCGCCAAGGGCTTCCATGATACCAAGCTGGATGAAATTGTTGCCCAAGCCAGCGTCAGCAAAGGCTCTATCTATTTTCACTTTCCCAACAAGGAAAAGCTGTTTATTGCGCTGGTCGATCAATTTGCCGACTTGATCGAACGGCGCGCCAAAGAAGCGATTGCCAGGGAAACCGACAGCATCAGACGGGTTCAGGCGGCCTTGGAAGCGGTGCTGGAGACCTTCAGCAAATATCGGCGGCCGGCGAAACTGCTGCTGGTGCAAGCGGTCGGGCTGGGCGCCGTTTTTGAACGCAAACGAATTGAAGTCAATGACCGCTTTGTCCTGCTTATCCAAACCTATCTGGATGAAGCTGTGGCGGATGGATCTATCTCGCCGGTGAATACGCATATCGCGTCTCATGCCTGGATGGGGGCGATTTACAACATTGTCATCCAATGGGTTCACACCGGCGAGCCAACGAAGGACGATATTATGGAAGCATTGCTGCCTTTGCTGCTCAAGAGCGTCGGCTATCGGGAATGAAAATGAATACAGCTGCGCTGACCCAATCCGAACTTCATCAGCGTTATGGGCGCTTGCTTAGCTGCACCGTTCCATGCAGCGGCATCAGTTTTGCTGGGTTCTTGCATGCGGCCGCCGGCGGCGCCCGTTATTACTGGGAAAATCGGAACGACCGCATTGCTTTTGCCGGTGCTGGCACGGCTATTGAACTGATGGCCTGGGGCGAGAATCGCTATGCCAAAATTACCAGTCAGATTCGCGATCTGTTTGCGCGGGCGCATATACTGGGCAGTGATCATCCGCTGGCGGCGCCGCGTCTGTTTGGCGGCTTTGCCTTCCGCAGTGATTTTACGCCCGATAACACCTGGTCGATTTATACACCGGCTCATTTTGTTCTGCCGCATTATCAGTTGGTTAGCATTGATGGGGCGATGTGGCTGACGATCAATACGCAAATTTCTGCCGATGAACACCCGACCGCGCTGATTGACGACTTGAAGCTGGCGCTGCGGCAGAAAATCGCCCAGCTAAAGGCCGGCGAATGGCGGCTTTCCGACCAGCGGCAAAGCAAGCTCATCGACGTAAATGAGCCGATGACCGCGGCGATATGGGCAAAGATGATTGACACAGCAACCGACCGCATCCGCGCCGGTGAATTGAACAAGGTTGTCTTGGCGCGCGCCGCTGAATTGCAGTTTGACGGGCGCGTCAATCTATTGCCGATTTTGCGCCACTTGGCCGAGCATTATGCCGATTGTTATCGCTTTTTATTTGAACCGCGTCCGCATTATGCCTTTTATGGCGCTTCCCCAGAACTGCTGGCGCGGGTGCATGGCCGACAGATCGAAACGATGGGCCTGGCAGGAAGCATCGCGCGCGGGAACTCGCCCGAAGCTGACCGGCGCTTGAGCCATGAACTGCTGAACAGCGCCAAAGATCGTCTTGAGCATCAGATTGTCGTCGATAAAATTCGCGACCGCTTGAACCCGCTGACGTCCTTCCTTGATATTCCGCCGCCAGGATTGCTTAAACTGCGCCATATCCAGCATATTTACACGCCGATTCGAGGCCTGCTCGCGCGGGATGTCGGCATTTTATCGCTGGTGGAAACCTTGCATCCGACGCCAGCTTTGGGCGGCGACCCGCGTGAGACCGCTATGGCGCTCATCCGCCAGCTAGAGCCGATTCCGCGTGGCTGGTACGGGGCGCCGGTGGGCTGGATTGATTCAGCTTTGGATGGTCAGTTCGCGGTGGCGATTCGGTCGGCTGTGGCGCAGGAGTCGCGGGTGTGGGTTTATGCCGGCGCCGGCATCATGGCCGACAGCGCGCCGCAGAAAGAATGGGACGAAACTGCGCTGAAATTCCGCCCGATGTTCAATGCTCATGGCCTTTCGGCTTGACAATAGCGGGTGTTAAATGCCAAATCCAAGCGCACGCTATGCCAACAGCTTCGTCACGGTCTTGATTGGATCAGGGTTGAAGCATCTGTGCCTGACGCCGGGTTCGCGGCACAGCCCTTTGATTTTGGCCTTTGCGCGATACAAGGATGAGATTAAGATTTATTCGCATCTCGACGAACGCAGCGCGGCTTTCTTTGCGTTGGGCTTGGCTTTGGCTTCAGATGAACCTGTGGCGCTGGCCTGTACATCAGGAACAGCGGCCGCTAATTTTTTCCCGGCGATTGTCGAGGCGCATCAGTCCCGCGTGCCTCTGATTGTCCTGACCGCTGACCGGCCGCCTGAACTGCGCGGGAGCGGCGCCAACCAGACGATTGATCAGATAAAGATCTTCGGTGATTTTGTCGAGTGGTTTGTTGATGCGCCGCTGCCAGAAGCGGATCCACCGCCGCTGGCGCTTAGAAATATGCAAACCCTGGCGGCGCGGGCTTATGCCAAAGCCACTGAAAGGCGCGCGGTTGTGCATATTAACCTGCCATTCCGCAAGCCGCTTGAGCCAGATGCCGATGATTATGGCGCGGCCAGCATTGCCCAAACCGCGACTTGTTTTTGGCAGCATAGAAGGCGGACGTTAAGCGGTTCAACTGATTTCTCATGGGACCCGATTTTACAGCACAGGGGCATCATCTATTTTGGCCATGGAACTTGCCGCACGCTTGAGGAAAGCCAAATAACAATGGCCTGGGCCGCGGATTTGTCGCGAGCAAGCGGCTGGCCTATTTTTGCTGAATTCACATCCAATCTGCGCTATCTGCCGCCGGCGGACAATGCGGGCTATGCGCCCTTGGCCGCCTATGAAAATTATGTGACATTGAACGCGGTCGACTTTTCACAGGTCGAGGCGCTGATTCGATTTGGCGCGCCGCCGCTGGCAAAAAATATGCAGTCGATCTTTTCGGAACTGGAACTGAAAGCGCATATTTATGGCGCCCGCGTTGGGGAATGGGCTGACGATACGCACAGCATCACCGACCACATCTCATTTGATGACCTGACCGCATCTATTCCCCAAGCACAGAACTTGTCGAAGCCGCAAACGCGCTGGCTGGATCAACTGACACTGACGGAAGCCAAGTCCTGGGAAGTGATTCAGCGCGAGATCGAACAGGGCGACTATTTTGATGGCGCGGCGGTTTATGATGTCGTCGATCTGATCCCGGCCGAAAGCACGCTCTTTGCCGGCAGCAGCCTGCCAGTGCGTCATCTCGATCAGTTCGGCAAACCCGGCCGCCGTCGTATTTTTGCCTGGGCCAACCGCGGCGCGTCGGGCATTGATGGCAATCTATCGACAGCCTTGGGCAGCGGCGCGGCGCGGCCAGAACATCCCCTAGTGGCGATTTTGGGAGACATCACCTTTTACCATGATATGAATGGACTGCTGGCGGTGCGGCGATGCGGCCGGCCGATAACGATTGTGCTGCTGAACAACAATGGCGGCGGCATTTTCCATCGCTTGCCCATCCGCGCGTATGAACCGCATTTCAGCGATTATTTTATCACCGCGCACGGGCTGGATTTTTCTCATGCGGCCAAGTTATACGGCTTGGAATATGTCCGCGCCGACTGCCGCGATGTCTTCCGACAGGCATTTGCCGAGTCAGTCGCGAATCGTCAATCCACAATTATTGAAGTGAATACCGATGCACAGACTGATCTGAAGCGCCGCGCCGAAATCATGGCGGCCGTTCATGCACAGCTAAAAACATTGAGCAGTTAAGCAAAGAAGGAGCGAATCAAGATGGCAACAACAGCAGAGCAGCAAGCGAAAATCAAGACCGAGGATCTGATGAAGCTGGCGGACTGGAAAGCAGTCAAGGCTTACGAAGACATCAGCTATCACCAAGCGGAAGGCATTGCCCGCATCGCCTTTGACCGTCCGAATATCCGCAACGCCTTTCGTCCCCAGACGATTGACGAGATGACCGAAGCCGTTCTGCATGCCTGGCATGATCCTGAAATTGGCGTCGTCTGGATTACCGCCAACGGCCCCAGCGCCAAAGACGGCATCTGGTCATTTTGCGCCGGCGGCGATCAAAAAGTGCGCGGTCATTCTGGTTATGTCGGCGCTGACGGGGTGCCGCGCTTGAATGTGCTGCAACTCCAGCGTTACATCCGCAACATGCCCAAGCCGGTCATTGCCGTCGTGCCAGGTTTTGCGATTGGCGGCGGGCATGTTTTGCATGTCTGCTGTGATTTGACGATTTCCAGCGACAATGCCATTTATGGTCAAACGGGGCCTATTGTCGGCAGCTTTGACGCTGGTTTCGGCTCATCCTTCCTGGCGGCCCATGTCGGGCAGAAAAAGGCGCGCGAAATCTGGTTCCTGTGCCGTCAGTACAGCGCCGAGCAGGCCGAAGCGATGGGTATGGTCAACACCGTCGTTCCTTTGGCCGAACTGGAAAAAGAGGCTTTGCAATGGTCGCGCGAGATTCTAAGCAAAAGTCCCATAGCGCTGCGGTTTATCAAAGCTGGTCTGAACGCTGAATTGGATGGTCAAACTGGGGTGCAGGTCTTGGCCGGCGATGCGACCATGCTCTTTTATATGACCGAAGAGGGCAGCGAAGGCAAAAACGCCTTTTTGGAAGGGCGGCCGCCGGACTTTTCTCAATTCCCGCGCCGCGCGTAAGTGTTCCCCAGCCTGAAGGAACGCAGAAAGGATAAAGCAAAATGCTGCATAAAGACAGAAAACTGTTCGTAAGAGGACAAGGACAACGTGTGGCTTGGCATGAGTCTTGGAGAAACATAGCCCGCCGTACCCTCCTGTTCTTTGTCGTCCTGCTCATCATCATCCTTGCCATTGAGGTTATGTGTGTGCATAGTTCTGATCCCCCAGTTGCCGGGCAATGAAGTCGCATACAGCAGATTGGCTGACCGCCCGCGCATCGGCCAGCCCGGCCAAAGATTTCCTCATTATCGACCAAAAGCGGCTGACTTTTGGCGAAGCTCATCGCCGCGCGCAGGCGCTCTGCAACAGTCTTCGGTCTCATGCGAACATCCAGGCCGGCGACCGCGTGGCGCTTCTGATGCCGGCTGGGCGGCCTTATGTGATAAGTCTGCTGGCGCTGATGCGGGCCGGCGCTTTGGCTGTGCCATTGAATACGCGGCTGACACCGACTGAACTCCAGTGGCAGCTGAAAAATACCGCCTGTCGGCTGGTCATCTGTCACCAAGAGACGTCCGCGCTGGCTGACTCCGATTGCGTGCTGATGCCATTTGATGAACTCGTCCGTCAGCAGGAAGATGTTCCGCTGCCGCCAATGCCGCCGTCTTTCGCTCTGGATGATGACTTTGCCATCATTCACAGTTCCGGCACAAGCGGACGTCCCAAAGGCGCTGTCTTGACCTATGGCAATCTGTATCAAAGCGCGCTGTCATCGGCTTATCGGCTGGGCGTCCTGCCCGATGATCGCTGGCTCTGTCCTTTGCCGCTGTATCATGTGGGCGGTTTGAGTATTATTTTGCGATCTTTGTTATATGGGACGGCGGTTGAGTTGATGCCGACTCCCCAATTTGATGTGGACGCGCTCAATCGAGTTCTCATCCAGCGACCGATTACATTGGTGTCTTTGGTGCCGACGATGCTGCGGCGTTTGCTGGATGCGCGGCGGCAGGCATGGAATCCCAAACTGCGGCTGGCGCTGCTGGGCGGAGAAGCGCCGTCGGCTGAACTGCTGACACGCTGTCGGCAGGCGAATATCCCGATTGCCACTACCTACGGACTTAGCGAAGCATCCTCACAGGTCGCCACCGCATTGCCCCAGCAAGTGCGCCAAAAACCGGCTTCCGTCGGCAAGCCATTGCTGTTCACGCAGGTGCGTATTATCGATCAACAAGGCCGAGAGGCGCCGTCCAACGCTCTCGGTGAAATACTGGTCAAAGGCCCGACCATCATGCGCGGCTATGATAATGACCCGACAGCGACTCGTCGAGCTTTGCGGAAGGGCTGGCTGCATACCGGGGATATTGGCTATTTGGATGAAGATGGTGATCTATACATCGTTCAGCGCCGCAGCGATCTGATCCTCACCGGCGGCGAGAATGTCTATCCGCGCGAGGTCGAGAATGCTTTGCGGCGGCATCCCGCTATCGAAGAAGCCGTTGTCGTCGGGGTGGCGGATGCAGAGTGGGGACAGCGGGTCGCGACGGCGATTCAAGTCAAACATGGGAAAACTCTGTCGCCGCAAGAGGTGATGCGCTTTGCCCGCGAAGAACTGGCGGGGTATAAAATTCCTCGTCAAATCCGCTTTGTGGACGGATTCCCGCGCACAGCTTCAGGGAAAATCCAACGGCAGGCAGTAAAGAAGCACTTTGAACGCTAACGAAGATGCCAGAGTAATGAAAACTCGCCCGGCTGATTTGCACGCGGCACCTGTCCGCGTTATCTTAAAGTCGACTTTTTGCTATCGAGACAGCATTATGAAAAAATTGACCCTGCTTTTTACAGTGTTTCTACTTGCATTGCCGGCCCACGCCGCCGATATCACCTTGAATTCGCGTTGCACGCTAACAGACGCTATCATCGCCGCCAACAGCGACCGCGCCGAAGGCGGCTGTCCAGCCGGCCGCGGCGCCGACACCATCACGCTAAGTCAAGATATTACGCTTAGGGACGAGCTTCCTGCCATCACTTCCGAAATTACCATTGAGGGCAATGGCTATACTGTCAGCGGCGACAATCGCTATCGGATTTTTTACAACGACGGCGGCGCGCTGACCATCAATGATTTGACGATGACCAAGGGGCGCGTTGAAGGCGAGATGATCATAAACGCGGATAGAAGTCTTAAAAATACCACCGCCAATCCTATCGGCGGCGCGATTGTCAACTGGAAGGGGACACTTGTCATCAGTGGCAGCCGCTTCATTGGCAACTCGGCCAACTGGGGTGGCGCAATCGATAACAGTGGAGAGCTAAGCATCAGCAACAGCGCTTTCAACGGCAATTCGACTGATAGTGGTGGTGGCGCGATATCCAATGCAGGAGAGCTAAACATCATCAACAGCAGCTTTAGTGGCAACTCGGCTGGCTGGGGTGGCGCGATTCGCAACTGGGGAGAGCTAAGTATTACCAACAGCGCTTTCAATGATAACTCGGCTGGTGAGGGCGGCGCGGTTGTCAACTGGGGAGGAGAGTTAAGCATTACCAACAGCACTTTCAGCGGCAACTGGGCTGGCTTGGCTGGCGGCGCGATTGCTAACTGGATACCTGGAGAGCTAAGCATCATCAACAGCATCATCGTTAGCAATAGCGAGAATGCTTGTGTTAGCAGCGGACTGAAGCGGAATATCCGCAATTTTATTCAGGATGGTTCTTGTAATCCGGCATTCAGCGGCGATCCCAAGCTGGGCGCGTTGGTCGTGCCAGAGGACGGCTCGCCGGCTTATTTCCCGCTTCTGGCCGGCAGCCGCGCGATTGATGCGGCCGATGACAATCACTGTCCGGCGACCGACCAGATCAGCATACCCAGACCACAAGGCGCCGGCTGTGACCTTGGCGCGGTTGAATACGTCGCCAAGTCTTAATCGGCGCATTTCTGCCATCTGCTTTCCTGTTTCTGCACCTATCTATCAGAGAGGCCCAGCATGAAAAAATTGACCCTGCTCTTTACAGCATTTCTGTTTGCATTGCCGGCCTACGCCGCTGACATCACCTTGAGTTCGCGCTGCACGCTGACAGACGCTATCATCGCCGCCAACAGTGACCAGGCCGAAGGTGGCTGTCCAGCCGGCCGCGGCGCCGACACCATCGCGCTAAGTCAAGATATCACGCTTAGCGACGAGCTTCCTGCCATTACCTCCGACATCACCATTGAAGGCAATGGCTATACTGTCAGCGGTGACAATCGCTATCGGATTTTTTACAACGGCGGCGCGCTGACCATCAACGATTTGACGATGACCGAAGGGCAAGTTGAAAATAAGGGCGGCGCCATTGTCAACTGGAAGGGAACGCTTGCCATCAGCGGCAGCCGCTTCATTCGCAACTCGGCTGAACAGGGCGGCGCCGTCTACAATGCGGGCGAGCTAAGCATCAGCGGCAGCAGCCTCAATCATAACTCGGCTCTTAATCATCACCCGACGAGGCGCCCTGAGACAGGCGGCGCGGTCTTCAACGCCGACGGCGGCGAGTTAATCATCATCAACAGCAGCTTCAGGACCAATCGGGCTGAACGGGATGGCGGCGCAATCCACAACGGCGGCGAGCTAAGCATCATCAACAGCATTTTCAGCGGCAGCAACAACGCCCTCATTGGCGGCGCGGTCTTAAACGCGTACGAAGGGGAATTAAGCATCGCCAGCAGCAGCTTCACTGGCAACTGGGCTAAACACTACGGCGGCGCGATTGACAACACAGGAGCGTTAAGCATCCGCAGTAGCAGCTTCACTGGCAACTGGGTTGATAGTGACGACGGCGGCGCAATCCACAACGACGGAGAGCTAAGCATCACCAGCGGCAGCTTCACTGACAACTCGGCTCATGGCGGCGGCGCCATCTACAACAACGGAGAGCTAGACATCGCCAGCGCCAGCTTTAGTGGCAACTCGGGCAGCTCAGGCGGCGCAGTTGCCAACGAGGAAAAGTTAAGCGTCAGCGACAGCAGCTTCACTAACAACTCGGCTGAATACTACGGCGGCGGCGCCATCTACAACGGGGACGAGGCGCGCATTGTCAGCAGTGCCTTCAGCGGCAACTCGGCTGACCAGGAGGGTGGCGCGATCCACAACAGAGGTGAGCTAAGCATCAGCGCCAGCAGCTTCAGTGGCAACTCGGCTCGTGGTGACAGCGAGGCGTTTTTCAACGGCTACAAGGGTGCGGCGCTCATCATCAACAGCGCTTTTAGCGACCACTGGGATGGGAATGGTTATGGGCTGGCTGTTGGCGAGACGGGCACGGTCTATCTGCGTAACGTTATCATTGCGAATGAATTCGCATACCCCTGTTACTCTGGAAGTGGTGGACTATTTATTCATGATTCCTATTCGCACGCGGTCCAAGGTGATTCCTATGCGCGTGATCCCCAAGGTGATCTGCGGCTGGGTGCGCTGGTTGTGCCAGAAGATGGTTCAAAGGCCTACTATCCGATCTTGGTAGACTGCCCGGCGACCGACTAGATCAGCACAGCCAGACCGCAAGGCGCCGACGGTAAAGAAACGCTTTGAACGCTAACGAAGATGTCAGAGCAATGAAAATCAGGCTGCCGATTAACGGACATCATTATCATGCGGTCGTCAGCGGCGCCGGCAGTCCAATCCTGCTGCTGCACGGATTTTCCGGCGATGTCAGCGCGTGGCAAAACTTGCGCCCGGCGCTGGAAAAATCGCACCGCGTGATTGCGCTGGATATGCTAGGTCATGGCAACAGTGATTCGCCAGCCAGCGTGGAATGCTATCGCATGGAACAGGCTGCCGTCGACATCATGGCTTTGCTGGATCAGCTGGTGACCGGCAAAATCCATTTGCTTGGTTATTCAATGGGCGGGCGGCTGGCGCTGTATTTGGCATGGCGTTATGCGGACCGTTTCCATTCCCTGATTTTGGAAAGCGCCTCGCCGGGACTGCACAGCCAACAGGCGCGCGCTGAACGGATGCGCCGCGACCATCAGCTGGCCGACCAGATTGAAGCAAAGGGCATCGAGTGGTTTGTTGATTTCTGGGAAGGTTTGCCGTTGTGGGATTCGCAAGACGCGCTTGTCAAGGCAGCGCAAAGACGGCAGCGGTTGGGCAATGATCCGCTTGGTCTGGCAAACAGCCTGCGCGGGATGGGCAGCGGCGCACAGCCCAGCTTGTGGGAAGAACTGCCGGCGCTGAATTTGCCAGCGCAGTTAATTGTCGGCCAGCTTGACCGCAAGTTCCTGCGAATCAATCGGGAGATGACGGCCGCTATACCGCGGGCGGCGATGAAAGTTGTTCCCAATGCTGGTCATCGAGTGCATCTGGAAAACCCGAGGGCATTGAATGAAACAGTCTTATCGTTTCTGCGCGGTCAATCACAAGCAACTTGAAATCCATTTTTTAACCCTGTCAACATGACCAGCTTTTGTGCTATGATGACGCTGGCATTGTTTCATGGAAACGATGTCTGTCCTCCTAGGGACTCCGACCTCTGCTTTTGTGGAGGTCGGTTCTTTTGGTTGCCATCATCATTCGGTGCTATGCCATGCTGTCAGTTGCGGTTTATTTTTAACCCTATAGAAATACACATATATTGGATTTTTTATTGTATCGTATTAAAGGCTATGTCCGCGGGAAGCTGCCTGCCCTGTTCTACAGGCCGCGGAACTCCCGATACCAGTTCCAGGTTCGATACAAACCCTCTTGCAGTGGAATCGCGGGAGCAAAGTCCAGCAATTCACGCGCCTTGCTGTTATCGCAATAAGTTATCGGCGGGTCGCTCAACGGAGTCGGGACATCAATCGTATGGATGGATGCCCCGGCGTATTCTTCAATGATAGATACAAAATCTATCAGAGAAATCGGCGCGCCGCAGCCCAGATTGATAACCTCATAACCCAGCGGCTGATCCAGCGCCGCCAGCACGCCCCGAACTGTATCGTCAATATACGTCCAGTCGCGGTGAATGTCGCCGCCGTTGAATAATGGTATCGGCTCGCCGCTTTGGGTCGCTTCCATCAATCGCCACGGCATCATATCCGGCCGCCCGGCGGGACCATAAACATTAAAGAAGCGCAAGACGGTTACATTCATATCACAAAGGTTATGATAAGTGTGCGCCAGCAGCTCCGCTGCCCGTTTGCTGGCTGGATAAGCTGCCAGAGGCCGGTCGGCGGTATCCGTTTCGACAAAAGGCAGCAGCCTGGTTTTGCCATAAACGGACGAGGTGGATGCCAGAACAAACTGCCGAATGCCTGCCGCTTTGCTCGCTTCCAGCAGGTTCAGGCTGCCGGTCAAGTTGACATCCATATACAGGCGCGTCTGCTCGACACTGGCGCGGACTCCCGGCATGGCCGCCAGATGCGCTACATGGGTAATCTCTTGTTCAGCAAAGAGACGATTCACCAGCGCCGCATCGCGGATATCGCCTTCCAATAGGATAAATTTGTCATAATGACGCAAGCGGGCAATGCTGCGGCGTTTGATGGCCGGGTCATAATAGTCATTGAAATTGTCCAGCGCCAGCACCCGTTCGCCGCGCGCCAGCAGCTTTTGGGCGGTATGACTGCCGATAAACCCGGCGCCGCCGGTGATGAGATAGGTCATCGATGTTTTCCTGTTCTCATTCCTTCAGGCTTTGCGCCACTCGTATTTGCACTCTTTTTCATATCCTGTAGAGGTTTGAGATTCAGTGCATACCCAAACGCGCAGTTGGCAGGTGTCTTCTCCGTAACGGTAGTGTTCCCCACGGGATTCACACAATGCCGCATGCCAAGCTGGTTCAACTTCTGCTATGGCCTCTATGGCTTTGTCGACTATAATTCTGTCAACCCCAAGCCTAGGCCCATTGCCGACTCGGTAATGTTTGATATAGACTTCGCAAATTGCATTTATGTAAGCCGAACCAACAAAGTTAGCTGCATCTTCCGAAAGGTATCGATCCCTGGCGTCCTCATTGAAGGTCTTTGACTCAAGAATATCTTGATATAGCAGGCACGTGATGTACTGTTGCCGGTTGCTTTCGGCAATCATTGCTGGCGTTTCTTCATCGGACGGCTCATCGCCTTGTGCATTGGCAAGCCCAACAGACAACATAACAATCAAAACGAACATCAGCTGCAATTTGAATCTCACTGCTTTATCCTTCCCGCCCTCACAAGTCGGAGGGCATCTGCATTCTACAATACAAGGTCTTGCTATTCAGACACTCTCAAAGATACAAAACGGGAATGGGCAATGCTTGGGCTTACAGCTTTGTGACGGCCTCAATGATCGTTATAGCCAACAGTAAGAGGATGAAAAGGAGAATCTTCATCAATGGGGCAGCCCAGTAAGGTGGTGTTGGTCGTGGTTGGCCTGGGGGAGTTTTCGTGATACGTGACAGCTTGCTTTTCAGATATTCCCCAGGCTGTGGATAACGATTCAACATTTTTTATTAACCTTTCTGCCCTGCTATGCGGACACCTTCAAAAATGCAAAACAGGAATTGCGGATTTCATCCAATCGAGTTATCCTTTCTGCGCTCCTTGTGGTCGGGAACACACTTTGTCTGCCCTCTTGTTCACACTGCCCGGGAGGGTTTTTTATTATGATTGTTCCATCATCATCATAGCATGGATTATTGTCGGGTGTCAAAAGGGAGAATCATACGATGAAAGTTCTTATCATGTGTGATATGGAAGGCGTGAGCGGCATTGTCACTTGGAATCAGGTCAACGGCGGCGCCCCCATGTATGAGGAAGGGCGCAAACTCTATACTGCCGAGATCAACGCGGCTGTGCGCGGCGCCAAACGGGCCGGCGCCAGTGAAATTGTGGTGGTCGACTGCCATGGGGCCGGCGGCGACTGGAGCTTCAACTCGCTGATTCCGGAGATGCTGGATGTGGACTGCACCTGGGTCGCTCATCATCCTTGGTCGCGTTATACCGAATTGCTGGAAGATGGCGCCGATGCCTGCCTGCTGGTCGGGATGCACGCGCGCAACAACACCGCCGACGGGGTCTTATGCCACACCATCTCGACCGTCAAGTGGCATAACCTTTGGTTTAACGATGACCTAGTTGGCGAAGTGGGCGTGAATGCCGCGCTGTGCGGGCATTATGGCTGTCCGATTCTGCTGGTGACCGGCGATGAAGCGGTTTGCCGTGAATCACGCGCGCTGTTAGGGGATGAACTGCACACAGTCGCCGTGAAGAAAGGGCTGACGCGCTATTCCGCCAGGCAAATCCCCCCTCGCCGCGCCCGGCAAATGATCGAGGACGGCGCGTATCAAGCCTTGCAAAACCTTGATGCTGTCCAGCCTTATGTCCCTGACTCGCCTGTAACCATCGCGATTGAAGTCGACAAGGTGGAAAAGATGGACGATTTTCGCGGCCGGCCAGACGTTGAATTGGACTATGCCAAGCAAATAGTGAAGAGCCGCGCAGATAACTGGATGGCCGCTTGGGACCAAATCTGGCATTGGTAGCTTCGTCATCCGCCGGCGATGATGGACAATGCCCAGCCGATGACCATCAGCAGGCCAAGCTGACCGTGCAATTTGGCGGTGCGGCTCTGCGCCTGGTGCATGAGGGGCATGGCGCGGCTGCTGTTGAATATCCGAATCAGGCGCAAGGCCTCGGGCAGGGTGATGAAGCTCAACAGAGTCGCCGGCGGCATGAGTCCGGCAGCAACCAGAATGGCTTGCGCAGCATAGCTTCCCATGACAAGGAACATATATTCGGCGCGGGCAAAGCGGATCCCGAAGATCACCGCCAGCGTTCGCTTGTTCACGGCGCGGTCGGCATCCATATCGCGGATGTTATTGGCATGCAGAATAGCGGCGACCATGAAGGCAATCGGCAGCGAAATCAAACACAATTCGCCAATACGCGCATTCGCGACCGCCGGGGACATCACATAATACGCGCCGACGACAATCGCCGGCCCCATAAAAATGGCAACGGCGATTTCTCCCAGCCCATGATAAGCCAAAGGGAAAGGCCCGGCGGTATAGCTGATCGCGACCAGCACGCCGCCAAGGCCGATAAGCCACAGCAAAGGCCCGCTTTGCGACAGCAGAAACAGCCCCAGCAGACAGCCGGTAGCTGTGGTTAATATGGCGCCATGGCGGACGCTTTCTGGTCGGAGGATTTTTTGCTTGATAATCATGCCCTGCCCGGCCTGTTTGAGTCGGTCGGCGCCGCGGCGATAATCGGCATATTCGTTGATCAGATTGGCGGCGCTTTGCAAGAGCAGCGTCCCGATGAGCGCCAGCATGAACAGCCTGGCATCAAAGACTCCATCGTCGACAGCGATAATGCCCGCCAGGCCCATCGGCGCATAGCTTGCGGTAAAGACACGCGGACGAAGCGCCTGAACCCATGCCTTGACTCTCGATTGCGACACTGTGGACATCGACATCCTCCGCGAAAACGGGTGTATAATCTGCCTAAGTGTTTGGCAGAAGGTGTTCCATGAAAATTGTAACAGTTTCGGCAGCAGACCGCATCGGCGGCGCCGGCATCGCTGCCTATCGCTTGCATCAGGGTTTGCGGCAGGCCGGCCTGGAAGCCGAAATGTTAGTGATGAAGAAGGCATCTGCCGACCCCAGCGTGCATCGGCTGTCATCCTGTCTGAATCGTCATCGCCGTATGCGCCGCCGCTTGGCCGCCGAAGTACACCGTCGTCAGCTTGCGCGTCATCCGCGGCAGCCAGGCAGCGGCTATTGGAGCTTGAATCGCTTCAGTTATCCGATTGCCAGCGCTATCAATGCTTATCAAGCTGATATAGTGCATCTGCATTGGCTGGGCGACAACTATCTGCCGATTGAGCAATTTGCCAAAGTCAAGCCGCCGATAGTCTGGACCTTGCATGATATGTGGGCTTTTACCGGCGGCTGCCATTCGGCTGACGACTGCCAGCGTTATCAGACCGACTGCGGCCATTGTCCACAGCTGCTCCATCCCGCCGCCGATGACATCAGCGGTCGCATCAGCCGCCGCAAGCAGCGGGCCTGGGCTGACATCCCGATGACGATTGTCTGCCCCAGTCAATGGCTGGCCGACTGCGCCCGTCAAAGCCGCATTTTGAAAAACAAACGGATCGAGGTCATCGCCAACGGCATCGACGCCAGCCAATTCAAGCCGCTGGACAAACGCGGCGCGCGGCAAGCATTCAATCTGCCACTGGATAAGAAATTGATCTTGTTTGGCGCTGTTGGGGGCGCAAGCGATCCGCGCAAGGGGTTTGCTTATCTGCGCGGCGCACTGCAACATCTGTCGGAAAAATCGGATATGGAAGTGGTGGTTTTTGGCGCCGCGCAAGCGGAGTCGCTGGATGTCCGTTTGCGCGTGCATCAGATTGGATATTTGAGCGACGCCGTGAGCATGCGTCTGCTTTATTCCGCCGGTGATGTTTTTGCGCTGCCGGCCTTGCAGGAGAACCTGCCCAATACCCTGATGGAATCGCTGGCTTGCGGGACGCCCTGCGTTACTTTTGACAATGGCGGCGTTGGCGATCTTGTCCAGCATAAGCGCAATGGCTATCTCGCTTGCCTCAAGGACAGCGCTGATTTGGCGCGGGGCATTCAATGGACGCTGGCCCAATCCCTGTCGCCGCAGGCCATCAGTCAGCAAGCTCTTGCGCGTTATGAGATAGGCCGCATCACCGAGCAGTATATCCGACTGTATCAGGCACTTGATAAAAGCTGCTGACCAATGAAAAGAAAACTCCCATGAGTGATTTTCCGCGAATCAGCTTCGGCATCATCGTCCTCAATGGCGAACCGTTTATTCGCTATACGCTGCGGGCCCTCTACCCCTATGCCTATGAGATTATCGTTGTTGAAGGCGCGGCGCCAGGCGCAAAAAACATCGCCACCGCCGACGGCCATTCCCGCGATGCCACATTGGAAACCCTACGGCAGTTCAAGGCCAAGTCCGACCCGGAAGACAAGCTGACTGTCGTAACGCGGGATGGTTTTTGGACGGAAAAAGACGAGATGTCGCAAGCCTATGCCAAGCGGGCGACTGGAGATTATCTCTGGCAGGTGGACGTCGATGAGTTTTATCAGCCAACTGATATGCAAACCATTATTCAAATGCTGAAAGCGCAGCCGTCCATCACGGCCGTATCTTTCAAAACCATGACCTTTTGGGGCGCGCCGCGATATGTCGTCGATAGTTGGTATCTGCGCCGCGGCGCCGCTGTCTATCACCGTTTATTCAAATGGGGCCCGGGCTATACGTATGTCACTCACCGGCCGCCAACCGTAACCGACTCGGACGGACGGGATTTGCGCGCGGGTCATTGGCTGCGGGCCGAGACGCTGGAACGGGCCGGCATCCGAATGTACCATTATTCGCTCTTGCTGCCCAAGCAAGTCATGGAAAAGTGCGATTATTACAGCCATGCCGACTGGACAAAACGACAGGATATGCTGGAGTGGGCAAAGTATGCCTATTTATCCCTGAAACGTCCTTATCATCTGCACAACGTCGCCGAGTATCCGGGCTGCCTGTATCGCTATGCCGGCCCTCACCCGCCCCAGATTCAGCAGATGTGGCAGGCCATCACGGCCGCCGACTCCGACTTTGAAACTCGACCGACTGCGGACATAGAAGCTCTGCTCAATTCTCCCCGCTACAAAATCGGCCGCGCCTTGGTCATGCGGGCCGATAAGCCCTCGGCGCAGTTAAGAATGTTCAGGCGCAAGCTCAAGCGGGCCATCGCGCGATTTATACCGCGGTTTGTCAAGAACGTCCTCAAGTCACGATAAAAACGACTGCCGATATTTCAAGAAATAAGCAGTCGCAATTCAAATCAAAATCCATTATCCTGTACATCACAATTTCGATGATTGGAGAAAAGTTGCAAACGATGAATACCTATCATCATGCTACGTTAATTGAACAGGACAAGCGGCAGCTGCATCCGCTGCACCATCCCGCGCTCGCTGACAACCCGGTCATAGTTCACAAGGCCGACGGAGTCTGGCTGCATACGACCGACGGCAGGAAAATTCTTGACGGCATGGCCGCCTTGTGGAATGTGAATATCGGCTATGGCAATGCTGAACTGCCCCGCGTCGCCTATGACCAGATGCTTGACCTGGCTTATACGTCGGGATTCGCCGGCATGAGCAATCCTCCGTCGGCAATGCTGGCGGACAAGCTGGCCGGGTTCTTCCGCCCCAATATGAACTTTACTCATTTCACATCCAGCGGTTCCGAAGCAAGCGATGCTTCCTTTAAGACGGCTCGCTTTTACTGGCAGCAGCTTGGCAAAACCAGCAAAATCAAAATCATCTCCCGCTTGCATGCCTATCACGGAATCACGATGGCGGCGATGAGCGCCACCGGCATCAGCGCCTATCACGGCATGTTTGGCCCCTTGGTTGAGGGTTTCATTCATATTCCGAATCCAAATGCCTATCGTTATTCAGGCGACGTCCGCGAGGGCGAATCAGTGGCGCAGGCAGCGGCGCGCGCTCTGGAGGAAACCATCCTGCGCGAGGGACCCGATACTGTGGCGGCATTCATCGCCGAGCCGATTCAAGGCGCCGGCGGCTTGGTTGTGCCGGATGAGGGGTATTTTGAACGTGTGCAAGCCATCTGCAAAAAGTACGACGTCTTGCTGATTGTGGATGAAGTCATTTGCGGTTTTGGACGCACTGGCAAATGGTTCGGCAGCGATCATTTTGGCATTCAGCCGGATATTATGCAGTTCGCCAAAGGCATCACCAGCGGCTATCTGCCACTTGGCGGAATACAGGTGACGGACACTATCCGCGACGTCATCCTGAACGCGCCGGCCGATCAATCGTGGATGCACGGCCATACTTACTCCGGTCATGCGGCTGCCTGTGCAGTTGGCATCGCTAACATTGACATTATGGTGCGGGACAGCCTTGTCAGTAACAGTCAGGCGATGGGACAGCGTTTGCTGGCAGGTTTGCAGGGCTTGGTGGATGAGTTCCCGAATATCGACAATGCCCGCGGTTTGGGTCTGATGGCCGGCGTGGATGTTGTCCACAGCAAGGAAAGCCGCGAAGCCGATACCGCCCGCGCCGCCGACATTTGCAAAATGGCTATGGAAATGGGCGTTCGGATACGGGCGTTGAGCGGAACGATTGCCTTTTCGCCGCCGCTGTGCATCACCGCTGACGAAGTTGACCTGATGATTAACACCGTCGGCGAGGCAATTACGCAAACATCGTGAGGGCTGATTTTTGCGCTGTTAATCCATTTCGGTTATAGTACAATGGCTTGGCCTGCAAGAGCTTGTCATCAGCAAATTCTTGCAGGCTCACTGTTCATCAATTTCATCTATGGAGGATAAGAATGAAAAAGGTATTTATCGTAGCTCTGCTGATCATTTTTGCGCTGCTCGCCAGCGTTTTGCCGGGCTTGGCGCAAGATGACTTTTGGGATGGAGCGGCCGCTCCTTATGCTGGATCGACCATCCGCGGCGTCTCCGAAAGCACACCGCCGTCTAACTACGTCAAGGATGTCTTGGCGCCGCAGTTCACCGAACTTACCGGCATCAACGTCGAATTCGAAACCACGGCCTGGGATCAAATGTATTCCAAAGCCATCAATGACATGGAAGCCAATACGGGCATTTATGACTTTGTTTATATTGAACAGGACATCATCTACTCGTATCTGGCGCAGGATTATCTGGTCAATCTGACTCAATTCGCGGCGGACAATCCGGATTTGGCCTACAGTGAATTCAATCCCGATGATTTCACCAGCTTTGCCGATTATTTCATGGATGCCGAACTGGAGAATCTCTACGGCGTGCCGATGGAAGCCTTTGTGAAGGTTTATCTGTACCGCAAAGACCTGTTTGAAGATGAGTACATTCAATCGGCCTTTGAAGAACGGTATGGCTATCCGCTGGCGCCGGCCACAACCTTTGACCAGTATCGCGACAATGCCGAATTCTTTACCATTTATGGTGAAGGAATGGACATGGATCTGTGGGGCACCACCGTGCAAGGCACGACTGGACATCCGGCATCGACCTACGAATTCCTGGAGACGATTGCGCCTTCGTTTGGCCTGTACAACTGGGGCATCAATCTCGACGCTGGCTCGGCGCAGTCGGCCAATGGCGGCGCCCTTGACGGCGATGTCGCCGTGGAAGCGCTGACTTTCTGGTTGAGCATGCTGCCCTTCGCGCCGCCCGAATCGACCTCAAGCACCTGGGACGAAGTCGCCGCGACCTTTGCCGCCGGCCGCGCCGCTCAAGGCTGGGTCTATGGTGAAAACGCCGCTTGGATCGCCACCGACGAGACTCGCTCTAACGTTGTCGGCAACGTCGGTGTCATGCTGCCGCCCACCGCGCCGGGTGTGATTGAAGCTGCCGAGATGGGCGAAGGTTACATTGGCTACTATGATGGCGGCGCCTTTGGTGTCCCGCACAGTTCCAATAACAAGGAAGCTGCTTTCCTCTGGCTGCAATTCATCGGTCAGCCCTCGGTTCAGCCGGAATGGGCGGCTGTCGGCGCCCGCATCGTCCACACCGCAACCTTCGACGATCCTTTGATCGCCGAACAGGATGCCAAGGTCGATGGCTATTACACGCTGCTGGAAGAACAGGGCCCGCTCTTTGCTGGCGCGCCGCCCTTCCCCTTCCATGCACAGGTTCGTGAAATCATCGATCCCTTCATCCAACGCGCCATCCTGGGCGAACTAAGTCCAGCCGACGCACTGTCGCAGGCCGCTGTCGCCGTCGATGAAGCGCTCGACCGTTTGGGTTACGGCATGTAAGCTGTTCCTCGCCAATCAGTCAGGGTGGCGCGCTGCGTCGCCCTGATTTTTCCCTACAAGGGCCGCGAATATGCGAAATCCGCGAACGGGCTGGCTGCTGCTTAGCCCAACTTTAATTATTTTATTTATTTTTGGCTTTATTCCTTTTTTATATGTGCTGTTTGTTGGCTTTAATGAATGGAATATCTTTGCGGCCAAAGACGGCTTAGAATTTGCCGGCCTCTATAATTATCGGCGGCTGGTGTTTGATGAAAATTTTCTGACGTCAATCAGCCTCACCCTGCAATTTGCCATCTTCGCCATTCTGACCGAACTCGTGCTCGGCTTTTTGCTGGCGCAGCTGCTGACGCGGGATTTCCCTGGCAAGTCCCTTTTTCGGATTATTCATACCCTGCCGCTCATGGTGGCGCCGATTGCCGTCGGGGCGATTTGGCGTCTGCTGGTCATCCCTGGTTTGGGTCCGGTGCCGTTTTACCTTGACCGCTGGTTTGACATCACCTACCAAATTGGCTCTTTCCCCGACCAGGCCTTGCTGACCTCAATTATTATGGATGTCTGGCACTGGACGCCCTTTGTGACTCTGACCATGCTGGCAGGGCTATCGGCGATACCCAAAGAACCGATTGAACAGGCCAAAGTCGACGGCGCCAATCGGCTTCAGGTCTTCTGGTATGTTACCCTGCCCTATCTGCGCCCAGTGCTGCTGACGACGGTCTTCATCCGCATCATGGACGCGGCGCGGACTGTCGATGAAGTCTGGATGCTGGCCGGCGGCGGCCCAGGAACGCGCTTCACCGGCATTTACATCTTGCGGGTTGTCTTCGCGCAAACCGACTATGGCTATGGCTCGTCCCTGTCCATCATCACCTTGTACCTAACCATCGTCTTGTGCTGGCTGCTGTTCATTGGCATTTCGGGGCGGCGTAAAGGAGACCTTGAATGACCGTCTCTTCAAGGCAGCGTTTGCTGCGGCCTATCCTCACCTATGCCGTCTGGATAGGGGTAACATTGATAACCTTGCTGCCGATTTGGTGGATGTTTGTGGTGTCATGGCGCAGCCGCGTTGAACTCTTCGGACGACCCTCCTTTGGCATCAAGACCTTTTTTATCCAGAATTACACCCATGTGCTGACAGATGCCACCTTCCAAGGCTATATGGTCAATTCACTGGTGATTTCGACCAGCAACGCGGTTTTGGTGATCGTGCTGGCTCTGCTGGCGACCTATTCGCTTTCGCGCTATAAACTGGTCGGCAAGGACAATATCTTTTTCTGGCTCATCACCAATCGAATGGCGCCGCCGGCCGCATTCCTGCTGCCTCTTTTTATCATGTTCACCAAAACCTTTCGCATCGGAAACTGGACTCTGTATGATACGCAGATTGGGCTGATTCTGCTCTATTGCGTGTTTAATCTGCCCTTTGCCATCTGGCTGCTCAAGGGCGTCGTGGATGGCATTCCGATTGAATTAGACGACGCGGCGATGATCGACGGCGCCGGCCTTTGGGGAGTGCTGCGCCATGTTATCATTCCCCTGTCGGCGCCGGGGCTGGCAGTTACCGGCATTTTGAGTTGGATTTTCGCCTGGAATGAATATCTGTTTGCCGCCAACCTGACCAGCGTCGAAGCCCGCACGATCACCACCGGCCTAGCCGAATTCGTCACCGTCACCGGCACCAACTGGGGTGAAATGGCGGCGCTGGCGATGATCACGCTGATTCCATCGGCTTTCATCGTGATTTTTGCCCAGCGCTACATCGTTATGGGACTTACCTTTGGCGCAGTGAAGGAATAGAACGATGCCTAACGACCCAAGTCCTCCAAAAAAGTCCGATGGATTTTTCCCCTTTCATACCAATCTCTTCGACCGAGTTTTTATTAGCATTGTGATTTTGATTGGGGTACACCTCCTTTGGCTGCGATTTATGGAGCATATGCTGCCCATCGGCATCGCCACCCTCATTTCCCTAGTTATCGCTTGTATTGTCATTCGCTGGGGTTGATTTCGGACAGACATTCCCAACCGCAGTTTTGACTTATGACAGCATCAAGGATAATATCATCCTAGTGACTCTTGCTGGAATGGAATGAGGCGATATTGATGAATGGAAAAGCGTTAATCAAGGCGCTGCGGGCGGGGGAGCGGGTGTATGGGACAGCCATTTATTCACCCTCCCCTATCTGGCCGCGCATCGTTAAAAACCTCGATTTGGATATGGTGTTTATCGACACCGAACATACGCCGCATGACCGCAATACTGTGGCATGGCTCTGTCAGGCTTTCAGCGCTCTCAATCTCGCGCCGGTGGTGCGTATCCCTTCGCCCGATCCCTATCAGGCGCAGATGGTATTGGATGGCGGCGCCAGCGGCATCATCGCGCCCTATGTTGAATCTGTGGAACAGGTCAAAGCCTTGGGCGGTGCTGTTAAACTTGGTCCCTTGAAAGGCGATAAACTGCAAGCGGCGCTGGATGGCGAAATTGAATTGGAGCCGCCGCTGTCCGATTATCTGGCGCGCCGCAACGCGCATAAAGCTCTGTTCATCAATATCGAAAGCCGCCCGGCGCTTGAACGTCTTGATGAACTCCTTGCTCTGCCTTATGTGGATGCCGTTTTGGTTGGGCCGCATGATTTGTCTTGCAGTCTGGGCCTGCCCGAACAATATGATCATCCTGACTTTGACGCCGCTATCCGCCATATTATCGCCACTTCGCGCCGCCATCATGTTGGTATTGGCATTCACCATAATTTCGCGCACCACGAAATCGAGTGGATCCGCGCCGGCGCCAATCTGGTCATGCACAGTTCTGATATTTCTGCCTTTAACCGCGCCTTGACGGCCGAATTCAAGGCTATACGGGAAGCCACGAATGATATCGGCCACATCAAAGACGAGAACGTCCATTTCTAAATCCACTCATTCAACAGAGGACGATGCGAATATGTACAGGATTTGGTTTGAAAAAGAAACGCCGTCACAGTATCAGCATCTATTTGAGGCCGTGGCGCAGGGAATCAGCCCTGGCAGTCAAGTCGACATCGACCCGTACCATCAGATTGAGAATGCCGATGCGGTTATGGCTGGCGGCCGAACGTATGATGCCGCGGCGATGGACCGCGCCGGCCGTCTGCTCATTATTGCCCGCACTGGCATTGGCTATGACAAGGTAGATATCGAAGCCGCCACTGCCCGCCGCATCGCCGTGGTCAATGCGCCGGATGCGCCGACGATCTCCACAGCTGAACAGGCGATTGCGCTGATGATGACCGTAGCGCGCAGCATCAAGCGGGTCGAGAATGAACTAGGGCGAATGTTGAAAAGCGGCGAATCAAAGGATATATGGGGCGAATATGCCGCGCTGGAGATGAGTGGAAAGCAGCTTGGATTGGTCGGACTGGGGCGGATTGGCGGTCATGTGGCCGGCATCGCCAAGGCCATCGGCATGAAGGTTGTCGCTTATGACCCTTTTATCAGCGCCGAACGCGCCAATCGCCTGGGGGTTGAACTGGTTTCGTCTCTGGAAGATTTGCTGGGTATGTCCGATATTGTCTCCCTGCATCTGCCGCTCAATGTGGAAACGCACAAAATGATGAATGCCGAACGTTTTGCACAGATGAAAGCCGGCGCCATTTTTATCAATGTATCCCGCGGCGGCCACGTTGATGAAACCGCATTGACTGCCGCGCTCGACGAGGGATATTTGTTTGGCGCCGGTCTGGACGTAACCGACCCCGAACCGCCGCTGGCCGACAGCCCCTTGCTGAATCGCGATAATGTTGTCATCACCCCGCACATCGCCAGCGCAACTGTGGTCGGCAGGCGGCGGTTGTTTGTCCATGCTATTGAGCAGGTATTGCAGACTTTGCGCGGCGAACGGCCGCCGCATTTGATTAACCCCGAAGTCTGGGATGCGGTCAGGGCGCGCTGGGAAGCCACCCGCCAGGGGAACTAATGAGGATGGACTGTGGCAGCATTTGAAAGTAGCCGAATCGCAGATGATTATGACCTGCTGGCGCCCGACGGCTCGGAAATTCGTCTCTTGCACAGCACGCCCGGCGCCAGCGTCGTTCATTGCCGCCTGCCGGCCGTTGCCGTCTCGCTGCCGGTGCGGCATCGCACTGTGTCGGAAATCTGGTATTTTTTGGCCGGGCGCGGACAGGTTTGGCGACGGCAGGCCAAGCGCGAAGAAGTGCTTGAGGTTCGGGCCGGCATCAGCCTGACCATTCCACTGGGAACGAGTTTTCAGTTCCGCAATACCGACAATACCGCACTGGAGTTCATCATTGTGACGATGCCGCCTTGGCCCGGCGCTGACGAGGCGATTCTGCTGGATACCGGGAAGTGGCCGCCGACTTCGTGAAAGAAGCAGTCAGTGGCTAAAAACTTACCCTGCTCCAAGCACATCAATAAACTTAATCGTCGCCTGAATCCCATTGTAGAAGTGATCCAGATAGATATTCTCGTTCGGCCCATGCGCCCGCCCGCTCTTCAGTCCATAGCTCATAATGACCACTTCATCAGCCACTTTCATGCACGCAAAGGCAATCGGCACACTGCCGCCCGAACGTTCAAACACCGGCTCAACACCCCAAGCATGGGCATAGGCGGCCGCAGCTGACTGCATCGCCAGCCCATCCACATCCAGCAGTACCGCTTCGGCTCCGGATTCGCTAGGACGAACTTCAACAGCCGCGGTCGCCGGCGCGATGTCCTGGATATAATCGACAATACAGTCCATAATACGCGCCGGGTCTTGATGCGGCACCAGCCGACAGGTGATTTTGGCGCTGGCATGCGCCGGCAGTACGGTTTTCATGCCGGGACCAGTGTAGCCGCCGTGGATGCCGTTGATTTCCAGTGTTGGCCGCGCCCCCAGACGTTCGGGAAGAATATACTCGGATTCTCCCCAGACTGCCGGCGCATTGACAACATCGTCCCACTCTCGTTGCAAGAAAGGCTCAACCTGCTTCAGCAGCTGACGGTCTTTCGCGGTTACATCAATGACGTCATCATAAAAACCAGGCACCGTTGCCCGCCCGTTTTTGTCATGCAGGCTGGCAAGGATTTCGCACAAGGCCTGGATTGGATTGTGCACTGACCCGCCCCAATGGCCGCTGTGCAGATCGCTGACTGGCGCCTGGACATGGATTTCCAGCGCGGCAATTCCGCGCAGGCCATAAGTTAGGCTCGGCTGATTTGGCGCCAAAATCGCGCCGTCTGAAATCATGGCGATGTCGGCAGACAATCGTTCAGGATGTTTGGCGATAAAGGCATTGATATTTTCCGAACCCGATTCTTCCTCCCCTTCCAGCACGATCTTAAGATTGACCTTCGGCTTTTCATCGCTGGTCAGCCATGCCTCGACCGCCTTCAGATTGGACATCACATGCAGCTTGCTGTCCACAGCGCCGCGGCAGAAAAGACGGCCGTCTTTGATGGTGGGTTTGAAGGGATCAGTGTCCCAGCCATCCTCGATTTCCGCCGGCTGCACATCATAGTGGCAATAAATTAAGAGGGTTGGCGCGTCATCCCCGGCGCCGTCCCATTCGCCCAAAACCAATGGACAGCGTCCTTCCGACATCAGGATCACCTCGGCGCGGGTCATGCCGATGTTTAGCATCATCGCCCGAAGCCATTCAGCGGCGGCGGCAACATCATCGGCATGCCGCGGCTGGGTGCTGATTGTCCGCATTTTTAACAGCTGAATATACTCTTCAAGGAAACGATTCTGATGCGTTTGTGCATATTCGTAGGGATTGCCCATGATTTGACCTGCCTTAATTTGGATGATCGATCAATAAGAACTATCATATGATGTTAGGGCATCTCGACCTGTTCGCAGTCCGACAGGTCATGGCGGATTTGAAAGGCTTCAATGCAGTCGCTCAGCATCGTCCCAATTTTTTGATGCCCAGCGCTGTTCCAGTGAACGTCGGGTTTTGGCGCATAATCGAACTCGGTATCAAGCAGATGGATCGGATTGAGATAAGGCATCTCCAGTTCCTTCAGTAATTGCACCGCAGCTTGATAAAGAGGAAGGCGGGGGGGGGGGCAATTCCTTCCCGATCCGGGATCAGAAGAACCAGCAATGCTGTATCTTGCGCCGCGGCCGAATCGCGCAGGGCTTGCAGAACTTCGCTCATGACATTCACCTGCCGTTCAAAGCACACATCTGTGCGCTCCGTGAATTCAAAGTACGCCTCACACGGATCTGTGAACAGGACGTCTTCCACAACATCAATTGAGCGCAGCGCCAGCGAACCAAGGCGGGTTGTTCCAATGAGCCGCTCGATTTCACTGGCAGGGCCCTCAATAGGATACGTGTAATAGCGATCCTGATACAGCCACCCGCGTACAATGGCTGCGCCTGATTGCTCGGTTTCCACCCAGATCAGGTTACGCACAGGAAACATATTGTCGTAAAAATCATTCACATAGAAGCTGTAAATTGTCATCTGAGGCTGGAGAATGGGGGCATAAACCTGAAACGACGCCAAAGCCTGCTTGGTCCCGGTGGCAACTATCCCTGTATTCCAAACGATACTCTGCGGGAATCTCGCTTCAATAGTCTCGACAAACGATTTTCCGATTTCGGCCGATAGGCCAAATGCAAATGAGTCGCCCAATATCAGAATCCGGGTTCGCTCATCAAGGTCATCGCCAGCCGTAAAATCTTGTGTATCATGGAAGCCCTGCCGGTTGATCATACAATGTCGTTTGGTCAACCAACTCTGATTGGAAAGCTCCCCGCTCTCACAGGCAGCTTTTATAGCATCGTGGACATAGTGACAGCCGGATTTGTCACAGGTCCACCAAGGCACCCGTTTAAAAGATGTTTCTGGAAGCGCTGGCGGGAAGGACGTAGGCATATCGGCAGCAACTAACGCGAACTCAAGAGCAAGGAGAGTAATGACTGTAATGACCAATCCCAGCTTAGGATATTTTCTTATCTTTTCCCAAACCTGCTGCCGTACATGAGCCGCCCGTAAGGCAAAAGAAACCAGGAACAGCATCAATCCGGCGGCAATCAGCAGCAGTTGCGGCAGATTCAAGCCAGGGTAGCCGCCAGGAAGAAAATCAATCCCCAAGCCGAGCAGGACCATAAGGATACCGCAGGCGGCAAGTAAGGTGAAGGCTGCGTTTAGCAACATGTAGCGGATACTTTCGATGTTATTGAATTAAGCAAGTCCATATTGCATTATCGGCGAGGAAGCCAGACCGTCATTTCGCCGACGCCGCGATTGTTCCAGGCGTAATAGGGTATCAAGGTAATGTCGATATCTTCTTCCCGTTCATCGCCAATTTCCGAATATAGACTGTTGTCATCCTGACTGTCCTCATAAACGCGCCGCGCTTTGCCTTGAAGAACCGTGAGGCCGCCTAGCAGTTCCTTTTCTAATCTGGGAGTCAGCTGCATTTCTGTTGGAGCGAATACCTCAAAGATAGAGACGTCTGATGGCAGGTCGGCCGACTCCAAACAATAAACAAGTGGACCGCGCATGACTGCAATGTGGTTTCTGATCTCTTCCGCTTTTGGATGCGCCTTGATGATCCTGGGTTTCATAGGCAGGTCAAGTTCAATCACATCGCCTGACTGCCAGACCCGTTTGACTTCGACATAGGTTTTAGGCTGGAGCGCCAGGCGGATCGGTTCGCCATTGAGCTTTAAGGCCGCGCCATCTGTCCATCCTGGAATCCGAAGCATCAGAGCAACCGCATAATTCGGGGCGTCGTGAATCGTGATTTTGACCTGCTGATCCCAAGGGTAATCGGTTTCCTGGCTTAGGGCAAAGGTCTCGCCGTCCGCAAGTGTTGCATTCATGCTGCTGCTGCTGTAAAGATGTATCCAAAGCCCTTCATCAGACTGGCTGTAGACCCAATTATGCAGCAGAGCAATCGTGCGGGCGGTGTTGGTCGGGCAGCAGTAACAGCGGGAAATATACCATCGCTGATACGAATCCTGGCTTAATAAAACATGATTTTGCCCATACCAGCGCAGCGGATTGGTATAGCAAAAGGTGATGCCATCCAGACTCATTGAAGAGAGCATGCTATTATACAAGACCAACTCGACAATATCCGTATATTTGGCATCGCCCGACAAGTTGAGCATCCGCCAGCCCCACATGGCGTGGGCGATATTGGCGCAAGTTTCGTTGTAAGCGGTTGCGTTCGGCAGCTGATATTCAAATCCGAAGGCTTCATGCACTGGCCCGCCCACGCGTTGGCCGCCAAATTCCGGCCGCATCGAAGCGCCATGGTGCAAGGCCGAAGTGCCGCCGGTGATATACATCTTGCTGCTGACGACATTTTCCCAAATCCGTTCCAGCCCTTGCAATAGCTCGCCGTCGCCGGTTTCGGCATAGACATCGGCCGCGCCGCTGTAGAGATAGCCGGCGGTCACAGCATGTCCGACCGCTTTGGTTTCATCGCGCAAAGACTGTCCCGACTGGTTCAAATCCTTGCCGCCCGGCTGTGATCCGCGCATATCGACAAAGGTTTTGGCAAGCTCCAGATACTTCCGATTGCCGGTCGCCCGAAAAAGATCTATCATCCCCATGATATTGGATGGATTGAATCCAAAATGCGCCAGTTCCGGCGGGCGCGGCTGAAAGACATCATAAAGGTAATCGGCTAATTTGACGGCGACTTGCAGAAAATTGTCCTGCCCTGTGATTCGATGGTGGACTGAAGCAGCCGTCAGTAAATGCCCCATATTATAAAGCTCATGGTCATGGAGGTTTGTCCAACGCTCTTTATCGGCGCGTAATTGCATCGGTGTACTCAAATAGCCATCGTCTTCCTGCGCTTGGGCAATAACTTCAATTCGTTCATCCAACTCCGCCAGAATAGCAGTGCCTTTGGTAATGCCATAGATATGCGACATCGCTTCAATCCATTTATAGCAGTCGCCATCGCTCCACATGGTGCCTTTGTGTTCGTCTTCTTGCCGGCCGGCGGCGGCATCAAAGTTGCTGAAGACAGCGCCGTTCTCCGGCTCATCCAGCGCCTTTCGCATACTTGGGAGAACAGCCTGATGACACAGTTCAAACAAGCGGCCCCAAAACCCGCCGTTCCAGGTCACCGCGCCGACTTCCAAGGGAAATAACTTTTGATAGCTGCTTTTGTTTGGCATGATAGATTCGCATCCTTGATAATGTATGCAGGTTACTTGTAGCCGGTGAAGACTACGCCTTGAATAAATATCCTTTGCGTGAAGAAGAAAACAATGATGAGCGGCAGCATGACCACCAGCGACACCGCCATAAGCGAGTTCCATTCGGTGCCATAGGTGCCCTGGAAAAACTGCAATCCGAGCGCGAGCGTGCGATTTTCTTTGCTGAAGAGGAAGATGAGCGGTCGGAAAAAGTCGTTCCAATGGTACTGAAACGAGAATATCGCTACGGCCGCCAAGACCGGCTTGGACATTGGCATAGTAATGCGCCAGAAGACGCCAAAGCGCGAACAGCCGTCAATGACCGCCGCTTGATCCAATTCGCGGGAGTGAGTCAGGAAATACTGCCGAAGCAGGAAGATGTAGAATGGATTGCCGAACCAGGATGGCAGAATCAGCGGCCAGAAAGTGTCAATCATGCCCAGATGCTTGAAGATGAGAAAATCGGGTATAAGCGTGACCTGGCGCGGCAGCATCATGGTGGCCAGCACGACGATAAACAGCGCATTGCGGCCCTTCCAGCGCAGGCGCGAGAAGGCATAGGCGACAATGGACGATATGATGACTTCGCCCAAAACCGTCCAGAAGACGATAAACATGGTATTGCGGAAATAGATGTCGAAGGGAAGCTGTGTCAGGGCGTCGGGATAATTTGACCAGACAATCCGCTGCGGGATGAACTCTGGCGGGAAGCGAAACACATGAGAAAGCGGCTTGAGCGAGGTCGAAATCATCCAGGCCAAGGGCATAAGAATAACAATCGACCCAGCGCCCAGAATGAGATAGACAACTGTTTTACTCACCAAATCGCGAACATTCAAGCCAATTTTTGCGCTCTGCATCAGCTAATTCCCCTCGTCGGATTCTGCTTCGTAGTACACCCAGAACTTGGCGGTCGCAAACAGGATAATCGTCAGCAGCAGAATGGCGATAAAAAATACCCAAGCCAGCGCCGAAGCATAGCCCATCTTAAAATACTGGAAGGCCTGACGATAAAGATAGAGCATATAAAACAAGGAGGCGTTGGCGGGTCCGCCGTCGGTCATAATGAAAGTTTCGGTGAAAATCTGCATCGAGAAAATGACGCCGGTGATAAGCTGGAAGAAAATGGTCGGGCTTAACATCGGCAAGGTGATGCGGAGAATGCGCTGCCACCAGTTGGCGCCGTCAATTTCAGCCGCTTCATACAAGTCTGTCGGTATGGCTTGCAACCCGGCCAGGTAGATAACCATACCGCCGCCGACACTCCACAAGCGCATAATGACAAAGGCCGGCAGCACCCATATTTTGCTTCCCAGCCAGGCTGGGCCTTCAATGCCAAAGAGCCGTAGCGCCGTATTCAGCAAACCAAACTCGGTTGAAAATATCCACTGCCACAGGATAGCGACCGCTACCCCCGAAAGAATCGCCGGCAAGTAATAGATCGTGCGGAAAACAGACAAGCCGCGGATATTAGTGTTCAGCAGCATGGCAATCGCAAGGCCGAATACGATATTTAGGGGAATCGAGGCTAAGGAGAAAATAACGGTGATTTTCAAAGCATGCAATGCCAGCGGGTCGGTGAAAAAAAGTTTTTCATAGTTTGCCAGCCCAACCCATTTCGGAGCTGACAGCATATCCCAGTCCATAAAGGACAGCGCCAGCGATGCCACCATTGGAAACGCTGTCAGCAAAAGGAAGCCGGCCAGCCAAGGGGAGACCATGGCCCAAGCCAGAACAGTCTCCCCGCGGCGGTAGCCGACTTTGATCTTCGGAAACGATTTTTTCCGCTTCATGCTCATGTCAATGGCTCATTTTACTTGAGGGCGGATCAGGAACGCCATTGACCCTCAAGAATAAGCGGATTGACCTGGCGCACGATTTCATCGGCGACCACTTTGGCGTCTCTCTCTTCGCCAATCATCAGCAGATCAATCTGTGACTGCATAATCTGCGTGATTTCGCCCCAGTTGGTCAGTACCGGATCCGGCGCGACAAAGTGCCGGGCCGCATCCAGCATAACGTGTTTGTTTTCTGGTGGCAGCGGATCGGTGACAAACCATTTCTCCTGCGCTTCAAACGAAGTCCCCTGCAGGCCGCCCTCTTTGATGATGGTTTCCATCGCTGGGCCATTGAAGTATTTCAACAGGTTCCAGGCGCATTCTGGCGCTTCAGAGGCCTTTGGAATCACTAGAGGGAAATAGTAGACATAGTTGGCGCGGCCGCCAGGTCCCGATGGATAGTGTCCCAATGCCACAGTGAAATCTGTTTCCCGATAGCTGGGGAAGCTCCAGCTGCCGCTATAGAACATGCCAAGCCGGCCGGTTTGCATCAGCGCATTGGTGCCCATCTCTGCCAGCGCTTCTGGCCGTGGCGCGAAGCCATATTCCCAGCGCAAGTCGGCATAGAACTGCAAGCCTTCGACCGCCGCCGCATTGTTCAATGTGCATTCTGTCGGGAAGAAGGGATCATCAACAATCTGCCCGCCAAAGATGCGTACCCATGTTTGCCAGACCTTGTCCCATCCAGTGACATCACAAGCCCATTGAGTTGTGCGTCCGTTGGCGTCGGTTTTGGTCAGCTTCTCGCAGGATGTGAAGAAGTCATCCACGGTCCAGGCGGGATCATCCCATTGGTCGGTTGGCATCATGGCGCCGGCTTCCTCGAACAAATCCTTGTTGTAATAGATGGCGATGGAAGCGACGTTATCCGGCAAACCATAAATGCCGCCATCATGGCTGTATGCCTCAATGGCCAAATCTGGGAATTGTGACAAATCATAATTGTCAGCGTCAATGAAGGGCTTGATATCAACCAGCAGGTCGCGGTTGAGGAAGCCCGGCAGTTCGCCTATTTCGATGATAAAAACGTCCGGCGGAATGTCGGCTGCCAAGCTCGTGAACAGCTTGTCGTTATAGCCGGAGTTGGGTCCTCCTGGCACCGATGTGAAATTCAGAACGCAGTCTGGATAGGCATCGCTAAACGGCTCCAGCGCTTTTTCGCGGATGCCGATGAGTGGCGGCCCATCCCAAAACATAACGGTGACTTCCTGGGCATCTTGTGCGAAAACGCGGCTCATGCCCGGGATCAAGTTTGTTCCAGCCAGCATAGAGCCGGCGGCTGTCGCCCGTAAGAAGTCGCGGCGACTTATTCTCATTTTCTTTGTCATTCTGGTTTCTCCAAAATACTAAAGTGACTTCGTTGAACTTCTGTGATCAATAACCTGGATGTGCGATAAACAACCTCCTCTCTATTGTGGCTGTTAGACGATAAAACGTTTAACACGATACTCTATCTTTGTCAAATAATTGGCTTATTCTATGCACTGGCAACCTTGGTTGATAGAATATCATGTAATTGTTATGTTCGTTGTGGCTTATTTGTTGGTTTTGTCTTGACTATGCGAAGGAGAGAGGTTGCAATGCGCCTAAAAGGAAAAACTGCCGTCGTCACCGGCGGCGCAAACGGCATCGGCGCTGGTTGTGTCCGCCGTCTGCTGGACGAGGCTGCCAATGTGGTCATTGCAGATATTGATGATGTCAGCGGCGATGCCTTGCTCAAAGAGTTATCGGGCAGCAAAGAACGAGCCATGTATATTCATTGCGATGTTACCCAGCGCGATTCAGCCGAAGCGCTCTTTGCGGCCGCGCATAAAGCATTTGGAAGCGTCGATATTCTGGTCAACAATGCCGCCTTTGTTCACCAGCCGGGCGTGATTGCCCATTTTCTCGATTACAGCGATGAAGCCTGGCAAACGACTCTGGCTGTCAATCTTTGCGGTTTGTTTTACTGCTCACAGACGGCGGCGCGTCTGATGGCAAAACAGGGGCGCGGCGGCGCGATCATCAATATGAGCAGCGGCGGCGCTTCCCGCGCCCATCGGCACATGTTCGGCTATGACACCAGCAAAGGCGGAATCGAAGCCGCCACGCGGTCAATGGCGCTGGATTTAGCGCCGCTGAATATCCGCGTGAACGCTGTTGTGCCGGGCAGCACGCGGGTAGAACATGGCACATCCGTTGGCAATTCGCCCATTCCGCCGTCCGAAGTTATCCCTCTGCCGCGTCAAGGCATGCCGGCCGACATTGCCGCCGCGGTGGCCTTCCTCGCCTCCGATGATGCCGCTTACATCACCGGCGCGCGCATTGTCGTCGATGGCGGCATGGACGCCCAGCTGCGGACGCCTTCCGTTGACTATCGCGCCGATTTCAGCGCGTATATTGATTAAGACTCGGCGACGTATTCAACGGCGCCAAGGTCACAGCCGGCGCCTTGTGGTCTGGCTGTGCCGATCTGGTCAGTTTCGGGGCAGTGGTCATCATGCGCGGTATCAATCGCCCGGCTGCCGGCCAGGAGCGGAAAATAAGCCGGTGAGCCATCTTCCGGCACAACCAACGCGCCCAGCATGGGATCGCCTGCAAACCACGGATTGCACGAGCCATCCTGAACAAAATTGCGTTTATTCTGTTTCAGCCCGCCGCCAGCGTAACAATCCCCTCCCCTATTGCCGGCGATGATGCTGTTGGTGATATTAAGTTCTCCGTTGTCCCAGTTGTGGATTGCACCGCCGTATTTAGCCGAGTTGCCACTGAATGTGCTGCTGTTGATGTTTAGCTCGCCATCTCCCCAGTTGGTAATCGCGCCGCCCCAGTCAGCCGAATTGCCACTGAATGTGCTGTTAGTGATGCTAAGTTCTCCCCCATTGACAATCACGCCGCCTTCCGAGGCAGCCGAATTGCCACTGAAACTGCTATTGCTGATGGTAAGGTCTCCATCTCCCCTATTGTTGGCCATGCCACCGTATTTAGCCGAGTTACCGCTGAAAACGCTGTTGGTGATGCCTAGCTCTCCCCAGTTGCTGATCGCACCACCTGAGCCAATGACGTCCGGATCATCCTCATCCTTAGCCGAATTTCCACTAAAACTGCTATTGCTGATAATTAGCTCTCCCTCGTTGATAATCGCGCCGCCCCACACATCAGCCGAGTTCTCATTGAAAGTGCTGTCGCTGATACTTAGCTCTCCCCGGTTGCTGATCGCGCCACCTGAGCCAATCGAGTCTGGATTAGCCTCATCCCCAATAGCCGAGTTACCGGTAAAGACGCTGTTGGTGACGCTTAACTCTCCCCAGTTGTCAACCGCGCCACCTTCTTTAGCCGAGTTGCCGCTGAAAGCACTGTTGACGATGTTTAGTGTTCCTTCGCTCCCATTGTAGATCGCGCCGCCAGCCTTATCAGCCGAGTTGTCGCTGAAGGTACTGTCAATGATGCTTACCGTTCCATCCCAGTTAGTAATCGCGCCGCCCGTATGAGCCAAGTTGTTATTGAAAGCGCTGCTGCCGATGCTTAGCTCTCCCCTATTGTGAATCGCGCCGCCGCCGGATTCAGCCGAGTTGTCGCTGAAGGTGCTGTCAGTGATGCTTACTGTTCCATCCTCGTTAGTAATCGCGCCGCCGACTTTAGCCGAGTTGTTATTGAAAGCGCTGTTGCCGATGCTTAGCTCTCCCCAGTTGTGAATCGCGCTGCCGGCTTCAGCCGAGTTGTCACTGAAGGTACTGCTGTCGATGCTTAGCTCTCCGTCTCTACTGTTGTAGATCGCGGCGGCGGCCCTATAAGCCGAGTTGCCACCAAAAGCGGTATTGTTGATGACTAACTCTCCTTCGTTTTTGATCGCGCCGCCCCACAAACCAGCCGAGTTGCCGCTGAATGTACTGTCAGTGATGCTTAGCTCGCCCGCGTTGTAGACCGCGCCGCCTTCTTCAGCCGTATTGCCGCTGAAAGCGCTGCCGCTGATGGTAAGCGTCCCCTCCCAGTTGGCGATGGCGGCGCCAGCCGGATTGATTTCAGTCGCTTTGAGCGTGTAATCCGCATTGCGGATAATGTCGCCTTCGACGCGCCCCTTAGTCATTGTCAAATCATGGATGGTCAGCGCGCCGCCGTCGTTGTAAAAAATCCGATAGCGATTGTCGCCGCTGATGGTATAGTCCTTCCCCTCAATGGTGATGTCAGAGGCGATTGCAGGAAGCGCTGCTTGAAGCGTGATGTCTTCTGTCAGAGTGATGGTGTCGGCGCCGCGGCCGGACGTGCAGCCGCCTTCGGCGCGGTCATTGTTGGCGGCAATGATAGCATCCGCCAGCGTACAGCGCGAGCTTAGCCTAATATCGGCGGCGTAGACCGGCAACGCAAACAGAAATACAATCAATGTCGATGCAAACAGTAGGAGCAATTTTTTCATGCTAGGGTTCCCCTGATAAGTAGTTGCAGAAACAGGATAGCGCAATGCTGCTCCGGCGGCAAGTTTTTGACGCTATGCCAGCGGCACAGCTTGCCCGGTCTCTTCGCTGTGATAGCCGCTTTGCTTGTCCAGTTCCGATTTGAAATCGCTGTCCTGGAGTACCGCCAGCAGCGACTTCATGCTGTCTAGCTCAAGGAATCGCTGTGGAATCACCAGGTCGAATCGTTCTTTGGTGATGCTGATAAAATCAAGTTCCATTGCTTCGGCCGCCCGCCGCAGCCCCAACCCGCAGTCGCCGATGCCGTCCGCTATCGCCGCCGCGACGGCCATGTGTGTAACTTCCTCATGGTCATAGCCGATAATCGCCTGCGGCGGCATCTCATGCTGGGACAGCAGATAATCGAACAATACCCGCGTGCCAGCCCCGCGCTGACGATTGACATAGCGCAAGCCGCGAATATCCCGAATAGATCGGATGCCATGCGGATTACCGGCCGGCACCATCAAACCCTGTTCGCGATGGGCAAAGGTGAAAAGATGCACAGGCTGATCTCCCAAAAATCGCTTCAGATAAGGGACATTGTAGCTGCCCGATTCAGGGTCGAACAGATGAATCCCGGCAAGATGCGCCTCGCCGCGGCGCAAGGCAATCAGCCCGCCGATGGAGCCGACATTGACCGAGACCAGCCGATGTTCGGGCGAACGAAGCCGCAGCCAGGTCGCCAGCAGGTCAAGCATGGGGTCATGGCTTCCCATCGTCATAATCGTCTGCTGAATCAACTTGAGCGGACGATATAAAGCGACCTTGAGCCGCGCGCCGCGGTCAAGCCCTTCGTGAAAGCGCGGAATATGCGCCAGGCCGTCGGCTTGCGCCAGCGACGTAATGACACCGGCGCCGCGCGGCAATGGCGTCGCCTGAATCTGATCATCCATTTGCGCCAGCGCCACCCGTACAAAATCATCATCACCAACAGGCGAGACGATCTTGCGCGTCGAAATCGCCTCAATCGTTTCCGAATCCGCCGCCGCCAGCCCCAGCCATTGGTGAATCAGAGGAATGACAAACAACTCGCCGGTCAGCGCCGCGCTTACTGGATAGCCAGGAACACCGATAACCGGAATATCTGCGGCCATGCCGATGATGACCGGATGACCAGGGCGCACTGCAATGCCATGCACATAGACCGCGCCAAGCTCGTCAATAGCATCGGCGGTAAAATCGTGACTGCCGGCCGAAGAGCCAGAAAGCACAAGGATTAAATCAGGCTGGTCTTTGATGGCTGTTTGCATCGCGTGGCACAGCGACGGAAGGTCATCGCCGACGATTTCCATCACTTTAGCATCGCCGCCGGTTTCGCGAATTTGAGCGCCGAGTACCAGGCTGTTGTATTCAATCAGTTGGCCGCGCTTGGGTATTTGCCCGACGGCGACAAGCTCGCTGCCGGTTGGAATAATCGTGACGCGGGGTTTGCGCCGCACATGAACATGATGATGGCCGCAGCCAGCCAAGGCGCCCAAATCAACCGCGCGCAGCCGATGATTGACTTGCAGCACGGTTTCTGTCGCCACCATGTCCTCGCCCATCAGCCGCACATGCTGCCAGGGCGCGGCGGCAGCGTAGATATGCAGCGTATCATCGTCGATAGGGCTGACATTTTCGATCATAATCACGGCGTTAGTGTTTTCTGGCAGCGGATCCCCGGTGTTGACCGGCCAGGCATTTTGACCGCGATAAAGGGCAACCGCCCGGGTTTCCCGCGCCTGCTGGGTATCCTCGGCGCGGACAGCATAGCCATCCATCGCCGCGCAATGATAATGCGGCGCCGACAAACGGGCGCGTATCGGCGCGGCCGTCACCCGTCCCAGCGCATCCGCCAATGGCGCCTTTTCGCCTGACAATGCCCCGCCCCGCCCGACTTCTTTGAGCGCTGCCTGCAATTTTACCTTGGCTTCTGCCAATGGAATATCTTCGAGGTAAATATGACGTTTGGGCATGGCGCACCTTGGGCTAGAACAGCATGACATCAACCAAGCTGCCAGCATCCAATCCGCCGGCGTTCAAGGGTATCCGCAACAGGCCTTCGGCTTGAATCAGGGTGAAAATCAGGTTGGACTTGCCAAACACTGGTTCAGCGAGCGGATATTCAGCGCCTTCATGCTTCAAACGCACCGGCAGCCAATCTTCGCGCCCGCTGACCGAGGCGACGCCGAGCGACAGCCTGACGCGGATAACCCGCGGTGGAGTGACAGCTTGTCCCAGATAACGAGCAATCAAGCCCGGCGCCAGCTGACGGGCAACCAGCAGCGCCGATACCGGATTGCCCGGCAGGCCGATGACTGGTTTGTTGTCACAGACAGCGATAATGGTCGGTTTGCCTGGTTTGGTCGCCAGGCCGTGCTGTAAAATGCCCGGCTGTCCCAAATGCTGAATCACATCGCGGGTATAATCCCGCGCCGAAACCGAACTCCCCGCGCTTAACAGCAAAATGTCAGATTGGGAAAATCCCTTTTTGGCAGCGTTTTGATAGTCGTCCAGACTGTCACCGACAATCCCCAGCCGAATCGGATGCCCGCCAGCCTGCTCCACCAGAGCGCCGAGGGTATAGCCGTTAATATCGCGGACTTTGCCCGGCGGCGGCTTGATTTGCGGCGCCACCAGTTCATCACCACAGCTAAGTATGCCGACCCGCGGACGGCGAATCACCTCAACTTCGGTGATGCCAACTGCCAGCAGGCCGCCGATATCCTGCGGCCGAATGGAATGCCCGCGCGGCAAGACAAGTTCATTTTCGGCCACATCTTCGCCCGGCTGAATGACATTCTCGCCCGGCGCCACGGCTTTAAGAACTTCAATTTCCTCTTCACCAGCCGCCTGCACATACTCGACCATGACCACTGCATCGGCCCCGTCAGGCAGCATCCCGCCAGTGTGAATCTGAACCGTCATCCCTGGATCGACCGAATAAACAGGGACATCCCCCATTCTCACTTCGGCAGCAACCTCTAAGAACGCCGGCAGAGATTGACTGGCGCCGAAGGTGTCCCTTGCGCGAAGAGCATAGCCATCGACCGTGCTTTTGCGAAAAGACGGCGCCTGCTCGGCTGAAACCAGATCAACAGCGACAATGCGGTTGAGAGCGACGGCGGTGGGCAGGGTTTCAGTTTGCGGCACCGGCGACCAATGCACATCAAACAGTCGCAGCGCTTCGGCAACTGGCATGACTTGGAAAAACTCTGGCGACGGCATCAAGGCTTATTCGCTTAATCCGAGTCGGTATGATGCTATAATAACTATACTGCTATTATAATTACCCAGTTGTTTTTGCGATACAATTATTTGTGCGAGATCACTTTTCAATCATTTACAAGAAACATTGCCCATGCCCATTGCCATTGGCTTTATAAACGATGATGATGAACCCATCATCCATTTCAGCGACGAAGAAAAGGGCGACTTACCAAATGCTGATGCCTTCCTTGCCATCCTGATTCCGGCGGTAGCAGAGTGTTACAAGCGCTGGGATCCGATCAATGCCCGCATGAGTTGGCAAACTTTCTATAATTACTTCAGCCGAAATATGGATTTTGCGCCAAAGGTTCATCAAGCCCAGCGACAAGGGTATGAATTTGATTTTAGTATTTTGGATGAGGCGACTGTACCGCATATTAAAGATACAGTACCCATATTAGCAGCAGCCATTGAGCAGTGCCGACGCATTTGGACAGCAGAAGATGTTCCTCACGGTCCCTTTATCTCCGTCGTCATACATTATCTGTACATCATCGCAAACAAAATGTACTGCAATGGATAGGCTTATTCGCTTAATCCGAGTCGGGCTGGATGAGTATAGACGCGCATGCTGCCGCCGCGCACATAGCCAACCACACAGATATTCCAAGCCTGCGCCAATTCAAGTGTGATGCTGGTCGGGGCAGTGCGGCTGGCGACAATCGGGATGCCCATCCGCCGCGCCTTGCCCAGCATCTCCGAACTGATGCGCCCGCTCGTCAGCAGAATCCGGTCGCGGGTGGGGATGCCCTGCATTAAGGCCTGGCCGGCAACCTTGTCCACCGCGTTGTGCCGCCCGACATCCTCGGCCCCGACCAAAATACCATCCTCATTTCCCAATACAGCCGTATGCACGCCGCGCACAGCATTATACAGCTTGGCCGCGCCTTTTAATTCGTGCATCCGCCGCCGCAAAATCGCCGGCGAGATCGCAAAGTCCGTCTCCAAGACCGTATGGCTGGCCGAAAGCTGCTGCCAAGTGATGCCACCGCCGCAGCCCGAAGTCAAAATCATACGGCGGGGAAGCTGAAAATCGTCACGGGTCAAAATGACATCAACCGCGCTGTCAGCCAGATTGCGGCGCACAACTCCAATTTCGTCAAACGATTCGATAACGCCTTCGCTGAACAGGAAGCCAACCGCCAGCGCCTCCAGCTGCAATGGACTGCACATCATGGTCGCCAGCGATTGTCCATTGACATAAATCGACACAAGCTGCTCGTCAATCACGCCGCCATCAACCGCGCGGACCGAATCGCCTTGAAGGACTTGATAGCGAACGGGCTTGGCGCCTGTCAAGTCATGGACTTTTTTCTCTTTTACAACGTCTTGATAGTACAAAATCAGTCGCTCTTTCTCCTTTTCTTCCGGCGAGTGCGCTGGCGCAGTTCGTCGTCCGTCCAGCCCTGCTCCATCCCCCATTCCAGCTTAGGCTTGAGGGCGCCAGTCGGGCAGACACCGACGCATTGCCCACAGAAAACACAAGGCGAATCGGTCATGGGTATGTCAAAGGCCGTGGCGACTTCGGTCTCATAGCCGCGATGGTTGAGCGTCAGCGCAAAGGTGAATTGGGCATCTTCGGCGCAAACCTGCACACAGCGCCAGCACAAAATGCACTGCCCATAATCGCGCATATAAAAGGGATTGTCATCAATCACTTCGGCCTCGCGCCGGATGGCTTGGGGAAAACGCTGGTCATCAGCCTGATAATCCGCCAACATCTGCTGAATCTCCGGCGCCTGCTCCAGGTCGACCGACGCGTTCAGCATTTCCAGAATCGTACGCCGACTTCGTTCAACCCGTTCGTTGCGGGTTTCGATCTTGGCATCCGACTGGCATTCGGCAATGCAGGCTGGCTGCAATACCCGGCCCTTATTGACATCCACGACGCAAATCCGACAGAGTCCGTTCGCCGTAGTCGCCTCGTGATAGCAGATAAGCGGAATATCCACCCCGGCCGTCTGCGCCGCTTCCAGCAGAGTTGCCCCTTTCGGCACGGTGATTTCTTCGCCGTCCAGCACAATGTTTATCGTTTCCTGTTTCATACACGCCGTCCATTCGCTTCAAATAAATGCGCGATTGAAAATCACTCATCGGACACCTCCGCAGACCCGAAGGAACTCACCTCATCAACAGCAAGGAAGGGGGAAAAGGTATCGTAGATATCGTCAACAGGGATGGAAATCGTCGCGCCTTTGTACTGATAACGCTCCCAATGACATAATTCAGGGCGAACGTAATCGCGATAGATGTAGTCTCCATGTGGGCCTTCCCGTTCCAGTTCATATTGCTCTACCTCTACAGTGGTGTTTCCTTCGGTGGCGATGTTGAATCCCACAAAAGCCCAGTCCCAGTCGCCATACTTATTGGGATGGGGTCTGAAAACATTTGTGAAGGCCTCATACTCTCCGTTGTCGTTAACGCGAATAAATTGGAGCATAAGTACGACATTATCAAATCCATAATCCTCCAATTCCGGGTAAAAGATACAATCCTTGTTTAATTGTGCTTGTACGGGCAGGACCAAGGCCAAGGCGATGGCAGCCAAAGCAAATATCCTAAACATACTTACATCCTTTCCGGCGATGCGGGCTTCCAATCCCGCGGCTCGCGCAACAAAAATGACATTCCTTACAAGCGGGGCAAAAATCAACATTTGCCTCCGCATAGTACATACGGCGATTGCTTCGCCGTCAAGCGTCAGGTTTATCGTTTCCTGGTTCATACGCGCCGTCCATTCGCTTCAAATAAATGCGGGAACTGCTTCATCGCGCTTAGCACGGCCATAGCCGCCGTCTGCCCCAAGCCGCACAGGGAGGCTTCCGTCATGGTCATGCCGACATCATAAAGACGACCACTGTCACCCACTGCCGGGCTTTCCAGCCGTTCCAAAATCTCGACCTGCCGCTGTGTTCCCAACTGGCAGGGAAAACACTTGCCGCAGCTTTCATGCTGGAAGAACCGTCCGATTCGCTTGAGAATATCACGCAGATCGACGCTTTGATTAAACACCATCACCGCGCCAGAGCCGAATGTGCCGCCGGCCGCCCGCAAGTCCTCAAAGGTCAGTGGAACATCAATCTCATCCGGCCGCAAAAAAGCGCCGGCCGCGCCGCCCATCAGCGCCGCCTGCAAATCGCCAATGACGCCCTGGCAATGTTCATCCAGCAGACGGCGCAGACTGATGCCGGGTTCGATCTCATACACCCCCGGCCGCCGCACATGACCGCTGACCGAAACCAGCTTGGCGCCGGCGCTTTGTTCAGTGCCAGTCTGCCGAAACCACTCGGCGCCATGCTCGATAATCCCGCGAACCGCGCACAAGGTCTCGACATTGTTGACGGCCGTTGGCTTGCCAAACAGGCCGAAGTCAGTCGGATAAGGCGGCTTGATGCGCGGGAAGCCATGCTTGCCTTCAATCGCTTCAAACAAGGCAGTCTCCTCGCCGCAGATATAAGCGCCGGCGCCGCGCCGAATATGCACTTTAAGCGAGAAGCCGCTGCCCATAATATCCTCGCCCAGCAAGCCCTGTGATTCCGCTTCTTGGATAGCCTGGCGCAGTATTGAGGTGGCTTTGGGATACTCGCCGCGGATGAAAAGATAAGCTGTTTGCGCCCCAATCGCATAGGCGGCCAGCGCGATTCCCTCCAGCGTCAAATGCGGATGATGTTCCAGCAAGACCCGATCCTTGAAAGTGCCGGGTTCGCTTTCATCGGCATTGCAAACCATATACTTGGTTTCGCCGGCCGCCTGCCGCGTCAGCTTCCATTTGAGACCGGTCGGGAAAGCGGCGCCGCCGCGTCCGATGAGGCCCGAGTCCTCAACCATGCTGATGACCTCTTCCGGCGACAAGTCCGTCAGCGCTTTTCGCAAGGCCGCATAATCGCCATAATCGGCCAGGGTTTGCGGCGCGGAGACCAGCCCGCTATCCAGCATCACCGAGTTTTCATCGCCGGCCGAGCGGTAATAATCGCCATTCCAATCGGCCAGCAGCGAGTCGACCGTCACTGACGGCAGCGCCATATCTGCTTCGCCCCTGGCGCTTGCCAAAGCCGCCGGCGCATGATCGCACATGCCAAGGCAAGGCGCATGTTCCACTGTGTATTCTCCGTCGGCGGTGGTTTCGTTCGGAGAAATGCCCAGCCGCGCGCATAAGCCCCGCAAGACATCATCAGCGCCGGCCAAGGCGCAACTTGGATCGGTGCAAATGCGAATGATCCGCCGGCCGGTCGGGCGATCATAAAACAGCGCATAAAAGCCGATGACGCCAAAAATATCAGCTTCCGGGACGCGCAGAACATGAGAAATCTGATGCACCTGCTCGGCATTGATGCTGCCATAGGCCATCTGAACATCCCACAGCGCCGGCAGCAAAGCCTCGCGCCCGCGCCCCTGATACGATTCCAGCAGAGGGAGTGAAGGAAGATTGCCAGTATCCATGAAATTCACCCTCCCATCGACTGTAACTTGCGAAGCGGACGCCCTCAAGCGATTAAGATTCGGCGGCGTATTCAAAAGCGCCGATGTCACAGCCGGCGCCTTGCGGCCGCTCTGTGCCGATCTGGTCAGTTTCCGGGCAGTGATCATCATCGGCGGCGTCAATGGCGCGGCTGCCAGCCAGCAACGGGAAATACGCCGGCGAGCCATCTTCAGGTTCAACCAGTTCGCCCAGCATGGGATCGCCGCTGAATGCCGGCAAACAGGAGCCGTCCTGAATGAAATTGTTGATATTCCATTTCAGTCTGCCATCAGAGTAACAAGCGTTTTCGCCGTCGCCGGCGATGATGCTGTTGATAAGGCTTAGCTCTCCGTCTTCTCCATTGGCAATCGCGCCGCCAAACTCGTCAGCCGAGTTGCGATTGAAAGTGCTATTAACGATGCTCAGCTTTCCTTCATAGTTGTATACCGCGCCGCCATCTACAGCCGAGTTGCCGCTGAAAGCACTGCTGACAATGTTTAGCGCGCCCCCGTTGGCAAAAAAGCTGCTGAACGCGCCCCCATTGGCAATCGCGCCGCCATATTCAGCCGAGTTGCCGCTAAAGGTGCTGTCGCTGATGGTAAGCTCGCCTCCGCTATTTCCGCTTAGCATTCCGTCATAGTTGAAGATCGCGCCACCCGAAACGTCAGCCGAGTTGCCGCTAAAGATGCTGTCGCTGATGGTAAGCGTCCCCTTCCAGTTGTCAATCGCGCCGCCGCCGCGTCCACCCGAGTTGTCGCTGAAAGCGCTACTGACGATGCTTAGCTCTCCCCCGTTGGCAATCGCGCCGCCAGTCACATCAGCCGAGTTGCCGCTAAAAGCGCTGATGATGATGCTTAGCTCGCCAACGTTGAAAATCGCGCCACCAGTCCATTCAGCCGAGTTATAATTGAAGCTGCTACCGCTGATGTTTAGCTCTCCCGCATTGTAGATTGCACCGCCCTGTTTAGCCGAGTTGCGACTGAAAGCGCTGTTGACGATGCTTAGCTCTCCCTCGTTGAAGATCGCGCCGCCGTCGTTGCCCTCAACGCGCCCCTTGGTCATAGTCAAATCATGGATGATCAGCGCGCCGCCCTCGTTGTAAAACATCCGATAGCGATTGTCGCCGCTGATGGTATAACCCTCGCCTTCAATGGTGATTTTGGAGGTGATGGCAGGAAGCTCGGCTCTAAGCGTAATATCTTGACTTAATGTAATCGTGTCAGCGCCGCGGCCGGCTGGGCAATCGCCTTCGGCGCGGTCATTGTTGGCGGCGATGATGGCGTCCGCCAATGTACAGCGCGGGCTTAGCCTAATATCGGCGGCGTAGACCGGCGACACTAATAGAAGCGCCGTCAATATGGGGGTAAAGAGCAAGGTCAGTTTCTTCATACTGAATTCTTTCTGATAAGCAGAATGCGGAATACTTGAACATATTAAACGTCTCATTCAATGTTGAACAAACAAACGAGGCAAGACCTCACTAATTTAAGTATAACATTAGGAAGTGGCAGAAAAACAAAAAACTTCGCGCATTTTATTCAAGCAGCTTTCGGGCCTGCTGGAGTTCTGCGGGCGTGTTCAAATTGACAAAGGAACGGCCGTCGGCATCATACGGTTCATAATCGGCCTCATCCAGATAGCGCACGCGCATTCGGTCATAAAATCGAATCACCTTGAGGCGATTGGCCGCAAGCTGTTCCTGTATCGGCTGGCGGCAGGATTGGCTGTAAATCGCGTGCAATCCCTGTGGATAGCCGCCGACGCGCGGGACAACAATATCAATATCATCGCTGATTTGGGCAATCATAAAGCGCAGCAGTTCGGACTTGATGAAAGGCATGTCACAGGCAATCGCCAGCGTATGCGGATTTTGTGCATAAGTCAGCGCGGTATAAATGCCGCCCAGCGAACCTTTATCCGGCCAGACATCCGAAAACACCGTCAAGTCGAGATGCCGATAGCGTTTGGGCTGATTGGCAACCAGAATCGTCTCCGTCTGACCCAGATTTTGGCTGCGCTCAATGACATGCTGGATTAAGGGCTTGCCGGCGAGTTTGACAAAGGCCTTGTCCCTTCCCATACGGACGCTTTTGCCCCCAGCGATAATCGCTACCGACAGCTTCAACGGCGCTGCCCCCTTTCCTACGGCTAATGCACAAATCGGGTCGGATCCTTGATGGCGCCCTGTTCTTCCAGCGCAAGCTCCGACCGGGCGACTTCCATTTTTTCCAGCTTGACGGCCGCCATCTTGAAATCGGGTATCTTGGCGCGCGGGTCGATTTTGTCCAGGGTCAGGATATTCGCCGCCGCCTCGACAAAATGAAACGGCAAAAACACCGTCCCCTGCGGTGACCGCCCAGTGACCATCACTCGGCATTCTATCTGCCCGCGCCGCGAAGTGATTTTGACCCAATCACCAGAAACCAGCCGCAGCTGCCGCGCATCATCAGGGTGCATCTCGACAATCGCTATTGGAAAAGCCTCGTCCAGCTTGGAGCGGCGGGTCATCGTCCCCCCATGCCAATGAAACAGCACACGCCCAGTCGTCAAATGATAAGGGTATTCATCATCAGGGTGTTCGCTGTCACTGCCATATTCGAGTTCCCAGAATTTGCCGCGGCCACGCGGGAAGTCGTCTTTGAATAAATAGGGCGTTCCCGGATGATCCAACGCCGGGCAGGGCCAATGCACGCCGCCTTCCGCTTCCAGACGTTCGTATGTGATGCCATAGAAAGGCGGTGTGACCTGGCGCATTTCTTCCCAGATGGCTTCAGGATGCGGATAATCAAAGCCGGCGCTTCGTTCAATGCCAAGCTGCGCTTCCATTCGCTTGGCCAACTGACACACAATTTGCCAATCCGGCAGTGAATCGCCCAAGGCTGGCAACGCTTGCCGCACTCGCTGTACCCGCCGGTCGCTGTTGGTAAAAGTGCCTTCTTTTTCGGCAAAGCTGGCCGAGGGCAAAATAACATCGGCCATTTCGCCGGTTTCATTCATAAAAATGTCAATGCAAACCAGCAGATCCAAAGCCTCCAAGGCGTGCTGGGCATGGGACAGATTGGGTTCGCTCATCATCGGATTTTCGCCCATGACAATCATCGCTTTAATTTGGCCAGCCAACGCGCCATCGACCATTTCAGTAACAGTCAGGCCCGGTTCAGCCGACAGCTGTGTATGCCAGGCCCGCTCAAATTTCTGTTCGACCGCAGGGTCGGTGACTGGCTGATAGGCGGTATAGACATTGGGCAAGCCGCCGCTGTCGGAACACCCCTGCACGTTGTTTTGCCCGCGCAGAGGATTAAGGCCGGTGCCAGGCTTGCCAGCATGGCCGCACATCAAAGCCAGATTAGTGATGGACAGCGCATTGTCGGTACCATGCGTACTCTGGCTGATGCCCATACCCCAGTAAAAAGCGGCTCGTTCGGCATCAGCATACAGCCGCGCCGCCTGCCGAATGTCATCCGCCGCGACGCCGCTAATCTCTTCAGCCCATTCCGGCGTGCAGTGTTCAAGCGATTCAACATATTCATCAAAGCCCTCGGTGCGCGCTTCAATAAACTCCCGGTCAAGACGTTTTTCGGTCACAATCACATTCGCCATCGCCTGAAAGACAGCTACATCAGTGCCGGGTTTTTGACGAAGCCAGAGTGTGGCAAAATCGGTCAATTCAATTTGGCGGGGGTCAATCACAATCAGCTTGGCGCCGTTCTTCCGCACCGCCTTTTTCAGAAATAAACTGATGACCGGATGTGTTTCGGTGGTGTTGCTGCCGGTCACAATAAACGTATCCAGATCTTCCATTTCGGCGATGCTGTTGCTCATCGCGCTGGAGCCAATCGCAAGCTGCAGGCCGGTCACACTGCCGGCATGACAGAGACGGGCGCAGTGATCGACATTGTTGGTTTTCATCACCGCGCGGATCCACTTTTGAAAGACATAATTGTCTTCGTTGGTCGCTTTGGCGCAGGCATAGCTGGCGATGCTGTCGCCGCCATAGGTCTTGACAATCTTCGTTAGCCGTTCGGCAACAGTATCGAGAGCCTCGTCCCAGCTGGCCAGGCGGAAATTGCCGCGCTCGCCATCGCGGATCAAGGGCGTTTTCAAGCGGCGCGGATGTGTGGCGAAATCCAGCCCAAAACGTCCCTTGACACACAAATTGCCATAATTGGGCGCGCTGTCAAAGGGGGCTTCCACCCGATAGATTTGCTGACCCTTGATATGCAGATCCATCTGGCAGCCGACGCCGCAATAGGGGCAGGTTGTCCGAGTAACCGAGTCTGGCGACAGTACAGTCATCGCAAGCGCCTCTCAAACGAATGGACTATACTTTTATTGTACACGGGGCTTATGCTTTTGCCAACTGCATCGAGTCAGGTATCATTCACAGATGTATTAGATTAGCGTATTTGGGAGAGCAAGATGTTAAAAACCAAGCTATTTTCAGTAATGATCGCCATACTTGTCTTCTGCAATGTGACAGCGGCGCAGGAATACGTCATTCAAATCAACGTGACCGCCAATTTACGGGCCGCGCCAAGCCTCAATAGCAGAATCGTTGGAAAAGTAAGCGCGGGCGAACTGCTACATGTCGTCGGCGAGACTGACGACTGGCTTGAGGTCGCTAGAGATGGAAAGGCAGTGTGGATAGCGGATTGGCTAGACCACACTGTGATAGATTCGGACAAACCGCTGGAGGTAACATCGCGGTTCGCCGATATGAGTTGTGATAGAGGACCCCAATGGAAGGATTCCTATTATGGCGGGTATTGGGATTTCGGAGTAATGGAATGCTCCCTTACTTTCCAGCCACTGCCAGAAAGCGTATTGCCTGCACATAAGAAAGAGATTCCAGTTGAAGGCCCGACACACCCTGTTTATAAACTGAAGCTATGGCTCAACAAGCTGAAGCAGGACGCGCCGGAGTGGTATGCCTATGTGTACAACGCTGCGGACAAGATCATCGCGTACGAGCCCGGCTCGAGTCTCGATATTGTACATGGAATGGCATACGCGCATAGGGGGAACATTTACATGAGCAGACATGCTGCGAGTGGAGATATGAACTCGGTCATCAGCGTGATTATTCATGAAGCCTGTCATCTCTATGAAATTGAGGCGGGATTGAGGTTGACTTCAACTGAGGCAGAAGTGCTGTGTCATACAATAGAAATGCAAGCAGCTGAAGACATGGGCCACACTTGGGCTATGGGTTCGGCTAGAGGCATGATCATATACCATATGTATTATACCGATAGCTAGGCAGGATCAGTAACGACGGCGCTTCGGCAGCAATTCGCGGGGGATCCGTTTCGCTGGTCATTTCATCTGGTCGCCGCGGCTGTAATGCGTCGCCCATCTTGATCAGGGCGCGGCGTATTCAATCGCGCCGATATCACAGCCGGCGCCCTGCGGTCTGACGGCGCCGATCTGGTCGGTCGCCGGGCAGTAGACATCATCGGCGGCGTCAATGGCTGGACTGCCGGCCAGCAACGGGAAATAAGCCGGCGAACCATCCGCCGGCACAACAAGTTCACCCAGCTTGGGATCGCCTTTGAAGGCCGGCGAACAGGTGCCGTCCTGAATGAAATTGTTGATATTCCGTTTCAGTCGGTTATGAGAGAAACAAGCATGCCCGCGGCCGGCGATGATGCTGTTGACCATACTTAGCTCTCCCCAGTAGTTGAAGATCGCGCCGACGCCGACTTCAGCCGCGTTGTGGCTGAAGGTACTGTTGATAATGCTTAGCTCGCCGACAGGGAAGTTGAGGATCGCGCCACCGCTCAACGCCTTATTGCCGCTGAAACTGCTGTTGACAATGCTTAGTTCGCCCCCGTTGACAATAGCGCCGCCATCCCATTCAGCCTTGTTGCCGCTGAAACTGCTGTTGACAATGCTTAGCTCGCCCCAGTTGGCAATCGCGCCGCCCCAATCAGCCGAATTGCCGTTGAAACTGCTGTTGGCAATGCTTAGCTCCCCATCCACATTGACGATGGCGCCGCCGAGAGGCTGAGCCGCAGTTATTTTGAACGCGCTATCGGCGTTGATAATGAGATCGCCTTCAACATAGTATCCCCTGGTCATGGTCAAATCATGGATGGTCAGAGCACCGCCGCCGTTGAAAAAAATCCGATAGCGATCCTCGCCGCTGATAGTATAGCCATTGCCCTTGATGGTGATGTCCGAAGTGATGACGGGAAGTTCGTCCCTAAGCATAATATCTTGGGTGAGCGCAATCGTGTCGGCGCCGCGGCCGGCTGGACAATCGCCTTCGGCGCGGTCGCTGTTGGCGGCGATGATGGCGTCCGCCAGCGTACAGCGCGGGCTTAGCCTGATACCAGCGGCGTAGACCGGCGACGCCCATAGAAGCGCCGTCAATAGGGATGTAAAGAGCAGGAGTGATCTTCTCATGCTGGATTTTCCCTGACAAGCAGAACACGGAATTAGTGAACGCTTATTATAACATCAAGCAGCCCGTCCCGCATTAACCTGCAACCGCGCAGCTTAGCGTCTCGCCGGCCTGCAAGGTTTGCGTCTGTTCAAAATGGCAGCTGCCTAATCCCTCAAGCCGCAAAACATCAAACCGGATTTCACCGTACAGCGCCTTGAACTCAACCGCGCAGCTTCCATCTTGATTGGGATTCAGATGACAGGTTCCCCAAGCGTAGCCGGTTGACCAGAAATGCTGGCAGGCTTGGGCGGGCGCGGCAAAGGCGAGTGTGTTGTCCACAGCAGAATACTGAAAGCCCGACAGCGCCAAGACGGCCGCCCAGCTGGCCATGGCGCGGGCATAATGATGGCCGCATTCCGCTTCGTCAAAGGGATTCCGTTTCCGTCCATCATAGCGGTCGCGTATCGCCTGAATGCACTTGAGTCCGTTGTCGCGCTGGCCTTCATAGAGCATGCCAATCGCCGCTGTGTACTCAAAGCCGGTCATCACCTCGTTATAATAAGGGAAAGGACGCGCCGGGCGGCGGCCACGCGGATAAGTCGCCATCAGCAAAGCCGATTCGCCATTGAGTACATAAGAACGCATGTGGTTGAAGTGACCATACACATTCGCCTTAAAGTTGTGGCGCATGATGCTATCCAGGGTGCGCTTGACATGATGCTCATCAACCACATAACCCAAGCCGCAGACATGCGCCAGGAACTGCCCGACAAGCTGGTCGACGAGGCAGCCCGCTCCCAGCTGAAGCACGGGTTCTGTCGGGTCAGCCGCGCCCATGGAACTCACTAACATGCCAAAAACGGAGTCTTGGCTAGCAGCTGGACGAATCTCGTGTTCATAGTAGTCGCCGTTGAAAAGATTGTCGTCAATCCACTGGCGGCCGCGCTGGTATAAACCGCGGCATTCATCGGCAAAGGCGGTTTCGTCAAGGTGCCTGGCCATTTCTTCAGCCGCCCGCAGCGCGCCAAGATACCAGATGCCCATCTGCGGATTGGGACCATAATACTCAACATCCATGGTATTGTGCTGGCAGCCTTCCATCACGCCGTCTTTGTCGGCGTCCCAGCCGCCCGGTCGCCAGCAGAACTCAAGGGCCTTGCGGGCATTGGGCCATAGCTGGCGCAGTTTGTCGTCGTCGCCGGACAGCTGCCAGTCGCGGTACAGTTTCATAATGCAGCCCATCTGTCCGTCGGCGGCCGCCAATGACCAGGATGCCGCGTGTTCCAGCGGCAGATCGACGCGGAAGCTCATCCCGCCGTCTTGGCGCGTGGCATAATTGAACTCGACTTCGCGCATTCCCCAAGCGAGGCCGCCAAAGAGAAACGCGGTTGCCTGCTCATAATTCCAAACATGCGTGCAAGACCCAAAGCAGCAGCCGGCGGTGTCATCGCAGCCTTCCCAGCCAAACATAAAGCCGTCGGGCGTGCGGAAGACCGTCTGCGACCGCAATGTGCTTAGGTTATACAGTGCCGCCTCTTTCACGACATCGGGCAGATCGCTGTCGCACAAGCCGCTGACAAAAGCCAAGGTCTCTGCTTCCAAGCTCTCCAGGCGGGCGGCGGTATAGACGGCGGCTTCCCAAGCGTCAGCATGCTGCGCCGCATAATAGTTGCCAATCCATGTTCCAGCTTGAACCGGACTTTGCGGATGATTCAAACCGGCTTCTTTCCAAGTGATGCGATTCGGAAAATGCCAGGTCAGCAGGAATGTAACCGATTTTGAACTGTTGGCGGGGACTTGCAGAGATACGGACAGCGACGCGGTTGGCGAGTCCACTCCGTCTTGGGCGCGGTCTTCAAGCCGTCCATCGGCACCGAAATCATCCCAAAAATCCAGCAGGGAATCGCCCCAGCTGTAGTTTGCCCATGCTTGGCGGTAAGTGACATCGGGCTGGTCGATGGTCGTCAGCGCCAAAGTTCCCCATTGAGCCGCCTGCGGGTCGACGCCCTTGGACTGCATAAAGATGCCCGACAGATTATCCTGCTGGCGCCACGTGTTGACGTTGCCCTGGCATGCGCCGCTGGTGCCGTCTGTGCCGATGAAATTCCGCATATTGCCGCAAACGGCGGCGTCTATGTCCTGCGACGTATCATTGGTGAGTACAAAGCGCAGCGCCGCCACTGGGATGCCACTGTCATCACTGTTGGTCGGAATGAGCGGGTTAAAGGCCTGCAGGCGAACCTTCAGCGGCACATCCGGGTCGCTCAAATGGACCTGCCCAAAAGGATAGGCGGCCTCAAAGCTGCAATGGCGAAAGCGCGGCAAACCATGATTGGGGATCACCGCGCCGCGCGCGCCTTCATAATCTTCCGGCGGGATGATGCCTTCCAGCGCGCGTGTGCTGGAACGCCTGTCTTTTGTCCGCGCATAGAGACAGAAGAAGGTCTGCTCCAGGTCAAAGCCTTTGGCCGGGCGGTTGACCACCTCCCAATCATGCAGATTGCCGCGCCCGCCCAGCGATACCGTGCCCGTGCCGATGCCACCCAGCGGCAAGCCGATCTGCCGCAGATGATCCTGGTCGTACCTCGTCAGAACTGGCCATGTGTGATTTGATGCTGTCATGTTCATTTGCCTTTATTTTTATAGATATACGATTTAACCTTTTAAGCCAGAGCGCGTCAATGCCTCGATAATCCAGCGCCATCATCAGCGGCTAATGCAGGCAGACGGCTTCGCCCTCGTCATTATGCCGACACGGATTGCCATGCCTCAGCCTATAGGCGGCTTTGTACGCCTCGCAGGCGACAACATCGGCGGGACTGCGCGGCGGCAGATCGCAGATACTTCTGAACGCGCGGGGGGCATCGGGGCTGTGAATCATTTGATGGAGCGCGGTGGCGGCCGCATCAATGTCAAAGATGCCCTCCCCTCCCGTGTGGACGGGGCCAGTTGGGTCACCAGGGCCAGAAGTTGGGGTTGGGGTTGCGTTTGGGTCGGCCGTCGCATCGACGGCCGGGATGCTCTCCCCTCCCGTGTGGATGGGGCCAGTTGGTCCGCCGGGCTCAGTTGGGCCGCCAGGCCCAGGCGTGGCAGTTGGGGTTGCCGCCGCCGGTCGTTGGGTGGTCTCGGTGGTGGGTGGTACGCCAATCGCGGCTATGCTTAAAGTGAAGAACCGGGTTGGGGTTGCCGCCGCTGGTTGTTGGATGGTCTCGGCGGTGGCAGTGGTACGCCAATCGCGATTGGAGGTTGGGGTTGGGCTTGGGTCGGCGGACTGCGCCTGCCCTATACTCGAAAGCAACATAATAACAAGCACAGCGAATACAGCTGTCAAAAGCAATATCAGTTTCTTCATGTCGGTTATTCCTTACTGCCCTCACAAAACGGAGGGCATCAAGCCTTATGTTCATGCGGCCGCGCGGCGCCAATTTGGTCGGTCGCCGGGCAACGGCCATCATCAGCGGCTAGTGCAGGCAGACGGCTTCGCCCTCGTCATTATGCCGACACGGATTGCCATACTTCAGCTTATAGGCGGCCTTGTACAAATCGCAGGCGGCAACAACGGCGGGACTGCTCGGCGGCAAGTCGCAGATACTTCTGAACGCGGGGGTGGCATCGGGGCTGTGAATCATTTGATGGAGCGCGGTGGCGGCCGCATCGATGTCAAAGAGGCTCTCCCCTACCGTGTGGACGGGTCCAGTCGGGCCGCCAGGCCCAGTTGGATCGCCAGGTTCAGATGGGCCGCCAGGCCCAGTTGGATCGCCAGGCCCAGCCGGGCCGCCAGGTCCAGTCGGGCCGCTGGGGTTTGGCGTTGAGGCGGGCGAGGATCCAGTCCACGCTTCGTGCAGGCAGACCCAGTTGATGCCGTCGTAGGTACGACATGGGTTGCCATACCGCGCCTGGTACTCGGCTCTGTGGGCATCGCAGGCGGCCTCGTGAGCCGCGTCGTGATAACCGGTCCCGCCACATCCACTCCAGTAGCCATCCGGATCCGTTCCCGGCGTCCCTAGAGCAAACACATGCAGCGCAGTGGCGTCAGCATCAACGTCCGCGTTTTTTGCCTTGGCCGCTCTCGTGGCATTGGTATTGGCCACGGCCGTGGCGTGGGCGGCGGCGTGCGATTCCGTGGCAACGAAGGCTTGCGTGAGTTTGGCATTATATTGGGCGACTTGGGTCCGATCCTGGCTCTCGGCAGTCAGGAGGAGGGGTGGCACAGTCGGCTCGGGCTGCGCCTGTCCTATACTCGAAAGCAGCATAATAACAAGTACAGCGAGTAAAGCTGTCAAAAGCAAGATCAGTTTCTTCATATCGGTTATTCCTTACTGCCCTCACAAAACGGAGGGCATCAAGCCTTATGTTCATTTGCCTTTATTTTTAATAGATATACGATTTAACCTTTTAAGCCAGAGCGCGTCAGCGCCTCGATAATCCAGCGCTGGGCGAAGATGAATACCGCCAGCACCGGCAGAATGGCCATCGTCACCGCTGCCATAACAATCGATGGATTGCCAGAACTCATGTAGCCGGTCAAGAGCGCGATGCCTTGCGGCAATGTCATTTGTTCCCAGGAAGTCAGGAAAATCAGCGCGGCGAAATAGCCGTTCCAAGTGGCATTAAAGGCGATGATGCCCAGCGTCGCTAGGCCGGGCCCAACCAACGGCACCGCAATCTGCACGAAGGAGCGGATATGCCCGGCGCCATCAACCCGCGCGGCATCAAACAGTTCTTGCGGCATCTGCTTGAAGAACTGCCGCATCAAGAACACACCGAAGACACTGATCAATCCCGGCAAAATCAATGAGGCATGGGTATTCACCAGCTGCAGGTCTGCCATCAGCAGGTAAATCGGGATGATCGTAACTTGTCCTGGCACCATCAGCGAGGCGAGCAGGACGATAAACAGGAAGTCCCGCCCGGGGAAGCGCAGGCGAGCAAAGGCGTATCCCGCCATTGAGCAGGATATTAGCTGGCCCAGCGTGGTCAAGGACGCAATTTTGAGGCTGTTCCAAAAGAAAAGCTCAAACGGCACATTCGACTCAAATGGCCTTAGATAATTCTCGAAGCGCCATTGCGTCGGCAGCCATTGTGGGGGCAGCTTGAAGCTGTCGCCAAGTGGACGCAGCGATGTCGAGAACATCCACAAGAGTGGCAGCAAGACTAAAATGGCGGCGATTGTCAAGAGGGCGTAGGAAAGCAGGTCCTGCCATTTGAAGGGCTTCCTGCTTCGTCTTTGCGCTGCCTTTGTCGCCGCTGATGGCAGTTTGGTCTGTGGTGTGAGCATGTATCACAGGTCCTTTTTCTGGCTTATTCATAATGGACCCAGCGGCGGCTTACCAGGAACTGCACCAGGGTCACCGCCATGATGACGAGGAACAAGGTCCACGACACGGCGGCGGCATAGCCAAAGTCCAGTCGCTGAAATGCCTGCTGGTAGATGTACATGACGACGCTTCGGGTCGCGTCGCCGGGGCCGCCGTCGGTAAGCACGATGATCGAATCAAAGACCTGCAAAGCGCCAATCATAAAGATGACCAAAATGAAGAAGATGGTCGGGCTGAGCAAGGGAATGGTGATGCGGAAAAACAGCTGGCGTTCGTTAGCGCCATCAAGCTGGGCCGCCTCATAATAGGTTTGAGGGATGCTTTGCAAACCTGCCAGGAAAACCAGCATGGCAAAGCCTGTGTTCTTCCAGACATCCATAATAATAATGGCCGCCATCGCCCATTGCGGATGGCTTAGCCAGGGCACCGGGTCAATGCCGAGCGTGCCCAGATAGTAGTTGATGATGCCGGTGTCCTGCTGGTACAGATAACGCCAGATCACGGCGATATAGGTATGCGCGATCAAGATGGGAAAGAAGAAGACCGAGCGGTAAAAGTTCTGCATTAAGACTGGCATGCGGCGGTTGAGGAAGACTGCCAGCAGCAGGCCAATGCCGGCATTGAGAAACACAGCGAACATGGTAAAAATAATCGTATTGCTATAGGTTCGGTGCAGCCGCGTATCGGTGAACAATTTAGCGTAGTTGTCCAACTCAATGTATCGCGAGTCTCCCAGAATGCTGAACTCAAGGAAGCTGATGCGGAGAGATTCGACCAAGGGATACAGGATAAATATGGCAAAGCCGATAAAGGTGGGCAGGATAAACAGATAGCCTGCCAGCGCCTCCGTGGTCTTGGGCGTGAATGATGGCATCCAATGGATTTTGGGCATTAAAAGTTCCTCCGGCGGATGACCCATACAGCCTGCATGATACCCAGCGCAGGCTGTATGGTTTTGCAGCGACGTGTCGCTGAACTACGAAGACTGTCTTTCGGCAAGTCTGTCCATCGCAGCGCTCAATTCGCTGTGAGCGTCTTCCAGTCCTTGTTCGGCAGTGACGTTATTTGCCATAATGTCGCTTAGATGACGCATAAAAATCTCGGCGACTTCGGCAAAGTTGGGCGGTGAAGGCACAGGCATGATGTCATCCAGGCTCTCCCAGAAGTAATGGGCGTGCGCCGGGAAACTTTGGAAGGCTTCGGTCTGGACGGTCTGCGGTCGGGCCGGCATCGACGTACCAACGGCGACCATGCCGGCATCGGTTTGCAGGTCAACCAGGTCTTTAATCAGTTCCAGCGCCAGCGGCACGTTTTCAGCTGTGCGTGTGACCGCCCAGCCACCGGAGCCGAAGACGGTTGTGGCGGCGCGCTTGCGCGGCCACGGCACAATATCAACATCGCGGAAACCGCTTGAGATGTACGAGGCAAAGGGCCAGCGTCCGGCATTCACCATAGCGGCTCGGCCCGACTGAAACAGTCCAGTCTGGTCAGTGCCTTCGACGTTTGGCGCGACGCCATGTTCATGCACCAGCGAATGCAGGAACTGCACCGTCTCCAGCACCCTCGGGTCATCCAGATTGGACTGCGACCAGTCGTCGGTCAGTACGGACGTGCCATTGGTGAAGAACCAGGGCTGCAATCCAAAGAAGAAGAATGGAATGACATAGCCAAAGATCTTGTCGCCGCCTTCGCCGGTCGTCAGGGTCAGGGCAGTTTCCAAGAAGTCGTCCCAAGTCCATTCGGGGTCTGGCGTGCCCAGTCCGGCGGCATCGAAGATGGTGGGATTGTAATGGAATATCATGTTATTCCATTCGCGGGTGACGTAATAGGTGCTGCCGTCGGCGCCGACGAGCGCGCTATGCAGCGCCGGATGGGACTCTTCGGCAACGGCCTGCAGGACCGGGTCAGCGGCAAAAGCATCATCAAGCGGCAAAAGGATGCCTGATGCAATCGTCTCGTGCGCCCCTTCAATGGCCATGGCGATGATATCCGTCTGCAAGCCGCTTTTGACACGCAGCAGCAGATTGGTGACGAACCCGCCCCAGCCTTCGGTGGACGGAATATAAAGATCTTCGATGGTCACATTGGGATAACGTTCGTTAAAGCGGTCAAAAGCATCGCCGTACACTTGCTGCTGCGGCTCGCCGCCAAAGTTGTAAATGACAAGATGCCCTGCGGTATCGCTCGGCGGCGCTTGAGCAAGCACAGAACCCAGTGGCAGACCATAGGCGGCCGCCAGAGCAGCGGCTCCCCCCATGCCGGTGTACTTCAAAAAATCGCGGCGCGTTATTACTTTGGACATGATTTAACCTCCTAAATTGTTAATCGACATTCAAATAATAACCCTTTTACTAATATAGGTCAAGGGATTAGTTTATATTTTAGTATAATTTATCCGATTTGTCCAATGTATTTTAGTAAATTGGATAAAATACGTCAATCTGCAACTTGACAATCCGCAAGATTTTAGTAAATTATATGATGTTTAGTAAAAGCTGTCAAGAAAACATTATGGCAAAACCCACAATCACCGATGTTGCCAAACTGGCGGGAGTGTCGCCGTCAGCCGTATCCATGTACCTCAACAAGCGTCCGGGGATCAGCGCCGGGACGCTTATCAGGATTGCGGATGCGATTGATGAATTGGGATACGTGCCCCGAACAAGTGAACCCAGAAGCAAATCCAAAGGGTTTATTGGGCTCCTGGTAGAAAAACTCCCCACCGCTCTCGCCGGTGATTTGTTTTATGCGGATGTGGCTTCTGGCATCCAAAAAGAAGCGGAAGGCCTGGAGTATAGCATTGCTGTCAGCGTGATCAATGAACCCACCGAGAGTTTGCCGCGTTTGGTAGATGAAGAGTCGGTTGTCGGTCTGCTGGCGATTGGCGGCGGTGATATCACCGATGCGCTCCTTCAGCGCATCGTCAACAGTGATATGCCAGTGGTAGCAGTAGACAATCAAAGCAATCTGCAAGCCCTGAACAGCGTTATCGTCGACAATTACCGCGGCGCCTGGCTTGCGACCCGGCATTTAATTGAACTCAGACATCAGCGGATTGCTATTATCCGCGGCCCGCAAAAGTACAAAAGCCTGACAGAACGTTTTCATGGCTATCTCAATGCGCTGGCGGATGCCGGAATGGAAATCGACCAGAATCTTATTCAAGAGCCTTTGTCAAGTGGATTGCCGAATAAGGGCTATCGAGAAATGAAGGCGCTGCTCGCCATGGATAAACCGCCGACTGCCGTGTTTGCTATCAGCGACCGCACCGCCTTAGGGGCTATATCGGCGATCAATGAAGCGGGACTCAAGGTTCCCGATGATATCAGCATCGCCGGTTTTGACGATATGCCACCCTATGCCTATCCCGCCCCCGAACTGACGTCTGTGACCAGCGACCGACTGGCGATGGGATATATTGCCATGCAGCGTCTTCATCAGATAATCAGAAATCCTGCGCTCGCGCCGATTCATATCGTTATGCCCAGCCAACTGGTCATCCGCGAATCAACCCGCTCATTACTTTGACTCTGTGCTTTCGCGCCTCTGTGGTGCGATTTGGACGAATTCGGAGTACAATGGATTGACACGCGCAAAAAATCAAAGGAAATCGCGATGAGCTATGCTAGCCAAACCCTGCCCAAAACCATGCCGGCGATTGTCTGTTATGGGCCCGAAGACTATCGCTTGCAGGAATGGGATGTGCCGGAGCCATCTGCCGGCGAAGTGGTCATTCGCGTGCAATCAGCCGGCATCTGCGCCAGCGACCTCAAATGCTATCAAGGCGCGCCGCTCTTTTGGGGCGATGCCCAGCGCGAGGGATACTGCCAGGCGCCGGTCATCCCCGGTCACGAATTTGTCGGTGAAGTCGTCGCGCTGGGCGCCGGCGCGGCTGAAAAATATGGCTTGGCTTTGGGTGATACCGCCGTCTCCGAACAGATTGTCCCTTGCTGGAACTGCCGCTTTTGTCGGCGCGGCCAGTATTGGATGTGCCAGGACAAGCACGATGTCTATGGATTTCGTCAGGCGACCTTTGGCGCCATGGCTGAATATATGCTGTTCCCGGCCGGCGCTCTGAATTACAAAGTTCCCGAATCTATCCCGCTGCATCATGCGCCTTTTATCGAACCGCTGGGCTGCTCGATTCATGCGGTGCAGCGCGGCGAGATCAAGCTGGACGACGTAGTTGTCATTGCCGGCTGCGGCCCGCTCGGCTTGGGCATGGTAGCGGCGGCGCGGCTCAAGAATCCCCGTCTGCTGATTGCCATTGACTTGAATGAAGACCGCCTCGATATCGCCAAGCTGTGCGGCGCTGATCTGGCTTTGAACCCGCGTCAAATAGATGTGGTCGATGAAGCGCTGAAGCTGACCGATGGCTATGGCTGTGATGTGTATATCGAAGCTACTGGCTATCCGGCCGCCGTCGAACAGGGCTTGCACATGATTCGCAAGCTGGGCACCTTTGTCGAGTTCAGCGTTATGCGCGAACCAGTTACAGTTGATTGGACGATCATCGGCGATACCAAAGAGCTAAACATCCACGGCTCGCATCTGAGTCCCTACACCTACCCGATTGCTATTGATATGCTGGCTAAGGGCCTGCTGCCGATGGATAAAATCATGACCCATCAACTGCCCTTGAGCCGTTTTCACGAAGGCATGGAGTTAGTGGCAAATGGCGCCGAATCGGTAAAAGTCACCCTGACACCCTAGACTGTCAAAGGAGAAAACAAATGACAAACACACTAGCTGGCAAAGTTGTCATCGTCACTGGCGCCAGTTCGGGCATTGGCGCAGCCGCCGTGCGGCTTCTGTCCGAACAGGGCTGCAAGCTGACCCTGGCCGCCCGTTCACTGGACAGGATGCAAGCCATTGCCGAACAATTATCCACCGAAACGCTGGTTGTTCGCGCCGACATGACCGTTCCCGCCGACATTGAGGCCATGGTGCAGCGCACATTGGAACGTTTCGGGCGGATTGATGCGATGTTTGCCAACGCCGGCATCTTTATCCCCGGCGAATTTGCCGATGGCGACATGGATGCCTATTCAACCCTGCTCAAAATCAATGTGGATGCCGTTCTGCGCTGCGCCCAGGCCGTTATCCCGCAGATGAAAGCGCAAGGCAGCGGTGATATTCTGGTCACCAGTTCCATCTCCGGTCATATTGATATTCACTGGGAGCCGGTCTACAGCGCCTCCAAACATGCGGTTGAGGCCTTTGTCAATACTCTGCGCCGTCAGCTGGCGCCCTTTGGCATTCGAGTCGGGTCGCTGGCGCCCGGACGGGTTGCCAATGAATTATGGAACTTTTCTGACCCGGATGAGATTGAACGCGCTTCGGTGCATGAACGCGGCTATCTCAAATCGGAGGATGTGGCCGAGGCTGCCGTTTTCATGCTGTCACAGCCGCCGCATGTCACCGTTCGCAATTTGGTGATCCTGCCGCAAAATCAGGATATTTGACATTGCCGAGTAAATGATACATAATTAACAATGCAGAGACTATTCTACAAGTCAAACAAATCAGGAATGGAGGCGCTGATAAGACCAATCAATGCTTTGTGATTCCGTGAATGTGATGTTGGATAACGAGGTGAAAAATGCTGCACTCAAAGAAACTGTTCGGGATTTTTGCTGTTTTCATCCTTTTGCTGGCGGGTAACGCGCTGGCGCAGGATGATGATCTCAAGCTGACCGGCTGGCCCTATCAGGTAGATGTCGTAACGGAAAACCTGGGACGCTTTACTGAACAGTACGGCGTTGATGCTGCCTTCCTGCCGTTCCCAAGCAATGAATATCATGACAAAATGGTCGCCAGTTTTGTTTCTGGCACTGACTTTGATGTTGTGTATGTGCGGGACAGCTTCCTGGCAGAATGGGCTTCTGCGGGTTGGATTGTGCCGATTACCGGTTTGCCAAATTCCGAGGAACTGCTGGCAGACCTGCCGCAGGGCATTATCGACCAAATGTCATACGACGGCGAGGTTTATGGCCTGCCCTATTACTCCGGCACTTCTGTGTTAGCCTATAATGACGCCCACCTGGCATCAGCCGGGCTGGATGCTCCGCCGGAGACATGGGACGAAATGCTTGAACAGGCGCAGGCAATCAAAGACGCCGGCATCGTCGAATATCCCATTCTGCTGTCACTGCGAAGCGGTGAAAACTATATTCTCAATGAACTTGAGATTATGACGGTTGCCTTTAATGGCAGGCTGTTCACTGATGATTATGAACCGCTCTTCCACCTCGAAGGCAGCGCATTGAAAGACGTGCTGGCCTGGATAAGAAACGGCATGGAAGATGGTCTGATCGATCCGGCTTCAATGACGGATGATGACAACTCATTGCTGGTGATGGCCGGGGCAAACACCTTTTCCACCTCTACGGACTATGTGCTGAAGGCAATGAACGATCCAGAACAATCCAATGTCGCCGGTGATATGAAGAACGCCCTTATCCCTGGCGCCAATGGGGCCGAAAGCGGGACAGTCGGGTATGTCCGCCTGTATGCGATAACAGCCGATGCCGTCAACAAAGACAATGCCTGGCAGCTGGTGCAGTTCTTGGGCGGGCGCGACGCCACCGGCGTATATTATGTACCCAAGCGCTGGGCGCTGGAATTTGGCTTGGGCTTCTCGCCGGCTCCGCTCTATGAAGACGAGGAGGTTCGCAACTCAATCTCCGGCTGGATTGACCCCGACCTGCTCAGCAAACAATCCGAATATGGCATCTCTCGCCCCTACCGCTTTGTACCCTTCTTCTCGGACTGGGAAATCAGTGCTTGGGGACAGCTGCAAGATGTTATTTTGGGCAACGCTGATGCCGATGAGGTCCTCAATGGTCTGGCAGAAGAGTGGAATGAACTGCGCGACGATTATGGCTACTAGGCTTTAGCCTGAAGCCCGGCGCTGATCATACACAGTGACCGGGACGCCATTTCCGACTCATACAGATTCAGATGTCAGCGCACGCGGCTTTAGTGCGCTGGCATCTGATGCAGATTGAGGGAAATTATTGTGCGATTCAACATCCGGGAAAAACATACAGAGATGTCCCAAGGTGTCCTGGCGCTGCTGTTTAGCGGCCCAGCGATCTTGATTATTGCGGCGACGATTCTCGTTCCATTCTGCTATGCGGTCTATTTGAGCTTTCATAAATGGAAACTCAAACTTCGGCCGCCCTATCGATTTATTGGCTTGGAAAATTATAGTGATTGGCTGGCAGACGATAAATTTTGGGATTCTTTTAGCACCACCGGCACATTCGCTGTTTTGGCTGTCACTATTATTGTTATTATTGCGCTTTTGATTGCCCTGCTCCTCAATGAAGACTTTCCCGGCCGCGGTTTTTTGCGGGCGATGCTCCTTGTCCCTTGGGCGATTCCGGCGGTTGTGAATGGCTTGCTGTGGAAGTGGCTGCTGGATCCAAGCTATGGCATTGTGAACGCTATTCTGCTCGAAACCGGCATTATTTCGCGTTATCAAGCCTGGCTTGCCACGATGCCAAGCGTCCTGATATGGACGGTGATTGCCTATTCCTGGACGCATATTCCTCTGGCTGCCCTCTTGTTATTATCCGGCCTGCAAACCATCCCGGACGATATTTATGAGTCCGCGATTGTGGATGGCGCCAGCATTTGGCAAAGATTCCTGTTCATTACCCTGCCCATGCTGCGCCCTATGCTTACGATTGTCATTATTTTTGAAATGATATTCGCCTTGAAAGTCTTTGATGTTATCTTTGTGCTGACAGCCGGAGGCCCCGCGAACGCTACAACCGTTCTGGGGTGGTCCATTTATACGGAGACCTTCAGAAAACTTGATTTTGGCGCTGGCAGCGCGCTGGCGATGCTTCTGGGAGCGATGACTCTGATTCTGGCGATTGTGTTCTACGTGTTTCTCGACAAGGAGTAGAACCCTAATGAAACGGCAAAAGCGCATCCGTCTGGCTGTCTTGTATATCGCCTCCTTTATTTTGTTTGCCGGCACGGTGGGCCCCTTTTTATGGCTGGTCAGTTCAAGTTTTCAGTATGAACGCCAGCTGCTTAACATCCCGCCGCAATGGTTGCCAAACCCCATCGTGCTTGACAGTTATGCAGAGATTTTTCAAGGCGCGGTTTTGGGCGAGGATTCCGGCGTTCCCTATCAATCGCGGATCTTCCTGCGGTCTTTTGCCAACAGCTTCGCGGTTGCCAGCAGCGTTGCGGCGATTGCGGTCATCGTCGGCGCTTATGCCGCCTATCCCTTGGCGCGGCTTCAGTTTCGCGGGCGCAGCATCCTGCTCTTCGGCATTCTCGCCAGCCGTCTGATCCCAGCGCTGGCTTTGGCGATACCGATTGTGCTGGTCGCCAAGCAGCTGGATCTGAGCGACAAAATCATTACTTTGGTCTTCATCAACCTTTCCTTTATCCTGCCTTACGTCATTTGGCTGCTACAGTCGTATTTCAAGAGCATTCCGATGGAACTGGAAGATGCCGGGCGCATTGATGGATGCAGCCGTTTGCAGGTCGTCCACAAAATTATCCTGCCGCTTTCCCTGCCAGGATTAACTTCGGCCGGCATTTTGGCCTTTCTGCTGACCTGGGGCGAGTTCCTGTTTGCACTGCTCTTGTCCGAAAGCCCGGACTCCTTTACCAGCACAGTAGTTGTCTCACTATTCGCTACCGACGTCGATGTCAACTTCGTCAGCATCATCACCGCTGGGGTCTTGTCCGTCCTGCCGCCCATATTCTTCGCGCTGATATTCCAACGCTACATCATAAGCGGGCTTTTGTCCGGATCGCTTAAAGGCTAATCGTAAAATTGTTCATGGCGAGGCAGAAGAATGGCATTTCATGTTAAAAAACGCGGCAAACTGACCTATTATTATGAAGGCGATGAGCCGGTCTTGTCCAATATGGTTGTCGAAGCCTTGCCCGACGGCGATTTGAGAATCTGTTTTTCAGGGCTTACCGGCGGTTATTCGGCGACCGGCATCCTTAAGCTGGATAATGTGGCGTTTATGGAGCCGGAAATTGAAATTCCTCTAGTATTCAAATGTTGGGAAACCTGGCTGCAAGACGCCGGGATTTGCGATTCGATTGCAGATGTCGATTTTATTGAAATGCACGTTTTTGGCTGTCAGCCCAAATCGCCCAATCCTTATCTGAACCCGGCGGATTACAAAGCGGAGCAAGAACGTTTGCGCGATGCTTATGCCAGAGCATATCGCCGTTTTTTCAAAGAACAATGCCCGCAAAATGGCCTCCCGGCGCGCTTTACGGTGCATGTGGTCGATGTTCCTGACCAAGCCGCATCTTATGAATTTTATGGCACCGCTCTCTATCAGAAGTCCCTGCATCAATAAGCAAACGCAACTCACTGCTGTAACTTAAAGAACGGAGCGACAAACCAATGCGTATAACAAAAATCAGCGTTAAAGAGCTATTTGGCAATCCCTCCTTTAACTATGAAATTGAACTCAAGAAAGATCCGCCAATTACGATTATTCATGGTCGAAATGGGTCGGGCAAGACCGTCATTTTCAAGATGATTCACGGGTTATTCAATTCCAATTATTTCATCTTCTGGAAATACCCATTTAGAGAATTTCGGGTAGACTTTGACGATCACGAGTATGTGCTTGTCATTCGTGGTTTTGATAAAGAAAAAGTTGAATATCAGTTTCCGACAATAATCTATTCCAAAAGCACTCATGAGCCACTTAAACTATATTTCACTACTGATACACTTCGGGGGCTGCTGCCACCTTCAAGACGATGGGATGTTTCAACTAACGAATTATTGGATTCTGTAATAGGCATTTTTTCGGATAAAGCTATTATTACTGGTACACCGTCAGGGGAATGGAATCTTCTTATAGATCGTTTGAATGTGTCCATACAGCTACCTCAATGGTTACATGAATTACGCATGAAATTAAAGGTTAATCTCATTGACACAAAACGAGAATCAATTGAGGATGATTCAAAGAATTTATCACATCGCATTCGAGAGGTCATTTTGAGCGCAGATGCACAGGCAAAAACGCTGGATAGTACATTTCCGGGCAGAGTTGTTAAAAATGTGGTCACGGACAATGAGAAAAATCTGAAATATGATGAAATCCAAAATGCTTTAGCAGAACTTGAAGAAGAAAGAAAAAGGTTAGTAGAAGATGGTCTATTGGCCGAACAGGAAACCGGATTCCAAATTACAGAAGGGCGCGATTATTATGACAATGACCCCACACTTGCGAATGTGTTGCAGATATATATTCAAGATACCAAGGAAAAACTAGGCGTATATCACGAACTGGCTGAGAAAATCACGGTCTTCAAAGATATTGTTGATGGAATGTTAAGCGATAAAAAGCTATCGATTAGCCAAGAAGGCTTTGAGATTAAAGGAGATACTGATCTGATTATACCATTGAAGGAATTATCTTCCGGTGAGCAGCATATGATTGTACTGATATACACTTTGCTTTTTCATAATACGCCCGATGAGCATGAGCTTATTCTAATTGACGAACCTGAACTCTCATTGCATATTGTCTGGCAGAAGCGGTTTATCGCTGATTTAGAGAAAATTATGAAACTTTTGAATTTTGATGTGATGATTGCCACTCACTCTCCCGCAATCATAAATGGGCGCTGGGAACTGGAAGCAGGGCTTCAAAGCGAACCTGCCGGAGATGAGTAGTATGAGTCTCAAGAATCATATTGACGGCCATTATATTGCCAGTGAAGTGCTGTTAATAAAAGACTATCGTGCATATCGTGCATACCGCAGAAAGTCGACCGACATAACCTATTTTTTGCTAGTTGAAGGAACAGACGATGAACGTGTCTATTCCCGGTTTATCAGTGATCACTGTGAAATAATGGTCTGTTATGGAAAACGCAATCTTAAGGAGGCTCTTGAATGCCTTGAGCGATGGGATAGACGTTTTAACAGGTATTTGGGAATCATGGATTCGGATTTTGATAATCTCAAAACTAATCAAAGACGTCATCGAAACCTAATACCCACAGATGGTCACGACCTTGAAGTTATGACATTAAAATATGCTTTGGATGATCTCCTTGATGAATATCTCAAAGGGAAGGAGAAGGAGTCGGTCGATAATTTCAAAGGCCTACTCAAAAAACGACTGTTCGCGTTAGGTTCCAAGATAGGATATTTACGCATGAATTTATACGATTGTGAAATCAGAGATACTTCAACATTCAAAATCTTTGATTTCTTGACAGTCCGTTATTTGGAGAAGCTGAATTCTAAGTGCGAACTTTCCCCAACCGACGCAATCAACGTAGTGAAAGACAATTACCCAAAATTTGATGAATCACAAATCCCTATAAGAAAATTAAAAAAAGAATTGAAAAAATTGCGAAAGGAAAACGCGGATAATTTGTGTCACGGGAAAGATATGATTGAAATACTGTACGTGATATTCCCCAAACTAACAGAAAAATATTTTGGTAAGGAGATAGGCCTCCCTAACCGGGGTTATTTCAAGAAACAGCTTTTTGAGACATTTGACCAGCCACATTTCAAAAAGACACGGCTTTACAAGCGAATTCAAGAATGGGAAGCAAACAACCCACCTTATCGCGTGCTGAAAGAATAAGCAGACGCCCCCATGCTCCTGGACATTATGACCATTGGCGAAGCGCTGGTCGAAGTGATGCGTACCGAATCGATCAACCGGGCATTCAGTCATACTTGGGATTGTCGATAATCTGCGGCTGACCGCCGCGCATAAGCGCCAGCTTGCGGAAACCCTCGCGCTCAATCGTGCTGTAATCATGGCCAGCTTCGCCAGCCCAAGCCGCAAAGAAAACAAAGTCATCATTGCCGATATTCACAGTGCGATGCGCCCAAAACGGCGGCACATAGGCGGCCGTGCCAGTTTTCATCTCGATAACTTGACTGGCACCGCTTTCATTTTGCATCACCAGCCAGCCCCAGCCGGACAGACCGAGGTACACTTCGCCCTGTTCGCGACGAGCATGATAATGCCCCTTGGTCATGTGATATTCGGCGCCAACGCGCCCCGGACAAATCCTAGTCGTGCCGTGCAGAATTTGCCCCTCTTCCTCTGGCAGCGCAGCAGCATGCACCTCATAAATGAGACGGTCGCCTTCGTCAGCCAGAATGCGGGCCGCTTCGGCGCTGTCGGCATACATCCCTCTCATCTGGCTGAGTCGGCGCTGAATGTACTTGCGCCCTGGCGAAAATCCGCCCGATTGAAAGTCAATTTCGGTCTTGAAAGGCTGTATGATCTTCATAGCTGCTCCGACTTGATGATGGACGAAGGACTCCAGCCGCTTCGTCAAGTTGATGAAATGTTTCATCTGTCAGTTGAATCTGAAAAATCTCGGCAATGGCTTGCGTCCAGCCATGCAGAAAATAAACCCAGCCATCTTCGACTGTCAGGCGGCGTTCCTGCGCCTGCGCCTGTGCCTGCTGCATGAACTTGCGTTCGCCGCGATAGTTGAGCTCCCAAATAAGTCCATTTTGGGGAAAATCAGCGCTGTCCGTCAGTGGCGATCCAGGGCGGTCTTTGCCGAGGCCGGTGGCATTAATTACCATTGACCCGTCCGGCAAATCCCGCATGAGCGCATCGTTTTCAGCCGCATTTCGCGTCAGGTGATACTTGAACCGAATCGGCGCATCCAATTTGTCGATAATTTTGCGGATCGCATCCAGACGTTCGGTCAAGATATCAGTCAGAATCAGCCGCCGCGGACCGCCGCGAACTTTTGACTGTTCCGCCAGGAAAACGCTGATGGCAATGGCAGCACCACCGGCCCCCAGGCATAGGACATCGCGTTCACCTGCCTGCCAATGTCCGGCAGGGACAACGTGTTCCAGCGCCAGCCCGGATGAAATCGGGTCTTTGGCAAAGCCCTTCAGACGTCCATCCACCTTGGCAATGCAGGAGACTTCATCGCAGATATGAGCGTATGAGTCAAGCTCGTCAAACAGATCATGGCAGGCGCGAAGCAAGTCGATTTTGTGGGTGGTCACTAGCGCTCCCATCAGCCGCGGATCCTCTCTTATCTGCCGGACAATTCGGCGATAGGCTGCCGGCGGAGACTGGATCGGCACATCCCGACCCAAGATTTGTGCATCCAAGCCAAGAAGCTCCGACCATTTCGGGAAAATGCTCATGATCGAGGATTCCCGCGTGGTCACGCCAATAAAATAGATTTTCAGGTCGCGGCTGTTGGCTTTCATCCGTTCTGCGCTTTTGCCTGCGGAATTATAAAGCGGCGATGTCATCATATACCGGAACAAGAGCCTCATAAATTTTGTTGAAAACGGGGTACATTCGGTCATATACCGCCTGCGCGTTCGAATCGGGCAAGACCGTGACGGCGATATCGTTCATCGTTTCAATCATCGAAAAATCGGGATACAAGCCGACGCCAACGCCGCCAACCAGCGCCGCCCCCATTGAAGTCGCCTCTTCCAAGATGGCCAGGCGATGAACCGGCATCCCGTAGATATCGGACATCATCTGATTCCAGATGCGCCCCCTGGCGCCGCCGCCGATGAGCCGCATGGCATCAATTTGAGCGCCCTGCTGGCGAAACGCGTCCAGAATCACCCGCAGGTTCATGGTGATGCCCTCCAGCACCGCCCGATACAGATGCGCCCGCGAATGACGAATGGTCAGCCCAACGAAGGCGCCGCGGGCATGGGGATTCCAGCGCGGGCTGCGCTCACCCATCAAATACGGCAGGTAAAACAGCCCCTCGGCGCCAGCCGTCACCCGGGCAGCTTCCAGATTGATTAGCTCGTAGACACTGATGCCTAGCGCTTCAGCAGCCTGCCGCTCAAACAACGCCAGCTGATCGCGCGTCCATTGATACGACGCGCCAGCCGCCTGCATGGTGCCGGTTGGCATGACCATCTTGGGAATCACATGACCGAAGGTAAAGGTGCGATAATCCGGGTCATAAATCGGCTTGGGAGTCGACATCGCGATCCACGACGACGAGCCAACATAATTATAAGCAGCCCCCTCTCGAATCACCCCAGCGCCAGCCGCCGCACAGGCGCCATCACCACCGCCAACAACAACCGCCGTCCCAGCCGCCACCCCGATTTCATCAGCCACCGCCGACTGCACCTCGCCAGCAATATCCACTGACTGCCGAACCGTTGGCAACTTGTCAGCCGGCAAATCAACCGCATCCAAAATCCTCCCTGACCAATCGCCTTCTTCCAAATCATACAGATTCATGCTGGAAGCGTCCGAAGGGTCGGTCACAAAATGGCCCGTCAGACGAGCCACAATAAAATCTTTAGCGCACACAAACTTATACGCAGCTTCATAAATATCAGGCTGATGGTCGCGTATCCAAAGGATCTTTGCCAGCGAATAAGCACAGCCAAGCCGATGTCCCGTAATCCGATACACCTCCTCCAGCGAAAGCCGCTCACGCATCCACCGCTCCTGCTCCAAAGCCCGCTGGTCAGCCCAAATCATCGCATCCCGCAGCGGACGCGCCGCCTTGTCGAGCGCCACCACCCCCATCATCTGACCGCTGAAGACCACGCAAGCGATGTCATCCGGACGAACGCCAGTCTCCGCCAGCAGCCGCCGCGTCGACGCGCAAACCGCCTGCCACCAATCCTGCGGATTCTGCTCCGCCCAGCCAGCATGGGCATATTCTGTCGCATAAGCATCGAACGACGCGCCGACCAGCCGTCCCTCGCGGTCATACAGCGTCGCCTTGTTCCCCGTCGTCCCCAAGTCATGCGCCACAATGTGATTCTTCACTTCTTACCCCCCGAAAACGAACCGCGAACAAGCCCTGCATAGCTAGCATATTCCATTCAGTCGGCAATGACAAGCAACAGGGACGCGTACGATAATCACACAAGAATGACAGGGTATCACATCGCGATTGACAAAGGGCGACCAAAGAGACGCCGTTTTGATGTGATTGCCCGGTCAATCGAGAGAAGCGACAGTCATCCACGACCCTGTTTTATCAAGCACACCATAGTATAATAAGGAAAATTGCGAAAGGAGGGCCATATTGAAACCAGGAAAATGCCAAGTTCTATCAAGCTGAAACCATTCATCCATTTTGCTCACAGGGAGTGTAAAAATGCGTAGACTGTCTTTGTTCGTTATCATCTTGATCTTGTTCGTCGCAGCTGCGGCTGGCGCGCAGGATTTCTCCGGCCAGACCGTGGTCGTGGTGACCCAAACCGGCTCGGCAATCGGCGGGCCAGTCCTGGATAAGGGGCCCATCTGGGAAGAAATGACCGGCGGCAACATTGAGCTTCAGACCTTTGCCTTTGGCGAACTGTTCGAGAAAATCTCGACCGCCTTAGCCACCGGCTCCGGCGATTACGATGTCATCATCTACGCCGCCGACTGGGCCGGCGATATTATGGCGCCAGGCTATGTGCTGGAAATATCCCAAGACATCCTCGACCAGATTGACGCTGATGATGTCATCCCTCTGTATGCCGACCGCATCACCACCTGGGGCGGCGTGCCCTATGCCCTGCCCTACGACGGCGATGCCCACATGCTGTACTATCGCAAAGACCTGTTTGCCAATGAGGAGTATCAAGCCGCCTTTGAAGCTGAATATGGCTACCCCCTGGCTGAACCGGTCACTTGGTCGCAATATGCCGATATCGCCGCCTTCTTCAACGGCAAAGAAGTCGAAACGGCCGGCGATGCCGCCCCCATTTACGGCGCATTGGAAGCCCAGCGTCGCAATGCCCAATCCTATTGGGTCTATCTGTCCCGCGCGGCTGGCTATGGCAAAGTCCCCGGCAATCCCTGCTTCTTCTTTAGCTGTGACGACATGACGCCGCAGGTGAACAATCCGGGCTGGGTGCGGGCGCTGGAAGAATATGTCGACATCCGCAGCGTCGGCGATCCAGAAATGATTAACTACGACGTCGCCGACACCCGCACGCTGTTCACGACCGGCACTGCCGTTCTGAACCTCGACTGGGGTGATGTCGGCACGATTTCGGTCGATCCCAATGCCTCCATCGTCCAAGGCGACGTCGGCTTTGGCGTGCTGCCCGGCGGCGATTCCTACTGGGATTATGAAGCCGGCGAATGGGTCATGGAAACCAACCCGGCGCCTTTCATCGCCTTCGGCGGCTGGATCATCTCGGTCGCTGCCGACAGCGACGTCACCGAAGCCGCGCTTGACTTCGCCGCCTTCCTGGCCAGCCGCGAAATGGTGAACGAATTGGCTGTGACCGGCGGCACCGGCATCAACCCGTCGCGCTTCAGCCAGTTGGAAGACATCGCGCCCTGGGTCGAGGCCGGCTTTGATGAAGAAAGCGCCGCCGATTACTTGGACGCCATCCAAAGCACCATCAATCATCCCAACGCCGTGCTTGATCTGCGAATCACCGGCTCGGCCGAATACCTGTCAACGCTGGATGCCGAAATCGCCCGCGCCGTCGCCGGCGAAATCAGCGCACAGGAAGCGCTCGATAATGTGGCCGCCCTGTGGGACGCCATCACCGACCGACTCGGCCGCGATGCACAGGCAGCGCAGTACAAAGCCGCTGTTGGCTTCGACGGCTAGTTAAGCCGCATCATACAGGCAGGGGCGGGAGTCATCTCGCTCTTGCTTGTCCACCTTTGCCCGGGAGCGCCAAAGCGCCATGCGCGAAGACAAACTGATGAAGCGGGTCTTTCTTAGCCCAGCCGTGCTGATCCTGCTGGCTTTGTCCATCTTTCCGCTGGCCTGGTCGCTGGGCATCAGCTTTACCGATATGCAGCGCGGCGGCTCGACCATCGCCCGCCAGGCCGCCGCCGAAGGGATTAGCGAAGGCGTCGGTTTTCTGGGGCTGGGCTTTGAACTGACCGGGCGCAATTATGAGCGTCTGCTTATTGATACCCGCTTGCACAGCACCGTTCGCAATACGATGGTGTATGTGTTTTTTGGAGTGATGATTCAATATGCGGTTGGCTTGGGTCTGGCGACTGTCCTCAATCAGCCCTTTTCTGGACGTCATATCGTCCGCGTGATTTTTCTGATGCCGATGATGATGACGCCGGTCGCTGTCGCCTATACCGGCCGGATGATGTTCGATTCACAGCCGCAGCGCTCGCCTCTGGCACATTTCCTGCGCGAATTTTCCAAGACCCTGCAACTGGAGCATAACATTTCTATTCCCTGGTTCACGGACACCGGCTGGGCGCCGGTCGCTATCCTGATCATTGACGCCTGGCAGTGGATTCCCTTTATGACGCTGCTACTACTGGCTGGCATGCAGTCCATCCCCGAAGACATTTATGAGGCGGCAAGAGTGGATGGCGCCAACGCCTGGCAGATTTTCAGCGGCATCACTTTGCCGATTCTGTTCCCGATTTCTATGACGGTGATATTGATCCGCGGCCTAGAGATTTTCAAAATTATCGATGTGATTGTAGTGACCACTGGCGGCGGGCCTGGCTCGGCCACCGAATCACTGACCTTGTATATTTTCGAGCAGGCGCTTAGCAATGGCAATTATGGCTATGCCAGCGCGATTGCATATATTCTGCTGATTCTGGTGATTGTGTTTGCGACGATATTTTTAGCAGTCGGTCGACGTTGGGGTAACTTATCAAGGTAATAAACTTATCACGACAGTTAAGAGGACAATATGAAAAAACGAAAGCGCCGATTCCATTCAAGTGGACGTCCCTTATGGCAGTCCTTCCTGCTGTACGCGATTGTCATTTTCTGGTGTTTTATTGTGCTGTTTCCCTTTTACTGGCTGGCGACAACCTCGGTCAAACGCCCGATTGATGTCAGCCGCGGCCCCAATTATATTCCCTATGTTGATTTTCAGCCGATTCCCGACCACTGGGAAACTATGTTCGGCAGCCAGCGGGAATCCACCCTGCGCCACTTCCGCAACAGCTTGATTTCGTCCGTCGGCAGCACCATCCTGTCGGTGATTATCGGCGCCATGGCCGGTTATGGCCTATCCCGTTTCAAGTATTACTGGGGACGTTTGGGCTGGGACAACAACAATATCGCCTTTTGGATTATCTCGCAGCGCTTTCTGCCGCCGGCTATTTTTATCGTGCCGTTCCTGCTGCTGTATGACCGCTTTGGCTTAGTGGATACCTATGGGGGACTTATCCTGGCCTACACCATGTTTAACATCCCCTTCGCCGTCTGGATTATGCGCGATTTCTTCAATGGCCTGCCGGTCGACCTGGAAGAGAGCGCCCGCGTCGATGGCGCGACTCGCTGGCAGGCCTTTTATCGCATTGTGCTGCCCTTGAGCGCGCCAGGGCTGGTAGCAGTGGCGATATTCTCCTTTGTCTTCTCTTGGAATGAATATCTGTTTGCCTTGATGCTGACCAACTTCAAGGCCATCACCCTGCCGGTCTTGATTGCCGGACAGAACAATACGCGCGGCATTGAATGGTGGTTCATCAGCGCGCTGACACTGACCGCAGTCGTGCCAGTGGTGATTATGGGACTGCTGCTGGAACGGTTTATCACGCGCGGGCTGACGGCCGGCGCCATCAAAGGTTAATCCTGGAACAAGGGGACTTGGCATGACAGCAAAAATTGTGGTTGTGGGCAGCTTCAATACCGATTTAGTCTCATATCTCCAGCGGATGCCGCGCCCCGGCGAAACCGTCCACGGTGATACTTTTATGACCGGCGCCGGCGGCAAAGGCTCGAATCAAGCGGTTGCGGCCGCCCGTCTCGGCGCCGAGGTCACCTTTATCGGCCGCGTCGGCAGCGATGTCTTTGCCAATCTGGCTTACGAGATTTGGGATGCCGAAGGTGTCAGCCGCGATTATGTCATTCAAGACCAAGACCATGCGACTGGCGTTGCGCCAATTCTCGTTGACAGCCAGGGCGAAAATATGATTGTGGTCGTGCTGGGCGCCAATCTGAACATTCAGCCAAGCGATATTGACGCCGCCAAAGACCGCATCGCCGCCGCCGATGTGCTGCTGGCGCAGCTGGAAATCAATCTTGACATGGTTGCCTATGCGCTAAAAACCGCCAAAAAGTTGGGCATTGCGACCATTCTTAACCCGGCGCCGGCGACGACGCTGTCCAGCGATACGATGCAGCTGACCGATTATCTGACGCCAAATGAAACCGAACTGGAAACATTGAGCGGCCAAGCCGGCCAGGATGTAACAGCCCGCGCCCGTTCGTTATTGACTCGCGTCGGACAAACAGCAGTTGTGACCCTAGGGGCGCAAGGAGCGCAGATTGTCACGCAGAATCAGAGCATCCACCTGGAGACTTTTGAAGTCAATGTGGTCGATACCACCGGCGCCGGCGATGCCTTTAATGCCGGCCTGGCAGTCGCGCTGGCCGAAGGCAAGGATTTGCGCGCCGCTGTCAGATTTGCCAATGCCACCGCCGCCTTGTCCGTTACCAAACCCGGCACCGCCCGCAGCGTCCCCCGCCGCGCCGAAGTCGACGCCCTCATCGCCAAGCGCGGTCTTTGAGATGGTCGGCCAGCCGCAGCGCCAGCGCAACAATCGTCAGCGTCGGATTGGCATAGCCGCCGGTCGGGAAGACGGCCGACCCGGCAATATACAGATTGTCGACGCGGTGCAACCGTGAGTTGAGATCGACAATCCCGTCCGCCGGCGAGCTCGACATCCGCAGCGCGCCCATGTGATGATCGCCGGTCTCCAGCGCGCCATCATCGGGCGGCCAGGGCCAGTCTTCGCCGCCGCCGCGAATATCACTTATCATCTCAAAGCGGCTACCGCCGTGTCGCCGCAGATAATTTCTGGTAATTTCCAAGGCCCGAACCGCGCTGCGCTTGTCGATCTCGGTCAGGCGCCAGTCGACATGGCTGACCGCTTGCCCAAAGATGGGGTCGCGCACTTCAGGATTCAGAGTGACGCGGCTGTCCTCATTGGGTGTCTGCTCCCAGTTGAGATTGACCACAGCCGAAGCGTCATCGGCGCCAAAGCGGAGGATAATGCGGAAGTTGCCGATTTTCTCCTCAATCAGGGTTTGATGATGCGGCACAAGCACGCCCCAGGCATTGAAGACACAGTAATCAAAGATTAACTCCGGATTGACCAGCGGCGCGGTGATATGCACATAGTCGCCCCCGCTATGAGACGGCGGCTTGAGGCGAATCTGCTGTTCGCGGAAGAAATTGCGGATTTCGCTTGGAATCGTCCGCTCAAAATAAACCTGGGCCGCATTGGTAAGCAAAGGATGCAGCATAAAGCCGCGGCCGAGTTGGTCGCGGGCGTTATTGCCAAGATCCCCTGATAGTTTCAGCAGCCGCACATTCTCGATGCCGCCGGCAGCCAGCACATAGACATCAGCGCGAACCTTGAAGCCCTTGCCAGGCCTGCCAGCGCTGATTGTCGAACAGTTCAATTCGTCAACATGAGTCCCATCGCGGTTGGCGGCGATGGTGAGCAGATGGGCATTAAATAGCACGGTAATGTTCTGCGCCTGCTTGAGTTCATCGCCGAACTGCACCTGAAAATCATGCAGATTTTCTTCGTATTGGGCGCGCATAATGGCCGCCGTCAGCTGGTCGCCGTCCAGCCGATCAAAGCTGCGGGCATACAAGACTCGCTGCCAAAAGTCCATATCATCATAATTGAAGGGACCAAAACGCCCGAATTGATGGGCATCAATATAATACGGTTCAAGTGCTTTAGCATCAAAGGGCCAGCCGGCATCCCGAAAGCCAGGCCGCGGCATGTAATCGACCGCGTCGAGCGGGCGCGCCCAAAAACCAAAGTGATTAGTGGTGCCGCCATACATATTCAGCCGCGAGCGATGGAGAAACGCAGGGTCGACCTTGTGCAGAAAATCGCCAACTGTGCCGCGGTACAGAGATTGCCGCGCGGTATCAGGCGCGCCGCGGTCGCGTTCTTGGCCGCTGACCAGCAGCAAAACTGATAGTGACGTATCGGCCAATCGCTGCGCCATCGCAATGCCAGCCGCCCCAGCGCCAACAATACAGACATCAAAGCCCTGCAAAATCGTCCCCTCCGGCAACTGCTCCGCATGAAGATACATCGCCTCCCCCTTACAGCAGTTCCCGCGCCATCCATGCGCTGCCGAGCAGCGGCGCATCTTCCCCCAGCTTGGAGACAGTGATTTTCACTTTGGCGCTGACCGCCTGGAAAGCATACTGCCGCAGCGATTCCCGCGCCGCCGCTAGAAGCAGTTCTCCGGACCCGGCCACACTGCCGCCAATGACAAACTGCTCGATATTGATCATCATCGCCATAGAGGCCACCGCAATGCCTAAAGCACGTCCAGCTTGATTCAACACCTTTATGGCAATCGAATCCCCGGCGATGGCACGTCTTGTCACTTCGGCGCCGGCAGCCGTCTCATTGCCGCTGGCCTGGGCATAATGCCGCGCCAGCCAGGGGCCGCTGGCATAGGTTTCCAGACAGCCGCGCGAGCCACAGTGACATAGATGCCCGTTCGGATCAACGGTCATGTGTCCAGTTTCGCCGGCGCTGCTGCCTTCGCCATAGATCAGCCGTCCCTCATAAATGATGGCGGCGCCAACCCCAGTGCCAATCACGATGTAAATCATGCTACCGCGCTCCCGCCCGGCGCCATAATGAAATTCGCCCAGGGCCGCTGCTTTGGCGTCATGATCGAGTTTGACCGGAAGCCCAAGCCGTTGCTGCAATTTGCGGCCAAAGGGCGTGTTGGAAATGCCAGGCAGGTTGACCAGGGTATGCAAATCACCGCTCACCGGATCGACGGGGCCAGGGGCGCCGATGCCAACAGCGGCGATGCGCTCATCAGTCGGCAGACTCTTTTTCAGCCGCTCGACTTGGGCGGCAATTCGCTCGATGACGCGCTCAAGCCCTTCGTCCGCCCGCGTGTCAATCCGCGCCCGCGCGGCAATGTCATTGTCTGGACTGACCAGGCCCAAGGCGATTTTGCTGCCGCCAAGGTCGATGCCGATGACCCAACTCATATCGCCGCCAGCTGGATCCATCGTCCGCTTTGCGCTGAACGCTGGGCGGCTTCCATGATTTTCTGCACATGCAAGCCATCGGCAAACGAAGGCGACGGCGGACGATCCTGCCAGATAGAGCGAATGAATTGATACTGGCATTCGGCATGAGTCCGCACGAAATCAGGCGTCATCGTCCAATCCGGCGCCCGCTGGCCGTCATAACGCTGGACAGCTTCGATTTTGCGGAAGCCGCGCTGCCCGCCGGTCGGCTTGTCGTCGTCACGGGTATCATAAACATACAGCCAGGCTGGTTCATTGAGGTCAAAGCGAATCGCGCCTTTGTCGCCAAAAATTTCGACCATCAGGTCATTAGTGGCACCAGTTCCCATGCGCGAGATTTCGACCGTCCCCAGACTGCCGTCGGGCAAGCGCGTATGCAGCAGGGCAATATCATCGACGTCCACTGGCGCCTTCTCGCCCGCGCCTTGACTGATCGGGCGCTCCTTGATAAAAGTCTCCAGGGTGCCGTAGACTGAAGCGAAATCGCCCAGCAGATACACAAGCAAATCCAGAATATGCGAACCCAAATCAAACAAGGCGCCGCCGCCGGTCATCTCGCGCTGGAGCCGCCAGGAAAGTGGCTTGTCGGCCGAGATGTAACTGGAACGATGATAGCGGCCGCGAAAGGAGAACACCCTGCCGACAAAGCCGTCCTGCATAAGCTGCTTGGCGCGGGTGATGGCTGGAAAGAAGCGAAAGTTAAAGGTCATCTGCGCTTTGACGCCGGCCACCTCGACTGCCTGCGCCATGCTTTGCGCTTGGGCGGCATTCATCGCCATCGGTTTTTCGCAATAGATGTGCTTGCCAGCTTTGGCGGCGGCCAGAGCGATCTCATGATGACTGCGATTGGGTGTGCAAATATCCACTGCATCAATGTCATCCCGCGCCAGCAGATGCCGATAATCCCCCGTGAAAACATCACAGCCAATCTCTGCCGCCGCTTGCTTGGCGGTCTCGGCGCGGCCGGTGGCAACCGCGGCCAGTTGAATGCTGTCGGCGCTTAACCCATAATGGAAGGGAATGGCGCGGTATCCCAGCGCATGCACCCGACCAATCCCGCCATAGCCAATAAGTCCAATCCTGATTTGTGCCATCAGCGTTCCCCTTGAGATGTTTTCAAGCCGGCCTCATCGCGGTATTGATCGCTGGCTCGCCGCATCACACCGCGCAGTCCCTCAACCGCCGCCGCAATCTCGCCCGTTCCCGGTCGGAGCTTGCCGCCCGGCCCCTTGAGCAGCGGCGATGAAAATTCGCCAACCGTCATCCCGACCTCAATGAATTGCGCCACATTGCCGGCGTTCAGTCCGCCATCTTCCATTAGTTCAATGCGGTCTTCCATGCCAGCCGCCGCAATCATTTGATGGATTTTGTGCAGCGTGTCGACCACAATCGGGTCAATCGTATGCGGACTTTGACTGCCGGACGTCTGCTTCCAGAAGGGCGCCCGACTTTCGTATTCAATGATGTCGATATGCGGATGAATAAATTGTTCAAAGGCATACGCGGGAACACCCTGCCAAGCCCATACCCCGACCTTGAGACCCAGCTTTTCCTTAATGTAAGTGATGTTTTGGAAGATCATCTCGTTCGTCGTCTCCAGCGGCAGACTGATCAGGCTCACTCCCAGATCGGCCAACTGGTCAAAGACGCTGAAGTTCGGGCGGATCATTTGCAGCTGCGCCTCGACTTCCAGCCGCGTGCTGCGGCAAACCGCCTCGATAATATCAAAGCCTCCGCGCGGCATGGCAAAATCCATATACTTGCCATCGCGCACCTCAATATGCAGCCAATCGACGCCGGCCGCTTCCAGGTCTTGCACCTGCGCGCCAAGAACCGCATAATCCGCCCAAAACAGCCCGGCGGCGATTTTGCACTGCTGACTGACCTTTCCGATTGTGTCCTTCTTGGTCATAAACACTCCCTGATATTCAATTCAAGCATTGGACGGGCAATGTCTTTCGTTTTCATTTGCGGCGAATAACGATGCGGGCATATTTCTTGCTGCCTTTGACATAGAATCGGCCTAGCTTGCCTGTGAACCAAGTATCTACCCCAATGATCTCAAATTGCTCTGGATTGTGTTTGTTTAGGAAAGTAATCGGCACGCCAATTTTCCCATCATAATCAAAGGGTATTTCAGCAATTCGGCTGACCTCAATAGCGTCATAATTGTCATAGGTTGGATACTCCTCTGGCGAGTATCGCTTCCATAAAATCAAGTCTTCATACCGTTGGCGGTAATCGAGGTTGGTGAACCAGCTTGCGCTTCCCAACCTGCCTTTAACAATGCTATCCACTATCTTATAAGCGCTGCCCTCTTTTCTGGTTTCAACCAATTCCTGCGCGTAGTCTTCTGGCACATCAAACAGCATATCCCTACCCCTCGGCGTCCGCCCAAGCCATAATCTGTTGTCTTTGATAAGAGGAAATATCTCTTTATAGGCAATAGCGTTCTGGTGTCCAATAATGAGAAACTTCTTATCATATTCCATCAGCTGCGCCACATATTCACGGAAGAGCGAAAAAGGCGGATTCGTGACGACAACATCGGCTTGCTTCAGCAACTCGATACATTCCTGACTGCGAAAGTCACCATCGCCTTCAAGATAATGGACGCCAATATCCTCTAAGGACGGAATAGCCGTCTCGTTCTCTGTGCCATTATATTCCAGCCAAATCGCCTTCTCGGTGTCGTTACGGCTGAACATATCCCGCTGCTGGTTTTTGTAGCAGGTCGTGATCAGTTTCTTTAATCCCAAGAAACGAAATTGCAGGGAAAAGAAGCGAAAGAAATTGCTTACCCGCGGATCATCGCAGTTGCAGTAGATGACCTTGCCGCGAAAGTGATCGCGGTAGAATCTAAGCTCATTCTCAATGTCCGACAGCTGCGTATAGAACTCGTCCTTTTTCTTAGCTTTCGCGGTATTCAAATTGCGATTGGCTGACATATCAAAATCTCCTCAAGTAGCGTTTAACCGCGCGCAGGTCAATCCCCTGTTCGCTTGTCGGCTGATAGCCCGGCAGCGGCAGCAGCCGTTGATGAATGATGTCAATCATCCAGTCCTTGCCCGGAAAGAAGCTGTCTTCCAGTTCAGCCGGCGGCGTAATCCAGTTGCGCGAGCCTAAAACCGCCACCGGCCCATCCAAATAATCAAAGGCCAGCTGACTGATGTTGGAGGCCATAGTATGCAGGAAAGAGCCGCGTTCCGTGGCATCCGACGTCAGCAGAACCCGACCTGTTTTGCGAACCGACTGAATGATTTTGTCATAGTTAAGCGGATTCAGGAAACGAGCGTCAATCACTTCGGCGCTGACGCCATGCTTGTCCTCAAGTTCATCGGCCGCCTGCAAGGCGCGGTAAAGCGTGGCGCCGATGGTCACAATGGTGATGTCCTGGCCTTGTCGATGCACATAAGGGTCGCCTTCTTTGATTTCATAATAATCCAGCGGCACGCCCTGCGAAAACAGAATTTCGGTCTGATTGTAAAGACGCTGACTTTCAAAGAAAACGACTGGATCAGTCCCGCGCAAGGCCAGATTGAGCATCCCCTTGGCATCATAGGGCGTCGCTGGGAAGTAGACTTTTAGGCCGGGGATGTGGGCGGCGAGCGAACTCCAGTCCTGTGAATGCTGGGCGCCGTACTTCATCCCCACCGACACGCGCAAGACCAGCGGCATTTTGAGGACATTGGCCGACATCGCCTGCCATTTTGCCATCTGATTAAAGATCTCATCGCCGGCGCGGCCCATGAAATCGCAGTACATCAACTCGGCCACGACCCGCCCGCCAGTCAGCGCATAGCCGACCGCCGTCCCGACAATCGCCGCTTCCGAAATCGGGCTGTTAAAGAGACGGTGATAGGGAATGGCTTCCGTCAGCCCGCGATACGCGCCAAAAGCCCCGCCCCAGTCGCGGTTCTCCTCGCCATAAGCGATCATGGTCGGGTCATGATAAAACCGATGCAGCATCGCCTCAAAGATGGCCTCGGCGTAGGTCAGCGTCTTCAGCCGTGGCCGCGGCTTGCCATCCGCATCCAGCCCAAAACGATGCTTGCTTGATGTCGCCCTGAAGCGGCTGTCGGCCATCGCCTGCAATACCTCTGGCTGACGGTCATCCAAAGCATCCGCCTTTTGATTAGAGAACATCATCGCGCCAATCGCTCCGCCGGCAGGGTTGAGCCGCGGCGAAATATCCAAAGAAACACTTGCGCTGACCGCCTTGCGGATGACTTCGCCTATTGATTGACGCAACCCTTCCAGCCGCGCATCATCAGCATGCCCCTTGGCCCGCAGATAATCGCCAAAGCCGCGAATGGAATCCTGCTGCCGCCACAGGTCCACTTCCTCGCGACCGCGGTAAGAGGACGCATCGCTGGGCGAATGGCCGCTGTAACGATAGGTGATTACATCCAGCATCGCCGGCCCGCGCCCGGCCAGCAGGATGTCTTTTTTGCGACGGGTGGCATCAGCGACGGCCAGCGGATTGTAGCCATCGACCCGTTCGGCGTGCATCGCCGCCGCGTTGACCCCCAGCCCGACCCGCGCCAGGATGCCAAAGCCCAGCGTTTCGCCCTGTGGCTGGCCGCCCATGCCATAAAAATTATTGACAAAGTTGAACAGAATCGGCGGCGCGCCGCCCAGTTCTTCATCCCAGAGCGTATGATACTGATCCATGGCGGCGAAGTTCATCGCTTCCCAGACCGGGCCGCTGGCAATCGACGAATCACCGATATTGGCGATGACGATGCCCGGCTGCCGATTGACGCGCTTGAACAGCGCCATGCCCACAGCGATGCCAGCCGAGCCGCCGACAATCGCATTGTTCGGCATAATCCCAAAGGGCGGAAAGAAGCTGTGCATCGAGCCACCCATGCCCTTGTTAAAGCCATTCTCGCGGGCAAAAATTTCGGCATAGACGCCATAGATGAGAAAACTTTGCGCCAGCGATCCGATGTCGTCGGCATCAGCGAAGGATTCAACCGCCCGCAAGGTTCGCCCGCCCATCCAGCCTTCCATGATCTTCAGCAGCTCGTCCTCATCCAGCTGGCGGATGGCCGAGAGGCCTTTGGCCAGAATCTCGCCGTGACTGCGATGCGAACCAAGGATGAAATCATTTGGCGCCAAAGCCGCGCTCTGCCCAACCGCGGCGGCTTCCTGACCAATCGATAGATGCGCCGGGCCGCCGTGATGATAGCGAATACTGCCGTAAGCGCCGTCCTTTTTGAAGCCGTCCAGCGCGGTTTCAAACTCCCGAATCAAGAGCATGTCATGGTACATATTGACCAAATCAGCGCTGGTGTAACGCGCGGCTTCGGCATCCGAATCCGGCTGGTACGCATTGACTGGAATATCGGGCGCCTGAATCCGCGTGGCGCGGCGGACTTCATGCGGATCAATCGTAAGCGACTTGGGCATCACCGTTCCTTATGATTACAGCGCGAGCAGGTCAATATGCGTCAGCCGGCCGCCAAGCGCCGCCAGGAAATGGGCCGCCGGCGCGCCATCAACCACTTGATGATTGACAGTCAGCGAGAGGCCGATATGCGGGACGAAGTCCACGCCATTTTCTCCTTGCAACGGCTTCAGGTTGATGCTGCCAGCGCCGAGTATCGCCACCTGCGGCGGATTCAGCAGCGGCGTAAAACTTTCGATGCCCAGGCCGCCCAGGTTGGTCAGCGTGAAGCTGCCGCCGGTCATCTCATCGGGTCGGATGCTGCCATCGCGGCAGGCTAAGGCCAGTCGCCGTGTTTCTGCTGACAGCTGCTTCAAACTTAGCGATTCGGCTTGGCGAACGACTGGCGCCATCAAGCCGCGCCGCGTATCGACTGCCATGCCTAGATTGACGGCCTGATGCTGATAGACGGTCTCATTTTCATAGACGGCGTTCAAATCGGGAAAATCGGGCAAGGTCTGCGCCAAGGCATACATAAGCAAATCATTGATGCTCACCGACCGCAGACCAAGCGATTCATCGCTGTTCTTGAGCCTTTGGCGAAAGGCGATAAGCGCCGTCGCATCTGCCGAAGCGTTCAATGTCAGCTGCGCGGTGGTTTGCGCCGATTCGAGCATCCGTTTAGCAATTGTCCGGCGAAGGCCCTGGAGCGGGACCGCCTTCGTCGCCGGCGGTTTTTCCGAGTGAGTCGGCATCAAATGAGACTTGGTCACGCGGCTGCCGGCTGGGTGTTCATCGCCGAGCTTATATTCCCCGCCGGCGAGCATCGCCTGTGCCACTGGGGATATTTTCATCTGGCTTTCGATGGCCGCCTCAATATCGCGTTCAATAATGCGCCCATTGGGCCCACTGCCCGTTACCTGCTGATAATCGACACCTTTGCGCTGCGCCAGATTTTTTGCCCGCGGCGAAATAAAGACCGAATTCGGCGGCGCATGCGCCGGCATCAATTCGGCAAAGGATTCCCCCGCCCGGCCCACAGCGGCGATGTTTTCCAGCGCCGGCACCTCATCCCCCGCCTCGAAAAACTGCGCCAGCAAGACACCAGATGCCGCGCTTTCCACTTCCAGCGCCGCTTTGTCGGTTTCAATTTCGCAAAGGACATCGCCAGCAGCGACGCTTTCGCCGACATCGACATGCCAGGCCAGCAGGATGACGCTGTCGACAGTGTTCCCCAACTTGGGCATGACAATCGCCTGTGCCATACATCCCTCTCAAGCCGCTTGCATTGCGCCGTTTATTTACGCAGATTGTAAAAAGAAATCGCAGCATGGTCAAGCATGCGGTACAGTAGGAACAGCCAATATCAATGGAGGAGCCTGTGATGACTGTTCAATTGCAGCATGTAAGCATCTCGCGTCCGCCGGGAAGTGCCGCATTAACCCGCGCCTTTTATGGCGACCTGCTGGGACTGAAAGAAATACCGCCGCCTTCCAGCATCCAAAGCCTAAGTGTCATCTGGTTCAGCGCCGGCGAAGATGCCGAACTGCATATCTTCCGCGAAGACCCGCTGCAAGATGCCTCCAACCGTCATTTTTGCCTGGTGGTAGACCAAGTGGCCAGCTTGCGTCAAACACTTGAAGATGCTGGTTATGAACCTTGGGATGTTGAGGCCATTCCTGGGCGGCCGCGCTTTTTCTGCCGCGATCCATTCGGCAATATCATTGAATTCACATCGATTGAGGCCGATTATCTGGACTTTCAGGATTCGCGGCCGCAACCCTAACGCACATCCGTCTTGTACGGCACAACGTCACAGGTCGTCTGATACCATTCCAGCATCCGATCCCGCAGCCGCGCCAGGACGGCGGCATAAGTCGGCTCGTCAATCAGGTTATGCAGTTCAGCTGGGTCGCGGCGCAGATCATAGAGTTCATCGCTTTCATAGAGGCGGCGGACATACTTGTAATCGCGGCTGCGGCACATGGTCGCTTTGGTATGCGAGCCGTCTTCCCGTCCCTGAAGCTGCACGCGCGGATAATACAGTTCTGCCGCGTCATAAAACGAGGGACTGTCTTTTTCCATCGCCTGCTCCTCCCCTGTCAAGCGGCCGCCTTCACAGAAGACCGCATCCCGATGCTCTTCTGTTTCGCCGGCAATCAAAGGCAGCAGCGAACGCCCGAACAGATCATAGTCCGGCGAGATCCCAGCGATCTCAAATGAGGTGGCCGTAAAATCAATCAACTCAACCAGCGCATCGCGGACGCCAGGCCTTATCGGCAGTCCAGTCGGCGGCTTGATGATGAGCGGAACACGCGTCAGGCAGTCTTCAAAGGTGTTCTGCGTTTTCTCGACCAGGCCATAATCACCGGTGAAATCGCCATGATCCGAGAAAAAGAAAATCGCGCTGTCATCATAGTGCCCGCTTGCTTTCAGCGCGGCGATGACCTTGCCGAATTGGGCATCCACCCGCGCGCACATGCCATAATAGGTCGCCCGCAGTTCGGTAAAACGCTCTTCGCTCCAGCCTTGCAGGCCCTGCCGTTCATAGATGCCAGAAAGGAGCTTGGGCTTCTTTTCCCAATCAGGCGCGGGGATGCGCGGCGGCAAACGTCGGCGGTCGATTTGGCTGTGCCAAGGATCTTCAACGCCATAAGGCGGATGGGGATAGCCCAGCGGCAGATAAATGCAAAGCGGCTGGTCGTCATCTGCCTGCCGAATCAGGTCAACCGCGCCATCGACCATCGCCCAGTCGTTGTCATAATAGACATCATCATCGCCGCAGTCCAGCTTGCCGGCGTAAAAGGAATAATAATTATCGCCGTCGGGAGCGCCGCGCCATTCATCGGCGCGGTGCAGGTTAGGCCGGATTGGACGCTGCGCTTCATATTTCACATCACAGTAATTTTCAAAGCCATTCTGCCGCGGCACCAGATCATTTTTACCGCCCCACCAGACATAATAGCCATTGTCTTTCAGATATTTAAGCAAGACAGGTTCGTCAGGCTGGAGCATGTGAAACATAGTGCGATGCCCGCGAACATGGGGATACCAGCCGGTCATAAAGGAACATCGGCTGGGAGTGCAGACCGGATTTTGGCAAAAGGCATAGCGAAAGGAAACGGCGTCGCTTTGCACTATCTGGTCGAGATGAGGCGTAACAGCGGCGGGATCCCCAAGATGCCCCATGACATCGCCGCGCCACTGGTCGGGATTAAAAATGATGATATGCGGACGCTTGGGCATGGTTTTCCTTTCGCGCGGCTTTAAGCCTCACAGCAAATTCCCCGGCAATGGTGAAAAGTCGAGGTCATAGCCAAAGGCGCGCGGGCCGACAACTTCCAATGCCCGCGGCGTTTTCAGTTCTTTGGGCGCCGGCAAGGCCAATACCGCCACTCGCAAACCATAGCGCAGCGATTCCGTGCCAATCGGCTCGCCGTCGTCGAGGCTGACGATGCAAATCAAGTCCGGCACAGTGCACAGGACTTCGTCTCCGCAGCGAGCAATCAGATTTTCGTTCTGAAAGTCGATATGCAGCTGCGGTTCATCATCCCCAAAGGCGTTAATTTTCAGCTTGCCGCGGGCAAAGCCCTGCACAGTGCGCCGTTCGACATCGACAATTTTACCGATAAACATCACTCGGCCGCGGCATAACTCGGCCACAGCATCCGCCGGTTCTTGACTCCGTGCGCGGCAGTCGAGGACGGTTTCGCCAATCCGTTTTGCCAAGCTAACCGTGCCGCGGATGATGCTGCTTTTCATCTGCGCGCCCGACATAACCGGCATGACCAAGCCAGCTGAGCCGCCCATCTCAATCGTCAGGCTGCGGGCAAAGGCCTCTGCCTGCAAGGCCGAGCCGATGCGCTTGAAGATAGCGACATTGCCATGGGCATCAGCCAGGGCAAAGGGCGCCGGCGGCACTCCCTCAATCATAAAGGTATCCATCTGCAATTCGGGGAAGGCGCGTCCCATGCCGTCGCCGTCAATCACCGGCAAGCCGCATTGCAAAGCCGTAATCATCGGGCCGATAGCATTGCCGCCGCCGATTTCGCCGATGACAATCGCATGGATTTTCTGTTTGAGATGGTCTTCCAGCGCGCGAACGGCGGTTTTGATTTCATCGCCGGCCGGGAGCTTTTCGTTGCTGACGGTCGGCGCGCCCATGCCACCCACGGCGCAGACCAGCGCATCATCCGGCGCGTCATCGGCGCTGATAATCGGAACAGCCGCGCCGCGCTGGCGCAGTTCTTTCTCCAGCCGAATCCGACTGATGTAGGTACTGCCGCCGCCCCCGGTGCCAAGGATGCCGGCGCCGATGGCTATCGGCAGTGTGTCATGTAACGCAACTGATTGCATTATCACTCGCTGGGTTCTGTAAATTGCCGCATATCCGTATCGCGTGACCACTTTTTGCCGTCGGGCAAGGTCGTATTTTTGTCAAAGTACGCGTCGAACAAGCCCGCGCCTCTCAAGTTCGCGCTCGACAAGTTGGCATCCGACAGATCCGTGTCCATCAGGTCAGCATTTGACAAGTCAGCGTTTGACAAGTTTGCCCCGGACAAATCCATACCCGACAAGTTCATACCTGACAGATCAATATCCGACAGGTCAGCATTTGACAAATCCGTACCCGACAAATCCACGCCTGACAAGTCAACACCCGACAAGTCAGCAGATGACAAATCCACACCCCACAAATCCACACCCCGCAAATCTATGCCTGACAAGTCAACATTTGACAAATCCACGCCTGACAATTTCGCGTCCCTCAAGTTCGCAACCTCTGCTAGGTTCACCCCCGTCAAGTCTGCGCCCGACAAATCCGTACCCCTCAAATCCCCCTTCGTCAAATCTGCGTCTGATAACTTCGCGCCAGATAGGTTCGCAAATGACAAGTCTGCGCCTGTCAAGTTCGCACCCCGCAAATCTGCACCTGACAAGTTCGCCCGTAACAAGTTCGCATTCGTCAAATTCGCATTCAACAAAATCGCATCCGACAAGTCTGCCTTCGTCAGATCTGCGCCGCTCAAGTCTGCCTTCGTCAAATTTGCGCCTAGCAGCTTCGCGTCCGATAAGTTAGCAGATGACAAATTGGTATTTGACAAATTCTCCCAGCTCCAGTTAGTGCCTGCCAAGTCTTCGCCCGACAAATCCCTACCTGACCAATCCATACTCACCAATCCTCCCTGACAAGTCAACAAATACAAGCTGATCCAAGATAAACCATTCCTCAACCGGGCACATAATCGACATCGCAGCCAATGCGCGGATAGTGTTGGGCAGTGTGTCATCCAGTGTAACGGTGTGTATCATCAATCGCTGGGTTCTGTGAATTGTCGCATATCTGTGCCTTCTAACCACTTTTCGCCATTAGGCAACACGGTATTGCTGTCAAAGAACGCGTCCGACAAGTTCGCACCTCTCAAGTGCGCGAACGACAAGTCTGCGCCTTGCAAGTTCGAGCCTCGCAAGTTCGCGTTCGACAAGATCGCGTCCGACAAGTCCGCGCCTCGCAAGTTCGAGCCTCGCAAGTTCGCGTTCGGCAAGCCCGCGCCTGACAAGTCCGCATCGGTCAAGTTCGCGCCTGATAAGTCGGTGTCCAGCAAGAACGCGCCTGGCAAGAACGCATTGGTCAAGTTCGCGCCTGACAAGTCCGCATCGGCCAAGTTCGCGTCTGCCAAGATGGCATACCGCAGGTTCGCATTCGTCAAATCCGAGAACGATAAGTCGGCGTTTGGCAAGAACGCGCCGCGCAAATTCGCACTTTTAAGGATGGACGAGGACAAATCTACCGACAAATCTACCTCTGATAGATTCGCGTTTGTCAAGTTGGCATTGGACAAGTTCGTCAGGGACAAATTTGCGCCTGACAAATTCGCCATATTCAAGTTGGCATTGGACAAATTGGACCAGGATAAATCTATGCCAGTTAAGTCCTGACCGCGCAAATTGATTCCGCTTAGGTTAACATAGCGCTCTACAATCTCTTCCCTTGTCAAGGGCTCTGATTGGGTATCGGCGACTTGTTGGCCGCCAATGACAAACAGCGACAGTATCAGGATAACAGAGAGATATTTCATTGCGTCCCTCCTTATGATTATGATTTTGTCGCCCCGATCACAAGCCAAACCGCTCCTCAACCGGCACATAATCGACATCATAGCCAAAGTAACGCGGATGAGCCAGCTTGAGCGCGTCAGGCTCGCGCCACTGCGGCGCGCAGGGAAAAGCAATCACCGCCACGCGCATGCCATAGCGCAAAGCCTCGGTCGTAATCGGCTCGCCGGTTTCCCCATCCAGCACAGCAATTAAATCGGGGACAGTAGCCGCAAATTCACCATCTACCCGCACCGCCAGATGCTCATTCTGAAAATCAAGCGCGAGTTCCTGGCCGGCAAAGTCGCCGGCGCCGGCCATTTTGGCATCGCCGCGGTTCCAGCCGCCTTCAATGCGCCGGTCGACGTCAGTGATTTTGCCGCGGAAAATCAGAAATCCGCCGACGGCCCGACGGACAGCATCCACTGGATTAGCCTCGTTCAGACGAGCCAGACGGACAGTCTTGCCGATGTCCTCGGCCAGCGTAATCGTGCCGTAAATCGCGGCCTGCTTCAGTTGCCGCACCGTCGCTGAATAGAGCGCGATCATGCCTTCGGCGCCCATATGAACGACGCAGGAGCGGGCAAAGGTTTCGACCCATTTATTGCTGATGGTGTCCATAATCAGAATGTTGCCGCGCTCGTCCGACATGGCAAAGGGGCTGGCGGTGATGCCATGCGCGGTGAAAATGGTCATCTGAATTTCGGGGAAGGCGCGCCCCATGCCGTCGCAATCGACCATGGGAATGCCCAGCCGCGCCGCGACATAAATAGGCATAATTGAATTGAGGCCGCCGGCTTCAATGCTCATCGTGCCGCGCGGCTTTCGCCCGGAATATCTGCCCAGCGCCTCAAATGCGCGGATCATATCATCGCCGGCCGGCAGCTTTTCGACAATGACAATCGGCGCGCCCATGCCAGCCGAAGGCACAATCAAATCATCATCATCGAGTTCATCCAGGCTGTAAAGCTCAACCGGCCCATATTGGCGAACCGCTTCCCGCGCCATCAGCTTGCCGACGTAAGGGTCGCCGCCGCCGCCAGTGCCAAGCACCGCCGCGCCCAGCGCAATGTCTTCAATCTGCTCTTCATGCAAGAGGCGCATTAGGTCCCTCCGTAGGTTTGCTCAACCGGAACATAGTCAGCCTCATAGCCAAAATAAGCGGGGCCGACAAGCTCCAATCCCTTGGGCGTGCGCCACTTGTCAGCGCAGGGGATGGCAATGACCGCCACGCGAAAGCCATAGCGCAAGCCTTCGGTGGTAATGGGTTCGCCAGTATCAACATCTAAAACCGCCAGCAAATCCGGCACCGTCACCTTGAATTGGCCGTCAATGCGGGCGGCGAGATGCTCGTTTTGAAAACTAAGCTGGAGGCTCCGTCCGGCGTATTCATCCAGGCCCGTCATAAAGGCATCACCTTTGGCAAAGCCAGATTCAGTTCGCCGCTCAACATCGCCAATTTTGCCCTTGAAAATCAGGAAGCCGCCGACCGCGTGGCGAATGGTCTCGACCGGATTGTCTTCTTCCAGCCGCGCCCGCCGAATCACCTTGCCAATGTCTTCGGCCAGGGTAATCGTGCCAGGGATGGCGGCCTGCTTGAGTTGACCAACAGTCGCGGCATAAAGGGCAATCATCGCCATCGCGCCCATATTCACTGTGACGCTGCGGGCAAAGGTCTCGGTCCAAAGGTTGCTGATAGTTTCCATCAAGACAGTATTGCCGCGCTCATCAGACATAGCGAAGGGCGTTGAGGAGATGCCGTGAATGGTATGTGTGACCATTTGCAGTTCAGGGAAGGCGCGCCCCATGCCGTCGCAATCGACCATCGGAATCCGCAGGCGAGCCGCCAGATAAATCGGCACGACCGAATTAAGACCGCCGGCCTCAATGCTCATAGTGGCTTTGATGGGTTTGCCGATGTACTTGCCGACCGACTGAAAAGCGTTGACGATATCATTGCCGTTTGGCATCTTCTCGACCATGACCGTCGGCGCGCCCATCATCGCCGTCGGCACAACTAAATCATCCTCATTGAGTTCGTCAAGAGTATAGAGTTCAACTGGGCCATAATCGCGGATGGCCTGCCGCGCCATCAGCTTGCCGATGTAAGGATCGCCGCCGCCGCCCGTGCCAAGCACCGCCGCGCCCAAAGCCAGGTTTTCGAGGACTGCTTCGTCGATAAGCCGCATCAGCTTGCCTCCACCAGGTCGCCGACGGCTTTGACCATAATGCGAGTGGCGTTGCCCGGCAGATAAGCCAGCGGTACTTCTTCAACATCGACAATTTCAATGCTGTCAGCGCCGGCCCCGGCATTGACGGCGCGGTCGGTGGCTTCCTGTTTGGCTTGGTCAAGGGCTTCATCGCGGCTAAGTTCCGCCAGGGAGAAGATGCGGTCACATTCGCCGCCGACTTGGGCAATGGCCGCCCCAATCGCATTGGCCACTGGGAAGTGCGCCGGCTTGATGATCTCGGACGCGCCTTCGATCTCGCCAGTAACCAGGATGCTGCCGCCGCCGACCACGATGACCGGCACAGCCGTTGCGCTGGTTTTCATGCGATCCGCCGCAACCGCAATCATCTCCATGATGCGCGCCTGCACCGCCTCAACGAAATCCGAACTTAGCTCGCTGACTGCGTTTTTACTGCCGATGTCCTCCGCGCCGCCGGCGACAATCACATCAGTTGCCGTCAGAATATCGCCGCCGAAAACGAGCGCCTTTTCGGTCAGTTCATAGCCGACGCTTTGCGGGCCGACCTTGAGCGGATCTTTTTCGATGATGCTGCCGCCGCCCAGGCCAATCGAATAGGTATCGGGCATGCGAAAGTTGGTGCGTACCCCGCCAATATCCACTGCCAGCGCCGCCACCCGCGGGAATCCATGCTGCAAGACGCCGATGTCAGTCGTCGTGCCGCCAATATCAACCACAATCGCATCTTTCAGGCCGCTAAGGAAGGCTGCTCCGCGCATGCTATTGGTCGGACCGGAAGCGAAGGTCAGCACCGGATAGGCTTTGGCGAAATCAGCATTCATCAGCGTGCCGTCGTTCTGGCTGATGTAAAAGGGCGCGGCGATTTGCAGTTCATCCAGCGCCGCCTTGAACCCATCCACTGTCCGCGCCGCCAGCTGACGCAGGCAGGAATTCATAATGGCGGCATTTTCGCGCTCCAGCAGGCCAATCCGCCCAATTTCGCTGGAAAGCGTGATGCTGGCATCGGGTATGACCGCTTTGACAATCTCGGCGGCCTGTTCTTCAAAGGTGGAATTGACCGGCGAAAACACCGATGAAATGGCGATGGCTTTCACGCCGGCCGCGCTGATTTTTTCGGCGATACTGTGGATTTCGGCGGGGTCAAAGGCGGAAATTTCGCGCCCGTCAAATTCATGGCCGCCATGCGCCAGATGAGCGTTCGCGCCAACCAGTTCGCGCAGGTCATGCGGCCAATCGACCATCGGCGGCAGGCAGACCGTCGCCGGCAAACCCAGTCGGATGCAGGCGGTCGGCGTCAGACGCTTCCGTTCGACGACAGCATTGGTGAAATGGGTCGTGCCGATCATCACGCCGTCAATTATGGCGGTATCTATTCCCGAATCGGTGATGACGCCGCGCAGAGCCGCCGCAATGCCCTCGGATACATTGGCGGTCGTCGTCGTTTTGGTCGAACTGATGACCTGGACGCCATCCATCAGGACGGCATCGGTGTTGGTGCCGCCGACATCAATTCCTATTCTCATCGCGTTTTCTCCTTATGCTTGATAAGCCTCATCAATTTCTTGCTCCGCAACTTCCCTCGCTTTCAGGTATGCCTGCTCGGAAGACCAGGATTTGAACTTCCAGCCATTCCTCTTCTTGATTTTTTCAGCCAGGACATATGTATCGGGAATATCAACTTTGGTACTGTCGTTCTTGCATTCATCGCGGGGACCCAGAAGCGGCTCTGCGCGGGGATGTTTGAAGAATTCTTGAGGGTCGCCTAAGTTTATCCTGTACCAAGCTGCATTATGGAGACGTGGAACCCCTTGTTTATCTTTACTAATTTTGATGCAACGGAATGGGGTAACTGTACCTAAAGGCTGATCGTTCCGAGCCATCCAATAGTCAGGATATGGGCGTCTACCACGAACACCCTTCTTTCGTCTTGACAAACCACCGCTCTGCATGCGTGGGGGAGCTTGCGTGGGTTCGATAGGCTTTTGCTGAAAGGGTTGTTTGAGCAGTCGTGTTACTATATCCATAAAGGATTGGCTAGCATTCCGAAACTTTTCGAGTGCTTGTTCTTCGGCAAGCTCGGGTGTTTCTTCGGCAATCTCGATAAGATCATAAAGATGATCGATAATGTCACTTACCATTTTCCTACGATTCGCCCTCTTTTCATTTTGGACAATTTTCCACGCCTCTTGATAATCAGGCAACGTATGATATTCTGGAGATAATTCTTCTCCTGCACGCAAGCGACGGACAAATTCGTCGATCATCGTAGAATTCTGTTGTAGCATAAAGTACCTCCTAGATATTCAATGGCAGAAAGCGGCATCATAACCGAAGTCCGCCGGGCCAACCACATCCAGCGCGGCTTCCCCCTGTGTGAAAATAGCTTGAATACATAAATCAGCGCATCATCGCCAAAGCGGAGGCGCCTCTCAAACGAATGAACTGCGCTTTTAATTGGCGACATATTCAATCGCGCCAATATCACAGCCGTCGCCCTGCGATCTGACTGTGCCGATCTGGTCGGTTTCCGGGCAGTAATCATCATCAGCGGCGTCAATGGCGGGACTGCCAGCCAGCAACGGGAAATAAGCCGGCGAGCCGTCCCCTGGCACAACAAGTTCGCCTAGCTTTGGATCGCCGCGCAAGGCCGTCGAACAGGAGCCGCCCTGAATGAAATTGTTGATATTCTGTTTCAGTCCGCCATCAGAGTAACAAGTGATCCCGCCGCGGCCGGCGATGATGCTGTTGACGATGCTTAGTTCGCCTACCAAGTTGACAATCGCGCCGCCAAGACCTTCAGCCGAGTTGTCACTAAAGGTACTGTTGACGATGCTTAGATTTCCCGCGTTGTCAATCGCGCTGCCGCCTTCAGCCGAGTTGCCGCTGAACGTGCTGTTGCCGATGCTTAGTTCGCTGTAGTTGACAATCACGCCGCCATCATCAGCCGAGTTGCCGCTGAACGTGCTACTGACGATGCTTATTAGCTCTCCCGCGTTGAGGATCACGCCGCCAGCTTCAGCCGAGTTGTCGCTGAAAGCGCTGTCGCTGATGCTTAGCTCTCCCCAGTTGTGGATCGCGCCGCTAGAAGTTTCAGCCGAGTTGTGGCTAAAAGCACTGTCGCTGATGCTTAGCTCTCCCGCATTGGTAATCGCGCCGCCCCATCCAGCCAAGTTGCGACTGAAACTACTGTTGATGATGCTTAGCTCGCTCTCTTCCCAGTTGACAATCGCGCCGCCGTGGTATTCAGTTAAGTTGTCGCTGAAACTGCTGTCGCTGATGCTTAGCTCTCCTGCGTTGTAGATCGCGCCGCCCCATTCAGCCGAATTGCCGCTGAAATAGCTACCGCTGACGCTTAGCTCTCCCCAGTTGTCAATCGCGCCACCTACGTCAGCCGAGTTGTCGCTAAAGCTGCTGTTGACGATGTTTAGCTCTCCCCCGTTGGCAATCGCGCCGCCGCTGTATTCAGCCATGTTGTCGCTGAAACTGCTGTTGACGATGCTTAGCTTCCCCTGCCAGTTGACAATCGCGCCGCCGAAAGGCTGATCCGCGGTCGCTTTGAGCGTGTCATCGGCATTGCGGATAATGTCGCCTTCAACATACCCATCGGTCATGGTCAAATCCTTGATGGTCAGCGCGCCGCCGTCGTTGTAGAAAATCCGCCAGCGATAGGCGCCGCTGATGGTATAGCCCTCGCCCTCAATGGTGATGGCCGAAGTGATAGCGGGAAGTTCGCCCCCAAGCCTAATATCTTGGGTGAGCGTAATGATGTCGGCGCCGCGCCCGGCTGGACAGCCGCCTTCGGATCGGTCATGGTTGGCGGCGATGATGGCATCCGTCAATGTACAGCTTGAGCTTAGCGTAATATCAGCGGCGTGAACCGACGGCGTCAACAGCAACGCCGTCCATATCGCTGTGAAAAGCAAGGTCAGTTTCTTCATATCAGTTATTCCTTCTGCTATTGAATGCGCGCGGCGGACAGCCAATCACCCCGCCGGGCAACGGACGGAAAGCGACATCATAGCCGAAGGCCGCCGACATCAATTCCTATTCTCATCGCGTTTTCTCCCTGTGTGAAATTAGTTTGCGTATATTATTAAATCAGCGCATAGAAGCCCGCCATTCGGCCATCGTCTTGCTGCCCTTGCTGCGATTGCAATGTGAACATAGCAGCTGCAGGTTGTCGAAATGGGCTGTGCCGCCTCTTGAGCGCGGCAGGATATGGTCTACTTCCATGATTTTGAAAGGGAAATGCGTATCACAGCCAGCGCAAATGCCTTCCTGCAAGCCATAAAGCCGATGACGATGTGTTCGATAGTTGGGCAGCTTGCCTAAATCTGTGCGCTGCGGCGGCTCCTCCAGCACCGTTGGGCCGCCCCACAAACCGCGGTCGGCCGCAATCCGCTGCTTGACCAGTTTCACCGCCAGCGGCGACAAATCAACACCTGCCCACTGTCGATCAAGTCGGTCGGCGGCAACCAGCGTGGTGGCGCAGCCGCAAAAAGGATCCAGCACCATGTCTCCAGGATTGCTGGATGCCTTGATGATGCGCTCCAGCAAGGCCAACGGCTTTTGCGTCGGATAGCCGACATACTCCTTGGCGTTTCCTTTGAGCGGCGGAATGTAAATCCAGCTTTCGGGAAACTTGCCTTTCGTATCTAATTGCACCGTGCCTTCAGCGACTTTGGATGCCGCGGCGGCGTATCCTTCACGCGCGCGGCTGGATTCAGCGTAAGGCTGCCGTATCGAATCAGGATTGAATACCCATGCGCTGCCTTTTGAATACCATAAAATGATGTCATGCACGCGCGACAGCTGTTTCTGTTTCGGCGCAGAGGGCCTGCTGTAGCACCATACAATCTCATTCCTGAAGTTTTTGGCATGAAATATCCCGTCCATCAGCAGTTTCAGGTAATGGCTGGCAGTTGGGTCACAGTGCAAATAAATCGAGCCGGTGTCCTTGAGTATCCGATGCGCCTCGATTAAACGCACCGCCATCATAATCAGATAGCTCATCATGCCCTTGCCATGCGTATCCCGCGCCGCGTCGATCACCTTGTACGCGGCTGGGTTGTGGTCGGCAAGCTCGCCATGTTCGTGTACGTCAATGTCGGATAATGTCCACGCATCCTTGAAGGCGGCGCCTGCGGCTTTCGATCCAATCGGCGCGGCATAATTGCGGTTGGAATTAAAAGGCGGGTCAAGATAAATCAGGTCAATGCACTCGGAGTTCATGCCGCGCATAATATACAGGTTGTCGCCTGTCCATACCGTGCCGCTGGCAAAGTTCGCTTCTGTCATTGCGACTCCTTTCTGCTGTTGAAGCCCGCTAGCAAACACCACAGCGACAAGCCTAGCATGACAATGACCGTTCGCCAGCCATCCAATGCACGAACGCTCATTAGTTTGATTCCTTGTACAATAGCACGGACCAGCCTGCGTTGAAGCTATTGTTCGATATTGAGAAATACACCGTGCAGTTCTGCCTGATGCGAAAGCGTCCTGTATCGGCATAGAATGGCAGAAAGCCAGCGCAACCTTCTGGCGATGCTTCTGCATTATGGATTATGTACCACTCGCCTTTACTAATTTCCCAAGTCCATAGACCTGGCGAAAGTCGCATTGCTGGCAGATTTGCATGGCTTCCTTCAACGCTGGAATCATAATAGTAGCCGTCAATTTGACCGCGCCAATAAAGCGGACCGTATGGTGTTGCCGTAGGTGGGCCTGGTGTTCGTGTAGGGCCTGATGTTCGGGTAGGGCCTGATGTTCGGGTAGGAACTGGTGTTCGGGTAGGAACTGGTGTTCGGGTAGGGGTTGGTGTTCGTGTGGGCAATGATGCTTTATGCGTGCGCGTGATATCCTCCATCGCGATTAACGTTGCGCTTCTAATTGTCCGTGAGGTCGCCGTGCTTGTCGCAGTTAGTCTCGGGATTTTCGATGACGTCGCTGTGATTTTGCATCCTGGGATAACGCGCATTCTGGCGGAGTCAAAACATTTAGCTTTGGTGCTTGTCGCTATCATGCTCGTCTTAGTGGTATGCGAGGCACTGCGCCCAGGCGGAGGAGTACCGCTAAATATAGTGCAAAGCAGTAACATCAATCCGGACGCGCAGGCGACAGTTACCAGGAACATAATTGTTCTGGGTAATTCATATGATGGACGAAGATGCTTTTTCTTTCTCATATCAGTTATTCCTTACCTGCCTCACAAGTCGGAGGACACACGCATTCCACGATACAAATGGAATTACGATTTGGGTCGTATAGGTATATTCTTTCTGCTGTTGAATGCGCGCGGCGGACGGCCAATCACTCCGCCCGGCAAAGGCCGAAAGGCGACATCATAACCAAAGGCCGCCGGGCCAACCACATCCAGCGCGGCTTTGGTTTTTAGCTGTTCGGGCGCCGGCGCGGCAATAACCGCCACCCGCGTGCCATAACGCAGAACCTCTGTCGTCACTGGCTCGCCCTCTTCTTCGGTGACGATGCAAATCAAATCAGGCGTAGTCACAGCCACTTCGCCATTGAGATACGCGATGAGAAACTCGTTCTGAAATTCGATTGCCAGCCGCTCGCCGCCGCGGAAGCTCTCAAGTCGAAGGCCGCCACGGGCGAAACCCTTGGTGGTGCGGCGATTGACGTCGGTGATTTTGCCGCGAAAGATGATGCGCCCATCCAGCGCATCCGCCGCCACCGCCGGCACATCCGATTTCTGCCGCTGCGCCTCCATAACCCGCTGGCCAAGATGATGCGCCAGGCTCATTGTATAGTGGACGCCAGCCGCCTTGACCTGCGCCCCGGACATGATGACGCCGACCAGCCCAGCGCGAGCGCCCATGCTGACCGCAATGTTGCGAGCGACCCTCTCCCCCCAAAGATCACTGGCGGCGGCGGGGACAAGGGCCGCATTGTCAGCGGCATCGACCATCGCATAAGGCATTACGCGGGCGCTGCTGCCGAACAAAAAGGTTGACATCTGAATTTCGGGAAAGGCGCGGCCCATGCTGTCGCTGTCAATGGTCGGAATGCCGGCTTGTAGTCCAGCAATCAAGGGCTGCATGGAATTGGCGCCACCGATTTCGGCAATCGCAATCGCATCAAAACGCCGCTCAATATGCTCTTCCAGCAAGCGCAAGGCCCGAACCATTTCTGTGCCTTCAGGCAGTTTTTCGATGCTGACCGTCGGCGCGCCAATACTGCCGGCAACGCAAACCAGGGCATCGTCGGCCAGCTGCCAGGGGTCAAGCAGAGCTTGCGGCCCTTTTTCCCGCATGACCGCCGCCAGGTGCAAGCTGCCCAGATAGGGATTGCCGCCGCCGCCCGTGCCGAGGATGCCGGCGCCGATAGCAATCGGGCGAATATCGTCCAGGGTGACTTGTCGCAGCATCAGACCGGCGCTCCTGGGTGCAGATGACAGGCAACTTGATGCCGTCGACCGGATTCGACAAGGGGCGGCGCTGCCGTATCACAAATATCGAGCTTGGCAGCATGACATCGCGGCGCAAAAGGACAGCCCTGCTGTGGAAATGAATGTGACAGATCGCCGCGAATGATAATCTCTTCGCGCTGAATATCCGGGTCAGGTTCGGGAATGGCGGAAATCAGCGCTTGCGTATAAGGATGTTTGGGTTCTTCAAAGATGACTTCGGTCGAGGCGACTTCGACGATTTTGCCGAGATAAAGCAAAGCCACTTCGTCGCACATATAGCGGACGACGCCCAGGTCATGGGAGATAAACAGGTAAGTCAGCTTGAATTGGTCCTGCAGGTCTTGCAGCAGATTCAGAATTTGCGCCTGCACCGAGACATCAAGCGCCGAAGTCGGTTCATCAAGGACAATCAGGCGCGGCTGAACGGCCAAGGCGCGGGCAATGCCAATGCGCTGCTGCTGACCGCCGCTGAATTCATGGGGATAGCGATAATAATGCTCTGCTTTCAAACCAACTACGTGCATCAGTTCCAGGACGCGGTCGCGGGCTTGACTGCCGCGCAGTTTTTCGTGAATCCACAGCGGCTCGCCTATAATCTGCCCAACGGTCATGCGGCCGTTCAGCGAAGCCGCCGGCGCTTGATAAATCATCTGGATTTCACTTCGCAGACGGCGCAGTTCTCTGGCGCGGATATGGGTAATGTCCTGCCCAGCGTACAAAATCTGTCCGTCCGTCGGTTCAAGCAGGCGCAGAATGCACTTGCCGATAGTGGTCTTGCCCGAGCCGGACTCCCCGACCAAGCCCAAAGTCTTGCCTTCGGACAGGGTGAAGCTGACATCATCGACGGCACGGAAATCAGCCACGCGGCGGTTTAGCAGGCCGCCGCGCACTGGAAAATACTTTTTGAGGTGATTGATCTCCAGCAGGCTGTCCTTTTGGCTCATCCGCCCTCCTCATACAGAAAGCATGATGCGGAATGCGCGGCGCCGACCGACTTGGCCGGCGGGACTTTTTGGCGGCAGACGTCCATGACATGCTCGCAGCGCGGGTGAAAGCGGCAGCCAGCCGGCGGCTGAATCAGGTTGGGAATCATACCGGGGATGCCGACCAATCCGCCGCGTTCGGTGTTATTTTGCGGCACGGCATTAATTAAGCCGCGCGTATAGGGATGCTTCGGATTTTTGAACAGTTCGCGCACCGGCGATTCTTCAATGACGCGCCCGGCATACATCACCGCAACCCGTTCGCAAGTGCGGGCAACTACACCGAGATTGTGGGTAATCAGCAGAACAGTTAGACCAAGCTGCTGCACCAGCGAGCGAATCAGTCGCAAAATCTGCGCTTGAATGGTGACATCCAGCGCGGTTGTCGGCTCATCGGCAATCAGTAAATCCGGGTCGCCGGCCAATGCCATCGCAATCAGCACCCGCTGCCGCATCCCGCCGCTGAATTGATGCGGATATTCATAAATCCGCTTGTCGCCGTCGGGAATGCCAGTCAGGCGCATAAGCTCGACCGCCCGTTCATGCGCTTCCCGCCGCAGCTGCCGCACCGATGGCATAAAGCCGCGCCAGCGACCAGGAACTTTCTGCCCCTGCGCGCGTTGATACAAAACGGCATCCACCAACTGCTCGCGGATGGTAAAAAGCGGATTCAGATTGGTCACCGGATCCTGAAAAATCATGCCTAGATGCCGGGCGCGAAAGGCTTCCATCTCGCTTTCGGATCTGGACAGGATGTCTTCGCCATTGAAAGTGACGCGGCCGGCGGTGATTTTGCCCGGCGGCATGGGAATCAGGCGGGCGACGGACAAGGCCGTCATCGATTTGCCGCAGCCAGTTTCGCCAACCAGCCCCAGCACATCGCCGCGCCGCATCTTCAGATTGACACCGGCCAGCACTTTGACCACGCCGTCGTAGGTATGAAATTCAAGCTGCAAATTGTCGATGTTGAGCAGTTCTGACATGCTTGTCCTTGCTTTGGCTATCGCCGGGCGCGGGGGTCAAGAACATCCCGCAGGCCGTCGCCAAGGAGATTCCAGCTAAAGACCATCAGCCAGATGGCCATCCCGGGAAACGTAGCGATCCACCATTCATCGGGGAAGAAGCGCCGCCCGTCGTTAATCATCGCCCCCCATTCCGGGGTTGGCGGCTGGGCGCCCAAGCCAATGAAACCCAGCGCGGCCGCCGTCAAAACCGCAAAGCCGAAATCGGTCGTCATCTTGATGATGATAGGCGAAACCGCGTTGGGCAGAATATGGCGAAAGATGATGCGCGCATGGCCGGCGCCGATGCCATAGGCGGCTTCGACAAAAGGCTCTTCGCGCAAAGACAGCACCAGACTGCGGGTCAAACGGGCGAAACCTGGCCACCACACCAGCGAAATGCCAATCATAGCGTTGACGATTCCCTTGCCCAGCGCCGCTGACATCGCAATCGCCAGCACCAGGGGCGGCACTGTTAAAAAGATATCGGTGACGCGCATCAGAATATCATCCACCCAGCCGCCGGCATAGCCAGCCACCGCGCCGATGGTCACGCCAATGCTTGTCGCCAGCAGGATAATCACTATGCCAACTTGGAAGGCCAGGGGCGTTCCCATCACGACGCGGCTGAAAATGTCGCGTCCAATTTTGTCGGTGCCGAAAGCGAATTCGGCGCTTGGCGGCGACAGCCGCGCGGCGACGCGAGTCTTGCCGGTGGCATCTTCGGGGAAGGGCGCGATAACCGGGGCAAAGACGGCCACCAGAAAAATAAAAAACAGCATCGTCAGGCCAACCATCGAAAGATAATTGGAGCGGAAGCGATACAGGCCGCGGGCGAAATTCTCCCAGCGAGGGCCGGCGGCGAACAATTTGCGCTTGCGCTTGGGCTTAGGAGAATCAGCCATAACGAATCCTCGGATCCAAGATGCCATAGGCCATATCGGTCAGGATGTTGAGCAGGATGACTACAATGCCATACAAAATCGTAATCCCCATAATCGGCTGGCTGTCATTGCTAAGGGAAGCATGGAGAATATACAAGCCCAAGCCCGGCCAATCAAAAATCAACTCGACCAGAATCGCGCCGCCCATCAGCCAGCCGAAGTTCAGTGAAATGATGGTGAAGGTGGCGATAAAGGCGTTGCGGAGGACGTATTTGAAGACGATGATGCGGTAAGGAATGCCGATAGCCTGTTCCATCCGCACAAAGTCTTTCCCCAGCGCCTCGATCATGCTGGCGCGGGTGATGCGGGTGATGCTGGCAAACGCGCCGAAGGACAGCACTAAGGCCGGAATAAAAATATGTTTGAGTGAAATCAAGAAGGTCTCAAAATCGAGTTGAATCAAGCTGTCAATCAGGAACATGCCAGTGGTTGTCGGCGGCGGCGAGACCAGCACCGGCAGACGTTTGCCAATCGGGAACAGACCCAAATCGCGCCCGAACCAGGTCTGGAAGATCATCGCCAGCCAAAAGGCCGGGAAGCTGACAAAAAACAGCGACAGGACGCGGGAGACGTGATCTGGAAGCCGATCCCGATACATGGCCGAGATGACGCCGGCCGGCAGGCCTAAAAGCGTGGCGATGATTACGGCGACAGCCGTCAGTTCCAGGGTGGCCGGAAAAAAGGGCTGCAAGTCGCCAAGCACATCGCGGCGGGTATAGAGGGACTCCCCCCAATCGCCGCGAAACATGCCAGTCATGATATTGAGGTATTGGAGCGGCACAGGCTGGTCAAAGCCGAATTCACGCCGCAGCTCGTCTTTGATTTTCTCGGTGGCCTGCGGGCCGGCGGCAAAAGCGACTGGATCGCCCGGCACAATGCGAATAATCGCAAAGGTCAGCAGGCTAAGCCCAATGAGCGTCGGGATGACAAGAATGATGCGGCGCAGTAGATAGTAGCGAATGTTCATAGGAAACAGTTCGGGTTAAAAATGACGTGATATTTACTGCAAACAGGGGCAGGGCCAAGTTGGCCCACCCCTGCTGCATTTTGATGCTGCGCTGTCCGCCTAGCAGCCGTCCATCCACAAGTCCTGGAACATGACGGTGAGCGGATACATGGGCGAATAGGCGAATCCTTTGACGCAGTTGTTGAGCGCCAGACTGCTATCTTCGGTGTACATCCATACCGATGGCTGTTCGGCGGCAATAAGCTGCTGCGTCTCGGTGTACATGGCTTGACGTTCGGCAGGATCTGTAGTCGCGCGGGCGGCATCAAGCAGTTCATTCACCCGCTCGTTGTGATAGAAACTGCACGAATTGAAGCTGCCCCACTGGTCAGAGTGATACTGATTGTAAAGGTGCGCGTCGGGGTCGAGGTAGGCCGGCAAGGTGTAGATGTTGATGATGTCGGGTCCGGTTTCCGGCGAGCCGCAGCTGGCGACCATATCCGGCCACAGCATAGGAATCATATTGAGCTCGATGTTCAATTCCGCCAAGCCTTCCAGCAGAATGAGACCGGGGATTACTTCACGCGGGAACTCGGTCACATAGACGTAATCCAAAGTGATGCCGCCATCGGGCCACGGTGTTTGCGCCAGATACTCGCGTGCTTTATCCAAGTCATAGGTCGGATAGTCAAGCCCGTCGACATAGCCAAATAAGGCTTCCGCCGGTGTTGGGCCAGGCAAAATAGCGATTAATATCTCCTGCGCCGCCTTCATCGCCTCGTAATTCATGGCATGGGCAACGGCCTTCCGCAAATTAGGATCGCTGGTGTATTCGCCCTGATTGTTCATCTTGAGCGTATTGGTAAAGAATCCGGCGTGGCTCTCGTAGACATAATCGTCCGAGTCGATGATTTTGTCTTTGTCATTGCCGGCGATAGAATCGGCAATTTGAGTTTCGCCCGCCAGCAGAGAGTTCAACTGGGTGGAAGGGTCGCGCTGGATAATCCACACGAAACCATCCAAATGATCGTCGCCTGTATAGCCAGCCCAATAATCGTCAACGGCGATGAACTCATACAGATTGCCGATTTCCCAGCGTCCCTGCCTGAAAGGACCCGAACCCGCGGCGTTTTCCCTCAGATAGCTTTGCCCCATGTCATCGCCCAGATTGGCCTCGACAATTGCTGGATTGACGATAAACAGCTGTGGCAAGGTGCCGATGAAAGGAACAAAGGGCTGCGTCAAGGTGAATTGAACCGTGAATTCGTCCAGCGCCTGCGCCGTGTTTTCGTCGCTGATGCTCTCCCAGCGATAAGTCGGTGGGCCGGAGATGGCCATGGCGCGGTTAAAGCTGTAGACAACGGCGTCGGCATTGACCGGGCTGCCATCGTGGAAAACAGCGTTTTCCTTTAGCTTGAAGGTCCAGACCGTGCGGTCGTCGTTGACTTCCCAGCTTTCCACCAGATGAGGCTGGGCTTCGCTGCCGCGGTAGATGAACAGGGCATCATAAAGGCTGCGAAGCGCGGCATTGATCGAGTAGTTCTCGCCAGTCGCCGGATCGATGTTATGAATATCCTGATTACCGCCGTAGAGCAGAATGTTATCCTGCGCCAGGCCTGTCGCCGATGCCATGAGCAGCAGCGCCAGCATGAGACTGAAAACAAATATCCGTTGAAACATAGTATCCTCCAAATTACACAAATTTTGCTGCGAATAACAATGACCAGCATAACTATAGTCAATTTTATTCTGTTACGCAAGTTCGACAAACGCGGCGACTTGTGTTAGATTGTATTTGGCTGAATTTGTGACTGTCATAGGGCAAGATGAAACTTTATTAAAACATGAATCAGGAGCGTAAAATGACAAATATACAGACTGAAAAAGACGGACTGACCGACGGGATGCCGCGCGACGAGCGCGGTTACTGGAAACCCGACAAGGAAATCGGCGCGCCCAATCCGGTGTTCGCCTGGCCGCCCAAGCCCAAGGCCGTTCTCAAGTGGCTCTATCATTATCTGTTTCCCGTGAATGCCCTGCTTATGGCCGTGGCCGTCTTGACCTGGCTTTTCCTGACGCCAGAGATGACGCGCATGGCCGAGTTCCGCGCCGACTGGATGCTGGAAGTCTTCATCCGCAACCAAATTATGCTGATTGCGCTGGCCAGCGTCCTGCACATTCGCCTCTGGACGCGCAAGGAACAGGGTTTCCAGTACAAATACTCGCCCGACTGGATGGGCAAAGGAAAACGGAAATTCCTGTGGAACGATCAGGTTCGAGACAATGTATTTTGGAGCGTGGTCAGCGCCGGCACCATCTGGACGGCTTTTGAGATTTTGATGCTGTGGGCCTATGCCAATCGGATCATCCCCTACCTTGACCCGCGCGAACAGCCGATTCACTTTGTCCTCATACTCTGCCTGGTGCAGCTGTGGCGGGTGTTTCATTTCTATTGGACTCATCGTCTGCTGCATTGGCGGCCGCTTTACAAAATCGCGCATTATGTCCACCACAAGAACATCAACATCGGACCCTGGTCGGGCCTGGCGATGCACCCGCTTGAACACCTCATCTACTATACCTGTATGCTGATTCACTGGGTGATCGCATCGCATCCCATCCACATGATGATGAACGGCCAGCACGCGACCCTCACCGCCATTTTGGGGCATTCCGGCTTTGACGAGCTTGTCCTGAATGAAGACGTAAAAGTGACATCCGGCGCGTCGTATTTCCATCAGCTGCATCACCGCTACTTTGAATGCAACTATGGCGAGCCGGACATGCCCTTTGATTACTGGTTTGGCACCAGCCACGATGGTTCGCCCGAAGCGCGGGAAAAGATGCTGGCGCGCAAACGGGCCATGCACTCATAATAAACAAAGACGCGTCCACTGATGCAGACGCGTCTCTTTTTTCAACTTCTGCTTGATGGCTATTCACCGCCCTCGCGAAGCTCAACGTCAACCGGCTGCCAGTCATCGCCGGTGAGGTCAATGTCTTCCATGCCCATGCTCAACGCGTCCAAGGCCGCCATGGCCAAGTCGGAACGCCAGGCGTCCATTGACGGCTCTTCGCTGATGACCTGTCCATCAAGCGCAACCGCAACCGTCTGCGCCCACAGGTCCTCGTCCATGATGCCAATCCCAGCCGGCGAGGGCCAAATCAGCTTGCTGATTTCATTCAGCTGCCAAGTTTGATGGCTTTCGCCCAAGGTCGATCCGTTGTCCAGGACAATTTCAACGCATTCATCCGGGTTGTCGCGGCAGTGGATCCAGCCGCGGAAGCTGGCTTTGAGGAAAGCAACAGCAATGGCTTCATTGCCCTCTTCGGCCAGCCAGTCGGCATTCACAAAGACATGATCTTGCAGCATGGCCGTGCCGACATCATTGAAGTTAATCACATTCAAGTCGTCCGGCTGATACAGTTCGCCGGTCGCCGGATTGATCTGCTCCAGCACTTGGGCATATTCGTTGTAGGTCATAGCTTGGGCCGCGTCCACCTCGCCATTGAGCAGCAGCGACATATCAAAGGGCTGCTGGACGATGGTGACATCATCGGCGCTGTCGGGGTCGATGTCCACGGCGCGCATGGCGGCAAAGAGTTCGTGTTCGTTGCCAAAGCCCCAGGTGCCGATACGCATCCCAGCAAAATCGTCAACCGATTCGATGCCGGTATCCACAAAAGACACTTCCAAAGTGCCGCTGCGCTGGAAAACTTGGGCGATATTCACCAGATTCACCCCCTGCTCGTTGGATTCCAGCACTTTTGGCACCCATGCCAGTCCAAATTCGGCGCCGCCGGAGGCAACGACCTGCTGCGGCACAATTTCGACCGCCCCTTCCAGGATGGTCACATCCAGCCCTTCTTCTTCATAAAACCCCAGGTCGCGGGCGGCGAAATAGCCGGCGAACTGCGACTGCGCCACCCATTGCAGCTGCAGCTTTATCGAGGTTGAGTGACCATCTGCCGTACTGACAGAGACCCCAACCAGTAAAACAAGAATGAACAATAACCCTAACACTTTACGCATGACAGATATCCTCCGTTCATTGAAATAAAAACAAACCTACGATATAATTATACACCAAATCACAAACCGCGCATAAGCGGCTTGCCGTATTTGCCAAAATTCAGTCAAGCCGTCAGCGGTTTCACAAAATAGCACTGCTGTCTTAAGACGTTTTATAGGTTCACTAAAGTATTCCGTATTCTGCTTGTCAGGGAGGAGAAGCCAACATGAATAAACGAAAAACTGGCATGAGGCCCCGAAAACCCAGCATGAAGAAACTAATCCTGATCGTTACAGTCATATTGACTGTGCTCGTTACAGCCCTATTGACAGCGCATATACTGATGCCGTTAGTCTATGACGTCGATATCGGGTTAAGCTCAAGCTGTACATTGGCGGATGCCATCATCGCCGCCAACAACGACCGCGCCGAAGGCGGTTGCCCGGCCGGGCGTGACGCGGACATCATCACGCTCACCCAAGACATAACGCTTGATGGCGGCCTGCCCAAAATCACTTCGGACATCACGATTGAAGGCGAGGGCTATATCATCAGCGGCGACAATCGTTATCGGATTTTTTTCAACGAGGGCGGCGCGCTGACCATCCATGATTTGACGTTGATCGAAGGACGCGCAGAAGGCGACATTATCCGCAACGCCGATAGAACGTTCAAAGCGACCGCGGCTCAGCCTTTCGGCGGCGCGATTGTCAACTGGAAGGGGACAGTTACCATCAGCGGCAGCAGTTTCAGTGGCAACTCGGCTGAACGGGCTGGCGGCGCGATCTACAACTTGGAAGAGCTAAGCATCACGAACAGCAGTTTCAGTGGCAACTCGGTTGGCACGGCTGGCGGCGCGATCCACAACGATGGAGAACTAAGCATCACGAACAGCAGCTTCAGTAATAACTCGGCTGACTGGGGTGGCGCAATCTACAACGATGGAAAGTTAAGCGTCAATGACAGTAGCTTCGGTCGCAACTCGGCTGAATACGGAGGCGCGATTGCCAACGGGGAAGACGGAGGGCTAAGCATCGTCAACAGTACTTTCAACTACAACTCGGCTGATTTGTCGTGGGGCGGCGCGATTGCCAACGGGGGAGAGCTAAGCATCAGCGGCAGCAGTTTCAGTGGCAACTCGGCCGACGAGTTTGGCGGCGCAATATACAACAGGGCTGGAACGGTAAGCATCAGCGATAGTGCTTTCAGCTACAACTCGGCTGAAGGCGATGGCGGTGCCATCTTTAATGTGGGTGAACTAAGTATCAGCGACAGTACTTTTAGCGACAACTCGGCTGACTTGACCGGCGGCGCGATTGACAACGATGGAGAACTAAGCATCGTCAACAGTAGCTTCAGCGACAATTCTGCTGAACTCTGGGGCGGCGCGATCTTCAGCAATGGAGAGCTAAGCATGGTCAACAGCACATTCAGCGGCAACAAGGCTGAATGGAGCGGCGGCGCGATTGAAAACTGGGGCAAACTAAGCATGGTCAACAACATCATCGCCGGGCGCGGCGGAAACGCTTGTAACTCTATTGACGAAATTGGTGAACTGAAACAGAATATCAGCAATTTTATTCAGGACGGCTCCTGTTCGCCGGCCTGGCGCGGCGATCCCAAGCTGGGCGAACTGGTCGAACCCGAAGATGGCTCGCCAGCTTATTTCCCGCTTCTGGCAGGCAGTCCAGCCATTGATGCCGCCGATGATGACTACTGCCCGGAAATCGACCAAATCGGCACCGTCAGACCGCAGGGCGTCGGCTGTGATATTGGCGCGATTGAATACGCCGCGCCCTAATCAAACAATCGGCGCAGTATTCGCCAAAATCCAGTCAAGCTGAAGGCGCGTTCAGACCTCCCAATGCCAGATCTGGTCCCAGGCCTCCATCCAGCTTTCGGCGCGGCTGATGACCTGATGCGCGTCATAGTCCAGTTCGAGTCCGGGTCGCCCGCGGAAATCTTCCAGCATCTCGGCTTTGGTAATCTCGGCCGTAATGGTGACCGGCGATGCCGGCGTATAAGGCGCGACCGCATCGAGATTCTGCAAGGCTTGACAGGCCCCCGCCTCAATCATTTCACGGGCGCGGACTGGCGGAATTTGACGGGCGGAATAGCGCGACAGGCCCCGCTTGACGGCGACAGTCGTCAGTCCATCGCCAAGCAGCGCGGTCGCCTCTCGGCAGACGGCTTCATCACCAGTCATCAGCAGCACCGGGCAGCCATAGTGTCCACAGAGGGCCGCGTTCACCGCTATTTCGCCAACCAGTTCGCCATTGAACCAGAGATTATGCCATTTTACGCTGGTGATGGTGTGGCTTAAAACGCCGTCAGGGGTGTGCGCGCGGGCATGGTAGCCGACCATCAGGCAGGCGTCAGCGCCCTGCTCCAGCAATTCTGTATAGCGTGTCCAAGGGTGATGCGCCACCCACTCGCAAGCGGGATCGAGCATTTCGGGTATCAAGGAATTGTAACGCCAGTCGCCGCCGGCATTATGCCCATCGACCACGACAATTTCTTCGGCGCCGGCCTGTTTTGCGCCGCGCACGGCCGCATTGACCTCGGCCGTGTACAGCCGCCGCCCTTCGTCGTACATCGGCTTGCCGCCGCCAACGCGCCCCCAAGTAACGATACCGCTGACACCTTCCATATCGGTCATAATGAGGATTTTCATCATACAGTCCTTTCACTTTGTTTAGGCTATTTGATTATTGCGCTGAATCATCCCGCTTGCCGGAAGGATACATGCCAGGGCATCAAACGCCGTTCCATCAGCAGCACCAGAAGATAAAAAGAGATACCCATCAGAGACGCCATAAGGATCGCTGTCCAGGCTTTGGCAAAATCAAAGGCGGCGGCTTCCTGGGTGATATAGACGCCCAAAGTGGCGCGCGGCCCGCCAAAAAATTCCGCGACCACCGCGCCTATCAGACTCAAGGCGCTGGCCACGCGCAGCGCGCTGAAGATATAAGGCAGGGCGTTGGGAATCCGCAGGCTGAACAGGATCTTGAAGGGGCTGGCGGCATAGGAGCGCATCAATTCCAGCTGCTGCGCCTCAACCAAGGTCAGTCCGCGCACGGTGTTAATCATCGTCGGGAAGAAGACGATAATCGCCACAATCGCCATCTTGGAGGCTGGGTTGGTCAAGCCGAACCAGTTGTTCATAATCGGCGCGAAGGCGATGATCGGCACTGAATTGGCGGCAATCGCAAAGGGCATAGTCGCTTCGCTGACAATCGTCCAGCGCGCCGTCGTCAGCGCGACCAGAATGCCGGCGCCGCAGCCGATGACGAAGCCGCCAACCGCCTCCCAAAAGGTCGCGCCGCTGGCATCAAACAGCAGCGAACTTTCTTCGGGCGCCAGCCACAAGGCCGCTTGCAGTCTGAATTCAGCGAAAATGGCCGACGGCTTGGGCAGCAGAAATTGCTGAATGTCAAAGACGACCACCAAAAATTCCCACAGCAGAATAACGCCCACCGCAACCGCTATCGTTGGAAAGTAATAAGCAAGCCGGCGGCTGATTCGCGTTGGCAATGATGGGCTTTGGCCGTTTTTTCGCTTGGCAAGGGCCATGCTTACACCTCATGGGCATCCCGCAGAAGCTCGCGGGCTTCCGCCACTCGCTGATAATAGGCCGGGTCTTGCCGGGTTTTGAAATCGCGCGGATAAGGCAGACCGCTGGTGACAATTTCGGTGATGCGGCCCGGCCGCGGCGACATAATGACAATCCGCCCCGACAGAAAAACCGCTTCGGCAATGCTATGGGTCACAAATACAATCGTCACTCCAGTATGTCCCCATATCTTCAGCAGTTCCAGGTTCATGCGCTCGCGGGTAAATTCGTCCAGCGCGCCAAAAGGCTCATCCATCAACAGAATCGAGGGCGCAAAGGCCAGCGCCCGCGCAATCGACACTCGCTGCTGCATGCCGCCGGAAAGCTGCCAGGGATAATGATTGGCAAACGGGCCCAATTCGACCAGTTCCAGCATTTCGGCGGCCCGTTCCTGCCGCGCCGCTTTGGAATAGCCCATCACCTCCAGCGGCAGTTGCACATTTTTAGCAACGGTGCGCCATTCATAGAGAGTCGCCGCCTGGAAGACCATCCCATAATCGCGGTCAAGGCGAGCCTGCCGCGGGCTTTTTCCGTTGACGGTGAGTTCGCCGGCGCTTGGCTGCAAGAGGTCGCCTGCCAGCCGCATCAAAGTAGACTTGCCACAGCCCGAAGGACCAATCAGCGAGATGAACTCTCCCGCCTCAACCTCAAGCTGGATGTCTTGCAGGGCAATCACTTCTTCGTCCGTTTTCGGATTGAAGACCTTGCTGACTCCCTGCGCCGAAATGGCGATGTTCTTGTTTTCTGATGGCATCAATGCTTCTCTTAATCCAGTGTGCGGATGTAACCGCGCAAGACCACGCGCTCCGCTAGGCTGACGGCGACAAAAAACAGAATCCCGACGGCGGCCGCCATGACAATTGCCGCCCATAATTTCGGCGTCGATATCAGGCTGTAATCGGAACTGAAATCGAGTATCGCCCGCCCCAGTCCGTCGCCGATGCCAGAGGGCAGTTCGCCAATAATGGCGCCGACCACGCTCGCCGTCGCTGATACTTTAAGCGCAGTAAAGATATAAGGCAAGGCCGCCGGAAAGCGCAGCTTCCACATCGTCGTCCAGCGGGTAGCGGCATAAGAACGCATCAGTTCAATTTGGGCGGCGCCTGGCGACTGCAAGCCGCGCAAGGTGTTGATGGTCACCGGAAAGAAGGTGAGATAAGCGGCAATCACCGCCACCGATAATTGACTTGCGCCCAGCCAGATGACCACCATGGGCGCAATCGCCAGGATAGGCACGGTCTGCGAGGCGACCACATACGGCAGCAGGCCGCGTTCCATCAAAGGCGAATGGGCAAACGCAGCACCCAGCGCAAATCCCAGCAGCGCCCCAAAAAAGAAACCGTAAATCGCCTCGCTGAAAGTATAAACAGCGGCGTCACCCAGAATCCGCAGCAGCAGCCATTCGCCATTGCGCCGCGCCGGCTGCAAAAATGCCTCGGCGATCATCTGCAAATGCGGCAGATTCAAATCGTTGAGGATCTTCAAATCGAGCAGTATCAAATTGCGGGGCGCCGGCAAGAACTTCCGGTCAGCAAATTCACCGGCGACCGCCGCTGTTTTCCGCCCGAAAATATCGCGGACAGCATTCACCTGCGCGGCTTCATCGGCGCGCAGGGCAACGGTTAAACGTCCCGGAAACGCCGGCAAAATCGGCAAGGGTCCGAAGCCTTCCGCTCGATCCAGATGATCCAGATAGCGCAGATTTTCCAATGGCAGCGTTTCCGCCGCCCCGTCTTCCGGTGGATGCGGCGGCATCCAGTCATCGAGGTCTTTGCGGTCGGCAATCACATAATCGACTTCGCCGGCTTCCAGCGCCGCCAGCGCTACATCCAGACTCGGCATCGTTTCATAAGCCCAGCTGGCCTGGGGAACCGCGACTTTGTACTGGACGGCATCGGCAAGAGATTTCGCGCCTTCCCAAGCGATCATCAATACCGACAGGGCAATAAAAAATCCGAAGACGCGGCTTATCTTTCCCGGCGCCATGAGCAAAGCCGCCAGCGCCGCGCAGACCGCGTACAAAATCAGCGAAAGCGCGCCGCCCGCCGGGATGATAAACAGCATGACATCCAACAGCAGCAGGCTGACAAAGAAAATCGCCTGACTGCGGGCGGGTCGCGCAAACAGCGTCAGCAAGGCGAACAGCAGCAGGAATGCAAGCAGTCCACACCAGATAACAAGGACGTTCCGCATACTGTTCAGCAGCAGCGCCGGGTCAAGTTCTTCGGCGCCCAGTTCATTTGCCCAGCTGTCGGCATACTGCGCCAGCGGCGATGAGATGTCCTGCGGGTCATTGCCGCTCTGTTCAGCCATCCAGACCGCCAGCTGCCCAAGGGTCGATTCAATCAGCAGTTCATCATCCAAAGCCAGGCTTTGAAACGTCGCCAGCAGGCTCAACACCAGGGCCAAAGCCAGCGCGGTTAAACCTGGCAAAGCCGGTTTTTGCAATCGGCGGGCGGCGCTCCAAGCCATCTGTTTATTGTTCCATGTCTTGGGAAACTGCAACCAGCGCCTGACCAACAATGTCCATCGCAATGTCCATATCCTCTGTCGAGACATTCAGATGCGGCGCAATCCGAACAACATTGCCATACAACCCGCCCTTCCCCAGCAGCAGGCCCATGTCTTTGCAAGTATCGACAAAGGCGGCGGTGCGGGCGGCATCCGGCTGCGTGCCGCCGGGCGCCACAATTTCAATCGCCTGCATCAATCCCATACCGCGCGCTTCGCCAATGATAGGGAATTCGGCGGCGAATTCGCCCAGTCTTTCGGCCATCCGCGCGCCTTGCACAGCGCAGTTCTGCGGCAGGTTATGCGCTTCAATATATTCAAGAGTCGCCAGGGTCGCCGCCATTGTCACTGGGTTGCCGCCAAAGGTCGAGAAGGTCAAGCCTTGAACCGCATCGGCGATTTCGGGGGTGGCAATCGTGCAGCCAATCGGCGCGCCGTTGCCCATGCCTTTGGCAAAGGTCATGATATCCGGCTCGACTCCCCATTGCTCCATGCCGAACCACTTGCCGCCAGTGCGGCCCCAGCCCGTCTGAACCTCGTCCGAAATCAACAGGCCGCCGGCGGCTTTGACAATCGGCAGAATGCGCTTGAAATAATCTTCAGGCGGCACGATAAAGCCGCCAACCCCCTGAATCGGTTCAGCCATAAAAGCAGCGATGCGTCCATCAGTCGTGGTCGCAATCGTCTCCTCCAAGTCTTGCACGCAAAGCTCAACCACCTGCTCGGCGCTTAAACCAGCCGGCGCTCGAAAAGTATAGGGATTGCGGACATGTTTGACATAAGGATCGACCACTCCGCCCAAGCGCCAGCTGCCATGCGCGGTCAGGCTCATCGCCAGCATCGAACGTCCCGAATAGGCATGGCGCAGGGCAATGACGGTCGGAACGCCGGTGTACATCCGCGCCGCCAGCACGGCAGTTTCATTGGCTTCGGTGCCGCTGTTGGTAAAGTAGCATTTTTGCAGACGTCCCGGTGTGAGTTCGGCAACCTTTTCCGCCAGCCGCACCATGACTTCATTGACGTAAATCGTGGACGTATGCTGCACCTGCCGAAGCTGCGCGATGGCGCGTTCGGTGATTTCGTCATTGCAATGACCCACTGAAACCGTCAGAATCCCGCCAAAAAAGTCCAGATAACGTTTGCCGTCCAGGTCCCATATGTATTGACCTTTGGCGCGGTCAACCACAATCGGATGATCGCCATGATACGGAGCCGCCGCCGGAAACATCACTTTTTTATAGCGTTGCAAAACTTCAGCCGAAGTTGTCATCCTGTTCTCCCGTTCACCATAGCCAGCGCAAGAAATCCAAGTTTGCATTGAGTGTAACATATTCCAGCAACGTGTCCAGCAAAACGAATTGGGTTGCGCCCCCGTACACTGATTGCGGCTACCCGACCATTGATGGTATAATGCAGGTGAGAATGAACGATAGTTGCATTGTACCATCAGGGTAATCGCACTTGATTTTCTCGTGGATTTGCCATGATAAGATCAGCGAAAGGGTATTGTTAATGATAAGGAGAGGAATATGAGCAGAACAATCAAGAATTATGTCAACGGCGAATGGCTTGAATCGGATGGTTCCGAGTTCATTCCGGTTCATAACCCGGCAACATGTGAACTGCTGGCGACTTGTCCCGATTCAACCGCGGGCGACGTCGCCCGGGCAGTGCGGGCCGCCAAAGATGGGTTTGAGGAATGGCGCAGTACGCCGGTGCTGAATCGAGCGCAGTACATGCACCATTTCAAGGTATTGGTTGAAGACAATTTCGAGGCGATCTCGCAGATTGTCGTCAAGGAACACGGCAAAACCCTGGACGAAGCGCGGGGCGAAGTGCGCCGCGGCATCGAAAGCATTGACTTTGCCATGAGCGCGCCGGTGCTGATGCGGAGCGACGGCCTGGAAGACATCAGTTCGGGCATCGACGAAACGACCGTGCGCCAGCCAGCCGGCGTCTTTGCCGCTATTACGCCCTTCAACTTTCCCTTTATGGTGCCGCTCTGGTTCTTGCCAACCGCCATCGCCTGCGGCAACACCTTCATCCTCAAGCCATCGCCGCAAACTCCGCTTAGCGCCGAATTGCTGTTTGAACTGCTGGACGAGCTTGACCTGCCCGAAGGCGTTGTCAACCTGGTTCATGGCGGCGTCCCAGCGGCCACCGCGCTGATGGAACACCCGGACGTGACCGGCGTCTCCTTTGTCGGCTCCAGCCCGGTCGCCAAAATCATCTATGAAACCTGCACCCGCAATGGCAAGCGCGTTCAGGCGCAGGGCGGCGCCAAGAATTACATTGCCGTCATGCCCGATGCCAATATCGAAGCCAGCGTCAAAAATATCCTCGGCGCCGCTTATGGATGCGCCGGGCAGCGCTGTCTGGCGGCGGCGGTCGCCGTCGGTGTCGGCGAAGCCTATGACCAACTCAAGGACGAACTCGCCAAACAGACGGTCAACCTCAAGGTAGGCTATGGGCTTGATGAAACGACGCAAATGGGAACGGTCATCAGCGACGCGGCCAAAGAACGGATTGAAACGATGATTGCTCAAAGCGCGGCTGAAGGCGCCGAAGTGGTCGTCGATGGGCGCGGTTTCAGCGTCGATGGCTATGAAAACGGCTCATGGGTTGGGCCGACTTTAATCGCCAACGTCCAGCCGCAGACCAGCATGGCCACTGAAGAGGTCTTTGGGCCGGTGCTGGCCTTGATGAAAGCCGACGACTTTGAAGACGCGGTCGAGATGATCAACGAGAGTCGCTATGGCAACGCCGCCAGTATCTTCACCGGCAGCGGCAAGCTGGCGCGCGAATTCAAATACAGCGTCAACGCCGGCAACATCGGCGTCAACATCGGCGTCGCCGCGCCTTCGGCATCTTTTCCATTTGGCGGCCAAAAAGACTCGTTCTTCGGCGATCTGCACGGCCAGGGAATGGATTCGATTGAATTTTACACCGAACGCAAAATCGTGATTGAGCGCTGGGTATAGAGGTTTCGATGTCATCATTAAACACCTTTGGCGCCATCTTGAGCTATGCGATTGGGCTGGAATCGCGCCTGCATGGCTATTACGTTGGCGCCGGCCAGGCCGACCGCGCCCAAGCCGCTGACAAACGCCGCAAAAAACTGGAGCGGGCGCGCCGCGAAAACGTGGTCGAAATCACTCTGGAACCGATTGAAGGGCTTGATGAAGCCGATTATGCCTTTGATCTTGATGACAGTTCCGACAGCGGCCAAGTGGCAGTGGAACAGCTGGCCGCGCAGTTTTATCAGGATGCCGCGCCCAAAATCAACGTCCGCGCCGCCCAGCGCGCCTTGGAGCGGTGCGGCCGGGAACATGCCCGCTTGGCCCAATAGAGAAGCCATGCGACCAGATAAGACAATAGCCAAATGAAAAATTTCAGGAGTTGACGTATGGATTTCGGAATCACATTCAAGGGCGATATTTCACCCAAGCGCACCGTCGCCCTCTGCAAACAGGCGGAAGTCGCCGGCTTTAAGTACGGCTGGTTTTTCGATTCGCATGTGCTTTGGCGCGAATGCTATCTGACGATGGCGCTGTGCATGGCGCATACTGATGAGATGATCTTCGGGCCGCTGGTGACCAATCCAGGCGTGCGCGAATGGTCGGTCGCCGCCAGCATGTACGCCACCCTCGCTGTCCAAAGCGATAATCGCATCGAAATTGGCCTTGGGCGCGGCGACAGTTCGCGGCGGGTCCTGGGCAAAAAGCCGATGACGGTCGCCAATATGGAAGCCTTTGCCGATGTCTTGCGCGGGCTGGTGCGCGGCGATGAGGTCGACTATGACGGCGCCTCGGCGCAGTTCCCCTGGGCGAATGGCTATGAACTGCCGGTCTGGATTGCGGCTTATGGCCCGCGGGCCCTGGGCGGCGCCGGGCGGGCTGGGGATGGGCTGGTGATTCAACTGGCGGATCCAGGTTTGGTGCGCTGGTTTTCCGAACAGGCGATACGCGCCGGGCAAGAAGCCGGCCGCGATATGTCCGATTATGGCATCATGTCGGCGGCGCCGGTCTGGATTGGCGATATGGACAAGGCGCGCGGACAAACGCGCTGGTTTCCGGCGATGGTCGGCAATCACGTAGCTGACATCGTGGAACGCTATGGCATGGACAGTCCCGACATTCCCGCCAGCCTGACCGCCTATATTGAAGGGCGCAAAGGCTATGATTATAAGGAACACGCCGACAAAGACGCCGAACATCTTGATTTCATCACCGAAGACATCGTAGACGCCTTTGGGATTCTGGGGAGCGTCGATGACCACATCGCCAAGCTGAAACAACTTGAGGCGGCCGGCGTGACCCAGTTCAACATCTATCTAATGTGCGGCGAAGAAGAGCGCATCGTGGCGGAATACGGCGAGAAAATCATCCCGGCATTCAGCTAATCATTTGAGGAGAAGCGCAAACATGCGAGAGCGCAATTACGAAAGCACACTAAATACTTGGCTGGCTGATGACCTGCGCCAACGCGGGCTGGATGCCAAACCAGAGCGCGCGCAAGGCGGCGGCCGGCGGCTGGACATCGAAATCCAGCTGAATTACATCAAAATCGCCTTGGAAGCCGAACAGGGCCATACCGCCAGCAAGCAGCGTTCGGCCATCAAAGACGCTGACGCCCGACTCGACCAGGAATTGGCCGACTGCGCCGTCGCGGTATGCTATCCTGATGATCTCTTTTCGGCCGATGACCTGGCGCGCTCTAAGGTGCTTTATGCTTTGCGGACTCACAGCGCGCGGCCGCCGGCCTCCAGGACAGAATGGCAGGAGGGCAATCTGGATCAGCTGGTGAGCGTCATCAAGAAAATACCCGACCAGCTGGGCGACCCCGACAGCATCGCCAACGCGCTCTCCTTCAGCCTTGACCGCGCCGTCGCCCGCTTGAGCGAAGCGCAAAAACAGGAACTCGCTTTGTCGCTGGACCTGCCGGCCGGCAAGCCGCTAAGAATCGTATCCGACTCGTCTTCCAGCCGTTACAATCAAGCCGCCAAGCGCGCCATGCTGGTCATCGCCACCGCCGCTATGTTTCATGCCCAGCTGGACAATCATCGCCTTGAGGTCGCGCCCTTGTGGGACAATCGCTTCTCGCCGCTCCGTACATATGAGGGACCTTGGCCGCCGTGGACAGCCGCCCAGTGCGCCGAAGACGAAGACCCCATCGGCGCGTTTGACAGGGCTTGGGATTTGTGGCTGGCAGTCGATTACAAGCCGATTTTCGCCACGGCCCGCAATGCCCTGCGCGGCTGTCCGCAGAATGCCGCACTCTCGGCCGCCGTGCAGGGAACAGCGCGCGCCGCTATGAAGGTCACGCGCAACATCGTCGGTCTGCGCCATGACCTGCTTGGGCGCATCTTCCACAAAGTCCTCGAAACCGCCCGCTATGATGGCTCATTCTATACGACCACGGCCGCCGCGACTCTGCTGGCATCCCTAGCCATCCGCGAGGACATGTGCGACTGGTCGGACCGGGCGGCGATTGCCCGTCTGCGAATCACTGACCCGGCCTGCGGCACTGGGACGCTTCTCATGGCAGCCGCCGAACGCATCCGCGATTTGGCCAGCGCCGCCGGCCATCGAAATGGAGTCTCGCGGGCGCTGATTGAATCGGTCTTGACCGGCTATGACGTCAACCTGACGGCGACGCATCTGGCGGCGACTACCTTGGGTTTGCTTTCACCGACGACGACCTTTCGCGAGATAAAAATTGGCCGCGCCCTGCTTGGCGTCGAAAATGGATCAGAAGGATCTCGGGCATACTTGGGATCCTTGGAGTTTCTTAGCCGCGAGGGCCCGCCAAAGCTGCTGCCTTGGCCGACCGGCGTCGAGCAGGTTGAAACCGAGCAGGAAGTCGCTACAGCCGAGCCAGCCGACTTGGTGATTATGAATCCGCCCTTTACTAGAAGTGACCTGCGCCATGACCAGTTCAGCAAGCAGGAAGAGAAAATGCTGAAAGCGCGGGAAAAGGAACTCTTTGATGCTATTGAAGGCGGGACAATCCATCGTTCACACAATGGCGGCGGTTTCCTGGCGTTGGCTGACTTCATAGCAAAACCAAGCGGCGGCACCATCGCTGTTATATTGCCTCTCGTTGCCGCAACGAATTATTCGACAAGCATGATGCGTAGATACCTGGCTGAAAAATTTCATGTTGACACCATCGTTACTTCGCATGACCCCAGCCGCATTTACTTTTCAGAAAATACAAACATTGGCGAAATGCTGCTTGTCTGCCGCCGCTGGCCGGAAGATGCGGAGAAGCCAGCCACGCGGGTTATTAACCTGTACGACAACCCGGCGACTCCAACCGAGGCTATTGCCTTGGAGCGGAATATCACCGCCGGCAATCTAGCGCGCATCAAAGGCACAGTGCAGGCTTGGCCGGCCGAACGAATCGCGGAAGGTGACTGGGGCGCGGTGCAGTTTTTGTCGCCTTACCTTTGCCAGAGGTTTATTGAACTGCGCGAAGGGAAGTTTTTTGCGGCGCAGCAACTGGGGCTATTGGCGGAAATAGGGCCTGATGGAGCCGGCATCAGAACCACGTTTGATAGGTCGGAAGTGCCTGACGAAGGTAGGATGGTCGCCCTTTGGTATCACAAGACCGATGTAACGCAAACGATGCGGGCGCAAACCGATACCTATATTATCCCGAAAAAAGGTAAAAAGAAGTCGGCGGCAGGTTTATGGGCAAAAAGAGGGCGATTGATGCTGCCATTCCGTATGTTCTTGACCACCATAAGATGTATGAGCGTGCGCCTTGATGAGAGAATATTAGGGTCGTTATGGATACCTTGCAAACCAAAATCAAATGTATCCTGTATATTCGGACAGCAAACACTGGAAAAAGCGCTGTGTGCCTATTTCAATTCAACGATAGGCGTTTTGGCGATTCTTGGCGACCGAACGAATAAGAAGCCAACATATCCACAATTATCCATGCACGATTTGCGGCGCATCCCTGTTCCTGATTTTGCTAAAATGGAAGAGGTCAAGGTCAAGATGATGGCGGCCGCTTATGACAGCCTGTGCGATTCGACTCTGCTGCCTCTGCCGCAGATGAACGACTGCGATACGCGCAAGAAGCTGGATGCTATTATTGTCGCCGCGCTGGGGATGGACGCCGAAATCGCCGCCGCCATTCGCCGCGAACTCACGCGCGAGCCATCCATTACCGGCCGCCAGTACGACGCCAGCGGCCTGGAAGTTGAGGCCAACGGACGTCAGCTGTCACTTTGGGCCAACGAAAGCCAATAGCGAAAGGGAAAATGCGATGAACAAGGAACGCAAGAAACGGCTGTTACTGGGTTTGGTCGCTCTGCTGCTGGTCGGCTACGGCGCTTATGCCGCCTTCCACACCTTCACTGGTCTTGCCAATGGCTGCGGCCGCGACAGCATCGCCAGCACGCTGTTTCCGGTGCGGCAGCTGCATTTCATTCCGTCGGTGGAACGGGTGTGGAACGACAGCCTTGCCGGCGCCATCGGCGACGATGAGTCCGGCTGGGGCGGATTGGGGCAGACATTGGCCGACTCGCTGAAAGGCCCGATAATGGATACGTTATTGAAGGCCGACTGCCAAACTATCGAAAGTCTATCCGAATCGCTGGACAGCCTGGGATTGTCGCTGGACAGCTTGGGATCGAATTGAAGGAGGACGAACATGGGAACCGTATTCAAGCATGGCACCATCATTACCGCCGGCGACATGGTGAAGGCCGATTTGCTGGTCGAAGGCGAAATCATTACGGTCATCGGTCAAAACCTGAACGCCGCCGAGCATGAAGTGGTCGACTGCGCCGGCAAGTATCTGCTGCCGGGCGGCATCGATGTTCATACACACCTTGACCTGCCCTTTGGCGGCACGATTAGCAACGATGATTTTGATGTCGGGCATAAGGCGGCCGCTTTCGGCGGCACAACTATGCACATCGACTTTGTCGTCCAGCCCATCGGCGGCAGCTTGCATGACGGGCTGGAAACCTGGCGCAAAAAATCGCAGCGCATCGCCCAGATTGATTATGGTTTCCACATGGCCGTCACCGACCTGAATGACGCGGTTATGGACGAAATTCCGACTCTGCTCGACGAGGGCATCACCAGCCTGAAGCTGTTCATGGCCTACAAAAACGTCTTCCAAGTGGATGATGCTACGTTGTTTAAGACCATGCGGGTCGCCGCCGACAACGGTATGATTGTGATGGTGCATGCCGAAAACGGCGATGTTGAAGCCGCGCTGACCCCAGCTTTGCTGGCCGCTGGCAAAACCGATCCGGTTTATCACGCCACCTCGCGCCCGCCCGAAATTGAAGGCGAAGCCACCAACCGCGCTGTGGTCATGTCGGGGATGACCGGCTGTCCGCTGTATGTCGTTCACATGACCTGCGAGTCGGCGATTGAGGCTTTGCGGCGCGGCCGCGCATTGGGCTATCCGGTCATGGGCGAAACCTGCGTCCAATACTTCTTCTTGACGGTCGAAGAGCATCTGGGCGCGCCCGGCTTTGAAGGCGCGAAATATGTCTGTTCGCCGCCCATCCGCAGCCGCCACGACCATGGCATACTCTGGCAGGCCGTGCGCGACGGCACGCTGCAAATCGTCAGCACTGACCACTGCGATTTCTGGTACGACGGCGGTCATGGCCCTTGGCGGGCCTGGCAGGAAGAGACCGGCGGCGCTGATTGGGTCGGCTATGAAAAGCAAGACCCTTCCTATCGGCGGCCGGGCAAGGAACTCGGCAAGGGCAACTTCGCCAAAATCCCCAACGGGATGCCTGGCCTGGAAGACCGCATGATGGTGATGTGGCAGGCCGGCGTGAACAGCGGCAAGCTGTCGCCGCCGCGCTTTGTTGAACTGCACTGCACTAATCCAGCCAAGATCTTCGGCATGTACCCACGCAAAGGCACGCTGGCGGTTGGATCGGATGCCGATATTCTGGTCTGGGACCCGCAGCAGGAGCATACCATCAGCGCGGCCACCCATCACATGCGCGTTGATTACAACTGCTATGAGGGCATGAAGGTTATGGGCAAGCCGATACAAGTTTTTCAGCGCGGCCGCAAGCTGGTCGATGGCGACCAATGGCTGGGCAGCAACGGCGCCGGCCAGTTCATCGCCCGTCAGCCGCATGCGCCGACGCTGTAAATCTGAATTGAAACGACATCAACAGAACAGGAAACCAATCATGCCCCTTTCGATGACACAACTCAAAATCAGCGATGCTGAATATGCCCAGCGCAATCAAGTTCTGGCGGCGATTATCGATGCGCTTGGGGTGAGCGGCGTCGTCCTTTTTGACGCCGACTACATCAAATACTATACCGGCTTTGCGTTTATTCCGACCGAACGGCCGATGGCCTATCTAATGAACCGCGGCGGCGAATGCGCCTTGTTTGTGCCGCGCATGGAAGTCGAACACGCCGAATCGATGGCCGCTATCGACCGCGTCGCCTTTTATCTGGAATATCCCGACCTCAATCATCCGATGAATGTCCTGGTCGATACCCTCAATGAACTGGATATGAAGGAACGCCTCGGCGCCGACAGCGATGGCTACCCGTGGATATTCGGCTACCGCGGCGAAACACTGTCAGAGCTCACCGGTCAGCAGGTCATCAACTGCCGCGCGCCGATTGAAGACCAGATAGCGGTCAAATCGGCCGCCGAGATCGCATTGCTGAAAGAAAGCTGCAAGTGGGGTCATCTGGCGCATCGGCTGCTGCAAAAATACACCCAAGTTGGCCTGGGCGAAGTTGAAGTCTCCCAGCGCGCCAGCAGTGAAGCCACTTTGACCATGCTGGAAACTATCGGGCCTATCTGGCGCAATAACAGCAGTTACTATGAAGGCGCGATTGCCGACTACCGCGGTCAGATTGGTCGCAACGCCGCCATCCCGCACGCCCTGACCAGCAATATCACATTTCAAGCCGGCGATGTGCTTGTGACCGGCGCCAGCGCGCCGATTTGGGGCTATGTCAGTGAATTGGAACGAACGATGATCCTTGGCAGCCCGACCGACGAGCAGAAGCGGATGTTCGACCATATGCTCGATCTGCAAACCATTGCTATGGAAGCGCTTGAACCCGGCAAGCCATGCAGCGAAGTCGATAAAGAAGTCCGCGCCTATTTCGACCAGCATGCGCTTATGCCCTACTGGAAGCATCACAGCGGCCATACTATTGGCCTGCGCTATCACGAAGGGCCCTTCCTTGATATTGGCGATGATACGGCGATTAAAGCCGGGATGGTCTTCACGGTAGAGCCAGGCTTGTATGTCCCCGAACTGGGCGGCTTCCGCCATTCGGATACCGTGGTGGTCACCGACAGCGGCGCCGAGATGATTACCTATTATCCGCGCGACCTCGATTCGCTGACCCTGCCGATATGAGCCAGCCCGCAGCTGAATCAGACAAGGTGAAAAGATGATGGTTCTTCAGCAGAAAACATACGATATTGACGATGTCTGGGAACTCGCGCATCAGGCAGACAATGATGACACGCGTTTTGAGCTAATGGATGGAGAATTGTCCGAGATGTCACCAACAGGCACCGAACACGGATCGCTTGCTGTTATCCTCAGCCATCATATTTACAGCTTTGCAAATAATCGCGGGCTGGGACTCGTCACTGTCGAGACCGGCCATCATCCGCCGGGCGACCGGTCGACCCTGCTTGCCCCCGACATCGCCTTCACAAGCAGCGCGCGTCTGCCGCAGCCAATCCCGCAGAAATATATGCCGCTGATGCCAGATCTGGCGGTCGAGATCCTCTCGCCAGGCGATTCCATCCGACAGGCACACACAAAAGCGGCGCTGTATTTGCGGCATGGCGCACAGCAGGTCTGGATTGTCCTGCCAGCCAAAAAGGGCGTCGACGTCTGCCGCGCGGCGCAAAACGGCGGCATGAAACGCGAGTTTATCGGACGCGAGGGCAGCCTGTCCGGCGAGCCGGTCTTGCCTGGATTTACACTTGAACTGCGCCGCCTGTTCGCTTAATCCCTCGAAATATCTGTGTTATCCTGTAGCTGAATCAGACAAGGTGAGAAGATAATGGTTCTTCAGCAGAAAACCTACGATATTGACGATGTCTGGCAACTCGCGCATCAGACAGGCAATGATGACACGCGTTTTGAGCTAATGGATGGAGAGTTATTCGAGATGTCACCGCCGGGCGTATTACATGGGTATCTTGCTATTAGGCTGGGGCGTTTTCTTGACGTTTTTGTCGAGGAGCATCAACTGGGAATCGTCACCGTCGAGACCGGCCATCATCCGCCGGGCGACCGAGCGACCCTGCTTGCCCCTGACATCGCCTTCACAAGCAGCGCGCGCCTGCCACAGCCAATCCCGCAGAAATATATGCCGCTGATGCCGGATCTGGCGGTCGAGATCCTCTCGCCAGGCGATTCCATCCGACAGGCGCATACAAAAGCGGCGCTGTATCTGCGACATGGCGCACAGCGAGTCTGGATTGTCCTGCCGGCCAAAAAGGGCGTCGACGTCTGCCGCGCGACGCAAAGCGGCGGCATGAAACGCGAGTTTATCGGACGCGAGGGCAGCCTGTCCGGCGAGCCGGTCTTGCCAGGATTTACACTTGAACTGCGCCGCCTGTTCAATTAGCCTTGTTTGGCAACATTTATTATCTATGTCATTCCTAATCCATAAGGAAACACAAGTACCATGAAGCGCATCGTCTTTGCAATACTGCTGCTCCTGCTGTTCGGCGGACAAATCCTGGCACAGTCAAGCCAGCGGCTCGATATTCAGCAATACGTTCTGGACAACGGGCTGGAGGTCATTTTGGCGCGCGATGTCTCGGCGCCAACAATTGCGGTTGATGTCTGGTATCAGGTTGGCGCCGCCAATGACCCCGAAGGCAGAAGCGGATTTGCCCATCTGTTTGAACACATGATGTTTGAAGGCTCGCCAAATCTGCCTGAAGGCGGCATGGGCCAACTCATTTCGGCGGCTGGGGGCATCATAAACGCTTATACCACGATTGATGTAACCGCCTATTATGAGGCGCTGCCATCCAACCAGCTTCCACTGGCGCTGTGGCTGGAAGCGGACCGCATGGCTGGCTTGCCGGTCACGCAGGTCAATCTTGACAATCAGCGCGCGGTCGTGATTGAAGAGCTTCAGCTGCGAGTCAGCAACAGTCCCTATGGAGAAGCCATCCAGGAACTATATCTCATGCCCCATACTTATCCGCCCTATCAGCGCCGGGCCATCGGCAGCATTGAGGATATCAACAATGCGGTGGTCGAAGATGTCAAGGACTTTCATCGCCAGTACTATCTGCCTAACAACGCGACTCTGGTCGTCGCCGGCGATATCGACTTTGAGGTGACCCGCGCTTTGATTGATGATTTGTTCGCGCCGATCCCAATCGGTGATGAGCCGCTTCCCTTGCCCGACTATGAGCCTGTCGAACAAGACCAGGCGGAAACCCTTGTCGTTGAAGACCCGCTTATCAACCTGCCGGCGGTCTTTGTCGCTTATGAGATCCCGTCGTTCGCCTCTGATGATTATCCGGCGCTTGATCTGGCGGCGCGTCTGCTTGGCGTCGGCGCTTCAAGCCGCCTGTCGCGAAAGCTGCTGGACACCGGACAGGCACTACAGGCCAGCACGGTTATCGAGGGCAACCGCGGGCCGGGCCTGCTTGGGTTCATTCTGATTCCCAATGTCGGAGCAGATGGCCAGGCAGTCGAGCAGGCTGTCTATGATGAACTTCAGCTTATCCTCGATGAGGGCATTCCACAAGATGAGCTCGACAAGGCGATTGCCCAGATACAGAGCGGTCATATCCTTGGGCTGGAAACCGCCTTTGGCCTAGCGGAAAGCGTGCAGAAGGCAAATTATCATTTTGGCGATCCGCAGGCGGTCTACTCCGAGATTGAACGTTACGAAACTGTCACCAGTGAAGACATTCAGGCTGCTGTTGGCAAATATCTTGAGGCGAGCGACCGCCATGTCATCTATGTCGTCCCTTCCCAAGCCGCGCCGCCGCCGCCAGTTGAGCCATTTGCCATTGAAGATGCTGTTGACGAAGCGCCGGATTACCGCTATGTCATTGAACAGGCTGAACCGCCGCCAGCTTTGGGAGTCAGCGAATTCACCCTGCCAAAGATCACCGAGACAGTTCTCGATAATGGCCTGGAAATTGTCGTCATTGAACAGCCCAACGTCCCGATCATATCGCTTGACATGGTTTTCGCCGGCGGGTCAAGCGCCGCCCCTGAAACCCTGCCCGGCCTTGCCGGCATGACCGGCGCCTTGATATCGCGCGGCACATCCGAACGCAGCGGGCAAGATCTGGCTGGCGCCATTGAGCAGATAGGCGGCGCATTGGCCAGCAGCGGCGGCCGCGACGGTTTATCCGTCAGTGTCTTTGCCATGATTGACGATGCCGAGTTTGCCTTTGAGCTATTAAGCGATATGACGCTAAACGCTGATTTCCCCGAAGCTGAAGTTGAACGGCAGCGCCAAGCGGCCATGGGCAGTCTGGAGGCCAGTTTGGCCGAGCCGAATCTTGTCGCCGGGCGCGCCTTCAGCCAACTGCTTTATGGCGAGCATCCCTATGGCATGTCCGTCAGCTTTGAATCGCTGCAAGCCATTACCCGCGGCGATATTGTCAGCTTCTATCAGTCTCGCAGTCATCCCGACAACGCTGTTCTCATTATCGCCGGCGCCATCACAGCCGAAGCGGGGACAGCCTTGGCCGAGACGTTTTTCGCTGATTGGGAAGGCAGCGCGCAGGCCGTCAGCTTTCCTGACCTGCCGCCTCAACCTGAAACCCACATCTATTTGATAGACCGCCCTGGCAGCACCCAGGCCGAATTTATCATCGGCGGCATCGGCGCCAAAGGGGACAGTCTGGACTCCTTCCCGATACAGATCATGAACGAAGTCCTGGGCGGCAGCTTTTCCTCGCGGCTGACGCAGAATATCCGCGAAGACAAGGGCTATACCTATCGCATCTCCTCCAGCTTCAGCTTCCCAGCAGACATCGGCGCTTTCAGTGTGACGGCGGCGGTGCGGAACGATGTAATTGACCTCGCCATCAAAGAAGTCTTCAAGGAAATTGAACGGGTGCAAAACGAACCCTTCACCGATGAGGAATTCAATAACGCGCGCGATGGCATTATTGGCCGCTTCGCCCTGGGGCTGGAAACTTATCAGGATTTTGTAGAGACCGTCTCGTCCTACAAGATACGCGGCATTGAACTGGACCGTCTCGGTCAATGGCCGCGGCTAATGAACGAAGTCACTGTCGAAGACGTGATCGAAGTCGCCAACCAATACATCCAGGCCGACCATTTCACGATTACTGTCGTCGGGGATGCCGCCGCCATTCAGGAGCAGCTGGAATCCATCGGGCCGGTTACCCTGCTCGAATTGGAATAGCAACGTGAATCACAGCAAGACGGGTTTCCCCTTATCTTGAGGGGAAACCTTTGCTAGCATGAGCTTAAATTTAATCGCGGGAGGCAAAATGAAACGTCTACTCTTACTTGTGATCATTGCTCTGTTCGCTGTCATGCCGGCGTCGCTTCAGGACGATTGCGGCGCCGTCAGTCTCACGGAAGCCATTCAAGGTCAGCTGGATGCCGTGAATGAGGATCCAGTGCCGGCCCTGATCGAAATTTTACATCTGGCAGCACAGGGGATAAGCGATTGTTCGGAAAGTTACTCCTTTAGCGATGATGGAGGCTTTCCGCGGGTGTTGGGCCCAATATCGCTGTCCCAGGGCATTTATAAGTTCACGATGACCACAAACGGGGCTGGACGAGTCAGTCCGACCGCTTTGTCAGAGAATTGCGGCAGTGACCTGGACTCCACGATTATTAGCATCAGCAAAGGCGCCGGCGCCCGCGGGGCAGAAAGCCTGGCCAGAGTAGAAGCCGATTGTGATGTGTTTCTTGAGCTTGGCAGCCTGACAGTGGCAGAAGCCTGGACACTGGAGATTGATAAAATCTATTAGTGTCTCTGCTCTACTTCGGTTTCATCTGCTTGACATCCGCAGTCGCTCTTCCTATAATCTGGTTGTCTATAGATTATAGGCAATCAAAAGAACGGGGACGATAAATCAACCGCGCCGCGGGTGTCAAGCATCGGAGGCTGGCAGTGAGCGAGAACTGGGTATTGACCGAAGCCGAAGCGATTGAACTGCTGGCGCTGCTTATCACTTCGGCGCGCATCCAAATGGAAGAGCCGGCGCATTATGGGCCGCTCCGTCTGCTCACCGCGGCCGAACGTCTTGGCGCCATGACGCTGGAACGTTCATCGGACAAATCAAGGGCTTTTCTGCAAGATGCCGTTGAGCGCATCCCGGCTATGCACATGGCGATGTCCGATGTCGAAAACTACACTGCGTCTCTCGATCATCTTAGCCGCGCCGTCGCCAACTGTCTGCTGCGTCATAGTCATCTGGAGGACAGCCTGGCATGAGCGAGCAGGTTCTCAACAACATCAAAACGCGCCGGGCCGTGCGCGAAATGTCCGACCAGGCGGTTGAGCGCGTCCAAATCGAAACCATATTGGAAGCCGCGCGCTGGGCGCCGAGCGGCGGCAATCTGCGGCCTCATCGCTTTATCGTCATTCAAGATGCGGAAACCCGCCGTTTGATTCGGCTGGTATCGCCGGGCATGTTCCAGCAAGCGCCAGTCTTGATCCTGATTTGCATTAACTGGGATATTGCCGCTGAACATCATCTGCCGCCGACAGACCGCGCTTTGTATATGGACGTCGGCGCCGCCGCTCAAACCATGATGCTGGCGGCGCATGCCATCGGTTTGTCATCTGGCCCAGTTACATCATTCAGCAAGGAAGCTGTCGGCGTGATTTTGAATCTGCCGAATGCTTATACGCCGGAAATGTTTATTTGCATCGGACATCAGGCCGCAAGCGCGCAATCGGGTATGCGCGCCTGGAAGAAAATCACTTGGCAAGACCTGACGCATTGGGAACGTTTCAAGAACGGATAAAACAAGAGTGTAAAATTGGAGGGCAACATGGACAGACGTTATATTAAACACATGGCATTCGCGGTAAAAGACGCCAAGGCCGCTCTGAATCATTATCGGGATTTTATCGGTGTTGGGTTAGATGCGGAGTTGCATGACTATGAGAAGTCGCGCAACCGAGTCGCCATCTTCGACGTCGGTGATGTCGAATATCAACTCTGCCAATCCCTTGACGAAGGCGGCCGTTTTGATGCTTGGATTAAAGAACGCGGCTATGAGGGCTTGCATCATATCTGCTATGCCGTCCCCAATATCGACGAAGCGCTGGCCGAAGCGCAGGCCAAAGGCGCCACCCTCAAGGAATGCGCCGCCTGCAAGGTCAAAGGCAGCCATGTCCATCCCGAAGGCTGGGTTGCTTTCCTCGAACAGGAAGCCGGCGGCGTCGAACTGGAATTGATGCAGGTTTATACCCCTGAAGAACTGGAAGAATACAAATCGGTAAAAGGCATTTAGGCATGAGACTTCCGACGGCGACCGGCAAAGCAGCATGAACAGCGTCCAACTTTTGCAGCAGCTTGTTCAAATCCCCTCCCCCAACCCGCCCGGCGACACCCGCGGCATCGCGGACTTTATCGCCGAGCAGATGCGCGCCGTCGGCTGTCGGGTTAAGATGCCGGCGCCGGCCGCCAAGCCAGCAGCGCGCAATGTCATCGCCAGTCTAGGACAGGGCCCGCCGGCGATCATGCTCCACGCCCATATTGACACGGTGCCGATTGCCCGCACCGAAGCTGAAAAATGGCACGTCGATCCCTATGCCGCTGTGATAAAAGACGGCGCGCTCTATGGCAAAGGCAGCATTGATGACAAAGCGCCGCTGGCCTCGATGATGCTGACTATGATGGCCGCGGCCAAACAGCCGCAGCTTCAAGGAACGCTGGTATTGGTCGCCGCCGCCGAAGAAGAAACCGGCGGACAGCTAGGCACAAAATGGCTGGCCGACGAAGGCCATCTGCCCGAATGCGATTTTATCATCGTCGGCGAACAAACCGACAACAAAGCGGCCACCGCGCATAAAGGCGTCATGCGGGCCATTGTCCGCACCAGCGGCAAGTCAGTCCATGCCACCAATCCCGACCGCGGCGTCAACGCTATCGTCGCCATGTCCAAAATCATTTCGGCGCTGGACGCCTATCATCGCGAACTGGCGAAACGGACTCATCCGATGGTCGGCTTCCCGACCTGCAACATAGGCGTAATCGAAGGCGGCAGCACTGCCAACGCCGTTCCCGATGCCTGTCTGGTCGAGCTTGACCGGCGTATGATCCCCCGCGAGGATCCGCAGGCCGTCATAGCCGAACTTCAGGCGGTCGTTCACGGGGTGGATGCCGCGCCAGCTACCGTCAGCATCGGTGATTTTGTCACATCAAACTGGTTTGATTCTTCTATCGAATCGGCACTGTCCCAGACCTTTTTGGACTGTATTCGCCGGGAACTCAATCAGGATCCGGGGCCCATCGGATACCTGCCGGGCAGCGACGCCAAACATCTAATGGGCCTAGCGCGGGGAGATATGGTCATCTTCGGGCCCGGCAGCTATGAGCTTGCCCATGCCGCCGACGAACACGTCAAGCTGGCCGATTATCAGGCGACCACAAGCATCCTGCTGGATTTTGTACAGCGCACGCTTTACCTGAACTATACATCCTAACCACAGACTCGAAGGGCAGCGCGCCGTGAATGTAGATACCCTAATCCAAAATGCTCAAGTTGTCCTCGAAACCGGCATTGCCCGCCTCGATGTAGGCATACGCGACGGCCGTATTGCTGCGCTGACGGATACTTCCGAGGGCATTCATGCCAGCGAAAGAATTGATGCCAGCGGCAAACTGCTGCTGCCTGGCGCCATCGATATCCACTTCCATTGCCGCGCGCCGGCTTATCCACAGCGCGGCGATTTTGCCACCGAGACCCGCGCCGCGGCCGCCGGCGGCGTGACGACCATCTTCGAGATGCCTATCTCCAAGCCCTGCTGCGCCACCGGTGAGATTTTTCGGATGCGGAAGGACTTGGCCCAGCGGGACTGCTATGTCAACTTCGGTTTGTATGGCGCGCCTGGTCTGCTGGATCCTGCTGAAATTGCGGCGATGGTCGATGAAGGCGCGATTGCCTTCAAGATATTTATGACGGCTGCCCCCAAGGGCCGCGATGATGAATTTGAAGGCCTGTGTCTGCCCAATGTGGCGGACGCGTATCAGGCGCTCAAACTGGTTGCCGATACTGGCCTGGTCTGCTCGGTTCATGCCGAAAACAACGGGCTACTGGAATGGCACACCCAACAGCTGGTCAAAGCCGGGCGCAATGACATCGCCGCGCATGGCGAATCACGGCCGCCGCATGTCGAAGCGCTGGCCATTGCTGACCTGCTTACGCTCAATGAAAGCATCGGAGCCAACCTGCACATCGCCCATGTCAGCGCCAAGGAGCCGCTGGATGTCCTGCGGCGCTTCAAAGCCACTGGATCGACGGCCACAGCCGAAACCTGCCCGCATTATCTGCTGTTCACCGAAGCCGACCTGGAACGCGTCGGGCCCTATGCCAAAATCAATCCGCCGCTCCGCAAAACTGAAGATCAAGCCGCGCTCTGGGAGGGTCTGATGGACGGCGCGCTGATGGCCATCACCACCGACCATTCTCCCTTTACTGTTGAAGAAAAAGAGCGCGCCCGTCAAGACATCTGGGCGACGCCGCCCGGCGCTCCTGGCGTCGAAGAACTGCTGCTGGGTGTGATGAACGAAGCGCTGTCCGGGCGCATCAGCATCAACCAGGCCGTCGAATGGGTCTGCACCAATGGCGCCAAGCGGTTTGGGATTTACCCTGAACGCGGCCGCATCGGCATCAAGGCCAGCGCCGACCTGGTGATCTTTGATCCCAATGATGAAACCACCATCAGCCGCGATATGCTCTTCAGCCAGGCAAGGGACTGCGACAAGCTGTATGACAACATGACTTTCAAGGGCAAGGTCAATCAAACTATCGTCAACGGCAAGACGGTCTTCAAAGATGGCAATATCGTCGGTCAAGCTGGCGATGGCCAATTTGTTCGGCCGAATCCGTCCCAAATCAGCAGGGAATTTTAGACAGGAGTCGCATATATGGCAGGCAAAATCAGCGGCATATTCAACATTCTGGCGACGCCCTTCCATGCCGATTACACGCTTGACAGCGACAGCCTCAAAAACCTGGCGCGCTTTCAGATCGACAAAGGAGCGCACGGATTGACCATTCTGGGCGTGATGGGTGAAGCCGCCAAGCTCACCGTCGCCGAACGTCAAGCGGTGATGGACACGGTCATTGAGACGGTCAATGGGGCGATTCCAGTGGTGGTTGGCACCAGCCATCCCCAAACTGAAACCTGCATTGCGCTTAGCGCAGCGGCATTTGCGGCCGGCGCTGATGGCGTGATGATTGCGCCGCCGCGCATGGAAGACAAATCGGACGCGGCTATCCTCGCGCTCTACAGCACGATCGCTGAAACGATTGTCGGCCCGATTGTCGTACAGGATTTCCCGCCCATTAACGACGTCACTATGTCGCCGGATCTGCTGGCGCAAATTGCCGATGCGATTCCAAATGCCGCTTATCTCAAGCTGGAAGATCCGCCGTTGATGCAGAAAATTGACGCCATCCGTCAGCGCACGGACAAATTTGAGATTTTTGGCGGGCTGGGTGGGATGTTCTTGCTTGAAGAACTCCAGCGCGGCGCCTCTGGCACCATGACTGGCTTTGCCTTCACTGAAATTCTGGTCGCGGTTTTTGATGCTTTCAATGCTGGCCGCATCGCCGCCGCCCAAGCGCTGTTTGACCGTTATCTGCCCTTGATTCGCTATGAAAATCAGCCGCAGGTTAACCTGACTATCCGAAAAGCCCTGCTCCAACGGCGCGGCGCCATCGCCAATTCAACTCCGCGCCCGCCTTTCAATCCCATTGATGCCGGCAGTCATCAGGAAATCGACTGGCTGCTCCAGCGCGTCGGCATTGATGACCCAGCGCAAAAGCTGATTCTCTAACTTATTCATGCCGCCGCAATGGAATGAATGTGATTTCATCAGAGAAATTGCCGCGGCAATTATTTAGCGCAACACATAAAGGACGAAGCTCATGGATTTAGGATTGCAAGACAAAACCGCACTGGTCGCCGCGTCCAGCAAAGGGCTGGGATACGGCGTCGCCAAGGCGCTGGCCGCCAATGGCGCCAAAGTATCGCTTTGCAGCCGTTCCGCCGATGCAGTCGCCGCGGCCGCCCAAACCCTGGCCGACGATTATGGCGTCGAGACCCTGGCCAGCGCTTGTGACCTGCGCCGCCCGGCGGATATTCAGGCCTGGATCGATAAAACCGTCGTCGCCTGGGGCCAAATCGACTGCCTGCTGGTTAATGCCGGCGGGCCGCCGGCTAAAATGTTCAAGGAACTTAGCGACGGCGATTGGCAGGCCGCCTTTGAACTGACGCTGATGAGCAGCGTTCGTATGATCCGCATGGCCATCCCGCACATGACCGGCGGCGGATCGATTTTAACGGTCACGTCATCATCCATCAAAGAGCCGATTCCGCGGCTGGGGCTTTCGACAGTCATGCGGGCCGGCGTGGCGGGCCTGGTCAAGACGCTGGCCGATGAATTGGCCGGCGACGGCATCCGCGTCAATAATCTGGTGCCAGGGCGCATCGACACCGACCGCGTCGCCCAACTGGACGCCAACACCTCGGACAAGCTCGGCATCAGCATCGAAGAAGTCAAAAGACGCAGCCTGGCCGCCATTCCCCTCGGACGCTATGGCAACATTGACGACTTTGGCTCGGCCGGCGCTTTCCTGCTTTCGCCGGCCGCCAGCTACATCACCGGCGCCACACTGCGAGTCGACGGCGGCGCCATGCGTTCCACCTAGGCGAAAAATCTATCACTACAGGCAAGGGAGATTCAAATGACAGCAAAGCCCTATCAAGACCCGCAGCGCCCGATTGAAGAACGGGTTGAAGACCTGCTCGGCCGCATGACGCTGGCAGAAAAAGCCGGCCTGATGTTCCATACCATGGTGATGATCACTCCCGACGGCGACTTTGATCTTGACCAGGGCGCCTTTGGACTGGCTTCCATCCGTGAAATGACCGACAAGCACATGACTCATTTTAATCTGGTTGGCTCGGCCAGCGCCGAAAAAATCGCCAAATGGGTCAATCAGCTGCAAGAACTGGCGGCATCCAAACGGCTCGGCATTCCCGTTACCCTGTCAACCGACCCGCGCCACAGCTTTGCCGAAAATCCGGGAGTACACATGGCGACGGAGGCTTTTTCGCAGTGGCCCGAATCGACTGGCCTGGCCGCCATCGGCGATGAAAAACTGGTGGAAGCATTTGCCGACATCGCCCGCCAGGAATACACCGCGGTTGGCTTGCGTTCGGCTTTGCATCCGGTTGCCGACCTGGCGACTGAACCACGCTGGGCGCGGGTCAACGGCACCTTTGGCGAAGACAATCAGCTGTCCGCCAGCCTAACTGTTGCTTACATCCGCGGTTTTCAAGGGGCAGAACTTGGAGCGCATAGCGTCGCCTGCATGACCAAACATTTTCCAGGCGGCGGGCCGCAGCTGGATGGCGAGGATCCGCATTTCAATTATGGGCGCGAGCAAGTTTATCCGGGTGACCACTTTGATTATCATCTGCTGCCCTTTGAAGCCGCTTTTGACGTCAATACCGCTACGATCATGCCCTATTACGGCATGCCCATCGACACGCCCTACGAGCCAGTCGGCTTCAGTTTCAATCACGGCATCATCACCGGACTCCTGCGCGAAAAGTATGGCTTTGACGGCGTGGTCTGCACCGATTGGGGTTTGCTGACCGATGCTGAATTTGGCGGGATGAGCTTCCCGGCGCGCGCCTGGGGCGTCGAGCATCTCACCCTTGCCGAACGCGCCAAAAAAGCCCTGGATGCCGGCATCGACCAATTCGGCGGCGAAGCCTGTCCCGAAGTCGTGGTCGAACTGGTGCAAAGCGGGCAAGTCTCCGAAGAGCGCATCGACATCAGCGTCCGCCGACTGCTGCGCGACAAGTTTCGTCTGGGCTTGTTCGAGAATCCTTATGTGGATGAAGCCGCCGCCGCGCATATCGCCGGCAATCCGGCTTTCCGCGCCGCCGGCGAACTGGCGCAGCGCAAATCCATCGTCCTGCTCAAAAACAGCGATGTTCTGCCCCTGACTGGTCGGCCGAAAATCTATGTCGAGAACGTCAAAGCGGAGGTCGCGGCCGGTTATGGCGAGGTGGTCGATGGCCCTGAAGCGGCCGATTTTGCCATCCTGCGCCTGCAAGCTCCTTATGAGCCGCGCCACGGCAACTTTCTGGAATCCTTCTTCCATGCCGGCGACCTCGATTATAAAGAGCCGGAAAAGAGCCGCATTCTGTCCATTCTGGAGTCGACGCCGACCATCGTCGATATTTATCTCGACCGCCCGGCGGTCATCCCCGAAATCGCTGAACGCTGCGCCGGCCTGCTGGCGAACTTTGGCGCGAGTGATGCCGCAGCACTGGATATCATCTTTGGACGTTTCAAGCCGACGGCCAAGCTGCCTTTTGAATTGCCCTCGTCGATGGAGGCCGTCCGCAAGCAGAAGCCGGATGTCCCCCGCGACTCCGAAAATCCGCTCTTTGAATATGGCTTTGGCCTGCGTTACTAAAGCAAGCCATAATGAGAGACCGCGCTCGCTTTACAGTTGATGATTGACAGATTTGGCTGTTCCGTCTATATTAGGATTATCAGATCTATAAGATAGGAGACTGCCATAAATCAATCACCCTATGCAGAATCCATCAGTGTATGTTCATAAGCATTTAGGAGTATAGCAACATGAAACAGTTTCGTTTAATCTCTGTCCTGCTGATTGCCGTCTTGGCCGTCAGCCTCGCCAGCGCCCAGATGACTCCGCGGGGGGGGACCGTTGTTATCAGCGACGGCGAACAGCCAGGAGGCGGCAGAAATTTCAATCCCTACACCCCTGACCCGGCTAACTTCTCCCAGCGCGTCGTCTATGAGCCGATGGTGCTTTTTAATCCAGTCGACGGCGGCCTGCCCACGTTCTGGCTGGCGACCGGCTATGAATACGGCGACGATCTGCAAAGCGTGACCTTCACCCTGCGCGACGGCATCACCTGGAGCGACGGCGAAGCCTTTGATGCCGAAGACGTCGCTTTCACCTTCAATATGTTCCTCAATCATCCGGGCACGGATACATCCGCCATCGCCGACTTCCTTGAAAGCGTCGAAATCGTCGATAGCATGACCGTCAAGTTCAATCTGAACCGCGTCTACACCCTGGCGCATGAACTTATCGGCAACCAGTGGATTGTGCCGCAGCACGATTGGGCCGATGTCGAGGATTATGCGATCTTTCTCAATGAGGAGCCGGTTGGCACTGGGCCGCTGACCGAAGTTGTCGATTTCAACGAACAGTCCTATACCGTGTGCCGCAACGAAAACTACTGGCGCGTGGACGAAAACGGCGAACAGCTGCCCTATATTGACTGCATCCGCCAGATGCTCTACGTGGGCAACGATCCGGCTAACCTGGCTTTGATTAACGGTGAGCTGGACTGGGTGAGTAACTTTGTCCCCGATATCGAAACGACCTTCATCGCCGTCAATCCGGAAAAGCACGGCTATTACTTCTGGCCCGGCGGCGCCACCATCCAGCTTTACAGCAACACGACCAAAGCGCCTTTCAGCGACGTCAATTTCCGCCGCGCGATGAGCATGGCGATTGACTACGACGCCGTGACCAGCATCGGCATGTACGGTTACACCAATCCGGCCAACGCCGTCGGCCTTGGCCCGCGCTACGATGCTTGGATAAGCGAAGAGGCCCTGGCGATGGCCGATGAAATGGGCCAAACCCGCTACAATCCCGACGGCGCGATGGCGCTGCTGGATGAAGCTGGCTATGTCGACAGCGACGGCGACGGCTTCCGCAACCTGCCCGACGGCGGCGACAACATCGCTTTCGATGTGCAGGTCGTCAACGGCTGGACCGACTGGGTCACCAGCGTGCAGATTATGAGCCAGAACTTCCAGGACATTGGCCTGGACGCCGTCATCAAAACACCTGACTTCGGCGCCTGGTTCGCTAATCTGCAAAATGGCGTCTATGACGTTTCCATCGGCTGGGGCACCGCCGGCAACACACCCTACAATCACTTCCGCAACATACTCTTCAGCGAACTGATCACCGATGAAGGACTTGCCAATGCCCAGCTGTGGTCGCGCTGGACCAGCGACGAAGCTGATGCCTTGCTAACCGCATTCACCGAAACCGCTGACCGGGACGTCCAGACCGACATCGTGAACCAGCTACAAATGCTCTACGTCGAAAACGTACCAACCATCCCGCTCTTCCCCGGGCCGACCTGGTACGAATACACCACCTATCGCTTCACCGGCTTCCCGACGCAAGACAACTACTATGCCCAGGGCAGTACGTTTGAACGCAACTCCACGCCGATTGTCATCAATACGATCCACTGCATTGACGACACATCCTGCGGACAGTAAGCGCGCAAGTTAAACCTGGTGGGGGCCTGCGGGCCTCCGCCAGTCCCAAACATCCTGCTGTTATGACAAAGGGCTTTTGCTATGACATCCGCCATCGCTGACCAACGCGCCAAAGAAAAGACAGGGTTGCCGCCGAGCTTGCCGGTCAAGCTGCTGAACGGCATTTTGGCCCTGTTCAAGTCAGAATTTTTACGCCGCCGTCTGGTCCTTTATCTCATCGCCGGTTTCGCTGCCGCTACTTTTATTTTCTTGATTATTCGTCTGATGCCCGGCGACCCGGTGCAGGCTATGTTTGCCAGTTCTCAGGGTCGGATAGACGATCGGGCGCGCGAAGCCCTTGAACAGCAGTTTAGCTTTGTCGCCGGGCCCTTGCACGAACAATACCTGATTTACTTGAAGGATATCGTCACTCTGAATTTTGGGCCCTCGATAAGCAGTTACCCTATCCCGGTGTCACAAATCGTCGCCACCAGTCTGCGCTGGACACTCATTCTGGTCACCCCGGCTTTTATGATGTACTTTGTGATTGGCACGCTGCTGGGGGCGCTGGCCGCCTGGCGCCGCAGCAGCCGCATTGACACCGTCCTGCTGCCTATTTCCATTAGTCTTGGCGCTTTTCCCTATTTTTGGATTGCCCTGCTGGCCGTTTATTTCTTCGGCTTCCAACTGGATATTTTCCCAACCAGCCATGCCTGGGACCCGGCAATTAAACAGAACTGGAGTTCGCCTGAGTATCTGTCGAGCGTGGTACATCACATGATTATGCCGCTGTTCTCCATCGTCCTGACGTCCCTCGGCGGCTTTATGCTGAGCATGCGGAACAACATGATCGGCGTTCTTTCGCAGGATTACATCGTCATGGCCGAAGCCAAAGGCCTGGCCGACCGGCGCATCATGCTCTCTTATGCCGCGCGCAACGCCATTCTGCCCAGTCTGACAGCTTTTCCTATGGCCTTAGGCTTTATCATCGCCGGCGCCCTCTTTACCGAGATCGTCTTCTCCTATCCGGGCATGGGCTATACTCTCCTGCGAGCCATCAATGCCCGCGACTATCCCCTCACGCAAGTCATTCTCCTGATGATCGTTGCCGTCGTCCTGCTGGGGAATTTCATCGTCGATATCAGCTATGCCCTGCTCGATCCACGCGCCCGATAACCGAAGCGAGGTCAACCCTGATGACAGTCCTAACACCCGCCGCCGAGAAGCCAAAGGCGCAAAATCCACTCTTCAGCATCTGGCTAAGGCTGCCTGGCTGGACGCGTTCTATTCTGAAGAATAGAAAATCACGGGTCGGCATTTTGATACTTGGCTTTTTCCTGCTGGTCGCCATTTTAGCCCCTCTATTAGCGCCAATCGACCCGCAGCGGATGGTCGGTCGGCCGCATCAAGCGCCAACCAGTGACTATATATTCGGCACATCGCGGCAGGGTCAGGATATCTTCGCGCAGATGGTACACGGCACTTATACGACCCTGCGCGTCGGCTTTGTGATCGGCACCGTCATCACTGTCATTGGCATCGCCGTTGGCCTGACGGCCGGCTTTGTCGGCGGGATTGTCGATGATGTCCTGTCGATGATTACCAACGTCGTTCTGGTCTTGCCACAGCTGCCGATCATTATAGTTATAGCCGGGATGATTGACCGCCCAGGGCCCGATACCGTTATCCTCGTCTTGAGCTTTCTCAGCTGGGCTTGGGGCGCGCGGGTGCTGCGCTCGCAAACCCTGGTGCTGCGAAACAGCGAATTTGTCGAAGCCGCCCGCGTCAGCGGCGAACCAACCTGGCGCATCATTGCCTTTGAAATCCTGCCCAACATGACCTCGCTGGTCGTCTCCGGTTGGATTGGCGCGGTTTTGTATGCCATTCTGGCTGAAGCCGGCCTCTCATTTCTCGGTCTGGGCGATCCCAACACTGTCACCTGGGGCATCATCATTTACTGGGCGCAGAACAACCAGGCCTTGCTCACCGACGCCTGGTGGACATTCATCGTGCCTGGACTCGCCATTTGCATGGTCGGCCTTAGCCTGATTCTTATCAATTATGGCATCGACGAAATCACCAACCCGCGTCTGGCGCAGAGTTAAAGGACAGGCCATGACAGTTCCCCTCATCAAAATTGAGCAGCTGAACGTCGAATATCGCACCTTGCGCGGCGCCGTTCGCGCGGTCGAAAATGTCTCGTTTGAACTGTATCCCAACGAAGTCTTTGGCTTGGCCGGTGAATCCGGCTGCGGCAAAACGACGGTCGCCAACGCCATAACCCGACTGCTCAAGCCGCCGGCCTACATCACCAGCGGCAGAATCATGTTCCAAGGCCGCAACATCCTCGATATGAATGAAGATGAACTGCGCGGTTTCCGTTGGGAGCATCTGTCGATTGTGTTCCAAAGCGCGATGAACGCCTTGAATCCGGTGCTGACCATTGGGGTTCAGATTGTTGATGCCATCCAGGCCCATCAAGCGGTGTCTTATGACAAAGCCCGCGCCCATGCCAAACATCTCTTGCGAACCGTCGGCATTGACGTCAGCCGCGTCGACAGCTATCCCCATCAGCTAAGCGGCGGGATGCGGCAGCGCGCGGTCATCGCTATTGCCCTGGCGCTCAATCCCGAACTTATCATTATGGACGAGCCGACCACTGCCCTAGATGTGGTTGTGCAGAAGCAAATCCTGCAAGAAATCAAGGAACTGCGCGACCAGTTTGGCTTTTCCATCCTGTTCATCACCCACGATTTGTCACTGCTGGTCGAAATCTCTGACCGCATCGGAATTATGTACGCCGGCAAATTCGTCGAATCAGGCCCCGCCCAAGCCATCTTCAGCAATCCCAAGCATCCCTACACCAACCGCCTGATGAACTCCTTTCCGACCATTCATGGGCCGCGGCGCGAACTGCTGGGCATCCCCGGCGCGCCGCCCGACTTGATTGACCCGCCCGGCGGCTGTCGCTTTCATCCGCGCTGCGAGCAGTTTATTGAAGGCACATGCGAGCATATCATCCCGCAGCTTATCCCCATTGGAAACCAGCGCGATGTCGCCTGCCATCTGGTCGAAGCCCCGGAGACTGCCCTATGAGCCAATCCCATCAACAGCCCATCCTCGAAGCCGTCAGTCTGACCAAGCACTTCCATACTGGCGGCGCATTTTCCGGCGGCATCGTCAAAGCCGTCCAGGGTGCCAACTTGAAATTGCACCGCGGCCATGTAGTCGCCCTTGTCGGCGAAAGCGGCAGCGGTAAGAGTACCATTGTCCGTATGCTGGCGCGGCTTTATGAGCCGACCGCCGGCGATATACTCTATCATGGCGACAATGTCCTCGAACAGCGCGGGCGGCGGGCATTGCTTGAATACCGCGCCAAAGTGCAAATGGTCTTTCAGGATCCCTTCAGTTCACTCAATCCAGTCCACCGCGCCAGCCATGCTGTCGAACGTCCGCTGAAAATCTATCGCAAGGCGCGCGGCCGACGCCAGATCCGCGACAAGCTGATTGAGCTATTTGAATTGGTATCTCTAACCCCTGTCGCTGAATTTATCGAAAAGTATCCGCATCAATTAAGCGGCGGACAGCGCCAGCGGATAGCCATCGCCCGCGCGCTGGCCGTTGAACCCGATGTGATCCTGGCAGATGAGCCGGTGTCGATGCTGGACGTATCGATTCGTTTGGGCATCCTCAACCTGATGGCCGAACTGCGTGACCGGCAAGGGATTGGCTTTCTGTATGTCACCCACGATTTGGCGAGCGCGCGTTATTTCTCCGATGAAATTATGGTGATGTACGCTGGTTTCATCGTCGAACAGGCTGAATCCGAAGAACTCATCTCCAACCCCAAACATCCCTATACACAAATGCTGCTGGCATCTGTGCCAGACCCGTCGCGCGGGCTGAAAACAGAGGAAGTCGATATCGAAGGCGAAATCCCCGACCTGACCGACTTGGGAAGCGGCTGTCCCTTTGCGCCGCGCTGCAAGCATGTCATGGACGTCTGTCACCAGGCCATGCCCAAACTGGCGCAGATTGAGGACAATCGCTGGGTTAGCTGCTATCTTTATGAAGACGAAACCAGTCTGCGCGAAGCCGAAATGCTTTAGCTCCTCATCGCTATTCAAAAATCCTTTTCATCATGCTGACGGTCTCGCTGTTAGCTGGTATAATACCAACAAAAAGCGAAAGGAAATCATCATGTCAGCGCCAGTTGTCGTTTGGGAAATACCTGCCCTGCTAGGAGAGGGGCCGCTCTGGGTCGAATCAGAAAATGCGGTTTATTGGGTGGATATCTTCAGCAGTAATGTCCATCGCTATTCGCTTGCCGACGGCGCCAAAAAGACTTGGAGCTTTGATTTCCCGGTCACCAGCCTGTCCCCTCGTCAGCAAGGCGGTTTTGTCGGCACGATAATCGACGGTTACGGTTTCATTGACCTCGACGCCAAATCAGCCGTCCCGATTCAACTGCCCGAAGCCGACATCGCCGGCAATCGCTTCAACGACGGCAAAGTCGATGACAGCGGCCGTTATTGGGCTGGCACCATGGACATCGGACAAACGCAGGAAAGCGGCGCGCTCTATCGGCTGGATGCCGACTTGAACGTCCAAAAGATGGATGCCGATTACATCATCTGCAACGGACCCACCTTCAGTCTCGACAACAGCATCATCTATCACACTGACAGCATCAAGCGCAAAATTTATGCTCTGGACATGAGTCCAAGCGGCGAACTAAGCGGCAAGCGAACCTTTGTCGAGTTCACCGCCGACGACGAGGGCGTTCCCGACGGCATGACGGTCGACAGCGAAGACTGCATCTGGGTGGCGCATTTTGGCGGCGCGCGAATCACGCGTTATTCACCGGCCGGCGAAATCCTGCAAGTGACGCCGATGCCCGTCCCCAACATCACCAGCTGCGCCTTTGGCGGCGCCGCGCTTGATACGCTTTACATCACCACTGCCCGCACCGGCATTCCCGACGAAGACCTGGATAATTATCCGCTAGCCGGCAGTTTCTTTGCCTACAAGCCTGGCGTTACCGGGGCGCCGACGCCGTTCTTCGCCGGTTAAGCCAATACACCGCGCCATGAGCCGCCATCACAGCGAGAAGTGGTGTAACCATCACGCGGGCGCGGGTGTCAATGCTGGCTGTCATTACCAGCAGCGTACCTGTCAAAAAATAGGCGCAGGGCAGCAAGAGGAACAGTCCCTCAACCCAGCGCCGCTGGCGGGCAAACTGCCACAGACCATAGGCCGCCGTTAGCAGAAAGATCGCATTCCAGCCTATGCTGATCCATATCGGAAAGGTCCAAATCTCAAGCAGAGTCCGATACAAGCCGACCGGGATGGCGAGCAGGTAATACAGTGGATATTCGCGGAACACATCCAAGGCGATTTCCGTCATCGCGGCTTGCATCTCAGCTGTGCTTGCCAGATGATGATGACGTCTGTTAGCCGTGATGTTTGCCGTCTCATTGCCGAGTCGTTCTTCAACGCGGCGCGCCAGATTCGCATATACGGCGTCAATGTCCTGTCGGCCCGCCGCCTGATACAGGGCCGACCCCGCCCGAGCATAGAGCAGCTGAAATGTTCCGGAGGTAGAGAAACTGCTGTTGCGAAGGTAGGTCGCATTGTGCTGTTTCCATAACATCATTCCTGAAAATGCTAATGCGGCCAGAGAAACTACAGCCAGCGCGCGCCATCGCTGTCGGGCAAAAGCGATCCAAACAGCCATCGGAATCCAGAGCAGATAGGCCGCCGGCCGCGTCAATGCCGACAGGATGATGAATCCGCCGGCCAGCAAGCCCCAGGCCATCACTGTCCGCCGCGCGCCGGCCTGTTTCAGCGCTATCAGGCTTATGAAGCCAAATGCCAGCAGCAAATTCGCCAGCGGCTCGGCCAGCAGTACGCTGGAATATCGAATACTGGTGGGGTCAATGGCGACAATGCAGGCCGCCAGCAAGGCCAGCTTTTGCGAAGAGTCGGGGGGGGGGGGGGGGCGAAATGTCGCGCCAAGACGTAAGTTAGCGGGATGATGACAGCGCCAAGCAGGATATTGACAGCAATAATCAAAATCGGCTGGATGCCAAGCGCCGCCACTAGCAGCGAAAAGCCCGGCGGACGTTTCAAATACAAGCTGTTCGTGAAGATCAAATCGCCCTGCAAAATGTCGATTGCGGCATTCCGATACGATGTGAAATCATCCAGGTAGACCGACAGCAAAGACGGCTCATAAATAGAAACCGCATAACCAACGCGCAAGAGCAGGCCGGCCAGAGTTATGAGCAGAAGCCATTTGACGTGTTTCACAGTTCGCTGGTCTATTCCCATTTCGTCGCGCAAACTGTAGCACAGAATCATCGAATCGTCTATACTATTGAAAACTTCGGAATATGAGGAAGGCATTGTGATGAGCAAGCAAAACTATGGCGAGGGCATTGAGATTAGAGGCAGCATCCCGCCCGAATTTGAGGAAATACTAAGCCGCGCGGCCGTGGACTTTCTGGCGGGCCTGGCGCGTCAGTTCACCCGCCGCCGCGATGAACTCCTGCGACAGCGCGAAATCCGCCAGACAAACATTGACGCCGGACAAATGCCCGACTTCCTGCCTGAAACGGCCGCTGTCCGCGCCGACCGCAGTTGGCAAGTCGCCCCGCCCCCGCCCGACCTGCAAGACCGCCGCGTCGAAATCACCGGGCCCACCGACCGCAAAATGGTCATTAACGCCCTCAACAGCGGCGCCAAAGTCTTCATGGCTGACTGCGAAGATGCCAATTCGCCCACTTGGGACAATATGGTCGGCGGACAAATCAACCTGCGCGATGCCATCAACCGCAGCATCACCTTCACCAATCCCGACGGACGTTTTTATCAGCTTAACGAAGAGACCGCCACTCTGATGGTGCGGCCGCGCGGCTGGCATCTTGATGAAAGTCATTTTCTCGTCGACGGCAAGCCTATTCCCGGCGGACTGTTCGACTTCGGGCTGTACTTTTTTCATAATGCCCAGGCCGCCCTTGAACGCGGCACAGGGCCCTACTTCTATCTGCCCAAGCTGGAAAGCCGCCTAGAAGCCCGCCTTTGGAATGATGTCTTTGTCTATGCTCAACACGCGCTCGGCATCCCGCAAGGGACAATTAAAGCCACCGTGCTTATCGAAACGATTCTGGCGGTCTTTGAAGCTGAAGAAATCCTCTACGAACTGCGTCAGCATTCGGCCGGGCTTAACTGCGGCCGCTGGGATTACATCTTCAGCTATATCAAAAAGTTCCGCCATCACGCCGCCTGTCTGCTGCCTGACCGCGCCCAAGTTACGATGACCGTTCCCTTCATGCACAACTATACTTTGCACGTTATCAAGGTCTGTCATCGGCGCGGCGCTCATGCGATGGGCGGAATGGCGGCGCAAATCCCGATTAGGCATGACCCTGAAGCCAACCAGGCCGCGCTGAATAAAGTCCGCGCCGATAAACTGCGCGAAGTCCAGGACGGACACGACGGCACCTGGGTGGCGCACCCCGGGCTGGTCAGGATTGCAACCGAGGTCTTTGATGAATATATGCCCCAGGCGAATCAAATCGACCGCCAGCGCGATGATGTGCAGGTATCGGCGTCCGATCTGCTCACGCCCAATCAAGGCGCGATTACCGAAGCCGGCATTCGCCTGAACCTGAAGGTCGGCATTCAATATCTGGAAGCCTGGCTCGGCGGCAATGGCTGTGTTCCCTTGTATTCGCTGATGGAAGACTCCGCCACAGCCGAAATCAGCCGCGCCCAAGTCTGGCAATGGCTGCATCACAAGGCCGCGCTCGCCGACGGCCGCCCGCTGACTCCAGATTTATTCGGGCAGTTATTGGAAGAGGAAATGGAGGCCATTCACAGCGAAGTCGGAGACGAGCGTTTTCAACAGGGCAGATTTCAGTTGGCTATGGAACTCTTTGACCAGATGATCCGCGCCGAAGATTTTACTGAATTTCTGACCCTGCCGGCTTATCCGCATCTGTAACGCCCCCGATATTTCATCGCTTGCCAATCCTTTGAACTCAATACTCGGTGAATGATTCGCCAATTCGTTGATCCTGTGATAAAGTATCTTTAAGGGTTTATTAGTTTCCCTTTCTATTTCTTTGGGCGGAAGGGTTACTGATGAATCTTGACATCATTTCCCATTCACCGCAGACCGTCGCAAACCTGCCTCTCGTCAGTCATTTTGGGATAGGCGGGGAACAGAAAGGAGGAATATATCGGCAGAAAAAGCACTGCAAATTTCGCAAGTTTATGATTTATGCAAGGAGCATAAAATGAAGTTTAACCGTTCGATAAAACTCTTGTTCATTCTGGCGCTGATTTTGGGGATGCTGCCGCTGGCGGCGCAGGCCCAAATGGTGCCAGCGCCCGATGATGACACCCTTGTTGTCGCCATCAACGGCGAACCCGGCTCGATGGATCCGTCGCAGGTCGGCGGCGCAACCGGCGGTAGCAACTTCCGCATCATGATGCACGTCTTCGCCTCACTCTACGAACTGGGTCAGGCCGATGGCGCCATCGATCCTTACCTCGCGCACAGCTTCAGTGTTTCCGAGGACGGCACGGAATGGACATTCCACCTCCACGAAGGCTTGACCTGTCACGACGGCGAGCCATTGACGGCCGAAGATGTCGCCTACAGCTTCAATCGCATGGCCGATCCCGACAACGGATTCACCGGCAACTCGGCTGGCTTTGTCGTATCGTCGATTGGTTATGTTGGCGCCCGCGCCGACAGCGAACTGGACGTCACCATCATCACCCAAAAGCCGCAGAACCGCGCCATGCGCCTCGGCCTCATCGCTGAAATCTTGGTCCACTGCAAGGATGCCTATGAAGCCATGAGCCTGGAAGAAGCGGCCCGCAACGTGATCGGCAGCGGTCCCTACGCAATGGACGAATGGGTGCCGGGCGAATACATCAGTATGCAGCGCGTCCCGGACTTTGGACTGCGCGAGGCCCACTTCGAGGAGCTTGTCTGGCGTTTCATCCCTGAACCGTCGACGGCAGTGGCGGAAGTCATCACCGGCAATGTCGATATTTACAAGGAATTCCCAGCAACGCAGGGCGACTCCATCAGCAACTCCGGCATGGCCGAAGCGCGTTTCTTCCCGGGCACAACCCGCGTCTACATCGGCTTCAACATGAACCCCGAAGCTGGTTTCCGCGTGGATATGCCGAGCCTTGGCGCCGACGCCATCATGGAAACCGATGTCCGCGTTGCCTTGCAATACGCCGTTGATGTTCACGCCATCTGCGAGAATCTGCTGCTCACCACCTGCGAACGCGCCACCAGCCTGGTCAATTCGCCCAACGATCACCCTACGCTTGAGCCTTATCCCTACGATCCCATGAAAGCGGAAGAGCTGCTGGATGCCGCCGGTTACCCACGCGGCGATGACGGCGTGCGCTTCTCACTGGATTTGAAGGCGCGGCGAGGGACAGGCGCGGATGGCTCCGATGTCACACTGGCCGTCGCCCAGTATCTGACCGATATCGGCGTCCAAACCGAACCCATCTTTATAGAGTCACTCAATTTCCGCACAGATCTGATCGCTCATCAGCTTGGTCCCATTTATATGGGCCGGACTGGCGGCAGCAAGTGGAGCGCGCAGTATGACATGGCGGATATTCCGGGTCATATCGCCGGAGGCGCCGCCGCCGAAACCAACTACACCCATTGGGACAACGATGTCTGGTTTGATGGCTGGGATGCCCTGCCCGACCTCACCGCCGATCCCGAAGCCGAACGGGCGCTGGAAATCGCCATGCTGGAAGAGTTCTACCGCGACCCGCCCTGGCTGATGCTCTATGCTGGGCCGCGCAACGAAGCGGTCAGCAACCGTATCGAATACCAGTCGCGGGCGGATTACTTCATCACCGCCTACGCCGCCAAGCTGAAAGAATAAGCGCAGTTTGATTTGGGGGCCGGCCCAGCCGGCCTCCATTTTCTAGAAATAAATCTATGAGAACCTATGTCATTCGCCGCTTGCTGGCACTGCCGATAGTCATTGTTGGCGCTACCTTTTTGAGCTTTATTTCGATCTGGCTGGGTGGCGATCCAACTCCACTTTACACCAGCGAACGCGCCAGCGAGAAAGAGCGGTTGGAGGCGCGGGCCCGTCTTGGCTTTGATCGGCCGCTTCCCGAACAATACCTGGACTTCCTTTCTGACCTGGCGCGGGGGGACATGGGCACCTCGCTTTATTATCGCGGCGTGCCGACCTTTGGTTTGGTGATGGAACGGATGCCGGCCACGCTGGAACTGACGATTGGCAGCTTTCTTCTCTCAACACTGCTCGCCTTCCCCATCGGCGTCATCGCCGCCACGCGCCGCGGCACGATGACCGACGGCCGCCTGATGCTGGGCGCTATGCTCGGACAGTCTATACCCGGTTTCTGGCTGGGGCTGATGCTCATCCTATTCTTCGGCGTCACGCTGAAATGGATGCCGGTATCAGGCCACGTGCCTTTTTTGAAGCCGCTGCTGGAAGGGGATTTCGAACAGGCGATTCAGAATTTTCCCACCGCGCTGTACTATTTGACGATGCCGGTGGTGGCCGCCTCGGCCTGGCCGCTTGCCCGCAGCTCGCGCCTGATTCGCTCAACAGTATTGGAAGTGCTGCGCCAGGATTATGTGCTGACGGCCCGCGCCAAAGGCTTGGCCGAGCGAACGGTGCTGTCGCGCCATGCCATTCGCAACGCCCTCATCACCATTGTGACCCTGCTGGCCTTGCAATTCGGTTTTTTATTGAGCGGTGTTATCATAATCGAAATCGTCTTTTCCTGGCCGGGGGTCGGCCGCCTGCTTCTTGATGCCATTAACAACCGCGACATCCCCCTGGTGCAGACGGCCGCTGTCCTGCTGGCAATTTTGTTTGTAGGCGTCAATTTAATCGCTGACCTGCTCTATGGCGCTCTTGACCCGCGCATTCGCCTGGAATGAGGCAAAGGCCATGACAAAGCGCACTGACCAAATCCCGCCTATCGAATTAGCCCATATTCCTGGCGGCGAAATGATTGAAACACGGCCCTTCGCGCAACGGGCCATATCCAGCATGATAGGCGCGCGCTACCCGCTGATCGCCTTCATATTTCTATGCCTGATCGCGCTCTGTACCCTATTTGCCCCGCAACTGGCCCCCAAAGACCCAAACCGCGTCGAGATATTCGCTGTCCTCAAACCGCCGCTTAGTCAAAACCGCCAGGGCCAGATCGAGCATATTCTAGGCACCGATTCGACCGGGCGCGATGTGCTTTCGCGGGCGATTTATGGCGCGCGGGTATCGCTTTCAGTCGGCCTCATCGCCGTCGGCATCGGCGGAAGCCTCGGCGCTGTTTTGGGCTTGCTGGCCGGCTATCTGGGCGGCTGGGTGGATACCCTGATTATGCGCCTGGCCGACATTCAACTGGCTTACCCTTTTATCCTCTTCGCCATTATGATCTTATCGGTGCTGGGTCCAGGCATAGACAGGCTCATCTTGGTGCTAACTGTCGGTCAATGGGTGATCTTTGCCCGCATCGCCCGCGGTGAAACTCTGGTCCAGCGCGAACAGGAATATGTTGAAGCCGTCCGCGCTTCGGGCGCCAGCGAATGGCGGATCATCTTCCGCGCCATCCTGCCCAACATCCTGACACCGCTTATCGTCATCGCCTCATTCAACGTCGCCGGCGTCATCCTGGCCGAAGCCTCGCTGTCCTTCCTCGGGGTGGGCGTACCCGAAAGCGTGCCGACCTGGGGCGCCATGCTGGCCGACAGCCGCAACCAATTATTGAGCGGCTCCTGGTGGCTGGCTGTCTTTCCCGGCGTCGCCATCATGCTGACCGTGCTATCGATCAACGTGCTGGGCGATTGGATGCGCGATTTTCTCGATCCGCGCCTGCGCGGTTCAGGACAAGGACTGTAACCCATGCCCATAAGTAGCCTGCGAGGTCAAACCGCCGTGGTCACCGGCGCCGCGCAAGGTCTGGGCCATGCCATCGCCAAGGCCTATGTCAGCGAAGGGATGCGTGTCGCGCTGATGGACGTCCGCGCCGACATCTTAGCGACCGTCGCCGACGAATTGCAAGCGCAGGGCGGCGATGTTCTGCCGATTGCGGTCGATCTGGCCGATGCCCAGCAGACACAAGCCGCCATCGACACCGCCATCGACCATTATGGCGCGCCGCGCGTCCTGATTCACAACGCCGCCCTCCTGATTACGCGCTCAATGCTCGAAATCACATTGGAAGACTGGCAAACGGAAATCAACATCATCCTGCAGGCCGCCTTTATCCTAAGCAAAGCGCTGTGGCGGCCGATGATTGAGGCCGGCGGCGGCAGCATCGTCTATCTGTCGTCGGGTTCGGGTTACAAAGGCTTCGTCAATGAAGTCGCCTACAACCCCGGCAAACACGGCATCGAAGGCCTGATGAAGTGCCTGGCGCTGGAAGGCCGCGAGTTCAACATTGCCGTCAATGCGGCCACGCCCGGCGCGCCCATCCATACGCCCATGTCAGCTGCCAATTATACCGAAGAGCAAAAACAGCGCTGGGTGAACCCGGCTTTGCTGACACCGGCTTTCGTCTTCCTGGCGCGGCAGGATGCCAGCGGCCTGACCGGCCACCGCGTCGCTGCCCGCAGTAATGGCGCCTGGGACTCGACCGATCTGCTTTAGAAAAGGAGACGCAAACATGGCCGAACACTATTTGGATGACAGCGTCACCCAGCCCTTTTGGGATAATGCCGTTACGCCGCGTCTGGAAATCGACCCTGGCGATACAGTCGTCATCGAATGCGCCGAGCCAGTCGGGCAAATCACGCCCCATTCGACCGCCGCCGACCTGGAAACTCTCGATTTCAGCAAGATTCACGCGCTGACCGGCTCCATCTACATCAAAGGCGCCACCCCTGGCAGCGCTCTCGAAGTTGAGATTTTGGATATGAAGCACAAGGGCTGGGGCTGGACGGGGCATATTCCACACTTCGGCCTGCTCCAGGACGATTTTGATTATGCCTACATCCATCACTGGGAATTAGACGGCGATGAATGCCGCTTCGGCCTAAACGATATTCGCCTGCCCTTTGAACCCTTTCCTGGCTGCGTCGGCGTCGCCCCAGCCGAAAGCGGACGATTGACGACCATCCCGCCGCGCATCAACGGCGGCAATGTTGATATTCGCGATCTGGTGGTCGGCTCGCGGTTTTGGCTGCCGATCTTCGTCGATGGCGCGCTCTTCGCCACCGGCGACTGTCACAGCGCCCAAGGCCAAGGCGAAGTCAGCGGCACCGGCATCGAATCGCCGATGACCATGACCATGCGCTTTCAGGTTCGCCGCGACTTGAACATCAAGGAATTGCAGATCCAGCGCCCCAGCCCGATGACCCAAACCGACCGCCACGGCTGGCATATAACAACCGCGCACGGCCCCGACCTGATGGAAAACGCCAAAAATGCCGTGCGCTATATGATTGAGTGGCTGACAGCCAATCATCGCCTCACCGAAAGCCAAGCCTATTGCCTGTGCAGCACGGCTGGCGATCTGAAAATCAGCGAAATCGTCGATGTCCCGAACTGGATTGTGTCGATGCACATGCCGCTGGGGATTTTCGCCCCCTCATAAATCTGGCAAGAGACCGGAGAATCTGTTTGCAGCGCGCGTCATTTTGTGCTAATCTTATTTTGAAACATCGTTCGCCAGTCAGCCATTCGGGGATTCCCATGTCAAAGTTCAGATTGATTTTCGTCGTTTTGTTTGCGCTGTTTTTCGCATCATCGGCCTACGCCGCCGATATAAGGCTAAGTTCGCGTTGCACATTGGCGGATGCCATCATCGCCGCCAACAACGACCGCGCCGAAGGTGATTGTCCCGCCGGCCGCGGCGCCGATACGATTATCCTAAGCCAAGATATTACGCTTAGAGCCGAGCTTCCTGCCATCACCTCCAAGATCACGATTGAAGGCAATGGCTATACCATCAGCGGCAATAATCGCTATCGGATTTTTTACAACGACGGCGGTACGTTAACCATCCATGATTTGACCATGACCAAGGGGCGCGTCGAAAATGAAGGCGAGCTAATCTTCGACGCCGATAGCTCGCTCAAAGCGACTGAAACCAATCCGGTTGGCGGCGCCATCGCCAACTGGGCCGGCACGATCACCATCAGCGACAGCAGTTTCAGCGGCAACTCGGCTGAATGGGGCGGTGCCATCTTCAACGGGGGCGAGTTAAGCATCAGTGACAGCAGCTTCAGACGCAACTCGGCTGAACGGGGCGGCGCAATCCTCAACGGGGAAGAGCTTAGCATCACCAACAGCGCTTTCCAAAACAACTTGGCTGAAGCTGGCGGCGCGATTGCCAACAGTGAAGAGCTAAGCATCAGTGACAGCGCTTTCAGGCACAACTCAGCTGAATATGGCGGCGCGATTGCCAACAGTGAAGAGCTAAGCATGGTCAGAGGTACCTTCAGCGACAACTCGGCTGAATTCGGCGGCGCGATTGTCAACGTGGACGAACTAAGCATCACCGACAGCAGCTTCAGCGACAACTCGGCTGAATTCGGCGGCGCGGTCTACAACTGGGAAGATGGAGAGCTAAGCATCAGCGACAGCAGCTTCAGCGACAACTCGGCCGAAGTCGGCGGCGGAGCGATTTTCAACGATGGAGAGCTAAGCATCAGCAGTAGCCCTTTCAGCGACAACTCGGCTGTGTTTGGCGGCGCGATTGACAACGCGGAAGACGGAGAGCTAAGCATCACCGACAGCAGCTTCAGCGACAACTCGGCTGAATTGTTTGGCGGCGCGATTGACAACGCGGAAGACGGAGAGCTAAGCATCACCGACAGCAGTTTCAGCGACAACTCGGCTGGACAGGGCGGCGCGATTGACAACTGGGAAGACGGAACGTTAAGCATCGTCAACGGCACCTTCAGCGGCAACTCGGCTGACACGGATGGCGGCGCAATCGCTAACGGGGGAGAGCTAAGCATTATCAACACCATCATTGCCGGCCGCGGCGGAGACGCTTGTTACTCTAATAACAGGCTGAAACAGAATGTCCGCAATTTCATTCAAGACGGCTCCTGTTCACCAGCATTCAGAGGCAATCCCAGGCTGGGGACGTTGGTTACGCCAGCAGATGGTTCGCCAGCCTACTTCCCGCTCTTGGCCAACAGCCGCGCGATTGATGCCGCCGATGATGATTATTGCCCGGCGACCGACCAGATCGGCACAGAACGGCCACAAGGCGCTGGCTGTGACATTGGCGCGATTGAATACGTCTCGCCTTAATCGAGAATCAGCGCAGTAATTGATTTAAGCAAAAGCGGGCTTGTTGCTCGCTTTTTTGTTAATTTGGGGCTTGACAGATCGAACGGGTGCTTTTTATTATGGTTGTGGATAGTGTTGATAAGGAGAATGCACATGGAAAGTTTTGAACACAATGGATTTTGGTGGCTTCCCGAAGCCCCTAAGAATAAGTATCCTGGAACATTGTCGTTTGACCCTATCAACGGTGGGCATCTTGAACTGATGCTAGACAAAACACATGAATTTTTTGCAGGAGATGGGTCAAGCAAAATTGATATTATTCATGGTCTCGTACAAGGGTCTGTAGTCACACTACAAGATTGCTATTTTAGTAGAGGAAGACACAGTGCTCCGGGTTTTGATGAAGTTAAAATGGCAGTCGATTATATTTATATGGGGAACCGTTTTAACACTGCTGAAGATATCGAGTTTGAAGAATTGTCTGTGAGCTACACTCATCTAAATAATTGGATGTATCATTACAGTTCCGAGATATTCAGAATGAGTGAAAATGTTCACGATTTTAACGTACTCTATAATCCATTTGAACCACTTAACATACCCCTTGACGACAACCTCAATATTCGTTTTCACTATGATATCATTCGTGGATCTACTAGAGATTCGTCCACCAACGGAGTTTTGTTGCAGAATGAATCTCGCATTACTATAATTCCTCAAAAGAAACTGCTTTTTAATGAGTATTATCGTTTATTCAATTTTCATCTTCCCAATTTTTTGACTTTGGCAACTGGGCTGACTAACTATCCATTCGGCATAAGAGGTACAGTACCAGACTACCCGCGACCAGTGAGCATTTATTATAAGATTCTAGGGTATGTAGATAAGCCGCGATCAATCTCTTATATGAGAATGTTGTTTTCATTCAAGGATGTAAAAGAGAATCTCTCGACTTATTTGCCAAATTGGATAAACAAATCTGAAGAGTTATGGGCAGTTTATGATGAGTATTTCAAATTTTATCATCAGAAATATATTGACCCGAAACCACAATTCCTTTCGTTTGCGCGAGCGCTTGAGGCATATCATAGAAATCTGTATGATGGCGTATATCTAACCCCCGAAGAATACGAACCTATTAAACAGGCACTTATAGACGCTATCCCTGACGACATTGAAGGATCGCATAAAGGCAAACTAAAAGCGATGATGAGGTATGGTTATGTATTTTCTTTAAGAAAGCGGCTCAACGCGATATGCAACGAAATTTTAGGTGAATATGAAGAGATCATTGAAAAATTGCTTGGTGGTTCAAACAGTTTTGTCGACAAAGTGACTGATACCAGAAACTACTTGACGCATAACCCGAAAGAACCTCCTAAAAACAACGTAATTCCCGACGACAAGCTACTCAATTACATTCTGAAAATGCAATTTCTCTTGCGAATTTGCTTTCTGGTGGAAATGGAATTCCCTCCCGATGAAATCAAACGGCTGATGAATAGCAATAGTGAATACGAATTCCTGATAGAATAGCATATCGAGTCCCCCTCTGCGTTCTCTGTGTCCTCTGTGGTAAAAGTAAAACCTACCCGACCACAATCAACTCCTGCCAGCCATTCGTCAGCTTCTCGCCGCCGCCCGCCCGCGCCACAACCACATCCTCCACCCGCGCCGAATAATCATCGAACTGCATGATGCTCGGCTCAATCGTAAAAAGCATCCCCTCTTCCAGCGGCGTCTCGTCGCCTTGGGTCAGGAAGGGCGGCTCATGCACATCCATGCCGATGCCATGCCCCAGCCGATGACGGAAAGCGGCGCCATAACCAGCCTCCTCAATCACCTGACGGGCGGCGCGGTCGGCGTCAGTGGTCGTCGCCTGCCCAGCTTTAAGCGCGGCGATGCCAGCCGCCTGCGAGGCCATCACCAGTTCATACACGCGCACGGCTTCGGCGTTCGGCTCGCCAAAAAAGACGGTGCGCCCAAAGTCATAACACCAGCCGCGGTAAATGCCGCCAAAGTCAAACAAAACCGACACCGGCGGATCCAGCGCCCGCGGCCAAGTCGCCATGCGCTGCCCGAACAGCAAGGGATGATTGGGACCAGAATTGTAAAGCGAAGTCGTGAAGGACTGCCCCAGCGAGCCATGCTTTCGCAGCTGATAATTGACTTCAGCGACGATTTCCAGTTCGGTCATGCCCAGCCGCAGCGCCGCCACCGTGTCAGCAAAGGCAGCTTCCGTGATGCGCCCGGCTTCTTTCATCTCATCAATGTCGGCTTGGGTCTTGATAACGCGCATCGGACGCAGCAGATCAGTTGCCGAAAGCCAGATAGCCCCAGGCAGCAGCGCTTGCAAATTGGAAATCGTCTCGCCGCGCGTGAAATCGCTGATGGCGACCCGCGGCCGGTCAGGCAGCTTGAAATCGTCGAGGATCCTCTCAAGAAACGCCGCCGGCTCATCCCAATCGCCCAGCACGCGGATATCGATATCCTCCAGCTTGTCCAGGCCGCCAAATTCGGCCGTCATGCGCGGCAAAGGCAAAATCGGCTCATGCCGCGGCGCAATCCACGCGCCCTCCAGCCAGTCGCCAGGGTGGATGTTATGCCCATAATTGGGGACATCGCGCGGCACGCCAGTTAGATACTGCAAATCGGACGAGATGGGAAAGAAGGCGAGGTCGGCCTGTTCGCCCAACAGAGCTTGAAAACGCTGCAAACGGTCTTGATGAGACATGGGACATTCCTTTCGATAACATTTTCCTTATCTTAGCGCGTTTGTGATGAACTTGCATCTGATGGCCAAGGCAATCTGTTTGCAATCCACTCTGGCTATGGATATACTGTCCTTAACGCTTGACCTTATCATCTTGAAAGGGCTGACATGCGAAAATTACTGCTGTTGAGCTTAATAGCAATGCTGGCAATCATACCCGCGTCAAAGGGGCAAGACAGTTATTTTCCGCCATGTTCCGAAGCTGAAGTGGATATTGTCTTTGATGACATTGTATCTGGATACGACGCTTTGTTAGATGATATTGCAGGCGTCGAAACACTTGATGATTTACTAGGTTACAGCGAGGCGCAGTTTGAATGGCGTGACAGCACCTGGGAAAAACTGCCCGCCTGCGCCGAAGCCTGGGCAATAAGTTTGCTGCTGTCGCAGACTGTTAATGACCTTGTAGTTTGGGTTGCCATTGACGCTGCTGGTGTACCCGCTGATGAAAACCCGTATCCAGAACAGGTAGAGCTTGCTGCATGGCGGATAAATGAACTCATTGCCATGATCGACTATGATGACAGAACAGCGATGCCGAGCAGTGGCGGCCTGCGGTCATGTTCTAAAGCTGAACTGGAGCATCACTTTTCTGAAATGGTATCAGGATATACCAATTTATCACGGCTGGTTTCAGAAAGCGATACAGTCGAGAAGCTGCTGGTCTACAGCAACGCGCAAATAGTGTGGCGTGAAGCATTCTGGCTGCAGCTGCCGGCTTGCGCTGAATTGATTGAACTCACTTGGCTTATGAGCCAGATTACTGGTGACCGCGCTTCGACGCTTGCCCTTGCATTTCTTGGTGTGCCTCTTGACGCGAATCTGTATCGGAAACGACTGACGATTGACAATGCGCGGATGGGAGAATTAACAGCGGCAATTCTGGAGGTTCAAACGTCAGCGACAGAAGCGCCGCAGCAAGGCAGTGAATCGCTGCCATGTTCCGAGAGCGAACTAAGAATCCTTGGCAAAGCGCTGTCTGATTTCACGCTGTTAGACGGCTCAACTGTTGCCACAGTAGACGAATGGATTAGCTTTCGAGAAGAACAGATTGAGCAGCGCAAAAGCAGCTTGTCGAAATTTCCACTTTGCGCGGAAGCCATTGAACTCCGCTTGCTGATAACGCAGCTCAACAATGACTTCATTGCCAGGATCGCCCTTGAGGAGCGCGGCACCCCCGACGATGACAATCCCTATTTGCAAAGGCCAAGCGCCCAGGAACAAATCGGGGCAGCAGGTCTTAAACTGCTAAGGACGCTGCAAGCGAATCAGGCGCCAGCAGACCGAAAAGCGCCACCAGCTTGCTCGGCGGCGGAATTGGACATCCTCGCCGGTATCAATAATGAGTTTCAAGCTATGCTGCGAGCCTTAAACTTTAGCGCCGACGTGGAGATGTTATCGATTATTGAGTCACAGCTGACCTGGCGTGAAAACAGCTTGGCGCTTTTGCCGGCTTGTTTGGAAGCGCTTGAACTGGGGCTTTTGATGAACGAGATCATCAGTGATTATATTTCTTTAAGAACCTGGTCCATCTTGGTATTTCCAAGATCAAGCTCTCTAAGCGCCCAGGCAGGTATAGAGGGGGTGATCCACGATATAGACAGGTTTGCCGACCAGGTCGAGAAATTGGGCTTCGCGTATGCAGCAGAGGACTAACGCAAACTTATTATGTTACTGCCCGCGGCGCCACCTTCATCCGGGCCTGCGTTTCTAGGGATTGTGACATCGCTGCGACAGCGCGGCAAGGCATTGATGTCAATCCGCCCGACTGACAGGCCGTCTTTGATTTGGTCAATCGGAACCTAAGCTACTCCGTAATCGTCACCTTCGACAGGCCGCGCGGCTTGTCAATGTTGAGGCCGCGCGCCCGCGCCTGTTCCATCGCGAAAATCTGGCCGGGCATCACGCTGACAATCGGGGCAAGCCACTCTGGCGCCGGCGGGATAGGCATAGCCTGCTTACCTCGCCGCAGCAGATCGTCCTCGCTGCTGATGATAAGCGTCTCGGCCTGCCGTTCCGCCAGCGTTTTGTTCATCGCGGCCATGCCAGCGAAGGTTCGACCCGGCGGCGCGACCAGAATCACTGGATAACCCGGCTGAATGACGGCGATGGGCCCATGACGAAAATCGGCTTCGCTGTAGCCTTCACTGGCGATATAGGTCAATTCCTTGACTTTGAGGCTGATTTCATAAGCGGTCGCCACATGATAGCCGCGCCCCAAAACGACCAGCCGATCCATAGCGCGGTAACCTTCGGCCCAATCAGCGATGCCAGCCGACAAGTCAAGGGTTTCGGCCGCCAGCCGCGGCAGACCCGCCAGTTCTTCGCGCATGGCATCATTGTTCGCCAGCAGCGCCGTCAGCATGGCAATGACCGTCAGCTGGGCGGTGTAGGTTTTCGTGGCGGCAACGCTCAATTCGCGCCCAGCCAAGAGTGGCAAATGATGATGCGCCGTCGCCGCCAAGGGCGAATCCTCAAAATTGGTGATGGCCAGCGTAAGCGCGCCCTGTCGATGGGCATCTCGCAGCACGGCGCGGACATCTTCGGCTTGGCCGGACTGCGAAATGCCGATGACCAGCGCAGGCGATAAATCAGGCGGGCTGTCATAAATCGTGTGCAGCGACGGCGCCGCCAGCATCACCGGCAGACGCAGAACGCTCCCGAACAGATATTGGGCATAGCGGGCGGCATGGCTTGATGTGCCGCGGGCGGCGATGCAGACATAGCTTGGGTTGAAATTGTGGATGGCATCGGCGGCCGCGCGGACAGCGGCCCAGCCTTCATCAAGCAGGTTTGTCAGGACGGCCGGCTGCTGCGCGATTTCGCTTTGCAGGTACATCGATCCCCTCGCTTCATCGAGCAGCTAATCGTCAAGCGGCCGATAATTGACGCCCATGGCATCCAGGCAGGCCAGGTGTTTTTTCAGGCGCGTCTCAAAGGCCTCAATATCGCGGTCATCAGGATGACGCCAGAGGACTTCGGCAATCGCAATCGCCCGTGGAAAGGCCATATATTCCAGGTGGCTGGACGTCGGCATGAATTCGGTCCAGATATTGCCCTGCCCGCCGAGGATGTGATGCGCCTTGTCAGCGGCGATTTGTTCGGGAATGACGACAAACTGATACACCTGTTTCAGCGGCAGAATGGCTGGAATCGCCGGCGGTTCGCTGTCAACGTCTTCGCTCTGATAATAATCGAGATAGCAGTAGGTGTTGGGCGTCATCACAACATCATGGCCGGCATTGGCGGCATCTATTCCGCCCTGACTGCCGCGCCAACTCATCACCGTGGCATTCGGCGCCAGCCCGCCTTCCAAAATCTCGTCCCAGCCGACCAGCTGACGGCCGCGCGCATTCAGCCAGGCTTCAATGTGACGGACAAACCAGCTTTGCAGTTCATTCTCATCGGCCAGTCTTTCGGTCTGGATGCGCGCCTGACAGTCGGGACAGGCTTTCCAGCGGCTTTTGGGAGCTTCATCGCCGCCAATATGAATGTACTTGGACGGAAACAGCGCCAGAACTTCGGTGAATACATCTTCCAAAAAAGCGAAGACCTTATCTTTGCCGGCGCAAAAGATGTCTTCGGCAATCCCCCAGTTGGTGCGGACCTGATAATCCCGGCCGACGCAGCCCAATTCGGGATAAGCTGTCAATGCCGCCACGCTGTGGCCGGGCAATTCGATCTCGGGGACAACCGTAATATGACGTTCGGCGGCATAGGTGACCACCTCGCGGATTTCTTCCTGCGTATAGAAGCCGCCGTAAGGTTTGCCATCATACTGCTCCCAAGTTTTGGGAATGAGCGTTTCCTTGCGCCAGCCGCCAATTTCAGTCAGCTTGGGATATTTCTTGATTTCGATGCGCCAGCCTTGGTCCTCGGTGAGATGCCAATGGAAGGTGTTGAATTTGTAAAAGCAGAGCAGGTCGATGAACTTCTTGATGAACTCGACTGGAAACAGATGCCGCCCGACATCCAGATGAAGTCCGCGCCAGCCAAATGCCGGGGCATCAGTGATGCTCAAGGCTGGAATCGTCCATTCAGCCTGGTCAACAGATTCAGCGCCGAGAATTTGCGGTGGCAGCAGCTGGCGCAAGGTCTGCATACCGCGAATGAAGCCAGCGGCCGCGGCGGCGGAAATGATGACCCGTCGCGGCGATACGTCCAAGGTGTAGGATTCATCATCGCCGCTGTTGGGCAAAAGCTGGATGCTATTGTCGCCGACTGGCCGCTGGCCCAGCTGATCGACCGGCAAGTCAAATCCAGTCGCCGGGCGCAAGTAATCAGCCAGTAGTTCGCCCAGCTTGATATCGTCAGCGGCAATTCGGGTATCGGCGTCCAGTATGAACTGCCCGGGGGCGCGTTCAAGCTGCTGTGGCTGTGGAAAAAGCGCAATATCTGTCATGGTTTTATCCTCCGCGATTAGATGCTGTCAAGCGAAATGACTGCGCTAAGGTTATGCGGGCGGTCGGGATCCTGCCCTTTGAACAGCGCCCGATGATAAGCCAAAAGCTGCAAGAGCGGCAGGTGCAGGACGGCGGCATTCCAAGTCGGCAGGTCGGCCGGCAAGGCGATGTGATGCGGAAAGCCACTCTCGCATTGAGCAATGGTCAGGATACGGGCGCCAGCGGTTTGCATCTCTTGCAGCGTTTGAAGGTCATGCGCGGCTGAATCGGGCGAAATCAAGCCGACGACCAGGCTGTCTTCGGCAATCATCGACATCGGCCCGTGCCGAAATTCCATCGTATGAAAAGCCTCGCTGTACGACAGAGACATCTCTTTCATCTTGAGCATGGCTTCACAGGCGATGCCATACAGCGCACCCGACCCCAAAAAGAAGAACTTGCTGATGCCGCCATCAACGCCAAGCGACTCGACCAAATCGCTATAGCCGTCGAACAGGACCTGGCAGGCGGCCGGCAAACGTGCGCCGGTGCTTAGGTCATCGCCGGCCAGCGTGGCCGCCATCTGCTGAACAACCAGCCCCATGCTGCTGAAAGAGCGGGTTTGGGCAACGCTTTTTTCCTGGGCGGCGTCAACGGCAAAAGTGAGATCGGCGCTTTGGGCAAGCGGGCTGGCGCTGTCGCAAGTGACGGTGATCATTTGGCCGCCGACAGAGTCTTTGAAGCTGGCCTGGGCGCGGACGGTTTCCGTTGTTGCACCTGAACGCGACAGGCAAATCAGCAGGTATCGCCTGCGCGGCAAATAGATCGAATCGGGATAGAACAGCAATTCAGAAGCGGGATAGGCAACGGCGTCCAGGCCGCTTTGGCGCAGTAATCGAGCCGCGAACAGCGCTAAATAATAGGTGGAGCCGCATCCAGTCACAATCACACTGTCAAAGGCGGCCGCGGTCATCAGCGCCATGAAAGTCGATCTCCGCTCGTCAAAGTCCTTTAAGGCCTGCGGCCATACCTGCGGCTGACTCACGATTTCGTTGAGGGTATGTCGGCCTCGGTCCACGAATTTTTCCTTTGCGGGCAATCCCCACTTTGCCTGATTATAAATCGAAAAACGCGCAAACAGCTATAAACTGCCAGCCAATTCACGCAGCGCCTATCCGTTTTTCACCAGCGCATTCGGCATATCCAAAAAAGCGCGGCTCCCATCACCTTGCCGCAAGGCCGCTGGAATATCAATGAAATCACGGGCATAAGCCGCCCGCAGGAGATGCTCTGGAACATAGACGTCATATTTATTGCGTTGCCGAAGTCCGCTGATCTCAACGCGATTCGCCAAATCCAAAGCAGATGGCGGCTGGCGGTAAAGCTGTTCCAGCCTGCATTTGACTTCGCGCATATCGGCAGTTCCGCAGTCCAGCACATAAAAATAAGGCGACCAACTGCCTGGAATTTTGAACCCGGCATATTCCAGCAAAAGCCGCTGCGTCTCGAAAGGCGCCGTGCCGCGCCAAGGGAAGACAAGAAATTGACTGTCGGTCAGCGGAAAAATAGAAGCATCGCCCAAACAGGCGGATTGCGCTGACTGGCGGGCGATGTCCAGCCGTTTCCGCGCCCGCGGCTGAAGATAAGGATAAGAATCATGGGACAGCAAAATGTCACGCATTTTTTGCAGAACGCGCGTGTGTATCGGCGGCCCCTCCCCGCGCCAGAATGTACCAGGCTTGCCTCTTACCCGTTCGACATCGATCACCCGCGTCTCTTCATCTACTTTCAGCACGCGCCAGGCATAGCCTGCCAAGGCAATGGTGCTATCAACCGGCGGCGCGGCCTGTATCGTGCCTATCTCGCGGGATTTATCGCGCACGCGGTACTCGATTTCATCCTTGAATGTGGCGTAAAAGCGATAACTGCTGACGATGTTCTCGGCTTTGATGCCAATAATCAGACCGCCCTTTTCAGTCTGTTCAAGATGTTCAATTTCCAGCAGATGTCGCAGCAGTGCGCGGAAGTGTTCCTCTGTTATCTGCTTGAATGGCGACAGGGTTAAAACCCGTTCGGCAAGCTGCGGCGGCGAAAGTTCAGTGTGCGATTTGATGATGCTCATCGTCTGGTGATAAAGCAGGCTCAAGGGCATTTGCGGGATCTGCGGCGGCTCAATCCACTTTTCTTCAGCATAGAGTTGAATCATGGCGACGGCTTGCAGCAGGTTCCACGGCAGTTCCTCGCCTAGGTGTCGGGGTTCGCTTTCTTTTTCGGTGGCATAAAAAAACATCCGCGCCGGCCCGCCACGCCGCCCGGAACGTCCCAAGCGCTGTACAAAACTTGACACCGAATGCGTGGAATTGATTTGCAGCACCTGGTCAAGCTGTCCTAGGTCAATGCCTAGCTCAAGGGTTACGGTAGCGGCGACACAGGCTTTTTGGTTTTCGGCCTTCATCGCCGCTTCGGCCGATTCGCGCAAGGGCGCCGAGATACTGCCATGATGAACATGATAGAAGGCTGGCCGTCGGCGCCGTTCAGACAGCTGTCGCAGATTCATCGCAATCGCTTCGGTGTTTTGCCGAGCATTGGCAAAAATAAGCGTCTTGCTGACTCCTTTGCGCTGGGTCATTTGATGCACGTGCTGATAATACGCGCTTTCGTCTACGGTTAACGCACCCAATGGGTCCGTTTGTGATGGGGCATTCAATGGAGTTGAATCGCCCGGCTCATTGCCATATTCTTGCCGCAGACGAAAATACTCCAATCCAATTTCAGCATTCGACCGAGGCGGCGCCTCAATCAGCTTCACCCCGCGCTTGGAATGGCCCTTCAGCCAATTCATGGTCAGCTGCGGCTCGCCTATGGTTGCCGAAAGCCCGATGCGGCGGGGAGGCCTGCCTTGCACGCGGGACAATCGCTCCAGCTGGCACAGCACTTGCCGCCCGCGGTCCGAAACAATGAAAGCGTGAACCTCATCAATGATGACATAGCGCAAATCAAAGAAAAGCCGCTTCAATTCATGCTGTCGGTTGATCAGCATAGATTCCAGCGATTCGGGCGTAATCTGAAGGATGCCCCGCGCCCGCTTGAGAAAACGCCGTTTTTTCGCCGACGAGACATCGCCATGCCAGCTTTGCGCCGGAATATCGGACTCTTCCAGCAAGTCGACAATCCGCTCAAACTGGTCATTGATGAGCGCCTTCAAGGGGCCAATATACATCGCGCCAATCGACAGCGGCGGATTCTGGCGCAAATCAGTGATAATCGGCAGGAGCGCGGCTTCAGTCTTGCCGCTGGCAGTGCCGCTGGAAATCAAAACATGGTCAGATGTGTCAAGAATGGCTTCAATCGCCTGCGCCTGAAACCCGCGCAGCTTTTCCCACTTGTTGCGATAGATGTATTCCTGGATGAAAGGCGTCAGTTTATCAAACGTATTTTCGGTCATCAGATTTGGAAGCTGGCAAAAGGCGACGCATCATCACCGTCAGAATAATTCTCGGTTCCGCCAGTGACGAAATCAACCTTGCCCAAGATGGATTCAAATGTCTCGTTAGGGTTTTGATGCAGGAGGTTCAATACAGAAATGAAATCGCGCAGGACCTCGCGGGGTGTAAGCAGTGTATCAGCGCCGATGCGACTCGAAACTTCCGACATAAAGGCCCTTAACTGCTCCTCATCCAGACTGGGTTCATATTTATAGTGCCAGCCGTGAATATCGCGGATGGTTTGCAGCAGCCGATGAATCTCGTTCTTGCTAAGGGGGTCAAGACGAATGAACGGGCTTGACATATCGCGCAGGCCTTGCCGTGAAAAGCGACTTTCTTCCAGCCGCGTCCGCAATGCCTCATGGCTGAACAGGCCCTTGCGCGAATCCTCGACCATCGTTGGCGTCGCCCCAAGCAGCACCCCCAAATGATCAGCGCCGCCCTGCAAGGTATCGTTGATGATGGCCAGCAGCCGTTCGTAGTTGTTATTGCGGGAAGCGCGGTTGGATATTTGATACAGACTGACCGCCTCATCAATAAACAGCGCCAGCCCGCGGTAACCGATCTGGCGCACAAAGTAAGCCATCAGCTTGATGTCATCGTACCAGGATCTATCGTCAATAATCACGCGAACGCCCAAGGCCTGGCGCGCTTCGGTTTTGGTATTGAATCCGCCGCGCAGCCAGCGCAGCGCCGCCCTTTGAAGCTCGTCATTTCCGCTTTGATGCCCGCGCAGATAGGCCTTAATAACTGTGCCGAAATCGAAGCCGTTCACCATGCCTTCCATTTTCTTCACAGTGTCATCAATCCTTGATTCAACCATAAGATCAAAACCCGACGCCGACGATTCAATGCCGGCTTTGGTGATTTGCAGCTGAATATCGCTGATCCACTTTTCCAGCAGAGCGACAAAGGCATCGCCTTGAGGACGGGTGCGGGTAGCCATATTGGACATCAACTCGCGGTAGAGCGCCAGGCCCTCGCCTTTGGAGCCGGTCAGACGTCTCTGCGGGCTAAGGTCGGCGTCGGCGACGACGAATTTGCTTCTCATAGCTTCATTGCGAAGCAATTGCAGCAGGAAGCTCTTGCCCGCGCCATAACGTCCGACAATCAATCGGAAGCTGGCGCCGCCGTCGCTGCCAATGTCATCAAAGTCACTTTTAATCGCCGCCAGTTCAGCTTCGCGCCCGACAACAATATGTTCAGCGCCGGTCCGCGGCACGCCTCCGCCCGCCAATGACTGCAAAATAGCCCGTGACGTTTTCCTTCTGGTTAATTTTTTTGCCATGCGACCTCGTTGTATTTAGTCGATTTGCTGGCGATATTGATCAGGATGGGCGAGGATGGTTTCAATCGCATCACGATAATATTCGTGAATTTCCCAGCGGCCGCCTTCAAGCTCCAACAGGTTATCATCCATTTCGTCTTGGGCGCGGTCATTGATGTCATCTATGATCACCCTCACAAAGACATTCTTGTCATCCTCAAAGACGTCTTTAAGGTCATCAAACGTACATGCCCAGCCATTTTTCATCATCGCTTCAATCAACTTTACATCACTCTCGACTGCGCCTATTATAGTAGCGATTATCGACAAATCAAGTAAATCGTCGGAGTCATCGGCGAGCCTTTGGGCATCTTCATCCTCTTGCGGCGGCACCCGTTCATCTGGCCGGCTGTCAGCATCGGCGGCGCTTTCAGCCGCTCCCACCAGCAGCGAACGAAGCGACACAGGTTCCCGCGGCGGCGCGGCTTGGGGCGGATCAATGACAGATTCTTGCTGCGGGACTTCGGCTGGCGATGTCGCGTGCCGGCGATGCCATAGTTCGCCGGCCGCGCTTGGGCGCATTTTATCAAATGTCTCGACGCTGCGTTCCAGCAGACCTGCCCGGAATAAACGATATACTCGAAATTTCGAGAGACCGGATTCAAAGTAATTTACATACTGACTGCCCTTGCACGTTTCGATAAACGCCGACAGCACTTCAAGGTATTCGGAATCCGGCGTCAAATCCATGTTGGCTTCGTAGCACAGAATAACTTGCGGCTTGTGCGGGTGCATGAGACGTTCGGTGCGGATTTCCGACGTGGGCATTTCAGCCTCATCAACAGAAGGACGCGGCGGAACAGGCACGTCATCGGCATCTTCATCGGCAAGCGCAGGATCGACTGGATGAAACAGCTTCGCCGCACTCCAAGCACCGTCTTCCTCATCTTCGGCCACAGATTCGGCTGGCGACTCCGCCGGCAGATTTTCCGCTGTGGCTTGGTCTGCTTCGCTTTCCAGCGCGGTGATTCGCGCCTGCTGGGTCTGAATCATGGCGACAAGTTTGTCAATGCGGCGCTGTTTGCCGGCAAGTTCGCCTTTCAGTGCATCGATTCGCGCTTGCTGGACGCTTTGAATCTCGGCAACCTGCTGCCGAATCCGGGAGGCCATCTCATCAATCCAGTCCTGCTCTTCGGGGCTGACAGGCGGCCCTTTGACAACACGGGCAACCTGATAGTATTTACCATCCTGCACGGCCTCAACCACAGCTGGGATATCAAGAGTCTTTTCTTGCCTTTCAGACATCCGGAGCATAAAATCCCGCAGCTTTTTCGCCTCCCCTTCCAGCCAGTGCGCCTCCTTCAAATCGCCTTCAAGCACAGAAACGGGGCTTGCGCGCGCCTCGGACCAGAGTTCCCAGTAACGCTTGGGCGCTTCGGAAAATTGGGTTCGCTTAGCAATAATGCGCGTAATCAGAATAGCCATATCTTGTTCCAATCAGCCATCAAATTTGTTATGATAATAGGCGAGCCTAAGCGGATGACCCGTTTCTTGGTGATTATAACATAGACAGCGAGCAGCCAACATGAGCCGCATCTTGATTGAAAACAGCCGCATCTGGCAACGCGAGGGCTTCATCAGCGGCCATACCCTGGTGATTGTAGATGGCATCATCAGCGGCATCCGCCGCGCGGCTGAAGCTGGCGCACTGCCCGGGGACCAGCGAATAGACGGCAAGGACTGCTGCGCGTTGCCGGGGTTTATTGACCTGCATATCCACGGCGGCAATGGCTTTGATGTCATGGACGCCAGCGAAGCGGCTTTGCAGGGCTTATGCGATTTTTTGGCGCAGCAGGGCGTCACCGGTTTTTTGGCGACAACCATGTCCGCCAGCGCCGAACAGATTACGGCCGCGCTGGCCGCGGTGGAAACCTTTGCCACCCGCCCCCATACCCCCTGTTTGGGCGTTCATCTTGAAGGGCCCTACCTCAACCGCGATTACCGCGGGGCGCAGCCGGCGATGTACCTGCGGCGGCCGCGCCGCGGTGAATACCTGCCCTGGATCGAGACCGGCCAGGTCAAGCTCATTACCATGGCCGCCGAACTTGAGGGCGGCGAGCAGCTGATAGGCGATGCCAATGCCCATCAGATCACAGTCTCTTTGGGACATAGCGGGCTTAGCTATGAACAGGCGCAGGCGGCCTTTGCCATTGGTCTGCGGCAGATTACGCATACCTTTAACGGCATGGCCGGCATCCATCACCGTCGGCCGGGGAGCTTTGTCGCCGCGATTGAAAACCCGCGCATTACATTCCAGGTCATTCCCGACGGAGCGCATCTCCACCCGGCGATTGTGCGGATGATCATTCGGCTGGCGGGAAAGGAGCGCGTGCTAGTGATTACAGATGCGATGCGAGCCGCCGGGCTGACAGACGGGACTTATTCAATGGGAGATGTCGACGTCATCGTCAAGAACGGGGAAGCGCGAACCCGTCAAGGCGGGCTGGCCGGCAGCACCTTGCGAATGCCGCAGGCCCTGCGAAATATGATGCGGTTTTGTGATTTGACGCTGGCGGAGGCGGTCCCCATGCTGACCAGCGTTCCCGCGCGGTCGATTGGGATGTACCCGCAGAAAGGCTCGCTGGCTATCGGCGCGGATGCCGATGTCGTACTCTGGGATGAGACGCGGGGCGCGCAGGCGACGCTCATCGGCGGCAAGCTGGTCTATCAAAAGGAGAAACAGCCAACATGAACCAAGTACCCATTCGATTGGGCGTGATAAGTTTCGCGCATGGGCATATCCATGCCTATCTCGGCGCCATTGCCGATTTTGCTGATGCCGCGGTTATTGCCTGCTGGGACGATGACCGCCAGCGCGGCGAAAGCCAGTCGGCCCGATATGGCATCGATTTCATTCCTGACCTTGACCGATTCTTGTCGCGCGGTGATATCGATGCCGTCTTCATCACCAGCCCGACCAACCAGCATGCCGCCCAGGCCATCGCCGCCGCCCAGGCCGGCAAGCATATTCTGCTGCAAAAACCGATGGCGCTTACCTTGGCCGACTGTGATGCCATCATTCAGGCGGTCAGGCAAGCCGGCGTCAAGTTCAGCATGTGCTATCAGATGCGCGCTGACCCCATCAATCAGAAAATCAAGCAGCTTGTCACAGAAAAGGCTGTCGGCAATTTGGCGGTAGTGCGGCGCCGTCATGCCATCAACGCGCTGCTCAATCCCGACTGGGCGGTCGCGGGAAACTGGCATATTGATCCGATTCAAAATATGGGGATGTTTATGGATGATGCCTCTCATGCGGCCGACTGGTTTTATTGGATGCTGGGTCGTCCGGTGAGTGTGATGGCGGAAATCGACAATGTGGTCACTGATGCCGCGCCTGATGACAATGGAATCGCTGTCTATCGCTTTGACAGAGGCGTGATGGGCATTTTACTGAATAGCTCGACGCAGCTTGCCGCCGAAGCGACTACTGAAATCTATGGCGATGGCGGCGCGATTGTGCAGAATTATGGCGATCTCCCATCTACCTTCTTGCCAGCCGAAGCGACTCCGCTCAAGCTGTACCGCGCCGGCGAGGATGACTGGCAGAAATTCGACTTTCCCTTTGTGCCGCATGGCACTCGCATTCGGGCTGTGCCGCGCCCGCTCATCAATTATCTGAAAGGCGACGGCGGGCCGCTGGCCACGGCCGACGAGGGGCGCGTTTGCATCGAGATGATACTGGGCGCTTATCAATCGGCGCGGGAAGGCCGGCGGGTTCAATTCCCATTGTAGCTTGAGGCCGGGATTGGTCTGTTATGGGGAATCAAAAAACATACTGCGGCTGCTGCGGGCGGGTGATTTGGCGCTGTGGCTGTCATCAGCTGGACAGTGAGCTTGCGCGTTTTATGGCGCGCGGCGGGAGAGCCTATGCGGCGGCGCGGCGGCACAGCCACTACAAGCGGGGGGTTCCGCCGCAGGTCAAGCGGCGCGAACGGCGGACTCTGCGGCAGCATTATCGCTTGTGGTATGGGCAGCTGGCGGCGGTATATGGCGAACGGTGCGCCAACTGCGGCGAGCGCGGCCGGCAGGTGATTGATCATATTGTGCCGATTGCCAAAGGCGGACTTTCGGAGCGCGGCAACTTGCAGCTGCTTTGCTCCAGCTGCAACCGCATCAAAGGCAAGCTGGTGATTGACTGCCGCCCCAAGCGCGCGGATTATTGATAACTTTGCCTTTGCATTTCAATCGATTTTGACGCACGCCTCGCCCTTTTAGGTGATATTTGCCATTTTCCGCAACATGGTATATTATAAATGCGGCTGGGCAAAGTGATGAATATCAATCGTTGCTGGCCGCAGGCAATGCAATCTGTTCGTTTATGCAGCTAGGGAGCATGTTATGAAAGCAAGAGTTTCTATTTTCGTTTCGATACTGGTTCTATTGACGGGTGTTTTTGGCGCTTCGGCGCAGGACACATTCTTTGGGAAAACGGCGGAAGAGTTATTCCCGATTCCAGGCGTCGCTGTCAATGAATTGGAACAGACCCTCGCCTTTGAGGCTCTGCTGGCGGCGAATGTCCCGGACGGGCGCGAATTGGGCGAAGGCAAGACGATGACCTTTGGCGTGCTGGGTCAGGGTTCGCGCGGCGGCATTTCGGGGACGATTTATTTCTGGCGGAACGCTTTTGAAGCCGCGACCGGCGCTTCACTGGAGATCGTTGAGATCCCCTACAACCAGCTTGGCACGACGATTCCGGCGGATTTCCTGACCGGGCAATACACCTATGACGCTTTTGTCGGCGCCGCTTGGCAGTATGGCGATTGGATAAGCAATGGCTGGATCCAACCGGTCGACCAATGGATCGGCGATGAGCGCTTTACGCACTGGACGCCGGAAGATACCGCGCCGCCATTCCGCGCCCTTCTAAAATGGGGCGGGCAAACTTACGGCACGCAGATGGATGGCGATGCCCAGCTTTTCTACTATCGTCACGACATCCTCAACGATCCCGAATGGCAGGCCGCTTATGAAGCCGAAGTTGGCGAGCCAATGCCCTACCCGATGGAAACCTGGCAGGATTTGCTGGCGATTGCCAGCTTCTTCAACGGCAAGGACTGGAACGGCGACGGCGATCCTGATGATGGCATCAGTCTGCATCTGGCGCCGGGCGGCCAAGGGCACTTCCACTATGCGACTTTGGCGGCCTCTTTCGCGGTGACGCCAGCCGATGGCGATGACCCGCGGGCGGTGAGCAAGTATGACAATGTTTTCTGGTTTGACCCGGATGATATGACGCCGCTAATCAACGAGCCTGGTCATGTGCTTGCCTTGGAATTCCTGCAAGAACTGGCGGCGACTGGCTCCGAAGCGCAGGCGGGCTGGCAGCTGGGCGAGGCTTGGGACAACTTCCTCGGCGGCAACGCTATCGCCACTTTCTCATGGGGCGATGTCGGTTCGCTTTCGCAGGATGAGGGGCGCTCCACCATCAAAGGCAATTTGGGGGCTTCGGCGATTCTCTGCTCGTCGGAATGGTATGACCGCGAAACAGGCGAATTTGTCACCGATGCCGAAAATCCCAACTGCGTCGGCAACACCACCGGCGGCTCATGGCATCCCACCATGTCGAGCTTCACCGAAAACGCGGAACTGACCTACTTCTTCATGTCGATGATCGCCAATCCGTCCATCAACTTCTACAACGCGACGACCGGCTGGCAAGGGATTGACCCCTGCTGCACCTATCAGCTGTATCAGCCGCGCGGCTCGGCGACATCGGAAGATTACACGGCAGTTGGCTTTAACGCCGACGATATGGAACGTTACATCAACGCTTATGGCGCCAATGTCTATGACAAGCCAACATCAGTGACCTACCTCCGTATTCCCGGCACACTGGAATACATTCAGGAGACGCTTGATATTCGCCTGTCGGAAGCCATGACCGGACAATCGACAGCGCAAGAGGCGCTTGATGCCACAGCCGAAGATTGGGCTGAAATCACAGATGATCTCGATCTTGACAGTCAGCTTGAGATTTATCAGCAGGCTATCGGTTACGACGGCTAATCGCTGCATTTTGATAGGACAGGGGTATGATGAGATTCATGCCCTTGTCCCCATATAAGCGGTCGGATTGAACGATGAGCAGTAGAGCGAAATACATTTTTTTGATGCCGGCGGTGGTTTGGGTGCTTCTCTTCACCCTGTTTCCACTGATGTATTCATTTGGCTTGAGCCTGACCAATTATCGCATGGGGCGCGATCCGAAATACATTGGTTTCGAGAACTATGCCGAGATCCTGGGCATAGGCGAGGAAAAGCCGGACAGGAAAGCTATCAGCACTGCCAGTTTCAGCGCATTTCTGTTTTTGGGCAGCACGGCGGCGACTTTGCTTTTTGGCACTTTTGTGGCTTGGGTGTTCAATCATAATCTGCCTTTTTTGCGACAGATGCGAGCGGTTATCACCATGCCGCTGTTTGCCGCGCCGATTGCCTTGGGCTGGCTGGGCGTGGTTATCTTCAATGAGCAGGCTGGGCCCATCAACAATATCTTGCAGGGAATTGGCTTGGACCGCGTCAACTGGTTCATTGAGCCGATGCCGGCCCGCCTTGCCGTTATGTTCACCGATGTATGGCAGTGGACGCCGTTTGTCTTTATTATTGTGCTGGCGGCCATGCAGGCCGTTCCTGATGATCTGTATGAATCGGCGCGGCTGGACACCAAATCAAACTGGATGCTCTTCCGCATGATTACTTTTCCGATGATCGCGCCGGCGCTGGGGACGGTCATGCTGCTGCGGATGGTCGAATCGCTGAAGATCATCGACATTCCCTACAGTCTAACGCGCGGCGGGCCTGGTTCAGTGACGCAGACTTATGTTTATTATGCTTATGAAAAAGGGCTGATCGGCAGCTTTCAGTTAGGCGAAGCGGCGGCTTTGGCTTATCTGCTGGTTGTTGTCGCTATTGTTATCTCGTCCATTTATTTTTACCGCGTGCGCGAGCGCTTCGAGTAAATCACAGATGGCTATGACAGAAAAACGCAAGGCACCGGGGCAAAATCTGTTTTCCCGCCGCTGGCTTGGCAATCGGCTCATCATCGTCCTGGCGCTTATCTGCACCTTGATTGCTTTTTCGCCATTTGCCTACGCGGCGGCAACTTCCCTTCAGGAGAATTGGAAGGACGGCGCGGTGATTCCGTGGCTGCAATTCGAGCCGACCCTCTTGAATTGGCGGCAGGAGTTCGGCTCTGGCGGCGCCGAAACGATGAAGGCGTTACGCAACAGCACTCTGATTTCGCTGGGGGCGACTCTGGTGGCGACCACGCTTGGCACTTTGTCCGGCTATGGCTTGGCGCGTTTCAAATATGGCATCGGCAACCGCAATCTGGTCTCATGGTTTTTGTCGCAGCGGTTTTTGCCGCCGGTGGCGACCTTAATCCCCTTCGTTTTGATGTTCCGCGATTTGAAGCTGCTGGATACGCTGCCGGGCATGGTCATTGTCAACGCCACTTTCACCCTGCCCTTCGCTGTGCTGATTATGCGCGATTACTTTGCCGATCTGCCGCCTGAACTGCGCGAGGCGGCGCTGGTGGATGGGGCTGGGGAAGTGACGACTTTCTGGCGCATCGCCCTGCCCTTGGCGCGGCCGGCGCTGGTCGCTTCGACATTGATTTGCTTCGCCTTTGCCTGGAACGAATTCCTCTTCGCCAGTGTTTTGGCGAACCGCGACTGGAAGCCCTATCCCATGCTGGTCGCCGGTTCAGACACGGTGCGCGGGATTGATTTCGGCTTTGTGACGACCCGTATGCTGATTGCTGTCACTGTGCCGGTCATTTTGTCGCTGATGGTGCAGCGCTTCATTGTCAAAGGGCTGACCTTTGGCGCGGTGAAGGGCTGAATCCTCCAAGCAGAAGGAACCGCGTATGACAGCAGGCAAAGTAAGAATCGGCATTGTCGGTCTGGGCAATATGGGCGCGGTTCATGTGGGTCATGTATCGCGTTTGCCCAATACAGAACTGGCCGCGGTTTGTGACAGAGGCGCCGACAAACTGGCGGAGGTCTGCGCCAAACATGAGGTCGCCGGCTTCAGCGATTATGCCCAAATGCTGGAATCAACCGAGATGGACGGGGTGATCATCGCCACGCCGCATTATGACCATCCGCCGATGACGCTGGCGGCATTTGCGCGCGGCCTCCATGTCCTGGTCGAAAAGCCGATTGCCGTTCATGTCCGCGATGCCCAGCGCATGATCGCCGCGTATCATCAAGCGCGCGCGACTCACCCCGAACTGGTGTTTGCGGCTATGTTCATGCAGCGCACATACGGCTTTTGGCGCAAAATCAAGGCGATGATTGATGAAGGGCAGCTGGGAACGTTAATCCGCACGACTTGGATTATCACTGATTGGTTTCGCACCCAGCATTATTATGACAGCGGCGACTGGCGGGCGACCTGGCAGGGCGAAGGCGGCGGCGTTCTGATCAATCAGTGTCCGCACAACCTCGACCTGTATCAATGGCTGGTCGGGATGCCGACGCGGGTTCATGGCTTTGTCAGCTTTGGCAAGCATCACCGAATCGAAGTGGAAGATGAGGTGACAGCTTATTTTGAGCATGAGAACGGCATGGTCGGGCATTTCATCACCACCACTGGCGAATCGCCCGGCGCCAATCGACTGGAGATTGTCGGAGAAAATGGCAGGCTGGTGTATGAGCAGGGCGAACTGCTGTTTTTCCGCAACGAATGGTCATCCATCAAGCAAATTCAGGAATCAAAGCAGGGTTTTAACAAAGTCCCTTGCCAGCGCGAAGACATCGCCTATGAGCATCACGGCACGGATGGACATGAGCTTGTCATATCAAACTTTGCCGATGCCATCCAAAACGGCGCCAAACTAATCGCGCCAGCCGCCGAAGGACTGAACTCAATTATGATTAACAACGGCATCATCCTTTCGGCGCACAAGAAGCGAAGCCTTGATTTGCCGATTGACGGCGATGAATACGTCCGCCTGCTCCAGCAGTATATTGCCGCATCAAAGGAGAAATAATATGACTGCGACCGTATTAGCGGCTCAGCTTTATACCGTCCGCGATTTCACAAAAACGCGGGAAGACTTTGCCGCCAGCATGAAAAAAATACGAAAAATTGGCTATCGGGCGGCGCAGGTGTCAACGATTGGCGATATTCCCCATGCCGACGTCAAGCGCATCGCCGACGACAACGGCCTGACCATCTGCAATACCCATATCAGCTATGAGAATCTACAGAATGACCTTGACGCCGTGATTGAACAGCACAAGCTCTGGAACTGCCGCCATGTCGCCTTGGGCAGTATGCCGCTGGAGTTTCGGGACAGCGCGGCCGGCTATCAGGCCTTTGCCGAAATCGCCAGCCGCATTGGCGAAAAATTGGCGGAAGCCGAACTTAGCTTCAGCTATCACAACCACAGCTTCGAGTTTGTCAAGTTTGACGGACGCAGCGGCCTGGAAATCTTTTTTGACGAAAGCGACCCCAAATATGTCCAGGCCGAGTTGGATACCTATTGGATTCAGCATGGCGGCGCCGATCCAGTGACTTGGATTGAGCGGATGGCCAATCGAATGCCGGTGGTTCACCTCAAGGATATGACTATGCTGCCAGATGACGACGGCGGCCGACCGCAACAGGCCATGGCCGAGGTTGGCGAGGGAAATATGAACTTCGTCGGCATTTTGGCGGCATGTCGGCGCGCCGAAGTCGAATGGTATTCCGTCGAACAGGATATTTGCCAGCGCGATCCCTTTGAAAGTTTAGCCATCAGCTATAAGAATTTGCGGGCAATGGGCCTGCGGTAAGCTCACCAGCGGCAAAGTCGAGTTGGGCGGCCTGGTCGCCTACGGTGAAGCCATCCTGGCCGCGCAGTTCGGCGGCGATATTGGCGCTCACCCACAAATTCTCCAATTCAAGGGTATTTTTGATGCGAACGACGCGGGCCTGACAGCTTTCGGTCGGATCCGCGCGGTAGACATCAAACAGCGCCGCTTGAATAGCCTCCTCATCATCAGCAAAGACCAAGGGCATTCGGCCGCGCTCCAGAAAGCCGCTGGTAAAAATGTTCTTGGTGGTGATGGCGAAGTCGATTTTGTCGAACAAACGCCGCGACATAAAATCCGCCAGCCCATAAGCGGTTGCGTTGCCATGCGATGCCGGCGTCAAATCGAGGATAACAATCCGCTTGACATTCGGGGATGTCGGTTCGCTTTCGCCAGCGATCATCCAGCGGCCGATGATATTGGTATCCAGCCCGGCGCCGCTGATGTCCTTGCCGATTTCATCAATGATAAGGACATCGATCTCATCCACTGGGATATGCGGCATCAATTCGCGGGAAAGCTGCAAAAGACGCTGGTCGCCGGCGACTATGGTATCGGCTGTGAATCCTTCCAGATGAGCGACAGCATGACAGGCATCTTCGACAATCCCGAAACCAGCGACAAACGGGATGCTTTGCAGCAGATGTCGGGCAATAATCGGCATATAATCCCGCAGGCCGACAATGCCATGCTGATGAATCGCGCCGGCGCCGATTTCCTTGCCGAGGCCAATCGCCATCATCTTGAGCAGACCGCTTTCATGCGGCCCGTGAAAATCGGTATGCACTTTGGCGCGGTTGGCAATAATTAACCCGTCGGCTTCAGCGACGTTTTTATCGATGTACGCCGGCAGGCCGACGCTGGTCAGGCCTTGGTCGACGACTTCCATAGTGGCATGGATCGGACAGCCCATAGCGGCTTCGGTGATGCCGAGGCCGGCAAGCACTTCAATTTGACCGGCCGGATTTGCGCCGCCATGACTGCCCATCGCCGGGACGATAAATGGCTGGCCACCGGAAGCCTTGACCAGGGCCACCAGCGATTTGGCGATGAGGTCGATACTGGCGATGCCGCGGCTGCCAAAGCCCAGGGCGATGCGCTTGCCTTGGACCTGCGCCGCCAGCCCCAGCCGCTTCCATTCGGCATCAAGTGTTTGGGGGATGTCCAATGGGTCAGCTTTTGGCAGGTCTTGCCTGACGGGATAGAGGGTGGGAATAGTTGCGATTGGCATGAGGTCTCTCGTTTCATTTGAATTTTTGGCTGTCTGCATTATACCGACTTTGGGAAAGTTCGGCAAAGCGATATACCCAATTTTGCGATTGCTCGGTTGCAATGCGCGCGAAAATAGGTTATGCTTTGTGTGGCGAAGCGCAATAGATAAAAGAGACGGCGGATGATGGAATTGAACGAAATCAGAAATGAAAACTGCATCGACACTTTGCATTCGAGGGGGATGTAATGAACACTACATGGAAAAATTTTATCCTTGAGCCTGTTGACGGGATTGATACCGAATGCGTGTTTGATTTACCATTAGTAGGAACTATCTTGTGCTGTAACACAGTTAAAAAGGAACTCGATAATCTTGAAGTCCCTGATAGTATCAAAGAAGAAATTCTAAAACGTAATCATGATATTTACATTCAATATAGAATGCCAGGGAACGACAACGATCTAAGGGAGCTGCCTAAATCTATAAAGGAATCTGAATTGTTACTAAACTATCTATTCTTCCCGCATCCACTACATACAGGTGAAGGTATATTTAGATTTGATAATATAGATCGCACGAGGGGTTATAGCGTTGCCATTTGTGATAATCAATTTGGTCATTCGGAGCGCGGATACAAGAACACCGCCTCCTTATTTGTAGATGAATATTTTTCCGGTTATATTCTCAAGTATAGATGCCCTCAAATATCTTTTCATTATAAATCAGATAGAAGAGACTCACCAATATCAAGACAGATTAGAATAGCTATTGAGTTATTTAACAACAGTATTAGGGCAAGTGAAAAAGCAGTAAGTATTCTTAATTGCGCGCTGATTGTTGAGGCGATAGTGGGCGTAGCGGCAGAAACAGCAAGTCAGCGTATAGAAATCATAAAAAATCTACTTAAATCATCCCCTTTTGTATGGGTGAAAGATCCGCCAAGCACATTTGAAGAATTGTTCAATCTCTTTATAGAGTGTTATGGAAAACGTAATGCAATCGTACATGGTAGTGGCTTACATAATAAAGATGGGCATATCTCTGATGAAGAAATAACAGGTATGCAATACATAGCTTACAATGTAATTTGTAATATGGCCTGTGCAGTATGTGGTAATGCAAAGTTAGGGTCAAAAGGATTCAGAAAAAAGTATTTGCAGACTGTAGAACCTGTCGCTCCATATTTGTCTATAGATGGACAAGACTATGGAGATGTTTTAGGGTCGGTTAGCTGGGGTGATGCTGTTCACCTTTATTACATCTCGCGCTTTACTGAATAGCATAGAAAGAATAGTATGATGGCGGCACAACCGAACTTCCAGAATCGCACGCTGTATCATGGCGACAACCTTGATTTTCTGCGCGGGATGAACAGCAATACGATTCACCTGATCGCGACTGACCCGCCCTTCAACAAGAACCGCGATTTCCACGCCACGCCCGACAGCTTGGCCAAAGACGCGCGCTTCAGCGACCGCTGGTCATGGGAGCGCGATGTGCATGAGGAATGGACGGACAGCATCATCGACGATTGGCCGGCCGTTTGGGAGATCATCATCGCGGCGAGGGCGGCTTATGGCGATGACATGGGCGCGTTTTTGTGCTGGCTGGGTGTCCGCCTTATGGAGATGCACCGCGTCTTGCGGTCGGATGGAAGCATTTATCTGCATTGCGACTCGACGGCAAGCCATTACATCAAGGCGATGATGGACGCGATTTTTGGCTGGGAGAACTTTCGGAATGAAGTTGTGTGGCTTAGAGACCCAGCAGGAAAAGGAGCGAAACGAATAAGCAGGCAATGGCCCCGCAATTATGATTCAATACTGCTCTATTCAAAAAGCAACGATCATTTCTTTGCACAGCAATATACAAGTCTCAACGAATCGCAGAAAAAGCCTTATCGGTATAAAGACGAGAAGGGGTATTATAAGGCAGTTCAACGCGGCGACTATTCAGATAAAAGCATGGAAAAATTTCGCGCAGAGAATCGTATTCATACGTCGGCTACAGGAAAAGAATATATCAAGTATTATCTCAAAGACGCAAAATCTACTTTGGGCAGTGTATGGACTGACATATACGGGTTTGGCACAAAGACCGCTTCCAAAGAGCGCACTGGCTATCCCACTCAAAAACCTCTTGCCCTCTATGAACGCATCATCAAAGCATCCAGCAATGAAGGCGATTTTGTCCTCGATCCTTTCTGCGGCTGCGCGACAACACCCATCGCCGCTGAACGTCTGAAACGTCAATGGATCGGCATGGATATTTGGGACGGCGCTTTAGAACAGGTGCAAAATCGCTTAGTCCGCGATACGATCTTGCGGTTTGACGACCAGCAGCATCACGTCACGCTGCCAAAAGTCCATTATGAGACCAAAGCGCCTATTCGCACTGATGATAACGAAATCGCCGCGCCGACGCTGAAACTGCGAATCCGGCGGCCAGTAGAGGCTTGGGAGAAAATCTCGCACAAAGGGATGGTCAATATCCTGGCGCAGGCTCAGCGCACAATAGACGGCATCATCTGCGGCGGCTGTGGACGGGTGCTGGAAAGAGAATTCATGGAACTCGACCACATCACGCCAAAGAAAGACCGCGGCGCCAACCACATCCTCAATCGGATCCTGCTCTGCCGCCCCTGCAACCGCCGCAAGCGCGAAAACCTGACCCTAAGCGGCCTGCTGCGCGAGAATAAGAAGGCTGATTGGATGCGCGATGAGAAGCTGGCCAAACGGGCGCAAAACCGCGCCACCGACAAAGCGGAATGGGCGCGCGATCACTTTCATACCGAAGAATGCCAAGCCCTGATTGCAGGAAATGACCCCGACAGCGCCACTTAGCAGGCTCCCCTTCCCTCTTGCGCGGTCAGACCAGTACAATGGCAGTCTGACTGAAAGAGGCCGCCCGATGACAAAACGCGAAATCAGCATTGCCTTTCAAACGAACAAACGCGCCCAGGATTATATCGCCCTGGCCAAGCTGGTCGATCAATACGATTTTGATGCGGTCAGCGTCTACTGCGATGCGCCCTTTCATCCCAGCTATGCCCCGTTGATGCTGATGGCCCCGCATATCAGCCGAGCGCGTATCGGGCCAGCGGCGGTGCCTCCTTCGCGCATCCACCCCCTCGATATCGCATCGCAAACTGCCCTGCTGGCCGATGTCGCCGGCGGCGGCGTCTATATCGGCCTGGCGCGCGGCGGCTGGCTGGCCGAACATGGCATTGCCGAAATCAAACCCGCGATCCAGGCGATTCGAGAATCAGTCGAGATTATCCGACGAATGCTGCGGGGCGAATCAGGCGGGTATAATGGACAAGTTTATCAAATTGCCGAGCATGTCCGCGCGGTCTATCCGCTGCCGGCCGATGACATTCCGCTTCTAATCGGCACCTGGGGACGAAAATTGGCCGCCCTGGCCGGCGAGCTTGCCGATGAGGTCAAAATCGGCGGATCAGCCAATCCAGATGTGATCCCGGTTATCGCGGATTACATTGCTGTAGGTGAAGAAAGGGCCGGCCGCCAGCGGGGAAACGTCAGCCTGGCGATTGGCGCCGTTTCGGTGATTGATGAAGACCGCGAACAAGCCCGCTGGATGGCGCGGCAATCGGTATCGCTCTACCTGCCGATTGTTTCTCGATTAGACCCAACTGTCGAGATAGACCCTGAACTCATGGCGCGGGTGCAGGCGCATGTCCAGGCCGGCGAAGATGACCAAGCCGCGCGGCTGATACCCGACGACATCCTGGAGCGATTCGCGTTTGCCGGCAGTCCAGCCGACATCATCCGTCAGTGCGAATGTTTGTTCGATGCCGGCGCCGACCGCATTGAGCTAGGCACGCCGCACGGTGTGCAGAGGGCCGCGGCCGGCATTCATCTCATCGGCCAAAAAATTATCCCAGCGCTGAAATCGCATCTGAATAATTAGCCGAAATTTTGCTATGCTTTTCGTTAGGGGTTATACTCTGTTGCTGTCGTTTATAAACAATTTAAGAGAGGCGGGTTAGCATGAATCGAAAAATGATATTTGTATGTCTTATCGCGGTGATGGCGATGGTTTTCGGCCTAAGCGCGCAGGCGCAGGACGACACCGAAACCTACATCCTCGGCGTGGCGCAGCCCTTCACCGGCGCGCTCGGCACTTTTGGCGAAGACTTCGCCCGCGGGATTGAATTGGCTGTGATGCAGATGAACGGCGAACTGGAGGCGGCGGGGTCGGCGGTGCGTTTTGAGATCGCCAGCGCCGACACGGAACAGACCCCGGAAGGCGCGGCGCGGGCGGTGCAGACGATTGTACAGACCACTGGCGCCCAGGTGATTGTCGGGCCGCTGACGACCAGCGAGGTGCTTGGCGCCAAGCAGTTCGCCGATGAAAACGGGGTTGTTCTGGTGGCGCCGGCCTCCAGCGGGACGGCGGCTTCCATTCCCAACGACAGCATCTTCCGCGTTATTCAAGCGCCGGACACCTTTTCGTCCAAAGCCTATTCCATACTGGCGCATGACCGCGGGCACGAAAACATGGTCATCCTGTATATTGACGATCCCTTCGGCAATGGGATGGCAGCCCAGTTTGCCGCCAATTATCAAGCGGCTGGCGGCGGTGAAGTCACCATGTTTTCTTATGCGCCGGATGCGCCTGATCTTTCCAGCGAAGCGGCCGCCATCAGCGCTGAAATCGCCTCGCTGGGCGGGAACACCGGGTTCTTCTGCATCTGCTTCTTGGGGGACGGTCAGCGTTTGCTGCAAGTGGCGCAGATCGATCCGATTTTAAGCGCAGTCGGCTGGATGGGCGCCGAAAACATGGCCAATGACCAGCTGCTCGAGGACCCTGGGCATGCCCAAGTACTGGCGGCGGCGCAATTCGTCACGGTATCGTTCGCTGGCACATCGACGCCATTAACACCGCTTTTTGTCGCTGACTTTACCGAAGTCTTTGGCAATCCGCCGGGGCCCTTTACCAGCAACGCGTTTGATGCGGCGAATATCGCCATGCTGACCATGCTGGCCGTAGGCAATGACGGGGCCGCTGTTAAATCGATGCTGCCCTTTGTCGCCAGCCATTATGTCGGTACGTCGGTGCAGGCTTTCCTCGACGAAAACGGCGACCAGGCGATTGCGATTTTTGGCATTCGTCAGGTCAATGCCGACGGGACGGCCTTTGAGCAAATCGGTGAATACAGCGGCGATACGCTGGTCTACAGCAATTAAGAAACCGCTCCAATCTCATAGGACAGGCCCCTTTCTGTATGGCTAGAGGGGGCTTGTCCATGCACGCGAACCTGCTTGGCAAGGTGATGATATGCCGCCTTCTCTGCTGATGAACTCTATCGTCAATACGATTCAAGTCGGGAGTTTGTATGCGCTGATGGCGTTGGGGATTACGCTGACTTACAGCGTGATGAAGCTGCCCAATTTTGCCCATGCCGAATACATCACGGCGGGCGCTTATACGGCTCTCATCGTATCGCAAAGCGGGCCGGCGCATCCGATCCTTATTCTGGCGGCGGCCTTCGCTGTTGGCGCGCTGACCGCCCTCGCCAGCCATCAGATGGTGTTCAAGCCGCTGGAACGGCAGCGGGCGTCTTTTTATACGCTGCTGCTGGCATCGTTTGCGATTGGGCTGATTATCCGCTATATCCTGTACATCATCGCCGACCAGTTTTCTTTGTTTGAAACGCGCATCAGGATCGCGCTGGAAATCATCTATCGAAGCGAGACGGTTATCCTGACGAACGTCTTTATGTGGGTGGTGCCAACCAGTATTTTGCTGGTGATTCTGCTGACTCTGCTGCTCAATTATACGCCGCTGGGGCGCGAGATGCGGGCTTTGGCGAACAATATCAGTCTGGCGCGGGTCATCGGCATCGCTGTCGAACGGGTCAAGAACAACACCTGGCTGCTGGTCGGCGGGCTGGCGGGAGTGGCCGGGGCGCTTTGGGGGCTGAATACATCGGTGAGTCCTCTGACTGGGTGGATAGCCATTCTGTCGGTGTTTGCGGCGGCCGTTCTGGGGGGCCTTTCGAGTTTTTCGGGTACGATTTTGGGCGCGTATGTGGTCGCTTTTTCGGAAAATACGGTCATGCAATTCCTGAACTTTTATTTGGATGTTGATTTTGGCTTGAAGCCGGCGATTCCGTTTATGATGATTATCCTGGTTCTGCTGATTCGTCCGCAAGGCTTTACCGAATTCTTTTCGCAGGCTGGGGCCATCAAGCGATGAACATCGACATCATCGCCACCGCTATTGCTCTCCTGACCCTGTTCGGCATTTATTCGCTGATGGCTATCAGCCTCAATTTAGAGTATGGCGTCGCTGGCGTGCCGAATTTTGGGCAGGCTTTGTTTGTGTCGCTGGGCGCTTATGTGACTGGGATAACTTATACGCGGCTGCTGCCCTTGATTGCTGGCGCCGAACCTATTCACCCTTGCGGCGTCAATTTGGGGCCGGCCTTGCAGCTGCGGTCGGAGATTATGGCGGCGCAGCCTTTGGCCGGCTTCATCAATCTGGGGCTGACCTTTGCAATTGCGGCGGGGCTTGGCGGCCTGGTTGGCTTTGCCGTATCGTATGTGACTCTGCGGCTGAAGCAGGAATGGTATTTGGCGCTGGTACTGCTGGTCGGCGGCGAGATTGCGCGGATTGCTGTTCGCAGCGCCGATGATCTGATTTGCTCGCACAACGGGATTTCTGGGATTGCGGGGCCTTTTTATTATCTGGATGATGCCCGCGCGAGTTCGGTTCTGTTTATGCTGCTGGTTTTGGGACTGGCTTTCGGCGCGTACCGCTACAGTGAAAGGCTGGTTCGCTCGCCTTTTGGGCGGATGCTGAAGGGTCTGCGCGAAAATGAGGCGGTCACGCGCAGTCTGGGCAAGGGGATTTCGCGGGCGCGGGCGCAGATTATGCTGATTGGCTCGGTCATCGCCGCCGTCGCTGGGGTATTGTTTGCGCTCAATACCGGCTTCGTCAACACCAATGATTATGTCGTCACTCTGACGCTGGATGTATGGGTAATGGTTGTGCTGGGCGGTTTGGGGAACAACCGCGGCGCCCTGCTCGGCGCGGCGATGATCGCGGTTATGGACCGCTTTACGCAGGTAACGGCGATACAGCTGAATATGAGTGGTTTCCCGATTGAATTTAATTATGTGCGTTTTATCCTCTTCGGTCTCATTCTGCTGCTGATGCTGCGCTTCCGACCGCAGGGCCTGCTGCCTGAATCGCCTTTGACGACTCATGCCCATGAAACGCTGCGACAAGGACGGCGCTGATGGCCTTGCTGGAACTCAAAAACGTCCGCAAGGATTATGGCGGGCTGCGGGCGGTTGATGATGTCTCGCTGACGGCGGCGGCTGGGGCGATTGTCGGCTTGATTGGGCCCAATGGCTCTGGCAAGAGTACCCTGATTCATTTGATTGCCGGGACGGCCTCGCTGACGGCCGGGCAGATTTTCTTTGAGGGCGGCGACATTACAGGTTTGTCTGCGGACCAGGTTTTCCAGCGCGGCATCGTCCGCGGCTATCAAGACCCGTCGCTTTATTTCAAGATGACGGCGCTTGACAATGTTTTGCTGCCGGTGAAGAAGCAGCGGGGCGAACGGCCGTGGTATGCGCCTTGGCGGCGCTATTGGCAGGATGAGGAGGCCGCGCATGCCCGAACGGCCGGCGATATGCTGGAGCAGGTGCAGCTGCGGGATGACTATAACAAGCTGGCGGCGGATTTATCGGGCGGGCAGATGAAGCTGCTGGAGATCGCCCGCGCCTTGATGGGCGAGCCGCGGCTGCTGTTATTGGATGAGCCGACGGCTGGCGTGGCGCCCAAGCTGGCTTATGAGATTTTCCAGCAGATCGCCCGCCTGCGCGACGCGCATGGGCTTACCTTTCTGATTGTTGAGCATCGGCTGGAGATTTTGCTGGATTTTGTCGATTATGTGTATGTCATGCACCTTGGCAATCTGCTGGCGGAAGGCAGCGCGGCCGAAATCGCCGCCCATCGGACGGTGCGCGAAGTCTATTTTGGGGATTAGCGATGATTAGGGTCGAGGCTTTGAGGGCTGGGTATGGCAAGCTGGAGATTTTGCAGGACATCAGCCTGACCTTTGCCGATCAGCAGTTCAGCGCCATGCTGGGGCCTAATGGTTCGGGCAAGAGCACGCTGCTCAAGTCGATTATGGGCATTACTAACATTTTTGGCGGTTCGATTCGTTTGGGCGAACGGGAATTGATTGGCGTTCGGACGGAAAACATTTCCAAGCTGGGGATTGCCTATGTGCCGCAGCGAGACAATGTTTTTACTGAATTGACTGTGCTGGAGAATTTGCAGCTGGCGCTGCGCCATCTTGGCCGGGCTGAACGGCAGGCGGCTTTGGATGAGATGCACGGGCTGTTTCCGATTCTGGAGCGGCGGAAACGTCAAAAGGCGGGGCAGCTTAGCGGCGGCGAGCGGCAGATGACGGCGATTGCGCTTGCCTGGCTTGGTCGGCCGCGGATGATGCTGCTAGATGAACCCAGCGCGGGATTGGCGCCGGCGATTGCCAATGAGATGTTTCGGGTTTTGCAGAGGATGTGCCGGCAAGGGATTGCGCTGGTGGTGGTTGAGCAGAACGCGCGGCGCATCCTGCAATACTGCGATTACGCGTTTATTCTGCGCGAGGGTCGGCTGGCATTTGAAGGCACGGCGGAAGCCTGTCTGCATGATGAGGAGACGGTTAAGGACTACCTCGGCGTCCACTGAACGTTTAGGCCCTATCGACTTGCAAAGCTGTCATCGCTCGCCGCAGCTGACCTTTGATGGGCGTGGGTTCGCCGGTGAGGCGATTGACAAAGACATGGACAAAATAGCCGACGGCGGCCGGTTCGTCGTCGCCGACGATGAAGATGCCGATCTCATAGCGGACGCTGGAACTGCCAAGCCGACTGACCCGCAAGCAGGCATCGATCACCGCCGGGAAACAGACGGGCTTGAGGAACTGGCAATGGGTTTCGACTGCAAAGCCGACTGATTCACCGGCGCGGTAATCCAGTCCGCCCCGCTCCATCAGGCAGCCGTTGATGACCGTATCGAAAAACTCGTAATAGACGACGTTGTTGATATGATGATAGACGTCGTTGTCGCGCCAGCGGGTCGGGATTTGGCGGCGGTATTTATAATGCTGGCGGCGTTCATGTTTCGGGTCTCGGTCAGTCATTTTACACTCGCCGGCAGACAAGCTAGCCTTCGTTGGTTGGGCGCGCAATCGGCAGGCGCATGACATCGCCGGGGACATCCACCAGGTCGCCCCATACCCACAGAAGCTCGCCGTTGTCGATAAATTGGAGCCAGCTGCCGCGGTTGTTGCGGCCCTGCAATTTGACACGGTCGTTAAGGAACTTGAAATCGGCTATGGGGAAGTTCATTGAGGGGCCGTAGCGGGCATTCACTTTTTCGGTGTTGATGATGCCGGGCAGGGGCAGCCGATGCGAAAACCAGAGTTGATAGCGGCCGGCCCAGCGCGGCACCAGATTGAAAAAAGTTCGGCCGGGCGAGAACACGAATTCGATATCGCTGGCATCAAAGAAGAGCATTTCGGCATGTGAATGCTCGCGCTGCCAATAGCCTTCAACATAGCCGCCGCCGCGGAACAAAAGCGCGCGGCCGCTGCCAATCAAGGGTACGTCAAAGGCGTAGTTGGCGGGGCCCCAATAATTTTCGTAGACCGAGGGCTGTTCATTGTGGGGAGCTTCCAGGATGACGACGTTATGGGCGGAAATCTGCTGATTGGTTTGGGCATCGATATGCGGTATTCCGTCCTGCGAGCGGCGCCAGAGCTTGGCCGGCGGGTCCCATTCCCATTTGACTTCGGTATTGACGTAGCGGATCCCGAAATCATAAATCGGCACGTCAAGATGGGGCGAAACATCGCCAAAGACCATGCCGCGGAGGGTTTGCGGAGTGGTGCTGCGCCCGCGGAATTCGGCCAGCTGACGCAGGGCCGGCAGATTGCCATACAGGCTGTATTCCAGCCGCCCGCTGATGCTCAAAGGATAGCGGCAGAGGGCCGGACAGGGCCCGGCGCCGGAAATGACGTAGGGGAAAATATCTCCCTGCTGGAACATGGTTTCTTCGGTGCCAATCGACATGCCCGATGACACCAGCAGGGCCTTGTAATTGCGGAGCAGGCTGAAATCGGCCAGGCGGGCGCTGCGTACGGGGCCGGCTTTGATGGGGTCGCTGGACAAGTACAGGGCGGAGAAGCGCGTAATGCCGCCTGAAAGCAAAACTTCCCAAACGATATCGGCTTCGAGCAGGCCGCGCTGAAGCCATCGGGTTTCTGGGGGCGAGTTGATAATTTTGAGGATCATCGGGCGGCGGTTCAGGTTTTGCGGGTCTTCAACCTCAAGGCCGGTCAGGGGATTGACGCCGTTATAGGGCGGGTTTTGCGCCAGCGCGGGAAAGGCAAGCAGCAGGAACAGGCTGATGTACAAAATACGCATAGGGGGTCTCATACTCTCAAGTCAGTCAGCAGCGCAGATTGTATTGTACTCGGTTGCCTGACTTTATTGAATGTGTAAAATAGATGTATCTGTCGGTTCAGGAATCGCGATGGGGCATAACCGCTATGGCAACAACAGAACATACGATTAACGATGCGCTGGCGGGACTGCTGCGGGGCACGCGTTACGCCTGGCGCGGGCGGCAGGTCGTGCAATCTGAAACGACGCAGCTGTTCGCTGGTTCACGCTCTCGGCCGGATATATTGGTGGCTGAACCTTACGCGGCGGCGGTTATTATCGAAACCGAAGTGCTGCCGGCGCTAACGGTCGAAGCCGAAGCGCTGTCGAGGCTGGGCGAAACGCTGGGCGAACACAGCAGCAAGATACTGTCGTCGATTGCCATTCGACTGCCGCAGCGATTTCGGGAAGCGCAGGGACGGCGGCTCAAGGAAGCGATTAAAAAAGCGAATGACCTTGAGTTCGCCCTTTACACCGGCAAAAGCCGTGAAAATTACCGGCGGCATCCGCAAAGCGGCTGGATTTCGGGGAGTCTCAACGATCTTTCTCTGCTGGTTCAGTCGGCATCGGTGCCGCCGTCGCTGATCGATGAAGCCGCCAATCAACTGGAAATCGGCGTTCAGCGGGCGGCGGCCTGGCTGGAAGAAATGACAGCCAATCATCCAGCGGCTATGCAGAAAATCGCCGCCGCGCTGCATCAGCAGGACGGCCCGCAGACTCGCCGAATGGCGGCCGCTATCTTGGCCAACGCGCTCATGTTTCATGAGCATTTGGCGAACGGCCCAGGCGGCTTGGCGGAAGTCCGCTCGCTTGACCAACTGCGGTCAACAGGATTGAACTTTACCAAGTTAGCCATCCTGTTGGAGTGGCAGAAGATCTTAAAAGTCAATTACTGGTCTATATTCGATATCTCACAGCGCATTTTGGCGATTATCCCTTCCATTGGGAGTTTTCATTTCATCGACCAGCTGACCAGAACGGCGCAGACACTCACCGCGCAAAGCCTTATGCGGTCGCACGACTTGACCGGCACTGTCTTTCAACGGCTGATTGCCGACCGAAAGTTCCTGGCCGCGTTTTACACCACTCCGGCTTCAGCCGCTCTGCTGGTTGGCTTGGCGGTTGATGCAGAGACTCTGCTCGCTGACGGCGACTGGGGAAAACCAGAGGATGTCAAGGCGCTGCGTATCGCTGATTTCGCCTGTGGAACAGGGACGCTGCTGTCGACGGCATATCAGCGCATCAGCCAGCTGCATGAACTGCATGGCGGCGATTCGGCTAAAATCCATGCGGCGATGATGGAAAGGGCCTTGGTGGGCTGTGACATTCTGCCGGCGGCGACGCATCTCACCGCCTCGATGCTGTCCGGGGCGCATCCAAAAGTTACGTATGAAGGCAGCGCGATATTCACCCAGCCTTATGGTCTTCAGGATGATGGCAAGATCGCTCTCGGCTCGATTGATTTATTGAAAGATATGGCGCTGCTGGAAGGCTCGCAGGTCACTGCCAAAGCGCTGGAAGGCGGCGGCGAAGCCGAAAAGGATACGTGGCGGTTTGTGGCGCACGGCACTTTTGATATGGTGATTATGAATCCGCCTTTTACGCGGGCGAACAACCATGAACGGCGCATCCCTGATACTCCCAATCCGAACTTTGCGGCTTTTGGCTCCAGCGCCGCCGAACAGAAGGCGATGGCCAAAGCCGCCAAGCAGCTGACGCGCGGCACGATTGCCCATGGCAGCGCCGGCGAGGCATCGACCTTTATGGCGCTGGCCGATAGAAAGCTAAGGCCTGGCGGGACCTTGGCGCTGGTGATGCCGCTGACGTTTTTAACCGGCTCATCATGGGAAAAATGCCGCATGCGGCTTGCCGAAGCCTATGATGGCCTGATTTTGATATCGATTTTAGGCATGGGCGGCGGCCTATCTTTTTCGGCCGACACCGGCATGGGTGAATGCCTGGTCGTCGGGCGGCGCAACGGCCATCGGCAAAGGCGGGCGGCCTTTGTCATGCTTAACCAAGCGCCAGATTACGGCATCTACGGCATAACGGTCGCCCAGAAAATTCGCGGATTGATTGCCGCCAATACGCTTAGGCGGCTGGAAGATGGCCCTGTGGGCGGCGAGGTCATTTACTTCGGCGGTGAAATTGTTGGGCAAATGATTGACGCGCCCTTGCCGAGCACCGGCAGTTGGAAACTGGCGCGCATTGCCGACATGACGCTCGCCCAAAGCGCCTATCAACTGGTGAATAAAAGCCGTATCTGGCTGCCCACCCAGCATCAATCGAAAGCCGTCGATATACCGATGGCGACGGTCGCGCAAATTGGCGAGATTGGGCCCTATCATCTGGACGTCAGCAGGCGTCACAGTGACGGCACGCGGCGGCCCTTTGAGTTAAGGCCACTGCAAGGCGATACTGTGCCAACCTACCCTATTCTGTCGGCGCACAATGCCGAACGCGAACGAACCATGATGTTTGGGGCTGACCATGACGGCATCCCTTACCGCGCCGCCGACAAAGAGGAACAGGCCGCCGTCGATCAAAAAATAGCCGACCTCTTCGCAACCGCGTCGCACTGTCATTCCAATCTTGATTTTCGCTTCAACAGTCAATCGACGGCGATGCAGTTCACCAAGCGCAAAACCATCGGCGGACGAGCCTGGATATCGATCCAGCTGCCGGAAACGGCGCATGAGAAGGCTTTGGTTTTATGGGCGAACACGACGCTTGGGCTGCTGATGTTCTGGTGGCATTCATCCAAACAGCAGCCTGGCCGCGGCATACTCACCAAGACAACGCTGCAAACTCTGCCCATCCTGGACGTCACCGCGCTGGACGATGCGCGGCTGGCGGCGGCGGCGCGGCTGTTTGATGAGATGAATCAGCTGACTTTGCGGCCGCTGCATGAATTGGACCAGGATGACAATCGGAAAACGCTGGATCGGCGGTTTTATGGGGATGTACTGGGGCTGGATGATTCGATTCTTGCGGAGGGCGGGCCTTTGGATATTCTGCGGCAAAAGCTGTGCCGCGAGCCGTCTATCCGCGGCAGCAAGAAATGATGATGTGGTTATCCCCAGCGCATTGAATACAGGACTATATCACTGGTGGCGATGCCGCGCGGGAGCGTGACGACGGCATAAACCAGGTCAGCAATCGTTTCGGGCTGCACCAGAATCAGCTTGTCGATACCGGGCGATGCGGCCGCCCGCATGGGAGTATCCGCCGGCCCAGGCGAAATCATCACCACGCGGATCAAATCCGATTTGAGTTCGGCGGCCAGCGCGCCGGTCAAGCCGCGCAAACCGACTTTGGCGGCCGTGTAGGCGCTCACCGATGGCACCGAGATGGATGTCACCAGCGAGCCGATGTTGATGATGCTGGCGTTGTCGCTTTGGCGCAAATGACCAAGCAAGGTGCGCGACAAAATATAGGGCGCGCGCAAATTGACGTTCATAATGTGGTCAAGCTGCTCGTTGCTGGTGTCTTGCAGGTATTCAATGAGCCAGTCGCCGGCGCAGTTAATGAGCATATCCACGGCGCCGCCGGCCAGCGTCTGACCTAAATCGGCAATGGCGGCGTCATCGGTCACATCCAAGGCATAGACGGTCGCTTCGCCGTCAAAATCGCTGATCTCTTGGGCGACGGCCTGCAGTTTCGATTCGGTCTTGCCGACCAGCGCGGTATGAATGCCGGCGGCGGCGAACTTGAGGGCAATGGCGCGGCCCATGCCCTGGCCGGCGCCGGTAATCACGGCTCTTTTGCTTGTCATTCGTCTGACTCCTGATCGATCAGCTGGCGCAGATGGGCAATATGGGCGGGGCCAACTTCACAGCAGCCGCCCACAATCGCGGCGCCGGCGGCGATCCAACGCTGAACGCGGTCGGCATAGGCCGGCGGCGACAGGTCAGTACGGGTCTGAAGCTGTGTCACGCCGCCGTAGTCATCCCATTCATCGGGAATTTCGACGAAACCGTTGGCATAGCCGCCAAAGGGCAACCCGCTTGAGCGCAAGTCTGGCAAGGCGCTGTCGATGCTGTTCGGCGTGCAGCAGTTAATCAGAACGGCATCGGGCAAGGAATCAAGGCTGGCCAGCGCATCTTGCAGGGTTTCGCCGCCGCGCAGGACGCTTGAGCCGTGATCTTGCAGAGTCCATGCTATCCAAACCGGCTTGTCTCGGCCCTGGGCGGCCTTCAGCACGGCGCGGGCTTCTTGGCTGGTGGACAGGGTTTCGCCCAAATAGCTATCGACATAGGGGTCGAGCAAGTCCATCAACTCGCGATACCGCGCCGTCATTTCGTCAAAAGAGAGTGCAAATTGGGATACATAGCTGGCTTCAAGCGGCGGCAGGCAGGCGGCGATTTTGACATGGCCGGCCGCGCTGGTCTCGCGGGCCTGAACAGCCAACTGACCGGCCAGCTGGACAAGCTGCTCAAAGCGGTCTTCCATTGCGACATGGCGAAGACGGGTGCGGGTCGCGCTGTAGGTATTTGTCGTGATAATATCGGCGCCGGCCTGGATGTAGTCGCGGTGAATCGCCTGCACCATCGCTGGATTTTCATACAAGGCGGCGACGGCCCACTCGCCATAAGCGACCTTGCCGCCGCGATTGACAATCTCCTGCCCCATGCCGCCGTCCAGCAGAATGACCTCGGATTTCGCTTTCACCGCGCCCTCCCGCCTAATCGCCTTCAACGATGGTGTGCGACTGCTCGCGCATGTACTGCTGCAAATAATACCAGCTGCCAGCCGCCTTGCCGCTGCCAGTGCTGCCCTTCCAGCCGCCGAAGGACTGATAGCCCGGCCAAGCGCCGGTGGTGGCGCCGGTTTTCCGATTGACATAAAGGACGCCGGCTTCAATGCTGTCAAGGAACCAATCGACTTCGGCCGAATCCTCGCTGTACATCCCAGCCGTCAAGCCAAGCGGGACGTCATTGGCCAAGCGCATGGCTTCATCGCGGTCGGCAACGCCGCGCACAGCGACAATCGGCGCGAACATCTCATGTTTCCAGAGGCGATGGTCATCGGGCAAATCGGTGACGACCGTCGGCGCGACAAAATAGCCATTGCCGATCTCAAGCGTCTGGCCGCCGATGAGGATGGACGCGGCGCTCATCTCGTCGATATAGCTCTGATAGGCTTGATAGGCATCGGCATGGATGATTGGGCCCATGTAGGTTTCGGCTTGGGTTGGATCGCCGACGTTCAGGCTGGCCGTCAAATTCACCAACTTATCCAGAAATGCTGACTTCACGGTCTCATCGACATACACCCGCGAGCAGGCCGAGCATTTTTGCCCGGTCAGGCCAAATGCCGAGCGCATCACGCCCAGCGCGGCTTTGTCCAGGTCGGCTTTGGCGGTGATGATGGTTGGGTTCTTGCCGCCCATTTCGGCAATCACTGGCCGATAGTGGCCGACGGCGGTTGGGAAATTTTTGATGATGCTCATGCCGACCGCATAGCTGCCGGTGAAGGTAAGGCCGGCGAGGTTGGGATGGGCGGCCAGGGTTTTGCCGGGTTCGTCGCCGCCCAGCGCCATGTTAAAGACGCCTTTGGGAATGCCGGCGTCCTCAAAACAGCGCGCCAGCATCCAGGCAGTCAGCGAGCCTTCAGCCGCCGGTTTGAGAACGACGGTGTTGCCGGCCACCAGCGCCGCGCCGGCTGGCCCGCCGGTGAGCGCGGCTGGAAAATTGAAGGGGCCAATCACGCCCCAAACGCCGTAAGGCTTGAGTACACTGCGGTTGTGATGATGCGCGGTCTCGCTAAGCAGCTGGCGGTCAAAGCCCTGATTAGCCTCCATCGCCGCCACACAGTAACGGATCAGGTCGGCCGTTTCTTCGACGTCGCCAATCGCTTCCAAGCGGTTTTTGCCGATTTCCATGCTGACCGCGGCCGAGATTTCAAACAGCCGTTCGCTGATGAGGTCGGCGGCTTTGCCGAGCAGGGCCGCCCGTTCCTGCCAGGGAGTGCCGCGCCAGGCCGGAAAGGCCGCTTGGGCGGCGGCCACGGCGCGATTGATATGAGCATCGGTCGCGCTGGCAAAATAACCCATCAGCCAATCGGTGTTGACCGGCGAGCGGTTTTCAAAGGTCTCGGCCGCGTCCAGCCATTCGCCATCAATATACATCGGATACGTCTTGCCGAGATTGCGCTTCAGTTCGGCAACATCCTCATCAAAATACTGATGCAAAAGCGGGTCGGGACTGCCCAAGGTCGAGTAGGTTACTTTGATGTGTTTCCGTTCCTTTGCCATACCATCCTCCGCCAGCAATTCTTTAGCCTTATTTCACTCGATGACAGCGCGGATTTACGCAAATTATAGCACAGCTTAGGTCAGGTCATCGCTGTCCAGCGTGCGTTTGCGGATGCGTTCAATCCGCATAATCAGCCGCTCGTCGACATCGGGGCAGGCGGCGACCGAATCCTGCGCCAGCCAGTCATTGCTGTCGAGTTGGCGCTGTTTCGCCGCCAGCAACGGCAGCACCGAACTCAAGGCATAGATGCAAAAGTGCTTGCCGGCCGGGATGCGGAGCTTGGCGCTTTCGACCAACTCGAAATAATCGCCAACTTCCAGCCCGCAGACCGAGCGGCCTTCAATCGCGGTCACCGTTACGCGTAAATCATACAATTCAAACTTTTGTCCCATGCCGCACCTTGGTTTTGCCATGCTGTGATTATCGTATTTTGAACGTCCCGCCCCGCCGCCCTACCGCCGCAGCAGCGCGAGACAGGCATCCAGCACAATTTCCTCCTCGCCGGGATTGAGCGTCATCGGATTCAGGTGGAACTGGCTTTGGCTGTGGGGCGAGACTGCAATCGCCGGGTCAGAATCAAGCAGGGTTTGCACCAGGTCATCGCAGGTAAAGCCGAATTGGTCAATAGCTATCGTAACCCGACACCAAGGCAGCGGCTGCCCGGCTTCGTTGGGGAAAGCGCGTTCGGCAGACACTCCCTCAAGCTGGTTGAGCGCATCGCAAAACAGCTGCACTGTGGTTTCGCAATAGCGCGCCCGCGCCGCATGATCCAGCTTCAGGTAACGTTCAAGGGCCGCCAGAACGCCCATTAGCTCTTCCTTGCTGACTTTCAGCGCCCGCCCAAGTCCATGATTGGGACTGCTGATGCGGCGAATCGACTCAATCAAATCGCGGCGGCCGAGAATCAGCCCGGTCGATTGGGGCCCGCGCAGGTCTTTGCCGCCGCTGAAGAGCGCCAGATCCGCCCCCATCTCGGTAAAACGCCAGAGATTGTCCGCCGGCGGCAGCTGCGCGGCCGCATCGACAATCACAGGAATATCGGCCTGGCTGGCAATGTCAATGACATCCGCCAGAGGAATCTCATCCGGCCTATTCATCGCGCCCTGAAACCAGAAAAAACAGGCCGTCTTGGCGTTGATGGCCTGTTGCAGCGCGGCATGAGACGAATCAATTTCGACGAACTTCATCCCGACCTGCTGAATCCCGAAATCATAGCCGTTGCGGTGTGAACGCTGGACGACAGCTTCGTTTTTGAGGGCGGCGATCTGCGGGAAGCTGTGGCCGTGTTCGGGATGATGATGAATGACGCAGGCGGCGGCCGACAGCATCACCCCGCCAGCGGCGCCGGAAGTCACATAGGCCGCTTCGCTGCCGGTCAAATCGGCAATGCGGTCGCCAACCTTGCGCTGCAATTCCGTCAAATCGACAAAGGCGGCGGCGGCCGCGTTCATGGCTTGCACGACTTCTATCGGCATAATGGAACCGCCGTATTTGGTCACAGTGGCATAGGCATTGATCAAGGGGCGGATACCCAGCGATTGATAATCTGTCATCATTAACCCTGCTCCGCTGGATAACGTATCTGCCAGTACGATTCCGGCGCATCTTCCCAAGCCGGCACCGCGCGGCCGGACGCATCATAAACAATCTCGCCGGCGCGCAACGTCATCTCACAGGTCAATTTGCGGCTCCCGTTCATGCGCGCATAACCGCAATCGACATAGCCGAACCGCCCCTCATGCTGCTGCAAGACAGCGATGTCAGCCTCGGCGCCGACGCTCAAATGGCCTAACTCCGGGTGTCCGATTTCACGAGCCGGCGTCACCGTTGAACGATAGACAAGCTCTGGCAGCGGCATCCCCATGCACAGCCATTTGGACATGGTTGTCAGCATATCGTGGACAACTCCGTTAACGTTGTCAACGTGCAAATCGGTGCTAATGGAATCGGGGCCAAAGCCGCCCTGATACGCTGGGATGGCCTGCCGAAACCAAAAACTGCCAGCGCCATGTCCCAAGTCAAAGACAATGCCGCGCTCGCGGGCTTCAAACAAAAAGTCCTGCGGGCGGTTGTCGTCATTCAAGATCGGAAACTGCTGGGCATAGACATGGGTATGAATATCGCCCGGCCGCATCTTGCGGAGCAAGTCCTGATAGCGGCGCTCGGGGCGATGCCAAAAATCGACCATCAAGGGTTTCTGGCAAATGTCTGCCGCTTCCAATGCCCGATCCACCGCCGCCCAAGGCGGGTGCGCCTGATCAAAAGGACGCGACACCCAATAATGCGCGGTTTTGATGCCGACGCATTCCTGCGGATACGCAAGCACAATAGCGGCCGCCAGTTCGGCATCCATCTCATTGACGTCTTGTTCAAAGGGGCCGATCATGCCCGATTTGACGATGTTGACAAAGGCAAAGATGCGCGTTTTTGCTTGGTCAATCACGGTGCGCTTAAAATGCAGAAAGTGCTTGGCGCCGGCGGTTCCGGTATCCACCACCGTTGTAACGCCCGAACGAAAGGAATGGTGATCGGCAATCACGCTTAAGGTTTCCGGCTCGCGCGTATGGTAGACATGCACATGAATGTCAATCAGCCCCGGGGTGACGTACAAACCGGCGACATCAATGGTCTGCGCCGCTTCGCCGCGGGGGATGTCGGGCGCGACCCGCGCAATTTTTTGATTGGCAATCGCCACGTCCATCGGCGCATCAATATCATTGCCAGGGTCGATAACATGACCCCGTTTGAGCAGTAAATCATAACTTGGCATGGAAAAATCCTTTAGACACTAATCTGACCTTGCATATATCTAACATATTATCCAGCAAATCGCCACTAATCATACCATAAACGTCTGCCAGCAGAACAAGATTCTGATTCAACTGGGCTTGTTCACTTATCGCGAATGATTTCGGGCGCGGTTTTGAATCATCATCTACAGATGAACCATAATGTCCCCCAGCGGCTTTTTCGCGATGACCGGGACTTGGGCAGCTTCCCGCGGATAGCCGACCGGTATCAAAACGAAGGGCCGTTCATGCGGCGGGCGGCCGAGTATCCTGGTGAGGAATTTCATCGGGCTTGGGGTATGCGTGAGGGTGGCAAGTCCTGATAAGTGCAAGGCGGCCAACAGAAAGCCGACTGCGATGCCGACCGATTCTTCGCTGTAATAATGTTTGACTTTTGTTTCCGCCCCCGTCTTTGGATCGCGCTGAAGCGCATACGGCTGACGAAAGACCACAATCACATAGGGCGCGTCTTCAATATGCGGCTTGCGCCAATCTGTTCCCAGATGCGCCAGGGCATCGAGCCACTCTTGGCTCATGCGGCGCTCATAGCTCTCCCTTTCTTCAGCTTCAGCGGCAATCCGCATCCTGCGCTTCACATCGGGGTCACTTATCACCACAAAGGTCCACGGCTGCTGATTAGCGCCCGATGGCGCCGAGCCAGCGACCCGAATGGCATTTTCAATCAATTCAAAAGGAACCTCCCTGGAAGAAAAATCGCGCACGCTGCGGCGTTTGAGCATCCGGCGGGCAAAGTCGGCTGCGCCTGCCATTTGCTCATCGGGAGTCAGATGGTCAAAATCAAGCGGATGATACTGCGCTTCTTGCGCCATGATGTTCACCTTTGGCGGGCCAGCCAACTCAATCAAACAGGTCCAAATCATTGGCGCTGATGACTTCGCCGTCATAATCGGCGCGGATTTCGGCGGCCAGTTCGGCCGGCGCGGCGCCCCAAAACAGCTGATGATGCAAGAGCAGCAAGCCCGGGCGGACCTGGTTTGCCAAAGCAGCCAGCTCGCGGGTGGATGTGTGTACCCGCGAATGATAAGCCTGCCAAGCGGCCGGACGATGCGGAAAGCCGGCTGACGAATAAACTTCGTGGATCAGAATGTCGCAGTTCCGCGCCCAATCCGCGAATCCCGCCACTGGTTTTGTATCGCCGGAAACAACGATGGTTTTGTCAGCGGTGACAAACTTGTAGCTGAATGCGCTCAAATCGCCATGGTTCGCCGGCAGCGCATACACAGCCACTCGCTCATCCTGATAGCAGCGTCCTTCTGTCACCGAATGGGCTTGTATCCGCCAGCCCTTTGCGGTCGCGGGATGCGCCTGCTGGTGTTCGCGGATGTTCTCTTGATACGCCAGCAGGATATGCTCTATCATCGGCGCAAGTTCGGGCGGCCCATAAGCCTGTATGATGTCCTGGCGCCCATGTATCCACGGCGTAAAAATCAAATCCGGCAATCCTACCGTGTGATCGGCATGCAAATGCGTGATGAAGAGGCGGGTCAGTTCTGTTGTGGTCCAGGGTATTTTGCCAGTCGCATGCGCCTCGACCACTCGCTGAACTATCCCATGTCCGCAGTCAAGCAAATACGGCTGACTGTCAACCGCAATCGCCAGCCCGGCGCTTACGCGATTCGGCTCGGCATTGGGCGTCCCCGTACCCAGCATCAGGACTTGCGTCGCCGTCATGCCAGCTGCCACCGCTCTCGCAGATAACGGATTTTCTCCAGCAGATGGTCGGCGCCGCCGCCTTCATGGTCGTTAAAATAGTACACTTTGATATCTTTCTCGGCGGTGACATGATTATAGGAGGCATAAACCGTCGACGGCGGACAAACGGTGTCCATCACCGCCACTGAATAATAGGCGGCGGCGCGCATGCGCGCCGCGAAATTCATGCCATCGAAATAGCCGAGTGTGTTGAAGACCGCATCTACTTTGCCGCGATGAACCGTCAGATAGTCGGCGATTTCCGTATAGGGGCTGCGCGGCGTGATTTCCACTGCCCGCCGAAAATGCGACAGGAAGGGCACATCCGGCAGGCAAACGGCGACATCAGAAATCAATCCAGCCGTCGAGATCGCCAGGCCGCCGCCCTGACTGCCGCCGGTGACTGCGATCCGCGAATGGTCGATCTCGCCGCGGCTGCGGATGGCCTCCACTGCCCGCACCGCATCGGTATAAAGCCGCCGATAATAATAGGTCTGTGGATCAAGAATGCCCTGGGTCATAAAGCCGGGCGCTGATGGATTGGCGCCATTGGGCAAATCGGCTGTATCACCGCGCCGCCACACGCTGCCCTGCCCGCGGGTATCCATGACCAGATAAGCGAAGCCAGCCGAGGGAAAAGCCAGCCATTCAATCGGATAGCCGCGGCCGCCGCCATAGCCGATAAACTCCACTACCGCCGGCAGCGGAGCTTTTGCATTCCTGGGCAACATGCACCAGCCCTTGACCGGCTGTCCATTAAAGCCGGCGAAACTCACATCAAAGACATCAAGGGTCGTCAGTCCAAGATCCACCGGCGCAAAGCGGGGATTCAAGTCATAAGACCGCGCCTCTTCCAGAGTGGTTTTCCAAAATGAATCAAAGTCCGCCGGCTCCTGACGGGCTGGCCGATAGCGGCGCAGTTCTTCAAGCGGCATATCAAACAAAGGCATCGTATCACTCCTTGGCAGCATCAGCCGATAAAACGATTATACTAGCGAAAAGCATCACTGCGCTTCTTGATCTAAAACAAATGCGCCGCGCCCGACCGAAGCGGACAATACTTCTATCGCGTCGGACATTGCCTCAAGCCTCGTCTTTACTATTTCCGCGTCCGCTTTCGGGCAAATGCAATGCACATTGGGGCCGGCATCCAAGGTATAGCATACTTGAACGCCATCCTCTTCGCGCCACTGGCGGACGGCGTTCATCACCGCGAGCGACATCGGCTGCCAGTAAAAAAGCGCCGGTCGGCTGGTCATCATCACGGCGTGCATCAGATTGCTATCTTCTTCCACTGCCCGCGCAAATCGTTCGAAATCCCGATTGACAATCGCGTTCTTGACTTCGTTGAGGCGGCGCGGCGCGTTTTCAATGCGCGTTTTTTGCAAAATGCTAGTATCTGCCGTCGCATGCCCGGTCGTTGAGCCGACGCGCTTGCGCGCCCGACTGACGATGGCGATAACATCTGCCAGGTCCCAATAATCATCATCGACAAAGGTTTCCGCATACGATAATTCATGCGAATCAGCGGCAAACCATTCCACATAACCCGATGGAATGGAACGGGCTGCCGAGCCAGAGCCGCGTCTGGCGATAGTGGACAATTCCCGTTCTGACAGCTCTTCGCCCAGCGCGGCCGCGCCGGCCAGCGTGAGGGCGGCGAAGGCTGAAGCCGATGAAGCGATGCCAGCCCCCATCGGGAAATTGTTTCTCGATTGCACTCGGGCGAACATTTTTGTCTTAAAGCGACGGCGCAGCAGATGCAGATGTTCGCTCACTCGCCGCCAGGCATCGTCATCAGCTGGGGCGCCGTTGATGGTCACCGAATCCGAACTATCATCGGATGACCACTGCACGGTGGCTGTGGTATGAAGCTGGTCGAGATTCATACTCAATGAGGAGTTCGCCGGCAGCCTTAGCCGCTGGCTGCTGTTCCCCCAATACTTCACGAAGGCGATGTTGGAATGCGCCCGCGCCGTCGCCACAGCCGATTCACCCATGCCGCATAACCTCAAGTTAAGAATTGAATCTGGTATTGCTGGACAATATCACTAGACTATAGGCTTTGTCCATACTCATCAAAACGGAGACGATGTTGCAAATCCTGTCCGGCCTACTTCAAACGATGCGCCCGAAGCAATGGACCAAGAACATTCTATTTGTCTTCCCGGCGATAATCTTTGATGAGAAACTGTTTGAATTGGAACTGCTGCTGCGCGTGCTTGCGGCTTGCATCCTGCTGATACTCATGTCGGGCAGCGTGTATGTGATTAACGACTTGGCCGATTTGGAAAACGACAAACTGCACCCTACCAAGCGTTATCGTCCCATACCTTCCGGCGCACTGCCGCTCTCGGCCGCAAGGCTGGCGGCGCTATTGATGCCGGCCTTCGCTGTGACCGCCGCCTTTTATCTTGATGCCGGCCTCGCCTTAATTTTAATCGCCTATCTGCTCATTCAGATTTTTTATTCGCTGCGGCTCAAGCATCTGGCGCTGATTGATGTTCTCACTGTGGCATCCGGTTTTTTGCTGCGGGTTATGGCCGGCGGCGCCGTCATTAATGTGCTGATTTCCCCATGGCTGTACGCCTTTTCCGGATTGCTGGCTTTGTTCCTGGTCATCGCCAAACGGCGTCAGGAATGGGTCAAGCTGGGCGACCATGCGCTGAATACAAGGCCGGTGTTCCAGCAGTACAATCTGGTTCTGCTGGACAATATGCTTGGGATTGCGGCCACATCAACGATTATCACCTATATTCTGTACACGATTGAAGTCGAGACGATGACCAAATACGGCGCGAATCTGGGCTTATTAACAGTCCCCATAATCATCTATGGCCTGTTTCGCTACCTGTATCTTATTCATGTCGAGAAAGTGGACAGCGGCCCGGATGAAGTTCTGCTCACCGACCAGCCGATGCGGCTAACTGTCATCGCGGCCGGGTTTATGTTCCTTGTGATTTTATATTTGCTGTAGCCGCCCTATGAAACAGGAAACCAGCGCTCCGGGTAAAATCATCCTGCTGGGTGAGCATGCGGTGGTCTATGGCATGCCGGCAATCGCTGTTCCCATATCCACATTAAGAGCCAGCGCCGCCATCAGCGCCAAAGACATTCCCCTGACCATCCTGTCCGCTGACTTTGCCGCCGATTCTGATGCCTTGCCAAACCCACTGGAAAGCATGCGGGCGCTGACGCTGGATTACTTGCAGATTCATCATCCGCGCGGGGAAATTATCATCAGATCCGATATTCCCATTGCCCGCGGCTTGGGAAGCGGCGCCGCTGTCTCGGCGGCATTGGGACGCGCCATTGCCATCCTGCTCGGCAAAGACATCCCTGACGATGCCTTGAACCGGCTGGTCTTTGAAGTCGAAAAGATACATCACGGGACGCCAAGCGGGATTGACAATACCGTCGTCGTTTATGAAAAGCCGATTTATTTTGTAAAGCACCAGGCTATCGAAACGCTGGAAATCAAGCAGCCGCTTCATATCCTGACTGCCGACAGCGGGCAGGCATCCCTGACCCGCGAAGCCGTTGCCCATGTCCGCCAGCTTTATCAGCGCCATCCCGCCCAAACCCGAACGACTTTAGAAAATATCAGGCTGGCTGCTGAACAAGCTCGGATTTGCATTAGAGACGGCGATCATGTTCGGCTGGGCGAACTGATGACCGAAAATCACCAGCAGCTTCAAGGGCTGAATGTATCTTCCCCACAGCTGGATCAGCTGGTGGATGCGGCTTTGGCTGCCGGCGCGCTTGGCGCCAAGCTGTCGGGCGGAGGGCTGGGCGGGAACATGATTGCCCTAGTCGAAAAATCCAGGCTGAACGCGGTCAAGGATGCTCTCATCAAGTCAGGCGCCGCCAGTCCGGCGCATACAGCAGTGGAATAAGGCTCGGAAACCCATGACGACCCTCATCAAACTCGGCGGCTCGCTCATCACGGACAAAAGCCGCCCCCGCTCCTTCCGACAAGGCGCGGCGCAAAATATCGCGGCGCAAGTCAAGCAGATTCGGACGGTTCAGCCAGACCGCCGCATCGTTATCGGCCATGGCAGCGGCTCCTTTGGTCACTTTGAAGCGGCTCAATACAACACCATCCAGGGCGTCGAAAGCGAGGCCGACTGGCTGGGTTTCGCAAAAGTTGGCTATGCCGCCGCCGAATTGAGCCAACTGGCGCTGGCCGAATTGGTGGCCGCCGGGCTGCCCGCGGTTCGTTTTCCGCCTTCGGCATTGATCCGCGCCAGCGGTCGCAAAATCAAATCTATGAACGCGGATTTAATTTCAAGGGCGCTTGACCATCGGCTGATACCGGTCGTTCACGGCGATATCGCCTTTGATGAACAGCTTGGCGGGACGATTGTATCTACCGAGTCCATCTTTGCCTGGCTGGTCGGCCCGTTGGACGTCAAAAGCATCATCCTGCTGGGCGAGGTTGATGGCGTGCTGGACAGCGGCAATGCGGTCATCAGAGAGATTAACCCCGGCGCGGCAGACCAAATCAAGGATGCGCTGGGGGGATCGAGCGGGATTGATGTCACCGGCGGCATGCTTCAGAAAGTGGAAGAGATGGTCGCATTGGTCAGGGACCATCCCGATTTGGAAGTTGTTATTGCCAACGGCAGCCGACCAAACGGGCTTGTTGATATCGTCTGCAATCACAGCAAAATCGGAACGCGGATTCGTTCGGGATAATTTCTTACGGCTCAATCACCCGCACCTGGTGAAGAAGCGGATACAATCCATACGCATCAAACTCCAGATTATGGATATTTGACCGAAGGCCGCGGATTCTCACATTTTCCCGAATCGGCAGGATAAGGGCTTCGTTCATCAGAATCGATTGGATCTCGAAGTATTGCGCGCGCCTGGCCAGCGGGTCCTGCTCGGCGGCGGCTTGGCGCAGCAGGCTGGTCAGCTGCTCGTTTTGGGTTTGAGGAAAGCGATATTGAGAATGATCGAGAAAGACGGCGCCAAGGATTGACGGATCGAGCCCATTGCGCTCAACTGGGAACAAATCAAATTCGCCCGACTGCACTTGGCGCAAAAGGCGGCCAATGCCAGGCGCTGGCTCAATCGCAAGTTCAATGCCAACGGATTTCCACTGCCTCTTGATGAGGGCCGCGGTTTCGGGCAGCTGCCCCCAAGGCGGAACAAGCATCCTCAATTCAAGCGGGATGCCATCGCGGTCAAGAATCCCGTCGCCGTTGTCATCCGCATAGCCGGCGCTTTCCAGAAGCTCCTGCGCCAATCCGATGCTGTAGGCAAACTGATCGACATATCCTGTATGCGCCAGGCCGGCGCTTTGTGAAAGCGGCGCCCAGGCAATGGGTGAATAGTTAAAGAAAACGCTGTCGCGAATCGCCACCCGATTAGTCGCATACAATAAGGCTTGGCGCACAGGCCGGCTGCGGAGATGCTCGCGGCTGGTGTTCAGCAAGAACTGAACCGTCTGGCCGGGGATATTCGTCGGCAGAAGTTGGACTCCGCTGCTGCCAACAAGATTCCGCGCATCCGCCGGCAGCAGACTGTCGGCGACGTCCAGCCCGCCGGCGAGGAGCAATGGCAGGGACGCGCTTTCGTCAGGCAAGATCGCAATCTCGACGCGGCTGATCTCGGAGCCGTCCAGCGGCCCATCAGCGCCGCGGCTGGTGGCATAGCGACTATTTCGGCGCAGGAGGATGCGCTCTCCTGGCAGATAATGATCCAGAACAAAGGGGCCGGCGCCGACCTGATGGAACTGATAGCGCAGGCTGTTATACGCATCCAGCGCCTGCGGGCTGGCGATACCGAGAAAAGGCTGCGCCAGTCCATCTAAAAAAGGAATGTAGGGCCCAAGCAGATGAATCTGTATCGTGAACTCATCGAGAACGCTGTAGCGGCTCAATGGGCCCAGCAGGGAACGGGCGTGGACCGCGTTCATTTCCGGGTCATAGATGCGGTCGAGATTGCGGGCGACGGCGGCCGAGGTAAAGCGAGCGCCGTCGTGAAACACAATATCCCGCCGTAAATGGAAGGTATAGATGAGGCCATCTTCAGATATATCCCATGAGCTTGCCAGGCCGGGGACAAAATCCCGCGTATTGGGATCGCGGTAGATGAGCGTATCGTAGATTTGCCTGAAGATGATCCCAGCCTCGGCCGAATCGGCAAGGTGAGGGTCTAATATCGGAATATCGGCGCTAATGCCATAGATCAGGCAATGCGGGTCATCCTCGCAGGCAGCAGCCTCTTGTTCGCCGGCGCAGCCTGCCAAAACAAGGAGCGCCATCATCCAAACCGCAATGCCGGCGGTGATTCGTTCCATCATTGATTCCATATCCGAAGTGTTTTATGCCAAGCGGAAAGCCCGGCTTCGTCTCTTATCCACAGGCACAGGATAGCACAAACTGGACGTCATGGGGCGCGGTCGGCCCAGCCGGGGGCGCCTAATGTCGTGGATATTTCCTCATCTTCCCAAATAAGAAAAGCAAGGCGCGGCCTTTTAGTCGCCTTTTCGGGCCGCTTGCGCGATAGGGTGTGGCTATGGAACTCACGCGCCGTTCATTTTCGCCCATCATCCTTTTCGCTGGCCGCCGCATGCGCGGCGCGATATTTGCAGCCGCGGCGAGCGGACGATGGCATTTACGCCTGAAAATCGCTTCGGCGCGGGCGCCACGCGAGGGTTCTGCTGGTTTCAAAGTCAAGCGGGCCTCGCGGTTCAGCCGTTTTCGGCTTGGGGTTTCGTTTGCGCTGGTCGGGGTCGGCGGTGGAGAGATTGTCCGTATTCGAGTATGGATTAGCCGCCAGGGCGCGCGTTTTGTCCGTATTGGCGCGCGTTTTGTCCGTATTGGCGCGCGTTTTGTCCGTATTGGCGCGCGTTTTGTCCGTATTGGCGCGCGTTTTGTCCGTATTGGCGCGCGTTTTGTCCGTATTGGCGCGCGTTTTGTCCGTATTGGCGCGCGTTTTGCCCGTATTGGCGCGCGTTTTGCCCGTATTGGCGCGCGTTTTGCCCGTATTGGCGCGCGTTTTGCCCGTATTGGCGCGCGTTTTGCCCGTATTGGCGCGCGTTTTGCCCGTATTGGCGCGCGTTTTGCCCGCTTATGTCCATGGATTTTAGGGGATCGGCGCGGATTAGCAGGTTTGGGAAGCGTCATCGCCGCGTTTTTCGCCACTCCCGCCCAGCCTTGCCACTTTACAATTCAGCAAAAGTTGCGTAGATTTGAAGCATTCAGCCTCAACAGGCGCGAATTGGCTGCTCAAATGAGTTACAGAATCATCCCGCCATCCAACGATGAGGAGACCTACCCGTATCGGCGGGTGTGGCCGAGCCTGGCCCTGCAAATACTGCTGGTGACGGCCGTATCGGCGGCGGCCGTGATGGCCGGCGAGATACTAAATCCACAGTTTGATGACACTATCAATCGGATTCTAACAGTCAGCTTGGCGCTGCTGCCCCTGATTTTGTGGCTTGCTGTCGCTGTGCTTCCCGAACGTCGGGTTCGGCGGCCGCGCGAAAATCTGATGGGCCTGGCGATTCTATCCGCCTTGACGGCCGCGGCTGTTGGATTGCCGCTGGCGCAGGATTTCTTCGGCGTCGAACAATGGCTGCCGCTGGAATCATCCTTCCAGAGGATAATCGGCTTTACCTTCACAGTCGGCATTGTCGATACCGCCTTGAAATGGTTCACCCTGCGCTTCGCCGTCTATCCCAAGCATCTTCGGATACGCAGTGATGCGGTCGCTTATGGTTTGGCAAGCGCAGTCGGCTACAGCTTATATCTCAATCTGGACTCAATATGGGGTTTGCAGCCGACCTTCGGCATCGCCGCCATTTACATTTTGTCCAACTATACGATTCAGTTCGCTTCCAGTATGTTCATTGCGCTGGGCGTCATTGAATCCCACTTTGGCAATGCGCTGCCGATTGTCCTGCCGCTGAATCTGTTTGCCGCGGCCGTATCCACCGGCATCATCAGGCCGCTTTTTTCGGGGGTGATGAATGGCCCGCTTCGTCTCGCTGGCAGCAGTGACCGCCCCCTTTCCGGCTTGATGTTCCTGGTGGCTGCCTTGGCAGGTTTTGGAATGATAAGTTACTTTTTATACACGGTTTCTGAACGACGCGAGCGCGAGGCTTATGCCGGCAGCGGGGATGCCGATGACCTTTGAGATTGACCACCAGCCCGCCGCTCCAGCAAGCCGCCGACAGCGATGGTCAGCCGCCTTGAGTTACGGGCTTATCCTGGCCTGCCTGGCGCTGGGCGTGAATCTGCGGGACAGCAGCATCAGCCAGTCGGATGTCTACGTCAATTTTGAGGCCGGCATCACCGCCCGTTATCCGCGGCGGTGGCTGCTGGATGAAGATGGAGATTATATTTTTCGGGTGCGGGATATGACTTATCGCGGGTTTAACACCCTGATTGAGCTTAGCGCATTGCCGGTCAGCGCCGACACGGTGGAGCGAAACCTGCTGGATCGATTAACCCTAAAACGTTCGCAAACACTGATTGATTATACGATTCTGGGCTATGACAATTATCGGATGCCGGATGAATCGCAGGCGGTGGCGATGTCCTATTCCTTTGTATCGCGCGATGCCAGCCCGTTTTTGGAGGGAGCTTCGGCGATTGTGGTCGGTTTGGATATACTGACGATAAGCCGCGGTCAGGCGCTGATTATCTCCTTCCGCGCCGATGCAAGCATCTATCAGCAAGAACTGGCGACGCTCGACCGGTTTATCCAAAACCTGGACTTTTGATCAGCATGAATAAAACGCTGCCTTTCAAGTTAAGCCTGATTCTATTGCTCGCGCTGCTTTCGCTCCCGGCGGCCGCTCAATCCGCCTTTGAACTCAACGCTGACCGAATCAAGCGGGCGACCGTGTTCATCTATCAAACGGAAAGCCGCGGCAATGATCTGGTCGTCAAATGTATGAGCACAGGCACTTTGATTAGCGCCGCCGGGCTGATTGTCACCAATGCACACAGCGTCTTGCCAAGCCGAAACTGCGACGGGGACAGTTTGATTGTCTCCATCAATGTTGACCTGAACGAACCGCCGATTCCAAAATATCGAGCCGATATTGCCAATGCCGACGAAGGGCTTGATATTGCTTTACTGCAAATCACACGCGAGCTTGATGGGCGGCTGATTGCCGACGGCGCATTGCCAGCCCTGCCTTTTGTCGAAATTGGCGATTCGGACAGCATTGCCATTGACGAGAATGTGGCTGTCGCTGGTTATTTGGATTTGGGCAATCAGGCGGTGGCAATCAGACGCGGCACGGTGACGGCTTTTATTGCCGAGCCGCGCGGGGGCAGCCGCGCCTGGTTCAAGACCCGCGCCGAAATCCCCGGCACCATGTCCGGCGGCGGCGCCTATAACGCCGACGGTCAGCTGATTGGCATCCCGACCAATGCGACTTTTGGCATACTCGGATCGGATTCCAACTGTCGATTGATTGAAGACACCAACCAGGATGGCGTCATCAACAGCAATGACAGCTGCGTCCCCACGGGTGATTTTATCAGCACCGTCAGGCCGATTCGGCTGGCGCAAAGTTTAATACGCGGCGCCGCGCTTGGCCTTGAAGTAGAGCTTGTGACTGTCCCGGCAACGCGCCCCAATCCGATTGAACCACCCCAGCTTTCGCGCCTGTTTTTCTCGCCTTCGGTCATCAATGGACTGCCTTCAACTGTGGTTGGGGCTATGCCGGCCAACACCAACAGCCTCTATCTGTTTTTTGATTACGACAATATGAGTCCGGAAGCCGTCTATGAAATGCGGGTCATGCGCGACGGGATACCGGATACGGTCTTCAGTTTGCCGCCGGTGCGCTGGAGCGGCGGCAAGCAGGGACTTTGGTATATCGGCAGCCGCGGCCAGCCTTGGGCCAATGGCACTTATGAATTTACGCTTTTGGTGAACGGCCTTGCCAAGGGAAGCCAGCAGATTGTCATCGGCGGCGCCGCCGACAGATCGCCGGCCTTCAGCGATATTGTTTTTGGCTTGCTTGATTTGCGCGGCAATCTGTTAGGCAACGGTTCGATTTTGTCGACCGGCAGCATTGCGTCGGCGCGGTTTGTCTATGCGAATATGGAAAACGGCATCCCGTGGACGGCGATTTGGTATTTCAATCACGGTGAAGTCGCTCGGTCCGAAGAGCTTTGGTCTTTCGGCAAAAACGGATCAAACGTCGTGAACCTGCGACCTCAAGGCGGGCTGCTGCCAGGAGCTTATCGCCTGGAGCTTTATGTGCAGGGAGCATTGTCGGCTACATCGGACTTCACTGTTGCCGGCGCGCCGGCCAGTCCTCTGCCGTCGATTTTCACAAACGCCCGTTACAGTTCGGCGCCGACGGCCTTTGAAGCCCTGACTGCCCCGGCTATGGCGACATTCCCGGATTCAATCCCGACCCTGTTCGCCTTGTTTGATTGGCAGCAGATCGCTCCAGGAACGCCTTGGTCTGTGCGCTGGCTGGTGGATGATCAGGCATTCTTTGAAGCCGCCTGGACCTGGGTGACTGTCGAAACCGGGATGAACTTTCTGATGTCCCTCCGCAATCCACCCGATGGCAGCTATAGATTGCAGGTATTCGTCAGCAATCTACAGGTTTTGGAAATGATCGCCACCGTCGGCATCGGTCAGCTGCCGATTGACCGCTTTGCCGAAATTGAAGGCGCGGTTTTCGGCGGCCGGGTGCTTGATGCCGCCACGCAGGCAGGCATCCCAAGCGTGACAATTATTCTTATCAGCGAAGATTATTCCGCCAGCGATTTTGAATGGAAGCAGGAGCAAATCTCGGCGCTGGCGGCGACAGATCGGAATGGCGATTTTCAGTTTGACCGCCCGCTTCCCTTTGATACCCAATACAGCGTGATCATAGAAGCCGAGGGGTACATTCCATTAACGGCAGATGGGTTTGCATTCAGCGCGAATGAACGCATTGTCAGCAGCGAAATCGAACTGGTGCGAGGATAAACAGATGCCCGCCAAGAAACGGCTGGATGCGCTGCTGGTGGAAAGGCAGCTTGCCAAAAGCCGAAACAAAGCGGCCGCGATGATTATGGCCGCCGAAGTGTTTGTGAATGACCGGATGCTTGACAAGCCCGGCGCTCAAGTCCAGCCGGACGCAAAAATCAGGCTCAAGGAAAAGCCGCGTTATGTTGGACGCGGCGGTTTGAAGCTGGAAGCGGCGTTAAAAGCATTTGATATCGACCCGACTGGCAAGGTATGCGCCGATGTTGGCGCCAGCACAGGCGGATTTACCGATTGCCTGCTCCAGCATGGGGCCGCCAAAGTCCATGCGATTGATGTCGGCGCCGGCATCATCGACTATCGCCTGCGGGTAGATGAGCGGGTTGTATTGTGGGAAAACACAAACGCGCGTTATTTGAACGCATTGGGAGAACAGGTGCCAATCGCTGTAATTGATGTGTCTTTTATTTCGCTGCGTCTGATTTTGCCAGCCGTCAGGAAGTGGCTGTCGAAACAGGCGGATGTCGCTGCGCTGGTCAAACCGCAATTTGAGGCGGGCAGAGCCGATGTCGGCAAAGGCGGTATTGTCAGGAACAGAGCCGTCCATCAGCGTGTGCTTGCCGAAACAGCCCAATTCGCCGAGTCGATTGGATTCGCTGTGGCTGGCATCATCGCCTCGCCCGTTCGGGGGCAAAAGGGAAATATGGAATATCTGATGTGGCTGACGGCCGGGCGCAAAGTCGATTTGGAGTCCTCTTATCGTGATAAAATCGCGCGGCTGATCGCCGCCAGCCCATAGCTTCCCCTACTGTTTCATCTCGTTATGGTTCATAATAGCGCGGTGTATTTCTGGAGATTGGCGCGCAATGAAAATTGAGAACATCCGCAACTTCTGCATTATTGCCCATGTAGATCATGGGAAAAGCACACTGGCGGACCGGCTGATGGAACTGACTCAAACGGTGAAGCCGCGCGATATGCAGGAGCAGCTGCTTGACAGCATGGCGCTGGAACGCGAGCGCGGCGTCACCATCAAGGCATCGGCAGTCCGAATGATCTATGAGGCGGCAGACGGCAAGGAATACATCCTTAACCTGATTGATACACCCGGTCATGTTGATTTTACGTATGAAGTAAGTCGGGCGCTGCAAGCCTGCGAAGGCGCCATCCTGGTCGTCGATGCCAGCCAGGGAATCGAAGCGCAAACGCTTTCCAATGTTTATCTGGCGCTTGAACAAGACCTTGAAATCATCCCGGTGATTAACAAAATTGACCTCCCCGCCGCCCAGCCTGACGCTGTGGCAAAGGAAATTGAAGAGCTGCTGGGGACGCCCATCGACGACATGCCGCGCATTTCTGCCAAGAGCGGCGCCGGCGCTGTCGATGTTTTGGAAAAAGTCATCCATGAGATTCCGCCCCCCGCCACCGACAGGGACGAAACTTTCCGCGCGCTGGTGTTTGATTCGCATTATGATTCCTACAAAGGTGTTATCGCCTATGTTCGGGTAACTGACGGCGCGGTAAGCAAAAGGCGAGCGATGCTGAAGCTGTTCGCCACCGGCGCCCGCTTTGAACCGGTCGAAATCGGCGTGTTTGACCCGGTGATGAGGCCAGTCACCGAATTGCGCGCCGGTGAGGTTGGGTATATCGCTACCGGGCTGAAGACTGTGCAAGAATGCCGAGTAGGCGACACTGTGACACTGGCAAACAAGGGCACCGAAAACCCTCTGCCCGGCTATGAAAAAGTCAAGCCGATGGTCTATGCCGGCATCTACCCGACTCACAACGACGATTACGCTGATTTGCGGGACGCCTTTGATAAATTGCAGCTTAATGATGCCTCCCTAGCCTTTCAGCCGGAAACATCGCAGGCGCTGAACTTCGGCTTTCGGGTCGGATTTCTTGGCTTGTTCCACATGGAAATCATTCAGGAGCGGCTGGAACGAGAATATGGACTGGATATTTTGGCGACCGCGCCGAGTGTGGAATACCGCGTTGTACAAAAAGACCAAGAGATAATGCTGATTGACAGCCCGGCGCTGCTGCCCGAAGAAAGCCTGCTTGAAGAGATTCATGAGCCATGGATGAAAATCCAGATTTATATGCCACAGTCGTATATCGGCGCCGTCATGGAACTCGTCATCAAAAAGCGCGGTATCTACGCGACCACCGAATATCTCGATGCGGCGCGGATTATCCTGCACTTTGAGATTCCCCTGTCCGAGATCATCATTGACTTCTATGATCGGCTGAAGAGCGTGACCCAAGGCTATGCCAGCCTGGATTATCAATTTATGGAATACCGCCGCGGTGATTTGGTCAAAGTGGAAGTTCTGGTCAATAATGAGCCGGTGGATGCTTTGGCGATGATTTGTCACCGCGATGACTCCTATCATCGCGGGCAGCGGCTGGTGACCAAACTCAAGGCATTGATTCCGCGGCAGATGTTCACCGTCCCGGTTCAGGCAGCCGTCGGCAAGCGCGTCATTTCGCGGGCGAATGTCAAGGCGCTGCGTAAAGATGTGCTGGCGAAGTGCTATGGCGGTGACGTAACGCGGAAGAAGAAACTGCTCGAAAAACAAAAGAAGGGGAAAAAGCGGATGAAAATGATCGGGGCGGTGGAAGTGCCGCAAGCGGCTTTTATGGCCCTCCTAAGCCTGGACGACTGAATACAGCCTCAAGTCATGTGGCTGTGTTCTTCCCTTAACAGCCGCCACAGACAAGCCAGCCCCCATCTTGACAGCCAATCCCGCGCCAGATTCGACCTAGCTCCAAAGCCATACACCCGATAGCGGGTATGCCGCGCGGTAGATACCGCAACCGCGCTGCCCTGCTCGACATCGGCATTTTCATCCAAATCAGGATCGCTAAGCACTAGGATGCTGGCATCCACATTCTGCTGCAATCGAATGCGCTGCGCGATGTCAATCGCAAAATCCTTGAGCGAAACAGCGGCCGCATCGATAGCGTAGCGATCATACATCTCATCAGGATGCGCGTATGAATCGGATTGTATATGTGCAGATTCGTCACCCCACTTGTCCGTAATCACGCCGGGCAGGCCGGCCTCGGTGACGTGAATAGTCAGGTCATGCTGTCGCAGCAGGTCAAAAACAGTATCTTCCAACGTGGCATCATCAATCCCGTAAATGTGTTCGCCAATTTTCGCATCCAGTTTTGCCTGCATCTCATCCAGGAGTTGGAGCGCCTTGTCTTGGGTATCCGCTTTGGCGGTAATCCGTACATCGACGCTGCCATGATGCGCCGCCAGGCCGACGCTTGGATTGCCCGCGCTTAAAATGGCGGCGCCGATTTTGTCGTCCAGCGAGCTTTCGCCAATGCCGGCCGTTTTCAATGTTCGGGCGACGATAATCCCCAAATCGTACTTCCGCAATAGATAGGGAATGACCGCGGACCTCATCAGATATTTCATCTCGCGGGGGACGCCGGGCAGGCTGATGACAGCGCCGCCTTCGGTCTCGACAGCAAAGCCCGGCGCTGTCCCGACCGGGTTTTCGATGACGGCGGCGGCCCGCGGCAGGAAAGCCTGCTGGCGATTGTTCGCGGTCATATCGACGCCAAAGCCGCGAAAACGCTCGGCAATCGCATCATAAAGCGGCTGATGAAACTCAAGCTGGCGATGAGTCGCGTCGGCCACAGCCTGCCGAGTCATATCATCGACCGTAGGTCCCAATCCGCCGCAGGTAATCACAATTTCGGCTCGATCCAGGGCAGCGCTGATGGCATCGGCAATTCGTTTCAGATTATCGCCAACTGTGGTCATCAAGAATACATTGACGCCGATGTCTCGCAGCTGACGCGCCATAAAGACCGAATTGGTGTCTGTAATCTCGCCCAGGAGGATCTCTGTTCCGATGGCAATGATTTCCGCATTTGGATTGTCTGACATGCGTTCCTCGGTTATTTTCGGTGAATTGACAGCAATTTGGCAGCAAAATGACGAATATATTTGCAAAACAGAAAAAAAGCAGTATAATTGCCACTGTAAATATATTTTACTGTCAAGTAAAATGTTTATGCAATTTTACCTGTCTTTCCGATAAGCGGCTTATTTGAACGGAGGTTCTCGTGGCTAGCGTTACTTTCAATCATGTCTCTAAGGATTTTGGCGATTTACGTGTCGTAACCGACTTAAACATTGAAGTTGCTGACAAAGAGTTCCTTGTGTTTGTCGGTCCGTCTGGCTGTGGCAAATCGACAAGTTTGCGGATGCTTGCCGGCCTGGAAGAAATCACCGAAGGCGAAATTTTAATCGGTGATCGGGTGGTCAACAATGTCGCGCCGAAAGACCGCGATGTCGCCATGGTGTTCCAAAGCTATGCCCTGTACCCGCACATGACCGTCTATGACAACATGGCTTTTGGCCTCAAGCTCCGCAAGACGCCCAAAAAGATTATTGACGAGCGCGTCAATGAAGCGGCGAACGAGTTGGGCATCGGCCATCTGCTTGACCGCCGCCCCCGCCAGCTTTCCGGCGGGCAGCGTCAGCGCGTGGCAGTCGGACGAGCGATTGTCCGCGAACCGGCCGTCTTCCTGATGGACGAGCCACTGTCCAATCTGGATGCCAAGCTGCGGGTCGAAGCGCGCTCTTTCATCAGCCGCCTGCACCAGCGCCTGGAAACGACCTTTATCTATGTAACCCATGATCAGGTCGAGGCGATGACCATGGGAACCCGCATCTGTGTCCTCAATGAAGGCGAATTGCAGCAAATTGATTCGCCATTCAACCTGTACCACAACCCCCGCAACATCTTCGTGGCCGGCTTTATTGGCAGCCCGTCAATGAACTTCTTTGATGCGACTATGAAGTTCAACAATGGCAATATCGTCGTCGATACAGGCGCGTTCGCCGTGACCATCCCCGCCAGCAAGGCCGAGCAGTTCCAGCGCAGCCATGAGGGTGATGTGGTCTGTGGCATTCGCCCGGAAGACATTCACGATACGGATTATCTGCCGCAGGGCATTACACCCGCCAATTTGTCGACCCGCGTCGAGGTTGTCGAACAAATGGGCAATGAAGTGATTATCTATTTGGAAAAGGATGGCAAGAACTTCATCGCCCGCACTGATCCACGGACACAGGCGCAGGTTGGAGGCGAATTGGGTGTTACCTTCAATCTGGATAATATCCACATTTTTAATGTAGATACAGGCATATCGCTGGCTTACGAAGCTAAGCAGAAGAACAAGGTGATGTAACCGCCGGCATTGAGCCATTTCGCAAACAAAAGACCACTCTATGAGTGGTTTTTTCATTGGCGCTATATTGGCATCACCGGGCGGAACTTGTAGCCATAGACAATCATACCGCGCGAACCATCGGTGGTCAGCTTTCGGGTGACCATCTCGACTCGGTCGCCAATTTCAGGCGCGGCATCCATATCGGTCAGCTGGGCGGTGATGATGCCGCCCTCATCAAGCTCTACCAATGCCAGGATATACGGCGCCTGCTCCTCAAAGCCGGCCGGCGGCTCTTGCACCAGCGTAAAACTGTAAATCGTCCCTCGAACACCGAGGGCGCTGCGGGAAAATGCGCCGGCTAGTTTGTTCATGCGGGACTGTTTATCCACCAGCGCCGGCCTGCTCTCGCTGAAGCTGCTCTTCGTGATTCGGTACGAGTTTCCTTCCAGGCCGCAAGGCAGCCTGTTCGCGGTTTTTATGCCGCTTCATACCAAGAAGACGATACCGAAGTTTGTTGTTGCGCCAGTATTTGGCTGCTTGCATTCGCATACTCCATAGGCATTTATCCGACAGCGTAAAGTATATGAAGAGCAGGCTGTCAAAAGCTATCGCGATAGTTTTTGGCGCTGTCAAAGCCCATCAGGCTAATCGTCAAAAACTCTCAAAATATGTGTCACAACAGTGCTTCCCAGCCCGCCGATGCTTTGAATCAGCGCCGTTCTGGCGCCATCCACCTGATTTGCGCCGGCCTCGCGGCGCAGCTGCCAAACCGCTTCAACCGCCTGATAGATTCCGGCGGCGCCGCTCGGATTGCCGCGGCTCTTCAGACCGCCAAAGGCGCTGATGGGCATCGCTCCATCCAGGCCAATTTTCGCTCCGCCGTCGTTTGCCCATGACCAGCCCTGGCCCGCTTCACCAAGTCCCATCGCCTCCAAGGTCAAAGCCGTCAGGATAGTGTAGGCATCGTGAAGTTCCATCAAGTCAATGCTGTCAATCGTCAGTCGAGCTTGTTCAAGGGCCTGTTTGACCGATTGATGAACAGCTTTTAATGTCAGCAGCTGTTCCCGGTCTTGCAGCATAAGATGATCGGCAGCGACTGAACTGGCGCTGATGGATATCGGCTTGGGGACCAGATCCGCCGCGGCATCTGACGAAACCAGAACGGCGGCGGCGGCGCCGTCTCCTTCGGGCGCGCGGTCAAACAGATTTACCGGGTCGGCGATCATCGGCGCTTTGGCGAAGGCGCCGGCCCGCAGTCGATTGCGATACATCGCAAAGGGATTCATGGCGCCGTTGCGATGCGCGTTCAGGCTGAAGCCTTCGAACTGCGGCAGTTCAAGGCCATACTCGTGCATATAGCGCCGCATGAGCAGCCCGGCCATAGCGGTCAGGGTAGCGCCATTGACCGATTCAAAGTCGGCATCAAGGCTGATGCTGCCGGCGCTGACGCGGGCCGCGCCGACGATATCGGTTGCTTTTTCGACGCCAATAACCAGCGCAGTTTGGACCATGCCAGAGGCAACCGCCAAGCAGCCCGTCCGCAGAGCGACGCCGCCGGAGGCCTCCCCCGCTTCACAAGTGTAGGCCTCAATGCCAGTCAGGTTCATATCGCCGGCAATCAAACTGCCCAACTGTGTCTGCTGGTTAAAGGCCGCGCCATAGGCATTGCCAACATAAAGCGCATCGACGCTTGATATGCCGGCATCCTTGAGCGCGATTGCCCCGGCCTCGGAAGCAAGTTCACCGATGCCTTTCGACCAATGCTCGCCCACCGGCATCATGCCGGCGCCAACGATTGCAGCGTTCATCTTTATCTAATCCTTCAATTTGTCACGATAGCGGGCATAAGTGGCATAGTCGATCTCGGCGCGCCGTTTCAGATAATCCCGCGTCGTGGGGAGCGAAGGCGGTCTTTCCTCAATTTTGTCCGTTACGCGCAGGTCAAAAGCGTCGGAGCCGGCGCCGCTGCCATAGCTCACCATCAGGATGCGGTCATCAGGCGCGGCAATATCCAGGATAGCCGTCAAACCAATCATGCAGGAACCAGAATAGACGTTGCCGATGTCATTTGCGAGCAGCCCGGCTTGAATTTGCTGGGGCTTAAAGCCCAGTGATTTGGCGGCGCGCGAGGGAAATTTGACATTAGGCTGATGGAAAACCGCATAGTCATAGTCGGCTGGCGCGGTGTTCATCATTTCCATCAACGTTGAAGCGGCGGTTATCGTATGGGCAAAGTAGGCTGGTTCGCCAGTAAAGCGGTCGCCGTGACTGGGATAAAATTCACCGGCGCGCCGCCAGAAATCGGGGGTATCGGTAACATAGCTGTAGCTGCCCTGATAGACGGCGCGGCTTTCATCCGCCGGCCCCAAAACAAACGCGGCGCCGCCGGATGCAGCCGTGTATTCCAGCGCATCGCCGGGGCGGCCTTGCGCGGTGTCCATGCCGATGCTCAAGGTATAACGCCCCATGCCGCTGCCGACAATACCTATCGAGGCTTGTATCGCCTCTGTGCCGGCTTTACAGGCAAATTCCCAGTCAGCCGCTTGGATATTCGGTGATGTGCCGATGCTTTCGGCCACGATGGTGCTGGTCGGCTTGACCGCATAGGGATGGCTTTCACTGCCGACCCATACGGCGCGGATGTCCTGGGGATCAACGCCAGCGCAGGCAACGGCATTGCGAGCAGCTTCAATGGCCATCGTGATGACGTCTTCGTCTATGCCGGCGACCGCTTTTTCCTTTATCGGCGTTCCGCCAAGTCCGCTCGTCCAAATCCGCGAGATTTCGGCGGCGGGCAAACGGTAGCGAGGAATGTATGCGCCGTAGCCGACGATGCCAACGCCGCGGTCGGACTGCATAAGCCAATGTGGATTCGATGCCATGTCATGCCCTTTTCTTCGCGTTTCGCACAATTTCCCGCGCCCGTTCCAGTCGAATATTGCCTTCGTCAATCATTTGCCGCGCGATATGAAGCGCGGACTCGCCGTCGGCGCCGGCGGCAAGAGCCAGTTGCCGCGCGTGCATTCTCATGTGGCCGCGCTGAATGCCATCGGTTGCCAATGCGCGGATGGCGGCAAAATTTTGCGCCAGGCCGACGGCCGCGGCAATCTCGGCCAGCTGCCGCGCCGATTCAATGTGAAGCAGCTTGAGAGCGGTCTGCGCCAGGCGATGCGCCCGCGTGGCGCCGCCGACAATGCCCAAGGCCATCGGCGCTTCAATACTGCCATGCAAATTGCCAGCTTCGTCTTTCCACCAGGTCGTTAAACTTGTGTAGCGGCCGCTGCGGGCGGCATAGGCATGCGCGCCGGCTTCCACGGCCCGCCAGTCATTGCCAGTCGCGATCAGCACAGCGTCAATGCCGTTCATAATGCCCTTGTTGTGCGTAGCCGCGCGATAGGGGTCGCTGTCGGCCCAAGCCGCGGCTTCAATGATGGCATCCACAACCTCTTCGCCGCTGGCGGTTTCAGTGGACAGGCGCTCATGGGGAATCATGCCTTCGGCGCGGACACATCGCCGGTCACTCAAGTTGCTTAGAATTTTCAGATTGGCCCGCGCGTCTGTGATTTTCTCGATAAGCGGGGCCGTATGCTCAAGCGCGCTGTTGACGGCATTGGCGCCCATCGCATCGCGGGTATCATACAGCACATGCAAAATCAGCATATTGCCCGCCGCTGTATCCTTTAATTCCCGAACTTCAATATCGACCGCGCCGCCGCCGCGCTGGAGAATGCTGCCAGCGATTTCGTTTGCCTTTGCCAGGATCTCTTCTTTTCGAGATCGAATCTGCCTGACAGCGCATTCCATATCCGGAATATCGAGAACCTGGATTTGGCCGATCATAACCGGATCATCGCTGGAAGCGGCGAACCCGCCGCCGCTGCGGAACAGCTTGGCGGCATAGCTGCAAGCGGCGACCACAGATGGCTCCTCGATGACCATGGGGATAAGATAATCCCTCTGATTGATGAGGAAGTTGGCGGCGATGCCCAAGGGCAAGCTGAAACGCCCGATGACATTTTCAATCATCAGGTCGGCTTCCGCAAGCGAGAGGCCGCCGTCATGCAAAGCCTGAAGGTCATTCTGATCCAGGCCGGCCCAATTTTTGACGATGGCCTGTCTTTCTTGCAGACTGCGCTGATATAACCCGGAAAATGTGGATTGCGGCTTATTGTCCATGCCCAAAATGTATCATGGCGAGCCTTGCAAAATCTATCAGGGATATGGCGATAGCTCTCATGGCCTCGGCAGTCAGCAATAAAAAATCCACTCAAGAGTGGATTCCAGGATTCAGAATATCGGCCTTTCCTAGTCGGGCAGAATGCGAGTGCCCATAAAGGCATCCAGCCAGATGACAAACACCAGGCCGATGGGTACGGCCGTGAACAGGAAATAGATAATGCCATACTCCTGAATAGAAACGCCCTGCGGCGTCTGCACCGCGCTGAAGAGCGGCAGCATATCAAAGCCGACGGTGATGATGCCATAGCCGACGGCAAAGCCCAATCCCATAGAGATAACCCAGACAACAATACGGCGAATAGTCAGGCTCGACATGGTTTGCTCCCTTGTTCACAATAAGCTCATAATCGGATTTTACCTTATTTAGTTATTGTACCGCAAGTCGGATTTTTGACAAAGGGCAAATGACCGGCGCGGATTCTGCATTGTGAAAAGGCTGGCATCCTGATACACTTAATAAAACAGGCTGATGTTTGTAACAATCATCACAACCTACAGCAAGGATGTGATGTCAGTTCAGGAGAAAATTGTGGCCGATTTATTCGACAAAATATCCAGCTTCACCGTCGCCAAAGAAGCGATGGAAATGGGCATCTACCCGTTTTTTCGCGCGCTTAGTGATTCGGAAGGCACGACGGCAACCTTTGAGGACAAAGAGGTTGTCATGCTGGGTTCCAATAATTATCTGGGCTTGACGACCGACGAACGGGTCAAACAGGCGGCTATTGAAGCCACCAGACGGCACGGCACAAGCGTAACCGGCTCGCGCTTTCTCAATGGCACGCTGGAACTGCATTTGGAGGCTGACCGGCGACTGGCGAAGTTCGTCGGCAAGGAAGCTGCCTTGGTATTCTCCACTGGCTATCAAACGAATCTGGGCACTGTGTCGGCGCTGCTGGGCAAGCATGACATCGCCATTTTGGATAAAGACGCCCATGCCTGCGTCGTTGACGGGGTTGCCATGTCGCGCGGTTCAATGAAACGTTTCAAGCACAATGACATGAACGATCTGGAGCGCGTATTAAGCCGAATTCCGGATGAAGCCGGCAAGCTGGTCGTCGTGGATGGCGTCTACAGCATGGGCGGTGATTTTGCGCCATTGCCGCAGATTGTGGAGATTTGCAAGAAATATGAGGCGCGGCTGCTGGTCGACGACGCGCATGGGATTGGCGTTGCCGGCGGCGGCCGCGGGACTTCAGCGCACTTTGGCCTGACCGACCAGGTTGATTTGATTATGGGGACCTTCAGCAAGAGTTTCGCTTCAATTGGCGGCTTTATCGCCGGCTCGGCCGATGTGATCCATTATGTCCAGCATCATGCCAGGTCGCTGATTTTCTCGGCGGCCTTGCCAGCGCCCAATCTGGCGGCGGTGCTGGCTGCGCTTGATATTATTGAAAACGAGCCGGAACATGTACAGCAAGTTTGGAAAAATGCCGAATATATGCGGCAGGGCTTGAAAACGCTGGGCTATGACACCGGCGACAGCCAAACGCCGGTCATCCCGGTCAAAATTGGCGAGCAGTATCGCACTGGCTTAACTTGGATGGCCTTGATTGAGGAAGGCGTCTATACGAATCCGGTCGTTCCGCCGGCGACGCCGCCCAATCAGGCGCTTTTGCGAACTAGTTACATCGCCACCCATCGCCGCGAGCATCTCGACCGCGCCCTAGTCGCTTTTGAAACAGTCGGCAGAAATCTCGATCTTATCCCCGCAAGGGCCTAACTGCGTTCATTGTCAGGGCAGCACAGCGATATGACCTTGGCCGGAAATGACCTCGCCAATCATCGCCGCCTGTTCACCTTGACTGTGCAGATCCGCCAGCAGAGCATCGGCGCGGTCGGCCGAAACCGCCATCAGTAGTCCGCCCGACGTCTGCGGATCAAAAAGCAGAGCTTGCTGCCAAGCCGACAAACGGTCATCAAAAGCAAGCCAGCGTCCGAAATACTGTCGATTCCGTTCCAGGCCGCCGGGGAAGATCTGCTTTTGGGCATATTGGAGGGCGCCGGCAAGCCATTCAAGTTTGCTGAAATAAACGCGGAATCCGACCCGTCCCAGCTGCGCCATTTCATGTCCATGGCCGGCCAGGCCAAAGCCGGTAATATCCGTCATAGCATGGACACGATAGTTTTGCGCCAGTTCGGATGCGCGCCGATTGAGCCGCGCCATAGACTTGACGGCCGCTTCAATGTGGGCTGTTTTCGCCAGGCCGCGCTTGAGGGCCGTTGTGATGGCACCTGTACCCAGCGGCTTGGTCAGAATCAGCTTGTCACCGACAAGAGCGCCCGATTTGCGGATGATTTGGTCGAGATGGACTTCGCCGGTGACGGACAGGCCATATTTGGGTTCCTGGTCGCTGATGGAATGGCCGCCGGCGATGACTGCCCCCGCTTCTTTGACCTTTTCAGCGCCGCCGCGCAGTATTTCGGTCAACAGACTCATATCGAGGCCCTCGGGCCAAGCAGCCAGGTTAATCGCCATCAGCGGTCGGCCGCCCATCGCATAAACATCACTAAGCGCATTGGCCGCCGCTATCGCGCCAAACTCATAGGGCGTATCCACCACCGGCGGGAAGAAATCGGTTGTCGAGATCAGCGCGCGCTGGCTGTCGATCTGATAAACCGCAGCATCATCGGGCTGGGACAATCCGACCAGCACTTGGGGATAATCGCTGCTGGAAAAGGTTTCGCTTAGTGGACGCAGCACCTGCGCCAAATCGCCCGGATCGAGCTTGGACGCTCAACCGGCGCAGGCCGCCAGCGACGTCAGTTTGACGGCAGATTGAGTCATCAGCCTGTCCTTTCGCATAGATGGAAAAAAGCTCACCGCGCGATGAGCCTTGATGAACTGTGTCGGGGTACCCGGATTCGAACCGGGGACCTCTTACACCCCATGCAAGCGCGCTAGCCGGACTGCGCCATACCCCGAAGATACTTTGATGATAGCATACTTTTTTGCTTTCGCCAGTTGGATTTTTGACCATAGAGGACACCGAGTCATGAGCATCGGCGGCGTCCTCTGCGGTCAAATTGATCAGTTCGGCAGCAGCACCAGCGAGCCTGGACTGTTCAGATAGACGCAGGTCATGCCGTTCTTCACCGTGGCATCCAGAGCCGTTATCGCCCGCGGCATCGTCCGCGCATCCAAAAAGACGACGCGGCCGATCTGCGGGAAACAGACCTCGACGCCCTGCTCGACATAGCCATAGACATCCAAAGCCGCCAAAGGGCCAGCGTCAATGATCGACTGAATACCGATGCCGGCGCCGTCAAGCTGTCGGAAATGGACGCCGCTGTCCAGGCCATAAGCGGCCTCAAAGGTCATGCCGGTTTCGGTCTGCAAGGCGGTATAGGATGCGGCGTAGGCCGGCCGTGGCGTCGCGGTTGGCGTTGGCCGCGGTGGATCCTTCTTTTTCTTTGACGTCCGCGGTTCAGGCGTTGGCGTTGCAGTAGGAGTCGCCGTCGCCGTCATTGCCAGCACCGTCGCCGTCTCTGCTGCTGCGGCTGTCGCTGTCCCTGCGGCCGTCGCCGTCTCTGCTGTTGCGGCCGTCGCCGTCATTTCTGCTTCGGCCGTCGCCGTTCCTGCTGCTGCGGCCGTCGCCGTCATTTCTGCTTCGGCCGTCGCCGTTCCTGCTACTACGGCCGTCGCCGTTCCTGGCCCAGGCGTGGGAGTCGCTGTCGTGAAGCCGCCGCCCACACAAGCGCCGATGTTGTTGTTGTTGAGGGTGCCTTCGTTGTTGTGCCTGGCGATGCTGTTTGAGCCACTATTGCCGCTCATGGTGAAACAGCCGGTTATAGTCAGCGTGGTGGCGCTGGCATAGACCGCAACCACATAATTATTAGCGCCGCCGCTATTGCCGGTGATGATGGCGTTGTGGAGGGTGACTGTGGCCCCCACATTGACCGACAGCACAGAAGCGGCGCCACCGATACTGCCGGTGTTGTTCAAGAAGCGCATATTGGTAAGAGTCGCCTGCACGGCGCCCGCTATTTCTATTGCGGTCCTGGACGTATTGTTCCTGATGGTGACATTGGTGGCGGTAAGATTGCCATAGGCCTGGATAACTTCGCGGGACGTACTGTTGAGCCCGCGGATGGTGACATTCCTTAGATCAAGGGAGGCGCCGCTCGCAATTTGGAAGGCCCGGGCGTTGGGATCGCTATAGATGGTATAGCCGTTGCCGTCGACGATGAAGGAGCCGGAGTTGATACGCAGAAAATAGTTGCTGGTGGTGCTAAAGGTGCAGTCCGCGGTCATGTTCCAGGTCGTTTGGGTCGTTGAGGACGTCCAAGTCGCTGCTGATGACGGCAGGCCACAAGGACCCGCTGTCGGCGTTGCCTGGCTTTGAACAGGAAGAGTCAAAGCGAAGGTCAGCAATAAGCCAAGAAGCAAGGCGGTCTTACGGCGCATTGCCCCCCCCCCCCCCCCCCCCGCATTTACTGGTCAGGCGATGAACGGTCATAATGGCGATTCCTCTCTGTTTGCTCCTGTGTTTCATTTTATTGTGATACATTATCATAAGCGCGGCCGTCTGTCAAATCCATTTTGCCCTACGTCGGCCAATTGAGCAGAATAAGATCATCGCCCAAACAACTTAACGATGAACGGGCAGCACGCCATAAGTGCAGGAACGGTAATCGCGCCCCAGAATCACTTCATAATCATATTCGCGATTGGGATTCGGCTGCGTCTGCGCTTGAGCCGGCGGCAGGTTCAGCGCCTTGCTGATGGCCGGGACGATGCTGCCCTTTTCCGAAGCTACATAATCGATCAGCTGGCTGGCCTCCCGAACCGCGCCGTCATCGAGTGGCCCCATGGCGATGGCATGGTAACCGTCCCAGCGCAGCCGTTCACTGGCGACCCGGTCCCAGTCTGCCTGGCCGGAGCCGTTGTAGACGGCAATCGAGGGGCCGGTCAGGGTCAGCTGATTGGCTGTCGGCGGGGCGTAAAAATCATGCAGCAGCGCCGCAATCGGCTCATATTCCGGCAGCTGCACATAATCACCGCGCGGCGTTTGCCAAGGCGTGGTGTGATAAGTGCGCCTCAATGTAAAATTTTCCACGCTGCCAAGGTCAAGATTGATGAGGTGCGGCAGCAGCCCAAGCATGACGTCAAACGGGAGGTTGGTATCGACGGCCGCGGTCAATTCGGCCCACAAAGCCGGCAGGCTGGAAAGCGAGCCAGAAGCCCGCGCCTTGCGCCACATGCCGCGCAAAAGCTGCTGCTGACGGCGGCCGCGGTCAAAATCATCGGTATAGCGGCGGGTACGAGCATACCAAAGCGCGTCAAAGCCATTAAAGGTATAATAGCCCACATCAAGGGTTCGCATTTTGTAGTTCTCCGCGGCCGATGCTTCGGGGTCGAAATCTTCGACTGGATAATAATCCCGATAAGCGCAGTCAACGGCGATATCGACCCCGCCCAAACGGTCAATAATCGACTCAAAACCCGAGAAATTGACGCGGGCATAATAATGAACGTTGATGCCGAAGTTGTAAAACAGGGTTTGGCGCAAAAGGCCAAATCCGCCGTCGGGATCCCAGTCTATGTTCTCGCCGATCCCGAAGGCGAGGTTCAAGCGTCCCATCACGCCGTTTGGAATATACACAAAAAGGTCGCGCGGCAAACTTAGCATGGCGGCCGTGCCGGTTTCGGCGTTCAATGATGCGATAATCATGGTATCGGTATGCAGAAAGCCGCCGTCGGTTAATTCATCATCGCCGCCCAGCAGCGCGATATTAACAAGCTCATAACCGCGTGGAATGGGCGGCACGCGGGTTGGAACTGCTGTGCCTTCCAGCATCAATCCCGGCGCCGGGTTGGGCGGCAGCATCAGCGTTGGCAGATCGACGGGCTGGCTTTCCTCGTCGGCTTCAGGCCCAGTCGGCGGCGTCGGCTGGGGTGTATGGGTTGCGGAAATTTGCTGGAGCAGGACTGTTCGCGGCCGGCTTTCCAAACGGAGTTCGCTGTCATCATGGGCCAAAGCGGTCGCGGTGGCTGCGTAGAATGGCCGGCGCGCCTCCATTGTACCGACTGACTGCTGCCGCTGATGGTGAACCGCGCCGATTTCAAGGACTGTCCAGCCAATCAAAAGCAAGAGGATGAGCGCCGCCGCGTAGAGCATCAGCTTGAATATCAGACGAAACAGCAGGAGAACAACCGTCATTATCTCTCCGAAAGATACAGAACGCAGCCAGTGTAACGCAATTCAATTTTATTTTCGACAGTCAGAAAAGAGAAAGAGGCCAATCTCACAGAGGACGGCGGCGCCAATCTTGGCTGTTGACGTCCGCCTCAATCCCATTTAGACTTATGCGGTGAATAGAAAACGAAACAAAGCCTGGTGACACGTCAAATTGCGGCCCTCATCCGCCGGCATCCCTCTATCATGCGCCTTCCATACTTGATGTTTCGCCGCTTGCAGGCGCGCTATACAGTTGGCGCTGTCGCCGTTGTCATCGACAGCCGGCGGCGGGTTCTGATTGTCGAGCATGCGCTGCACCCGCGGCGCCCATGGGGATTGCCGGGCGGTTGGATCGGCCATGATGAAGACCCATCAGCGGCGATTGTCCGCGAACTGCGCGAAGAATTGCAGCTGAAGGCAGACACAGTCAAAGTCCTGCATATCGCAAAATCGGTTCGCAATCACATCGACATCGCTTTCTTATGCCAAGCGCAAAGTCCAGTGGGCAAACTAAGCCGCGAACTGCTGAATCACAAATGGGTCAAGCCCGACCAGCTGCCCGATATGCGCCCCTTCCACCAACAATCGATTGAACTCGCCTTCAAGAGCATCCATCGGAGTCCGCCATGGGAGCAAACCTGACTTCCCGCCGCCGCCGCCGCCTGCCGCTCCTCTTCATCCTGTCGCTTGCGATGGCTCTGTCCGCCGGCGCCCTGCTGCTTAATGAACTGGTGCGCTTCAGCCAGCGCGAAGCCCAGCTGCCGGCCGGCATCACAGTCGCCGGCATCAATGTCAGTGGACTTAGCGAAGCCGCCGCCGTTGCGCGCTGGGAACAGGCTTATGCCCAGCCGCTTCGGATGTATTACCGCGATATGAACGGCGAGCATCCGATTCTGCTTCGTCCCGACCAGTTGGGCTGGCGCATCAGCAGCGCGCCGATGCTGGCGGATGCCTTGGCTTCCGGCGAGGCCGATGGCGGCTTTTGGCGCCGGTTTATGGATTATATGCTCGGCGGCGAACAGTCCCAGCCCCGCGATATTCCCCTGCTGGCGGATTATCAGGAAGATGCCCTCCTAGCCTTCTTGAATGATTTGGCTCTGCGCTATGACAGCGGCGGCGGCGCGCCAGGCTATGATCTGCAAACGCTGACCGTATTCCCCGGCGAAAGCGGCTATGCGCTGGACATCCCCGCCGCCATGACCGCCATCGACGCCGCCCTGCGAACCGCCGACTCGCGGACGATTACACTGCCAGCCAGCATCATGCCGAACAGCCCGCCAGCCATGAACACCTTGCAGACTTTGCTCATTGATTATCTCGACAGCCACGGCTTCATCCACGACGGACAAACGACCGTGGCATCCATCTTTATCCTCGATCTGCTGACCGGCGAAGAGATCAGCCTGCTGGGCGACGTCGCCTATTCCGCCGCCAGCGCCATCAAAGTCCCGATCATGATTGACTTCTACCGCGCGCTCGACCGCAGCCCATCCCCAGACGAAGCCTGGCTGCTGGCCAACTCCCTGCTGTGCAGCAACAACGCCTCTTCCAACCTCATCATGGAAATCATCGGCGGCGACATCTTCGCCGGCATCCAAAGCGTCACCAACACCGCGCAATACATCGGCGCCCGCAATACCTACATCAGCGCGCCCTTCTATCTGGGCGTCGAAGGCCAACAGCTGGGGTCAATCCCAGCGCCGGCCACATCGCCAAACGCGGCTTATGACACCCGCGCCGACCCCTTCAATCAGACAACCGCCGAAGACATGGGCACCCTCTTCAGCCTGCTCTACGACTGCGCCCAGTTCGGCTCCGGCCTGATGACCAGCTACCCCAACGGGCAAATCACACAGCCGGAATGCCGCCAAATGCTGGAGCTTATGAGCGCCAATGACATCGAGCGTCTGCTGCAAGGCGGCCTCCCCCCCGACACGCGGCTGTCGCACAAAAACGGCTGGATATTCGATACCGTCAGCGATGCGGGAGTGGTCTATTCGCCCAACGGCCGCCATTATGTCATCGCCGTCTTCCTGTGGGAGCAAACCGAGTTTCAGGATTATGAGAAACTGTGGCCGCTGATCGAAGCCATTTCACGCGCCGCCTGGAACTTCTTCAATCCCGAGCATGCCCTGCTGGCGCCGCGGACGAATCTGCCGCCCACCGCGCCGGCATGCGAAGGCGCTTATCTGCCGCCAGCCCCCGAACAGGTCGACCTGAACGACATCAACAGCTGGAAAGGCAGCTAAGCATCATCACCGCCCCGCGCCGGCTTGACCCGCGTTTGCATGGCTGTTATCCTGTCTCTGCCACAAGCCATCCAATGAAAGGGCCTTCCAGCGTCAACTGAACGCGCGGCGGCGCAAGTGTTCCCCGCCAATAAAGGCGCGCAGAAAGGATAATCCATCTGAATGATTATGCGCTGCCAGCTTCGTATCGCTTAATCAGCTGCCCTCGCGGCGAGCGGCGGTATCCTTCGGTTATGATATTGACAGTCTTGGAGGCTGACGCTTATGAGTAAGCTGGAGATGCTGCTGGCGGTGGTGATTCTGCTACTGCTTGTTTGCTTTGCAGTCTTCTTTTTCATGGCATTGGAAATGGGTGATTGGTCATGTAAGAAAGAACGGCTGTCGCTTTGTTTTTTACTGGACAAAGAGGTTCTGAAACTTGGCATGTTTATGGCAATAGTTATGGCTGCCTTAGTGATTCTTCGGCAGGGAAATGAATAACCGGCTGCATGACCAGCGTTTAAGAAAGGGAGGGCAAGATGAAAAAGAAAGAAAAGCATTTTGATGCCAGGCAACGGCCATTCATTGTCTTCTTGGTCTTGGTCATTGCGACTTTGTCAGGCTTGCTTCTATGGCAGTCGCAGGAGTTTGAAGAGGCTGAATTGCAGAAGCAGCAGACGGCAGAGGCAGCCTGTCTATCGTATGGCTTGACCGGTGATTTCGTGGATAACTGCATACAAAGCTCTCTGACATTACGAGCGTTAGTCGAATCGGGTGTGTCTCTCGAAGATATTGCGGCAACGGAAATGTCGGCTCCCCGCGCAACACAAGTAAGTCAAAGGAGCGCAACAGAAATAAGTCAAAAGCAAGCCCGCGCAACACAAACAACTCAAGCGAGCGCAACGGAATGGAGTCAATGGAGCGCAACCGAAATAAGTCAAAGGCGACAACGCTTAACAGAAGTAAGTCAGCAGTAATCCGACAAGGGAGAACAAGATAAAAATGAAAGAAAAGCGTTTTGATGCCAGACAACGACGGCTGTTCATCGCCTTCTTGGTCTTGGTCATTGTGGCTTCAGGCTTGCTTCTATCGCTGTCGCAAAATCACCGGCGCGCAAGGGATTTGTGCATAACAAAAGGGTATGACCGCACTGTCTCGGAACTGGCTGACTGTATGCTGTCCACACTGAAATTACGAGCGATAATCGAATCGGGCGTGTCTCCCGAAGATCTTATGGCAACGCTAGAGGCGCCTCCTTACGCAGCGCAAACAAGTAAGTCCACACCGCGCAGCGCAAACAATTCAGCTAATCCGATAACGGGTGATTGACATGGACTTGGGTTATACCGCGCTCATCGCCATCACAGCGACACTCCTGCTGGCGCTTATCCAGCGAACCGAAAAGACCAAACGCCGAATCGTCGCCGCTTTTGTGCTGATCTGCTTCCTGGTGATGCGGCACAATGCCTTTATCAAAGGCGACCTTCACGCCGAAACCCTGCTGGGATTCGCGCTGGGACTGCTCTTCAGCGGCCTGTTTTGGCTGCTGATTGGCCAATACAACCCGGTCGGCACAAGCGACGAGATTCATGTCATCGACATGGACGACTAACCAATGATGTCAATCGGAATAACACCCGGCCCTTGCAGCATGACAACGCTGATCCTAGCCGCGACCGCTTCAGATATTTGACGGAAAGCCCGACCAGCTTCGGAACCGCTGTCGTGAATAGCCACCGGCCGGCCATAATCACCGCCCTCGCGCACATCAGCCGCCAAAGGCACGCGCCCAAAAAACGGAATGCCCCGCTCTGCCGCGAACCGCTCGCCGCCGCCGCTGCCAAAGTATTCGCCCGACATATTCTCTATCACGCCCAGCGCCGGGACTTTCAGCTGCTCAAACATCGCCGCCGCCCGAACCGCATCAGCGACCGCCACGTCCTGCGGCTGTGTTACGATGATGCAGCCAGTCAGCGGAAAGGACTGCGCCAGCGAAAGCGGCGCATCGCCAGTGCCAGGCGGCAAATCGACAATCATATAATCCAGCTGGCCCCATGCAACATCGGTGAAGAACTGTCGGATGGCGCTGTGCAGCATCGGGCCGCGCATAATCATCGGCTTGTCCGGCGACGTCAGCAGGCCTGTGCTTATCAGCTTGACACCATAAACCTCAAGCGGCTGCATCTTGCCGTTCATCACTTTCGGCCGGCCAGCGCCCAGCCCAAACATCTGCGGGATATTGGGATTCAAAATGTCGGCATCCATCAAGCCAACACTGGCGCCAGCATCAGCCAAAGACACAGCCAGGTTGGTGGCGACAGTGCTTTTGCCGACGCCGCCCTTGCCGCTTGCAATCGCGATGATGCTCTTCATCGGCACATCAAGACGTCCATGTATCCGTCTGTCTGTCGGCACTTGGGCATCCCACTTGATCCTGACCTGCCGAATGCCTTCAACCCGACCAACCAGCGCCGCATTGCAGCGTTCAATGAACACATCTTTCAAGGGACAGGCCGGCGTGGTCAGCACAATCGTAAATTCGGCCGCGCCGTCTTTGACGCGCAAGTCCCGCACCATATCAAGCGATACAATGTCCCGATTCAGTTCGGGTTCAATCACCGTGCCAAGCGCTTGCATCACCGCTTCGTTCAAATTTGTCATGTCGGCCTCATGGTTATTGATGCTGAAGTCATAGCAAGCATCCCAAAATCAGGGATATGCCGCAGAGCTTATTCACCGCGTCTGGCGGCGCGCTTGCGTTTGCGTTCAAGCGCCTTGCGCCGCCGTTCCTCGCGCTTGGCATCATCTTCATTCCAGGGCGTCGGGCCAGCCGCGGACGGCGCAGCTGCGGCCGTTGGCGGCGCGCTTGAGGCGGCCGACGGCGCGGCTGGGGCCGCAGATGGCGGCTGGGGCGCGGTTTTAGGCGCGGCGCGGCGCGTATTGGCTGTGCCGCGGCGGGCCTCTTTGGCGGCATCCTTGTGTTCCCAAGTGCCGCGGACCTGCATTTCTTCATAGGCGCGGGTTGGCGCAATATCGCGCCAGTATGAAACCGGCTTGGAAAGACGTTCCTTGTCATGGATGTGATGCGTTGTCCGGTCATAGCTCGCCAGTTCATAATCATGATCCATCTTAATGGCATCAAATGGACAGTATTCGGCGCAAAATCCACAGTTCATGCAGATGTCAATATCAATAAAAAAGGCTTCGGGTTCAGGCACCGGCCGGCCGGTGTCGGGATCATTGCCGCGGACAATCCAGATGCACTGCGGCGGACACACTTTGGCGCAAATGCCGCAGCTGGTACACCAGTCTTTACCAGCCCGCGTGGGATGATCTTCATCTTCAACAATCAGGAAAGGCACGAAGCGGAAACGTTCCGGCACGGCGATTTTCTCATCAGGATACTGCACCGTGATAACGCCTTTTGCCTGGGTTCCCTGCCGCACGGCAAAATTGTCGGTCGCATGGTGATATTTGCGAAAGCCATAGCGAAGGTCATCCACATAAGATTCAAGGAAATGCCGCAAGGTTAGCATTAACCCTTTTGCCAAGCCGATTCCATACATAGTGACTCCTCATTCAATCAAAGCGCTCTTCTGCTAGCGGTCGGTTTCGCCAAGAACAATGTCGATGCTCCCCAAGATGCCGACAACATCGGCCACTTTATGCCCGGCGCTCATCGTTCCAAGCGGGGTCAGGTTGATGAAGCTGGGAGCGCGGACGTGATAGCGCCAGGGATTGGAAGATCCATTCCGGCCGCCGGCGGAAACCACATAATATCCCAGTTCACCCTTGCCGTTTTCGACGCGGCCATAAGATTCGCCCAAGGGAACGCGCGGCGCATAGGCGCCAGCTTTGCCGTCGGCCCAAATCGACGCGCCTTGCGTCGCTTCAAGGCGCGGCAGAATTTGCTTGAGAATGCGGACGCTTTCGCGCAGTTCCTTGACTCGGACTTTGTACCGCGCGTACATATCGCCTTCCTGCTCGACGGCGACGTCAAAATCAAGCTCGGGATAAATGCTGTACGGGTCAGCGCGGCGAATGTCATAGGCGACGCCGCTGCCGCGCAGCAGCGGGCCGGCGGCGCTGAAGTCAATAGCGTCCTCGGCGGTTAGAATGCCGACGTTTTTCGAACGTTCAATAAGAATTTCGTTCTCGGTCAAAAGCTGTTCAAGCTCGTCAATGGTGCGCGGGATGCGTTCATTGACCATTTCGGTCAGGAATTGCATGGTATTGTAATCGCGAACGCGGTCATTGGTCAGGTTGGTCACGCTCTTGATGCGGTCTGGCAGATCAGCGAAGAGGCCGCCAAAGCGCATATAGTTGCACATCATGCGGCTGCCGGCGACCGCTTCAAAGAAATCCATAATTCGCTCGCGTTCCTGTATGAAGTAAAGCACCGGGGTGAAAAAAGCGCCAATGTCGTTCAGCCAAAAGCCAATCGCCCACAGATGATTGACGATGCGGCTCAATTCGACCATCAGGACGCGAATGACCTCACAGCGATAGGTTGGCGGATTGTACTTTCGGCCAAGGCTCATCAACTGCTCCACCACCAGCACATAGCCATGATTGTTGCCCATGCTGGAAATATAATCGAGGCGGTCGGTGAAGGGTATATTGTGCAAATAGGTATTGCGCTCGCCGATTTTTTCATGGTTGCGATGCAAATAGCCCATCACCGGTTCGAGTGATGTCACGGTTTCGCCGTCGACGGTCAGCACCATGCGAAAGACTCCGTGCGTGCTGGGATGATGCGGGCCCATATTGACGACCAGTTCATTGGTTTCGAAGCCGTCTTTGTCCATAATGCGCTCGACGTCGACGCCCAGCCCCAGCGACTCGTAGACCGCCTGCTCCGAGGTGTCCATCAAGCGATTCAGGTCAATATCGGTCGGATAGGAAACGTTTTTGCCAAAGACATTTTTCTCTTCGGAACGATGGACATGGCCGCCGGGCCAACGGCTGTCAAAGGGTTTGACATCTTCTTCATAATAAGCCTCTTTCCAATCCTTACGCATCGGATGCCCTTGAAAGCCTTCCCACATCAAAATGCGTTTGAGATTGGGATGACCGACAAACTTGATGCCAAACAGATCCCATGCCTCGCGTTCCTGAAAATCCGCCCCGCGCCAGACCGAAACCAGCGAAGGGATTTCGGCGGTTTCTCTGTCGGTCTGCGCCTTAAACACCAAAGCGCCGCCGCCGCTGGTGCGATAGGCATGATAAACCATTTCCAGATGGTCGCCGGCGCCAAGATAATCGACCGCGGTGGCGCTCGACAGATAATCAAAGCCAAAGTCATCGCGGATAACGCGGGCGATATCGACCAAGTGGTCACTATCAACAATAATGCCCTCATATCCAGCGCGGTCATCCGCTTTGACGGCTTGGGGATAGCTGGACTGCAAGCGAGCGATAGCGTCCTCAATCGATATGGCGTCGATTTGTTCTTCAGGAGCAAAGGCTTGGGTCATATTGGGTTATTCCTCTTCCGCCTGCGCCGCTCGGCGGGATGCGCGGACAGCTTTACGCGCCAACGCGCGCAGGCGGCGCTTTTCGCGGATGTCTTCCGCTTCGGTCCAAGGGTTTCCGCCAGTGGGGAGTTTGTAATGGAGAGCATCGTCAGCAACAGATGACACGGCCGCCGCGGCGGTTTCTTTTGGCTTCGCCTTGACGACAGCTTGGGTCGCTGCCGGCAGTTCGCGCAGCCCTATCAGTTCAATATCGCGGGCAGCTGCTTGCGCCTGGCGGCGAATCATGTCCATTTGGCGCGGGTCAATAATGTCTGGCCCCAGCACCGGCACTGGGGTTGGCTCTGCTGGCCCGACGCCATACCAAGGCACATCGTCGCCATTGGCGATGCTTTGGCCGTCGATCTTCCTTTGCAGGGCAATCATGCCATACAGCAATGCCTGGGGGGTTGGCGGACAGCCGGGAACATAGACATCCACCGGCAGATACTTATCCATTCCCGAAACAACGTTGTAACCCTCTTTGAATGGTCCGCCCCCGCTGGCGCAGGCGCCCATTGCCAAAACATACTTGGGCTCCGGCATCTGGTTATACAGGCGCACAATCGGGACGACCATCTTTTTGGTCACGGTGCCAGAGACAATCATCAAATCAGCCTGACGGGGAGTCGCCCGCATGACCTCAAAGCCAAAGCGGGAAAAATCAAAACGGGAGGATGCCGTCGCAATCATTTCGATGGCGCAGCAGGCAAGCCCAAACAGCATCGGCCACATCGAATTGCGGCGCCCCCAATTATAGAGTTGGCTCAAGCTGGTGATTGCAAGGTTGTTTTCCAACTCCACCGGAACAGGGAACTCGGTTTCATGTAATTCCTGCAAATTCAATTCCATTTAGGCACCGGTCTCCTCGTACCACTCGCGCAGTATCGCTTTCAAAATACCATCATTGGCTAACTCTGGATCGTCCGCAAAGTCGGGCAACGCGGCGATGCGCGTCTGCAAGCCGCCCAAACTCAACGTTTCCAAATCCATATCGGGATACAAGTCCATCAACGCCAGAACAATTTCATAGGAAGAATCCCAATATAGCTTTTGGCTGGACATAACACTTACAGTCTACCATGCTTGCCCGAAAATGCTTACGGCGAATTGCCGCGATTATGCCGCAAGTATAAAGAGTGAACGAGCGATTGTCAAGAATTTCACAAGCCATTCACTTATCGCATTTATTCCGCCGCCAGTATGACCGAGCCGCGGCGGTCTACCTGCGTTGCCTGCGCGATGCAATTCATGTCAATTTCATCATAAGCCATCTTCATGGTTTCAGCCACTCGTTTAGATGTCGGCTCATTGTCACAGACAGCGCAGAGGGTTGGCCCGGCGCCGCCAATGAAGACAGCGGCGGCCCCAGCTTGTTTGGATACCGAGCGGACTTCATCGAGCAGCGGCATCAGGCTGGCGCGCGCCGGTTCGGCCACGCGGTCATTTTCCATCGCCTCTGCCATCGCCGGCAAGTCGCCGCGATGCAGCGCATCAACCAGCCGAGCGACCTTGCCGGTTTGATAGATCAGAGTCTTGAGCGGAATATCAGCCGGCAGCACCGCGCGGGCTTGAGCCGTCGGCACGGCGACTTCAGGCGTTGCCAGCGCCAAATGCAGATTATCGGGAATCGGCAAGGGCTGGATGGCATCTACCGTAATGCCGGCGACCAGGGTAATGCCGCCCAGCAGGCAGGGCGCGACATTATCGGCATGATAGCCACTCACCAGCGCCTCGCCTTCAAGACAGAACGGCAGCAGCTCTTCGCGCGTAAACGGTTCACCATACAATTTATTCAATGCCACCACCGAAACAACTGCGCTGGCGGCGCTGCTTCCCAACCCACTGGCAAGCGGCAAGCCCTTGAACAGCTTCATTTTGATGCCGCGCGCTTCCCCCATGTGTTCCAGAAAGGCTCTGGCAGAAACCGTGGCGACATTTTTGTCGGCTTCGCGCGGGAGCTTGCCATCGTCTCCCTCAATATCCACAATCGCGATTTCGGGCGATTCCTGAAACTCAACGACCGCGCGGTCGCCCATTCCCACAAGCGCCAGCCCAAGGATATCAAAGCCAACGCCAAGATTGGCGACCGTGGCCGGCGCAAAGGCTTCTGCTCTGGTAAAGGCCATAAAAATCGCTATCCTTACGAAAATCGCCCCAAGATCGCGAGGGACCGCAAATGCCAAGCATACTACAATGTATGGATTGTGGACAACAATACCCGATTCATCGGGTTATGTACACCTGTGAAGGCTGTCATGGGCTGCTTGATGCTCAGCATGATTTCAGCAAAGCCGCGCCGTCCTTGACGCGTGAACTGTTTGACAGCCGCTTGGGTAGTTTGGATGCGCCATACTACAGCGGCGTTTGGCGTTACAAGGAACTCATCTATCCGGGGATTGACGATGAAAACATCGTCAGCCGAATGGAAGGAAACACGAACCTGTATGAACTGCCGCGAGTGGCAAAGTTCGTCGGCGTCGACTGCCTGTATCTCAAACACGAGGGCGAAAATCCAACTGGCTCGTTCAAAGACCGCGGTATGACCAGCGGCGTGACCCAAGCGAAGGCGCTTGGCATGGACCGCGTCGCCTGCGCCTCGACCGGCAACACCTCGGCCTCGATGGCCTCTTACGCGGCGCGGGCGAATATGCAGGGCATCATCTTCTTGCAAAACCGGCAGATCGCGCTGGGCAAACTGGCGCAGGGCATCGCCTTTGGCGCCAGGTGCTTGCAAATCAATGCCGACTTTGACCGCAATCTGGAACTGGTGCGCCAGGTATCGGAAAAACTCGGCATCTATGTGCTGAACTCGGTCAATCCTTTCCGTCTCGAAGGGCAGAAATCCATCATGTTTGAGACTTTGCAGCAGCTTCGCTGGCAAACGCCGGACTGGATTGTGGCGCCGGGCGGGAATCTGGGCAACAGTTCTGCCTTTGGAAAAGCCCTGTTCGAGATGCAAGAACTCGGTCTGATTGACCGAATGCCGCGCTTGGCCATCATTCAAGCCGAAGGAGCCAATCCCTTGTATCGGCATTTCAGCCAGGGATTTAGGAACTTCCAGCCGGTAAAAGCCGAAACTATCGCCACGGCGATTAAGATCGGCAATCCAGTCAATTTGCAGAAAGCGATTCGCAGCATCGAATGGACGGGCGGCGTGGTTGAGGATGTGACAGACCAGCAAATTATGGATGCCAAAGCGATTGTGGATGGCGTCGGCATTGGATGCGAACCAGCTTCAGCCTGTTCGGTCGCCGGCATCAAGAAGCTGGTCAGCAGAGGCGTTATCCAACGCGGCGATACCGTGGTGGGTGTGCTGACAGGACACATCCTGAAAGACCCCGAAGCGACGATTGGATACCATGCCGACCAATTAGACGACATTGTCCCGCGCCACCGCAACGCGATGCTGCAGGCCGAAGATGACATCGCCGAGATCATTAGGCTGCTGGGCGCGCCCTAACCGCCAGTCGGCGCATCTTGCAGCGACTGCTCCAAATCACTGATGATATCATCCGCGTCCTCGATCCCCAAAGCGAAGCGCACCAGATTATCGCCAATGCCCAACTGCTGCCGTTCGGCGCGGCTCAAGTCATAATAACTGACATAAGCCGGCTGCTCGATCAGGCTTTCGACGCCGCCAAGGCTGGGGGCAATATAGGGAATTTGCAGACGGTCAATAAAATCGCTGGTCGTCTCCAGACCGCCGACAACTTCAAAACTGACCACTCCGCCAAAACCGGTCATCTGGACTTTGGCAAGCGAATGATCGGGATGCGATTCCAAACCGGGATAGAATACCCGTTCGATTTTGGGATGCTGCTCAAGATAGCTGGCGACTTTCATGGCGGATTCGTTTTGATGTTTGACGCGCACCGCAAGGGTCTTCATGCCCCGTTCGAGAAGATAGGCTTGATGAGGGTCAATCACATTGCCAAACATGCCGCGGGCGTCTTTAAGCGCTTTAACACGGGCTCGGCTGCCGGCAATCGCGCCGGCCAAAATGTCATTGTGTCCGCCCAGATACTTGGTCGCGCTGTGCATCACAAAGTCAATCCCATATTCAAGCGGACGCAGGTTCACCGGTGTGGCAAAAGTCGCATCGATGAGGGTCATGGCTCGATAGCGCTTGCCCAGCGCGGCGATGCGTTCCAGGTCCGCCACCCGCAAATAGGGGTTGGTCGGCGTTTCGGTGAAGATAAAACGGGTCTTCTTGGGGATGATAGCGGCTTCAAGCGCATCGTCATCGCCCATCGGGACAATGCTGGTCTCAATGCCAAATTTCTTCAGCGTCGTCATGCAGAACTGGCGGGTACGGCGATAACAGTCGTCGGTCATCACAATGTGCGTATCCGGCCGCAGGACAGTGAGGAAAAGCGATGTTACCGCCGACATGCCGGATGGATAGACGACGGCGTCATCAGCCGCCTCCAAATGGGCGATGCGCTTCTCAACCGACCACACTGAAGGATTGCCATAACGCGCATATTCCTCGCGGTCAAGCTCACCGCCATAAACTTTCTTATCGAGAAACTCGATGAGCTTGCGCGTATTTTTGAAGGCATAGGTTGCCGATTGAACAATCGGCGTCGTCATAGAATGAAACCCCTTGTCTCTTGGCGCTCCGCCATGCACAGATTGGGTGCTCGGGCCCTCAAAGCCTTCGCGCTTTGGATGATTGGCTGGATTCATTTCTTTGCCCCCATCAATAAAAAAAGCCCAAACGGCGATAACAGCAACGCCAGCCTGGGCTTCCGTTCGTCTTCAGAATCAATGACTGTGGCGCAGTCGACGGAATAACCTGATACGCGATCAGACGTCTACCCTCATCTTCCAGAAAGTTCTGCCGAAGTTAGCACCTTCCCATTGCCACTGGGGGTTGCCGCGGTTTCATCGAGTCGGTCTCTCCACCGCCTCTGGATAAGCGTAAAACCTGCTCTTCAGTTGTTAATCGACAAAACTATATCACAGTCTGCTCCCCCATGCAACCGCTTCGCAAGCAGCCGGACGCCGTGAACTTCATCTTGTTTTTTTGACAAAAGTGATTCAGACTGGCAGGTCACATATCAGGAGGCAATATGAATACTTCAGCCTTGCGTGTGGTCGGCGGCCGCGCCCTTCGGGGAGAAATTCGAGTCCAGCGCGCCAAAAACGCCATCCTGGCGATGATTGCGGCATCGCTCGCCGTTGAAAGCGGGGAGACGGTTCTGCATGGCGTGCCGGATATTGAGGATGTTGACCGCGCGTTTGAATTGCTAAGGGTGGTTGGCGCCAGAGTCGATTATGACAAAGTCACCAAGACCGTCAGAATCGACGCCGCCGATGTTTCGACCGGTGTCTTGCCCGATGAACTGGCCTCGCGTTTTCGCGGCTCGGTTCTGTTTCTGGCGCCGCTGCAAATCCGGCTTGGCTACGTCGAATTGCCCGGCAGCGGCGGCTGTGACATCGGAACGCGGAAGATCGACTTCCATCATCGCGGATTCGCCCGGCTCGGCGCCCGGGTGCAGTATTTTGAGGATGGGCGCACAGTCATTGACCTCCCCGACGGCCGCTTCAAGGGCACGCTGCTCTATCTTGATTTTCCCAGCCATACCGGAACAGAGAATCTGATGCTCGCCGCCGCTTTGGCCGATGGTCAGACGATTATCGAAAACGCTTCGGTTGAACCAGAAGTGCTTGACTTTGGCCATTTTCTGACCGCAATGGGGGCGGATATTCACGGCTTGGGCACGCATACCCTGACAATCAACGGCGTTCGCAGGCTCCAGCCGATTGCGTATTCACCCATGCCTGACCGTCTGGTCGCCGGCACGATGATGATGGCGGCCGCCATCACCGGCGGCGATGTCACTATTCACGACGTTGAACCCAGCCATCTGCGTATTGTGACCGCCAAACTGGAACAAATGGGGGTGGATATTGAGGCCGCCGGCCAATCCATCCGCGTTCGCCGGCCGGTTGGCCGAGAGATGAACCCAATCAACATTCTGACACATCCCTATCCGGGCTTTCCCACAGACCTCCAGCCCTGCATCGCTGTCCTGTCAACGCTTGCAAGCGGCACAAGTTACATCCGCGAGCGAATCTTCGAGAACCGCTATGATTATGTCGATGCCTTGCTGCAAATGGGGGCAGACGTTCTCATCAGCCAGAGCGATGTTTGCATTATCCAGGGACTTGACCAACTCAAGCCAGCCAGAATCAAAGCAGAGAGCATCCGCGCCGGCGCGGCGGCGCTGATTGCGGCGCTGGCGGCCGAGGGTGAAAGCATCATCGAAAACGTGTACCAGATCGACCGCGGCTATGAGCATATCGAGGTTCTGCTTCGGCAGCTGGGCGCAGATGTGACGCGCATCGAAACAGAATGGATGCCCCAGCCGGTTTGGTAGCGGCATCACTCATATTTAGAGTTTGCTGATGACCGCCCGCGCAAATTCATCGGTTGATACCGCGCGGCCGTCTTTTTTGATGTCAGCCGTTCCAAGCCCTTCTTCCAGGACGGCTTCAATGGCGCATTCTATCGCCGCCGCCTCTGTTTCAAGCTGAAGGCTGTAGCGCAATAGCATGGCCGCGCTCAAAAACATGCCAATCGGGTTCGCCTTGCCTTGCCCGGCGATATCGGGCGCAGAACCATGAACCGGCTCATACAGGCCAAATTGATCCGCGCGCAGCGAAGCCGAAGGCAGCATTCCCAGACTCCCCGCCAGGACCGACGCCTCATCGCTCAAGATGTCGCCAAACATATTCCCAGCCAGAATCACATCAAAACTGCTTGGTCGGGTCAGCAGGTGCATGGTGGCAGCATCGACCAGCAAATGCTCCAATTCAACATCATCATAATCTTCATGCACCGAAACCACCGTTCGCCGCCAAAGACGCATCGACGCTAGGACATTCGCCTTGTCGACCGAAGTCAGCTTTTTGCGGCGGCCGCGCGCCGCTCGGAAAGCGACATTGGCAGCCTGTTCGACTTGCCCGCGGGAATATCGCATGGTATCAAAGGACTCGGCGCCATCGCCCTGCTCCTGACGCTCGCCAAAATAGATGCCGCTGACCAGCTCGCGCACAAAGAGGATATCAAGGTCTTGCAGCAGGTCGGCGCGGAGCGGCGCGTGTTCCACCAGCGCTGGATACGTCTTGACCGGGCGTAAATTGGCAAAGAGGCCAAAATGCTGGCGAATCTTGAGCAGCCCTTGTTCGGGGCGAACATTGGAGGTCGGATCCGACCATTTGGGACCTCCGACCGCGCCCAGCAGAATGGCGTCCGCATCTTCGCAGATAGACAAAGTTTCATCGGGCAGAGGATTGCCGGTTTTGTCGATGGCGATACCGCCAATCAAGCCTTCTGTGAATGAAAAATCATGCCCGTGTCTTTCCCCAATGACTGCCAGCAGATGGGTCGCATGCGCTGTCACTTCTGGCCCGATCCCATCGCCGGGAAGTACCGCAATCGTCGCCTTCATATTGTGCTTTCTCCAATGCAAACATACGAACAGTGAGGGCGTTGCAGCCATCAAGCGCGAAAGCTAGTCGCCCGCCACCAGAGAGTCCTGATTCTTCTTTTCGCCGCTAAGCGACAGGCCATATTCGACGCTATCGACCAATGCCAGCCAGCTGGCGCAGATAATGTCAGTGCCGGCGCCAACTGTGCTCCAGCGCGCGCGGCCATTGTACGAATCGATCAATACCCGCGTCATCGCGCCGGTCGCGTTCTCGCCGTCCAGAATGCGAACTTTGTAATCCACAAGCTGAATATCGCGGAGGGCGGGATATTTGGGCAGGAGCGCCTTCCGCAAGGCCAGGTCAAGCGCGTTCACCGGCCCATTGCCTTCGGCGGCGGTATGAACGACATCGCCATCGACATCCAGCTTGACCATCGCTTCGGCCAGCTGTCCGCGCCCCCGCCGATCCTCAACAATCACGGTGAAATCCAGCAAGGTGAAGAGCGGTTCATAATCAGGACGCGCCCGATGCAGCCGCGCCGCCACCGAAGCCTCGGCGCTTTCAAAGGCGAAGCCCTCATTTTCAAGCTCCTTGATGTCATTAAGCACCTGCACCGCCTCATCTTTGGATATATCCAGCCCCAGTTCCTCTGCCTTGCTCAACAGATTCCCGCGGCCCGACAAGTCAGATATGAGGACTCGGGTCCGGTTGCCGACCTGCTGCGGTTCAATGTGCTGATAGCTGTCGACGTTCCGCCGCATCGCCGCCACGTGGATCCCTCCTTTGTGGGCAAAAGCGCTTCGGCCAACATAAGGCAGATGCGTATCGGGTGCCAGATTAGCGATCTCGGCGACAGTTCTTGACAAGGATGTCAAGGCGCTAAGATGCCCGTCCTGCGCCAGACACGGGATGCCCATTTTGAGTATAAGATCGGGGATAATGCTGCACAGGTTGGCATTGCCGCAGCGCTCGCCGTACCCGTTGATGGTCCCCTGCACATGAGATGCGCCGGCGTTGACCGCCGCCAGTGAGTTGGCAACAGCCAGTTCGCTGTCATTATGCGTGTGGATGCCAAACTGCATCTGCGGGAACAGTTCGCGCGCCCGATGCACAAAATCAGCGACTTCCCATGGCATGGAACCCCCGTTGGTGTCGCAAAGCACGATGACATCGGCGCCGCCATCGGCCGCCGCCGCCAGCGTGTCAAACCCGTACTCCATATCCAGCTTGGCGCCATCAAAAAAATGTTCCGCATCATAGACAACTTCCCGGCCCAAACTCTTGAGATAAGCCAGGCTGTCGCAAATCATACGGAGGTTTTCTTCGGGCGTTGTTTGCAGCACATCGGTAACATGAAGCATCGAGGTTTTGCCGACCACAGTCACCACTGGGGTATTAGCGGCGACGAGCGCGCCGATATTGGCATCATCTTCTGGTTTGACCTGCTTGCGGCGCGTGGAGCCAAAGGCCGCAATTTTTGAATAGTGAAGGTCAAGCCGCCGCGCCTGGTCAAAATACATGGCATCCTTGGGATTCGAGCCAGGCCAGCCGCCTTCAATATAATCGACGCCCAACTCATCCAACAGCTTTGTAACGCGAATCTTGTCGGCAACCGAAAGCGAAATGCCTTCGCGCTGGGTGCCGTCACGGAGCGTCGTATCGTAGATCGCGACCTTTTGCTTCAAAATTGACCTCCCCTGCCAGCGAATAAACGCCTGCGGCGGCATCAGGCTGTTGTTGCGACTCGCTGCGGACTGCGCGCCTCATAATCCCGCGCTTCATCATCCAGCCCCAGCAAATAACCAAGCTGGTCAACACCATTGAGCAGACAGTATTTGGAGAATCCGTCCAGCGGGAAGGCCACTTCCCGACCATCCGGCAGCGCCAGGGTCTGCGATTGGACATCGACAGAAACAGAAGCGCTTGGGTCTTCTTCCGCCAGGCTGAACAGCTGCTGCTGCGTGTCTTCGTCGACGATGATTGGCAGCAGCCCATTCTTGAGGGCGTTGCTGCGGAAAATATCAGCGAATTCGGTACTGACGACCGCCTTGAAACCAGCGCCAATCAGCGCCCAGGGAGCGTGTTCCCGCGAGCTGCCACAGCCAAAATTGTTGCCGGCAACCAAGACAGACGCGCCTTGATATTCCGATTTGTTTAACACAAAGTCGGGATTCGGGGTTTCGCCATCTTCCAGGTAACGCCAGTCACAAAAGGCGGCTTTGCCCAAGCCCTGCTTATCGGTCACCTTCAGAAATCGGGCTGGGATGATTTGGTCGGTATCAATGTCGTTGACGGGGATGGCGACGATGCTCCCCTGGATATGCTTTAACTTCTCCACAGCATTCTCCTTTACATCATCTCGGAAGCCATCAGGGTGCGCGGGTCGGTGACGGCGCCGGCAATGGCCGATGCCACAGCCGTTAGCGGGCTTGCCAGGAAAGTGCGGCCGCCCTTGCCTTGACGGCCTTCAAAATTGCGATTGCTGGTCGAAACGGCGTACTGGCCGGGCTGAAGCTGGTCGCCGTTCATAGCGATGCACATTGAGCAGCCAGCCTCGCGCCATTCCGCGCCGGCTTCTTTGAAGATAATATCCAGCCCCTCGGTTTCGGCCTGCTTTTTTACCGGCTGTGAGCCGGGCACAACCATCATGCGAACGCCGTCAGCCACCTGACGTCCGCGGATAAAACGGGCAGCCTGGCGCAAATCGGTAATCCGCGAGTTGGTGCAGCTGCCAATAAAGACGACATCAATAGCTTTGCCCAAAAGCGGCTGACCGGGATTCAAGTCCATATACTCCAGCGCCTTGGCGAGGGCAATCCGCTTGTTGTAATTGGTTTCGCTGTCGGGCGCCGGAACCGCAGCAGTAATCGGCATGCCCATGCCCGGATTGGTGCCATAGGTGATCATTGGAATCAACTCATCGGCGCGAAGGGTCATTTCCCGGTCATAGACCGCGCCCTCATCCGAGGGGAGTTGACGCCACTGTTCGACGGCGGCCTCCCAATCGGCGCCGGCGGGAGCGTGCTTCCGTCCTTTGATATAGGCAAAAGTAGTCTCATCAGGCGCCACCATGCCGGCGCGGGCGCCGCCCTCAATCGACATATTGCAAATGGTCATGCGGCCTTCCATGTTCAGGCTGCGGATGGCCTCGCCGCGGTATTCAAAGACATAGCCAGTGCCGCCGCCAATGCCGATTTTGGCGATGATAGCCAGGATAATGTCTTTGGCAGTGACGCCGGCGCCGAGCTTGCCCTCGATATTAATCGCCATGGTCTTGGGCTTATTTTGAAGCAGAGTTTGGGTAGCCAGCACATGCCCGACCTCGCTCGTCCCAATGCCGAATGCCAGTGCGCCAAAAGCGCCGTGAGTGCTGGTATGGCTGTCGCCGCAGACGATGGTCATGCCCGGCTGGGTCAAGCCTTTTTCCGGGCCGATGACATGCACAATACCCTGATGCTCGTCGCCGAGGGCGTACATGGGTATGCCAAAGCCGCTGCAATTATCGCTAAAGGTTTCGAGTTGCTTGGCGGCCATCGCATCCGCAATCGGGATGATGCCTTGGGCGTTGCGCGGCGTCGTCGGCGTACTGTGATCCATAGTCCCAATCGTTCGGTCGGGGCGGCGAACCTTGAGGCCGCGCTCGCGCAGCATCGAGAAGGCCTGCGGTGATGTAACCTCATGCACAAGATGCAAATCAATATACAAAACAGCCGGCGCATCATCGCTTTGCTCGCGCACCGTGTGAGCATGCCACACTTTTTCAAACAGAGTGCGGGGTTTGCCATTTTCAGTCATACTGTTCTTCCTTTACATTACACTGCCGATGAAGACGAAAAACATGGTGATGGCGCTTCCCAAACTCCCCAATCCGCGCCGATTCCCCTAAATTCATGGACAAACGCGGTCAAAACGTACACGAATACGGTCAAAACGCGCGCCAATACGGGCAAAACGTACACCAATACGGTCAAAACGCGCGCCGTGGCGGCTAATCCATACCCGAATACGGTCAATCCATCCACCGCCGACCCCGACCAGCGCAAACGAAACCCCAAGCCGAAAAACGGCTGAACCGCAAGGCCCGCTTGACTTTGAGACCAGCGTAACCCCCGCTTGCCGCCCGCGCCGAAACGATTTTCGGGCATAAATCCCATCGGCGGCGCCGCGGCTGCAAATACCGCGCCGCGCATGAGACTGCCGGCGAAAAGAATGATCATCGAAAGAACGGCGCGGAGGTTTCATAGCCAGAGCCTATCGCGCAAGCGGCCCGAAAAGGCGACCAAAAGGCCGCGCCTTGCTTTTCTCATTTTGGAAAATAGGAAAATATCCACGAAATTAGGCGCTCCCGAAAGCAGTTTAATCAGACGCAAATGAAATGCCAACGGTCGCCGCATCCCCTTCAGGTTCAAGATCGCCCAGGCCGATGCCGGCAATCAAACGATTCAAGGCGGCGACATAGGCTTTCACGCTGGAAACGACAATATCGCTGTCAGCGCCATACCCGCCAAAGGTTCGATTGCTGTTCTCCGGCGATATGCGTACCGTGACCTCGCCCAAGGCATCAATCCCCTCGGTAACGCTGTGGACATTGAATTCAAGCAGCACGTTGGGCGCCTTGATGATTTGATCAACAGCGCGGTAAGAAGCGTCCACGGGGCCGGTGCCAACAGCGGCGACAATAAATTCATCGCCTTGCTGATTCGTCATTTTGACCGTCGCCGTCGGCATTCCCATCGTGCCGCAGGCAACTTGAATATCAAGCAGACGAAAGAACTCCTGCGGCTTCTGCGCTTCTTCATCGGCGACCAAAGCCTCAAGGTCGGCATCCGTCACCGTCTTTTTGGCATCAGCCAGGTCTTTGAAACGCTTGAAGATGTCCATCAGCCCGTCGCCTTCAAATTCATAACCCAGTTCGCGCAGCCGAACTCGAAGCGCATGGCGGCCGCTGTGTTTGCCAAGGACAAGGCGGCTCTGGCTCAAGCCAACATCTTCGGGAGTCATAATCTCAAAGGTCTCGGCGTTCTTCAGCACGCCATCCTGATGAATCCCGGATTCGTGAGCAAAGGCGTTTGCGCCGACGATAGCTTTGTTCGGCTGCACTGGCATCCCCATATAATTGCGAACCATGCGGCTGGTTTTCATAATCTGGGTCGAGTCAATGTTGGTCCGCAGGCCATAATAGGCTTTGCGGGTATGAATCGCCATGACGACTTCTTCAAGGCTGGTATTGCCGGCGCGCTCGCCGACCCCGTTAATCGTCACCTCGACCTGGCGCACGCCCTTGGATACGCCCGCCAGTGTATTGGCTGTCGCCAGCCCCAGATCATTGTGGCAGTGCACTGACCAGATGACACCGCTTCCGCGGCCGGCGCCGGGTGTCTCGTTAATCAGCAGTTCCAGCGTTTCAGCCCATTCGGTTGGCATGACATAGCCAACGGTGTCAGGGATATTCAAGGTTGACGCGCCGCATTCGACCGCGGCCGCGCAGGCGCGCACCAGATATTCAATATCGGTTCGCCCGGCGTCCATCGGACTGAACTCGACATCATCGCAAAGGCTCTTTGCCAGTGTGACGGCGCCGCGGATGCGCTCCAGCCCCTCTGCTTGGTCAATCCGCAGCATCCCCAGATGACTGGGGGACGTGCCAAGGAAGGTATGGATCCGCGGCTTTGCGGCCGCCTTCACGCCTTCCCAAGCGGTCAGGATATCGCTCTCGACGGCGCGCGCCAAACCGGCGATGGAAGGGCCCTCTGGGGCGCCGACCTCTCTGGCAATCCGCTGAACCGCCCGCAAATCATCGGGAGAGGCGGCGGGAAAGCCGGCCTCGATGACATCGACGCCCAGCCGCGAAAGCTGACGGGCGATTTCAAGTTTTTCGACGCTGGACAAGGTTGCCCCCGGGCTTTGTTCGCCGTCCCGCAGGGTCGTGTCAAAGATGATGACGGTATTGTCGTCATAAATGCGCTGTGCCATTTGGAGGCGCTCCTTTCATCAATAGAATCGGGCCGAGAAGAGATATTCACGCGACTAAGATCAGCAAGACCATCTTCCGACATTCAAACACCTCCTTTCATACGCGATAAGGCGAGACCGACATCATCGTCTTCGATCATGCTCTAGTCCGCTTGTTTGATATTCTTGGCATCCAGGAAAGGCATCATCTGGCGCAGTTCAGCCCCAACCTGCTCAATCAGCAGATCATGCTCGCGCTGGCGGCGGCTGTTAAAGTTCGGCCGCCCCTGTCGGTTTTCCTCAATCCAGGCTTTGGCAAACTCGCCATTTTGAACCCGCTGCAACACACCGGCCATCTCTTCTTTGACAGCTTCTTCAAACTGGTCCCCGACCACATAGCCGCCGTGTTCGGCAGTATTGCTGACGCTGTACCACATATAGCTCAAGCCGCCCTCATACAGCAAATCAACAATCAGCTTCAGTTCATGCAGGCATTCAAAATAGGCGATTTCGGGCTGATAGCCGGCTTTGACCAGCGTCTCAAAGCTGGCGCGGACCAGCACCGTTACGCCGCCGCACAAAACGACCTGTTCGCCGAACAAATCGGTTTCTGTTTCTTCTTTGAAAGTGGTTTCGATAACCCCGGCGCGGGTGCAGCCGATGGCCTTGGCATAAGCCAGCGCCAACGCGGTCGCATTTCCAGTCGCGTCCTGCTCAACGGCGATCAGCCCCGGTGTGCCGGCGCCTTCGATAAACACTTCCCGCACGCGGTGCCCTGGAGCTTTCGGCGCGATCATAGCGACATCGACGCTTGGCGGCGGAACAATCTCCTTAAAGTGAATGTTAAAGCCGTGTGCAAACATCAGCATCGCGCCATCCTTGAGATTGGGCGCAATATGTTCGCTGTACACTTCGGCCTGGCGGGTATCGGGGATTAATATCATCGCGATATCAGCCTGCCGCGCCGCTTCGGCAACGGTCATCACCCGCAGGCCGTCCGCCTCGGCTTTGGCTTTGCTTTTGCTGCCGGCGTGCAAACCAACGATAACCTTTTGGCCGCTGTCATGAGCGTTCAAAGCATGAGCATGCCCTTGACTGCCGTAGCCGATGACCGCGATGGTCTTGCCGTCAAGCAAGGAAAGGTCTGCGTCTCTGTCATAATAAAGTGTCGCCATTTATGCCATCTCTCCCATCTGAAAATACGTTTCACCAAGCGCGGCAGCGCTGCCGCATTGCGCATCAAACCATGCGGCCATTGCCGGCCGTTTTCGTCGGCGTCATATCCGGCCGCCTGAAATCGGTATCATGGATCCGCATCCCGCGCCCCATCGAGACAACGCCGGTGCGTATCATTTCAACGATGCCGACAGAGCGAACTTCATCAATGAATTTCTCCAGGATCTCTTCCGTGCTGACCATTTCGATAATCGCGACGTGGGGCCCGATATCGACGATGCGCGCCGGATAATGATCGCAGATTTCGGTAATGGTGTTGCGGGATTCAGCATCATCGTTGCGAACCTTGATAAGCGCAAGATCGCGCTCAATATGCGGTTCATTGTCGAGCACTCTGACGTCAATCACATTGACCAGCTTTTGCAAATTGGTGGCGATCCGTTTGGCGTATTCTTCGCCGGCGTCAACCCGAATCGTCATGCGGGATACATGAGGTTTGTGGGTGCGCCCGACTGTCAGGCTGTCGATATTAAAGGCGCGGCGGCGAAAGAGGCTGGCGATGCGATTGAGCACGCCGGGCTCATTTTCAACCAGCGCGACGACGGTGACCTTGTTGGAATCTACACTGTGCTTGGTCATCATGCTTCTCCTGGTTTGGGACGGCGCTTCATATTATGCAAATCAGCGCCGCTTGGGACCATCGGATAAACCATTTCTTCTTTCTCGACCACAAATTCAATCAGCGCGGGGCCCTCAATATCCTGGGCAAATCGAACCGCGGCCTCAATTTCCTCGCGCCTGGCGACGCGCACCGCCGGAATTCGGTAGGCTTCGGCCAATTTGCAGAAGTCCGGATTGAACATCGGCGTCGCCTGATACCGCTTTTCATAGAAGAGCTCCTGCCATTGCCGAACCATGCCCAAGAAATGATTGTTGATGATGGCAATGTTGACGTTGATATTTTCCTGCGCCGCCGTTGCCATCTCACAGAGCGTCATCTGAAAACCGCCGTCGCCAACGATGGCCCATACTTCTTCATCAGGCATCCCGAACTTGGCGCCAATCGCCGCCGGGAATCCGAAGCCCATCGTCCCCAAACCGCCGCTCGTCAGCAGAGTCGCCGGGCGCTGATGCGGATAATACTGCGCCTCTAGCATCTGATGCTGCCCGACATCGGTCACCGTAATCGCATCCCCGTCGGTCAGCTTCCAAATATCATTGATCACCTGGGCGGTCATCAGCTTGCCCGGCGTCTCATAATTCAGAATGTCGCGCTCGCTGGAATCTTCCAGCCAGCTGCGGATTTGGTTAATCCATTGGCGGTGAGTCTTCGGCTGCAATTTGGGCAAAAGCTGGCGCAGCGCCGTCCGCAAATCGCCAGCGATGCCAACATCCACTTTGACGTTCTTGTTGAGTTCCGAGCGGTCAATATCAATGTGAATTTTGCGCGCATTGACAGCATAGGTCTTCAAATTGCCGGTCACGCGGTCATCAAAGCGCATGCCCAGCGCAATCAAAAGATCAGCCTCTTGAATCGCCAGATTAGACGACGCCTCGCCGTGCATGCCCATCATTCCGATAACGAGTGGATGCTCTTCCGGTATGCCGCCCTTGCCTAACAATGTCAATGCCACCGGGATTTGGGCCCGTTCCGCCAGCTCGCGCAATTCATGCGTGGCGCCCGACATCATTACCCCGTGGCCGGCTAAAATCACCGGACGTTCTGCTTCCTGAATTAAACGGAGCGCATCATCAATATCGTTTTCGCTGGCCGTCGAGGGCGGACGATAGCCCGGCAAGGTGATTTCGCCTTCGGGATACACATATTCAGTGACCGCATTCTGAACGTCCTTGGGGACATCCACCAAAACCGGCCCTGGGCGCCCGGTGCGCGCAATGTAAAAAGCCTCTTTCATGGTATAAGCCAGGTCAGCGACATCCGTAACCAAGTAGTTGTGTTTGGTCACGGGGAGCGTTACGCCGGTGACGTCGGTTTCTTGGAAAGCATCTGACCCGATTGCTGGAATCGGGACTTGGCCGGTAATGGCGACAATCGGCGACGAGTCCATCATCGCCGTCGCCAGGCCGGTCACCAGGTTGGTTGCGCCGGGGCCGCTGGTGGCGATGCAGACTCCAACGCGGCCAGTTGCGCGGGCATAGCCATCGGCCATGTGAGAAGCCCCCTGCTCATGCCGCACCAGCACATGATGAATCCGATCCTGATATTGAGTCATGGCATCATACGTCGGCAAAATCGCCCCGCCGGGATAGCCAAACATGACGTCGACGCCTTCCCGCAGCAGGCATTCCATGATGATTTCCGAACCTTTTAGCTGCATCATCAACTCCCCGCAAGCTCATTAAACGATACGTGTAAAGCCCTAGGTTTCATTTACAAAAGTCAGCCAATTATGCCTGTCCGCCAATTCGCCGGACGTAATGGCAAAGAACTCGGATTGGACGGCCGCGGTGATGGGGCCGCGCTTTCCGCTGCCAATCGGGATGCGGTCAACCGATTTCACCGGCGTAATCTCTGCCGCCGTGCCAGTAAAAAAGATCTCATCAGCCATATAAAGCATTTCCCGCGCGACTGGCTGGAAGCGCACCTCAAGCCCCTGCGCTTTGAGGATAGTCAGGGTGCTGTCGCGCGTAACCCCCATCAGAATAGAGGACCATGCGCCGGGCGTATAAACCACGCCGTCAAGCGCCACAAAGATATTTTCCCCAGCGCCTTCGCTGACATAGCCATTGACATCAAGAGCGATGCCTTCCTGGAATCCATTGTCATGCGCTTCCATGCTGACAAACTGGCTGTTGACATAGTTGCCGCCGGCTTTCACCATCGCCAAATGGGTATCAGGCGCCATCCGCCGAAAAGAACTGATCTGAACATCGACGCCTTGCTCAATGGCTTCGGCGCCCAAGTAACGTCCCCATTCCATCGTAAAAATAACGACTTCGGTCTTGGTGCCCCCGCGCCCTTCAAGCCCCAGCGCGCCCGTTCCGCGAAAAATAATCGGACGGACATAACACGAGTTGTGACCATTTTTCCTAACGCTTTCGACTATCGCTCCGTTTAACGCGTCCGCATCGTAATCATGGGCGATTCGCATCACCCGCGCGCTCTGCATCAGCCGTTCAGTGTGAGCATGAAGGCGGAACAAGGCGGCGCCTTGGGGGGTATTGTAGGCGCGAATACCTTCAAAAACGCTTGACCCATAATGCAGGGCATGCGCGCTGACGTGTACAGTTGCGTCTTCCCATTTGACAAACCCGCCATTGCGCCAAATCCATTTCGCAGTCATCTGACCTTCCCTCTATAAAATAAAAAACCCCCCAAGGCTTGGGAGGTTCGTTTTGCCAATTTGCTTCGCACCTGCAACCCAAGCCGCTACAGTCCACTGATAATCACGAGGACAAGGACAATAATAAGGCTGACAAGGTTCAGGGCGAATGTTCTGGGCATGGCGTGATCCCCGCGCATTTCAAGTTCGCACCACAGCCTACCCAACTTTGCATCTGATGTCAAGCGGATGTTAGTCATTTCGTGAACGCAATCCAAAGTTCATATATTCTTACAGCTAACCCTAGTATAAATTGCACAATCAGCCATTGAGCCTGGACTTCGCCAGTTCAATCTGCTGACGAACGGCGCTTGGCGCGGCGCCGCCCTGCACCCGGCGCTGTGATACGGATTGCGAGAAGTCAAAGACCTGTTTGACATCTTCAGCGAAATACGCGGAAATCCGTCGCAGCCTGTCCAGCGGCACCTCCGACAATTCCAACTCCAGTTCGGCCGCCAGCCGCACGACTTCGCCGACCACATGATGAGCCTGTCGAAACGGCAGCCCCTTGCGTACCAGATAATCAGCCATATCGGTCGCCAGCATCTCCTCGTCCAATGCGGCCCGCATCTTGTCAGCGTTGATCTGCAAGGCGCCGATGATGGCGGTCATAACCGGCAGCAGCTGGCGCATGGCGTCGACGGAATCGAACAGCGTTTCCTTGTCTTCCTGAAGATCTTTGTTGTATCCGCTGGGGAGTCCTTTCAAGGTCGTCAGAAAGCCGGTCAAATTGCCAATGACGCGCCCGGTTTTGCCGCGCATCAGTTCCATTGGATCAGCATTGCGCTTCTGCGGCATCAAACTGGAGCCAGTGCTGTATCGGTCGGCAAGCGCGACATACGCGAACTGCGGATTGGAATAAATAAGCGCATCTTCCGCCAGACGGCTTAGGTGCGTGGCGCATAAGGCGATCATATAAAGCAGGTCAGCCGCGAAATCGCGGTCACTGACCGCATCCAGGCTGTTTTGACTGCATGAATCGAAGCCAAGCTCAAGCGCTATTTTCTGACGGTCAACTCCAAAGGGATTGCCAGCCAAAGCTCCAGACCCCAAGGGGGAAACAGCCATCCGCTTCCGCGCCGCGCGCAGGCGGTCAAGGTCGCGCTCCAGCATCCAAAAGAAACTCATCAGCCAGTGGGCGGCCGTAATCGGCTGCGCCGGCTGCATGTGGGTATAGCCCGGAAGCAGCGTGTCAATATGCGCTTCGGCAGTTTGAATGAGCGCCATCTGCAAGCGGCGCAGTTCATCCGCCAGACGGTCAGCGGCTCGCATTGACCATAGCCTGAAATCGGTCGCCACCTGGTCATTGCGGCTGCGGCCGGTATGCAGCTTGCCGGCGGCTTCGCCAATCATTTCAGTCAGACGGCGTTCGACCGCGGTGTGAATATCCTCGTCGCCGGGCTGAATCGAGAACGCGCCGGCATCAAACTCCCGCTTCACCTGCCGCAGGCCGGCGATGATGGTTTGCGCCTCTTCTTGCGCGATGACCCCGGCATCGGCAATGGCTTGGGCATAGACCATGCTGCCTTCAATATCTTCGCGGTAAAGGCGGATATCAAAACCGATGCTGTCGTTCAGCCGCTTCAGATCATCGGCGCTCGGTTCAGAAAATCGCCCGCCCCACAAACTCATTCGCCCTGCTCCTGTGATTTCAATCGCGCTTGAATTTGCTGTAATCCGGCCGGGTATAGTCAGTCTGGTCGCCGCCTTCCATTCGCAGCATCGCCTCGACTTTGATGGGCAGGCCAAACAGCTGTATGAAGCCGTGGGCATCCTGCTGATTGTAGACATCCTCTTCGCCAAACGAAGCGTAATCTTCGCGGTACAGACTGTAGGGACTTTTGCGCCCGACAGCCATGATATTGCCCTTGTACAGCTTGAGTCGGACGGTTCCAGTAACCGTTCTTTGGGTCGCGTCGACAAAAGCGTCCAGCGCCTCGCGCAGTTTGCTGTACCACATGCCGTTATACACCAGTTCAGCGTATTGAGTGGCGACAAGGTCTTTATAGTGCATGGTGTGTTTGTCAAGGCAGATGCTTTCCAGCAGTTGATGGGCGCGGTGAATAATGGCCCCCGCTGGCGTTTCATATACGCCGCGGCTTTTCATGCCCACCAGACGATTTTCGACAATATCAATGCGGCCAATAGCGTGCCGGCCGCCGATTTGATTGAGCTTGACAAACAATTCAACCGCATCCATTGCTTCGCCATTCAGGCTGCGGGGATTGCCCTGGAACATGTCAATTTCGATGTATTCGGGTTCGTCGGGGGCATCCTGCGGGTCTTGGGTAAGCTGGAACATGCTGCCTTCGGGTTCGTTCCACGGATCTTCAAGCAGCCCGCCCTCATGCGACAAATGAAAGATGTTGCGGTCGCGGCTGTAGATGTCCTTTTCGGTCTGCGACACCGGCACATTGAACTCCTCGGCATAGGCCAGCGCGTCTTCGCGGCTGCGAATATCCCATTCGCGCCACGGCGCAATCGTCTTCAGTTTGGGATTAAGCGCCATTGCCGAGACTTCAAAACGAACCTGATCATTGCCCTTGCCGGTGCAGCCATGCGCGACCGCATCGGCTTTTTCGGCGATAGCGATTTCAACCAGATGCTTGGCAATCAAGGGACGGGCAAAAGAGGTCCCCAGCAGATACTCGCGCTCATAAACGGCGCCGGCCCGCAGGGTCGGGAATACAAAATCGGTCAGAAACTCTTCGCGCAGATCGCGGATATACAGCTTGGACGCGCCTGATGCCAGCGCTTTGTCTTCAAGTCCATCAAGCTCTTCCTCTTGCCCCAAATCGGCGCAAAAACAGATCACCTCACAGCCATAATTGTTCTTCAGCCACGGCACAATCACCGAGGTATCGAGACCGCCGCTGTATGCCAAAACAACTTTTTTCACATCCGATTTCGCCATGATTTCACTCCTTTTCATCGGTTATCATATGCTATCCTGCGCCATTCATCCAGCGCGAATTTTTAAGAATTTGTCCAATCATCAGGCGCGGTGAAACTTACAGCATAAGAGACGCGGGGATTTTATGATGAATCGCCGCTTGTTTATCTGTTTGCAGAAAGCTAAACTAATGCTAATCAATGAAAAGCGCCGACAAAACGGAGTATGGCATGACAACGGTTGAAGAATTAAAAAGCAAACGCGACCAGAAGGCGCTGCCGCATCTGGAGCAGTACGCGCCGGTATGGATGATTAGCGAAGATGTTTTTGAAGAAGAGGAAGCCATCCAGTTCCATACCCTGTTTCAGCACAGCATCCACGGCTGGGTCAACCGCCGCTATCGTTATGATGGTTTCAACGATACCCTGTACCATAAAGGGCAGGTCGCGGTATCGGAAGACGAGGCTCTGGATTTCATGGATGCCCTGCCATATATCCAGGCAAGGGTCAACGATATCCCCAACGCTTACGGCGGCTAGGTCGCTGTTCGGGTATGCGCGGCAACGGTTTCAAATACTTGCAGCAGTCGGGCGGCAATCTGCGGCCAAGTGTACTCCTTGGCAATCCGCGATGCGGAAAGCCCCATAGAGGCCGTTCTGCATGGATCAGTCATCAGCGCCGTAATACATTCCGCCAGTGATATCGGTTCGCGCGTCGGAATATGAAAGCCGGTTTCCTGATCGCGCACCAGAAATTGAAGCCCTCCCACTTGGGACGCAATCACCGGGGTTCCAGAGGACATCGCCTCCAAGGCCACCATGCCAAAGGATTCATAATCCGACGGCATCACGACGGCTGTCGCCGCTGAATAATACATGGGCAGCTGCGACTGCTCCTTGGCGCCGACAAAACTGACAAACTGCTCAATCCCAAACTTGACGCACATATCTTGCAGCCGCCGCATTTCCATATCATTTTTGCTCTTGGGATCGCCGCCGACAATTACAAAAAGCAATTTCCGCAGGAGACTGGGCGATTTTTCTCGCAGGACATACAGCGCCTCCAGGATGGTATCGACGGCCTTGAGCGGCTCAATGCGGCCGACAAACAGCAGCATATTGCTTTCGGGGGCCATGCCAAGCGTCTGCCGCGCCTCGGCCGGCGACATCGAATCCTGAAAATGCTCGGCATTCACGCCGGGCGGAATGACCTCAATCTGACGGCGGCCAGCGCGGTACAGCCAGCGCAGCTGCGCCTGTTCGGCTGGAGTCGCGGCAATGATGCGGTCAGCCCACTGGAGAATATGCGCCTCGGTCATAATCCGTTTGTCGGGCTGATAAAATTCATTCGCGCGGATGCGCTTCTTCATGTGGCCAAGCGTATGATACATATGAACAAAGCGGATGCCCCAGGCTTCCTTGAGCTTGGCGGCAACAGCGCCGCTAAGCCAATAATGGCTGTAGGCGATGTCATAGTGAATACTGTGCAAAGTGGCGAAGGCCATCAAATTCGCCGTGAATTCGGATAAACAGCCGTCGTGTTCATCAGGTCTTAATGGCGCTGGCGGGCCGGCCTTCAGGTAAATGACGCGGACATTGCCGCCGACAGACGTATCAATATCCGGCTCGCCCCTTGACGAGCGGCGCGTGAAAATATCGACAAAATAGCCTTGTTTGCCCAACTCGCGCGACAATTCGCGAATATAAACGTTCATCCCGCCGGTTTTCCTGCCGCCCATCGGAGCAAGCGGGCTGGTGTGAACGCTGATGAGCGCGATCCGTTTGACTGACATCTTTATCCCGGCGATTTTATTTCGCGGTGATGTTCATAACCGCCGTGTCTCGCCCCCCCATGCGGTATTTATAGGTTTCGCCGCCGCGCAGAAAATCATAAACCTGATAGCCATGCTCAATGGCGTGCTGGATATTATAAGCCAGCAGCACAATGCCCGGGCTTAGCTGACCATACTCCCGATGATTCAGCCCGGAATTATAAACCAGCACGCGGTTTTCATAGACGAAGTTGATATAGGCGGCCACGCGCTCATCGCCCACTGTCAAAAAGTTCATCTGAAGCCAGCCGCATTTTTGTATGGTCGGCACGATATTTTTGAAGAACGCGACATTGCTGGGATTTTGAAGAAACTGCTCTTTCTGTGGATCGCTGGCCGCCATCAGGCGCATAAACTGACCGACTTCTTCCTGCAGCTGATGCTGACCATTGACAATATACCAGTCGACCTCGCTGGCTGCTCTATGAATGCGCCGCAGCTTGCGTCGGATTTCGTGACGCTGTTTCTTGTCCAGTGATCCGAGATATTTTCCCCAATTTTCGGGCAATTCGATGACTGGGCAAACCTCTTGCTGGGTTACGGCCGCATCAAAGCCTCTCATCGCCAGCAGATCGGGCAGAACAGACTGCGTGGCTGAATTCTGCGGTATGTTGCACAGGTCGAGGATGTCAAATGTATCCCGATGAGCCGCGAAGTAATCGGCAACGACGGCCAAGACATCCGGCAAACGGGCCTCATCAACGATAAAATCGAGATAATCAGTTACATCGACGCAGCCAATAATTTGAACCGACCGCCCCTGCTCGGATTCAGTGATAAATAATGGCGCGATGCCAAGCAGTTTGTCACCCTCGCGGCATGCCAGAATCAGCAGTTCACCCGGCTGATAAGCATCCCACCAGGTCGATTGCCACTCCCAAGTGTAGAAGATGCAGTTGATGGGAGCCCGTTCCAGCAAACGGTTCCATTCAGGTTTCAGTTCATCAAACGCAGTGGCATCTTGATATACAGTCAATTCCACCAGCAGTCTGTTCCTTTGTTCGTTTATGATTTGATTAGGCCGCAAAGGGCAAGCCTCCAGATAATGACAGCTTGACCTTGGCCATTCTTACATCAAAGGATTTACTCCGCTTTTTCTATCGGTTTGGCGGCATCATTGCCCCACTCTTTCCACGAGCCGTCATAAATGCGAACCGGCCCAGCCCCGGCGGCTTCAAGCGCGAGCAGGCCAAAGCAGGCCGAAACGCCCGAATTGCAGTAAAGAACCGTATCAGCAGCATCCAGATCGATGCCGGCCGTGGCGAAACCGTTCTTCAAATCAGCGACCGGCTTCAGTGTCATGTCGGCGGCGACCATAGCCTTGCGCGGCAGATTAACCGCCGATGGAATATGCCCCGCGTATTTGGCGCGCGAAGCCTCGCCGGCAAATTCCTGGGGCGACCTGACATCAATCAGCTGCAAGCCTGACGTCCCGATAGACTTCAGGATGTCTTCGGCGCTTGCCTTCAGCCCGGAGTTGACGTTTGGCAGGAAGGTTTTCCGCTCATATTGAGGAATATCATTGTCAGTCGGCCGGCCCTCGGCAGTCCATTTATGCCAGCCGCCATCCAGGATATAGACCCGCTTATGGCCATAATAGCGCAGGCACCACCAAAGCCGCGCGGCGAACATGCCGGCGGCATCGTCATAAATCACAACAGTAGCGCCGCCGTCGATTCCGAACCGTCCCATCAGTTCAGCGAAACGTTCGGATGATGCAATGTCATTTGACGGCGAGCCGGGTTCGACAATATCAGTCTGCCAGTCAATAAAGACGGCATTGGGAATATGCGCCTCGTTATAGGCGGCGCGGTGGGTAAAATAGTGCGGCGGCGGCTGGGATGCCGGCAGAACTTTCCCTCGTATGTCAATGATGCGAAGGTCGGGGTCATGCAGATGCGATTCGAGCCAGGCAGTCGTTGCAAGCGGTGAGTCCATGTTTTCCTCCGACAATGCAAATGATTGGCTGTATGATGACAAATTTTGCGGACAATGACCACAAACTGGGAAAAGTCTTATCATTTTCTTATGCCGCCGAACTCGGATATACTTGCTAATGACTGACCTGCCTCCGCGCCAAACAAGTAGCCGATTGCGTAAATCGACATGGCAGAACTGCCGCTTTTTCCACTCAATACCGTTTTATTCCCCGGAATGCAGCTGAAACTGCATATCTTTGAGGAGCGGTACAAGCTCATGATCAATGAATGTATCGATGCGAAAACGCCTTTCGGTGTGGCGCTGATCAAAAGCGGCCGCGAAGCCTTGGGGCCTATGGCGCTGCCGCATGAAGTCGGTTGCAGCGCCCGCATTGCCGAAGTCCAGCGACTGTCATTCGACCGACTCAATATCCTCGCAAGCGGACAGCGGCGATTCCGAATCAAGTCCATTGCCAGGACGAATCCATATATGCTGGGCGATGTCCAGTATTTTTCATTGCAGGAGGATAGACCGGAGCTCATCTATTATTATGGCAAACGGCTGCGGCCGCTGCTTATCCAATACCTGAATCTGCTGTCTTCGGCCGAAGAGATTCGCTTTGACCCCGAACAAATACCGCATTCGCCCAAGTCGCTGGCCCAAGTCGCCGCTATTCTGCTGCAGGCCGAAAATATCCAAAAGCAGACGCTCCTGGCGCTGGGGAGTCTGTCCAAGCTGCTGCGCCAGTTGGTTGAACTTTATCGGCTGGAAACGATGCTGCTCAAGATCCGGTTATCCCCGCCCGATGAGGGCTTTGACATCGGACCCTTTTCCAGCAACTAGCGGCTGGCATGACATTGCCAGGCGCGCTTTGCTGAAATGCGTCCGTCAGCTAACCCTTGATAAAAATCCCGATTTGGAAAACAATCCTGAAGCATTGCCGCCGCCGGCGAATGCTTTGATGACACTAGGAGAATGTCCTTGAAAAAAATCCGAGAGATCGCATGGCATCGCTTTAACATCAATTCCAGCATCATCGCCGACGGGAATGGCCGTTTTATTGCGACTTTGTTTTATTTTACGGTGCTGGTCCCGTTTGGGCTGCTTTCCGCTTTGATGATGGATCCGCTGGACGTCAAGAAAGCTAAAGCGCGCAAGAAATCTAAAGCGCGGTGGCACAAGCGCGAAGCCGTGCCCGCTGACATCAAATCGGCGCGCGAACAGGGATAAGAATGTATATCCTGGGCATATCCGCCTTTTATCACGATTCAGCCGCGGCGCTAATCCAAGACGGCGAGCTTGTCGCCGCCGCCATGGAAGAGCGTTTTTCGCGGGTGAAACATGACAGCGGCTTCCCGCAGCGCGCCGCCCAATTCTGCCTCGACCAGGCCGGCATCACCGCCAGCGAATTGGAATACGCCGTCTTCTATGAAAAGCCGCTGCTGAAATTTGAGCGCATCCTGCAAACGACCGTGAACACCTTCCCGCGTTCGGCCGGCCTGTGGCGCGAAGCCATGATGGCCTGGCTGACCGACAAATTATGGGTTCGCAGTCACATTGCCCGCGGCATCGGCATTCCATTTGACAAGGTGCTGTTCTGTGATCATCACATGAGCCACGCCGCCAGCGCTTTTTTGGCCAGTCCGTTCAAGGAGGCCGCCATTCTGACGGTTGATGGCGTTGGCGAATGGACAACGACAACGCTTGGCATTGGCAAAAGCTCGCTTGGCGATGCCGATGTATCAGCGCCGTCGATTGAACTGTTTGAAGAGCAGCGCTTCCCGCATTCGCTTGGTCTGCTGTATTCAACATTTACCGCCTGGCTTGGCTTCCGCGTCAACAATGGTGAATATAAAGTCATGGGAATGAGTCCCTACGGCGAGCCGAAGTATAAAGATCTGGTTCACAAGGTCATTTCGCTGGATCGAGCCAGCGGCGCTTATCGCCTCAATATGGAATACTTCGATTTTCATCGGTCAGCTGTGCGGAGCTACAGCCGCAAGTTTCTTGAGATTTTTGGCGAACGGCGCGATGCCGATGTTGAGTTCTTTACCCGACGCACCCACCCGCAGCGTTCGGCTGAACAAGCGGCGATGGACAGCAATCAGTATTATGCCGATATCGCCGCCAGCGTCCAGCAGGTTACGGAAGACGCCTTGATTAAAATGGCGACCTACCTGCACAAAAAGACCAATATGAGCAAGCTGGTCATGGCCGGCGGCGTCGCCTTGAACACCAAGGCCAACTGGCGGATTCTGAACGAAACTCCCTTTGATGAGCTTTGGATTCAGCCGGCCGCCGGCGATGACGGCGGCGCGCTGGGGGCCGCTTTATGGGCCTGGCACATCCTGCTGGGCAAGCCGCGCCAATGGACGCAGTCACATTCGTATTATGGACAAGGTTACAGCGACGGCGAATGCCGGGCCTTTTTGGATGATGCCGGGCTAAAATATCAATCATTCGACGACGAGGCCAAACTGACCGAAACGATTGTCGATGCCCTGACCCGCCAGCAGGTGATTGGCTTTCATCAAGGGCGCTTTGAATGGGGACCGCGGGCATTGGGCAACCGCAGCATTTTGGCTGATCCGCGCGGCGCCGATATGAAAGAAATTGTGAACACCAAAATCAAGTTCAGAGAGCCGTTTCGGCCCTTTGCGCCGGTCATCCTGCGCGAACGTTCGCCGGAGTATTTCGATTATCCCGACATTGCCGAACATGATGCGCCGCGCTATATGCTGATGGTGGCGCCGATTAAAGCGGAAAAACAAGCCGAAATTCATGCGGTCAACCATGAAGGCACCGGGCGGCTGCAATCCATTGACCGCGAAACCAACCCGCGCTATTATGATATTGTCAGGCAGTTTGGCGAGGCAACCGGCGTGCCGATTGTGCTGAACACATCGTTTAATCTGCGGGGAGAGCCTATCGTCAACACGCCCGGCGAGGCCTTTAACACCTTTCGCAACAGCGATATTGACATCTTGGTTTTAGGGTCGCATATCGTCCGCAAACCTTTATCATAAGGGCAAATGAGGCGCAAATGACAAACAAAGCGAAACCCAAACACAACGCACCAACAGCGAGACAAGACTTTTTTATGCGTATGGGAGTCTTGGGAGAACTGCTGGCTTTCCTGTGGAAGCGGAAGCTCTACTGGATGCTCCCGCTTGTGATTACCCTGCTGGTCTTTGCCCTTGTGATTATCGCCGGCAGTTCGGGCCCAGCCGCTCCCTTCATTTATACGTTGTTCTAAGCCATTTTAGAAAGCGACGACCGGCAGCCGCGGCTGCCCCACGAGATGCTTATGGACAGCAAAACCATCGGACTGGCCGCCCTGATTATCCTTGTGCTGTACTTGGGCTGGCGCGTCAATCGGCATTCGATCCAACGCGAACCTGTCTATGGCGGGGCTTTTTCTGTCTTCTTCAATTACCTGTCTGGCTTGTTTTTCGCCGCCATTTTCCCAACAGTCTGCATGAGCGTTCTCGTCCTGCATCCCGACATGGTGGAGATCGCTGGAATCATCTTTAATCCGATTGTCCTGATTGTGATTATTTTCGCGCTGTTGAGCCTGCTTTCGGCCATTTTGTTCGCCATTGTCGAAAGAGCGCCGCTGGAACAGGCATTAAACGAACAGGCACAGCGCGAGGCGCAAGGCTGGACCGAACAGGACGCAAAAACGTCTGGACTATGATGGCCGATTAAATATCCAGGTTGCGTACCTGCTTGGCATGAGTCTGGATGAATCGGCGGCGCGGCGGCACGCTGGCGCCCATCAGCATATCAAAAACCTTGTCGGCGTCAGCGGCGTCCTCGATAGTCACTTGCAAGAGAGTACGGGTCTCTGGATCCATTGTGGTCTCCCAAAGCTGGTCCGGATTCATCTCCCCCAGCCCTTTGTAACGCTGGATAGTCACTTTGTCGGGATTCTTGAACCGTTTGAGCTCACGTTCAAGCAGCTGGGCATCGGTGAAGCCAGCTTCGGGATGGACATACTGGAGGTTTTTGCCATTTTTCAGCAGATAGATAGGCGGCTGGGCAATATAGAGATGGCCATCCTGCACAATCTGTGGCATGTGGCGGAAGAAGAAGGTCAAAAGCAGGGTGCGAATATGGCTGCCGTCCACATCGGCATCAGTCATAATAATCACCCGCCCATAACGGAGTTTGCCAATCGCCATTTCGTCATGAATGCCCGTCCCTAATGCCGAAATCAAGGATTTAATCTCGTTGTTATCCAGGATTTTGTCAATCCGCGCCCGTTCGGTGTTGAGGATTTTGCCGCGCAAGGGAAGGATGGCCTGGAAGTGTCGGTCGCGCCCCTGCTTGGCGCTGCCGCCGGCCGAATCGCCCTCGACGATATAGATCTCGGCGCTTTCCCCGCGCTGGGAACAGTCGGCCAGCTTGCCCGGCAGGGTGCTGCTTTCGAGCAGACTGGGGCCGCTGCGAACCAGGTCGCGCGCTTTTTTGGCGGCCTCGCGGGCGCGTTTGCTGGTCATGCACTTGTCGATAATCCGCCGCGCCTCGCGCGAATTCATCTCAAGAAACTCGTTAAAGGCTTCGGTCACCACCTGCGATACCGCGCCCTGCACTTCAGGATTCAGCAGTTTCACCTTGGTTTGGCTCTCAAACTGCGGGTCAGGGTGTTTGACGCTGACAATCGCCGTCAGTCCTTCCAAGGTGTCATTCCCAGAAAAATTGCCATCCTTGTCTTTCAGAAGCCCGGCTTTGCGGGCATAGCGATTGATAACCCCGGTCACAGCCGAGCGCAGGCCAGTGACGTGCGTCCCGCCGTCGGGTGTGTTGATCGTATTCGTAAAGGCCAATTCGGCAGTTGTGGCGACATCAGCATACTGGAAGGCGACTTCGACGCCGATGGCATAGGGATTGCCGCTGCGGTCTTCAAACTCAATATCGCGTTCGGAATGAATAATGCTGTGAATGTCCTTGCGATTGCGATTCAAATAGCGGACAAATGACCGCAGGCCGCCGTCAAAGTAAAAGGTCATCTCCTGCGGAATGGGTTTGACCCGTTCATCGCGCAAGGTAATCGTGACTTTGCGGGTTACAAAAGCCATCTCGCGGAAGCGGGTCATCAGGGTATGAAAGCTGAACGCGTTCTCTTCCATCACGGTAAAATCAGGGATGAATTGAATGATGGTTCCGGTTTCCTCGCCGTCTCGCAGGGGGCGAACCCGCTCAACCGGCGTGACAGCCAGGCCTTCGCGGTAGGACTGCTGCCAAACATAACCGTCGCGGTGAATGGTCGCTTTCAGTTCAGACGACAGGGCGTTCACAGCCGACACGCCGACGCCATGCAAGCCGCCGCTCACTTTGTAGACTTCGTTATCAAATTTGCCGCCCGTGCCGATTTCCGTCATGACAAGTTCAAGCGCCGGTTTGCCACTTTCGTGCATATCCACCGGGATGCCGACGCCATTATCCTGAATGATGGCGCGGCAATCATCGCGCAGGGTAACAAAGATGCGGTCACAGCGCCCTGCCAGCGCCTCGTCGATAGAGTTGTCGACGACTTCATAAATCAAGTGATGCAGGGCGCGGTCATCGGTGCCGCCGACGTACATGCCGGGACGGCGGCGAATATGTTCACGCGGATCAAGTTTTTGGATATTCTTTGCGGTGTAGTCGTTTTGCTGCTGTGCAACGAGGTCTCTGTCTTTCACTATGATTTCTCCTCACGACCAGGCATCGGAACGAATGCTTGAAGCCAAATTGAACCGCCGTTCTGCTGAATAAAATACGCAGTCTTTCTTTGCTGATTATACAATACTGTCGGGAAATAAGCAATAGAATTGACATCCGTATCCCTAGCCCAGCCCTATGGTATTGACACCAAGCAAGGCGGCTCATACAATTTTCCCGATAGCCTCTGTAGCTCAGTGGACAGAGCGCCGGTCTTCTAAACCGTTGGTCGCAGGTTCGAGTCCTGCCAGGGGCGATTCATGCAATGAGGCTAGCTTTATCGGGCTTCCATTTCCATCTCGACCAATTCGCGGCGCAGCGTCTTGCCAACGGCCGATTTTGGCAGTTCGTCAATGAAGCTGATGCGGCGCGGAATCTCGTATGGCGCCAGCGAATCGGCCAGAAAATGGATGATGTCATCGGCCGCTGCGGTTTGTCCCGGCTTCAGCGCAATCCAGGCTTTGAGCGCTTCCTGCCCGGTCTTTTGCGGATGTGGAACGGCGGCGACGCCGACTTCAAGCACGGCCGGATGCGCGGCGATGGCCTTCTCTACATTATTCGGATACACATTGTACCCACCAATCAGCGCCATATCTTTCTTGCGGTCGACGATGTAAAAATAGCCATCCTCGTCCATACGGGCAATATCGCCGGTGTAGAGCCAGCGTTTTCCGTCCCTTTCGCGGAGCGTATTTTCGGTTTCGTCCGGCATCCGATGATAGCCGACCATGATATTCGGGCCTGCCATCAGCAGTTCGCCAACCTCACCTACTGGGACATCGGTCTCCTCATCGTCGAGGCTGACGATTCGCATATCCATTTCGGGCAGAGGCAAGCCAATCGAGTTTGGACGATTTTCATTATAGATCGGATTGACATGGGTCGCTGTTGGCGCTTCGCTCATGCCAAAACCTTCGCGCACCGAGCCGCCGGACAGCCTTTCAAACTCCTGTTTGGTCGCCAGCGGCAGCGGCGCCGAGCCACTAAGGCAGAGACGGAGCGAGCTTAAATCGATCTCGCCATTTTGAACCGCTGGGTGATTGTTAATGGCGTTGTAGAGCGCGGGAACGCCGGGAAACAAGGAGGCGCGAAAAGTTTGAATCGCCCCCAGCACATCATCAATATCGCGGGGATTAGGCGCCAGTACGATTTTGCTGCCGCGGTAAACGCTGGTGCTGACGACGACAACCAGGCCATAAACATGAAAAAAGGGGATGGCGCCCAGGAAAATCTCTTCCTGCGGCGGCAGATCAAGCAGCTTCAAGATGCCTTCGGTTTGCAGCATGTTCGCCACCAGCGCGCGGTGTTTGGACATGGCGGCTTTGGGGACGCCGGTCGTGCCGCCAGTGTACTGGAAGATCGCCAGGTCGTCCGGCGAGACATCGACATTGGCCTGCTGGCCATCGTACTTTTGCAGCAGGTCTTGAAACCAGTAATCGCCGGCTTCGACATTTTCGATATAATGCCCGTCCTTCTTTTCTCGAACGAGCGTAAAGAGCAGTTTCGCCAAAGGCGGCAGGTATTCTTTGATGTTGGCGGCGATGACCGTTTTGACTTGAGTGCGCGGCTGAACTTGCTTCACCAAGCGGTAAAACAGAGTCATTGTGAGGACAAGTTCGGCATCGCAGTCGTTTATTTGTTCGGCCATTTTGTTCGCCGGGTAAGTCGGGTTCGCCGCCGCGACAACCCCGCCTGCCTTGAGAATCGCATAAAAGCTGATGACAAAGGCGACTGAATTGGGCATGACAACAGCGACGCGCGCGCCCTTTTTCAGGCCCAAATCAATCAATGCGGCCGCCATCGCATCAGACGCGCGGTCAAGTTCGGCATAAGTCATTTCCTTGCTGATGCGCCCAACCACCGGCAGCGCCGCCGGAGTCACCAGCGCAACATGATGGGGGATGCGCTGGGTTGTATCTTTGATGAACTGATGCAAGGGAACATCAGGAAAATCAAGGGAAGTCGGCATCCCCTTATCATAGCTTCGCAGCCAAGGCCGTTCGGCGTAAGTTACCATAAAACATCGCTCCAAACCGTTTGCAAAGATACATTGGATTCACAGTATAGCACAACCCGAGGCCATTGCCATCAAAACCGCGCGGCTTGGGCAGAATTACGCATCCAGCCATGCTGACCAGGCGGCGGGAATGCGCGTGATTTGTCCCTGGCGATTCAGGCAGATCAGTTTGATGGACGCGCGGAACAGAATTTGTCGGCGGCCGGCTTCCACTACCTCACAGGCGAAGGTCACAGTGCGGCTCTTGCAATCGTCGATCCAGCAGCGAACGGTGACTTGCTGGTCATAATGCGCCGGCTGGATGTATTTGGCCTTCAGTTCGGCGGCGGCAAGATAATATCCAGAGCTTTCAATGGCGGCATAGCTCCAGCCGCGTTCGCGGATAAACGCGCTGCGGCCTTCTTCAAACCAAACCAGATAGGCGGCATGATGGACAATGCCCATTCTGTCGGTTTCGGCATAGCGAACGTGGAATGTTGTCTCACTGACCAGCGGCATGGATGCCTCGTTTCAGTAGATGGAACTTGAACAAGTCTAATCCGCAATCGCGGCTCAACACAAGGATTGAAACCCGCCGGATTTGTGCGATACTTAGGCAGATTTTCATAGAAAAGGATTTGATGATGACGCGAAATGCAGGAATTCTGTTCAGTTTGTTTTTGATTTTATTGAGCGCTGGCATGATGCAGGCGCAAGAAGTCGAGAATCCTTATGCCGACGTCCCCATGACGCGCACGCTCCACGACAGCTTCGTATTGGGAAACCCGGATGCAAAGGTGAAACTCATTGAGTTCTCCGACTTCTTATGTGCAAGCTGCCAAAACTACAAACCGATTATCGACCATTTTATTCAGGAATATGTGCTGACCGGGCAAGCCCAGTTCACCTATCGCATATTTCCGACAGTTGACCTGGAATTGTCCGTTTTGAGCGCCGGGCTGGTGGAATGCGCTGATTTTCTCGCAGATCGGTTTTGGCAGGCGCATGATCTCATGTTCGATATCGCAAGCGCGCAAGGATTTACTGAATCGTCCATTGCCGCATTTGCCAGCCAGCTGGGGCTGGATGAAGCGGAACTGCGCGAATGCGCCGGGCAGGCAACACAGTATCGCTTTGATGTCGCGCTTGGCGCCGAGCTTGGCGTCAAAGGAACACCATCGCTGTTTGTGCAGTATGGAGATAACCCGCCGGTGGCGATTGCGCTGGCGCTGCCGGAACAATATGACGCGGTTGTGAATGCCATCCGGCCACAGCCCGCGCCGCCCGTAATTATCGAAATCGGGCAGTATGCCGGCATCGCGGCTTACCGCAGTTCGGATGGCGGATTCGTCCTCGGTGAGCCGGACGCGCCGCTTGCGCTGGTGGCCTTTGAAGACTTCCTGTGTCCGCACTGTCAAAATTATCAAACGACCCTGCAATCGTTTATCGACCAATATGTCCGCACCGGTCAAGCGCGGTTTGAATATCGCTTCTTCCCCTTGGTTCATCCGCAGTATTCGACTTTGACCGCGCAGATTGCCGAATGCGTCGGGATCCAGGACGTCGGCAAGTTCTGGGAAGCGCATGACCTCTTGTTTGGATTTGCCAGCGCCGGCGAACTTGACGAAGATATCGCCAATAAAATCGCCAGGCTGGTCGATGTGGATGCCGACGCGCTTGACTCATGCGTCGGGCGGTCGATGCAGTACTTGATTGATGTCCACCTTGGGCAGCAGGCGGGGGTTGGCGGTACGCCCGGTATGCGCGCTTGGGGAACATCGGGCCAATTAGAGGTTATTTATGCCGGACAGCAGGCCTTTGACCGCGGCGCTGTTCCACTGGAAGTCCTCAACGCGCTGGCAGAAGGCTCATCGGATGTAAGCATCGGTCAGCCTTTCCCGACGCTGCTGCATCCATACGCCCTGGAGGGCTCCAGCCTGATCAGCGGCGAGCCTTGTGGCCCGCCCTGCTGGCAGAATATGACACCCGGCGTGACAACAATGGAAGAAGCAAGAGCGGCAGCCGAAGCATTGGGAGCTACAATCTATGATATCGAAACCGAAACCCAAGCGGCCTTCGCTTTCGCCTTTTCTGATGAGGGATTATGCTGCTTTATCTTTCCTGACGAGGATGGAAATCTAGTTGACCTGATCGCTTTGTTATTTTCCGGCAAACTCACCGTCGGCGATATTATCGCTGTGTACGGCGACCCTTCGTATGTAGACGGAGAAGCGCTCGACGATGTCGGAGCCGCGCTGCGGCTCTTCTATCCTCAACACAATATGACTCTATATGCTGTGATTGACAGCTCCGACAGCAGATTGAAGGAAACCACCCCCATTTATCAGACGATGTACGCCTCTGAAGATTTGATGGCGGACACCATCGAATCGACGCCATTGGATAATTGGAAGGGATATATCAAGTTCAGCGAGTATATGGACGGCGAATTTGACCGTCAGCCATAAACGCTAGGCGCGCGGCTGATGACGTTCGCGCAGTTTTTGGCGAATGTCATCAAGCGTCAGGTCAAGCTCGGCCATCAGCGCCAGAATATGATAGAACAGGTCAGCCAATTCGTCGATCTGTTCAGCCCGCCCCTGCCCTAGCGCGGCGACAATAACTTCAACGGCCTCTTCACCGACCTTCTGCGCGATTTTGCCGCGCCCTTCGGCAAAGAGATGATTGGTGTAGCTGCCGGCGACAGGGTTCTGCCGACGGTCTTGAATCAGCGCTTCGAGTTGATTGAATATATCGTCCATCATCGATTCCCATCTAGTGTCTTTCGGGTTTCTTGATGAAGTCATCCAATGATCGGAAAAAACAGCTAGGCGCATTGGTATGACAAGCGGGTCCCGCCGGCTCTACCAAAATGAGGAGCGTATCGGCATCGCAATCGATGCGAATGTCAACAACCGTCTGCGTGTTGCCGGAGGTTTCGCCCTTGTGCCAAAGCATCTGACGGCGGCGGCTCCAGAACACCGTTTCTCGCCGCTCAATGGTTTGCTGCAATGATTCCGCATTCATAAATGCCATCATCAAGACCTGAAGCGAATCGGCATCCTGCACGATTGCCGCGATTAAGCCCTGCTCATTCCATTTGACCGCTTTGATCACCGCCGGGCTAAGAGGCATCAGCATTCTCCCAGCCGGTCAATCGCACCGGCACATTATGATCGCGCAAATACTGTTTAAGGTCGCCGATACGGAGTTCGTTAAAATGAAACAGGCTCGCCGCCAAAGCGGCGTCTGCCATGCCCTCTTCAAGCGCCTGGCGAAAGTGTTCTTTGCAGCCGGCGCCGCCTGAAGCAATGACCGGAATCGAGACAGCATCGGCAACCGCCTGGGTGAGTTCAATGTCATAACCCGATTTTGTGCCGTCTTTGTCCATGCTGGTCAGCAAAATCTCGCCGGCGCCGCGCGCTTCGACTTCTTTTGCCCAGTCAACGGCCTCTTTATCGGTCGGGATGCGGCCGCCGTGAATATGCACAACCCATTTGCCGTTCATGCGGCGCGGGTCAATCGCCACCACAATACATTGGCTGCCAAATCCATACGCGCCCTTCGAAATTAAGGACGGGGTTTTTACGGCGGCGCTGTTAATGGCGACTTTGTCGGCGCCGGCCAGCAGCGTTTCGCGAATATCGTCGATGGTTCGGATGCCGCCGCCAACGCAAAACGGGATGAAGATGCTGTCGGCCACCTGCTCGACCATCGCCAGCCGCGTTTTGCGGGCTTCATGCGAGGCGGTGATGTCAAGAAACACAAGTTCATCCGCGCCTTCGCCGTCGTAGATCGCCGCCTGCTCAATCGGGTCGCCGGCATCGCGCAGATCGACGAAATTGACGCCCTTGACGACGCGTCCGTCTTTGACATCCAGACAAGGGATGATTCGTTTCGCCAGCATGATTATTCTCCTTTGGCGGCCCGCAGCGCCGCGCGCAATGAGAGTTTGTTTTGGTACAAAGCCATGCCGATGACCGCGCCGGCAACAACCTTGCTCTTGGCAAGCCGCTCAATTTCTGACAGCCGACTGACACCGCCGGATGCGATGACTTTTAGCCCGGTCTGACGTCCCAGGGCGATGGTATCGTCTATATTCGCGCCGGCCAGGCCGCCGTCGCGCTGAACATCGGTATAGAGGGCATGTTCGACGCCTTGCCGACGAATGAACTGACCGAATTCCAGCGGCGAGTATGGAGACAGCTGCGTCCATCCATGCGTGGCGACTTTGCCATTTTTGGCATCCAGCGCGACGCAAACCGCGTCGGCGCCAAAACGTCCAACCGCTTCGGCAGCAGCTTCGGGATTCCTGACCGCCAATGTGCCAAGGACCAATCGGCTTGCTCCTGAATCGATGGCGTTTTGCAAGGCGTCCAAATCTCGCAGGCCGCCGCCGAACTGCACTTTGACATCAAGTTTGGCGACCGCTTCCAGTATTTTACTGTTTTGATTGGCGGCATCGAATGCGCCATCCAAGCTGACCATGTGGATCCACTCGGCGCCTTGGTCGATCCATTGTTTGGCGGTCGATAGCGGATCGTCGCTGAATGTCTGCTGACGGCGGGGATCTCCTTCTCGCAGGCGAACCACTTTGCCATCCCGCAGGTCAATCGCCGGATAAATAATCATGATTTACTCCTATAGCCGCAGAAAATTCGACAAAATCTGCAAGCCGGTGCGCTGACTCTTTTCGGGATGGAACTGCACTCCATAAATATGACCCTGCTGCACAATGGCGGCAAACTCAATGCCATAATCCACCGATGCGACTGTCACAGCGGGATTGGTCGGGGCGCAGTAATAGCTATGCACAAAATAGGCATAATTGTCTTCCGCCACATTCGCGACCAGTTCGGATTCGGTTTTGACATTAAGCTGATTCCAGCCCATATGCGGCACCTTGTGATGACGAAACTTCGGAAATCGAACGACGCGGCCGCCAAGAATCCCCAGGCCTTCGTGTTCGCCCATTTCTTCGCCGATCTCAAACAGCATTTGCATGCCGACGCAAATGCCAAGATAGGGGATGCCCTGCGCCAGCGCGGCTCGCACTGGTTCGACCAGCCCTTGCGCCCGCATTTGAGCCATCCCAGCGCCAAAAGCGCCGACGCCAGGCAGGATGATTTTGCTAGCGCCGACAAGCTGTTCGGGCCTTCGCGCCAGTTGCAGTTCCCGCGCTTCAAGATGCTTAAGCGCATGCAGCACGCTCCGCAAATTGCCAGCGCCATAATCAATCACAGCCAGCATTAGTTACTCCTGCCTATCAATAAAAAACCCCGCAGAAGAGCGAGGCAAACCAGCGAATTCAGCAAGGCGAGACATTAGGGGCCAAGCAGCGCTCTCCTAAAATTGACATATCGCTGATGGTGATGATGGCGGTTCATGCCCGCTGTCCCCTATTCGTTCGCTTTGAGTATAGATGATGCCGCCGCGCGTGTCAACGGCTTGTTTCGGCCGCTAGGCTATCGCAATCGGATGAACCCATGAGCCAGTGGCGCCGGTCAGCTTCAAGGGCGTGACAATCAGCAGAAATTCATAACAGCCAGCCGCCGCCAGGTCATCCAGGTACAGATTTTCCAAGTGGGTAATGCCGTTATGCACCAGCAAAAAACGATGCACCGAATGGTCGGAGGGCGGCATGGCCTCGACGGCCATGTTATCGGCGCCGACCAGGTGCATCCCCTGCTCGACCAGGAACTGCGCCGCCTCCAGGCTTAGGCCGGCCTGGGCATCTCGATAGACAGGATTGTTGTTTTTGAGATGCTGATAAAAGCCGGTGCGGGTCAAAACGGCTGTGTTTTCGGTAATGACAGTGCCTTGTTTATGCAGGGCGCTGCGGATGTCATCGGCGCTGATTGGATAGGCATCCGGCAAGACATCGACTCCTTTGCAGGCGGCGACATCCAGCAGAACGGCGCGGGTGACAATCGGCGGCATCTTTTCGATGCTGTTGTGCATCTGCCCAGCCGAGGTGACCGTTTCGCTGGCGGCGACTGTTTTACCTGGGCCGGCGTACAGGCGCGGTTCGCCATTGGGATGCGGATTGCCATTTTCATCCTGCTTTTCGGCAATGTGGCAGAGCGCGTCAATATGCGTGCCGACATGAATCGACATCCGAATGACTTCAGCCGCCGCCGAGCCGGGGCTAATGTCGGCGAGGTCGCTGTGGCGCAGATGCGGCGCAATCGAATACGACTTCATCACCGGCCCGGGAGTCAGCATCCCCTCTTGATAATCGACCGCCAAGCTGAACACTTCGCCGGTTTTCACCAGCGACAGCAGTTCTGGGGTCAAACGCGGCAACGGCAGTCTGCCATAAGCGGAAAGGCTCATCATCAAGACTCCTCTTCAAACAGCGGCAGCTTCATTAGATTGGCGGTGTAATCGGCTTTCAGCCAGGCATAATCAGGATCATCATAGGGTGGCGTTTTACGGTCGTCATCCAGCAGTTCGCCAGCCAGATAATTCAGGAAATAGACATTAGAGCCAGGGGCGGGGGCCGTCGAATGAAAGCCTTGTGTCACCAGCACTAGATCGGTATGTTTAACCGCGAAAATCTCCTCAAAGTCGGTATCGACTCGATAGTTGTGGTGCAGCGCGACCCCGTTTTTGGGTTCAATCCGAAAGTAGTAGGTCTCATCCAGATGCGCCGAACCGCCATAGCCATCATGGCAATGCGGCGGATAACCCGACCAGGCGCCGCCGGGGACATAGACTTCAAACAGAATCAGCCGTTCGGCCGGCAAAGGATGCGCCAGAATGTGATTGACCTGCCGCCGAGCAGCGCCGCCGCCGCGGATTTCGGATTTGATTTCATCAGGGGCAAAGAGCCGCAGGGGATATTTGCCGACAGCCGGCGCCCCGCCAACCGCAAATTCAAAATCCCCCGCAGTCGTAACCGCCAGGTCATGTCCAGGCGGCGCATACAGGACTTGCGGCTTCTCTTGAAAGACATCCGAACGACTGATGCTGAAGTTGCTGCCGTTCACTTGTACTTTGCCGGCGCCGCTTAGAGGCACCAGGGCGATTTCGGTATCGCCAGTCGTATGGAAGTACGTCTGTGTTTTGTTGATACTGACTATGCGAAAGGACAGATAATCCCAACCAGCCGACTGCGGACTCACATCCAATACGCACATCACCTCATTATTTGATTTCAAGTGGTGATTCATCAATCATCCTTCCTTCTCTTGGTTTTGATAAGCCAGAAATTCATCCACTTCCTGTCGGTATGGCAAAGCCCGCGCGCAGCCATGACGCGTGACGACTATCGCGCCGCAGGCATTGGCAAAACGCGCCGCCCGCGCCCAATCCCAGCCCTGCGCCCGGCCATAAATCAAGCCGCTGGCAAACCCGTCGCCAGCCCCAACCGTGTTCAGTGCCTCAACGGCAAAACCGGCCACCGAAACTTGATCTTCGCGCTTATAAACCGTCACGCCGCGGCCGCCCTGTTTCAAAATCAGGGTCAGGTCATGCCGCGCCCGAAAGTCGAGCAGCAAGGCGTGCAGTTCCGCTTCATCCGCCGCCGTCACTTGGCGGCCGGCCATGACTGACTGCGGCCTCGGCGCCAAGGCGGCGTAAAATTCTTCTTCGGTGCCGATGACTACATCACAGAGCGGCATGATGCGGCGCATGTGCAATCCATACGACAAAGGATGCGACCATTGATCGGGGCGCAAATCAAGGTCGATCCAGCAAGCCGCGCCGCGTCGGTTCGCCTGTTCCGCCAGATAGAGGCTGACATCATGGGCGCGGCCGCGGCTCAAGGCGGTGCCGGAAAGCAGAATCGCCCGGGTGTTCGCCAGCGGCAAGGCGCGCGCCTCGTCAATCGTGATATGAATGTCGGCCGGGTTTTCCCGATAGAACAGCAAGGGGAACTTGTCCGGCGGCTGCACCGCCACCAGAGCCATACCCGTCCGCGCGTCAGGTTTTGTCGAGATAAAGTCAGTATTCACGCCCTCATTTTGCAGATAATGGCGCACGAAACGTCCCACTTCGTCATCGCCAACCGCCGTCAAAGCGATTGCCTTCAGACCCAGCCGACTGGCGCCAATGGCAATGTTGACCGGGCTGCCGCCGACGCCGGTTTCAAAGGCGGTGACATCATGGAATTCGGCGCCAATATCGCTGGCAAACAAATCCATCGAGACCCGCCCAACCGTGATAATATCATAAGCGAAGTCCGTCATGCGTCATCCTGTTTCAATAATGCCAGCAGTTTGCCGTCCTCAATCGCCTGCGTAGCCGCGCCAAGCCGCGCCGCCAGGTCGGTTATCTGGCTTAAATCCATTCCCCAAAGCTGGACATTGCCCAGCGCAACCCGCGCCAAACCCTCTGTTGAAAGGATTCCGGCATCGACCTGCGCCCATTGACCTTTGAACCATGCCAAGACCCGCGCATCATCGTTGAGCGAGATGGTTTCGCCGCGCCATTCGCCTTTGTAAAAGCGGACAAATCCCGCCAGCGCAATGACCAGCCGCGGCGGCAGTTCGCCCTTGCGTTCGAGATAAGCCAGCAGCGATGGCAGCAGCCGTTCCTTGACCTTGGATGAGGTGTTCAGCGCAATCGTTAGCAGGCGGTGATGAATATGCGGATTGCGGAAGCGGTCAAACACATCCCGGGCAAATGCTTCCAGTTCGGCTTGAGGAATGTCCTCGACCGAGGGGATGACTTCCTGAAAAATTAAATTTTGGATAAAACTTCCCAGCGCCTCATGCTCAAGGGCTTCGCGCACCGACTCGATGCCGAGCAGACATCCCAGCGGCGCCATGGCGGTATGCGCGCCGTTCAATAGGCGAACTTTAATCGTGCGGTACGGCGCGGCATCGGCCACCATTTTGACATTGAGCGGGGTGCGGGTTTTATCAATCGGAAACTCGTCCAGCAGGGTCGGCGGCGCTTCAATAATCCAGCTGTGATAGATTTCACCGGCGACCAGCAGCCGATCCTCATAGCCCAGTCGGGCAAAAATGCGGTCGGCATCGGCCTGTGGATAGCCGGGAACAATGCGGTCTACCAGCGTGTTGCAGAACTGATTATGCTGCTTCACCCAATCAGCGAAGCCCGTTTCTAATCCCCACAAGTCGGCATACTGCAAGACTATCTGGCGCAGTTTGTCAGCATTGTCGACGATCAACTCGGTCGGAATGATGATGCAGCCTTTGTCGGCGGCGCCATCAAAATGCTGATACCGTTCAAGCAGGAAGCGCGTCAGCTTGGCGGGAAAGCTGGCTGGAGGTCTGTCCGATTGAGCATCATCGGCGGCGTAGGCAATGCCGGCTTCGGTCGTATTGGAGAAGATAAAGCGGATCTCGGCCTGTCTGGCAATCTCGAGGTAACTGTCAAAATCCTGATACGGATATACAGTGCGATTGACGGCCGTAATCAATTTGCTCTGTTCAATCGGTTTGCCGTCCTGAATCCCATGCAGCCAGGTCGTGAACAGGCAATCCTGACGGTCAAGCGCATCGTATGCGCCGGGGGTCGCCTTCACCAGCGCAATGCCACTGTCAAAATCGGTTTCGTCGTTCAGGATTTCCACCACCCAATCGACAAAGCCGCGCAGGAAGTTGCCGCCGCCGAACTGAACGATGCGGTCGGGGCGGGTTTTGGATTGGCGCAGCACCCGGCGGCTCAAAAGCTGGGTCATGGCTGTTTCTCCAGTTTGTAGGTCTGTTTTGCCAGGCCATAGGCAAGCGCATGGATCATCTGGCGGGCGTCTTCATCATCAATAAAGCCGCGCAGGACTTGCCGCGCAAGCCAGTCGGCGCAGGCCCGCCGCCAGAGATCATGGCGGGCCGGAATGGATGGATAGGCGCGGGTATCATCATTGAAGCCGACGGTGTTGTAAATGCCGGCTGTTTCCACCACCGCATCCAAAAATCGCTGTATGCCCAGCCAGCTGTCAAAGAACCACCAGGGCGGGCCTAAGCGCAGAATTGGATAGTGGCCGGCGAGCGGCGCCAGTTCGCGGCTGTAGCTGGTTTCATCCAGCGTGAACAAAATCAGAGTCAGCCGCGGATGATTGCCATAGCGGTCGAGCAGAGGTTTGAGATTCCTGGTGAACTCGCTGCGAATCGGAATATCGGCGCCTTTGTCGGGCCCGTACCGCGCATGGATACCGGGATTATGGTTGCGGTATGAACCGACATGCAGCTGCATCACCAGCCCGTCTTCGGCGCTCATCCGCGCCATTTCGATCAGCATGTGGCCGGTGAACCGAGCGGCATCGTCAGCCGCGCTTTCGCCTTTTAGCGCCCGCTGGAAGATGGCGTCGGCCTCGGCATCGCTTAGCGTTTCGGTATAAGCAGTCAGGGCCGCGTGGTCAGTCGCCGTCGCGCCCATCGACTTAAAGAAGCGGCGGCGGCTTTCCAGCGCGTGAATATAGGAGCGGTAATCCTTGACATGGACGCTAGCGGCCTCGCTCAAGCGGTCGATATGGCCGCGCCAGTCGACTCGATCCAGGCTGACGACGGCATCGGGGCGAAAGGTGGGCAGCACGCGCCCATCCCAATCGGAATCGAGGATCGCCTGATGATGATAGAGGCTGTCAGTGGCGGCATCGGTGGTCGCCAGCGCCTCAATGTTAAACCGCTCAAACATCTTTCGCGGCCGAAAATCGTCGCTTTGCAGCTTGACCTCAATCGCATCATAAATTGTCTGGGCGTTGGCGGTGTTGAGCTTTTGAGAAATGCCAAAGACATGGCGCAATTCATCGCGCAGCCAGATGCCGGTCGGCGTCGCCTGGAACAAATGCCAGTGATCGCAAACCATCTGCCAAATGACCCGATGATCGCGCCGCGGCGCGGGCTGCCCTTCCGCTTCGGGCGGGATCCCTATCGCCGCCATCGAAATCCCCTGCGAATACAGCATGCGAAAGATATAGTGGTCGGGAATAATCAGCAGATCGACCGAGCTGCCAAATTGATAATCGGGATCGGAAAACAAACGCGGGTCGACATGGCCATGCGGGCAAATCAGCGGCAAGTCCCTGACCGTCTCGTACAACTCGACTGCCGCGCTGTTTTGCGCTGGATCCGAAGAAAAATAGCGATTGTGCATAACAATCTCCGCCGCTGTGGCTGGATGCGCTAACAGAAATGATTGTACCGTATTGCGGCAAGTCTGTCATACAGAGTACAATGATTTTAGCCAGGAACAGCCCGGCTTGAACTTGACGAAAACGAATAGGATGACAGGAAGATCATGGAACTGCGACAGCTTGGCAGATCATCATTGCAGGTTTCCCCGATTGCGCTTGGCTTTTGGGGAATTGTCGGCGGGGATTATTGGGGACCCCAAGACGAAAGCGACACCATCAGCACCGTACACAGCGCCCTAGATGCTGGCATCAATTTTTTTGACACTGCCGAGGGCTACGGCGACGGCTATTCCGAGGAGATGCTTGGGCGGGCGCTTAAAGGTCGCCGCAGCCAAGCCATCATCGCGACCAAAGTCAGCCGAGCCAACCTGGCGCCGGCGGACATTCGCGCCGCCTGCGAGCGCAGCCTGAAACGTCTGGACACCGATTATATTGATTTGTATCAGGTGCATTGGCCCAACCACAGCCTTTCGTTTGAAGACAGCATGGGCGCCCTGCTAGACTTGCAGACCGAGGGCAAGATCCGCGTGATTGGCGTCAGCAATTTCGGGAAGCTGGATATGCCCGATATGCTGCAATATGGCTGCTATGAAGCCAATCAGCTTCCCTACAGCCTTTTGTGGCGCGCCATCGAATTTGACATCCAGCCGCAGTGCGCCGAACACAGCATCAGCATCCTGCCCTACAGCCCGCTCAATCAAGCGCTGCTGACCGGCAGATACCGCAATGCCGACGAAATGCCTTTTTCCCGCACGCGGACGCGCCACTTCCGCGGCGACCGCCAGGATTCCCGTCACGGCGCTGCCGGCTTCGAAAAAGAAGTCTTCGAGACCCTGAATGCCATTCGTCAAATCTGCGCCGATATTCAAACGCCGATGGTGCATACCGCGCTGGCATGGCTTTTGCACAAATCAGCAGTAACTTCTGTTCTCGCCGGCGCCCGCAGCCCGGCCCACATTGAAAGCAATCGCCTGGCCGGCGACTTGTCCCTTTCGGCCGAAACCATGCAAAGACTGGATGCCGCGACAGACGACCTCAAGCAGAAATTTGGGCCGCAGCCGGATATGTGGATGACCGGCGCCGATTCGCGCTATCGTTAAATCAGGCGAGGTCATCCAAGTTCACCGACGGCGCATTATCCGCTATGACGAGCCAGCCGAGCGAACGGCGCGGAACGAAGCGACCGTAAACGCGGCCAGTACCGCGAAGTAAAGAAGCGCGCCGACCCAAGTAAGCGGGCCGCCATCGCCAGCGAACATCAGGACGGCAGCGCCGACGGTCAGAACGCTGATAACGAGCATGAGCGGCTGATTGACCGATGATTTCAGGCTGGTCTGGGGCTTGGGCGCTTCATCGGTGATATATCCCTGCTCTTCAAGCCGCTGGCGCGATTCAGGATCGACGGTGGCATAGCCGCCGCGCAGCCAGTTAAAGGTTTGCCGCAGGCCGAATTGCAGCTGGCTGGTTTCCGGATGGAGCAGCAGCACGGGCGTAGCGGTGCGCTGGGCAATCATCATGCTGGTGTTGCCAAACAGCCGTTGGCGCAGGCGCGGGTCGCGGGTGGCGCCCAGGACCAGATAATCATAATCCCGCGAGGCACGAACCAGCGTTTCAATCCGATTACCGCTCTGTTCAGTTAGCAGATTCACCGAAACTCCATCTACCTTGACAGCTTCAATTTGCCGCTGGAGCGTCCGCCGGAACCGCTCGCGCTCAGCCGCCGGGGTATCGGGCGCAAAGATATGCAGCAAATCCAGTTCCAGTTCAGGCAAGCTAGAGAAGAGTTGGATCATCTGCAAGGAATAGCCAACCTGGCGCGGATCGGCAATTGGAATCAGGATGCGCCGCGCTGCCGTGGTATCGCCTGGCTGGATCATCATCACATCGCAGTTGATCTGGTTTAGGACCTGCTCGATACTCGCGCCGAGGGCGACTGTTTCATGCTGATTTCTGACGCCGCCCCAGCCAATGACGACCAAGTCGGCGCGCTGCTCCTCGACGGTGTCAATGATCGCCGGCGCCACCTGCCGCGCCACGCGGACGATATAATCGACCGCCACTTCTTCATGGCGGACCATGGCAATCGCCTGTTCGCGCAGCCCTTCGCCTGATTCAGCGTATTGATAGCCCGACGACAGCGGCGCCGGCGCCGGAACGGTGATGATGTGCAGCAGGGTGATTTTGCCTTGATTGGCTTTGGCGGCGTGGATCGCCGGCGGCAGCAGGGTCGACAGCGAATCGGGATTGGCGACCGGCACCAGCACGCGGTAGGGAACCTCGCTGGTCGGGGTCATTAGCTCGGTCTGCTGCACTACTGGCGTGCGGTGGGCCCGATCCTGGCGCGGGCGGGCATAGAAAAAGTAGATCGAAAAACCAGAGACCATCCAGGCAATCGCAAAGACCCAAGCAATCGGCGACACATTAAACAGGGACAGCACCAGCAGGAACTGCGCTCCAATCGCAATCAGCGGCAAGAGCGGAAAGAACGGCAGCAGATAGCCATAGCGCAGGTCTTTGCCATATTTGCTGCGGATAGTGATGACCGCCAGATTGACCTGCAAGAACAGCAGAATGAACATTATATCAGCTGAAGCCGCCACATCTTCGACTGGCAGGGCAATGGCGGCGAACAAAATCAGCACGCCTGACCAAAAGAGGGCGATATGCGGCGTGCGCGTTTTGGAACTGACCTTGGCGAATCCGTCCGGCAATGCTTTATCGCGGCCCATGGCAAAGGAAACGCGGGTCGACGAAAACGTGGTCGCATTCAGCGCGCTCATGGTCGATAGCAGGCCGCCGACCATAATCAGAAACGTGCCAAAGGGCATGAACTGGGCCGCCGCGCGGGCGATGCCGATCTCGCCAAGATCGCCCAGCCACTCATAAATGAAAACCCCTTCGGGCGCTTCGACCGCTCCAATAATGACAAAGGCGACCAGCATATAAATCGGCACCACGATAGCCAGCGACAAGAACACGGCGCGGGGGATATTCCGGCGCGGGTCGCGCACCTCTTCGCCGGCCTGAACGATAATCTCGTAGCCTTCAAAGGCGATAAACGTCAAGCCCATGGCGCTGACAATGCCGATAATTCCCTCTGGCGCAAAGTTGTTGAACTTCTCGAAGTTAATCGGATTGCCAGAGATGACGAGCAGCCCGCTGACAATAAAGATAAGGATGATGATGACTTTGAGGACTGTCACGATATTGCCGACGGCGCCGGTTTCCGAAGTGCCGCGGTAATTGATGTACAAAAACAGCAGAATCACCAGAACCGCAAAGACTTTCTGCACTAGGGCGGCTTCGGTCAGTTCCAGTCCAAAAGGCAGCATAATCGGCCCCGAAAGAAAGACGCCAACTCCCTCGGCATGGGCTTTTTCTGGATCCAGAAACAGAATCCGCAATAGTTCATAGATAAACCCGCCAAATCCAACACCATAGAGGCTGCCGGCGACGGCGTGCGCGAACCAACTCATCCAGCCAGCCAGGAAACCGTTGGGACCGGGCAAGCCTTCCTTCACCCACAGATACCCGCCGCCGGCTTCTGGGATGGCCGAGCCGAGTTCGGCATAGACCATCGCCGTTAATACAGTGATGACGCCGTTCAAGGCAAAGGCCAGAATCAAAGCCGGCCCGGCGGTTCCGGCGGCGATGCCTGTCAGGACAAAGATGCCGGCGCCAATCATAGCGCCGACGCCAATCATCGTGATGTCAAATAATCCCAGGTTGCGAACAAGTCCTACGTTGTGGGCTGATGCCATGAAATCGAATCCTTGTGTTATTTCGCTGCTGCGATGCCAGCAGTATCGTACCACAGCCGCGGTTGATTATCCAAGACCAGATTAAACGCAAAGAAGACTTAAAATGAATTAACGAAAATCCAATACTAATCTTAACGAAAATCCAATACTAATAATGTTGAATTGTATTCAACAGGAAAGGAGGTTGACATGAAGATCGCTATCAACCCCTCCCCCTCGCATTTTCTGATTAAGAACGTTCTGGTCGGCTGCTTATGCTTGCCCGCCTTCCTCGCCGTTCCTGTCCAAAGCCAGTCGACTCCCGTCCCTACCGCGCCGCCGCGGCTGACCAATCCGACCGTCATGGCGCCCTGCGGCCTGCCGGCGTCTTACGCCGAGTTCACTTCATCATCTACGATCACAACCTTTAACATGACAGCCGATTGTGTATTTAACAGCTGGGCCGTCCCAATTGGCTCTGCCTTTCTGCAATTTTCATCCGGCAGCTTTACCATCAATGGCAACGGACACAGCATCATTGGCCCATCAGGCACAGGCTATACCCTATACGTCGACGGCGCCGACACCGTCTTAAATCTGAACAATGTGACCATCCGCGGGGGCGGCGGCACCAACCTCGCGGTCGTTTTGGTGTCAGCTGGTCGTCTTAACGCTCGCAACGTCATCTTCAGAGACAATGATGTCAGTTCGCTGTTGTTCCTGGCCGCGGACGGGCAAGCCTATCTTGAGAATGTGCAGTTCTTGAACAACCGCGGCATAGGTTTTCTTCCGACGCTTATTTATCCCTCGACCAGCGGCGACTTGGTAAGCATCACTAACAGCATCTTCCAGGACAACACAGATTTCGATTACCTCATCGATGTCGCTGGCGATGTGCAGCTGCAAGGGTGCATCACCCGCGCCGACGGCCTTGGTGATAATCAGCAATCAGGCGGCGCCATCACCGACAGCGCCACTGGCGAATGTCCGCCTGGCTTGCGGTTTCCCAAGAAAAAGAAGAAGAAGGAGAAAAAACTCCCCACAGCGACGCCGACGCCCCGACCGCTGGCCGTGACCTGTCCCGCTTTGTCCCAGTTCGGCATTGCCATTCATGCGACTTATGGGCTGGCGAGCGGCGTCCAGTGTCAGCGGCTTGACGGCGGCGGGATTGGGATTCAGTCTATCATTGACGCTGGCTTTATCGATGCTGTGGATATTTGGGGTTATGTCGAGCAGGGGGTTGAGGTCTGTTTTCCGCAGGTGGGACGTCTCTTGTTTTTGGATGCGCGGACGATGCCGCGGGCCATCGCGCCACTGGAATCGACCGTCGTCAACGGCATGACCTGCGTCTCGATTAACAGTCCAGGTTCGATTGTGCTGATGCCTAACTAAGGCTGAACCGCCAGGCCGCATCGTTCCAGCGCAGTTCGTTTTTGAACTGACGAAGCTCGGTTGTTTCGTCAATCTGAAGATATTCGATCCCGGCCATCTCGCAGAAGTCATAGACATGTTCGGCGCTCAAGGCCTGGCTGAAGACGGTGTGATGGGCCCCGCCGGCATAAATCCAGGCGCTGGCGGCGATTTTCAAATTGGGATGCGGCCGCCACAGCGCGCGCGCCACCGGCAATTTGGGCAGAGCGGCCTGCGGCTCAATCACATCCACGGTATTGACAATCATACGGAAGCGATTTCCCATATCGACCAGCGACGCGTTCAAGGCCGGCCCGGCGCCGCTGTTAAAGACCAAGCGCGCTGGGTCAGCTTTGCCGCCAATCCCCAAAGGATGAACTTCCAGACGCGGCTGGCCGCTGGCGATGGTCGGGCAGATCTCCAGCATGTGAGCGCCCAATACCGCCATATTATTCGGCTGGAGGTGATAGGTATAATCTTCCATAAATGACGTGCCGCCTTCAAGGCCTTCGGCCATCGCCTTCATTGAACGCAGCAGGGCCGCCGTCTTCCAATCGCCCTCGGCGCCAAAGCCATAGCCGGCCGCCATCAAACGCTGCACTGCCAGGCCGGGCAGCTGCGCCAAGCCATGCAAATCCTCAAAAGTGGTGGTAAAGGCATCAAAGCCGCCGTCATCCAAAAACTGCGCCAGGCCAATTTCAATCCGCGCCGCTTCCCGTATTGAATGATGACCTTCGCCGCCGGTCCGCAAGTCGGCGCTCATCGCATAAGACCCTTCATATTCCTGCGCCAGCGCGTCAATTTCGGCATCGCTCACCTGGCTGACCCGCGCTGCCAGATCGCCGACGCCATAGCCATGCACCTGATAGCCAAAAGCGGCCTGCGCCGCCACTTTATCGCCTTCGGTGACGGCGACCGCGCGCATATTATCGCCAAAGCGAGCGACTTTCATGTTTCGCGTCTCATGCCAAGCGGCGGCGGCCCGCGACCAGATTTCGATTTGCCCCTGTGCATCTTCGTCCTGCCAATGGCCGACGACGACCTTGCGATTCATCCGCAGGCGACTCATCATAAAGCCGAATTCGCGGTCGCCGTGCGCCGCCTGATTGAGATTCATAAAGTCCATGTCGATCTCGGCCCAGGGGATGTCGCGGTTGTATTGGGTATGCAGATGCAACAGCGGTTTGCTCAATGCCGACAAGCCGGCGATCCAGTTTTTGGCTGGCGAAAAGGTGTGCATCCAGGCGATGAGGCCGACGCAGTTCGGCGTCTGATTGGCCTCGATGCAAGCGCGGTGAATTTCTTCAGGGGTAGTAAGCACTGGTTTATACGCGATTTCGAGTGGGATAGCGGCCGCCGCGTTGAGAAAAGCGACAATCTCCCGCGAATGCTGGGCGACTTGTTTAATCGCTTTGGGGCCATAAAGATGCTGGCTGCCGGTCAAAAACCAGATTTGATAATCGCTTAATGGCATCATCCTGTTCCTTTCTGAACGAAGGGGCTTTATCATTGCCCATAGACATTCTGATAGCGGTCGTGCAGGCGGTCAATGTCCTCTTGCGGTATCGGGATGACGCTGCCCAGTTGCCGCGCCGCCCAGACAATAGCGGCATTGTCTTCAGTCATCACCGCCGCCTTGACCGCCGCTTCAGCCGTCCTGCCAATGGTGAAGACGCCGTGATTTTGCAAGAGCGCCGCCGGACTGCGATGGCCCGTCAGCGTATCCACCACCAGCCGACCGATCTCCTCGCCGCCGATCAGGGAAAATCCAGCGCAGGGAATTTCGGCGCCGAATTCATCGGCCATAGCGGTAGTCGCGCAGGGAATGGATTCACCGACGACCGCAAATGCAGTGGCATAACGCGAATGCGTATGTGCAATCCCGTTCACATGGGGCAGATGACGATAGATGTAACAATGCGAGGCAGTATCCGAAGAGGGCTTGAATTCACCTTCCAGGACGCGCCCCTCCAAATCGGTAATAACCATGTTTTCAGGAGTCAAATCATCAAAGCGGAGGCCGCTGGGCTTGATGACCACCTGGCCGCTGACGGCATCGCGGGCGCTGATATTGCCACTCGTCCAAGCCACCAGATTATTTTTAGGCAGTTCAGCATGAAGTCGACAAACTTCAGCGCGCAATTCCGGCAGTAACACGCGCGATTCTCCTCACAAGATGATTCAGACGTTGGCTTCAGCCGTCCCGAACAAGCGTTTGACCAGTCGATTGGCGAAGGGAATCGTCCGTTCCTGGCCGCGCATCGCCACAGCCAAGCCGATAAGCCAGTTCGCCGCCAGGAAGATAAACATGGCGATGACCAGCGAGAACAGGGAGATGGCGATGATGGGCCCAACGATGGGAATCAGCCCGACCAGATAGCCGACAGCCGCCCAAACGACAAAGCTCAAGGCCAGTGTCAAAACCGCCGCGATGCTTTGCTGGGCGTGGGCGCGGGTGAGTGGATTGGCGCGGTCAGCCGCCAGCCCGATGATGCCGCCAAGCAGTGGCAGCGCATAAGCCAGTATGGCAAAGAGCCTCTCATTGACCGCCGGGCGGGCAATTTCAGATTTGTTCGCTGGGGACATTGACAACTCCTTGCAATTCCAGTTCATGGGCAAAGTGGCAGCGGGCGGCATGATTCGGCCCTATTTCGACCAGCGGCGGAACTTCCTGCCGGCAGATATCGGCGGCATAGCGGCAGCGCGGATGAAAGACACAGCCCGAAGGTGGATTCGCCGGACTGGGAACATCGCCTTCCAGGATGATGCGCTCCATCTTTATCAGTGGATCGGCCGGCGGCACGGCCGAGACCAGCGCCTCGGTATAGGGGTGTTTTGGATTGCGGAGCAGTTCGTCTGTGGGCGCCAGTTCGACGATATTGCCGACGTACATCACCGCGATTTTGTCACATATATGCTCGACAACTGATAGATCGTGCGAGATAAAGATAAAGGTCAGTCCAAGGTCATCTTTCAGATTTTGCAGCAGATTAAGCACCTGCGCCTGCACCGATACATCCAATGCCGAAACCGGCTCGTCGGCGACGATAAGCCGTGGATTGAGCGCCAGAGTGCGGGCAACGCCAATCCGCTGCCGCTGACCGCCGGAAAACTCATGCGGATAGCGCCCCATATAAGCCGGCTTCAAGCCAACCGCTTCCATGAGTTCGGCGACGCGGGCGGTAATCTCGCTGCCCGAAGCCGCGCCATGAATAATAATCGGTTCGGCAATCAGGTCTTTGACCGTCAGGCGCGGGTTGAGCGAACTGAAGGGATCCTGAAAAATCATCCGCATTTCCTTACGCAGGTCTTTCATCTCCTTGCGATTGAGCTTGGCTACATCCACCCAGTCGCCGTCTTCTTTGTGGAAGAGAACCTCGCCGTCAGTCGGGTCATAAAGGCGCAGCAGCGTCCGGCCGACGGTGGTCTTGCCACAGCCGCTTTCGCCAACCAGCCCCATCACCTCTTGTTCCCGCAGGTCAAACGATACCCCGTCCACCGCTTTAATCGTGCCGACCTGCCGCTGGAGCATCCCCTGGCGGAGCGGAAAGTGCATCTTGAGGCCCTTGACTTTCAGGATCAGGTTATCGCGATTCGCTTCTGCCATCTGTCAGTCACTCCCGCTTAGAGGTTGGAATAGGGATCGGCGGCGTCCCGCAGGCCATCCCCCAAAAAGTTGAGGCCCAGCACAGCGACCACAATAAAGATGACCGGCGTAAGAATCCAAGTGTTTTGACCCAGTGTTTCCAGGCTTTGGGCGCTCTTCATCAAAAAGCCCCAGCTGGTCAATGGCTCTTGAATGCCGATGCCGAGGAAGCTAAGGAAGGCTTCCGCCAGGATAATGTCGGGGATCATCAGGGTCAGAATGACAATCACATGGCTTAGCACATTTGGATACAGATGGCGAAAGATAATGCGAAAATCCCCGGCGCCCTGCTCTTTGGCCGCCAGGATAAAGTCGGTTTCGCGCAAAGACAGCACCTTGCCGCGCACTTCCCGCGCCAGCACTGCCCAGCGCAGGAAAGGGAAGATAAAGGCCATCACCAGGAAAATCTGACCAGGGGGCCATGTTTTGGGAATGACGGCCGCCAAGGCCATCCACAGCGGCAGTTCTGGGAAGGACATCACCACCTCGACGAATCGCTGGATGACATTATCGATTTTGCCGCCATAATAACCGGAAATCACACCCACTGATGAGCCGACCACAATCGCAATCAGCGCCGCGATCACACTAAGCGACAGCGAAACCCGCCCGGCCAGCGCAATTCGTCCCCATAGGTCACGGCCAAAGCGGTCGGTGCCCAGCAGATGAATCCGCACATCGTCGCTTTCAATGCCGAACAGGTGCAAATCGGTATCAATCAGACCCAATAATTTATATTCCCAGCTGCGGACAAAAAACTGCACTTCATAGCGGTTTTCGGTATCAATTTGCGGCCGTGCCTGATAGGTTACGGGGTCGATCACCAATTCCTGTTTGTAGACAAAGGGGCGAAAATGAAAGTTGCCATTGACATCGAAGAAACGGATTTCGGTCGGCGGGATATAAGAGTCGCCCAGGGTGGTTGCATAAAAGTTATACGGGGAAAAGAACTCCGGGAACATCGCCAGCATCACCAGCATCACCACCATCAGCCCGCCGACAATCGCGGCTCGGCTGCGGCTGAAGCGCTGCCAGACCAGTTGGGAATATGAATCGCCGCTTTCTTCGGCTTCGACTTCAATCGGCTGTGCGTTTTCGTAGATTTCCTGCATGTTTCACACCCTTTGGTCTAGCTGTAGGCGATGCGCGGGTCAAGAAAACCGAGCGCAATATCAGCGATAAAATTGCCCAGAATCAGCAGTATGCCATAGATCAGCATAATACTGCCCGAAAGAAAGATATCTTCCTTGAGCAGCGCTTCGGCAAACATAGGCGCAATCGTCGGCAGACCAAATACAAGCGCGGCTTCCAATTCTCCCTGAAACATATAAGGCAATACCGTGCCTTGATAGGCAATAATGGGATGCAGCGCATTCGGCACCGCATGGCGATTCATCACCGTGCGTTCCTGCAAACCTTTGGAGCGCGCGGTGGTCACATACTGCTGGTTCAAAACATCAAGCAGATTGCCGCGCATCACGCGCATATTGCGGGCGACGCCGCCAAGACCGGCAATTAAAATCACCGGCCAAATATGCTTGAGTAAATCAATCGCTTTATCAACTGACCAGGGGGCATAGCGGTATTCGGGCGAAAAAAGCGCGCCGACATGCTCCTGCTCCAAATGAAAAGCCAAAATATACATAATAATAAGCGCCAATGAAAAGCGCGGCACCGAGGTGGCAATAAAAGCGAAGGTGGCGGCGGCGTTATCGGCAAAACTGTATTGCCGATTGGCGACATAAATCCCAAGCCCAATGCCGACCAAAGACGAAATGGCGTGGGCCGCCAGCGCAATGGCAATCGTGCGCGGCAAGCGTTGAGCAAGCAATTCGCTGACATCAACCCGCTGCACCGAAGACCAGCCAAAATCCCCCCGTAATACAATCCCGCTCATCCATTTGATGTACTGTATCGGCAGCGGATCGTTCAAGCCATATTTTTCCCGCAGTTGATTGGCGGCTTCTTCGGCTTCTTCTTCCGATTGTCCACCAAGCGCAATCAGTTCTTGCTTGTAGACTTCGGTAAAGTCACCAGGCGGAAGCTGAATGATAGTAAAGGCAACGGCTGTAATAACAATGAGAATCAAGGCCGACGAAATTAGACGCTGCACAATAAATCGAATCATAAGCGCTTTTCCCTTATGCCGGGCTGCGGGTTTTCATGGAACGAATCAAGTCTAAGCGCAAAGCATTCATCTGATCGTGATAACAGGGACGAGGCCAAGCCCGCCCCTGTTTGAAATTACTGCGATGATGAGCGCCGGTCAGTGTCTACACAGCCCGAGGCTCATCCCGATACTACATATCGCCGTCATAAACGGGAACGGTGCCGGAGAACTGCTGATCCTCCTGCTCATCCGGGTTGACCCAAACGGCTTCTGGAATGACGTTGCCCCAGGTCCATTGATAGAAGAAGGGCGGCGCGCCGACTGGAATGTTGTTGAAACGTTTTGCCAAAGCCAATCCGTAACGTCCAACGATACCGCCAACGCTGTACACGTTTTCGGTGAAGAGCTGGTTGTAGCGGAACATCAATTCCTTGCGGGTATCAAAGTCCGGCTCCAGGCAGAATGCGTCCACAATCTCGATCAATTCGGCCTCAAAGTCCAGCAGTTCGCGTTCGCCGCCATCAGAGCGATGGAAATCGGGGGTGATGTCGGTAACAGGTCCCAAATCCTTGCAGCGCGTAAAGGAAGTGGTGTATTCCTGCCCGATGCGGTCAACGCGCATTTCCCAGGTGCCGGTGGTGATAGCATCGCTGGCGGCGGGGCCTTGGAGCGGGCGCAGGTTGACTTGAACGCCGACCTCTTGCATCAAGAGGACAAAGGCGTCGCCGATTTGGCCAGTGGCCTCGGCAGCGACGCTGGTATTGAGGACAACCACCAGGTTTTCACCTGCCAGCGGGCCATCAGTCCAGTTGAGGATGCCATCGCCATCGGTGTCCTCAAAGCCAAGTTCCGCCAGCAGCGCGCGGGCTGAATCCGGCGAGTAGGGATAATAGACGACGCTGTCGATGTCGTAGTAAGGCGAACCGGGGGTGATGCCGCCGGCGAAGGCGCGCATGAAAGGCCCGCGAATGACTGCCTGGCCGATGCCGTCGCCATCTACCGCATGCTGAACGGCGCGGCGGAAACGCTGGTCGCGGAACAAGCCGCGCAAAGCCTCATCGCGCTCATCCTGCACGCCCAGGGTGGCCGACAGATTGAAGTCGATATTGAAAGCCAGGGTTTCCGGGCCCCACTCAATGCGGAAGTGAGCATCATCTTCCTGCGAACGGGTGATGGCTTCCACGTAGGTGCTCGGATTTTCCAGGTTGGTATGGTCGATTGACCCCGCCAGTGTCCCTAGTGTCCGGCCGATGCCACTTGGGCCTTTTTCAAAGGTGACTTCATCGAGATAGGGCAGCTGGTTGCCTGCGCTGTCAACTTTCCAGTAGTAGGGGTTGCGGCGATGCACCATGTACTCGTCGATTTGATAATCCACAGCGACCCAGGGTCCCATAGTCGGAACCGGCAGGTCATCCTGCACCTGGAAGGTCTTGAAGGTATCGTAATCGGATTCGTCGTTGAAAGCCGGGTGCATCGGCTTGTAGGCGTGTTCGGCGCAGACGTTGAAATCAAGGAAGTCCATATCGAACAAACGCTGCACCGGATAGGCGACCGGGAAGGTCCACAGGATGGTGTCATCATCAACCGCTTCTAGGGTGATTGGCTCGCCGCCGATTTCCCAAGTCGAAGCCGTCGTCCATGAATTGACGTTTTCGTCCTGGATGATGTATTCCCAAGTGAACATGATGTCATGGACGCCAAAGGGCGCGCCATCCGACCATTTCGCGCCGCGGATGATGTTCATCGTCAGCTGCGCGCCATCTTCGCTCCATTCCCAATCCGTCGCCAGATTCGGAAGCGGCTCCAGGTTGTCACTGCGTAGGAACATCGGGCCCGACTTGGTGAGCGATTCGCCATAGATGTAGTTGATGCCGAACCAGCCCTGGGTTTGACGGGCGCACAGATTCCAGCCCTCGGTCGGAACGGCGGAGAAGTCGCGCCAGACGCCGCCATATACACCGAGACCGGTGGACATGCCAGATTCCAGAATGACCTGCGGATTTTCGGGCAGACGCTCTTCCACCGGCGGCAGTTCGCCAGCTTCAACCAGCGCCGCCACCCATGCCGGCTCATTGTAAGAATCGAGCGCCTGATAGGCAAGCAGTTCACCCAGCGGGAAACGGACAATCGGGTTGTCGCCCAACTGCACTCCTTCTGGATACGGTATCGGGTCAGCGACCTCGCCGGTTTGGGCGAAGATCCCCCCCCCCGCGATTGCTGTCAGCGCGAACGCTGAAACCAGCAGAAAACGGATAAAACGGCTAAATTTCATTGCTTTTCCTCCATTATTGGTTGATATAAAAATTATCCTGCCGGCGCGTTTGGGCGGCAGCAGGTTAATTCACTTGATCTTCATGCAGCCAGCAGGCGACTTGATGCTTGCCTTCAATCACAGTCGGCGGCGGCAGATGCCGGCGGCACTTCGCCATCACATGAGGACAGCGGTCGGCAAAAGCGCAGCCCTGAATATCAGCCGTGGCGTTGGGGACAATCCCCTCAATCGGAATCAGCGTTGCCTTGCGCTGCCCCAAAACCGGTATCGACTTCAAAAGGCCGACGGTATAAGGATGCTGCGGATTGCGGAAAATATCCAGCGCTGTGCCATATTCGACCACGCGCCCAAAGTACATCACGGCCACATAATCGGCCATCTGCGAAACCACGCCCAGATTGTGTGTAATAATAATAATCGAAGATCCAAAGTCATCTTGCAGCTGTTCCATCAGATCAATAATTTGCGCCTGGATGGTCACGTCCAGCGCGGTTGTGGGTTCGTCGGCGATAAGGATCGAGGGGTTGCAGGACAAGGCCAGCGCAATCATCACTCGCTGACGCATCCCGCCGCTCAACTGATGTGGATACTGATTAACCCGCTCTTCGGGGTCAGCGATTTTGACCCGATGCAGCATATCAATGGCGACTTTCATCGACTCCTTGCGGGACATGCCCTGATGCAGTTCAACCACTTCGGCGATCTGGCGGCCGACTGAATACAGCGGATTGAGCGAGGTCATCGGCTCCTGAAAAATCATCGAGATTTCGCCGCCGCGGATGCTTCGCATTTCTGGGCCTTTGGGGTCAAGCTGGGCGATGTCAATCGTTTCGGCGCGGCGTTTTTGCCGTCGGAAGACGATCTCGCCGTCCACAATTTTACCCGGCGGCGATTTAATCAAGCGCATGATCGAGCGGGCGGTGACGCTTTTTCCACAGCCGCTTTCACCGACAATCCCCAAAGTTTGCCCGTTTTCGAGGCTAAAGCTCACCCCCTTAACAGCCTGCACCACCCCCTTTTCGAGGAAATAATGGGTCTTGAGGCTGCGAACTTCCAAAATCGGCTCGGCGCCGTTATTCACGCGCATACCGCCCTCTCTCATCTGGCTCATCGGGGCCGCCTGTCCTGCGCCAGTTCGGCCGCGCTTCGGATTGGCAGACGGGCCGCGCCTTCGCTCTGGACAAGTTTGACCCGCGTGCCGCGCGCGTCGTGTTCGGCCAGACGCCGCGCCGCCGCTTCTATGTCTTCGGTGCGATAATTGGGCAGCCACTCGGCCTGCGCCGTCAGCAGTTCATCGGTCATCTGCCAAACTTCTTCTGGATTGCAGACGGCGCCGACCAGCGGATCATGCAGCATCGCCTGCTTGAGCAGGGTCACGTCGCCATGCACGGCCGCTTCCATGCCCATCTGCTGCACGCGCACGCTTGCCGAACAAGTCGCGGCCGCCGCCATCGGCAAATCCCCGACTATCGGCATATTGATGCCATTCCTGTCTGCATAGCCGGGAATCTCGACGATGCAGCCATCCGGCAAATTGGTAATATGCCCCTGATTCGGCACGTTAAAATGCCCGCGGTAGACGCGCCCGGTTTCCAGGCCTTCAATAATATACGATCCATGTTCCAGGCTGCGGCCCGCGGCCGATATTTGGGGAGGCTCTTCTTCCAGCCAGTTCGGAAAATCAGTCTCGAACCAGCCGCGCCCTTCGGTGCAAACGCGCAGATAGCCGCCAGTTTCCCCGTGGATCCAGTGGCTTAGGTCAATCCAATCCCGAATCTCGTTGGGCCGTTTGCGATACCAAGGCACATATTCGCTAAGATGGCCGTTCGATTCGGTCGAGTAATAGCCGAAGCGCCGCAAGACGTCGATGCGGACTTTTTCCTGTTCCCGAAAGGCCGGATGCGCCTCAAAGAGTTCCAGCAGCCTCGGCCTCATATCCAGCCCGCGCCATTGAACCTGAATATACCAAGTCTGATGATTGATGCCGGCGCAGATGATATCGACATCCTTCAATCCGACCTTTTCATCTTCAGCGATCATGCCCTCGCGCTTGGCCCATAGCTCAATGCACTCGGCGATCTGCTGGTGGCCATGCTGTACACCGTGGCAAAGCCCGATGGTGCGAACGCCGCCGTATTGATTGCAGGCCCAGGTGTTCATCGCCATCGGATTGGAATAGTTGAGGAAGAGCGCGCCTGTTTTGGCGGCTTGGCGAATATCCTTGCAGATATCCAGCAGGACTGGAATCGTGCGCTGGGCATACATGATGCCGCCGGCGCAAATGGTGTCGCCGACGCATTGGTCAACGCCATAGCGGAGCGGGATGTCAATATCCAGCCGAAAAGCATCCAGCCCGCCCTGCCGAATCATGCAGATGACATAATCGGCGTCGGCGATGGCCTGGCGGCGATCCAGCGTCGAACTAACGGTCGCCGGCAAACCGTTCGCCTGAATATCGCGCTCGCAAAGCTGCGCGACCATGTTCAGATTGCGGGCGGAAATATCCATCAGCGCAAAATGCGTATCGGCAAATTCCGGCACCGTCAGCAAATCCATCATCAGGCGGCGGGTAAAGCCAATCGAGCCGGCGCCAATCATTGCAATTTTAAGCGGCATATCAAACCTCGTCGGCTGATTTTAAGGTACAGAATATCAGGGTTTTGAGGAAATGGCCTATCCAGCCGCGGCGCAGGAATTTCCGCAAAACAAATGCAATGTCAGATGAAGCGAATGTATCTTTGAACATTACTCCGCACATATTACCGCAAACACATCGGTTGTCAATGATGTATAAAATGACGCGCAATGGAGCTTGCGATAGTTTAGGCCAGGCCGGCGGCATCCCACAGGCGCTTCATATAATCCGCCGTCAGCTGCGCCGCTTCCAATGGGTCTTCAATCGTATTGACGCGCTTGCTGAACGGCTCCGGCGTCACCGGCCCATCATAGCCAAGTTCGACCAGCTTGTGCATAAAATCGGCCAGCGGCAGAACGCCGGTTTCCATGGGCAGGCGGCGGTCATGGTCGTCATATTCGGCCATGCTCAAGCCAACCGGCGCATCATTGACATGCACGTTCACAATGTCCTGTTTGCTGATTTTGTCGAGGTCATCCACCGCGCCGCCCGAAGTGTGCAGATGCCAAGCATCCAGCAGCAGGCCAACGTTGCCAGCACCGATAGCCCGCGCCAGTTCCATCATGCCTTCCATCGTATAGATGAACGCGTGCCGGTCGGGGGGACGCAGACTTTGCGGCCCGATAAACTCGATGCCAAAGCGAATGCCATACGGCTTGAGGACTTGGGCAATGGCGCCTAAACGCTCGACATGCCAGCTAAAATTGGCATCGAATTCGCGTTCGGCCGATGAGGGCGGACACCAGGTCGAGGCGCGCAAAGCCCCTAGCTCGGCGGCGACATCGGCAAACCGCGGCAGATTGTCGAGGTCTGCGCGCCAGCTGTCGCCCTGCCAGTTGACCGGCGGGGCCCAAGCGCCGGGCTGGATGCCATACTCGACAAAAAGCTGCTTCACGCGGTTAATGCCCTTGTCCTTTGCCAGCCGCGCCGCTTCTTGAATGCTGAAATCAAGGCCAGCAAAGCCAGTTTGCCGCGCCAATGACAGGCTGGCTTCCAATGAGTAATTGCGGATGCCAATCGCGCCCGCGTTTAAGGTTTTATACATCAAAGACACCTTTCTTGGAGTTTGTCAATAATCGTCCGTTCTTGACAGATTATAACCGCATTGATGGCATTTTATCATGGTGAGACAGCGAATAAAAAACCCGCTCTCGCGAACGGGCTTTTCTACATGGAACGATAGAACGATCAGCGCTTGCGCTTGCGTTTGTCATGCCCTCGGAAATACGCAAACGCCATAAGGGATCCGAGCGGGACGAAAATCACGATGAAATCCCACAAAAGCAAATCCCGTTCTGAAAGCGATTGACGGCGAAGGTGAATCATCGCCGCGATGACAAGCGCAATGTGACCGGCTATGAAGATGATATTCAACCACTGCCAGGTTACTGCCATTTTAAGATACCTTTCTCTCTACTATCTTTATTATAACAAGTATAAGTCGATATATCGGCAAAGTTCGTGCATTTTGCACAAATGTTTCGCATATCATTATCGAAAAGGCGGCGCGTATGCTATAATGAATTCGTTTTGCTGAACTGGCGGCAAGCAATCTGGAGATCATCTTGAAGGTAGAAACGCTGAAACAGCAGGCGGCTGAATTTGCGCTGCAATTTGTCCAATCGGGCATGACGCTTGGGCTGGGCAGCGGCAGCACGGCCCTTTTCGCCACGCACGGGATTGGCCGGCGGATTCAAGCCGGCGATCTAAGGGAAATCGTCGCCATCCCGACCTCCTTGGCCATTGAAGCCGAAGCGCGGGCGCTGGGCATTCCTCTGACTACTCTTGAAGATCATCCGCAGATTGATGTGACGATTGACGGCGCTGATGAAGTCGACCCCGAACTCAACCTGATCAAGGGCGGCGGCGGCGCTTTGCTGCGGGAAAAAATTGTGGCGCAGGCGACCCGGCGGCAGATTATCGTCGTCGATGAATCCAAGCTGTCCGATCAACTTGGGACGCGCTGGGCGGTGCCTATTGAAGTCATTCCCTTTGGCTGGACGGCGCAGGCGGCTTTCCTGCAATCGCTGGGAGCCGCGCCCAAACTGCGGCGACAAGATGATGGACGTCCCTATTTGACCGACCAGGGCAATTTCATCCTGGACTGTCACTTTGGCAAAATCGCAGACCCAAGCTGGCTGGCAGAAGCTATCAAGGGCCGCGCCGGCATCGTTGAGCATGGCCTGTTTATCCAGCTGGCGCATGATGTCATTGTGGCTGGCCAAGGTGGTTTGCGTCATCTTTCGCGCTGATGATTTTCTCAAGCGGCGGCTGAAAACAGCTTGAGAGATTCATTCCCGCTTGGTACACTCATCGGAAAAATAGGAGTGTTTCAATGTCTGAACAAACGAATTGGCGTGAAAACGGGGTGCGGATTGTCCGCAGTTCCGAGTTGGACACCAATACGCCGCAAACCCCTGGCATGACCCGCGCCGCCGCCATCAACCACGCCAAGGCCGGCGCTAATAAGCTGTGGGCCGGCACCGTCAATATCCAGCCGAATGCCAAGACCGGCGCCCATCATCATGGCGAACTGGAAAGCGTCATCTATGTCGTCAGCGGGCGGGCAAGGATGCGCTGGGGTGACCAACTGGAATATGTCGCTGAAGCCGATGCTGGGGATTTTATTTATGTTCCGCCCTTTGTGCCGCACCAGGAAATTAATGCCCAGCCGGATGAACCACTCGTCTGCATTCTCGTCCGCAGTGACCAGGAAGCGATTGTCGTCAACCTGGATATTGAGCCAGCCGAAACCTCATCTGAAATATGGATTGGCCCCAATCACCCGCCGGAAGCAGCCGCTGACCTTTAGCTGTCGGGAACAAGCAGCGCTTTGGCGACATTTCCTGGGGCATCAATCAAGCGGTCAAACCATTTGCCGCCGGCTTGCAGGGGAGCTTCAATAATCCATGGATCAAGCCGAACCGCGCCCTGTTCCAGCAGGTCAAGCGCCTGGGCGAAGTTGGCCGGTGAATAGGCAAAGGAGCCATGTGCCTGGATTTCGCGGCGAATCATATCGGCCGCTGGCATCACACTGCGCTCTTCATGCAGGCCGCTTAGAATCAGACGGCCGCCGGCCCTTGTGGCCGCGATGCACTGCTCGCGCGTTACGGCGCTGCCGACTGCATCAACCGACACGGCCACACCTTGCCCGTCAGTGGCGTTTCGCACCGTTTGCACGGCGTCAGTTTCGCGCGGCTGAATGGGAATGCCGCCCAGTTCGGCGCCCATTCGCAGCCGTTCGTTATCCATCTCGACAATAAAAACGCGCCGAGCATCCTTCAGGTTGAGCATTTGCAGTGACAGCAGTCCGATGGGGCCGGCGCCGATGACCAGGCAGTCTCCGCCGGCGACATCCCCAGCCAGTTCGGCAATGCGAACAGCACAGCCGACTGGTTCAGTCAGAGCACCGATTCGTGTGTCCATCCCCGCCGGCAGCGGCAGCGCCAGCTTGGCCGGCGCATTGACATATTCGGCAAATGCGCCCGGGCGATGCGCGCCAAGCAGCTGCCGCCGATGACACAGTTGATTGACCCCTCGCCGACAATCGCGGCATTCGCCGCAGTGCCAGAGCGGATTGACCGTTACGGCTTGGCCAGGGTTGAGGTCAGGCCGGAGGGATGAAACTTCGGCGCCGAGTTCCGCGATTTCGCCGGCGAACTCATGGCCCATAATCAGCGGCGGCCTCCGCAGCGCGTTATGCCCCAGATAGCCGCCAAGCTCCGAGCCGCAGATTCCAGCATGAGTCACTTTCACCAGGATTTCATCGGCGGCCGGCGACGGCATCGGCTCTTCGCGCATTGTCATCGTCCGCGCGGCTTCCCATATCAACGCTTTCATCGCGTCTGTCCTCTGCAAAATAAGCCTATTGTTTGGAGATACAGCTTGAGTGTAATCGAAGTCGGCTGAAACAGGAAAGAGATGAAGCTGGAATAATTGCCCTTGTCGAGCGTAGATGCTATAATGATGGCATTCGTAAGCTCGTGCCATTATGATGTGGCATCTGGAGGCAATGCCATGGACATCAATCAAATCGCCAGCATGATCGAGTGGCTGGACGAAGAGCGCCGCCGCGACAAGACGACGATTGCGACCTTGGAGGAGCGGCTGGCGCAGCAGGCCGATGTTATTGGTCAAATGCAGCGGCGCATCAACAGCGTCGAATCTGACCAAAGCATGATGAAGCAAGAGACACTCCCGGTGCAGAAGGAGCGCGAAATTATGGATCGGCTGCGGACTGAAACGCGCCAGCTGCTTGAGAATGCCGAGGCGCGCCGCCTGACGGCCGAGCGGGAAGTCGAGCGCCGGATTGAATTGCAGCGGGAAAACATCCGCCGTTCGGTCCGCGATTTATCGGACAAGACTGACCGGCTGGAAAAACAGGCATCCGCATTCAGCGGCCTGCAGGCCGAGCGCGACCGTCTGACCAATGCTGTCCGCGTGCTTAACCAGGAGATGGACGATTTGACCAAGAAGCTGGAAGAGCCTGACCGCCGGCTGGCATTCCTTGAGGAACAGCGGCGGGCTGATTCGCGGCGGCTGATAGAAATCGAAACCGAACTGCCCGAATATAAAAAATCAATAGACGCCGTTCGTCCCAAGCTGACTTTGGTTGAAGACCTTGCCATTCGCAACGAGGGCCGCATTCAGGAATTTGGCAATGTGGAGCGAGAGCGGCGCGAACAGCTGCAGCAGTTTATTGACCAGCAGCAGTTGATGATGCAGCAGCGCGACCAGCAGGTGGCTGACCTCACCCGACGCTTTGGGCTTCATGATGAGGCTTTGCAGAAGAACAGCGAGCGATTTGAAATTTGGTCGCAGACTCATCGTGAAATGAAACGGATTATTGATGATTTCAATCGGATTGGCGACCGACTCGAACGGCGCATCAATGAAGTTGCCGAGATGCAGCGGCTTAGTGAAGAGCGATTTCGTCAGGAATGGAACGACTGGCGCGATGATGATCAAAAACGGTGGAAGCAGCTTACCCTTTCCAACGACGAGGTCTGGCGCAGTCATGACAAGGAATTTGAATTGTATATCAAGCGCATCGGCGGCATTGAGGCTTCGATTCCGGGTTTGCGGCGCAGCATTGAGCGGCTGTGGCAGCTTGAGCGGGCGCGGGCTGATTTGTATCGAGAGCGTTATCAGGCGCTTCTGCATGAATTTGACGTCGCTGGGACGCGCGCCGATTCGCAAAGTCCGCCGGCCGACAATCCGCCGGGCGATGCAAACCGATACAACGGCTCCTGATCGATGCGCGTCATTGGGACCGCCGGGCATGTTGATCATGGGAAATCGACGCTGGTCGAAAAACTAAGCGGCATCAACCCGGATCGGCTGGCGGAAGAGCAAAGCCGCAGCATGACCATTGACTTGGGATTCGCCTGGATGCGGCTGCCGAACGGGGAGACGCTGGGCATTGTTGACGTGCCCGGGCACCGCGATTTTATTGAAAATATGCTTGCCGGCGTCGGCGGTATGGATGCCGCCCTGCTGGTGATTGCGGCTGACGAAGGGATTATGCCGCAAACCCGCGAGCATCTGTCGATTTTGAGGCTGCTGGGCGTGTGCAATATCGCTGTCGTCCTAAGCAAAACCGATTTGATTGACGATGACGACTGGATGGAACTGGTCATCCTTGAGATTGAAGAGCTGCTGGCGAAAAATGGGCTGGACGACTCGCCGATTGTGCCGGTTTCGGCCGTCACTGGCGCCGGGCTGGACGAACTGACTGTCGCTGTGCAGAGGTCGCTGGACAAGCTGCCGCCGCGCCTTGACCGCTCGCGCCCGCGGCTCCCGGTCGACCGCGTTTTTGTGATTAGTGGCTTTGGAACAGTGGTGACCGGCACGCTTTCGGGCGGCGCGCTGTCAGTCGGTGACCAGGTGGAACTCCAGCCAAGCGGTAAAACGGGGCGGATTCGCGGCCTGCAAAGCTATAAGCAAGCGGTGGAAACCGCGTTGCCGGGCAGCCGCGCGGCGGTGAATATCGCCGGCATCAGCAGCGGTCAAATCCGCCGCGGGGATGTCCTCACTTATCCGGGGCAAATCCGCCCTACTGTACTGGCGGACGCGCATTTCCGCCAGCTTGCGGATGTGAGCCGCCCGCTGGAGCATCATGCGGAAGTCAAGTTTTTTTCTGGCGCGGCCGAGTCGGTCGCCAATGTTCGCCTGCTCAATACTGACAAGCTGCCGCCCGGCAGTGAGGGATGGCTGCAAATTCGTTTGCGCGATGCGCTGCCGCTTGGTCGGGGGGATCGATTTATCCTGCGGTATCCCTCCCCAGCGCAAACCATCGGCGGCGGCCTTATCGTCAACGCTCATCCTGGCCGGCGGCGCAAACGTTTTCAGCCGGACATGATTCGAGAACTGGAAGCGCAGCTGGCCGGTGCTCCCGCTGAACGGCTGGCGCTGGCGGCGCGCGGCAAGGCTCCAGCGCGGCTGGCGGAACTGCAGCAGCGTTTTGGCGGCGGCGATGAACTGAACGCGGCGCTGAAGGCGGCTTTGGACGAAGGGCTGCTCATCCAAATGGATCAGCAGCGCTATTGGGCAATGTCATCTTATCAGGAGTTATCCAGTCGACTGCGGGATGAGCTTGCCACTTATCATCAGGAAAACCCGCTCCGTCTGGGCATTTTGCGGGCTGAACTGCACAGCAGACTCAAGGTCAAGCGCGGTCTGCTGGACAGCGTGATTGAGCGGGACGACCGGGTTGTCGGCGAATGGAACGCGGTTCGCATGAAAGGCCATCAAATCATTTTCAGCGACAAGCAGCAGGCGCAAATTGACCATCTGATGCAAATTCTGAACGAACTCCCCTATTCGCCGCCGCCGATTGCCGAGTTGAACGAGATCGCCGGCGAAGATCTGGTGCGGGCTTTAATTGATTTGAGGCGGATTATCATGGTAAGTGACAGCATCGCATTTCCCAAAGCCGGCTATGAGCGACTCACCGCCGAAATCCGGCGGCGCATAAGCGAGCATGGCGGGATCGATGCCAAAACGCTGCGCGACGAGTTTGGCACGTCGCGGAAGTATGCCATCGCTGTTCTTGAGCATCTCGATTCGCTAGGCATCACTCAACGGGTTGGGGATGTCCGCCGGCGCGGGCGCAATTTTGGGTAAAAGCGCCGACAGGAATCCGCCGACGAAGGCATCGCCAAGGCCGACTGTGACGGCGCGGCGGGGAGCGACGGCGGCGACCGGCGCGCAGACAATGCGGTCGGGCTGCATCTTGTTGATGGTCTCGGCAAACACCGCGTTTTCGGGCTTGGGGGGAAGGCTTGCGATTTCGCGGCAATGCCGCCAGGTGAAATCATCGCCATAACAGAAGCGCGCCGTCGCCATGCTTAGGCCGGCTTTGAGCGGCTTTGCGAAACGACTCGCCTGTCGGCCATAGGCAAGCGCCCAGTGTTTGGTATGCAGAACAATGATGGGCATCAGGATTTGCTTTTGCAGGTCAGCCAATGCCCGCTGAACCTGCTGAATATCAAGCAAAGCCACCTTGCGGTTGAGATGAGCTTGAAGCTCGTCTTCGTTTAGGCTGAAAATATCGATGTGCTTTTCCAATGCGCGGTAAAGCAGCCGACTGCAAGCGGGGTCAAAGTAAGCTGAATCTTCATAAAAGACGAGCGCATCCTGCGGCAGCCGTCTCATCATTCTTATCACCGATTCCAGCCGACTGGCGAGCAGGGACTTGCTTTGCATGGCATTAAAGCCAGTTACCAGCAGCGCCTTGGCATCGGCGATCAGGTCAGCAAAGCCTTCATTCAGTTTCATGGCGATATTGTCATCATTGCTATGGTAGATGAGGCGGTTGGGCTGGCTGGCGCGGATGCTGATGTCGCCGGCTTTGACGGTGGCATTCTGCCCGAACTGCACAATCAAATGCGGGTGCGAACTGTCGTTTGCACTGCTGCAAACAAAGGGGCTGTCTGGGGGAATGAGGCGGCGCACATGGTCATTTATCGTGATAAGATGAAGCGCTGATGTAAAGCCGAGCTTCCGCATGGCGATGGCGGCCCGCACCGACGTCCCGCCCAGGGTGATTTTTTTGTCAAACCTCTGCGAAAAATCCTCAATAATTGAAGAGGCGGCGACAAATCGCTCACCGCCTTTGGCGGCTTTCAGAAAAGCCAGTATTGAAACAAGCAGACCGCGTTCGGAATCAATCGGACTTTCGGACGTCAGTTCGGCGGCGCGGATGTTGTAATGGACAATGAGATCTTCAAAAACTTTCGAGTTCCAGACGATCTCATAATCAACGCTGTTGCCAAATCCGAGGGCGATTCTTTCGTTCATGCGGCGGGTTAAGCAAGGCGCGAATACAGGTTCGCTTTGCCCGCGGCGCTGAACAGGTCAAATTTTTGGTGGACAACTGCTTTCATGGCATCAATGCAGGGGGGATAGATGGACAGCGGCTCTCGCAGGGTGGGGTCGGTCAGCACTTGGCGGCATTTCTGATAGAAAGCGTTTTTAACGTCGCTGGAGATGTTGATTTTGCTGATGCCCAGTTTGATGGCGCTGACGATTTCGTCTTCGGAGTTGCCCGAACCGCCGTGCAGCACCAGCGGAATATCGACTTTGGCGGCGATTGCTTCCAGCAGGTCTAATCTTATTTCCGGCTTCATGTGCTTTGGATAGAGACCGTGGGAGGTGCCGACGGCGACGGCCAATGTATCAACGCCGGTGGCATCGACGAAAGTTTTGACGTCGTTGGGATCGACGAAAATGATCTCTTCGGCTTCGGCTTCGGCCTCGGCGTCAGCGGTGCCGATGGTGCCTAGCTCGCCTTCTACTGAAACATCGACCGCGTGTGCCAACTCGACCGTCTGGCGGCACAGTTTGATATTTTCCGCAAGCGGCTGGGTGGAGGCGTCCATCATCACGGAGGTAAAGCCAGCCTGGATGGCGGTCATAATCTGCTCGAATGAGGAGCCATGATCGAGATGGATGCAGACGGGGACCTTGGCCTGGATGGCTTCGGCGACGGCGGCTTTGATGAAGGAGGGGCGAACGAAAGCCAACTCGTCGGGGTGGATGGCCAGGATGACTGGGGCCGATGCTTCTTCGGCGGCTTCCATTACGCCGGCGAGGAGCATATTGCTGCTGATGTTAAAAGCCGGCACAGCAAACCGGTTGGCGTGCGCCATTGCCAGCAAATTTTTCATATTGATTAACATACGGGCTTCATTCCTCAATACAGAGTTGATAGATGTTCTTATGGTAACGCAGGGCCGGCGGGCGCGGCTAGCCTTTAATTGACCCAGCCGACATCCCGGCGATGAAATAACGCTGGAAGAGCAGGAAGAGGATCAGGACTGGCAGCGACCCCAATACACTCATCGCCATCATCTGATTCCATTCAAAGGAATGCTGTCCCATCAGCAGTTGGATGCCAATGGGGACGGTACGCATATCGTTGGTGCGCGTCAAGGTGAGCGCGAAGAGGAACTCGTTCCAAGCCAGCATGAAGGTATAGACGCCGACCGAAACGATGCCGGGCAGCGAGACCGGGACGAGAATGCGCCACAGAATGACTAAGCTGCCGCCGCCGTCGATCATGACGGCTTCGTCCAGGTCGCGCGGCAGGGTGTTGAAGTAGCCGGTCATCATAATAATGGCGTAGGAAAGCGTGAAGACCATGTAGGTCAGGATCAGCGCCGCATAAGAGTTGTACAGCCCCAGCCAGACGATAAGCCCAAAGTAAGGGATCATCAGCGTAATGGGCGGCACGGACTGGACGCCGATGATGATCAGGTTCAGGGCCTTTTTGAAGCGGAAGTCATAGCGGCTGAAGCTGTAGCCGGCCAGGATGCTGGTTATGACCGTGCAAATCGTTACCAGGATGGAAACGAGGTAGCTGTTGAAAAAGAAGCGCAGCTGCATGGGGTCGGTCAGGACAGCTTGATAGGCTTTGAGCGAGAAGGAGTCGTCAATGAACTGCGGCGGATAGGCGAATATCTGCGTGTTTGATTTGAAGGATGAGGCGACCATCCAAAGCACGGGCAGCCCGGCAAAGCATGCGCCAGCCGCCAGCGCAATCAGCGTCAGCGCTTTTGCCAATCGGACTTGGGCGGGATTGGCGATCATATTATTCGTCCGCCATTCGCTGATTCCGCACATAGAAGACGGCGACGACGGTCGAGAGCGCCAGGATGATCATCGCCAGCGTCGACGCGATGGAAAACTCGTTGGAGCGGAATGCGGCTTTGTAGGTGAAGGTGCTTAGGACTTCGGTCGAGCGCATCGGGCCGCCGCCGGTGGTCATCCAAATGAGCGTGAACTGGTGCGTTGTCCAGATAAAATCCAGCATGGCCAGGCTGATGATGATCGGCTTCAGCTGCGGCAGGGTGATAAAGCGGAAGAGCTGCCAAAAGCTGGCGCCATCGACTCGGCCGGCTTCGTAGAGGTCGTCGGGGATGCCTTGCAGGCCGGCCAGGAAGCTGACCATGTAAAAAGGGTATCCCGCCCAGATGTTGATGAAGGTCACGGCATAAAGCGCCAGGTCGCGCTTGCTAAGCCATTCGATTTGTTGATGCGCCAGCCCAAGCTCAATGAGCAGAAAGTTGACGACGCCGTGCGGGTTGAGCAGCAGCCGCCACAGGATGGCGATGATTGAGGCAGTGAAGACCCATGGCAGGATATAGACGGCGCGGAAGATGGCTTTGGCGCCGGGGCCAATCAGCCGCGTATTCAGCAGCAGCGCGAAGGCGAGTCCGATGATGAAGTGGCCGATGACGCTGACGATGGCGAGGAACATGGTATTGCGGAAGGCGCCGCCGAATTTTCGGTCGGTCAGCACTTCGACGTAGTTGTCGAGGCCGACGAATGTCGGCGGCTTGGGGGTGATGATGACGTTGTCGACCAGCGAATAGAGGAAGACAGTGGCAATGGGAACAAAGGTCAGCACAGCCAGCAGGATCAGGGTTGGCGAAAGGTAGGCATAGGGGAGCAGCCGTTTTCGATGCCGTTCCCAAGCAGGGCTTGCGGGTCGAGCCGCGGCTATTTTCATCGCTGCTCCATTCGCCTGTTATGCGGCGGCCGGGGTTTGCGCCTGGCCGCCGCATCATTACATCAAGGGCATCCCAATTGGGGCCCTATTCAAACTTGTCCATCCACTCGTCCTGGGCGATTTCCAGGAATTCGTCGAGGCTCAAGTCGCCTTCCAGGTAAAACTGGAGCGGCTCGTCAAACAAAGCCATGAGTTCTTCGGCGACTGGCAGGCCGGTGAATTCATTGGCCAGGTAGCCGGTTTGGAAGACTTCAAAGGCTTTTTCAAACAGGGGGTCTGTTTGAATAAAGTCGGGCGTCGAGTTGACGTTGCCGGGGAAAGCGTTCGCCATCGACGACAGCTTTGAATTACCGTCTTGGCTCATCAAGAAGGAGACCAGTTTCCAGGCGGCTTCTTGATTTTCGCTGTTGGATGCGATGCCGATGCCCCAGGTGGCGTAGGGAAGCCCGCGCGGCCCATCGTAGCCTTCAACGGCTGGCAGGGCGGTAATATCGAAGTTGAGGTCAGGGTTGCGGTCGCGGATCAGGTGGAAGTGGGCCAGGGTGTTGATGACCATGGCGACGCGGCCGTTGACGAATTCTTCGACTTTGTCCTGCTCGCGCATGGATAAGGCGCCGGGCGCGATGACGCCGGCGTCATAGAGGCCTTTGATGTATTCCATCGTTCCAGCCAAAAGCTCATTGTCGACCAGATTGGGCAGGCCGTCCTTGAGCATGCTGCCGCCGCTGGCCCAGACCCATGACATGACGTCATTTTGGACGCCATTGGGCTGTTCCAGCGAAAGCGGCAGCGCCCAGCCGTAGACGTTGTTATCGGGGTCGGTCAGCGCGGCGGCGGCGGCGGCGAATTCGGCCCGCGTCGACGGCGGCATCACGCCAGCGGCTTCAAGCAGGTCGACGTTGACAAAGACGGGATAGATGAAGTTGACGACTGGAATCATCCAGGTCGAGCCATCCAGCTGAATCTGCGCCGCCAGTTCGCTGTCGTCATAGCCGGCGCCCATCATAATTTCGGACAGGTTCGCCAGCGAGCCTTGCTTCACGAAGTCATTGACCCAGGCGCCGTCGAGTCCGACGACGTCGGCCATGGTGCCAGTGGCGGCGCCGGCGACAATTTGGTCGCGAGTCGTCGAATAGGGCCCGCTAAGGAGTTCGACTGTGATGCCGGGGTTGGCGGCTTCGAACTCATCCATCAGCGCTCTGAACGCGCCTTCGGGAAGCTCTGGCGCCCACCACTGCTGGAACTCAAGCGTGACGTCCTGCGCCATAGCGCCGCCAGCGCCGATGAGCAGAACTGCGATGACCAATAAACCAATGAACCGTTTCTTCATGTCTCAAATTCTCCTTATCGAACAATTTTAACAAAGCGGGATTCCTATCGAATAGGAACGTCCCTTTCCTGCTGATTTTCTTTACATAGGGCCTCGCTTTCTTTGTCTCTGCATAAAAGATACTCAAAACACGGCAAGGGCAAAGGCACCGCCGCTGTTTCGCGGATTTGACTGCCTGGGCTGAAGCGCGCGTTGATGGGGACAATGGCATAAGCGGGACCGGCGTTGTTTTTGTAAAACAGGTCATCATCAGCCAGGCAATAAAAATAATTCCTGAAATTTAAGCACATCTGAAAACTATTGTCAACTGCTGTTTGCGGGCCGAGTCAGGACAGCTTGAGCATAACCTTGTCGCCCACTTGAACATCAAGCCGCCCGGCGGCGTTGTCGTGATTGGCGCCGATTTCCAAAAATCCATTGCTGTCAATCTGCGCTAGGATGGCGCCCGGCTGAACTTCGTGATAGGCATGGGAAATCCCGTGGATGGTGTGGCTGTGAATGGTGATATGAGTCTGGCGGGCAAGGAAGCGCATGGGCGGGATTTGACCCTGCCAAAGCGCGGCCAGCGTCAGTTCATCCTGATTTGGCCACTCGAAACGGCCAATGCTGGTGATGATGTTGCCGAAGTGGTCAATGTGCATCACTTCGCCTATGAGCCGCTGGTTGGCAAAGCGAAGCTGGGGGTCGGGGAACGTGAAAATGGTCGCCAGTTCTCGGCCTATGTCTGGCGGCAGGTCGCGGCGGCGGGCAATATGAGCGGCGGCCGGCGCGAAAATATCGCGGCCATGAAAGGTATGACTGACTGGAAGCTGATGATATTGCGGATTTTCGAGCGTTACCGCTTGATAATCGCCTTTGATGCGCGCCAGGGCATAGCTCAAGATGCCGTTGTCGGGCGCGATGAACTGATAGTCGGAGGTCTTGACGGCAATCGGCAGGCGGGAACTGCCGACCCCGGGGTCAACTACGGCGCAAAAGGTGGTTCCGATGGGGAAATAGCGGTAGCTGTTCAGCAGGGCAAAGGCGGCTTGGCGGACATTCTGCGGTTGAATGGCGTGGGTGATGTCTACGATTCGGGCATCGGGGACTATGTTTAGCATGATGGCCTTCATCACGCCAACATAGCTGTCTTCGAGTCCAAAGTCGGTTAGCATGGCGATGATATTTGACATAACCGCGCTTTTCTGAATCAGCATGGCTTCATTTTTACCATTGTAACGGATTACCGCAGGATGTGCAGTTTGCCTCGTCGCGCTATAATAAGGAAAGCAAAGGAATGCGAAATGTATTTTAGTCGGACACAGCTTGAGCAGCATGAGCTTGATACGCTGGCGACGTATGCGCTGTACAGTCGGCAGTCGCGCGGGCGGCTGCATCATGAGCCGGAGCCGCGTTATCGCACTGTTTTTCAGCGCGACCGCGACCGCATTGTACATTCGGCCGCCTTTCGGCTGCTGGAATATAAAACGCAGGTCTTCGTCAATGATGCTGGGGATTATTTTCGGACTCGGCTGACGCATACGCTGGAAGTGGCGCAGATTGGACGGACGCTGGCGCGTGCGCTTGGCGTCAATGAAGACTTGGTTGAAGCTGTCTGTTTGGCGCATGATCTCGGTCATCCGCCATTTGGACATGCCGGCGAGGGCATTCTCAATCAACTGATGGCCGACTTTGGCGGGTTTAATCATAATCATCAAAGTTACCGCGTTGTGACCAAGCTGGAAAAGCGATACCCTGGATGGAATGGGCTGAACCTGACTTATGAAACGCTGGAAGGGATTGCCAAGCATGAGACCGAGTATGACATCAGCCATTTGCCTGACATTGCCAAGGAGACCCATGCCAGCATGGAAGCGCAGATCGCCAATATCGCCGATGAATTGGCTTACAATGCCCATGACCTTGACGATGGCCTGCAGGCCGGCCTGATTCGGATTGAGCAGCTGGAGGAACTGGAAATCTGGCGTCAGGTCCTGGCGCGAATCAACTGGAACAAGCGTTATCTGGACGATGTCACGCGGCATCACATTGTGCGCGAACTGGTTGGATTGCAGGTGGATGATGTCCTGAATGAGACGGTGAAACAGCTGCGGCAGCTAAAGCCGCAAACCTGGCGCGATGTTCAGCGTCATCCCGGCGCGGTCGTGACGCACAGTCCGCAGCAGCAAAGGCTCAACCGCGAGCTCAAAGATTTTCTGTTTCAAAATATGTATCGGCATTTTAGGGTGGTGAGGATGCAAACGCGGGCCGAGCATTTTGTCGAGGCGCTGTTTGTCAGCTATATCAAGGAGCCCGATCAACTGCCTGAAGAGTACCGCGCGCGGCTGGACAAAGAAGCGATTCACCGCGTTGTCGCCGATTACATCGCCAGCCTGACCGACCGCAGCGCCTTGCATGAATATCAGATGTTTTTCGCCGCGGTATCCCGATTATAAGAAGAGGACGGCCATGCCTGAAACTTTGCTGAACCAGCGCTATGAACTTGTCGCCCAACAAGGATCGGGTGGTATGTCTGTGATTTACAAGGCGCTTGACCGTATGCTGGGACGGATGGTCGCCGTCAAGATTCTGCGCCCCAGTCTGACTCAAGACCCGGCTTTTTTGGAGAAGTTTCGGCAAGAGGCGCGCAGCATCGCAAGGATGGCGCATCCGAATATCGTTACAGTGCATGATGTCGGCAGCGATGGGCCGACGCATTACATTGTCATGGAGATGATTGAGGGCCATGACTTGAAAAAAATCATCAAGGCGCGCGGCGCCCTGCCATACAGGAAGGCGCTGGAATATGCGATACAGATTTGCGCCGGGCTTGGCTTCGCTCATCGCTCGCAGTTAGTCCATGCCGATGTCAAACCGCAGAATATCCTGATCAACCGGGACGGCATCATCAAAGTGACTGATTTTGGCATTGCACAGGCCTACACCGACACCATGCCGCCAGCGCGGGCCGACGTGGTTTGGGGAAGCCCGCATTACTTTGCGCCGGAACAGGCCCGCGGCGAAAAGCCTTCGCCGGCCTCGGATGTTTATTCGATTGGAATCGTCATGTTCGAGATGTTCACCGGGCGTCTGCCCTATGCTGGGGCATCGCAGCGCGAGCTGGCGCTGGCGCATATTCAAGCGGATATTCCCCGCGCGATAGCGGTCAATCCCGACGTGCCGCGGGATATTAGCCGAGTTATTGCCAAGGTGATGAGCAAGGGGCCCAATGACCGTTACAAGCATGCTGACCAGCTGGGACGCATCTTGCAGCGGGTGCGCGACGGCCGCAAAGTTGCCGGTCGGCCCGCGGTTCAGCGGCCGGCGGCGGCCGCCGCGGTCATCCCAGCGCCGGCCGCCGAGGCCGGCGGGCGGCCCATCGGCCGACATGCGCCGCAAGGCGCGCATCCGATTCCCAGGCTGTCCAGCCCGGTTTTTAATCCTGATGGGAGCGTGAACGCAGAAGCCGCTGGAGGATATACGGGTCCTTTGGCGCCCAAGCGTCAGCCGCGGCATGAGGGGCTTGATTTTGTGACCATCATCTTGGTTGGGCTGGCTTTTGCCGCCGTTGCCGGGCTGGCGCTGCTGTATCTATTTGGGGTATTCCCGGCGCTGGCATAGCTTTTGTCATCCGCCGCGCCCGAACTCTTTGGCAAGCTGCTCGCGGGTCATGTGGATCATGGTGGTTTGCCCTGTCGGTGATTGGTAGGGAGAGGGACAGCGTTCCAACTGACGGATGATGGACTGCATCTCTTCGGTTTCCAAAACCTGACCGCTCCTGACCGCGGTTGCCCAGGCGAGCGCAGTGATGATATCGCCTGGTTTTCTTTGGGACTGGCGCAGGCGGGCGAGCATCTGGGGAAACGCTTCGGCGAGCGGCCGAGATGCAAGGCACTTTGGCATCGTCCGAAAAACAAAGGCATTCGGCCCAAAGACTTCAATTTCAAAGCCAAGCTGCGCCAATGCGGCGCCGATTTCAGTCAGCAGCGCGGTGTCGGCGGGGGAAAGCGCTAGGGTTGGGCTGTCAAGCGGTGAAATGGTCGGGAGCGTTTCGTTCTGCACATCAGCGAGAATTTGGTCATGCAGAATCCGTTCATGGGCGGCGTTTTGGTCAACCAGATACAGGCCGGCTGGGCCTTCGGCGGCAATGTAGGCGGCGCCGATTTGCCCGACTACCCGCAGCAATGGCAGGGTTCTGGGCCTTGTCGGCGGGCCGGCGGTTTCAGGGATGTAATCCAGGTCGGCATCATCATACCGGTCATCGGCCGCAAAAGGCCGGTAAGCCGGCAAGGGTCGGGGGTCATTTCGATGATGGGCGGCAGGGCCGGGCGATGGCCATTCGTCCGTATGCGGGCTGCCGCCATTATCCAGCAGCGAACGGCGGACGGCGCGCTGAACGGCGGCAAAGACCTGATTGGCATCGCGAAACCGAACCTCGGCCTTGGTCGGGTGGACATTGACATCGACATAATCGGACGGCATGGTGATTAACAGCACCGTCAGGGGATAGCTGCCCGATTTCAGCAGGCCCTCGTAGGCTTGGGCGATGGCATGGCTAAGCGAGTTGTCCTGAATTGCGCGGCCATTGATAAACAGGATGATTCGAGATCGGTCATTGCGATGCAGGGAGGGCTGTGATGTATAGCCAAAGACGCTGATCTTCGGATAAGCTCGGCGGGGCGTTTCTTCACTGGATACTTCCAGCATCCGCTTGAAGTGTTTCAGCCCAAAGACTTTCGCGGCGACATCAGCCAATTCGCCGCGGCCGGATGACCGAAACTGTTCGCGGCCGTCCTGTTTCAAGGCGAAGCTGATTTTGGGATAGGCCATGGCATATCGGGAGACAACCCTTTGTATATGCCGTTTTTCGGTGGCGTCGCTCTTGAGAAATTTGAGGCGGGCGGGCGTGTTGAAAAACAGATTCTCGATAGTAATGACGGTGCCAGCCGGGGCGCCGAGGGCCTTGTGATGCTGCGCTGCGCCGCCGTTCAGCTTGAGCGATACTCCCATGTCCTCGCCGCGGTGGCGGGTGATGATGGTCGACTGGCTGACGGCGGCGATGCTCGCCAGCGCCTCGCCGCGAAAGCCCAGGGTAGACAGGGCTTGCAGGTCCTGGGCGGCGCGCAGCTTGCTGGTGGCGTGCCGCTTGAAGGCCAGTTTGATTTCGTCCGACGGGATGCCGCTGCCGTTGTCACTGATTCGAATCAGCCGCCGGCCGCCGGCGGTGATGTCAGCGCGTATGGCCGTGGCACCGGCGTCAATCGAGTTTTCAATGAGTTCTTTGACGACCGATGCCGGGCGTTCGACCGCCTCGCCGGCCGCGATCCTGGCAACGACTTCTTCGGGCAGCAGTACAATCGCCATCGATCCATCGCCGTTCCGAATTGCCTGATGATGCCCCCAGTATATCAGAAAGCCGCCCGGTCGGCGCAGATGAAACCTTGATTGCTGTTTTGGCTGGTGTTATAATCGGCAAACAAGTCGCCATCCTAGCTCAACTGGCAGAGCAATCGCTTCGTAAGCGATAGGTTATGGGTTCAAGTCCCATGGATGGCTTTTCACATTGGCAAAAAGCGGTTGACATGACCATGATTCGATGGTAAGCTAATGTGCAAATTGAATAGGATAAAACGCTGACTGGGAAGAGTAGACAATCCGCTTCGTCATAGAGAACGCAGGTCTTGGTCTGGAAGCCTGCCGGTGAATGATTGTTGAATGTCGCCCATGAGTTGCCCGAAAGAACGCATCCGCTAGTAGAATCGGGTCGGTTCACGCCCGTTACCGCGTCAAGAGCGCAGTGGACTTTGGTCTGCTGAAGCAAGGTGGTACCGCGAAAGCCCGGCTTTCGTCCTTGTAGGGGACGGGGGCTTTTTTCATTTATCGGGGCTTGACAGGAGTTCACTAAAGCAGGGGGACAGGGAAGCAATGAAAGCAGCAGCCGAAACAAATATGCCGAAAAACTTTGACTTTGCGGCCGCCGAGTCCAGGATCTATGCGTGGTGGGAAGAGCGAGGCTGGTTCAAGCCAGAAGCCGCCGCCAGTGATGCTGAATCCTTTGTCATTAGCATGCCGCCGCCCAATGTCACTGGCAGCCTCCATATCGGACACGCCCTCTTTACCGCGCTTGAAGATTTGATGATACGGTATGCGCGGATGCGCGGCAAAGCCGCCTTGTGGCTGCCTGGCACTGACCATGCCGGGATTGCCACCCAGCTTCAGGTCGAAAAGATGCTGCGCGATGAAGGCGCCAGCCGCGAAGAGGTCGGCTATGAAGAGTTTTTGCGCCGCACCTGGCAATGGAAAGCAGAAAAAGGCGGCGCCATCATCCGGCAGCTGCGGCGGCTGGGCGCCAGCTGTGATTGGGACCGCGAGCGATTCACACTCGACGAGGGTTTATCCAACGCTGTCTTGCAGGCATTCATCACCTTGTGGGAACAGGGTTTGATTTACCGCGGGCCGCGCCTGGTGAATTGGAGTCCAGGCCTGCAAACTGCCGTCTCCGACCTGGAAGTCGAAACATCGGACGAAGAGGTTACTTTGTACTTCTTCAAGTATCCAGTTGCCGGCGATGAGGTTCTGCCAGTGGCCACCACCCGCCCCGAAACTATTCTGGGGGATACGGCTGTGGCTGTTCATCCAGATGATGAGCGTTACCGTCATCTGATTGGCAGGAGCGCTTATGTTCCGATTTTGGGACGCGAGATACCTATCATTGGCGACAGCTATGTTGATATGGCCTTCGGCACCGGCGCTCTCAAGGTAACGCCCGGGCATGATTTTAACGATTATGAGATCGCGCAGAAGCATGGACTCGCCTTGGTGAATATCCTCAACAAGGATGCCAGCGTCAATGCCAATGGCGGCAAATATGCCGGGCTTGACCGCTATGAATGCCGCCAACGGCTGTGGAGCGATATGGAAGCCGCCGGCCTGACCATCAAGACCGAGCCGTACCTCACCCGCATTCCGCGCAGTCAGCGGGGCGGCGAGGTGGTCGAGCCGATGATGAGCGCCCAGTGGTATGTTCGGATTCAGCCCTTGGCTGAAAAGGCGCTGGCGGCAGTCCGCCGCGGCGACATCAAAATTGTGCCGCCGCGCTATGAAAAGGTGTATTATCACTGGCTGGAAAACATTCAAGACTGGTGCATCAGCCGCCAGCTTTGGTGGGGGCATCGCATCCCGGCCTGGTATCGTGAAAAAGACGGCGACCCGCAAGGCGAAATCTACGTCGGGCGCCAAGCCCCCAAAGGCGAAGGCTGGGTCATGGAACGGGATGTTCTCGATACCTGGTTCAGCAGCGGCCTGTGGCCTTTCAGCACCTTGGGCTGGCCGCAGGAAACCGATGACTTGCAGCGATATTATCCGACGCAAATCATGGAAACCGGCCACGACATCCTGTTCTTCTGGGTCGCGCGGATGATTATGATGGGGCTGTGGTTCACTGACCGGCCGCCCTTTCATACCGTTTATCTGCATGGTCTGGTACGCGACAAAAATGGCAAGAAATTCAGCAAAACCCTGGGCAATGTGATTGACCCTCTGACCGTTGTCGATGAATATGGCGCCGACCCGCTGCGCTTTACCTTAATCACCAGCGGCACGCCCGGCAACGACGTCAACCTGGATGAAACCCGCGTTGGCCACAGCTTCCGTTTCATCAACAAAGTCTGGCAGATTACTTCGTTCATCAACCGAAACCTGGATGGCGAACTAGAGCTTGGCCTGCCGCCGCTGGAGGAACTGGAACTGCCTTCGCGCTGGATATTAAGCCGCCTGCATCGTCTGACTGCCAATGTCCAGCATCTTTTTGATATTCATCAGTACGGTGAGGCCGGCAGTCGGATTTTGTCGTTTATGTGGGATGAATTCGCGCCCTACTATCTGGAAATCAGCAAGCAGGCGATGTATGAGGGAACAGAAGCGGAAAAAACAGCGACGCGCCGCGTGCTGGTTGGGGTGCAGGACAGCTGCCTGCGGCTGCTGCATCCCTTTATGCCGTTTATGACCGAAGAGGCCTGGCGCTATATTCCGCACAGCGGTGAAGCGCTTATGACCGCCAGGTGGCCCCAAGCCGACCCAGGGCTGATTGACGATGATGCTGAAGCGCGGATGAATGTTTATCTGGATTTGGTGCGCGAGATACGCAACACCCGCGGCGAATACAAGGTGGATCCCGGCAAGCGGATTACGGCAATCGCGCGCGACAGCGGGCAGGCGCATGAACTCCTCCGCTACAGTTATATTTTGAAACGACTGTGCAATGTAGCCGAGCTAAGGCTGATGGCGGCGGATGCGGCTGAACCCGAAAACGCCGCTGGCATTGTCGCCGGCGACATCACCGTTTATCTGCCGCTTGAAGGGATGATGGATATTGCGGCGGAATGCCGGCGGCTCGAGGCTGAAAAAGACCGACTGCGGAAGCAGCTTGACAAAACTGGAAAGATGCTGGGGAATCCAAACTTTGTCAGCAAAGCGCGGCCGGATGTCGTCCAGCGCGAGCGCGAGCGGCTTGTCGAGCTTCAGTCAGCCCATTCCCAAATCGAAGAGCGGCTGTCAAAACTGTGTCGATAAGCGGACATTAAAAAGGATAGCGATTGTCCGAACCAACGAAAGTCTGCCCGATTTGCGAAGCGCGCAATCATCAGCATGCGGCCCTTTGCTCCACCTGCGGGACATCGATTGCCGAAGTGGAGCCACAGACGCCGCAAAGCCGCGAAAGCCCGCCGCCGGTGGATTATGATGACCGTCACGGCGAGGCGGACTTGTTTGAGGGATCAGTCCATGCCGCCGGGCGCGTATGGATTGCCATCATTTTTGCGCTGGGCATCTTGCTGGGGATTGGCATTGCCGTCATCGCCATTGCCCCTTCCCTAGTCGGCAGTCCGGCGAGCCTGATGACCGCGGCGCCGATTGCAAGCCCGACGCGCGCGGCGCTGCCGACAGTAACCTGGAGCGCGCCAACCGCAACGCATACATTAAAACCGACCCTCACCCTGACAGCGACCAACACCTATACGCCGGCGCCTTGCATCCAGCGAGTCGCCAGCGGTGACACTTTGATTCATATTACTATACGATGCGGCCACAGCCACCGCGGCATCATACCGACTGTCATGGCTCTGAACGGCATCGCTGATGAGACGCGGATTCAAATCGGGCAGGAAATCGTTGTTCCCCTGCCAAGCCCGACGATCGATCCCAATGCCCAGCCGACGGATACGCCAGAGTCGGCGGCCGCCGTGTTAGAGGATGGACTGACACTGCTCGCCTTTGATCCATTTGCGCCGACAGCCACGGCGACGCTCTTGCCGGGGCTTATGTGGCATGTTGTCCAGCCGGACGAAAACATGATCCTTATTGCCGTGCAGTATGATGCCAATGCCAAGGCGCTGTCTGATTTGAACCCCGAAATCGACTTCGCCCGCTGTGATTTTGGCATGACTTACGGCGGGCCGGACTGCATCGTTCAGTTGCATCAGGGACAGCGAATGCGCGTCCCGGCGCCGACGCCAACCGCGACGGCGGCGGCGACTTCGTCGGGGAGCGAAACACCGACTCCGCTGCCGTCGGCTACTTTCAATCTGCCGTACGCGATTAACCCGCCCAATCAAGCATTCTTTGGCCGGCTGGAGCAAATTACCTTGCGCTGGGTGGCGACTGGAAGCCTGGCGGCGAGCGAAGTCTATCGCGTGGCGGTATCCAACATCGAATCGGGCGATACCTTCACCGCCGACACGCGCGATCTCTTTTTTATCCTGCCGCCGGCATGGCAGGCGCCGGATTCACAGCGCCATCATTACATTTGGCAGGTCAGCATCTTCGACACCAAAACCGACAGCGCGCTGTTTTCGACCGCGGCGCGCACATTCGTCTGGCAGGGCGCAGGAGAAGACAGTCCATGACCCGACAATCCCTGACGATTGCCTTGCTGCTATGGACGCTGGCAGCCTGCACATTGAGCATCCCCGATTCGGTCACAACGCCGACGGTGCAGCCGGCCATCACCGCCAGCGCAACCCAGCGGCCGCGTCAAACGGCATCGCCAACTCCGACAGTTACCATCCCGCCGCCGACCGCAAGCCCGACGATTGCAGAAACGCCGCCAACCGCAACTGCCACAGCGCCGCCGACGGTTACGTCCCTGCCAACGGAAACACCCGGCCCCTTTGAATATGTCATTCAGGAAGACGACACGCTCTATTACATCATCCAGCTGCCCCAGCACGGCTACAGTTATGAGCCGGCGGTGGCGCAGGCGGTGGTTGCCCTTAATGACAGCATCAGCAGCATCGACATTCTGCCGCCGGTGGGCAGCGTCATTTTGATCCCGCGCCCAACGTCGACGTCAACCCCCATCGGCGCCCAGGCGACGCAGGCTTTGCTGGCGACTGTCGGATTGGAAGATACCTCCGGCGCCATATTGGCATCAGGCGCAGTCGTCGGCTGCTATGATGTCGAGGCCGGCGATTCGCTGGTTGGCATCGCGCTCGAATATGACACTACGCTGGAGGTCTTGAGCCAGCTGAATCCTGAGCTTAACTGGTTTGGATGCGTGTTCACGGAAAGAAGCGGCGGTCTTGACTGCAATCCGACCATACAGATTGGTCAGTGCATCCACGTGCCGCAGCCAACGCCGCTGCCAAGCAAGACGCCTACTCCGTCAGGAAACGAAACAGCCACACCCACACCAACTTACACAGCGCCGCGTCTGCTGTATCCAACTGACGGCGCCGTGATTCCGCCGGGACGACTGATCCTCCAGTGGATAGGATTAAGCGGGCTGCGCGATGGCGATGAATATCTGATTGAACTGCAAGACCGAACCGCGGGGCGCATGGAAAACCAGACCACCACATCAAATGTTTTGGTCCTGCCGGACAGTTTTATTCCCCAAGACGGGCAAACCCATACCATCCTGTGGCGCGTATCCGCCGCGCGTCCAAACAGTGACGGGGACTATGCCTATGCCGGCGCGCAAGGCAGCTGGCGCATATTTGAATGGATGAGCCAATAATCTACGGCGGCTGTTTTTCGATCATTTGATAGGCGGCAAAGGCCGGCCGAGCCGTCTCGTCAGCATCAATGAGGCTAAAGAAGCAGGCTTCGGCGTCGCCAGCGGCGCATCCGTTCAAATTGTAAAGGAACATCGCGGCGACATATTCCAGCTTCCGCGCTGCTTCATAAGCCTGGGTCACATAAAGCGCCTGTTCATCCGCGCTGGTATAGGTCAGCCATTCAAAACCATCCGCCGGTATCGCCAGGTTCGCTCCATCTGTTGTCCCCCAGCCCGCCTGTGTGACAAAAATCGGCAGATGTCCCAGATTATTTTGCGTCAGGACGCTATGGTAAAATGGAAGGATCTCGAGGAAGTATTGCAGGAAAGATTCATAATGCGAATCAACGCCGGCGGGCTGCTGGCAGCATAGCATAGTTGGGGGAACCGCCGATGCGCCAAAGATAGCCCCAATGCCATCGCTGAAATCAGCGGCGCCTTGCAGCAGCATATTATTGAGAAAGGTCCCGGTGTCAATCGCATTATAGCTGTCCGAAAACCCAACCGGCGCCAGGCCGGCGGTAATGACCAGCGCATCACTGTCAGCTGATTTGACGGCGGCGTAAGCGATTTGCAGCAGGCGGACATAATAAACCGCGCCCAGCTGAATCTCATCGGGGATGCCATAATCCCCGTCGGCGTTCATTTTGAACGGCTGATGATAGATCGGCGCCGTCCAGAACTTCAGCAGATTGGGCGCCTTCCAGATCTCATAAGCATCGACGACGCCGGCATAGCGGGCAGCCAGGTCGGCCATGAACGCGCCAAAGTCATTCAGGTCTTCCGGCGGGCCAGAGTACGGCCGCAACAGTTTGTTCAATGTGGCGGTATAGGAACGGCGCGACCAGGCCGGCGCCTCATAAACATTCAGCAAAATACGCACGCCGACCGCATCCAGCGCCGCGACCGCCGCGTCCAGTTCAGCATAATCCAATCGCCCTTCTGTCGGTTCGATTGATGCCCACGGGACATCTATTTTCACCCAGTTCACCCCAAGCTGGACGACTTGACCGGCGGTCGCGGCGGCGCCGTCGATATCAGGATAAATCTGAATGCCAAAGCCGAAGGCCGGCAGTTCGGCGACGTCGGCGATCTTCGGCACGAGGATGCGGTCGCCGACGTACACAAGATTTGGATCGGTGATGCGATTCAGCGCTCGCAGCGCTTCCACAGTGGTATGATGCCTTTTCGCGATGCTGTACAGGGTATCGCCGGGCTGAAATTCATAGACGGCAAACGGTGAATCATCATCGGCGGCGGTCGGCGGACGAGACTCCTGCGCCAGCGCAATCCCGGCGCCTGCCAGCGCAAGCATCAGCATAAAGACAAAGCCCGGAAAATGTCTCATGGTCTGCCCTTCATTCGCCGCCCTGAAATACTGCATCCTCTGCCGTCGAACTGCCAATTATGGGATGCGCGAAGGCCGCAAGCTCAAACAAATCCTCATCGCCGTCGGTCAGCAGGCGCGCGCCGGACACCGGGTCATACCAGCCGATGTGCAGATGATAGCCGCCGGCCGCCGCTTGATCCGCCGGCAGATAATAGACGTCGCGGTAGACATCGCCAGCCGGCCAGCTGGTCGAATCCAGCCGCCCCTCCTGCGGAAACTGGTCATCCTGCGACCAGATACGGTTGCCGGTCGCCGGGTTGACGTCGCCGACGACATGCACGAAAGACTTGAGCGGCCGCGCGGTTTGGGAAATCGGACGCCAGTAAAGCCAAAGCAGCCATTCGCCAGTGGGCAACGGCGCGGCAAAGAAATCATAGCCCATAAGCTCAACAGCGGCTTCAAACTGTGTTAGAGGCGGGCCAAAATCAGCGCTGATTTCCCAGGTTTTATACTGTCGCAGTCCCAAGCCAGACGCGCTTGACAGCAGAACCGCCTGCATATTGGCGTTCATCCAGTTCTCGACGACATCGGCATTGCCCCAAGTGGGGATGGCATTGGAGACCACATAAACGCTGTCATATTCACCCGCGGCAATGCTTAGGGCCGCTTCTATTTCGCTGGCCGGCTGGAATGGCGAGTTCGGCAGGGCCGTATCTTCGGCGCGGCCGCGATAATAATAGCCAAAGGCAGAATCCTTGGATAACTGAATCACCAGATCATTTTCATGCACACGGCCGTTCAAAAAATCGCCAAGCTCATCCCAGGCCGGCGATTTGCGCCAGGCGGGATGATTGAAATAAGCGTTCAGCGTCAGCGAAGCCAAGATAAACCAGGGTAGCAGCAGGCCGCACATCCAGACCGGGCGGCGGCCAGCCAGATGAAAACCGCCCAGCGCAAAGAGCAGAATGAAGGCGGGAACTGTCGCCAGCGCATAGCGCGGATGAAAAATGCTGACGCGTAAAGATGCCAGGCCCAGCAAGAGCAGCGGCGCTGCGGCCACGGCGGCGATAAAGCCGATTTGCCGCTGCGATTTGGCGGCGATGACCGCGGTAAAGAGCGTCGCCGCCAGCGACAAGGGCAGCCACACAAAGGAAAGATCAGATGGAATGGATTCGCCCAGGGCCAGCGCGGGGACGAAGCGCGTCAGATAATCGGCGGCGGCAAAGGGCTGGAGATTGCCGGGATAAGGCGCGGCGCCGGTCAGCACAGGGCCTTGAAACACTAGAAAAGCGACAAGAACCGCCGCGCCAATGAAGCACTGCAAAGCCAGAAAACGCCGCGCAAACGCGCCTTTCGCGCCCCCCATGACCATCACCGCCGCCAAAGCAATCATCATCATCAGTTCGGTATAAAACATAAACGCGCTCAAGCTGGCGGCGACCGCATAAAGCCACCAATCGACGCGCCGCGTCGAGTCCATCAGCCGAAGCCCAAGCCACAAAGCCACCGCGCTTAGGCCGGCCCAAACCGCATAATTGCGAAAATCCTGACTGTGCCAAATTTCAAAGGGATGCAGCGCCCACATCAAAGCCGCCAGCAGACCGACGGACGACTGCCCCGACAGCCGCCGACCTAGCGCAAACATAGCCGCCGCGCCGATGATATTGCCGAGCAACGGCAGGAAGCGCAGGGCAAAAGACGAATCGATGCCGCCGACCCAGCGACCCCAAAGATGAAACAGCAGATAAGCCAGCGGCGGATGCGGATCAAAGGACGCGATTTCGGTCAGCGACTCATAGAGCGGCAGTTCCACCCAGTACCGCGCGCTGAAGGCCTCATCGCCGCGCAGGGGAACAGCATCCAAATCATGCAGGCGCAGCGCAAAGCCAAGCCAGATGACAAGGATGAGCAGACACAGCCGACGCCGCATTCGCTTACAAAGTCGCCCGCTCGAATGCCTCGATCTGCTTGTCGTCAAGCGGCATCAGGCTGGCGTTTTTGCGCTTGGCATCGTCATCGGCGGCAAGCTCGCGCTTGGCTTCGCGCAGATAATCCTTGAGATTCGGCTTCTGCTTGGGGTCGGCAAACAGCACCGGCGCTGCCGGCTCCTCTTCCATATTAACCTTGGCCGACGGATCCACAAACACAATCAAAGCCCGCGCCTCAACCTCCGGCGCGATCTCATCCAGCGCATCCTGCACCCGCTGGCGGGCGGCCTCGGCATCATCAAAAGGCTTGCCAATCCCATCAAAGCGAATCGCCGAAAAGAAGCGGCTGATGATATTCCGCTGGCTGTGAAACTTGCCATCCCTGACAGTGAATTCGCGGTCATGCCAGCGCGTGACCATCGCATAAACCCCCTGCGGACAAATCAGCACATGCCGCGCCGGAAAATGATAATAGCTGTACAGAACGCTCTTGCCGCTCAAGCCTTTCAGCCCATCTTCAATCGCTTTTTCCGGACGAGGCACCCGCGCCCACAGATTAGTCATCCGCACCGAAACAATGGTCAGCACAAACGCGACCGGCAGCACCGCCGTTTGCGCCAGCAGAAGCAGCGTATTCGGCGCCTCGCCAGTGAAGAGCGACGAATTGATGACGACAAATCCCAAAATCAACGCGCCGAACGTGCCAAAGAACAGATAATTGGTGATCCTGCGGTTGCGCCGCGCCAGCTTTTTGTTGGTTATGATTCGCATAGCTTCTTATCCCCAGCTACAATGATTCGGCAGTCCGTCAAGAACCGCAAACATCAGCGGCCCCTCAATATCACCTCAAAGCGCCCCTATTCTGGACATTATGAGCACGATTACGGACATTATGAACACCGTTGCGGACATTATGAACACGATTATGGGCCTTTGACGGACATACCCGAAGGAAAATGACCGCCCCAGCCGCCTGCTGTCCACTTGCCGCTTGCTCTCTGCGGCGACCATGATTTGCTCCTTGCGCTCATCTGCATCGTATCACATCTTGGGAGAAGGACGACGATAGGGATGAATTGCTCTATGAGAATGTCCACGGTCCATCATCAGACCAAAGTCCGTCCATGACGTTATTTTTAATCACTTGGACTTGCCACTGATATGAATTGGTTCTGTCACTGCTACTGATAGAAACAGTAACGTCTGTGCCACTAGAGACATCTCTGACTGCCCAGCTGCTTGTCCCGGCCCTGCGATATCGCACCTTATAAGAGTCCGCGCCAGCAACCGCGTCCCACTCGAATCTGACATTATTACTATCGGCAGAGGATACCCTCAAATTCATCGGTGCGGGGGGGGGTGTGGGTTCACTGGTTTCTTCCCAACGCCCTTCTGCAACCCCTATAACCACGTTCACGCGCCCTTCATGCCTTACTCCTACATTAGCCGCTCCTATTGGGTGAATACGGGTGGGGGCGACCGCAGGAGGCGCAACAATAACCCTTTCTGGAGTCACAGGTTGCCAGTCTCCTGACGGGAGAACCCGCCATTGGTAGTTGTACTGGGCGGTCGCGTCAAGGACTGTATTCCATGACAACCTGAGCGCAATGGTTGAAGGAGTTGTAGTTACTCTGTCCACCATCAAATTCACACTTGGAATACGGGTCACGGTTTCCCGGATTGCGGCCACGGCTTCCGAAGTTAAGTCTTGTGTTGAGAAGGGCAAGGTGGCCTCAGCCCATTCTCCTCCACCCCGCGCCTGCACGCGCCACTCATGCCTCTCGGACTTGCTCGCAACGGAAATTTCCGCTGCGGGAGTAGAAGCGATAGGAATCGAAGCTGGCCAGGCCTCTCCGACTCGACGCCATTGCAACTCATACTGGGCGACCGGGGTTTCGGCCTCGTTGACAACACCCCAGGCAAGCCCAAACTTATTGCTAGGTTCAATACCTTCAAAGGGAGTATTTACCGCCATCAACATCCTAGGCGCCGGAAGTTTTGGCACATTGAAGGTTGAGGTTGATCTGGCCCAAGGGCCAAGGCGAGAATCAGAAATCTTCGCCTGAACTTCCCAAACATAATCGGCGCCCCTGATTACGTCTAACGCCTCAAGTGTATGTTCCAGCCCGGTTATTTCCATTAGGCCTTCCCGGAGAACATGGCCAGCACGACCATAGCGGAAATTGTAGGCGTTCGCTCCTGTAACAGCTTCCCACTTGAACTCAACCCGCCTGGCTTCTGCATTATAGTTACCCGAAATAAGTCGGGGCGCAGAAATCGCGCTATCCGGTGTGAATGATGCCTCGCTAGTTTGTGTCAGGCGAGCCGCAGCAGTGCTTGTGATTTCATCGGTTGTCAAAGTCGGCGGCGGCGGATCATGGTCAATCACCAACTGACGTACTTCCTCGCCGCCCACTTCTACCGTTTGATAATATTGACGGAATCTGCCGGCCTGGCAGCTGCCCACACCCGTATTGTCCTGATTCGACCAGCGCACCGTCACTTCCTGACCGACCACTTCAGTACGCACCAGAATGTTACAGCCGCGCACGGTGTGCCGCCAATCCCCTGATTGCTCAGTCATTGTGCCTTGCCTGAATTCATCAATCTGGCAGGCATCCGAATAGCGAATAAGGATTCTGCCGTCGTCATTGACCTCGCGCGGCAGATCAACAAAACAGAAGCCCTCAACCAAATAAGGAGCGGTCGGCGTCGCCGTCAGCCACGGCGCATCGAAGCAGCGGTCGCTCTGCTGGGCATTCGACAAAATATACTCGGTGAACCAAACATTGTCGTTCTCGTTGGTCTCCTGTATCTGATTGTCAAAATCCGCTCGCACCTGCAAGCGATGCAGTTCGTTGACATACGACGTCACATAAATCGGCGCAAAATGAACCAAATGGCGCATGCCCGGGCCCAGCTGCGAAGTCTCGACGCTGATCTCGACCGCCCCGGTAATCGTGCCGCTGCGGACATGGATGTTTTCGATGATGAATTTGACGTTGCCAGAGACGGTCGAAAACCAGCTTTGCCCAGTGTTGACCACCGGCGCGCTGACATAGGCCGGCAGGCCGCATTCAATCGGATGCGGATTGACCGTCGTCCAGCCCAGCGCCAGATTAACATTCGGCGGCGCGCCCGCCCCGCGCGGCAAAAAGTACGACAGATAGCTGGCGGATGTGATTTCAGCGCAGACCATTTCGCCAAACCGCACCGACGGCAGCACATGCCACCGTTCAGGAATGCCGCGCCCTTCAGCGATCACCGCCTGCTCCAGATCGCCCGGCTGAATGCTCATGCAGTGTGTGACCGGCACCGGTAATATATTGACAGCCCCATGAACCCGCTGCGCTTGCGGGATCTGCGCCTCCAGCTTGTAAAGATGCCCGGCCCGCTGCAAATCCAGCAGCCGCCCATCAGGATTGACGACTTCGGTCGGCGCTTCAAATTCGGACTTGACCTCGCAGCGAATCGTAAATGACGACGACGATGTGACGCTGATGTCTTCAGGGTCATGCAGCAGCCCGCCGCAGTGCGGATAAGTCCCCATCGCCGAGGTGTCTTGTTCGCCTTCAGCCACCAGCTGATGCCCCAGCAGCGTATCCGACTCCATTTCCTGATGAAACAGCGGCCGCATTTCGGCCGTGATGCGGGCGATGCCCTGCATATCGATGCTGACCGGGTCAGTCCCATCGCCCGGCCCCAAGACCGGCGCGCTCGCCAGCGAACTGATGTCAAAGGCCGCCCCCGGCGTCCAGGCCCAATACGTCAAAACCGACGGGCCCGATACATCCGCATGGAATCGAAAACCAACCGGCAGATAAAACCCGACCCATACCACGGGCTCCGTGACAATCGCCGCCTCGCTAAGCTGAAACCGATGAAAGCCAGACCGATTAATAGTGACCGGCTGGCGGTGAATCAAAGTCGCATCCACCGGCGAGCCGCCGTTGGCGTCCTGATAAACGACAAGCTCAATGTTCGTGATCGGCGCCGCCCGGCTGACCGAGATGCTGACCGCATCCAGCCCCACCGGAAACTGCGCCGTATAAGGCGTCAGGTCAAAGCCGTTGATAACCAGCGACGGCTCATTCTCAATGAAAAACACCGCGTTTTCGCTCCCGGTGTTGTGGCTGAGGATAATGTCCCCAGCCACGCTCGCGCCGGGTTTCAGCAGCAGCGCGGCGAACAAAACGGCAGCGGCGAAGAGGATTGCCTTGAATAATGGACGCATAATCTTTTCCCTGACGGATGAACCAAGTGAATGCCCGCGCATTATAGCCCTCTTTCGCCAAATAGTCAAGCGATTTTTTAAGGGCTGGTTTTTATCGCTGGCTTCATTATAATAGCGGCCGTTCAAATCACACAGGAAACTGCCATGTTAGAATTCGCATTCGTCTTCGCGGTTTTGGCGCTGATCTTGGGCGGCTACTGGACGCTCTTCGTCTTTCCCAAGCAGCGCGCTTTCCGCCATAAGCAGAAGATCGTCCGCTCGCTGCACGTCGGCGACGAAATCGTAACCTACGGCGGCCTCATCGGCAAAATCATCGACATCGACGCCGCCCAAGGCCTTGCCTGCGTCGAAATCGCCGACGGCGTGACCATTCGACTGCTGACAGCCGCCTTGCAGCAGGTTTATGATCCAAAGGAAATCGCATACAACGCCCAAATAGGCCAAATAGACATCGAGCCCAAGCAGCCCGAACAAATATCAACCTGACGACCGTATTGCCGTATCAATGAACGAAAGGCAGGCCGCTATGAGCAGTCATGCTCGCTGGCTTATCTTGATTGTTTTGCTGACCGCCTTCTGTATCTGGATCGCCACGCCGCCGGCCTTCAAAGGCGTCCAGACCGAAGCCTGCGCCGCCGCCGAAGATCCGAGCGGCTTGAAATGCGCTGAAAACCTGGAAATAGATTGGAACAGCGACGGCGAAAACGACTTTGTGCTGAATATCACCCAAAGCCTGGGGCTGGATCTGGTCGGCGGCCTGCGGGTCCTTTTGCAGGCCGACATCCCAGCCGACAATTTCACCATGGACGACCTGGCCGAAACCGCCAACAACGTCTCGCGCCGAGTCAACGCCCTAGGCCTAACCGAAGCCACCGTCCAGGTCCAAGGCCGCGACCGCATCCTGGTAGAACTCCCCGGCGTCCGCGATCCACAGCAGGCCATCGCCACCATTCAGCAGACCGCCCTGCTTGAGTTCGTCGACTTTGGCGGCCTTGGCGCCCAGGTCCGCGATTACGTCGGCGAGAAAATCGTGACCAGCGAACAAGTCACTATGCGGCAGACCGCCGCCGCGGCCGCCGAGGACGAAGACCCCTTTGCCGACCGCCGCGCCCACCCAGTGAACGGCCTCCCCTTCCAAACCGTGATGACCGGCGCCGGCCTGCAGGCCGCCAGCGCCGTCTTGGCCCCAGCGCAAGGCAGCGGCAGCCCCCAGTGGCTCATCAACTTCGAAATCAAACCCGACTATCAGGAATTGTTCGGCGGCTTCACCGCCTCGCGGCTGCAAGAGCCAATGGCGATTGTGCTTGACGGCGAAGTCCTTTCAGCCCCCACCATCCAAGCCCAGCTGACCGACGGCGGCGTCATCAGCGGCCAATTCACCGAAGAAGAAGCCCAGACCCTAGCCTTGCAGCTGCGGTCAGGCGCGCTGCCAATCCCCCTCCGCATCGAAAGCGCCCAGGAAGTCGGCGCCACCCTAGGCCAGGAATCAGTCCGCCTAAGCGTCCAGGCTGGCATCATCGGCGTTATCGTCGTGCTGGCCTTCATGCTGGTTTATTATCGCCTGCCAGGACTCGCCGCCGACATCGCTCTGATCGTCTTCATCTTTTTGAACATCGCCGTCTTCAAGCTGCTCCCAGTGACCCTCACCCTGCCAGCCATCACAGGCTTTCTCATATCGATTGGCACCGCCGTCGACGGCAATATCCTGATTTTCGAGCGCATCAAAGAAGAGCTGCGCGCCGGCCTGCCGCTGGACGCGGCCCTGAAAGCTGGCTTTGACCGCGCCTGGACATCCATCCGCGACTCCAACCTCTCGACTATCATCATCTGCGGCATCCTGTTTATGTTCGGGCAGACTCCCGGCGCCAGCATCGTCGCCGGCTTCGCCGTAACCCTGGCGATTGGGCTGATCTTGAACCTCTTCACCGCCGTTATCGTCACCCGAACCTTCCTGTATCTCATCGTCGGCGCCTTTCGCCAGCTTATCGAAAGCAGACGCGCCCTGCTCGGCGCCTAGAGGAGAACGCATCGATGTTTAATATCGTAGAAAAACGACGCTGGTTCTTCACCCTCTCGGCGCTGATTATCCTCCCCGGCCTGGCGATGATGCTCTATTCAACCATCGCCACCGGCGCGCCCTTCCGCCTAAGCATCGACTTCCTCGGCGGCAGCATCTACGAACTGCGCTTTGAAGCCGCCGGCGCCACAGAAGACAGCCTGCGCGCCGTTTTCGCCGCGGTTGGCGACGAAGGCATCATCGTCCAGCGCATCGGCGCCGAAGCCGACTACCGCTGGTCAGTTCGCGCCGGTTTCCACGACGTAAGCGTGACCAGCGACATCCTGGACCGACTGGCCGAACTTGCCCCGCTTGACCGCGGCAGCTTCCGCGTCGAAACCGTCTCGGCGACCATCGGCCAAGAAGTCACGCGCTCGGCCCTGGCCGCCGTCGCCGTCGCCGCTTTGGTGATTACCGGCTTTATCGTCATCGCCTTTCGCCAAGTGCCGAACGCCATCCGCTACGGCCTCTGCGCCATCGCCGCCATGATTCACGATATCCTAGTCGTCATGGGAGTCATGTCATTGATGGGACTGCTGCTGGGCTGGGAAATTGACGCGCTGTTTTTGACCGCCGTTTTGACAGTGGTTGGCTTTTCAGTTCAGGATTCCATCGTCGTCTTCGACCGCATTCGCGAAAACATCCCCAAACATCTGGGCGAACCCTATGAAACCATCGTCAACCGCAGCATTTGGGAAACCATTCACCGCTCCCTAGCGACGCAGCTGAACGCATTTTTTATCATGGCCGCCATCCTGCTCTTCGGCGGCGAAACCGTCAAGCAGTTTATCGCCATCCTGTTCATCGGCCTGCTGTCCGGCACCTATTCATCCATCTTTACCGCTGTGCCGCTGCTTGTCGCCTGGCAAAAAGGCGAACTCCCCTTTGTCGGCAAATTAAAACCAGCCGCCGCCGATGACGATGATGAACCCTAATGCCGAAAGTGACGGACGCCCGTAAAGATCATCGCCAGCCCATAATCATTGGCCGCCTCAATCACCTCGGCATCCCGAATCGAACCGCCCGGCTGTATCACCGCCCGAACGCCGGCCCGCGCCGCCGCTTCAATGCCATCGGCAAACGGGAAAAACGCATCCGACGCCAGCGCCGCCCCCTGTGACTCGGCCCCGGCTTTTTGAATGGCAAGCTGAACCGCATCGACGCGGCTGGGCAAACCGCCGCCGATGCCAACCGTTCTAGTGCCTTGCGCCAGCGCAATCGCATTCGATTTCACATGCTGAACCGCTTTCCAGGCAAAACGAAGCGCCGCCAATTCACTGTCCAGCGGCGCTCTTTCAGTAACGGTCTTCATCGTTTGATTATCTGGATCGCCGCCGTCATATCGCTGCGCCAGCAGGCCGCGCATAACCGTTCGGATTTCAAGGCCGCCGCTGTCATAAGGAAACGGCATTTGCAAGAGACGGCAGTTCTTGCGCTGCCGGCCAAGTTGGGCCATCGCCGCCGCCGAAAAATCAGGCGCGGCAATCGCTTCCACAAAAAGCGCCCCCAAGCCAGCGGCAAACGCTTCATCCACCTCCCGATTGACGGCGATAACTCCGCCAAATGCCGACAGCGGATCAGAGGCCAGCGCATCGGCGAAGGCGGCTGTAATAGAAGCGGCCACCGCGATTCCAGTCGGATTCAGATGCTTGACGATGACGGCCGCCGGCTCGGTGAAACTGCTGACGGCGCGCCAGGCGGCATCGATATCAAGAATGTTGTTGTATGAAAGCTGCTTGCCGCCGATCTGCCTTGCCCCCAAAGGCCTTTCATCATCGCCGCGCGGATAATACGCCGCCGCCTGATGCGGATTTTCGCCATACCGCAGCGCGCCGCCGCGCTGGACGCCAATCGAGATGCTGTCCGGGACAGTGTCAGCTTCCGCTTCAGGAATATCCGAATCACAGAGCCAGGCATGGATCGCCTGGTCATAGTCGCGCGTGTGAGCAAATGCCTTAACCGCGAGTTCGCGGCGGAGGCCGACGTCAGTCTGCCCAGCCGCGCCTATCGCTGTGATAACGCGGGGATAATCCCCAGGATCGCAAATCGCCGTCACCCGCGGGAAATTCTTCGCCGCCGCCCGCAGCAGAGTCACGCCGCCGATGTCAATCTGCTCCAGCGCCGCTTGCAGGCTGACATCAGCCCTTTGGACTGTTTTGCCAAAGGGATACAGATTGCAGACAACCAGATTGATGGGGGCGAATCCAAAATCAGCAAGCTCCCGCCAATCCTCTTCGCGGTCGCGGGCCAGGATGCCGCTGTGGATCGCCGGGTGCAAAGTCTTGACGCGCCCCCCCAGCATCTCTGGCTGCCCAGTGATTTGCTCGACGCTGGTCACTGGCAGATCGGCTTCTATGAGCGTTTGCCGCGTGCCGCCGCTGGCAGCGATCTCCCACCCGCGCGCGACGAGTCCGGCGGCGAAATCGACCACGCCGGTTTTATCTGATACGCTGAATAATGCCCTTGGCATGCTTCCTTCCTTTATAATGCGCCGCCCGCGTTCTCGGCATTATACCGATTGCCCCGCGGTTTCGCACAGGGGCTTAATCGCATCCAGCGCGATAAAGACCTTGACCGCCGCGCCAATGTCCAAATCGACATGCCGCGCGTTCAATGACAACCGCATCTCATCCGCCGCCAGCGCCGTCGCTTCGCTGTGATCGCCGCGAAAAACAAGATTCTCAAGTCGCCCGGGCAGTTCCACCGCTGGCTGATTCGGCCGCTGGTTCAGATAGATGCCGGCGGGATGTATCAGGAACGCGCCCGATGATGAAGCCGCAGCGTCAGCGCGCTCCGCCAGGCCTTGTGCAGTCGGACTGTCAGCCGCCCGAAAGATGTTCGACAAGCCAAGAAAGCGGGCGACAAATGCTGTCCGCGGATGATAATATAGATCAAAAGGGCTGTCCTGCTGCTGGACCGCGCCGTCGCTCATTACCGCAATGCGGTCCGCAATCGCGTAGGCCTCGCGGTGATCATGGGTGACATAAATAGCGCTCAAGCCGTCTGCTTTAATAATCTGCCGCAGTTCAACCGCCAGCTGATCGCGCAGGAGCGCATCCAAGGAGCCAAGCGGCTCATCCAGCATCAGGAATTTGGGGCCGGGCGCCAAACTCCGCGCCAGCGCGACCCGCTGCTTCTGCCCGCCGGAAAGCGACGCGACGTCCCGCTGATTGAATCCCGCCAAGCCAACGCGCCGCAGCATAGACTGAACCTTGTTCTGTATATCACCTTTGGCCGCGCGGCGCCGCTTCAAGCCATAAGCCACATTGTCTTCAACTGATAGATGCGGAAACAAGGCAAAGTCCTGAAACATCAATCCAAATCCGCGTTCATGCGCTGGCGCGTTTCGCAGACTCTTGCCATTGAACGCGATTTCGCCCCGATAGTCAGTCTCCAGCCCGGCGATAATACGCAGCAAAGTCGTCTTGCCACAGCCGCTCGGCCCCAACAAACACAGTATCTCGCCCTTCTCAACTTGAAGCGATACATCGCGCAGAGATTCGACCTGCCCGTATGAATGCGATACCCGCTCGACTTTCAGCATCAGAATTCACCCAGGCCGACAACTCGCACGCGCTCAATAACAGTAAAACCCGCCGCGCAGACCAGCATCAGCATCACGCTCATCGCCATCGCCTGACGGTAAGACGACAGCCCTGGATCTCCAATGAGGCGATAGATGACCACCGGCATCGTCACCGATTCTCGCTGGGCGATAAACAGTGAAGCGCCGAATTCCCCCATGCTGACGGTAAAGGCAAAGGTCGCCCCGACCGCCATGCCGCGGCTGATAAGCGGCAAGTCTATCGTCACCAGCAAATCCAGCGGCCTCGCCCCCAAGACCTGCGCCGCCTCGCGAATGGAATGTGGAATGGCCCTCAAGCTGGGCAGAACGCTGCGAATCACAAAGGGAAGCGCCACCAGCGTATGCGAAATGGGAATAATAAGCCACGAGGAGCGCAGGTTAAGCGGCGGTTCGTCCAGCGCGACCACAAAGCCAAAGCCAAGCGTAACCGCGCTGGTCGCCAAAGGCAGCATAAACAGCGGGTCAGCGATTTTGGATAACCGCGTGCCGCGGTGAATCATAAACGATGCGATCATGCCAAGCCCCAGCGCCAGTGTCATGGCCAACACGGCAAAACGCAGCGAATTCCAGATGGACTCAATCGGCGGAATAAACAGCAGCGACCCGCGCGACCTTTGGGCAAGCTCCAGAAAATAAGTCAAATTCAATGCCCCATCTATCCAAATAGAGCGGACAATCAATGCCAGCAGCGGCGTGAACAGCAGCAGGCACATGAAAACAATGACAGCGCCGACGGTCAGCTTTTCGCGCCTTGTTTTCGCCGGTTTGGCCGCCGCGCTGCTTTCAAGCGAGAGGCGCGTCTGCCTTTGCGCGCGCGTGTACATGACCATCATCAGGCACATAACAGCAATCTGAACCAGAGACAGCGCCGCCGCCAGCGGCAGATTGAAGATGCTGACCGCTTGATAGTAAATCTGAACTTCCAGCGTCGCAAAGCGAATGCCGCCAAGGATCAGAACGACGCCAAAGCTGGTAAAGGTGAAAATGAAGACCAGCAGCCCAGCCGAAAACACGGCGGGACGAATAAGCGGCAGACGGACATCGCGCCAAACCGACCACTCATCCGCCCCCAGAGTGCGCGCCGCCTCTTCCGTCTGGAAACCAAGCGCCGACCAGTAACCGGTGATGATGCGGAGCGCAATCGCAAAATTGTAAAAAACATGGACGATAATAACGATAGCCAGCGTTCGCTCAAGCTGAATCAGGGTGTAATCAAGCGAAAAAAACGTCGTCAGCAGGTCATTCAGCAGGCCGCGCTGCCCAAATAAAGACATAAACGCCAGGGCAGCCACCACCGTTGGTAGAACGAAGGGAAGCGTCGCCAGCGACAGAAGCAGCGATTTGCCGACAAACCGATACCGCGCCATGACATAAGCGCATGGCACAGCCAAGATCAAGGTCGATGCCGTCGAAAGCGCCGCCTGATAAACCGTGAATATCAGCGTCCCGATGTAATAATCTGTCGAAAACAGACGGCCAAAGGCCGAAAGGTCAAGATTGCCATCGGGACGCAGGCTGATATCAAACAGAGTCAGCAGTGGATAAACATAAAACACCGCGGCAAACAGCAATGGCAGCGCATAGATGAGCGGCCGCAGACGAGTAATCCATTGCATCAGCGCATCATCACCTCGGTCCAAGCCTGAATCCAGGTTTCACGGTTCGCCTCAATTCGGTCATAGTCGAGGCTGGCAGGCATTTCCGGAATCTGTGCAAGCTCTTGGAACAGCGGCGGCAGTTCGATACCTTCCGTCACCGGGAAGACAAACATATTCAAGGGAATGTCTTCCTGGAAGATCGGGCTAAGCATGAAGTCGACCAGCAGCCGCGCGCCCTCTGGATTGCTGGCCCCCGCCAGAACGCCGACATATTCAATCTGCCGAAAGCACATATTTTCGGCTGTAATCGCGCCGGTAAAGGGCCCCTCATCCGGCGATTCGCTGAAAAGAACTTCAGCCGGCGGACTGCTGGCATAGCTCACGACCAGCGGCCGAGCGCCGGTATCACGCCCCGGCGCGCTGAACTCGCCATAATAGGCTTCCGTCCAGCCATCCACCACCAGCGTCTCATTGCTCCGCAAGTCCTCCCAAAAGTCCAGGAAGTCATAGTCGCCTTCGGTGTCAAATTCGGCAATGGTCGCCAGCAGAAAAGCCAATCCCGGTGATGATGTCGCCGGATTCTGGACAACCAGCAGGCCTTCATATTCAGCTTGAGTCAATTCCCGCAGGCTGGCTGGCAGCGCCATATCATGCTCCTCGAAATACGCGATGTCATAATTCAGGCAGACATCCCCAAAGTCGACCGGAGTCACCCGATGCGTGTCATCAGGAATAAACTCGGCGCCAATAAACTGCGCTTGCGCCGATTCATAAGGGACAAAAATATCCCCATTCAGCGCGCGGCTCAAAAAGGTATTGTCCACGCCGTACAGAACATCGCCAAGCGGATTGTTCCTCGTCAGGATAGCTTGATTGACCATTTGGCCAGCATCCCCAGCCCGCAGGATTTCCAGCGTCATCCCGCTTTCATTTTCAAATGCCGCTACAGTGGCTTCGGATATGGCAAAGCTGTCGTGAGTGACCAGAACGACTGTGGCCGAATCCTGCGCCCAAACAGCAGAAACCGCGGCCGCGATTGCAGCGACAGTCAAGACGATTCGCAAAATCATAGGAAACTCCCATCATTAGGATGATTATGATGAGACCTGGGCAGCTGTGCCTTTAACAAAATCACCCCTGTATGGGGTGGCTGGAGGGGTGTGAAACAAAGTTTCCAGACATCCCTACGCCAGCGTTAACCGGATCAGGTCTATGGGTCGGCGCGGCGATACGCGCCCTCTCAGCCTGCTCCTGCAAGCTCCCCAAGTCTCGAGATTGTCTATCTCTAATCGAATTATACCCGTATGCGAATGAACCGCAAGGGCGTTTTTATATTAACTTTGGATAAAATCAGCCAGAAATGAGTCAAACTGCCCCGCATGGCAGGCTTCGACATAATCCAGTATTGCGCCGCCATCCATCGGATACAGCGGATAGCAGCTTGTCGGCGCCGCGCCTTTGGGCAATTCAACCAGCATATCACAGCCAGGAAAAGGGATAATGATGCCCTCCGTAACTGGCTTCAGTTCTTCGACGATGCTCTCGACCGTCGCGATGACGGTGTCGGCAGCATAGACAAGCTCCATATCAATGCCCGGATTATTATTGATAAGCACGTTCCCATGTCGGTCGCCGGCCAGCCCATGGATCACGGCGACATCGCATGGAATAGCCGGGAAAGCCAGCAGTTCTTCATTGGAATAGGGATCGCGCACCGTCTTCACATCGGGACGCAGCCGCGGCAAATCAGTCCCCAGCCAGGCGCGGGATGGCATAAACCCGACGCCGGAAATTTGCGCGCGAATGCCCATGACAATGCTGGCTTCAGTCTCCTCAATCACCGTTACCTTTTGGGCCTGCGCGAATTGCGTGAACATCGGCGCAAGCCCAAAGGCCTCAAGTCCAAAATAAGCCGACCTGATAAATCGGACACACCCGGCGCCTGCCAGCAAATCCGATTCCATGCCGCCGGTGAAGCTAAGAAGCGTCAGATTTTGCGGCGGCTTTGCCCGCCGCAGCAGCCCTTTGACAAATCCGATTGGACGCCGATAGAGCGTCATCCCCCCAAGAGCAAGTACGCTGCTGTCTTTAACCGCCTGCGCCGCCTGTTCCAATGATACAAAGATGCTGTTCATGCTTTGCGCTGTAGATTAACTGTGCGAAAATTTGGCAAGCTGGCGCAATCTCGCAATTACAAGACAGCCGCCGCCGTTTATACTATAGCTGTATTGTCATTTTGAACAGCTTGGAGACGCGCGATGAAGTGGATACGACGGTTCCGACAAAATTCGCAAGCCCGTCTGTCAGTCCTGCTGACGGCCGCCGTCTTTGCCGTCGGCTTTATGGCTGGCAGCCTGTCCACAGTCGGCAGGATGAGCGCCATGGCCCAGGGCAGCGCTGATGAGGCCTTTGAACCGTTTTGGGACGCCTTTGCGATTATTGAATCGCACTATGTAGACCCAGTGGACATCGAAATACTGGTCGATGGCGCGATTGACGGCATGGTGGCTTCCCTTAATGACGAGCACAGCGGCTACTTTCAACCCGAATCCTGCGAAAGAATGATGGACTTTTCGGGCGAGTTTTCCGGCATCGGTGTTATGATCCGAACGATTCAGAAAACCGGCGAAGTCGAAGTCGTATCGGTTGTGCCAAACTCCCCGGCCGAGGGCGCGGGAGTGATGAAAGGCGACATCTTTTACGAGGTCGAGGGGGAAACCGTCATCGGCATGACACAGGCCGAACTCGGCGCTCTTGTGCCCGGGCCGCGCGGCGCGATGATAAACATCACTTTCCGCCGCGGCGATGAACTCGTCAATTATGATATTGTGCGCGACGTCTTCATCATTCCGAACGTATCGCACGAAATAGTTGACGGCAATATCGCCCATGTGACCATGCGCGACTTCAACAAAGTATCGCGTTCGCAGCTGAACGACGCCCTTGAAGCCGTGGACATTAACAGCCGCAATGGCTTGATTTTTGATATTCGCGGCAACCCAGGCGGAACCCTGTCCAGCGCCATCGACGTCGGCAGCGCGTTTATCAAAGACGGTGTCTTGCTGCGTCAGGTTTCGCGCGGCCAAACCGAAGAGGTCACCCGCGCCAGCGGCAGTTACGCCGACATCGCCGTCCCGATTGTCGTACTCGTGGACGAAGCCAGCGCCAGCGCTTCCGAAGTCATTGCCGGCGCCATGCAAGATCATGGAACCGCGACCATCATTGGCGAAACAACCTTTGGCAAAGGCACCGTGCAAAATGCCCCGGCATTGTCAAACGACAGCTGCGTTCGCATCACCATCAAACGCTGGCTGACACCGAACGGCGCCTGGATTCATCAGCAGGGCATTCAGCCGGATATCATCGTTGAATGGGATCCAGCCCCAAGCGACGACCCTGAAGCTGATCCGCAATTAGCCGAAGCCATCCGCTTTCTTGAATCATTGCGCGGCTAAATCGCGGCATCTGAACATCACCGTCATTTCAATCTGGTCAGCGCGGCAAACAGATGATATACTGCTGTCGCTTGATATGATTTTAAGGAGTCGTAGCATGGGTACAGCCCTGCAAATTTCTTCCATCGTCATTTCAGTTGTCCTGATTATCCTGATTCTGTTGCAGGTCAAAGGCGGCGCGCTGGGCAGCCTCCTCGGCGGCGATGCCGGCGGCGGCATTGCCCGCACCCGCCGCGGCCTGGAAAAAACCCTCTTTCGGATAACTATCTTTTTGTCGATTGCGTTCCTGGGCATCGCGCTGTTTGCTGTCGCAACGCCCAATTAACGCTCCGAAAGACCGCGGTTTGCGGCCGCCAAAACAAGCGCCATCTTGACGCAAGCAAAGAGGCGGGATATGTTTCGTGGTTTTCGCTGGCAGCTGCCTGCATTCATCCTTGCGCTGATTCTGTTTGCCGCCGCCATGGCTTACCGCATCAGCCTGCAAACCAGTATGCCCGCTGCCAGAACGTCGCCGCCAGCGCCGTCAGCCGCCAGCGGCCCGACTCCGCCGCCCGCAGAAACCCCTTTCCCCACAGCCCCCGCCCTGTCAAGCCCCGGCGCGTTGAATCCGCGCGCCTACCGCGAAGGAATGGTCGGCGGCGTTCAGCGGTTAAACCCGATATTTGCCCACCTGAACCCGATTGACAATGACATCTCAAGTTTGATATTCGAAGGGTTGTACCAAACAAACGCTTATGGCGAGCCAGTGCCGCGTTTGGCGGCCGATCTAAGGATTTCCAGCGACCATCTGGAATACGTAGTGACGCTGCGCCAAGATGTCAAATGGCAGGACGGCATCCCCTTCACCGCCGCCGATGTCATGTACACCATGTCACTTTTGAGCGCGCCCGAATATGCCGATTTCTCCCCCCTGTCGCGGTTCTGGGGGACTGTCGAAACCCAAAAGCTGACCGACTATTTGATTCGTTTCCGTCTGGCGCAGCCGCTCGGCAGCTTCACCGCCCTGCTGACCATCGGCATCCTGCCTGAACACGCGCTGAAAGGAACCACAGTTGCTCAACTGGCGCACCACCCTTTCAACTTATCCCCGATTGGCGCTGGCCCTTACCAGCTATCCTCGCTCCACTCGGCCGGCGGCAGTCATATCGATGCCGTCCATCTTCGGCTGTCGCCGGTATATGCGGAACGCCCAGAAGGTCAGAACGGATACTTGCTTGACCATCTTCAATTCAAGCTGTACCAGAGCGCCGAGGAGGCCCTCCAGGCCTATCGGCTGAATCAAATTGACGCACTGGCGAATGTAGCCGCGCGCGGCGAACTGATGACACTGCCCTACAGTCGAGTCTACACCCAAGTTGAACCCTCCCTCTACATTCTGATATTGAATTGGGCCGATAATGACTATGGCGAGGTTTTCGCCGACCGGCGAGTGCGCCAGGCCTTGTCCCTAGGCTTGGATCAGCAGGCCTTGGCGCAAAGGCATTTCGCCTCGAATGCCGCCTTTGCCGACAGTCCCTTTGTCCCCGGGTCATGGGCGTATCAGCCGAACCCAATCTGGTCAAACGTTCACGCCGAACAGGCCGCAAAACTACTGGAATCCGCCGGGTTTGGCCCGCCCGATTCGACAGCGGACGACGCCCCGAAAGCATTGCCCAGTTTTTCGCTGCTGGTTGAAGATCAAGCCCCGCTGCCGGCCTTGGCAGGCGACATCGCCGCCCAATGGCAGCAGTTCGGATTCCAAGTCGCCATCGAAACCGCCGCCCCCAGCCAGCTGATCAATCGGCTTGAAGCCGGCGATTTTCAGGCGGCAGTTCTTCGACAGCAAATCGGAAGCGGCGCCGATGTGTACCGATACTGGCATCCGAGCCAGCGCTTAAATGGACAAAACTATGGCGCTGTATCCAATAACGAAATCTCCGAACTGCTGGAAAACGCCCGCCGTGCGCCGAACGGCATCCACCGCGCCAGTCTCTACCGCCAATTTCAGGAAACTTTTGCCGAACAGGCGATTGCAATCCCCCTGTATTATCCGCTTTACACCTTCATTGTGCGCGGCACCATCGACGGCATCCGATTGGGAAGTCTGGGAACACCCGCCGACCGCTTCCGCGGCATTCAGCATTGGCGCCCAGCCGCCCTGGCTGGCTAGCGCGCATTCTCCTGGCGCAGGATACGGCGGAGCCACGCCTTCCGCGCCGCGCCCCCCAGCGTTTCCAGCTTGCGCGTGCCAAGCGGATCAATCTCCTCGCGGAGCAGCCGCAGATCTTCGTCATCCGGCGGCCGAGTCTCATGCAAATCAGGCGCGGCTTCAAACGCAAACCCGGTTTTGCGCTTGATCTTCTCGATGCCGACATTCGGATGAAAGGTCGTCAGCCGCATCCGTCCATCAGCCCAGTCAAACTGCCCCAAATCCGTAATCATATAATGAGGCCCGCCGCCAAACCTGCGATGCGCGGCATGCCCCAAGCCACTGATGAAATCAATTTTCTCGGCAAAGGTCACGCGCGAATGCCGCGGAACATACAAAAACGTTTCATCATACCTTGGGGTAACATCAGGAATCCCGCCGCTCCCCGGCAGCCGCAGCCGCGGCCTGTGATAGTCTCTGCCAAAAGCGATATTGTTAAAATTGCCCTGCGCGTCCACTTGCGCTGGCCGAAAGAACTCCTTGGGCCGATACCTAGGCAAAATATCGGCGGCGCCAGCCGCGAATCCAAGATGAATCAAGCCTTTCCCAACCCAAAGATCTTCGATAGTGGATATGCCAAGCGCGCCCCAGTCCTGCACCAACGCCTGACCAATCGCTGAGGTGAATCGAGCCTTTGGCGCGTAGCGAACTTTGCCCAAAATCAAACCAGCGGACACAAGCGGCGTGTTGATGCCCTGCGCCCAGACATCTCCATCCTTGATTTGGCGCGAAATACATACGCTGATAAGCTCGTCAATAGTGTATTCAACGTCCATTGCCAATCGCCGCCGCCCTAGTCTGGCTTCACCAGGCGGACAAACTGCCGCTTGCCCACCTGCAAAACCGCCGGCAGTCGGTCAGGCGTGACAGTCGCCCGTATATCCTCGACCCTCTGCTCATCCAGGCGCACGCCATTTTGCTGAATAAGCCGCTTTGCCTCGCCGCGGCTGGCGACCATCTTCAAACGAACCATGACGTCGCGGATCTCTTCTTCGACCGACAGCGCCGCTTCAGCAATATCCGCCGGGATGCCGCGCCCGCCCCGAAAGACCTCATCCCACCGCGCCTGCGCCGCGGCGGCATCTTCAGCGCAGTAGAAAATCGTCACAATATCGCGCGCCAGCCTCATCTTGACCTCATTAGGATGCCATTTCCCCGCCGCCAAATTCGCTTCCAGTTCCGCAATCCGCGCCGGCGCCCAGCCCAGAATCAGCTTGTGATAAATGCTCATCGCCTTGTCCGGCAGGCTCATCACCTTGCCAAACATATTCCAAGGCGCCGACAGCAGCGGAATATGATTCCCCAGACTCTTCGACATCTTGATTTCGCCGTCCGTTCCCGGCAGACTTTCGCCCATGATAATGGCGATCTGCGGCTTTTGCCTTAAACCCGTTTGCAGCTTCCGCCCGGCGACCAGGATATTAAACAGCTGATCCTGCCCGCCCACCTGCACATCAGCTTCCTGGGCGACCGCATCATAAGCCTGCATCAACGCATAGAAAAACTCATGCAAATAAATCGCCTTGCCCTCTTCAAGACGCTTGGCGAAATTCTCCCGAACCAAAAACTGCTGCACAGTAAAATGACTCGCCAGACGAATAATATCGGCAAAGTCCAGCGGCGACAGCCATTCATCGTTGCGGCGGACCCGAGTTCTGTCCTGGTCGAGGATTTTGAAAGCCTGTTCAGCATAGGTTTTGGCGTTGTCCTCAACCTGCTGCATAGTCAGCTGGTCGCGGGCGGAATCCTTGTCAGACGGATCGCCAATCAAGCTGGTAAAAGTGCCGACCAGAAAGGTCACATCATGCCCAAAATCCTGGAACTGCCGCAGCTTCCGCATCGTGATGGTATGGCCAAGATGCAGGTCAGAGGTGCGCGGGTCATAACCGCAGTAGACGCGCAGCGGCCGCGCCTCCGCCTCGCATTCCAGCAGACGGCCGCGCAGGTCTTTAGCCATATTCGCGCCGGTTTCAGGGTCGCCATAAGCCGTCCCCGACATCAATACCTCAACTTGCTCGTCAATCGTCGCCATGTTTCTGTCCTGTCCAGTGATGCAATGCCAAATCCCAACGAGTATATCATAAATCAGAGCAATCGCATCAAATCCCCCGCCGTATCGTTATTCGACCAGCAGAATATCACAGCGCGACGCGCCCTTGCCGCCGCCGAGCAATCATTGCTATAATCCGCGCGCTTCCGGCGGTCATAGGTTCATCATTAAAACGTCGGACATCGTGATTCAAATCATGAACGAGGAACTGCGAATGGAACAGATGACCAGCGCCCAGGCGCGCCAGGCTTTTCTCGACTTCTTTGAGGAGATGGGACACAAACCAGTCGCGTCATCATCGCTTGTCCCCGCCAGCGACCCGACCCTGCTCTTCACCAACGCCGGCATGGTCCAATTCAAAGACGTCTTTCTTGGGCTCGACCAGCGCAGCTATAAACGCGCCGCCACCTCGCAAAAATGTATGCGCGTCAGCGGCAAGCACAACGACCTGGAAAATGTCGGCCCCTCCCCGCGCCACCACACCTTCTTCGAAATGCTCGGCAATTTCAGCTTCGGCGATTACTTCAAGCGCGGCGCCATCAAATACGCCTATCTCATCCTAACCCAAGTCTACAAGCTCCCCCCCGACCGACTCGTCTATACCGTCTACGAAAATGACGACGAGGCCTACAATCATTGGGTCAAAGACATCGGCATCAGCCCCAAGCGAGTCGCCAGAATGGGCCCAGCTACCAATTTCTGGCAGATGGCCGACACCGGGCCCTGCGGCCCAACGTCGGAAATCCATTGGGACAGCCACCCGCAGATGGGCGAAGACAGCATTATACCCATGCTGCAGGCCGAAGACGACCGCTTCCTGGAAATCTGGAACCTGGTTTTTATGCAGTTCAACCGCCGCCAGGCCGACCCCCAGCACACCGGCCAATGGGACGAGCCCCTGCCCGCCCCCGGTGTCGATACCGGCATGGGCCTGGAGCGAATTCTATCCATATTGCAGGGCGTCGACGCCAACTACGAAACCGACCTCTTTATGCCCATTATTGAGCGCACCCGACAGCTTGCCGGTCATTCCACCCAAGCGCGCGACGCCAATATCGTCCCCTACCGCGTCATCGCCGACCACATCCGCGCCGCCGTTTTTCTGATTGGCGACGGCATCCTGCCCGGCGCCAAAGGCCGCGCCGCCATCCCCCGCATCGTGATTCGACGGGCAGTTCGCTTTGGCAGCAAAATCGGCTTTGACCAGCCCTTCCTGGCGCCAATCGCCGATGCCGTCATCGACCTGATGGGCGAACACTATCAGGAGCTTGTCAAACAGGCCGACAGCATCAAGCAAATCATCACCCTAGAGGAAGAGCGATTCTTTCGCACGATGGAACGCGGCTTGAACGAACTTGAAGCCATGCTCGACCGCCTCCAACGCGGCGAAACGCTGTCCGGCGACCAGGCATTTTATCTCAAGGCAACACTGGGACTGCCGTTCCAGGTCATCAAGGACGTCGCCGAAGAGCGCGGCTGCTCCGTTGACGAGACTGGCTTTGCCGCCGCCGAGGCCGAACACGCCCGAATTAGCGGCGGCGGTCAGGCAATGGGCGAAATGGATTCAGGCGAGTTCTACCGCCGACTGCTGGCCGACTTGCAGGCCAGCGGCCAGCTGGACGCCCGCGGCGTCGCTCACAATCCCTACACCAGCGCCCCGGCGAATACCACCGTGCTGGCTTTGGCGCAAGATCACCAGCGAATAAACCAAGCGCTTCTGGGCGAAAAAGTCGAAGTCATCCTGGCGGAAAGCCCTTTCTATGTTGAATCCGGCGGCCAAGTCAGCGACATCGGCGTCATCGCCGCCGAGAATTGGATCATCGAAGTGGAATCCATGAAACAGCCGCTCAAAGGCATCATTGTCCATCGCGGCGAAGTAGTCGAAGGCAATCCCAAAGTCGGCGATCAGGTCATCGCCCAGGTTGATTTGCCGCGGCGGCGCAGCATCATCCGCAATCATACCGCCACCCATCTGCTGCACGCCACCCTGCGAAACCACCTAGGCTCCCATGTGCAGCAGAAAGGCTCCCTCGTCGCCCCAGACCGACTGCGCTTTGACTTCTCGCATTTTGAAAAAGTCTCGCCGGCCGAACTGGCGGCGATAACGTCCGAAATCAATCTGGCGATACTCAACAGCTATCGCGTCCGCGCCGAGCAGAAATCGCTGGAACAGGCCCGCAAAGAAGGCGCCATGGCCTTGTTTGGCGAAAAATACGACGAGACCGTGCGGACAGTGACCATCGGCGAAAACAGCCATCGCTATAGCTATGAGCTTTGCGGCGGCCTCCATGTTCAGCAAACAGCCGAAATCGGCAGCTTCCTCTTAATCAGCGAAGGCAGCGTCAGCGCCGGCATCCGCCGAGTCGAGGCCCTGACCGGGCATGCCGCCATTGAAGCCACGCGCCAAAACACCGCCGCCCTAAACCAGATCGCCCGGCAGCTTGGCGCATCGCCAGACATGGCCCTCAATAAAATCATCGCGCTGCAAACCGAGCTTGGCGCCGCCCAACGCGAAATCGGAAACCTGCGCCGTCGGCTGGCAAAGAACAGCTTTGACCAAATGATCGACTCCCGCCTCGAAAGCCTCAATGGCAAGCGCGCCCTAGTCGCGCGGCTGGACGGCATTCCAATGGAAACCATGCGCGAAATGGCCGATTGGTTCCGCAGCCGAGTCGACAACGGCGTCATGGTGCTGGCAGGCGATGTGAACGGCAAACCGCAAATCGTCGTCGCCGTATCCGATAAACTGGTCAAAGGCGGCCTCCGCGCCGGCGACCTCATCAAGCCGATTGCCAAAGTCATCGGCGGCGGTGGCGGCGGCCGACCGCAAATGGCGCAGGCCGGCGGCAAAGACAGCCGCAAAATCGACAGCGCGCTGAAAAAAGCGCGCGACCTCATCGCCCAAGCCTGATTCATCGGCCTGTAAAACCTTGCGGCCAATATAAACGGGTGAAAACATGGCAGCGCAGATCGAACGCGTCCAACTAAAGGCCAATGACACCGTCGCCGCCGTAAAAGACCGCCTTTCGTTTATTCGCGGGCGACAAGTCCTGCTGATTTGGCCCAAGGACGGCAAACCCTTGACGCGCCGACTCGACCTAGTGCTGATCCAGCGCGAAGCCCACCGCCGCGCCATTCAACTCGCCGTCGCCAGCGCCGACGCCGACGTCATTCGGCACGCCGCCGCCCTGAACATCAGCGCCTTCGAAACCATCGAAGCCAGCAAACACCAACGCTGGAAGCGCGGCCGCCAAAAAGTGTTCCTGCCCCGCTATCACAAACCCCAGCACGAACCCGAACCGCAAGAGTTGAAATCCGTCGCCAGCCGCCTTGCCCAGCGCGGCCGCCGTCAGTCGCGCCTGCGATACATTCTGGAACGGCTCATTGTGCTTATCCTGCTCATCGGCTCGATTGGTATGACCGCCTATATCGTCCTGCCCGGCGCCGCCGTCATCGTCACACTGCAAGAAGACGAGATCAAGATCGACATGGACATCACCGCCGACGCCGCCATCCAGTCAGTCGACATCGACAACGGCATCATCCCAGCCCAAATCGTCCGCGCATCCGTCGAAACCACCGCCGCCGTTCCGACAACCGGCGCCCAAAGGCTGGAGAACGCGCCGGCAGCGGGGCTGGTCACCTTCACCAACCAAACCAACGCGCCAGTCGATATTCCCCCCAATACCAGCCTGACGACCAGCGCCGGCGCGCCGGTCCTGTTCCGCACCGTCCGCGCCGTGACCGTGCCAGCCGGCATTGGCCGGCATATTGACGCCCCCGTAGAAGCCATGCCAAGCTCAACCGGCGCCGTCGGCAATGTCGCCGCCGGCATGATCAATACAGTCGTCGGCCCGCTTGGAAACCTCGTCGCCGCCATCAACCTTGCGCCAGCTTCCGGCGGCGAGAGCCGCGCCGTGAGCATCGTCGCCCAAGCCGACAAAACCGCCCTGCTGAACAGCGTCCGCGCCCAGCTGCAATCGCTGGCCTATGAAAAAATGCAGACGCGCATCACCGAAAGCCAGTTGATTATCATCGAATCCATCCGCATCGAAGAAGAGCGCAGCGACTGGACGGCCTACTCGGCCGAAATCGGAACAGTGACCGACGAACTTTCCCTGACGATGCGCGCCGTGGTGTCAGCGATGGTCGTCGATGATCACTTCGGCCAGCAGGTCACCCTAGCGCGGCTCTTGTCACAAAAACCAGCCGGCGCCAAACTCCGCCAGGATTCCATTATCTACACCCGCGGCCCCATCATCCGCCAGGAATCACCCAGCCGAGTCGCGTTTCGCGCCGCCAGCCGCGCCAAAATAATGCCCGAACTCAAGGCCGCCCAGCTGCAAGAGCGCTTGGCCGGCGCCAGCCTGGACGAAGCGCGGGATATTTTGGCATCACAGCCCGAACTTTCCCGCGCCGCCCCAGCCCAAATCCTGCTTCGCCCCGCCGGATTAGAGCGCATGCCGCTTCTGCCCGTCCGCATCGACATTCAAATCCAGGAGCCAGCATGATTGGCCGCCTCATCGGCATCGACCACGGCATCAAGCGCATCGGATTAGCGGTCAGCGACGGCCTCGGAATCACCGCCAGAGAACTCACAATTATACACCGCGCCGCCGACTCGGAGGATTTCACCAAGATTCAGATGATCGCCCGCCGCCAGCAAGCGGTCGGATATGTGGTCGGCATACCGCAAAATCCCAACGCGCCCGCCGGCCTCCACAGTCAAGCCGACGAAGTGCGGCGCTGGATCGCGCGGTTTCAGGAACGCGCCGACCTGCCGATTGCGACCGTCAGCGAATATCTCACCAGCGCCGAAGCCCATCAACTGGCGCGCCAGCGCAAACGCCGTCCCAGAGATCCAGTCGACGATTTAGCCGCGCGGGTCATCCTGCAATCCTACCTTGATGCCTTGAGCTACGGCGCCGCCGTCTTCCCCCCGCCCTTGACCGATGAATGAGAACCGCCCGCGCCAGCCATCTTTCGCTGGAAAAATACCCCGCCTGTGGTATAGTGTCATTTCCTGTCACCAATGAGGCTGGACCATGCGCGATTTACATGATACCCAACCCGGCCGCAGCTATTACCGCCCGACCTACAGCGACGCGCCGCCCAAGATTCTGCTCTGGGGCGTCTTTTTATGCTTTCTGCTCTTCCTGCTTGGCATCGCCGCCGCCATCTTCGGCTTCCGCGAGATTCTCCAGCCAGCCCAGCAGCAGCGCGTCATCCAGCAGATTCCTTTGATGCGTATCTTCCTGGAGCCAACGCCCCTCGGCGGCGTCTTCCCGACTATTGTCGCCGCGTCAAACAGCGATGACGCGCGGTCACTGCTGGAAATGCCGCTTGTCTTCGCCAGCCCGACAGCCACCGCGACGACCCAGCCGGCCGCTGTTCAGCCGACGGCCGCCCAAACCCCAATCGCATCAGCCGCGCCGCCGCCCGAACCAGCGACCCTCCCCGCGCCAGCCCCAGCCGACGAGGATTCGAGTTCAGCCGACCTTTCGCCGCCGCCTTCCGCCAGAATATACGGCATGCGCCACGAACAGCAAACATGGAACAACTGCGGCCCAGCCACAATCACCATGGCCCTTAGCTATTATGGCTGGCAGCAGGATCAGACCGCCGCCGCGTCCGCCCTGAAGCCCAACCGCGAAGACAAAAACGTAAGCCCGCGCGAATTAGCCGCCTTCGTTGAGGACGCGACCAGCGTTAAAGCCATCGTCCGCATGGGCGGAAATCTTGATTTGCTCAAGCTGCTGGTGTCACATGAATTCCCAGTCATTATCGAAACCGGCGCCATGTTCGAGGCCTACGACTGGATTGGCCATTACCGCGCCGTCGTCGCCTATGACGACAGCTACCAGCTGTTTTATTTCTTCGACAGTTTCCTCGGCGTCGGCGACGGCGCCCAAGGCGTCGCCGAAACCTACGAAAAAGTCGACCAAGACTGGCAGGCATTCAACCGAACCTTCATCGTCGTCTACCCGCCGCAGCAGGAAGGACTGCTCCGCAGCCTGTTGGACAGCCATTGGCAGCCACAGGATGCCGCCCAAATCGCGTTTGAAACCGCGCGGGAAGAAGCCCGCCGCCAGCCACAGAACCCCTTCGCCTGGTTTAACATGGGAACCTCCCTAGTTGAAATGGAAAGATACCAAGAAGCCGCCGCCGCCTTTGACCAAGCGCAGCGCCTTGGGCTCCTCCCCTGGCGCATGATGTGGTATCAATTCGGCCCCTTTGAAGCCTATTTTCAAACCGGACGCTATGACGACGTGATGAGTCTGGCGCAGATCAACCTCAACAGCGCCGAAGAAATTGAGGAGACATATTACTGGCAAGGACGCGTCCTAGAAGCGCAGGGCAAGCCCGAACAGGCGGCCGCCGCTTTCCGCCGCGCGCTCCGCTTTAATCCCAACGACGAAGAGGCGCGCCAAGCCCTCGACAAACTGAACCAGGCCGCTGGATGACCCCCAGAAAACCCGCGCGCCAAGACAACCGACATAAGCGGAATCGACAAATTGCCCGCTCGACCGCCGCCGTCATGTTGGCCTTCGCCGCCGCCAAAGTCATCAGCTTCTTCCAGACGCTTGTCATCGCCCAGGCATTCGGCGTCGGCAGCCAGCTGGATGCCTATGTTGCCGCCAACCGCATCCCGGAACTTATCGTTATCTTTATCTCCGGCGGCGCATTGACGCACGCCTTCATCCCCATTTTCAGCGGCCTGCTGGCGCAGGGCGACGACGATGCCGCTTGGGAACTTTCCAGCCACCTCATCAATACCATCTTCATCCTCGCCCTAATCATCAGCGCCGCCGTCTTTGTCATCGCCCCCTGGCTGGTCGCCAATGTCGTCGCCCCTGGCTTTGACCCAATCACGACTCGACACACTATCGAAATGATGAGAATCCTGCTGCTCGGTACAATCATTTTCTCGGTCAGCGGCATCTTCAGCGGCGTGCTCAATTCGCATCAGCACTTTCTCCTGCCCGCCCTGGCGCCGATTATGTATGACATCGGCATCCTGATCGGCGTCGTGTTTTTACTGCCGATTTACGGCGTTCACGGCATCGCCCTTGGCGCCGTGCTGGGCGCCGCCATGCACCTCGCCATACAGATCCCTGGGCTTGTCATATACAAAATGAAATGGAAACGAGAGCTTGGCCTCCGCAGTCCGGCCCTGTGGCGCGTCATCCGCTTGATGCTGCCGCGCGTCGCCGGCCTGGGCGTGTTCAGTCTCAACTTTCTGATTATGAATAATATCGCATCGCGGCTGGGCGTCGGCTCGGTGAGCGCCCTCGACTGGGGCTGGCGGCTTATGCAGATTCCCCAAACACTCATTGGCACAGCTATGGGGATTGTCATCTTCCCGACGCTGGCGGCGCTAAGCGAAATCAATGACCTCGACGGCAAACGCAGCGCCATGGCCGGCGCCTTGCGCTTTATCCTCATCACCAGCATACCCGCGGCCATCGGATTGATTGTGCTGGGCCGGCCAATGATCAGCCTGCTGGAGCGCGGCGCCTTTGATTCATCCGCCTCCGCCCTGGTGTACAGCGCCTTGAGCATGTTCACCCTGGGGCTGGTGGTGCATTCGATTTTGGAAGTGACCGCCCGCAGCTTCTATGCCGACAAAGATACCCTAACGCCCCTCTTCGCCGCCCTCGGCGGCGCCCTTGTCAATCTAGTCATGGCTTTCATCCTTAGCGATGTGCGGACCGTTGACGCCAGCGCATTTCAAAACTCGGCCGCCCGCGCCTTTCCAACCATCGGCTGGCAGCTTGAAACCGGCAGTGTAAGCGGCCTCGCGCTCGCCAATTCGCTCGGAGTCATGTTCGAAGTTTTCGTACTGCTCAATCTGCTGCGCCGCCGCTGGCAGGGGGTTCAGGAGCGTGCGCTGGCGCAAACCCTGGTCAAAACCCTGGTCGCATCGCTTATCATGGCCGCCGCCATCGTCATCGCTGATACATTATGGACCGCATCAGGAGCCGGCGGCGGCCTGCTGGCCACCATTGCCCGCCTGGCTGTAGAGACCATGATCGGGCTGGCTGTTTTTATCGCCGCCGCCATAGCCCTCAATATGCGGGAATTGTCCGAACTGTGGCTCATCATTCGCCGCCGGCCGGCGGTATAGAAAAGAGGAAAATATGTCCATCCAAATCATATCGCTTGCGCTCGGCGCTTTTGCCGCCAATGCCTATCTTGTCGCCGATGCCGAAACCGGCAATGCTATCCTAATTGATCCCGTCGACAATGCCCCGCGCATCCTGGCGGCCGCCGCCGAACAGGGCTGGACAATCAAATTGATGCTCGCGACTCATGCTCATCTAGATCATGTATTGGCAAGTCAAGACATCAAAAACCAGCTGCGTATTCCATTCTATATCCACCAAGACTGCCAAACCTGGCTCGACGAACTGCCGGCGCAGGGCCGGCTCTTCGGACTTGGCGCGCTTCCACCAGCCGCCAAACCAGACCGTCTGCTGACGACCGAAAGCGAAGTGATTGAGTTGGACAATATCCGCCTGAAAACGCTGTACACGCCAGGACACGCCCCAGGACACCTCGCTTTTTATCTCGAAGCGCAGAAAATCCTGTTCAGCGGCGATACCTTGTTCGCCGGCAGCATCGGACGCGCCGACCTGCCCGGCGGCGATTTTAAGCTGCTGATGCAATCCATCCACGACCAGCTAATGGTATTGGACGACGACGTTCAAGTGCTGCCCGGCCACATGCAAGCCACAACGATTGGCGCCGAACGCGCCGCCAATCCCTTTCTGCTCTCATTTGACGAATAAGGGCCACGGTCATGCGTATTCTGGCGCTCTTCCTGGACGGCATCGGCCTAGGCGAAAACGATCCCGAAAAGAATCCCTTCGCCGCCGCCAATATGCCCGCCATCATGGAACTCACCGGCGGCCGCCGATGGCTGGCGGAAACCGGCCCGCAACGCGCCGCGCGCGCCGTCTTCATCCCCACAGACCCGCGGCTGGGCGTCGCCGGCCTGCCGCAAAGCGGCACCGGACAAGCCAGCCTGCTTACCGGTTTGAATGTGCCGCAAATCATCGGACGGCACTACGGCCCCAAACCCGACCGGCAAACCCGCCAGATCATCGCCAAGCACAGTTATTTTAAGCGCGTGACCGCCCGCGGCAAAAAAGCCCAGCTGCTGACCGCCTACCCGCCGCGCCTCCTGCATGACTTCGCCCGCGGCAAAACATTGCCCTCAAGCATCCAGCAGGCCGCCGCCGAAACCGGCCAACCGCATTTTACAGTCGACGACGTCCTCAGCCAGCGCGCGCTCACCGCCGAATGGACAACCGACAGCTGGCAAAAATACCTGAAGCTGGGCCACGCCGCCAGCTGCTCCGCTCGACAGGCCGGGCGACTGCTGGCGCGGCTTTCGCGGGCCTGCGATTTCGCTTTTCATTCACACTGGATGACCGACCGCGTCGGCCACCGCGGACCCTTTGCGCGCGGCGTCGAACTGCTGGAAATGTTTGACCAGGTATTAAGCGGCGTGCTCGATGAATGGGACGATGACGAAGGGCTGGTGCTTGTCATCAGCGACCACGGCAATATGGAAGACCTTAGCATCCGCCGCCATACCCTTAATGATGTGCCTACCCTGGTCATCGGAAGCCGCGCCGCCGAATTTGCCGAAGGCTATCAAGCCCTCACCGATTTTGTGCCCGCCTGTGATAGAATGCTCTTCAGCCCCGACTAACTAACGCTTACCGAAACGAGAAACCCTTGAGCAAGAAAATCATCCAGTCTATCTCGGCGATTGTTTTCGCCCGCCTGATCCTCAACATCACCAAACGCTTCCCCTATCCCTTCGTAGCGGCGATTGGCGCGTCATTTCACGTACCTGCCGCCAGCATCCAAAACGTTATCGCGCTGACCAACGGCAGCGGCCTGCTTAGCCCCCTGCTCGGCGCCATTTCAGAGCATTATGGGCGCAAAGCCGTCATGGTCGGCATCCTGGCGATGATGTCCCTTATGAGCCTGGTCGGCGCGCTGTTCGCCGATTATGGCATCTTTGTCGTCGTCATGTTCGCTTTCGGCATCGGCAAGATCATCTATGACCCCACGTTCCAAGCCTATCTGGGCGATGTGATTCATTTTAAGCGCCGAGCGCGGGTGATGGGCATCGCCGAGCTTAGCTGGGCGCTTTCCCTCGTGATTGCCGCCCCGCTGACCGGTTTTCTGCTCGATGCCAGCAGCCTCCAAGCCGTATTTGCGTTTCTGACCGTTGCCCTTGCCGTCGGCGCCGCCGCCCTGTGGCTCTTCGTCGAATCCGACCGGCGACCAGAGCAAGACCGCCAAACCATGCGACTGGTCAGCCCACTGGCGGCAATCCGCATCGTCAGCCGACATCCCCCGGCCCTTTTCGCTTTGCTCTTCGCCATCTGCCTGACCGTGTCGCACGAGATGTTTTTCATCAATTACGGCCTTTGGATGGAAGACTCATTTGACCTCGCCCTGACCGCGCTTGGAACCGTCACCATCGTCATCGCCATCGCCGAAATCATCGGCGAGTTTATTGTCATTGCCATCGCCGACCGGCTGGGCCCAAAGACGACCTCCATGGCCGGCATGCTGACCGCCGCCGTCAGCTTCAGCATCATCCCGTCGCTTTCATTCAGCTTGCCGCTGGCTATGTTCGGCATTTTTGTCATGTTTATCGGCATCGAGACCGCCATTGTCGCCTCCCTGCCGCTGTTCAGCGAGCTTCTGCCGCAGTCCAGATCAGTTATGATGAGCGCAAACATGGGCGCGCATTCACTGGGGCGCGTCATCGGCGCCGCCCTGGGCGGCTTCATCTATGCCGCATCCGACGGCAGCTTTGCATTTATTGGACTTGTCGCCGGCGGCCTCGGGCTGCTGGGATTCATCATCATGCGGCGGTTCATCCCGGCGGAATAAAAGCCGCCGCCCGCATGACAACGACAGGAAAGCGGATGATTAAACAAACGCTGACCAACGCGCTGATCGCCTGCATGACCGTGCTGCTGACGCTGATTCTGCTGGAAGCCGCCGTGCGCGTCATCGGCGATACCGACATCGATGGACAATTCACTTTTATGGGCTATGCCCTAGAACCCCGCGCCCTGCCAATCAGCGGACTGCGGGCCGCCGTTGAAGAGTATCTCGGCGACGTCGACCAGGCTGCTGCCGTTGTGTTATACGACGAGATGCTCGGCTGGACCTATCGCCCGAATGCCGCCTGGCAGAAGCGAACCTTCACGACCAATAGCGCCGGTCTGCGAGCGCAGCGCGATTACAGCAAAGAACCGCCGCCAGATACCTTGCGGATCGCCCTGTTTGGCGATTCGTTCACAGCCGGGGACGAAGCCGCCAATGACAAGATATGGGGCCATCAACTCGAAGCGAAATTGAATCATGGCATCCGCGCCGAAGTCCTGAACTTTGGCGTCGGCGGATACGGAATAGACCAAGCCTTTCTAAAGTGGCAGCGCCAAGGCCGGCAATACTCGCCCGATATTGTGATTTTCGGCTTCCAGTCGGAAAACCTCGACCGCAATCTCAATATCTTTCGCGGCCTGTACCGCCGGACCTTGTCAGCCCCCTTTACCAAACCGCGCTTTGTCCTGACCGACCACGGACTTGAACTCATCAACTCCCCGGCAATGCCGCCTGAACAGACCATCGCCGTCTATGAATCGTTTGCGAATCATCCCTTGGCCGCCTATGAGGATCATTATCAGCGCGCCGCCGACCAGCCCTGGTGGGTTTCCAGCCGACTCGCCGGGTTCATGTATGAAGCGCTACGGCAGGATGAAGACCATGGCGGCCCAGCCAGCCAGCGCGGGATGCTGGGAAAAGCGATTGTCGACGCCTTCGCCGCCGACGTTATGGCCCGCCAAGCCGTCTTTTTTGTCCTGCATTTGCCGCGCCAAAGCGAATTGAGACGCTATCACAGCAGCCAAACAAACCCCTGGCAGCCCTTGCTTGATCATTTTGCCGCCGCCTATAATGCCATCCCAACTGAAGAATACATTGATCCATCCTATGTTGATGATGTTTATTGGACTCCAGGCAAGCATTATGGAACCGCGATTCACGACATCGTCGCCCAGATTGTCGCCGCCGAAATACAAACCTGCATCAAAAGCGCATCCTGCGATCTGCCGCGCTTCAAGGATCGGGACGTGTTGATTCATCACTGAATCATAAAGCTGTTTCGCCCTAGCAGCCGCCGGCGGCGCGTGGTAAAATCGCCGCATTGTCACCGCGCTCTGCCAAAAGGGAGGAATCATGGTTAGTAAAATTGTAAATGCGCTGATGATATGTCTCGCCCTGCTGATGACATTACTTCTGCTGGAGACCCTGGTGCGTGTGATCGGTGAGTTAGATGACAATGGGCAATTCACTTTTATGGAATATGTCGCGGAACCGATTGGTCTGCCCATCCCCCTTCCCCAGATGCGCGGTGAAATTGAACACTATCTCAAGCAGCGAGACGAGTCAATCGTAATCTACGATGCCAGGCTTGGCTGGACATATCGACCGAATGCGGTACAGCAGCACCGAGGCCCATTCACAGTGAACAGCGCCGGGCTGCGGGCGCGGCGCGAGTACAGCAAAGCGCCGCCGCCGGACACTTTGCGGATCGCCCTGTTTGGCGATTCGTTCACGGCTGGCAATGCCATAAGCGATGACGCCGCATGGGGACATCAGCTGGAAATGGAATTGAATCAAGCCGGCATACGGGCAGAGGTTTTGAACTTTGGCGTTGTCTCATACGGAATGGACCAAGCCTTCTTGAGATGGCAGTATCAGGGCCGAGATTACTCGCCCGATATTGTGATTTTCGGTTTTCAATCGCTAAGTATCAACCGCAATACTAATATCTTCACGAGACTTCGCTACCCATATCCCGGAAACCACGAGACCAAGCCGCGCTATATCCTCGAAAACCAGAATCTCAAGCTAATAAACTCGCCCGCCATACCCGTCGAGCAGCTTCCCGGGGTGTATGAATCGTTTGCTTATCATCCCTTGGCCCGCCACGAGGCCCATTACACAGGCCGCTATACCGTCGGGCAGTGGTGGCAGTCAAGCCGACTCGCCTGGTTTCTGTTTGACGCGCTGAAACAAGAAGCCGCGAGAGAAAGTTGGGAGAGCGCGGGGCCAGACAGTGAGCGCGGGAGGGTGGGGCAAGCGATTATCGATGCCTTCGCGGCTGATGTCCTTGCGCGTGAAGCCGCGTTTTTTGTCCTGCATTTACCGCGTCGGCAAGATTTGGCCCAATATCATATTCATCAAGAACCCTACTACTATCAGCATCTGGTTGATTATCTTAGCGATACCTATCATTACATCGCTTCCGAGGAATATATCGATCCAGCGTATATTGATGATAATGCCTACTTTCCCGATAATTTCCACTATGGCCCAGAGATCAGCGGCATCATAGCGCAGACTGTCGCCGCCGAAATACAGACCTGCATCGAGACCGCCGCCTGCGATCTGCCGCGCTTCGAGGATCAAACCGTGCTGATGCAGCCCTGAATCACCGCCGCCGAGTCTTGCCTTGACGAACCACCGTCTCGGCTTTACAATGCTTAATCGCAATGTTTGGCAGGAAAGAATATGTTTGAATCCCTGACACAAAGACTGGATACCGCCTTTGATGGCCTGCGAAAAGGCGGCCGCGTCAAAGAATCCGACGTAAAAGCCGTCATGCGCGAAGTCCGCATGGCGCTGCTCGAAGCCGACGTCGCCTTGCCGATTGTCAAAGACTTTATCAAAGAAGTCCGCCAGCGCGCGATTGGCGAAGAAGTGCATAAGGCCCTGCGACCAAGCGAACAGGTCGTCAAAATTATCCACGAAGAACTGGTGGATATGCTTGGCGAAGCCGGGCGCTTGAGTTACAGCGGCAGCGCAAAACCTCATGTGATTATGATGGTCGGGCTGCAAGGCGCCGGCAAAACCACCAACACCGCCAAACTCGCGCTGCACCTGCGCCGCGAAGGCCGCCAGCCTTTTATGATCGCCGCCGATACCTATCGCCCCGCCGCCGTTGACCAGCTTGTCACCCTTGCCAAGCAAATCAAAGTCCCCTATTACGAGGAAGGCACGGCGAACACCCCCCCGGCTATCGTCAGGCGCGGCATCAAAAAAGCCAGCGAGACCGGCGCCGACATCGTTCTGGTCGATACCGCCGGTCGGCTGCAAATGGACGAAATGCGGATGCAGGAGCTGGAAGATATCAAGAAGCTCGCATCCCCAGCCGAAATCCTGCTCGTCGCCGATGCCATGACCGGACAGGAAGCCGTCAATATCGCCCGCGGGTTTAATGAGCGGCTTGGCATCACCGGGCTGGTCCTAACGCGAGTCGACGGCGATGCCAGAGGCGGCGCCGCCCTGTCCATGCGCGCCGTCACCGGCGTCCCCATCAAGTTCATGGGCACCGGCGAAAAAGTCACCGCCGATACCCTTGAGCTTTTTCATCCCGACCGCATCGCCCAGCGCATCCTTGGCATGGGCGACGTAATGTCCCTGATCGAAAAAACCGAGACGCTCTATGAAGAAGAGGAAACCCTGCGCCTCCAGCGCAAAATTATGAAAAACGAGTTCACCTTGCAAGACTTCCTCGACCAGCTTCAGAAGATCCGCCGCATGGGGCCGCTGGGCAAGGTGATGGGGATGATCCCCGGCATGTCCAAACTTCAGATGCAAGCCGATATCAACGACCACGATATCGAAAAACGCATCCGAAAAGTCGAGGCGATCATCAATTCAATGACACCAGCGGAACGCAGCCAGCCAAGGATATTGAAAGCCAGCCGCAAACGCCGAATCGCCGCCGGGAGCGGCGTCGACGTGCGCGACGTCAACGACCTGCTCAAGCAGTTCAGACAAATGAGCAAACTCATGAATCAAATCAGCCGAGGCAGATTGCCCAATATACCCGGCTTGAAGCTGTAAGCCGGCGCTTAGGAGAAAACAAGACATGGTTCGCATTCGCTTACGCCGTCAAGGCCTGAAGGGCCAGCCCACTTACCGCATCGTCGTGACCGACAAGCGCAAAGCCCGCAATGGCAGCTATCTGGAAAATATCGGTCATTACAACCCGCGCACCCGCCCAGTGACCGAAGTCATCGCCGAAGACCGCGCCCTGTATTGGCTTAGCGTCGGCGCGCAGCCCAGCGATGCCGTCCGTCGGCTGCTGGAGCATACCGGCACATGGGCCCGCTTCCAGCGCCTGCGCGCCGGGGAAAGCATGGAAGAATTGGTCAAGGAAGCCGAAGCAAACCAGGCCGAACTGCCAAGCCCCAAAACCAATTACCCAGCCCCAGGCGACGGCGAAAGCAAGATCAAAGCGCGCGAAGCCGCCCGCCTCGCCGCCGAAGAAACCGCCGACAGTCAGTCATGAATAAACCAGATTGGATCATCGTATGATTGAAGAAGCGTTCGTTCAATACATTGCCGAAAACCTTGTGAACGATCCCGACCAGGTCCAGATCACGCGCAAGGAAACCCATCGCATGGTCGTTCTCGAATTGTCAGTCGCGCCGGATGATATGGGGCGCGTCATCGGTCGCAGCGGCCGCGTCGCCAATTCAATACGCACCCTGCTGCGGGCGCTCCCAGCGCTGGATGAAGATTCGGGCCCGAACCACCGCCGCAGGCGCGTCATTTTGGAAATTGAATGACGAGGACGGCAGCATGGCGCGCATAAAACCCAAATACCTCGTATTAGGTGAGATTCTGCGCCCGCACGGCATCCGCGGCGAAGTTCGTATGCGGATGCTCACCGACTATCCCGAACGTCTGCCCGAACTTGAGGCCGTCTACATCGGGAAATCCGCCGACGACGAGCATATGGCTCAGCTGGGCCTGAAGCGGGTTCGCTTCAACAAAAATTATGCCCTGCTGACGCTCGAAGGCTACACCAGCCGCAATGAATCAGATCGACTGCGGAACAAAGTCGTAATGGTGGATATCGATGATGCCGTTCCACTTGAAGACGGCGAGTATTATCTCTTCCAGCTTATTGGCCTAAAGGTGGTTGCCGACAGTCATGAACTAGGCCAGATTAAAGAAGTCCTGCAAACCGGCGCCAATGATGTCTATGTGGTCGATAGCCGCGCCTACGGAGAAATCCTCCTCCCAGCGCATGCGGAAACCATCGCCGGCATTGATTTTGATGCCGAAATCGTAACCATGTCACTGCCAGAGGGCCTGCTGCCAGCCAACGAATAGACTCGGCGCTTAACAGCAAATTTATGGTACGCTATGCAGCAAAACCGACATCAGCAGTATTGGCTGGGCTTGCATTTAATCCCCCAGTTCGGCATCGTGAAAATATCCCGGCTGCTGGCGCAGTTCGATTCAGCCGAAGCGCTGTGGCAGGAACGCGACGAGAGCCTGCTGCGCCTTGATTTGCCGCGGCCAATGCTTGAGCAGTTTGCCGCCGAACGGCGAAAAATTGACCTGCCAAAAGAAATGGACAAAGTGCTGCAATGCGGCGCCAAGCTGGTCACACTCGAAGACGAATCCTACCCTCCCCTGCTGCGCTCAATCACAGACCGCCCGCCGATCCTGTACGTCCGCGGCCATATCGCCGGCAGCGCCGACAAATGCCTCGCCATTGTTGGCACTCGCAAACCCAGCAGATATGGATGGGACGCCGCCCATCGGCTGGCGGCTCGCATCTCACAGCAGCAGGTGACCATCGTATCCGGGCTGGCGCAGGGCATTGACACAGCCGCGCACCGCGGCGCGCTGAACGCCGGCGGCCGCACCATTGCCGTCATGGCCACCGGAATCGACCGGATCTATCCCCGCGACAATATCGATCTGGCGCATGAGATTATGGAACAGGGCGCAGTCGTAACCGAAATGCCGATTGGCGCCGCGCCGCTTGGCAGGAACTTCCCGCGCCGCAACCGCATCATCAGCGGAATGGCGCTGGGAGTCCTGGTTGCCGAAGCCCCCGAAAAAAGCGGTTCAATGATCACCGTGACCACCGCCAGCGAACAGGGGCGCGATGTCTTTGCTGTGCCGCACAACATCTTCAGCGCGACCGGGCGCGGCAGCAATCAACTGATTCAGGATGGCGCCAAGCTGGTAATGCGCGTCAGCGACGTACTGGATGAACTCAATATCACCCATCTAAACACCCAAACCCGCATCCAAACCGAACAAGCGCAGCCAGAAAACGATACAGAAAAGATGATTCTCGAACAGCTTGGCGTCGACCCTGTTCACGTAGATGTCATCGTTCGCAGCGCCCAGCTGCCGCCGGCAATAGTCACCGGTACACTGGCGCTGCTCGAATTAAAAGGGCTTGCGGAGACCGCGGGTCCTATGCAATACTGTCGCCCGCGCTAGTCATTCAAACGAAAGCCGACTCGGATGAAAAATTACTACGCTTTGATTGCCGCCGGAGGACAAGGCACAAGACTTTGGCCCATGAGCCGCGTCAAGGCGCCCAAGCAAATGCTGGCGCTTATTGACCAAGACTCCATGTTCCAAACCAGCATCAAACGGATTGAGACGCTTTTTATGCCCGAGAACATCTTTGTCGTGACGGCCAAAGATTATGCGCCCGACCTGCGGCAGGCAGCCCCGCAAATCCCAAGCGGCAACTTTATCATTGAACCCTACGGCAAAAATACCGCGCCAGCCATAGCCTTGGCCCTTGCCTGCATTCAGCGGCGCGACCCAGACGCCACCATTGCGATACTGACCGCCGACCATTATATTTCCAATCGGGAGAAGTTTTGCCGCGTGCTGGAATCCGCCTGGCACGTCGCCCAAGACGGCAAAATCGTAACGCTGGGCATCTCCCCGTCCCATCCAGCGACCGGCTTCGGATACATTCAGCAAGGGGATATCATTGCAGAAGTCAATAATTTCAAGGTTTATCATTCCAAACGATTCACAGAAAAACCCGACATTGTGCAGGCGACGCAGTTCCTGGCATCGGGACAGTACAGTTGGAATTCGGGCATGTTTATCTGGAAAGCCGCGCACGCCATGCGCGATCTGGAACATTATCAGCCAGCAATGTATGCCCTGTTTTCATATTTGCAAACCGCCTTCGACTCCCCAGATTATGAGCAAAAGCTGGCCGACATCTGGGAAACGCTGCCCGAACTGTCGATTGATTTTGCGATTATGGAAAAAGCTGACCATATCGCTGTCATCCCAGTCGACATCGGCTGGAGTGATATTGGCAGCTGGTCGGCCTTATATGACATCCTCCCGCAAGACAGCTTCGGGAACTGCATCAAAGGCAATGCCAGCAGCCGAGTCATCCTCGACACCCGCGATACGCTGGTCTACAGCAATCGCCTGACCGTCACCATCGGCGTAGAAAACATTGTCGTCGTCGATGCCGGCGATGCGCTCCTGATTTGTCACAAAGACCGCACGCAGGATGTGAAACAGGTAGTCGATTACCTGAAAGAAAACGGCAGCGAAGAATATCTCTAAACAATGCCAGGCGATTACACTCCCAAAGGAAGCGGCATGAGCGACAATACATTGCAGGCAGTTCAAGCCTACTGCATGAAGTGCAAGACCAAGCGCAATATGCAAAGCCCGCAGGCAGTCTACACTAAGACGGGCCGCCCCGCCAGCAAAGGCGCCTGCCCGACATGCGGCGCTAATCTCCTCCGCATGGGGAAGACCGCTGCCCATGAAAGCCTGCCCAAGCCCGACATCATCGAAAAACCCGCCCGAAAGAAAGCGGCCAAATCGACCAGAAACAAAAAAAAGAAAACGACAAAAAAGAAACCAGCCCGCAAAAACATCGACCGCCTCGTCATTGTCGAATCGCCGGCCAAAGCCCGAAGCATCGGCGGATTTTTAGGCAAAGACTACGCAGTGATGTCCTCCAAAGGCCATGTGCGCGATCTGCTGAAGTCCACCCTGTCGGTCGATGTTGACAATGCGTTTGAACCCAGATACGCCGTACCCAAAGACAAGCGCCTGGTCGTCAAGGAATTGAAAGCGGCCGCGCAAAACGCCAGCGAAATTTTCCTAGCGACCGACCCCGACCGCGAAGGCGAAGCGATTGCATGGCATCTAGCCGCCGCCGCCAGCATGCCAGCCAGCAGCATCAAGCGCGTCGTCTTCCACGAAATTACCGATGCCGCCGTCGCCGATGCCTTCTCGCAGCCGCGCAGCATCAATATGGATTTGGTCAACGCCCAGCAGGCGCGGCGAATCATTGACCGCCTAGTGGGCTATAAAGTCTCCAGCCTTTTGCGGTACAAGGCTCGCCGCGGCTTGACCGCCGGGCGGGTGCAAAGCATCGCCCTGCGCTTGGTAGTCGAGCGCGAGAAGGAAATCGAGGCCTTTGTTCCAGTCGAATACTGGACGCTGGATTGTCTGCTGGGCAAGCCGAATCAAAATGGCGGCAAAGGCGAATTCACCGCGCGGCTGGTGAAAATCAATAACGAAAATGTGATTTACAAGCCGGACAGCGGCAAAGCCCCGGTCCTGGACAGCGCCGCCGCCGTCCTGCCGCACCTGCGGCTGCTGGAAAGCGTTTTCATCGTCGCCGCCGTCAAGCGCGGCGCGCGGCAGCGCAAGCCATCGCCGCCCTTTACCACCAGTACCTTGCAGCAGGAAGCCGCCCGCCGATTTCACTTTAGCGCCCGGCGAACCATGCAAATCGCGCAGCAGCTGTACGAAGGCATTGACATTGAGGGGGGCAAGGCGGTCGGCCTGATTACCTATATGCGTACCGACAGCCTGCAAGTCTCAAGTCAGGCGCAGGCGCAGGCGCGGGATTATGTTCATCAAAATTTCGGCGAGACATACACGCCGAACAAGCCGCCCAAATACAAGACCAAGGCAAAAGGAGCGCAGGAGGCGCATGAAGCTATTCGCCCGACCAGCGTTATGCGCCCCCCGGCAATGATGAAAACCGCCCTCAATCACGACCAGTTTCGTCTGTACACATTGATTTGGCAGCGCTTTGTCGCCAGCCAAATGTCCAACGCCGTCTACGATACGATTCGGATCGAGATCAAAGCCGGCCCAACGCCCGACAGTACGCCCTATCTCTTGCGGGTATCGGGCAGCCGACTGCGATTCCCCGGCTTCCTGGCGCTGTATGACGATACGCGCGATCAAGACCGCAAAGGCGATGACGACAGCATTTTGTGGGCGCTTGCGCCCAAAGAGCGGCTGGATTTGCGGCGGCTGATGAAAGAAAAACGCTTTACCCAGCCGCCCCCGCGTTATACCGAAGCCTCTCTGATACGCGCACTGGAAGAGCATGGCATCGGCCGCCCCAGCACCTACGCGCCGACGGTGACGCTGATACAAAGCCCTGACCGCGATTATATTCACAGAAACGGCAGTCAGTTCGTCCCAACCAAAACCGGCCGCCTTGTCAGCGACCTGCTGTCCGAATACTTCACCGAAGAAATGGATTATGAATTTACCGCCAGGATGGAAGAGCAGCTTGACGCCATTTCCGAAGGCAAAATGGACTGGCGGCCGATGCTGGACGCTTTCTATCAGCCTTTTGAACGGCGGCTGAATTATGCCGAGGCGAATATGCCCAAGCAAAACCTAGTCGAACCGATTGGCCGCCGCTGCCCCGATTGCAGCGACGGCGACCTCATCATTCGCTACGGACGCTGGGGCAAATTCATCGGCTGCACCAACTATCCCGAATGCCGCCATACCGAACCGCATCTGGAGCGCAAAGGCTTCCTCTGCCCCGACTGCGGCCGTGAGCATCAGGGAGAAATCGTCTCCCGGCGCACGCGCAAGGGACGGCTTTTTTATGGATGCAGCCGCTATCCAGATTGCGACTTTTCGGCCTGGCAGCTGCCGAAAGGCCTCGCCAAAATCGAGCGGGAGCCCGAAAGCGAAAAAAGGCGAGAACGTTCAATCAGTTAAAATCGGCGCGCTATGCCTTTGCGTAAAAATATAAATGTCGCTATACTGTCGATATATGAAAAAGACGCGGGATAATTCGTCTGTTGTGCCTCGTCTAAACATAAAATAAATGTGCAGCTCATCGGCTTGAAAGGTCGTTATTCATGCGTTTTCTAGATCGTAACAGAGACAAAACCGAGTCCGACGCGCCAACAGCCTCCAGCGCGGCCGACTCTCTTGATTCACGCGCTGGCGAAGATGCCGGGCAGTCCGGATTCATGGGCAGAATAAGCGCATTCCTTGACAGCGGTCGCTACCGGGCGATGCTCGAATCATCCATGCCCGAACGGACAACGATTGCCCAAATCCTTTTGGGCATGATTATTGGCATGATTACAGCCTACCTGATCATCCCGACAGAATTCGCCGGGGCCTCCCCGCGCCATTTGAGCAGCAATGCCATCGCCCAATGGGTGCGGATGATTGCCGTAGGGCATTCCGATGCCATTCATTACGATGACGCCAACACGCTTCTGGTCTTGCAGCGCATCCCAAATCCGCAGCAGGTCGTCGACCGCTTGGCGAATCATCCGCAGATTCCCGAAAGTGAACGGCAGGCCCTAAACGATCTAAAAGAGATTCCTGGCTTTGATGAACTCACTGGGACAAGCGCGCCCGTTGACCCCGGCGTCGTCAGCAGCAGCATGCAGATTATACTGGCGCTTGCCGTCGTCGCGGTTGGAGTCCCAGTGTTGACAATCATCTGGAGAGAGTTGATCTTTTCCAAAGCTGTGGCGCCAATAGCCAATCGAGTTCAGCGGCCGCCTGAACCAGAAGCGCCGCCGAGTCCGACGGCCCAAGCCCGCAAGCCCTTGCCAGAACAGCAGTGGATAGCGGAAGAGACAGAGAGAAGCGGCCCAGTTCACGCCGAGTTCGGCGCGCCTGTTTTGCATACCCTTTCCACCTATACCAAAGGGCGCAGCTATGACGATTCCTTCGCCATTGAGCTCGGACCAGAGCAAGGCAGCGAATTCCTTGGTGAATGCGGCGTCTCCGCTGCGACAGCGACCAAAGACGGCAATGAACTGCAATCGGTCGAATTATGGGTCTTTGACATGGCATCCCAAGAGGCCTTTGCCAAAGTGTTCGTCGCCCCGGCCGCCATCAGCGACCCGTCCTTCCAGGCCGCCGTGGCCAACCGAATAACCAGCCCGGCAGTCGATATTGCCGCCGCCGAGCCAGACGCCGAACTGCTGCTGGATACCCGCGGCATACGGATCCGCGCCCGGATCAGCGCCATCATTTACAACCACAGCGGCGGCGCGCCCGGCAGTGGCATTGAAAATCTTCAAATAGAACTCATGGCCTGGCAAAAACAAGGCAGCGGATTCAGCGCGGCATCCGTCGGGGATTACGCCGATACGCAGTTTGCCCCGCCATCCCAAATGCCGCCGACATCGCCAGCGCCGCCCCCGCCCGCCGGCGGCCAGTCAGCCGGCGGTATGGACAGCGGTTCATTTGATACGACCCGTCAAACGCCCAGCAATCCGCCGCCGCGGCGCCCGGAAGATGAAGAGGACGATCCCTTTGGCGGAAGCGGCAATTTTATGCCCTCATCCTAAGCGCCGTCCTATCGGACATCGACAATTTTGAATTTGACCGTCCCGCCGGGCGTTTTCACTTTCACTTTCCGGCCTTTTTTCTTGCCCAAAAGCGCCGCGCCGATGGGACTCTTTTGCGAGATTTTGCGCTCGCGCGGGTTGGCTTCCGCGCTGCCGACAATTTTATACTCTTCGTCTTCATCCATTCCGTCCTCGCGGATAATCACCGTCGAGCCGATTCTCACTTCATCGCTGGGCCCCTTATCCTCGACGACAGTCGCATTCCGCAAAATCGCCTCAATATGCTGTATTCGACCTTCGGTGAAGCCTTGCTGCTCCTTGGTATCGTGATAATCCGCATTTTCCTTCAAATCACCCTGGGCAACAGCCTCTTTCAGTTTTTGCGCCAAAGCCGGCCGCCGAATTTCCAGCAGTTCCTTGAGTTCGCGGCGAAGCTCCGCCTCGCCTTCTTGGGTTAAATAGGTCTCTTCTGATGCCATAATTCGGTGTTCCTTCATTGTCTTATCAGACGAGTATAGTCAGCCCAACACGGAAAATCAAGGCAGGATATAGGGCTTGCGCTATCTTTCAGCTTTCGATTCGCTTTCAATGAGTACATCAACGAATGCCGTTTGATAGGCTTCAACCATGACCTGGCCGCGGTAGGCCAAACGGCCGACATCATCCAGAATCACAATCTCATAACTCCCTTGCGGCAGGTCGCTCACGGTGAAATTCTCGTTCCACACCGGGTCGCGGTTCACAAGATCGCTTCCATAAGTAAAGACTTCGCGGTTTATGGTGTCCGAACGCACGACAATTCGCTGGCCATAAATCGGATTGCCTTCCGCATCATGCGCCAGTCCGGCGATCATCCCGCGGCCAATATAATGCTCCAGCCACAGTTCCGGATTGCGGGTCAGGCGATAATCAAAAGGATCATCGACGCGGACTTCAAAATGCAGATGCGCCCCCAGCGCAATGCCAGAAGAGCCGACTCGACCAAGCCGCTCGCCAGCCCGAATTGCTTGCCCCGCTTCAACTTCAACGCGGTCGAGATGGGCATACAGAGTAAAGATCGGCCGATTGTCCAGCGAGCGGATAGAATGCGCCAGGACAACCACCTTGCCATAATAATTTTCATAGGGGCCCAAGAGAACATCTGAATCTTCCCCAGCGAACGCGACCCAGCCAGATGCCGCCGCGTGCACCGGGGTAAAGCGCGGGTTGACAAATTCAACGCCAAGATGAACCGCGCGCGTATCCCATTGCGTGCTGCCATAAGGGTATGTGCGGTCAGCCCAATGAACAGTATTGTCCGACAATGCTATCGGGCGGCGCAGCCAGTGATGATCCGTCGGCTCAATTTCCGCCAGCGCGGTCGCGGTCGCCTCGGCCGATCCTAGGCTGACTGCGGTCGGGTCATTCGCAGCTTGGGCTGAATCGGCAGGCGCGGCCGTCGCATCCTGGGTAGCGGTCCCCGCCGGGAGCGAAAGCAGACAGAAAAAGACGCCTATTATTCGCAGAAGCCGAGTCGCTGATGGCATCGCATGACCTGTTCTATCGCGGTTTTACCGCCAATGGCGCCTAGCCGGCGCGAATCGAAAACTGGATTGAAGGTTCGGCTGCGCCATTGACATATAAGACAGCCGTATAGCCGCCCGGCAAAAATGAAAAGTCATCCGCCACAGCATAAAACCAGATACATTCAAACTGCGCCGAATAGTCCGCCTGCCAGGAACTGCGATAGACCACCCGCTCTCCATAGAACCAATCCACCCCGAAATGCGTTCCATCCCTTAGCCCAGAGACCCGCGCCGTCACATAAATCCGCTCATCGTTGCTGCTGAACTGTGTCACCAGCCCGCTTGAGCAGCCATTGCTAGGATTAACGCGGCGGGCGGCGGCAATATCTGAAACCCGCATCACCGCCAGCCCATCATCGCTTGCAGCCCGGTCGTCCATCATCTCCATATCCAAAGAACTGCCCATATCAGCCGCGCTGACAACCGCCGCGCGCACCACCGGGGCCGCGGTGACGCCCGCGCTCACAGTAGCCGCCAAGGCCAAATTGACCGCCGAAACAGCCGAGACCGTGCCAGCCGCCGCCGCCAGCGTTCCCACAGCCTGCGTCTGGTCGATAGCGGCAGCTTGCTGGATCGAGGCGGCTTCGGTCACAAACAGAGTCATCTCCGCCGCCAAGGTTCCCGAATCATCGCTGCCAGTGAAGGACTGACATCCCGCCAGCAAGATCAGGCTCAACAAAAAACCCCAGCCCGGCCGCGTCTTTTTCAATTCAGACTTCGCGCTGAACATCAAGAGAGGTTTCTTCATCCGCCCAATCCGCGATACGGTCTTGCCGCCGGCCATCCATTTTATCTTTGGCGCTTCAAATTCATTATATCAGGCCGCGCCGCCGCATCCTATTATCATCAAGCAGGAGATGAATGTCTGTCATCCGGGTTTGTCGGACTTGCGAAGTCGGCATACATCTGTTATTATGCTGTAGATTGCCCCCGTAGCTCAGGGGATAGAGCATTGGTTTCCGGAACCAGGCGCACAGGTTCGAATCCTGTCGGGGGTACTTTTTGCTTCGGTCACATGTCGGTTTTCAGCCGCTGACGAAACGCTTCCATGTCGATAACCGTTTTCTCCCGCCGCGATTCTTCAGCCGCAAAAGCCAGCAGGTGACTTTCCAGCGATTCCCGCGCGGTGGTCACGCTGTCATCTGGATTGCCCTTAATCGTATTCAGAAAACTCCGCACAATGCCAAAGTCGCCGCCGCCATGGCCGCTGCTGTCGCGGTCAATCACCGGAATATGCTCCACCGCCCCGGTCAAATGATCATGAATCCGAATCTCATTGCCGCTTGAGGAAAACTTTCCATATAAAGTCGCTTTGGTGCCATCCCAGCGCATCGTCCGACACTCTTCATCTCCCTGTCCATTCATCACCAGGGTCACAGTCGCGCCGTCTTCCATTTCCATGCTGACCGTCTGATGATCGACGACGTCGTTGTCACAATAATAAACGCAGCGCCCATACCAGCCTGTTTCCAGCTGCCGCAGCCGCGCTTCCTTGGTTGGAATGGCGGACACATAGTTATAAGGCCAGCCATCGCCGTCGCGCCCGTAGCGCTTTGTGGCTTCATATTTGCAGGTTTCGGCCGCCGGACAGCCATCAGTGCAGCGCTGCGTCGCTCCCGGCGGCGCATTTTCAGGGCGGAAATGCGTCAGCGAGCCAAAGGAATGGAGATAAACCACATCTTGCCGCAAAATCCATAACAAAATATCGAAATCATGGCAGCACTTCGACAAAATCATCGGACCAGAAGTGGCTTGACTGCGCCAGTTTCCGCGCACAAAGCTATGCGCCATGTGATAATAAATCAGGTTCTCGCGGTGCGTGACGCTGATGATGCGGCCCAGCCTCCCCGAATGCGCGACCGCGCGCAATGCCTGCCAAAACGGCGTATAACGCAGAACATGACACACTTGCAGCAGCCGCCCGGTTTCTTCCGCTTTCTGCACCAGGCGCACATTTTCATAAAGCGTCGGCGACATGGGCTTTTCCAGCAGAACGTCATACCCCAAATCAAGCATCTTCATCGTCGAATCGTAATGAGAGCGGTCCATGGTGCAGTTTATAATCGCCGATGCCTTTTTTTCCGGCGATGCCAGCAGAGATTGCCAGTTTTCGTAAATCATGCGCGGGGCAATGTCATGGCGGGTCACCATGCGCTCGCGCCGAATCGGATCCGGCTCGGCCACCCCAACAACGGCAAGCTCTTGCGGATATTCCAAAGCAAACTGCCCATAAGCGTTTCCGCGCCCGCCGGCGCCTACGATAATCGCATCAATCGGTGTCATTTAGCGCGCCTCCCGGCATAAACGCCCTCATAACAGGATTCTCAATCAACCCTTTTCATAATTATTGTACACTAGATTTATCAAGCAAATATATCCTTGCGATAAATTGCTCAAAGTATAATATAATGAAGGAGACCATATTGAACAATTTGGTCATCTGAATCATCAACTGTCATTTAGTTATTGGAGGAATCCCAATGAATAAACGTATGTTCATGCTGCTTATGCTGGTGTTCAGCCTTGCTGTCATGGCATTCGCGCCGGTTCAGGCACAGGACAATGTGCTTAACGTCGCCTGGCCCTATCAAGTTCCGCCAACGGGACACTTCAACACCTTTGCCTCCGGCGGCATCGCCTTGGGTCAGTATCAAGACCTGCACGAACCGCCCTTGGCCGTGCTGATGTGGGCGACCGGCGACTATGAAGGCATGGTTGCCGAAGAATTTGGCTGGGACGAAGACGGCAATTATGTCGTCAAAATGGTCGAAGGCCGCAGCTGGAGCGACGGCAGCGACATGACCGCCGATGACCTCATGGCGACATTCAACATCTTCCGCCTCCGCGGCGATGCGGTTTGGGCAAACATGAGCGCCATCGAAAAACTTGACGACTACACCGTCAAGTTCATCATGGACGCGCCGTCAAGCCTGGCGGAACGGCTGATCCTGACCACCAACCTGCGCCCGGCCAGCGTCTTTGGCGACATCGCCGACCGCGCCGCAATGATGGATGCCGACGGCGACGGCTGGGACGCGCTGCTGACCGAACTGACGGAATTCCGTCCAGAGACTCCCGTCTCCGGCGGCCCCTATACCATCCTGCCCGATACCATCAACGAAGCCAGCCTGATGATGGAACTCAATCCCGGCGGCTTTGCCGGCGACATTCAGAACTTCGACAGCGTTCAAATGTGGAATGGCGAAACCGAAGCCGTCACCCCGCTGGTCACCAGCGCCGAGCTTCACTACATCACGCACGGCATCCCGCCCACAACCGAAGAAGCCTTTGCCAACCAAGGCATCGATATTGTCCGTTCGGGGATGAACAACGGGCCAGGACTCTATGTCAACCACAGCGTCTATCCGCTTAATCTGGTGGAAGTCCGCCAGGCGATTGCCCATATCATCGACCGCGAGCAGAACGGCTATGTCAGCCTAGGCGAATCCGGTGTCCCGGTTGAGTATATGACCGGTATGAGTGACGGGCTTTCCGATGCCTGGCTGGATGACGAAACGCTCGATTCGCTCAATTACTATGAACACAGCCTCGACGGCGCCGCCGCCCTGCTTGAAGGCCTCGGTTTCAGCCGCGGCGACGACGGCATCTGGGTAGATGACAATGGAGACGCGCTTGCCTTTGAACTGACCTTCCCGCAGGAATTCGCCGACTGGTCAGCCGCGGCCGAAAACGCCACCGCGCAGCTGAACGACTTCGGCTTCGACATCACCACCCGCGGCATCCAGTTCCAGCAGCATCCGCTTGAGATCTACGACGGCAACTTCCAAATGGCCATCCGCAACTGGGGCCTTGGCGATCCCATCCCGGCCCGCAGCTACCTGCAAGCCTACAACCGCTATAACGGTCAAGGCGAGTTGGCTGGCGAAACCGGGGGGGGGGGCATGCGCTTCGATGTCAACGTCAGCTACAGCGGCGGCGACATCAACGTGTTCGACCTGTCACATGCCAGTTCACAGGGCGTCAACCGCAGCGCCCAAGCCGAGTTAGTCAGCCAGCTGGCGGTTTCGTATAACGAACTGCTGCCGGCTATTCCACTCTGGGAACGTTACACCAACAACGCGCTTAACCGCAGCTTTATCAGTGTGCCAGATGCCAGCGACCCCATCTTCGCCAACTTCGGCGGCGGCGCTGACAACTGGATGACCTATCTGATTCTGACCGGTGTCACGGCGCCAGCCGATATGTAGCTGACGCAAAGCCTGGCAGGCGCCTTGCCTGCCGACGTGAGGGCGGGCCTTTTTGGCCTGCCCTTTGATGTTTAAGGAGTTCCAGCATGGCCAGCGCCGCCGCCAAAAAGTCGCCGCCAACGTTTTATGACCAGTTCTACGACGCGCTTTACAAAATTGTCAAGAACTATACGTTCCGCGCATTTCTGCGGGCGTTTTTGACAATTTGGGCAGTGGCGACCATCACCTTCTTTCTGATTCGCCTCATGCCCGGCGACCCGCTTAACGTCCTCATCGAGCAAATTTTGGCGCTGGAAGGAATCTCCTATCAAGAGGCCCGCGACCGCGTCGCCGCCAGCTTCAATATCGACCCCGATGCCTCGCTCGTGGATCAATACTTTGTTTGGCTCGGCGGCCTGCTGCGCTTTGATTTGGGAACCTCCATCACATCGCCCGGCACGCGGGTAATTGACGAGATCGCCCGATTTCTGCCCTGGACAATTTTCGCGGTCGGCGCCGGGCTGCTGATCAGCTTTGTCACCGGCATCCTGCTGGGAATAGTCATGGCTTACTATCGCGATTCCGCCCTTGACCATGGCCTCTCGTTCTTTGCCTCGTTTATGACCGGAGTGCCAAATTATCTTTGGGGACTGCTGATCATCATCCTTATCCTCGTACCATTGAATATCGTTGGCGAACTGCGCGGCGCCTATGACCCCAGCCTGACGCCCGGCTTCAATCTGCCATTTATTTTGAGCGTCCTCAAACATGCCGCATTGCCCATCATTATTTACATCGTCGGCGGATTAGGCACATGGATGCTGACCATGAAAAGCAGCACGGTAGGCGTCCTCAATGAGGATTATGTCAATGTGGCCGAAGCGCGCGGCCTAAAAGACAGACGCATCAGCACTGCCTATACTGGCCGCAACGCCTCGCTGCCGCTCTTTACCCAGTTGGCCATCAGCGTTGGTTTTGTACTCGGCGTCGGTGTAATCATTGAGGAGATTTTTGTCTATTGGGGATTTGGTCATTATCTGTTCCAGTCGATTGTCGTCAGGGATTACACTTCCCTGCAAAACGCTGTTCTCATATCAGCCATAGTGACCGTCATGGCGAACCTCTTTGCCGACCTGACTTATGGTCTCCTTGATCCGCGCGTCCGCGTTTCGGGGGAAAAATAAACATGAACCCGCCGCCCCTTTTCAAGACCTTTACCGCCATTTTGCTGATTCCAGTGAATATCGCCGGCGGATTCGCGCGTTTTATCAAGCGTCTGCGAACCAACCTGCCCGGCTTCATCGGATTCCTAGGGCTGGTCGCCTATTTTATCCTGACCTTCATTATGCCTTACTTTGTCGAATTTGATGATAAAGCCAAGCTGGACGAGATTGTCGGGCCGATAGGATCGCGCATTCAATTAGCCGTGCATCCCGACAACGCCCATTTGCGTACCTTTGAAGACTTGGCCGGCAAGACGGTAGCCGTAGTCAGCCAAACCGGCGGGCCGAGCCTGATTGAACCCTATGCCGATACCCTAACGGTCAAGACTTATCGCTGGAGCAGCCGCCGAGCCGGACCCGGCATTCAGGCATCCTTGGTCGATGTCGCCAATAAAGAAATTGACGCCGCGCTGATCTTCTCTAAATCCGTGACCAAATTCATCCATAATCAAGAAGATGCCGAACTGAAAGCGCTGTTCAATGAGCATATCATCATTTCCAACCCTGGCTTGGGGCCGCCGCATTTATTAGGGACCGACACCCAGGGGCGCGACATTGCCACCCATATTGTGCATGGCGGCCGCATCCTGATTCTGACCGCCATCGTTGCCGCCGCCATTTCGACCTTTATCGCTCTGTTCTTTGGCGCCATTTCAGCCTTGCTGGGCGGCTTGGTCGATATCGCCCTGACTGCTCTGACCAATCTGATTCTGGCTATTCCAAACTTGATCCTGCTTATCGTATTGGCTGGTTTGATCATCCAAAACCGCGAAAGCTTTGATGCCTTGATGCAGTCGCTTGGCATTGACAATAACTTGTTCCTTGGCATATTGATTGGGATACTGGGCTGGCCTCTTTTGATGCGATCCGTGCGCTCACAAGTGCTAAGCCTGCGCGAACGCGACTTTATTGAAGCCGCCCGTTCGCTCGGTTTAAGCGCCAGCCATATTATGTTCCGCGAAATCCTGCCCAACATCATCAGTTTTGTGATGATCAACTTTATCCTCTCCATCACCCTTGCCATGTATGCACAGGTTTTACTCGTCGTCCTGGGGCTTGCTCCCATCAACGATTACACTTGGGGGATTATGATTTATTTTGGACGGGCGCGCGGGACATTATTCAATCCTGATGGCGCGAACATGATTTTGTGGCCTATTTTGGCGATTGCCTTCTTTCAGGTTTGTCTGGTCTTCTTTGCCCGCGCGCTGGAAGAGATCTTTGACCCGCGCCTGCGGACGGCCTTTTAATGAAGGACATCGGCATGACCCGAAAGCTCAAAGAGGACGTCGTCCTGAAAGTCGCTGACCTGTCGATTGTTTATCGCACCGAGCGCGGCGACGTCAAAGCCGCCAGCGAAGTCTCTTTTGAACTCAAAAAGGGCAAGGCGATGGCCCTCATCGGTGAAAGCGGCAGCGGCAAAACGACCATCAGCCTGGCGCTCATCCGCAAGCTCCCCAAAAATGCTGTGATTGCCGAGGGGCGAATCCTTTACCAGCGCGATGAACAGGTGCGGGACGTCCTCAAACTTAGCAGCCGACAGCTGCGCGAGTTTCGCTGGAAAGAATGCGCCATGGTCTTTCAAGGAGCGCAAAACGCCTTTAATCCGGTCCTGAAAATCCGCAAACAGTTCGAGGATACGGCCCGCGCGCATGGCTGGAAGGACAAGGCGGCCGTTCGCCGGCGGGCGCTGGAACTGCTGAAACTGGTGCGCCTCGATCCAGAGCGGGTTTATGATGCCTATCCGCACGAGCTTAGCGGCGGCATGAAACAGCGTACCCTGCTGGCATTGGCGGTGCTGCTGAACCCCCAAATCGTCATCCTGGATGAGCCGACCACCGCGCTCGATATCCTGACCCAGCGCGCCATCATTGACGTCCTGAACGATATGCAGCGACAGCTTCATTTCAGCATCATCTTTATCAGCCACGACCTTTCGCTGGCGGCCGAAATGGCCGATGTAGTCGCGACGGTGTATGCCGGCGAAATCGTCGAAATCGGCGGCGTCAATGAAATGTTCTACGATTCGCTGCACCCCTACAGCTATGGTCTGCTGACCTCCGTTCCCACACTCGACCACAGCCAGGATCTGCTGAAGAGCATCCCCGGCTCGCCGCCGAATCTTATCTCGCCGCCCTCCGGCTGCAAGTTCCATCCCCGCTGCTGGCTGGCGACCGGCAAATGCCAGCAGGAGAATCCCCCGCTGGCGCAAGACCTGGGCAATCATCCAGCCGCCTGCTGGCACAAGGAGCGTCTAATGGAAATGCGGAGGGAACGGGTATGATGCCGGGCCCAATCATTGAACTCAAGCATATCTATCGCAGCTTCAAAAAGGGGCGCGAGGTCGTTCCGGTTTTGCAAGACATCAATGTCGCCGTCAGCAAACTGGAGTTTCTTTGTCTGGTAGGCGAAAGCGGCTGTGGCAAAACAACAACCGGCAAGATCATCGCCGGCCTGCTGCCGCCCAGCAGCGGCGCCATCCACTTTGAAGGCCAAGACATCGCCAGCCTGCGCGGCGCCGCCAAAAAACGTTACCGCCGCTCGGTGCAAATCATCCACCAAGACCCTTATTCCTCATTAAACCCGACCCACACCATCTACGAGATCTTGAGCTTCCCATTGTTCGCGCACAAATTCGTCTCCAGCCGCAAACAGGCGCGTCAGCGAGTCAGTGAACTGCTGGAACTGGTCGACCTGACGCCGGTTGCCGATGTCATCAACAAGCACCCGCATCAGCTTAGCGGCGGACAGCGGCAGCGCGTCAGCATCGCCCGCGCCCTGACCACTGAGCCATCGGTCATTGTCGCCGATGAATCGGTCAGCATGGTCGATGTGTCGATACGAATCGGGCTGCTTCAGATGATGATGGATCTGCGCGACCGACTCGGCGTGACCATTGTGTTTATCACCCATGATTTGGCGCTGGCCAAGTATTTCGCATGGGATGGACGCATCGGCGTAATGTACCTGGGGCGATTGGTCGAAATCGGCAAAACACAGGAAATCATCGCCAGCCCGCAGCATCCTTATACCAAAGTGCTGCTTTCCGCCATCCCAGAGCCAGACCCCGAAAAGACGCGCAGCAAACAGCATATCCAACTGCGGAGCGAAGACATCCCGCGCCTGACCGAACTGCCGCCCGGCTGTTCCTTTCATCCGCGCTGCCCCTGGTATGTGGAAGGAATGTGCGATATCGAAGTGCCCGAACTGGTCATTCCAGTACAGTCAGAAAGCAGCGTCGAAGTAGCCTGTATTCCATTGGAACGCGGAAACGAGTTGGTTTTACATGAATCCTGAACTGCTGAAAGGATTTTATCGGATTGGCGTATTCGTCGTCGGCGCATCGGTGATGCTGCTGTTTATCGTCGAGCCGGATTCAGCCGAATTTTTCGTCACCCTGCTGTCCATCGGCATCGGCGTCATTTTGCTGCTGCTGGTCAGCCTGACCGCCTGGTACGTCAACCGCTAAATATGAGAGGCGAATATGAAAATTGCCATTGGCGGCATCGCAACCGAAAGCTGCACCTTCTCCAGACTGCCGACGCGGCTGGACGATTTTCGTCTCACCCGCGAGGATGACGCTCATTTTCAGGTTTTATACCCCTTTCTGAAACATTATCCTGACCTCCAGTTCGTCGGCGCTGTCACGGCCAAGGCGCTGCCGGGCGGCCCAGTCGAGGCGGCCGCCTATCACAAAATCAAGGCGGAGATGCTTCAGCATTTGCGAAATCACGCGCCCCTTGACGGCGTTTATTTGGATATGCACGGCGCCATGAATGTCGCCGGCCGCGATGATGCCGAAGGCGACTGGCTTGAAGCGGTTCGGCAAACCGTCGGCCGCGGCTGCCTCATCGCCGCCAGCTATGATTTGCATGGCAATGTCTCGGAACGGGTCATGGCGAATCTCGACATCATCACTGGCTATCGCACCGCGCCGCATATTGATGTTATGGAAACCCGCGAACGCGCTATGTCCCTGTTAATCCGCTGCCTTGATGAAGGCATCCGCCCGCGCAAAGCTTTTGTCAAAATTCCAGTCGGCCTCCCCGGTGAAAAAACCAGCTCCGAATGGGATCCTGGCAGGCGCATTTATGCGGCGATCCCACCCGAAATTGATGGGCAGCGCGTGATGGACGCCACCATTCAGGTCGGCTATGTTTGGGCTGATGAACCCCGAATGACCGCCTGCGCCATCGCCATTGGACAGGACGAAGAGGCGATTCGAGATGCCGCCAGTCGGCTGGCGGCGCTTTATTGGAATCACCGCGCCGATTTTCAGTTCGGCGTCGAGGCGATGTCGGTCGATGAGTGCATCCGGGCTGCTATGCGCCAGGACCTCCGCCCGATTCTTATCAGCGACTCTGGCGACAACCCGACCGCCGGCGCCGGCGGCAATATGAGCTATTTTCTGGCGCGGGCCTTGGCGATGGCGCCGGCGGATATGGTTGTGGCCAGCATTTGGGACGAAGCCGCCGTCAAGCAGTGCCTTGCGGCTGGATTGGGCGCGCCGGTGAATCTTGAGGTCGGTGACAGCGGCGATGGTCAGCCGCTAAAATTAAGCGGCGCAGTCGACTTTATCAAAGCCGATGAGGACAACCCCCAAGTCGTTCTCAAGTCAGCGGGGATTCGCGTCATCCTGACGGCCAAACGAACCGCCTTTCATCTTCGACAGCAGTTCCTTGACCTGCGTATCATCCCCGAGGAGCATGACATCATCGCCGTCAAAATCGGCTATCTCATGCCCGAACTCAAGGCGATGGCGAAGCGGGCGTATCTGGCTTTGTCGCCCGGCGCCGTCAGTCAGGACATTGTTTCGCTGCCTTATAAGCGGATTGCGCGTCCCTGCTATCCCTTTGACGCCGATATGGAATGGTCGCCGCAGCCGCAGATGTTTTAGGGATAAAATGCCAAAAGTCTATAGCGAAATCAGCCGGCAGTTTGTTATACTGTTTTTGCAAAGACAAACATTTCATTTGCATCTTTAATCTAATCAGGAGAAAGCCATGCACAAGTTCATCAGAATCATCTCTTTACTCGCATTTGCCGCCGTCCTCGCGGTGGGCGCGAATGCACAAGATGCGGGGGGGGTCCTAATCGGCACCAACTTTGGCGGCGATCCGACCAATATGAACCCGCTCATCTCCAACAACACGGTTGAATTGGCGCTGAACGAATTCCTCTTCCCCAGCCTTTTTAACATCGATCCAGAAACGCGCTCGCCGATGCAAGGCGGACGCAACGACCAGGACAACGGGCTGGCGCTGGATTGGACGATTTCCGACGATGGGCTAATGTACACCTTCAGCCTGCGCGGCGACATCACCTGGAACGACGGCGCTCCCGTAACCGCTCACGATTACAAGTTCACCTTTGACGCGCTGGCCAGCGGGGAGACCTCCTCGCCGCGCACCGATGTGCTGCAAAGCGTGGAAAGCGTGGAAGCTCCCGACGCCACAACTATTGTCGTGACCCTCAAGCTGGCCTCCTGCCGCGTGATTGAGGAACTCGATGACTTCGGCATTCTGCCGCAGCATGTCATTGAGCCGCTGCTTGACGGCGATTACAGCGTCATCGATACGTTGGACTACAACAAGAATCCGAATGTAACCTCTGGCGTCTTCAACTTTGGCGCTTTGGTGCCTGACGAGCAGACCAGCCTGATTCGCAATGACAGCCATTGGATGACGGTATCTCCCGACGGCTACATCATTCGCAACGTTCCCGATCAAATCGTAGGCGTTGAACAGTTTTTGGCCGGCGAAGTCAATTCGGTCGGGACAGCTGGTTCGGCTTCAGTGCCGGCCGTGCAAATGCAGGAATTCCGCGACCGCGCCGAGGCCGGCGAATTTCAGATTTATGAATATGTCGATGACGGTTTGACCTTTGTCGGCTTTAATCTGGCAGATCGGAGCAATCCGGTAGACGGCCTGGACGAGGACGGCAATCCGATTGACCAAGGCGTCCATCCCCTCTTTGGCGATGTCCGCGTGCGTCAGGCGATTGCCCAGGCCATCAACTACGACGATATTATCGCCGGGGCGGCCGAGGGCGAGGCTGTGCAGGTGAACAGCTTTGGCACGCCGGCCTTGTGGGGCTATGATTCGAGCATTGCGCCTTGGGAATACAATCCCGAAGCCGCGCTGGCGCTGCTGGCCGAAGCTGGTTTTGTCGATGATGACAATGACCCAAGCACGCCGCTTGTCGCTACCGAAGACGCGCTTTATGCCGAACCCGGCGCGCCCTTTGCTTTCGAGCTTCGGACGAACTCCGGCAATTTGGTGCGCGAGGCCGCCGGTACAATCATCCAAGATCAACTGGGGCAGATCGGCATCGATGTCGACTTCCAAACCCAGGAATTTGGCGCTTTGGTGGGCCATCTGCTTGGGCAGGATTTCGACGCGATTATGATTGGCTTCACCAATCTTGATCAGGATACGGACGCCCGCAACGTCTTTACGCCAGTAGGCGACGGCGTTGGCGGCGGCTTTAACTTCGTCTCCTATCGCAATGACCGCGTAACCGAGCTTTATGACCAAGCGCTGGCGCTGCCCGGCTGTGATTTTAGCGAACGTCAGGCGCTCTATCACGAAGTCAGTCAGATTTTGCATGATGACCTGCCTTGGCTGTGGCTCTTTGCGCCCAATTCGATGTATGCCGAGGACAATTCGGTGCAGAACTGGCAGCCTTATGCCGAAATGCGCTATGTGAACATGGCTGACATTGCCATCAGCCCCTAAGTTTCGCGCATTTGATACAGATAAGAACGCGTTGGCCGACTGGCCGGCGCGTTCTTTCATTGCCCTCTGGCCCTTAATTTGCAGGTTCTTGTTTTTATGATTAAGTACATTATTCGCCGACTTATTCAGGCCGTTCCCACATTTTTTGGCATTACTCTGATATGCTATCTGCTATTGTGGATGGCGCCTGGCGATGTGATTACCCGTTTGTTTTTCGCGCCCAACATCTCTGAAGAAACCCGCGAGCGGCTGAAAGCCCAGCTTGGCATCAATGACCCCCTTCACATTCAATATCTGCGCTGGCTTATCGGTGATGACTGGCTGCGGTGGGACAGCGACGGCGATGGCATCGCTGACCGGGCAGTTGAATTCCTGGTGCCGCTGGATGCGAACGGCGATGGCGAACCGGAGCCGCCCGGCGAGAATTATGGCGTTTTGCGCGGCGATTTTGGCGTCTCTTTCGTCAGAAAAAGGCCGGTCATGGAGGTCATTTTAGCCAATTTGCCGGCGACGCTGGAGCTTGGGATTGCCACTCTGCTAATATCATTGGCTGTTGGCATTTCAGTCGGTGTCGTTTCGGCTGCCAAGCAAGGCAGCTGGTTTGATAAGATCGCCCGCGTGATGGCAGTTTTGTTCAATGCGATACCCAACTTCTGGCTCGGATTAATGCTGCTGCTGCTGTTCGGCTCTTTGTTGGGGATTCTGCCGCTTGGAGGAAGATGCGTTCCTAACCTATACGGAACTTGTCCCCCTTTGTTTGAACGCATCCCCTATCTTATCCTGCCAACGTTTGTATTTTCGACAATCAACATTGCCAATTTCTCTCGTTATATGCGTACCTCGACACTGGAAGTGACAAGCCAAGACTATATTCGCACTGCGCGGTCAAAGGGATTTTCAGAACGGGTTGTCTATTTCAGTCATGCCCTGCGGAACGCCCTTATCCCGATAGCGACATTGCTGGGGCCGGTTATCACCAACCTGTGGGGCGGAACGGTCATCACGGAGACTGTCTTTGCCTGGCCAGGCGTTGGGCGAGTCCTCTTTAATGGGGCTATCCAACAAGATTACCCGATTGTGATGGGCATTGTTATTCTTGCGGCTTTGGGAACGATTTTTGGGCTTTTGCTGTCCGATATCCTCTACGTCATTATCGACCCGCGCATACGACTGTCATAGGAGAGCAAATGGCTATGAAAAAAAACAGTCGCATCGCAAAGATGGATATGGAAGCGGCGCTTCGCAGCAAATCCCTGACACAGAAAGCCTTCATACACATCCAAAAAGACCGCATCACGCTGGCGGCCATCGGCATCATCATTTTCCTGGCGGTTCTTTCGGCAAGCGCGCCCATCATCACCGGCCTTTTGGGAGTTGACCCGAACACCACCGACGCTTCAGCGTCAAAATTCCTGCCAGTCGGCAGCGAAGGCCATCTGCTTGGCACTGACAATCTGGGGCGCGACCATCTGGCTAGGCTACTGTATGCCGGGCAGGTGTCTTTGCTTATCGGTTTTCTTTCGGGAATTCTATCCCTGGCAGTCGGCATTACCTTGGGCATCCTGACCGGTTATTTTGGCGGCCCCATTGATGATTTTATCATCTGGCTCATTACAACTATCAATGCGATTCCGGGGTTCATTCTGTTAATTGTGATTTCGGCCATTTTTTCGCCCGACGCCTTTACCTTGATTCTGGTGCTGGTGTTTTTTCTTTGGACACCAATCACGCGGCTGGTGCGCGGTGAAACACTGTCCATTCGCTCGCGAGAGTACATCGTCAGCGCCCGGGCAGTCGGCGCATCCAATGTCAGAATCATGCTGGTTCATATCCTGCCCAACGTCTTTTCGATCACGATTGTGGCGCTGGCAATTAACATCGGCATCGGGATTTTGGCTGAATCTGGCTTGAGTTTTTTGGGACTTGGCGTCCAGCCGCCAATAGCCACTTGGGGCAATATGCTTAGTAAATCGCGCGAGTTTTTCAAAGTGGCCGGGCACCTGGTCTTCTTCCCCGGCGTGCTGATTACAGTAGTCGTGCTGTGCCTGTACCTGATTGGCGACGGCCTGCGCGATGCCTTTGACCCCACTTCCCAAAACTAGAGCAGTCGGCTAATCCGCAGAAAATCTGTACATTGTCGTCGATTGAAAGCGGCTTCCCGGCCGCAGTATCGTCGATGGAAACTGCGGCTGATTGGGCGAATCGGGAAAATGCTGCGTTTCCAGCGCCAGCCCGTCGCTTTGGCGATACAGGCGGCCGCTGGCGCCAGCAAGCGTGGCATCAAGGTTGTTGCCGGCATAAAACTGAATGCCCGGCTCGCTCGTCCAAACTTCCATGCGCCGCCCAGAAATCGGCTCATACAGACGGGCCGCCCAGCCCAATTCGCCGTCCGCAAGGCCATCGCGCTTCAGCGCAAAGGTATGGTCATAGCCGCGCGCCATCACAATCTGCGGATGCGCGGAACGCTGCCCCGAAGCAATCACCTTGGGCCGCCGAAAATCAAAGGGAGTGCCGCTGACTGTCGCTATTTCGCCAGTCGGAATCTGGGTCGCATCAGTCGGGATGTAATCATCGGCGTTCAGAGTCAGAATATGACCGTCAACCGCGCCTTCGCCCTCGCCCATCAAATTGAAGTAACTGTGGTTGGTCAGATTGACCACAGTAGGCGCGTCAGTGACGGCGGAATAATCTATGCGAAGCTCATTGGCGGCGGTCAGGCTGTAGGTCACGGTCACATCCAGCCGGCCAGGAAAACCCTCTTCGCCATCGCCGCTGACATACGACAGTTCGACGCCGTCCTGCCCGGCGATTTTGACTTCTCTGGCCGACCAGATGCGGCGGTCAAAGCCGATGTTTCCGCCGTGCAGGGTGTTTGGGCCATCATTGGCGGCCAGCGAATAGGCCTTGCCGTCCAAGGAAAACGCGGCTTGGGCGATTCGATTGGCATAGCGTCCCGTCACCGCGCCAAAGTAGGGATGCTCGCCTTCATATTTGTCCAGGCAGTCAAAGCCAAGCGCGACATTGGCGAATCGTCCCTGGCGGTCTGGCGCGTTGATTTCGGTCAGGATGCCGCCGTAGGTGATGAGCCTCACCTCCAATCCCTGGGCATTGGTCAGCGCATATTCTTCAACGGTCTCACCGGCCGCCGTCGTTCCATAGATTCTCATATCGCATTTCCTTTCGGTTGCAGTCATCCATCATCATAGCGCATTTGGCGCCGAATGCCTGAAACAAGTCGACAGCCCAGCAAACTTATAGTAGACTGGCTTTGAAAACAATGAGCCTTCAGCGACAAGAGAAACCGCCGGCCCATGCGAATTCTATTCATAACCCATTACTTTGAACCCGACAGCGGCGCCGCGGCGGTTCGCCTGACCCGTTTGGCAAAACAGCTTGAACAGCGCGGGCATGAGATTACGATTTTGACGCCCATGCCCCATTACCCTGTCGGCGTTATCCATCCCGATTATCGGCGGCGATTCACCGTCAGCGAGATGCGCGGCAATATCCGCGTGATACGCGTTTGGCTCTATGCCACAACCCGACAGCGCATCGTCTTTCGTCTGATGAGCCAGCTGTCATTCATGGTCGCCTGCTCCATTCGCGGGATCTTCATCAAACGCCCCGACGTGATGCTGATTGAGAATCAGCCTATTTTTACTGCTTTGGCCGGCTGGTTCATTAGCTGGATGAAGCGCGCCCCCTATCTGGCAAACGTCAGCGATTTCTGGCCCGAGTACCTAGCCACCGCCGGCATCACAGCAGAAACAAGCCCCCTCTATCGCCTGCTCACAGCATTTGTCAATCATACCCAAAGAAACGCCGCCGGCATCGTCACGCTGTACCCCCCTCTTTCGGCTCTTATCGAAAAGCGCATCGGGCGCAAGGCAATCACCAAAGTAATCTACAATGCCGTCGATTCAGAGAAGTTCAATGGACAGATCGATGATTCCGAATTTCGCAAAAAGCACCGACTGGGCGACGAGAGACTCATCACTTTTCTAGGCATCCTCGGCTATCACATTGACCTCCAGACCATGCTGGAGGTGGCCTTGCACTTCAAGGACTTTCCTAACAGCAAGTTCGTCTTCGCATGCGCCGGCCATCAAAAACAGCGACTCCAGCAAACACTGGAAGCGGCCGAGTATGCCCATTGCCAATGGATTGACTGGATTGATTATGATGAAGTCCCCGCGTTTTGGGCCGCCTCTTATCTTTCCTATTGGGCGCTGCACGATAACCCGGTCGATCAAATGCGCTTTCAGGCCAAGCTGTACGAGGCCATGGGCAGCGGCACCCCGACGGTGATCGCTGTTCGAGGCTTGATGCGCGAGGTGATTGCAGAGGCTGGCTCTGGCATCACGGTTGCGCCCGGCAATGCCAAGGCGATGATCGCCGCCATTGCGAAGCTGCTTGAAGATGATGCCGCCTATCAGCAAATGAGCGAAAACGGACGGCGATTCGCCCAGCGGCATTTCAACGTCAAACGCAATATCGACGAATATGAAACCATACTGCGGCAGGTTGCCGAATCATCTTGAAGTGAGGAAGCTGTGTGATGAAAATCAGATTCGGATATCGAGATATTGAGTTCCCCAGCGCGCAGCTTGGCGAACTGCGCCAAAGCCAAAGCCTGCTGGGAGATGCGGCGGCGCTCAATGACCGACTGGCAGAGGATGGTTACTTGCTGCTGCGGAGCTTGGTGAACCGCGCCGCCGTCTTGAATGCGCGTCAGACTGTTCTGGCGCACATGGCGGCGCATCACGCTCTGCTGCCCAATACACCGCTGCTGGAGGGAGTCATGCCGCGCGGCGGCCGCACCGTGCCAATGATGGGCCGAAAAGGCATCGCCCATCATCCCGATGTGCTGGCGGTACTGGAAAACGCCGCCCTCTTCGCTCTGTTCAAAGCATTATTCAGTGAAGCCGCGCTGACCTTTCCTTATAAATGGCTGCGGGCTGTCGGCAATGAACAGTACACAGCGGCGCATTATGACTTTGTTTATATGGGGCAAGGCTCGCGCCGACTCTGCACAGTCTGGATTCCATTCGGCGACCTGCCGATTGAACATGGCACCTTGGCAATATGCCGCGGCTCGCACAATCTGGCAAGCTATGCGCGAATCCGCGACACCTACGGGCGGATGGACGTTGACCGCGATGGCATTGAAGGCTGGTTCGAACGCGATCCGATGGAGCTTGTCGAGAAGTTTGGCGGGCAATGGCTGGCTGCGGACTATCGGGCTGGGGATGTTATTCTTTTTGGCATGCACACCATGCACGCCTCGACGACCAACACCAGCCATCGCTTTCGGCTTAGCTGCGATGTGCGCTACCAGCCTGCCAGCGATCCAGTCGATAAACGCTGGAAAAAAGACGGTTCAGGACATTATAATCCGACCCAGCGAGACATACAAACGGCGCGGGCAGCCTGGGGCGTATAAATACGCTCGCGGCATATCAGTTGAAGAAATCCATACGCTCATAGAGGAAGGCTGGAGCTAAATGCGAATAGCAATCTGGGGCGCCGGCGCGATTGGCGGCACACTGGGCGCTTATCTGATTCGCAATGGGCATGATGTCTTGTTTGTCGATGTCGTCGAAGAACACGTCGCCGCCATCAATCAATCGGGACTGCATATTTCAGGCCCCGTCGAAACGTTCAGCGTCCAAGCCAAAGCCGTGACGCCAGAGCAGCTGGATGAAGAATATCAGACGATTCTGCTTTGCACCAAAGCGCAGCACACCCGCCAAGCCACTGAATCGCTGGTCGGCTGGCTGGCGGCGGATGGTTTTGTAATGTCGGTGCAGAACGGTCTGAACGAGCTTGTTATTCAGGAAATCGCTGGGCGCGGGCGCACGGTTGGCGCTTTTGTCAACTTCGGCGCCGATTATCTAGGGCCGGGAAGTATCTTTTTCGGCGGGCGCGGGGCGGTTGTCATTGGCGAGTTGGATGGTTCAATCACCAAACGGCTGCGGCAAATGGAAGCCCTGTTCCTCCATTTTGATGAACATACCCGAATCACCGACGACCTTTGGGGCTATTTATGGGGCAAGGAAGCCTATGGGGCGATGCTGTTCATTACAGCCCTCACCCATGAGCCGATTGCCGATGCCCTGGCCGATACGAATTATCGGCCGCTGTACATCAGAGCGGCGCAGGAGATATTGCATCTGGCCGACAAAATCGGCGTGCGGCCGCGCGCCTTCAACGGCTTTGAACCCGCCGCTTTTCTGGCGGACGACGCTGCCAAAATGAAGGCATCGCTTGATTCCCTGGTCGCGTTCAATCGCCAGTCCGCCAAGACGCACAGCGGAATCTGGCGCGATTTGGCGGTTCGCAAGCGCGAAACAGAGGCGGCCATGTTTGATATTATCCTGTCCGAAGGCGGCCGGGCAAATTTCGCTATGCCCTTCACCAGACGTTGGATTGCGATGATACACGAGATCGAAGACGGAAAACGAGAACAGTCACTCGCCAACCTAGATCAGTTGAAAGCGGAATTGACATGAATATGGACTTTGACGGCAAAACGGTCATCGTAACCGGGGCGGCGCATGGTTTTGGCCGTGCGATTGCTCTGGCATTTGCCACACGCGGCGCTTCCGTCTGGGCTTGCGATGTGCTGGGCGATGAACTGGCCGAAACACAGCGGCAATGCGCCGATGCCGGCGGAAAATGCCAGATCGCCGTCGTCAATGTCCGTCATCGCCGCGAGGTATTCGCTTTTGTCGAGCGCATCCTTGAGGCAGACGGCAAAGCCGACATCCTGGTCAACAATGCCGGCGGCGTGCTGGGTCAGGTTGGCCGGCCGCTGGAAGCCATCACGGAAGAAGATTGGGACAGCATCTTTGAGGTCAATACCCGCGGCGCCTTTTATTTTGCCCAGGCAGCCGCGCCGAGCATGAAATCAAATGGCGGCGGACGAATCATCAATATATCAAGCGGCGCCGGCTTGGGTGTCAGCCTAACCGGGATCCAGGCTTATGCGTCGGCCAAGGCGGCGCAAATCGGATTAACCCGCCAGCTCGCGCATGAACTGGGCGAATGGAACATCACCGTCAACAATATCGCCCCCGGATTCGTCCTCTCGAACCCGAACTCGATTCGGCAGTTTGAATCCTATGGCGAACAGGGACAACAAGCGCTTGTCAGCGGCATCGCCCTCAAACGTCTCGGCTCGCCAGAAGACATCGCCAACGGCGTGCTTTTCTTCGCTTCCGAATATGCCAACTGGATAACCGGCCAGGTATTATCCATTGACGGCGGCCGCCGATAAGCCGGCGCAACCGCGGGCCGGTCATCACAGCCAAGACAAATAGCTAACGCCCTTTGAGCGCCGCCAGCACGCGCGGGGCTGTCATCGGCGTCTGCGTCAGTCGGACGCCGATGGCATGGGCGACTGCATTGGCAATCGCGCCGACCGTTGGAATCACCGGCGGTTCGCCGACGCCGCGGGCGCCGAAGGGACCGCTGATAGACGGTATTTCCAAAATTTCAGTTTGTATCGGCGCCGCCTGCGTGGCGTCTGGCATGGCGTAATCCATCCACGAACCCGAAAGCAGCTGCCCATCGTCGTCATAGCGCATTTCTTCATAAAGCGCCCAGCCGATACCTTGAGTCGCCCCGCCCTGCATCTGCCCTTCAACCGCCAGCGGGTTAATGGCGCGCCCGACTTCCTGCACAACTGCCAGATTAACAACCTTGACCTCGCCGGTCTCTTCGTCGACTTCGACTTCGGCGATTTGAGCCGAAAAGGACGGCGCGCGGTCGGTCACCGCCTGCCGGCCATTGCCATGCACCGGCTCATACTTGCCATCAAAGGTCATCGACTTGCCGGCGATCTCACCCAAGGTTATCGCGCGGTCCGGGAATCCTTTGACCTGCACCTTGCCGTCGACAATTTCCAGATCGTCGGCCGAAACCTCAAATTCTTCGGCGGCAATGGCAAACGTTTGCCGCCGAGCCTCCTGCGCGGCGCGAATAACCGCATTGCCCAAAGTATAGAGAGTTTTGCTGCCGCCCACGCCGCCGGCATAAGGCGAACTGTCGGTATCACTGTAGACAAAGCGAACCTGCTCTGGGTCAACGCCATAGGCTTCAGCGGCCAGCAGAGAAAACGACGTCGGCGTGCCAGAAAGGTCAGCCGAGCCAATTTGAAGCTGCAATACGCCGTCGCGGTTGAGTTTGCAGACGGCCGCGCCCGGCTCAAGCCCGCCCATCCAGCCGCCAATAGCGACGCCGACCCCGCGTCCATTCCGCCGGGCTTCGCCGCGGTTTTGCCAAAGCGGATGCTCGCGCACGGCTTGCAGAGTCTCCACCATCCCTATCGGCGGGAATTCACCGCCATCGGGCATCGCATCGCCGGGTTTGGCGGCATTCTTAAGCCGCAGTTCAATCGGGTCCATGCCAAGCTCTTCGGCAGCTTCATCAAACAGCGTCTCGACCGCCATAAATGCCGTTGGCGAAGTCGGCGCGCGATATGCGCCAACCGACTGCTTGAACGTTATCACATTCACCGATTCCAGCAGCAGATTCGGCGCTGGATAGAAACTTGCAAACTGCGTGGCGGCAAAGCCCCCAAGACCACTTGGATAAATGCCGGTGTCAGCAGTCACATGAGCTTGCATCGCCAGCAAAGCGCCATCGCGCCTAAAGCCCAGCTTGCCAGTAAAACGAAGCGCCGGCGCCGGATTGGTCGTTAAAAGCTCCTCGCCGCGCGTCAAAATCAGACTCACCGGACGGCCAACCGTCACCGCGATCAGCGCCACCAGCGGCTCGTACAATCCAAACTTCGCCCCAAACGCGCCCCCAACCGGCATGCCATAAACATTGACGTCCGATTCAGGAACACCCAGCGCATCGGCAACTTCCAGCCGCACGCCAAAGGGCGACTGTATGCTGCCCCACATGGTGACGCCGCGGGTTATCGGATTGGGCTGCGCTACCCAGCCCTGCGTTTCAATCGAACTCTGATGCACCATAGGCGTCTCAAAGGTGCGTTCAAGGATCAAATCGGCTTCGGCAAAGCCGCGCGCAGCATCGCCTCGAGTCATCTTGGTCCTGCCGGCGATGTTGGAAACTGCTTCTTCATCGCCCTCGGCCTCGCCGCCGGAATCCGCGCCGTGGGCCGCTTCGTCTCCGGCGCCGGTCGGAATGCCCGACGGCCACACCAGGGTGGCATCGGCAGCCATAGCGGCGTCCATGGTTGTGACCGCATCCAGCGGTTCATAATCTACCTCGACCCATTCAGCGCCATCAGCGGCGGCAGCTTCATTTTCAGCCAATACCACCGCAATCGGATGACCGACAAAAATCACCCGCTCGCGGGCCAGCATCAGCCGGGCGCGCGACGATGGCGCCAATGGCGGCAGATCGTCGGCTGTGATGACCGCCACTACTCCTGGAACCGCCAAAGCCGCATCTGCGCTGATGCCCTTGATCTTCGCGTGGGCATAGGCGCTCGTGACAAAACGCGCATGCAGCATGCCCGACAGCTTCAAGTCGGCTGTGTACTTCAAATGGCCTGTGACCTTCGCCCCGCCGTCGATGAGCGGCGTCGGCTTGCCAACAAATGAAAAATCTGACATCTTGAAATGCTCCTCATTTATCTAAACTACGGATGCGATGAAAGCTGACGCAGCGCTGCGTCGACAATCGGATACCCCTCATTCCTGGTGCGCTCGCGGAATAATCCGCTCAATCTGCCGGTCATCTTGCCGATTGCGCCATCCCCGATCTGCCGGCCGTCAAGCTCGACCACCGGCGCCAGTTCGCCCATTGTGCCGGTGCAGAACATCTCATCAGCCCGATAGACTTCCGCCAGCGACAGATTCTTGACCTGATGCGGTATGCCGCCGCGCTCGCAGATCTCCAGAACCGCCGCGCGGGTGATGCCTTCGGGACAGGAAACCGTATCCGAAGTCATTACCACTCCCCGATGAACAATAAAAACATGCGTCGCATTGGTCTCGGCAACATACCCCTGATAATCCAGCATTAAGGCGTCGTCAGCCCCGGCGGCATTGGCTTGAATTTTGGCAAGAATCGAATTGATCAGATTGCAGGAATGGATATTCTGATCCACGCAGTCCGGGGGTATCCGCCGAATGCCAGACGTGATTAACCGGATGCCGCGCTTGTCATACACCGGCGATTTATGTTCCGCCAGCACGATTAAGGTCGGTCCCTGGGTATTGAGGCGAGTATCCATCCCACTGGTATATTTGACACCGCGCGTCAAGGTCAGCCGAATATGCACCCCGTCCGTCATCTGATTCGCCTCAAGGGTTTTGCGGATTTCGGCAATGATCTCATCATGCGACGGTATCTCGGTAAAAGCCATTGCCTTGGCCGAATGACGCAGACGGTCAAGGTGAGGGATCAGCTTGAAAATCCGCCCCCGATACAAACGCAGCCCTTCCCAAACCGCATCCCCGCCCTGAACAGCCGAATCAAAAGGGCTTATCCCGGCCGCGTCCCGGTGATGCAGCGTCCCGTTGATGTTAATCTGAATATCTTTGTTTTTGGGATTAAACGTCTGCTTCATACCGTGCCCCAGTGCACGCAGTGCTGCGCCAGTTGATCATAATAGAATTGGCATTCCTCCAGCAAGGGCTGCAATCGCCGCGGAAGCTGGCTGTTATCTTCGCGGTAGGGCATGAATCCAGTCGATTCTTCGACATTCGCATACCAGTATTTCCCCCAGCTGCCATCAGTTGCTCGCCGACCCGCCGGCCACCGCAGCATCGCCTTGTCAAAGGGAACATCAAGCATACCACACAATCGGCGCAGGGTCGCCGCTGGATCAAGCAGCGCCTCGCGCGCCTCAATCACCGGCGGGATCCTTCCAGTTATCCCGCGTACATATTCAAAAATCTCGACCTGCTGCGCCAAGCCCATCTGCTCAAACGTTGGATTGGGAATGACCTTGGCATACGACAGGATCATCCGCCGCGGGTCGCGTATCAAAAAGCAGTTCGACACCCGCCCTATCCATGAGCGGTCAATATGCTCCAGCATGTGGTGGGTCATGTGCTTTTGATAGACAATCCGCCGGTCAGGGACATCCGCCAGCAGCTGACGGACAACAGCCTGCCAATCAGTTTCATAAGCCGCGATGACCTCTTCGGCGCCCGGATGATCGCAGCCGGTCTGCTGCAAATAATGGGCATAAAAAGGCTCATCAATGACAGCCGTATCGCGGCGATTTCCCCAGGAGCGCATCATGGCTGTTGAGATATTCCGAGGCCCCGACCACATCGCTATAATTCGCTGCTGCAAGTTTCCCGCCTTGTCTCTGATGATGACAGCTGACTGTTATTATTGTACCCGATGCGACCGGGAATGTCACTATCATATCGCAGCGGGAGTGGCGAAAACGCGCTGATGACGCTTCCCAAACTCCCCAATCCGCGCCGATTCCCCTAAATTCATGGACACACGCGGGCAAAACGCGCGCCAATACGGACAAAACGCGCGCCCTGGCGGCTAATCCATACCCGAATATGGACAATCTCTCCACCGCCGACCCCGACCAGCGCAAACGAAACCCCAAGCCAAACATGGGCTGAATCGCAAGGCCCGCTTGACGTTGAAACCAATAGAACCCTCGCGTGGCCCCCGCGTCGAAACGATTTTCAGGCGTAAAGCCCATCGCCCGCTCGCCGCGGCTGCAAATATCAAGCCGCGCATGGGACGGCCAGCGAAAAGGCCGGCGAAAAGGATGATGAGCGAAAGAAGGGCGCATGGGTTCCATAACCAGAGCCTGTCACACAAGCGGCCTGAAAAGGCGACTAAAAGGCCGCGCTTGCCAAAACAATGCCTTGACCGCTTTGAAACAAAGCGGCGAACTGGGTATAATCATAGACAGACAGCAGTAAATTATTATAGTGGGGCAAACTGTGAACAGTAAAATTCGCTGGGGCATCTTGAGTACCGCAAACATTGGCCGCCGGGTCATCCCGGCGATACAGGCATCCCACAATGGCGAAGTGACCGCCGTTGCCAGCCGATCCCTCGAACGCGCGCAGGCATTTGCCGCCGAGCAGAACGTGCCAGCTGCCTATGGAAGTTACGAAGCATTGATAGCCGCCGACGACGTTGACGCCATCTACATCCCGCTGCCCAACAGCCTCCATGCCGAATGGAGTATCAAGTGCGCCCAAGCCAAGAAGCCGACCCTGTGTGAAAAACCCTTTGCCAGCGATGCCCAAGAAGCCCAAACAATTGTCGATGCCTTTGACGCCGCCGATGTTCCGCTGGCAGAAGCCTTTATGTACCGCTTTCATCCACAGCACGCCAAAGTCAAGGAAATCATCGCCGGCGGCGGCATCGGTGACCTGCATGTCATCAGCAGCAGTTTCACCTCCCCCATCAGCGACGAGCGGAACATCCGCTTGAGCCGCGAACTGGCGGGCGGCGGCCTCATGGACATCGGCTGTTACTGCATCAACCTGATGCGCTTCATCACCGGCGAAGAGCCTGAATCGGTTATGGCGGCGGCGAGGATCGGCCCGACAACCGGGGTTGATGAGATACTGGCGGGCGCGCTCTCATTTCCATCGGGCGTCATCGGGCATTTTGACTGCGGGCTGCGGTCGCAGAGACAGCAGACTTACACAGTCAAAGGTTCGGAAGGCATGATTGTTGTCCCGATAGCTTTCGTGCCGCGCAAAACCGCCGACACCCGCATCCAGCACTGGCGGAACGACGTCTGCATCGAACATACCATCCGCGCGGCTGACCACTATCAGCTGATGGTTGAGGACTTTGCCGATGCCCTGATAAACAAACGCGGGCCGCGCTTCGCCCCGATGGACGCCGTTTGCAATATGGAAGTCATCGACCGAATCATGGCGCAGCTGCGCTAATCGCCGGCTTGCGGCAGAATCCGCTCCCCCGTTTGAACTCGCCAAAGGGCGGCATACAATCCATTCAAACGCACCAGCGCGTCGTGCGTGCCGCTCTCTTTCAGCGCTCCGTTTTGCAGAACATAAATCATATCGGCATTGCGAACAGTGGACAGCCGATGCGCGATCACAATAGTAGTGCGCCCGACCACGATGCGCTCCAGCGAACGTTGAATGGCGGCTTCCGTTTCATTATCGACCGACGAAGTAGCCTCATCGAGAATCAGGATCGGCGGGTCTTTTAACACTGCCCGCGCAATCGACAGCCTTTGACGCTGCCCGCCGGACAGCTTCTGGCCGCGCTCGCCAACAATCGTATCGTAACCCTGCGGCAGTTCCATGATAAAGTCGTGCGCCTCGGCAATTTTCGCCGCCGCCGCAACCAAATCATCAGCGACCTCAAACGTGCCATAAGCGATATTTTCGCGCACTGTGCCATGAAAAAGAAAAACATCCTGGCTGACCAATCCAATTGCGCTGCGGATATCCTCCAGCTTCAAATCGCGCAAATCATAATTGTCCAGCAGCACCCGACCAGATGACACATCATAATAGCGCAGCAGCAGCTTGATGACCGTGCTTTTGCCAGCCCCAGTGGCGCCAACAATAGCGACCGTATCTCCAGCTGGCACATCAAGCGTCAGCCCCTTGATGACCTCCCGCCCGTCACTGTAGGCAAACTGCGCTTCTTCCAGCCGCATCGCCCCCTTGACATCCGCCGTCGGCAGCCCCACCTCGCCATCGTCGGTTTGCCGTTCAATACTGATCAAATCAAGAATGCGAATAGTGGAAGCCATCGCCCGCTGATACAGATCCAGGGTTTCGCCAAGCCGCGTGAGCGGCCAAAGCAGCCTTTGAGTCAAAAACACGAGTACGCTGTAAGCCCCAACCGCCAAAGCGCCGTCAAGCGCCAGCTGACCGCCGGCGATGGTAATGGCGATAAAACCAAAGACAATCGCCATGCGTATCAAAGGCGTAAATGCCGAACTCAAGCGAATAGCGCGGCGATTGCGCTCCATATATTCGCTGCTTTCGGCATGCAGACGCTCAACCTCATAATCCTCGGCCGTAAAACTCTTAATAGTCGCGATCCCGCCCAAGCTGTTGGCAAGCTGATGATTCATCATGCTGACCTGTTCGCGCACATCGCGGTAACGCGGCGCCAGCAGCCTTTGAAATTTCATCGACCCCCAGACGATCACCGGGATCGGCACAGCCGCCATCCAAGCGACGCTGGGCGCAATCACAAAGAAAATGCCCCCAATAACGATCACCGTCGTCGACATCTGCACAATATCATTGGCGCCAATGTCAAGAAAACGCTCCAGCTGATTGATGTCGTCATTCAAGATAGCCATCAGCCCGCCAGTGCTTTGATCTTCAAAATACGACAGTTCAAGATGCTGAACATGGTCATAGGCATCCACCCGCAGGTCATGCTGCATCGACTGCGCCAGATTGCGCCAGTGAACCCGCTGCACATATTCAAACACCGATTCCAAGAGCCAGACAATCAAGGTCGCAATGCCCAAAATGACAAGCTGCGCGTTGAGACTGGCAATGCCAAGGTTGCCGAGCCATGAATTCTGGCGTTCAACGACCGTATCCACAGCGACGCCGATGAGGAGCGGCGGAGCAATATCAAAAATTTTCCCCAGCGTCGAATAGAGCGTCGCCATCGCAATCCGGCCCTTGTACACCGAAGCGTAGTTCAGCAGGCGGATAAAAGGATGACGGTCGTTTTCTGTCGATGGTCTCATGCAGTCCGCGGTTTCTGATGATGTCGATAATAATAGAATTATATTGGATCGCCGCCCGGCCTTCCAGTGACAATGCCGCTAGCGAATCAGCCCGCCGCCGGCGGCGCCTTTGACCAATGCGGCCACTTCATCATAATCGACAAGCGGCAAATCGCCGTGAATGGTGTATTTATGCGCCGACATCGCCGCCGCCCATTTGAGCGCCAGCGCGGCATCGCCATGCTTCAGCCAGGCATACAGGAATCCAGCGGCAAAGGCATCGCCGCCGCCAATCCGCCCGACCTCGCCCGCCAGAATCGCCGACTGCCGCCAATGTCTCCCGCCAGGCGCGCGCGCCAAAGCCCCGTCTTTGCCCAAGGTCATCACAATCAGAGCATTCGGATATTTTTTGGCAAGGCGCTGAATCGCCTGTTCGGCCCCTTCATCGCCATACATCGCATGAAAGTCACTCAATGGGCAGAAGATAATATCAGCCATCGACATAACATCATCGCAGGCCTTGGCCGCTTCCGCGCCGCTCCATAGCGCGCGGCGATAATTGGTGTCAAAACTAAGCAGCCAGCCAGCCGCCTTCGCCCGCCGACCAGCTTCACGCGCAGTCGCCATCGCCGTCTTGCTGATCGCCACCGTAATGCCAGTGACATGCAGCAGCCTGGAAACGCCGGCCTCGAACAGGCCATCAGGCAAGTCATCTGGCCGCATTCGGCTCATGGCCGAATCCTGGCGGTCATAGATAATCCGACTGGCGCGCGGCGGCGGCGCTTTCTCGTGAAAATAAATGCCCAGCCGCTCATCGGACGCCCAAACAACATGGCTTACATCAACGCCATGCTGTCGGACGCGGCCGCTAACATAGCGCCCCAGCGGCGAAGCCGGCAGCCGCGACAGCCAAGCGGCTTTCAAGCCCAGCCGCGCCAGCCCGACAGCCGTATTGGACTCGGCGCCGCCAACCCAAATATCAAATCCCCGCGTTTGTTCAATACGCAGGAATCCCGGCGGCCTCAAGCGCATCATCGTCTCGCCAAAGGTCAAGACATCATATTTTGTCATGGTCGCCTCCGGTTCCACAGCATTTTCTCTGGCGCATCCCCCATGATACCGCTATACTCGCAATATGGCACATATAGGCATTGACGCTCGGCTCGCGCACTATCGCATTGGCGGCATTTCCACATACATGAAGCGCATCATATCCGCTTTGGAGCAGATGCGGGCCAAGCACGACTTCACCGTGTTTCAGAGTCGAAAATCAAAAACCGCGCTGACGAAACGTTTCCGGTCAGCCAGGCTTTGGACGCCGCCGCACCACCCTTTGGAACGCGCCGCCCTGTCGCTGGAATTGTTCCCGCATCAGCTTGACCTCATCCACAGCCCCGACTTCATCGCGCCCTTTCGCGGCGCCAAGCGGCATATCATTACAGTGCATGACTTGAGCTTTATCCACTATCCAGAATACATCACCGCCGCCAGCCGCCGCTACTACAACGGCCAAATCAAAGCCTCGGTGAAACGCGCCGACCATATTTTGTCCGACAGCGAAGCGACCAAACGCGATCTGATCGATATCTTGAATGTCCCGTCGGAAAAGATCACCGTTCACCCGCTCGGCGTCGATGAGCGGTTTCGCCCGCTTCCGCCTGAAGTCACCGCGCCCGTTATCCAAGCGCTGGGCCTGCCCGACGAATATATCCTGTTCCTCGGCACGATAGAGCCGCGCAAAAACCTCGTCGGACTGGCCCTAGCCTACCGCGACCTGCTACTTGAACTGCCGGACGCGCCCAAGCTGATCATCGCCGGGCGACTCGGCTGGCACATTCAGCAGTTGATGGCCGACTTTGAAGCCGTCAGCATTAACAAGCATGTCATTTTTCGGCATGAGCTTGCCGACAACCAGCTGCCGGCGCTTTACAATCACGCCATAACACTGATCACCCCCTCATTTTATGAAGGCTTTGGCCTGCCGGCGCTGGAAGCGATGGCCTGCGGCGCCGTGCCGATTGTCAGCCGCGCTGCCTCCCTGCCCGAAATTGTAGGCGATGTCGGCCTGCTGATTGACCCGCACGACACCAAGACCATCTCTCATGCGCTGAAAAAAACATTGACGGACAGCGCCTGGCGCAAACGGCAGTCCAAAGCCGCCATCCAGCGCGCAAAGCAGTTCACATGGCAGGCAACTGCCAGTATCATCCAAAACAGCTACGACGCCGTTCTAGGTTAGGTTGATGATGAATATCCTGCTCCTCGCATCCGATATTCCTTTCCCGAGCCAATCGGGCGCCGCTATCCGCAGCTATGGCATCCTTCGCGGCTTGGCCGATGCCGGCCATCGCCTGACTCTGTTGAGTTTTACGCAATCCGATATCGATCCTTCCGCCAGCCCTTTATTCCAGTATTGCCACGAAGTCCACACCGTCCCCTTGCCGATGCGCAGCAAACTCAAACGGGTTATCAAACTTATCAGCGCAAACCAAGCGGATATAGAGTTTCGGCTGGCAAGCGAACGCTTCGAGAGCAAACTCAAGCGCCTGCTGCAAGACAGCGCCTTTGATGTGATTCAGTTTTCGGGAATTGAACTGGGCTGCTATTTGCCGCTGATTCTGTCACACAAAAAAACCGCCCGCGTGATTTATGATGCCTACAATGCCGAAGCGGAATTGCAGCGCGCAATTTTCGGCATCGAACGTCAGCGCCTTGGACAGCTGCCAGCGGCAGTCTATTCAGCGATCCAGGCGCGGCGCCTGAAACGTTTTGAACAATGGATTTGCAGGGCCGTTGACGGCGTGCTTTCGGTCAGCGAAGAAGACCAGGAGCATCTGAACTTGCACGGCGGCTCCCCGACCTTCCTAGCGCCCAATGGGATCTTCGCTGATGATTATCGCCCGCCGGCCAACAATCGGCGCCAGCCGAATCGCTTGGTTTTCACCGGCAAGATGGACTATCGCCCGAATGTTGATGGCATCGAGTGGTTCAGCAAAAAGATATTGCCGCGCGTGCGGCAGCGCTGCCCCGCCGCCGAACTTGTCATCGTTGGGCGCAGTCCGCATCGGCGCGTCCAGGCCCTCGCCGCCGAAGATCATATCACCGTCACCGGCCGCGTCGATTCAGTGCAGCCTTATTTGCACGCGGCCGCATTGGCTGTCGCGCCGCTTCGCATGGGCAGCGGCACGCGGCTTAAAATTCTCGAGGCGATGGCCGCCGGCTGCGCTGTCGTCTCCACCTCGATTGGCGCCGCCGGGCTTGGCGGTCTTTGGCAAGCGATAGAAATCGCCGACGACGAAGCCGATTTTGCCCAAACGATCATCTCCTTGTCAAACGACGAAAGAAGACGGCAAGCCTTGGGAACGCAGGCCATCCAGCAGGTTCGCAGCCGCTATGACTGGCAGGCCTTGACTCCCAGGCTGCTGCAAGCGTACAGGGATATCGGCCTTGGATAGAGAAACCCTCGTCATCCGCAACAAACAAATGGCGGCCGCCTTCCATCAGCCTTCGCTCAAACATCGCCTTCGCGACGGCGCCTTGTCCGCCATCTCCAAAGCGCCGATATTCCCGCAAAACGCAAATGCGCGTCGGCTGCTCATCATCCGCCCCGACCACCTCGGCGACGTTCTGCTTTCCACCCCAGCGATACAAGCCATCAAACGCAAACGCCCCGACATGAGCATCCACGTATTATGCGGCGAGTGGGCCGCCGACCTGCTGTCCAACTACGATGAGATTGACCTGGCGCTGACACTGCGATTCCCCGGCTTTCAGCGCCATGCGAGTTCCCGCCCGCCCAATCCCTGGCTGCTGGCAGTGAAGTCAGCGCAAATGCTCCGCCAAATCGGCTACAGCAGCGCCATCATTATGCGCCGCGATCACTGGTGGGGCGCGATGCTGGCCTTCTTTGCCGGCATTCAAGAGCGGATCGGATATGACCTGCCCAATGTCGCTCCTTTTTTAACGACCGCCCTGAAATACCGCCAGCAACACGCGGTCGAGCAGAACCTTCGCTTGGCTGAACCCTGGACTGGCGCCATCAAGCCCGAGCAAATCCAGTTGATGTATCCGCTCGAATCGGACGACAAAACCTACATCGATAAATATCTGGCGGAATGGCAAATCCCACCAGACCAGCCGGTCATCTGCATTCATCCCGGAGCCGGAGCCGCCGTCAAATTATGGCCAGCGGATAAATGGGCCGCCGTCGCCGACATCCTTTCATCGCGGTTTTCATCAGCCATCATCTTTACTGGAAGCTCTTCAGAGGCCGCGCTCATCAGCGATATTGCCGCAAAGATGAAAGCAAAGGCTTACACCATTGCTGGGGCAACCCGCATCGGTCAGCTGGCGGCGCTTTACAAGCGGTCTCTGCTCGTCTTGGGGCCCGACAGCGGGCCAATGCACCTGGCCGCCGCCGTGACGACTCCGACCGTTACCCTCTTTGGGCCAGCCGACCCAGCCGAATTCGCCCCTTGGGGAAACCCGCGCCGTCATGCCGTCCTGACTTCTGGCATTGGCTGCCGCCCCTGTCGGATACTGGATTGGCGCGACGACCATCAGCGCTATCATCCCTGCGTTGCAGAAATTACCATCAGCCAGGTTTTGAACGAAGCGCGCCGAGTTTTGCAGGCCGCGGAATAAACGGCGCGCTTGAATTACCTTGAACAGCTTATTTCAGCGCCGTTTCATCCTGTGGCCGCACCGCGATAGTCTGTTCATTCTTATAGGTGACCATGCCCGGCCCAGCGCCCTTAATCGCCTTGACATGCTTGACGCGGGTATAATCAACGAGGACCCGCTTCTCATCGCGCTTCCTGCTGTAGTAGGCTGCCACCGCCGCCGCGGCCGCAATCAAGTCAGCTTTGATGCGGCGCCCGTCATGGCGAATAATCACATGAGCGCCCGGCGCGGCGCGGACATGAAGCCAAATATCCTGGCTGTTCGCGGTCGTAAAGGTCACTTGTTCATTTTGACGGCTGTTTCGTCCAACCCAAATCACATATCCATCGCGGCTTACCGCTTTCAATGGCCCTTGCCGACCGCCGCCGCCCAACCGTCTGCGCTTCTTCCCCTGCCAGTGACCGCGGGCCTGCAAGGTCTGAATCACATCATCGATTTCGATCCAGTTGGATGCGGTAATAAGATCGGTTTCCAGCTGTTCAGCAAAATCCAACTCCAGCTGCGTCTCCTTCATTAACTGCGGCACAGCTTTTCGGGCCGCCTTCGCTTTCTCATATTTGCGGAAATAACCCTGTGCATTCTCAAGCGGACTTAAAGTCGGGTTCAGCCGAATGACAAGCGCTGGCTCGGCGGCCTCATATTGCGCCCGCAATTCCTCCTGCCCATCCCGCAAACTGTATTGATAGGCAAGAATAAGCTCGCCGCTCTGTTTGAGGATTTCCAGTTCGGCATTGTCTTTCAATCCGCGCCGCAAAGACGCCAGCCTGGACGAGAGCTTGATTTTCATTTCGTCGATTGCCGCCTGCGCCGGCCTTTTTGCCTCATCATACGCATCGGGCCCGACAATCGAACCAAAATAACCAGTGATGGCTCCGCTCATCGAATCAGCCGCCTGCCATTCGATAAAGGACAAGGGAAAGGCGCTGAACGCCGCCGCGGCATGATCTTGAATCCCGATGCCCGGCCGCCATTCCCGCCGTAGCAAAGGCGCAATGACAGCTTGAAAGGCCTCAAACAGCGCCGCGCTGTCGGTGTCCATCACTTTCGTATCCGGCGCGCCGGTGGCGGCAAAGACGATTTCTTTCGCCAGCAAAGGACTCATGCCCAAAATTCGCCCGGTCAATGCCCGTCGGGTTTGTGCAGATTTTTTGTCCGCCTGCTCCAGAATTTGATAAAAATCGTCAACGGCAGCCCGCGCTGGATGGAGTCGCCCGCGCAGAGGCGGCGGCGGCATATAGTCATGATTGGGCAGACTAAGCCGATAGCGATTCTCTTCGGGCCCGACCCGCTTCAGGCAATCCAATATAACGCCGTCCCGCACCAGCAGGACATTGGCGCGCCGCGGCATCGGCTCGATAATAATAGCGACTTCCCCCGCTTCCCCGACAACGTCAATCTGCATCAGACGTTCCCAATCCGGCTGGCTGACGCCGGCGACGACGCCGTTTTCAGCATATCGCCGCAGCAGCAGGCCCAGTTGGGTTGGCTGGGTTAAACCGCGCCGCAGTTTGGCATCCATCAAATGCGCGCGCGGCTGATTCGCATCGGCGCTCATATACAGATAATGCCGCTGGCGGCGGGCATAAATTTCCAGACCGATCCCCATCTCATCAACATCGATCACGTCTTGTATGCGGCCTCCGACCAGAGTATCCAAAAACTCATCCACCAAGGCCGAGATGGTGAATACATCAAAATTCATAAGCCGCCTCTTCAATGCGAATCAGGGTAACTGTAATGCCAGGCTTCAATTTTGCGGATCGCCCGCTTCGTCGGAAAGCGTCAGCAGGTAGGCAATAATATGGCCGATTTCCTGCTGTGACAAGCGGTCATCATAATCGTTGGGCATAGAATTGGCGTATGCTTCCAGGACATACGCGCCCGGATACATGATGGCTTCATAGAGATACTGTTCAGCCGAAAGCGGCCGCCGCCGTTCAGCCGCGCGGTCAGCAATGCCGGCGAACAGCGGCGCCAGCGCGCCGTTTCCAAGCGCATGACAGGCAATGCAGTTCTGATCCGCGACCAGCGCTTCGCCAGTGGCCGCCGACGAGCCTTCAAGCGCCGCCGCGGCTTCAGCCGCATACGATTGACTGTTGGCCGGCGAGGGAACTGTGGCCGCCGCCGCGCTGGTGACAATGAACGCGATCACAAACACAAAGGCGACGACAGCGAACAGCGCAATGGTCAGGATGACCGCCGCTTGGGATTGTTTCGATCTGGCTTTCTTTTGCGCCACGGGAACTTTCTCTTAGAATAGCAGTCGGTCTGCGATCATCGCCAAAAACAGCAGCCCCAGATAAGCCGAAGAGTATTTGTAGACGACCCGCGCCGCCGCTTTATCAGCCGTCCGAATCAGTTTAAGGGCCCGCCAGATCAAGCCGATGCCCAGCAAAACCGCCGCCAGCAGATAGAATCCGCCCAGCATGGCCGGCGCTTGCGGCCAGAGAAGCAGCAGTCCAGGAATCAGGCTGATGACCATCAGTTGAATCGAATAGAAGAGGATTTGATAGCGAGTCACCCGCTCGCCCCGCGCAACCGGCATCATAGGGACATTGGCGGCGGCATAATCCTTGTTGACCACAATCGCCAGCGCCCAGGAATGCGGCGGCGTCCAGTAAAACACAATCGCAAACAAGATAAAAGCCTGCGGCTCAAGCGAACCGGCCGCCGCCGCCCAGCCAACCAATACCGGCATCGCCCCAGCGCCGCCGCCAATCAAAATGTTGACCACCGTATTGCGCTTTAGAACAAGCGTGTACACAATCACATAATAAAGCATGCCCAAAAGCGCAAGCCCAGCGGCAAGCCAATTCACGAACACCGCCAGTATCAGCGCCGACCAGGCGACCAGCGCCAAGCCAAACAGCAGCGCATTCGCCGGCAGAACGCGCCCAGAGGGAATCGGACGTCTGGAAGTCCGAGCCATTTTGGAATCCATTTCGCGGTCGAGGTACTGATTGATCGCGCTTGAACCCCCAGCCGCAAGGCCGCCCCCCAGAATGGTGAAGATGACAGCATCGACCGGCGGAAACGCATCAGCGGCCACAATCATACTGGTCGCGCAAGTAAAGACGAGCAGAATAACGATACGCGGTTTCGTCAGTTCGAGATATGTCCGCAGTGAACCCTCTAGTCCGCGGCTGTTTCGGAGCGCTGCTGCCATTCAGATTCCGTCCTGTTCTGTGAAAGATGATGATTTAACGCTTCGACAACCGCCAGTATGACCAGCAAGCCCCAAGTCACCGCTGCCAGCCCGACATGAATCGCGCCCCATGCCGGCCCAGCGGCGCTGATGACAAACATAGCCCCCGTTCCCGCTTGCAGCAGATACGCCAATCCGGCGGCCACGGCAATTTGTCTGACCAAAGACTCGGAGCGATTTTGCCAGACCTGCCAGACAAGTATGGCGACAGCAATGCCCTGCGCGCCGACAGCGAAGCGATGAACCATGTGAATAACGGCAAGCTGCCCCTGCTCAAATGGAAGCAGAAGACCGCGGTGGCACAGGGGCCATTCGGTGCAGGCAAAGGTCGCGCCGCTGCCGCGCACCAATGCGCCCGTCAAAATAATAAGCAGCGTAAACGCGGCATTCATATAAGCCAGCGCCGTGACGCTGTCGGCATGACCGCCCGCTTTGGGCTGATACCAGGCGATGACCGCCGCCGCCAGCAGCGCCGCCAGCAGCAGCATGGCAACACCGAGGTGCATGGTCACAAATGTCGGCGGCAAGTCCAGGACAACTACCACAGCCCCCAGTCCGCTCTGAACGATAAACAAGACCGCCGCCGCGATAGTCATCACCAGAACCGGTTCATTCCGATGCCGATAGACCGGCCAGGCAGCCGCCAGCGTCGCCAAACCCATCAGGCCAATCAACAGGGCAAACAGACGATGCAGCCACTCAATCCAAGCGGCCAGATTGTCAAGCGGCGGAAAGACCGTGCCGTTGCACAGCGGCCAATCATTGCCGCAGCCCAGGCCGGAATCGGTTACGCGAACAACCGCTCCAAACACAATCAAACCCAGCGTGAGCAATGCGGTCGCAAGCGCCAAGAAGATGAACGGATTGGAACGCGGGGATTGTTTCGGTTTCATCACAAAGCCATCCGAGGGCAAAGTCTAGCACGCCAAAACCGGCATATCATCTTGGAAAGATGATCACGATTGGGGTTCAGCTTCCTGCTGAACAGCCGTCACCTGATGATTCAGCAGCCAAAAGACCAAGGCCAAAGTCAGCCCGGCGCCAATCACGTTCATAATGATGAATCCGACAATCAAGATAAAGGCGGCCGCCTGATCGGGTGTTGCGGTCAAGGCATCCCCGTTTGGATTGGTGGTCTGCTGAATGGCCAAATCCGACGACAGCAAATTGGAAGTGATGGCGCCGCCGGCCAGCAAAATCACAAACAGGATCGCCAGGATGCTCAATCGTCTCATGCGAAGCCTCCTCACTCGGTCAAAACCAGCCCGATTGTACTATTCATCACAAACCATCGCAAGCCCGCCCGACTCTAGTCGGACTTGACAGCAAGCTGGCCGCGTTCGGGCCCGACGCTTACGCTTTTGATAGGGATGTCGCACAACTCCGAAATACGCTGAATGTAGGTTCGCGCCGCCTGTGGCAGTTCCTCAAAGCGCCGACAATGGCGAATGTCTTCCTGCCAGCCGGGCAGCGATTCATAAACCGGAACGACGCGCTCAAGCTGTTCATGGGTCACCGGCGGATAATCGCCGCGCCGGCCATCCAGGTCATAAGCCGTCGCCAGCTTCAACTCATCCATGCCGGATAGAATATCCATCTTGGTCAGCATCAACTCGCTCAACCCATTGACGCCGACGGCGTAGCGCAGCAGAACCGTATCCAGCCAGCCGCAGCGGCGAGGCCGCCCGGTGGTTGTGCCAAATTCATCCCAGAAGTTCGCCCCCGTCCCGCGCAGTCTTTCGGCAGCTTGGCCTTCCAGTTCAGTCGGCATCGGCCCGCCGCCCACGCGGGTGCTGAAGGCCTTGGCGACGCCCAAAACCCGCTCGACAAACAAAGGCCCCGCCCCCAGGCCGGTTAACGCTCCCCCAGCCGTTGGCGAGGAGCTTGTGACGAAGGGATAGCTGCCATGGTCAATATCAAGCAGCGTTCCTTGAGCGCCCTCGCAAACAACTCGCTTGCCCGCTTTTAACGCCTGATACAGATAAATAGACGCATCTTGGATATAAGGGCGCAGATAGCTGGCGGCCTCCAGGTATTCGGCCGCCGCCTCGCGTGGATCCAGCGCCGCCATCCCTTGCCGCATCAAAACAGTATTGGCGGCCTCAATGGCAGCGATAAGCCGTTCGGCAAACGTTTCCATGTCGAGCAGCATGTCGCCGGTGCGAATGCCCGCCCGCCCGGTTTTGTCAAGATAAGCCGGCCCAATCCCCCGCAGCGTCGTCCCGATTTTCGCCTTGCCCAGTTCTCTTTCCCTGGCTTTATCGAGAGCGATATGAGCCGGTGTGATGATATGCGCCCGCGAGCTAATCACCAGCCGCCGCGGGCTGATTTCGATGCCGATATCCTCCAGAGATTTGATCTCCCGGACCAGATTAATCGGATTAATCACCATGCCATTGCCCATGACCGACACGACATGGCTGTGCAGAATGCCAGAAGGAATCAGATGCAGTTTATAGACCTCACTGCCAAGAGCGACCGTATGCCCAGCGTTGTCCCCGCCGGCGTACCGCGCCACAATATCAGCCGAGGCTGCCAGCCAGTCGACAACCCGCCCCTTGCCTTCATCGCCCCATTGCGCGCCAATTAAAATCGTGATTGGCATATTTCCCCGCCCCGCATTAGAGACTGCCGCCCGATACTTCTGATTCGCGCGGCGGGCTTGCCAAACTAAAGGCAATCTGCGGCTCGCCCCAGGTTTCGATATGCTGATCCGGCCCCAAAACCAGCGCCGCGCCGCTGTCAATCGCAATCAAAACAGCATCGGGCTGCGCCAGGTGAACGCTTTGCGCCGCCCGCGTCTCAAGCACGCTGCTGACATCCGATGCGATAAACGCATTGCTGACGAACTTCATCCCCTTTGCAATGTCATCCCCCTGAACAACATATTCGCCGGCAAGAGTCGCCGCCAGGCCCTCAAACAGAATCAGCGCGCCGCAGTTCAGCGCTTCTTTCAGCGCGTGAACAACAGTTGGCGACATCAGCCGCTTGAGCCGCCGGATATTTTCCCCGGGTTCAATGACAATCATGCCGGCGGCGCGCAGCTGCTCATAAATCTCATTATTGTCGCCGCCTTCCAAATCCACCAGGTATCCCGTCGGCGCCCCCAGTTCTGCCAGGTCGTCCATAAGCGCATCGCCCAGGTCCTCCGCCAGTGACAGATAGGCGACCGCCCCGTCTGCGTTGGCGCGGCTCAAGGCCCGCGCGCGGATCTCACTTCGCGGATCGGCGCTGCCCGAAAGAACCAGCCACCCATTGGATTCCAGCCAGCTAATAGGGAGTCCTTGCCGCATCGGTCAGCCCGCTTGCAAATAATCGGCGATCACAGCCGACATCAGCCCGACGCTGAAAGGCAAGACCTCTTCGTCAAAATCAAAGCGCGGATGATGATGCGGATAATCCAGCCCGCTTTCATGGTTGGCCGAGCCAACCAGCAAAAAAGCGCTCGGATTGCGCTCCATTAACAAACCCACATCTTCAGAAGCCATCCACGGCTGCTCAACGACAGACACCGCATCGCCTATGCCGGCGCACACGGCGCGCGTGTGTTTCGCCACTTCGGCATCATTGACAACCGCGCCAATCCCCGCCCCCAGATTCACATCAGCCCGACAGCCCATCGCGGCCGCGGTGCCTAAAGCGATTTCGCGGATGCGCGCCGCGACCATCCCGCGGGTTTCCTCGCGAAATATCCGAAACGACCCGCTAAACACAACCGACTGTGGAATCACATTGCGGGCGGTTCCGCCATGGATTTTGCCAATCGACAGAACGGCCATATCCAGCGGATCGGCGTTGCGGCTGACAATCGACTGCAAGGCGACAATCATTTGCGCGGCGCACACAATGGGATCGGCCGTCTGATGGGGCATGGCGCCATGGCCGCCCTTTCCGGTAACGGTGATCTCAAACATGCCGGCGCCCGACATCACCGGGCCCGAAACAACGCTCACCGCGCCAACCTCCAGATCATTCCACAAATGAATGCCCAAGGACACATCCGGCGCCGGCGATTCCAGCACGCCGTCCGCAATCATGGCGCGCGCGCCGCCGCCAACTTCTTCAGCTGGCTGGAAAACAAATTTGACGCGGCCATTCAAGCGGCCGCGATGATTCGACAGCAGCTTGGCGATGCCCAGCGCAATCGAGGTATGGCCATCGTGACCGCAGGCGTGCATCTTGCCAGACTCGCCGGAAACATAATCCGCGCTGTTCTCTTCCTCAATCGGCAGCGCATCCATATCGGCGCGGTACAGCAGCGTCGGCCCATCCCCGGCCCCTTCAAGAATGCCGACAACGCCGGTCTTCCCAACCCCAGTTTGCACTTCAAGCCCAAGCCGCTGGAGTTCATCAGCGACAATGCCGGAGGTACGCCATTCTTCAAAAGCCAATTCGGGATGACGATGAAAATCGCGGCGGCGTTCAATCAACTCCCCGCGCAGGGTTTCGGCTTCAGCCATAAAATCAATGGTCATTGTTCATTTACCTCAAATTAATGACGCGAAACTTCTCAATATGACGCGGATATTCAGGCGGAGAATCAGGATCAAGTGAACGTTCGCGGATGCGCGCCGCCATCTTGTCCATATCCGAAATCTGGCTCTTGTGAGCCCGCAGCGAGCGGATTTGCGTTTCGATGACATTGGAAACATCCACCGTCAACGTGGGCTGCGCGGCCCCGGCAATGTACACCGTCAGCGCCTTGTGCGGCATCAGGCCCTCGTCGCGCTCAAGCTCAATAAAATTCAGACGGTCGCGGGCCGTCGGAAAAACAGCCTCAAGCGCCGCCGCCCCAATCGCCCGATGATCGGGATGATTGATGCCGCGCGTCCCGTACCAGAACACAGTCGGGTCAAGCGTCACCACGATGTCCGGCTTCTTCATCCGAATCAAACGGGTAATGTCGCGCCGCAGTTCCAGAGTGGGGAATAATTCCCCGTCCCGATAACGCAAAAAGACAACCTGCCGAACACCCAAAACAGCCGCCGCTTCGCGTTCTTCCTGCTCTCGAATATGGGCGAGTCTGTCATGGGTCATATCCGGGTCGGCGCTCCCTTTATCCCCGCTGGTGGCGATCACAAAGGTAATGTCAGCGCCGTCCAGCGCCCACTTGGCAAACGTCGCCCCAGCAAAGAATTCAGGGTCATCAGGATGGGCAAAGACGCCCAAAACCCGTTTCGGCCGTCCATTCAACGCTTCAGTCATCAAGTTCATCCATCTTGCGGCTCTTCGTTTTCACTGTTCCTGGGAGCCGCCTTGCGGTCACTGCGGCGGCCGCGCCGACGTCCGCGGCTCCGCTTCTGATTTCGGCTCTCGCCGCTTGGTTTGCCGCGCGAGTGCCGCGCCGGCTTGCGTCCTGGCTTTTCCGCCGCTGATTCCTGCGCCTGGCGGGCGGCAGTGATATCGGCCTGCCGCTGCCCAACCGGCTTGCCACAGTCACAAGCGCCATCGCCGTGCTTGTCACAGGGAGCCTTGGCTTTTTCCGCCAGTTTGCGGAACTCTTCCAGAGGAATGATCTCTTCGCGCTCGACTATCTTCCGCGCGCCATCGCCCACATCCACCAACACAGCATCCCTAAGCGGCAGCTGGTCAATCACCCGGCCTTCACCGTGGGGCGTGCCAACCCGTTTGTTGCGGCGCGGCAGCCTACGACGCGCCTCCACATACTGCTCATATTCATAAACCAGACAGCAGCGCAGCCGCCCGCACATGCCGGTAATCTCTGATGGATTCAATGAGACGCCCTGCGCCTTTGCCATCTTGATAGAAATCGGGCTGAAGTCAGTCAGAAAGGTACTGCAGCAGCGAGTCTCGCCGCAGGCGCCAAAGCCGCCCAGCAGTTTGGCGACATCGCGCGGGCCGATCTGACGCATTTCGATTTGGGCGGCAAACTTCCGCTGCAAACGTTTTTGCAATACCGCCGTATCCATTTTCTGCTCGGCGCTGAAAAGAAAGGTGATGACGCTGCCATCATAATTGTACTGCGCCTCGACGAATTTGACGTCCGCCATGCGGCGCATGCTGGAAGCCGCTTTCCGACAAACCGCAAGAGCTTCGGCCTGCCGGGCTTCCCAATGCTGCCGAAGCGCCAGGTCGCGGGACGTAGCCGGGCGCAGTATCTCGCGTATGCGGCGATTCTCATCCGGCGCGGTGAAACCCATCACCTGCCCCATCTGCCGCCCGCGAAGCGTCTCTACAATAACGAAATCGCCCTTTTGCAAATCAGGATGCCGCGCGAAATCAAAATGATACAATTTTCCGATTTTCTGAAACCTGACACCCGCCACAAGCTCGGTTTGCTCTACTTGCTCGATCATAGTCATTTGCCTTTTCGGACACCTACAGGGACGTCCCTGATTGGCGGCGCTTGTTTGATTGTCAAACGTCTGTGACTCTACTTGATAATCAAGTCAAAAGCAATACGGACGCTGCAAGAGCGGGAAAACCCGATATTACAGTTGTCATAATAATATGACTATTGCTAGAATAACAATAGGATAGGTTCATCAGCGAGCCATCATCACAGCCATAAATGCCGCGGCAAGACGCGCGCCGGCGCGGTGATTGAGGGAGACATGGGAACGCTAACCATGAAATTTGGCGGCACGTCCATCGGGACAGCCGCCGCCCTTGTCCAGGTCTTGAGCATGGTCACCCGCGAGTCCAAACGCTGGGATCGGATCCTGATTGTGGCATCGGCGCTGGAAGGCGTCACAGATATGCTGCTGGAAGCCGCCCAGCTTGCCCGCCTGTCCAACCGGCGCGGCTATCGGCGCATCGCCGCCACCTTGCGAACGCGGCACATGGCCTTGATTGAACAGCTTCCACTGGACGCCGCCGACCGCAAGGCCCTGCAAGCCGACATCGACCGCCTCTGGTTTGAAATGCTGGATCAATGCCAGCAGGTCGCCAATCATCTGAATGATGAACTGTCCCCCAGTTTAATTGACTCGGTTGTAGCCGTCGGCGAACGTCTTTCGGCGCGGATTATCGCCGCCCTGCTGCGTCAAAATGGAATCCGCGGCATCGCCGTCGATGGCACCGACCTTCTGATTACGGATGATGTGCACGGAAACGCCAACCCCAACCTGGAACTCACCGCGCGCCGCGTCGATGACCTGCTGCTTCCGTTGCTGCGCCGCGGCATGATCCCAGTCGTGACTGGTTATATCGGCGCAACCGCCGACGGCGCGACCACAACGCTTGGGCGCGGCGGCACAGACTTTACCGCATCAGTGCTAAGCGCCTTGATTGGCGCCGACGAACTATGGATATGGACAGACGTAGATGGAATGATGTCAGCCGACCCGCGCGAAGTGCCCGACGCTCATATCATCGCCGAATTAAGCTACAGCGAAGCCGCCGAACTGGCTTATTTTGGCGCGAGGATTTTACACGCCAAAATGATCGCGCCGCTGGCCGAAAAATCGCTGCCGCTTCGCATCAAAAACATCTTCAAACCCCGACAAACCGGCACCTTCGTTTCATCAGAGGCCGACAGCGGCGGATCAGTCATCAAAGCGGTGACATCTATTCAAGGCCTGGCGCTTTCCCGGCCTTCAAGCGGTTCAATGGCCGGCATCACCCGAATGGTTGGCAGCACCTTGTTCAAAACTTTGGGAATGCGAACAGAAGTGATGATATCCTCCCAGTCTTCCAACAGCAGCTTTCTGTGCTTCGTCATTCCAACCAGCATCGGGATCGACGGCGTTGACCGATTGCAGCAGGCGCTGAAAGCCAAAATGGCCGAATATCCACAGAAAATGCCCTGGGCGATTGAAACCGTCTCTATGGTCACCGCCATCGGCAGCAGCCTCAACCACGCGCCCGGATTATTGGCGAAAGCGCTGGAAAAACTGGACGACATCCGCATTTATGGCTTCGCCATGGGGCCGTCTAATTGCAGCATTACAGTAGCCATCGCCCTAGAGGATACGCAAACCGCAGTGCTCCGCATCCATGAACTCACCGCTAAAACCGCCGCAGATAGCGCTTGATCTCCCATTCCGTCACCTGACGGTTGTACTCGGCGCATTCCTGGCGCTTGGCGGCGATGTATCGGTCACTGACATAGGGCCCCAATGCCGACAGGATAACATCATCGCTGCTCAAGGCATCCAAGGCTTCATCCAGTGAATGCGGCAGTACGGCAATCTGCCGCATCCGCCCCGGCATCCCTTGCATCAACGTTTCTTCCAGCGGATCAGGCAAGGGCATTTTATGCCGAATGCCATCGAGGCCGGCCTGCAGCATGACGGCCATCGCCAGATACGGATTGGCGGTTGGGTCGGGGCAGCGCAGTTCCAGGCGCGTGTGATATTCCTTGCCCGGCGCCGTGCTTGGCACGCGAATCAAGGCGCTCCGATTGACATGCGCCCAAGTCACATGAACCGGTGCCTCGAAACTTGTACCCAGACGCTTGTATGAATTGACCAGAGGCGCAAGCACGGCGCACATGGCAGGGGCGTGTTCCAGCTGGCCCGCCAGAAAATACTTGGCGGTATCCGACAAACCATATTCGGTTTCGATATCGGCAAACAGATTCGCCCCGGTCTCGCAGTCGTGCAGGGTTTGATGCGTGTGCATGCCCGACCCCGGCAAATCCACATGAGGGCGCGGCATAAAGGTGCAGTAATAATCGTATTGAGTGGCAAGCGTCTTGAGCGCAACCCGCGCCGTCAGCACATTATCCGCCGAACGCAGGGCATCATCATACTGAAAGTCGATTTCATGCTGGCCGCCGCCGGTTTCGGAATGAGTCGAATCGACGCAAATCCCCATGTCCGCCAATGTCGACAGCATATTGCGCCCCAAAGCCTGAATAGGCGCGTCAGGCATATCGAAATAGCCGGTAATATCATGATTGGAGCCAATCACCGGCTGCCGATTTTGATCCAGCGGAAACAGAAAAAACTCCAGTTCCATGCCGGTCTTGAAACGATAATTCATATCCAAGGCCTGATCCAGGACTTTGATGAACAGGCTGCGCGGGTCGCCGATAAACGGCTCGCCATTCTGTGTTTGTATTGAACAAATCAGCCGCGCCGTCTTTTCCGCTTCATGCGTCCACGGCAAAATGATAAAGCTGGATAGATCCGGTATCAGGATCATATCGCTTTCGGCAACCCGCGCGAATCCCTCAATCGCCGACCCGTCAAAATGCGAGCCATTGTCAAGGACATTGCCAAGCTCGCTTGCGGGAATCATGATGCTCTTGACCAGGCCGGTGATGTCGGTGAACCACAAAGCGACAAACCTGACGCGGCGCTCTGCCATCACCTGTAAAATGTCATCTGCTGTGACCATGCCTCATCCCCGCAATTTAATCGGACAAACGCAGCCGCATATCTTCACGCTGCCTAATCGGTTAATCACCCAGCAGGTCCCATTGACGCAAAAGCGCATCAATCCCAAGCAGATAGCCATGCCAGCCAAAACCAGCGATCTGCCCCAAGCACACCGCCGCCAGCATAGACTTGTGCCGAAAGTCCTCTCGCCCGTGGATGTTGGACAAATGAACCTCAATCACCGGCAGTTCAATCGCCTCAACCGCATCGCGCAGAGCAATCGAGGTATGGGTATAGGCGCCGGGATTAAACACAACGCCATCCGCCCAATGGCGGCCGACATGCAGCATATCGACCAGATCGCCTTCATGGTTCGATTGCTGGATGCGGATTTCAACTTCATAGGGTTCGAGATGCCGTTTGACGGCCGCGTTGACATCATCAAGCGTCATCTGTCCATAAACTTCGGGCTGCCGCGTGCCCAGCAGATTCAGATTAGGCCCATGTAGCAGCAGGATATGTTTGGTCATATTCAATTCAATCCTTTTCAAAGAACCGCCAGAATATCTTGCCTGGATAAACCTTCCACAACCGCTGCTTCGCCCAAGCCTTTCAGCAGCACAAAGCGCGGTTTGCCGGCCTTCCATTTTTTGTCAGTGGCCATCGCCGCGTGCCATAAATCCGCATCCAAGGCAATGTCAGTCGGCAGGCCGATTCGTTCCAGAATCGTCTCAATTCGCTCCACCAGATCAGTGTCAATCAGCCCCAGCCGGCGCGACAGTTTTGCCGCCTTGACCAAGCCAATGGCAACCGCCTCGCCGTGAGGCACATCATAATCCGTTGCCTTTTCAATCGCATGGCCAAATGTATGCCCCAGATTCAAATGCGCCCGAATGCCATGCTCAAAGGGGTCAGCTTCGACTATCTGCGCCTTGACCTGAACCGCCTCGCGCACCAGCCGAACGATATTTTCCTTTCCCCACATCTTGGGATCCAGCAGGGACGGCCGCGCAATCAATCCGTGTTTAATGACCTCGGCCATGCCGCAGCGCCACTGCAATGCCGGCAAGGTCTGGAGGACTTCCGTATCCACAACAACGGCCTGCGGCTGCTTAAACGCGCCGATGAGATTCTTGCCCTGCGGCAAATCGACGCCGACCTTGCCGCCGACGCTTGAATCGACCATCGAAAGCAAGGTGGTCGGCATCTGTATGAGGCGAATCCCGCGCATATACGTCGCCGCGGCATAGCCAGCGGTGTCGCCAATAACTCCCCCGCCAAGCGCAATCAGCGTCGTATGGCGGTCAGCGCCAAGCGCGAGCATTTCATCATAAATCTTGGCAGCCGTTCGCAGGTTTTTGTGTTCTTCGCCATCGGCTGTCACAATCAAATCGGCATTGGGAAGCCGACTGACCAGCCGTTCGCCATAAAGCGGCGCAACCGTCTCGTTGGACACCACCACCACATGGCCTTGCAATCCAATGACGTCAATATGTCGGTCGATGTCATTCAAGAACCCCCGGCCGATCCAGATATTGTATCCGCCTCCGCCCGTGGTCTTCACGCGGAGCGGCTGTTCGGTTAGCGCGGCGACTTCAGCGGCGACTTCAGCAGGCGATTTGCCGGCGGTCTCGATCTGATGCGCGATCTGCGCGTAGGCGGCCTGGCGCCGTTGCAGCAAACCTTCCCAATTCTCCGCCAGCGGCCGACCATCTGTTTCCGCCAGGCGGGCCCGAATCTCCGCCTTGTCCGCATTCAAACAAACCAGAATCCCGTACTGCCCCATCATGCCGCGCAGATCATCCGCGACCAGAGCGCCGCCGCCGGTCGCGATAACCAGCCCGGACTGCATTGCCAACTCATGCGCCAGCCCGCGCTCCATCGCCCGAAAGAAGCCTTCGCCATAGTCGCGGAAAATCTGCGGAATAGATAATCCCGCGCGGTCTTCAATCACCTTGTCCATATCAACAAACTCGCGGCCCAGCTGCCGCGCCGCCATCTCGCCGACGGTGGTTTTGCCGCTGCCCATAAAGCCAGTGATGACGATGTTATTGCCCTTATTCATACCCAAATCGCCATTCCACATTGTCCATCGGCAAGTCATCCAGCCGATTTTGCCGCAGGGCTGCGAACCGCGGCTTCATTTCGCCAATGCTGTCGCCGCCCAGCTTTTCCATCAAAGAATCCGCCAGCGCTATCGCCATCATCGCCTCGCCAACCGGAACCGCGCGCGGCAGCGCGCAAAAATCGCTGCGTTCATAAACAGTCATGCTGGATTCACCCCGCGCCAAATCGACCGACTCGGCGCCCCGCAGCATAGTCGAAATCGGTTTCATCGCCACTCGGACAACAATCGCCTCGCCAGTGGTAATGCCGCCTTCCAAACCGCCGGCCCGATTCGTCCGCCGCGACAAATTGCCCTGGTCATCCATGACAATTTCGTCATGCACCTGCGAACCCGGCTTGGCCGCATTCTCGAATCCATTCCCAATTTCCGCGCCTTTCATCGCCTGGATGCTGACCATCGCCGCCACCAGCCGCGCATCCAGTCGGCGGTCAAAATGAACATGAGAGCCCAGCCCCGGCGGCGCGCCTTGCGCCACGACTTCAAAAATGCCGCCCAAGGTATCCTGATTGATTTTGATCTGGCGAATAGCCTCGTGCATTCGCTCGGCGGCCTCTTGGTCAGGACAGCGGACATCATTATCTTCGCTGGCGGCGATCCGTTCGCTCAAGGACATCGCCGACAAATCGGCTTGGACATCCCCAATCTGAATCACATATCCATCTACGGATATGCCGAAGGCGCGCAGGTATTTTTTGCAGATGGCGCCAATGGCGACGCGCATAGTAGTTTCGCGGGCGCTGGCGCGTTCCAGCGACAGCCGCAGTTCGCGGTAGCCATACTTCACCGCCCCGGTCAAATCCGCATGGCCGGGGCGCGGCGTCGTAATCGGCGCAATGCCGCGCGCCTTCCAGCTTCGGAAATCTCGATTCTCGACGTGCAGGGCAATCGGCGCGCCAGTCGTCATCCCGTTCATTACGCCGGCGGTGATTTTGATTTTGTCTTTCTCGATTTGCATGCGGCCGCCGGAACCATAGCCGCGCTGCCGCCGCCGTAAATCCAGGTTGATGTCGGCCGTCGAAAGCGACAGGCCGGCCGGCATCCCTTCCAAGATGGCGGTCAAGCCCGGCCCGTGACTCTCCCCGGCGGTAAAAAATCGAATCGGCATAAAACTTCAGTCCTCAATTTCTCGGGTTTTGCCGCGCCGCGATGATTAGCGAATCCGGCGCGGCATCCTCCCCAATCCAATCATATCACTCGGCATTCTCCAGCGCATCTTGCAGGGACGTCATCATTACATCAATCGGCGGCTTGACCCCAGTCCAGAGTTCAAAGGCAATCGCGCCCTGCCGCGCCAGCATGCCCAAGCCGCCGACCGACCGACCGCCATGCGCCGCGCACTGCTGCATCAGCGCCGTATTCGCCGGGCGATAAACCATATCATAAACCGTCACCCCATCAGGAAACGGCACGCCATGAATCCAGGGCGAGTGGCTGATATGCGGATGCAGCCCGACCGACGTGCAGTTGACGACAAGCGACATGCCCCAATCGGCCGCTTCGTCCAGCGTCATCACTCGCAGGCCCTCAATGCCGGCCGTCCTTTTCAACCGCGCCGCCAAATGCTCGGCGCGTGATTTGGTGCGGTTCACAATCCCGACGGCAGCCCCGCCGCGCGCCAGCCCATAGACCGCCGCCCGCGCCGCGCCGCCCGCCCCCAAGACCAGCGCCCGCTGATTCTTGATGGGTATATCGTTGGCCCGCAAGTCATCGATAAAACCGTCGGCATCGGTGTTCGTGCCAGCATCGCGGCGAAAATCAATCGTATTCACCGCGCCGATGGCCCGCGCCTTGTCGTCCGGACGGACATATTTCATCACCGCTTCCTTGTGCGGCACAGTCACATTGATTCCGATATACCCATGATTCTTCGGCTCGCGAATCCCATAGCGCAGGATGTCGGGCGGTATCGACATGGCATCATAGCGCCAGTCCGCCATGCCCAAAGCCGCAAAAGCCGCGTTGTGCATCCGCGGACTCAAGCTGTGTTCCACTGGAAAGCCAATAACGCCAACCCGCTTTTCCCTCATTTTCTCACCCTTTAATATGCCACAGCTTTTACTCGGCTGTAATGCTTGCCCCGATGGCGCCAAGCGTTTCGGCAAATCCCGGGAACGAATCGCCGATGCAAGCCGCATCCGTCACCACCGTTTCATTGCTGGCCATCAAGCCGGCAACGGTCATGCTCATAGCAATGCGATGGTCATCATGCCCGTCAACCGACGCGCCGGCAAGGCTCTGCCCGCCCGCAATCCGAAAGCCGTCCTCGCGCTCTTCAATGTCGGCGCCCATCTTCCCAAGCTCCTGCGCCATCACCGCAATTCGGTCGGTCTCCTTCACCCGCAATTCCTTCGCGTCCCGCACCACCGTCTCGCCGTCCGCATGCAGCGCCGCCACCATCAAAACGGGAAATTCATCAATCATTCGCACCACCGTTTCGCCGCCGATGTCGATGCCCTTGAGTTCGCTCGTCTTGACATGAAGATCACCCATCGGCTCGCCGGCTTCTGCGCCGATGATTTCCACGTCGATATCCCCCCCCATTTCGACCAAGACATCCAGCAGGCCGCTGCGGGTTGGATTCAGATTGACGCCGCGAATAATCAAGTCGCTGTCGGGAACAAGCAGCCCGGCCGCCAGCAGAAAAGCCGCCGATGAGAAATCGCCCGGAACCGTGATGTCAAGCGGCGACAGGGCATCAGTCGGAGCAATCGTCAGGCGGCTGCCATCGCTGGTGACTTCCGCCCCCATCGCCCGCAAAATGCGTTCGGTGTGATCCCGCGCCGGGCCTGGCTCAATCACCGTCGTTGGACTGTCGGCATACAGCCCGGCCAACAGAACCGCGCTCTTCACCTGCCCGCTGGCGATAGGCATCTGATAGGTGATGCCGGCCAATGGCGCCGGGCGGACATACATCGGCGAGCCGCCGTTCGTCGCCCGAATATCCGCCCCCATCTTTTGCAGCGGCGCCGTAATGCGCTTCATAGGCCGGCGCCGCAGCTGCGCGCTGCCATCCAGCACGCTCGGAAAAGGCTGCCCGGCCATCAGCCCAGTCAGCAGACGAATGCCGGTGCCGGCATTCGCAAGATGAAGCGGCGCGGCCGCCGGCCGCAAATCGCCGCCGTGAATCGTCAGCGTATTGGCATCATGCCGCTCAATCCGCGCCCCCAGACTCTGCATCGCGCCCAGAGTGGCTTCAGTGTCCCCAGCCGCCAGCCAGTTGCGAACCCGCGACCGGCCTTTGGCGATAGCGCCCAGCATGACGGCGCGATGCGAAATTGATTTATCACCCGGCACCCCAGTTCGCCCGCGCAGTCTGCCATCCGAACGCAGCCTGAGCCGCTGATGTCTAGCGTTTGCTTTCATAATTCCGCTCCCATTCCTTTCGCGCTTTTCGTATCGGTTTCAAAGATTCATGCAAACGGCGGTCATCGCCGGCAATCAGCATAGTCTCGACCATCGCCAGCTGCATGCGAAACTGCGCCAGCAAAGTCGCCACCGCTTGGGTATTGGTGCTAAGAATATCGCCCATCATCGTCACATCGCTGGCCGCCAGCCGACTGGTATCGCGGAATCCGCCGGCCGCCAGTTCCCAGTACGCGGCGTCATGCCGCGCTTGATTGGCGACAGTGGCGACCAGCGTCGCGCTAAGCAGATAAGGCAAGTGGCTGATGCCGGCGACAATCTGGTCGTGCCGTTCAGCCTCCATTTCAATCGGCAATGCCCCCAGCGTCTCGACCAGCGCCAGCGCCCGCAGCCGCGCCGCCGGCGTCGTCCGCCGCGATGGGCATAAGACAAAGGGGCGATTTTGATACAGCAGCGGGTCGGCGCCCTGAATGCCATTGTCTTCCTTGCCGGTCATCGGATGCCCGCCGACAGCGTTGACGCCGATAGGCAGCTTGGCCATCGCATCGACAATATCCTGCTTGGTGCTGCCGATGTCAATGACCAGCGTATTCGACCGCAGATACGAGCCAATCCGCATCGACAGCATCTCGACGATAGCCCGCACCGGCGCCGCCAGAATCACAGCATCAGCCTGATTGACGCCCTTATGCAGTTCATCGGTGGCGGCATCCACCATGCCCTGCTCAAGCGCATAGCGCCGCGCCGACTCGCTGACATCGACCCCAGTGATTCTATCGGCATGATCCCGCATCGCCAAAGCCATTGAGCCGCCCATCAGCCCCAGCCCGACAACCGCCAGATGCCGCGCCCGAAAACCTGTCGCCATTATCCCTCCTTCGCTTGGATGTCCGGCCGCAGCGCCGCGGCGCCGCCCAGAAAAACATGATGGATATCGTCCAGCGGCTTGTCGGTGTTCCAATGAATCAGCACGCGGATGCACATCGGCAGCCCATCCTCGACATCGGCTTCGGCAAACCCCATCAGCGCCGTCCGCGTCCAGCCCAAAAGCCGCGCCGCCTTCGCCGGATAGGCGGCCGTGAGCTCCGGCGTGGTCGTAAAGAGGACGCTCGCCACTTCATCTTCATCGATGCCGTTGCGGCCAATCATTGCTTCCAGCAGTTCGCCAGCCGCCGCCAGTATCGCCGCCGGCGAGTTGGACTCGACGGTAATCGCCCCTCGCACTCCTCGAATCATCACCCGAACACTCCTTAATGCTGCAAAATAAAAAAGAGGCGGAGTTCTGCACCCTGCGCCTCAATCTATACCTTCAAATCGACTTAACTTCAGCTTCCAGCGCAAAACACTCCCAGCGCCGCCGCGCGGCTTGGAAAATAATAATAGCGAAAGCTGATCGAATCCAGTCTGCCCTTAGTCATAATCGACTCTGGCTCCGCTTGGTATCGGGTAGGACTTGTAACGCGACGCCAGACTGCGCCAGTTGATGTCGGTATAATTGTTGCCGCTGCAAACGATGCGGTTGGCGTTATTGGCGCTGATATGGATTTCAACGCTGGGCGATTTGAACTTGCGCCCGACGTCACTCTTGAAATGCCCTTGCCCAATGAACTCCAGCTTGTGCGGGATTTGCCCGCCGCGGCGCAGCGCGCAGATCATCTTGAACAGCACTTCATGGGCGATCTGTTCGTTGGGAACAAAGTGCCACGGTTTCAGGTCGTATTCGATGCTGGTCGTGCCGCCGCTCTGACTGATTTTCAGAATGCGAACGTCATCGGTATAACGGTTCACCCGCGAGCGGATGGTTTGCTCATTGAAGGCCGACGCAGACGAAGCGGAACGCGCCGGTGTCGGTGTGGCGCGCGTGGATGTGGTCGCCGTACGAGCAACGGTTGAGCTTGTGACTGGCAAATCCATAAGGTCGCCGTCAACTCTAAAATAGTCGCCGTAGACCCAGCCATCCTCTATTTGCAGCCATGTACCCGCTTGGTCACGCCCGACGGCAAGTGCTTCCTCGCCTTTCTGCAAAAATCTAACGGATACATCTGAACGCGGCGCATTTCGTACAGGAAAGCTATCAAAGCGAGACAATGTGATTGTAACACCATCTCTTGGTGATGCTTTCGCTACAGATTGAGTGGATGATTCCCCCGACGTAACCGGCAATAACATAATGTCGCCATCGGCTTTGACATAGGAAGCTAAGACCCAACCATCTTCTATTCGCAACCACCTGCCATCTTCATTGCGACCAATGGCAACCGCTTCTTCGTCTCTTTGCAAGCTCCCAACAAGATTAGCCTTAATCGTTGGCCTACTCCGTATACTGGAGCCAAGTAGTAAGGTCGTTTTGATTGTAACACCATTTCTTGACGATACTTTCGCTATGGATTGAGCGGATGATTCTCCCGACGTAATCGGCAAACTCATAATGTCGCCATCGGCTTTGACCCAAGCGGCAAGAACCCAGCCACTTTCTATTTGCAAATATGTACCAGCTTTATTGCGACCGATGGCAACTGTTTCTTCGCCTCTTTGCAAGCTCCCAACCGTACTATTGCCAATAGTCCTCGGCTCACTCCGTATAACGGAGCCACGTGGTAAGGTCGCTTTGATTGTAACACCATCTCTTGGTGATGTTTTTGCTATGGATTGAGTGGATGATTCTTCCGATGTAACTGGCAATAACATAATGTCGCCATCAACTCTGACCATATTAGCCAAGACCCAGCCACTTTCTATTTGCAGCTTTGTACCATCTTCGTTACGGCCAATGGCGAGTGCTTCTTCGCCTCTTTGCAATCTCCCAACACGACCAGAAGTTCCACTTCCACTGCTTACAGAGATGAGATATTTCGCTGTGACTATAATGCCATCTCTTGGTGATGTTTTTGCTATGGATTGAGTGGACGATTCTCCCGACGTAATCGGCAAGTCCATAATGTCGCCATCGATTTTGACCATGTTAGTGACAACCCAGCCATCTTCTATTCGCAGCCAAGTCCCCGTTTTGTTACGACCAATGGCAAGTGCTCCTTCGCCTCTTTGCAAGCTCCCAACGCGATCGTGATCAGAAGCTACACTCGGTCTACTCCATACCGACAAGATATCATATTTCAGTGTGATTGTAATACCATCTCTTGGCGATGCTTTCGCTATGGATTGAGCGGATGATTCTCCCGATGTGACTGGCAATGTCATAATGTCGCCACTGGCTTTAACAAAGGAAGCTGAGACCCAGCCACTTTCTATTTGCAACCAACTCCCTCTTTCAGTGCGACCAATGGCAACCGCTTCTTCGCCTCTTTGCAAGTTCCCGATTACATTTCTACCAAACCTCGGTTCACTCCGTATAGTGGAGCCAGCAGTCGATGTGATTGTAACACCATCTCTTGATGATGTTTTTGCTATGGATTGAGCGGATGATTCCCCCGACGTAATCGGCAAACTCATAATGTCGCCATCGACTTTGACCCAAGAGGCAAAAACCCAGCCATCTTCTATTCGCAGCCAAGTCCCCGCCTTATTACGCCCAAAAGCAATCGCTTCCTCGCCTCTTCCCAAGCTCCTAACACGATCAGAAGATGCAGAAGATCTAATTCGTACAGGGACAGGAGTGCTGCGAGTCGCTGTGACTGTAATACTATCCCCTGACGATGCTTTAGCTGTTGATTGAGTAGATGATTCTTCCGATATAATCGGCAAGTCCATAATGTCGCCATCGGCTTTGACCGGAGAGGCAAGAATCCAGCCATTTTCTATTCGCAGCCAGTAGCCTCCTTGGCTTCGCCCGATGGCAAGTGCTTCTTCGCCTCTTCCCAAGCTCCCAACACGATCAGAAAGTGCAGAAGATCCAGTTCGCACAGAGACGTTGTGAGTCGCTGTAATTGTAATGCCAGCCTGTCCAATAATCAGCAAGTCCATGATGTCGCCATCGGCTTTGACCCAAGCAGCAAGAACCCAGCCACTTTCTATTTGCAACCACTTGCCATCTTCATTGCGCCCGATGGCAAGTGCTTCTTCGCCTTTTCGCAAGTGCCCAACAACACGATTAGAAGTTGTTGAATGCGGTCTACTTCGTATAGAGGATCCACCTGGTAAAATCGGTGTGATTATAATCCCAGTCTGTCCAGTAATCGGCAAACGCATCACATCGCCGTCAAGCTCAAGCCCCTGTTCGGCAGATACCCACCCGCCGGGAATTTCCAGCCAGTCGCCAGCTTCATTTCGGCCGAAGGCAATGTCTTGTTCGCCCTGCTGAACAACCGAGAGACTGTCAGAATTCAAAGCAGGCCATCTGTATAAGGTAAGCGATTGCACGGCGATCACGCTAACGGTCGGCGCCAGCGGCAAATCCATAACCTCGCCTTCCAGCGCAAGACCGCGATTGATAAAGACCCAGCCCCGCGTCGTTTGCACGGCCGTGCCAGCTTCATTGCGGCTGGTGGCAACCGCGCTCTCGCCGCGCGCCAAAATCGCCACGACTTCGGCATCTCGGCTTGGGCCGCGGCGCAGGGCGACATTGATGTTGGCGCCGATGGTTATGCTGGAAAATGTGATCGGCAAAGCCATGACGTCGCCGCTGATTTCAACTTGGTCGGCGGGGATCCAGCCGTCGGCCACTTGCAGCCAGCTGCCGCCGCCATTGCGCCCCAGCGCCAGCGCCGTTTCGCCGCTCGGCAGATTGCCAGTCATATCAAAGCTGCCGTCGGGCCCGCTTCGCAGGGAAAGTCCGCTCGCCGCCTTGACCGTCACCGCATTAGTCGTCACTGGCAAACCCATAACGTCGCCGGCGGCATCAACATTTTTAGCGGCGATCCAGCCATCGTTGATTTGCAGCCAAGCGCCGGCCTCATCGCGGCCAAAGGCGTCCGCTTCTTGTCCGCGCGGGAAGACGCCCAGCACATCCGAATCGTAATCAGGCTTGCTTTGCAGGGCAAGGTTTTGCCGCGCGGTGATGGCGATCTCATTTTCCTGCGCCAAAACCGGAAGCAGCAGCAGTCCAAGCAGCAGAAGCGCCGTTATTTTTCGCCAAATGTTTCGCTGATTCATCATCGGTTCAATCCTTGATAAAACCCATTGGTCTGCTGGGCGGCGGCGCGAGCCGCTCTTTGATGACTTCCAATTCACCTAGCACTTTGTGCGTCAATTCTGCCAGCTGCAACAGGGTTGCTGCTTGCTCGTCCAGCTTGTCCGACATCGCGTCCTGTCTGGCTGATAACTCGTCCAGCTTGTCCGACATTGCGTCCTGTCTGGCTGATAGCTTGTCCAGCTTGTCCGACATTGCGTCCTGTCTGGCTGATAACTTGTCCAGCCTGTCCGACATTACGTCCAGCCTGTCCGACATCGCGTCCTGTCTGGCTGATAGCTTGTCCAGCTTGTCCGACATTGCGTCCTGTCTGGCTGATAACTTGTCCAGCCTGTCCGACATTACGTCCAGCCTGTCCGACATCGCGTCCTGTCTGGCTGATAACTCGTCCAGCTTGTCCGACATTACGTCCAGCCTGTCCGACATCGCGTCCTGTCTGGCTGATAACTCATCTATCTTATCCAGTATTCGCTTCTGCCCAACATCAAGCAGACGCACTTCATTTTCCAGCCGTTCAATGCGAATCTCAACGCGAATATCACCAGTAGCCATCAGGCCGCCTCCCGTCCACCGCCGCAATCCATAAATAAAATATACACCCTTTAGCGGCATCTGTCAACAGATAGAACAAAGTCTCTTCATAGAGCGCGGCAAAAAATTATTGAATCGCATCCCGCAGATCACTTGCCAGCCGGCGAACGGCATCCACGCCATCCTTGCCGGCGCGCACCAAGGCGCTGCCAACGATAAAACCGTCGGTCAGCCGACTCACCTGCCGCGCATGCTCGGCTGTGCTGATGCCAAACCCCAGCGCCAGCGGCTTGTCCGTTCTGCCGCGCAGACGCCGAATAAAATCCGTCAGATACGCCGGCAGCTGTTCCCGCGCCCCGGTAATCCCGGTCAGGGACACAACATAGATGAAGCCGGTCGCATGCTTGGCGCTCATGTCGATGCGCTGGTCATTGCTGGTCGGCGCCAGGAAAAAGACAAGCGCCATTCCCTCTTGGGTACAGACATCAGCAAACATCGCCGCTTCTTCCGGCGGCAGATCCGGCACAATCAGGCCATCAGCCCCAGCCGCGCGGGCATCGCGGACAAACTGCTCGGGCCCATAGGCAAGCAGTGGATTGGCATACCCCATCATCATCATCGGCTGCGCGACCCCTTTGCCGCGCAGGGTTTGAACGGCATCCAGGCACTTCCTGACCGTCGTTCCATTGTTCAGCGCGGTTTGGGTCGCCGCCTGTATAGTTGGGCCGTCGGCTATCGGGTCGCTAAAGGGGATGCCGATTTCAAAGCCATCGACGCCGACTTCAGCCATCGCCTCAATGGCTTCCAGCGATTGTGCATAGCTCGGATAGCCTATCGGATAATACGGCAAAAATGCCGCCCGCCCCTGCGCTTTGGCCATCGCGAACATCGCCGCCAGAGCTTTCACGCCATATTTGTCTCGCATCGCGGTCACCTCAAAGCTCCAAAATGTCGATGACGGTATCCAGGTCTTTGTCGCCGCGGCCCGACAGATTGACCAGCAAGATGCTGTCCTTGGGCATGGTCGGCGCCCGTTTGACGGCTTCGGCAACCGCATGGGAGCTTTCCAGCGCCGGAATGATGCCTTCCATTCTGCTCAAGGTTTGGAAAGCCGCCAGTGCTTCGTCATCGGTCGCCATCGTATAATAGGCGCGTTCAATCTGCCGCAGATGCGCGTGTTCGGGCCCAACCGATGGATAATCCAGCCCGGCCGATATGCTGTGGGTTTCCATGATTTGCCCATCCTGATTTTGCATCACAAACGAGCGCGTGCCGTGCAGAATGCCCGGCCGGCTGATCTCCAAATCGGCAAAGCGGGCGGCGTGCTGCTGGCTGGCGATGCCGCGGCCGCCGGCTTCAACGCCGATGAGTTCCGTATTTTCATCATCGCGGAAAGCGTGGAACAAACCAATGGCGTTGCTCCCGCCGCCGACGCAGGCGATGCAGGCATCCGGCAATCGCCCGGTCATCTCCTGAATCTGCCGCCGCGCTTCGATGCCAATCACACTCTGAAAATCGCGCACGATCATAGGATAAGGATGCGGCCCCAAAGCCGAACCCAAAAGGTAAAAAGTCGTGTCCACATGAGTGACCCAATCGCGCATGGCCTCGTTGATGGCGTCCTTGAGCGTGCGGCTGCCGCTTTCGACTGGAATGACCTCGGCGCCAAGCAGCTTCATGCGGAACACATTGGGCTGCTGCCGCCGGATGTCGACGCTGCCCATATACACATGGCATTCCAGCCCAAGGAGCGCCATCGCGGTTGCCGTCCCCACGCCATGCTGCCCAGCGCCGGTTTCGGCAATGATGCGCCGCTTGCCCATCCGCTTCGCCAGCAAACCCTGTCCCAAAGCATTGTTGATTTTATGCGCGCCGGTGTGCGCCAGGTCTTCGCGCTTGAGGTAAATCCGGGCGCCGCCCAGCGCTTCGCTCAACCGCCGCGCATACGTAATCGGCGTTGGACGGCCGGTATAAGTGCGCTGCAAATCAGCCAGCCGCCGATGAAACTGCGGGTCGGCCATCGCCGCGCGGTAAGCCGCTTCCAACTCGTCCAAAGCTGGAATAATCGTCTCGGGTACAAACCGGCCGCCAAACTCCCCATAATAACCGCGCGCATCAGGAAGGTCAGCCAGATTTGTCGGAACACGCCATTCAGCCATCACAGTCAATCCTTTTGTTTGTCAAATCCACAAATACGACTCCCCGGCAAAATAGCGCCGCGCCAAAATCAACGCTTTGAAGACATATTGGTCAATCGTGGGGATAAAATCAGCCAGAGTGATCGAAATCCGCGCCGCTTCCAGGCCAAGGGCTTCCACGATGACCCGATCCACATCCCCCGAAAACAAGCGCAGGCCATCCTCAATCGGCAGCTTCACCAAGCCCAGAATCTCCTCTTTCTGATAGCTGTAAGCCGCCAGGCTGTCGCTGCGCTCATACAAAAACACATGGCAAATCTGGCGGTCCACCAGATTTTTATACTTCTTGATGCCGACGCGGCGCCCCACTGGAATCAGGTCATCATAATCCACCCTTAAGCCCAGTTCCTCTTCAAGTTCGCGGATGCCGTCTCTAACGGTTTCGCCGGCTGCCAGATGTCCGGCGGCGCTGATGTCCAGCTTGTTGGGCCACATGTCTTTGTCGGCCGAACGTTTCTGAAGGATGACAAAGGCTTCGCCGTTTTGATCTCGCCCAATCACCCAGCAGTGAAACATCTGATGCCAGTCGCCGTCGCGATGCGCCGCCGCGCGCGGCTTGACGCCGATATGATTGAGATCTTCATCATAAATATCAAACAGTTCCGTCATCGGCTGGCATCCCGAACCGCCTGGATAAATGCCCGCACCTTGCCGGCGTCTTTGAATCCAGGCCGACCCTTTTCCACGCCGCTGGCCACATCAACCCCCCAGGGGCGGATCGTCTCGACCCGTTCGGCAGCGTTTTCCGGGTTAAGGCCGCCGGCCAGCATCATGCGCGGGACCGACCGATTAACAGCCAGCGCCGCGCTCAAGCTGGCGGTCTCGCCGGTGCCGCCATAAAGCCCGGGATGAAAGGCATCCACAAGCAGGGAGGGCGCCCGTTCATCTTCAGGAAAAACCGACTCAAATGCTTTCAGCTGGGCAAGCGCATCGGCTTCGCTGGCCGGCCTTATGGCCTTAAAGGCAAGCCCTTGCAGCGCGCTTATCGCCTGGCAGGATTCATCGCCATTCAGCTGGGCAAAGTCCAATCCCACATCATTGACAGTTTGGCGCGCCTGGCTCACCGAGGCATTGACAAATATGCCTACCCAAAGCGGACACTGTTCGGCAAGCGTCTGCCGCAGCCGATACACCATTTCGCGGGCCGCCTGCGGGTCAATATAACGCGGCGACTGCTGATAGAAATTCATCCCCAGCATATCCGCCCCAGCCTGCGCCGCCATCAGCGCGCTGTCAAAGGAACGTATGCCGCATATCTTTACTTTAGTCATTGCGCCCTCGGCACTGTGCTTAGCGCGCGCGTCAGCCGCGCCCGATCCTTTGATTTCACCAGCGATTCGCCAACCAAGACCGCGTGCGCGCCCAACTCCCCCATTCGCTTGACATCAGCCGGGCTTCGGATGCCGCTTTCCGCCACCAAAATGACATCGGCATCGACCATTCGGGATAACCGCGCGGTCGTTCCCAGGTCGACGTCAAAGGTTTTCAAATCGCGGTTGTTGATGCCTATCAGTTTGGCGTTCAGCTTGAGCGCCCGTTCCATCTCGACTTCATGATGCACTTCCACCAGGGCCGACATGCCCAGTTCAGCGGTCAGAGCGTGCAAGCGGCGCAGCTGGCTGTCCGAAAGCGCCGCGGCAATCAGCAGAATGGCATCAGCCCCAGCCGCCCGCCCTTCATACACCTGATAGGAGTCGATAATGAAATCCTTTCGCAAGACCGGCGCCCTGACCGATTCCCGCACCGCCCTTAGATCATCAAGGCTACCCATAAAAAAGTCTTCATCTGTCAGTACTGATATTGCCGAAGCGCCATTCTGGTCGTAGACTGCTCCCAGCGTCGCCGGCGCAAAATCAGCGGCCAAGATGCCTTTGCTTGGCGAGGCGCGTTTGACTTCGGCAATCAGAGCGACTTTGTCTTTTCGCAAAGCCTTCATCATACCGCGCCGACAGTCGGCCGCATCCCGCGCCCGCCGCTTCATCTCATCCAGGGAGACGGCAACTTTGCGCTCGGCGATCTCCTCGACTTTACGCGCGAGGATTTTATCCAGCACGGTGTCAGTTGTGACAAATGATCCGTTCATGATGCCAAACTTTGACTGAACGCAATAAGCTGATCAAGCTTGGCGGCGGCCCGGCCGCTGTCGATTGTTTCCCGGGCAAGCGCGATGCCATCGGCAATCGAGTCAGTTTTGCCGGCGGCCCTGACAGCCGCGCCGGCATTCAGCAGAACGACATCCCGCTTTGCGCCGGTGATCTCTCCATTTAGAACGCCGCGCAGAATCGCCGCGTTGGTCGGCGCATCATCGCCTTTGAGTTCGCTGATGCTTGCAGCGGCAAAGCCCAGTTCGGCTGGGTCGAGTTCAAATGATTCAATCGCGCCGTCTGCTTTCAAATAACTGACGCGGTTCGGGCCAGTGACGGTTAATTCATCCAGGCCGCCATGACCATGAACGACCATGGCCGATTTCGTCCCCAGCGCTTTCAGGACTTGCGCCAGCAGGTCAGTCAAATCGGCGGCGAAAACGCCAATCAGCTGCCGCTGCGCGCCGGCGGGATTAGTCAAGGGGCCCAGGATATTAAAAATCGTGCGTACTCTCATCTGCCGCCGAGCGCCAATCGCATGGCGCATTGCCGGGTGCAGCTTGACAGCAAAGAGAAATCCAATGCCGACCTCATCAACGCATTGACCGACCTGTTCGGGACTTAAATCCAGATTCACCCCCAATTCGCCCAAGACATCGGCGCTGCCGCATTTGCTGGTTGCCGCCCGATTGCCATGCTTCGCCACCGGTATCCCAGCGCCGGCGGCCGCAAACGCGGCCGTCGTAGTGATATTAAACGTGCCTGACTGATCACCGCCCGTCCCGACAGGGTCAAGCAAATCATCAGCCACATGAGTTGGCACTCTGCTGGCGGCCGCGCGCATCGCCCGCGCGCTTCCCGTAATTTCTTCGATGGTCTCCCCTTTCATTCGCAGTCCCATCAAATACGCGCCGATCTGCGCGTCGGTTGCCGCGCCGGTCATGATCTGTTTCATAACGGCTTCGGCTTCCTCGGCCCGCAAGTGACCGAAGCGGCTAAGCGCATCTATCGCCCTTTGTATGTCCATTGAATCCATTCCTTTATTGATTTATCTATACCCCAGTCGGAATCGGCTCGCTATCCAGAAAGTTTTGCAGCATTGTCATGCCATACCTGGTCAGGATGCTCTCCGGATGAAATTGCAGGCCAATCACCGGATGCCGCCGATGACGGAAACCCATAATCTCGCCGGATTCGGTGCGGGCAATGACCGTCAGCGATTCGGGCAGCGCTGCTTCTTCAACGATCAGGCTGTGATAGCGCGTCGCCTCAAAAGGGCTTGGCACATCCGCAAAAATGGCATCGCCTTGATGATAAATCATGCTGGTTTTGCCGTGCATCAGCTGCGGCGCATGAACCACCTTGCCGCCGTAAGCCTCGCCAATCGCCTGATGTCCCAGGCAAATGCCCAGCAGCGGGATTTCTGCGCCCAACTGACGGATGATTTCCAAAGAAACCCCGGCGTCGCAAGGGAATCCAGGCCCCGGCGAGATGACAATGCGGTCAGGCTGAAGCCGGCGAACCTGCTCTACCGTAACCTTGTCATTGCGATACACAGACAGTTCCGCGCCCAGTTCGCCTAGCTCCTGCACAATGTTATAGGTAAAACTGTCATAATTATCGATAACCAGAATCATGCCATTCTCCTTTGCGATGGTCGCCTACATCAGTCCTTTTTCAGCATACTTGACCGCTTCAAACACGGCTTTGGCTTTGTTAATCGTTTCAAAATACTCTGCCGCCGGCGCGCTGTCGGCGACAATGCCGCCGCCGGCCTGCGCGCTGATGACGCCGTTCTGCATCAGCAGCGAACGTATGGCGATGCACATATCCATCGAGCCGTCAAAGCTAAAGTAGCCAACCGCGCCGCCATAGGGTCCTCGGCGCGTGCCTTCCAACTCTTCGATGATTTCCATCGCCCGGACTTTCGGCGCCCCGCTCAAGGTCCCAGCCGGGAACGTCGCCCGCAGCAAATCAAAGGCGTCCATGCCCTGGCGGAGTTTGCCCTCGACCTGGCTGACAATGTGCATGACATGCGAGTAGCGTTCAATGTACATCATCTTTTTGACTTTCACCGTCCCATAGTCACAGACTCGCCCCAAATCATTGCGTCCAAGATCAACCAGCATGACATGCTCGGCGCGTTCCTTGGGGTCATTGAGCAGTTCCCGCTCCAGCGCCAGATCTTCCTTTTCGGTCGCGCCGCGTCTGCGTGTGCCGGCCAGCGGGCGATTGTAAGCGATGCCATCTTCAAGCCGAACCAGCATTTCCGGCGATGCGCCGACCAGGGTCAGCTCGTCGCTGAACTCCAGCAGGAACATATAGGGCGATGGATTCGTCGCCCGCAGCGCGCGGTAGATTTCGAGGGGCGTCGCCTGGGTTTTGCGGCTGAAACGCTGCGACAGCACAATCTGAAAGGCATCCCCGTTTCGGATGTATGCTTTCGCCTGGCGAACGCGGTCTTCATGGACCGACTGCTCTACATTCGACTGCGGGTCTTCATACACGCCGGGCATCGGCGGCGCATAAGATTGATGCGGCAGCGGCCGGCCCAAAGCATCTGCCATTCGATCAATGTTTTGGATGGCGCGGTCATAGGCGGCATCAGGGCCATCGTCCTTGTTGTGCGCGTTCGCCAGCACAATCAGCTGATGCTTGGCATGGTCAAAAATCACCAGCGTATCCGGCAGCATAAAAGCGGTTGTCGGCGCTTGCAGGTCATCGCTGGCTGTCGCCGGCAGCTGCTCAAAGTAACGGACAATATCATAAGCCATATATCCAACAGCGCCGCCCACCAGCCGCGGCAAGCCTTCCAGCGCGACCGGATTGACGGATTGAAAATGGCGCTTGATGACATGCAGCGGGTCTTGCCCTTGCGGGATAGCGTATCTCGTCTCATGCCCGTCGCGCTTCATGCTGACGATGTTGTCCTTGACGCTAATCACCCCTTTGGGATCGACGCCAATAAAGGAATAGCGCCCAACCTGTTCGCCGCCTTCAACGCTTTCCAGCAAAAAAGCCGGCTTGCCGGCCTGCTTCAGTTTCATATACACCGACACCGGGGTTTCGAGGTCAGCCAAAAACGCGCGATAGACAGGAACATGGTCGCCCTGTTCAAAATAGCGGTATATTTCTTGGCGCGAGGGTTTGATGTCGGTGCGTTCTTGCCGGGCTGTCATTACCATGTCAAATCTCCTATAAAATCAAAAAACCCAAAACATCCATTCAAGGACGAGATGGGTTCCCGCGGTGCCACCTTGATTGCCTGCTGCATCGGCAGGCCGCTCGGCGGATACAGACTCATGGTCGATATCCTGCGCCATGATAACGGAGCGCTCGCCGTCACAAGCTAGTCAGTTTCCCTTTCACCTGTGCAACTCCCCGGCCCATTCCATACTGCCGCATGTATCGCATTCCCAGCAGCCAGCGACTCTCTTGACAGCCAAGCAATATGTACTCTTCCGGTTCACAGTCTTTATGACATATTCCATTTGCGTTCATACCTTAACGCGGCTTTGGCCTGGTGTCAAGTGCATTTTGGGAGATTTACAGATTGGATAAAATCGGCTTTTTCAGCGAAGGCGATTTCTGCTATACTGTGACCGAATATCCGTTCTATTTTGATAATCTATTTTATCATCAGGAGCCGAACTTGAGCCTTAGCAACCGAGAAATCGCTGACATCTTTGAACGCTGCGCCGACATGCTTCAGATTCGGGGGGACAATATCCACCGCGTCCTGTCATACCGCCGCGCCGCGGAAACCATTCGCGCCCTGCCCCGAGACCTGCGGGCCATTTCCCAGGAAGGCGGCCTAACCCAGCTGACCTACATCGGCAAGACCATCGCGGCGAAAATTGATGAAATGCTTGATACCGGCGAACTCGATTTCTACAATCGCCTCAAAGTCAAGATTCCCGAAGGCTTGGTCGATATAATGCGCGTCAATGGCGTCGGCCCAAAAAAAGCGAAACGCTTTTGGGAACAGCTTGACATCACTTCAATTAACGGTCTGCGACAGGCGGCTGAAGCAGACCAACTCGCCGGTTTGGCTGGCATGGGCAAAAAAAGCCAGCAGAAAATACTGGACGGCATCGCCGCGCTGCCGCGCCAAAGCGGGCGGACACCAATTGGCGATGCGCTGCCGGCAGCCCGGCGTATCCTCGATTCGCTGCTGGAACTGCCCGAAGCAGTTGAAGGCGCGGTAGCTGGCAGCATTCGCCGCGGCCGCGAAACCATCGGGGATGTCGATATTCTCATCGCCAGCGACAAGGCGGCGCCGATTATGGAGAAATTCGTCACTATGGCAAACGTCGCCCGCGTCCTGGGTCATGGTCGCACAAAAAGCTCGGTTGAACTCCTGTCCGGGCTGCAAGTCGATGTGCGCGTATTGGAAAAAGCGCGCTGGGGGACGGCGCTCCATTATTTCACCGGCAGCCAAGCGCACAACGTCAAAATGCGCCAGATTGCCCTGGAGCGCGGCCTTAGCCTCAACGAACACGCCTTGAGTCCAGTGGATGACAGCAAGACCATCATTGACTCAGCCGAAAAAATGCTTTGCGACACGGAAGCGAAAGTCTACCAAACGCTGGGCCTGCCATTCATCCCGCCAGAACTGCGCGAAGACAGCGGCGAAATAGAAGCGGCGAAGGCCGGCGCGCTGCCGACATTGATCACGCGCAAAGACATCATTGCCGACCTGCACCTGCACACCACCGCCAGCGATGGCAAACTCGGCATTCGCGAGATGGCCGCAGCTTGCAAAAAACGCGGTCACAGGTATATTGTCATCACCGATCATTCACGAAGTCTCGGCATCGCCAACGGACTTTCGATTGCGCGGCTGCTCAAGCAAATTGAGGAAGTTCGCCAGGTGAATGAGGAAATGGGCGACAGCATTCATGTTTTGGCAGGCAGCGAGGTCGATATCAAAGCTGATGGCGCGATGGATTATCCCGACGAAATCCTGGCAAAACTTGACTTTGCAATCGCCTCTCTGCATATCGGTCTGCGCCAAAAACGCGGGCAAATCACCGAACGCCTGCTCAATGCCATTCGGAATCCGCATATTGACATGATTGGACATCCAGCCGCCCGCCAAATCCCCAATCGGGAACCGGTAGATGCCGACTGGGACGCGGTTCTGGAAGCCGCCGGCAAACATCAGACTGTTCTTGAGATAAACGCCAATCCTGTCCGTCTCGATCTCAAGCCTGAACTGGCGCGTCTGGCAAAGGACATGGGAGTATTGCTGGCCATCAACAGCGATGCCCATGCGGAAGATCACCTTGACTTGATGGACTTTGGCATCGCCAGCGCACGGCGCGGATGGGTTGAGCCGCGCCACGTGGTCAACACTTGGCCATTTGAAAAATTTATCCAATGGGTTCAGCATCGGCGCCCATAAAGCGGCTTCAAGGACAGCTTGCATGATTCGTCAAGCGCGGCATATCATCGACCACAGTCAGCATGGAGCGCATAACATAATTGACCGCATTCGGCGACAGAGACGCGGGCCTCTCTATTTTCGATTGGGGCTGGCGGGGCTGGCGTTCATCGCGGCGCTGGGGATCGCTTTGCTGGCGGCCGGCGGCAATGCTCCGACATCGCTTGCCGTCGGGATGCCAGTCAGGGTTGCTCATATAGGCGAGCAGGAATTGAATATCCGCAGTTTGCCGGGCATCGCCGACAGTCAAATTTTGTTCCGCGCCGCCGACGGATCAGCATTTCATATCATTGGCGGCCCGCGGCCGGCTGATGGCTTTACTTGGTGGCAGATTCAAGACCCGGCATCGCAGCTTGGCGGCTGGGCAGTCGCCAATTATCTCCAAGCATACCAAACAGAAACAGGACAATCACAGTGAGTCAAAACATTGCAAAGCGGGCTTCTGAACTGCGGCAGCAGCTGCATTCCCATATTTATCATTATCATGTGCTTCATCGTCCAATCATTGCGGATGCCGAATATGACCGCCTGTTTCGTGAATTGCAGCAAATCGAGGCCGACTATCCCGAATATGCGACCGCCGATTCGCCAACGCAGCGGGTGGGATCAGACCTAACGGCTGATTTCCCCAAGGTGCCGCATCCGGCGCCGATCTTGAGCTTGGCAAACGCCTTTGGCGAAGATGACCTGCGCGCATGGGAAGAGCGCAACCTCAAGCTGCTGGCCTCGGGGACTCGATTGCAGTATGTTCTGGAGCCCAAACTTGACGGCCTGGCGATTGTGATCACTTACGAAGACGGCGTATTAACGCGGGCGGCGACTCGCGGCAATGGCGAATTGGGGGATGATGTCACCGCCAATGTCAAAACCATTCGCTCGGTTCCCTTGAAAATACCGGTTGACTCCAGCTTGGGCGCCGCGCCGCCGCGGCTTGTCGTTCGCGGGGAAGTTCTGTTCCACAAAGACGACTTCATGGCATTAAACCGCGAACAGGAGGCGCAAGGGCTGCCAGCGTACATCAACGCGCGCAATACGGCCTCTGGCTCGCTCAAGCAGAAGGACAGCCGCGAAACAGCCAAGCGCAAGCTGACCGCCTATATCTACAGCGTTGTGGACAGCAGCGGCCTGGATTTGCAAAGCGAATGGGAAACGGTGGCCTATCTACGCGAAATGGGCTTCAACATCATCACAGACACCCAGCATTATTCGGCATTATCCAAGGTCATCCAAAAATTGTCGGCATGGGAAGAGAGACGGCATCGGCTGCCCTTTGAGATTGATGGCCTGGTCTTAAAAATCGACGATCTGTCTCTGATGCGGGAACTCGGCATTGTCGGGAAAGACCCGCGCGGCGCGGTAGCCTTCAAATTTCCGTCAGAGGAAGCCACAACCAAACTGCTCGATGTCACCATTAACATTGGCCGCACCGGCAAAGTCACCCCGACGGCGCAGCTTGAACCGATATTCATCGGCGGGGTAACGGTCTCAAACGCCAGCCTGCACAATTACGCGCAGATCGCATCCCTTGACATTCGCCAGGGCGACCAAGTGACTGTCAAACGTTCCGGCGATGTGATTCCCTATGTGATTGGGCCGGTCGCCGCCGCCCGCAGCGGCGCAGAAACCCCCATTCTGCCGCCCGAAACCTGTCCATTTTGTGAAACCGACCTGGTCCAGCCCGGGGACGCGGTCGACTGGTTCTGCCCCAATCCGAAATGTCCGGAGCAGGTCATGCGAAAGCTGGAGTTCTTCGTGTCGCGCGGCGCTATGGATATTGAAGGGATGGGGCCGCAAACCATCCAAGCGCTGATCAAGGAGCGGCTGATTGCCGACGAGGCCGATCTTTTCTATTTGCAGCCAGAACCCCTGCTGGAACTTGAAGGATTTGCCCAGAAGAAAGTAGACAGCCTGCTTCATTCGATTCAAACTGCCAAATCGCGTTCCTTCGCCCAAGTATTGACTTCACTCGGCATTGACGGCGTTGGCTCAACAGTGGCCGCGCTCATTACCGCCAGCTTCCCATCCATCGACGTCCTGCTCCAAACTGCCCAAAACATCAGCCGCGCCGAACAGGCATTCATCCAGGCGGCCATGCCGATTGTTGAATTAGCAAGCCGAAACGACGGGCATTTTGAACAAAGCAGCGAGGCGCAAAAAACAATCCACCGCTTGCGGCATCCGAACACCGAGCTTGCGCCGCGCTATATGGATGCGGCCGATTTGGATACGCGCTTGCGGCGCTTTCTCAAACCACTGCGTCCGCTGCCCGAAGCCCGGCTTTTGCAGCTGAAACACAAGCTGGCCGACTTGATTGAGGTTTCGCGGCCATTGCATTCCATTGATGGTTTGGGGCCCATCCTGGTCAAGAACATCGTCGACTGGTTCGCGGATGATCATCACCAAACCGTCCTGCGGAAAATGCGCGCTGCCGGCGTCAATATGCAAGTGAAAGCCAAAGTAATGGCTGGCAGCCGACTGCAAGGAAAAACCTTTGTCCTAACCGGTGCGATGAGCGTCCCGCGCGGCGAAATCAAGGCGCTTGTCGAAGCCAACGGCGGCAAAGTGACCAGCAGCGTCAGCAAAAGAACAAGCTGCGTCGTCGCCGGCGATTCTCCGGGCAGCAAAGTCGAAAAAGCCGCGAAGAACAATGTTCCCGTCATCACCGAAGCTGAACTGCGCGCCATGATCTTGGAATAAGCCCGACATCGCCGGCGACAGTTTATCAAGCGGAATCCTGGGTATCCAAACGCGCCGAAATTTGTCTGATTTTGCCGCCGGTCTCATGCCAGCTAATTCTGCTTAGTCCAAGTTTTTCTCGGATGCGGTCTTCATCAATATCGGCGCGGTAATCTCGAACGGCCATCGTCCAGCGCATAACCTCAAACGACAGCTTGAACGTTACCTCGGCCCGCTTTCCAATTTCCGTCAGGATATATTCGAGATTGCGAGTGGTGCAGTTGAAGACGGTCTCCTGCGGCTGGTACTGCTGCTGGTAGCGGTTCAGCAGCGGCGGAAATTCGGCATCGAGTTCAATCCGCCGCTCTTTATAAACATGGCGCGCTTTATGCCGAATGGTAATGAGTGTTTTTTCGGGATGACGCTGCTCAATGTCCGCCAGCTTCAGCCGCCCGGTTTCGGCTTTCTTGATGCCGGTTTGCAATAACAGCCTGAACAGCAGTTCAGCCCGATAATCCTGCGCCTCGCCCTTTCGCATGGTTAGACAGGCCGCCAGGCAATTGCTGACCTGCGCCTCATTCAGCACTTCGGACAGCGGCGCCGGCCCGGACCGCTGGAGGAGCGGAACAGCAGGATCATAGCGGATAGCATCTATGCTTTTCAGCCATTTGAAATACACTTTGAGAGTCGTGACGCGCCGCGCATAGGTCTTGCGGCTGCATGGAATGCCGCGTTGGTTCTCCATCCAATTCAGATAAGCATTCAAATCTGATGTCAAATGCTGGGCGATTGGCCGGCTCGGGCCGCTAAATTCGGACAGCAAATTCATATCCCCGCGGAACGCCTTGATAGTATGCTCTGACTTGCCTTCTTTTCGCAGGTAATTGGCAAACAGATCAAAAGTTGCCGCCAGCGATGTTTGTTTGTTGATGTCTTGAGCAGCGCGCGGCTGATCGGAAAACAGCGACAGTTGTTTTGCCATGAGCAAACACCCATACCCATCCGATAGAATGGATTTTGCATTCAGCATAGAACGGACGTGCCGAACTGTCAAGTCGGAGTTTTGTCGTTTTTCCAGCGCGGCTTCAGCGTTTGTTTGTCCAGTCAGGATTCGCGAAACGTTCGTCCAGCAAGGCATCGCGGCGGCGCAATTCTGCGTCCGACAGCTTGCCGCGTATCATCTCCAAGTCAAACTGCCGACAAAATCCGCGTTCGACCGCCGCGGCGACCGCATCCCAGGCCGGCGGCTCATCCAGCGCATCAGCCAAGGTGGCGGCATGACGGCGCACTTTTTGCTTCTCAAGCTGGCGCGCATGGGGGGAATCAAAGTTCAGCGCATCACAGATGCGGGCAATATCGCCGCGCAGTGGAATCGCGCCATGCTGCAAGACCCCTCCTTTGCGCCGCAGCTGCGCGCTCCCGATTAACTTGCGCCTCTTGACAGTGACCTCATAGTGCGACGGCGCGTCGAAACAAACAGGCCCCCTAGTTTCGGCAGGGAGGTTGACGCCTTGATGCTCCGACTGCGCTGTCAAACCGAGTTCCCGCAATGCCCGCAGCAATCCGCGGCTGATGCGGCGGCAGCTTTCAACAGCATTGGCGGCCGCCAGCGGATGCGCCCTGGGCAGGCTAAGGCTGTATGTCAGTTCATCGCCGTGCAGAATCGCCTTGCCGCCCGTCGCCCGGCGCACAAGCTGCCAGCCATGATCATGAAGGCTGTTCATGTCAAGGTCTCGAATGCGCTGACCATAGCCAAGAGACAGGCACATTGGCTTCCAGCCATACAAACGCAGCGTCGGCGGCTGCAATCCGCTCGATACGGCTTCTAATATAGCGCCGTCGACCGCCATATTGTCCTGCCCGTTCCGAAAGTCGGGTTCGACGATAACGCGCCATTGACGCATTTTCTCACCTTGCCTATACTATATTAGCCATCCCTGAACAGAAATAAACGGAATCGGCCTGAATGTCCGATCATTTTAACAGCAAGCATACTTCATCAAACTCAAAAGCTGCGAACCCCGATAATGGCAGCGGCTCGCAGCCTGCCATTCCGCCGGTCTACAGCGGCGCGGCTTATTCACAGGGCCTTCGCCAATCGTCTCCGTTGCCAGGCGGCCCATTGGCGCGGCGGCGCTGGCGCAAAAGCCATGCCCAGGGCCGACATCGCCATAACGATTGGGCTTGGGTCACCATCGCCGGCGCCATGATGGCGGCTTTCGCCTTTGTCATTCTGGCGATGCTGTTTTTGCTGCGCCTGCCGCTGTCCGCGCAAGAGATTACACCCACTGCCGACAGCTTGACCGCCCTGCCTACGCCAGTGGATGCGCGGACTGTGTTCAGAGCCGATGACAAACGCATCGGCGTTGATATTCTGCCGCTGCCGGATGGCAGAACGATTGAACTTCAGCCTTGGGACGGGCAATCGCGCTTTACCATGATCGTGGCTGGCCTTGACCGCCGCCCGGGCGAAACAGGATTGGAGTTCCGCACCGACAGCATGATGCTGGTCAGCCTTGACCCGACAGCCGGACGTCTTGGCATCCTTAGCATTCCACGCGACCTGTATGTTCAAATACCTGGCTGGCGCAACTATCGCATCAACGCGGCGCTGTACCTGGGCGAAGCGCGGGGAGAAGGCTATGGCCCAACGCTCCTTATGCAAACCTTTCAGCTTAATTTCGGGATTCGCGTCCATGATTATATGCTGGTCGATTTTCAGGCTTTTATTGACATTGTGAATCTGATTGGCGGCGTCGAGGTTTCCATTGACTATACCATTGACGACCCGCGCTATCCCAATATGAATTTTGGTTATGATCCTTTTTATCTGCCGGCCGGGACACATCAGCTTGACGGCTACAATGCGCTTCGATTTGCCCGCACGCGGCACGGCAACAACGATATTCGGCGCGCCGAACGTCAGCAGCAGGTTCTTTTCGCCATCCGCGACCGCGTGCTTGACTTCAATATGATTCCCCAGCTGCTTATCCAGGCGCCGGCCTTCTGGAACACGCTTAGCAGCAATGTTTATACCGGCCTGTCACTGGAGCATCTGATCCAGCTGGGTTTGTATATCAAAGACATCGACCGCGGCAATATCACCACTGGCATTATCAATTTCAGATATTTGCAAGAGCACACCACCGAATCCGGGCAGCACGTGCTTGTCCCCCTGCGGGCGCCATTAGGTCAGCTGCTGCGCGAGGTCTTCGGCGACAATTACTGGCGCTAGCCAAAATCAAAACAGCGCACTCAACCAAGCGCGCTGTTTATAAGAACCAACCCACTGTACCGTGTAGCCCACCGTTCTCGAACCTATGAAAATAGGTTGGGCATCGCTTGGCAACCGCTGTTTTGGCTCGGGCCTATTACATGGGCTGCCAAAGATAGACGCCCGCAAATGAGCATGTTGGCTCGACACGCATCGTTCTATCACGCATACAGCAGGTTGATTTTGTTATAGCAGAAATAAATCCGTCTGTAAAGTCAAGATTTTGAATAATCTCATATATTCAATAGCGATTTCCCCGTCTATAATGCGCTGGATGCGATTGACCTAAACATTTCATCGGGAGTCGAGCATGAATAATCATTTATTCCGAGAGAGTTTAGCCGAGTTCATCGGTACGTTTGTCTTAGTTTTTGTCGGGTCGGCGGCTGTGCTTGTGGCGCCGAATGCCGGCGGTCTGGTGGTTCCGGCTCTGGCGCACGGTTTGATTCTGGTGAGTTTGATTTATGTCTATGGGCATATCTCCGGCGCGCAGGTGAACCCGGCAGTCACCTTTGGCTTATGGATTGGCGGCAAGCAGGATACGACGAAATCGGCGCTTTTTATGCTGGTTCAGTTTATCGGTGGCATCGCCGCGGCGGCCGCGCTGGTTACGGTTGCGCCGCCGGATCATGCCGCGGTTGTCGAGTTTGTGGGCGGCGCGGATCTTTATAATTATGGTCAGACGACCGGGTTTCTCACCGAAGGCGCCGTTTGGACGGCCGCGCTTTATGAAGCTATCCTGACCTTTTTCCTTGTCAGCGCAGTGTATCAGGCCGCGGTTTATGGACGCGCTGGGAATTTGGCTGGGGTTGCCATTGGCCTGACGCTGGCGGCAAGCATCTTCGCCGGCGGCCCGGCAACTGGCGCATCATTGAATCCCGCCCGCACTTTGGGACCGGCCCTCGCCGCTGGGGATACATCCTATCTCATCCCATACCTAGTCGGGCTGTTTGGCGGCGGCGCCATCGGCGGCCTTGTGCATGCTTATGTGCTGCCATCGGAAGAATCATCCGAATAAAAGGGGGGAATTGTAGCAATTTCATAACTATCGCCAATATCTGGTTGACAACCTACTATAAGCCTGTTATATTGGTGAAGCCCTGCAATCGGGCTGTATTAAGGGTTTCCTGTGGCAATGAGGTTGGTAGCCAATGGTTGCCACAGGAAACGAACTAAAAGTTGAAAACCATGATGGTTTTCAGCCTTTAGTGTAACCCATATTAGTTATATTCACAGTTTCACTAGGAGGAAACGAATGAGCTCACCTGAAAGAGAATTGAAGGATCTTACAAAGACTGCCGGCGCTGGGTGCTTGGCGGTATGGGCACTGTGGAAACTATTGAAGATGGTTGGCTTCTTGCTACCCCCTCTAATTTTAGGTTCTGTGCTCGGTGTACCCGGTATCCTGATAGGTGTAATAATCTCTGCGGCTATATTCGGGCGCAGGCAAGGTGAAAGAAGAGACATCGGATGAATAAGAAATTGCTCGCACTGTTCCTGTTCATCGTATCGGTCAATGTGGTTTTAGCACAGGAATACTACATTCAGACCAATCACAATACCAATTTGAGAGTTTTACATAGTACCAATAGCGGTATTGTGGAAACAGTACCGCGTGGAACTGTCTTGCACGTCATTGGCGAGTTCAACAGATGGTTGAAGATCAACAGAAACGGCAACGAAGTATGGATGGCAAGCTGGGTAAGTCATACTCGTGTTGAGGGCAACCAGCAGGCGCAACCGGCGTCTCAAATCGATAACTGTTGTCATGTAGATCGGCAGTGCAACACCAACCAAGAATGGGTAGACGGCTATTGGGCATTTCAGAATAATGAGTGCGTTGTACCGTCGCAATCCCCTGCCACTACTGCCCCTGATTTACCTTTGCCTTCAATAGAAGGTTCATCTAGCTTTGTATCTAAAACAGTAGCGGCGTTCCATTACATCAGGGATCGGTCACTAAATTGGTTTAACTATGCCGTAAGCAAAATCAGTTCTATTGGACAGAGGCCACCATTTGACCCCGGCTCCAGAGCTTACGTAAGACGCAGGCGCGTTGAAATATCTGACGAACACGATGATGACACGGTGCTTCTAGCCAGTGTACTCATACATGAGGCTTGCCATATACATCAGTGGGATGCAGGACGATGGTATAGTTTAGACCCTACCACGCGCGAAGTAGAGTGCTTGCAGATACAGCTTGATGCGGTGTCCGAAATGGCACCACATAGCTGGGTCAACAATATGCTGCGCCGGGCGATTAGAAACCCACGTATATCGTATGGCTAAAAGCAGTAATCCCCATGGTTATGGGGATTACTTTATTTCATTGTGGATACATCCCTAATTCGGATTGCCTTCATCCTCGTCTTCAGGCAAATCAAGCTGAAGATGTAGTTCGCGCAGCTGCTGCGGCTCGGCGGCCGACGGCGCATGCGCCATAATATCGGCGCCGCCCTGCGTTTTCGGAAAAGCGATCACTTCGCGGATATTCGGCGCGCCTGCCAGAAGCATCACCAGGCGGTCAATTCCCCAAGCCATGCCGCCATGCGGCGGCGCGCCGTATTCAAACGCTTCCAGCATGTGACCAAATTCCAGCATCGCATGCTCCAGCGTTTGCCCAATCAGTGGAAAGATCTTCTCCTGAATGGCGCGGTCATGGATGCGAATGCTGCCCCCGCCCACTTCATAACCATTGCAAACTAGGTCATACTGCGACCCGCGCGCCTTGCCTGGGTCGCTATCCAGCAATTCGAGGTCTTCCGGCAAGGGCATCGTGAACATGTGCTGCGAAGGATCCCAGCGCTGATTCTCTTCGTCGCGGATGAACTCCGGGAAGTCAATCACCCAGCAAAACGCCAGCAAGTCTTCGTCCAGAGCCAATTCCTGTCGAAAATGACTGCGAAGCGCATCGGTCACTGCATAAACGATCTGCGGCTCATCAGACATAAACAGCAACAGGTCGCCGCCCTCGGCCTGCATTGCCGCCAGCAGTTCCAGCTTGAGTTCGCCGCCGAAGAACTTGCCAATCGGGCCTTTTAGCTCGCCTTCCGCTTCGGTCGGCACAGTAATATACGCCAGTCCCTTGGCACCGGCCTGCCGCGCCATATTTTCAAGATCGCGGGCGACTTTACGCAGCTGCGTACCGCTTAGGGCTGCCGCCTTGCCCGGCACGCGCATACACTTGACCGCCTTGCCGCTTTTTACGTTGTCAGCGAACACTGGAAAGGCGCTCCGCCCGGCAATATGGCTGATGTCTATCGCCCGCAGGTCAAAGCGAATATCCGGCCGGTCAGTCCCATACTGCTCCATGGCGTCTTTGTACAGAATGCGCGGGAACGGCTGCGAAATCAGACGTTTGTCCGGGGTCAGCGTTTTGACAATGGCGATGGCAAGCCGTTCCATCAGCGCCATAACATCCTCGCGTTCAACAAAGCTCATCTCAAGGTCAAGCTGCGTGAATTCCGGCTGGCGGTCACCGCGCAAATCCTCATCGCGGAAGCAGCGGGCGATCTGGAAATAGCGCTCAAAGCCGCCAATCATAAGCAGCTGCTTCAACTGCTGCGGCGATTGCGGCAGCGCATAAAACATGCCCGGCTGCAATCGGCTGGGAACAAGAAAATCACGCGCGCCTTCTGGGGTGGTCTTGAAGAGTATTGGCGTCTCGACTTCGATAAAGCCCTCATGATCGAGAAAATCGCGGATAAACTTGACCGTCCTGTGCCGCAGAATTATATTGTCCTGCATTTTTTTTCGGCGCAGATCCAGGTAGCGATGGCGCATCCGCAAAGCCTCATCCACAGTCCCCTCTTCTCGGTTGATATAGAAAGGCGGTGTTTTTGAGCGATTGAGAATCAGGATTTCATCGGCGACAATATCAATGTCACCGGTCGGCAAATCGGGATTGGCGGTTCCTTCCGGGCGAATGCGAACCTGGCCGGAAACTTTTAACACGAACTCATTGCGAACGCTGTCGGCGATGGCATGGGCTTCGGGCGCCGCTTCCAAATCGACCACAACCTGCGTAATGCCCCATCTGTCGCGCAGGTCGATAAAAATCAAACCGCCCTGGTCTCGCCGCCGGTTCACCCAGCCCGCCAAAGCAGCCGGCGCGCCGGCATCGTTCTCCCGAAGTTCCCCACAGGTATGCGTTTTCATCATCATGCTGTCGCTCCCGAATTGCATTAAGGTGGCTGCTTATCGCTGTCAGTCAGCCGCAAAGGATAGCATGGACGTCTGGCCAGGCATATACTTATTCTGTATGAGAATGGCGGTGAACTGCCCAAGTTCCGCATCAGCGCTTTACAGCGCGGCATTTGTTGTCTACACTCTCTGCTATGCTAGAAAAAGATGATGCGGTCACAAAACGGCAGCTTGGAATTGCCCTGTCAATCGGCGGCGGCGCGGGAGCAATCGCGGTTCTGTCCATTGACCTGCTCCAAGTCGGCAGAGAAGGCGGCATTGGTCCGGCGCAGGCCTTTGTCCTTGTCATCATGATTGCCGCCCTGCTCGTCGGATTAAGCCTGATTCCGCTGGGCGATTCACCTGCCTGATCCAAACGCGGCAGCCGATGTCCCTGAAAATGTATCGCACTTGCCAAAGGAGCCAGCTTCTTGACCACTGCCTACGCAACCGACGCACGATTCACAGAACACAGCTTCCGCTGGCATCCTGAACACGCCGGGCGCATTCGGGCGGTATGGCGAGCCCTGGACGCTGGCGGGCTGACGGCGCGGCTTTTGCCAGTGGAAGCGACCGCGGTCAGCGATCAGCAGACGCTTGCGGTTCATTCAGCCGATCATCTGAATCGACTGGTGGACATCAGTCAGCAGAGCAAGACGGTCTTGATCGACCAGGACACCTACGCGCTGCCTTTGTCTTTAGGCATCGCCCGCCTGGCCGCCGGCGGAGTTATAAATGTGATTGATGCGATTGCCGCCGCCAAAGCCGATAACGGGCTGGCCATCATACGGCCGCCGGGTCATCATGCCACAGCTGACCGCCAAATGGGATTTTGCCTGTTGAACAGCATCGCCATCGGCGCCCGTCATGCTCAACTTCAGCGCAAGCTCAAAAAGATTCTGATCCTTGATTATGATGTGCATCATGGAAACGGGACGCAGGATATTTTTTATGCCGACCCTTCGGTGATGTTCATCTCGATACACCAAAGCCCGCATTATCCGGGAACCGGAAAATCAGACGAAATCGGACAGTTTGATGGACATGGATTTACATTGAATGCGCCGGTGGCGGCCGGGCATGGCGACCGATCTTATCAGGCGCTTTTTGAGGAGCTTGTCTGGCCGGCAGCTGAACGATTTCATCCCGACCTCATGCTGATCTCGGCTGGATTCGACGCGCACTGGGCTGACCCGCTGGGGGAGATGCAGCTTAGTCTGGGCGGATATGATTATATGGCGCGCGAAAGCATCAAGATGGCGCAGGCACTCTGCGGCGGCAAAATTGTGTTTGCGATGGAAGGCGGATATGACCTGAAAGCGCTGGCTCATGGCTGGCGCAACATCGCCTCTGCTCTGCTCGGAGCGGACGAGATTAGCGATCCTTATGGACAGCCGGCAAGTTCAGCCCCAGTCGACCAGATCCGCCCGCTCATCAAAAAGCTGCGCCGCATACACGGACTCTAGTGAATCAGCAAATCGGCTTCGGCTCCCTGCTGCTCCGCCAATGCGCCGCGCAAATCAAATATCTGGTCTCGCAGCGCGGCCGCTTTTTCAAATTCCAGGGACTGGGCGGCTTGCTTCATCTCGCTTTCCAGTTCAGCGATCATGCGCCGCAGTTCATCAGCCGGCAAGGCAAACAAGCTGGGCGCTTCGGCGGCTTTGCGCTCATCGGCATCCATTGAGCGAAGCCGGTCGGTAATGTCCTGAATGTCTTTCACAATCTGCTGCGGCTCGATGCCATGCTCCAGGTTGTAGGTTTCCTGTTTGGCGCGGCGGCGGTCCGTTTCGCTGATCGCCGCCTGCATCGCTGGCGTCATCTTGTCGGCATACATGACAACGCTGCCTTCGAGATGCCGCGCCGCCCGCCCTATCGTCTGAATCAAGGCCTGCTCCGAACGCAGGAAGCCGGCTTTGTCGGCATCCAGAATCGCAACTAAAGAGACTTCTGGCAAATCCAAACCCTCGCGCAGCAGGTTGATGCCAACGACAACATCATAGACGCCGCCGCGCAGGTCGCGCAAAATCTCGACCCGCTCAAGCGTATCAACTTCGGCATGGAGGTACTGCCCCTTGATGCCCAACTCATTCAAATAGCCCGCCAGTTCCTCGGCCATGCGCTGGGTCAAAGTAGTGACCAGCACGCGCTGACCCTTCTTCACCCGCAAGGCGATCTCTTGCAGCAAATCGTCAATCTGCCCTTCGGTGGGACGAACCGCCACTTGCGGGTCAACAATGCCGGTCGGACGAATGATTTGCTCAACCACCTGCTCGGAATGGTTATGCTCATAAGGGCCCGGGGTCGCGCTGGTATAAATGGTCTGCCCTACCCGCTCCTCAAATTCGGCAAACTTGAGCGGGCGGTTGTCCAGGGCGCTCGGCAGACGAAAGCCGAACTCAATCAGGGTTTGCTTGCGCTGGCGGTCTCCCTTGTACATGCCGCGCACCTGCGGAACGGTCATGTGGCTTTCATCAATAACCAGGAGATGATCCGGCGGCAGATAATCAATCAGCGTAAAGGGCGCCGAGCCGGGCGGGCGGCGGTCAAAATGACGCGAATAATTTTCGATGCCGGAAGTAAAGCCCACTTCGCGCAGCATTTCGATATCATAGCGCGTTCGCTGTTCGATTCGCTGGGCTTCGACAAGTTTGTCTTCCTGCTTAAAATGCTTGATTTGGGCTTCCAATTCCTGTTCAATATCATCAAGCGCTTCATGGATATGCTCATCGTCGGTGATGTATTCACGCGCCGGGAAAATCGTTACCCGGTCGTGCGCGTGAATCACTTCGCCTGTCAGGGCATGAAATTCGACCACCTTTTCGATTTCGTCGCCCCAGAGATAGATGCGATAGGCCGTTTCGGAATAGCCAGGAACGATTTCCAAAGTATCGCCGCGCACCCGAAACGCACCGCGGCGCAGTTCCATATCGTTGCGGCTGTACTGAATTTGCACCAGGTCTCGCAGGATGCGGTCGCGCCGAATCTCATCACCAATTTTCAATTCGACTGACATCTTGCGCCAGCTGACCGGGTCGCCCAGGCCATAAATACAGGAAACCGAGGCGACAATCAGAACGTCGCGGCGCGAAAACAGAGATGCCGTTGCTGACAGGCGCAAACGTTCAATCTGCTCATTGACATCAGTTGATTTTTCGATATACAAATCATGGCGCGGCACATAGGCTTCGGGTTGATAATAATCATAGTAACTGACAAAATACTCGACGGCGTTTTTGGGGAACAGCCGCTTGAACTCGGCATAAAGCTGCGCCGCCAGCGTCTTGTTGTGCGCCATGACCAGGGTCGGCCGCCGAGTCTTTTCGACGATATTCGCAATGGTAAAGGTCTTTCCTGTTCCAGTCGCCCCCAGCAAGGTCTGATGCCGATGTCCCTGCTCCAGGCCCGTCAGCAGCCCGGCAATGGCCGTCGGCTGATCGCCAGTTGGCTTAAATGATGATTCGAGTTCAAATTCAGGCATGGCCGCTCCTTGAAACATCGGACAAACGTTCGGAAATAGGGTATCAGTATAGCGCAGCGGCGCATTATGATTCAAGATATAAATTTGTTATTGACAAGTTCAATATCAAGTGATAACATTTAAATTCGCAGCGCAAGATGCTGCAAAACTTATGATGCGGGGTGGAGCAGTGGTAGCTCGTCGGGCTCATAACCCGAAGGTCGCTGGTTCGAATCCAGCCCCCGCTATACGCGCTGATGTAGCTCAGCTGGTTAGAGCGCACGACTCATAATCGTGAGGTCGGAAGTTCAAGTCTTCCCATCAGCATTGCCCGCAAGAACGCATCCGATATCTTTTTTATTTGCGCTGAACATTTACAGATCATGCCGCAGCAGGTCCTGCATGGGTTCCCGTTTTCTGCTGATCGACCAGGAATTTCCCTCGACCCCAATCACGGCCTCGGCCGGGCGCGGGCGGGCATTGTAGTTGCTCGACATGACCATGCCATAGGCGCCGGCTGTCATAATGGCAGCCTTGTCCCCGACCCGCAAGCGCGGCAGTTCGCGGTCTTTGGCAAGGACATCGGCCGTTTCGCAAACGGGCCCCACAATCTGCGCGAGCGACGAATCGCCGCTTGATTGAACCAGCGGCGCGATTTCGTGATGCGCCTGATACAAAGACGGGCGCATCAATTCGGTCATGCTTGCGTCCACAATGTAAAATATCTGCCCTGCCTGCCGCTTCACATACTGCACTTCAGTCACTAGGATGCCGGCGTCAGCCACCAGTGACCGACCGGGTTCAATAAGAACTTGATAGCCTTTCAGATGCGGCGCCAGCGCCGCGGCAAAATCAGCTGCCGCCGGGACTCTTTCGTCAAAGCGATAGGCCGCCGGCAAGCCGCCGCCCAGATTAATCGTGTCGATATTGGGATAGGGCCGAATAAGCTCCAGCAGCTTTTTGACCGCGCAAAGGGTCGCTTTGACATCCCCCAGCTGACTGCCAATATGGATGTGAATCCCGGCAAAGGCGATTCTTGGGAATTGTTCGGCGGCCGCCAGAACCTCTTGAATCACCTGCGCGGTGAGGCCAAACTTCGCCGCGCCATGCCCGGTGGACATATACGGATGTGTATCGGCAGTCACTTGCGGATTCAGCCGCAGCGCCACTCGCACTGATTCAATGTTCAGTGAATCGGCGATTGCATTGATGTAATCCAGTTCGAGGACGTTTTCGACATTCAGCCAGCCGATTCCCTGTTCGAGCGCATATTTTATTTCCTCGCGGGACTTGCCGACGCCGGCAAACACAATGTCCTTCGGGTTTGCGCCGGCGCGCAGCGCGCGGAAAATCTCGCCCCCGCTGACCGCATCAATGCCAGCGCCGGCATCGGTCAAGGCCCTCAAAACCGCCAGGCTGCTATTGGCCTTGGCGCTGTAGTGAATATGGGCGTCAACTTGGGAAAAGGCATCGCGGAGGCGGCGGAAGTTATGCAGGACGCGTTTAAGACTGTAGATATAAACCGGTGTACCTGCCTTGTCAGCAATCGCCGATACGGAAACATCGTCCATCATCAGGGCCGAATGGCGGTAACGGAGCGAAGAATGAAAAACCACGACCTAGCCCTGCCCTTCCGCCGCCGCAAAGCGCTGTACAATATAAACGATTGAAGCGGCTTGATGCCGACTGTATGCTTGTCAGTATAGCAAACAATCAGAATATGCCCATCAAGGCAAGGAGTGGATGAGATTTGACAGCGCCAATCGCTGATGAAAAGCTGCTGCAGGCCTATCATTCCATTCGGCAGCGCGAACACAAACTGATTCACGATTTGCTGCCGGCGCTCCGGAAAATTGACGCGCTGCCCGAAGAGCATATCGACCAGGTGCGCGACGCCATGTTCCATACGGATCATCCGTATCTGATGGCGCTTGTTGGCCCTTTCAACACCGGCAAATCCAGCATTGTCAACGCGCTGATGGGCAGTGAAACGCTGCTCGAAACCGGCGCGACTCCGACAACCGACAGCATTCAAATTCTCCGTTGGGGCGAAGAAGCGGAACGCATGGAATCGGGGCGAGAGGTCGATACCGTCTTTTATCCTTCACCTCTGCTCCGCAAAGTAAGCCTGGTGGATACCCCCGGGCTGGAGTCGGTGTTTCGGTCGCATGAGCAAATCACGCGCCAGTTCCTGCACCGCGCTGATGTGGTGCTGCTTGTTATGATCGCCACGCAGGCGATGACAGCCAGCAGCATCGAAACGATGCGGATGTTCAAGGATTACGGGAAAAAGGTCATTATTGTCGTCAATCAATGCGATCTGCTGAATGAGCAGGAACGGAGCGAAGTCAGGGAGTTTGTGCGAACGCAAAGCAAATCCAAGCTCGGCGCGCAGCCGGAAATCTGGATGCTTAGCGCAAAGCAAGGGCTGGACGCCAGCAGTCACAGCCGCGGGAGAGATGAATACGCATGGCGCGCCAGTGGCATGATTCAGATCGAATCGTATATTAACAAGCAGCTTGGCGATGCCTCGCGCCTGCGCCAAAAATTGCAAACGCCGCTTCAAATTGTCCAGAACATCCACAGCCGGGCATTGCAGGCCGTCGGACAAAATCAAGCGGCGCTGTCGCATTATCAAAGCATTCATGAGAATATCGAACAGCAGCTGGCGGCGCAGCGGCGCGGGCAAGATCAATCTGTGCGCGACCTGAACCAGGAAATCGAGGCGCAGTTCCAGGAGATGTCGGCGCGCAGCCAGGCCGCCCTGCGCGAAACATTTAAGCTGTCGCGCAGCCTCCAGTCCTTTTTCAGGGGCCTCTTGCAATTTATCGGTTTGGCGCGGATTTTTGGCCGAATGCGCCGCCCGCATGTCGAAAAAGCCTTTTCGGCGCATCAGGTTTTTGAACCTTATGCGGAAATCGACCGTATTGCGGGCAAGCTGGGGCCGCGGCTGGAAGGGCAGGATATGCAGGACATTGACGATTTGGTCAAGTATGGCAAAGGCGAAGCGGCGAAACTGCCGACCGATCTGCGGCAAAAAATCATCGGGGACATCCAGGCGCCGATCAACTATGCGCGCCAGCATATTCAAGAACTGAACAACGCTTTGGAGCCGATTAAACAGTCGATCAAAACCCTGGAAATGCAGCAGCTTGAAGACCGATTTCGCAATTCACTTCTCTATCTGGCATCTTGGCAGCTGATCATCATTGTACTGCTAATTGCCTTCGCGCGGTTTTCGCCGACAATGGAAGATGACACCCTGCGCCTGCTGGTCATGATGGTTCTGCCGCTCACGGCGATTTTGGGTTTCCTGATGCTCCCGATACGCGGGCGAATGCTCCATACTCAATTCGCCAATCGGCTGAACGTTCTGTCGAGGCAGTATCAGGATACGATTGCGGCCGCGGCCGACAAGCAGATTGATTATGGCATTCAGTTGAGAAAAGATGCCATCGCGCCGCTGACCCGATTGATCGAAGCGCAAACGTTCATCTATAACGAGCAGCTGGAAAAACTGCGCGCCAGCGAGCAGGTCATCACCAGCATTGAGTCGGATCTAAATTCGCTGGGCAAACGCACCTTTTTAGGAGTTCGCTTATGACTGCTCCGGGCATGAGTACCTTGGATGGGCCGATCGCGGCGCTGCGCGAGCGCGAAATCAAGCTCATCAGCAGCATCGCCGAGACGCTGGTTCGGCTTGGCGATGAGACGGCAATCAGCCGCCAGCGGCTCAAAGACGTCGCCCAGGATCTGCGTGACATGTTTTTCATCGTATCCGTGATTGGGGAGTTTAACGCCGGCAAGTCCAGCTTTGTCAACGCGCTGATTGGGGAAGCGCTGCTGCCGACAGGAATCAAGCCAACCACTGAATACATTGAGCTTATTCGGTATTCGCCCCAAACCAACCGAAAGCCGACCGTCAGGGCGGACGGTTTAAGGGAATGGTCGCATCCCAATATCGGCGCCGACGGCGTTGCCATTGTCGATACCCCCGGCAGCGGCTCCATCTTTCAAAAGCACGAAGCAACGGCGAAAAACTTCTTGCATCGCAGCGATCTGGTCATCTTTGTCATCGCGGCCAAGCGCGCGTTTGGCGAATCGGAACGGCTGTATCTGGAGCTTGCCAAAAATTATGGCAAGAAAATCATTCTCGTCCTCAATCAGGTTGATCTGCTGACGCCGGCTGAACAGGCCGAGGTCAGGAAATTTGTTGAGGAACGGGTGCAGGAGTTCCTAAACATTCAGCCCTTGCTCTTTATGACATCGAGCAAGAAATACTTCGAGAATCCGGCGCTGGACCAGGCGGCGGATGACAGCGGCATGCTTGCGATTCGGGCCCATCTGCGAGGTGTTTATCAGGAAGCGCCCCCAGCGAAGCAAAAGCTGCTGACACAGCTGGCGACTGCCGAGAAGATCGTCCAGGCGGCTCATCAATCTGTTCAGGCCAAGCTGGAAGCCGTCACTGCGGATACCGAGCGCATCCGTGACATTGCCAGTGAACTGGAACAGCAGTCCCTAGGGCTGGAGCGGCAGATGTCGGAAGCAAAAGCCGAAATCCAGAACATGCTGGAGGGCATCCGCATCCGCGGGCGCGCGTTTATTGCCGAGCATTTGTCGATTCGCAAGCTCCGCGCCACATCCAGCAAAGATGATTTGCAGGCGCGGTTTCAGGATACTGTCATCGGGTCCGCGCTCCAGGACATCAACAAAGCATCCAACGATTACATCAACGCGGTCATTGACCAGAGCCGAATCTACTGGCGCGGCGTGATTCATCGGCTGAATCGGATTCAGGATATTCTGGAGCGCGAAGTGGATGGATTGGATGCCGGCATCTATTCAGAGCAGCGCGCCAGTTTGCAAGACGCGATCCGCATTGCCGAATCCGAGCTTCAGTCATACTCTTCCGGCAAAGTCATCAATGACATGGAAAAAATGTTCAACGCCAATATGGCCGGCTTGCAGCGTTCCGTACTTGTCAGCATGAGCGGCATGATCGCGGCCATTGTAGCCGTGGCGACGCCGGGGCCCTTGATGGGGGCGGCGGCCGCTCCGTTGGCGCTGCCGGCCTTTATTGTCGGCGTGGCCGGCACGCTGCTTTTCAGCTTGCCCGCCTATCGCTACTATCGCAAGGTGAACCGCGAAACCCGCGACCAATTCAACCAGCAGATTGACGCCCTGGAGCAGAACTACAGTCAAGCGCTGGACGAGCTTACATCCAAAGAACGAAGCCGTTTGAATCAATATGGCAAACAGGTATTGACGCCGATTTTCAGCCGTTTGGATGTACTGGCGAAACGTTACAGCGACGATGACCGTCAATTCAGGGATGATCTGGACGAAGCGGCCGATTTGCGCGGGCGCATTGAGGCAATCGGAAGTTAAGCGTACCCGCCGCGTCTCAAAACAGCGTCTAGGCCAGATCTCGGGCTTTCGCCAAGGCGCTTGCGAAATCGACTTCATTGCCGATTACCGCAACATATTCCGCGTGCCGAACGATATTGTTTCTGTCCAGCACAAACACGGCCCGCTGGCAGATGCGCCAATCGGTGTCATGCACGCCATAATCATCGGCAAATTTCATGTCGCGGTGCGCAGAAAGCGTTTCGGCGCTGTCAATGCCTTCGCTGCCACAGAAGCGGCCGAGCGCAAAGGGCATATCGGCGCTGACCGTCAAGACGACGGTATCATCAAGGCCGGCGGCCGCTTCATTGAAACGGCGGGTTTGGGTGGAACACACCCCAGTGTCAATCGACGGAATAACACTGATGACCTTCACCTTGCCGGCATAGTCGGACAAGGATTTTTCACTTAGGTCGTTGGCAATCAAGGTAAAATCAGGGGCCTGGGCGCCCACTTCCAGCATGGCATTTTGGATTTTGTGTTCGCTGTCACCGACCATCATCCCTTTGCGCGTCATTTCGGTTTCTCCTTACTGTGTCAAAATCGTTCAAGTAAGCCTGTCGCAATCATCAACATCTGAAAGAGTATAATCTATTATCGGATATTAAACAGGGAGAAGGCTTATGACGCGCATCATCATCGGTATTATTGCAGCGGTTGTCGTTATCGCTGCTTTGGTCATCACCGAGCCATGGACTTATTTTGTGGTCAACGAAGTGGATGAAGCCTTTCCGGATTTGTCCGCTTCGCAGCGCGATGCCATCGGCGATATGCCGCCAGAGCAGAAAGACGCGCTGATGGCGATGGCAGAAGAGGATCCAAAGATGGCCGCAGAGGTTGCCATTGCCCAGACCGGCGATGACGTTGTCGTGCCGCCGGACCAGCAAGCCATGCCGGACGAGATGCCCGACGAACCGCTTGTTCTGGCTTCGGGATCATTCATTACGATTGACCCGATACACGGCGCCGAGGGAACAGCCTCTATCTATGAACTGCCCGACGGCAGCCGCGTCCTGCGCTTTGAGGACTTCAGATCGTCCAACGGGCCCGATTTGCATGTTTATCTGTCCAGCGGCGCGCCAAAGAGCGCCTTCGCCGGCCTTGGCGAGGACGCGCTTCACCTTGGCAGTCTCAAAGGCAACGTCGGCAGTCAGAATTATGACATCCCGGCAGATATTGACCTAGGCCAATATCAAAGTGTTGTCATCTACTGTCGACCTTTCAGCGTCGTCTTTAGTTCGGCTGAATTATCGTAAATCCAGGCTGGGGCGGCGGCGGCTAATCAAAATGACGATACCGCCAGTCGCCGCCAACCATCGCGCCGATGACATTCAATTCGGGGATTTCATCTGGGGCGACCGCATAAATATCGCGGTCAAGCGCAATCAAATCGGCCAGATATCCTTGAGCGAGTTTGCCCAGCCGGTCGTCCATGCCGGCGGCATAGGCCGGCCCTTGGGTGAAGCCAAGCAGGGTTTCATGCAAATTGAGCTTGGCCTGCGGATGCCAGCCGCCTTCCGGCTGACCGTCTCGCTGGCGCGTCACGGCGGCATGGATCCCCAGCAAGGGATCAAAAGGTTCCACCGGCGCGTCCGAGCCAAAGGCGATTCGAGCGCCATAATCCAGCTGAATCCGCGGATTGTAAGCGTACCGCGTCCTTTCGCCCCAATAGCGATCCGCCATTATCATGTCAGAGGTGGCATGAATCGGCTGCATGGAAGCGATGATGTCCAATTCCCCCAGGCGGCGCAAATCCTGCGGGTGCATAATCTGAACGTGTTCGATTCGATGGCGGCGGCTGGCGGGGAGTTCGCGGCGCTGCGCCTCCTCGCGGCGGACGTTTTCTAAGACGTCAAGGGCATCATGCACCGCTTTATCGCCTATGGCGTGAATGGTGGCGGGCAAGCCATAAGCGCTCGCTCGGCTGACATACTCGACCATTTCTTCCTTGTCCACCACAGCCATGCCATAATTGTCAGGCTCGCCTTCATAAGGCGCGAACATCAGCGCCGTCTTCGGGCCCAATGCCCCGTCCGCAAACAGTTTCAGCGCGCCTATCCGAATCCAGTCATCGCCAAAACCGGCGCGGATTCCGGATTCAATCGCCGCATCCAGCCACCTCTGATTGATATGCTTTAACACGCGCAGCGAAAGCGTCCCTCGCTCGCGCAGGATTTGCAGGGCGATCAGACAGGATGGATCATCAAAATCATGAATCATCGTGATGCCAGTTTTGAGGGCCTGGCGCTGCGCTTCGGCCATCATGTCAGCCAGCTGTTCAGGCGCTGGATTCGGAACTTTTTCCCGCACAAGATTCATCGCCGATTCGAGCAGGATGCCAGTCGCTTCGCCATCGGCGCCGCGTTGAATTTTGCCGCCTTCTGGGTCGGGCGCTGAGCGCGTAATGCCGGCGCGTTCCAAGGCTTTGGAATTAACCCATGACGCGTGTCCGCTCTTGGCTTCAAGGACCACTGGGTTATCGGGCGCCACGGCGTCCAAATCTGACTTGTCGGGAAAGGCGCCGCCTTCCCATAGGCCTTGCGTCCAGCCCTGCCCATCGATCCATTCGCCGGGCGCGGTTTGCTCGACGCGCATCTTGACGCGCGCTATGGCCTGCTGCTTGCTCGGCGCTTCAAAGACATCAACCGACCGCAGCGCCCGGGCTTGCCATTCCCAATGAATATGAGCATCGGTCAGGCCCGGCAAAATCGTTTTGCCATCCAGGTTGACTTGGGCTGTGGCGGCGTTTGCCAGGCGGCGAATCTCGGCATCGGCGCCTAAGGCCGCCACGCGTCCATAGCTGACCGCCAGCGCACTGACGCGCGGCTGATTGGCATCGAGAGTAATGATATTCCCGTTAAACAAAATGGTTTGAATCATGAATCAGTCCTATTGAATGTTTTCCAGTTCGCGCGCGATTTCCACATCGGTTGGCGCGCTGTCAATGCCGGTGCGCGTAACCGAATAAGCGGCCAGGCGGCCGGCTATCTTAACCGCCCGAAACACATCATCCCCCACCAGCGGCAAGAGTCCCAGCAGCGATGCGGCAAAGACATCGCCGGCGCCGGTCAGGTCGCGCACCGGCGTTTCCATGCTGTCGTAGCGTCTGGAATCGCCATTATAGTAGTAAGCGCCGCCGGCGCGGCCATTGGTGACCACCAAGTGATTGCAGACCTGCCGAATCTCATCGGTCAGCCGCGGATACTGATGAACGTCCTCTTCGCTGTACACGATGATGTCAATCAGCTTAAAGGCCTCCTGGTCGAACCAGCGCTTAAACCGCACTTTGCCATCCTCATCCCAACGGCGCATCAAGCCCTGAAGCGTCAGCATCACCACGGCATCCGGAAAATGGCGGGCCATCTGCAACGGATCGACTTCGCCAGCCAGCGGGCCCAAATGGACATAAGGCGCGTTCGTCCATCCATTAGGCACATCGCCATAGCGAATAGCTGCTGCTGTCGCCCGCACAAACTGCTGGCGGCCGCCATCGCGGTAGATGTTTTCATACGTCAGAGAAGCCGCGGCCGGCAATGCCATCAGCTTGCCGAAGGGCAGCAAATGCTTGAGCAGCGATTCGTTGTAGGCGGCGCTTGTCAGGATGCCGACGCGATGCCCAAAAGCAGCGTAAACCGGCGCAGCGTAAGATACCGTCCCCCCCAGGATTCTGCCTCCTGGAACGAGGTCTGCCGTCAGATGACCAATCACCAAAACGTCAATTTCCGAAGTCACAGACACGGCGGTTCACCAACTGTCGAATGATTTTGTCTGGCGGGCCTACTTGGGAACGATGGTGACTTTGCGAGTCCGGCCTTCGCCGACGCTGCGGGTCGTCACATCGCCGCGGCCGCGCAAGGCCAAATGGATGATGCGCCGCTCGCTGGCGTGCATCGGCTCCAGTGTAATCGTTCGGCCCTGCTGCACGGCCTGCTTCGCCATCCGATTCGCCAAACCCCGCAAACGATTGGAACGTCCCATTTTGTAGCCGTCGGCGTCAATGATGATATTGGCGCGGCGCTGCAAACGGCGGCTGCAAATCAATCGAACAATGTACTGCAATGAAGACAGGGTATCGCCGCGCCGTCCAATCAGACGATTGATGCTGTCGCCGGTGATGTTCAGCATCCAATGCGGCTCTTCCCCTTCGGCCTCTTCCTCGATGCGATGAGCAGTGATCTGCCCTTTGATCTGCATTTTTTCCAAAAGTTCGGCAAGCACCTCTTTGCCGACAGCGGCGTCTTCATCAAGCTCTTCCGACGGCGTACCGTCATCGACGAATGAAGAATCTTGGTCGGGCTGGTCATCATCAGGCGCTTCGGGTTCCGCCGGTTTGCGCTGGCCGATAAGCACCAGGCGAACGCGGGCTTTTCTGGCGCCGAACCCAAACAGCCCGGTATTTGGCTCTTCCAATACTTCTACCATGACATCGCCGGGCGCGGCGTTGAGTTCAGACAGTCCGTTGCTGATTGCGTCTTCAACCGAATTCCCGGTTGCTTCTATCATTTCCATATAGCTATCCCCTGTGCGCGGTTGGAATTGCGGCCGGTTACTTCCTGCGCGGCTTCTTTTTCTTGAATTTGCGAGGCTTCCTCGCTGGTTTGTCATCCTCGTCTTTGCTGTCCACAGCCACAATCACACCGTCGTCTTTTTTACTGCGGAAAATTTTGTCCAGCGCACTGCGCCCCTGCGGGCTGTATTGAACAATGCCAATCAAATTGGAAGTCACAAAGTAAATGGACAGGCCCACCGAAAACGACAGCGAAAAGAAGCCAAACATCAGCGGCATGATGGTTGTCATGCTCTTCGTCATCGCCTGCGCCTGACCGCCTACGCCGCTGGATTCGCGGTCATCATCGTCGTCTTTGCTGTCCTGACTGCCTTTGCCGGTGGTCGCCATGGTCAGTTTCGACTGCGCCCAAGTCGTCACCAGAACCAGCAGGGGCAAGACCAAAGCATAGCTTGGGTTGGTCGTCGGCGGCAAGGTCAAGTCCATGCCAAGCCACATCCGCTGCAAAGGAATCAGGGAATCCAGCCCGGGAATAAGCAGCCGTTCCGACAGATCCACCAGCTGAAACGGCGTGGCCGCCAGCGCAAAGAAAATCGCCTGATAGAGGCCTATCAAGATCGGGAACTGAATGACCAGCGGCAAACAGCCGCCGACCGGGTTGACCTTGTTTTCGCGGTACAGCTGCATCTGCGCCTGGGAGAGTTTTTCCTTGTCGTTCTTGTGTTTCTCCTGGAGTTTCTTTAGCTGCGGCTGAAGCTGCTGCATTTTGCGCGAGGATTCCTGCTGCCGCGCCAGCAGCGGGTAGGTCAGGAAGCGGATAATCACCGTCAGCACGATAATAGCCAGGACAATATCCTGGTTCAGGGCCGCGTACAGCCATGTTAGAATCGTCACAAACGGGTTTAGAATTAAATCCCACATTCAAACAAGCTCCTGTCGACGGACTAACGACTATATCCCCATGTTTGACGCCCATCGACCTCAAACGCGATCAATAATTCGCCGGTGTTTACAGAACTGACAATCACAAGCGGCTGGTCAATATCCAGCGTTTCATTGGGCATCAGCAAGAGCAGACTGCCAAGCAGCTCCGGCCGGCCCTCAACCTCCCGGGCATTGATAAGCCCGCCGTCGCGGCGGTCAAGCCAATAGACCTTGCCATCGCGCGAGGCGACAATCACCCGCTGCTCATAAACCAGCGGCCCGGGGCGGATTCCCCGCTCGGCAATTTGCACTGACCACCGTTCAGCAAGGCCGCTGTTGGTATCCAGAGCGTGGACATAACCGCTTAGGTCAGCGGTATAAACGATCCCATCCTCGTCGATTGCCGGCGTTCCCCAAACCCAATTCTGGGTATCGTATCGGTTCAGGATTTGGCCATCCAGCGAGATTTCAAAAAACGACTTGTTGAAGCTGCCGACATACAGCCGTCCGTTGGCAAGCAGGGGCGTCGATGCGACGCTGCCGCCCAAGTCAAGCGACCATCGATGCTCGCCGCTTTCCCTGTCAATCGCATACAGGGAATGGTCAAGCGAAGGAAAGACGATCATATCATCGACCAGCAGCGGCTTTGCCCAAATCCCCCCTTCCGTTGGGTAGGTCCACAATACTTCGTAATCCGTCATGGACATCGCCGTCAGGTTGCCATTTTGGAAAGGAAGATAGAGGACGCCATCAACAGCCAGAATATCGGCGACAATCTGGTCGGCGACCGGTATGGCCCGTTTAACATTCGCCACCACCGAATCAATCTCCAGCAGGCGGCTGTTGTGATCGGCAATCAGAAACGTTTCTTCGTCAATCCGAATGGGAGTTCCATAGAATTGCGCGTTTTCGTACTCGCTGCCCATGAGTATCCAGCTTCGCGGATTATTGTCCTGGTCGCGGCGCACTTCGCCGGTGACCGGATTGATTAAGCGCGCCGGCACCCCGTTGGACGGGCTTAAAATAGCCGCCTGATCATTATAGGCAAGGACAATGTTTTGTTCGCCGTGCAGGTCAATCAGACCGATAGCGGGCCAGCTAACCCCCATCCGCGTCCCGACGCAGGCCGAAAGAAGGAAAACAGCCATCAGCAAACACACTGGCAAGCGACACCGCTTGAGGTTTATCGTGTTCAAACATCACTCCTTGGGTGGAACCGGGTCATAACCGCCTGGGTGCATTGGATGACACCGCAAAATTCGCCTAAAGCCCATCCACATTCCCTTGAAAGATCCATAGACTTCAATTGCTTCATAAGCATAAACCGAGCAGGTCGGTGTAAAGCGGCAGGCAGAAGGAAGGATCGGTGAAAGGAATCGCTTGTAGCAGCTGATTGATTGCAGCAAAACCCGCTTCAACATCCTAGCTTTCCTCTATTAGCCGCGCCTGCGAAAGCAGCTTATTCAATATACGCTGCAACTCATTAAAGGGTTGCGCCAGCGCCGCCGGACGGGCGATGACCACAATATCATATCCCGGCAGCAAACAGGAATGCGCTTGGCCCATCGCTGCCCGCAGGCGGCGTTTGATGCGATTCCGCGCTGTAGCCGTCCCAAGCCGCCGGCTGGTCACAAAGCCATAGCGGTTATGTGACCAGCCATTGGCGCGAAAAGCAAGCGTCAAGGCTGGATGCCGATAAGACTTGCCATGAGCCTGAACGCCGGCAAAATCGGACGGACGTCGCAGCCGCAGCGCAGATTTCATCAGCTAGCCGGCGTTCCAATTCACCTTCTTGACGTGGTTGGGCGTAACCGCCAGCTGATGACGGCCGCGCCGGCGCCGGGCTTTAATAATCCGGCGGCCATTGCCGCTGCTCATCCGTTTGCGAAAGCCATGAACACGTTTGCGGCGGCGAACCTTGGGCTGCCAGGTGCGTTTGGTTGACATGTCACTTGCCTTTGTCTAACATCATTTCCAGCCATAAACAGTAAGTGTAACCCGACAATGACACACGGTCAATAGTTGTTTATTCAAGAGAAAGTGGCGAAAAACGCGGTGATGACGCCTCTCAAACTCCCCAATCCGCGCCGATTCCCCTAAATTCACGGGCAAAACGCGCGCCAATACGGGCAAAACGTACGCCGATACGGACAAAACGCGCGCCGATACGGACAAAACGCGCGCCCTGGCGGCTAATCCGTACCCGAATACGAACAATCTCATCCACCGCCGACCCCGACCAGCGCAGCAAAACCCCAAGCCAAACATGGGTTGAATCGCAAGGCCCGCTTGACTTTGAAACCAGCAGAACCCTCGCGCCGAAACGATTTTCAGGCGTAAATGCCGTCGTCCGCTCGCCGCGGCCGCAAATATCGCGCCGCGCATGGGGCTGCCGGCGAAAAGAATGATGGGCGAAAATGAACAGCGCATGAATTCCATAACCAGAGCCTATCACACAAGCGGCCTGAAAAGGCGACCAAAAGGCCGCGCGGCGCTTCCATTTTGGGAGATGAGGAGTATCCGCGAAATTAAGCGCGCCCGTTATTCAAGATTAACTCAAGCAGCGCTTGACGATATATCAGTTATTCAAGTAAAATTGCAGACGCAGAGCAATCCTTGAACGTCCGACCTCGCCGTCACCAGTTCCTTCACTGCTGGCGGGGTGAGCGAATTGGAGATGTTGAACCTTGATACCGGCGCAGCATTGGGCATACAGCTTTTCGATTGGCGCGGCAGATATTGACAGCATCACGAACCTCTTGCTGGAAAAAGAAACGCCTATGTCCAGCGCGCAGCTGGCGGCCGCGATCATCAAACAGCGCGAGCAGGAAAAACAGTCAAAACTAAAAGAGCAGTATCAAGGAACAAAGATCTATCAGCCCGCCGGCGCCTATCATATTGGGGATCGGCTGATATTCTCGATGATGGATTATTCAACGGCGACAGTCACCAGCATTCGCGCCGGCCGAAGCGCCGACCAGACCTTCAAAGTCGCCACAGTCGAATTTGACCAGGACGTCAGCAGCCCCGACAATCGGATTCGAGAGTTCGCCGCCGAGTTCAAAGGCGATCATCCACTCAACAGCCCAGATCTGAACAAACATCCCAGCGAGTTAAACCGCGCGTATCCGGTCGATGACATCATCAAAGACCCAGCGGTCACCATCATTAAGCAGGTGAACGAGTCGCTGGAGCGAAATCCTGACCTGGTTCAAATCGCCGGCACATGGTTTGTGCGCGACCTGATGCTTGACGTAGACATCGGTCACTTGCATCTGGCTGAAGCTGTTCTTGATATGAACGGCGGCGGCCCATTAACCCCAGCGAACATTCTGAAAGAAATCGGCGGCCTAGGCAAAGCGCCGGAGCCTTTGCAGATTTTCTCATTGAACTACGCCATGAACCAGGACGAGCGCTTTGACGAGGTTGGCCCAGCCGGCAAAATCCTCTGGCATCTTGATCACCTGCTGCCGCGAATGGTGCGGCAAGTGCCGTCTATCCTGCAATACAAAACCATTGCTTACAATCGCAGCCTGCTGACCAAAGACATGCTCCAGCTGGAATATGATATCGATGATGAGCATTCGCCCATTAGCTCGCCGCCGCCAGAAGACGAAGTCAGCCTGACCCTGATTTATCCCCATCGCCGCGTTGGCACGCTGCCCATCAACTCGGAAACCAAATACATCTTCCCCGAAGCCAAAACACCGCGGATTGCGATTACCATTGTCGACGCCCTCGACCAGGAGGAATATCCCTGCTGGGTCGTTCATCAATATAAATATGTTTATGGGCTGGCGGCGCTTTATCAAAAACACCATCTCCCAGTGGGCGCTTACGTTTATCTGAACCGAACCGACGACCCCAGCCGAATCGAAATTGAGTTCGACAATTATCGCCCTCGAACCGAATGGATTCCGCTGGTTAAAAGCGCCGACAACGATCAACTCCAGTTTGAAACCGGCAAACGCGCCATCGGCGCCGATTATGATGACCAGATTATTGTCGGCGTCAGCAGCCTGACAGAAGTCGATAAACTGGGCAAAGACGCGCAGAATAAACGGATGCCGCTTGCCAAGCTGCTGCGCGGACTGATCGCCGAGCTTAGCAAGCAAAATCCACAGAAGACCGTCCATGCCAAAGTCCTCTACAGCGCGCTCAACATTTTGCGGCGCTGTCCGCCGGATCCGATATTCGCTGCCCTAGCCGCGAACCCCGACTTTGAAAATGTGGGCGGGGATTACTGGAAGCTCAACGATTGACCGAAAGGACTTGCCGAATGCCCCCCCATTACCTGATCAAGCCCAGCGTCGAAACCAAATTTTGCATTGATTATGACTGGTGGGAAACCAGCCGCGACGACCTCAACGTCTATCTGTTGACTCATCTGTCGCAGCGGCAGCGGGACAGTCTTGAGCATCGAGACTTGCAGGAAGTGTTCGATTATGTGCATCCAGAGACCGGCGAAGTGTTTCAGTTGGACGCCTTGGAGCTGGCGCTCCAGGAATCAGCCAAGCGAGATGATTTTATCACCGAGCATATTGGGTTGATTGACAGCGTTTTCCGCGCCTTTCTCGTCAATGGCAATCAGCCCTTAAACGCGCGGGAACTTGCTGAAATCACCGGCCGCGCGGCCGCGACCATTCTCAAAACCATCGGCGGCATTCGCATTTACCGCGGCATCCGCCCCTGTCACGAGGCCTGACAAATGGCCCGCATTATCCATACCAACAGCCCCGGCAAGCGCCGCCGCCATTATATCCGTACCAGCGCCGAGATTTTGCGGCGCCTTAGCCAGCAGAAAGCCATCAACGCCGATACCAAAGACATGACCGCCATGCTGGTTTATTGCCTCCGCGCGATTGACGGCACCGTCGAAGAATCAGTCCTTGCTTGGGAAAAGCGCGGCTACTGGAAAAAAGCCGCCGATTTCCAGCAGCAGTGGTGGTGGGCCTCTTTGCTGGCGTCGTCTATCGAAGAACTCGTCAAAACAGACAGCTGGGACAGGCTGCCAGATGTTATGGTCAAGCTGTTTCCTCACTTGAGCGCCATTCAAATTAACAAGATGACCCGCGATCCCAAAAGCTGGTCAGGAAGCTATCGCAAGCTGATGGAAGAGCGCAAAGAATAAACGCCGTCAGCCCATCAATCCGCCTCATAGCTTCGAATCACAGTCGATTGTTTTATCCCGCCCAATTACCTATGGGCATTTTGCCCAAATCATTGTATCATTGACATCATAGATATGCCGCCGCCGCATTGGCATGGTTGAACCGAGTTTGGATAGCCATGAGTCAAACAAACGCCCATGAAATCACCGTCGAAGACGTCCGCAGGCTGGCGATGCCGCTAAGCGCGCATATCATTGCCGGCGAAGGGCGGCTGGACGGCGCCGTGACCTGGGCGACGGTCATCCACCCCGAAGATGACCTCGCCTCAAAATCGATTCAGAAGCATGAACTCATCCTGTTTGCGCCGGTGAGCAATCCATCAAAGGCGCGCAGCGATTCAGAGCTTGTCCGCTGGAGCGCCGAAGCGCAGGCGGCCGCGGTGGCCTTCAGCGCCGCCGTCAGCCCAACCGCCCTTGCCGAGGCCAAGTCCTGTCATCTGCCGGTCATGGCCTTATCCAGCGACACCCGCGTTCGGGATGTTGAGCGAACCGTTATCAGCCTTTTGGTGAATCGCAAAAGTCAAATAGAGCGCCGCGGCGCGCAAATCTATCATCAGCTGACGCAGATGTCATCGCGCAATGAGGGCATGGACAAACTCATTGGCGCTATGGCGCGTTTGACGAAAAAAACCGTGATTATCCATGACAAGCGGCTGCATCCGCTTTCGCATAAACTCCAGCCGCAGTTTGTTGATGTCTGGGATGATATTGAGCTTTTTCTCAAGAAACGAAACAGCTTGCCGGCCGAGCTTCATGATCGGCGGCGCGCTGTCGACGTAGATCCGCCAGTGTTGATGCAGGCGCTCCCCATTGCCGGCATGGCGCGCCTGGTTGCGCCCATCATTGCCAAGAATATCGGCCGCGGGTATCTGTCCATCATCGGGCGCGAAGACGACCTGGATAGAATCGACCAGCTTGTCTGCGAGCATGGCGCCGCCGCCTGCGCTTTGGAAATGGCGAAGCGGAAAGCTGTCAATGAGACTGAAAAACGGCTGCGCGGCACATTTCTTGACCGACTGCTCCTGGGTGACGTCAGCCAGCAGGAAGCCATCCGTCAAGGCGCGCGCTTTCAGCATGACATGACACAGACGCACCTGGCATTTGTCCTGTCATGGCGCGGCGACGATCAGCCTTCCCTGCGGCGGCTGGAAACAATAGTCAATGCCACCATCGCCAGCCAGCAGGCGGATGCCCTCGTATGGGTCCGTGAAAAAGAAGGCGAAGTCGCTGTTTTTCATGCCACCGATTTTGACAATCCAATCGACAAAAGTCTGGAGTTGTCGGATGCCTTCAGCAAAGCGATCAGCCGCGAGTGTCCCGACCACCACGCCGCTGTCGGCCTGGGTCAGGTCGCCCGCGATCTCAATGCCTGGCGCGCCAGCTACCGCGATGCCGTCCAGGCGATGGAACTGGCGAAACGTTTGCAAACCGACATCCCCTTTTTCATCGGCGATCTGGGGGTCTATCAACTGATTCTGAATTTGTCCGACCGTGAAAAACTTGGCGATTTTTGCGAGCGCACCCTGGGGACATTGACTCATTATGACCTGCGGCAAGGCGCCGAACTCATCAAGACGCTGGAGGCCTTTTTTAATTGTCACGGCAATCTGTCGCAAACCGCCAAGACGCTAATCATTCATCGGAATACCCTGCTGTATCGGATGAACCGCATCAACGAAGTCGCCGGCATTGACCTGAACCGACCCGAAACGCGGCTGGCGCTGCATCTGGCTGTGACCATTCGCCGACTCTTGATGCTGGGTTAGCGGGCGATAGTTGTTATGCTATAATTAGGTTAAGGCACGCAAACTTAGGGAGGATGAGAATGACACATCAGCATAATTCATCCACGGATGCTTTTGATGATCTTCATCGCATTGACCGCGACCCGCGCGATGCCTGCGCGCTGATCTGTTCGGTTCGCAAGGGCGGCCAGGCAACACACGGCAATGTGAAGCGCACGATTGAAGCCCTGACCCGCATGGGGCATCGCACTGGCTACATCAATGGCGAAGGCGACGGCGTCGGTGTTTTAACAGATATTCCGCGCCAGTTGTGGATAAAATGGCTGGCGCAGGCCGGGCTGCGGTCATCTTTGGCCGCCGGGCGAAATTTCTGGGTCGCCCATGTAATGATCCCATCCGATGACCGCGCGCGGACACAAAACATTGTCGACCAAATCTGCCGTCAAATCAGCGAAGTCGGACTGCACATCCTCATCGACCGCCGCGGCCGCGTCAATCGACAGGTCTTGGGGCCCCATGCCGAAGCGAGCGAACCCGTCTTTTGGCAGATCGCCGGCATTAACGGCCAAGTCCCCTCCAGCCAGCTGGACGCCAAGCTGTTTGCATTGCAGGTTCAGCTGGAGCGCGGGCTGGGCGTGCACTTTCCTTCATTCTCTGCCCACAGCGTCGTCTACAAAGTGCAAGGCACTATCGAGATTTTGCGGCGCTACTATCCCGAACTGCGCGACCCGGATTATGCCTCGGCAGTCACCATGGGACACGCGCGCTACAGCACCAACACCAACCCTGTCTTTGAACGCGCGCAGCCTTTCAGCATCATCGGCCACAACGGCGAATTCAACACCATCTCCCGCTTTCGGCTGGAATCGGAAATGCTGAACATTCCTATGGTAGAGAACGGCTCCGATTCACAGGACGTCGACCGCGCCATTTATGCCCTGTGCATGCAAAATGGACTCGACTTAATTGAGGCGATGGAGCATGTCTTCCCGCCCTTTGAGCATGATCTCATTCAGAACGCGCCCGAAATTCATCAGATGTACGCCGAGATTCGGCAGTCCTTCGGGCCATTTGCCCAGGGGCCGGCGGCAGTAGCCTCGCGGTTGGGCAATCTTGCGGTCTTCAGCGTTGATGCCTTGGGACTGCGGCCTTTATGGTTTGGCGAAACCGAAAAGGAATACTTCGTCTCCTCCGAGCGCGGCGTCTATCCGCTGGATTCCATGTCAGTCAGTCCCAAACCGATGGCCCCAGGCGAGAAAATCGCCCTGGAAATCAATTCAGGACATCCGATCAAGGTCATGGATTATCCCGCCATTCAGCGCCACGTCCTACGCAAATACCGCGAGCGCAAGCCCTATCAGACCGCGGCTTCCAGCATTTGGGCAAGCAAAGCGGAGCCAGCTTCGGAATCAGCGCCCGACAATTTCCCAATTCGCTACGCCGCCGATGCCGACAAACAGCTTCAAGCCGAAACCGCGCCGGCCGCCGTGCTGCAAAAAACGCTTGAGCCTAGCAAGACCTCAACCAAACTGCCTTGGCTGGATGCCCCGCTGGCGGTCAACGCCGCCATTATGTCAGGCTTCGGCTGGGAACGTTATCATGTTGAAATCGTCAAATCCCTGTCCGAAAACGCCAAAGAGCAAATCGGCTCCTTGGGCTGGGATGGGCCGCTGGCCGCCCTTAGCAATACACGGGTCAATCTGGCTGATTTTTATAAAGAGACCGTTGCCGTTGTGACCAATCCATCCATTGACCGCGAACGCGAGCAGTCGCAGTTTTCGTCCCAAGTTCTGGTCGGCAGCCGCCCTGAAGTCGCCGCCGGCCGCGACGACAGCGCGACGCTGATTCGCCTTGAGATTCCTTTCCTGCTGGAAGCTGTGCCAGGCTTTGAAGACACCGAGCTTGTTCGCGAAGTCGCGTCGCGGTTCGGCACGATGCTCATCGAAGATCTAGCGGATATTTTCGTCGGGAAGGTCGGTTTCCTGTCGATGGGCTGCCCGACCGATTCTACTATCGACCAAGCCGTCAAAGCCTTGCAGGACCGCGCCATCGACGCCGTGTTGCAGGGGGCGCAGTGCATTATCCTCGACGACAGCAAAATCGCCGCTGGCGCCGAGCTTTTTATTGACCCGCTGCTGGCAGTGGCGGCGGTGGACAAGGCCTTGCGTCAGGCCGATTTCACGCCAAATCTGCGCCGTAAAGTCGGGATTGTCGTCCGGTCGGGCGCCCTGCGGGATTTGCATGACCTGGCGCTGTGCATCAGCCTGGGCGCCAATGCCGCGCTGCCCTATGCCCTGTATGCCGTCAGTCTGGGCACGGCGCCGCGGGGACGCAAAACAGTCCTGTCGCCCGAACACGTAGAGACCTGTCTCGGCAACGCGCTGAAAGCCATTCACACCGGCCTGCAAAAAATCACATCGACCATCGGCTGCCATGAACTGCGCGGCTATGGACACAGTTTCAGTTCTGTCGGCCTTTCCAGGAATCTTGGCAATCTGCTCGGAACGCCTAATTATTTTGGCTCGACCGGGCGCGGGCTGACATGGACATCGCTTTATAACGACGCCGAAGAAAGAGCGCAGGAGTTCCGCGGCCAGGTTCGCGCCCGCCTGAAAAATCCGGAGCGCTTTTATCCGAAAATGTGGAAGAAAGCCGAAGCGGTCGCGCATGGCGAAATGTCCTTTGATAACTATACCGAAACTCTGCTGACCCTGGAGGACAAGATGCCGGTTTCGCTGCGGCATATCCTGACGCTCAAGGAAAGCGCGGATCCCATCAATCCCGAAGAGGTCGATATTAGCATCAAGGGTTATGATATGCCGGTTCTGATTAGCGCGATGTCCTTCGGCTCGCAGGGGGAACTGTCCTATCGCTCCTATGCCGAAGCCGCGCATCGCCTCAATATCATCTGCATGAACGGCGAAGGCGGCGAGATTCATGACCTGCTGGGCAAGAACCCCCGCAACCGCGGGCAGCAGGTGGCATCAGGACGATTCGGTGTCAACATCGCTTTTCTGAACGCCGCCGATTATATCGAAATCAAAATTGGGCAAGGCGCGAAACCAGGCGAAGGCGGGCAGCTGCCGGGCTACAAGGTCACCGAGCAGATCGCGGCCGTTCGCAGCACCACCCCCGGGGTCGGTCTGATTTCGCCCAGCAACAACCATGACCTTTATTCGATTGAAGATCTGGCGCAGCTGATTGACGAACTCAAGACGGCCAACCCTCAAGCCAAGGTTTCGGTTAAGCTGCCGGTGGTGCCAGGCATCGGCATTATCGCTGTCGGCGTCGCCAAAGCCGGCGCTGATATTATCACCATCACCGGCTATACCGGCGGCACCGGCGCGGCGCGGGCCCATGCTTTGCGCCATGTGGGTCTGCCGGCCGAGATCGGCGTTTGGCTGGCGCATCGCCACTTGATCGAAAGCGGCCTGCGCGACGATGTGGAACTGTGGGCCGACGGCGGCATGAAAAGCGGGCGCGATGTGATTAAGATGGTTTGCCTAGGCGCCAACCGCGTTGGCTTCGCGACCTTGGCGATGGTCGCCGTTGGCTGCACCATCTGCCGCGGCTGTCAGGACGGCACTTGTCATGTGGGCATTACCACTCATGTCAAAACCAAGGAAGAGGCGGAAAAAAGAAACTTCAAATCCTTCCGCCCATTTGAGGAGCGCGGCTCTTCGGACAGCATTGTGACCATGTTTGACGCCTTGGCAAGCGACATCCGCAAGTGGCTGGCAAAGATGGGCATCAGCAACTTGCAGGATATTGTCGGGCGCGCCGACCTGCTCTCTCAATCGTCTCATCATGACCGCATCGATCTGTCGGCGCTGCTGCGTTCAGTCCCGCGGCGGCAAAAAACGCTGGCGCAGCCTGGCGGCCGGCGCATCACCCGCCCGCGCAACACAGTCAGCAAGCAGATCACCGACATTGTCACGGAATATGTGCAAAAAGGCGAGTTTGAACTGACCTATGACGACGGACAGGTGATGGCGATGGATCGGGCCTTGGGCACTCACCTTTCGGGCGCTATCAAACGGAAGGATATTCCGCACGCCGAACGGATACGGGCGATTAACTTGAGCTTCAGCAACTCGGCTGTTCCCGGCAACGGCCTAGCCGCCTTCCTTGATGATCCCGTTCATGTGCTGGTGGAAGGCGGTGCCCAGGACGGCGTTGGCAAATGCGCTTCTGGCAGCACGATTTCGATCCTCAAAGGCTTGAATCAAAACGGCCGCCGCCTCGATGGTTCAGTGGGCAAGAGCTTCGCCTATGGCGCGCAGGGCGGCTTGTTTATCGTCCAGGGCAATGCCGATACCCGCGCCTGCATCCGCATGAGCGGCGCCGATGCCGTCTTCGGCGGCGAAATAGCGGAACCCCTGCAAGACCATCTCGGCGGACTGGGCGCCCGCGCCAATCTCAAGGGTTATGCCTTTGAGTATATGACCTCTGGGCGAGCCGTGGTCCTGGGCGATCCAGGGCCGTGGATGTGCGCCGGCATGAGCGGCGGCGTCGTCTATCAGCGGATCCAACCGGAGATGAACCTGACTGTCGATGCCATTCGTCATCGCATCGCCGCCGATTCGCTTGTGGAAATTCATCCACTGGACGACCAGGGTCATCAGGATGTTCGGGAACTGCTGAACGCCTATATCCGCACCCTTGAGGAAAATCACCAGTCCCAGGCGGCCGAGCCCATTTATGCGCTGCTAAAGCGCCCCGGCGATCACTTTATCAAGATCGCGCCGCCGCTGCCGCATCAAATGGTGAATGCCGGCTAGCCGCGTTTCCAGGCCGCCGGCCAATGCGCTGGCGGCTTCTCCTTTTGAATGTTCAGGCGCCGGCTGTTTTGCCGGGAATGGTCGCCAGGACGCGCTGTATTTTTAAGGCCAGATGCAAAATCAGACGATTATCTGAATCGCTCATGTCCAGTTTGGTCAATTCCGAGATGCGCTCAAGTCGATAGACGAGTGTATTGCGATGAACAGCGAGTTCCTGCGCCGCTTTGGCGAGATTGCCGTTCGCCTCAAAAAAACCGCTCAAGGTTCGGATGAGGTCGCCTTGCTTGCGGCTGTCATGCTCCGCCAGTGGGCCGAGCGCGTCTCGATAAAACTGATTCAAGTTTTCCAGATTGCGTTCTTTGAGCGCCAGCAGCAGTTGATAGAGCTTCAAATCGCCGTAAAAAGTGGTTGCATCGCGGTCGCCAAGTTCATAGGCGATGCCAGCCGCATCCTTGGCTTCGCGATACGAAACGCGCAAATTATACAGGCCGGTCGCTGGGCGGCTTATCCCGGCCGCGGCTAGTCCGCCTGGTGTCCGGGCGGCAAGCTGGGCGCGCGCATCCTCAATCATCGCCCGCGTCCGCGCCAGCGCATTGGCGTCTTCGTTCAGTGAGTACAAGGCGACGGCGACATCCACATACTGCCCGACCGCCCCATTGACCTGCCGCCGCGACATATCGTCCCGCAGCAGCGAAATCAGCGACTCTAAGGGCAAGGACTGTCCGGCTTTTGAAACGGCGCGGAAAACAGCGACGACATACGACGAGTCGGGCTGAAAACCGGCCTGCCGCGCGCGGGTATGCAGCAGATCATCATCAGCCGGCGCGCCGCTAAGCCACATTTGAATCCAATCGCCGCGCGTCTGTTCCACAGCAGAGGCAATCGCGCGGTTCTTCGCCATTTCAATCGCGCAGACATCGGCGCCATAGGTCAAAACAAGACGGTCGAATTCATCCAAATTATTATGGCTGTCAACCAGGGACAAATAGCCGGCGACTCGTTTTTCGACCTTGAGGACCGCGGTATAGCCAAGCGGACTGCCGCTGATTGCGCCTTGATTGGACGGCGCGTCAGTGTCAAGCCACTTCTGAAATCGGCCGTATGGCATTGTCGGCGCCAGGCGGCGGCCATTGCGCCGATGGCCAAGGTTCGGATAAATCTGCGTCATCAGCGTCCCGGCATCATCATGAATCACAATCGGCTTGCCGGTCGAGCGGGCCATGACTTGCAGCAGGCTGTTCAAATCGCGGTTTTCGGCCGCCAGCCGCGTCAGCTGCCGCTGGATCTCGATAGCCCGTTCTGTCAGCCGCGCCGACTGGTTGAGAATCAAGGCATTGACCGCCCGTTCGACGGTTGTCAGGCTGACTTCGGCCGGCATGGAAACCAGCGCGATGCCGCGGGCATTGGCGGCTTCGACCGCGCTCGGCTCAACCGCGCCGGTCGCCACTACAGCGCTCACGCCCAACTCGGCCAGCTGCCGAATGACGTTGGCAAGCGTCAGGCGGCTGTCAAAGCTCCGCAAAACATCCATCGAAACCAAAGCCAGTTCGCCGCCATAGACATCAGGGAATGCCGGCGGCTGGGCGCGGATAGTCACTGACCAGTTCACCTGTGTTTCGGCATCGCCGGCGGCCAGGCTGGCGCCAAGCGGCAGTGAATAGCGCAGCAAGGACTGAATCGAGACGGTGTTTTTATCTGACATGACTAATATCCTGTGCGGATTTGATGATGTGAATAAAGGCATCAAACGTTCAAATAAGCAAAATAGACAAAATCGCCGCGCTGTTTTGTAAATTATAGCCAATGATACAGCAAACAACACAAAAAAACAGGGCGGGTTGAATCCGATTCATCCGCCCTGCTCGATTGATTAGACAAATTCAACAAATTACGATGTCAATTTGACCCCGATGGTCAGTGATTCGCCTTTGACGCTGACCGTTTCGCTGACGTACGCTTCCGACGGCTCATCAGGACGCAGGGCATCAGCCAGCGTTTCCTCGCGGATATACTCGCTGAACCGCTTCATCACCGCCTCTATGCCGTCGGAGGCATCGCTGTAGGCAATCTCAATACGGTCATCCAGTTCAAAATCAGCCGCTTTACGCAGATTTTGAATCCGTCGGACAAGCTCGCGCGCCAAGCCTTCCTGCGCCAGGCCGGGGGTCATGGCAGTATCCAAGATCACAACGTAGCCGCCATCCTCAACGGCTCCTTCGGGTGTTTCGACGCTGACTTTGACCTCGCATTCGTTATTCAGGATCTCGAACGCAGTCCCGTCCAATTCAAGGGTGATGCTCTCGCCCGCCAGCAGCTGTTCGGCAAAGGGACGGACAAAATCCTGCGCGCCATTTTTGAGCGCCGACTGCACTGCCTTGAAGTCCTTGCCGAATTTGGGGCCCAGGAAGCGCGGCAAGGGATTCAAAGTGTAAATGGTGGCGGATTCAAACTGGCTGGCCTCGTCCGCCCCCATGACGCTGACAGATTTCAGGTTCAACTCGTCCATAATAAGCTGTGAATAACGTTCAATGATCGGCGCCTCTATCACATCGCGCATAGCAAACCGGGCGCCGGCGAGTGGCTGGCGAACTCCGATTTGGGCTGCGCTGCGGGCTGCCAGCCCCAAACGAACAGCCCGCTGCGCCAAGGCCATCTCCGCCATCAGGGTTTTATCCATCAGGGCCTCATCATATTGAGGCCACGCTGATAAATGCACGCTGTCGGGCTGCGATCTGTCTTGCTCGGCGGTCAGATTTCGATACATCGCCTCGCTCAAGAATGGCATGGTCGGCGCAAGCAGCTTTGCAACCGTTGTCAGCGTCTCATAAAGCGTGGCATAGGCCGACAGCTTGGCATCATCCTGCTCGCTTTTCCAAAAACGGCCGCGGCTCAAACGAACATACCAGTTGCTCAAGCGTTCGACAAACTCCTCAATCGGTCGAGTGGCGTTCACCGCATCATAATTCTCAAAGGCGTCGGTGACGGTCTGCGTCAGCTGGTGCAATTCAGCCAGCAGCCAGCGGTCCAGCGGTTCGCGGTCTTGGGGCGCCGGCGCGGTTTGGGTCGGCGTCCAGCCATCAATGTTGGCATAAGTCACAAAGAAGCTGTAGGTGTTCCAAAGGGTTGACCAGAATTTCTTGATGACCTCATTGACCAGATTCTCGGAGAAACGGCGCGGCTCGCCTGGCGGGCCGGAAGTATAAAGATACCAGCGAAAGGCATCGGCGCCGTTCTGGTCAAGCACGTCCCAGGGATCGACGGTGTTCCCCTTGCTCTTGGACATTTTCTGTCCTTTTTCATCCAGAATATGTCCCAGCGAAATCACGTTTTTGTAGGCGACCGTCTCAAACAGCATGACAGCGACGGCATGCAGGCTGTAGAACCAGCCGCGCGTTTGGTCAACCGCCTCGCAGATATAATCGGCGGGGTGCTGTTCTTCAAAACTTTCGCTGTTCTTATGCGGATAGGCCCATTGAGCGACCTGCATGGCGCCGCTGTCAAACCAGACATCAATGACTTCGGGGACTCGCCGCATGGTGCCCCCTTCGCCATTCGGGTTGGCAAAGGTGATTTCATCGACATAAGGTCGGTGCAAATCCAGTTCGCCAAGGTCTTGCCCGGACAATGCGCTCAATTCATCCACGCTGCCGATGCACAGCATTTCGCCGGTTTCATCGTCCACCCACACCGGCAAGGGCGTCCCCCAATAGCGTTCCCGGCCCAGCGCCCATTCCTTGAGATCATCGAGCCAGTTGCCAAAGCGGCCGTCCTTGATATGCGCCGGCACCCAGTTAATGGTCTGGTTAAGGTCGATCATCTTCTGCTTGTATTCCAGGGTGTTGATGAACCAGGTCTCGCGGGCAAAGTACATCAAGGGCGTTTCGTCGCGCCAGTTATGCGGGTAGGCGTGTTCATACCGCTCATGGCGATACATCAGCCCGCGCTCATCCAGGTCTTTGATGATTTCCCCGTCGGCGTCTTTGAACCACATACCGCGGAAAGTCGAGACAGCATCGACAAACCGCCCCGACTCGTCCACGGTGATAAGCACCGGCAGGTTATGCTTTTTGCCGGTGGCCATATCATCGACGCCATAAGCCGGCGCCGTATGAACGATGCCAGTGCCATCGGCGACGCTGACATAATCAGCCGCCACTACATAGGCGTAATTCTGCTCAACCGGCAGGAAGGTGTACAGAGGATTGTACTTCCAGCCAAGCAGGTCTTTGCCTTTCAGCCGTCTGACCACTTTGTATTTCTTGTCTGCGTTCAGCGCCTTTTCCATCACGGCTTCCGCCAGAATCAGATGCTCGGCGCCTTCGCCGTCGGATGCGGGGCCTTCTACCTGAACATAGTCCACATTTTCGCCTACGGCCAAAGCCGCGTTCGCCGGCAGCGTCCATGGCGTCGTCGTCCAGGCAAGCAGATACACCCCTGGCTGGTCTTTGAGCGGAAAACGGACGTAGACGCTTGGGTCTACAATCGTCTTGTATCCCAGCGACACTTCATGGCTGCTAAGGGGTGTCCCAGAAGTCGGGCTGTACGGAACAACCTTGTAACCGCGGTAAAGCAGGCCCTTGTCCCAGAACTGTTTCAGTATCCACCAGACGCTCTCGATATAATCATTGGAAAAGGTCACATAGGCCTCGTCAAGATCAACCCAGAACCCAGTGCGTTCGGTGAGTTTCTCCCATTCATTGATATGACGGAAGACGTTTGCCCGACACTTTTCATTGAAGGCGGCGATGCCATATTCTTCAATTTGCCGCTTGCTGTCCAAACCGAGTTCCTTTTGTATCTCGATTTCAACTGGCAGGCCATGCGTGTCCCAGCCGCCGCGCCGCGAACAATAGTAGCCGTTCATCACTTTGTACCGCGGGAACATATCTTTGAAGGCCCGCGCCAAAACATGATGGCTCCCCGGCTGGGCGTTCGCGGTTGGAGGGCCTTCATAAAACACATACCGCGGCGCATCTTCGCGGCCCTCGGCAGTGCGTTCAAATACTCGATTAAACCGCCAGAAATCAAGCTGTTCCTGTTCGAGTCTGTTGATGATTTCGCTGTTGACCTTCGAGTCTACTGCCCTAAACATAAGTCATCATCTCTCCATGTCATTGATACGAATTGAGTAAAAAAACAGATGAGGGACTGCTTCGGTATTCGCATCAAATCGGCAATGACTCGCGGTGTGGACATCGCCTGCGCCGCCACCACGTAAACACCTCCCCTGCCTGGATTGGATTTCCGCAGGGATTATGGCGCAAATGACGACATTATGAAAGGGGCAAATCGGCTTGGGGCTTATACATCTTGCAGCCAGCCGCTCAAGGCATCGACATCTTTTTGCAAAGCGGCGCCATAAGGCGTCTGTTGGTACTTCAGCGCCTCCTGCCGCCAAAATCGGAGATGGGCGCGGATAGCGCGGCTGGCGGGCCGCTTTCCCGCCCCCATTCGATAGCGATAATAATCAAGCATCATCGCCTGCGAGGGTTCGTCGGCGACGGCCGCGCGGCTGCTGCTGAAATAATGATTCGATTTTTCAGCATCGCCGAGCAGATAAAAGGCCTGTCCCAAATCAAACTGGACGACATCGGGCGCCCCGAAAAGCAGAGCTTTGGCGATCAAGCGGCCGGCCGCTTCATAGTCCCCGACGACCAGGCGCAGCTTGCCCAATCCATAAAGCGCGAAATGGTAATCTGGCTTTAATCCGAGCGCGTGCTCCAATGCCGCCCGACTTTGATCAAATTGGCCCAAATGCCGATACGCATTGCCCAGCAGCACAAGCGCATCGACCGATGTTCGCCCCGATTCCGGGACTGCCTCCAGAATATCGCGGGCGCGGGCGTAGTCGCCGTTGATAAAATGCTGCTGCGCCTGATGATAGGGCGATATAACCCGCCGATTTCCCCATAAAACCAGGAGTTGAATCGTCAGCAAAAGCCCAAACGCGCCAATCCTGGCTGGCAGCTGAATCGGCTCTGGGCCTAGGAATCCAAGCGGCAGCATCAGCATCAGCAAAGCGACGCCAAGCCCCAGCGCCGCCTTGGAAGCGGTGTCCCATTCGGGTATTCCCCGCGTCAAACCGCGCAGCAGATGCCTAAGCGTCACCGATCTTTTGCCTCTGTGATTCGGCTTTGTCAATCGCAGCTTCAACTTTTCTAATTTCATATTGGAGCAAGCTGCCGTATGCCGTGCCTTCCAGCGCTTTGAGCGTCGATTTCCACGCCTGCAATCCATGCCTGGACGCTGTCATGCGGTTGGTCGCATGGATGGCGCTGCTGCGGTCGCCAGTTTTGAGATGATAGCGCGAGAGATAATAATGCACGCGCACCCCATACATGGCGGGTATTGAATACAGGGCGGCATGCTTAAAGGAATCAACCGCGGCCTCATGCTCGCCGGCCAACTGCTGGACAAAGCCCAGTTCAGCCCAGATGATGGGCTGGTCCGGCGACAGCTGCGCGGCGGTCTGGAGGGCGATGGCGGCTTCGCCATAGCTGGCCTGCATCCGATACCCGTTCGCCAGGGTAATATAGGCGCCGGCATTGCGCGGAAACAGATAAACCGCCTGGTCAGCCGTTGCCTGCGCCTTTGCCAGCTGTCCGTTGTAAGCATAGGCGCTGGTCAGCAGCATCAGCAGATCGGGCGTGATTTTGCCGCCGGCCGCGACCCGCTCAAGCAGCTGGATCGCCTGCGGGAACTGGAGTTTTTCGATCAGGCGATAAGCCTCGCCATATCCAGCCCCATACTGCCGCGACTGCCGCGCCAGCAAAATCCCGACCAGCAAAAAGCCAAGGGTCATCATGCCAGCCGAAAGGCAGAGGCCGGCCAAAGCCAGCTGCGCCACTGGCGAAAGGTAGTTGTCCAATGGCTGCGCGAGGCCGTTGGCGAACTCAATCATCACGCCCAAAACGAAGACAATCATGCCCAGCGCCGCCAAAGCGGCCGACGCGAAAACGGCGATCCAGACAAGCAGACGGCGGCTGGACATCATCGCCCCCTGACCGCAAGCGGCGCAAGCTCTTTCTTGCCGTCAATGAACGCGCGGGCAAGCTCAATATCCTCGCGCAATACCTCGCGCAGGGCTTGGGCCTCATCAGCGCTCATAATCACCTGCCATTCTTCCAAACCTGATTTTTCACTTTTCATCGCCTTCAAAGCCCGCTCGGCGCGCCGCTGGTCGCCTGACCGCATATAGGCGCGCAGCAGATACAGATGCGCCAGCAGGCGGTGTCGGGAATCAGGCATCCCAAGCTCCAGCGCGGCATTGAGATGCTGGATGGCCGGCCCGCTGGCTTGCAGGCGGTCTTCGATCATGCCCAGATTATAGACGGCAACCCATTCATCCGGCGCCAGTTGATGGGCTTTGCGGGCGGCATCCAAAGCCGGCGGATAATTCTGCGCCTGCAACTCTACTTCGGCAAGGCCATTATAAGCGACCGCCGATTCACCGTCCAACTCAATCATTCGCAGATAATCGCGGCGGGCCTGCTTGAGTTTCCCCCACAGGCGAAACAACTCTGCCCGAAAGCGATAATGCTCCGACTGCCGCGGCTCCTTTTTCACAAGCTCGCTTATCGCTTCAACGGCGACATCATATTTTTGCTTCCGCATGGCTTTAATCGCCTTTTTATAGTTCTGCGGCGCTCCAAAGCTGTTGAACACGAAGATTCCAGCGACCATCCAGCCGATCCCGGCGCCAAGGAACAATCCTGTCCACTGCGGGAAAGCCAATGACCCCAAAATAATCGCCAACACCGCCGGCGTAATGACCGCCAGCCAGCGGCGCCGTTCCTCGCTTGGCAGACGGCCGAGGATGAGAACGGCGGCGCCGGCGATGAATATAACAAACAGCGCCGTTTGCAGCGCGGTTATCCATGCCGTCTGCTCAACCAGCGCATTGAGCGCCAAACTCGCCAGCCCAGTTGTCACCAGCAAGGCGATAAACATCTTAAATCGGCGCGGGCCAAGAAAAATCTGAAATCGCTTAATCATCGGCAATTATCACTTCGCATCTATTTTGAAGTTCCTTCGCCATTAGAACCGCTGTCGGGCATAATCGCTTATCGATACCACAAACTCCTGCTGTTTGAATCCGTTGACCCGCTTGATAACTGTCCCGTGTCGGTCAATCCAGTATGAGGCGGCTCGGTCGACATAGCGATAGCGCCGCGTCTCGATTTGGCGCTTGCCAATCGACACCAGATCATCGGCAGCGTATTCGACTTGGGATTCAACTGTCCTGGCAATCCCTGGAAACAGCTGCGCGTGTTCAAAGGTCGGCGCAAACAGGGAGATCGCCTGGTCGGCGCGGCGCGCCATTTCGGCAATCGTTCGGCCCCGAAAAACAAGCAGCGGCAGATCAATCAAAGTGGATGCCGGCAGATCAATCTCCAAATACTCCCGCTTGGCGCCATTCATCGCATAGCCGACCTGCATCCGCCCTTCGGCAATGCTGTACGCGGCGCGCAGGGTTTTGATGCCGCCCTCAAACCTAGCATTGTCATAATGGATATCAAAGCGCACTGGTTCGTTTGCTGTGTTTTGCAAGGCTTCCACCAGGATTGATTTTCCGTCTTCAAAGCGCGAATCGACATCAACGCGGATGAACGTTTCGCCATCGGGATGCTCATGGATTGTCCAGGCTTCCGTTTTCCGCAGTTCCTGTCCGTTCCTGAAAAATCGGTAACGGCCGCTGGCGATAAACTTTTCGTGCTTTTGCACTGGATGCAGATAGCGCATCAATCCGAAATCTCCACATACAATCGCTTGTTGACGCCGCCTTTGCTTTTGTATTTGCTGATTTTTATCGTCCCGACTTCGCTGGTGTTGGCGACGTGCGTTCCGCCGTCGGCCTGCAAATCCAGCCCGTCGATTTCGACCGTCCGCACTTCGCGGATCCCGGCCGGCAAGAGATTGATTTTGGTTCGAATGAGGTCGGGGATCTGAAAGGCCTGCTCGCGCGGCAATACTTGGATCGACAAGTCTCTGGCGGCCGCGACTTCCTGATTGATTTTCGTTTCAATTTCGGCAATGAGGGCTGGCGCCATTCGCTCAAATTCAAAGTCCATCCGCCCTGACAAGACGTCCATATTGCCGCCGGTCACGCTGGCCTGATAATCGCGCCAGATGACGCCGCAAAGGATGTGCATGGCGGTATGCGTCCGCATTAACTTGTAGCGCCGCCCCCAATCAATCATGCCTTTCAGCTTGGCGCCGATGGGCGGCAGTTCGCCTTCAATGATATGGAGGCTGCCGCGCTTGACCCTAGGCACAATGTATTCGCGCGCCGCGGCCAGCAGTCTGCCCTGGTCGCAGGGCTGTCCGCCGCCGCCCGGATAAAACGCGCTTCGGTCAAGATATACCCCATTCTGCTGTTCGTCATGGCCGACAACCGCGGCGGCAAATTCCTTGACATAGCTGTCTTGCAAATAGATCAATTCCGTCATGTTTTGTCTCCCTGTATCTCGGCTCGCATGCGGAGCATGGTTGTCTGGCCGCCAAGGGCTTCCCAGAACTTTCGGGCATTGCGATTCCCGGCCACAATATGCCATTCAAAGGATTGAATGCCCTGCGATTGAAACCACAGCGCCAGACGCTCGACAAGCTGACGGCCGTGGCTTTGGCGCCGATGCTCTTTGACCACATAAATATCAGCCACAAAACCGCTTTGCATGGGCATAAACAGTTCAGTTGTCACGTCCAGAATCATGCCCAGCGCATACCCGACGATTTCGCCGCGCGCCTCGGCGACCAGCGTCCGCGTGCGCTTGTCCGACAAGCGATTTTGGATACTTTCCGCATAGCGGGCGGCGCCATCCGCCGATGCGCGGAACATCCTTTCATCAAACCGATAATGATATTCAACCATCTCCAGCCACAGTTCGCCAATTCGGCCGACATCATCCTGCCGCGCCAGCCGAATCACAGCTTCATCCAATACTCGTTAAAGCGCAGCTTCGCGCCTTGACTGCGCCAGAATGCCGCTTCAACTGGATAGCGGGCCGGCAAATCGATGACCATCACCGCTATTCCCCGCGCCTTTAGCCAGGTCTTCGCTCGATCCAGCAGCCCGCCGCCCAAACCAGGATGCGAATGATGCAGGTCCACTCCCATATCCATCACCCGACCCAGCTGCCGCGGATACAGGCCCGGGCGGCCATCCGATGCCGTGACAGCGACAAATCCAACCAGCGCGGCCTCCTTTTCGGCGACAAACAAAGCTGAACGCGGGTCGGCAAGCCATAGGGCGGCATGATCTTTCCAGGCCTGCATGGCATGCGGCAATGGCGCAAAGCCGGCGTCCGTCTGCCGCAGCAGCGCAATTCGCTCATGCCAAAGCGCGGCCGCCGGCCTCAAATCAGATTCCTGCGCCAGTCGTATGTTCATAAAGCCCATCAAGATGAATCGATTGGAATGATAGTATCATCTGCCCGGCAGAGCGGCAAGCCCGCAGCGGCGGCGCGCTTGCGATAAAATCGTTAAAGGATATTCAATAAACGCGGTTTGAGGGATATAATTGAGTTTATCAATCAGTAAAGGAGTTCCAAAATGTCGACTCTACACTCATCCGAGCGAATCAGCGAAGCCTGGCGTTTGCATCGCGAGGGTCAGAATGAAAGCGCGATTGGCATCTTTCAAGACGTCATCAGGACAGCGCCGGAGAATGTTGATGCCTATTATGGCCTTGGGCTGGCGCACAAGGCCGCTGGCGACGGCGACTTGGCCAAAGACGCTTTCCAAACGGGGTTGGATTACGCTGAACAGGCGCTAAGCGCGGTGCAGCTGACCTCTCATGTTGAGGGGCATCATGGCGCCAATGACCTGGACACCAATGATGATGACCGCTTTATGATGCTTACCCGCATGCTGAAGCAGCGGCTTGAAGATATAAGCGTTTAGAAATTCGCCAGCGTCAGCCATGCGCAAGCGCGAGCGTTTGGAACGGGCGATTGCCGGCGAGGCGGTCGACCGCGTTCCAGTATCCCTTTGGCGGCATTGGCCCGGCGATGACCAGCGCTACGCTGATTTGGCGCGTTCGATCATCGACTTTCAGCATGATTACAACTGGGATTTCGTCCGCGTGATGCCGTCCAGTAATTTTCAAGTGACGGACTATGGGATTCAGGACGAGTGGCTTGGCAGTCCGCAAGGCCTGCGCGAGATTAGCAAGCATATCGTCAATCGTTCGCTGGACTGGACGAAAATCCGCGCGCTCTCGCCGGACCGCGGCGCCCTGTCGCAGCAGCTTGAGTGCATGCGTATGGTCGGCAAGGCCATGCAGCCCGAAGGCGCGCCGGTTGTGCATACGATTTACAGCCCTTTCGCGCAGGCGGCTCGAATCGGCGGGAAGCAGCTGGTCCTAAAAGACATGAGAACCCGCGCCGACCGCCTGCGTACCGGGCTCCATGCGCTGACCGAAAGCACGCTGCGTTTTATTGAAGCGCTGTGGCGCATCCCCAGCGTCGCCGGCATCTTTTACGTTACCGAATTCGCCAGCCACGATATGATGTCGGAAGCGGAATACGCCGCCTTTGTCATGCCGCATCACCTCAAGATTCTGGAGTCGCTGCCGGACCGCTGGTGGCTGAATTTTGTTCAGGTTCAGGGGGCGTCGCCTATGCTGGATTTGTTCGCCGACGTCCCGGCGCAGGTCATCAACTGGAACACGCGCGAAGGCCAGCCTGACCTGTCGTATGTTCAACGAATGTTTCCTGGGGCCATCAGCGGCGGGCTGGATGATTGGCGCGATCTTCATCAAGGCACGCCGGCCCTGCTTGGGTCTGTGATTCGAGAGGCCCTTGGCCAAAGTGAATCGCGGCGGTTTATATTGTCCGGGAGCGGCGCCGGCTATGTGACCACGCCGATTTCAAACATACGGGCTGTCCGCCGCCTGGCCGAGAGCCTGGTTTTATCATGACGCTGCGGGTCATCGGCGGCAGCGCCAAAGGCATGAAACTAAAATCGGTGCCGGGAAAAGGCACTCGGCCGATGATGGACCGCGCCAAAGAGGCCCTGTTTAACATCATTGGCGAAGACATCCTGGAAGCTGGATTTTTGGATCTCTTCGGCGGCACTGGCAGTGTCGGCATCGAAGCGCTTAGCCGCGGGGCCGCTTACGCCGTTTTCGTCGAGAGTCATCGCCGCGCGGTTCGGGTGATCCGCGGCAACTTAACCCATACGCGGCTGGGTGCGCGCGCCCGCGTTCTCCATCGCAGCGCATTTGACATCCTCGCCCAAGCGCCGCGCCAGCGCTATGATTTCATCTACGCCGCGCCGCCGCAGTATCAAAACCTGTGGACATTGACTCTGGAGGCGCTGGACGCCAATCCTCACTGGCATCATTCGAATACCACCGTGATTGTGCAAATCGACCCGCGCGAATATGATGCGGCGAGGACATTCAATCATCTCATTGAATATCAGCAGCGCCGATATGGCCGAACTCTGCTGCTTTTTTATCGCTTCGCTGAATCGGCCGGCGATGATGACTGAAACGTCTTGAACTGGCGGCGGACAAAGCCGCGGGCTTCGGCGACTGACTCGATATCGCCGACGGCCTGCGCTTCTCGCAGCGCCGTCAGCAGACGGCCAATGGCGGGCCCCGTCTTTATATCAAGCAAGTCCATAATGTCGCTGCCGTTCAGCAGCAGCTTGGGATTCACCAGCGTTTCATAATGACTGTAATACGCATCCAGCATGACTGTTATCGCTTCAACTTGTTCCAGCCATATTTTCTGCTCAAGCTCGGCGCCATAAATGCCCAGAAAATCGGCGGCCGCCAGCAGGATGGCATCAATGCCGTTTTCGCCCAATGAATGCCAAAATCTGTGGCGCGAAAGCGCAGAATGATGTTTCTGATCCATGATGCGCCGATAATTTCCAATCATGGCGGTCAGCTTTTTCCCCTCGTCAGCCGTGAGTCGCAGTGACTTGGCAATGGTTTGCGCCAGCCGAACGGAATGAGGAACATGGTCAGCGGCGGCTTGAGATTTGCCCAGATTGTGAATCAGCGCGGCCAAGGTCAAAAGCTCTTGATGCGTGCGGCTATTCCCATAAACCTGCTCAAGATGCCGCTGCATTTGCGGGCGATAGCGGTCGAACTGGATTGTCAGCATCCCCAAATCAAAGGCGGCGGCGGTGTTATCCGTCCTTCGGCTGCTGATGGCCGTGAGAATCTGGCTCATGTATTCAACTGCCAGCAAGGTATGCCGCCAAGCATCAAAACGATGCGGCCAGGGCTGCCGCATGCCGACCAGAGAATCAACCGGCGGGATGATATATTGGAGGATGCCAAGATGCTGCAAAACGCGAAGGCCGCGGGATGAGCGGTCCAGGTCCAGCAATTTGAAGAACTCGTCTCGAATCCGTTCGCCGGAAGATTGCGCCAGCCCTGAACTGCGCCGCTTAATATCGGACAGGGTATCGGGATGGATCTTCAAGCCGAACTGCATGCTTTGGCGCACTGCCCGCAGTGACCGTATCGGGTCAGCTTCAATCGCATGCCGCGAGCAGCGGCGCAGGACTTTTCGCTGAAGATCCTGCAGGCCATTGAGCGGGTCAATCAAAACGGAAACATCGCCGCGCAAATCGGCGGCCATGGCGTTGATGGTAAAATCGCGGTCGCGCAGGTCATCGGCCAGCGCGGCGCCGCGAAACCGCGCAAAATCGATGACCGTTAGCCCATGATCGGCGGCGGCAAACACCCGCGCCACGCCGCGGTCTTTGTCCATGACAAAAATGTCGCCGTCAAAAGCATCGGCGGCCCGCCGCGCCATCGCCACCGCATCGCCGTCGACCGCAATATCAATATCCGTGATCGCCCGGCGCAGATAGGCATCGCGCACTGCCCCGCCGACGATAAAGGCCGGGGCGGCTTTCTGCAAACGTTCCTGAAGCTGATAAACAAAATCGGGCCAGGCGAGTCGCATCGGGGAATCACTCATCGAGCAAGGCGTCCTGGCGCACTACTCCAATAAATGGGAGGTTGCGAAATTTCTCGTCGAGATCAAGGCCATAGCCGAAGACAAACTTGTTCTCAATCTCAAAGCCGATATAGTCCACATGGATGGCGACCTGCCGCCGCGATTGTTTGTTAAGCAGCGCGCAGAGCTTTAGACTGGCCGGCGCGCGGTTTTTGAGCGTCTTCATCACAAAATGGAGCGTATGGCCGCTGTCGATGATGTCTTCCACGACCAGGACGTGCTTGTTATGCACATCGGTTCGCAAGTCCATATCAATGCGAACTGACCCTGACGACTGCCGCGCGCTGACCCCATAGCTGCTGGCGGCCATGAAGTCGATCATGTGGGGGATCTTCAGCTGACGCGAAAGGTCGGTCAGGAACATGACGCCGCCCTTCAAAATGCAGAGCAGCAGCAAATCATCGCATCCTTCATAATCCTGGTTCAACTCTTTGCCGAGTTCGGCTATCCGCGCTTGCAGGCGATCCTCATCAATGAGTATCTCTTTGAGGTATTTTTCGTATGCTGGTGTCATAGCGGCGCCAATCCTTTCCGTTTAATTTGCGCCGGCGTAGTATGATTGCAGGCTTTGGACGCCCGGCGGTTTTTCCTGCATCCGTTTTATTCCCTGCACCGATGCGGCGGCGGCGCTCATCGTTGTGATAATGGGGATCCCCAGCGCATAAGCCTGGCTGCGGATTTGAACGCCGTCCTCGTGCGCCTGGCTGCCTAAGGGCGTATTGACAATCAAGTCAATCTGGCCGGCCTGCATCGAATCCAATATGCTTGGGGCGCCTTCGGAGAGTTTGTTGATGCGAGACGCGTCAATGCCAAGACTGTTCAGCCATCGGGCCGTGCCGCCGGTGGCGACCAATCGAAACCCCAGGCGGCTTAAGTCCCGCGCGATTTTGGCGACAGATGCCTTGTCAAAATCATTCACGCTAATAAACACCGCGCCTGACTGCGGCAACGGCATGCCGGCGGCCGCCTGTGATTTGACATAGGCATGGCCAAAGCTGGATGCGTGGCCCATCACCTCGCCGGTGGATCTCATTTCTGGCCCTAGGCGCGTGTCGACTCCGGGGAACTTTTGGAAGGGAAAGACCGCTTCTTTGATAAAGAATCCCCTCACGGCCGGCTCGGTCATAAAATCAAGCTCCTGGAGTGTTTTGCCGGCGGCGATTTGGGCGGCATAGCTCGCCAGTGGATGTCCAGTGGCCTTGCTAATAAAGGGGACGGTTCGGCTGGCCCGCGGATTGACTTCGAGGACATACACCTCATCATCCTTGACGGCGCACTGGATATTGAAGAGCCCTTTGACCTGCATCGCCCGGCCAATGCGGCGGGTATAATCGCGGATGATATCCAGATGAAAATAGCTGATTTTGTAGGGCGGCACGACGCAGGCCGAGTCGCCGCTGTGGACGCCGGCCTGTTCAATCTGCTGCATAATGCCGCCGATGGTCACATGCTCGCCGTCGCACAAGGCATCGACATCGACTTCATAGGCATCCTCAAGGAACTGGTCAATCAAAATCGGATGCTGGCTCCATTCAGCATTTTCATCAAGCCAATCCAGCAGCTGCCTTTGGTCAAACACGATTGCCATGCCGCGGCCGCCCAATACATAGCTGGGGCGGACAAGCGCTGGATAGCCTATTTTCTCCGCCGCTAGGGCCGCTTCCTGGCGCGTCAGGACGGTGGCGCCGGCTGGCTGCATAATGCCAAGCGACTGCATCAAGGCATTAAACCGTTCGCGGTCTTCAGCCAGGTCAATGGTATCGACTGATGTCCCCCAAATCGGCGCGCCCATCCGCTGCAAATCGCTGGCGATGTTCAGGGGTGTCTGCCCGCCAAACTGCACTAAGACGCCATCGGGCCGCTCGCGGTCGACGATGTTCATCACATCTTCGGCCGTCAGTGGCTCAAAGTACAATCTGTCGGCTGTGTCATAATCTGTGCTGACGGTCTCTGGATTGCAGTTGACCATGATGGTCTCATAACCTAGGCGCTTCAAGGCGAAACAGGCATGAACACAGCAGTAATCGAATTCGATTCCCTGTCCGATTCGGTTGGGGCCGCCGCCAAGGATCATGACTTTTTTTCTGTCGCTCGGATCCGTTTCGTCTTCCATTTCATAGGTCGAATAAAGATAGGGGGTATGCGCTTCAAACTCGGCGGCGCAGGTATCCACGCGATAAAAATGGGCGGCGACGCCTAGCGATTTGCGATAGCGGCGCACCGAAAACTCATCCTCGCCCACCAGTCGGGCGATATAGGCATCGCTGAATCCATACTGTTTCAGCTTCATTAGGTCGCGTTGATTGAGGTCGGCGAGGCGGAGCCCTTTTTGCAGTACGGCATTGTGAATCGTCATCAAGCCGCGCATCTGCTGGACAAACCAGGGATCAAAGCCGGTTCGGGAGACAATCTCATCAAATGCGATGCCTTCGCCAATCACGGTCGCCACTTGGAACAGTCTTTGCGCGGTGGGGACGTTCAATGTTTCGGGCGACATCACCGAATCGGACTGACTGCCAAAGCCATCCATGCCGATATCGAGCGAGCGAACGGCCTTTTGCAGGGCTTCGGGGAAAGTGCGGCCGATCCCCATCACTTCGCCGACGGCTTTCATCTGCGGCCCAAGCGCTGGGTCGGCGCCGGCGAATTTTTTGAAGTCCCAGCGCGGAATTTTGACAACGATATAATCGAGAGAGGGTTCAAAGCTGGCTGGGGTTTTTTCGGTGATGTCATTCGGGATTTCGTCGAGGGTAAAGCCGACGGCTACTAGAGCGGCGATTTTCGCAATCGGGAAGCCGGTCGCTTTGCTCGCCAGCGCCGATGAGCGCGACACGCGCGGATTCATTTCGATGACATACACTTCGCCGTCGGCTGGGTTAATGGCAAACTGGACATTGGCGCCGCCGGTCGCGATGCCAACGCGGTCAAAAATCATGCGCGACATATCCCGCAGGCGCTGAACCTCTTTGTCGGTCAGCGTTTGCGCTGGGGCAATGGTGATGCTGTCGCCGGTATGCACCCCCATTGGATCCAGATTCTCTATTGAACAGACGGCGACGAAGTTGCCTTTGGCATCGCGCATCAATTCAAGCTCATACTCTTTCCAGCCCAGCAGGCTTTTATCGATTAGGACTTCGCCGGTTGGGCTTTGATGAATTCCGTTTGCGGCTGCCTGGCGCAGTTCCGCTTGGCTGTACGCCACGCCGCCGCCGGCGCCGCCCATGGTGAACGACGGACGAATCAAGACGGGATAGGCAATTTCGGCGGCAAATTCAATCGCATCCTCAACTCGGCTGACAACTCGGCTTTCCGGCGCTTTCAGCCCGATTTCATCCATGGTGTCCTTGAATAGCTGGCGATCTTCCGCCAGTTGAATGCTGCTCAAGGACGCGCCGATCAATTCGACTCGATGCCTGTCCAGAACTCCCTGCTGCTGCAGCTGAACGGCGAGGTTCAGCGCGGTCTGCCCGCCGACGGTCGGCAGCAGAGCATCTGGTTTTTCGCGCATGATGATTTTCTCGCAGATCTCGGCGGTCAGCGGCTCGATGTAGGTTGCGTCCGAAAATTCAGGATCGGTCATAATCGTCGCTGGATTGGAATTGACGAGGACAATGCGATAGCCCTGCCCTTTCAGGGCCTTGCAGGCTTGCACGCCGCTGTAATCAAATTCGCAGGCTTGGCCAATCACAATGGGTCCCGAGCCGATAATCATAATGGTTTCGATGTCGGTTCTTTTTGGCATGTTTGTCTTTCCGGGCAATCGGCGCCGCTTCAGCTTCGGCTGTTTTTGACCGCATCGACGAACTCATCAAACAGATAGAGCGAGTCATGGGGGCCGGGCGCGGCTTCAGGATGATACTGGACGCTAAAGGCCTTCAGGTCGGGATGGCGCAAGCCGGCTACTGTGCTGTCGTTCAGATTGAGATGGGTAATCTGTCCGCCGCGCAGGTCGCTGTCGGCCGAGACGGCGAAGCCGTGATTGTGGGCGGCGATTTCGACTTCGCCGCTGTCAAGGTTCATCACCGGCTGATTGCCTCCTCGATGCCCAAAGCGCATTTTTTCTGTTTTGCCGCCGAGGGCCAAGGCGAGAATCTGATGGCCAAGGCAAATGCCAAAGATCGGCAGTGCGCCCAGCAAGGCCTTTACGCTGGCGATGGCGTAATCGACGGCGGCTGGGTCGCCGGGGCCGTTGCTAAGAAATACGCCGGCGGGATTCATCGCTTTCACGGCCGGCGGCGGCGTCTGCGCCGGCACGACTTTTACCCGCAGGCCGCGGTCGGTCATCATCCGCAGGATATTCCGCTTGATGCCAAAATCGTATGCCACAACAAGCGGGCGGCTGGCATCATGGCGATGGTCAAGATGCCATTGCGGGTCGCTGCCTTCAGTCCAGTTATAAGGTTCAGATACGGTGACGTCATCCACGAGATTGGCGCCGGACATATCCGGCGAGCTTCGCGCGATTTCTATCAGAGATTCAGCGCTCTTGGCCGAATCGCCATGAGCGACCACAGCCCGCATCACTCCTTTTTCCCGAATATGCCGCACCAAAGCCCGCGTCGCGACGCCAGAGACGCCGATAATATCGTGAGCTTTCAAATAGGCGCCAAGGTCGCCGCGGTGCCGCCAGCTGCTGACAATCGGGCTAAGTGAGCGGACGACAAAGCCGGACACCCAGATTTTTGTTGATTCGGGGTCTTCGAGGTTAATGCCGGTATTGCCGACGTGAGGCACAGTCATAGTGACGATCTGTCGGTAATAGGACGGGTCGGTCAGGATTTCCTGATAGCCGGTCATGGCGGTGTTGAAGACAATCTCCCCAGTTTCGATGCCTTGGGCGCCAAAGCCTTCGCCGGGGAAAATCCGCCCATCTTCCAAAACAAGCGCCGCGCGCATACAGCCGACCCTCTCCGTTTATGAACGATAATCTCCATTGATGGTAATATAATCGTGGCTGATGTCACAGGTCCAGATGGTGGCGCCGGCCGTCCCCAGCCCACAGTCCAGCGTAAGGTAAATGGAGGCGGCTGACATGATTTTGGCCGCTTGTTCTTCTTCATAATCGGTCGGAGCGCCGCGGCTGAAAATCTTGAGGCCGCGGTCATCATCAGCAACCGCTTCGCCGGACGCTGCCCACAAGGACGTTTGGTCGGGGTCAAAGGGCGCATCGGCGCGGCCGGCGGCGGCGACAATCCGGCCCCAGTTCGCGTCGCCCCCATAAAAGGCGGCTTTCGTCAGCACCGATGAGCCGATGGTATGGCCGATTTTTTCGGCCGCGGCTTCCGAAGCGGCGTTTTTAATATCCAGCGTAACGAATTTGCTAACGCCTTCGCCGTCGCGCACGACTTCTTGGGCCAGGAAGCGCGTAAGCAGATTGAGGGCATTTTGGAACGCGGTTATGTCATCGGCGCCGCGGAGGGTCTGCTGACTCATGCCATTGGACATCAAAACAACCATGTCATTGGTGCTGGTATCGCCGTCGACCACAATGCGGTTGTAGCTTTGCTGGGCGGCGGCTCGGAGCGATTTCTGCGCTTGGGGCAATGTCAGTTTGGCGTCGGTGACAATCACGCTAAGCATAGTCGCCATATCGGGGGCGATCATCCCGGCGCCTTTGACAATGCCGGCAAGGGTATATGCGCCATGAGCCGACTCGACGCGCACAGCGGCGAGTTTCGGGCGCGTGTCGGTGGTCATAATGGCGGCGGCGGCGGCGGCCCAATCATGCCCCAAATTGGCGGCCGACAGTTCAATGCCGCGTGCGATTTTTTCCATTGGCAAATGCGTTCCGATGACGCCGGTGGACATCACCAGCGCTTGATTATCGGCCAGGGCAAGCCGCGCGGCGGCTTGGGCGGCTGTTTTTTCGGCGTTTTCCAATCCCTTGGCGCCGGTGCAGGCGTTGGCGCTGACTGTATTGATGGCGACGGCGCGGATGCCCTGCGGGTTTTGGCGCAGACGTTCCATATTGAACAGGACCGGCGCGGCTTTGACTTTGTTTCGGGTGAAGACGGCGGCGGTCACGCAATCCGTCTGGCTTTCGATCAGGGCAAAATCGAGCGCATTGTCTTGCTTCAAGCCAGCATGGACGCCAGCGGCGCGAAATCCCTGAACAATATCAATAGCAGGCGTCAATTCAATCATTGATGCCCTCCAGGATGATGGTCAGCTTTTCGATGAGTTCATCAACATGGCGTTTTTCAATAATCAAGGGGGGGATGAAACGGATCACGTTGGTTCCGGCGCTCGCCAGAAGCAGACCATGCTGGTATCCCCGCTCGACAACCGCGGCCGGCGCGGCATCAAGTTCAATGCCAGCCATCAGGCCGCGCCCGCGGACATCGGTAATATGCGGGCTGTTGAGTTCTTGCAGCCGTTCGAGGAGATAGTCGCCGACTTCTTTGACGTGCTCCATAAACCCATCGCTCAAAACCCGCTTGACTACCATCTCGCCGGCGCGCATGACCACTGCTCCGCCGGAAAAAGTCGAGCCATGATCGCCGGGCTGCATGGCGCTGGCAACCGCGTCGGTTGTTAGAATCGCGCCGACCGGCAAGCCGCCGGCCAAGGGCTTCGCCAAGACCATTATATCGGGCGAAACGCCGCTGAAGCTGTGGGCCCAAAGATCGCCGGTGCGCCCTAGGCCGCACTGAATTTCATCAAATATCAGCGCCGCTTCATGCAGATCGCACAGCTGCCGCGCGGTCTGCAAAAAGTCGGCGGTGGCAAGGTTGATGCCGCCTTCGCCTTGAATCGGCTCGATGACAACGGCGGCTGTATCGCCGTCAATGACCTGTTTGGCGCTGTCGATATCGTTGAACTCGCCGATGACCGCGCCGGGGACCATGGGCTTGAAGGGGTCTTGGTATTTATCTTTGGGCGTGATGGCCAAGGCGCCCATCGTCCGACCGTGAAAGGCATGGCTAAAGCTGACGACTTTGGTTTTGTTCTTTTTGCCATTGACATAGGCGACTTTGCGGGCGAACTTGAGGGCGCCCTCGATAGCTTCGGCGCCGCTGTTGCAGAAATAGGCTTTGTCGGCGAAGGAGTTGTCGCAGAGCAGCCGCGCGAGTTCCACCGGGGCCGGGGTGTGATACAGGCCGCTGACGTGAATCAGCCCGGTGTTCATCTGCTGGCTGACGACGTCCATCAATTCGCGGTCGCCATAGCCCAGGGCATTGACGGCAATGCCGGCGACCCAATCGGTATATGCTTTGCCGTCGGTGTCGTACAGCGTCACCCCTCGGCCGCGCTCAAGCACAAAATCGGGGCGGGCCGCAACTGGCACGCTGTATTGTTTGTCTTTTTGCATAACTTCGGCTTTGACTGTCATGGTTTTCCTCTATCGTTCAATCGTTTTATGGGTCTGCACAAATGCTGTGCCGCCGCGGCTTGCCCAGCCATCCAGATCGGCGATAACCGCCTGCGGCACTCCTGATGATAGCACATGCAGCGCGGTTTTCACCTTGGGAATCATGCCGCCGTAGATGAGACCGTTGGCGATGTGCGCTTCGGCTTGGGGCCGTGTCAGGGTTTGGATGCGCTTGCCATTGATCAGAACGCCGGCGACGTTGGAGATAAAGATGACTTTATCGGCTGAAACGGCGCTGGCAATCGCCCCGGCGACTGGGTCGGCATTCAGATTAAAATTGCTGCGCTGGCCAAGGCTCACTGGCGCGATGACCGGGGTAATGCCCTGATGCAAAAGCTGGAAGAGAACAGCCTGGCGCACTGAAACCACAGCGCCGGTATAGCCCATGTCCTCGGTTTCATGCTGCATCTGCCGCGCTCGAATCAGCCCGCGGTCAACTCCGGACATGCCCTGGGCGTCGACGCCGGCCGCCAGCAGGTATCGCACCAGCCGCTTGTTGACGGCGCCGCAGAGGACCATCTCGACCAGGGCCAGCGAATCGGCATCGGTAATCCGCAGGCCGTCGACATAGCGCGGCTCAATGCCCAGTTTCGTCTGCAATTCTGTAATCGCTTTGCCGCCGCCGTGCACGATGATCAGCCGCTCATCCGAGTCGGCGACAATGCGGGCGAACTGTTTTAAGAGGCGGTCATCATCAAGATAATGGCCTGATATTTTGAGTACCGCAATCGTCTTGTCCACTAGATTAAGCCTAGGGTTTCGTCAATGCCAAACATCAGATTCATGTTCTGCGCCGCCTGCCCCGAAGCCCCTTTGCGTAAATTGTCGGTTACGCTGGTGATATGGGCGCAACGCTCCAGAACGGGAGTGACGCTGATGACGCATTTATTGGTTTTTATGGCATGTTTCAGCGTCGCCTGTTCGCCAAGCGGCAGCACATCGACCAGCGGCTCGGCGGCGTACATTCGGCAGTAAAGCGCATGAACCCCTTCGCTCGGCAGGGAATCATTGAGTGTCACATAGATGCTGGCCATCAGCCCGCGGTCAACTGGCAGCAGATGCGGTGAAAATATCAGCGGGCCGATGCGCGGGTTGAGTTTGTGCGCTTCCTGCTCCATTTCGCCAATATGACGGTGCGAGCGGCCGGTTTTATAGGGGATGAGGTTGCTGTAGACTTCGGCAAAATGCGTCGTTAGGGATGGTTTGCGGCCGGCGCCGGTCACGCCGGATTTGGCGTCAATAATGATGGGGGCCTCTGCATGAAGCGCGTCGCAGCGCAGCAGTGGATAGAGGCCCAGCAGCGCGGTGGTTGGATAGCAGCCAGGAGTCGCGACGACGTCAGCGTTTTTGATGTTTGCGCGGTTGATTTCGGGCAGGCCATAGGGCGTCGGCAGCAGTTCGGGATGCGGATGGGGACTATGATAATGCGCCTGATAGGCCTCGGGCGAGTCGAGGCGGAGGTCGGCCGATAAATCGATCACTTTGAGGCCGGCTTGGATGCCCAGCTTGGCGACGGCGGCCGATGCTTTGTGCGGCAAAGCCAGAAAGATGACGTCTACACCGTCCAGCGGCGCCGACTCTGGTCGGATGAAAGTCATGTCGCTTCCTGGTATTTGTTCGCCGGCGTAGGTGTTGGATGTGGCGAACACTAAATCGGCTTTTAGATGCGCCAGCAATATCTCGACCAGATCAAGGCCGGCATAGCCTGATGCGCCATAGATGCCTGCTCGTATTGTCATTGCTCTTCTCCCAACAAATAAAAAACCCCGACCGCATGATTGAGACCAGGGTGACGATTTCCGTTTGAGTTATGCGTCATATTACCAACACAAAAAAACCACACCAAGCTCAATGCGCGTTTGGCGGCGGGAAGGCCTTTTGCGGTGACAGGCAGAACGGACTGTGGACATGATTTGGATTTTAGAGAACTTTGTTTGTTTCGTCAACAGGCTGGGCAAAGATTAGGCGCTTTTTCGATTTCATTAGGCAAGTTATACTAATGCCGCTGGCGCGGCTCAAAAACTTGACAAGCGATTAAATAAGGGTTACATTGTTCTATTGGGATGCAAACATAACATTTTAGGGGTATCCTCGTCGGCGCGGGACATGGGTAAGACGATTGCTTTCAAATGCTGTATCATTATAAGCATAGCCGCGCATAAATCTGAAAATCAATGTTAAACTTGGGTTAATTCAAAATCTGTTCTTTGCCATGCAATGAATGGCAGGCGGTGTGTGTCAAACTGGGTTCATTAGAAAGGCATGTCTGTGGTAGCGGTATTGGACAATACAACAAACGTCACTCGGCGCGAAGAGATTCAGAAACAGCTTGTCGACAAGGGCAGCAAGCAGGGGTTTATCACCTATGCTGATATTCTTGAGTTGATGCCTGATGTCGAAAGCGACGTCGCCCTGCTTGATGATGTCATGGACGGTCTGGTGGAAGCCGGCATTGAGGTTATTCCGAACAAACGGAGCGAGGACGATGTCAAGGTCGACAAGCCAGATGCCGATGCGCTGATTTCTGATGATGACGACGATGATGTTGAGGAACGCGACGCGCTGCTGCTGGTCTTGAAACAGCAGGACTTGAGCAGCGACGCCGGCTACCAGGCGGCTTTGGATACTGATGATATTGTGGGGCTTCATCTCAAAGAAGCTGGGAGCGTTCCTCTGCTGACGGCCGAGGAGGAGGTGCTGCTGGCCAAGCGGATGGAAGCGGCTGAATTTGCGCGGGTGCGGCTTGAAGTCTGCCATGATGCGGATATTGATGAACTGACCTGGAGCGAAGAGCAGAACCTGCGCGAACAGATGATGGATGGCGAAAAGGCGCAGGAGCATCTGATTCGCGCCAATGCGCGGCTGGTCATCAGCGTCGCCAAAAAGTACATTGGGCGCGGCGTGCCGTTCCTTGATTTGATTCAAGAGGGCAATATCGGGCTTATCCGCGCCACGAACAAGTTTGAATATCAGCGGGGACACAAGTTCAGCACTTACGCCACTTGGTGGATTCGCCAGGCGGTCAGCCGCGCCGTCGCTGACCAGGGGCGGACTATCCGCGTGCCAGTTCACATGGGCGATCAGTTAAACCGCATGCGGCGCGTTCAGCTTCAGCTTTTGCAGGAATTGGGGCGGGAGCCCAAGATCGAGGAATTGGCGAGGGGGATGGACACCACGCCTGACAAAGTTGAAAATCTGCTGGAAATTTCGCGGCGGCCGGTGAGCCTGGAAACGCCGATTGACGACGAGGGCGATTCTACTTTTGGCGATTTCGTGGAAGATATTAACAGTCCGGCGCCAGCTGACAAAGTGGCGAATCATCTGCTCCGCGACCAGATGCAGCAGGCGCTCGACCGGCTGCCGGACCGCGAGGCGCAGATTTTGCGCTTGCGGTATGGGCTTGGGGACGGGCGGGTTTATACGCTTGAGGAGGTGGGGCTGACCATCGGCGTCACCCGCGAGCGCGTTCGTCAGCTGGAAGCCCAAGCGCTGAACCGTCTGCGTCAATCGTCGGCGCATGTCATTCTGAAAGATTATCTGTACAGCGTTTAGGGACCGGCGGCCTGATTGATGATGGGCGCAATGCTGGATCAATCTCAACTTGTCATTCGCGATGGCATTGCGGCCGACATCGCTTGGTGTCTTGCGCTGGACAGCGGCTATCAGGCCGAGTATGTGTGGCAGATGACCGTTCAGGAAGAGGCGGATGAGATCCTGGTTAGCTGCCGCAAGCAGCGTTTGCCGCGGGCGCTGGATGCGCGGCATGACGTCAGCCAGAGACGGCTGGAAATGGCTATTCATCAGCAGGACTGCTTCATTGTTTTGCAAGCGGCGAACAGCATACTTGGATACGTTTCGATGCGGGTTGATGAGACCTGCGAGATCGCTTATCTGCAAGACATCGTGATTGACCGGCCTTGGCGGCGGCGGAGTTTGGGGGGACGTTTGGCGGCGGTGGCGCAGCTGTGGGCGCGGGAGCGCCGTCTGCGGCAGATTATTTTTGAGATCACGACTACCAATTATCCCGGCATTCTGTTCGCGCAATCGCAAGGGTTTGTTTTTTGCGGCTTCAATGACCGCCATTTCCCAAATCAGGAGATCGCTGTTTTTTTCAGCTTGTCCATTTAGTCTGAATAAATGCGCGGCTATTTGCTAGACTTGCGCTTGATTTTATTTGACATCGGATTGAAGCCGGGGATTCACATTGGAGCTTGCGACGACTTTTCTGCTCACCGTAAATGAGACATTGGCGGCTGGCAATGCGATCATCGCGGTTTCGCTTTTGCTGTTTAATCTGACGCGCAATCTCAACAACCGCGTCGCCAAGACCTCGGCGGCGGCGCTTGCCTGCGTCACTATCGCTTATGTGGCTGATTCGTTTATCTCGCTGGGGCCGGACAGCGCGGCGCATCAGATGGCGTTTCGTTTGCAATGGGTCGGCATCGCTTTTATTCCAGCCGCTATGGTTCATTTGTCGGATGCGCTGCTGGCGACTACTGGCCTGCCGTCGCGCGGGCGCCGCAAGCGGGTTATCCGCATCCTGTATCTTATCGGCGCCGTCTTTTTGGTTTTGGTGGCCTTCACGGACAATCTGGTTCAATTTGTCGCGGCGCAGGGGCAGGTGAGCATTCAGGGCGGTTCTGTATTCGCCGTGTATCTCGCCTATTTTATCGCCGCCAGCGGCTTCACTTTTTATAATGTTCAGCGGGCCCGCAAACGGTGTTTGACGCAAGGCACCAAAAGGCGGATGGCTTATCTGCAAACGGCCATACTGACCCCGGCCATTGGCATCTTTCCCTATTCGGTTCTGCTCAATCCTGGCGACGAATTTTCCATCTTTGGGCTGCTGGTCATCAACACCGCCAACATCATCATTATTCTGATGCTGCTTTTCTTATCCTATCCCCTGTATTTCTTTGGGTCGGACATACCCGACCGACTGGTCAAAAAACAGCTGCTTGATTTTCTGCTGCGCGGCCCGGCGACGGGTCTGATTGCGCTTGCGGTTATTAATTTCACGACGCAGGCTTCGCGCATTTTCAGTTTGCCGGGCGAGGCTTTTACGCCATTCGCGGTTGTGGCGGCTGTATTGCTGTGGCAGTGGTTTGTTTCGCTGTCACTGCCATACGTCGAGAAATTTTTCATCTATCGCAGTGAAGACGGCGGGCAAATCACTAAGCTGCAAACGCTTAGCGAAAAGGTTCTGACACACCATGACCTGTCGCAGCTTATCGCCGCCACGACTGAATCCATCTGCGATTATCTTCGGATTGACAAGGCATTTGTCATCTCGTTTGAAAATGGCGAACCCGAATTCCTCAATCAGATCGGGACGCTTGATTTTTCTGATGAAGACATCCTTATGAATCACGATTTACTGCAACAGACTGCCGGGCTCCCCGCCGCTCCGTACCATGCTAACTATCTGGAATGGAACGGGTTTGCGCTTATTCCGCTGTTCAGCGCTCATGTTCAGGCGGATCACACGCGGGCGGTCGCCATTGGCGTTCTTGGTCTGCTCAACGGCAATGAGCGGCTGAAGCAGGAGATTCAGGCGCCGGAAAGTTTTCTGCATACCTATCTTGACCGCGTTGAAAAAAGCCTGGATGACATGCGGCTGCAATCGGAAATATATCATCTGCTGGAGGGGCTGCTGCCTCAATTCCAGATGACGCGGTCGCGGGCGGCGCAGGTTGAATATCATCAATCGCAAACGGCGTCGCCGGGGGTCAATCCACTGCCGGACAGAAAGGAAGTGTTTGAACAGGTTCGGGCGGCGCTGCGGCATTATTGGGGCGGCTCTGGCATCACCCAAAGCAACTTGATCAAGCTGCGGGTTGTGCAAAGCCGCATGACAAGCGATGGCGATACGTCGGTGAACGCGCTCCGAAAACTTTTGGAAGATTCGATTGCGACGCTGAAGCCCGCCGGCGAGCGCAAAATGGCCAGCCCGGAATGGACGCTTTACAACATTTTGCAGCTTCGCTTCCTTGAGAAAAAGAAGGTGCGCGATGTCGCCCGCCGCCTAAGCATGAGCGAAGCTGATCTTTATCGCAAGCAGCGGGTCGCCATTCTGGCCGTGACCGATCTTATTTTACAGCAGGAGCGGGATACGCGGCTGTAGCGGCCTGGGTTTCCAAAATGCGGGCCTTTATTGGGATGTGCATCAGCCACCGCGGCGCGCATTGCCGCCATTCGGAGCCATATTTCTATCCTTTGCGGCCGCGCGCGGCCATGAATTTAAGGGGATCGGAGCAGATTTGTTTCCGTTTGACAGCCTTTTGTCTAAATTCTATAATTACGCTGGGGATGCGGCGGCGCGCGCCGCTTTGTCCGTTTGACGATACTTTAGCGAGCAAGGCAATTCACAGGGATTGGATATTATGGCGCAAGAAAAGCCAATCGAGCCTCATATCCCGCGCCCCGCATCAGACCAGGAAGCTCCTCAAGCCGCGGCGGAAGACATCATCAAACCGCTTGAAGACGATCCGCATGATTTTGATTTTTGGGAAGACCTCAAAGACAGCCTGCCGCCGTGGCTTGATGAAGTAGTTGGCTTTGCCTTGGTCATCTTTGGCATCTTATCGTTTATATCCCTCTTTATCCCCTCCGAAGCGGCGGCGGCGGTCGCTTGGGCCAATATGCTGACGGCGCTTTTTGGAGACGGAAGCGTGGTCGTCGCCGGCACTTTGTTTGCCTTTGGCATTATTTTGTGGCTGCCAAAAGTCGGGCTGCGGATCAAATTTAGCTCGGCGCGGATGCTGGCGGTAGAGATCGCTTTTCTGTCGACGCTGGCGGCGCTGCATCTCAACCATGGTGATGCCGAACTTCGGGCGATGGCGCGGGCCGGGCAAGGCGGCGGCCTCATCGGCTGGGGCTTGAGCTTTCCTTTTTACTGGCTTATGGGGCGCACTCTGGCTTTGATGCTGTTTGGGATCATCATTGGGGTTTGCGTCGTCGTCATCGTTGGCCTTCAGCGCCGTCACATCACCGCCTTTCTCACTCGATACAGCCGCCAGCTGCAAGACCTTAGTCAGGAAACGCCGGCCGGGGATGAATCGCAAAAGGACGATGCGCTGCGGCTTTATAAGCAGCTGGTCGCTTCGCCAAGCTATCGCACGCAGATTATGCGTATCCGTCCAAGCCGTCAAATGGCGGAAGCGCCGGAGCTTTCGGCTGGGCCGGACGAGTCGGCGGATAGCCCGGCCCCTGAACAGCCCGCCAGTTCTCTTGGATACGCGCTGCCGGATACGAAGCTGCTGACAGCGATTGAGATGCGGATGCCGGCGGCCGACGAAACCAGCCGCAATGCCGAATTGATTGAAAAGACGCTGCTTGAATTTGATCTGGATATTCGGGTGGCCGACGCGCAGGTGGGGCCGACGATAACCCGTTACGCGGTGCAGCCTCATAATGACGATGGGGGCGAGCGGATTCGGCTTAGCAAAATCGCTTCATACACCCGCGACCTGTCGCTCGCGCTTTCGGCAAAGCGGATTCGGCTGGAAATGCCGATACCGGGCACTAATTACATGGGCATTGAAGTGCCGAACAAACAGCTTGGCCAGGTCGCGCTCCGCAATGTTATGGAGAGCCAGGCTTATCTTGCGGCGCGGGCAAAGAAGCGGTGGACGCTGCCGGCGCCGCTGGGGCTGGATGTATCTGGGAAGCCGATACTGGTCGACTTGGCGGCGATGCCGCATCTGCTGATTGCCGGGACGACTGGATCGGGCAAATCGGTATGTATGGCGGCTATCGCCATTGCCCTGCTGATGCAAAACACGCCCGACCGACTCAAGATGATCATGCTGGATCCGAAAATGGTCGAGCTGCGACGTTTTAATGGGATACCGCATCTGCTGGGAGCCGTGGAGACGGAGCATGAGCGGATTATGGGGGTTCTGCGCTGGTGTACCCATGAAATGGAGCGGCGCTATACACTGCTGGAAAAGCACAGTGTCCGCAATATCGACGGCTACAACCGGCGGCAGAAAGCCAGCCGCGGCGAAACGCTGCCTTATATTGTCATTCTGCTGGATGAGATCGGCGATTTGATGTTAAGCAATCCCGAAGAGACCGAAAGGTCGATTGCGCGTCTGGCGCAAATGGCGCGGGCTGTCGGCATGCACATGATCGTGGCGACGCAGCGTCCAAGCACAGACGTAATTACCGGCGTTATTAAGGCGAATTTTCCGTCGCGGGCCGCTTTTTCGGTGGCGTCGGGCATGGATTCGCGGGTTATTCTCGACAAAATCGGCGCCGAGAATCTGCTTGGCCAAGGCGATATGCTGTACCTTTCATCCGATGCCGCCGAGCCGCGGCGGATTCAAGGCTGTCATGTCTCTGATGATGACGTTCGCCGCGTCGTTCAGCACTGGCAGGATGAGCAGATGAAGGCCGGGCGGGCTGATGTCGGCGGCGGGCCTTGGGAGCCTGAACTTGCGCGGCATCAGTTTTTGACAGAAACCGACCCCAGACTGGAAGAGGTCATCCAGCTTGTCGTCGACGCGCAGGAGGCGTCAGCGTCTATGATTCAGCGCCGACTCGGATTGGGCTATCCGCGGGCGGCCCGCATTATGGACACGCTTGAAGAATTGGGAGTTGTTGGCGAAGCCGCCGCCGGCGGCCGCGTCCGCAAGGTCATCATCCCAAGAGACCAGCAAGACCCTTTTAAGCTCGTCCTTGACCGTCATCTGAACAGACAAGCCGATACCCCGCGCCATGCCTGAAGGCTCAAGGGAAAAACGGCTGCTGGCGCGGCGGTTCAAAAGGTTCGATGACTGCGGGATAGTCATTTGCCGGATGATTGACCTGCGGCGACACTTCATAAACGCGCATCTTCTCGGCGGGATAGGGTGACATCAACAGCATCAACTCCTCGGCCGGCGTCTTCGGGGACAGCCAGGTATCATAATGCTCCGGCGGCAAAACAACGGCCATGCGATGATGCAATGGGCGAATCAGTTCATTGGCTTCGGTGGTCAATATGGCGCAGGTTTCCAGCTTCGAGCCATCCGGGCGGGCGCGGCTTTCCCATAAACCGGCAAAGGCAAACAAATCACGGTTCTCCAGATGAATATACATTGGCGCTTTCCGGCCGCCCTGCCGCGCCCATTCAAAGAATCCGTCGGCCGGCACCAAGCATCGGCGCCGCTTAAAGGCGGCCCGAAACGACGGTTTTTCGGCGGCGGTTTCGGTGCGGGCGTTAATCATTCGGCTGCCGATGGCTGGGTCTTTCGCCCATGATGGCACCAGCCCCCATTTCAAAAACGACAGCCGCGCGGGATTTTCGCTGGTAATGGCCGGCGCTAACTGCGAGGGGGCGATGTTGTAGCGGGGCCGCCAGTCGGCGACGGTCTCCAGGTCAAACGCCAACTGAATAGATTCGGCATCTGCTGTTAATGTGTATCGGCCGCACATGGTTATTTCTTATTCGCTTTGCCCGACTTTTTGGGCTTGCCCAACTCGGCGATCTGGCGAACAAGGCCCAAAACAGCCAATATGACCGCCAGCAGCTGGCCGGTCGATATCGGCTCGGCCTTGCCGCCGTCAGAATCGTCATGCTCTTCGGCGGCGCGGGTGTACAGATAGCTGGAGACAAGCCCAAGCGCCGCGCCAAGTCCCAGTCCCATCAGCATGGTGCGGGTTTTGCGGTCTTGCGGGCTTTGGGCGCCGTTATTGATTTGAGCGTTATTCATGGTTCTCCCTCGTCCTGATTTTGATATGGCGGCGCATCAAACATTCTAAGCACGCGGCGGAAAGGCGCAAAGTGAACCGCCCACTGCAAGGCGCGCTCATCGATTCGACCAAGCCACTTGTCGGCGTGATTTTCCAGCGCGGCCGTCCAGCTTTCCAGACGGCGCAGCGGCGATTTTGAGATGCGCTGCAAACGGCCGGCGACTATCGCCAGCGTCAGCATCAGAATCACGAGCGGGAACATGCAAATGACCATCGGACACAAGACAAGCAGGGTGAACATGGCATCGGACAAAACCGCCACTTGAGCCGCGGTTCGCAGCGAAAGCGCCGCCCCGACAATCACCGCCAGGAGCATCAGCATCAATGCGAATGGCAGGAAAACGCTGCGCCGTGCGCGGTTTCGCTGAAGTCGGTCCAGCTGCCGCTCATGCTGACGGCGCGAAACATCGTTGGGTTCGGACTGCTGATTCATTCATCTTCCATCTGCCGCAGCTGCCGCATATAATTATTATACCCTGACCCGAACGGTCAAACCAGACAGGAATTGGAACAAATGAGCCATATTTCACCGATCAAGCAGCGGCTTCGGATCACTTTTGGCAAGGCGGGAACACTCAAATACACCAGCAATCTCGACATCGCCAAAATTTGGGAACGGGCGCTGCGCCGCGCCGACCTTCCGATTCTCTATACGCAGGGTTTCAACACTCGCCCGCGCATCCAGCTGGCGATGCCGCTGCCCTTGGGGATCACCAGCGAATGCGAGATTTTGGATGCGGCGCTGCGGGAAAGGATCGAGTTCCAAGAGGCGGAACTCATCGACCGTCTGCTTCAAGTGGCGCCGCGCGGGCTGACAATCCATGCGATTGCCGAGGTCGAGGCGCGGGCATCCGCCATGCAGTCGCTGGTTACAAGCGCCGAATATCGGATTCGATTTGAGGATGGCGTGGATGCTTCGATACTGCGCGCCAGGATTGATGACCTGCTCAACCGCGAAAGCATCATCGTGGAGAAAGTCAGAAAGCGCCGGCGCAGCGTTATGGACCTGCGGCCTTTGATTATTGAACTTTACCTGGACGAGGCGAATGATCTGATTGCCCATTTGTCAGTTGGCGACCGCGGAAACATGAGGCCGGATCAATTGATCGAGCAGATGGGACTCGCTGATGAATACTTTAGCGCGCATCGCCGCAAGCTGCATACGCTCCAGCCCTGAACGCGCTTGGGAATAGGTACAATATCGGTCAATCGCAAAACTGCCGAAAGAGATTTTGAATGTCATATCCCTTGTGCATAAGCGCCGAAGCGCAGCGCGCCCTCAAAGACGGCCAAGCTGTGGTGGCTCTGGAATCAACGTTGATTACGCACGGGCTGCCCGCCCCCGTCAATGTCGAAACAGCCCTGGCGATGGAAGCCGCCGTGCGCGAATCAGCCGCCATTCCCGCCACGATAGCCATTTTGAACGGGAAGATAACCATCGGCATTTCAGCCGAGCAGATAAGCGAACTGGCGCAGGCTCCCGCCGGCAGCGTGCGGAAGTGCAGCCGCCGCGATCTGCCGATTGCGGTCGGGCTGGGACAGGATGGCGCGGTGACTGTGGCCGGCGCTATGATTATCGCGCACATGGCCGGTATCAAGGTCTTCGCCACCGGCGGCATCGGCGGGGTTCACCGCGGGTCTCCTGAAGATGTGTCGGCTGATTTGATCGAGTTTGGGCGCCGGCCGGTGGCGGTTGTTTCTTCGGGCGCGAAATCGATCCTTGATTTGCCCATGACCCTGGAAGTTCTGGAAACCCAGGGCGTGCCTGTTCTTGGCTGGCAAACCGATGTCCTGCCAGCGTTCTATGCCCAGCGGACTGATTTGCCGATTGACCAGCGAATTGAATCGGCGGAAGAAGCCGCCAAAATCATCAGAGCCGCCGATGACATCGGCGCCGAACATGGCATATTGATAGCTGTACCGGTTCCAGCTGACCAGGCGCTGGCGGCGGATATCGCCGAGGCCGCTATCTTTCAGGCAACGGAGGAAGCGGAAGCAATGGGCATCGCCGGCAAAGCAGTCACGCCATTTATCTTAAACCGCGTGAGTGAACTGACCGATGGGCAGTCGATGGACGCCAATACCGCGCTGCTTATCCATAACGCCCGCATCGCCGGACAAATCGCCAGCGAACTGGCGCGTTCCTAATTTTCTAAAATGAGGCAGCGCGCGGCCTTTTGGTCGCCTTTTAGCCGCGCGGCTGTGATATTCTGTTCGTCGAATGCAAATGAATATCCCAGCCGGTTTTGGCAAGGAAAAAAGTTTGAATATGTCGCAAAAGTGACACAAATGGGCTGATCTTGACATAAAAACGACATGAACAGATTGATTTTGACATAAAGAATGACATGAACGGGGGTTGATTTTGACAATAAAAATGACACAAAATGAGCGGCTTTGCCATAACGATACGGCGGGGATGGTCATCGCTGTACAAATGCGGACAGATACGATATAATTTTCTGTATTAGGCGCGGCGCGGGCGCGGATTTACTGAAGATAAAATGACAATCGGGAGCGCTGACAATGAAGCCTGGCGAAATCGAGCGTAAAACAGACCGCTTTCTGCTGCAAGTGGAAAAGCCGGGCAGGTATGTCGGCGGCGAATATAACAGCGTGGTTAAAAATTGGGATGCGACCGACATCAAAGTTGCGCTGGCCTTTCCTGATATTTACGATTTGGGCATGTCCAACTTGGGCATCATGAGCCTCTATCATCAGGTCAACCTGCGGGAGGATATGCTGGCCGAGCGCGTGTTTTCGCCTTGGCTGGACATGGAAGCCATCATGCGCCGAGAGGGGATTCCATTGCATTCGCTGGAGACCAAACATCCCCTGCGCGACTTTGACCTGCTTGGCATCAGCCTGCCCTATGAGCAGCTTTACACCAATGCGCTTAATCTGATTGATTTGGCGGGTATGCCGATCATCAGCCAGGACCGCGACGAAAGCTGGCCGCTGGTCATCGCCGGCGGCCATGCCTGCTACAATCCCGAGCCGATGGCCGACTTCATTGATGCCTTTGTCATCGGCGAAGGCGAGGAGATCATCGTTGAAATCGCCGAGCTTATGCAGCGGGCGCGCGGCTGGGCGCGGCATGACCAGCTGCGGGAAATCGCAAAAATTCAAGGGATGTATGTACCGCGGTTCTATGACGTCGACTATCACTGGGACGGCGCTGTTCGGGAGATTGCGCCCAATCAGCCGGGCATTCCCAAACGGGTATTGAAGCGCATCGTTCTTACTTTGCCAAAGCCATTCACGCGGTTTATTGTTCCCAATATCGACACCGTGCATAATCGGGCGCCGATTGAAATTATGCGCGGCTGCACCCGCGGCTGTCGGTTTTGTCATGCGGGGATGGTCACGCGGCCGGTGCGCGAGCGGCCGGTGCAGGAAATCATGGCGGCTATTGACGAAATCGTCAAACACACCGGCTTTGAGGAAATCAGCCTGCTTAGCCTGTCCTCGTCGGATTATGTTTGGGTCAAGGAACTGGCTGAAGAAGTGAACCGCGTCTATAAGGATGCCGGCCTAAGCCTTAGCTTGCCGAGCCTGCGGATCGAAAGCGCCAGCGCCGATCTGCTGGAGAAAATCGGCGGGACGCGCCGCAGCGGCTTTACCTTTGCTCCCGAAGCGGCGACAGAAAAAATGCGCGACATCATCAACAAGTATGTCTCTGATGAGCAGGTGATTCAAACTGCCCGGGATGTTTATTCCCGCGGCTGGCGCACTATCAAGTTTTACTTTATGATTGGCCATCCCGACGAAACATTGGAAGATGTCCAGGCGATCATTGACCTGTGCATCCGAACCCTGCGCGAAGGCACGGCGATTCTCGGCAAAAAGGCAACGCTGAATGTCGGCGTGAGCACCTTCATCCCCAAACCGCATACCCCTTTCCAATGGGTGCCGCAGGACACGCGCCAGCAAGTCGAAAAGAAACAAGCGCTGCTCAAAAAGCAGATGCGGCGCGGCGGCATGCACCTGCGCTGGAATGACTATGACGGCAGCGAATTTGAGGGCTGGCTTAGCCGCGGTGACCGCCGTTTGGGCCGGGTTATTCAGCGCGCTTGGGAACTGGGCTGCAAGTTTGACGCCTGGCAAGACCGGCATCAGCATGACAAGTGGCTGCGAGCTTTTGATGAAAGCGGCTTGGACCCGGACTTCTACAGCTTCCGCGAGCGCGGGCTTGACGAGATTTTTCCTTGGGATCATATTGATGCCGGCGTCCATCAGAAGTTCTTGAAGGACGACTATCTGATGAGCATCAAGCAGGAAACGCGGGTCGATTGCCGCGACCAGTGCTTTGCCTGCGGGATTTTGCCAAAATTCGCCAAAGAACGCTCAACAACCGAGGAGATGGCCTGGGAATGTCCGCCGGTCATACCCATCAGCGAACGCCGCCGCGCGGCCGTCGGCTAGGGACTGCAAGGATGTCAAACCGCGCTTCCCTTCCCCATCCGCGCAGCGAGGGGAACATCCGCAAAATCGTCATCAGCGGCATCGAGATACGCGAAAGAATTGTCGGCCGGGGAAAGCCGATGCTGCTGGTGCATGGCTGGGGCGCGCATATCGACTTGCTTCAGCCTTTGGTTTCGCGGCTTGGCCGCTATAATTATCAGCTTTATATGTTTGATTTGCCCGGCTTTGGCGAAAGCGCCGAGCCAGCCGCGCCGCTGTCTATTTTTGATTATGCCCGCTTTTGCCGCGACTATCTGGACTATCACGGACTGCCGCGGGTTTATTATTTTGGGCATTCGCTGGGCGGACGGATTGGACTGGCGCTGGGTTCAGCGTACAGCCATCGCATCGAGAAAATGGTCTTGTCCAACAGCGCCGGCATCAAAATTCAGCCGCCGCTTCACAGTCGACTGCGGCTGCAATGCTACAAGTCGGTCCGCGGCGGCCTGCGGCGGGCGGGCGCCGGCGCATTGGCGGCGCGGCTGGCAGAACGTTACAATCAGCGATACGGGTCGCCCGATTTTCAGCAGGCTTCGGCGGTCATGCGGCAAACGCTGGGCAAGGTGGTCAATCAGGATTTGCTTGAATATGCGGGCCGCGTGTCTGTCCCTACTCTGCTTGTCTGGGGCGACCAGGATCAGGAGACGCCGCTGTGGATGGGCAGAAAGCTGGAGGCGGCTATGCCGGACGCCGCCTTGGTCGTTTATGAGGGCGCCGGACATTATGCCTATCTCGACTTTCCCGAAAAAACCGCCCGCATCATGGCCGCGCTTTTCGGCGGCTGAACGAAAGCAGGAGACGGAATGCCAGCATTGCCGCTGCTCGCCTTGACTGTCCTGTGGCTGGCTGGGACTTGGCTGCGGATTGTCCATCAGGCGCGGTTTTATCAAATTGAAGAATATATGGGCCGCCGCTATTTCGGCTGGCTGATGAAACATCGGCGCCGCCTGCTGCCGCTTCGGCCGATTGGCGCATGGCTTATCGGCATAGCAGCTGCATGGCTGGCGGGTGAAGCGGCGCTCATCGCCGTCATCGCCGCGCTCATCGCCGTCATCCCACAGCCTGAACGCGAAATCAAAAAGCCACTCGTCCGCACGCAGCGAGTGACTCGCATCCTGCTGGCTTCATTCGCCATCAGCGCCGCCGCGCATTTTTTCGCCTTGAGTTGGCTGACAGCTGCGAATATCCTGGCGGTCAGCGCGGTTGGGATGGCGGTCTATCTGCTGGCGCCGGTCTGGCTGGTCGGCGGCAACGTTCTCATGCAGCCCTTGGAGGCCGGCCTGCGCCGCCGTTACCTCGCTCAAGCGCGGCAAACGCTGGCGGGCATCAACCCCAAAATTATCGGCATCACCGGCAGTTATGGCAAAACAACCACCAAGGCCTTCCTGCGCGATATCCTTAGCCTGCGCTATCATACTTATGCCACGCCAAAAAGCTACAATACCTTGATGGGGATTTCGCTGGCCATCAACCGCGATTTAAGCGATGACCGCCGCGCCGAGTATTTTATCAGTGAAATGGGCGCCTATGTGCGCGGCGAAATCGAACGCATTTGCCAATTAACACCGCCTGACATTTCTATCGTCACCGAAATTGGCCCGCAGCATCTTGAGCGATTCGGCACGCTCGAAAACACCAGCCGCGCCAAGTATGAGATCATCAAAAACCTTGAACCCGACGGCGTCGCCGTCTTTAACTGGGATAATGAATATATCCGCGGCATGGCCGCCAAGGGCTATCCAAATACCCGATTGACCGTCAGCCGCGAGCTTGATGTCACCGAAGCCCGACAGCAGCATGTGACATGGATCGCCGGCGATATCGAGGAGCGTTTGGCCGGGCTAAGTTTCACAGCGACCCATGTCGAATCGGGCGAGCAGGCGCGGCTGCAAACCGGCCTGATGGGCGAACACAATGTGACCAATCTGCTTTTGTGCATCGCTGTCGCGCATCACGAAGGCATCCCCTTGCGCGATATTGCTTTGCGGATTCGCACTTTGAAGCCAGCCGAAAGCCGTCTCGTTCGGCAGACCAGCGCGGCCGGCATAACGATTATCAATGATGCCTACAGCGCCAATCCGCAGGGCGCCGCCAGCGCGCTGAAGGTCTTGGGGCTGCATGATGGCGGCAAACGGCTGCTGATTACGCCCGGCATGATTGAACTGGGGCCTATGCAGGCCGCGGAAAATCGAAAGCTGGGCAAGCTCGCCGCGCAGTCAGCCACAGATATTATCTTGATTGGCCGCGAGCAGACCCGCCCCATCTTTGCCGGGCTGGCAGAAAGCGATTTTGACATGGCGCGGGTGCAGGTCTTCGAGACACTGGCCGAATCAGTGGATTGGTATCAGCAGCGCTTAAACGCGGCCGACGCCGTGCTGTTTCTCAACGATCTGCCGGATACTTATTAGGCTGACATCGGCCGATTATTGACAATCACTGGCTTTGCCTGCATAGTACCGCTTCGGTTCGCGATTTTTTCAAGGGATGCGCTTAATGAGCCGCCGCACAGTCATAGCCGTCATTTTTGGCGGGCGCAGCGTCGAGCATGATGTTTCGATTGTGACTGGCTGTCAGGTTATGCAGGCCTTCCCGACGGCGCGTTATGACATTGTACCTGTTTATATTTCGCGCGATGGCAAATGGCACACCGGCGACCGGCTGGCGAAACTGGAGCATTATCAAGACAAGGACATCCTGAACCATGCCAGCGTGTCGGCTTGCGTCCTGTCCCCAGATGCGCGCCATCATGGTCTCATTATCAATCCTTTGGCCGGGCGCTTTGGCAAAAGTGAAATCAAGCGTCTTGATGTCGTATTCCCAGCTATTCATGGCACGCATGGCGAGGACGGCAGCCTGCAAGGGCTGATTGAATTGGCGGACATCCCTTATGTCGGCTGTGGAACTTTGGGTTCAGCCTTAACGAACGACAAAATCCTGACCAAAATGGCGCTGCGCCAGGCGGGAATCCCGGCGCTTGATGATGTTTCCTTTTCTCGGCGGCAATGGCTTGACCAGCCAGAGCTTGTCATCGACCGCGTGATGAACAAGTTTGACTGGCCGCTGTTTATCAAACCGGCCACGCTTGGCTCCAGCATCGGCATCGGCCGCGCCGATTCGCCCGCGCTCCTGCGTTCCAGCATTGACATTGCCGCCAGCTTTGACCGCCGCATTCTGGTCGAGCCGGCGGTCACCGACGGGATTGAAATCAACTGCGCCGTGATGGGCTATGGCGGGCAGCTGGAGGCGTCGACGCTGGAACAGCCGCTTTCATGGGATTCATTTTTGTCGTATGAGGACAAGTATTTGCGCGGCGGCGAGGGCATGAAGAGCGCCGAACGGCTGATCCCCGCCCCCATCAGCGAGTCACTCACCCAAAAGATCAAGAACATCAGCATCCAGGCATTCCAGGCGGTCGACGGCCGCGGCATTGCGCGAATGGACTATCTCGTCCGGCCGGACCGCGGCGAAGTTTATCTGAATGAAATCAACACCATGCCGGGGTCGCTGGCTTTTTACCTGTGGCGCGAAGATGGCTATGCGCCGGCGGATGTGGTCGAAAAGCTGGCGCAGCTTGCCAAAGACGCCCATGTGGACAAACGGCGCAACATCTATGACTATGAGACCAATCTGGTTTCGCTGGCAGCCCAGCGCGGCGCCAAGGGCAGCAAATCCTAATCATCGCTTCAGCCCTCATCCGATTCCCATTCCCCTTGTCAAGCCAATAATTTTCATCATTTTGGGGATATTTTGGATTCATCTCTTGACAAAGACGTCCGCGCCGGGCTATACTTAATTGTACGATAATAACAAATATAGTTTGACAATATCAAACTAAAGGATTCGCTATGACTATCAACCTGACAGACAGAACGGCCTTGGTAACGGGCGGGAATGTCGGCATCGGCGCCGGCATCGCCAAAAGACTCGGTGAGTGCGGCGCAGATGTCGCCATCACTTATTATTCCCATGCTGATGAAGCCAAGCAAACCTTGCGGCAGATGCGCGGGCAGGGCTGCCGAGCCGAGATGTTCCAGCTGGACGCCACCGACAGCGGCCAAGTGAAAGCGGTGACGGCGGCGGCGGCTGATTATCTGGGCGGCAAAATTGATATTTTGGTCAACAACGCCGGGCATCTGATCGGCCGCGTCAACATTGATGAGATGTCCGACGCGCATTGGCATCAAGTGATTGACGTCAACCTTTCCAGCGCGTTTTACTGCACGCGGGAGACCTTGAAATACATGGGCGGCGGCGGACGGATCGTCAATATGTCCTCGATGGCCGGGCGCAACGGCGGCGGCAATGGCACCGTCCCCTATGCGGCGTCCAAGGCTGGCGTCATCGGCTTCACCCGCGGACTTGCCAAAGAACTCGCGCCGCGAAACATCACCGTCAACGCGCTGGCGCCTGGGTTTATCATTGACACGCCCTTCCATGAGACCTTCACCGGCAAGGACAAGTACGCGGGCATCATCAGCGGCATCCCCTTGCAGCAGGCGGGAGTTCCAGACGATGTGGCCGGCGCGGTTCTCTATTTTGTGTCCGATCTCGGCAAGTGGGTGACGGGTCAAGTTGCCGAAATCAACGGCGGCGCCTGGTTCGTCTAGCGATTGGGCGGCCGAAAGACTAAATTGATGAGACCTTATTTGCTGCTCAAACGTCATGCCATTGATACCTGGCGGGAGCTTGCCAGGACTTCGCATGCGTCTCAATATCGGCGTCTGCTCAAACAGGCCGAGAGCTATCGCCATTATCTGCCGCCGCCTGAACACCCCAGCGATTCCATCACCTATATTGGCGCTGCCGCACTGAATTTGGGCCTAAGCTATTTGCTTAGCGGCGACCGCGGTTATGTGGATACCGCCCGGCGCTGGATCCATACCGCCGTCTCTTATCCGCATTGGGGCAAGGAGCGGATGCCCGACCATGACCTTGACGCCGCCTGGCTGCTGTTTGGGCTGGGGCTTGGCTATGACTGGCTGAAAGCGACTCTGCCGCCGGCTGAATCCGATGCTTTGCGCGGCAAGCTGGTTTTGCAGGGGAAGCGGCTGTATGAATTTGCCTTGGCGAATCAGGGACGCTGGTGGAGTTCGGCCTATTGGCAGAATCATCATTGGATTTGCTATGGCGGGCTGGCGACGGCCGCTTATGCGCTGTGGGACGACGTGGACGAGGCGCGTTCGTGGGCCGAGTTTGCCCGCGATAATTTCGCGCAATCGCTGGCTTTGATGCCCGAAGACGGATCGGATTATGAGGGGCCGGTCTATTGGCGATATGGCTTGATATGGTTTCTCATCTACGCTGACCTGCTTCAGCAGCAGACGGGCGAGGATCTTCATTCATCCGATTTTCTGCGGAATACCTTCTTTTATCGTCTTTACCTTAGCGGCCCGAACTTGGCTGACACGGCCAATTTTGGCGACTGCCATGATCGGCGCAGCGCGCATACGGCCGCCGTTTATGCGCGTCTGGCTGGTTTGTACGGCATTGGCGAGGCGCAGTGGCTTTATCATCATTTTTACCAAAACGGGGAATGGGAGCGCGAAGGGGCCGAGGGGCTGGTCAAACCGGGGCTGTGGGCCGAATCAGGCTTGGAATTTTTGTGGCATCAGCCTGAAGTGCCGCCTTCGCCTATTGGGGATTTGCCACACAGCCGCGTCTTTCCCGATTTGGGACTGGTCGCCATGCGAAGCTCTTGGGAGGCCGATGGCGTCATGATGGCCTTCAAATGCGGCACGCCCAACGGCATCAAAGCCTGGCACAGCGGCCAGGCCCTCAACCGCCGATATGACTGGCAGACCATCAACGCCGGGCATGATCATCCCGATGCCAACAGTTTTATCATCATCAAGGGGGATGATTACATCGCCGTTGACGAAGGGTACAGCAAAGCCAAGCTGACCAAGCATCACAGCGCATTGCTGATTGACGGGCGCGGGCAGTATGCCGACGGCGCCTACAACATCTTTCGGCAGGCGGATGAAACTTGGGGGGCGCGGCTCGAGGATGCTTTTGACTTTGATGGATGCGTCTATGCCCGCGGCGAGGCGGCCCGCGCTTACCATCCTGAACTGAAGCTGCGGCAGTTCACCCGCGAGACGCTGTTCCTTGACGGCGCTGCTGTTGTCCTGAAAGACACTATCGCATCGGATGACTGCCATGAGTATCAATGGCTCTTGCAGACGGATGTCCCGGCGGTCAAGGCTGGGGGGCGGACTTATGCCATCGCATCCGGCAAGACTGCTTGCGCCCTTCATATCTTGCGGCCGGCCGAGACTGATCATCAGGTTATCAAGCAGGAAATCACCGCCAATCCGACCTCGGCCAAGCCTGACTGGATTATCCGCCGGACGCAGTATGCCCTGTCCATTAGCCCGGCCAAGGCGGCGAAAAACAGCTGTTATTTTGTGATTTTGGATTTGGCGGGCGGCGCCGTTCACACAGAGAGGGCCGCGCGGGGGATGATGGCCTCGATTGCAACTGATGATGCGCGATGTCGCGTTGGTTTTTCGACTGGGCGCGATGGCATTTTGGCCGATGCGGTGAATGTGGACGGCGCCTGGTTCGCCGGCTTATGGGAAGATGGCAAGGTATGCCATTATATGGCCGGCGATGCGACATCTGTTTGGCTGGATGATGACCTGCATTTGACTGCCGATTGGCCGGTCAATGTGGGCTGGCGGCAGTCGGCCCTTGAAACGAGGCTTCAGGTCGCAGCGGCAAGGCCGACATGGCTGCGCTTCAAGAGTAAAAATCCCAATCGACTATGGACGAACGACGGCGCACCGCCCTATCGCTATGATGCCTTGACCGGCATGGTTTGGATTCGTGTTTCGGCAAAGACGACGCAAATCGGCGTCAGTCAGGGTGATTGAAGATGACAGCATTATTCAGCGATGCCTTGCAGCAGAGCATTCGGACAATCCGCCATAATGCAGAGGCGCTGGCGGAATTTCCGGAATCTTTCAAAAACGGCGTGTGGCGGCCCATTGAAAAAGAACGCGATGCCGGCCATTGGGTGGATGGATTTTGGACGGGACTGCTTTGGCTGGCTTATGCCCATACCCAGGATGCCGAATTGAAGTCGGCCGCCGAGCGATGGACGCGCAAGCTGGCCTATATGAAAACGCGAACGGGAACGCATGATTTGGGATTTATCTTCTACCTTTCCCATGTTCTCGGCGGGCGGCTTACAGGGGAAAGCGGCTGGTTCGACAATGCCCTGGAGGCCGCGGCGACGTTAATCCAGCGATACAATCGGCGCGGCGAGTTCTTGCAGGCCTGGGACGACGATGGGATTCGCAAATGGGCCGGGCGCACCAACATTGATTTGATGATGAACCTGGCCTTGCTGTATTGGGCAAGCCGCCGCACTGGTGACGCGATATTTGCCGAGACTGCGACGCAGCATGCCCGGACGTCGCGTTTGGCCTTGGTGCGCGGCGACGGCTCAACCGCTCATGTCGTCGATTTCAATCCTGACAGCGGTCTGCTCATCCGCCGCGAGCAGTATCAGGGTTACAGTCATGATTCCTGCTGGTCGCGCGGGCAGTCGTGGGCGCTGTACGGCTTTGCCACTTGCTATCGCTATACAAACATCCCCTCGTTTTTGGCGACGGCGCGGGCTTTGGCGGCCTATACCGAAGCGCATTTGCCCGATGACTATGTGCCTTTTTGGGATTATGACAGTCCGCATATCCCCGATACGTATCGAGATTCTTCGGCGGCGGCGGTCACGGTCTGCGGCTTGGTCGAGCTTGCCGCCTGTGATTCGGCCTATGCGCCGCGCTGGCTTGATCTGGCACAGCGGATTCTTGCCTCTCTATGCGAAAATTATCTTATTCGAGATGCCGCTGGCGCCTCATCGATTTTGGCGGAGGGCGCTCGTTCTGTTCCAGCAAAGTTAATGGAGCATGGTTTGATTTATGGGGATTATTATTTCGTTGAAGCGCTTACCGCTTTCTTAAGGCCGGACATCCATGACATCGCCTTTGCGATAGAACCGACAAAATCATCTGAATCATCTGTTGGAAAGTAAGCTGACATGCGACTCGCTATTCGGCAAAAACGCAAAAAGACGACGACTTTTTCCCCCAAAATCCGCGAGGCTCTCAATGGTTATATGTTCACCTCGCCTTGGATACTCGGCTTTTTGATCTTTGTTATCGGGCCGATGATTGGCTTGATATGGCTTAGTTTTCATCGCTGGGATTTGATTGGCGATCCGCGTTTTGTCGGCTGGCGCAACTATGAGCGGCTGGTTAGTGACCGTCTGTTTCACAAATCTATGGAGGTGACGATTATCTATGGGCTGGGGCGCGTGCCGCTGGGCATCATCGTTGCGCTTGGCACGGCGCTGCTGCTGAACAATCGGCGCATCAAGTTTATTGGGATCTGGCGGACGATTTATTATATGCCGGTGGTGCTGCCTCCAGTGGCGATTGCCTTGGTTTGGATGTGGATTTACAACCCGCGCTATGGGATTTTGAACTCGACTATTCAGCAAGTCTTTGGAGTGCCAGGGCCGCGCTGGCTGGATGATCCGGCGCTGGTGCTGCCTTCGCTGATGATTATGGCGGTCTGGGTCGCCGCTGGCCGGAACATGATCATCTATCTGTCGGGGCTTCAGAGCATTTCGGGCGAACTGTATGAGGCTTCTTCTATTGACGGCGCCGGCTATTGGAAGCAGTTTTGGCGGATTACGCTGCCTTTGCTTACCCCGATCATCTTTTTCAATTTGATTACCGGCATGATCGACACCTTCAAACTATTCACGCAGGCTTATGTGATGACTGAAGGCGGGCCGCGCAATCAATCGCTGTTTTTCACCTATTACCTGTTTCAAAAGGGCTTTGAGCAGTACTCAATGGGTTACGCTTCCGCTATGGCTGTCATCGTCTTTTTCATCATCATGGGGCTGACGCTGCTTGTTTTCCGATGGTCAAGAGCCTGGGTTTATTATGAAGGCGAACTTCAAGGGAGCAGTTTATAAAATGGCAAATCTGACGGCATCGGCGCGGCGGAGTCCCTTGGTGGAGAAGCTCGTTTCTTATGGGAGCGTGGGTTCAATATATTTGATTCTGCTCTTGGGGGCCTGTTTGATTTTCTTTCCGTTCGCCTGGACGATTTCGACATCGCTCAAGACCGAACAGCAAACGCTGGAATATCCCCCGACATGGATACCTGATCCAGTGCAGGTTGAGAATTATCCCGACGCGCTTACCGCCCGCCCCTTTGACCGCTACTATCTGAACACGGCCTTTATCACCGTCTTTAGTGTTATTGGGCAGGTGCTTAGTTCGGCAGTGGTGGCTTATGGCTTTGCCCGTTTTCGCTTTCCGGGGCGCAATGTTTTGTTTCTGATTGTCTTAAGTACTTTGATGATTCCCTTTCACATGCTCATCATTCCGCGCTTCATTCTGTTCAAGTATTTGGGATGGCTGGATACTTTTCTGCCGCTGATTATTCCGAATTTCTTTGGCGGCGCGTTTTCGATATTCCTGCTGCGGCAGTATTTCCTGACCATTCCGCTTGACCTGGATGAAGCCGCCAAGATGGACGGGGCGAATTCATTTCAGCGATTTATTCGGATTATCCTGCCTCTGGCGCGGCCGGCTTTGGGGGCTGTGGCTGTTTTTGAATTTATGTCCTCGTGGAACGATTTCCTGAGTCCGCTCATTTATTTGAGTTCGGAGCGCAATTACACGGTTTCGCTTGGCTTGGCGGCTTTTCGCAATGATTATTTCACGGCCTGGCATTTGTATATGGCGGCGGCGGCCGTCGCTATGCTGGCGCCGCTTGCCGTGTTCTTCATCGCGCAAAAATACTTTATTAGCGGTGTTGCCCTGACCGGTTCAGGGGGTTCAAAAGGATAAGACGATGAAAGGAGACGCTATGGCCTGAAACTGGCAAGCCCATGTCAAATTAGCATCTAACTCAAGGAGTGAGACATGTTTCAAAAACGCAAATTCTTATTCGTCGCGGCCCTTCTGGCGCTGATGTGCATGAGCGCGGCGGCGCAGGACGCTGTCACTATTAAGTGGTTTATGCGCTGGGACCAAAACCGCGTCGACAACGTCGCCATGCCCGTCGCCGAGGCCTTTACCGAAGCCACTGGCATCAACATTGAGTTCGAGAACATCGGCAGCGGCCGCGACTATTACACCAAGCTGCAAACGACCATCGCCGGCGGCACGCCGCCTGATGTTTTTTATCCGGCGACCCATGTCGCTAACGCTTATGCCAGCAAAGGCGCGCTGCTGGGCATCAACGAATTCGTGGAGCGCGATGGCATTGATCTATCGGTCTATGACCCGACGATTCTGGAACTGTATATGATCGACGGTCAGCTGCACTGCCTGCCGATTGATCATGCCGCGCTGGTCGTCTACTACAACAAGGAACTGTTTGACGCGGCCGGCGTCGATTATCCGGCGGATGGCTGGACTTGGGATGATTTCCTGGCGACGGCTGACGCGATGACGATGGACACCGACGGCGATGGCGTGACCGACCAGTTTGGCGTGGATACCTTCCGCAATTACTGGCCGATGGTTGTATGGACGAACACGGATCGCGGTCTCTTCGACGACATCCGCCATCCGACTGAATTTTACGGCATGGATCAGGGCGTGATCGATTCGGTTCAGTTTGTGGCCAATCTCATCCTGGAACATGGCGTGATGCCCTCGGATGAGCAGCGGGCTGACATCAGCGATCTGTTCGCCGCTGGCAAATCGGCCATGCAGGTAGTCGGTCACTGGCGCATGCAGCGTTATCTTGGCTCTGGCTTTGATTTCGATATGGCGCCGCTGCCGCTGGGTGAAAGCGGCGAGTCGGTGAACCGCGCTGATGGCAGCTGTTTCGCTATTTCGGCCGATACCGAACATCCCGAAGAGGCTTGGGAATTGGTCAAATTCTTGGCTGGCCCTGGTTCCGCTGGCGTCGACATTCTGCTGGATCTGCAAGTCATGACTCCGGCGCTGTCGGGCTTCAAGAGCGATCCGCGATTTTTGGATCCTGATGAACTGCCTGGCTCCAACAAAGACGCATTCCTCGCTGGCGCTGGCAACTATTTCTCGATGTACGATCCTATTCATCCTATGTATTCGGCCTTCGATTCACTGTGGAAACAGGAATTGGGCGAAGTATGGATTGGCGCGGCCACAGCTGAAGAGGCTATGGCGCGCATCGCCGACGAGGTGAATTACATCCTCGAGAATCTGCAAGACTACGAATAAGCGAAAACGATTGTTCGCGTGGGCATATTAGGGTTATATGCCCACTTTCTTTTGAGAATGGACTAAATGAAAAAACGGCTGGCATGGGTCTGTTTGGGCTTTTTATTTTGCTTGGGCGTTCAGGCGCAGTCAGGCGTTCAGTATTATGTCGATCCTGATGGGGATAACGCTAACAGCGGCACAACGCCTTCAAGCGCCTTCCGCTCGATCCAGCATGCCATCCAGCTGGCGCAGCCGGGGGACACCATTCACCTGCTGCCTGGGCATTATTATCAAGATGTCAACACAATCCGCGACGGCCTGCCTGGCAAGCCGATTACCATCGTCGGCGCTTCCAACGCGGTGGTGCATGGCATCGCCAGCAATCGGATTTTCCAGGTGCATCACGATTACATCACCTTGATGGGATTCACCATAGACGGGCTTCGGCGCAATGCCGAACCGAACCGCATGGGCGCCTTTCGCGAGAAGCTGCTCTATGTTATTGGCTATGACAAACAGGACGGCGTGCATCATCTGCGCGCGCTGAACATGACCTTTCGCAACGCCGGCGAAGAATGCGTCCGCCTGAAATACTTTGCTCATCATAATGAAATCGCCTATTCGACTTTCCATGACTGCGGTATTTGGGATTTTGTATTTGATGCTCATGGCGTGGTCGGCGAGGCGGTGTATATAGGCACATCAAGCAAGCAGTGGGACATCAATTTGACGATTGAACCCGACATAACCGCCCACAACTGGATTCATCACAACATCATCAACACGCAGGGGAACGAATGCGTGGAAGCCAAAGAAGGCAGCGCGCACAACATCATCGAATACAATATCTGCACCGGGCAGAAAGACCCCAATTCGGGCGGGATTGTCTCGCGCGGCTTTGCCAATGTCATTCGTTACAATGAGATTTATGACAGCATCGGCGCCGGTGTTCGTCTGGGCGGCCACTTCGTCGACGGGGTGCAGTATGGGGTGGAAAATCAGGTTTATGGCAACCACATCTATGGCAATCTGGGTGGCGGCATCAAGTTTGTCGTTGATGGCCAGGGCGTGATTTGTGACAATCGACTCTGGGACAATGCGGCTGGGGACAGCGCTGGTGAATTTGGCGGCGATTATGATCCGTCTCGGCCTTGCGAGTCGGGCATGGATATAAAAGAAGTCGATTGGGATTCGGGATAGCAGCCCAGTTTGACCGAAATCCGTTTGGCTATTTCGGCAATTTTTAGGCCGTAGGTTGAGATCATCGTTTCATCGAGGCGCGACAAGGGGAAAGAGACGCTGACCGCCGCCACTGGTTTTGCGGTGTGGTTGTGTATCGGCGCCGAGATGCAAAGTCCGCCTATTTCGTTTTCTTCGCGTTCGACCGCATAGCCTTGTCGGCGGAAAATTTTGAATTGGGCCATCAATGTTTCGATATCGGTGATGGTGTGCGGCGTCATCGGTTCGAGTTGATGTGATTCGAGGAGTTCCCGCGCTTCACGGGCCGGCAGATGAGACAGGATGGCTTTGCCCAGCGCGGTGGAATGGGCCCAGGCGCGTTTGCCGATGTGATTGCGGAATCCGAGATTTTTGTCGCTTAGGAGTCTTTCGATATAAATCACCTGATTATCTTCGCGTATGGCCAGATTGACGCTTTCGGTCGACCAGTCGCGCAGGTGTTCGAGCTCTGGCATGGCGATTTTGCGAATTTCGATTTGATCTAATAAGACAGCCGCCCGTTCGACCAGCTGCAAGCCAAGATGATAGCGCCGATTTTCAGGATTCTGTTCAATGTAACCATTGCGCTGCAAGGTATAGACCAAACCGAACACGGTACTCTTGTGCAAGTCGAGCGCTTTGGCGATTTCAGTAATGCCCAGTTCCGGGGTTTGCGCGCCAAACAACAGTAAAATATCCAAGGCGCGCTGAACCGAAGTGATGATTCGAGGGTCTTTCGCTTTGCCAGCCATAGGCGCATCTCCACTGGACTTGCATCCCCTATACTATAGCAGATGTATCCGAAAAAACCTGACAAAATACGGCCGCCGACCTGCCAGCGAAAAGGATAATGAGCGAAAAATGAACCGCGCATGAATTCCATAGCCACAGCCTAGCGCAAGTCGGACTTCAAAGGGCAACCAAAAGGACCCGCGTCGCCTTTGACAATTTTATGCCTTGCCTGTCCAATCCTGTATGCTATGATTGCCCCGATTCGCATCAGCCAAGCTGCCGACAAAATCACCGTGCCCTATACATCCAATAACCAGCGACAGCCGCAGCGTTCAAATGTCGGGCCTTCGATTTGGGGCGGAGCGCCGCTCCCGCCGATCCCAGAGCGAGTCCTCGACGGAATCCCCGGCTTTATCGCCTGGCTGGCCCTGCTGCTGTCGATAGCCAGCGCCGTCGCCTTTCCCCGAACGCTTATGATGGCCGCCGCCTTGGTCGCCCTGTATTCAGCCCTGCGCTTTTTGCTTGCCGGCATCGCCAACGAAATCGGCAGCCGCAAAATACGCGAATGGGAAGCCATCAACTGGCATCAACGATATATTGAGCAAAAAGACGCCCATACCATCGATTGGAACGCCGTCCATCATCTGGTCATCATCCCCAACTACAACGAACCGCTTGAGATTCTCAACCGCAGCCTCAACCAGCTTAAAGCCCAGCGCAATGCCAAAACCCAAATATCAATCATCCTGGCAATGGAAAGCAGCGAGCCGAACAGCCACCGCAAGGCCGAAGAGCTTCAGCGTCAATATGCCCGCTGCTTCGCCAATGTGTATTATACCGTCCACCCGCGCGGGCGAATTGGCGAGATGCAATGCAAGTCCGCCAATCAATCCTGGGCCATCAAATGGTTTATCGACAAGGCCATGCCCCGCCAAAACCTGGATATCGACAACGTAGTCGTGACAACAATGGACGCCGACACGCGCTGGCACGAAAAACACTTCGCCGCCCTAACCTATCATTTCACCGTCAGCCAAGACCGCCACCTGACCTTTTGGCAGGCCCCCATCCGCTATCACGGCAACATCTGGCAGGTCAATCCGCTCATGCGAATTGTCAACGCCTATGCCACCGCCTTTGAACTGGCTTACCTCGCCGCGCCCTGGTGGATGGCCATGCCGATGTCCTCCTATTCGCTAAGCCTGAAACTGCTGACGCAAAGCGGGAACTGGGACACCGACGTCATCGCCGACGAATGGCACATGCTCATCAAAGCCTACTTCGCCACCGGCGGCCGCGTATCGCTCCAGCATATCTTCCTGCCCTTCCTGGCCGATTCGACCACCGGCGCCAACATCTTCCAGTCCATCAAAAAACGTTACAGCCAAACCCTCCGCCACGCTTGGGGCAGCAAAGAATTCGGTTACATGGTCGCCAAACTGATCGAAAATCCGCAGGTCATGTCGGTTCACTCGCTCAAGCTGCTCTTTAGAATCGCCCATGATATTCTGCTGGCTGGCGCCGGCTGGATCATCCTGACCGTCGGCTCGCAGCTGCCGGTCTGGGTCCATCCCGAAATCGCGCCGATACAGCTGGATCGGCTCATCGCATCCACCGACAAGCTGACTTATATCATCGAGGGTTTCGCCTCCAGTCATCCAGCCTGGCTGCTCTTCGCCATTTCCAGCATCACCATGATTATCCTGGTCATCGTCTTTCAATATCAGGATTACCGCATCCGCCCGCCCCGCGTCCGCCGGCTGACGGCCACCGAAGCCATTCAGGAAATACTAAGCATCCCTTTTGCGCTTATCCTAACCCTGCTGGTCGTCGCCTTGCCAACGCTGGTAGCGCAGACGCGTCTGCTCCTTGGCATCCCCCTGCAATTTATCGTAACCGACAAATCCACTGACTAATGCGGAAAGGAATAACGCCATGGCAGCCGAACGAGTGCAGAAAATAATGGCCCAAGCCGGCATCGGCTCGCGGCGCAAATGCGAGGAGTTCATCCGCGCCGGCCGCGTGCGAGTCAATGGCGCCATAATTGAACTCGGCGCCAAAGCCGATCCACAGAAAGACATTATCCTAATGGACGGCGAGCGCATCACTCTTGACCATTTTGAACCCCTGTACATCGTCGTCAACAAACCCAAAGGCGTACTATCGACCAATAAAGCCGCCAAAGACGATGACCGCCCCACCATCCGCGAACTCGTTGAAGTTCCAGGACACCTGTTCACCATCGGACGACTGGACGCCGACAGCGAAGGGCTGATGATCCTGACCAACGACGGCGAAGCCGCCAACAAAATATCCCACCCCCGCTATGAACACACCAAAACATACAAAGTCACCGTCCGCGGCAAAGTATCAAAAGCCACCATCGAAAAATGGGAAGCCGGCCTTTGGCTCGACCGCAGCCGCACCGCCGCCTGCTCGGTGAAGATTTTGGAATCCAGCAAACGCTCGACCATCCTGCGAATCGTCATGGTTGAAGGGCGCAAACGCCAAATCCGCCGCGTCGCATCGATCCTCGGGCATTCAGTCATTCGGCTGGTCCGCACCCACATCGGCCAGCTTGGACTCGGCACGCTCCGCAAAGGCGCCTGGTATCAGCTTGATGATCTTGAAGTGCAGGCCATGCTCCGCCCAGCCGACGAAATCCACGTCATCCGCCGCAAACGCCGCGCCCGCAAGCGCAAAAACGACAAGCCGAACCGACAAGGCCATCAATGACAAACGACCAAACGCTAACGGAATGGATCGCGCGCCAGCCAGAATATGACCGCCGCCGCCGCATCCTCTACCCGCTTATCCGCGCCCTCGCGCCGACCTTTTGCAAAATTGACGTCAAAGGCCTGGAAAACGTCCCGCGCCAAGGGCCAACTTCGCTGATGATCAACCACGTCTCCTATCTCGACCCGATTGCCGTCACCTGGAGCATCCCCTTTCGCTATGTCATTTCCCTTTCCAAAGTTGAAAATTTTCGCATCCCCATTGTCAGCTGGTTCTTAAAGCAATGGGGCAACTATCCCATCCGCCGCGGCGAATACGACCGCAAAGCATTGATGCAAACGATTGCGCTCCTCCAAAGCGGCCAGCTGGTGCTGATGGCTCCCGAAGGCACGCGGCATCCGGACGGCCTCCTGCCAGCCAAAGACGGCCTGGCATACGTCGCCGCCAAAGCCGACGCCGTCATTGTCCCAACCGCAATCTGCGGCGCAAACGACTGGACGCAGCGCCTAAAGGGCTTTCGCCGCGCCTATGTGCATCTGGTGTTCGGCCGACCCTTTCGCTTTCGCGCCGCCGGCCGCCCGCGCATCCCCCGCCGCCAGCTTTCCCTGATGAGCGCCGAAGCCATGTATCAGCTTGCCCGAACCATCCCCGACGATTACGCCCATCTGCGCGGCTTCTATAGCGACATCGAAAAGGCCAGCGAGAATCATATTGAATTTATAACATAGCCGACTATTCAAACTCCCCGGCGGCGGCCTGCGCGGCCGTTTTCGCCAAGGCCTCAACACTCCTCCCCAACTTGGCGAAACGTTCATCCCGAGTCTGCCCGCGCCGATAGCGAATATAAATCTGCTGCAAAATCACCAGCAGCCGATAGATGCCCAGCACATGATAAAAACGCAGATCGGAAAGATCGCGCCCGCTTTTCTGTGCATACCGTTCAGCAAGCTGCCGCCGCGTCAAAAATCCGCCTTTAGTCGGCATAGCCGCCGTCGCCTTGACATGCGGCGGGTCATCCGCCTGCGTCCAATACGCCAAGAGTGTCCCCACATCCGACAGCGGATCCCCCAAAGTACACATATCCCAGTCCAATATGGCAACCAGCTTCGCCGGGTCATCAGCCGCAAACACCGTGTTGTCCAATTTATAATCATTATGCACCAGACTCGAATAAGCCGAGGCCGGCAAATGCTCGCCCAGCCAGCGATAAACTGCGCTGACATTCGGATCATCATCGAGCTTGGCCCGCTGCCAGCGCCGATTCCAGCCCTCGACCTGACGCTGGATAAACCCCTGCGGCCGGCCGAGATTCCCCAGGCCCAGCGCGGCATAATCGACCGCATGAAAGGCCGCCAGGGCATCGACCAGCGCTTCGCTCATCTGCCGCGGCGCATCGGGAAAAGCGGCATAATGCGGCGGCATCTCCCGCCGAACCACTGTGCCTCGACACCGCTCCATAATAACAAACGGCGCCCCGATGATGCTTTCGTCATCGCTAAACAGATAGGCCCGCGGCGCATAGGCGAAGACCTGGCGCAACACCGAAAGCGCTTTGTATTCCCGCCCCATGTCATGCGCCGATGGCGCCACCGGGCCCAAGGGCGGCCGGCGCAAAACATACTCGCGCCCGCCCTCAAAACTAAGCTGATACGTCAAATTGGCCGCCCCGCCGCCAAACTGCCTCACGGTCATCTTTTGGTCAGCGCCATCCAGCTTGCCCGCCAAAAACCGCGCCAGCCGCGCTTCATCAAAGCGCTCATCCGACCGAACCTCAATCAAATCTTGATTTTCCTGCGAAAGCATATCATTTCCTGTTCGCCGCCTGTGCCTTGTGATTCAAACGTCAGTCTATCGCAAAACCGCGCATATCAAACCATGACGCATCGATAACAAGCGAGTATGATAAGGGCAAATCCGATGCACAGAATCGAGCCGCCTTGAATATGCGTAAATCCTTTCCGCTTATTATCGCTTACCTCACCTTTATTGTCATTGGCATCGCCACCGGCCTCCTCAACATCGCCTGGACTTTCATGCAGCCCACCTTTGGCGTTTCGCTGGATTCGATTGGCGTCTTATTAACCGCCGCCATGCTGGGCGGCTTAATCGCCGCTTTTATGAGCGGCTCTCTGATTGGCAAATTCACTATAGGGCCCGTGCTGGTCGGCGGCATGGCTTTCGCCGGCATCGGCTTGATCGGCTATACCATCGCGCCCGTCTGGATTGCCCTGCTGGCGGTGGCATTTTTGACCAGCATCGGCAAAGGCACGATAGACGCCGGCTTCAACAACTTCGTCTCATCCAATTACGGCTCCAGCCAAATGAACTGGCTTCACGCCTGCTGGGGCATCGGGCTGACCATCGCGCCGACGGTCGTCACCGTCTCCGTCTTGAACCTCGGCCGCGGCTGGCAGCCAAGTTATGTCATTAGCGGCCTGCTGGCGCTGCTGCTGGGACTCGTGATCCTACTGACGCTGCCGCGGTGGCATCTCAAAAAAACAAAGCGCAGCCAGCCCGAAACCGCGCCCAGCCGAATCCCAATCCGAAACACCCTCCGCCGCCCGATTGCGCTGATGAGCATCCTGCTTCTGTTTGTCTATGGCGGCATCGAGATCGGCACCGGCCAGCTTGCCAATACGCTCTTCGTTGAGGCGCGGGGGATTTCGCAGGAAAATTCAAGCGCCTGGGTCAGCGCCTACTGGGGAAGTTTTACCCTCGGCCGTATGCTGATGGGGCTGCTGGCGATGCGAATCGGCGACAAATGGCTGCTCAACGTCAGCTTCGGCCTGTCCATCCTTGGCGCCGTCCTCCTCTTCCTCAACATCAGCGACAGCTTCAGCTTCATCGGTTTAATGGGCATCGGCTTTGGCTTGGCCGCCATCTTCCCCATATTGATCTCACAGACGCCGTCGCGCGTCGGCCGGGACCATGCCGCCAACGCGATTGGCTTTCAGGTTGGCTCGGCTGGACTGGGCGGCGCCGTCTTATCCGGAATCGCCGGCGTCTTTGCCGAAAACATCGGCATCGAAACCATCAGCCTGTTCATCCTGCTGGGCGCGCTGCTTGCCGCCGCCATTTATCGGTTCATCATCCAGTGGGAATCCAAGCAGCGCCGCTTGGCCCCGCATTAAGGAACGCTCATGCTCTCGCTCAAGGAAAAAATCGGACAGATGATGATGGTCGGCTTCGACGGCGCCGCCGCCCCGCCTCACATCCTGCAATGGCTCGCCGCCGGCCGCATCGGCGGCGTCTATCTGTTTGCCCGCAACATCGAATCGCCAGCGCAGGTCAAGCGGCTGCTGGATGACTGCCATGCGGCCGCAAAATATCCGCTCCTTGTCGGCATCGACCAAGAAGGCGGCATCGTCGCCCGCCTGCGTCAAGGCTTTACCGAAAGCCCCGGCGCCATGGCCCTGGCCGCCAGCGGCGATCCGCAGCTGGCCGAAGACGTCGCCGCCATGATGGCCCGTGAACTAACCGCGCTCGGCATCAACTGGAACTTTGCCCCAGTCGCCGACATCGCCCACAATGCCGATAATCCCTCCGTCGGCACGCGCGCCTTCAGCGCCGACAGCCAGCAGGTCAGCGATTTCGCCGCCGCGCACATACGCGGATTCCAGCGCGCCGGCGTCGCCGCCACAGTCAAGCATTTCCCCGGGCTCGGCAACACCGTCATTGATACGCACGATGCCCTCGCCAAAGTCAGCGGCTCGCTGGACTATCTTTACCAAACCGACCTGCTGCCATTCCGCCGCGCCATAAAAGCAGGCGCCGCCTGTGTGATGACCACCCACGTCATGTTCGAAGAACTGGACAGCCAGCGTCCGGCGACCATGTCCTCCGCCGTTATCAATGGACTCCTGCGCCGCCAGCTTGAATACGACGGCGCCGTTTGCACCGACTGCATGGAAATGAAAGCGATTACTGATGACTGGGGCCCCGGCGAATCGGCCGTTCTGGCCGTCTTGGCTGGAGTGGATATGCCGCTGTTTTCACACACGCGCGCCCGACAGGAAGCCGCGTATCATGCCTTGCTGGAAGCCGCCGAATCCGGGCGCATCCCAATGGAACGCATCGACCAGTCAGTTGCCCGCATCCAGACTCTCAAACAACGATTCGCCCTCAACAATCGACCGCCTATGAATATCATCCACAGCCAGGCCCATCAGGCCCTTGCCCAGAAGGCCGCCCGGGCTGGAACGGCGCTGCTGAAAGCGGGGCCGGCCTTTCCGATAGCGCCCGGCGCTCCGCGAATTTCACTGATCGAATTCTCGACGCAAATCATATCCGCCGCTATCGAAGCCGGTTCCGATTTTTCTCAATATCTGCTTGCGCGAATCCCCGCGGCCGCCTGCCATATCATCAGCCCCTCATCCCCCGCCGCGAACATAGATGCGCTTGTTGGGGAAACCGACATCGCAATCATAGCGACTCGCAATGCCCATCTGCTGCCGGCGCAGGCGCAACTTGCCCAATCCATCATTGATCGGGCGCCGACCTCTATTCTGATTTGCCTCCGCAATCCTTATGACGCCGGCCTTTTGCTCGGCGCTGATGCGATTGTCTGTACCAACGGCGACAGCCGCCCCTCGCTCCAGGCCGCCGTCGATGCCATCTGCGGTGACTTTACGCCGACTGGGATACTCACTGTTGAAACGAGTCGCTCTTAACTACCAAATACTGCAAGACAAGCCCCATCATAATCGCAGGGGTCGCCCAATCCAAAAGTAGAACAAACGGATTTGCCAGCGAAAATCCAGTCAAGCATTCGACTAAATCAACCGCATGACTCAAAATGCCGCCATGTTTGGTCAGGATAAAGTGAAGCGGCGCCGCCATGACAGCCGCCAGCAGCCAAAGCCCATGATGACGAAAGCGCCCCCGCAGCGCCAGCCATTGGAAAATCACCGGCGCGTACCAGTGTAAAAAATCCCAAATAATTGTATAAAGCGCATATCTTAACCAGGCAATGCTTTCAGGTTCTTTCAGCCGTTGAATCATCACCGGTGGGAATGGGGGGCGGTCAACCATCTCAAAAAAATGAAGTCCGATTTGCCCGACGACAAAGCCAAGCAAAGCTAAGAACAGCCAGCGCCGCAGTTCGGTATGCAAATAGCGCCGCGCCAAGACAATCTGGAAGATGGCCAACAGGCCAACGGTTATGCCGCTTATTATGATCGTGGGCGGATAATCAATAAAATCAAAGTGCAACGCCGGCAACTCTAAAATGGACGGTATGGGCAAAGACAGAAACCAAACCAACACCCAGCCAATGATGAATCGGCGGCGGGACATCGGCTTCCGTTTATGTTTTCGCTTCATGTCTCGTTTCTGTTCTTTTGGCTTTTCAGTTCAATTTATTTATATTTTATACTAACTTGCGAATAAGGATAAATCAATGTCGGCAGAATCCAAACTGCTTCGCAATGACTATTTCAAACGCGCCTTTGACCAACTGCTGGAACGTCACCTGCCGTCGACCTTCCCCGCCCTGTCCATCTGCGTAATGCATCAGGGCGCCGTGCTGATGAATCAGGCCTGGGGCTGGCTTGACCCCGACGACCGCAGGCTGGCGGTTGCAGCCGACACGCGCTTTGATTTAGCCTCGGTGACCAAAATCATCGTCGAAACCAGCTTCCTGGCGCTGGTCGACGCCGGCAAGATCAATTTGGAAAGTCGGCTGGTGGATGTGATTCCCGAATTTGGGATAGTCAATCCGCGCCGCATTTCGGGCGGCCAAGACCCTCACACGCGGGCGCATTTGCCAGCCGACGCCAAATTCCGCGGGCAGTCAGTCGATGTGACCGCCGTAACATTCAAGCATCTGCTGACGCACACTTCCGGCCTGCCGCCCTGGTGCGATGTCTATTCGCTGGCCGGCCAAGACGTCCCCGCCGCCCCTTCGGCCGCGGACAAATACAGTCCCCGCCGCTGGCAAAGCGCGCTCAAGGCCATGGTGAATTTTCCCTTTGCCGCGCCGGTCGGCGACGCCGTGCGTTACAGCGACATCGGCATCATGCTGCTGGGCGAAGCCGTGTCGCGCCTGCACGGCCGCCCCTTGGACAAAGCCATTGATAAACAGGTCATCCACCCTTTGGGATTAAACTCATTGACCTATAATCCGATACTAAAGGGCCTGCCAAAGGAAAAAATCGCCCCGACAGAAATGGACAACCATTGGCGTCGGCGCCGTATCTGGGGCGAGGCGCATGACGAAAACGCCGGCGGCGTCGGCGGCATCGCCGGCCATGCCGGCCTGTTTGCCACAGCCGAGGATGTCGCCCGCTTTGGCCAAGCCTGGCTGGCTGGCGACGGCCGCCTCAAGATCAGCGCCGAACTGCGCGAATCGGCCACGCAGCAGCACGCCGCCGGCCAGTTTCGGATGGGGCTGGGCTGGATGCTGCCAGCCTTTGAGGATTCTTCTGCCGGCGATCTGTACAGCCGCCGTTCTTATGGTCACACTGGCTTTACTGGGACGTCGCTTTGGATTGATCCACAGCGGGAAATCGTCACCGCCGTTCTGACCAATCGGGTCTATCATGGCCGCCAGCCCGAAGGCATTCATGCTTTCCGCCGCGCCGTCCATGACCTCATCGTCACCGGAATCCGCAATCCATGAATCCCAGCACCGAACAAGCCAACCCCAACAGCCGCCACATCGACAAACTCTCGACCCTCGATATGCTCGCGCTCATCAACCGAGAGGATGCTCAAGTCGCTGTGGCCATTGAAACGGTCATTCCCCAAATCGCTGACGCGGTCGATATGATTGCGGCCGCCCTGCAAAACGGAGGACGTCTGTTTTATGTCGGCGCCGGCACCAGCGGCCGGCTTGGAGTTCTGGACGCGGTGGAATGCGTGCCGACCTTCAGCACGCCGCCCGACTTGGTGCAGGGCATTGTCGCCGGCGGCCGCGCCGCCTTGACGCAGGCCGTGGAGGGCGCCGAGGATCATCGTGACCAAGCTAAACGCGATCTGGTGGCGCGTGATGTGGGGCGGCGCGATGTCGTCTGTGGAATTGCCGCCAGCGGCCGCACCCCCTACGTCATCGCCGCCTTGGAATACGCGAAATCCATCAAGGCCAAAACCATCGCCGTCTCATGCAGCCCGGCGGCGCCGATCCTCGATATCGCCCAGATTGGCATCGGCGTCGACGTCGGGCCCGAAATCATCGCCGGCTCGACGCGCATGAAAGCTGGAACGGCGCAGAAAATGATCCTCAATATGCTTAGCGCCGCCACTATGATTAAGCTCGGCAAGGTCTATGGCAATCTGATGGTCGACCTCAAAGTGACCAACCAAAAGCTGGCTGACCGCGCCGAACGGCTGGTTATGCAGCTGACCGGCCTTGATGAACAAGCGGCCAAACGACTGCTGTCGCAAGCCAATCGCGAAGTCAAAACAGCCGTCGTCATGCACCAGCGGCAAGTCAATGCCGCCGACGCGCGGCGCCTGCTGCAAGAGGCGAACGGATTTTTAGGAACGGTGATCGATATCGAGGGCGGCTAGCGGAGGTTATTTGGCCTGCCAATCAATCGGATACTTTTTATCCATCATCGCCCGAACCGCATTGCTGAAGTCCTCGGTGCGGAAAAGCTGCGCCTGCGCCCACGCCTCCAGCTGCAAGCCGCGTGAATGTTCCATAATGTTGTTGACCACCCGCTTGGCATAGCTCACCGCCAGCGGCGCCGCCGCGCACAGCGCATCAACATAATCGGCGAGGCCCGACTCCAGCGCATCCTTCGGGAATACATCGTTCACCAGCCCCCAGTCCCGCGCCTGCTCTGCGGTGATATGGCCGCCGGTCATAATCATCTGCTTGGCGCGGGCGGGGCCAATCAGCTTGACCAGCCGCACCGTGCCGCCGACGTCGGGAATAATGCCCAAGCGCGACTCCGGCAAGCCCAGTTTGGCGCGCTCGGCGGCGATGCGAAAATCACAGGCCAGCGCCAGTTCCAGCGCCAGGCCCAAGCAATAGCCCTGCATGACACAGATAACCGGCAGCGAAGAGTTCTCGATTTTATTGAAAACAGCTTGATAGCGGGCGGTGAGCGGAAACAGATTGCCGCGCCATTCATCGCCCATCGCTTGGAACTGGCTTATGTCAATGCCAGCCGAAAACACCCGCCCTTCGGCCCGGATCACAACCGCGCGGGCGCCATCGCTGAAGGCCGCTTCGGCGCGGTCCATGGCGGCTGATATAGCATCCATCATTTCGTCATTGATAGCGTTGCGCTTGTCGGCGCGGTTGAGAATCACCTCAAAGACGGGCCCGCCGCGGCGGGTCACAATCAATTCGGACATGCTGCCGTTCCTCGCTCAACTTCGCCCCTGCGCCGGCCCTTCCAGAAAAGCATCCAGAGCGGCGACGGAATTGAGGGCGATGCTGGTTTTCTTGCGGTCAATGCGGCGCATCAAGCCGCTAAGGACGCTGTTCGCGCCGATCTCGATAAACGTCTCGGCGCCAGCATCAATTATGGCCTGCATCGATTCCGTCCAGCGCACCGTCTGCGTCAGCTGCCCGCCAAGCTCGCGCCGAATCTCCTGAACTGTTTCGAGCGGCCGCGCATTGACATTGCCATAGACCGCGATCTTCGACGGCGCCAGCGGCGTTTGATCAACCGCCCGCTGGAACGCTCCCGATGCCGAGGCCATCAGCGGCGAATGCGCCGCAACGCTTACCGACAGTTTGACTGCCCGCCGAGCGCCGGCGGCCGGCGCAAGCTCAAGCAAGCGGTCAACCGCTTCAATATGCCCAGAGACAACCAGCTGACCAGGGCAGTTGTCATTGGCCAGCACGACGCTTTTCTCTGTTTCTTCCGATACGGCCGCGCACAGCGCCTTGACCGCCGGCGGCTTCATCGCCAGCAAAGCCGCCATCGCGCCCGGGCTTTCTTCCCCCGCTTTTTGCATCAGACGGCCGCGGGCATAAACCAGCTTCAGGCCATCTTCATAAGCCATCGCGCCAGCGGCCGCCAGCGCGCTCAATTCCCCCAAACTGTGTCCGGCCATCCAGGCCGGCGCGGCCTCGGGCAGGCATTGCTTCAGCGCGCGCCAAATCGCCAGGCTGGTCACATACAGCGCCGGCTGCGTATGAATCGTCTGGTCAAGCGCCGTTTGAGGGCCTTCCCAGCAGATCGCCGACAGTCTAAATCCCAGAATCTCATCGGCCTGCTCAAAGGCCGCCCGCGCAGCATCATAGGCATCGGCAAAATCCTTCCCCATGCCAACCGCCTGCGAACCTTGACCAGGGAAGACCGCCGCCGTTTTACCCCAATCCATCATCGTATGCCGCGTCTCGCATCAACAGCGCCTAGCTGTCATCGACTTCAATCACCTGCTCGCCGCGATAGCTGCCGCACTTGGGACAAACGCGGTGGGCGATATGATATTCACCGCAGCTTTCGCATTCCACCAGATGATTCAGCTTCAAGGCATCATGCGCGCGGCGGCGATTCCGCCTGGACTTAGATATTTTTCGCTTAGGCAGCGGCCCCATCTGCTTGCTCCTATGATTTTATGTGCATGACACAGGATTATATCGGCGGGCCTCGCCCAGTGTCAAGTGAGATTCATCTGCTATAATCAAGCGGTCGTCAGCGAGCTTGTCCGCATGAAATCCGAACAAAAACAGCAGATCGAAAAGATCATCGGCCAAAAAATCATCCGCATTCAGCCGCTTGACGGCGGGATGATCAGCCAAGTCATCAGAATCGACCTGGACGGCGGCGGCCCTATTGTCGCCAAACTCGGCAACGGCACGCATGACCTGACTATTGAAGCCTGGATGCTGAACTATCTGCGCCAGCGCACCCGCCTGCCCGTGCCAAAAGCGATTCATGCCGAAGCCAGCCTGCTGCTGATCGAATTCATCGACGGCGCGCCCGGACTGAACCGCGAAAGCGAAGCGCATCTCGGCCAACTGCTGGCAGAATGCCATCAAATCAAGGGGGAGGCTTATGGACTCGAACGCGATACCCTCATCGGCCCCATACACCAGCCCAACCGCCCATCAGAATCATGGATTGCATTTTTCCGCCAGCAGCGGCTCCGGTACATGACCGCCATCGCCCGTCAGTCCGGCAATCTGCCGCCGGCGCTGGACATCCGCCTTCAGCGATTCGCCGAAAAAGTTGACCGCTATCTCATTGAACCGAATCATCCAGCGCTGATTCACGGTGATATGTGGCGCGCCAATATGCTTGTGCGCGGTGGCCGCATCGTCGGCATCATCGACCCGGCGCTGTACTATGCCCACCATGAAATGGAACTGGCCTATATGACCCTGTTTGACACCGCAAGCGATGATTTCTTCGCCAGCTATCAGCAGATAATACCCTTGGACGCCGCTTTTTTTGAGCTTCGCCGCCATATCTACAATTTATATCCCCTGCTGACGCATCTCACCATCTTTGGCCGCAAATACCGCCAGCCCATCGATTCGGTTTTGAGACGTTTCGGTTACTGATAACTGTATAAAATGCACAAAAAAGTTCGTATTATTTGCTTATGGCGAAACGCTTGATGGCCGGCTAGAGTTCCCCTCGTATATTGGAACTGAAAGTGTTTTGAAATCGTGACACGCCCATTAAGCGCCAGCAAGAAGGTCAAGAAGAGCCGCATCCACTAACCCTGGGCTTGTCTGCGCTGCTTGCGAAACTTGAACGGATACCCGCCCATTGGCGGGTTTTTTAATTATAGGAGGACAAAATGACAGTCGAAACCCCACTCTGCCCGGAATGCGACGCCGCCGTCGATATTCCCGCCGATGCGATGGAAAATGAGCTTGTCGCCTGTTCGGAATGCGGCATTGAGCTTGAGATTATGAGCCTGGGGCCCATCGCGCTTGAGCTTGCGCCCGAAGTCGAAGAAGACTGGGGAGAATAGACTCGATGCGCGTTGCCCTGCTTGTGACCCATATCCGCGCCGAAGAAAAGCTGATTTTGGCCGCCTTCAACAACCGCGGCATCAGCCCTGACATCATCCTCGACCGCGAGCTGAATTTCAACATCGCCCAAGGGCCGGAACAGTCAGCGCCCTCCGGCGCCGCTTGGAGCGACTATGATCTGGTGTTTGAGCGCTGCGTCAGCACCTCGCGCGGGATGTATGCCTTGGCGATTCTCAACAGCTGGGGCATCCGCAGCTTCAACACTTATGAAACGGCGGCGATTTGCGGCGACAAGCTCCGCACCAGCCTGGCCCTAGCCCAGCGCGGCATCCCCCAGCCGCATACCCGCGTCGCCTTCACGCCCGACAGCGCCATGCAAGCCATCCAAGACGTCGACTATCCAGCCGTGATGAAGCCGGTCACGGGTTCATGGGGACGTCTGCTGGCGCGAATTCACAACCGCGACAGCGCCGAAGCCATCATCGAGCATCGCCAGACGCTTGGCGACTATCAGCATCATATCTACTACATCCAGGAATATGTCGATAAACCCGGACGGGACATCCGCGCCTTTGTGGTCGGCGACCGCACGATTGCCGCCATTTATCGCAGTTCCAATCATTGGATCACCAACACCGCCCGCGGTGGCCAGGCGACCAACTGCCCCGTCACCGAAACTTTGAATGACATCTGCGTCGGCGCCGCCCAAGCCGTCGGCGGCGGCATCCTCGCCATTGATCTGCTCGAAGATGCCCAGGGCAATTATGTAGTCAACGAAATCAATCACACCATGGAATTCCGCAACAGCAGCAAACCGACCGGGGTGGACATCGCCCAGCGAGTCATTGATTTTGTCATGAGCGAAACAGGAGTCGCGGTGTGATTCAAGCAGGCATCGCGGGCGGCAGCGGCTACACTGGCGGCGAGCTTTTGCGGCTGCTGCATTTTCACCCGCAGGTTGAAGTCACTCAAATCACCAGCCGCGTCCATGCCGGACGCTATGTTCACAGCCTGCATCCCAATATGCGCCAGGTATCGACTTTGAAATTCATTCATCCCGATGCCCTGCAGACCGGCGACGTCCTATTCTTGGCGCTGCCGCATCAAACTGTCGCCCGCAACATCGAAACCTATGCCGCGCTTGCCCCGCGTCTGATTGACCTTTCGGCCGATTTCCGCCTGGATTCAGCCGCCGACTATGAACGCTGGCACGGCGAATCCCATCCGGCGCCGCAATGGCTCGACCGCTTCGTCTATGGCCTGCCAGAGCATAACCGCGCGCGGCTGGCCGGCGCGCATTATGTCAGTGGAGTCGGCTGCAACGCGACCGCCGTCAATTTGGCGCTGCATCCGCTTGTTCAGGCCGGCCTGCTGGAACGGGCGATGATCGAAATCAAAGTCGGCTCATCCGAAGCCGGCAGCCAAGCCAATGCCAGCAGCCATCACCCGATACGAAGCGGCGCCGTCCGCACCTACAAAGCCACGCGGCACCGCCATAGGGCCGAAGTCGAGATGATGCTGGGCGCCGACGTCCGCATTGACTTCGCCGTCACCGCCATTGAAATGATCCGCGGCGTGCATCTGCTGGCGCACTGCTATTTGAACGCGCCCCAAGTCGAAAGAGATATTTGGAAACTGTATCGCCAAGCCTACCGCGCCGAACCCTTTGTGCGGCTGGTCAGCGGCCGGGTCGGCTTGCATCGTCTGCCAGAGCCGCGCGTCGTCGCCGGCGCCAATTACTGCGACATCGGCTTTGAACTGGATGAAGACGGTCGGCATTTGGTAGTGATTGCCGCCCTGGACAACCTAGTCAAAGGCGCGGCTGGCTCGGCTGTGCAGTGCATGAATCTTATGTTTGGCTTTGATGAACGCGCCGGGCTCGAGTTCCCCGGCATCTATCCATAAGGGGATTTTGATGATGGATGGCCTATTGGTCGTCAAATTAGGCGGCGGCGAAGGGCTGGATTTGGCGGCGGCTTGTGATGACCTCGCAAGAATCGCCCGGCAGCGGCCGCTGGTCGTTGTGCATGGCGTCAGCGCGGCGATGAATCAGATGTGCGCCGATTTGGGAATTGAGGTGCAGACGTTGATTTCGCCCTCCGGCCACAGTTCCCGCTATACGCCGCCGGCGGTTCGGGATATTTATGTGCGCGCCGCCGAATCCGTCAATGAACGGCTGGCAGCAGCTTTGCGTCAGCGCGGCGTCGATGCTAAAGGTCTCGTCGGCGCCGAGGTTGTCGTCAAAGCGGCGCGCAAAAAAGCGATTCGGGCGGTGCAGAATGGGCGCATCCGCATCGTCCGCGATGATCACAGCGGCTCGATTCAAGGCGTGAATGCCGCGCCATTACGGGATTTGCTTGAGCAGGCGCAAGCGCCGGTACTGCCGCCGCTGGCGACCAGCGCCGATGGCCTGCTCAACGTCGATGGTGACCGCGCCAGCGCGGCGGCGGCGGCCGCTTTGGCGGCCGACACGCTGCTTATCTTGAGCAATGTAGGCGGCCTCTATCGCCATTTTCCCGACGAGGATTCGTTGGTCAGTCAGGTGGCGGCGGCGCAGATGGACAGCGCGCTGCAATGGGCGCAGGGGCGCATGAAACGCAAGACGCTGGCGGCCAAAGAAGCGCTGGATGGCGGCGTCGGCGCGGCCATTATTGGCGACGGCCGGCTGGCCAATCCAGTCTCGCGGGCCTTGGCCGGCGCCGGAACGAGGTTCACCGCATGACATTATTTCAGCTTGAAGACCGCCACGGTTCAGGCGCTTATTCCAAACGGCCGACGGCGCTTGTGCGCGGCGAAGGCGCGTATGTTTATGATGATTTGGGCAATCGCTATCTTGACGCCACCAGCGGCCAGGGCGTCGCCGCTTTGGGTCATGGTCATCCAGCGGTCATTCGGGCGATTTCCGAACAGGCGCAGACGCTCATCACCAGCCACGAGTCCTTCTACAATGACCGCCGCGCCGAGCTTTATCAACTGCTGGCCGAGATTACGCCAGCCGACTTGAATCGCTTCTTCCTGTGCAGCAGCGGCGCCGAGGCCAACGAAGCCGCCCTCAAAGTCGCCCGCCTGCTGACCGGCCGCGGCGGCATTGTGGCCGTCAAACGCGCCTTTCACGGCCGCACGACCGGCGCCCTGGCCATGACCTGGACCGCCAAATATCGCCAGCCTTTTCAGTCCTGGCTGCCGCCGGTGACGCACATCGCCGGCAATGACATTCAGGCCGCCCGCCAGGCGATTGATGAAGATACAGCGGCCGTTGTCGTCGAGGCAATACAGGGCGAAGGCGGCGTCCATCCAGCCGACCCTGAATTTTTGCAAGCGCTGCGGGAACGCTGTGACCGAACTGGCGCCATGCTGATTTTGGACGAAATTCAAACTGGGCTAGGACGGACGGGGACATGGTTCGGCTTTGAAGCCGCCGCCGTTATCCCGGATATTGTTTCAATGGGCAAGGCGATTGGCGGCGGTCTGCCGATGGGCGCGGTCTGCTGGCGCGATGCCCATGGGCCGATCCCGCGCGGCGCGCATGGCAGCACCTTCGGCGGCAATCCGCTGGCCTGCGCGGCGGCTATCGCCACTCTCAAGACCATCGACGACGAGAACCTTGTCCAGCAGACGCGCGAGAATGGCCTATGGCTGCGCGAAGAGCTTACCGCGCGCGATTTGAAGGCAGTCCGCGAGGTTCGCGGGCGCGGCTTGATGATTGGCCTGGAACTGCGCGGCCGCGTCACCCCGGCGCTCAAGGCCCTGCAAGCGCGCGGAGCGCTGGCCCTGCCGGCTGGCTTGAATGTGCTGCGCCTGCTGCCGCCGCTGATTATCACCCGCGGGCAGCTGCAAGATTTGACCGCGGCCATCGCCGCGGCGCTGGAGCCGACACGATGACACTTTCTGATGCCGGCGCCGAAAGGCTGCTCCATGACCTGGTTGCCATTCCGAGTCCGTCATATCAAGAGGCGGCCGCGGTTCAATTCCTGGTGAACTGGATGCAGGCGCAGGGCTATGACGAGGCTTTTGTTGATGCGGCCGGCAGCGCCGTCGGCATCATCGGCCGCGGCCAGCGCGAGGTCATCTTGCTGGGCCATATTGATACATTTCCCGGCTTTCCGCCGGTTTGCATTGAGGGTCGGCGGCTGTATGGACGCGGCGCGGTGGATGCCAAAGGGCCGCTGTGCGCGTTTGCCGTGGCGGCGCGGCGCGCCCGATTGAACGGTGATGTGCGCCTGATAGTGGCTGGCGCGGTCGAAGAAGAAGCGGCCACCAGCAAGGGCGCGCGTTATATCGCCGGCCGTCATCGGCCGCATTACTGCATTATTGGCGAACCCTCGCATTGGGAGCGTATCACGCTGGGTTACAAGGGACGGCTGCTGCTGGACTGGCATTGGGAAGGCGGCTTGGCTCACAGCGCCGCCGATGCGCCCAGCCCAGCCGAACGAGCCGTGAATTATTGGCTAAGGGTCAAGGCATGCGCCGACCGCTTCAATCAGGGCATCGATTCGATTTTTGCCCGCTTGGATGCTTCTCTCCGCGAGATAAACACCCGCCGCGACGGTGTCAATGGCATCGCCGATATGACGATTGGCTTTCGTCTGCCGCCGCGCATCGCGCCGAAAGACCTCCTTGAGCAGCTGCCGCCGGCCGATGGCGCCGCCCTTTCCACCCGCGGGATCGAACGCGCCTTCACCAGCGACAGAAACAGCGAGCTTAGCCGCCTTTTTCGCCGCGCCATACGCGCCGGTGACGGGCGGCCGCGCTTCGTCTATAAAACCGGCACGGCCGATATGAATGTCGTCGGGCCGCTGTGGAACTGCCCGACAGTCGCTTATGGCCCCGGCGATTCATCGCTTGACCATACCCCCCATGAACACATTGAACTGGACGAATACCGGCGGGCCATCAGCGTCCTGACCCATGTCCTTGAGCAAATTTGAAGCAGACTAGGAAGCCTTATGCACAGCCGACGCAATCCCATTCAGCAATTTCATTTCATCGACTCGACTCTGCGCGAAGGCGAGCAGTTTCGCGGCGCCCATTTCACGATTGACGACAAGCGCGAGATCGCCGGCCTGCTGAACGAGTTCGGCGTCGAATACATGGAGCTTTCGACGCCGGTGGCCAGCCGGCAAAGCGCCGATGCTATCCGCGTTCTATCGGATATGCCCCGCGCGTTCAAGCTGCTGACGCATATCCGCGCCAATATGGATGATGCCAGGCTGGCGGTCGATTGCGGCATCGACGGCGCCGACGTCTACATCGGCACTTCGACTTATATGCGCCAATACAGCCATGGGAAAAGCCTGGAACAGGTCATCGATATCGGGCAGCAGGTCATCGAGTTTCTGAAAAGTCAGGGCATTGAGACGCGCTTCAGCACCGAGGACACCTTCCGCAGCAACTTCGCCGATGTGATGACTGTTTATCGAGCGATGGATTTGGCCGGCGTCGACCGCGTTGGCGTCGCCGATACCGTCGGCATTGCCGACCCGCTTAGCGCCTACAACCTCATTTCCAACCTGCGCGATGTCGTCAGCTGCGATATCGAGTTTCATGGTCATAATGACAGCGGATGCGCTGTTGCCAACGCTTTTTGCGCTTTGCAGGCCGGCGCCACGCACATTGACACCACAGTGCTGGGCATTGGCGAGCGCAATGGCATTACGCCTATGGGCGCGCTGGTCGGTCGGCTCTACACCTATGACAAGTCGCTGGTCAAAAAATATGACCTGCTGCTGCTGGCCGAAATTGAGAGGCTGGTCGCCGCCAAGCTGGGCATCGCCATTCCTTTTAACACGCCGATTACCGGCGAGCTTGCCTTTCATCACAAAGCCGGCGTCCATACCAAGGCCGTCCTGCAAAATCCGACGACTTATGAGGCGATTAATCCCGATGATTTTGGCATGTCAAGGATGATTGACGTCGCCCATCGTCTGGTCGGCCGCAACGCTATTCGCGACCGCGCCGCCGGCCTCGGCATTGAACTGGCGGATGACAGGCTGCGGCTGGCGACATCGCAAGTCAAAGCGATGGCCGATGAACAGCCGATTTCGATGCAGGACGTGGATCATATTCTGCGCGGCATCATGCAGCCGGTCGATGATTAGTCGGCGGCGGCCATCGCTTCGCGTCTCGCTTTTCGCGCCGCCTTGTCAGGATCTTCCATCAGGATGATGTACACCAGCATCGAGCCCAGGGCCGCCAGCGCAAAGATGCTGAAGGTCAGGTCAAAGCTGACGGCATCGACCAGCCAGCCGCCGATGATCGGCGCGAAGACGGTCACCGGCGCAATCAAGGTGTTCGCCATGCCGATGTAAATGGGACGTTCGGCCACCGAGCCAAACTGCACGGTGATGCTCATAATCGCCGACCAGCGCGTGGCATTGACCAGGCCAGTCAGCGCAAAGACGAAATAAAACCAGCTTGTATCTGGGGCCGTCAAGGCGATGACAATCGACAGCGCCGTCGCCAGATTGCCAAAGACCAGCACGCGGCGATGCCCCCAGCGGTCGCCTATCCAGCCAATAAAGGTGCTGCTGACGGTTTGGGAAACCAGCAGGACGCTGGTCATGGCGCTGGCGAATTCGGGAGTCATCTCATATTGACGGACGCCGTAAATCGTAAAAAAAGAGATAGAGGTCGCGCTCAAAGAGGATAAGCCGCGGGCGATGAGAAACCAGCGAAAATTGGCATCCTGTCGGAGTATCGCCTTCAGCCGCCGCCCGAACTCGCGCCATTGAACCCGCTCGACAACATCGTGCGGCTCGCTTTCGGGTTCGACTGACATCGCCAAAAAGACGAAGGAGACCATTAGGCTTATCGCCGCGATCAGGAAGAGCAGCGCGAAGCTGTGCGGAAAGGCGAACGCGCCCAGGATAAAGCTGGCGATCAACGCGCCGCCGGCGCCGAAAAAATTAACGCCGGCCGACTGCATGCCAAAAAATGTGCCAAGCCGATGCGCCGGCATGATCTTGCTCACCATGCTTTGCCAGGCCGTCGCCGTAAAACCGCCGCCAAAAGACTGCCACGTCAGCAAAAGGATCGTCAAAATAAGCGCTGGCTCCGCGCCGGTTATTGGAATCAGCAGCGCGACGGCCGCCAAGCCAAAATAAGGCACGCGCTCCAGCATGGTCATCCACAGCACCATCGGCTTGTAACGTCTTAGCCCAGAGACATAATTGGACGTCAGCAGCTGCGGCACCTGCCAGCCAATGTGAAACAAGGTTGCCATAAAGCCAATCAATGCGGTAGAGTCGGTCAAATAGGACAGAAACAGGGGAATGATGGTAACATAGGACGCTAGACCAATGATGCCAAACCCAAAAAAGCAGCCATCCAGTATATTGACCACAAAGTTATGACGCAGCTTGTCCCGAAGTTCTTGAGCCATAATAATCCTTGCCGCGGTTTTCAGCTGGGGGGATTGTAGCAGACATTTGCCAGCGCAAAAGGAAAAGTCTTCAGGTTACGCGATGGGAATGACACTAACCGAAAAAATCCTAGCCCGCGCCAGTGGGAACAAGACGGCGCATGCCAATGACACGCTGGTCATTGAACCCGATGTGGTCTTGAGCCATGACAACACGGCCGCCATCGCCAGCATCTTTGAGCAGCTGCCGCACAGGCGGGTCAAATATCCGCGGCGCCTCGCCGTCACTCTCGATCATGCCGCGCCGCCGCCGACCCCCAAGCACGCCCAAAATCACGCCCGCATACGCGCTTTTGTTCGCCAGCAGGGGATTGCCCATTTTTTTGAGATTGGGCGCGGCATTTGTCATCAAGTGCTGTGCGAAGAGGGCATCATCGGGCCGGGCATGACGCTGCTCGGCGCCGACAGCCACAGTCCGCATTATGGCTGGCTGGGGGCCTTTGGCGCCGGGATTGGCCGCAGCGAAGTCGCCGCCCTGTGGGCCACCGGGCAGCTTTGGCTGCGCGTCCCCGAAACCATCCGCATCACGCTCCAAGGCCAACTCAATCCCGGCGTTATGTCCAAGGACCTAACTATCAGCCTGATTGGCCAGCTGTCGGCCGATGGCGCGGCGTATATGGCGGTCGAATTCGACGGCGACGGCATCGCCAGCCTTTCGCCCGATTCGCGCATGGTCTTGACCAATATGATGGCTGAAATGGGCGCAAAAAACGCCGGCATGGCCCCCGATGACCAAACTTGGGAATGGCTGCGCCGCAATCTGAAGCGCACGCGTCCGAACACTTATCGCGAGCGAATTGATTTTTTCCGCGCCAATGCGCTTTATCCTGATGCCGATGCCGGTTATTCCGCCCATCACCAGATCGACCTGCGGCGGATTGAGCCGATGCTGTCCTGCCCGCACAGCGTCGATCATGTCCGGCCGCTTTCGGCAATCGCCAATACGCCAGTCGATCTCGGCTTTATCGGCACATGCACCAACGGCCGTCTGGAAGATATTGCCGCCGCCGCCGATATTATACGCGGCAAAAAGCTCCGTTCCCGCCTGATTGTCGTACCGGCTTCGTCCATTGTCCTGCGCGATGCCGCCGCCGCCGGGCATATCGCGGCGCTGATTGACGCTGGCGCGGCCATCGGCACGCCTGGCTGCGGCCCCTGCATGGGCAATCACATGGGCGTTCTGGCGCCGGGAGAGGTTTGCATCAGCAGCGCCAACCGCAACTTCCGCGGGCGAATGGGCGAGCCCCAAGCTGAAATTTATCTGTCCAATCCAGCCGTCGTCGCCGCCAGCTGCATCGCCGGCCGCCTCATCCATCCAGCCGAGCTGACTGATCCAGCGAAGGAAAATAACTTGTGATAAGAACAGCCCACCGCATTTGGAAATATGGCGACAATGTGAACACCGACGTCATCTTTCCCGGCAAATACACCTATACCATCAGCCTTGACCGGCGCGAACTGGCGCGCCATGCGCTGGAAGACCTGGACTCGACTTTCGCTGAAAACGCGCGGCCTGGGGATGTCATCGTCGCCGGGCGCAACTGGGGGCATGGCAGCAGCCGCGAGCAAGCCGTCACCTGCCTGGTTCATGTTGGCATCAAAGCCGTTATCGCCGGCAGCTTTGCGCGGATTTATTACCGCAACGCCATCAATAACGGCCTGCTGGCGATCCCCTGCCCGCAGCTGGCCGCGCTGGTCAGCGCTGGCGATACGCTTGAGCTTGATATGGAACGCGCCGAAATTCACTGGAAAGGGCAGCGCTTCGCCTTTCCCCGCCTGCCGCGCCTGGTGCAAGAGATTGTCAGCGCCGGCGGCATCATTCCCTATTTGCAGCAATCAAACGTCTAATCCGTTTTGCATCTCGTCCAATCGAAAAGGAGAAGCCATGTCAAACCTGAAAAATCAGCAAAACAAAGAACGGGTCTGGGACTTCTGGCAGAAGCTGAATCATGTCGGCGTCGACCGTGTCCCGGATGTCATCCGCGCCGCCGTCCATGATGATGTCGACTGGAACGGCTCGGCCCCCATCGACCAAATCAAGGGCGTCGAAGGACTGATTGCCGATTTCTGGCTGCCGCTGCTGCATTCCTTTCCCGATCTGAAGCGAAGCCCCTATGTGTTTATGGGCGGAATCGAAAGCGGCCTCACCGCCTATGACACGAAAAAGGGGGAAGAGTGGGTTTCGGGCTGCGGGTATCTTACCGGCGTCTTTGAGAACGACTGGCTTGGCATCCCCGCCACTGGGAAAAAGACCAATATCCATTTTGGGCAGTTCTATGTGATGCGCGACGGCAAAATCGCTGAAAGTTATGTCATGTACGACATCCTGGCGGTGATGCGGCAGGCGGGCTATCAGGCACTGCCCCCAGCCCCCGGCGCCGAAGGCGGAAAGATCCCCGGCCCCGCGGCAAAAGACGGCCTGCTTCTGCTTGAACAGGATGAACTGGAATCCAGGAAGAGCCTCCAGCTTGTCGAAGCGATGGGCCGGGGCCTGGAACGTTACGTCCGCAGCCGCGACGGCGGCAACATGCGCCGCATGGAACAGGAGAACTACTGGCATCCCGATATGAAATGGTACGGGCCAAGCGGGATTGGCGCTTGCTTCAGCCTGGAAGAATTCGAGGATTTTCATCAGCGTCCCTGGCTGCGCGGGTTTGGCGACCGCGGCCTAAGTCATCGCGGCGGCGGCCGGACGATGGGCTTTATCGGCGAGGGAAAATATGTCTGCGGCGGCATCTGGGATACGGTGTTCTCAAGGCATCATGGCGATTACGTCGGCATCCCAGCGACCGGCAAGCTGATGACCATCCGCGATTTTGACTGGTGGAAGCGCCAAGGCGACCGTCTGATCGAGAATTGGGTGCCGATTGATATGATTGACCTCTGTAGACAGATGGACGTTGATTTGATGGATCGTCTGCGCCAGCAAATCGAGCGGCGCAAAAGCAGCGCATAAGCCGGGAGCGCCTAATTTCGTGGATATTCTCCTATTTCCCAAAATGAGAAAAGCAGGGCGCGGCCTTTTAGTCGCCTTTTCGGGCCGCTTGCGCGATAGGCTCTGGCTATGAAACCCGCGCGCCGTTCTTTCGATGATCATCCTTTTCGCTGGCCGCCCCGTGCGCGGCGCGATATTTGCGTCCGCAGCGCGCCGACGATGGGATTCATGCCCGAAAATCGTTTCGGCGCGGGCGGCAAGCGGGGGTTACGCTGGTCTCAAAGTCAAGCGGGCCTTGCGGTTCAGCCGTTTTTCGGCTTGGGGTTTCGTTTGCGCTGGTCGGGGTCGGCGGCGGAGAGATTGACCGTATTCGGGTATGGATTAGCCGCCACGGCGCGCGTTTTGACCGTATTCGTGTACGGATTAGCCGCCACGGCGCACGTTTTGACCGCGTTTGTCCATGAATTTAGGGGAATCGGCGCAGATTGGGGAGTTTGGGGAGCGCCATCACCATGTTTTTCGCCACTCCCGCATAAGCCATTCAATCATCGGCATAAAGGGAGCATCTGATAAAATAATCAATGTCGTCAATCTCATGTCCATGATGTACCATGCCATTCATCTCGCTGTAATTTTAAGGCAAACACATGCTGGCAATCGTCAACACCTGCGCCGTCATTGGTCTGGACGGCCAAGTCGTCGAAGTACAGACCGATTTTAATCCGCGCGCTTCCCTGCCCAACTTCGCCCTGGTCGGATTGCCCGGCTCGGCCGTCCGCGAAAGCAAGGAACGCGCCCGTTCGGCAATCCGCAACAGCGGGCTGCGCTTCCCGAACAAAGCCTATGTCGTCAATCTGTCACCAGCCGACATCCCCAAACAGGGACCCTCTTATGATCTGGCAATCGCTATCGGCATCCTGGCGGCGACTGATCAGATTCCGCTCCATGCCCTCGACGATGCGCTGTTTATCGGCGAGCTTTCCCTGGACGGCAGCATACGACACGTCAAGGGCGTGATGCCGATGGTGTTCACCGCCCGTCAGGAAGGGATTGACACCGTCTTTGTGCCTGAAGAAGACGCCGCCCAAGCCGCCCTGGTGCAGAACATCCGCATCATACCGGTCAAGTCCATCGGCCAGCTGGTTGAGCATCTTTATGAACTGAATCCGATAAGGCCTCATCAGAATGACCCGGCGGTCACCGAATCGCCCGGCGGCATTCCCGACGGCATTGTTGACTTTGGAGATATACGCGGGCAGGAATCCGTCAAGCGCACGCTTGAAGTCGCGGCCGCTGGCAATCACAACATCCTGCTGTCCGGGCCTCCTGGGGCCGGCAAAAGCCTGCTGGCGCGCGCCATGCCGGGGATCCTGCCGCCGCTCACCATGCCAGAAGCGCTTGAGGTCACGCGGATTTACTCGATTGTCGATAGGCTGCCAACGGACAAGCCGCTGATGCGCCAGCGTCCCTTCCGCGCGCCGCATCACACCATCTCGCAAGTTGGTCTGGTCGGCGGCGGCAGCACGCCCAAGCCCGGTGAAATCAGCCTGGCGCACCGCGGCGTGCTCTTCCTCGACGAAATCAATGAGCATCCAAGCAAGGTGCTGGAAGTGCTGCGCCAGCCCATTGAAGACAAAATCGTCACCATCAGCCGCGCCAAAGGGAGTATTACTTTTCCAGCCAATTTTCTATTGGTCGGCGCCCGCAACCCCTGTCCCTGCGGTTTCTATGGCGATCCAAACCGCGCCTGCGGCTGCACGCCCAATCAAATCAAACGTTATCGGGCGAAGCTGTCTGGCCCTTTGCTGGATCGGATCGACATGCACATTGACGTCCCGCGCGTCGATTATGATAAACTCATGGGAGAACGACAGGGAGAAGGTTCGCTGGATATCCGCCGCCGCGTCGAAACGGCGCGGCAGATTCAAATTGAACGTTTTGCGGATTATCCAGGCCTGTTCGCCAATGCTGATATGACCGTCAGCGAAATCGATGAGTTCTGTATCCTGGACGCGGATGCGCGGCAAGTTTTAACCCTGGCCGTCCGCAAACATCAGTTGAGCGCGCGCAGCTATCATCGCATCCTGAAATTGAGCCGAACTATTGCCGACCTGGATTCGTCCGATTCGATTCAAGTGGGTCACATCAGCGAGGCGCTGCAATACCGCCCGGCGGTTCCGTCATATATCTAAGGAGGGCAATCCGAACAATGGCCAACAATTCCACCCTTAGCCGCGACATCCATACGCTGGGCAATCTGCTGGGTCTCATCATCCAGGAACAGGCCGGCGCTGATGCCTATCATCTGGTCGAGGAAGTCCGCGCCGTTTCCAAAGCGCGGCGAAACGGCGACGCGCAAGCCGCCTTCCAACTGGCCGACCGGCTGGAAAGCCTGCCGCTTGAATCGAAAAACATTCTGATTAAAGCCTTTTCCAATTACTTTCAACTCATCAACATTGCCGAGGACCTGCAGCGGATTCGAGTCATCCGCCAGCGAGAAGCCAGCGATACGCTGAAAGAATCCATTGTCAGCGCTATCCGAACCTTGCATGAACATGGGAAAACAGCCGCCGAAATCCGCGCGCTGCTGCATCAGACGCGGCTGCGGCTCGTCTTGACAGCCCATCCTTCCGAAGCCAAGCGCCAGGAAATCCTGATCAAACTGCGGCACATCGCCCAGATGATGGAAAAACAAGACCGACAAATTCTGCTGCCGCGCGAGCGTCGCCGACTGGAATCCGAACTGGCGGAAAAAGTAGAGGAGCTGTGGCAGACGCGCCCCATACGCGCCTCTAAAAAACAGGTGTCGGACGAAGTTGACTTTGGCATCTATTTTATTCGGTCAGTCATCATCGATGTCGTCATCGATATTTATGAAGACTTGCAGCGGGCGCTGGAAACGTTTTATCCTGACGAGGATTGGTCGGAACTGCCGCCGATTTTGCGGTATGCCTCTTGGATCGGCGGCGACCGCGACGGCAACCCGAACGTCACCACCGACGTCACCCTCCAAACGCTGGCGGCGCTGCATCATACCGCCCGCCAAATCTATCTCGAAGAAATACAGGCTTTGTTCCAGCATCTAACCCAAGACACCGAACGGGTCGGCGCATCGGCGGCGCTTCAGGATGCGCTGGCCGACAGCGAAGACACGGTCGGGCAGTTTCGCGGCGAAGCCTACCGCCAGCAAATGACCATCATCTATAACAAGCTGGAGCAGGACGAATACCGCTCCAGCCGCGGCTTGCTGGATGATTTGCTGCTGGTTCAGGAAAGCCTCAAGGATCACCGCGGCCGCCGCGTGGCGATGGGCGCCGTCCAGCGGCTCATCCGCAAGGTGCGCCTGTTTGGACTGCATCTCGTCCCTCTTGAAGTCCGCGAAGATGCCGGCCTGCACGCCGCCGCCCTAGACGAGATATTCAATTATTACAGCATCGCCGAAAACTACAGCGCCTTGCCAGAAGAGGAAAAGCAAGCCCTGCTAACGGCCGAAATCCGCAGCAAAAGACCTCTGTTTCCCAATGAAATCAGCGTCTTTACCGAAACCACTCAAAGCATTGTCCGCACTTGGCAGATGATTGGCCAAGCCCATCAGCGGTATGACCCGATTGTGATTGACACCGTCATCGCCAGCATGTCCAGGCAGCCCAGCGATGCGCTGGCTATGCTGCTCTTTGCGCGCGAAGTTGGCATCGACAGCGCCGTCTCTATTGTGCCGCTTTTCGAAACCATCGACGACCTTTATCATTCGACCGAGGTCATGTCGCAGCTGTTCAGCAACGTCGAATATCGGCGGCATCTGGTCGCCCGCGCCGGCAAGCGCGGGATCCGCCAGCAGGTGATGATCGGCTATTCCGACAGCGGCAAAGACGGCGGCTATCTGGCATCCAACTGGAATCTTTATCATGCCCAAAAGATTCTGACCGAGAAGTGCATCGCCGAAGGCGTCTCGCTGGAATTGTTTCATGGCCGCGGCGGCAGCATCGGGCGCGGCGGCGGGCCCACCAACCGCGCCATCCTGGCACAGCCGCCCGAATCGCTGCGCGGCGGTGTGAAAATCACCGAACAGGGCGAAGTCATCGCCTATCGCTACAGCAATAAAAATATCGGACGTCGGCATCTCAACCAGGTTTTGAATGCGGTTCTGCTGGGCATGGGCGTCCAGGAAACCGATGATGTCCCCCCGCATTATCTGGAGACGATGGCGGCGTTGTCCGAACTTAGCCGCCAGTCTTATCGCCGGTTTGTCTATGAAAGCGAAGGCTTTCTGGAATACTGGCAGCAGGCGACGCCAATCAATGAGCTTGGCAAAATGCAAATCAGCTCGCGCCCGGCCAAACGGCGGCAAAAAGGCGGGTTTGCCGCCATGCGCGCCATTCCGTGGATGTTCAGCTGGATGCAAAGCCGCGCGATTGTCCCCAGCTGGTTTGGCATTGGCGATGCTTTCCAAGCCTTTTGCGCCGAACGCGGCGACGGGCTGAAACTCTTGCAGGAGATGTACCAGAACTGGGCCTTCTTCCAGGCCGTCATCGACAACGCGCAGCTGGACGTCGCCAAAGCTGATATGGGCATCGCCGAACTCTACGCCTCACTGGCAGAGCCGAAAGCCCTGCGCCGCCGCTTCTTCAGCCAAATCAGGGATCAGCACACGCTTAGCAGCGATATGATCAAGCAGGTCACCCAGCAGCGGGAACTGCTGGAACACATGCTGGCGATCAAGACTTCGATTGAACGGCGCAACCCGTATGTCGACCCATTGAATTTTATCCAGGTCGCGCTGCTGCGTCAGCTGCGTCAGCTTGACGAGGAATCTGATGCCTATCGACCGACGCTGGATGCCGCGCTGGCAACCATCAACGGCATCGCCGCCGGCATGAAAACGACCGGCTAAGGTGATTCAGCCGCATTGGGATAACGCAGGAAGTCCTCCCGCGTCTGCCGCGACAGGCGAAGCTGCTCATCGGTGAACTGCGCCCAGAACAGCGACGGCTCGGCAATGCGCCCCGCCCCCGCGCGTCCATATTCCCGCAGCAGTTCAAAGAAAGCCGCATCGCCAATATCTTCCCGCAGGTTGTGCATCATCTGAACGCCGCGCAAGTAGACCGCATTGATGTAATCGCGGATGTCGCTGAATTCATAGACGGCGCTGTCCACATCGCCCTGCGGGGAAAAATCCGCCACCCGAAAAGTCCACCACCAGTTCTTGTCAGCGGGATAATAGGCCTCGATAAAAAGATATTCGCTGTAGGTTGCCAAGGCCTCATCCAGCCAGGGATGAAGCGCTGAATCGCTGCCGACGCGGGCATACCACCACTGATGCGCCGCCTCGTGCACTGAAATCAGCGTCAGATAATTGTAATGCGTGCCATCAAAATGATAAAACCAGGCCGTTCCGACGAATACCAGCCCGGTGAACTCAATCCCATCGGGGAAGTCGCCCTGCACAACTGCGAAGCGGTCATAAGGATAGTCGCCAAACATCTGCTGAAACAAGGTCATCGCCTTGACGGTTTCCTGCATGGTATGGGCCGCGCCGTCAACCCCAGCGCCAACAGCATCGGGAAAGGTGTACACCACAATAGTGACATCGCCGGGGATCTGGCGCTCGGCGATCAGGAAGTTTTCGCTCATGCTGATGGCAAAATCACGCGAGCGCGGCAGTTCAGCCCGCCATTGCCGCGGCGCCATTTCTGTTATTTTGCCCGGCGCCGCCAGCTGCAAGGAATCGGCGGCGTTTTCGACCTTGACCGTCACATCCCAGTCGGCCAATTCATAGACAATCTGCTCGCCAATGCCAATCGGCTGGTGAATGCGCCAGTCGCCATTGACGCGGGCGGCGACCGTCGGCAAAAAGTGCGCCATATTGAACTGGCGCGGGCTGTATCCAAAAAAGCCGCGGTAAGCCCGAAGCCCAGCCCGTATCTCGGCGGCCTCAAGCCGGAAATCCAGCTGAATCTCAAGCTGACATCCCGGCGGCAAAGGAGTTTCCAACGGTATCTCCAGGCGATTCAACTCCAGTTCATACGCGGCGGGGTTATGATTGACCGCCAGGGCTTCGAGCCAAAAGCTGCCGCGCCATTGATTGGCCTGCACATCAAGGATGACCGATTCGAGGGCCGCCGTCTCGCGATTGGCGAAAAGGATCCGTTCGTCAACGGCGGCTGTTTTCGCCGCATAATCGACATCGACGAGGGCCGAAATGCGCCTTGCCGAAAGGCTGCTGTCATCGGCCCCGCAGACATAGGGGCCCGGCGTCTGCACGGGCATTTCAGTTGAAGTGGTTTCGGGCCTTTGCGTCGGGATGCGCCGCGGTTCATCAGCATGCGTGGCTGACGGCGATGCCGCCGCCGATGCCAAATGGACGGTTCCATTGGCTGGCGGGGACGGCCTGTTCAAGTTGCATCCCGAAAACAGAAAGCCGATGACAATGTACGAAAGAAACAGCCTGCTCATGGGCAGCATGATACAAGCGGACAGCGGCTAACACAATGCAGCTTTCATGTCGTTTTCCGAGATGACTGTAACCGACTGCCGTCATTCGTGTTATGCTTCACTGACGTTTCGGGTTCGTCAAAAGGAACTGATGGGCATGTCATCCGACAAGCGGGCAGAAAGCAGGTTAAGCGCGGCGATTCGTCTGTCGCGCTGGCGCGAGCACGTTCCCTTTACGATTCCGCTTACTCTGGCTGGCGGCCTGCTTGCCATTGAAGCGGTTCAAATCACAGCAGACTGGCGGCTGTTTGCGGTTCTGGCGGCGAATATCCTGTCCATGTCCTTTGCTTTTATGATTAACGATATCGAAGACGCCCCCGATGATGCCCTGAACCCGGCGAAGAAACGTCATAATGTCATCAGCAGCGGCGCGTTAAGCCGCCGCCAGGGCCAAATAATCGCCGGGCTTGCCTTTGCGGCCGCTTTGCTGTTTTATGGCATCAGCGGCGGCCGAACATTCATCGTCGGCGGCCTCGCGCTGGGGCTGTGCTATCTCTATTCAGCGCGCCCCTTTCGGCTGAAAGCGCGGCCGGTCACTGACGTTCTTTCGCATGCGCTGATGCTTAGCGGCCTGCTGACAGCCGCCGGATTCTTCACTTATCATAACGAACCGCGGCAGGCCTGGCTGGTGATGCTTGCCGCCACGCTGTTCTCGGCCTATGGTCAGTTTTATAATCAGATCGACGATTATGATGTGGATAAAGCCGCCGGGCTGAAGAACACGGTGGTTCTGCTCGGCAAAAGGCCTACCCTTGCGCTGGGTTACGCCTCGCTGGCCGGCGCTTTGGGCTGCATGGCGGCGGCGATAGCGCAAGGGCTGTTTCCAGCATGGCTGGGGCCTGTTCTCATCATCGGCATCATCGCCTGCGCTCTTTTTCCATGGGAACTGGATATGCGCGGCAACCCAGCATCCGCCGGCGGCGGCCTTCAGCGGCCGGCGCTGCTGATTGCCAATCTGGTCGCGCTGGCGTGGCTGGCTTCGGCTATGGGGATCCTTGTCATGGGATAATCGGCGCCATGTGTTATGATAAACTTCGCAGACGAACAATGGCTGAAACCTAATGGACTCGATTCACGAAATCCTTTTTAATACGCACATTCTGTATTCATTGGCGCTGGGCATTTGGGCGGCCGCCATCGCCGCCAGAAAGCAAGCCATCTCCGGCCATTACTGGGGCGCGATGCTGACCTATGCCCTGTTGGCCGGGGTAGTTCTGCTGGTCGGGATTGGGCTGCTTTTGTCCGGCCAGCAGCCGCGCGCCGGGCGCGTCGCCGTCTATATTCTGTATATGCTTTGGCTGGCGGTCATCATGCCCGGGCTCTTCAGTCTCCTGCGCGGGCGCGATGACCGCAGCGCCGCGCTCGCCTTCGCCCTGCTGGCCTTCTTCAACTTCAGCGCTTCGCTAAGCATGATCGAACGGTCGCTGGTCGGGCCCTGGACCGCCGCGCCCTGACGCCAAGTCATCTTGACAGACCGCGATGAAAGTCACTGCCGAAACCCTTTTCTCAATACTTGGCGCATCGCCTGCCCGCGCCATCAGCATCATCGCCGAACAGGCGCAGCAGAGGGACATCGCCCTTTATCTGGCTGGCGGCTTGGTTCGCGACCTTTTGCTGGGACGCAAAAACCTCGATATCGATTTTGTCGTGGAAGGCGATGCCATCGCCTTTGCCAGCCATTTGGCCGATACTTTTGGCGGGGAGCTTCACAGCCACGCGCCTTTTGGCACCGCCAAGTGGATCCTCGACCGCGCCGCCGCCGACAGCATGGCGCTCCCGCTTGATGAGCTTCCCCATCATATCGACTTCGCCGCCGCCCGTTCCGAAGTGTACGAAGAGCCTACAGCGCTGCCGACGGTTTATCCCAGCGGCATCAAACGCGACCTAGGGCGCCGCGACTTCACCATCAACACCCTCGCGCTTCAGTTAAGTCCGCCGACAGAAATGCGGCGGGTCATCGACTTTTATGACGGCATCGCCGATCTAAACCGAAACTGGATCCGCGCGCTGCATCATCGCAGTTTTATGGATGATCCAACCCGAATCCTGCGCGCGGTGCGGTTTTCGCGGCGGCTGGGCTTCAGAATTGAACCGCGCACGGCGCAGTGGATGCAGGATGCCCGGCCCATGCTTCAGCGCATCAGCGGCGAGCGGCTCCGCAATGAACTCGCGCATATCCTGAATGAGCCGCGCCCGGCGCATGTCATCCTCAAGCTGCAAACGCTGGGCATCTTGGAAAATATACACCCAGCCTGGCGGGTCAGTCCGCAGCTGCCGGCCTTGTTCAAACGCTGCCGCGAGCATACTGTCCCCTGGCCGACCGCCGCGCCGGATTTGCCGCGCCTGTATTGGCATATCATGCTGATGGGGATGGACTCCGACGATGTCCAGTCTATCGGCGAGCGATTGGGACTGCGCCGAGGCCTGATTCAGTCGATAACCGCCGCGGCGCGCTTGATTGAGAATGCCGCCCGCCTTGCCGACCCGTCCATGCGCCCAAGTCAGCAGACGCAGTTCCTTGAACGTGCGCCGCCGACCGCCCTGCAAATCGCCTGGCTGGCCTTGATGAACGCGCCGCCCGCGCGGCAAACGATTGAGACCTTTGTCAAGGTATGGCGCAAGCAAGGCGCGTTCACTGATGGCAATGACCTGAAAGAAATGGGACTTCGCCCTGGGCCCAGTTACAGGATGATCCTTGAGCGGCTGCGTTTTGCCTGGATTGATGGCGAGCTTGAGTCAGAGGCGGAAGAGCGGGCTTTGTTAAAGCGGCTGCTGGCGCAGGAAAGCCGCCCGCCCAAAAACGCGCCCCTTTAAGCGGCGTTTGCGCCCGAAAAACGTTTCGGCGCGAGGGACACGCGAGGGTTCTGTTGGCCTCAAAGTCAAGCAGGGCTTGCGATTCAATCGCTGGTCGGCTTGGGGTCTGGGCTGGAGAGGATTGCCATATTAAGGCTTGCACCACATTTGATTGTGCTGTATCGTTATCGTTCCCCTGTTCGGAAATGCGCGAATCAATCGGGTTCTGTCAGGTAAATTTAGGTGGTTATATGGCGGCAAGAGACGCAGACGTCAAGGTGACTCGCTGGCATGGCGGGCAGCATCCGACAAGTTCAATCATTACCCAGATGATGCAGAAAGAAGGCTTGCGTCCTTACCGCTGGAACAACAGCCCCAACACGCGCTATGCCATACGAAGCCACAACTATGACAAGGTTTTGTATGTCGTTAGTGGCAGCCTTGAACTCACCCTGCCCGATACCAATCAAAGAACCCGAATGGGATCCGGCGACCGCATCGATATTCCAGCCGGCGTCCGTCATGGCAAACATATCGGCAGCGCCGGCGCCGCCTGCATCGAAGCCGCCGTCAGACAGTTGAATCGCTCGGACATTTAAGGCCGGCATCCTTTCGAAAATCGGCGCCAGAGCAAGATGAGAATTTGTTCAGATTTGGGCAAGCATCTTGTAAGCATTTCGCGATAGGCTTATAATCAAATCAGCCAAATCGGCAGTCAAAAGGACGATTCGAATATGGAAAATGTCACGGTGGGTTTAGCTGTAGCTGCGGGATTTCTCTCGTTCATATCGCCTTGCGTCCTCCCGCTTGTCCCAGCCTACATCGGTTATATGGGCGGACGAATGACTCACACCGTCTCCAGGCAAACCGCCGCCGGTGCCCTTGCTTCCAGCGGTCTGCTGCTGCGTCTGCACCTGCTGCTGCATGGGCTGGCATTTGTCTTGGGATTCACACTGGTATTTGTATTGATTGGCCTCTTAACAACCGCCTTCGCCAGCATCGCCGGTCAATATGTCAGCGCCTTCACGGAAAGCCTCGGTCGCATCGGCGGCCTGGTCATCATCTTTTTTGGCCTGCAATTTATGGGATTCCTGCGCCGCTTCTTCCAATGGCTGCGCCAGAAAGAACATGCCCGCCTGCTCGACAGCGCATGGCTTAGCGTCGGGTTTGCCGCCGCCGCCAGTCTGCTGATGTACTGGGGATTCGTCGAACAAATCTTGATCGCCCTGCCGCTGACGGCGGCCCTCCTGCTGGCGATGCACATCCACGAGGCTTTTACACAGCCAGCCGTTTTCTGGAACCGACTGCTTAACCGCATCGAACTGATGCTGTACGCCGATACCCGCGGAAACATCGCTCCCGACGGCCGCGAAGGACTGGTCGGCTCGGCATTCATGGGCATGGTTTTTTCGGCTGGATGGACGCCCTGCATTGGCCCGCTGCTCGGCACAATCCTCACCGTCGCCGCCACAACCGGCAATGTCGCCCAGGGCATGCTCATGCTCACCGCCTATTCCATCGGCCTCGGCATTCCCTTTGTGATAACCGCCCTGCTGATGAACAGCGCCCGCGGGATACTCCGCCGTTTGCAGCGGCGCATGCGCCAGATCGAACTCTTTAGCGGCGCGCTCTTGATTGTCATTGGACTCCTGGTCGCCAGCGGACAGCTGCAAAGCCTTAGCCAAACCTTCTCGCGGGGCGAATTCGCAGATTTCACCTTCCGCGTTGAAGAATGCGGCGTCGGCTACCTTGAGGGACGGCTAGAGTTGAGGCATCTCGGCGCCTGCTTGAACGGCTCGCTGATTCCAGTGGCCATCAACCAAAGCGCCGATGGAAACTTCAGCCGCGGCCTGGCTGAACAGCAGTATCTATTCCAGGCCGAGGCCGGCCAAACCATTGACGTTGAGATAAGAAGCGTCGCCGATGCCGTCGGCGACCTGAACACCGTTCTCTTTTCACCGGACGATGCGGAACTTGCCGCCGCCAGCCTATCGGACAGCTTGATTTTCGAGGGCAAGCGCTATCCACTGGCAGCCTATGCGCTTGACCGCGGCGGACTGTATCGCATTGCCGTCACCCCAGCATCCGAAAACGAAAGCGCGCGCTTCCGCATAAAAATCCGCGACGCCGAACCGATTGACGCGCCGCCCGCCAGCCCGCGCCAATCCCCGCTGACCATCGCAAACAGCGCATTGAGCAGCATCACCAGCATCGCCGCCAATCTTGAGCCGCCCGTCGGACTGACCGAAGGCAGCCGCGCGCCCGATTTTACAGTAAGGACTGTCGACGGCGAATCGATAACCCTTTCCGAGCTTCGCGGCAAGGCCGTCCTGCTGAACTTCTGGGGCACCTGGTGCGGGCCCTGCCGCCGAGAAATGCCCGAATTCCAGCGCGCCTATGACCGTTTCAGCCGAGATGGATTCGAAATCGTCGCGATTGCCTTTAACGACACCTTTGAAGCCATCGCCAGCTTTCGAGACGAGTTTGGCTTGAGCTTTCCACTGGCCTTGGATGAGACCGGCGAGCTTAACGATGCCTATGGCATTCAGACGCGGCCGAGTTCGTTTCTGCTGGATGCCGACGGTGTCATCCTGGCGCGGCATTTTGGTTTAATGACCGAAGCGCAGCTTGGAGAAATGCTCGCCAAAGCCATTCCCGAATAAAATCACTTTCCTTGATGACCGCTTTCAGCCAATTCACCCGCCTGCTTGCCGGCATCGTCTGCTGGATCGCCGCGCTGGGCCTGCTGATTCAAGTCGGACTGCCCCAGCGCGCCGACTACACCCGGCTTCCAGGCGCAGACATGACTGACGCGGCCCCGGAAATCGGATCAATAGCGCCGCCTTTTACCCTCATCGCGCCAAACCTGGATTTATTCGCGCTTGAGCAGGTTCAAGACTCGATTGTCATTCTCAATTTCTGGGCGACCTGGTGCCTGCCATGCCGAAGGGAAATGCGAGAACTGCAAAATCTATACCAATCGCATCCCTCGCCCATCCGCATTCTGGGAATCAATCTGGGTGAAAGCCCGGCTATTGTGGCACAATGGACAAAAGAACTGGGGCTGACCTTCGACATCCTGCTCGACCCGCTGCAATCCGTCTGGCAGCTTTATCGGCTCCGCGGGCAGCCATCGACCTATCTTTTGGATGCCGACCATCGGATTCAAAACATTTACTTTGGGCCTGTCCGCATAGAACAGCTGGCGCAGGATATCGATCTCATCGCCCATTCTTAATCGAGGCTGCCAATGACCCCAAGACGCAAAACAATCGGCTTTCGGCTCCGTTTGTGGACGCGCAAAACCGCGCGAAACTGGCTGGGGATCATCATGGCCGCCCTGGCGATTTACATCAGCCTGCCTTGGGCTGCGCCGACCTTTGCCCGCATCGGATTAGCCGGACCGGCAAACGTTCTCTACACGCTCTACAGCCCATTTTGCCATCAATTCGCCTTTCGCTCCATCTTTCTGTACGGCGAACAGGCATTTTATCCGCGCGCCGCCGCCGATACCGGCTACGCGTCCTTTGAGGAATACGCCATCCGTTCCGAGGCCTTCCTTGAACAGTATCGGTATTGGTCAAACTATTATCGCGCGAACGTTTCCGCGCCGCCGCCAACCCTAGAAGGCTTGCAGGAATTCAGCGTCGCCCAGCAAATCGCCGCCCGGCATTTTATCGGCGACGAGACCACCGGTTACAAGACGGCCCTTTGCGCCCGCGATATCGCTATCTACACCATGATCTTCGTCGGTGGGTTGATCTATTGGCGATACCGTTGGCGCATCCGCCCGCTGCCGCTCTGGCTGTATCTATTCGCCGGCTTGGGGCCCATCGGTCTGGACGGCTTCAGCCAGCTTTTGAGCTACCCGCCTTTTGAATTTTGGGCAGTGCGCGAAACCGTGCCATTCTTCCGCATCGTCACCGGCGGAATGTTCGGGCTAATGAGCGCCTGGCTTGGCTTTCCTCATATCGAAAGATCAATGCAGGACATCGTCGACCGGCTGGAGCACGGCCTCTAAATCCTACTGCTTATTCTTATTGGTCATCCCCGTCAGGCTTGCTCAAACGCGACAGCCTGGCATTCATATCGTCCTTGTTCGGCCGGCGCGGCTTGGGCTGGCGGGGGTCTGGCGCCTCATCCACAATATCAAACCGCTCATACCGCTTCGAGATCTCCGGCGCCGCCGGGACCGGCGAGTTGTCTAACAGGTTTTCCAAAGTCGAGCGCGTCTGGTTCAGCTTGTCGGACACTGTATCAAACACCGATGGCGGCCGCGCCGAATCAATCCCCTCAATCGGAACGCTGACGCCGCCGCTGGACGAAGACGCCGCCGTTTCAGCGCGTCGGTCATGGCTGTCCAAAGCCATTTCGAGCGTCGTCATTTCCTGCATTAAATGCTGCGTCAGCACGCGGTGATCGCGCAGTTCGGATTCGGCAATCGTTAATTGCTGCCGCTTCATGTTCAGCTGCCCCTGGAGCCGCCGCGCCGCCAATTCATCGCCCGAACGCAGCCGGCCATCCACTTGCTGATCCAACGCAAGCGCCTCTTGCATCAGCGTTTCGATCTTTGCCTGAAGCTCATCCTCATAAGCAGTCGCTTCCTCCAGCCGCCGCCGCAAAGACTGAACCGAACGGCGCGGATTCTTCTCGGCTTCTTCGGCATTGAACTGAATCCGCGCCAGCGGCGATTTGGGATTGCGCCCAAGCAAGTCGTTCACCTGTGCATTAACGAGCGTGGCGATTTTATCAAATAGATTCGACATACGATTCTCTCAACTGTTTGCGGCTCCGTTTATTATAGAACAAAATCGAGGATAAATAATGCCGCCAAATGCCCATCTCCCCGTCAGTCCGCCCGCGCAAAAATACTGGCAAGCGCGTCTTGATACTCTGTCCGCCAGCCGTCGTCTGCTGAAAGTTCCCGAGCCAGCCCGCTGTCTGTTTCGATGAGCGCAAAGCGGATGTCCCATTCTTTGAACTCGCCGCGCCATTCATCCGAGCCAACCGCCGCGCCGAAGTAATCATTCAGGAAACCCGCGTACAGGTCGGTACGGCCATCAATATACACCCGATGCTGCCGCGCATGAAACATCAGATAGCCGCCCCAGTTGTAACTGTTGAACATATTGCCTTCCAGCGCGGCGCCGTTCAAATAATTCACGGCATCCACCGGCAGGACCGCCGACAATTCATTGTAAATCGCATCAGAATCGGCCACAGCCGATACCTTTGCCAAGGCGCCAAGCATAACCAGGCTCACCAGCAGCAGGTTCAGGCAAACGCGGCCAGGCGACTCGCGCGCTTTGGGCTGAAGCGTCCAGCCATTCGCCCGCAAAACACTGTCAAAATGACAGGTGACGACCGGCACGGCCGCGATAACAAAGAGCGGCAGATTGCGCCCAGCCGTCAAGGCCAGCGCCAGCGCGCCGCCGACCAGCAGCCAGTCCGTCCAATCAAACTTCAGGCGGCTGGCCCACACCGCGGCGACAGCCATGACCAGCAGCGTAATCCATCCCCAAGTGAACGGCTGATTGAAATCGGGCGGCTGCCATTCTTGGATGAAACGCCGCAGTTCTTGCAGGCCAAGCGTCTCGAACGGCAAGGCATAGATGCCGACTCCATTGGGATTGATGACCAGCAGCATCGCTGAAACCGCCGACACCCAGACAAGCTGCCGAATGCCGGCCAGCGGGAAATTTCCCAGCCCGAAGGCCCGATTCAACAACTCGCCGGCAATGAAGGCCGCCAAAAAGACATAGCCAATCGCAAATCCGCCGTGTGCATTCGCCCACAGCCACATCAGCGGAATAATCCACCATAGACGGCTGCGCTGACTGCGCTTGAAATCCCGCAGCAGAAAGATCAAAACAGACGCAAACAAAAATGTGAACATCTGCGGCCGCGGCGACCAGAATAGGGCCGCGCCGGCCGCGCCAGCAATCAGGACAAAGGCCTGCATATAGATGCTGCCCTGGCCGGCGCGGTGCAAAAAGTACATGCCGGCCACAGCCAAAACCGCCGTGAACAGCGACATGCCGGCGTGGCCGCCAAGCTCCCAGACCGCGCGCATCAGCAGCTGCGCCCCAGCGCTGTGGTTCCGATGCGCGGCGCCGGCGAATGTATATGAAAACGAATCGGCATAGATCATCTCGCCGGTATCAAAGATCTGCTCGCCGACCCGCAGATGCCACCACATATCCGTATCAACAGAAATCCGCGCCGCCATCGCAAACAGCAGGAGGAAGACGATGACCGCCGCGCTGCGCTCAATCGTCAAGCCTTGCAGTAACCGTGGCATGAGAATCAAATGCCGTCCCAGCGCTGTCAGCGGCCCTTCATTCGCAGCGCTATGCCGATGGTGCGGATAATAATGTTAATGTCCATGCCCAGCGATTGATGGCGGATGTAATAGAGGTCATATTGCAGCTTGACGATGGCATCTTCGTCTGTCGCGCCATAACGATAGCGCACCTGCGCCCACCCAGTCAGTCCCGGCTTGACAATATGCCGCGTATGATAAAATGGGATTTGTTTTTCCAGGCGGATGATGTGCTCCGGGCGTTCGGGCCGTGGACCCACCAAGCTCATATCGCCCTTGAGCACATTGTAAAGCTGTGGCAGTTCGTCTATCCGCGTCTTACGCATGATGCCGCCAAAGCGAGTCACGCGGGGGTCATTACGCTGGGCAAACACCGCGCCGGTCATGGATTCTGCGTTTTGCGCCATTGTGCGAAACTTAACAATAGAAAAGGGCTTGCCGTTTAATCCAACCCGCGTTTGCCGATAGAAAACACTGCCGCGCGAATCCAGTTTAATCAGCAGAGCGGCCCACGGCAGCACAAGCAGAAACAATGGAATCAGCGCCAGGGATACCGCCAGATCAATCAGCCGCTTCACAAACAGATACAAGCCGAGACTGTCGTCTTGGCCAAAAGGCAAGACCGTTGCCCAATAATCGCTCATCCCCTTCACCGGCACGCGCCCGGTCATGCGCTCATACAGAATCGGCATCGGGGTAATGACGATGCCGCGTTCATAAGCATTCATCACCCCCTGAAACGTCGCGCCGTTCAAACCCCTGGTAGAGGATAAAATGAGTTCGCTGATGTTGTGCGCCGCAATCAGGCTTGGTATGTCTTCGCCGCTCCCAATCACTTCCGAGCCATTGATTCGGTCGCCGATCTCGCCTTTTTCGCCAATCACGCCAACGACGGCATAAGATCGGCTTTGATCCTTTTTGATGGTATGGACAATCTCATTGGCCGCCCAATCGGTCCCGACCACCAGCGCGCGCCGCTGGAAGGCTTTCCAGCCAATCAGCGCCGGGTTCACAATGCGCCAGACGACGATCAGCCCAAAGGACAGCAGCCCATAATAAACAATAAAAAGACGCGGCAGCGATTCGGGTTCAGACAGAAAATAGATGCACAGATACAGAAACATCATCTGTAATTGCATCAAAGCCAAACGCTGAACAGACACCGTCAGATTCGCGGCAATCTGCAAATCATAAAAATCATTGGCATTGGCAAGGATGAACCAGACGCCAATGAACAATCCGAACCAAAAAATCTGCGACGCGATAAACTCAAGCGTAAATGGCCGCTCGCCGATGAATGACCAGATCGCCAAAGAAGCATACACAGCCATAACGATGCTGATGGCATCGCCAGCCATAAGAAGCAGTCGCCGCTCCGAGATTCGCAGCTGGAGCCGAGAACGATTTTTAGGCGGTGAAGAAAAAGTCATAGTTGCTCGCGCCGTGTGCCGGTGAGTTCATGCGGTAGTATAGCAGATTTTCTGCCAATGGCTAAACTATGCCGGTAAAATCGGTGTACAATGATGAGCAAACCGAACCGTCTAGGGATGAATCGCAGTTGACGACAGGGGAATCCAGCTTATGTCACAGGCCCGCGGGTTATATCAGTTGCAGGAGCTTGAACTTGCCATCATCAAGCATGCCAAAAGAATGAAGGCGATCAATGCCCAGCTTCAGGACAATGAGGAAGTCAAAACGCTTCAGGCGCAATTCGACGACGCCCAGGCGGCGCTGGAGCTTGCTGTGAAGCGCGTCAGGGAAATGGAACTGCAAATCGAGGCGGTCGCGGCCAAGCGGCAGACAGCCGAAACGCGCCTCTACAGCGGCGATGTCCGCAATCCCAAAGAACTTCAGGATATGGAAATGGAGATCAATGTACTCGCGCGCCGACGCGCCGAGCTTGACGACCAGCTGCTTTGGCTGATGATGCAGCAAGAGGAAGCCCGCCAGGCCTGCGGCCAGCGCGAAGCCGCGCTAAAAGAAGCCCGCGGCAAACAGGAAACCGAGCATCAAAGTCTGCGAAAGGAGAAAACGCAGCTGACCGGAAAAACCGAACAGCTGATGGACGAACGCCGGCAGGCCCTCAAGCAGATTTCGCCCGATGTCCTAAAAACATACAGCAGCCTGCGAACCGCCAAAGCCAACCGCCCGGTCTCCGTTCTCAAGGACAAGGCCTGCGGCCTGTGCGGCATTGAGCAGAACAGCGCCATCATCGCCAGCGTCAGCCGCGGCGATCATTTGACCCAATGCCATCACTGCGGCCGCATTCTCATCAGGCTCTAGCTGGCAAGACGAGTTTCGGCCGCCCGCCTTAAAGCAGGAAGCGCATAAGCAGGCTGATGCCCAAAAAGACAACCAATGGACTCAGATCAATCCCGCCCATCGGCGGCAGCGCGCGGCGAATAGGCGCCAGCGCCGGCTCGGTCGCCTCGTACAGAAAACGCGCAATCGGATTGCTGTAATCCAGATTCGGGATCCAGGTCATCAGCACGCGCGCCAGCAAGATCAGCTGATAGACTTGCAGTGCCCAAAACACAACCGTTAACAGACTTGTCATTTGTGAGTCCCCTTTACTCTATGCTTAATACCGTCGTTCACCAAAAACAGCCCGCCCTATCCGCACCATCGTCGCGCCTTCTTCAATCGCCGCCGGATAGTCATTAGTCATCCCCATACTCAATTCCGGCAGCGCGACAGCCAGCGAATGGGCAAGCTCGCCGCGCAAAGCGAACAAATCGGCAAACACCGCCCGCGCGCCTTCCATGCTGTCATCAAATGGCGCCATCGTCATCAAGCCCTTGACATGGATATTCGGCAGCTTAACTATTTCATTGACTTCCTGCCACAATCGGTCTTTGACAGCCGGGTTATGATACCATCCGCAAGCCGCAAATCCATATTTCGCCGCTTCGCCGGATACATTCATCTCCAGCAGGACATCCAGGCTGCGATTCGCATCTTGCGCCAGGCGCGACAGCTTCCGCGCCAGACGCAGGCTGTCCACAGACTGAATCACATCAAACAAAAGCGCTGCCTGCTTGGCCTTGCGGCTTTGAATATGCCCGACCATGTGCCAGGTCAGCGGGCGGCTGGCGCCGTCATTCACCTGCCCGATCTTGCCCCTGCCCTCTTCTACGCGATTCTCGCCAAAATGTTGCAAGCCGGCTTCCGCCGCAGTCAGAATATCGGCGGCTGACTTTTGCTTGCTGACAGCCACCAGGACAACCTCGGCTGGGTCGCGGCTGGCTCTGGCGCAGGCCTTGGCCAGAGAATCCTGAACGCGCTTGATATTGTCAGCGATACTCATAATGACATCACCACCCCAAAGCGGCCGGTTTTCCCCTGTTCAGCCCGATGTGAAAAGAAATCATCCGTATTCTCAAAAGTGCAGATGCCCAGCACGCTCACATGCCGCACGCCCTGCCGCTCAAAATCCAGTTGATTCGCTTTCCAAAGGTCAAAGCAGGCGCGGCCACTGGTAGGGTCCCGCGAAATCAAGCCCGGCTCGGCGCCATAATAGGCATGCGCCCGGGCGGCGACCTCCTCGCCCACCGGATAGTTTCGCCGCGATATCGCCGGGCCAATGACCGCCTCAATGTCCTCCGGCTGGCTGCCATAAGCGCTTCGCATCTTCCTGACGAGGCTGGCGGCCATGCCCTCGACCGTGCCGCGCCAGCCGGCATGTCCCAGGCCGATGGCCCGTTTTGCCGGGTCATACAGCAGCAGCGGCGCACAGTCGGCAAAGCGCATCACCAAGGGCGTATCAAGCTGGTTGGTAATCATGCCATCCGCTTTGGCCAGCCAGCCGCGTCCCTTGGCCGGCCCCTCGACGACAATCGTGCGGACGCCATGCACCAGCCAAGTCGTCGCCGCCCGTTCAGCGTTAACATCGACCGCGCGGTACATGCGCCGATGGTTTTCCCTGACGGCATCGGCATCATCGCCATTGACGCCGCCGACGTTCAGCGACGTCCAATGGGACTGACTGACGCCGCCGCGGCGAGTAAATATGCCATGCGCCAGCCCTTCCCAGCCCTCATAGCGATAGTAAGACAAGCCCGCTTGACTGACTCGCTGCAAAGCCATTCCTTCCCGTTGATGCGGCCGCCCCGTCCTCAACCGCATACACACTAGCATAACACAGAAAGCAGCTTGTCGGGCAGCTGTTTTGGCGCGTTTTATGCTATAATAGGATCCAGGCGCAGGCGCGCAGGAGAATCATGTCGATTCGCGAAATCCGCACTGATAATCGAGTCTTTCAGTCTCATCAGAGATGGAAACGGCTGTCGGCCTGGCTGATTGACTTCATCTTTCCGCCCAAATGCGGCAGCTGCGGACGAGTTGACTTTCGCTGGTGCCAGATTTGTCTGGGCGATTTGCAGGCGGTCCCGGTCACAGTCAAGCAGCGGTCAGTCAAAGGAATCGATGGCTTATGCGCCGCCGGGCCCTATAACGACGAAATCCTCCGGCAAGCCATCATAGACTTCAAATACAACGACGCCGTCGAGTTGGCGCCGCCGCTGGCTGACCGCTTGGCGGCGGCATTGGCAGGACAGGATTGGACATTTGACATCATCGTGCCGGTGCCGCTTTCTGCTAAACGTCTGGCGGAAAGAGGTTATAATCAAGCCAATCTGCTCGGTCAGCAGGTGGCAAAGCAGACGAACATCCCTTGCCGAACGGATGACCTGCGGCGCATACGCGACACCGGCCAGCAAACCCGGCTGTCTGGCCAACAGCGCGTGGAAAATGTAAAAGGCGCTTTTGCGGCGACGGCGAAACTTGCCAGCCGGTCCGTCCTGCTGGTTGATGATGTAGTCACGACCGGCTCGACGCTTGAAGCCTGCGCCGATGCGCTAAGAACCGCAGAGGTCAAGGCGGTTTATGCCATGGCCGTCGCTGCGTCTGTAAAGCATTGATTTAGCACAGGAGCGTTATCATGGATATCAGCATTCACGGAGACGGCATCAAAATCAGCGAGGAACTCAACGCCTATACGCGGTCAAAAGTCGATAAACTCGACCGCTACCTGCCCAATATCGCCCATATCGGAGTCGAACTGGCGATTATGCGGACGCACCGCGGCGCCGACCTTGCCATCGCTCAAATCACCGTGCAGCACGCCCGCGGCGCCATCTTGCGCGCCGAAGAAAAAATGGATATCGAAAACCGCGACACCATCCGATTCGCCGTCAATAAAGCCGTCGACAAACTTCACCGACAAATCGACCGCTTCAAAAGCAAGCGCAAAAGCAAACAGCAGCGCGTGCGCGACAAGTACAAGGCGACCCTTGCCGAGCTTGACATGGCCGAAGCAGTGCCGGAATATGATGTGCCGGACGCCGAAGCCTTTGTCCCGCCCGCCGATATTTTCCGGCGCAAGCAAGTCGAATTGATGCCGATGAATGAACAGGAAGCCATCGAGCAGCTTGAATTGCTTGACCACAATTTTTATATGTTTATGAACGCCGACACCGCGCAGGTCAATGTGCTTTATCGCCGTCAAAACGGCGGCTATGGCATCCTCGTTCCTCAATAGCGGCCAGCGGAAAAGAGCCTGCCTATTCCTGATGCCAGAGTGACCGAAGGACGCGGTATTTGCGAAATTCATACCAAGCCATCAGCAGCGAAAGTTTGAAGCCGTGCCAGCGGTCGCGGTAACCCGCCAGCGTGATGAAGCGCCAGTAAAAATGACGCAGCGGCTGCGAGACGAAGCTGTGCGGTTTGGGCCGCACCCCCTGCTTGAAGAGGATTTGGGCATCATACCGCGCATAGCGCCGCTGCTTTTCCAGGAAATGCGGCAGATCGCGGTAATTATAATGAATGAGAGGCTGTTCAAGCGCGCCTTCGGGGCCATCCACCAGCGCGACTTCGTGAACCGGCCGCGCCGGGTCATAATAAGCCCGGCCGATCCGCAGCAGGCGGGTCTGATAATCAGGATGCCAGCCGGCGCCTTGGGTCAAAACGCCAAAGATATAGTTGCGCCGCGGCAGCCGCCAGGCAGCGTAGCCGGGCATTTCCATCTTTTCCCGTATTTCAATCGCCAGCGGCGCCGTGACGCGCTCGTCAGCATCCACAAACAGCGCCCAGTCCGTCTCGGCGGCGACCGCCTCCAGAGCCGCGTTGCGCTGGGCGGCATAATGGTCAAAATGGCGCTGAAGCGCCTCGGCGCCGCAGCTTCGCGCCAGATCAGCCGTGCCATCGCTGCTGTAAGAATCAAAAACAATGATGCGGTCGGCAAAACGAAGCGACTCGATGCAGTCACAAATCTGCGCCGCTTCGTTAAACGTCAGAACAATGGCGGTGAGATGAGTCATGGATCAGCCATCTCAATCACCGCCCGAAAGGCAGACCGCGCTTCTTCATCGGCGTCCAGCGAAAGGTCAAGCTGCGCCAGTTTGCGCCTCATCCCCCATGCCAGCAACCGCCGCGCCAGCCAGCGTTTCCAGCGCGGATAATGCTTGTCATAAAACAGCAGACGGCTCTTCCACAGGTTCATCAGACTCCAAGGGCGCGCCTGTGAGGTGCTTTGCGCGCCAAGATGAGTGACATGGGCCCGCGGGACACACAGAATCCGCCAGCCATGCTGTTGAATGCGCCAGGCCCAATCGACTTCCTCGCAATACATGAAAAAATCCTCATCAAACAGGCCGGCGCCAAGCAAGACCTCCCGCTTGAGCATCATAGTCGCCCCCAAAGTAAAATCAACCTTGAACGGTTCCATCCCTTCATATTTGGATTTGGCATAGCGCCCGTTGAACGCGCCTTCGATAAAGCGGCCAGGCGTCGGAAAAAACTCGGCCCAAAGCTGACCCAAGCCAGGAAACCGAAAGGCGCTGTGCTGAAAACTGCCGTCGCCAAAGGTCAGCCGCGCCCCGGCCACGCCGACATCCTGGCTGGAAAGCAGCGTCTCAAACAGCGTCCGCGTGGCGCCCGGATGAGTCACGGTATCTGGATTCAGCAGATAGACAGCCGTCGGCAGATCGGCCGCCGGCTTCTGGTTTCCAAAGCCCATCCCGCGCATGGCAAAATTGTTGGCGCGGCTAAAGCCAAGATTCTCTTCGCTGGCGATCAGAGTCAAGTTGGAAAAGCGGCTGCGAATCACATCAACGGTATCATCCGTCGAGGCGCAGTCCACGACCCACAGATCATAAACCAGCTTGCCGGCTTCCAAATCATCCATCAGGCTTTGCAGGGCATCGGATATGATTCGGGCGTTATTCCAGGTCACCATGACGATTGCCAAATCGGTCATCAGGGTTCGCCGCTTGGGTCGACAATCATAATCGCGCGCATGCCGACGTGGTTGTTCCGCAGGCTGATGGCGACATCTTCATGAATTAGCCCAGCCCAGCAGTTTTGCGGATTGCGGGCCTCGATTTTCGTCAAGCGCACCGCGCCCCAAACGACTGCGCTTGCCCCCGGCGGCAGATAGCGGTAAGTGTAGCCAGTGGCTTCGTCATAGACTTCGGTCAGGTCTTCAGCGCTGCCGATTGCCCAGCGATAAGGGTAACTGGTGAGCGAAGTCGCGCATTGGATGCCGACGCGCCAGGCGCCAGATTCATCAAACCAGCCCAAAGTCGAGGCTTGCTGTTCCTGCTGATAAACCGTGCCCGCGGTCGGACCGCTTGTCCGTATCGGAACATCGCCATAGTTCTCAACCGTTAAGCGGAAAACTAGCATATCACCCACCGGCGCCGTTATTTGCTGTGAATAAGCCAGCGATTTGGAATCATCCGGCCGCGGCAGAAGCTCACCGGCCCGGCCGCGGGTGGTGAGAAAAGCCGCGGAATAAGGCTGGACATCAAAGGCGACATCGACCCCAGGCCTTTGCGGCGCGATTTCGGCATAGGGCTTGCCGCCGGTTTCAATTGTCAGAGTCGCTTCCCGGCGGATGCGCTGCCCGACAGCGTCCTGCGCCAGCGCGACGACTTGATAATCGCCGTCCGGCGGCGGGTCAGCCCCCAAATCAATCCCGCCTTCATAATCATAGCGATGCCGCCCGGCTTCACCGTATCGGCGCTCTTCGACGCGGGCTGAAATCGGAATCCGCGCGCCATCCGACCCAACCAGGAAGACATCCAGGCTTTCCACATCTTTTTCGAGATAGACATTAATCTCAACGCGGTCGGCAATCCCGTCCTGATTGGGCGAGAAAACCATCGGCGACACCGAAAAAATCGAGATGATCGGCAGCGGCGAATCGCCTTCCTCGACCAGCAAGACGCCGCTTCGGCTCATTGTTTCGCCAGCTTCAGTTTCCGCGTCCAGCCGCCAGCTGTAAAGGCCGTTCGGCATCAGACGCCGCTCCAGGCGGCCGGCCACTTCCTCCCCCTCAAGCAAATAGCCATCGACAACCCCGCTGAAAAGCACGGTGTAATCGCCGTCATCGCGTGTCTGCCGGCGGCGGAAATAGAAAGTTCTGCCGCCATCTTCGGCGGTCAGCGCCAGGTCAATGACGGCCGGCCGCGCCAGACGATACTCAAATATCGCCAGGTCATTTTCACCGTCGGCGTTCGGACTGATCGCGTCGCGGTCAAATCCGGCCGCCATAATTAAAGGCAGCGGCGGGGAAATCACAAGACGCCCGACCATCAGCACAGCCAGCATGCCAAGGGCGGCCGCCGCCAAAATGAATCCGCGGGGAACGCGCATGAACATTCATTTCCGTTTGATGCCAAAGCGAATCAAGTCTACCGATGTCAACCCAGCGCGACAAGACCCGAACCTTTAATTTCCGGCTGGCTTGGGCTAAACTTCGGTTTCAACCTGTTATGATCTACACTGCATAAAGGATAATTCCTTGATGTTCGACCAAAATCAGGATTTCACAAGCATTCGCAGCGCCGAGCCTGAACGCGACGGCCTGCTGGAGCTGCCCGCCCTGGTTTTGGATCAGCAGGTTTTGTTCCCCAAGGTGCTAAGCCTGATCCCGCTAAGCGCCCCAGCCAGCCTGGAAGCCGTTCGCTATGCCCGGCAGCGCCAGCAAACCCTCATCGCAATCCAATGCAAAATCGACCCTAGCGGAAGCGAACTCCGCGCCCGGGTGCATTCGGTCGGCACAGAGATCGCTCCCGGGCAGATAATCAAACAGACAGGCAGTGCCCAACAAGTGATGGTTCAGGGGCGGCGGCGCCTGGAAATAGTCGCTATGCACAAGCGAAGGCCCTACCCGGTCGCCAAAGCGCGGGTCATCACCGACAAAGCAGTCGAATCGGCGGCGATTGAGTCACACAGAGCCAGCCTGCTGGAGTTGTTCCAGCGCGCAAGCCAGTACCGCGAGACGCTGCCGGACACCGTTATTCAATACATCCTGTCAGTAGAAGAGCCGGGACAGCTTTGCGATTCGCTGGCATCCATACTGCCGATTGATCCTAATCAATCGCAGCGGCTGCTGGAGCAGGCGGATATTGAAAAGCGGCTTGAACAGCTGGCCTCCCTGCTGGCTTCCGACTTGCAGCAGCATGAACTGCGCCAAGAGGTGCATTCGCGCCTGCAAGACGAGATGGCGGCAAGCCAGCGCGAGATGTATCTGCGCGAGCAACTCCGCATCATCCAGCAGGAACTAGGCGAGAGTGATGTGTTCCAGCAGGAGTTGCGCGATCTTAGTGACAAAATCCACCAGGCAAAGCTGCCGCCCGAAGCCCACAGCAAAGCGATGAAAGAACTGTCTCGGCTGGGCGCAATACCATCCATGTCACCCGAATCTGGCCTCATCCATACTTATCTGGAGCGTCTGCTGGCGTTGCCCTGGCATGCCATGAGCGAAGAGAACCTTGATCTGCGGCAGGCCGAAGCCATCCTTGAGCAGTCTCATTATGGATTGGACAAAGTGAAAACGCGCATTGCCGAACATATCGCCGTGCGAAAACTGGCGCAGGACAAGATGAAAAGCCCGATATTGTGTTTCGTTGGGCCGCCAGGCGCCGGCAAAACGTCGCTGGGAAAGAGCATTGCCGCCGCGCTTGGGCGCCAGTTCTTGCGAATCAGCCTGGGAGGCGTGCGCGACGAAGCTGAAATACGCGGCCATCGCCGTACCTATATCGGCGCCATGCCAGGACAGATTCTCCAGCAGATGCAGCGCGCCGAAACCATCAACCCAGTCTTCATGCTGGACGAAATCGATAAAATGAGTTCCGACTTTCGCGGCGACCCGACCGCCGCCCTGCTCGAAGTCCTCGACCCCGAACAGAACCAGCATTTCGCTGACCATTATTTGGAAATCCCCTACGATTTGTCGAAGGTGACATTCATCACCACCGCCAACGACCTTTATGCTCTTCCGCAAGCCCTTGAAGACCGGCTGGAAGTGATCGAATTCAAAGGCTATTCGGAAGAAGAAAAAATTCAGATCGCCGACCGATTTCTGATCCCGAAACAGCTTGAGGCAAATGGAATCAAGGAACGCGGCATCCGATTCCACGCGTCGGGACTGCGGCGCATCATCAGGCATTACACCTATGAAAGCGGCGTGCGGAATCTTGAGCGGGAAATTGCCCGGATGTGCCGCAAGATCGCGCGGCGGGCCGCCTCGGACCGCGCTTTCCCGCGGCGCATAAGCCCAGCAGTCATCGAAAAACACCTGGGGCCGCCGCCCATGGTCGACCTGCGCGTGAACCGAAAGGACGCCATCGGGATTGTCAGCGGCCTGGTCTGGACGCCTCATGGCGGCGAGGTGCAAACCATAGAAGCGTCGCTCCTGCCGGGCAAAGGCAGCCTGACGCTCACCGGGCAGCTGGGCGATGTACTCCAAGAATCGGCGCAGATTGCGCTAAGCTGCCTGCGGTCGCGCGCCCGTGATTTTGGCCTGCCGCCCGAAGACTTTGAAAACTGCGACATCCATATCCACATGCCCGAAGGCGCGGTGCCCAAAGAGGGCCCTTCGGCTGGGATCGCCCTGGCGGCGGCTCTTGTTTCCGCATTTACCGAAGCGCCCGCCCGCAGCGACTTTGCCATGACCGGCGAAATCACGCTGCGAGGGCATATCCTGCCAGTCGGTGGCATAGCTGAAAAAGTCCTGGCGGCCCGCCGCCGCGGCATCCCGCATATCCTCTTGCCCAAAGACAATGAAAAAGACTTGCGCGACCTGCCAAAAGCAGTCATCCGCGACGTATCCATCCGCCTGGTTGAAAATATGCAAGAGGTGATCGACTTGATGCTGCATGAGCCGCCGGCGCAGCGTCAGCGCGACCTTGAAGCCGACGCGCGTCAGCGAGAATCGAGCAGCGAGGCCGACGGATGACAGAACGATACGGTTTCTGCCTGTTCATCGCCGCCATGCTTTTGAGCGCGTGCAGCGCCTTGGCCCAGCCGACGGCGACGCCCGCAGCTACAGACGCGCCAACCGTCACAGCCACACCTAGTCCGCCGCCGAGTGATACGCCGGTGGACACCGCCACCTTTACGCCGACTCATACCCCCAGCCCAACAGCAAGCCCGACCATCACGCTCACCTTTACGCCAAGCCACACCGCGACCATCACCCCTCTGCCGACCGTCGGATTTGTCTTCGATAACTGGGCTATTGCGGACATTCCCGAAAACATCAAAGACGGCATCGCCAATCCGATGATCGCCTTCACAAACTCCAACAACCGCCAGACCATCGCTAATATCGCAACTGCCCGCCCGAACACCGGCATCGAAACGCTCTATCTGGTGTCGCCGGCCCAGCCAGCTGTCCGCATCTCCATCCTTGAAGTCGATTCAAGCGCGCGCTCAAGATTTTTTTGGGCCAAATCAGGCGCAGCCCTGTCTTTTGTCAAAGCCGCGGCAGACAGCAGAAGCAGCGGACTTTACATTTTGGATCTGGAATCCGGATTCAGCGCCCGCGTGCTGCCCGGGGAGGACCCGCTGGTGCAGCGCGGATTCCTGGTCGAACCCGATTGGTCGCCCGATGGAAGCCAGATGGCAATGGCGGTCGCCACCGGCTATGACATGGATATTTTCCTGTATCCCAAAGATGGATCAGGGCGAACAAAGATCACCAGCGCCGGGTCTTATGACTGGTGGCCGCGCTGGTCGCCGGACGGACGTTTGCTGGCTTTTGTGTCCGACCGCGCCGTCTGCCCTAGTTGGATCCCCGGCGACGAGAACTTCTGCGATGCCCTGACCGCGCCGCCGCCCAGCGGCGGACAGGTTTATGTCATGGACCTTGATTCAGGAACGGTCACCCAAGTCTCCGATATTCAGGCAGCGGAGCCGCCCTACTGGATTAACGGTTCCCTATTGGCTTTTGCCAGCGGCGACCCATTTGACCTGCTCAATCCCCAGCGGCGCATCTGGCAGGCGGACATCAGCAGCGGTGCAGTGACCCAGGTCCGTTTGCAAGGCATCCCAGATTCAGCCAGCTATCTTTCCGAGTCATGGTCGCCGGACGGGAAGATGGTTCTGGTGCAAACCGCGCAAGACTTAAATCAGATTGTCCTGATGACCGCTGATGGGCAGCTGCGGCAACGCGACAGCCAGCTTGATTTCCCGCGTTTTGGCATGTCGGCCGCCTGGTCGCCCGATGGACAGCGCATCGCCATCGGCGGGTCATCCGGGCAATGTCCCTATGGAGCGCGGGTCAAAAGAAGCGACTACAGCAATATCGCCGCCGGCAGGCCGCCGCCCAGCATGTGCGATCCGCAATTCTCCCCCGATGGCCAGTTTATCGCCTTTACCGGCGTGAACCCGCGGGTTGATGGGCGCAATGATGTCTATTCAGCCAATTTTAATGGCTTCGGCATCAATAACCTGACCGCCGACCTGCGGGGACAAGTCAAACTCATCGGCTGGGTGGGCGGATAAGCCAATAGACGCGGACGTTCCGCCAGTCAGATTTCTGTTTTGAATGAGGAGGAAATGATGTCAGCAAACCTAAGCGGCAAAATCGCAGTGGTAACAGGCGGCAGCCGCGGCATCGGCCGGGCGATTTGCCTGGAACTGGCGGCGCAGGGCGCGACCGTCATCGTGAATTACAACCAGAGCGAAGCCGAAGCGCAGCAGGTAGTCGCCGAGATTGAAGCCGGGGGCGGCGCGGCGGCGGCGGTGCAGGCGGATGTCGGCGTCGCCTATCATGTCGAGCGGCTGTTCAAACAGGTCATCTCTACTTGGGGGACGATTGATATTCTGATCAACAATGCCGGGATGACACGCGACGGCATGATTATGATGATGAAGCCGAATGATTTTGACACGGTGATCAGCGTCAATCTGCGGAGCGCCTGGCTTTGCTGCAAGGCGGCCGCCCGCGTCATGCTGCGGAAGCGCCGCGGCGTGATTGTCAATATCACCAGCGTAGTCGGCATAGCCGGCAACATCGGTCAAACCAACTACGCCGCCAGCAAAGCCGGCATCATCGGGCTGACCAAATCGCTGGCAAAAGAGGTCGCCGTCCGCGGCATTCGGGTCAATGCCGTCGCGCCCGGATTCATCGAAACCGCGATGACCGCCGACCTGCCCGATGATATCAAGTCCAAAGTCGTTGAAGCCATTCCGCTCGGCGCGATGGGACAGCCGGATCATATCGCCAAAGCGGTCGTTTTTCTCGTATCGCCGGACGCCGCCTACATCACCGGGCATATCCTGGTCGTTGACGGCGGCATGGTGATGTAACGCAAGCCAATCATCAGGAGGACTGCCATGAGCAGCATTTTCTCAAAAATCATCGCCAAAGAAATACCCGCCGATATCGTCTATGAGGACGAGCTTGCGCTGGCTTTTCGGGACATCTCGCCGCAGGCGCCGGTGCATATCCTGATTATTCCCAAAAAGGAGATCGCCACGAGCAACGACGTCACCGCAGCCGACGAAGCGGCATTGGGGCGGCTGTTTCTGGCGGCGGCGAAAATCGCCAAAGACGAAGGCATTGCCGCCAGCGGGTATCGGCTGATTGTGAACTGCAACGAACATGGCGGGCAAGAGGTGTTTCACCTGCACATGCACCTGCTGGGCGGACACAAGCTGGGGCCCATGCTGGCCAAGAAAGCTGACTAGCTCTCGGATGTTTCGGTCGGCGCGGCTTCGGTCGGCTCGACTTCAACATCGTCAGCTTCGGTCGGCGCGGCTTCGGCATCGTCAGCTTCAGTCGGTTCGACTTCAGCATCATCGGCTTCGGTCGGTTCGACTTCAGCATCATCGGATTCAGTCGGTTCGACTTCGGCATCGTCGACTTCGGTCGGCTCGATTTCAACATCGCCAGATTCAGCGGTTGGCTCAATTTCGGCATCATCGGCTTCGGTCGGCGCGGCTTCAGCATCATCGGCTTCAGTCGGTTCGGCTTCAGGCATTTCGCCCGGCGGCCGCCAGTCATCCGGCGCGGCATTGTTTATCGCTTGCACAACATCATCCGCCGAAGGAATCGATCCTGCTTGCGACGCCGTCACCGTAACGCCATTTACATGGATAGTCGGTGTTGAGGCGACGCCTTCGTTTTGGGCCGCCGTCAAGGTATTCGAGATGGACGTCGAGTTGAAGCAGGTCGTGAGGGCATTGCTGTCCAGCCCAAGCGCCTCCACTCCGGCCAGCAGTCGATTCTGCGAAAATGCGGTATTCACATAGCGGGTATGCCAGTCAAACAGCATATCGTGCATCTCCCAGAACATCCCCTGCTGCCCGGCGCACAGGGCGGTTCGGGCAGCGCCAGCCGCATTGGGGATCGAGCCGGTCTGCAACGGAATATAAGTGAACAAAATCTGCCCGATGCGGACGCGCTCCAGGATGGCGTCCAGCGACGCGCTGTGGAATGCCTCACAGCCAGGACAGGCGAAACTGGCATACTCTTCCACTGTCACCGGCGCCTCTTGATCGCCAAGCTGGGGATAGCCGTCAATCGACAAGGAACGCGGAAGCTCATCATAACGCGCCTCTAAATCCGATGGAACATGCACATCAACCGGCTGGCTGGATACCGCCAGCATGGCTGCCGCCAAAACAGCCGCGATAACAACCGCCGCCAGCAGCAGCCGGCGCTGATTTTGACGGCGCTGTTTCTGGCGCCGCTGTCTAGCCCCGCGCGTGCGGCTCTTTTTCGCCATATTGATCTTGACCTCGCCTGAATCATCTGAATGCCAAAAGTCTACTTCACATCGGCAATTTATAAAAGGACGAGTCGCGCGGAAACAAAGATGCAAGCGATTGCCGGTAACATCCGCCCAGAAACTTTGGTAAAATAAACAGGCATACTGACCGAACAGCGTATCGACAAAGGAAAAACCCATGCGCGACCATTTCGGGGCCCGCGGCGTATTTGACACCGGCAGCGGCAAAGCCGTCACCTACCGCTTGAGCAAACTGGCCGAGCAAGGCATCGGTCATATCGACAAGCTACCATTCAGCATCAAAATTCTGCTGGAAAACGTCCTCCGCAATCAGGATGGACATCACTTCAAAGCAGAAGACGTTCATCATCTCGCGTCATGGGATGCGCGGAACCATAATCCAGTCGAGATTCCGTTCAGCCCGGCGCGGGTGATTCTGCAAGACTTTACCGGCGTGCCTTCGCTGGTCGATCTGGCGGCGCTGCGAAGCGCGATGGCGCGCATGGGCGGCGATCCACAGAAAATCAATCCGAAAGTCCCCGTGGATCTGGTCATCGATCATTCGGTTCAGGTCGATGTCTTTGGCAGCCCCCAAGCGATACAGCGCAATGCTGAGATGGAATTTATTCGCAACCGCGAACGTTATGAATTTTTGCATTGGGGGCAGAAGGCTTTCGAGAATCTGAAAGTTGTTCCCCCAGCAACCGGCATTGTCCACCAGGTCAACCTTGAATACCTTGCCAAAGTGGTTCAGCTGTATGACGACGCCGGCGGCGATGGCAAGGTCGCCCTGCCGGATTCGCTGGTCGGCACCGACAGCCATACCACTATGATTAACGGCTTGGGCGTTCTGGGATGGGGCGTAGGCGGCATTGAAGCCGAAGCGGCGATGCTGGGACAGCCAGTGTATATGCTCATGCCCCAAGTTGTCGGCTTCAGGCTGGCGGGGCAGCTGCCGGAGGGCGCGACGGCGACCGACCTGGTGCTGGTAGTGACGCAAATGCTGCGGCAAAAGGGCGTCGTCGGCAAGTTCGTCGAGTTTTATGGCCCCGGCCTAAGCAGCATGACTCTGCCCGACCGCGCCACGATTGCCAATATGGCGCCGGAATATGGCGCGACGATGGGCTTCTTCCCGGTTGACGATGAGGTCATCAGCTACCTGCGCCGCACCGGCCGCAGCGAAGACACAATTCGCCTGGTCGAGCGTTACAGCAAGGAACAAGGCCTGTTCCGCCGCGACGACATGACCGATCCAGAATACAATGATCAACTGGAATTGGACTTGAGCACGGTTGAACCCAGCGTTGCCGGCCCATTGCGGCCGCAAGACCGCATTCCAGTCAGCGGCCTCAAGCCCGCTTTTAACAAGGCATTGACCGCGCCCTTGGGGCCGCAGGGCTTTGCGCTTGCCGAAGAACAGTTGGACGTCAGGGGACGCGTCGGGAACCATGGCGCAAGCGTCGAACTCAAGCATGGTTCAGTGGTGATCGCCGCGATTACATCCTGCACCAACACCAGCAATCCCTCTGTGATGGTCGCCGCCGGCTTGCTGGCCAAAAAAGCGCATGCGCGCGGGCTGCGTCCCAAACCGTATGTCAAAACAAGCCTGGCGCCTGGATCCAAAGTCGTCACCGAATATCTGAACAAGGCCGGCCTGACACCCCATCTCGAGGCGCTTGGCTTTCATACCGTTGGCTATGGCTGCACAACTTGCATCGGCAACAGCGGCCCGTTGCCAGAAGCGGTGCGCGGCGCCATCCATGAGGCTGATATTGTGGCGGCATCGGTGTTAAGCGGCAATCGCAACTTTGGCGGTCGGATTGGCCCCGATGTCCGCGCCAACTTCCTGGCGTCGCCGCCGCTGGTGGTTGCCTATGCTTTGGCCGGCACAGTCGATATCGATCTAAATCAAGAACCGATTGGCCAAGGTCAGGACGGCAAGGATGTCTATCTGAAGGATGTTTGGCCGACGCAGCAGGAAATTGTCGATACCGTCCAAAACAGCTTGAGCGCCAGCCTGTTTGTCGAACAGTATGGGAATGTCTATGATGGGAATCCGCAATGGAACGCCATCCCCAGCGCCGACGAGCCGGTCTACGAATGGGACGCCGACAGCGCCTATATTCAGGAACCGCCTTTCTTCGTCGACCTGCCGCCGCAAGCCAAACCGATTGAATCTATTTATGGCGCGCGGGTCGCGGTCAAAGGCGGCGATTCGGTCACAACCGATCATATCTCACCAGCCGGCGCCATCGCCGTCAACGGACCGGCTGGCAGATTTCTGCAAGAAAACGACGTCAGCCCGCCCTATTTTAACAGCTTCGGCTCGCGGCGCGGCAACGACCGCGTGATGACGCGCGGCACATTCGCCAATGTTCGGCTCCGCAACCTGCTCGTCCCCGGCAGCGAGGGCGGCGTAACCTATTATCTGCCGACAATGGAAGCGATGCCCATCTACGACGCCGCCTTGAAATATCAGGCGGACGGCACGCCGCTGATTGTACTCGCCGGCAAAGACTACGGCATGGGCTCATCGCGCGACTGGGCCGCCAAAGGCACGCTGCTGCTGGGCATCAAAGCCGTCATTGCCGAAAGCATCGAGCGCATCCACCGCAGCAATCTGGTGATGATGGGCGTACTGCCCCTGACCTTTGCCGAAGGCGAATCCTGCGAGTCACTTGGTTTGAGCGGACATGAGCGCTTTGATATTCCCATCAGCGACGATGTTCAGCCATTGGACAAACTGACCGTCACCGCCGCTGGCGGTGACGGTCAGCAGACTCAATTTGAGGTCACCGCGCGCCTCGACTCGCCGGTCGAAGTGGACTACTATCGCAACGGCGGCATCCTGCATACGGTGCTGCGGAACTTCCTCGCTGAATGACGGGCAAGGTCGGCGCGCGCTGGCGCAAAATAACAAATCCTGCCTGTGAAGCGGTCGGTTGGCTGTTGATTATCGCCATGTTTCCGATTATGGTTGCCGGGTTCGCCTCATCCCGCGCATCGGAAAGCGGCGCCCATGTATGACCTCCGTGTCAGCCGGCGGCTTTTATACACCCTCTTCATCACCCAGAGTTTGTCCGCGGCCGCGCAAATCTCAATCATCACTTTGCAGGCGATTGCCGCCGGCATCCTCGGCGGCGCCGACAGCGCGGCTGGTATGCCGGCGACTGTGATTACCTTCACCCAAGCCTTCATCGCCTATTTTTTCGGCATCTATATGGGGCGGTACGGCCGGCGAATGGGACTGACGACGGCTTATGGCTTTGGCGCATTAAGCGCAGCCCTTGGCGGGTTTTCTGTGCTTCATGGCATTTTCCCGCTTCTGCTGGTGAGTTCGGCCGGCATGGGGATAGCAAGGGCCGGCACGCAAATGAGCCGCTTTGTGGCTGGCGATCTTTTCCCGGCGCATCAGCGGGCGCGGATGATCGGGCGAATCGTTTTTGCCGGGACAATCGGCGCCATCTTTGGCCCCGCGCTGGTCGGCCCTAGCGGCCAGCTGGCGAAATCACTGGGCATTGACCTCTCGAATGGGATCGCCCTGCTCAATGCTGAATTGCTGCGGCCTTTGATGCCGGTTGTTGATTTTAATCAGGGATTGACCACCGGACCCTGGGTCATCGCCACCTTGATGTACGGGCTTTCCTTCGTCATTACCTTTCTGTTTCTGCGGCCAGAGCCGGCGCTTATCGCCAAGCAGTATGCCGAACCGACCCATCAAGCCGCCGGCGCCAATGCCGAACACACACTGGCGGAACTGCTGCGGCTGCCCAATGTCCAGCTGGCGATCCTGTCCATGCTTATCAGCCAAACCGTCATGAGCACCCTGATGACCATCACGCCCTGGCACATGCACCAGGCGCATCACGCCAACGAGGCCGTCTCCCTAGTCATCGGCGCGCATACCTTGGGCATGTTCGGCCTGTCGGCGCTCACCGGCTATCTGATTGACCGCTATGGGCGCGTGCAGATGATGGTCATTGCCGCCATTACCCTGGCCGCGTCCGCCATTATCGCGCCGCTGTCAGCGCAGCTGCCCTATCTGGTGGTCGGCCTGTTTCTGCTGGGCTTGGGCTGGAACTTCGGCTATATCGCTGGCTCATCCATGCTGGCCGATGCGCTAACCGGCGCCGAACGAAGTCGAGTCCAGGGCTTTAACGATACGCTGGTCGCTTTTTCGGCTGGGCTTGGCACATTGAGTTCGGGGATGCTGTTTGGCTTTGGCGGCTATCTTTTGGTCAGCGTCGGCGGCGGCATCTTGTCCCTGGTATTGCTGGTCTTGATTCGGCATCTTGCCGTCAAACAGCCCGGATTGCAGGCGGTCTAGCCGTCTTCCGAATGCCGAAGCAGATAATTCTGCTCCACAATCGCCAGCCAGGCAAAACCGACAATGAAAGTTGAACTGCCAAAGGCAACCGCGGTGACAAGGGCGTTGGCGATTGGAATGGACTCCAGGATTTCGCTAAGCAGCGCTTGCGCCAGACGAATGCCAATATAGCCGGCCAAACCGCCGCCCAAGATGACCGCGCCAGAGGTTTGCAGCATTTTGAGGAGGTCCTGCTGCGAAAGCTCGCGGTCGAAGTAGTTGCGGTAGATGGCCAGGCAGAGCCAGGCATCGGCAATAGAAATGCCCAGCTGCTTGGCGATTTCCAGCGTCGGCTCCTGCACTGACCCGCTAAGCGCCGCCCCGCCAGCCGTCTGCACAATCCTTAAAAAGGAGTTATACCGTTTCTTTTGCAGGTCTTCAGCATCGATCATCCTTCACCTCGCCGGTTTCCGCTGTCGGTCAGTTATGCTATTATCTTATCCGATGGGAGGGCAAGATGCAAATCACCCTGTACACCGACGGCGCCTGCGACATCCATGCCGACAATCAGCCCGGCGGCTGGGCGGCGATCCTTTGCGCCGTCAATGAGAAGGGCAAGGTCATCAAGGAAACCGTCATCAGCGGCGGCCAGGAAATGACGACCAACAATCAGATGGAACTTACGGCCGTTATCAAAGGCTTGAAGCGATTGGAAAGCCCGGTGAACATCACCATTGTCACTGATTCCAAATATGTCATTGACATCGCCAGCAAAGGAAACCGCATTGTCGCAAACAAATCGCTCTGGAAAACGTTTTTTGAAGCCGCGGCCGCGCATCGAATCAAATGGCGTTTCATCTTGGGGCATGCCGGGCATCACTATAACGAACGCTGTGACAAACTTGCGGTTGCCGAAAGGAAGAAACTTGCCAAGCCAACGGTCGACCCGCCCGCGCAGCCCGGCGCCGATACCGCGGTTAAAATCTATCTTTCCACGCAGTATTCAGGCAAAAAGCGGGCAGTTGCCTGGTCTGCTGTGGTCGTGCATGGAAACCATGCCAGCGAACTTGGCGATGCGCTTATCAATGTCACCGAGCTTGAAGCTGTTCTCATCGGGGCAATCGCTGCCCTGCGAAGCCTCCCGCCGAACGAGGCGGCGACCCTGTACACCGCCCAGCAATATCTGGCGCAGGGGATGAACCAGTGGATAAACGGCTGGATCGCAAAGCATTGGAAAAACAACAGCGGTCAGGCAGTCAAATATCAAGCGCATTGGCAAAGGCTTTTGCAGCTGACAAAGGACAGGACGGTCTATTTTACATTTGTCAAATCGCGCGGCGACAGTCCCTATTTTGCGCGCGCTAAACATCTTGCCGCGCGGTTGATAAAAAATAGCGAATAAATCAGCTTGTGTTATAGTAGACGAATAATTAAACATACTCGGAACAGGAAACGACTCATGCCATCCTTTGCCAATCGCGTCGCCACATTCGGCACAACCATATTCACCGAAATCAACCAGCTGGCGCAGCAGCATCAAGCGGTCAATCTGGGACAGGGACGCCCTGATTTCGACGGGCCGGACGACATCATCGCGGCCGCGGTCGGCGCGCTGAACAGCGACGCCGCCAATCAGTACGCGCCAAGCCCGGGACTGCCGAGTCTGCGAGAAGGCGTTGCCCAGCATGCCGGCGTCTTCTATGACCTTGATGTTGACCCCTATACCGGCGTGATTGTCACGGCCGGCGCCACTCAAGGGGTATTTAGCTCAATTATGGGTCTCGTTGACCCCGGCGACGAGGTGATTGTCATCGAACCCTATTATGACAGCTATGTTCCCAATGTGATTATGGCTGGCGCAAAGCCGGTGTTTGTGTCGATGCACCCGCCCAACTGGACTTTCGTCGAAGAAGAACTGCGGGCGGCCTTCAGCAGCCATACCCGCGCCCTGCTCCTCAACACCCCCAACAACCCGACCGGCCGCGTTTATACCCGCCAAGAATTGCAGCTTATCGCCAGCCTGTGCATCGAACACGACGTCATCGTCATCTCCGACGAAGTATATGAACATCTGATTTTTGAAGGGCATCAGCATATCGCCATCGCCTCGCTGGACGGCATGTTTGAGCGCACCGTCACCGTCGGCAGCGCCGGCAAGACTTTCGGCATGACCGGCTGGAAGATCGGCTGGGTATATGGGCATCCCGATTTGATTGCCGGTGTCTGGCGGGCGCACCAGTTCATCGTCTTCGCCACCAATCACCCGACGCAGGCCGCCGTCGCCTATGCCTTTACGCTGGGAAACAGCTATTATGAGGAATATCAGGCGCTTTACAGCCGCAAGCGCGAGTTGGTCATGCAGGTGATTGAGGCCGCCGGCATGTCAGCCATCCAGCCGCAGGGAACTTACTTTATCATGGGTGACTTTTCGCAGGTTTATGAGGGGGATGATGTCGAGTTCTGCAAGCATCTGATTGAGCGGATTGGCGTAGCGACCATCCCGCCGTCGGCATTCTTCAGTCCGAACCACAAGCATTTGGCCGAAAATCACGTCCGATTCGCCTTCTGCAAAAGCGACGAAACCCTGGAGCAAGCCGCTGAGCGAATGACCAAACTCCGCCGATAAAAAACGAAATTCTTATAACAAAGCTATAGACAAGCCCTGGCTTCAATGATATACTTGACGCTAATCGCTGATTGACAGCATTCATCATCGGAAAGGAGTCACGCGCGTCCTCTGCGCGGCATCTCATGGCAGTTAATGTAAAAACTCAACCCTACAAGCTGGACATCGGCGAGCCGGTCATCAACGATTTTGCCTTTTCAGTCGCCACCAAGAACGGCTCTGGCAGCCAAACCTCGAACAATGTGCTGGTGATGTCCCTGTTCCGCATGGGGATTCCAGTCAATGGCAAGAACCTGTTTCCATCGAATATCAAGGGCTTGCCGACTTGGTACACCATCCGCGCCAGCAAAGAGGGCTACACCGCCCGCAAGGCGACTACCGAAATTGTCGTCGCCTACAACAACAGCACGGCGACCGAAGACGTCGCCAATCTGCCGTCGGGGGGCGTTTGCATCACGACCGACAAGATCGCCCGCGTCATCCGACAGCGCCAGGATATCTCCTATTATGAGATTCCAGTCGCCAAGCTGATGCGGCAGACCAAGGTCCCTTCCGCCTTCCGCAAACGGGTCGAAAACATGACCTACGTCGGCGCGGTCGCCAAGCTCTTCGATATCCCCCTTGATGTGATTTATGATGTGCTGCTGGCGAACTTCAAGGGCAAGGAAAAGCCGGCGCTGATGAATCATAATGTCGTCAGGCTGGCTTATGACTGGACGGCGGAAAACATCGAAAAGACCGACCCCTACCGCTTTGAAAAGATGAACGGCACCGCCGGCAAAATCCTGATGACCGGCAACGACGCCGGCGCATTGGGAGCCATCTTTGGCGGCGTCAACGTAGTCGCCTGGTATCCGATTACGCCTTCCACCAGCTTTGTCGACGGCATCATCAGCTTTCGCCATCTGCGCCAGAACGATGACCAGGAAAACACCATCGCCATTATTCAGGCTGAAGACGAACTGGCGGCCGCCGGCATCATCGTCGGCGCCGGCTGGGCTGGCGGCCGTTCATTAACCGCCACCAGCGGCCCAGGCATCAGTCTGATGGCCGAATTTGCCGGTTTGGCCTACTTTGCCGAAATCCCGGCCGTATTCTGGAACATCACCCGCATGGGCCCCAGCACTGGTTTGCCGACGCGCACCAGCCAGGGAGACTTGCTCTTTACGCACTTCCTAGGGCATGGCGACAGTCGGCAAATCTGCCTGCTGCCCGGCAACTTGGCCGAGGCCTTTGAGTTCGGCTGGAAGTCCTTTGACATTGCCGAGGCGCTCCAGACGTCGGTGTTTGTCATCAGCGATCTGGATTTGGGGATGAACAACTGGCTGTCCGATCCCTTTGAATACCCGAACGAGCCGATGAATCGGGGCAAAGTGCTGAACGCGGCCGACTTGCAGGCCTTCATTGAGCAGCACGGCAAGTGGGGGCGCTATCTGGATGTCGATGGCGATGGCATACCCTACCGCACCGTTCCTGGCACTGACCACCCTTTGTCGGCTTATTTTGCCCGCGGCACCGGCCATAACGAGATGGCCGATTACAGCGAGCGCAGCGACGACTGGGTTGAAAATATGCGCCGCCTGAACAAAAAGATGGAAACCGCGCGCCAGCTGCTCCCGCAGCCGATAATTGAAACGCATGCCGATGCCGAGATTGGCATCATCACCTTTGGCACCAACGAGGACGCCATCCGCGAGGCGCGCGACTGGCTGGCGGCTGAAGGCATCAAGACTGCCTGCCTGCGGGCGCGGGCGCTGCCATTGGCGGATTCGGTCAGTGATTTCATCGCCAACCACCCGCGCATCTACGTCATCGAAAACAACTTTGACGGACAGCTGCATCAACTCATCCGCCTTGAGCGTGCGGGGGACATCACGCATTTGCGCTCATTGGCGCTGGGGGACGGCCTGCCAATGACTCCAAGCTGGATTTATGACCGCATCAAAGAACAGGAGGGTTAATCATGGCCCGCACCAATCATCTGGGTTTAAGCCGCAGCGAATACAAAGGAAAGCCAAGCACGCTCTGCCCCGGCTGTGGACACGATTCCATCTCCAACCAACTCATCAGCATGGCGTATGAACTGGGCATCGACCAGCACAAGATCATCAAAGTCAGCGGCATTGGCTGCTCCAGCAAGACGCCGGCTTATTTTCTTGGTGGATCGCATGGATTCAACGCGCTGCATGGCCGCATGCCGTCGGTTGTGACCGGCGCATTGATGGCAAACAAAAGCCTGTCCTGCGTGGCTGTCAGCGGCGACGGCGACAGCGGTTCGATTGGCATGGGACAGTTCAAGCATGTAATTCGGCGCAATGTGCCTTTCGTCTACATCATCGAGAACAACGGCGTTTATGGCCTGACCAAGGGGCAGTTTTCGGCGACGGCTGATGAGGGGCAAATCCTCAAGTATTACGGCAAAAACGATATGCCGCCGATTGATCTGGCGCTGGAGGCGGTGATCGCCGGCGCTACGTTTGTCGCTCGCAGCTTCAGCGGCGATGCCCGACAGGTTCAGGCTTTGCTGCAGGCCGCCATGCGCCATTCGGGAACGGCTGTGCTGGACATCATCAGCCCGTGCGTCACCTTCAACAATGCCGAAACCTCAACTAAGAGCTACCCTTATGGCAAGGAGCATGAGATTCCGCTGCACGAAATCCAAATTCTGGCGCCCGATTATGTGGACGCCAAAGCAGAAATTGAGATCGGGGATTACGCTGAAGGCGATGTCATCCATGTTGAGATGCACGATGGCTCTCTCATTCGGCTGAAGAAGCTCGGCAATGACCATGACCCGCGCAACCGCCGCATGGCGATTGACGTTTTGGAACGTTCCATGCGCGAGGAGATTTTCTCGACCGGCTTGATTTATTATGAAGAGCCGCGGCCGACCCTGGCCGATATGGAGCAGTTGGTGGAAAGGCCGCTGGCCCAACTGGACAGCGACAGACTGCGGCCATCAAAACAGGCCTTGGAACAGGTTATGCAGAGCTTGATGTAAGTTCGGCGCGGTTTCGAATAGAAAAGCCCCGGCCAGATGCCAGGGCTTTTTGTTTGCTAGGGTCGGAATGTTTCCCGCTAGTATTTGGGCATATCGGGGTCGATTTCATCGGCCCAAGCCAAAATGCCGCCTTCGACATTATACATTCTGCCAAGCTCATAGCCAACTTCGGACAGAAACGCGATGCTGTCGGCGCTGCGCTTGCCAGAACGACAATGCAAATAGAGCGTCTTGTCCTTGGGGATGTCCTTGAGGACAGTTTCTTCCCACAGTTTGCGCCCGGCCTGAATGCCGTTTTTCGCCAGTTGGATCGCCGGTTTGGGGATCCGCAGCGTGCCTTCAATCGCGCTGATGTCCCATTCATGCGGGTCGCGGACATCGACAACAACAATGTCATCCCCGTTTTCCAATGCGCGGCGGACATCGCCGACCGTGACCGTTTGGATATCCAGCTCTTCCGATTCGTCCACCGCGCTAAATTCGCTGTGGTCGTGCGCCGGCATGCCGCAGAACTGTTCATAATCAATCAATTCGATATCAGCTTTGGGGATGCCGCAAACCGGGCAGTTCGGGTCTTTGCGAACCTTGATGGTCTGAAAACTCATTTCGAGGGCATCATAAAGCAGCATCCGCCCAATCATCGGCTCGCCAATGCCCAGCAGGAGTTTGATGGCCTCGGTCGCCTGCATCGTCCCGACCGTCCCCGGCAATATGCCCAGCACGCCGCCCTCGGCGCAGCTGGGCACCAGCCCGGGCGGCGGCGGTTCAGGAAACATGCAGCGATAGCAGGGCCCCTCATCGGCATGGAAAACGCTTAACTGACCTTCAAAACGGAAGATGCTGCCATAGACATTGGGAATGCCGAGCTTGACGCAGGCGTCATTGACGAGATAGCGCGTCGGGAAATTATCGGTCCCGTCAATCACAATATCCCAGCTTTCGCTAAAAATGGACAAAGCATTGTCGGACGTCAGCGGCTGACTGTACTTGACAATTTGAATATCGGGATTCAAGTCAAGCATTCGCGCGGCGGCGCTGTCCAGTTTAGACTGCCCAACCGTGCTGACTCCGTGAATCACCTGGCGCTGCAAATTGGTAAAATCGACCACATCATAATCGACCAGGCCAATCCGTCCGATGCCGGCGGCGGCAAGATAAAGCGCCAGCGGGCTGCCCAGGCCGCCGGCGCCAATCAGCAGTATGCTGGATGCCTTGAGCCGCCGCTGCCCTTCCATGCCGACTTCGGGCATAATCACATGGCGGCTGTAGCGTTTGACCTCATTGTTGGTTAGATGAGCGACGCGGTTATGCAGCGGCGAATCCTGACCGCCGGCGATGCTGGGGATAATCCGCAATTTGTCGTCGGCCTCAATTTCGGTATCCAGCCCTTGCAGGAAGCGAATATCTTCGTCGTCAATAAAGATATTGACAAAACTGCGAAGCTCATCCTCATTGAACAGGTGCAGCCGCAAATCGGGATGCTGTTCAACCAGATTCACCAGCGCTTCGCCTACAGTGCCGCCATCGACATCAACGCTGGATTCGCCGCCGGTATAGGCGCGGAGCGGCGTGGGAATGCGTATGCTTGCCATGCTGTGTTTCTCCTGTAACTATCCTTGTCCATTAGACTATTGCTAGGAACGCACTTGCAGCGTCTCGCCAATAAATGCGCTGCGGTCCGCTTTCAGCTTCCAGGCGCGTATGTCGGCCGCTTTCGCCTCAATGACCGAAGCAATGAGATAGACGAAGTTGGGCAGCGCGTGAACGCGGTCATATTCCGAAGGAACCGCCGGCGAATCGGGGTGACTGTGATAATAGCCAACCAGCGCGAGGCCCTGCTCATCGGCTGCATCTTCCAGACGCATCCAGTCCTGGGGTGTCATCGCGTATCGGTGATGCCGTTCCTCTCTTTCAAAGACGTTGTCAATCGGCGCGATATTTCTTATGACGACCTCATCGCCTTGGAGTTCTCCCAGCAAAAAGCCGCCGCCCTCGTCAGGATAGACGGTTTCCATCTGGTCGAAGATTCTTCTTTGCATTTCGCTTGGCAGGACGACAGTCATCGGCCGCTTCCTTATATGGCAATAAAAAAGAGCCAGCCGTTTTCGGGCTGACTCTGCTGTTCGCTGGCAAGACATTTTGGTCAGACAGCGCAAAACCCGATACGGTGAAAGGCATCGTTGGCCGGACACATACAGCGACAGGGCGCGCTGGCTGAACTGAATGAAAGGATGTTTTTTCTCATTGCGCGTATGCTCTTCGACTCGTTTCTGTTATATTTCGGGGCGGCATTCACTTGCCGCCGCCTTTAATAAACTTGATTGGTCAGTCGGACATCTTATCCTTTATATCGGCAAGGTACTGTATGATCATCCTCACCATGTCAATGAGGGCATCCTGCGTGGCTCTCAAGTCTTTCTGATTGGCCTTCAATTCATCCAGACTGGCTTTCATTTCCTCCTGATTAGCCAGCACAGTTTCCAGCTGGTTCAGCATCAATGTCTGGACATCGTCCAGCGTCTGCACCTTACCTTCCAGCCGCACAATGCGAATATCTTGGGTCAGCATTATATCACCCCTTCTGCTTTGGCATTTGTCAATACTGACAACAGTTTAACATGATTCCGCGAAATACGCAACAGCATTTTCCACATCCATTGATAAACATTGAAGCCTGGTTTGTGAAGCGCTATACTAGGGTTCATCACGCGCGCATAGCGAATTCAATTTTCAATAAGGAGAGACGGTATATGTCTGACAAGGGTGGGCTGGAAGGAATTGCTGTAGCCGATATTACCACGAGTTTTATTGACGGCTCAATCGGCAAACTCATCTACAGTGGTTACGCTATTGAAGACCTTGCCGAAAACGCCTTATTCGAAGAGGTCCTGTTCCTGCTTTACAATACGCGCCTGCCCACCAAAAGCGAATTCGAAGACCTCCGCCGAATCATCGCCCAAAACGCCTCATTGCCTGCCGGTGTGCTGAATATGATGAAGTCCCTGCCCAGGAGCACGCCGGCGATGGTTGTTCTGCGAACAGCCGTATCCATGCTGGCCGCCTATGACGATGATGCCGAGAACCTGACCGACAAGGAAGCCGCCAAATCAAAGGCCTTTCGTCTCACCGGGCAAATCGCGTCCATCTGCGCCGCCTGGATACGAATGGCAAAGGGCCAGGAAACAGTGGCGCCGCGGCCCGATTTGACATTGGCGCAAAACTTTGTTCACATGATGTCGGGCGAAGCGCCGGACGAGACCGCCAGCGCGGCCGTGAATGTTTATCTTGTCCTGCTTGCCGAACACGGCCTGAACGCAAGCACCTTCGCCGCCCGCGTCATCACCGCCACCGGCTCCGATATGCACAGCGCCATCGTCGGCGGCATCGGCGCGTTAAAAGGGCCCTCGCATGGCGGCGCCAATGCCGAAGCCATGAAGATGTTCCTCGAAATCGGCGACGTCGACCAAGTTGCGCCCTGGTATGAGAAGCACATCAAATCCCGCAAGCGGCGCATTATGGGGATCGGGCACCGCGTGTACAAGGCGAATGACCCGCGCGCCGGCATCCTCAAACGCCATGCAGAAGCGCTGGCCAACCGTTCCGGCAAGCGCAAATGGTTCGATATTGCCGTCAAGCTGGCAGAAACCGCCCGCGCCGATGATTATTTCATTGAGCGCAGTCTCTATCCGAACGTGGATTATTACAGCGCCATCGTACTCTATACGCTTGAGCTTGACATTGACATGTTCACCCCGCTTTTCGCGATGTCAAGGATCGCCGGCTGGTCGGCTCATGTCATCGGCCAGATGGGCGGTCGGCTGATTCGTCCAAAAGCAAATTACGTCGGGCCAGAAGCCCTTGAGTGGATACCGCTGGAAGACCGTTCCTGAAAAATGCTTGCGTAAACGCGGTGATTTATGTTACTGTAACAGCATAGCGCGCGATCCGTCTGATTGAAAAAAGGGAAGTTGCGATGTTTCCTTTAACTGTAGTGGGACGAAACAAGTCTTTTCCAAAAGCGACCGCAGCCATCATTGTCGTCAATATACTGGTGTTTCTCTGGGAGTTGTCCATTGACGCCCAAGGGGATGGATTCTTGCAGGCCGCCTTGCAGAACTATGGGCTGGAAGTGTGCAAAATTGGCGAGCAGTCCTTTGGCGCGACGTCTTTGGATACCTTCCGCAGCCTGTTTCTGCACGGGAGCTTTGCCCATGTCCTGGTCAATATGTGGTTCTTGTTTTTGTTTGGCGGTCTCGTTGAAAAGTATCTGGGCGCTGTCCGCTTTGTCGGCGCGTATCTCGCGTTTGGCGCATTGGCGACTGCGGCTCATGTTGTCTTCGGGCATACGGTTTGCACAGTAACCGATTCCGGCATTGTCATTGGCGCCAGCGGCGCGGTCGCCGGGGTCATGGGCGGGTTTCTCTTTTTGCATCCGAATGCCAAGGTGCGGACGATGCTCGGTTTCTTCCGCCCCTTTGTCTGGTCGGTCAATATCCCCGCGTTCCTGTTCCTGGGCTATTGGCTGTTGATGGATGTGCTGCAAGAAGTAGGCTGGATTGGCGTCGAGACCGACGTAGCGCATTGGGCGCATATTGGCGGTTTCCTGGCCGGGTTTGCGATTATGTTTGCCGCCGGCTTCTTCAAACCGGTCCCAAAGCCCGATCCGCTCGCGCATCTTGCCGAATAAGACTCCCATTGGCGGGCCGCGCCGGCTGATGGCAAATCGCGATGTCAAACAACGAAACGCTGGACTTGACGAAAGCCTGGCTGCGGCGAAACACAAGCAGACATACACAGCGCGCCTATTCGCGCTGGATTGACCGGTTTTTGGTCGATGCGGCCGGCATGCAAGCCACCCGCGGGGAACAGCGTCTCCGGCGAATGAGCCGCCTGCCCCTGCGGCCCATCTTGCCGGTCCTGCGCCCCGACGCCTTGGAAACATGGCTTGGGTCCCTCGCTGAAAAAGGCCACAGCCGCCAGGGCCTTGACCAGGCGCGGGCAGCGGTCATCAGCTTGAGCGAACTGACAGCGGCTGAAGGTTTGATACCCGCCAAGCTTTTTGCCAAGCTGAAAGCCGTCAGCGCGCCGTCCCTTGCCATCAAAAAGCCGCAGCACGCGATACTCACACCCGGGCAATTAAGCTCGCTTATCCATGCCGCCGGCAGCGGCAGCGCTCCCCGCAATCAACAGCTGCGTAACAGCGTGGTATTAATGATGCTTTGCATGATGGCCTTGCGCCGCGACGAGCTTTCGGCGGCAAAATGGGGCGATATCCAGGCGCACAGCGGCCGCGTCTTCCTGAATATTCCCGATGGCGGCGGCCAAGTCGAAATGCCCCGCAGCCTGTTAAAAGCATTGACGAACTGGCGGCAGGCGATTGGCGCGCCCGGCAGCGAAACGCCCTTGGTGCGGCGAATCTGGAAAGGCGGACGGATAGCCAGCGAGGGGCTGTCCTCCGACGGCATTTGGCTGATTGTCAGGCAGGCGGCGAAATCAGCCCATTTGGGCGCAGTGTCTCCCGCTGATTTGCGCCGTTCCGTCACCGCCGGGCTGCGCGATGCCGGCTATTCGACTGAAGACATCAGTAAATTGCTGCGGCACAAGAATCGGATGATCACCGCCCGTTATCTCAAGCGTCTCCCGCCGCCCCAAAAGCGCGGCGAGTAACTATCCCAAAAGCCCCAAAAGAAACGGAATATACAGGATAACCAGGTTGGTGACAATCTGGCAGACCCAGGCCGACGCCAATCCATTGCGCCGGCGAACATAAACATAAATCATATTCATCATAAGCAGGACAATGGCAATCACAGCGGCAACCGCCGGGAACTGCAAGACCGACTGCCACATCACTGGGAAAAGCAGCATCATATTCCACAGCCCCGCCAGCAGGCCAATGATCCAGAAAACCAGCTGGCTTTGCAGCAAACCGCGAAAGAAGAGTGTTTCCGATATGGGCATGACAAAAATCAGATAGGCGAGCAGGCTGCCAGCCGACATCCCCGGGAACATCTGCTGCGACGAGGGAACAAGAATCGGCCGCAGAAACAGCAGCAGCGGGATGCCCAGCATCAGGCCATAAATAATGCCCCAGGCGATATTTTCTGGACGTTCCTGACCGATCCGTTCGGCGCTTCCCAGCAGCCAAGCCAGGATGCTGATGCCCGCCAGGGTGCCCCAAGCCAGGGTATAGCGCAAATCCGCATGATCCGGCAGCAGCGGAGTCAGCCCGATGCTTAGCGCAATCGCCAGCAAAAAACCAAAGAAGGGATCGCTTGTGCTGCCGCGGGATATCGCCCGAATCTCACTGACGGCCGCATTCGCCTGCTTCTCATCGGCCGCGGCGTCAGTTTCAGCTTGCGGCAACGGCAAATCCGGCTGCTCCTCCGATGAGTCGTATGGCGATTTTTCGATCATGACAGCGCTGCGCTTACCGCGGCAATGACCGTATCCACCGCTTGCCGGTCGATCCAGTAATGAGTGCGAAGCCGGATGCGGCCGTCTGCTCCTCGATAGGGAGACATCAGAATCCGATGCTTGCCGCGCATAGCCTGGATAAATTCATCAAACGTCAGACCGGCCTCATCAGCCAATGAGAAATAGACGAAGTTGGTGCACTGACTGCTGACCGTGACCGCCGGCAGTTCGCTCAAGCCTTCCGCAAGCAGCAGGGCGTTGTCATGATCTTCATGCAGGCGGTCTTTCATTTTGTGCAGGGCAATCAGCCCGGCGGCCGCCAGAATGCCGGCCTGCCGCATCCCGCCGCCCAAGACCTTGCGCGCCCGCCGCGCCCGGCGGATGAAGACCTCTGTACCCACCAGCACCGATCCAACCGGCGCGCACAAGCCTTTGGACAAGCAAAAGGTAAGGGAATCAGCCGGGGCGGCCAGCTGGCTGACATCCGTATCCAAGGCCGCCGCCGCATTAAAAATTCGGGCGCCGTCGATATGCAGGAGCAAGCCATTGTCATGGGCGAGTTTGGCGGCTTGCCGCGTGTATTCAGCAGAAATCGGGACGCCGCCGGCTTCGTTGTGCGTGTTTTCCAAAGCGACCAGCCGCGTCATCGGCTGATGGTCATCATCCGGATTGATCGCCGCGCGGATATCGTCCAGGCGCAGCGTTCCGTCGGGCTGAACCGGCGCGGTATGCGGGATAATCCCGCCCAGCTGCGCCATGCCGCCCTGCTCGTAACGGAAGATGTGCGAACTGTCGCCCAGGATGACCGCTTCGCCGCGCTGGCAGTGCGCCAGCAATGCACACAGGTTGCCTTGCGTGCCACTGGCGACAAACAAGCCGGCTTCCTTGCCCAGCATGGCGGCCGCATCAGCCTCCAGGCGATTCACCGTCGGGTCGTCCCGATAAACATCATCGCCGACGGCGGCGGCCGCCATGGCTTCCCGCATTTCGGGAGTCGGATGCGATACGGTGTCACTGCGTAAATCGATAAAGTTCATGGGCTGTATCCAGGATTGTCATTTTCACAGATATTAGACAGAAACAGGCTGAATGGCAATAGCCAAAGCGCCCGACGATGCCAGTCACCCCTAAAATACAGGGGTTGAATGAAGCGATTTTCAGGTACACTATACGATTGGATGAACAAGCGAGGACTTTGCCAGCGCCAACAGGAGGCTCCATGGCCGACGTGTATCGACAAAGCATTCAAGCGCTATTGGATCAGCTTGGCGTGGACAACTCCATGGGACTGCATCCATCGGAGATTCGGGCCCGTCAAGCGGAATATGGCAGGAATGTCTTGCCCGCAGACAAGGGCGTGAATTGGGGACAGCTGATTCTTGGGCAATTCACCGACATTATGGTCATCATCCTGATTGTCGCCGCTGTCATCTCGGCTGTTTTGGGCGAAGCCACTGATGTTGTCGTCATCCTCGCCATTGTCGCCTTGAATGCGCTGCTCGGAATCTATCAGGAATATCAGGCCGAACAGGCTTTGGCTGCCTTGAGTCGACTGCAAGTCCCGCAAGTTCGGGTTCGCCGCGGCGGACAGGTGCAGGAAATCAGCGCCGAAGAGCTTGTGCCAGGCGATATTGTCCTGCTTGAAGAAGGCGACCGCGTTCCAGCCGACGGGCGGCTGATTGATGCGGTCAACTTGCAGATGGAAGAGGCCGTGCTTACTGGAGAATCGGTGCCGGTTTCCAAAGACACCGCCGTCATCGAGTCCCGCGAAAACATCCCAGTTGGCGACCGTCATAATATGGCGTTTATGGGCACCGCGGTTAATTACGGGCGCGGTGAAATGGCTGTCACCACCACCGGCCTGCAAACCGAAATCGGCAATATCGCGGCCATGCTGCTCCAGGTCGAAGAAGGCATCACGCCGCTTCAGCGCCGGCTGAACCAGCTTGGGCGCATCCTGGCGACCGGCGCATTGATTGTTGTCGCTATCGTTTTCGCCGTCGGCTTTGCCGTCCAAGGGATACCAGCCGACCAGATGTTTCTGATCGCTATCAGCCTGGCGGTGGCCGCCGTTCCCGAAGGCTTGCCGGCGCTGGTCACGATTGGGCTGTCGCTGGGCGCGAACCGAATGGTCAAGCGCAATGCGCTGATTCGCCGCCTGCCAGCAGTCGAAACGCTGGGCTCCGTCACAGTCATCTGCTCCGACAAAACCGGCACCTTGACCAAGAACGAAATGACCGCGACCTATCTGGTTCTCCCGCGGCACGAAGACATCAAGGTCGAAGGCGCCGGCTATGCTGTCGAGGGCGGCCTTGTCTATCTCGACTCAAATGACCCCAGCCACCCTGGCAAACCGGTCGATGCCGAACGCGATGACTCGGCGCAGCGCATGCTCAAAGCGATGGCATTATCGACCAACGCGCATTTGGAAACCCAAACCGCCAGCAGCCAGGTCAAAGTTGTTGGCGACAATACCGAAGCCGCCCTGCTGGTCGCCGCTCAAAAAATCGGCTTTACGCGGGAACGGCTCGAAGAAGACTTGCCCAGAGTAGCCGAACTGCCCTTCAGCAGCGAACGCAAAGCAATGACCACCGTTCATCAAGTTGTCGGCGATACGGCCAAACGTCTTTTCCCGAACGCGCCCTATATCGCCATTACCAAAGGCGCGCCGGATAAACTGATTGATTGGGCCGCGGCCGAACAAACGCCGGAAGATGTCGTCAGCCTGAACGATGACCGCCGCCTGGCCTGGCAGAATCAAGTCAATCGCATGGCAAACGATGGGCTGCGCGTGCTTGGCATCGCCTGGCGCCCCTTAGATGAGGCGCCCAAGGAAATATCACCGGCCATCGAGCGCGACCTTGAACTGATTGGGCTGATTGGCATCCTCGACCCGGCGCGCCCGGAAGCCAAAATCGCGGTGCAAAAAGCCCGACAGGCCGGGATTCGAACGATTATGATCACCGGCGATCATGCCCTGACTGCCGAAGCCATCGCCCGCGACCTAGGCATCCTGCGAAGCGGTCAGAAGGCGGTCACCGGCAGCCAGCTTGACAAGATGTCCGCGGCCGAGCTGGCGGCGGCATTGCAAAGCACGTCCTGCTTCGCCCGCGTGTCGCCGGCGCACAAGCTCAAGCTGGTGCAAACGCTGCAGGAGAACAGCAACATTGTCGCCATGACTGGCGATGGCGTCAACGATGCTCCGGCGCTGAAGCAGGCCGATATCGGCATCGCCATGGGCATTACCGGCGCCGATGTGAGCAAGGGCGCCGCCGAAATGATTTTGACCGACGACAATTTTCGCTCGATTGTCGCCGCGATTGAAGAAGGCCGCGCCATCTATGACAACATCAAAAAGTTCATCAAATATCTGCTAAGCTCCAATGTGGGCGAAATCCTGGTCATGTTCGTCGCCCTCTTGATTAACCTGCCCATTCCGCTGCTTGCGATTCAAATTTTATGGATCAATCTGGTTACGGATGGGCTGCCGGCGATTGCGCTTGGCTTTGAGCCGGCTGAAGCCGGGGTGATGAAACGGCGCCCGCGCCCAACGGACGAGAGCGTCTTTGCCCAAGGAACCGGCCGCCACATTATCTGGGTCGGCATCCTGATTGCGATATTGACATTGGGAAGCTATGTCTGGGGATATAATGCCATTGGGCTGGATGCCTTTCGCCCGTCGCTGGGGCTGGAAACGCTGGAACGGGCCGCCATTGTCGAACTTGCCGGCGAGGAGGCTGTGCCGCAGCAGTGGGACAGCTGGTCGGATGATGAGCAGACGGCCTTTTTGGGCCTTGGGGAGCGCGGGGCCGGCGCGCAGTTTCTTGAGGAAGGCGGCGAACAGCCCGGCCGCGAATTGCTCAATCAGGTCGAGCGTCTGCCGCGCACCATCGCCTTTACTGTCCTCGCCTTTACCCAAATGTTTGAGGTAATGGCGATTCACGCCGGCGACCGATCTTCATTTTTCCGCACCGGCTTTAAGGGAAATCGCCTGCTGTTCTGGGCTGTGATTTCGACCTTTATCTTGCAGCTGATCGTTGTCTTTGTCCCATTCGTTCAAGACCTGTTTGACACCAGCGCGCTGACACTGACCCAGATCATCCTCGCGTTTGGCGCCGGGTCAGTTGTTCTATTCGCCGTCGAACTGGAAAAAGCGGTCATCCGCCGCGAACTCAAAACAGACGAGCGCAAAATCGCGCAATCCCTGCCCTGACAGGCCATCAGCCGCGCTAATTGTCCAGAACATAGCCCATCTCGATGAGTTTATCCATGACAAGCTGCGCGTTGTCTTCGACGCTGACGTCTTCCGCCGTTAGCGTGAATTCGGGATGGAGCGGCGCTTCATAGGGATCGTCAATGCCGGTGAAACCTTTAATTTCGCCGCGGCGCGCCTTGGCATAAAGCCCTTTGTCGTCGCGGGCTTCGACTACCGCAAGTGGAGTGGCCATGTGGATTTCCATAAAACCCTCCCCGACCATATTCCGCACATCTTCGCGGGTGGCGCGGTAGGGGCTGATGGCGGCGCAGATAACAATGCCGCCATGACGGACAATCTGGCTGGCGACATAGCCAATCCGTCTGATGTTGGTATCGCGGTCTTCCTTGCTGAAGCCGAGTCCCTTGGATAGATGCGTCCGAACAACATCTCCGTCGAGGATAGTGACATTGCGTCCCTTTTCCAGCAGCAGGTTCAGAATATGCTCGGCGGTGGTCGATTTGCCGGCGCCGCTCAAGCCAGTGAACCACAGACAGACTCCGCGGCGATGGCGCGGCGGAAAGCTCTCTGCCAAAATCCTGGCAACCTCCGGCCGCGAGAACCAGGCCGGCAAAAGCCTTCCTTTCCCAAGATAGTCTTCGCGCACCTGGGTGCCTGAGATTTTGCGGGTCCTGGCGCCCGGCGGCAGCTTTGAGCTTTCTTCATAGCGGTCTTCCGCTTCGAGATAAACCATTTCAGCGAATGGCACCGGCCGGACGCCGATTTCCTCTGCATGTTCAAGCGCCAGGTCTTGGGCTGCATAAGGGTCATAAAATGGATTGCCCTTGGAATCACTGCCAGGGCCGGCATGATCGCGCCCGATGATGAAATGATTAGCCCCGTAATTGCGTCGGATAATGGCATGCCACACAGCTTCGCGCGGGCCGCCCATCCGCATCGCCAAAGGCAAGAGCGACAGCAGGCTGCGGTCTTTTTCGTAATAATGGTCAATGAGCGCCTTGTACACCCGCACCCGCGTATAATGATCGACATCGCCCGGCCGAGTCATGCCGACCACCGGATGCAGCAGCAGCACGCCGTCAACGCTTGCGATAGCGCGTTTGGTTAGCGCCTCATGCACCCGATGCAAAGGGTTGCGGGTTTGGAAAGCGACAACATTGTCATGGCCATAGCGTTCCAATACCGCCCGCGTTTCAGCTGGCGTGCGCCGCAAATCAGCAAAATCCAGATGCGGCGGCAGCCGCAGAACCTCAAGCCGGCCGGCGATGTTCACCCGCCCCCAACGGTGCATCTCGGCAACAATCGGATGTCGGGCATCCAATGTGCCGAACGCTTTGACCGCCATTTCTTCCAAATCCCACTCGTGCATCTCCTCAATGCTTTGGATCGCCAGCAGATTGTTTTTGCTGTCGCGCAGGGCAATATCCATGCCGGGCTTCATTTCATCCGTCGGGTCAATCGGCAGCGTCACTGGCATCGGAAACAGCCGCCCATCAGCCAGGCGCATACTGTCCAGCGCGCTTTGCAGATCGGCTTGGCTCATAAACCCCCGCAGCGGCGAAAATGCGCCCACCGCCAATAGCTCCAAATCGCATTCCGCCCGCGAGCTGATCTGTATGGACGGGAGCGAGCGGGCATAAGCCAGCTTCTCATCCAACTGATCCGGCGCGACCAGCAGGCTGACCAGCTTGCCGCCGTAGGGTGAGATCAATTTCGCTTTTTCAATAATCATGCAATGCTCCATTTCATTGATAGGCCGCGCCTGACGGTTGGCAAAACAGCGGCATTGTAACACAGCACAGCGGCTGCCTTAAGCTATTCAGCGCGGTCAATGCCCGATATTTTGCGTCCAAAGAAGACCAGTATAATGCTCAAGCCATACAAGGTCAGGAGCGGCGCCATCACCAGAAACATATTCACTGGATCAATCGTTGGAGTGATGACCGCCGCGGCGATAGATGCGCCGATGACCGCGATGCGCCATTGCCGAATCAAGGTGCCGGCGTCAATAAATCCCAGCAGCGAAACGACGAAGAAGACCAGCGGCGTCTGGAAGGCCACCCCCATCCAAAAGACCAGTGAGGTGACAAAGCTCAAATAAAGATCGGCAGTCCATTCGGGTTCAAAGATGGTCGGCTGGAAACCTTCAAGGAAGCCCAGCGCCGGCGGCATCAGCACAAACCAGGCAAAGAACGCGCCGACAAGAAACAGAAAAGTCGTCGCTGGAATCGACCACAGCACATAGCGTTTTTCGCGGCGGGTCAGGCCGGGCAGGATGAACATCAGCAGTTGATAGGTCATCATCGGAACAGAGAGGATGCCGCCAATCATCAATGCCACGCGGAAATAGACAATGATAGTGCCGGTCGGGTCGATAATCAGCAGTTCGCAAGGATCGGGATAACGGATGATGCAGTAGGGGCCGCGCAGGATCTCCAGCGCCGGTCCCGCCAGTCCAAAGCCAACGACCGTGCCGATAACCAGCGAAATAACCGCCCTGGTCAGACGATGCCGCAATTCATTCAGATGTTCAAAGAAGCCCATCCGCAGTTCGTGGCCATCTTCCACAGCTTCGGATTCAATATGGTCTGCCATCATGCACCCTGCTCATCTGCGCCAGTCGCTGACCATGTGCCCATATCCACCTTGCCGCCATGACTGCCATTTGAACTGGATTCGGTCGGCTTGGTCAAGCTGCCGCCGGACCAGCTTCCCGCCGCCGGCGCTTCTGTTGATGGCGCCGGTTTTGAGGCTGCCTTTTTCGCTTGAGTCGATAAAGGCGGCGGGCTTTGGGTCTTGTTTTTCAGTTCATCGCGAACTTCTTGCAGACTTTCGACATCTTTTTTGACTTCATCAAGCGACTCCTGCACTGGCTGGGTGACCGGTTTCATCGCATCAGTAATCGCCTTGTTCATGTTTTGCCGCGTCGGCGGCTGTTTGGGAATCTGAATATCAACGCCGGCCTCATCAAACTCTTTTTGAACCAAATCGACAGTTTGCGACCACATCCGGCGAAACTTGGCAAGATGCTGCCCCAAAATATAAGACCAGTGGACCATCCGCTTGGGGCCAGCGAAAACCAGCATGATAATCAGTATCGCCGCCAGTTCCGGGCCGCCCACCCCCAAGATGTTCATCGCGCCTTGACCTCGCTGTCATTCAGCCCTTCATCGACGGTTTCGTCAGCTGTCATCGCGCCCAAAACGCCATGCACAAAGCTGTAAGAATTTTCGGCGCCGAAGATCTGCGCCAGATGAACCGCCTCATTGATAATAACAGGAATCGGCGTCTTGCGCTTTTGAACCACATATTCAAATACGGCAATCCGCAAGACGTTCCGGTCAACGACAGCGACCTGGCTGATGGGCCAATCAGGCGCGTACTGCTGAATAAGTTCATCTATCGCCTCGCGGTGCGCGGTGACGCCAGTGACTATCGCGGCAATGATTCGACGAACCGCGCTGGATTCAGGCCGCGCCTGGATATGAGCATCGAGAACCCGATTAAGCGGATGCCCGGTAGTGTCAAGCTCATACAAAATCTGCAAGCTGGCTCGCCGCGCAATCGAGCGGTCAGTGCGGGTCAATGTCGGTTCAATGACCACAGAAGTCATTTTATCCTCGTCAGGATCGAAATTGTCCAACGCAAACGGATAATTGTCCATAGAATCTGAATAAACCAACGCTGTACCCTGCTTATCAACACCCATCCCTAACCCAGTATAGCGCAAAAACCCCGATTTACCTATCCGAAAACCGCCGGGAGTGGCGAAAAACGCGGTGATGACGCTCTCCAAACTCCCCAATCCGCGCCGATCCCCTAAAATCCATGGATACAAGCGGACAAAACGCGCACGAATACGGTCAAAACGTACACGAATACGGTCAAAACGCGCGCCGTGGCGGCTAATCCATACCCGAATACGGTCAATCTCTCCGCCGCCGACCCCGACCAGCGCAAACGAAACCCCAAGCCATCCAATGGCTGAACCGCAAGGCCCGCTTGACGTTGAGACCAGTGTAACCCTCGCTTGGCCCCGCGCCAAAACGATTTCCGGGCATAAATGCTATCGGACGCTCGCCGCGGCTGTAAATATCGAGCCGCGCATGGGATTGCCAGCGAAAAGGATAATGGGCGAAACAAGGGCGCGTGAGCTTCATAGCCAGAGCCTAGCGCGCAGCCGGCCCGAAAAGGCGACTAAATGGCCGCGCATAAGGAAATAGCCGCGAAATCAGCCGCTCCCAAACCGCTTTCGGCGACAGCGAACCGCGTTACAGCCGCGTCCTTTGGATGAGATCCGCATAATTGGCCCCCGGGGTAATCTGCCCCAAAATAGAAGCATGTTTGGCGCCAGTCAGCGCCGGCAGCGTCCCAGGGCGGCCGTGCCACGTCTCATAAGCCAAAACAGCAAACACCAGCGCTTCCTTGAAATCGCTGTCCATGCCGACATCCTCATGCGTCAAGACCCGCGCCGGCGCGGCAAGCTCTTGCAGCATGCCGACCATCACCGGGTTATGCCGCCCTCCCCCGCCCAGGATCACTTCCCGAATCGCCGCCGGCGCAAATCGCTGATACGCGTCGGCGATGCTGTTGGCGGTCAAGGCTGTCAGCGTAGCGATGATCTCATTAGACATCAGGCCGCGTGCCAGCGCGTCATTCACTAGTTGGAGCGCGGCCTTGGTCCCAAACGTCTCGCGGCCAGTTGTTTTGGGATAGCCGCGCTGATAATAAGGATGCCGCAGCAGCGTCTCCAGCCATTCCTCATTCACTCGCCCCTGCTTTGCCAGGCGGCCCTCATCATCATAGATTTGCGCGCCATCGGTAAGATGACCGACAGCAATGTCCAGCAAGGCGCCGCCCGGGCCGGTGTCAAAGGCAATCGGCTGGTCAGTCGTATTGTTAAGCGGCGGCAGAAAAGTCACATTGCCCATCCCGCCGATGTTCTGCACCGCCCGCCAGTGTTCAGGATGACGCAGCAGCAGCCAGTCGATGTAACCAGTCAATGGCGCGCCCTGTCCGCCGGCGGCGATGTCGCGCGCCCTCATATTGCTAATGACCGTGATGCCCGTTCTTTCGGCCAGCACGGCAGCCTCGACAGCTTGCAGCGAGACGCTGACTCCGCCGTTCGGCAGGACATTATGCCACAGGGTTTGCCCATGCGAGCCAATCAAGTCGATCTGCGTCGGCTTCAAACCGGCGGCGCGGATCAGATTCAGCGCGCATTCGGCAAAGACTTCCGCCAAGTCAGCATGCAAACCAGCGATCTCATCCACGCGCGCTTGGCTTGGATCGCAGCAGCGCAAAATCTTTTGCCGCATCGCCGCGTCATAGGCATGCGTCCGGCCATGCAAGAGCCTGACTTTCAGGCTGCCCGGTCCGCCGGCAATATCGCAGACCGCGGCATCAACGCCATCGGCAGAGGTGCCGGACATCAAGCCGACAGCAAGCATCATCCTCCCCCATGAATCGCGGCCGGCATCGCCGCGCCAAACAGACGAAGGCCGCTGACAGTCAGCGAAGCGGAGAGGACAGGATTCGAACCTGCGGTACCCGTGAAGGTACAACCGCTTAGCAGGCGGCCCCAATCAACCACTCTGGCACCTCTCCATAAAAATATGCGGATGTTAATCGTTTAAGGCGGAGAGGACAGGATTCGAACCTGCGGTACGGAGAACCGTACAATGGTTTTCAAGACCATCGCCTTAAACCACTCGGCCACCTCTCCAACTGTGTTGCGAGTCTCGATGTGGCGAACCTCATCCTATCATATCGCCTGGAAGCTGTCAATAAACGATAAAAGAATCCACCGCGCCCGATATTGAGCCGCGCGGCATTTTCGATTATACTTCTATCAACAACATTTGAGGAACGCCTGATGCTTCCGCTTGCTGTGGGCTTGGCTGTTAATGTCATCATTGTCCTCGCCAATGCGAAACAGGCTGGCCGACCAACAGCTGCTTGGCAGGATAGCCAGCCGCGGTTCAATCGAAAGAACACCGTCCATCAGCTGGCTGTTATCCTGATGATCTTCCAGTCGGCGGCGGTTCTGTGGACCCTGGTCGTGGCTGGAGGAGCGGATTTTTCGTATGCCAATCCAGCCGATGCGCTGGCGAATCTGGCGGCCAACGCCGCGATTTATACGACCGCCGCCCTTCTGGGTGTTGGGTGGCTGGTTCGCCGCAATGCCCGTCAGGTTTTGCGGCGGCTCGGGCTTCGGCTGCCGAATCGGCGCGATTGGCTCGCTGGCATCGCTGCCGCCGCCGCGCTGTATATTATCGCCTGGGCGGCCGCGGCGGTATGGGCGAGCCTGGCCGCGCCGGACGCGCTCGAACAGCAGACGGCGGCGGCGCGGCGGCTCTTCGACTCTTTTAACAGTTCCCTTGCCTTGGCCGCCCTGTTTGCCATATTGACAGCCGTAAGCGAGGAGATTCTGTTTCGGGGCGCGTTGCAGCCGGTGTTTGGATTGACGCTTTCGTCGCTCTTCTTCACCTGGATTCATCTGCAATATGCCTTTACGCCGGCCGCGCTGATTTTGTTCATCGTGTCGCTGGGGTTCGGATTGCTCCGCAAACACGTCAGCGCAACCGCCGCCATCATCGCTCACGGCATTTATAATTTTCTTCCCTTTTTTATATCCGCCCTGCCGGGATGATGAAAACGAAACACCATACGACGCAGAGAAATGAGGATCAGTGATCAACCTGTACGACTTGAACCAAGACGAATTGACCGAATTTATCACTGGCCTAGGCGAGAAGCCATTTCGCGCCCGGCAGATTTGGCAGTGGATGTATGATCGGCGAGTCGATCATTTCGAGGCGATGACCAGCCTGCCCAAGTCATTGATTGCCGCGCTGAATCAAAAAGCCGCCCTGGGCCGCCTGCAGGCCGCCGCCCGACAGCAAAGCGCCGATGGCACGCAGAAACGTCTGTATCAGCTTGCCGACGGCCAGCTTGTCGAATCGGTGCTGATGCCCTATGAAGACGGCCGCCACACCGCCTGCGTTTCATCGCAGGCCGGCTGTGCCATGGCCTGCGCGTTCTGCGCGACCGGGCAGATGGGCTTTGCCCGCCATTTGACAGCCGGCGAAATGTTTGAGCAGGCGATGATCTTCGCCCGCGAGCTGGCGGCAAAGGACAAGCGGCTAAGCAACATTGTACTCATGGGCATGGGCGAGCCGTTTCACAACTACGACGCCAGTCTGGAAGCCCTGCGCCGTTTCATCAGTCGGCTGGGCATCGGCGCCCGCCATCTTGTCATCAGCACCGTCGGGCTGGCGCCGCAGATTCGCCGCTTTGCCGATGAAGGCCTGCAAGTCAAACTGGCCGTCAGCCTGCATAAAACCGACAACATCGCGCGTTCAGCTTTAATGCCCGTCAATCGCCGCTGGCCGATTGAAGAGCTAATGGAAGCCTGCCGCTATTACACCCGCCAGACCAATCGGCGGATTACCTTTGAATGGGCCGCCATCGCTGGGGAAAACGACACCGCCGCCGAGGCTCATCGGCTGGGACGGCTGCTTTCCGGGCTGTTATGCCATGTCAATATCATCCCTTTGAACCCGACCGGCGGCTACGCCGGAAAGCCGGCCGATTCGGCAAAGATCGACAAGTTTATGAATATCCTGAATCATTACGCCGTCAGCAGCGCCGTCCGCGTGCGCCGCGGCATTGACATTGACGCCGGCTGCGGCCAGCTGAAGACAGCCGTCATTAGAAAAAACTCCATCGGCTCAAGCAGTCAGTTCGGCCTCAAACAGGAAAACGGTCATGAATAACAGCGGCATCAAAATTGCGCCGTCCATCCTGGCGGCCGATTTCACTTGCCTGGGGCGGCAGGTCATCGAAGCGCAGGCGGCCGGCGCCGACTGGATTCATATCGATGTTATGGATGGCCGCTTCGTGCCGAACATCACCATGGGGCCGCTGGTTGTCGCCGCCGTCAAACGCGCCGCCTCCATCCCCCTCGACGTTCATCTGATGATCCTTGAGCCAGACCGTTTTATCCAGCCTTTCGCCGACAGCGGCGCCGATTCGATCACCGTTCATATTGAAGCCTGCCCCCATCTGCATCGGACACTCGGACAAATCAGAGATGCCGGCTGCCTGGCTGGCGTCGCCCTCAATCCGCACACGCCGGCCTCGGCCCTGGCAGAAATCCTCGACCTGGCCGACCTCATCAATGTAATGACCGTCAATCCTGGCTTTGGCGGACAGAGTTTTATCGACAGCATGACAGCCAAAATAAAGACGCTGCATGCGATGACTGCGGAACAGCCGCGCCGCATTGATATCGAAGTGGACGGCGGCATCAGCCGCGCGACGATTTCGACCGCCGTCACCGCCGGCGCCAATGTGATGATCGCTGGCTCATGTATCTTTGGACATCCGAAGGGGATCGCGGCCGGCATCAGCGAACTGCGGCAGGCCATCTTGGAGGACAATCGGCATGACGCCGCCGGGGATTGACGGACAGGAACTCAAGCGGCTGTTTCTCGCCGGGCTGCATTGCGTTTCGCAAAATGTGGACGCTATCAATCGCATGAATGTGTTTCCGGTGCCGGACGGCGACACCGGCGCCAATATGCGCCACACGCTCCAGCGCGCTGGGGCGGAAATCGAAGCGGTCGACAGCCGCGACGTCTCATTGATTGCCGACCGATTTGCCTATGGCGCTTTGATGGGCGCCCGCGGCAACAGCGGCGTCATCTTGTCACAGCTGCTCAAGGGGTTTGCCGAAGGCTTGCGCCATGCCCAAACACTGACTCCGCAGCATTTGCTTTTCGGCTGCCAGATGGCCGTCAGGCTGGCCTATCAATCAGTGCGCGAGCCAGTCGAAGGGACGATTCTAACAGTCGCGCGCGAAACCGCGGAAGCATTGCAAAGCGCCGCCGCCGACAGGACGCTTGATGATATGCTGAAGATCATGATCCAAGCCGCCGAGCGGTCACTGCATAACACGCCCAATCTGCTGCCGATCCTGAAAGCGGCCAATGCTGTTGATTCCGGCGGCCTGGGCCTCTTCCTGTTTTTGCAGGGGATGACCGGTCATCCGGCCGATGAAAGCTATCAGCCCCATCAGCAAACCGCGCTGATGCCGGCGCATCAAGAGCATTATGGCTATGATGTGCAGTTCCTAATGCTGGGTCGGAATATGGATGTCGCCGCCATTCGCCGCGACGTCGAGGAACTGGGCTGGTCGGCGATAGTGGTCGGCGATGAATCCACCGTCAAGGTTCATGTCCATGTGGAAAATCCGGCGGCGCCATTCAATTATGCTATCCAGGCTGGCGCCGAACTGGATGATATCGTCGTCGAAAATATGCAGCGGCAGTATCAGGACTACGCGCAAAGCCGCCAGGCCGCGCCCGATGAACTCCCGCCGCCGCCAATCGCCGTCATTGGCGTCGCCGCCGGCGACGGCATCCGCGCCGTCTTCAAAGACTTGAACTGTACCCAGGTCATCCACGGCGGTCAGGGCATGAACCCCGATGTGGAAATTTTTCTGACGGTCATTGACAGCCTCCCATCCGAACAGGTGATTATCCTGCCGAACAGCCGCGACGCGGTCATGGCCGCCCGCCAGGCCGCCCAGCTTGCCGCCGACAAAGACGTCCGCGTTGTTCCGACAAAAACCGTATTGCAGGGCATCAGCGCGCTGATGGCTTATGGCGATGCGGCCGATGACCGCGCCGATATCGCCGCCGTCGCCGCCCGTATGACAGATGCCGGCGACATGGTTTGTTCGATTGAAATCACAGCCGCCGCCCGCGCCGCCGAACTGAACGGGATAAAAATCCAGCCAGGAGAGTATATCGGACTGGTGGACGGCGAGATACGAACAGCCGCCGCCGCTATCGAGGACGCGCTGCTGGATATTTTCAGCCACCTCGACCTGGAAGATCGGGAACTGGCGACGGTTTATTATGGCGGGCATGTCGCCGAATCAAGCGCGAATCGACTGATTGAACGTTTATCAAATGCGCGAAAGGGATTAGAATTTGAAGCTGTTTATGGCGGGCAAACTTTGCATCCATATTTGATTAGCGTTGAATAATGCCTAACATCCATATTGTGACCGACAGCGGCGCGCGATTTTCCAACCCGCGCCTCATCAAACATTATCCGGTCACCATTCTGCCCAATCATATCGAAATCAGCGGCCATCGGTACAAGGAAGGCCTTGATCTGGATACCGAAGCGGCGTTGCGGCTCATTTCCCAGCAGAAAGCGCCGCCCAAGATCATTCCGCCTTCCATCAGTGACTTTGCCGAAACGTTTATCCGTTTGTCTTATCACTGCGACGCCGTGATTTCGATTCATCCGTCCCGCGAGCTTTCGGACAGCTGGCATCATGGCCGCCGAGCCGCGCAGCAAGTAGCTGGATCATGCGAGATTGCGGTTATCGATTCCCAGAGTTTATGCGCCGGGCAAGGCATGCTTATTCGGGCGGCGGCGCAGGCGGCGCAGACAGAAGCAGCCGCCGAAGCCGTCATCCAGGCGGTGCGCGGGGCTGTGAAACGAGTCTATTCGGTTTATTGCGTCGACCAGACAGATTGGCTGCGGTTTAACAAGCTCATGTCCCCCTCGCACGCGGTTTTAAGCGGGCGGCTGGGAATCAAACCCTTTGTCAGTTTGGAAGAAGGCCGGTTAAGTGTCATCGGAAAAGTGCAGACCCGCGCCCAGACCATTGAACGGCTGGTCGAATTTCTGATTGAATTTAACGCTTTTGACGACGCGGCCATCTTGCAGCGCGGCAAAACAATGGGCGAAACTACCCGACTGCTGCAAGACCGACTCGCGCTGGAATTTCCAGGGCAGCATTTCCCGTTCACGATGTGCAGCGCGGCGATGATGGCTTATCTGGGAACAGCCGTCACCGGCGTCGCCGTGCTCGAAAAAGCGGCGGAGGACATGGATGATGACTTCTAGGCGCATCCAAATCACAGCCGACAGCGTATGCGACCTGCCGCCGCGCATCGCGGCCGAATTCGGCATCCGCATCATCCCAACCTACGTCAGCATCGACGGCAAAAGCATCCCGGACGACGGAAAATCCCTCGACCGCCAGGACTTCTATGAGCGGCTTCCCTTCTTCCAGACTCAGCCGACCACTGCCGCGCCCTCGCCGGGCGATGCCGAGCGTTTTTATCGTTCGGCCCTGGCGGCTGGCGCCGACCACATCATTTCAATTCATGTCCCGGAAAACCTAAGCGGAGTCCTCAACGTCATGCGGCTTGGCGCCGAATCAGTCGCCAAACACAAAATCACCCTAGTCGACAGTTCGCAGCTTACCTTCGGCATCGGCTTGCAGGTTTGGGCGGCCGCCGAGTTCGCCCGACAGACCGGGGATATCGATGCTATTCTTGGGCGGCTTGAGCAGGTTCGCCAGCATACGCGAGTCTACGCTATTATTGACTCGCTGGAATATCTCAAACGGAGCGGACGCGTCAGTTCGCTGATCGCGAACGTCGGCAGCCTGCTTAAAATCAAGCCGATTATCGGAGTGCGCGACGGCGATATCCACTTGCTGGCGCGCCAGCGCACCTGGACGCGGGCCGCCGCGCGGCTGCGAACGCTTATACGCCAACAGGCTCCGCTGGATCGGCTGGCGATTCTGCACACCGCCAATCGGCCCGGCGCCGAAACATTTCTCGATTCCATCAGCGACCTGGCGCCGGCGGATACGCTTGTCATTGAAGTCACGCCGACGCTCGGAACGCATATTGGCCCTGGTTCAATTGGGGCCGCCACCTTGTGCAAAAACTGGAGAGAGTAACCTATGCCAACTGAATTGGAAGTAATGGTCAAAATTTTGAAACTTGAGCGCGACCAAGGCGGCCAAGACACAGCCGTCGCGGGCGGCTTGAGCGCCTACTGCAAAGTCTGGGAGCCAAAAGCCCGCCAGCAGGCCCGCCGGCCGCCGCATCATATCCTGATCGACGAGATTGTCGATTCCCTGACCGATTATGACCGCATCGAGTCCAAAGACGACCGCATGACCAAACTCGGATATTTGCTGGATCGGATTATGAACCGCGTCCCGCCGCCGCCAGCCTACCAGGAACGTCTGCCAGCCCATGAGCCGGCGGCTGAACCGCCGAACGAAGCCGCGCCGCCCCATCGCCGCGGGCATTCCGACCGCCGCGCCGCCAAGCCAAGCCGTTCCAGCAAGAGACGCCAACCATCGCCAAAGCCAGCCTTCAGCGATGAAAACGCCGCCTGGGATCGAGATTACACCGCCGGGCCCGAAAGCTATGACCTGGACATCCAGCCCTTGCCCAAGCTGTCGCGGCCGCCGCGGGCGCCGCGCCCACAGCGGTCACTGGACGAAGAGCAGGCTTTGTATCAGGAACTCGCCCAGCCAACGACATCGGTCAGAGGCATCGGCAGCCGCCAGGCCGGCCTGCTGGAGGCGCTGGATTTGTACACAGTTGGGGATTTGCTGTGGAATTTCCCGCGCGATCATAAGAACTATACCGAACTCAAGTGCATCCGCGACCTTTCGCCAAACGAAACCGCGACCGTCATCGCCACGGTGCGCCGCTCAACTGTTGTGACTGGAAAAGGCAGCCGAAAAGACTTGCTCATCCATGTAGAAGATGGCTCCGGCGCGCTGGCGGTTCGTTTTTTCAATCAGCATTTTCTATCAGGAAAACTGCGCCCCGGCCGGCAAGTTGTGCTTAGCGGAAAAGTCGCGGTTTATCACGGGCTGCAAATGGCCAATCCAGAATGGGAATATCTTGACGTCGAAAATCTCCATACCACCGGCATTGTGCCGGTCTATCGGATGACCAAAGGACTCCGCCCGCGCCTCTTCCGCAAGACCATGAAAACGCTCATCGGCGACTGGGCCGACAGGCTGCCCGACCCCATCCCGCGGCCGGTGTTGGACCGATGCGAACTGGCGGATTTGGGCTGGGCGATCCAGCAGACGCATTTCCCCGAAGGCTGGGATCATCTGCGCCACGCGCAGCGCCGCGCCGCGTTTGACGAATTGCTGATGCTGCAATTAGCCATGCTGGGCAATCGGCGCGAATGGCAGTCGGCGCCAGGCCCGGCGCTGGACATTGCCGATGACTTCCTCGAGGCCTTCATCGCCGACGTCTTCCCCTTTGAGCTAACCCAGGCCCAGCAGCGCGCCCTCTACGACATACGGCAGGACATGGCCAAGGCGGTTCCGATGAATCGTTTGATTCAAGGCGATGTCGGTTCGGGCAAAACGGCCGTCGCGGCGGTGGCGATGGCGATGGCGTTATCCAACGGCAAGCAGGCGGCTTTGATGGCGCCGACCAGCATTCTGGCGGAACAGCACTACCGCGGATTAAGCGAAACCTTTGGCAAAATGAACGCCGACCAGCTGCCGGTCATCGCCCTGCTGACCAGTTCACTGACGGCATCAGAACGCGAGTCGATTTACCGCGGGCTGGCGGACGGCTCGATTGATATAGTCATCGGCACCCATGCGCTGATTCAAGAAGGCGTCCATTTCCATGATTTAGGGCTGGCCGTCATCGACGAGCAGCAGCGTTTTGGGGTTGACCAGCGCGCCAGCCTGCGCGGCAAGGGAGGCAATCCGCATCTGCTGGTGATGACGGCGACGCCGATTCCGCGCACCTTGGCGCTGACGATTCACGCCGACCTGGATGTGAGCATCATTGACGAAAAGCCTCCCGGACGCCAGCCTGTCCAGACCAAGATCATCGACCGCGCCGCCCGCGAACGTCTGAACGGCTTTGTCATCGCCCAGCTGGAACAGGGACGGCAGGCCTTTTTTGTTCATCCGCTGGTGGAGGAATCCGAATCCATCGAGACGGTTTCGGCTGTGGAAGCCTATGAGCGGTTGAGCCATGTCTTCTTCCGTTACCGCGTCTGCTTGCTGCACGGGCAGATGAACCCATTGGACAAAGAACGCATCATGGCTGATTTCGCGCGCGGCGACTATGATGTTATGGTCGCGACTTCGGTAGCCGAGGTCGGAGTGGATGTGCCGAACGCCAGCGTGATGGTCGTTGACGGCGCCAACCGCTTTGGGCTGGCGCAGCTGCATCAGTTCCGCGGACGGGTCGGACGCGGCGAGCATCCGTCTTTCTGTTTCCTTCTCCCCGACAGCGCCGATATTTCTATCGACAGGATAACGGCTTATCAAAAAGGCCGCGAGTCGATTGATGCTTTGTCGATTGCCGAACGGCGTTTGGTAGCGATGGAAGAAAGCGATGACGGCTTTTATTTGGCGGAAGTCGATTGGAAACTGCGCGGCGCCGGCGACCTGCTTGGCAGATGGCAAAGCGGACGCAGCGCGTTGCAGATGGAATCGATGCCCCCAGAATTGGTCGAACTGGCGCAGCGCGAAGCCCGTACCCTCTATGAGGAAGACCCCGAACTGAAGCTGCCGGCGCATCGGCTGCTGGCCCAGCGGATTGCGGCGCGGTATGCCGATTCGGGCGATGTGAGTTAGGAGGAACTTTCTGAAAAATTGCCGCCAAAATCGTTTGCGTATTTTATTCCTTGCCGTTACAATCAGCAGGTAACGTTGGAGACACAATATGTCAGGAAGAGGAATTGCGGTTTATCCGGCATCGCTCGATCCGATCCATTACGGACACATTGACGTTGCCATCCGCGCGGCTCGATTCTTTGATGAGATCATCGTCGCCATCTATTCCAATCCCAAAAACAAGAACGTCCTGTTCAAAATTGATGAGCGGGTCGAACTTGCGAAACAGGTGTTTCGAGATTATCCTGGCATAAGTGTTGCAAAGTACAGTGCTCTTACGGTAAACTATGCGAAATCGGTTGGCGCCATTGCCCTCGTCCGCGGGCTGCGCGTATTCGGTGATTTTGAATTTGAGTTTCGGATGGGGATGGCAAACAAAAAACTGGCGCCGGAGTTGGAAACTATTGCAATTTTATCCGATGAGCAGTATATTCATATCAGTTCAAGCACGATTCGGGAAATCGCCGAGTTGGGCGGCGATGTGAGTTCAATGGTGCCGCCGATAATCGCAAACGCGCTGAAGAGCAAATTTAGTCATTCGAGTCATCACAATTTATGACAGCCTTATGTTGAATGGGGGGAGAGCAGTATGGATATCCAACATCTTGTTGATCGGCTAGAGGATTTAATTGATGAAGGTCGGCATGTATTTGGCACCAAATACACAATGGTCGATGAAGAGCGGGCGCTGGAGATCATCGACCAGATGCGGATTTCGATACCCGAAGAGATCGAAAAATCAGCCCGCGTGATGCAGCAGCGCGACCGCGTGCTGGCCGAGGCGAATGAAGAAGCCGCTCGGATTGTCCAGCAGGCGCGGCAGCACAGCGAAGGCCTGATCGACCAGCATCAAATGGTGCAGCAGGCGAAAGTTCGGGCTGAATATGTGATCGAGCAGGCCAATATCGAATCGCACAAGATCACCCGCGAAGCCGACGACTACGTTCTCGATCAGCTGACCCAGCTGGAGCATCAATTCACTCGCAGTCTGGAAGAGATCCGCAACGGGATCGAAATTATGCAGCATGACGAGCCGGTCGAAGTTGAGATTGAGCCGATCCAACAGCCCGTTCATGCGCCGCGCCCGCAAGTCAAGCGCGAGCCGATTAAGTTTGACAAACCGGCGTCGGTCGGCAGCCATTCTTAATCGCGCCAGCATCATCCCGGCAACATCTCTGATTTGAAGCCGCCGGGATCTGAATAGCATCACCACGCGGCTGCTGACCGGGCTGCTTCGTCATGCGTTTGATTCTTATCACAGTCGCATGGACATTGGCGATCAGCCTTGCCCGGTCGCTTCTGCGATTTGACCTGTCCGTATGGCTGGTTTGTTTCATAGTCGCCGTTGCCCTAGCGGCAAAATACAGACGTCATCGTTATCGCTGGTTTGCGTTTGCTCTGGTGGCATTCGCCGGCGGCGCAGCCCGCCAGTCCCTTGTTCCACAGTCCAGCGATATTGCCCAATACAACGGAAACACCGGCGCCATCGCCGGCATCATCGTCAGCGAACCCGATATCCGCGACGACCGCATTCAGCTTCGGGTTGAAGCGGAATCCATATTCGTCGCCAGCCAAACCCTCCAAACAAGCGGCCAAGTCCTTGTCGAAACTTTCGTCACTGCCGATGTTCGCTATGGCGACCGAATCCGCGCGACCGGTTCGCTGGGCCTCCCGGCGGCTGGGGATACCTTTTCTTACGCCGATTATCTGGGACGGCAGGGCGTTTTTACGATGATGCCTTTCGCCGGCGTGGAAGTCATCGGCCGCGGCTATGGCAGCCCCTTTTACGCCGCCATCCTCAACCTCAAGCAGGCTGTGCAGAACAGCATCGCCCAATCGCTCCCCGAACCCTACGCCGGACTGCTGACCGGCATTTTGCTGGGCAATGAGCGCGGCATCTCGCCGGAACTGGCGCAGGCTTTCAATCAGGCTGGCGCGGCGCATATTATCGCCATCAGTGGCTTTAATATGATTGTCATCAGTTCTATAATCACGCGCGTTCTGGAGGGCGTCTTTCCGCGGCGGCAGGGCTTGGCCGCCTTCATTGGCATCTGCTTTATCGGCATTTATACCATCTTCGTTGGCGCCGGCGCGAGCATCATGCGGGCGGCATTGATGAGCAGCCTGCTCCTCATTGGGCGGCAGCTAAGGCGAAATGCCTATGTGCCGGCTTCGCTGGCGCTGGCGGCGCTGGTCATCAGCCTCATCGACCCGAACGCCTTGCTGGATGTTGGCTTTCAGCTTAGTTTCTTCGCTGTGCTTGGGATTGGGCTGCTTGCCGACCCGCTGTCAAGCCGTTTCCGCTCCTGGCTGGACAAACGTTTTTCTCCCCCAATGGCGAACGTCATCCATACCTTCCTCAATGATCCGCTAATCGTCTCGACAGCCGCCTATATATCCACTCTGCCGCTGACGATTTTATACTTTGGCCAAGTGTCCCCGGCCGCCCTGCCGGTCAATCTGCTGATTATGCCGGCGCAGCCGTTCCTGCTGGTCAGCGGCATGGCCGCGGCGGTGGTCTCTCTGTTCCTGCCAATGATAGGCGCTGTGATTTACTGGATAGCGATGGTGTTCCTGGCGTGGACAATCGCCATCGTTCGGGGATTCGCCCAATTCGATTTCAATGTTCTAATCGGAACGCCTGAACGCCGTTTGATTCAAACGTTTTATCTGCTGATGATTGGAAGCGCCATGGTGACCGCATCGCGGCCGATGTTTTGGATGCGAATGGAAAGACTGATTCGACGTCAGGCGGTCATAGCCGCGGCGGCGCTGGCCGTTTTTCTGCTCCTGATTTTGATGATCGCCATGCGCTTCAGCTACCCCGACGGCCGTTTGCATATCTGGCTGCTGGATGTCGGACACAGCAACGCGGCCCTGCTGCAAACACCAAACGGCGCGCAGATGCTCATTGATGGCGGTCGGTTCCCGTCGCGCCTGCTGACCGCCATCGGCGACCGACTCCCCTTCCATGACCGGCATATTGAAATCCTGGCAGTCACCCATCCAGACAAATGGGACACCGCCGCCATTAGCGCTGTGCTTCAGCGATACACCGTCGGCGCCGCCTTGTACAGCGGCCAGCCGAATCAAACCGAAACATTTCAGGAAATCCAGCGGCAGCTTGCTCATTCAATGATTCAGGTTCAAGTCGGATACACTATCGAGTTGGATGACGACGTTCTCATTGAGGTGTTGCATCCGCAGTCGCAACCGTCGCTGACCGACAAACTCAATGACCACGTAATGGCGCTTCGAATCACCTATGGCGATGTCTCTTTGCTGCTGACCTCCGACTTGAGCCGCAGAGGCCAGCGGCTAATGCTGGAAAACAACGTCCATCCTCTGGCAAGCATCATGCAAATTCCACAGCACGGCGGTCTCCATGCGCTGGAAAGCGAATTTCTTGAGCGGGTCCAGCCGCAGATCGCGCTTCTCCAAAGTGACAAAGCCAATCGCCGAGACGACCCCGACCCCGATGTATTAGCCCTGTTTGACGGGATGCCAGTTTTTCGCACCGATGAAGGCGGCGCGATTCATTTGCAGTCGGACGGACAACAGGTATGGGTCAACCGCAGCTTGGAGCAAAATGAGGAGGACTCGGCATCCTCCTCTTGACGTCATTAGCGGCTATTGAATATCGACGCGCCGGCCGGTCGCGGCTGATTCGAGAATGGCATCGCAAATCACGGCGTTGCGATAGCCATCAAGGAATGTCGCGCCATAAGGAGCGATGTCGCTGTCATTGACAATCGCGCTGAAAAAGTGATGAAACTCATGGACGAAGCTGTGTTCCCAGCCGATGATATGCCCATGCGGCCACCAGTTTTCCCAATAGGGATGATGCGCTTCGGTGACAAGCACATTATGGAACCCTTGAGTCGTATCCGGATTCTCTCCCTTCCAGAAGACATTCAGTTCATTCAGCCGTTCCAGATTGAATTGGATGGATCCATTTTCGGCGTTGATTTCAAATGAATTGAAGTTCTTGCGCCCCTGGGCGAACCGCGTGGCCTCGACAGTGCCCAAAGCGCCGTTTTCAAAATCCAGCAGCGCGACGAAACCATCATCGACATCCGACTTGACCATGCCGCCCGAACCATCGGGACGTTCAGTAATCCAGGTGCGCGCCAGGCCAGCGACCGACTTCGGCTCGCCTACCAGGAACCGCGCCAGGTCGATAATATGCGCGCCAAGATCGCCCAAGGCGCCGCTGCCGGCGACGTCCTTCTGGAAGCGCCAGCTTGTCTCCATTTCAGGATCCATGCCCCATTCCTGCAAATAGACAGCCCGCCAATGATAAATTCTGCCCAGCTTGCCGCTTTCGACAAGTTTCCTCGCCTGTTGAATCGCTGGCGCAAAACGATAGTTGAAAGCCACCATGTGCTTGACACCGGCTTTTTCGACCGCGTCCAGCATGGTTTTGGCCTCTTCGGCCGTGCGTGCCAGAGGCTTCTCGCAGAAGACGTGCTTGCCGGCCTGGGCGGCGGCGATGGAAGGCTCGGCATGGGCATCGTTCGGCCCGCCATTGTCAAACACCTGCACATCGTCATTTGCCAGCAAGTCGCGCCAATCGGTATAGGCGTTCTCATAGCCGTATCGCTTGGCGGCGGCGGCGACAGCCGCTTGACTGCGCCCGGCAATCGCGACCAGTCTGGGAATGGCGGCTGGCGGATACATCATGTAGGGGATTTTTTTGAAGGCGTTGGTATGCGCCTTGCCCATAAACGCGTAACCCAGCATCCCAATTCCAATTTCGGGCGCGTCCACATCAGCCCCCGCGGCGGCCATGCTGGTGAACGAACTGCTCACCTGTTTTTCATCTGACATGATTTTCTCCCAATGCTTTGCATATAAACGTCATTAGTCGTCGGCGAAGGCGGCGTCAAAGGCGACGTCGGAGGCGGTGAAATCGTTTTGCTTGACCCAGGCCGCCGACTCGGTCGCCCCGAATTCGCGATCCATGCCGCTGTCTTCCCATTCAATCGACAAAGGCCCTTGATAGCCGGCGCGGTTCAAGGCCCGAATCATGGAATCGATATCCAAATCACCGCGGCCGCAAGAGACAAAATCCCAGCCGCGGCGATGATCACCGAAGTTCAGATGCGAGCCGAGAATGCTGCTCACATTGTCCAGCGTCACTTTAGAATCCTTGACATGGACATGGAAAATTCGGTCGGCGAATCGGTCGATGAACTTGGCTGGGTCAAACAGCTGATGAATAAAGTGGCTGGGGTCAAAATTGAAGCCAAATGCCGGATGATTGTCCAGCGCCGCCAGAGTTTTTTCGGCGGTGTAAATGTCATAAGCGATTTCGCCTGGATGCGCCTCCAAAGCGAACTTGACGCCCTCCGCCTGGAAGACATCAAGAATCGGCCGCCAGCGTTCGGCAAATTCCTGATAGCCAGCATCGATCATTTCATCAGAGGTCGGCGGAAAGCGATAGATCAGATGCCAGACCGGGCTGCCAGTAAAGCCATTGACGACATCAACGCCGAAGGCTTTAGCGGCGCGCGCCGTGTTTTTCATCTCTTCGGCGCAGCGCCGACGCACACCCTCCGCATCGCCGTCTCCCCACAGACGGTCAGGCAGGATAGCGCGGTGACGCTCGTCGATAAAGGCCTCGGCGACGCACTGCCCGACCAGATGATTGCTGATCGAAAAGAACTCAAGCCCATGCCGTTCCAAAACATCCTTGCGCGACTGAATATAGCCATCGCTTGCCAATGCCTTGTCCACTTCAAAGTGATCGCCCCAGCAGGCCAGTTCCAGGCCGTCATAGCCAAAACTTTTCGCCTTTTCGGCTATAGTTTCAAAGGGTAAATCAGCCCACTGTCCTGTAAATAACGTTACCGGTCTTGCCATAAGATTCATCCTTTCTCGTCAGCTGTTTCGACCATAAACAGTTACAGTATAGCGACCTAACGCGGCATAAACAATTAGGATTCTGGAATGATTTGGTGTATGATAGGTTATCAGCCTGTCGGCAAAAGGAAAACTCAAATGTACAACGGTTTAGAGATCATTGATTTTCATACACACTTCCCGACCCAAAAACCCATGTTTGGGGACGCCGGCCCCGATATGCGCCAGCAGTACGCCCAGCGGCGCGGCCAGCGGCGGGCCCAAATCGCCAGAGATCACGCCATGAAATACAATCAGCAGTGGCGCCGAACATGGGGATACGACCCGCCGGAGCGCGGCGCCTTCACCGACGACGAACAGGCCGACCGATGGGCGGCCGAAGTCGAGAAATATGGCCTGCGGGCGGTTGGATTTGTGACCGGCGGCGGCAATAAAAACCTGGCGAAGATCATCAGACGGCATCCCGATAAATTCATCGGCTTCGCCCATCACTATCCATTCGCCGCCGACGCCGCCGACGAACTGCGGCGAGCCGTCGCCGAAGACGGCATGAAAGGCTATAAACTGCTGGCGCCTTCGCTCGACCGCGCCATTGAAGACGAGGCGGCTTATCCAGTTTGGGAAGCCTGCGCCGAGTTGGACATCCCGGCGCTTATTCACTTTGGCATCCAAGGCAGCGGCGGCGGCATCGCCTGGCATGAAAACATCAATCCGCTCAAGCTGCACAACGTCGCCAAAGATTTCCCGGAAGTGACCTTTGTCGTGCCGCATTTCGGCTGCGCCTGGATACGGGAGACATTGCAGCTTTGCTGGGCCTGCGCCAACGTGTCGATTGACACCAGCGGCTCCAATCAATGGGTGCGCTGGGTGGACGGAGAATGGACAACCAAAAAGCTGTTCCAAAAATACATGGAAACCATCGGCCCAGAGCGCATCATCTTCGGCACCGACTCCAGCTACTTCCCGCGCGGCTTTGCCGAAGCCTACTTGCAGCAGCAAATCCGCGATCTGCGCGAACTGAACTGCCGCGAGGACGACATCCAACTCATATTCGCCGGCAACGCCGCCCGCCTGTTCAAGATCGACTGACAGCCTTCCTGACCGAAACTGCGGCCGCGCAGTTGCTATTGGCGGCAGCATGAGGTATAGTTGATTCATCGGATTATTAAATTTTTTGCAAAGGAGCAGAAAATGAGAAAGACAAAACTTCTTGCCATCATCGCGGTTGTGATCCTGGCGATATCATTAAGCGCCGCCGTCGGGGCGCAGGATGACGTCGTCGAGATCGAATACTGGCAGTATAACTTTGCCGCCCGCGTGGACGCCATGAATATGCTCATTGAGCAGTTCGAAGCCGAAAACCCCGACATTCGGGTCATCCACAACAGCGATATTCCCTACGCCAACTTCCGCGACGAGCTTGCGGCATCGGCGCCGGCCGGCGTTGGGCCGGACATCGTAACCCTTTTCTATGGCTGGATTCCGGCGTTTGTCGATGCCGGCTATCTGGTGCCGCTGCCGGAGGAGCCCTTCTCCGAAGACTTCATCCTGGAGACTTTTTCGCCTATGGTCGCCAACTCGAAGTTTGAGGGCAGCTACTGGGCGATTCCGACCGCCGTTCGCTCGCTGGCGCTGTTCTGGAACAAGGACATCTTCGCCGCCGCCGGCCTCGACCCCGAAGCGCCGCCGACTACATTGGACGAGTTCGTCGACATGGCTGTCGCCACAACCGTATATGACGGCGACGCCGACATCTTCAACATTACCCAGCAAGGTCACGCCCCAGCTTTGGCGGCGCAGGACCATCACTGGTTCCGCGAGGTTCTGCTGCGGCAGTTTGGCGGGGTTCCTTACAGCGACGACGGCCGCACTGTGACCTATAACAGCGAAGCCGGCTGCGCCGCGTTCGCCTGGCTGGCCGCCTTTGAAACCGAATACAAAACCGGCAGCAACGACCTGTTCACCGATGCCACCCAAGCCTTCATCAATGGCGAATCGGCGCTGCACGTCGATGGCTCATTCCGCGTCGGCACGATTGCCCGCAACAATCCCGATCTCAATTATGGCGTCACCGAACTGCCGGTCGGGCCAAATGAAGAGCAGCACACCTTCGGCTCCTACTGGACACACGGCATCACCCGCCGCGCCAGCGATGACCCGGCGCGCTTGGAAGCCGCCGTCAAATTCTTGCAGTTCATCACCACGCCAGAAGCCGGCGCGCTGTGGGTCAATAACGTAGGCGAACTCCCGGCGCAGCTGACCGCCGCCAGTGATGAAGACATCCTCGCCGACCCGATTCTGGGCGCGTTTTCGGCTGGTCTGGAATACGCCCACGCCACCTTCTTCGTCGACGAAAGCGCCCAGCGCCAGGTTCTAATCGACGCCTTTGACAGTGTTCGTCTGGCCGGCATGGATCCCTGCGATGCGCTCAATGAAGCCGCCGCCGCCGAACAGGAACTGCTTGACGAATTCTGGGCAAGCCGTTAGCTCCGCGCCATAAACATATACTGCGTCAGACGCCAGTCTGTCTGGCGCAGTTTCTCTTATCATCAACAGGAGTGGACAATGAAAGCCAAGAATGCAGAACGCAACGAAACCGCCTTTGCAGTTGGACTCATCGCCGGGCTCTTCGGGCTGTGGGGACTGGCGCATATTCTCAATGACAAGATCGGAACCGGCATCCTGTGGATGTTTATCGGCGCGCCCATCATCATGCTGCTGCTGGCGGCGATTACCCTCCTTACCGCCGGACTCGGCGCCATCATCACCTTGCCGCTTCATGTCTACTTGGTCTATCGGCATGCCAAGAACGGAGCAAGCCGCGCCTTCCTGTCATGAATCCGCAGCCGGCAAAACCCAAAAGGCAAACCGGCCGGCCGCGGCGCCGTCATTGGACGCTGGCGCGCAAGAAGATCGTCTGGGCATATATCTTTTTGGCGGTCCCGATTGTCTTCTTCGCCTATATTCGGATTTATCCGACCCTGTTCGCCTTTCAAATGAGCCTGCACGACTACAATCCACTGGCGGCGGAACAGCCTTTTGTCGGTCTGGAAAATTATGAGCGCGTCTTTGAAGAACTGAACAAAACGAAGTCGACGACCAAAGCCGCCTTTCTCAACACCGCCCGCTATCTGGCGCTTGGCGTGCCGATTCAGCTTGTTTTGGCGCTGGCGATTGCGCTGATGCTCAACGAGATCCGCTGGATGAGCACGGTTTATCGGATCATGTTTTTCCTGCCCTTTGTGACATCGACCATCGCCATCGCCTGGGTCTTCCGCATGCTCTATCAGCCGCGCTTCGGGCTGTTTAACATCATCTTGCAGCTGGTGTCGCTGCCGCAGCAGCCCTTCCTGAAAAGCCCGCACCAAGCGCTGCCGTCCGTTCTGGCGCTGGTCATCTGGCAGGGTTTGGGATTCGCCGTCATCATCTTTTTGGCCGGGCTGAAGCAGATATCGCGGACCTACTATGAGGCGGCCGAAGTCGATGGCGCAAGCCGCTGGCATACTTTTCGCTATATCACCCTGCCGCTGCTCAACCCAAGCATTGTCTATCTGCTGGTGCTGCAAACCATCGCTTTTCTGCGGATGTTCGCGCCGGTGCTGGCGATGTCGGAACAGGGGCGCGGCGGCCCGCTCGATTCGACCACAACCGTTGTCTTGCGCGTCTACCGCGAAGCCTTCCAAAGTTTTGATATGGGCTATGCCGCTTCATTAACCGTCGTCCTCTTCGCCTTGATACTCGGCATCACCATTGTTCAGCTGTCCGTCACCGCGCGAAGCACAAACTAGGCAGACATCATGGAATCGATTACGCCAACAAACCTGTTCAAAGACCAAGGCAAGCTGACTTCAGTCGGCAGAAGCCGCGGCGACTGGAAATACAAATCCTTCTCCTATCTGCTGCTCACGCTCATTGGGCTGACGATGATTATCCCGTTTATCTGGATGCTGTCGACCTCGCTCAAGCCGGAAACAGAGATTCTGCGCCGCGACTTTTTCCCGACCGAAGCCACAATCGACAATTATACCGAGGTCGTCACCGAAACTGATCTGCCGCGCTGGTACGCCAATTCGATTATTGTGGCCATCATCAGCACCGTCAGCGTCGCCTTTTTTGATTCGCTCGCCGGCTATGTTTTCGCCAAGTATCAGTTTCCAGGCAAGCGGCCGATTTTTATTATCTTCCTGACATCACTGATGGTGCCGACCGAGATGCTGATTATTCCTTGGTTCATCATGTCCTCCAACCCGCCCATCGGCGAGACTTGGGTCGATACCTACTGGGGCATCGCCTTTCCGGGAGTCATCACCGCCGCCGGCATCTTCCTGATGCGCCAGTTTATGCAGGGCGTGCCAGACGAACTGCTGGATGCCGGGCGCATCGACGGGGTAAGCGAGTTCGGATTATTTTGGCGCGTTGCCGTCCCCTTGAGCCTGCCGGCGATTGGCGCGCTGTGCATTTTTAACTTCCTGGGCAACTGGAACGCCTTCATTTGGCCGCTCATCGCCACCGCAAAAAGCGAAATGTTCACCCTGCCGGTCGGCATTCAGCAGTTTTCTTCAGAGGCGAACACGCCCTGGAATCTGATTATGACCGGGGCATCGCTCTCGGTGGTGCCGCTGATGATTGTCGTCATTATTTTCCAGCGCTACATCATCGAAGGCATCGCGCTGACCGGCCTGAAAGGCTAGCCCATGGCCGGCAGCCGCGCTTCATTCCCCCACCCCCTCTACGAGGAAATCGTCCTCAAGCCCTTCTATGAGGACGCCAAAAAATACTACTACGCGCCGATGCTGGCCGCCAACCGGGCGCAGGCGGTTATGCTGTATCAATCCGGCATCATCGGGCTGGAAAATGCGCGGGCGCTGCTGGCCGCCTTGCAGCAGGTGGAAGCCGCCGGCGTGAATGAACTGCGCTATCGGTCGGGCGTGGAAGACCTGTTCTTTGCGATGGAAGACAAACTGATCGAAATCGCCGGGGCGGCGCATGGCGGCAATTTGCAGCTGGCGCGCAGCCGCAATGATTTAGGCTATGCTCTGACGCGCCTGGCATTGCGCCCCTTGATATTAACGGCGATGGAGCATCTGCTTGAACTGCGCCGCGAGCTTCGCCGGTTTGCCAGCCAGCATCTGCATACGCTGATGCCCGGCTATACGCATACCCAGCCGGCGCAGCCAACGACAATGGCGCATTACATCACCGGGTCCCTGGCTTTTTTGGAGCGGGACGCGGCGCGGCTCCAATTCGCCTATGCGACCAACAATCAAAGTCCGCTGGGCGCCGCCGCGCTGACCGGAACCGCGTTCCCCATTCAGCGCGAACTTAGCGCCGAACTGCTGGGATTTGACAGGATTCTCATCAGCGCCTATGACAGCATCGGGACATCCGACAACCTGACCGATGCCGCCGGCGCGCTAACGACTCTGGGCGTGAACCTTTCGCGTTTTACGCAGGATATGCTGTTTTGGGCAGCGCAGGAAAGCGGCGCCATCCGCATTGATGACAGCTTTATTCAGATCAGTTCCATCATGCCGCAGAAGCGCAACCCGGTTGTCCTGGAGCATCTGCGGGCAAGGATCAGCCGAATGCTGGCGCAGGCGCATGGAATCGTTATGCAATGCCACAATATCCCCTACGGCGACACCCAGGATATCGAGGATGAAATTTTTCCGATGCTGTTTGGCGCGCTGGAAACCGCCAGCGACATCCTGCGGCTGTACCGCGCCGTCATCAGCGGCCTGCAGGTCAACGTCGAGCATCTTCGCGAGCGCGCCGGCGCCGGCTTCACCACCGTAACCGAGCTTGCCGACAGCCTGGTTCGGCGCTGCGGCCTTCCGTTTCGGCAGGCGCACAGCATCGTCTCCGCTTTAGTCCGCCATGCTCAAGAACGCGGCCTAGCTCCCGGCGACCTGAATGCAGAAATGCTGCGTCAGGCGGCCAAAAGCGCATTGAACATTGACCTTCATTTGTCAGACGAATGGCTGAAGCAGACGCTTGACCCAGCCGCTTTCGTGCATGCGCGCAGCCTGCCGGGCGGCGCCGCGCCGACGGCGACGGCCAAGACGCTGGAGCTTCAGCAAAATCAGATCGAAAATGACCAGCTTTGGCTTGCCGACGCGCATAGTCGGCTGGCCAACGCCAATCGCCAGCTAAAAGAGGCGATGGCCGACATCCTGGCCGCCGCGCCTTAGCCTTCGGCCGCCGCTTCAGACTCGCCTTCAAGGGTCAGCAGATAAGCCACAATATCAAAAATTTCGATATTGCTATAGATATCCGTCCAGTTTTTGGGCATCAGTTCGGCCTCATATCCCTCAACGAGATGCTCATCGGGATTGATAATCGAGTTGTAGAGATACTCGGCGGCGCTTTGCCCGGCGACCCGCGTCAGCGCGCGGTCTTTGATATTCAGCAGGCCGGGGCCGACCAGTTTCTCTTCGCTGACGGCGCTGTGGCAGGTTGAACAGGCATAATTGGCCGCCTCTTGAAAGGTCTCGAACAGCAGCTTGCCGTTTTCGGGGTCGCGCACAGCCACCAAACGGTCAATCGGCGATGAAACCGTCTCCGCCGTCGGCTCGGCTGTCGGCGTGGGCGGCGAGGTCGGCGTCGCCGTCGGCGCGGATGTGGGCGTCGCCGTCGGCGGAATAGGGGTATCAGTAGGCAGGCTGGGCGCGGCATCAGCTGCTTGCGCCGCGTCAGCTTCGCTTACAGCTGTCAAAGCAGGCGTCGCCGCTTGCCAAACAGGCGCCGCCAAGGTGCCGCAACCCGCTAATATGATAACAGGAATGACCCAGATGATTGCTATATTCCAGTACAGTCTGCGCATTTGACCTGTCCGATTTTCATTTCCAGCATCAGCGCGAATCCTATCCCGAACTGTGCAGAATCGCAAGACCGATTAACCAAAATAAACGCATCAAGAAAAGCCGTAGACAGCCCGCCCGACGCATGCTATACTCTTAGAAATCCATGATACAATAGCATTGAAAGGAGCGGCCGGCGCGCAAAGCGTCTGTCAAATAAGATATGGCTACTCACAAATCTGCGCTGAAACGGATTCGTCAAAACGAAAAACGCCGTCTGCGCAACCGCAGCTATCGCAACCGCGCCCGTACACTTGTCAAGCAGGCCCGCGAAGCCATCGAAAGCGGCGACGTCGACGGCGCGCGCGCGGCGACTCGCATTGCGGCGCGCGACCTGGATACCTTGGCCAGCCGCGGCATTATTCATTCCCGCAATGCCGCTCGGCGCAAGAGCCGTCTGATGAAGCAGCTGGCCCGGCTGACTGGCTGACCGATTTTATCCGGTGAGATCCACATCCAGCCGATAGCCTACGCCGCGCACAGTCTTAAGGTAGATCGGCTTTTGCTTGCTGTCTTCGAGTACATTGCGCGCATATCGTATATGAACGTTAAGCGTTCCCGTATCGCCCATATAATCGGTGTCCCATACCCGCCGCATGATCGTTTGGCGGTCCAAAACCTGATTGGGATGGGTCATAAACAACTCAATTAACTCGGCCAGCTTGGGATTCAGCTGCACTTCCTCCCGCTGCGTTTGCAAGATGCGGGTTGTGCGGTTGAGCAAAAAGGGCCCGCAGCGAATGGTATCCATCGGATTCTCCCGCAAAATCCGCGATACAACCCTCATCAGCTTGCGCGTGGAAAGCGGAGGGGTCAAGGTCACGTCGGCGGTTTTGGCGCGCTTCGCATCATGCTTGGGCTGAATATGGATCATCGGACAGTCGGGGTATTGCGATTTTATGGCGCGGCAAACCCGTTCGCCGGATATTCGCATCGAAACCGCATCGACGATGATTAAGCTGAATTGATATTCGCCAGCGTATAATTTGGCGCGCTTGCCACTGGAAGCCATGATGACATCCCAGTTTCGCTCAAGCGCTGGACGCCAGGCGGCCGTGCCTATCAGCAATATCCGGTCGGTCAATGATCACATTCTCCACAGCGTCAGCATTTGGCGCGGTTCCACCTGATACGTTATCATTGCCCCGTTACGAAGGGCATAAAGTTTCGATTGTGGACTAATAATTATACCACGCGGCCGCAGCCGACGGCAAAATTCTGAACGAAACGAATCCGAAAGTTCAAACCCGTCTTGACGGCTGTGCAAACCTATGCTAGACTGTATAGATACGGAACTTTAGGCGAAAAAGTGGGCAAGCCCCACTTTTCTTTTTATATTGAGAATCTCGGAAATCAGAATTTTCGACTTTCGGAGCGAGGCATTATGTCTAACGAATTGCAAATCGCCTTCAATGAGATCGCGCAAATGCGGGCTTTGCCGGCTGATGTGGTGCTGGAAGCTCTGCAAAGCGCTTTGGTTTCGGCTTTCCGCAAGGATTCCGGCGCCAGCGCGGCCCAGGCGATTGAAGCGCAGATCGACCCCAAGACAGGCCGCGCCCGCGTGTTTGTCGAAAAAGAGGTGGTCGAGGATGTCCTGAACGACCCCACTGAAGTCACCCTGGAAAAGGCGCGTTTCTATAATCCAGAAGCGCAAATCAATGATGTCGTGATGGTGCAGGTTGAACACACGACCAAAAGTTTTGGGCGGATTGCGGCCCAAACCGCCAAGCAGGTGATTGTGCAGAAAATCCGCGAAGCCGAGCGCACCGCGCTTTATGACGAATTCATCAACCGCGAAGGCGACCTGATTACTGGCACCGTCCAAAGCGTGAACTCAAAACAGGTTACGCTAAGTTTGGGACGGGCCGAGGCTGACCTGCTCCGCTCACAGCAAATCCCCGGCGAGCGGTATCGGACACACGAGAAGATCCGGGTCTGTGTCCTGGAAGTCAAAAAGAGCAGCCGCGGCCCGCAGATTATCGTCAGTCGGGCGCACCGAAATATGCTGCGCCGACTGCTGGAATATGAAGTTCCCGAAATCTACAACGGTCAGGTAGAGATCAAGAATATCGCCCGCGAGGCTGGTCATCGCTCCAAGGTCGCCGTCGCCGCCTTGCAGGACGGCATTGACCCGGTTGGCGCCTGCGTCGGCATGCGCGGCATACGGATACAGAATATCGTCAAGGAACTCCATAACGAAAAAATCGATGTCATCGAATGGAACACGGATGCCGAAGCCTTTATCTCCAAGGCTTTGAGTCCGGCGCGGGTGACCGGCGTTTATCTGGACGATGATCCCTTTGAAGGGCGCACGGCTGTTGTGATTGTGCCGGATGACCAATTATCCCTGGCGATTGGCCGCGAAGGTCAAAACGCGCGGCTGGCCGCCAAGCTGACCGGCTGGCGCATTGACATCAAGAGCGTGACCGAAACCGTGCAGGCGGCGCTCGAAAATCTCGACGCCCCGCCATTGGACAGTCTGGCGGCGCGCTATGCCGACCTGATTGCCGAAGCGCATCGCATCATGGAGAAGAAACAGCAGGAACTGACGGTTATGCCAGAAGAATACAAGGCGCTCGGCCGCTTTGCCAGTATCGTCGAGCAGGCTCTGCTGACACAGCGCAATGAAGCCCGCGAGCTGTACCTCCAGGAGCGCGAAGCCGCCAAAGCCACTCTCCCACCCGAAATGTTCAAGCTGCCGCTGGATGTGCTGGCGGTGTCGCAAGAGATTCTCGATATCCTTGAACCCTACGAAAACGTCGGCGAGGTGATGCTTGCCTGCCTGGTCGATGAGACAAGAGTCGCCCGCAAACTCGCATCGCTTGAGGGCAGCCCCATGAGCGACATCCAAACCGCCCTGGACCTGGTGACGATGGCGAATATCGAAGAACTGCTGGCAGAAGCCATATCCATTGAGGACAGCGAAGAGCCGGCAATCGCTGTGGATGAACTTGAAGCGCCGGCCGAAGCCGAACAGCCGTCCGCCGCCGCAAGCCCAGAAGAAGACGCCGCCGAAGAAGACGAAGTTTTGCTGGATGCCTTTGGCCAGCCCATCGTCAGCGAAGAATTGGACGCGGACACGGTTGAGGAAGCGGTCGATTTGAGCGCCCCGACGCCGACAGAGACCGCCGCCGATGCCCCCGGCATCGATCATGCGGCTGAAGACATCGACTATTACAGCGACGACGAAGACGAAGACGAGCCCGATTTTGAACTGGACCGCAGCAAGAGCAAGAAGAAGCGCCGCAAAGACCGTCAAAAGCGGCGGCAGCTGATTCTGGATGAAAAGAGCGGCGAAGTCATTGCCAAACGCCGGCGCAAGGGCCGGCGCGGAAGCTGGGATGACGAGGCTTGGGAAGATTACGACTATTAAGCGAAAGGGATTGGCGCGCATCATGGCAGGCAAACACCGGCCGCAGCGAACCTGCGTCGTGTGCCGCGAGAAAAAAGACAAACGCGGTTTGACGCGTTTGGTCATCGCTGATGCAAAGCTGCGAATAGATGAGTCTGGAAAAATGAACGGCCGCGGAGCATACTTGTGCGGCCGGCCGGAATGCTGGGAACTGGCGGCGGCGCGTCCGTTGATGGGCAAGGCGCTGCGGGTTGAGCTAAGCCATGATGACCGTATCTATTTACGGCAGATGAAACCGTCATGAAACAAGACAGATAGACGCGGCAGGACAGCGCATCCTGCCCCGAACAGTCACCCGAACTGAAGGAGGTAGGAATGGCTAAATCAGTTCTAGTACCCGATTATTTAACCGTTCGCGAATTAGCCGAACTCATTGACTGCCGCCCCATTGATGTTATGAAAACGCTGATTTCAAACGGCGTCATGGCATCCATCAACCAGCAGATCGACTACGACACGGCCGCTATTGTAGTTGAGGAGTTCGAATATATTGCCCTGTCGGCGAGCGCGGCGGCCGCCGCCGAAGAAGAGGAGAAACGCGCCGAGCGGCGCGAAGAGAAATGGAGTGTCATGTATGAAGGCGAAACGCCGGAGACATTGACCAGCCGCCCCCCCATCATCACCATCCTTGGGCATGTCGATCATGGCAAAACGACCCTGCTCGACACCATCCGCAAAACTGCCGTTGCCGAAGGCGAAGCCGGCGGCATCACCCAGCATATCGGCGCCTACCAGGTCAAACACGACGGGCGGATTTTGACCTTCCTTGATACGCCGGGACACGAAGCCTTTACCGCCATGCGCGCGCGCGGCGCCCAGGGGGCCGACATCGCCGTCCTAGTGGTTGCCGCCGACGACGGCGTGATGCCCACCACCCGCGAAGCGCTGGACCATGCCCGCGCCGCCGATGTGCCGCTGGTCGTCGCCATTACCAAGATCGACCGGCGCAATGCGAACCCCGACCGGGTGAAGCAGCAGCTGCTTGAACTTGAGCTTGTTCCTGATGACTGGGACGGCGATACCGTGATGATTCCAGTGGATTCACTTGCCGGCGCCGGCATCGAAGACCTGCTGGAAGCCTTGATTCTGGTCGCTGATGACAGCGAGATTGTCGCCAATCCCAAGGGTCGGCTGCGCGGAATCGTCGTTGAGGCTGAAGTGGACAAGAGCCGCGGCACCATGGCGACTCTGCTGGTGATGAACGGCGCCATGAAACTGGGCGATGCCATCGTCGCCGGGACGTCTTATGGCAAAATCAAGGCGATGTTCGATTCGTCGGGGATGCCGGTCAGGCGGGCGATTCCGTCTATGCCGGTTTCCGTCCTGGGTCTTGATTCGCCGCCGCCGCCAGGGCTTATGTTTGAGATCGCCAAGAATGACAAAACGGCCAGAAGCATTGCCGAAGGCCGCAAACGGCAGGCGCGGGAACGCAGTTCCGACGGTCAAGCCGAAGCGGCGCTGACGCTGGAAGACTGGTTTAAGCAGTTTCAGTCCGGCAGCGCCAAAGAACTGGCGATGATCCTCAAAGCCGATGTTCAGGGATCCCTCCAGCCTATCACCGACGAACTCAAGAATATCACCGAGCGCAATGAAGAGAGCATCGCTGTGCGCGTCTTGCACCAAGGCGTCGGGCGCATCACCGAATCCGATGTGACGCTGGCAAGCGCATCGAACGCCATCGTCGTTGGATTCAATGTCGATGTGGACACCGCCGCCCAGGCCTTTGCCGAAGCTCAAGGCGTTGAGATCCGCCAATATGGCATCATTTACAAGCTGTTTGAGGACATTGAACTGGCGTTGCATGGCATGCTTGAACCCAAATATACCCATAAAGTCATTGGTGTTGCCGAAGTCCGCCAAACCTTCCGCATCCCGCGCAGCGGCTTCATTGCCGGCAGCATGATCAAACAGGGCGAGGCGCGGCGCAATGCCAAAGCGCGTTTGAAGCGCGGCAGCAAGACCATTGTCGAAAACGTCAGCGTCAGTTCGCTCAAGCGTTTCCAAGACGATGTTCGCGAGGTGCGTTCAGGGTTTGAATGCGGCATTGGTTTGGAAGGCGTCAATGATTACAAGGAAGGCGATATCATTGAATTCTTTGTCCGCGAACGGGTGAATCATTAGCGCGAAGGGCCGTAGCGATGTCGATTAAGCAAGGGCGCATGAGCAACCGAATCCATCAGATTTTGAGCCAGCTGCTCCTGCGCGAAATATCCGACCCGCGCCTGCGCGGCGTCACTGTCACCGAAGTGCGGCTGGACGCCGAACTCATGTATGCCAAGGTTTATGTCAGCGCCTTGGGAAACGAAGGCCGCGAGGACGAAGTGATGCGGGCTTTTCGCCGCGCGGGCGGCTTTTTACGGCGCGAAGTCGGCAAGCGCATCCGAATCCGCAGCACGCCCGAACTCCACTTTTACTGGGACCATACATTGGAACGCGCCGAACGCATCAACCAGATCATCTCCAGCCTGGACATTCCGGCGGAAGTCAAAGCAGATGACATCTATGACGGCGAATGAACCGCAATGGCAGGCAGCCGCCGACGCCATCCTGGCAGCCAACTCGATCCTTGCCGTCTCGCACATCGCGCCGGACGGAGACGCGGTGGGGTCGCTGCTGGGACTGGCGGAATCGCTGCGTTCAATGGGGAAAGACGTCACCGCCGCGATTGATGAGGGGCCGCCGAATTCCCTGGCGTTTCTGCCGCGCAGTGAAACCATCCTGGCGGAGATTAACGACGGCGAATTTGACCTGATGATCGCTGTCGATTCGAGCGATGTGGAGCGCATCGGCAAGTGCGGCGCCTATGGGCTTGCCCACAGCCGGATCGTCATCAACCTTGACCATCATCCAACCAATACGCGCTTTGGCGACATTCATCTCATCGCGCCGCGGGCGGTCGCGGCGGCCGAAGTCGTCTTTGATTTTCTGCATCACCTCAACTGCGAAATATCCGAAGACGCTGCTTGGGCCCTGCTGACCGGTCTCATTACCGATACGCGCGGCTTTCGCATTAGCGCCACCAGCGGCCGCACACTGGAAATCGCACAGGCGCTTATGCAGAAAAATGCGCCCCTGTCATATATCATGGCGCGCACACTCAACCGCCGCGGCTATCACGAGGTCGAACTGTGGAAGCTGGCGCTGCCATCGGTTCAGCTGGACCAAGGGCTGATTCATGCGGCGATTACGCAAAAGGACATGATGCAGGCCGGGCTAGAGCAAATATACGATGGCGGATTGGTGAACCATCTGGTGGATGTCGATGCGGCCAAGGTGTCAGTTGTCTTTCACGAACTGCCTGGCAGCCAGGTTCAAATCAGCTTCCGCTCAAAACCGGGTTACGACGTTGCTGCGCTGGCGCTGCGGCTTGGCGGCGGCGGCCATCGGCAAGCGTCGGGATGCACGCTGGACGGCTCTTTGGCAGATGCGCGGCGGCGCGTTCTGCCGCTCGCCCGTCAAGTCATTGCCGAAGGGAGGCCCGGGCTTGACTGAACTGGGTCATACGGGCTTTCTCAACCTCGACAAGCCATTGCAATGGACAAGTCACGATGTCGTCGCGCGGGTTCGGCGCCGCTTGCAAAGACTGACCGGCTGCAAAAAAGTCGGCCATGCCGGCACGCTTGACCCGCTGGCAAGCGGAGTGCTGGTCTTGTGTCTGGGCAAGGCCACTCGCCTTAGCAGCTATGTCATGCGCACCCGCAAGCGGTATCAGGCGCAGATCACCCTGGGCAAAACAACCGCCAGCTATGATGCCGAAGGCGATGTCATCACAGCATCGGACACCGACCACATCACACAATCCGCTATTCAGGAAGTTTTGCGGGGGTTCATCGGCGACATCCAGCAAGTCCCGCCAATGTACAGCGCCGTCAAAATAGGCGGCCAAAAGCTCTATCAACTGGCGCGCGCGGGAAAATCGGTTGAGCGCAAAGCGCGGCAAGTCCGCATCCACTCCATCGATATCCTCGCCTGGAACAGCCCGGTCATCGAATTGGACGTCGTTTGCAGTTCGGGAACTTACATTCGCAGTCTGGCGCATGACATTGGGCAGGCTTTGGGCGCTGGCGCCTATCTATCGGCTTTGCGGCGGGTCGCCAGCGGCGATTTTCATATCAGCGACGGCGTTACTCTTGATAAGGTAATAAACAGCGATGAATGGCTCAAGCAAATCGTACCCCCCCATGCCGCGTTGCGGCATCACCCCTGCCTGACCCTCAAGGCCAGCGAGATTCAGCGCATTCAGCAGGGACAGTTCATCAGGCGACGGAATGACATTGACGCTGATTATGTATTTGCTTTTACTAACGATAAGCGACTTATCGCCATTTTGAAGCCGCGCGAAGCGTTTTGGAAGCCGCATAAGGTATTTTTGAATCAGCCCTGATACTGCGGATTGGCTTGGGCTGAATATGAGGATTCTCCATGAAACACGTCCGCAATTTTAAGGATGCGAATCTCGACGCCCCCTCGGTGGTGACCATTGGCGTTTTTGATGGTTTGCATATCGGACATCAAGCGCTCATCAAACGTCTGGTTGAAAAAGCCCATGCCAGCCGACATCTAGCGGCTGTCATCACGTTTTTCCCGCATCCAGACAAGCTGCTGCGACATGTGGATGAGCGTTATTATCTGATGCCGCCCGAACAGCGCGCCAAACTCATGCTTGAACTCGGCGTCGATTGCGTCATCACCCACCCTTTCCATGACGAGATTCGGCAGATGAAGGCGGTCGATTTCGTTGATCAGCTTATCGAGCATCTGAAGATGAAAGAGATTTGGGTCGGTTCGGATTTTGCAATGGGATACCGGCGCCAAGGGAATGTCGCCTTCCTGAAAGCGCAAGGTCGGGCGCGCGGCTTTGCTGTCTCTGTTATCGAATTGATGACGACCGAGTCCGGCGGCCAGATCATCGGCAGTTCGCAAGTCAGAGATCATGTTCGGCGCGGCGAGATGAAACAGGTCAAGGCTTGGCTAGGTCGGGCTTATGCGCTGGAAGGTGAGGTTGTACATGGACAAAAGCGCGGCGCGGCGATTGGCTTTCCGACCGCGAACCTGGAGGTCTGGTCAGAGCAGATGATCCCTGCCCGCGGGGTTTATGCCGGGCAGGCCAGGCTTGGCGGCGAAACGTTCAAGGCCGTGACGAACATCGGCATCCGCCCAACCTTTGATGGCAGTGACCTGACTGTGGAAACACATCTGCTCGACTTTGACAGCGATATTTATGGGCGGCGGCTGGAAGTGACCTTTGAGGCCAGGCTGCGCCCGGAGAAAAAGTTCGGCAGCCTTGAGGAATTGGCGGCGCAGATAAGATTGGATATTGAAACGGCGCGCGATTATTTCGGAGATTGTGCAAGCTCTGCTTTTTAAGATGCCAGGAAACAAAAACATAGGATATACTGAACAATAGACGGTCATTTGCTTGCACAGATACGAACTTTCAAGGGAAGGGCGAGGAGTCAATTTCATGGATGAGCCAACGCGAATCAGCCTGCCATTGGCGGCGATTTGCGCCTTTTGTGAGCGGCGCCCCATTAAGCAGCTGTCGCTGTTCGGCTCTGCATTGCGCGGTGAACTCGGCCCAGAGAGTGATATCGATCTGCTGGTGGAATATGAGCCAGATGCGCGTATCAGCTATTTTGACATGGCGCAGCAGGAAATAGACTTGGGGCGAATGGTTAGGCGCAGCGTTGATTTACGCACTCCCCGCGAACTAAGCCCTCATTTTCGCCGGCAGGTTATCGAAAGCGCGGAGCTTATTTATGAAAAAAAGCCCTGAAAATGACCGGGGACGCTTGATTCATATGTTAGAGGCGGCGCAAGAAGCGCATCAATTATCTATCGGTTATACGCGCGCCGCATTAGAGAATAACCGTATGCTGCAATTAGCTTTGGTCAAAGCAGTGGAAATTGTTGGCGAAGCTGCCAGTCACATTACAGATGAATTCCAGGCGAGACACACTCAAATACCTTGGGCGCAAATCAGAGGAATGCGGCATCGGCTGGTTCATGCTTATTATGACATTGATCTCAATGTACTGTGGGATACAGTCAGCAATGCCTTGCCGCCGCTTATCGCAGAGCTTCATCAAATCATATCATCGGATGACGAATAGAGAAAATCCCCATTTTTTAGGGGATTGCGGAAAGAGATTATAGGATATACTTATAGAAACGCGAACCACAGGAGATAAAATGAACGAGTCCAGCCGCGACTTGGAAAAAGGGCAGGCATTTTTCCTAACATCCGCCTTTTGGAAAGGCTTCGGAGGTTTGTTTGGATTCTGCAAAGTGCTTGCCAGGCACAATTTTTCAACTTCAGGCGCAAATGCTGATTACCATGCCTTATATTCAGATTGGGAGGCTGTAGGAGGTTATCTTAGAAGCGCGGCAAGTAAGTATCCAGCAGGCGCGGCTTCGGAAATAATTGAAAATGAGGAAAAATGTCAGAAGAAAACGAACAAGGCCGAGTCATTGCAAGAGTAGACGGCTATATTGAGCAATACTCTGGCCCAATACCGCCGCCTAAAATGTTCCACGATTATGAACAGGTCTTGCCTGGCAGCGCTGACCGTATATTGTCTATGGCGGAACATGAACAAAAACACCGAACAGGGTATGAAAAACTGGGCATTACATTTGCCTTTATTTTAGCTTTAGGTTTGATTGCATTGAGTTTTTACGCTATTTCATTAGGCTATGCTCTTGCGGGGGTTGGTGTAATAGCGTCTTCTATATTCACAGTGGCCGGTGTATTTGTTCACAGTCAGCGCAGTGGTAGGGAACTGCAAGCAAAACGTCAGGCTGCGGAGAAACTTGCTTTGCCTCCAAAATCGCCTGATGAAAATACAGAAGAAAATAATGTGCAGTAAAAGCAAACGTGGATATAAGATATAAATTCACTCACAGGAGAAACATCATGGAAATCATCACAGGCATTGTTCTGATTGTCATCGCCATTATTGTCGGCAAATTCGTCCTCGCATTGGCGCTCGCTTTGCTTCCCCTCGTCATTCTGGCCTTCATCGGCTTTCTGGCGCTGGGCTTCCTGGCGGCAGTCTTTGGGCCTATGGCCGGCGCGTAGACATCATCAACCCCGCTTGCCTTTGGACATCTTATAGCCGACCCGCCGCATAAACTCTTCATTGCTGCGCCAGTTCTTCAAAACCTTGACCCGCGTCTCAAGATGAACGGACGTCCCCAGCAGCTTCTCCAAATCGGCGCGGGCGCGTATGCCAATCTGTTTAATCATGCGGCCGCGCCGGCCGATGATGATCCCCTTCTGTGAATCGCGCTCAACATAGATGAACGCCTCAATAATCGCGATGTTCGCCTTTTCTTTGAATCGATTGATGTCAACGGCGACCGCGTAGGGGATTTCTTCGCTGGCCAGCTCGATGATTTTCTCCCGAATCGTCTCGGCGGCCATAAAGCGCATATCAGACGCGCTCGCCTGCTCGGCTGGATAATACCGCGGGCCCAAAGGAAGCAGAGGTATCAGGGTGTTTATAAGTTCATCAATGCCCTGTTTTTCCTTCGCGCTTGTCGGAATCGCCCGGTGACAATCCACCAGCGCCCGATAGCGGCCGCCGTCCAGTTCATCGGCGGCGAGGTCGGCCTTGTTGAGAATCAGCAGCTTAGGCGTCGCGGGCGATACCTCTGCAAGCCGCGCGGCGATACGGCGATCTTGACTGTTTGGCGCCTGCGATCCATCGACAATCCACAGGATAACATCGGCGTCTTTGAGCGCGTCATGGGCGGCCTTGACCATATAATCGCCCAGGCAGTTATGCGGCTGATGGATGCCGGGCGTGTCGACAAACAAAATCTGCGCTTCGGGCCGGGTGTAAATCCCCAGCTGTCGACGGCGCGTGGTCTGTGGCTTGGCGGTGACAATCGCTATTTTTTGGCCTAAGATGGCATTGATGAGGGTTGATTTGCCGACGTTGGGCCGGCCGATGACCGCCGCCACTCCCGAACGATGGTCAGCCCCCCAGTCATCGCTGAAGATCGAATCGAGATCATCCATGCTGCGCCTGCCAATCGGCAACAGTAGCGAAGGCCGGCAGATAATCAAGCAGTCGCTTGGGGAAGGCGGTCGGCTTGGCGGCAATCAGCGCGTTCAGCTTGGCCAGCGGCTTGCGGTCGGCGGCCTGATGATAAACGAAGACATCAAAGGGAATGCCGAAGTCCAGCTGCTTGACCGTCAGCATTTGATCGTTGCCGTCATCTCGATGGCCGAGGACATCGGCGCGCGGATGAAGATGGCTTTGCTGAAGCAGAAATTCCCAAGCGGCCTCGCCGTTCAGCATATCGCCATAATCCAGCACGACCAAATCCGGGACAATCGAATAAGGCTTGGCCAGATAGGGAATGCCGTAACGGATGATCAATTCGCCGGCGGTCACAAACTCGCCGCGGGTCAGCATGGCCGACGACAGCAGACAATCATCGCCCAGCCGCGTGACGACGCCCTCAATGGCATCGCTGATGGGCTGACGCGGGAGCATGGCCGAATTTGACATGGAAAATCTTAATGATGTTCGGGTTCGGCCGGGACGTTGATGTCATCAAAGTTTTCAAAGGGCCGCACCCAGCCCAGCCAAAAGCCAATGGCCAGCCCCAGCATAAGCAGACCACTGACAAACAGCAGACCAAGGTTATGCGCGGTTTCAGCGGCCAGCCCCGTCCCATAGATAACCCCAATCGCCGCCGCCAAGATCATCATCGTCATGCCCAGCCCGCCAACCATCGCCAGACTGTACAGGGTGAGTCGGCTCGGCTGTTTTGCGCGGTGTTCTTCTGTCACTTGATTTTACCCCCTTCACCGTTCAAACTGGATTCTGCCCTTTGCAAGCGCATTCGTCAAGTCGAACATTATTCGTCTCGAATCATTTGACAAAAGTTCGATGCCGATGTATAGTTTTTATATGCAGTTTATTCAACAGGAAAGGTGCTTAAACATGAACATCCATATCAGAAAAAGCTCCCCCCCCCCCCCCCCCCCGCATTTTCTGATTAAGAACGTTCTGCTCTGTTTCTTATTGATTGCCTTCCTCACCGTTCCAATCGCAAGCCAAGCGCAAACACCAGAGCCAACCGCGCCGCCGCGGCTGACCAACCCGACCGTCATGGCCCCCTGCGGCCTGCCGGCGTCTTACGCAGAATTCACTTCAGCGGCGACGGTAACGACCTTCAACATGACCGCCGACTGTATGCTTGACAGCCAGTCAATCCAAACGGGTTGGGCCTTTCTGCATTTTTCATCGGGTACGTTCACCATCAACGGCAACGGCTACAGCATCATCGGGCCCTCTAATAGAACGGCCATGTATCTCGGCGGGAGTACCGTCGTCCTCAACCTGAACAATGTCGTCATTCGTCAGTTTGGCGTTACCAACGGAGCCCCCGTCGCAGTAAGGTCTGGGTCGCGCCTTGACGGCCGCAATATCGTCTTCAGAGACAACGTTAGCGAACGTATACTGCATGTAGCGGATACCTCACAAGTCGCCCTGGAGAATGTATGGTTTCTGAACAACCGCAGCACGGCAAACAACGAAAGGCGCGGATCTGGTCTCTCTATAGAGGGAGGGTTCTTTGGCAGTCCGACGGTGAGGATCACCAACACCATCTTCCAGGGAAACGCCGGCTCCCCGAATGTGGTCGTGAAAAATACTGTGACCGGTATTCTTGAATTCAAGGGCTGCCTCACCTTCAGCGGCAACCTCCAGGCCGACGGCGTGATGGCGGCAAACAATTATAACAACGCCGCTAATATCACCGACAACAATACTGGCGCCTGCCCGGCGGCTGGCTTCAGTTATTGGCTCGCATTAACCCCCGCGCCCACAACAGAATCTCAAAAGCGGGCGAAGAAGACGGAAGACTCCACTCCGACGCCAACGCCCCGGCCGGCTTACGGCGCATCTTATACCGCTTTGCAGACCGCAACCGGCATGACCTTTGAGGCCGCTTACGGCCTCGACAGCGGCGTTCATTTCCGCCAGCTTGACGGCGCCGGCATCGGTATTCAGTCGATCATCGACGCTGGTTACTTGGCCGCCTTGGATGTTTATGGCTACGTCGAGCAGGGCGTCGAGGTCTGCTTTCCGCAGATCGGCCGCGTCATTTTCTTGGACGCGCAAACCATGCCGCGGGCGATTGTGCCGCTGGATGCCACTGTAAGAAACGGCATGACCTGCGCCTCGATTGACAGTCCGGGTTCGCTGGTGCTGCTGCCGAACTAAGCAGACTGCCCCATGAAAAAAGGCCGGTCATCGGATACAATCCTCTCATCTTGAACAAACAGCCGTATTCGAGAGGACAAACGAATGACCGACCCTATTCGCATCGCAGTCACTGGCGGCGCCGGCCAGATCGCTTACAGTTTGCTTTTTCGGATTGGCAATGGCGAGGTTTTTGGGCCTGACCAGCCGGTGATTCTGCAAATCCTGGAAATTCCGCCGGCCATGACGGCCCTGCAAGGCGTGGTCATGGAACTGGAAGACAGCGCCCAGCCCTTGCTCAAGGACATCATCATATCCGACGACCCCAAGGCCGCTTTCAAAGATGCGAATTGGGCGATCCTTGTCGGCGGCCGGCCGCGTGGGCCAGGCATGGAACGGAGCGACCTCATCGCCGCCAATGGGCCCATCTTTGTCGCGCAGGGCCAAGCCTTAAACGACCAGGCCGCCGATGACATTCGCATCCTTGTCGTCGCCAATCCCTGCAATTCCAACTGCTTGGTCGCCAAAGCCAATGCGCCGTCTATCCCGGCCAATCGCTGGTTCGCCATGACGCGCCTCGACGAAAACCGCGCCAAAGCTCAACTGGCGCAAAAAGCCGGCCTGCAAGTCATTGATGTCAGCCGCATGGCCGTTTGGGGCAACCACAGCGCCACTCAATTTCCCAATTTTGAACATGCCCGCATAGAAAGCCGGCCGGCTGAAGAGGTTATTGCTGACCGCGATTGGCTGGAAAACAGCTTTATCGGCAGCGTTCAGCAGCGCGGCGCGGCGATTATTCAGGCCCGCGGCCTAAGTTCGGCCGCCAGCGCGGCCAACGCCGCATTGGACACCATCCGCAGCCTGATTTCCCCCACCCCGCCCGATGATTGGTTCAGCGCGGCCATCCCCAGCGAGGGCAATCCCTATGGCATCGAAGACCGCCTGATTTATTCTTTCCCACTGCGAACTGACGGCGACGGACGCGTGGAAATCATCGCCGGGCTGGAATTGAGCGACTATGCCCGCGCCAAGATCAAGGTCTCTGAAGACGAACTCAAGGCCGAGCGCGCGGCCATCCGCCATTTACTCTAAAGGAAAACCGCAGCGGTCGGCTGTCATAACTAAACGCATTGACGTCCGACTGCCGCGGTCGGCGCGCGCCTAGACATCATCGCTGTCGTTCTTGATTTTTTCAGCCGATGTCTGCACAAATTCGGGTTCTTCCGGCATAATCGCGGCGAGGACAATGTACAGAACGAGCCCCGGGCCGCCAGCCAGCGCGAAGAGCGCCCAAAACAAACGAACGAGCGTGGGGTCAATCGCCAGGTAATCGGCGATGCCGCCGCAGACGCCGGCAATTTGACGGTTCTTGCGCGAACGATAAAGCCGCTTGCTCCTGTTCATTGCATTCCCTCCTTGATTTTGCCTGCTCTCATTACTTTTATTTACGCAGAAACGGCAAATTGGTTTCATCTTTGACGAAAGGGGCTGTTCCCGATGCCCGGATACAGGCGCAGGAGGCCGCCAAAAGCCCGAACGCCAATCCACAGCGCCGTCATCAGCCAAACGCTGGCGAAGGCATCTGGATGATCGACAGCAATAAGCTGCAAGCCAATCCAGCCGCAGACCGTCGCCGCCAGCATCGCATTGCGGAGAAAGCCGTAGTCACTGGTTCCCCAGTGGATGCCGTCGGTGATAAACGCTATCGCATTGAGCGGCTGTGACAGGGACGCGGCTATCCAGGCCGCCAGAAAGATGGCGGCTGCATCCGGCGGCACGAACGCCGCTATGACCCATGTCGTCGACGCCAGCATCCCAATCATCAGCAGAAGGCCGGCGCCAAGGCTCCAGTACGCGGTCAATATGGCAATCCGTCTAGCGTGGCGCATCCGCCCTGACCCGAAGAAATAGCCGACGAGACTCTGGGCGGTGGTGGCAAATGACTCCAGCGTCAGCGCGGTAAAGAACCACATCTGGCGGATGACCTGATGGGCGGCGCCGGCCTCGGCGCCTATTTGCGTGGCGACGCGGGTCGCAAACAGCAGAAACAGGGTCAGCAGGCCAGTGCGGATAAACAGATCGCGCCCTACCCTGATGAGCCTGATGCCGTGCCGCAGGCGAATATCGCTGGTAAATCCCAATTTGCGCTTCAGTTCCCACAGCATCCAGCCAGCGCCAAGCCATTGACTCATCGAACTGGCGATGGCCGCGCCGCCGACCCCCATAGGCGGGATAAAATGCCAGCCAAAAATGAACAGATAATCGAGGATAATGTTGGTGATATTAATCCCCAAGGCAATCCACAGCGGCGTTTTCATATCTTGGAGGCCGCGCAACGCGCCAAAACCGACCATTGTCACGATGACCGCCGGCGCGCCCAGCAGACGCAGCCGCACATAATGCGCCGCCAATTCCAGCACTTCGCCCTCGGCGCCCAATGCCCGCGATACCAGCGATGCGCCTGGAATCAACAGACCCGCCAGCGCCAGGCTAATCAGCGTCCCTAGTATCAGCGCCAGGCTGACGGCTTTGATGGCTTCGTCAGTTTTGCCCTTGCCATAGTTCTGCGCGACTTCGGTTTGCGCGCCAATGCCCAAAAAGCCGAAGATCCAAAAGACCGACGACAGCGCGCTGCTGCCAACGCCTAGAGCGGCCAAGGGGACCTTGCCCAGCTGCGCCACAAAGCCAGTGTCAATCAGCCCGGTCACGGGTTCGGCGATCAGCGAAAACAAGACCGGCAGCGACAGCAGAAGAATAGTGCGATGCGGTCGGTCGAGGAAGGAATCTTGAATTGGCGCGGGCTTTGTTTTTTCCATTTGAACCGGCTCACCGCCGCGGGGACAATGTTCAGCCAAGCAAGGCGCCGACAAAATCGCTGTGGCCATTGGCAAAGTCATCTATTGACATCCGCTTCTTGCCAGCTAATTGAAGTTCGGTGGGATAAACCAGGCCGGCGCCGGCGCCGATAGCGATTCGTCCGTCTTGCACGATCACTTGTCCCGGTCTGGCGCGGCCGGGGCCATGGCGGGCGGCATGGATTTTAAGCTGACGGCCCCGCCAGTTGGTAAAGGCGCCGGGCCAAGGATTGAAAGCGCGTACCAGCCGTTCGATGGCGAGTGCTGGCTGTGTCCAGTCGATTCGGCCTGCTTCTTTTTTGATTTGCGGCGCATAGCTAGCCTGCGATTCGTCCTGCGCTTGCGGCTGAATCATGCCCGACAGATACTTGGGCAGGGTTTCAATCAGCAGTTCGGCGCCGAGATGGGCCAGTTTGTCATGCAGGCTTTGGCCGGTTTCGTCGGCCGCTATCGGAATGGCGCGTTTCGCCAGCATCGGGCCGGTATCCAGCCCAGCGTCCATCAGCATTATGGTAATCCCGGTTTCAGCATCGCCGGCGCGAATCGCCGCTTGAATTGGCGCCGCTCCCCGCCAGCGCGGCAGCAGCGAGGCATGGACATTAATCGAGCCGTATTTCGGCAAGTCCAGCGCGGCCGGCGGCAAAATCTGCCCAAAGGCGGCGACCACAAAAACGTCAGCCTCCCACTGTCTTAGCCTGTCTATCGATTCAGGCTGGCGCAGACTTTTGGGCTGGAAAATCGGAACGTCAGCGGCGGCCGCCAGGCGCTTGACCGGCGACTGCCGAAGCTGTTTGTTCCGTCCGGCTGGTCGGTCGGGCTGGGTCACAACGGCCAGCGCCTGATGATGAGCGATAAGCGCATTTAATGTCGGCGCTGCAAAATCGGGCGTTCCCATGAAGACAATGTTGGCCATGCAGCTTGTCCCTTATCCTTGCAGATGGTAGTATCAAGCTGTTATTTTATGAGATGATAGGGATGTCGTCTATGATGCAAAAGGAATGGGATCTTGCGCGGCGGGCGCCCGCGTCATGGCTTGATGAATGCCGGGACATCCACCCCGTCCTGGCGCAGATATTATTCAACCGCGGCTTCGAAAATCCGATGGATGCGGAGCGGTTTCTGTACGAAAGAGAACTCGCCGAAGATCCTTATGACATGAAAGACATGGAAAAGGCAGTTGCGCGCATCAACCGCGCCATTGCCGAGCATGAACCGATAGTAGTCTACGGCGATTTCGATGCCGACGGAGTCACGGCCGCCGCGCTGATGATGCAGGTTTTGACTGCATTGGGCGGCCAGGCCGACGTCTACTTTCCCGACCGCATTAAAGAAGGCTACGGACTCAACACGCCGGCGCTGCTCTCTTTGGCCGAGCAGGGCGCAAAAGTAGTCATCACTGTCGATTGCGGCATTCGTTCAGTTGATGAAGTTCGCGACGGTTTGCAGGCCGGTCTTGATATGATTGTCACTGACCATCATTCAATAGGGCCGGAGATGCCGCCGGCGCTGGCGGTCATCAATCCCCAGCAGGCCGACTGCAAAGGCAGCCCGAACCTGGCTGGCGTTGGCGTCGCTTTTATGCTGGCCAAGGCGCTGCTGCTGCATCGCCGGCGGACTGACCGCGCCGGCTATCCTGAAGGTCTGCGTCTGTCGGATTTGCTTGATTTGGCGGCGATTGGCACGGTGGCCGATGTTGTGCCGCTCAACGACAGCCTGAACCGCCGTCTGGTCTGGCATGGGTTAAACACGATTAACGAGATGCGCCGCCCGGGAATCAACGCGCTAATACGGGTCGCCGGGCTGAAGCCAGGTCAAATTTCTGCCGCCGATATTGGATTTCGCCTTGGGCCGCGCATCAATGCCGCTGGCCGTCTCGACGACGCGCGCATTGCCTATAATCTGCTCACCGCCGCCAGCATCGACGAAGCGATGGCTTATGCACAAAAGCTGGACGAGGCGCAAAAGCTGCATCGGATTAATCGAGAGCGGCAGAAACTCACTCATCAGGCAGAAGCCGCCATCAAAGAGCAGGTCAAAAATGCCGAAAATCTGTCGCTGATATTTGAGGGGGACGAGAGCTTTCATCCCGGCATCGTTGGTCTGGTGGCGAGTCGGCTGGTGGAGACTTATTATCGGCCGGCGATTGTCTTCCAAAGGGGCGATGAGCAGAGCCGCGCCTCGTGCCGCAGCATCCCTGAATTTCATATCACCCGCGCGCTGGACGAATGCGCCGACCTGCTGGTGCGGCACGGCGGCCATGCCATGGCGGCTGGGTTCACAGTCGATAACCGCAACATCAATCTCCTGCATGAACGGCTGGCGCAGATCGCGGCGGCGACCTTTGACGGGCAGAATTTGCGGCCGACGCTTCGCATCGACCAGGAACTTGACTTGGATGATCTAAGCGCGAATTTGGCGCAGGCCATCCAGGCCCTGGAGCCGACCGGGCAGGAAAACCCAGCGGCGATTTTTATGAGTCGGGGGCTGGAGGTCTTGGACTGCCGCACAGTCGGGAAAGATGATAAACATCTCAAGCTCAAATTGGGGCACCTTGGCAAATCCATCGACGCCATTGGCTTTAGAATGGGCGATTGGGCTGGAAAGATGCCGTTATCCATAGATGTCGCTTATCATTTGGAAATGAACGAATGGAACGGTTATCGCCGCCTGCAAATGCGGTTGCTGGATATTCGCCCGGCGGGCATTTCAGCTTGACCGCCATTAGCAAGCCGCGTATATTGTGCAGGCAGCAGTGAACAGGGGGAGACCTTGGAACCAAAACCGAAACGAGCCGCGAGCGAATTGAAATTCTCTTATGGCGGGCAGGCCGTCATTGAAGGCGTGATGATGCGCGGCGCGCATTCGATGGCCGTCGCCGTGCGCGATCCCAAAGGGCAAATTGTCGTTCACGAACAGCCGCTTAGCGCAGCCTTGTACCGCGGGCGCATCGCCCGGACGCCCTTTTTGCGTGGGGTGATTGGCTTGTGGGATGCGCTGGGGCTGGGCATTCGCGCCTTGATGTGGTCGGCTGATGTTGCGCTGGATGAAGAAGATGACATCAGTTTTAACGGCCCCATCGGCTGGGCGACGATTGCCGTTTCGCTGCTGATTGGGCTGGGGATCTTTTTTCTGCTGCCTACAACCGCCGCCACTGGCATCGGCAGTATGCTCGGTCTTAGCGCCGCCGCCAGCGAAGTTGTGGTTGATGAAAACGGCCAGGAAATCGCTGTCGAGGACGGCGGCAACTTTCTGGTCTATGAGGCGCTGCCGATTGGCTTTGATGCCTTTGTCATCAACTTGATCGAGGGCATCATACAGCTGGCGATTCTGGTAGTTTATATCTGGTTTGTTGGGCGCACCACCGATGGTCGGCGCATCTTCTCTTATCATGGCGCCGAACACAAAACGATTAACGCTTATGAAGCTGGCGATGAACTCATTCCCGAAATCGTCAGCCGCTATCCGATTGAGCATCCGCGCTGCGGGACAGCTTTTTTGCTGACGGTGGTCTTTGTCAGTGTGTTTCTGTTCTCGCTGATTGGTCGCCCGCCATTCGCGCTTTTGATTCTGTCGCGGGTGCTGTTCATCCCGGTGATCGCCGGCGTCGCCTATGAATTTTTGAAATACACAGCTTCCAACCTCGACAAAGCCTGGATTCGATTCATGATTCGCCCCAACCTGGCCTTGCAGCGCTTGACGACCAACGAACCTGGCCTGGAGATGATTGAAGTGGCGATTGTTTCGTTCAAGCGGGTCTTGCTTTCCGAAGGCATTATCACAGCAGAAGAAGCCGCGATTCCGCCGCCGCGCCCCGAAGCCGCCTATTCGCCGGGCGGGGATTAGCCATGCCGACTTTTCTGTCAATCGACTATATTGGCAAAGGATTGCTGGCTCTTGTCGTCGGGCTGTTTTTCCTTAGCCTATACTTGAACGTCGCCCAACAGCAAAGTGAAGTCAATAACGACTTGACCCGAAGTGACCAAAACTCATACATGGACATTGCGAAGAAGGCATACGAGACCCGTTTTCAATATACGGGAACTCGCAATCAGATGCCGCTTTATCCCTGGATCCAGGCATTGTTTTACTCGCCGCAGATGGATGATGAGGCATTTTTCCAGCAAGGCAAGCGGCTGAATGTCGCTCTGTCGCTGGTATGCCTGCTGGCGCTGGGCGTCGCTTTCTTCGCCAAGTTCTCCAAGCTGTATGCTTTCTACTCGCTATTGGTCATTGCTTTCCTTGTATTCGCCATCAAATCGCCCTTCTTCCAGGTTGAAATCCTGTTTTATACCTTGTTTGCCTTTGCCTTCATGCTGTCGCTTGATACGCTCATATCGCCCAAATGGTACAAATCTGTGGGAGTCGGCGCGCTGTTTGCGCTGGCTCACTTCAGCAAAGCCAGTGGCATGCCGGGTTTATTCATTTTCATCAGCAGTTATGGCATCCTGTTTCTGCTCAAGCTGTTCAATCGCAACCTGGATCGTGAGCAAGTCAGGCAAATTCTTGTTCATGCCTTGACGCCGCTGGTGGTATTTATGGGCTTGCTGTTCCCCTATTTTCAAGAAAGCAAAGAAAAATACGGGACTTATTTCTATAATATCAACAGTAGCCGGCTGATGTGGTATGATTCTTGGGACGAGGCCCTCAACGCCGCCAGGCTGGCAAGGGAGCAAGGGGGTTGGACTAATTTGCCGGCAGAGGAAATACCCAGTTTAAGCAATTATCTTAAGGAACATTCGCCCGGCGATATGATTGCCCGCTTCAGATTAGGCGCAAAACACCTCATTTGGTCTGGATGCAATTATCAGTTTAGCCTTTATACTTTTGGACATTGCAGTCAAGTCGTATTGAGTCTGGTCATTTTTGCGCTTTGTCTGCCCATACTGCTCTTCAAAGGAAGCCAGTCCAAAAATAATCACAAGCATGTCCATATTGGCTTGTATATCCTTTTGTTTTTCGTACTCTATGGTTTGTCTTTCCTCTGGTTCATACCCATTTCAGGGCGCGGCCCCCGAACTATTTTTACATTGATGATTCCACTGCTGTGGACCATCGGCTTTATTGTGCATTCTCCACAGATACAATCCTTGCAATTCAAGCTGTTCCAACGCACTATTCGAGTCATCGACATCGCTTATGTTTTGATGCTCTTGACACTCTTCTATGAAATCTATCAGGTTGTCACAGTTCGGGCAGCAGGACTGTATGGCGGAAAATGAAGACCATCGCTCCCAATAATCCAACTGCCGAAGCGCTTTGCCGGACTCGCTCCGAAGCCGCCTATTCGCCGGGCGGGGATTAACCATGCCGGCTTTTCTGTCAATCGATCACATTGGCAAAGGATTGCTGGCTTTCGCCGTCGGGCTGTTTTTTCTTAGCCTATATTTGAACGTCGCCCAAAAGCAAAGCAGACGCAACCATAATTTGACTAAATACGATCAAGGCGCCTACATGAATTTTGCCAAAGATGCCCACGAAACTCATTTTCAATTCACGGGCAATCGCAATCGAATGCCGCTTTATCCTTGGATTCAGGCATTGTTTTATTCGCCGCAGATGGATGATGAGGCATTTTTCCAGCAGGGCAAGCGGTTGAACGTCGCCCTGTCATTGGTATGCCTGCTGGCGCTGGGCATCGCCTTTTTTCACAAGTTTTCCAAGCTGTATGCTTTCTATGCGATACTCGCCATCGCCTTTCTTGTATTCGCCATCAAATCACCCTGGTTCCAAACCGAAATCCTGTTTTATACCTTGTTCGGCTTGGCCTTCATCCTGTCGCTTGATACGCTCATATCTCCCAAGTGGTACAAATCCATTGGGGTCGGCGCGCTGTTCGCGCTGGCTCACTTCAGCAAAGCCAGTGGCATGCCGGGCCTGTTCATTTTTATCAGCAGTTATGGCATCCTGTTTCTGCTCAAGCTGTTCAGCCGCAGCTTAAACCGCGAGCAGGTCAAGCAAATTCTTTATCATGCCTTGACGCCGCTGGTGGTGTTTATGGTCTTGCTGTTCCCCTATTTTCAAGAAAGCAAAGAAAAATACGGGAATTATTTCTACAATGTCAACACGACTTTTTATATCTGGTATGACTCTTGGAGCGAAGCTAAGAAAGGCACGCGTGCCGCAGGCGACCGCCAAGGTTGGCCAAATCTGCCTGACGAAGAAATACCCAGCTTAAGCAAATACCTTAATGAACATTCAGCAGATGAAATTATTGAACGTTTCAGGAACGGCGCGGCAACACTGCTTCGGTCTGGATGCCATAACAGCAACTACAGCTTTGGGTATTGCAGCCAAGTTGGATTGAGTTTGCTCATCCTTGTACTTGGTCTGCCGCTGCTCTTCAAAGGCATCCGGCGGCGAAAAGGCAATAAAAACATGCACATCGTCTGGTATATTTTACTGTTCTTCCTGCTGTATGCTCTGTCGTTCGTCTGGTACGCGCCTATTATAGGTTCGGGACAGAGAGCCATTCTGTCATTAGCTATTCCACTGCTATGGACAACCGGGATGGTCGTTCATGCGCCGCAGATACAGTCTTTGTGGGTCAAAAAATTTTTACATGGTCTCTATCTGCTGCTGATCCTGACGCTATTCTATGAGATCTACAGGGTCATCACCCTTCGCGCCGAGACCCTGTACAGTGGCAACCTGATGATGCCATTGCTATGGATCATCGTGTTTATTATGCACATCTCGAGGATAGAGTTTTTACAGCATCCGATATTTTCACGCCCCATTAAAGTCTTTCACATCGTCTATCTGCTACTGACCTTGACGCTGTTCTATGAAATCTATCAGGTTGCTGCGTTTCGGGCGGCGACAATGTACGGCGGAAATTGAAGATGGTTTTATTCCATATACCCCAAATGCCGCATCATCTCGCCGGCTTCAGACATGAAAAAGGCCAGGTCGCGCTCGCTGAAATGAACCCGCCAGTCGCCGCTCTTGCCGCGGCGCGGCTGCACGGCCGAGGACAGCTTTTCCGGTCGGATGCCCAGCTTCCATTTGACCCGCTCCAGATAAGTCGGTCTGCTTTGCGCGGCGGGCAGCTGGATGGGCCGCAGCGCGCGATTCAGCTTCACCTTCAGGAAGGCGGCCATCTGACGCAGCGCCGCCTCATAATCCGATTCCAGCGCCCTGTATGAGACCGCCAGCAAGTTCGGCCGCGTTAGCCAGGCGGCCGCATGATGCGCCCAATAAGCCGGACGGCTCAAGCCAGTGGCAACCCCATCCAAAGCAGCTTCTGCGCGCAGAAACGCTGAAAACGACTGCCCTTGCACCGTCTTGTCAAAGGACCGCATATAATGATACAGGGAGGCCATGACATCGCGTCCGTCTCGATGCACATAAACAATCGGCGAACTTTCTAAAACGGCGCGGGCGAACTGCCGCTCGGCCTCGCCTTTCCAATACGTCGCTGTCGGCAGGTCATGCACCTTGACCAGCGCACGGCCGTCCAGCGATTCCAGCTGCATTCGGAAGTCGTCCAGGTGAATCGGCGCATCGTGGCTGGCTTCAATTCGTTCCAGCGTCAAAAAGGAATCGCAAATATCGGGGCTGTTGTTCCGCAGAGCATCAATCGTCCAATGCGTTCCTGAACGCCGGTGAGTGGCTATCACAATCGTTTTGGAGACGGTCATTTAATCCTCGGCAGCCATTCGCTTGAGTTCGTAGAGTTGGGTCAGCGCTTCCAGCGGGCTAAGCTGATCTACCTCCAGCGCGCGGAGCGCGTTCAGGGCTGGATTTTCGGGCGCGTCAAAGAAGCTAAGCTGCTTGCGGTCGTTTTTTGGCTTGCGAAGGGCGAAAACGCTGCTGTCGCCTTCCAGCTGAACCAGCAGTTCGCGGGCGCGCTCGACAACTGAACGCGGCATCCCCGCCAGCCGCGCCACATGAACGCCATAACTTTGATCGGCGCCGCCGGGCAGCGCTTTATGCAGGAAAACGATATCCTCGCCCTGTTCGGCGACCGCTACGTTGTAATTTCTGGTGCGCGGCAGGATATTCGGCAGTTCCGTCAGTTCATGGTAATGGGTGGCGAACAGGGTGCGGCAGTTCAGCCGCGGGCTGTTGTGGATGTGTTCAATGACGGCGCGCGCAATCGCCAGGCCGTCGTAGGTCGATGTGCCGCGTCCGATCTCATCCAGGATCAGCAGGCTCCGTTCGGCGCTGCCGGCCAGCAGACGCGCGGTTTCGACCATTTCGACCATGAATGTGCTTTGGCCGGCGTGGATTTCGTCTTGGGCGCCAATCCGCGCGAAGATGCGGTCGACCAGGCCTATCGTGGCTGAATCGGCTGGAACGAAACTGCCGATTTGCGCCATGAGGGTAATAATCGCCACTTGGCGAATATAGGTCGATTTGCCGGACATGTTGGGGCCGGTGATGATATGCACACGCGACATCTCGTCAAAATCGCTGTCATTGGCCACATAGCGGGATGTATCGGCCAGCAGCTTCTCGACCACTGGATGCCGCCCAGCTTTGATATGCAGCACATTGTCTTCGGTCAGCTTTGGGCGCGCGTAGCCTTCGCGGACGGCGACTTCGGCCAGTGACAGGAAGGCGTCTAAATGGGCGATGGCGGCGGCGGTTTTCAGCAGGCTGGCGCGATGCTGGGCGATTCGCTGGCAAAGATCGGCAAAGAGCCGCCGTTCGGTCGCCAGGATCTTTTCTTCGGCATTCAGCACTAGGGTTTCATATTCTTTGAGTTCGGGCGTGATGTAGCGTTCGGCATTGACCAGCGTTTGCTTGCGGACATAATTTTCGGGGATTTTGTCGGTATGCGCTTTGGTCACCTCAATATAATAGCCGAAGACTTTGTTAAAACTGACTTTGATACTGGCGATGCCGGTGCGGCGGCGCTCATGCGATTCCAAATTGGCAATCCAGTCGCGCGCGTCTTGGCTCGACTGAAGCATATCATCGAGTTCATCGGAATAGCCGCCGCGAATCATTCCGATAGCATTGGCGGCTGTCGGCGGGTCATCGACAATGGCGGCGGCGATCAAGTTAAACACCGACTCGCAGGGGTCAAGCCGCTCGGCAATGGCGGCTAAATTGGCCTGTGGCTCGATCAATTCACGCAGGCGCGGCACGGTCGCCAGGGTTCGGCCCAAGGCGAGCAAATCGCGCGGGCCGGCCTTGCCCATCGCGATCCGATTGGCGAGCCGTTCGATATCGGCGGCATGTTTCAATTCGACGGCGATTTCATCGCGCAGGATATCGCTGGTGACCAAAGCCTCGACCGCATCCAAACGGGCATTCAGCCGCTTGATTTCCAGCAAGGGCTGGTTCATCCAGGTTCGCAGCAAACGGGCACCCATCGCGGTTGCGCTGCGGTCCAAAATGCCAAGCAGGCTGCCGCGGGTCTTGCGGTGGCGGATGGTCTCGACCAGTTCAAGGTTGCGCCGCGTAAATGGATCCAGCACCATAAACGCGGACGTTGAATAGGCGCTGACGCTGACCAGCTGGTCGAGTGAGTTCTTTTGCGTTGTCCGCAAATACTGCAAGACACCGCCGGCGGCCGCCACCGCATAGGCTTGGTCTTTCAGGCCATAGCCATCCAGGGTACTGACTCGAAAATGATCGCGCAGCAGCTGTTCGGCCCCGGCGAATTCAAAAGTCCAGTCTTGGGCGGCGCTAAGGTGAATGCCTTCGGGCAGAGTGATGCCGCGCTGATGCCAGCTTTCTGGGACAATCACTTCGCGCGGCGCCACCCGCGCCAGTTCCTCAAAGACCAGCAGGCCGACATCATCGCCTTCAAACTGGGTCGCTTTGAACTCGCCGGTGGAAATATCGACAAAGGCGATGCCGGCTTTTGTCCAGCGGCCGGTTTCGGCGTCGCCTATCGGCAGGATGCCCATGAGATAATTGGCGCGGCCCTCGTCCAAAAGGGCTGGCTCGACGACGGTGCCAGGGGTCATGACGCGGGTCACTTCGCGCTCGACGATGCCGCGGCCGGTTGGTTCGGATATTTGATCGCAAACGGCTACATGAAAGCCTTTTTCGATGAGCTTGGCGATGTAGCCGTCGACTGAATGGTATGGCACGCCAGCCATTGGCACTTTGGCGCTGCCTTTGCTGTATGAGCGGGAAGTCAGGTTAAGCTCAAGCTCGCGGGCGGCGACTTCGGCGTCGTCGTCAAACATCTCATAAAAATCACCCATCCGAAACATCAGGATGCAATCTGAATACTGGCTCTTGATGTCCAAATACTGCCGCCGCATTGGTGTGATACGGGCCATCAGTTTTTCCCTAATCGTCAAGGCTGTCGAACTTAAACCGCGCTGGAATTATGTTATTCTATCAGGGTCAATAATCAGCTTCAAGTTTGATGGCTTGGAAAGGACGACCCTTTATGCGAAAACAGATTATCGCGGTGGATTTGGGCGGCACGCAGATTCGGACGGCGCGATATGACGGCAAGCTCAAGCTGCTTCAGCGCGAAAACACGTTAACGCTGGCGGATGAGGGCTTGGAGCCGACTTTGAATCGCATTCGGGAATATATCTATAAGGTTATGCCTGACAGCAAGGATGATGTATTGGGGATTGGCGTTTCTTCGCCGGGGCCGCTCAATCCAGTCAGCGGAGTCATTGTGGCGCCGCCCAATCTGAAGGGCTGGCATCATGTCCCCCTGGCTGAAATTATTCAGGCGGAGTTCGGCCTGCCAGTGTTTATCGGCAATGACGCCAACGCGGCCGCGCTGGCGGAGGCATCTAAAGGCGCGGCGCAGGGGCATCGGCACGTCGTCTACATCACCGTCAGCACTGGCATCGGCGGCGGCATCATCTGCGACGGGCGGCTCTTGCTAGGTCAGGAAGGGCTGGGAGGCGAACTGGGGCATATCCCCATCATTGCCGACGGCGGCCGCGTGTCGTCGCTGGAGCTTGAGGCGGCGGGGCCGGCGATTGCCCGCCGAATAAGGAAGCGGATTCAACGCGGCGAGCAATCACTGGCGGCCCAACTGGCAGATGGGGATTTGGGCAAAATCGACGCCAAAACAGTCGGGCAGGCGGCGGCGCGGGGAGACCGGGCGGCGGCCGAAGAGATCGCCTATGCCGGGCGGATGATTGGCCTGGGGATTGTGACGGCGCTGCACTTGTTCAACCCGGAGATTGTCGTACTGGGCGGCGGCGTCACCAAAACCGGCGACCTGCTGTTCCAGCCGATGCGCCAAGCCATAGACAGCCATGTTCTGGATGTTTCTTATACGGCGCGGCTGAAAATCAAAGCGGCGGCGCTGGGCGGCGATGCGGCGCTGGCGGGGGCGGCGGCCTTGGTGGCGACAAAGGGCGGACACATCGACATCAGCGAGCTTGACCGCCGATTTTAAGCGTTAGAAGCCTGATAGAATCAAGCCGCTCAATCAAGGACATGATACAATTCAATTATGTTAATGCGACCTGACCTGCGGACCCAGCAGCGCGATTTTCTTTTGGAGATCACCCGCGCCATCACCGCCCAGCTTGATTTAAGCGAGGTTTTGCGGCGGGTGCTGCATGCGTCGGTGGCGATGCTGGCCGGGCGGGTTGGCATCATCGCTTTGGATGACCAGCGCGATGGCGTGTTTGATGTCCGCGCTTACACTGGGATTACCTCCGAAGTCGTTCCTGAACTCAATCAAAAGCTGCTTGAATTGATGCGCGGCAGCAGCGAAGCCGGGTTCAGCCGCGAATTCCTCAATACCAAGCTGCGGGAGATGGCGGCCGCCATTGATGCCCAACTTGAACAATCGATTGCGATGCCATTGGTCTTCGCGCAGGACCCGCTGGGCCTGCTGATTGTGTTTCGCTCCTATCAAACTTCAATCACGCCGGACGACTTGAACACCTTGCAGAGTTTCGCTGACCAGGCGGCGATTGCCGTCCACAATGCCCAGCTGTATGGACATATCAACCAAGAGCGTCAACGGCTGGAAGCGATTGTGAACAACAGCGGCGACGGCGTTTTTATTCTTAATCCCGACCTGACTTTTCAGCAGGTTAATATGGCTTTTGAACGGATGACCGGCTGGCGCAAGGAAGATGCGCTGGGCTTGCCAAAGCATAAGGTGATCGACTGGGAACGGCTGGAAAGCAGAGACCTGGAAACGGCTTTGGCTTCGGGCTGGGCGCAGGCGGGTGTCAACGGTCGGCCAGTCGAGACGCTGTACGTCGAGGGTGATTTGATCCGCCGCGACGGGATGAAACTAAGCATTGGCATCACTTATGCGCCGCTGCTGACCGAGGAGGGGCGGCTGGCGAGCATCATCGCCAACGCGCGCGACATCACCAATTTTCGCAAGGCGCAGGAGATGCAGAGCGTTTTTATCTCCACGGTTCACCATGAACTGCGGACGCCGATCGCCATTATCAAGGGCTATGCCAGCACCTTGGGGCGCGATGACGTCGAATGGGAGCAAAGCGTCATCCGCGAGAACATGGCGATTATCGAAGAAGAGGCTGACCGTCTTACGGCCCTGGTCGAAGATCTCTTAACGGCCAGCAAAATCCAGGCGTCGCAGGAACTGCGGCTCAACATTGCCGATACGCGGCTGGAACTGCTGGCGGCGCGGTCGGTCGAGCGTTTGGCCGGCCAGACCAACCATCCCATCGCGCTTAGTTTCCCGGACAATTTCCCGGTGATCCAAGGCGATGAGGCCCGTTTGCGGCAGGTCATCGACAATTTAATAACGAACGCCATCAAGTATTCGCCGGCCGATAAAACCATCACGGTCGGCGGCCGGTTCACCGAGAAAAACGCGACGCTGTTTGTCCGCGATGAAGGCGCCGGCATCCCGCGAGGCCAAATCGGGAAAGTGTTTGACCGCTTCTATCGCATTGATGACAAGCTGACGCGGCGGACGCAAGGCACAGGCTTAGGCTTGTACTTGGCGAAGGCGATTGTCGAGGCGCACGGCGGGGAAATATCGGTCAAAAGCCAGATCGGCAGCGGCTCGACGTTCTATTTCACCATCCCGCGCGGCTGAACGGCATCGGCGCGGGTCAGCATAAGGGAAGCAGCGCGCGGCTTTTTGGTCGCCTTTTTGGGCCGCTTATGTGCTAGGGTGTGACTATGGAACTCATGCGCCGTTTATTTTCGTCGATTATCCTTTTCGCTGGCCCAATGCGCGGCGCGCGCTGGATGGGATGCCATATTCGAGCATGGACCAGCCAACATCGCGCGCGTTGCCGCCGTTTGCGGCCGCGTACCAGCAGAGATTTTAGGGGATCGGCGCAGATCAGCAAGTTTGGGAAGCGGCATCAACGGGTTTTTACTCCCCAAAAAGGTATGGTAAAATGGGCAAATCAGGTTAAGCTATAGCCGCTGTGAACTTGCTGGCTGAAAGGATTCCTATGTCGAGAAAATTGAGAATGTTCCTGTTCATTTTGCTCGTGTTGAGTTTGGCCTCGCTGTCGCTGGCGCAGGACGAAAACTACACTCAACAGGGCTTGGCAATCGCCCGCGAACTCATTGAGGAAGAGCGCGGCTCGCCGCTGCAAATCGCCAGATGGCAGTATCTTCAGGAAGACTGGAGTACGCAGGCGAATTGGCAGCAGTACGGCTCATTCGGCATTGACAGCTGCGTCGCCGAGACGATCCAGGCTGAAAAGCGCGACATTATTTTTGGCTGGACGTTTACGATTACTGATGTATATGGCAAAAGCTGGCAGGTGCGCGTCAGCTTTGACCTGCTCGCGGCTGTTTTATGCGATGAAGTGATCACGACGGCGCCGGCCAGCCGACCGGCGGCGGCTTCAGCGCCGGTTGACATATCGCCGGGGGCGGCCAGAGTCGGCAACTTTGAATTGGGCGGCCAGGTGACGGGGCTGACGGAGCAGGCGGCCGATCTGATGCGTTCGGCCGGCATGAAATGGGTCAAATCGCAGATTCCCTTTGACGAGAGCAACGCCAGCGTTGAACTAGGCAAGCGCTATATTCAAGACGCCCAAGCCAAAGACAAAGACTTCAAGATTCTCTTGAGCGTCAAGGGGGCTCATGGCGACCTCATACATCTTAGAGACAACTTTGATAACTATACCGACCGGTTCGCCGCCTTTCTTTGCAAACTGGCGCAGGCCGGCGCCGACGCCATTGAGGTCTGGAACGAGCCGAACATCGACCGCGAATGGCCGAATGCGCTAATCAAAACCGCCGCCGCCGATTATACCAAAATGCTGGAGAAGGCTTATAAGGCGATCAAGAGCCCGGAATGTGGGCCCAGAACCATGGTCATCAGCGGCGCGCCGGCCCCTACTGGTTATGCCGGGTCGGCCGGCTGCGATCAGGCTAAGGGCGTTTGCAACGATGATATCTTCATGCAGCAGATGGCACAGGAAGGCGCCGCCAGGTACATGGACTGTCTTGGTCTGCACTACAACGAAGGTGCCCTGCCGCCCAGCGCGGCCAGCGGCGACCCGCGCGGCGAATATCCAACCCGCTACTTCAATTCTATGCTTAACCGCGGCGCGCAGTTTTTCCCCGGCAAGCCAGTCTGCTGGACAGAAATAGGCTATCTGACCAGCCAGGGCTTCAACCGGCCACTGCCGGACAACTTTACCTGGGCTAAGGATACCACGGTACAGCAGCAGGCAGATTGGATCGCTGAAGCGGCGGTGCGTTCGGCGCAGTCGGGCCAGGTTCGCCTGATGATCGTCTGGAACATAAACTTTAGAAAATGGGAGGGCGACCCACAGGCTGGCTATGCGCTGCTGCGGCCGGACGGCTCATGCCCGGGCTGTGACACGCTCCGCCAGGCGATGGGCGGCTAGGGCGCGGTCTCGTCCAGGCTCCAGAGCCAGAGGTCTTTGAAGATGCAGTTAGTGTCGACGGCCTCGAAGTTGACTACCGCTGTGCCGAGTTCGCCGGTCTGCGGCGGATAAGACATGGCGCCGACATGCCAGCCGTCGATGTAGTAGTGGAGCCAGCCGCCATAGACGACGACCAGCAGCTGATGTTCATTTTGCGCTGGGCTTGGGCGGCGGCCGAAGATGCCCGGCTGGAAGGCATCGCCGCCGCGGCGGGAAACGCCGTACTCGGCGGCGGCATTGACATAGGCGAGGGTATAGTTTTCGTCGTCGGCATAATGAAAGATGATGCCACAGCCGCCATTGGCGTCCGTCCGCGTTTCATAGCTTAGGTCAGCGCCGATGACAAATTCGGCAAAAGAGATGCCTGATGCGACTGGAAACCGCGTGACGCCGGGCGGAACGTCGCGCACGGTGCTTTGCGGCAAGGTTAGCTTGGCTTCGCCAGTGGCTGGGATCAGCTGCTGCCGCGCCAGCAAGGCGGCTATGGCGGTGTAATTGTTGGCCATGGCCTGCTGGGGAAAGAGCGGCTTGTCATCGATGCGGGTCGGCGCGGTCATGGTCGCTTCGGTCACCGCAAATGACAGCCGACTTCCGATAGCGTTGGCGGTCGTTGTGGTGATGCCGACGCCGCCGGCGGCTTCAATATGGTCGTCAATGACCGTGCCAATGACCTGCCCATTATAAACTACGTGGAAGAGTTGGCCGCTCGCCAAAACACCCAAGCGAAAGTCGCTTTCGCCGGGGGCAATCGCCGGGTGGGCGCTCCAGTTGCGAACCGCCGCCGCTTCGCCGCCATCCACCCGCTCCATCCGCCAGTACCCTTGTTTGTTCAGCAGCAGACGATAATGCTGTTCGGGGCTGATGTAACGGAATAGAATGCCGACCTGCCAGTTGGTCGCCGACGCGACATCGTCGAAAGCGGCTTCAAAATAGAAGTCGCGCGCGGCTGGAAAGCGTTTTCCGACCAATGAGGCCGACCTGGACAGGCCTTCTATGCGAAGCGAAAGGCGGTCGCTGATGGGCTGGGTGAGGGCCGCATCGCTGAAAACGACCTCCCAATCGGACGGCGCCATTGCCGTATCCCGCAAAGCCAGGGTGTCATAGCCCGGCAGTGTCCACAGTCGATAGCCGCCGGCCGTATCGCCAAAGCCGCTGACTTCGACCGTGTAGGTATCCGTCCGCGGCATGATAAAGGCCTGAATCACACTGTCCAGCCGGTCGGGATAGGCGGCGTCATCGTTCCTGGTGACAAGCTCGCCGGAACTGTCGAAGATCTCAAGCGCTGGGTCAAAAGTCGGATCCAGCGCTTCCAGATGAAACGAAAGCAGGGTTAATTCCAAGGCCCGCAGAGAATAGCGATGTGTTTCGCCGGGCGCCAGTTCCGCCTCAATGACCGCGCCGGGCGTCAGCGGCGCATCTTGGGCATACAGCAGCAGGCCATGCGCCAGCAGACAAAGGGCGCAGAGGACGATTCGGCGCCAGGCTGTCATTTGTCTTTAGGCATCCATGAGGTATAGGTATCGGCGAGGTAATCAAGATAGGCTTGATAATCTTCCAGTGACATTTCGGCGCCAAACTCGGCGCGGTGAAATTCCGCCTGTTCAATGCGGCGGACACTGCCGGCTTTACGCAGGTCGCGGGTTTCGCCGCGCTTGCGTTTTTTGCGCTGGAATTGAGTCGACAGGCGCGACAGCGGCAAAGTATTGAAGTCGTCGGGAGAGGCGATGCTGTAGGTGACGATGTATTCGCCGTCCTGCTCCAGCGCATTGGCGATCACATACCAGCCTTTGGGAACGCGCGGATGCCGCTTGGCTTCAAAATGCCACATCAGCAGATTGACATTCTGCCCGCCGTCAATCTGGCTCTGCAAGGCATCCGCCTGAACAAGCTGGATGATATCGCCTATGAACTGAATATGGCGGTTGCTGGGCCAATACTTTTTGGCTAGATAATCGGCGCCATAGGTCAAGCCAACCGCAATCGCCAGGGCCGCCCCCACCACAATCAAACCGCCGTTGGGAAAGACAGCGTTGAGGATGAAAAAACAGACCGCGGTCCCGATCAAAAAGGTAGAGCAGCCAACGGCGCGGACCCCAGCATGCTCATGGTCAACGGCAAATTCGAGGGTTGGGGCCTGGCTGGGGTCGTTCTTCATTTTGTTCATAGGACAGCCTAAGGTTCGGATAGATACATCATCATAACCGAAAACCGCCGCGTTGCAAGGCTATTCAGGAGTCACATAAGCGGCGGTGATGCCACCATCGACCACGAACGCGCTCCCCGTCACAAAAGAAGACGCATCCGACGCCAGGAACAGCGCGGCCTTGGCGATTTCTTCAGCTTCGCCAAACCGTCCCATCGGAATATGCACCAGGCGGCGGTTTTTCTTTTCGTCCGTGTCCAGGTATTTCATCAGCAGTTCGGTACGCAAAGGGCCAGGACAAAGGGCATTGACGCGGATATTTTCCCTAGCGTGAATCACGGCCAATTCGCGCGACATGGCCAAAACCGCGCCTTTGCTGGCCGTATAAGCAAGCTGGGGCGTGGCGGCGCCGAGGAGCGCGACAAAGGAAGCGGTGTTGATGACGCTGCCGCCGCCGGCGCGCTGCAAAGCCGGAATGCCATATTTGCAGCCCAGGAAGACGCCTTTGACATTGACGTCCATTGTGATGTCCCAGACCACTTCGGTCGTATTGACAGCATCATCATCGGCGGCGTGGCTGATGCCGGCGTTGTTGAAGAGGATGTCCAGCTGGCCATAGGTCGTTTCGGCAAAGGCGATCATCTTTTGGCAGTCACGCGAATCGGATACGTCAGCATGAACGTAACTCGCCTGGCCGCCTTGCGCGATGATTTCAGCGCAGGTTTTTTCGCCAGCTTCATCGTTAATATCGACAACGACGACGGCCGCGCCTTCCTGGGCAAACAGGAGGGCCGTCTGAAAGCCGATGCCGCTGCCAGCGCCGGTGATCAGCGCCACTTTGTCTTTTAATTGCATCAAGACCTCGCTTTATCGACTGCGCGCTAGATTCGTTCAAAATAACGTCGGCGTTCCCAATCGGTCACCGCCGCGCGAAAATTTTCGATTTCGGTGCGGAAGAAATGGCTGTAATGCTCGACGACATCGGCGCCAAAGGCGGTTTGGGCAAAATCGCTGGCCTCAAAATTGTCGACGGCCTGCTCCAATGTATATGGCACGCGCGGCAGATGACGGGCGGCGTAGATATCGCCCTCGAAAATGGGCGGCGGCTCGATCTGATTGGCGATGCCATCCAGGCCCGAGGCCAAGGCGGCCGCATAAGCCAGATAGGGGTTGCAGTCGGCGCCAGGCACGCGGCATTCGATCCGCAGACTCTCGCCGCGGCCGACCACGCGGAAACCAGCCGTCCGATTGTCATAGCTCCAGGCGATGCGCGTCGGCGCCCAGGAGCCGTCCTCGTAACGTTTGTAGGAATTGACCGTCGGCGCATAGAAGACCATCAATTCGGGCAGATGCGCCATCCAGCCGCCCAAAAACCAGCGAAAGACATCTGATGCGGCCAGCGGCCCCAGCGGCCTGTCGCCGACAAAGGCATTTTTATCATCGCCGTCCAAGAGGCTAAGGTGAATATGACAGCTTGAACCCGCTTGGCCAGCATAGGGCTTGGCCATAAACGTCAAGCTGTAGCCGAGACTGTCGGCGATTTCTTTCAGGCATTGCTTCATAATGATATGACGGTCGGCCATGGCGAGCGCGTCGGCATAGCGGATATTCAGTTCATGCTGCCCCAGCCCCCATTCGCCCTTGCTGTTTTCGACGGGAATGCCAGAGCGCTTGAGATGATAGCGGGCCTGGGCGGTCAATTTCTCTTCCCGCGTCCCTTGCAGGATATGATAGTCCTCAATGTACCAGCCCATCGGCTGAAGGTCGGCGTATCGCTTGTCATGCGCCTGCCGATACGAGTCCTCATAAATGTAGTATTCCAGTTCGGAAGCGGCATTAACCTGATACCCCTGCCCTTGCGCCTGATTCAGCTGTCGGCGCAGAATCGAGCGGGGCGCCACGGCGACCGGCTGATGCGTCTTTTCATCTTCGACGTCGCAAAGCACCAGGGCCGTCTTGTCGAGCCAGCTGGCGGCGCGCAGTGTGTTCATATCCGGCGCCAGGTGAAAATCGCCATAGCCCAGTTCCCAGTTGGCGAAGCGATAGCCGGGGACGGGTTCCATTTCCATATCGACGGTGAGCAGATAATCGCAGCCGTGCGCGCCCTGCCGGGCGATTTGGTCGACAAAGAATTCGGCATCGAAACGTTTGCCCATCAGCCGCCCGAAATGGTCGGTAAAGGCGACGATGACCGTTTCGATTGCTTCGGCGGCAACTTGCTGTGACAGGGTTTTTTCATTCAAGAGGCCGTGCTGTTTTGGCATGTGGCTGTCCTTTTCGCTTGTGTTTGATTCAATTCTGTTCATAGGGCCGGCCGGTGATGGACGGCTCGCGGGTGAGTTCGCGGCGGATGGCGGCGGTGGTTTCGGCGTCGATGTCCAGCGCGGCGACAATCATATCATCCAGTTGCTTGCGGGTATCGCATTCGTTCATCTGAGGCAGCGGCAGCAGGATTGAATCGCAAAGGTCATCATAGGCGGCGGCCATCATCTTGACCTTGGCCTCATCCATTTCAACGAAATCGGGAACGGGAATGCGGCGTAAATCATCCAGAGAAAACTGCGGATAAGTGGGCTTCTTATTTGACCTATCGCCAAGCATCGCCAAAACACCGACACTCGAATTGAGATAAACACACAGCGCTTTTTCCAGTATTTCTCCGTCATACTTATTTGAATGGAGTTTGCAAATTGTCCATGCCGACCCTAACACCTGCTCATCAAGACGAACGCTCATACATCTTACAGTGGGCAGGAATATACGCTGGGGCATCAATAATCGCCCGCGTTGATCCCAATACGAATCTGCCAGCTTCTTTTTACTTGATTTGGGGATGATGTAGGTATCCGTCTGCGCTGACATCTTTTGCGTTACATCGGTCTTATGATACCAAAGCGCGCCCCTCGCGTGTTCATCAGGCACTTCTGATTTCCTAAAAGCGTCTTGGGTACGGCGTCCAGCGGGCCCTATATCAGCCAACTGTCCCAGCTGTCGCGCCGTAAAAAACTTCCCTGCGCGCAGTTCAATAAACCTCTGACAAAGATAAGGCGACAAAAACTGCACCGCGCCCCAGTCACCAGCGGCGATTCGTTCAGCCGGCCAAGCCTGCACTGTGCCTTTGATGCGCTCTCGATTGTCTACGGTGATATTCTGCTCCAAAGCAATAGCATCGATTGGAGTCGCTGGATTTTCGTATAGATTGACAACCCGCGTGGCTGGCTTCTCGACGTCTTCCGGCCAGCGGCGGCAGACGAGCAGCATTTCGCCAATGCTGGTATTTTCAGAAAAGTAAATGCGACTGGGGTCATGCGAAGTGACGATGGTATCAACATAAAAACGTTCCGCCAAGTATTGACGAATGCCCAGCGCGGAAGCATTGGTTGCCGTAACTAATGGCAGGATAGAGGCGATTGTGCCGCTTTGAGCTTTGGCGATGTGTTCTGCCAGGACCAGAAATGAATTGCCGTTGCTGGACAGATGCACTGGCAACTCGTCGAAGAGTTCTTTTTCCCGCGCTTTCATCATTTTCTCTTCCTGCTCGCTGAATTGGTCATGACGCAGGCTGTCGCGGGTAAAAGGCGGGTTCATAATCACCAAGTCGGCTGGCTCGGCTTGGGCGAATTCCCCGTTTGTTTCAATCTGCTCGACGCCGGTCGGCCAGGGTAGCAGCCGCGGCTGACGGTCGCCCTGCGGACTAAGAAATTCCAATGATCCCAAGTATGCCCGGGCGCCTTCTGTGCCATTTTCGACGCCAAGCAGCGCGCGGCCAATTTTTATCTCGCGGAAGGTCGTCGTCGGTGAAAGCAGTCCCAAGGTAGTCGCCGCCAGATGCGTCGCCGTCAAGTTGACGTCATAGCCAGTCAAGACGGATTCAATCAGCGCCCGCGAGACGCCATTTCGATTGCCGGCGGAAGCGGCCAAATCGCGGATTCGTTCGGCGGCCGCCATGAGAAGCGTCCCAGTGCCGCAGGCTGGGTCAGTGATTCGCAGACGGGCAATCGCCGCCCGGTCCGACCAGTCGCACATGTCCTTGTTGATGGCCAAAGCGGCCAGCAGAGTCGCGGCGGCCGTGGTCGTATAGAATGAGCCGTCATAGCGGGCGGTTTCGAGGACTTTGTGGAAGATGCGCCCAAGCAGGTCGTGACGCAGGCCGACGATGTTGCGCGTGACCTTCATAGCCGCCCGCGCCGTTCCCTGCACCGCGGCCGAGAATGCGGCATCCTGGGCGCAGCCGCGCAGGGCATTGCGGGCCGTGGCGAAGATCGGCTTGTAATCGACCACCAGCCACAAATCCCAAGCCTCATAAAATGAACCGATTGGATCGTCGTTTTCGGCGCACTGGACGGCTGTCGGCGGCGGCCAATCGCCCTCGAATGTACGGAGCGGCGAGAAACGATTGTCCCACAAGGGCGTGATTTCATGACGGTGCTTGTCCAGCTGGGTATGAAACATGGCGGCGGTGGCGATGACCAGCATGGCGCGTTTGGCGGCTTGATTGTAACGGCTGGAAGGCGCGTCGGATGCGATTTTCAGCGGCTTGCCGGCCGGCAAATCCAGGCATTCGGCCAGGTCTTGCTTTTGACTTTCGCTCAAACGAGCGACGGCGCGGTCGAGGCTGAAGGAAAGCGCGTTGGCGATGTTGTCGGGTTCGCCCAGCTGGTCGGGTATTTTCTTGATGACGCGCGCCAGCTGATCCAGATCGCCCTGCTGCCATTCTGTTTTGGCGGCCGGCGGCCGCGTTTTATGAGTCCGCAAAGCATAAAGCACCTCACAGCGCGCCAGGTCATCTGCCGAAAAGAGTCCATCGGGATAGCAGATCGCGACGGCGCAGTCGGCCAGTTCATCGTCGAGTCGGCCGTCGGCGTCTTTGATGGCCGAGCGTCTCTTATTGGCGGCCTGGCCCTGTTCGGCCTCTAGGGCGATTGTTAGCTGGTTAAGCTGAATTTCGACGTCCAGCCGTTTGCCGCCGCCCTGCGCGCTTTCTTCATTGGCCTCCAGTTTTCGCTCGCGCAAGGCGGCCGCCAGCCAGGTATTCAGGGCGCTTTCGTACTTAGGTCTGTGCATGATTTGTCCAACGTTTTGGCATGTCGCTAGCCTTCCTGGCGAATGATGCGATATGGCGGGTTGTCGGATTCCCATTCGCGGATACTGCTGAATAATGATGTTTTCTCAAAATATCCGTATTCGTAAGACATACGCAAATTTCCAGTCAGTTCCATATTAAGAATGTTTTGCGGCAAATCGTCCCCAAACTGTGATTTGAAAAGGGTCGGTAGAATATAGATCATGATGGATATGACGTCTTTGCCGCGGCAGAGTTGGATATTATATTCTTCCTGTGGATATTCTTTCCGCAGTCTCTCAACTCCTTGCAACAGTTCTTTGCTTGAAATCCAGGCCTTGCTTTCCGTTAGCCTTTTGGCAAACCAATCTCTCCCCTCTCGGTTGAATTCAAGCGTATCTTTATCAATAAATTCATCATAATCAATCTCTTTGAAACTGATGCCACAACCCTCAATATGGTTAAGCAAACGAAAGTAACCCAATTCCGCCGCTAGACGCAAGGACTCTTCTTTCAGTTTCTCCGCAAACTCATGTATTTCATACTTATCATACTTATAGAAAGTCTTGCGGAATACTTTCTTGAGTGCCGGCGAATTCAGCAAAATCAATTCCACATCCGGGCAATAGCCATCATAAAGCAGATTGTCTGTGGAAAGTTCATCTGGAGGGGTAATAAGCCAATAATCTGCATCAACAATAGCTGCGATCCCTGGCAATCCGCGCAAAGCGTCGGACTCGATCTCATTTATGATATAGTCTTTGCCTTTTCCTTTGGGTACGTTGTGTAGGTGACATTTCTTATTTTTAAATTCTTCCCACAACACTTTGTCAGTTGGTCCCTCCACCATGACGAAGGTTTCATGCTTCTTACCAGACCAAAATCGCCTCATGATGATTTCGGAGACAACGCTAGGTGTGTCTTTTGAACTCGGCATCAGCTGTCACTCTCTGGCTCGCCCAAACCCACCATCCAGTCCCACTTGTCGTGAACGATCTGCGGGGAATGGGTGGCGACAAGCACATCAAATTTCCGCAATTTAACGATTCGCTGTAGGTCTTTCAAGAAGCTGCGCTGCCAGACCACATGAAGCGATAATTCAGGTTCGTCGATCATGACTAAGGTATCAGGCTGGACTTCAAAGAGGAGATAATAATACAGGACGATAAGATGTTGCTCGCCAGAGGATAGCGCGGATAATGGAACTTCACTACCATCATCTGCGATAAACCAGAACCCTTTATGTATGCTGGTAATATCCAATGACTTGAACAGAATCCGTTCATTGATAATGTCCTTGAAAAGCATTGTTTCTTTGAAGAGTTTGATATCTTGATATCTATTTTCAATCTTTTGAGTTATTGATTGCAATTGGTCGCGCCGCGCCGCCAAGTGAGAATCTGCCAACTCTTCATCAGGCGCACTAGATATCAAATCCGCCTCTGTCTCTGCCAATTTTTGTAACTTCTGCTGTTGATTGAGGTCATCAACGAAATCAACAAAACCATCAGAACCAGTAATGTGTTCGGCGAATTTAGTAGAGAAATCCACTACAGTAGGATCAACATCTTCGTCTATATCATAGTAATGTGGGGTCAATCCAAATTTATCGAACCGGCCACTCTGTAGTCGATGCGTATGAATTAATACAGACTTGGTTTCCTTGTGAATGTGCTGAAGCCATTCCGGCGTCTCGCCATATAAGTCCGTATAAATGTCAGGGAATTTGTTAATGTCTTCTTCGTAGCCCACGGGACCTTCTAATCCGAAAGGTATCTCATGAAAAGGCAAGCGATAGGTGTGCTTCGCTGGTGATTTCTGCCCCTCACTAGACTTGGATAAGTGTGGCTCAAAAGGCTTGAATTCTGCCCCGGAGCCATCGTCGTACTGAATTGACAGCTCGCGATTATCTGTTGAACCCTCGACAGCGATAAATGCGCCACCTTCAAACTCAATCCGAAATTGCTTAAACTTAATCTTATCAATCAACTCATATTCATAGTGAAACAAACTGTGTAAAAGGCTTAATAGGACGGTCTTTCCGACGCCGTTGGGGCCATGAATAATCGTAATGCGCGAATCCTGATTCAAGGGAATCTCATGATCGAAAATCCCAAACAGCTTCTTCACCGATACCTTTGTAATCCGCATTAGATGCAACCCCCTACTATCAACTTCATCATATTATACTCCGCCCGCTTATGCTAACCCGCCATAAGGTCGTGTAAAAGCCTCGACTTCGGGCAGGGTCGGCATGAAATTGGCGCAGCCGTGTTCGGTGACGACGATGGCGCCGCAGGCATTGCCCAATCTTGCCGATTTGTACCAGCCCCAGCCTTTGACCAAGCCATAGATAAAGCCGCCGCCAAAGGCATCTCCAGCGCCGAGGATATTGGTCACTTCGACTGGAAAGCCAGGGACATCGATGACCTCGCCGCCCTTGAGATGAACGCGCGCGCCTTGCGGGCCGATTTTCTCGATGATCGCCCGCGGCCCCAAGCCCAGCATAAAGGCGATGCCAGAACGCGTATCCCCCTCGACTTTGGTGTCGGACACTTGGGAATGGCTGACGCGCATCTGTGACACATCGCTTAGCATGGCGGCGTTGATTTCGTCTTCGGTGCCGATGACCACATCGACCAACCGCAGCGCGCTCCGCGCCACGACGCCAAACGCGCGGACATCATGCCATTGGTCGGGGCGAAAATCGACGTCAAATACGATAGCCGCGCCGGCCTGCCGCGCCATTTCGGCCGCGAAGAGGGTCGCGCTGCGGCTCGGCTCCAGGCTAAGGTTGGTGCCGGCGAACTGGAAAACTCGACAGTCGTCCAGCGGCGCCGCCAGGGCATCATCAATAGTCAGGTTAATATCAGCGCAATTGTCGCGGTAGTAGACCAGCGGGAACTTGTCGGGCGGTTCAATGCCCAGCACAACCGCGCTGGTGCGATGTTCGGGTTTGCGCGGGATAAAGCTGGTGTCGACGTCCTCATTGTTCAGAAAATGCAGGATAAAATCGCCCACTGGGTCATCGCCAACCGCGGTCAGCAAGGCCGTTTTGAGTCCCAGCCGCCGCGCGCCGACGCTGATATTGGCTGGCGAACCGCCGACATAGGCAGCGTAGCTTTGAATATCGACAAAGGGCGCGCCAATATCGTTGGAATAGAGGTCGATGGAACTGCGTCCCATGTGCAGCGAGTCATAGGTTTTGGTCATGATGCCTCTCAAGTGATTTCACTTAGTTTGACCGGGCGATTTTCGCGCATGGAGCGCATCGCGGCCAGGGCCATGACGACTGGCGCGCGGCCGTCGTCGCCGGTCACTGGGACAATTTTGTCATTTTCAACCGCGTCGACAAAGGCGGTCATTTCATAGACATAACTGTCGATATAGCGGTCAAGGAAGAAGCGCATTGGCAGATCGCGGCGCACGCTGCCAGCATCGCTAATCGTCACAGCGTTGGGATGCCAGTTCCCCGTTCGCGCCGCGCCGCCGCTGCCGAATACTTCCACGCGCTGGTCATAGCCATACACGGCTTGGCGGCTGTTTTCTATCGTGCCAATCACGCCGTTTTCAAAGCGGAGCATGACCTTGGCCGTGTCAATATCGCCGGCTTCGCCAATGGCTGGGTCTATTTTGACATCGCCAAGGGCATACATCTCTTCGACTTCGCCCAGCAAAAAACGGCACATGTCAAAGTCATGGATCATCATGTCCATCATCAGGCCGCCCGAAACCTTGACATATTCAATCGGCGGCGGCGATGGGTCGCGGCTGATAATCATCATCGTATGCGGCTCGCCAATTTCGCCCCGTTCAATGGCCTGCTTGAGCCGCGCATGGTTGGGGTCAAAGCGCCGATTAAAGCCAATCTGGAGTTTCACGCCGGCGGCGGCCGCCGCTTGCAGGGCGGCATCAATCTGCGTTAGGTCATGGTCAATCGGTTTTTCACAGAAGATATGCTTGCCGGCCCGCGCCGATTCGATGATAAAGCGGGTATGAGTGTCAGTTGATGAGCAGATGACTATGGCGTCAATATCACTGCTGCTAATCAATTCGGCTGGGTCGGCTGTGTAATCGGCGATGCCATAGGTTTCGGCGGCTGACTTAGCGGATTCGGCGAAGATATCGGCAATGGCAAGGACTTGCGCGCCGGGGACGCGCGTCGTTAGGGTATCGGCATGGAGACGCCCAATGCGGCCGGCGCCGATGATGCCTATCTTGATTGTCACTCTTTCCTCCTCAAAAATAAAAAGCCGCGTCTGTTTATTAATTGAACTATGATATACCATTCTGGGCGAAATGCGTACCGCTTCATTGCAGTACAATAGGGACACTGTTCATCAAAGGATATGCCATGGCCGCAGGCCTGTTCACCGAGTTTGCGCCGGTCAGCTATGAGGAATGGCTGGCGGCGGCCCGCGAATCGCTGCCGGACAAAGCCTTTGACCGACTCATCAAGCGCAGCTACGAAGGTTTTGAAGTTCAGCCATTGGCGCATCCACAAGACCTGGCCGGCATCGCTCACCTGGATTCGCTGCCTGGGCAGTATCCCTATGTGCGCGGGACGCGCGCTGATGGCTATCGCTCGCAGGCCTGGCTTATCGCCCAGGATCTCGGCCAAAGTGACCCGCGCCGTTTCAATCAGGCCCTTGTTCATGCGCTGGCCAACGGACAGACTGCTATCTATGTGGACAGCAAGCTCCCTTTGCATCGCGTGGAAGACCTGGAAATCGCCTTTGCCGATATTGACCTGACGCAATTCCCGCTTTTGATTCAAACCGCCAATCCTGCCGAGCTATATGGATGGTTAAGCAACTGCCTAAAAGACGATGCGCTCCAGCAGATTCACGGCTGTTTGGGCGCTGATCCCTTGAGAACACTGGCGCAGTCGGGGGACATCGCATCGGACGTCTTTGAGCAGATGGCCGCCTTCGTTCAGTTGGCGGACGCGCAATCGCCGCGGCTGGATACCATCGCGGTAGGAACAGACGTTTATCATGATGCCGGCGCCAGCGCGGTGCAGGAAATGGCGCTAGCTATGGCGACAGCCGTTGTCTACTTACGGGAAATGGGGAAGCGCGGCCTGGATGTGGAACTTGTCGCCGGCAAAATTGGGTTTTTCATGCGGATCGGCGAGAACTTCTTCATGGAAATCGCCAAATTCCGCGCCGTCAAGATGATGTGGGCGCAGATCGCGGCCGCTTTTGGCGGCGGAGAGGCAGCGCAAAAGATCAAACTGCATGCCAGCGTCACAAGCCGCAATAAAACCCGCCATGACGCTTATGTCAATATGCTGCGCGTCACCACCGAGTCCATGGCCGGCGCCCTTGGTGGAGTCGACAGCTTGCAGGTCGCGCCCTTTGATGCCGCCCTGGGCGAATCCACTGAATTTTCTCGCCGCATCGCCCGCAATCTCCAGTTGATTTTGCAGGAAGAGGTCAGGCTCATTGACCTGATCGACCCAGCCGGCGGCGCCTGGCACGTCGAAACATTGACCGATCAGCTGGCCAAATCGGCCTGGAATCTGTTCCAGCAGATTGAAGCGCAGGGCGGCTTGATTGAGGCCTTGCGGTCGGGAGACATTCAGGCGCAAATCGCAGAGATCGCGCAGCAGCGCCGCCAGGATCTGGATGAAGGACGAACGGCTTTGGTCGGATGCAGCCAGTATCCCAACCTTGATGAGACCCTGCCCGACCTTCAAAATCTGCCGCCGGCCGCGATGGCTGATGCCGCGCCGCTGCCGGCCAGACGACTGGCGGACCCTTATGAAGAACTGCGCCGCCGCGCCGACATCTATCGCCAGCAAAACGGCCATCTGCCGCGCGTGATCCTCATCGGTTTGGGCCAGGCCGAGAAATGCAGAACGTGGGCAAATTTTGCGCGGGAGCTTTATGCGCCGGGCGGCTTTGAGGTGATTGACGGCGGCAACTATGACACCGTTGAGTCGGCGCTTGTGGCCACCATCGACAGTCAGGCGGCGGCCGTCGTTATTTGCGCCGGCGACGGCCTTGATGCCGCATCGGTGACGGAATACGTCGGCGCATTGAAAGCGCGGCAACCAGAGTTGACCGTGCTATTCGCCGCTGACGCCAAAAATAAGATGAAAGCCGATATTGATGATTTTATTGACATCGGCGTCAATGCTTATGAAATGAATCAGACGCTGCAGGATAAATTAGGAGTCGGCGCATGACCAAAGCTCCTGATTTTACCAAAATCGCCCTGCAAACCGGCGGCAAAAAACAGGATTACGCCGCCTGGCAAGCGGACATTGAAGCCCGAACCGGCAAGCCGGCGCGGGAATACGTCTGGAAGACTTTAGAGCAGATTGATGTCAAGCCGCTCTACACCGCCGCCGACCTGAACGCGCTGGAGCATCTGGGATTCACGGCCGGCATCCCCCCTTACCTGCGGGGGCCCTATCCGACAATGTATGCCCTCAAGCCGTGGACGATTCGGCAGTATGCCGGGTTCTCGACGGCCGAGGAGAGCAATGCCTTTTATCGCCGTAATCTGGCCGCTGGGCAGAAAGGGCTGTCGGTCGCTTTCGATTTGCCCACGCACCGCGGTTACGATTCCGATCATCCCCGCGTTGAAGGCGATGTCGGCAAGGCCGGGGTGGCCATTGACAGCATCCTCGATATGAAAGTCCTCTTGAATGGCATTCCGCTCGATAAAATGTCGGTCTCGATGACGATGAACGGCGCCGTGCTGCCGGCGCTGGCCTTTTATATCGTCGCGGCCGAAGAACAGGGGATTACTCCCGATAAGCTGACCGGCACGATTCAGAATGACATCCTCAAAGAGTACATGGTACGCAATACTTACATCTATCCGCCGGCGCCGTCGATGAGAATTGTTGCCGATATTTTCGCCTACACCGCCCGCCGCATGCCGCGCTTCAACAGCATCAGCATCAGCGGCTATCACATCCAGGAAGCTGGCGCCACCGCCGACATCGAACTCGCCTACACCCTGGCGAATGGTTTGCAGTATTTGCGAACAGGCTTGCAGGCCGGGCTGGATATTGATTCCTTTGCGCCGCGGCTGTCTTTCTTTTGGGCGATTGGCATGAATTATTTTATGGAGATCGCCAAGATGCGGGCGGCGCGGATGCTGTGGGCAAAACTGGTCAAACAGTTTCATCCGCAAAATCCCAAGTCGATGGCTTTGCGAACCCACTGCCAAACATCGGGCTGGAGCTTGCAGGAGCAAGACCCTTTTAACAATGTGGCGCGAACCTGCATTGAAGCCATGGCCGCCGCTCTCGGTCATACGCAATCACTGCATACCAATGCGCTCGACGAAGCTATTGCCCTGCCGACCGATTTCAGCGCCCGCATCGCCCGCAATACGCAGCTCTTCCTGCAGCATGAAACCGGCATCACCGACGTCGTGGATCCTTGGGGCGGCTCGTATCTGGTCGAGAGTCTGACCCATGAACTGGCTCACCGCGCCTGGGCGCATATTCAGGAGATTGAGGAACTGGGCGGCATGACCAAGGCTTTGGAAACGGGTTTGCCCAAGATGCGTATCGAAGAGGCCGCCGCCAGACGTCAGGCGCATATCGACAGCGGCCGCGAAACTCTGATTGGCGTCAATAGATACCGCCTGCCCCACGAAGAGCCGATTGATATTCTGGAAGTCGACAATACTGCCGTCCGCGAGGCGCAAATCGCCAGACTGGAACGGCTGCGCGCCGAGCGAGATGATGACAAAGCGCAGGCGGCGCTCCATGCTTTAACGGAATGCGCCGCAGGCGGCGGCGGCAATCTGCTGGCTTTCGCTATCGAGGCGGCGCGGGCGCGGGCGACCAATGGCGAAATCTCGGCGGCGCTGGAAAAAGCCTGGGGGCGGCACAAGGCGGTCATTCGCGCAGTTGCCGGGGTTTATCGCAGTGAGTTTGGCGATGCGGATGAGGTTGCCGCGGCGCTGCGCCTAAGCGATGAATTCGCGCTTCGCGAGGGACGTCGGCCGCGCATCATGGTCGCCAAAATGGGACAGGACGGGCATGACCGCGGCGCCAAGGTGATCGCCACCGCCTTTGCCGATATGGGTTTTGATGTTGACCTCGGCCCTCTGTTCCAAACGCCGGACGAAGTGGCGAAGCAGGCGGTCGAAAATGATGTTCACATCGTTGGAATCAGTTCATTGGCCGGCGGCCACAAAACCCTGTTGCCGCGGCTGGTCGAAGAACTGGACCGGCTGGGACGCGCCGATATGATGGTGGTCATCGGCGGCGTTATCCCAGCGCGGGATTATCAATACCTTTATGACCGCGGGGCGGCGGTTATTTTTGGGCCTGGCACCGTGATTCCGGCGGCGGCGCAAAAGGCGCTGCATGAACTGATGCGCCGTTTGGCTGAACCAAGCTGAAATCAGTTCAGACGTTTAGCCGCCGCGAGTCTCACCGGCCCGGCGCAAGGCTGACTGCGCTTCGTCATGGGTCATCAGGACGGTGGTTTTGCCGGCCGAAAAGCGCCCATCGGCAATCATCGCCAGCACATAGGCGGCCATGCTTTCGTTGTCAGGCATGGTGACCATCTTGACAATATCGTATTCGCCAAAGGCCAGCCAGCTGTCCAGCACCTTGCCGCCAAACTTTTCGGCCATCTCGCTGCCATCGTCAGCAATGACATCTCTGTTGGCCGCATCTGCGATTTGTTCCCGCCAGGCATTGGAGGTAAAGGCATACTGCCATAGAAAAAGCGCCATGATATAAACCTTTCGTCGATAAACGGACAATTTGTTATACTTGGCATCGGCGTCGGCTGCAACCCTAGAAGTCTATACGCAATGATGAATGAAGGCAACTCACAAGCGACCCGCAAACCCGGCATCGATGTCCGCGCTTATGCGGACGGGGTGCTGTCGGGCGACCGCGCCATGCTCGCCCGCGCCATCACCCTGGTCGAAAGCCACGCCCCCCAGCACCAGGAATCGGCGCAGGATTTGCTGGCGAAGCTGCTCCCCCACAGCGGCAAGTCGATTCGCATCGGCATCAGCGGCGCGCCCGGCGCCGGTAAAAGCACCTTCATCGATGCCCTTGGCAGCTGGCTGGGCAAACAGGGGCATAAGGTCGCCGTCCTGGCAGTTGACCCCAGCAGCAGCATCAGCGGCGGCAGCATCCTCGGCGACAAAACGCGCATGGAACGCCTCTCTCACAGCGAAAACGCCTTCATCCGCCCTTCCCCCACCGGCGGGATTCTGGGCGGCGTCGCCAGCAAAACCAGAGAAACGATATTCGTGTGCGAAGCCGCCGGCTATGATGTCATTTTGGTCGAGACAGTCGGCAGCGGACAAAATGAAATCACCGTGCGCTCAATGGTCGATTTTTTCCTGCTGCTGCTGATCACCGGCGCCGGCGATGAATTGCAGGGCATCAAAAAAGGCGTGATTGAACTTGCCGATGCCTTGCTGATTCATAAGGCCGATGGCGACAACAAAATCGCAGCGCAGACCGCCCGCGCCCAACTCAACCGCGTTCTGCATTTTTTGACGCCGGCAACCGTCGGCTGGAACACCCGCGCCCATACCGCCTCCGGATTAACCGGCGAAGGAATCGAAAATATCTGGCAGGTGATTCAGGCGTTTCAGGATAATACAAAGCAGTCGGGCATCTTTGAACAGCGCCGACAGTCGCAAATGCGGGACTGGCTTCATCATTTGGTCGATGCTCAACTCCACGACTTTTTCTTCCAGCATCCGGCGGTGCGGTCGGCGCTCCCCGAACTTGAAGCGGCGGTGATGCGCGGCGAGGTCCCGGCCACAGCTGCCGCGCGGCAATTATTGGGGCTGATGCTGCGCTGATAAATCCAGCCGATGCTTGCGGCGCAGCGTCTCAATCGCATGCGCTGTTTCCTGCCGCTGACGTTCAGAAGTCCAGCCAAGCGTCTGCGCGCCAAGCTCTGCCAGTTCATCAAGCAGCTCGCGGTTGAGTTCGCCCAGCATAGCGATGACCGAACGGCGCAAGACCAAATCGTCCAGCCGCCCAGGCTTTTCGGTTTTGAGGATAAACTCGATTTCGCGCCGACTGTAACGCGGATGATGTGTCAGCGGCGCATCATTTGCCCGCGAGATATAATCGGCAAAGTCGGCGGCGCGGGTGCCGTAACGTTCAAATAGCTGGCGCAGACGTTCCAGCGGCAGTTCGCTGGCGTTTTGCAGTTTTCGCAGCCAGATTTCCTGCGCCGCTTGGCTGCGCGGATAGCCGCGGCCGCCGCCAATCGAGATGTTTTTGGTGCTGGTCTTACGCGGCTGTCCTAAATCTTCAAGAACTCGATCTGTGGTTTGTTCGGCAAAGGCGCGGAAGGTCGTCCACTTGCCGCCGACCAGCGAATGAATCGGATATTTGCGGCGATGGCCGGCGGGAAGGGTTTGGATGCTGTGATCGCGGCTGATTTGTCCGGGCGCGCCGACCTCGCTGTAGGGCAACGGCCGCACGCCGGCAAAGCTGAAGACGATATGCGAGCGATTGACCTGAATCGCTGGAAATACCCTGTCAATCATGCCGAGCAGATAGTCCATTTCGGCTTCGGTGGGAACGGCATCATCGGGATTTTCGATGCGAATATCGGTTGTGCCGACCATGACCCGCCCCAGATAGGGGAAAATCAGCACAATGCGCCCATCATCATTCTCGAAGAAGATCTCACTGCCGCCGATGGCCGCCAGCAGATCAGGATGGTCGAGGATGAGATGCGACCCTTTGGTGCCGCCGATGAAGCGCGGCTGGCTTTGTCCCAGCTGTCGATTGACAAAATCAATCCAAGCGCCGGCGGCGTTAATCACGACTTTGGGATAGACGACGAAGGTTTCACCGCTAAGTTCATCTTTGAGCGTCACCGATTCATCATCGCCAGCCGCGGCGCTGACATAGTTCAGGGCATGGCAGTCAGCATGGCTGGCTTCGGCATCCAGCGCCATTTCCAAACATATCCGTTCGGGATACGGCATCCAGGCGTCATAATAGGTCGCCGCGCAGACGATTTCGGGATTCAGCTGCGGATATTCAGCCAGAGCCGCCGACCGCATTCTGAATTCATGGCCGGGCATTTTCTGGTGACCGCGCACTAAAAAATCATAGAACATCAGCCCCAGCTTGATGACCACCGCGCCGCGTTCGCCAGGGCGGTCCAGCAGATTGAGAAATTTCAGCGGCGCGTTCCATAATCCCGAAAAGCGGCGGAAGATGGGAATGGTGGTACGCAGGGGTTTGGCATAATGCGGGGCATTGTCCAGCATTCGGTTGCGCTCGCGCAATGCCTCTTTCACCAGCCGAAACTCGCCATTTTCCAGATAGCGGAGGCCGCCGTGCAGCATGTGCGACGAGCCGGCGCTCGCCCCTGAACCGAAGTCGCCGCGGTCCACCAGCAGCGCATCCACTCCCTGCAAGGCCAGATCGCGAAAGGCGCCTATCCCATTGACTCCGCCGCCGATAATCAGCGCCGAAATCTGCGGCTTGTTCCTGACTGCTTGAAGAGTTTCTTCGCGGTTCATCGCGCTGCTTCCCGCATTCATAGCTCTCGCACGGCGCGAATCAAGCTCTTGCCGGTCATCTCTGGCGGCGGCTCAATCGCCATCAACTCTAGCGCTGTCGGCGCGACATCGGCCAACCGTCCCCAAGTCCGCAGGTCATAATCATATCGGCCGTCAATGACAAACAGGGCGACCGGCCCCGTCGTGTGATACGTATGCGCCGCGCCGGTGACGGCATCAATCATCCGCTCACAGTTGCCGTGGTCGGACGTGACAATGGCGGCGCCGCCCTTCCCCAGCACAGCATCCACCAGCTTGCCAGCGCACTCGTCGACCGTCTCCACAGCCTTAATAGCCGCCTCCAGTGAGCCAGTATGTCCAACCATATCGGGATTGGCGAAGTTGACCAGGATAAAGTCATCATCCGCCTGGCGCAGCCGTTTGAGAGTTTCCGCCGTCAGCTGGGCTGCGTTCATTTCTGGCTGCAAATCATAGGTCGCCACCTTGGGCGAAGGCACAATTTTGCGGGTTTCACCGACAAAGGGAGTTTCGCGGCGACCATTGAAGAAGAAAGTGACATGGGGGTATTTTTCCGTCTCGGCAGTGTGATACTGCGTTCTGCCCGCTTTGCTGATGGTCTCGGCTAAAGTATTCCGCAGCAATTCTACCGGAAACAGAACGCTGTCGGTCAGCCCATCCAGGTATTGGGTCATCGTGATCAGCCGCAAATCGGCAATCGGCTGGAAGTCGCCGACAGCTTCAAAATCGCGCTGGGCAAAGGCCTGTGCCAGCTGGCGCATTCGGTCGGCGCGGAAGTTATAACAAAGGAGGACATCGCCGCCCTCGATTCGCAAGCTGTCATCGGCGCCAACGACGGTCGGGGGAATGAATTCATCGGTCACGCCCCGGTCATAAGCAGCTTGAATCGCTGTCAGCGCGTCGAGGGCGGTTCGTTCGCTTTGACGGAAGGCCATCGCTTCGTAGGCCTGGCGGGTGCGTTCCCAGCGCCGGTCGCGGTCCATGGCATAATAACGCCCGCTGACCGATCCAATGCGTCCGTTTTGTTCGGCTTCGATCTTGTTCAGCAAGCGGCGGCAAAACTCGATGCCTTTTCGCGTGGGCGTATCGCGCCCATCGGTAATCAGATGCAGGATGGGATTGATGCCGCTTGTTTTGGCAATATCCAGCAGGGCATATAGATGGTCGGAATGGCTATGCACGCCGCCGCTGCCCAGCAGGCCGATGAGATGCAGATTTTTGTTATGGTGATGAAGGTATCGGAAGCTGTCTTGCAGGATGGGATTTTGAGCGAGCGATCCGTCGGCGATGGCGTTGGCAATCCGCGAAATATCCTGATAGACAATCCGCCCGGCGCCTAGATTCAGATGGCCAACTTCGGAATTGCCCATCTGTCCGGGCACCAGCCCGACATGCTCGCCGGAGCTATGCACAATAGCCCGTTCGCGGGTCTTCATCCAATGGTCGAAGTTGGGTGTATGCGCTTGTATGACGGCGTTGCCGCGTTCGGCCGCCCGTATGCCCCAGCCATCCAAAATTACCAGCATCACTGGCTTTCTCGCCATTGTCATTGCCTTTTCTTTCGCTTGAAACAAGTTTATTCGCGCAGCGCCGAACCAAGCATGGTCGCCGCCCGCGGCGGCAACGGCGCGTCAGGGTTGTACAGGCGGCGGGCATCATACATCGAGCCGCTGTCAAAGCCGAAGTAGGCGGCTGGCTGTTCAATTAACTCAACCGATAAATCCTCGTGAATCTTGAGCAGCAGGATATTTTTCAGGTATTTTTTGATAAAATCATCTGAATCTGAATACAGATTAAGACGGTCACGCGGAGGAGAGCACCAAGGGCCCGGCAGACATAACGCAGCATGCGCCGGTGGGTGGGATTGATGGAGAATATAGAAAACGCTGGCAGCATGGCCAAAATTATAATAATCAGCGAGATCTGTTGCGCCAAGCTGCTCTATACTCATTTCGGCTGTCAAAATGAGAACTGTATCAGGCGCTGCTTGCGGGGCGATTTCCAATACATTGTGCATCAAGGCTGCTTTGCGGTTTGCGCTGGACACAAAATGTTCATGCTGCAATATCAAGCGCGCGAGCGCCGGAAACATCAGAATGATACAAAGTATAATGACCGCAGCATTACGATATCGGGAGGGCGCAATTAGCGCCGTCAGCAAGACAATCAGGCTGAATATCACCACTGCCGCCGCAATCGGCACATAAAAATACAGCCGCCACAGGTTATCGTGATATCTCTCGATCCATATTAGCACACCCACAGCCGGCACGATCAACAGCAAGCCGCTCACCAACCAAATACTGATTTGTCTTACAGACGGGAATGTGTCAGCGTCTTTGGCGCGCAGCAAATACCATGCAATGCCGCCTACTAGCGCAAGCATGGCAGCTGTCAGGAACAAATAGCTGTTCTGGTTGAGCGCAGTCAATGCTTCCTGCCAGCCATCGATAAAGGTATGACGATAGACATCGACCATAGCAGCGAATGTATTGAAAATAGTTGATGGAATCTCCGGCGAATCCGAGGCGCTGTTGAATAAATCATCCCGATAGAAGTCCTGATTAGTAAGTATTAGCAGCGACAGGTAAGCTGCTTTGAAAGCCGGAAACAAATACCAGATGGCAGTCAGATTAAAGTTTTTCCAAGTCAGCGCGCGGCTGCGCAGCCACCACAATAAGGGAATGACCAGAATGATAACATAAGCAGATTCGTTAGATGAGACGTTGAAAAGCAATCCCAGCCAGATGCCCAGCAAACCCAAACGGGTTGGATGTTTCTGATAATCCAATATCAGATAAACAGCCGCCAGAAGTGAAATCATGCTGAACTGCATCGGCAGCGACCGCAGGGACATCAAGCCTGAATTGACCGGGTACACCATGAACAGCATCGTCATCAGAAAGGCGTACAAGGGGGCAATCTTGAGCTGGCGCAAGATGCCATATAACAAAACGAGCCTGCCCCAGAACATTAGGAAGTTCACCAGATGATAACCGACAAAGGATTCCGAGCTAATGAGATACGCCAGCGTATGCGGTATCAGCACCCAAAAGCGTATGAGCGTTTCTTTGCTTAACCTCAACGATTCTGCGCTTAACTTCCATGAAGGGGACATGTCATCCAGATGGAAATGAACGATCCACTCTTCCCGGTGCCCGATGCTCTCAAATCCGAAGGGCAAATACAGCAAGAGTATGAACAGCAGGGAGCCGCCAATGACAATAAAATCCGACCTTGCCTTGTTTTCCAGATTGCGCCGCGCGGCCTGCACAATAAGCGGCAGGTAAATAAGCCCGGCCAAGATGACACCGAACAGCTGCCAATGGGGATGTACGAACAGGCTTCTAAGCGAAGACAGCCGATCTGCAACCAACGTATTGTCGAATAATCGAAGCAGCCCGCCGATTAATATCAGCACAGCAGCGGCAAGCGCCAGCCACCACCATGGAAAGGGTTTATCAAGCCGATGGGTCAAGAAATAATACAGGGCAAATATCAGAGTAAAGGCTGTTACGACAAACCCGAACAGGGAAGGCGCGAAATCCGACAGGTAATAAAAAACGAATTGGAAAATGCGGCGAGTTCCATCTTGCGCAGTAACTCCGATTTCCAGAATGTCCCCGACAAATGCAGAGCAAAATGGCATTTCGCCCCAGCCAGCTTTGCCCTCATTATCAATATAAATGGACTGGATGCCCTCGACTTCCCATTGGATAGTCACACAGTCGCCGGGCGCTAAAACCCACGCCCGGTCTGCTGATATTTGAACGGATGCTCCGCCAAACTCAGTCTCAACCCGCGGCGCCGGCTTGCTTAGGATCGAAAACGCAAGCAGAACGAATACCGCCAAGAACAAACATCCCAGCAGAATGACCTTGAGTGTCCGCGGGGGCAGCTTCAAATCCAAGCTCCTTTTATAATCTCCGACTTTCTGCGGCTGCTGTCCCAGCGAATATCGGGAATCAGCGCATCAATATGCGCTTCAATTCGTTCTTTATTGTCCATTAGGTCAAGCATGATTTGCCGCATTACCGACTTGACATCGCGGGTCGGCTTGTAACCCAGGTCAATCAAATGCTGACGGTCAGGATTGTAATAATGGTCTTCCAGTTCGGCGCGGGGATTATCATAATGTTTGATTTCGACCGCCAGGCCGATCTCTGCCCCCACCGCTTTGACCATATCCGCCAGTTCGGTGACCGTATAGGCATTTTCAAATTGATTGAACACGCGGAACTCGCCATGCTTGGGTGGATTTTCAACTGCCAGGCGCAGGCAGGCCATGGAATCGGCCAAGGGCAGGAAACCGCGTTTCTGTTTGCCCAGCCCAAACAAAGTCAAAGGATGACCAATCACCGCCTGACAGCAAAAGCGATTAACGGCCGTTCCAAAACATTGGTCAAAATCAAGACGGCTGCGGAGCCGCGCATCATCGCCCATCTCTTCAATCCGAGTGCCAAAGACCACCCCCTGCATAATATCCGTCGCCCGCAGCCCCCAGATTTTCGAGGCAAAATGCGTGTTGTGCGAATCGTGAACCTTGCTCTGATGATACCAGCTGCCGGCCTGCCGCGGGAACGGGAGACGGTCTTGACGCCCGCGAAATTCAACATCAAAGAAACCTTCGGGAATATCGACATTGGGCGTTCCATATTCGCCCATCGTACCCAGCTTGACCAGATGCGCCTGCGGCGCCGCTTCTTTAATCGCCCACAGCAAATTCAGATTGTTGATGACATTGTTCTGCTGCGTCCAGACACAATGCGCCTGATCCATCATCGAATAGGGCGCCGACGGCATCTGCCCCAGATGAACAACCGCCTCTGGCTGAAAGTCTTCAAAGAAGCCTTTGACAAAGGCATAATCGGTTAAATCGCCAATGCGGAAGTCGAGGTCGGTCCCGAATTTCTCTTTGAACGCTTGCAAGCGGCCCTGACGGTCGGCGAGCGGCTGGGCGCTTGCGCCGCCCACTTCCTCGACCCATTTCCGCCGCAGCATCAAATCGGCGCCGGCGACCTCATGGCCATAAGCAGTCAGGTAAATGGCCAGCGGCCAGCCCAGATAGCCATCGATACCGGCGATAAACACTCTCATGTCCGCTCCTGCCCGTCTTGTAGTTGCCGCGCTCGCCGACAATCATACAGGGTTCACCAAAGATTTGAATAGTTACTCTATTGAAATCAGCGATTGACCGAACATCTCTTATAGGTCAAGCGTCAATAAACAGCTATAATAGGCGCATTGGAAAAAATCTGCTAAGGCTTCTATCTTGACCGCAGCCCAAGGCCGGCCTCTCGGCTATTTGCAGCTTGTCCGCCAAAACAAAGCCTTCCGCTATTTATGGGCTGGCCAGATTGTCAGCCTGCTGGGGGATTGGTTTAACCTGATTGCCTCGGCCTCTTTGATCGCCGCCCTGACGCAATCTGGCGCGGCGGTGGGCGGTTTGTTTGTGCTGCGGATGCTGGCGCCCTTTTTGGTGAGTCCATTCGCCGGCGTGGTCGCCGACCGCTACAACCGCAAAACCATCGTGATGGCGACTGACATCCTGCGCGGCATTGTTGTGCTCGGGTTTGTGCTGGTGCGCCAGCCAGAACAAGTCTGGCTCATCTATGTACTGACCGCCATACAAAGCGCATCGCAGGGATTCTTCTTCCCGGCGTGGAACTCGATGCTGCCGGACATCACACAGCCGGAAGAACTGGGCGTCGCCAATGCTATGTCATCGTCAACTTGGTCGGTGATGCTGGCATTTGGCGCCGCGCTGGGCGGGCTTGTCTCCGGCGTTGTCGGCGTCTATCCAGCCTTTGTCATTGACGCCGCGACCTTCTTCCTAAGCGCGGCGATTATCTTCCGAATGCCTTATCAGTCACTCTTGCCGTCGGATTCCGACAAGTCCATTACCGCCGGCATACGGCAGTATATCGACGGGTTAAGCTATCTGCGCCGACATATCGACACCTTCGCCATTACCCTGCACAAAGGCATCCTTGGTTTGCTGGTCATTGGCGGCTATCAGGTCGTGCAAGTCGCCATTGCCGAACGTTATTTCCCGATTGGCGAGGGCGGCAGCATCAGCCTTGGCTTGATGTATGTCGCTGTGGGCATTGGCTCTGGGATTGGCCCAATAGTCGGCCGCCATTGGGCCCAAGACCGCAACCAGCGTCTGCGGTTTTTCATTGGCATCGGCTATATTTGCGCGCTGCTGGGTCTGCTCATCACATCCACTTTGATATCATTTCCGGTCATGCTCGTCGGCGCTTTTGTGCGCGGCATCGGCGGCGGCGTTATCTGGGTCTTGGGAACACAGCTGCTATTGCAAATCGTCCCTAATCAAGTGCGCGGGCGGGTGTTTTCGACTGAATTCGCCATGTACACGCTCTTTAGCGCGCTGTCCTCGGGGATCATTGGCATATTAACCGATTCGCCGCTGGGCGTATCTGGCATCCTGCTGATGAGTTCGGGTCTGCTGGTGATTCCGACTCTGTTATGGAGTCTGTGGACTGCTTTCGGAAAACGCGAGACGACAAGGATTGAAGAGCCAGCGGCGGCAGACTGAATTCCAAGTAGAAACGACGAGAAAGGCCGATTATAATAGACATGTTGGCACATCTATGAAGCGGCGGCAATGATTCCATTCAATCAACTGAAACCCCTGCATGACCTGCATGCGGATGAAATCGCGGCGGCGATGCGGCGGGTCGCGGACAGCGGATGGTATATTTTGGGGCCGGAAGTCGAGGCTTTTGAGGCTGAATTTGCCGAGTATCATGACGTCCCTTTTGCTGTCGGCGTCGCCAGCGGCACCGACGCGATTGAGCTTGCCCTGCGGGCCGGCGATGTTGGGCCTGGCGACGAAGTTATCACTGTGGCGCATACGGCTATGGCAACCGTCACCGCCATTGAAAATACCGGAGCGGCTCCCGTTCTGGCCGATATTGACCGCGGCAGCTTTACCTTGGATCCACAGCAGGCCCGCCAGGCCATCACCGCCAAAACCCGCGCTATCGTCGCCGTTCATCTTTATGGCGGCCCTGCCGATCTGGATGCGCTCAAAGCTGTCGCCGAGGCCCATGACCTGCTCTTGATTGAAGACTGCGCCCAAGCGCACGGCGCCGAATACAAAGGGGAGAAGGTCGGCGCTGTCGGGCATTTGGGCGCATTCAGCTTCTATCCGACCAAGAACCTCGGCGCCTATGGCGATGGCGGCGCCGTTATTACGCGGGATGCCGGGCTGGCTGACAAGCTGCGAAAACTCCGCAATTATGGCCAGATAAGCCGTTATGTTCATCAATCGCGCGGGACAAACAGCCGCCTTGATGAACTCCAGGCCGCCATCCTGCGCGTCAAACTCAAATATCTCGATGCCCATAATCAAACGCGGCGGGAACTGGCCGCCATTTACAATAACCGACTGCGCGCGGTTGCGACGCCGCGCACTGCGCCCGATATTCGTCATGTCTATCATCTCTATGTCATCCGCGACAGCCGGCGCGATCAACTGATGGCAGAACTCAAAGCGCGCGGCATCGGCACGTTGATTCACTATCCTATTCCGATTCATCTGCAAGCCTCTCACCGCGACCTCGGCCTAGGCGCTGGAAGCCTGCCCGAAACCGAAAAAGCGGCGCGGGAAATCGTCTCTCTGCCTATGTACATCGGCTTGACCGACGCTGACGTTATCCGCGTCTGTGACGCCATTCAACAGTTGCGGGGCGGCTGATGAGCATGGATTTTGGCGGCGGCTTCCAGGGCAAACGGGCCTTAATCACCGGCGGGATGGGCTTCACGGGCAGCAATTTGGCGATTGCGCTGGTCGAGGCCGGCGCTGATGTTACGATTGTGGACGCCATGCTGCCTGGTTATGCCGGCAATCTCTTCAACATCGCGCCTGTCCGCGACCGCGTCGCCATTCATTTTGATGACGTGCGCGACGTCGAGGCGATGAATAACCTTGTGCAGGGGCAGGATTATGTCTTTCATCTGGCCGGGCAGGTAGATCATGTGCTAAGCCTGACCAACCCCTTCCCCGATATTGACATCAATATCAAGGGCACCGCTATTTTGATGGAAGCGGTGCGCCGATGCAATCCGCAGGCAAAGGTCATCTACACCGGCACCCGCGGGCAATATGGCCCAGCCGTCTCTCTGCCGGTTAGCGAAACCGCCGCTACCCAGCCCAAGGGGATTTATGAGCTTTCCAACCTGACCGCCGAGAAAATGATCCAGGTCTATAACGATGTTCATGGCATTGCGGCGGTTCTGCTGCGCTTGACAAATATCTATGGCCCGCGCGCCCAGATGAAACATCCGCGCTATGGAGTGGTCAACTGGTTTGTTCGGCTGGCAATCGATGATGAAACCATCCAGGTCTTCGGCAATGGCAAAATCCTGCGCGACTTCCTCTATATTGACGATGCGGTGGAAGCCATCTTAATGTCGGCGCTGGCGCCGAAAGCTGTCGGCGAAGTGCTGAACGTCGGCATCGACCAGCCGCATAACTTTGTCGAACTGGCAGAAGCCGCGATTGATGCCGCTGGCGCCGGGCGCTGGGAATTTGCCGCCTTTTCGCCCGAACGCAAAGCGCAGGAACCGGGCGATTTCTATTCCGATATCAGCAAGATACGAGAGCTTGTCGGCTGGGAGCCGCGCACCGCCCTAAAGGATGGGCTGCGCCAGACCGTCGCTTTTTATCGCCGTTATAAACAGCATTATTGGGGGAATGATGGCACAAGTTAATATCCACCCGTCAGTGCGCCGCGCCGTCAACACGGTCATTCTGGGCGATTTGAGCCTGGCGCAAGGGGTTGAAGTGGGGGCAAATGCAACTTTCTATCCCAATGTGTTCGTTGGCGAAAATACGAGGATTTTCGATGGCGCGGTGATTGGTCGCCCGCCGATGCGCGCCGGCATGACCACTCGTCCTATTTCCCGCGGCGATTCGACGGTGCATATCGGCGCGGATTGTGTGATTGGCGCCAACTGCGTCTTGTACACGCATCTGCGAATCGGCAGCAATGTCCTGATTGGCGATCTGGCGTCGATCCGCGAAGGCAGTCGGCTGGAAGATGAGGTGATCGTCGGGCGCGGCAGCACTGTGATGCATGACACTGTGATACAGGCGCGCAGTCGCATCCATGACCTGGCGCATCTCACAGGCGGGCTGCATATTGAGCCTGATGTGTTTATTGGGCCCGGTGTCACTACGATGAACGACAATGATGTTTATCTCAAGCGCTTTGGCTTGACTCCCTTCAGTATCAAAGCGCCGCGAATACGCCGCTTTGCGGTGATTGGAAGCGGGGCGACGATTGGCGCCGACGTTGAAGTTGGCATGGGCGCCGTGGTCGCGCCGGGCGCGATGGCGACCAAGGATGTCGTTCCCTGGACGATTGTTGGCGGCGTGCCGGCGCGCGAAATGCGAAAAATTGACCAGCGCAGCCGTTCACAGCTGCTGCGGCGCTTTGGGCTGAACGACGAGGAGGCTGGATGAGCCTGTTTTCGATTGTGGCGCCGGTCTATCACAATGCCAGCAGCCTGTCCGATTTGCTGGGCGAGATGCAAGCGGTCGCCGCCAAGAATCCGGACGATGACTTTGAGTTTATCTTTGTGGATGATGGCTCCGCCGACCATTCCTTCGCCGTGCTGGAGAATCTGGCGCAGTCGGCGCCTGGCATGCGGGTGATCAAGCTGTCGCGCAATTTTGGCTCCAACTCGGCCATCATGGCTGGATTGAGTCAGGCAAAGGGCGATGCCGTCGCTGTCATTGCCGCCGATTTGCAAGACCCGCCGGCGCTGATCCATGATATGCTTGGGCTTTGGCGCGGGGGGCATAAAGTGATCATCGCCGCCCGCCGCAAACGCGAAGACCCCTTCCCCGCTTCGTTGCTGGCTGACGGCTTTTACAAGTTATTCCGCCGCTATGCCCTCAAAACTATGCCCGAACGCGGCTTTGACTTTTTTCTGATTGACCAGCAGGTTTGCGCGCTGATCAATGGCATTCAAGAGAACAACGCCTACCTCATGGGCTTGATTCTCTGGCTCGGCTTTGCCCCCTATGTCCTTTACTATGACCGCCAGGCGCGGGCGGAAAAGTATGGGCAGTCGATGTGGTCATTCACCAAGAAGCTCAAGTACTTCGCCGATTCCTTTGTCGCCTTCTCCTATTTCCCGATACGGCTGGCATCGGGGCTGGGCATCCTGTTCAGTCTGTTTGGACTGGTCTATGCGGTCTGGGTGATTTTCGCCCGCCTGGCGCTGGGGGTCGAGGCTGAAGGCTGGGCCTCCCTGATGATTGTCGTCCTGATTGCGGCCGGCGTGCAGATGCTGATCCTCGGCGTCATCGGCGAGTATTTATGGCGCAACCTGGATGAAACTCGCCGGCGTCCCCGTTTCATCATCGAGAAAATCATTGAACACCAAAAAGCGCCAGCGCAAGGCGGCCCGGCTGATAAAATGACGTCCACTGACCGCCAAACGCTGAAGCCGCGGCAATAGCAAGAAAGAGACTTTACAATCAGCGTCCTGAATGTACAATCTTTCAGGATACGTTCAACCTACCGCGAGGAGTTCTGCATTGATGAGACCTATCATAAAATGCGCCGGCTTGTTCTGCCTTCTTGCGCTTCTTGCCAGTGCGGCCATCCATTTTGCACAAGATGCCGAACCCTTGACTGTGGTTGGCTCTGGCATCGCCAATTCCGTTGTCGAATCACTTGCAGAAGCCAATGAAACCGAATCCGTCGAGACCGCTGCGACCGGCACATTGGCCGGCCTTGACTTATTCTGCGCCGGCAATGCTGACATCGCCGCAGCATCCCGCGCCATCACAGCCGCCGAAGATGCCATCTGCGCCGCCAGCGGCATTGTCTACAGTGAATTTCTTATTGCACACAGCATTCTCGCTTTCGTCTCTCATCCAGGAGCGCCGCTGGCATGCCTGACCGAATCGGAACTGGATGATCTCTTCAAGCCCTCGGCAGCCCACCAACTCCGCGATTGGTCAAGCTATGACGAAAACCTGGCAGAACTGCCGATTGTTTTTATTACGCCGCCGGACAACCGGATCGAGTATGTTATCCTCGACAGTCTGATTGCCGGCGATGGCCTGCGGCGCGATGTCCAAACTTATGAAGACCGCCAGGATGCGATTTCGCAAGTCATCCAGACCGAGGGCGCCATTGCCGCCATCTCCTTTTCAAGTGATTTGGCGGCCGCCGAGTCGCTTGTTTTGCTCGACTTGGATGACGGCAGCGCGTCAGGGTGCGTCAGCCCCTCGGCGCAAAGCGTCGAGAATCGTCAGTATCAGGCGGCGCGGTCTCTGTTTCTGTATGTCAATCGGGCGCGGCTTGAGCAGAACCCAGCCCTCGCCTCTTTGATTGGATTCGGCGCCAGCGAGGCCGCCGCCGATGTCGTCGCTCAAGCTGGTTTTACGCCGCCAACCAGCGATACCTATGCGCTCAACGCATCGATTCTGCGCGATGCCGAAGCCGGTCGTCTGTTCAGCGGCGCCGAAAGCCAATTCACCATACCCGACGTCCTAAGCGGCCAAATCGACATCAGTGGTTCAGCCAGCGCCTATGAACTGCTTGATGACATTGCCCGACAGCTTGCCGGCGGCAATGAACAGCTAAACATCCAATTCAGCATGGGCGGGCAAAGCGCCGGCATTCAGCGGCTCTGCAATGGCGAAACGGACATCGCGGTTTTGGAATCGGAACTCGCGGCCGATGCGCTGGACGACTGCGATGCCAATCGCATCAACGCGATACCGGTCGCTATCGGCACGCAGGCGACCGTGCTGGTTGGCAATGCCGCTGACGAGCACGTCAGCTGCTTGACCACTGACCAAATCAGAACGATTTGGAATGCGGACTCGGCTGGCCGCATCAATGCCTGGTCCGACCTTGATGAATCGTTTCCCCAGCAGGATATGATCCTGTTTGGATCATCCACAGTCGATCAGTATGCCGACATCCTGGTGAAGACCGTCGGGCAGGCGATCCCGCCGATTCGGCGCGATACCGAAATCGACCGCGACCCGCTCTACCGCGCCGCCGCGGTGGGCAATGTCGCCGGCGCGCTTACCTATATGAGTTGGGGCGATTATCAACGGGCGCTGGACAATGAACAGGCAAATATCCAGCTTGTCAGCACCGACGGCGGCGACGGCTGCGTTCGTCCATCCGAAGCGAGCATAAGGGACGGCGCTTATCCGCTTTCGCGTTCATCCAGCCTGCTTGTGAGCGAAACGTCGCTGGCGGATGTCAGCCTGCAATCTTATCTTTGGCGCTTGTTTTCTGAATCGGGCTGGTCAGCGATGACGCGCGAAGGATTCATTGGGCTGAACTTTGTTGACCTGGCGGCGGCGCGAAGCCGCCTCGAAACACAGTTTCGCCTGGCCGAGTCCAAGGCGGCCGCTTCGGTCGATTCATCGGATCCGCCGGCGGCCGAAGCCGACGAAACGGAAGCCGACAGTTCGGATTGATGGGAGCGCTCTATGCGCGGTGAATGTATCGCCTTTGACCTTGAAATGACCGGGCTGGATGTTAAGTCCGATGAAATAATCGCAATCGCCATCGTCAAATTTGAAAACGGAAACATCATCGACCGCTATGATTCGCTTGTCAAACCGTCGATTCCTATCCCGTCTGATATTACGCACTTGACCGGCATCGATCCCGAAGACGTCGAGGATGCGCCGCCGCTGGAGGATATTCTGCCGCGCCTCAAGGCGATCTTCGGACAGACACCAGTCATCGCCCATTATGCGCCATCTGATGTCGGCTTTATGCGTAAATACGGCCTGCTCAATTCCAATCCAGTAATTGACACCTATGAGCTTGCCTGCATTATCATGCCGTCGGCATCCAGTTACAGTCTGGGCAGTCTAACCGCTGACTTGGGGATTCCCCATGAGCCACACCGCGTCCAGTCTGATGCCGAGGCGACCGCGTCCCTTTATTGGAAGCTGTGGGAAAAAGCGATTCAAACGCCGGCGGCCGCGCTTGAAGAAATTATCAGCGCCAGCGGCGACATGGACTGGGGCCTGCGGCCGGTGTTTGAGGCGGCCTTGGCCGAAAATCTGCAATCCGGCGGCGCAAGCCCGGCGGTCACAGCTTTTTCCGCCGACCGGCTGGATGCCGATGCCTTGAATCCGACGCAGGCGGCGCCCGTTCAAATTGCGCGCGGCGCGATAGATGAGATTTTTGATGTGCATGGCCGGCTTGGACAGGCTGTCAGTCATTATGAAAAACGGCGGCAGCAGCTTGATATGGCGCATGAGGTCGCCAAGGCGCTCAATCATGGCGGCCACACGATGATTGAGGCTGGGACGGGCACTGGAAAATCGCTGGCTTATCTGCTGCCGGCGGCGCTTTGGGCAGCAAAGAACGCCCAGCGCGTGGTCGTTTCGACCCATACCATCAACTTGCAAGAGCAGCTGCTGAAAAAGGACATCCCGCTCGTCAAGCAAGCGCTTAATATCGAGCTTCGGGCGGCGGTGATGAAAGGCCGCGGCAATTATCTTTGCCCGCGCCGCCTTGATACCCTGCGCCGCCGCAAGCCGGCGACTATGGATGAGTTGCGGACGCTGGCGAAAATTTTGGTCTGGCTGCAAAGCGGCGCCTCGGGGGACAGGGGCGAAATCACTCTGCGCGCCGGTGAATGGGCCGTTTGGACGCGTTTGAGCGCCGAGGATGAAGACTGCGCGGCCTGGCGCTGCGCGGCGATGATGAAGGGCGCGTGCCCCTATTACAAGGCGCGCAAAAAAGCGGAAGCGGCGCATATTGTGATTACCAACCACGCTTTGCTGATCGCTGATGCGAAAATCGAAAATCGAGCCTTGCCCGAATACTTCAATCTGATTATTGATGAGGCGCATCACCTGGAAGAAGCGATTACCCAAGGCATGAGCCGACAAATCGATCGGCGGCTTGTGACGGCTCGGCTAACCGAGTTGGGCGGTATAAACAGCGGTATTTTGGGGGAACTGCTGGCGGCGGCGCGCGGGCATCTGCCGAACAAAACAGTCCTCAAGCTGGAAGCGTTTATCCAAAATATCAGCGAAGCCCTAGGCCTTATGAAAGGCAGGGTTCGCGGTTATTTCCAGGCGCTGCATGACTTCATCCTGGATATTCACAAGCATAATCATCAGCAGACGCGCCTGCTGCCTTCGCACCGAGATTCGGGCAGCTTTGCGGCTGTGCAGACCGCCTGGAAACAGCTTGCCGTATTTTTTCTGGAGGTTACTGATGCGATTGCGCGGTTAGTCGAAGCCTTGCCAAGATACCAAAAATATGAACTGCCCAATCTGGACGATTATCGCAATGCGCTCCAGGCGCACGGACATTTCCTGGGTGACCTGCACGAAGAGCTTGAGCGATTCACGCACAGCCCGAACAGCAATGCCATTTACGCTGTCAGCCCGGGCGGCCGCGCCGAACTGCTGCGTATCCACATCTCGCCGCTGCATATTGGCCCCATGATGGAAGAATATCTTAATCAGCGCAAGGAAAGCATTATCCTGACCAGCGCCACTTTGCGAACACAGGGCAGCTTTGAGCATATCAAAGAGCGGCTTTATGGGGACAATTATGATGCTGTCGCCTTGGGTTCGCCTTTTGATTACAGGGATTCGACCTTGCTTTATATCCCGGACGACATCCCGGAGCCCAGCCGGCGCAGCGGCTATCAAAAGATGCTGGAACGCGGCATTGTTGAACTCGCCGCCGCGCTCGATGGGCGGGTCATGGCGCTGTTCACCAGTTACGCCCAGCTGCGAGAGACCTCAAAGGCGATTACCCCGCGGCTGAAACTTGGCGGCATCATGGTCTATGACCAGAGCTTTGGCGGCAGCCGCGACGCGCTGCTGGAAAACTTCAAGGCAGCCGAAAAAGCGGTGCTGATGGGCACGCGAAGTTTTTGGGAGGGGGTTGATATTCCCGGCGACGATCTAAGCGCGGTGGTTATCGCCAAGCTCCCCTTCGCCGTGCCGTCCGACCCGATTTTTGCGGCCCGTTCAGAAACTTACGCCAATCCCTTTCCGCAGTATGCCGTCCCGGATACGATTTTGCGCTTCCGTCAGGGGTTTGGACGTTTGATCCGCAGCCGCAGTGACCGCGGTGTGGTCGCTATCTTTGACAGCCGCGTACTCACCAAAAGCTATGGCAGCAGTTTCCTTGAATCGCTGCCGGACTGCACGGCGCGGCATGGCGCTTTGGAGAATTTGCCGCGCGTTGCGTCAGCATGGATTAACCAGGCTTGAGGAACAGATATGATTACACCCGCCGGGCGCGAATGCCCGCATTATTATGCCGATTTTAACCGCCATACGCGCGACATTGAAGAATGCCGCCTTGCCAAACACAATCCCGATTCCGAGTCTTGGCATCCCAAAGACTGCGCCAAATGCCCGGTTCCTGATATTGTATTGGCAAACGCCAGCCGCGATACCCGGCTGATTCTCACGATAAAGGCCGGATTTTTGGGATTGATGCGCCGCGTGGAAGTGGAGGCGATTTGCCTGAAGAATGGCGAAAAGGTGGATCCGTATGTAGGCTGCCCGGACGATCATCCGGGTTTGGAGCTTTTCCGACAGGCATTGGAACAGCGCGATGATTAAAGCGGTGCTGCTGGACCTCGACAATACCCTGCTGCAAAATCCGGACCGTCAGTTCGCCCATGCTTTTCGGCGGGCATTTGACGCTCATTTTCTCGATTGCTTTGGCATAGACAAGCTCTCGCAGGCCTTCCACAGCGCCATCCAAACTCTTGGCCGCCAGCGGGACATGATGACCGCCAACGCCGATCTCATCATCGCCGGTCTGGCGCAGGCCCTCCAGGTCGCCGATGAATCCGTTCAAAAGGCGCTGTCATCCTTTTATCGGCAGCCTTATGACGGGCTGCGGCAATATGCTGCGGTCATGCCAGCGGCCTATTCGCTTGTCAAAGCCCTGCTTGAGCAGAACTTGTCGGTTGCGATTGCCACCAATCCAATTTACCCCGAATCGGCGATTCTCAAGCGGATGGAATGGGCGGGATTATCGGATTTCCAGAACGACTTCGCCCTGATTTCCCACAGCGGGAATATGCGCTTTTCCAAACCGCATCCAGCTTATTATGCCGAGCTTGCCGCCCGCATCGGCATCGAACCCGATGAGACATTGATGGTTGGCGACAGCGAGACCCATGATATTCGGCCGGCGCAAACGCTTGGCATCCATACTCGGCGCATTCGGGGAGCGGCGACGGTTCATTCCTTTTATGAGCATATTCAATCCGCAGACTGGCGAAACGTCTATATGCCGCGCCCGCTTCATCCCGATATGATCGCGCCGCAGTATCAAGGCAATCTTGGCGCGTTGTATGGACTCTTGAGCGAAGTCAAGGAGCATCAGTGGCATCAGCGCCCGGACCCGGACGAGTGGTCGATCTTGCAAATTCTTTGTCACTTGCGCGAATCCGAGATCAAGGTTCAGCAAAAGCGGCTTAGAGCTATCCTGCTGGAGGACAATCCGTTCATCGCATCTCCCCCAGCCCCCGGCCCACACATTCCGCCCTGCCACCATGATGGATATGAAGTTTTGCATCAGTTTCGGAGTCATCGGCTGGCGACGATTGCGCGGCTGTCACAACTCAAACATGAGGATTGGCAGCGTCCGGCGCGGCACAGCATCTTTGGCTTGACCAATCTGCTTGAGATGGCCTATTTCACGGCGCAGCATGACCGCCTGCACATCTCGCAGCTGTGCCAGACCTTGGGGAAATGCGATGAAGAAAGCCTTTTTCATTGAAGCCATTGTTGCAAAAACACCTAAAACGAGTCAAACTCCAAGCTAACCGCGCGTTGGGGTTTTAATCAAGCGTTTCAAGCGTTTATTGATTATGTTCATTTTTGGATGTATCATAGATTTAATTCGTTCTGAAAATCACAAATTGACGAACTGGAGTCTGAAATGGCGGCCAAAGAGGCAAATCAGGTGAGCTCATGTCAAGCCATTGCTGACGGGCTTGAGGCGATAGAACAGGCAATGTATGATGTCACCAACAGCCGTGTCGATATTCTGCGCGATGCCAGCCGCCACATTTTGAGCGCGGGGGGCAAGCGGATTCGGCCGCGACTGCTGCTGCTGGCTTATCTGGCGGTTGGCGGCGCTGACCTCGACTATGCCGCCAGACCGGGGGCGGCGGTGGAATTGATGCACACCGCCAGCGTTGTCCATGATGATATTAACGACCATGGGATTATACGGCGCGGGCGGCCTTCGGTCAATTCAATCTGGGGGCGCACATTTGCCCTGCTGACCGGTGATTTTCTCTTTACCGCCGTCTATGAACTCATGGCGCCGTATCATCAACTCAACGCTGACCTGGCGGAATCGGCGACTGCGCTGGTTGAAGGCGAGACGCTGCAAGCAAGCGCGGTCAAGAACAATAACTTCACGCGTGAAATTTATATGCAGATTATCGCGCTCAAAACGGCCGCCCTTTTCCGGGCAGCCGGCGCGATTGGCGCAAAACTTGCCCAGGCCAGCCAAAGCGAGGTTAATGCCCTGTCTAATTTTGGATTCAATGTCGGGCTGGCTTTTCAGATTGTCGATGACATTCTCGACCTTGCCGCCGATGAAGCGCAGCTGGGCAAAACCGCCGGCATCGATATCAAGCAGGGGCGCGGCATCGCTGTCGCCTTGCATGAGTCGAACGGCAGCCGAACCGCGCTCCAGGATGATCCAATGGAAGCTGTCAAGCGCAAAATGCTGGAAGGCAACGCGATTGAAAAAGGGCGGGAGCAGGCCAAACAGCTGGTTCAAAACGCTATCGCCGGGCTTGCTGTTCTGCCTGATACGGCCGCCAAAGCCGAGCTTATTCATCTGGCGAATCTGGTCGCCAGCCGCGAATACTAAACCGCCGCCTCGATAGTCCAGCCGACGTCGCGCATCAAAGCGATACGCGGCCTTTGTGTTTCTATTCGGATTCCAGCAGAAAGCGGAAGCAATGAAAGTGGCATCTGTCGAAACTGTGCGAACGATAGAAGCCGCCATCGACGCGTCCGTGATGAGCTATGAGCAGATGATGCTGAATGCCGGTCATGCCGCCGGCAAATACCTCCAGGATCGGCTTGAAATATCGGAAGAGACGCATTTTACCATTTTGATTGGCAAAGGCAATAATGGCGGCGACGGCCTGGCGCTGGCGCATTATTTAGCGCAGCATACGTCGGCGCGGATTCGCCTGTATATGCTTGAGGCGCGGCGCCAAGACGACAAAAACTTCGCCGCCGTCGTCAGTGATGGTTTATTCATCGGATTGGCCGCCGATGATGGCGACGGCCGTCTGCTGCGAAATCTGATCAGCAGCGCGGATGTGGTCGTGGATGCTGTCTTTGGCATTGGCCTGCGTTTGCCATTGCGCGGTCAGGCAGCGAAAATGCTCCGCACCGTCAATCAGATGACCGCGCCGGTTTATGCGACTTACGGCGATGCGGCGGCAGTTGACCCAGGATTGCCCGGCCAACTCCCCCATGCCCCGCGGCCCTTCGTCTTCGCTATTGATTGTCCCAGCGGCATCGACTGCGACAGCGGGCAGGCGGATGCCAGGGCCATCGCCGCCGATGAGACGATAACATTTATCGCCGCCAAGCCGGGTTTGTTCACTTTCCCGGCCGCCAAATACGTCGGCAAGCTCATTTTTTCCCAAATTGGCGTTCCGGACACTCTGCCGGCGCTGGCGCAGATCACGGCGACGGTTATGGACAGCCATCGGGCGCGCTCAATACTGCCGGCGCGGCCGATTGACGGCCACAAAGGCACATTCGGGAAGACCATGATTGCGGCTGGATCGCCCAATTTTGTCGGCGCGGCCGCGCTGGCCGGGGAAGCCGCCGGCCGCTCTGGCGCCGGCCTGGTCACCATCGCCGCCCCTGACAAGCTGGTGGACATCGCCGCCGGGGCGCTTCGCGAACCTACCTGGCTGCGCTTGCCGGATGAAGATGGCGCCATCGCCGCCGCGGCATGCGCCGACCTTATTCAGCAGTCACAAGGCTATCATGCCCTGCTGGTCGGCTGTGGCCTCGGACAGCATCCATCGACCCAGGCTTTTGTGTGGGGGCTGCTTGCCGGCGATGACCTGCCGCCGCTTATTATGGACGCCGATGCGCTCAATACAGTAAGCGCCAAGGCGAATTGGCCGCGGCATCTGCCGGCGGAAACCATCATTACCCCGCATTCGGGCGAGATGTCGCGCCTGACCCGATTGCCAACCGACGAAATCAATGCTCATCGCTGGGAAATCGCCGCCGAAAAAGCAAAAGCATGGGGCCTGGTAATTGTATTAAAGGGAGCGCATACTTTGGTCGCCTCGCCCGACGGTCAAATCAGCGTCATTCCCTTCAAGATTGACGCGCTCGGCACCGCCGGCACCGGCGACGTCTTGGCTGGGCTGATTGCCGGGCTGCGGGCGCAGGGCTCTTCCGCTTTTGACAGCGCGCGGCTGGGCGCCTACATTCACGCGCTGGCCGGCACGATAGCCGCGGCTAAGGTCGGCAACAGCCGCAGTGTAATCGCCGGCGATGTGCTGCGGGCGCTGGGCTTGGCCTTCCAGGCGGTAGAGAGGGGCTAATCGGCGTCTTGCTGCCGCTTCTTGGCCAGGTCTTTGGCATCATTCAGACTGGCTTCGATTTCAAGCTCGACCGACCCGGCGCCAAAGTTCGCCAAATCTTTGCGCCGGACCGCTCCGCTTTTCTTGGTATGCAGAAGCGCATAGACTCCGCCGATGGCCATCCCCAGTATAATCCCGACCAGGGCCGCGCCTTGATCCAAAGTCGGTTTTTTATGGCTCATCTTGATTGTCCTGATCGGAATGGACAAGCGAGCGGATTCGAATTATCTCGCGCAGAAACGCCAGCAGGCCGGCCAAAAAACTCTTAATCTGCATCAAGGGATCGACGGCGTTCATGCTGACAAATTGAGCCGTGGTTCGGGTCGCTTTGGCTGTTTCGCGGGCGTGGTCAAGGATGGGTTTGATTTCTGTCTTCAGCGTGATCATCAGCGCGGCGACTTGCAGCATCAAAATCGCCAGCGCCAGCATAACCAGAATAAACTCCAAGACCAGCGCCAGCACAAAAATATCGCGGAAAATCTGTATCACCGGCTGCCAGGCTTCGGCGGCGGTCAATGCAATCACCAGGGCAAAAACAAGCAGCCCAAGGATGATGGCAATGCCGGTCACCGCCAGCAGCTTCACCATTCGGGAGATGCTCATGCCGGATGTGTCATCATCGCGGTCATTGGGGGCTGCTAGGACAGGGCTGTTGGTTTCGGCCATGGTTATCGCCGCGAAACCGGCCCCGAAGGTCCTGATGTCAATAGATGCGCGAAGACCAGCAAGACCAAGGCGCTCAATGTCGCTGGCAGCAAACGGATAACGCCAATTTTAAGCAGATTGATTTCGAAGACGCTGCCAATATACTGGCCAAGCCAGAAACCGAGCCAGCCCATGACGACAAACAGCGCCAGGCGGCGAGCGTTGCCGCCCATCAGCAGGTGGAATCCCAAGCCATACATGGTCGCAATGATAAAGGCAAAAATGAAGACAGGGTTTGGCATCGCGGTTGCTATTCGATCATCCAGTGGTAAAATCTATGGCTAGTGTAGCACAAAGCCAATGTTCAGTCACGTCTTGAAGGCATGAAACATGAATATCATTGATCAGGCGATTCTTATCTCGGCTTCACCGGGATTCATCTGGCGTTTCGTTGGCGATCTTTCTAAGAATGTGGACTGGCAAGAAGGTCAGACGCATATTTCCTTTCTGACAACCCGACACGAAGGCAAAGGCACGCGTTGGCGGTATTCAACAGCGAACGGGCATGATGTCATTGCCGAGATCGTCGCTTGGTACGATACGCTTGGATACGAATATCAAATCGTTGACGGGGCGCAGTTCAGCAGCAATCTGGGGCGCATCCGCCTGCAAGAGATCGCGGAAGGCACCCGGGTTCGGTGGACTTTCCAATATGAGCCGGGCGGTGTATTCGGCGGCCTTCGCCATTCTATGGGGCGAAAACGCAGCATCGCCAACGGCATTCAGGACAGTTTGCGGAACTTGCACAAGCTGATCCAGGAGGAGACCGGCGGCATTTCCACGCATGAGGCGAAAGCCAGTCTCAAAGAGGCGCCGGATGTCGAGGAGCGCTCAAGTTATCAGCCGCGGCATCCCTCATCTTTTGTCGATGAGGCGATGGAGGCTGCCCATGCTGAATCGGAGCAGGCCGCAAAGCAGCCGATTGCGTACGCGCTTGACCATGAGACACGGCCAGCCCCGGCGGCGGCCGATGATGACACCCAGCCGAATCCGGTTGTTCAAGCTGCCGATGCCGCATCCGATCCAATCGCGCCGATGATCCCGCCAGCCGAAGAATTGAGCCAAGAAAGACAAACATCAGCCCCAGCGAAAGCGCCTCGCGATACCGCTGACGTCAGCGTGTTTGACGTCTTTGGTCTACAGAAGCCAAGCGAAACAGAACACAGCTCCCAAACCAGCCCGCGTCCCGAAGCGCAGGATTTGGCAGTATCCACAGCCGAAGCCGCTCCCGAAACCTTGAACGTTCCGATGGAAGAAGCTGAAGCCGCGGCTGAAGTGGCTGATGCCCTATCAGAAGCGGAACCGACCTTGATGACTGGCGGCAGGATGGAGATTCAATTAACTGGATGGCGGCGGATCGCGCGGCGGCGGCAGGCGGGGCTGCGTCTGCGGCATTAAACCGCGACGACAATCGCCGCGCTGTGGGGGAACGTAATGGCTGATGGGTGGATGAAGGGACTTGAACCCTCAACCGCCTGAACCACAATCAGGTGCTCTGCCGTTGAGCTACATCCACCATATCCAAGAACAGTATAACATGGCAGTCAAGCAAAATCCAGTCCCTTTATATTCAATTTTTTGTTAGTCTCACAAGCTGAACCGCGCTGTCTTTGCACCGCGCTTCTATTGTTTCTACATCGAATCCATAGCTGACAAATGGATGGCGCATTTGCGCTTGGGTGAATAGAGTCTGCCGCTGCCCGGTGATGCGATATAAACTTTCGAGAAAACTATGAATCAGCCCGCGGCCGCAAAGCTGTCCGGTTAGGACAATGAGCGCTTGTCCGTCTTTTGACAAAATGCGATGAATTTCGGTTAATGTTCCTGGGTCAACGATAAAATGAGTCGGGAATGTACAAACAAGAGTCGAGATCGAGCCGGCCATCAATGGCAGGTGAAGGGCATTGCCGCGCACAAAATTTGTACGCAGACCGCGCCGCGCCAGTTTTCGCGCTGCCAGCCGTCCCATATAAGGCGACAAATCAAAGGCGATTGTTCGATACTGCGCGCCGAGTAAATCTACCTGCAAGCTGCCGGTGCCATGCGCGAGTTCAAGCACCCAGCCAGCCTGCGGCGGCGGCAGGTAAGGCATGACGGTTCGCTGCCAGCATCGCCATTGGCCCAATGATACCAGCCAACTCACCCAATCGTATGTAAATGCCAATTCGTTGTACAAGAGATGAAAGCCGAAACGCAGCAAACGGCGCCATGCCTGGTCGAACATCAGGAAAAGGCCGCGATGATGATGTCGGGATGGTCGGTGATTACAGCATTGACGCCCAGCTTCTTGAGTTCCTGTGCGCGTTCGGGGCTGTTGACTGTCCAGGCATTGACATAATAATGGTTTGCCTTTGCCCAGCGCATATATGTTTCGTCAATCATGCTGTGATGAGGATGACGCGCCTGATGCGGCGGGCCCAATAGAAGCGGTTTGACATCCACCGACATTTCGGGCAGGTACAGGAAGCCGGTCATGACATCGGGCAGCATGCGCTTGAATCCTTGCAAAGCATGGGGGTTGAATGAGGAAACCAGGACGCGGGTCTGCATTTGATGACGGGCAATGCAGTCAGCAGTCACTTGCACAAGGCCGTCGTCGTCCGGCAGAATCGACTTGACTTCGATATTGATGAGCAGCTTATTGCCAAGCGATTCAAAGACTTCATCGAGGCTTGGCATCTGCTCGCCGACAAAATCATCCGAATACCAGCCGCCGGCATCAAGGGTTTTCAATTCCGCCAGTGATTTATCGCTTACCGCGCCTTTTCCATTGGTCGTTTCGTCAACTGTGAAATCATGGACAACTACTGGGCAGCCGTCTTTGGAGCGGTGAACATCAAGTTCAATGCCGGCGGCGCCTTGTTTATAAGCCAACTCAAATGCCGCCAGTGTGTTCATCGGCGCGTATGCCATTGCGCCGCGATGCCCGAACACCAGAGTCTCGCCCGATTCCATTGCGTCTTGGATGGTATGAAAAGACATCGCCAATCACTGTGCTGTTTTGCTGATTATGCGAAGTTAGACAAGGATTTGAAGCTCATCATTCTCGATTCGCAGCTTGAACCAGGGGACGTCAATCTCGGCCGGGCTGCGCGTTGCCTTGCCGCTGCGTAGATCGAAGCGGCCGCCATGACGCGGGCATTCAATTTCATAGCCGTCAACCTTGCTCGGTCGGTCGCTGCGGTCAAACGCCAGAACATTGCCGTCATGCGTGCAAAGATCTTCAATCGCATAATACTTGCCGCCGATATTAAATATCGCAATCCAGCGCCCATGAATGCCAAAGACCTCGCGGTGTCCGGCGGGAATATCGCCGCTTGGGCAAACCGTCAGCCATGCTGCCATGATTGTTCCTCTTCGGCCTCAATCCATTCGCGGCGCTCAATGGCTTCTTCCTGGCCGCCGGCGCCGACGACCAGCGTTTTAAGCGGCAGCAAGGCGCACTTGACGCGGTTGATGCTCAACGGCAAGCCGATGTTATCCAACAGCTGCTGCTTGCTGATTTGGCGCGCCTCCGCCAGTGTCATGCCCAGAATCTCCTCGCCAAACATCGATGCCGACGCCTGGCTGATGGCGCAGCCTTCGCCGTCCCACCCCACCTGCGCGATGACGTTATTCTCGTCCAGCCGCAGCGTCAGCCGCAAGCGGTCGCCGCATAATGGATTGCTTTCCTCATGATCCAGATGATTCGGCTCAAGCAAGCCCCAGTTGCGCTGATGGCGGGCATGATCCAGAATCATCTGGCGATACATATCTTCCATCAAACATCCTGTCTGCCTGGACTGCAAAGGACGGGGCTTGCAAGCGATTCATCAGCCAATGATTTTAGCTTCAATTTCGCTCATCAGACGTTCGCGCACCCGTTCAAAGGGAATCCGTTTCAGCAGTTCATCAAAGAAGCCTTCAATGACCATCAGCTGCGCCTGCGGGCGAGTAATGCCGCGGCTCATCAGATAGAAAATCGGCTCTTCTTCCAGCGTGCCGAAGGTCGCGGCATGAGAGCAAGCCACATCATCGGCCTCAATTTCAAGCCCAGGGATGCTGTCCATCCGCGCTTCGCTGCTTAACATGAGATTGCGGCACACCTGATACCCATCGATTTTCTGCATTTTGGGCAGCGATTTAATCATCCCCTGCCACAAAGTCCGGGCGCGGTCGCGCGCCGCTCCCTTAAACAGCAGGTCGGTATTGGTCAGGGGAGCATTGTGATTCTGCTGGGTATCCAAATCAAAGAACTGGCTGCCGTCGGCAAAGAAGAAGCCACTGACGCGGGCATTGGCGCCGACGCCAACCGCATCCACTTCAATAAAAGCCTTCGTGAGTTGGCTCCCCATGACGCCGTTCACCCAATCAAGCTGGGCGCCGCGCCCGGCGACGCCGCGCTGATGGCTGAATTCCCAAGTGTTTCGATTCCAGTCCTGAAGCGACACATACCGCAGATTGCCGGCATCGCCAACAATCAATTCGGTCGCGCCAATATAAGCGGACTGCGTTTCGCTGTCTGCCGAAGCATATTCGACCTGCATGGTCGCCTGGGCATCGTCTTCAACGACGACCAGGACATGCCCCAAAGCCGCGCCAGCCTGTGAATGATAACAGACGACATGCAAGGGCAGTTCAGCGGCTTCGCCGCGCGGCGCATAAACAAAGACGCCATAATTCCACAGCGCGCCGTGCAGCGCCGCGAATTTCCCATCCTCGGCCTTGACGGCGGCGGTCATCAAGCGCTCTTGCACCAGGGTTTCGTGTTCGGCAACCGCCGTATGCAAATCAGTAAAGATCACTCCCTGCGCCGACAGTTCGGGCGCAAGCTGGCGGTGAACCACTTTGCCATCGACAAAAACGAGCAGGCCGCCCTGCTCATCGCCGGTCAAGGGCGCCAGGTTTTTGGCCGGGACAGCTTCGGCCCTTGCGCCGTTTGCCTGAATCAGCCTTTCGGCTTCATCCCAGCGAATATGGCGGTAATCGGTGCGGCGCCATTCTTCTTCAAGGTAAGGCATGGGCGTGTCTTCATAGGTTTGCCAGGCTTGCAGACGTCTTTCGCGCAGCCAATCGGGTTCATTGTTTCGCTGGCTCAAGGCCTCGACGTCCGCCCGGCTGTAATTTGGCGCTGGCGGCAGCGACGACCGCCTTCTCACAATAGCCACGTATCTGTACTCCTTCTGTGCTTCTGACCGCCGGCATGGCGATCACTCATAGATTTAGCCGATTGAGCCTTCCAGCTGAATCTGGATCAGTCGGTTCAATTCCAGGGCGTATTCCATCGGCAGTTCCTTCACCAATGGCTCGAGGAATCCATTCACAATCATAGCGTTGGCTTCATCTTCGCCAATGCCGCGGCTCATCAAATAGAAAAGCTGATCTTCGCCTACCTTGCTGACCGAAGCCTCATGTCCCATCGTGACGTCTTTGGCGTCGATCTCAATCGTTGGATAGGTATCGGAGCGGCTGAAATCATCCAGCAGCAGCGCATCGCAAACCACATTGCTTTTGCTGCTGCGGGCCTCTTCAGCGATTTTCAGCAGGCCGCGGTAACTTGCCCGGCCGCCGTCCTTGCTGATTGACTTGCTGATAATCTGGCTGGTGGTGTCTGGCGCTAGATGCGTGATTTTTGCCCCAGCGTCTTGATGCTGGCCATCGCCGGCAAAGGCAATCGAAAGCACTTCGCCATGCGCCCCTTCGCCGCGCAGAATAACAGCTGGATATTTCATTGTCAGGCGGCTGCCCAGATTGCCATCGACCCATTCCATCGTGGCGTTCTTATCGGCGACGGCGCGTTTGGTCACCAGGTTATAGACGTTGTTCGACCAGTTTTGGATAGTCGTATAGCGGCAGCGGCCGCCTTCCTTGACGATAATCTCGACGACCGCGCTGTGCAGACTGTCGGAACTGTAGATGGGCGCGGTGCAGCCTTCGACATAATGCACATAAGCCCCTTCGTCGACGATAATCAGCGTCCGCTCGAACTGACCCATATTCTGGGTATTGATGCGGAAATAGGCTTGCAGAGGCATTTCGACCTGCACGCCCGGCGGCACATAGATAAAGCTGCCGCCCGACCAAACAGCCGTATTCAGCGCGGCGAATTTGTTGTCGTTGGATGGAATCACCGTGGTGAAATACTGGCGGACAATTTCGGGATATTCGCGCAGCCCCGAATCCATATCCAGGAAGATGACGCCCTGCTCCTCAAGGCTTTCCTGAATTTTATGATAGACTGATTCGCTGTCGTATTGGGCCGATACGCCATGCAGGAACTTCTGCTCGGCTTCGGGAATGCCAAGTTTGTCAAAGGTCTCCTTGATCTCCTCTGGCACTTCATCCCAATCCTGCTCGGTTTTGTCGGTCGCCCGCACATAGTAATAGATGTCGTCGTAGTCGATCTGGTTGAGGTCGCCGCCCCACTGCGGCGTCGGCTTGTCCATAAAGATGTGATAGGCTTCGACCCGCAGATCCGTCATCCACTGCGGCTCGTTTTTCATGGCGCTGATTTGACGGACAATAGCCTCATTGACCCCTTTTTGGCTCTTGAACGAATACTCGACATCGTCGTCATGAAAACCGTACTGCTCGGCATAGGTCAAGCCAACGTTTTTCAGGGCCTGCTCTTCGCTGGTAAGCTGCTTTTCGCTTTGGATTGCATCAGTCATTTTGTTTTCCCCGTTCAGACTCATCGGATTAGGCTTCTTGCAGGGCGGCGTGTTTCTCCCGCACCCAGTCGTATCCCTTTTCTTCAAGTTCCAGCGCCAGTTCGGGCCCGCCGCTTTCGACAATTCGGCCGTCGTGCATTACATGAACATAATCTGGCTTGATGTGATTGAGTATGCGCTGATAATGCGTAATCACCAGCGCGCCCATCGCTGGGCCGGTCAGCGATGTCACCCCTTCGGCCACGATCCGAAGCGCATCGATATCCAAACCAGAATCGGTTTCGTCAAGCACGGCGATTCTTGGCTCAAGCACCGCCATTTGCAGAACTTCCGCCCGCTTTTTCTCGCCGCCGCTAAAGCCCTCATTCAAATACCGCCCAGCAAAAGCGTGGTCAATCCGAAGCTGATTCATCTTCTCGCGCATCATGCGGGCGAATTTTGGAATCGGTATGCCTTTGCTGTCCGGGTCTTCGGCTTTCATGCGGGCATTGATCGCATGACGCAGGAAGTTGCCCAGCGTTACCCCCGGGATCGCCACTGGATACTGAAACGCCAAGAACAAACCGCTGCGGCTGCGCTCATCCGCATCCATATCCAGCACATCTTCGCCATCCAGCAATATCTCCCCGTCCTGCGCTTCATAAGCCGGATTGCCCATCAATACGTTGGCAAGCGTGCTTTTCCCAGAGCCGTTGGGCCCCATCAAGGCGTGGATCTCGCCTTGTTTTACAGTCAGGTTGACTCCGCGCAAAATCAAGTCTTCCTCACCTTCTACACTTGCGTGGAGGTTGCGTATTTCCAGTTTTGCAGCCATTCGAGGCATTTCTCCCCTCATTGATGTTTAATGCTGGTTAAATTTACTTTATAACCCAGTCGAACTTAAATGCAGTATAACAGCCCCCAGCGCCGCTGTCAAGATGATGATGGGGATAGGAAGACATAGGAAATGGCGAAAAACGCGGTGATGGCGCTCCCCAAACTCCCCAATCCGCGCCGATTCCCCTAAATTCATGGACAAAACGCGCGCCAATACGGGCAAAACGCGCGCCAGTACGGTCAAAACGCGCGCCAAGACGGTCAAAACGCGCGCCAAGACGGTCAAAACGCGCGCCAAGACGGTCAAAACGCGCGCCAAGACGGTCAAAACGCGCGCCAAGACGGTCAAAACGCGCGCCAAGACGGTCAAAACGCGCGCCAAGACGGTCAAAACGCGCGCCAAGACGGTCAAAACGCGCGCCAATGCGGTCAAAACGTACACCAATACGGACAATCCATCCGCCGCCGACCCCGACCAGCGCAAACGAAACCCCAAGCCAAACATGGGCTGAACCGCAAGGCCCGCTTGACTTTGAGACCAGCAGAACCCCCGCTTGCCGCCCGCGCCGAAACGATTTTCGGGCGTAAATCCCATCGGACGCTCGCCGCAGCTGTAAATATCGCGCCGCGCATGAGACTGCCGGCGAAAAAGATGATGAGCGAAAGCCGGGCGCGTGAGTTTCATAGCCCAAGCCTAGCCCGCAAGCGGCCCGAAAAGGCGACCAAAAGACCGCGCCTTGCTTTTCTCATTTTGAAAGATAGGGAAATATCCACGAAATTAGGCCCTCCCAAATATAGATTGAATTGACATCATCCAATCGCTGTACTATGCTTGACATAGTGATGTTCAATCAACCGCATGGAGGACAAAGGTCTAATGGAAAAAGAAATGGAAAGAGAAGCTGGACTGTACGAGGCGCTGCGCGCCGTCATCGATCCGGAAATCGGGATGAACATTATAGAACTGGGCTTGGTGCGCGGTGTGGAAATCGGCGACGAGCAGGCGCATGTCAATATGATCATGACTACTCCTTTCTGCCCCTATGCGCCGCAGCTGCTGGAACAGACTCGCCGCACCGCGCAGGACTTCCTTGGCGTGCCGACCACCATTGAAATGGGCATGGAGATGTGGGACCCCAGCATGATGGAAGAGGGCGCCGCCAGCGATTGGGGATTGTTCTAGGATTGACGCGAGATACGGGCAGGCCTGGCCATTGCTTGGCTGGCCCGCCCGGCGCGCGCCGATCATCTAAGGACGATTCCGCTGTATCCATTGCAGCGGATCAATATAGTTCTTCATCAGCTGGGCATGGTTGGTTTTGGGCCAATCGCCGGGCCGCGTCTCAAAAATGGTCGTCGGGCTCATGTCAAAGTGCAAATGCGGCACAAAGCGTCCATAGGCATCGCTGATTTCGCAAATCCTCTGCCCGCGCGCGACCCGCTGCCCAACCTCAACGCGGGTGTTCTGAACATGCGCGTAACGGCTGTAGACGACCGCGCCGTCAGGCTTATACAGCGGGTCATGCCGTATGATGATAATATCCCCCCAGACTTTTAGGCGCGCGGCAAAGATAACAACGCCATTGGCGCAGGCATAAACTTTCATCCCTTTGTCAGCGTAAGGCTTGCCGAAGTTCAAATCAGCCCCGGTGTGATAGGCTTCGCTGGGCGTGCCAATGAAATACAGTTTGCCGAATGGATTGGCATCCCGCCATGCGCTCGGCCAAACTTTGCGCCCGCGGCGCTGTTCGCTTGTGCCTATCGGCGAATCATAGCCGTCGGCCACGCGGACGCCATTGACAACATCAGGACGATTTTCATTTGCGCTTGGAGGCGGCGTCGGCTCATTGTCCGGGGCCAGCGGCGGCTGACTGGGAGCCGACGTCACAATACGGCGAAAACGAATAGCGTCAAAAGCGATTTCCTTATCGGCCTCGCCGGTGACATCATTCAAAAAGACGCGCCCGGCATTCGTCTGCCGCGGATCCAGATCAAAAACGCCAAGCGGAACCCACGCGTTGCGATTGCGGCTCTGATTAATATCAATCACAACCTCGTCAGTCGTGCCGACAATGCCATGAACCTTGTAACGGGCGCGGGTCGTCGTCGCCTTGCGATTGGGAATAAAGGCCGAAATCTCATAGAACCCGGCATGCGGCAGCCGCTGCCGCCATTCCGCCCAGACTTTGCTGGCGCGGGCTTGAGTCGATATGTGCAGATAATCCCAGCCCCAAGTATTTTGGCGCAGATGGAATTGAGCGTCCTTGGTATACAACCCGCTGCGGAAACCCTCTTTGTTGGGCAGGATGATGACCTCGTCAGTGAAATTATCAATGGGTTTAGTGACTGGATCGGCCGGCGAATCGATAAGTTCTATCGGAGTGTTGACCGCTGTCCACTGCGAAATGACGCCATAGCGCCACCAGCTTATTCCTTTGACGCCGTACTGCTGCGTCGCCAGCGTATGCGCCTCGATTTGTTCAGGCAGCGCCGCCGCGCCTTGAAAAACAGGAAAGATAGGCCGGCCATAATCTCCCCAAACAGCATAGACATTTTCCAGAACTTCCGCCGGCGTGACGCGGAAGGTTTTCCAGTAAAGCTGCGGATGCAGGCTGTCGATAAAAGGATACCACTCGTCGGGGAAAATAGTGTGCCGATGATGTTTGCGCGGGTCAACGCTTATGCCAATGTGAAAACGCGCGCCCAGTTCGCGCCGCAGCGCCAGCATAAAGGGCCGCACATTTTCGGCGCCGCCCTTCCAATAACCAGCGTACGGCTCAATATCCAAAACCAGCGACCCTACTCCAGGGCGCTTGCAGGCTTGGGAAATGATAGCCGTTTCGCGTTCAAGGTCCAAACCATGCGGAACGCACCAGGCATGAAACTCCATGCCCTTTGCCTGACACGCCCGAACCCACTCATCAACGCGGCTCGGGCCCCGAATCGCCAGATCGCTTTCATCATATTCGCCCATCCACTGCCGGCCATCGGTGATCTTCACCCAGATTTGCTTGACGTTGGGCGTACGCACGCGGATATTGTCAAGCAGCTGATTGATAGTGACTTCAGCCACGCTTCGCCCTGACCAATGCCAAATGGCGACTTTGCCGTCATAGGGCGTCGGCTTTGGCTGATTATTCGCTGGCGGCGCGGCGCCAACCGCCGGGATAAACGCTGCATAGCCAGCGTGCATCCACCCGCGCAGGCCGCCCTTTTCGACCCAGACCCACTTGTCCGATGTTTGCGTTTTGGGATAATAAACCACCAGCGCGTTATCCAGAATGTCGCCGACATCCTGATAATCGACGCCGGGCCCGCGGCGTATGTTGCTGAACGCCATTTGCGTATTGGCAACCGCGATGACGCCATCGCCAGCGTCATTTGGTTTTGGCACAGATAATGCCCTGCTCATGCCCCGCTCCTTTTTCCTATTTGCCGCGCCAGCATAGCATAACCCGGCCAGCAAAAGGCGACTAAAGGTTCTCGGTTTGCGCGAATTGGCTGACGAATTGACCGCATAGGACGAAGCAGCCGCGGAGGCAGCGCATCCAAACAAAAAACGGAAACACATCGCTATGCTTCCGTTTGACGGGAGCGACGGGATTTGAACCCGCGATCTCCGGCTTGACAGGCCGGCATGTTAACCGCTACACTACGCCCCCAGGCTGAACCAGATTATCACCTCTCACCGCGGCTGTCAAGTGCGAAAAAGTCAAGCGGTCTACAGCTGACCAAAACCGCCGACCGCGCTCGATTTTCCTGATAGATAGCGGGCGGTCAAAATAAGTATCAGAATCGACGGCGCCACGAAAACAAGCGACATGGCGGCGGTGAGCGCGTTGTTGTTGCCTGATGCGGTCGAAAAGAGCAGCACTGGCATCGTAATCACCTGCCCGGCGCCAATCAGAAACGTCAGAATATACTGGCTCCACGAGATCAGATAAGCAAACAGGCTGGCGACAACAATGCCAGGGAACACCGCCGGCAGCGTCACATGCCAGAATGTGGCAAGCGTCCCAGCGCCCAGCGAACGCGCCTGCTGCTCAAACTCTGGATTATAATTGGCGAAGACTCCAGAGAGCGTCAGCACCACATACGGCATCACTGGAACAAGATGAACCAGACCGACGCCCAGCATATTGCCGGACAGCCCCCAGCGAATAAAGTTGATGTTCAGTCCCATTGCTACAGCAATGCCCGGCACAATAGTCGGCGAAATAATCAGGAACTCAATTATTCGCTTGCCGCGGAAACCGTACAGCCCCAGCGCGCGGGCGGCTGGCAGGCCAATCAATACCGAGCTTAAAGTTACGCCGACGGCAAGGATGGTGCTGTTGAGCAGCGCTTCTGGCACTTTGGAATTGGACGCGGTGATGCTTTCCCAGGCGCGCAGGCTGATTTCCTGCGGGAACAGCTGCGGATAAAACCAGCGAAACGAGAAAGCGTTGAAAAGAAACGCGATCAAAGGGGTAAGCAGCAGCAGAATCAGCAGAATCACGGCGAGATAGTGCAGAACGCGGGCGATGCGCTGGCTGGCTGATGGTCGGTAAATGCCGATTGATGAAGCGGTCATGGATTGGCTCAATCTTGTCGGATCGTTCGGCGGCTCAGCCACATATAGCCAAGAACGAGAAAGAACACGATAACAGAAATAATCATACTAATCGCCATGCCTTCAGTGCGCGCGTTCAAATCTGGATCGCGGAAGAAGCGCACCGCGGTCACCGTCAATGTGCGCGGGAAACGCACGCCCAAAATAGCCGGGACTTCAAAGGAGCCGAAAGTAAAGGCAAACACGAGAATCGAACCCGAAAGCAGCCCAGGCATGACCAGCGGCAGGATGACATAGCGGAATCGCTGCCAGCGATTGGCGCCGAGGCTGCGCGCCAGGTCTTCATAGTCGACGCCCAGCGACTGCAAAACCGCCAGCACAATCACGCCAATAAAAGGAACTTCTTTCCATACAAACGAGAGGATGATTCCGATCCCCAGCCGATCCTTGACCACGACTGGAAAATCGCTGGGGCTGCTGAAAAGCCCGAACTGCGCGCCGGTCCGCGACAGCAGCCCGCTTTGCGAGAACAAAAACAGGATGCCGATAGCGGCGACGACATGAGGCACCGGCAAATTCAACTGATACAGAAAGGTGGCGATCCGTTTGCCAATAAATGTGCGGCGCAGCAGCAGCGCGGTTGCCAAAGCCAACGCGGCCGATATAAATGTGCTGGCGAAGCTAACCCAAAGCGTCAGCAGCAGGCCCTGCCAGAAGACGCTGGCGTGACGTTCGGAAAACAGCAGATTGGCATAGGCGTCAAATGAAATTTCTGTCCGCCCGATAATCGGCTGCCACCCAAGGCTCACCAGCGCGCCGTAAGTTAAGCCGCCGATAAACAAAAAGCAGATAACAGCCAGGGTTGGCGCCAGCATTATTGGGATGCGCCATCGTTCCCAAAATCCCATCGGCATGCTCCTTTTCGCGCCGCTATTGTACCGCGTGATCAGGAAACTATCCAGCGGCATCCGCAGATGACCAGGCAATCGCCCCAAAATTGGATGCCAAATGACTTGACACCATGCGCGCTTTCAGATAACATCTGTTATAATGATGGCCTATCGTAGCGAAATGGAGCGCGCTGACATGAATACTCATATTAGAAATTCCCCCCCCCCCCCCCCCCCCGCATCTTCTGATTAAGAAAGCTCTGCTTTGCTTCTTATTTCTGATTATCTTCTCCGCGGTCCCAGCCCAAAGCCAGCTTGCCCAGACAAATCCAACGTCGACGGCCGCCTGCGGCCTGCCCACTTTTTCGAGATTCACTTCTGCGGCCACCGTCACCACCTTTACCATGACCGCCGACTGTACATTCGGCAATTCTCAAGTTGTTCCTGGCGGTTATTATCTGTGGTTTCAATCGGGAACCTTCACCATCAACGGCGGCGGTTATCGGATTATCGGGCCAACCAATGCTTTGGCCCTCCGAGTCCAGGGTTCTAGCGCCGTCTTAAATCTGAACAACGTCACTATTCGCCAGGCTGGCGCCGCCAACAACTCCGCCGTTCAAGTGGACGGCGGCGGAACGCTTAACGCCTCAAGCGTCACCTTCTCGAACAATGCGAATCGCAGCACATTAGCGGTAAATGGCGGAACGGTTGCTTTCACCAATGTTCAATTCCTGAACAGCAGCGCGGCGACAGCGACAGCCAACCAAGGGACTGCGATGACGATCTTCAGTTCGGGGTCTGTGACCATCAGCAACGGCATCTTCCAAAACAATTCCGGCCAAGCCGCGGTGATTGTGGTCACAAGCTCCACGCTCATCTTCAATGGCTGCCTCACCTTCAGCGGCAACACCAACAGCAGCGGCGGAGCGGCGACCAACGTCACCGGCTCGACCGTCACTGACAACAACACCGGCGCTTGCACCGCCGGCTTCATGACTCCGACGGCGACTGCGACTGCGACACCCACGCCAACACCCACGCCGCGGCCGGACGAGAGACGACGCAAGGATCCAACGCCAGCCCCAACACCAACGCCGACGCCGCGGCCGGCCTACGCCGCATCTTACGTCGCCTTGCAAACCGACACCGGCATGACCTTTGAAGCCACTTATGGCCTCGACAGCGGCGTCCATTTCCGCCAGCTTGACGGCGCCGGCATCGGCGTTCCGTCGATCATCGACGCCGGTTATCTGGCCGCCCTGGACGTCTATGGCTATGTCGAGCAGGGCGTCGAGGTCTGCTTCCCGCAGATTGGGCGCGTCGTCTTCTTGGACGCGCGCACCATGCCGCGGGCGATAACGGCGCTGGATGCCACCATAAAGAACGGCATGACCTGCGTCTGGCTGAACAGTCCAGGTTCGCTGGTGCTGCTGCCCAGCTAAAGCTGAACTGCTATCAATGATACTGCGTTCAAGCCCTCGCTTTCGGAAGCGGGGGTTTTTGCTTTGCAGCCCCTAATCCGCGCCGATGAATTTGCATGATGAGCGGCAGGCGGTATAGTTGATGCGAAAGCGATTCAGCAAAGGCGGCTCTGATGTCTGACATTTCATATCATAAACAGCGCGTCCCCCACAGCGACGGCAGCTGGACAATGTTTTACACTGTGCATATCCCAGCGGACAAGCTGAAATTTGAAGACCTCCATCCCCAAAGCAGCTATGTGCGCCAGCAGGACATCGCCAGGATGCGCTATGCGCGGGCGCAGGCGCGCGGCGATGCCAATCCGCATATCCTGACATGGACATCGATGCAGACTGACCGCCGCGCCAGCCAGCTGTTTCCAGGATTAAGCTATGCGACCGACGACGGCGAGCGGATCATCAGCGCCAATTCCTTTATCGCTTACGCGCTCCGCAAACTTTTATCCGAAGGCTGGCTCCAGCTGCATGAATACATCAGCGACACCTACGAATGGCATATTCAAGCGCCAAAGGAACACGCCGTCTGGCGGGATCGAGCCAAGTCACTGACCCGATGGCTGGAAGAGACGATCCACCTCGATTTGTATCCCAACATCGAAAAAGGAACATACCAGCCGCGGATTTTCCACGCGTTTAACGCGCATCAGGATTTTGTCCGCATCGGCAGATGCGATTTTATCCGTCACTTTGTCCAAAGCATACAGCGGCAAGCCGTCTTCAATACATCTCATTTTCTGCATGAATATGACGACCTCGTCAGTCACCATTCCGGCTATGGCGATCCGATTGGCTTGATGGTCGCCGAAAATACGATTTTGCGCCCGCCCATCTACCGCCGCGGCTGCCTGCTCTATGACGGCGAAAGCTGGACTGTCCGGGCATTAAGCCTGGAAGACATCATCCTTGTCATACCCGGCGACCTCAAACTAAGCGCCGCTGGCCGCGGCAGTCATCGCTTCTGCCTGAATCCGAAACAACCGCAGCCCATCGCCCTGTACACCCGCGCCGGCCATCTGCGGCAGCGGGGAACGCCGCTCGACCGCACGCCTTTAGCGGACGGACGGATCGAATATGTCATTGTCAATCGGCAGGTCGTCAGCTGGAAGCAAGGCGGAGGTTTAAGGATCCCGCAAAATGGATTCGTCTTGTCCTTGCAGGCCGATGCGCTGCCGGCGGCGGTCACGGACAGCATCATCAACGACGCCTGGATCGAATATGAGTTCGCTGACTCGGCGGAACAGATTCAATCGGCGATTCAGGCTGGCCCGATTCTGCTGACGGGCGGGCAAAACGTTATCCGCCAAGCGACTGAAAATGAAGAGTTTCAGCCAAGCCGCACGCTAGGCGGCAAGTCGGTCATCGGCATTTCGCCGGTGAATATGAACCTGGCGGCGGATACCGTCCGCAAGGCGCGGACAGCGATTGGGATCAAAGCGGATGGCGATCTAACGCTGGCTGTGGCTGATGGCTGCGATGCGGCTTGGCAAACCGATTTGGACAGCGCCGGCGCGACCTTGCGGGAGGTCACCGATTTTCTGATGGAACAGGGGGCGGTGGATGCGCTGAACTTGAGCGGCGAAGGCTCCAGTCATCTGTTTGTAGCGGGCGGATTATGCAGCATCCCGTCCGAACGGCGCGGGCAGCGCGGAGTGATTTATGAACGGATGCTGCCCTCGATTGGCATCGTTGACTAATTCTGCGAGTCCATTAAGCGCGCGCCGCCGCCGCCTGCAAATCATGCCACAGTTGATCTTCAAGTTCAATTTCCCCAGCCGCCATTGCCTTTTCATAAAACCTGTCGCCGCGTTCGCCGGGGACCAGCAGTTCATCAAACCCTGGCAGCCGCTTGCGATCCTTGAGCCGCGCGATTAAATCGCTGACGCCGCCGCGAAAGGTTTCCAAATCATCAGCCAGCAGTTCAGGATCAATGGCGAAGACAAGGTTGCCCCAATCGCGTTTGGCGCCGTTCGGCTGACGCGATGCGCCGACAAGCGGTCGGGTCAAGACTTCGACAATCAGGGCAAGGGCGGCGCCTTTGTAACCGCCAAAGGTTTTAATCGCGCCGGCCAGAGCTTTGGCGGGGTCGGTTGTTGTCAAGCCGTCTTGGTCATAGGCGACGCCGGCTGGTATCGTCTCGCCGGCGGTCTGCGCCAGGAGAATGCCATAATAGGCAATCGCCGCCGTCGCCATGTCCAATACAATCGGCTTGTCGGCGGTGGGGATGCCCACAGCCAGCGGATTCGTGCCGAAGAAAGCCTCATAAGAGCCGTGCATGGCCATAAACTCGGCGGAGCCAGAAAAGACAAAGCCCAGCAGGCCTTCGGCGGCGATCAAGCGCGCATAATAGCCGATGGCGCCGGTCGACGAGTTCGTCCGCCGCGTGCCGACAATGCCGAAGCCATGCGCCTTGGCTTTGCCGATTGCCATTTGAGTCGCCTGCGCGGCGACCACCATCCCTTGATTCCAGCCGCCGTCAATCACTGCCGAAAGTTTGGTGTCCTTGACAATAGATATTTTTTCGGCGGCTGGATTGGCGGGCATGCCAGCGCCGGTCAGCTTGATGACGTTCTGATTATTGCCGCGAAGCTGGGCGTACATCATAATCTCAAGGATGATTTCGCTATCCTCGGGGCTGTAGCCCTGATTCAAAATGGCGCCTTTGGCCGCATGCCGCAAACTGTCGATAGAAACTTTCATAGGCTTATACTTTCCCGCGCGCCAGTCCATTTGACGTCAAATAGTCATAGCTGTCCTGAACCGCTTGCAGCATATCGGTGTCACAGCGGTCAAGCTCGACGATATGCCATTCAGCCGTCGCCGCGGCCGCCTCGACAATCGCCGGGATGGGCATCTTGCCGGCGCCGACCGCCAGCATAGCGTCTTCGCGGTTCATCGAGCCGTCCTTGAGATGAATCAGCGGCGCGCGGCCGCCAGCCCGCCTAATGGCTTCAACCGCGTCCAGCCCGCCGACCTGCGCCCAATAGGTGTCAATCTCCAAGAAAACCGCATCGTCAAGCTCATCAAGCATCAGGTCAAGCGTCGACTGCCCTTCCAGCTGCTTGAATTCCCACCAGTGATTATGATAGCCCAAGGCGAGGCCGTTGGCCCGCGCGAATTCGCTGGCGCGGTTCAGCCCTTCGCATACCTGTTTAATCGCATCGATGGTCTCAAACGCCGTCGGCGGCAGAAAGGCGACTGTGGCGCGCGGCATGCCAAAGGCTTCAGCGGCCTCAAGCATGGCATCTTTATTGGCCTCATCGGGAAAAGCGACATGAGCGTTGAACACCTCCAGACCAAGCTGGCGGAACAGGCTGGCGGCATTGGACAATCCGACTGGCATGCCGCCATAAGGCTCGACGCCGACATAGCCCATATCGGCAGCTTGGCGGACTGTTCCTTCAAAGTCAGCCGCCAGCGCATCGCGGACTGAATATAATTGCAGGGCAGCAGGTTTTAGTTTTGACATGGAATCCCCCTGTTCCGATGTATAAAATCACAGACAGCTATTTTGATGTATCTCGGCGAGAATACTAGAGTCAATCGATCTCTGATTCTGAACTCGATTTTCTGGCAGACAGTCGTAGAAAAACAGTTTGAAATGCTGTAGACTGGTTGCTTCGGCATCAAACCGCGCTTGCAGACTGCTTTCATTATCCGTCGATTGGGAGGCCGGCAAATGGCAATCGCTTCGTCAAAGAGAGCGCCCACGGCGCTTCCGCAGCCGCCGAAGCATTCCGCCTTCGCGATCTGGAAGCGGCTGATGAGATATTTGCTGAAGTACAAGGGCTGGATGCTGACGGCGCTGTTTGGACTTATCGGGATGAATACCCTGCAAGTCATCGTGCCGTACATCCTGCGCGATGTAGTTGACATCGGCATTGAAAACGGCGACAGCGCCTATATGCTGAACGCCGGCCTGCTGGTCATCGGGCTTGGCGTTCTGCGCGGGCTGGCCGCTTTCCTTGGGCGGTTTTATGGGGAACGGCTGTCGCATTATATTTCCTACGATATTCGCAACCAGATTTATGACAAGGTGCAGGGGCAGTCTTTCACTTATCACGACAATGCCCAAGTCGGCACGATTATCACCCGCGCCATAAGCGATGTGAATGAGATCCAGCGATATTTCGCTTTTGGCCTGATCGACGGGCTGAATGTTATCTTCCTGCTGACTGGCGTCGTCTTCATTATGCTTGCGACCAGCCCGCTCCTGGCGGTCATCGCCTTTACCCCGCTGGTGCCGCTGGCGCTGTTTTCAAACCGTTTTGTGATGCGCGTTCATCCGCGCTGGAAACAGGTCATGACCCGCATGCAGGTCTTGAGCAACCATATTCAGGAAAACGCCTTGGCGGCCGAGGTCGTGCGCGTCTTCGCCCGCGAGGCGCACGAAATCAAGCGGTTCAATGCCGAAAACAGAAATCTTTATGAGGAGCAGCTGGACTTCATTCGGCAGTGGATTAGCTATCTGCCGGCAAGCGCGTTTCTGGCGGCTATGTCGACTGCGCTGGTGCTGTTTTTTGGCGGGCTGCTTGAGGCGCGCGGGATGGCGAACATCACCGTCGGGCTGGTGGTTACATTCAATGCCTATGTTCTGCTGCTGTCACAGCCGCTCCGCTTTGTTGGCTTCGTCATTCTGCTCACCACCCAGGCCGTCGCCAGCAGCGAACGGGTTTTTGAGATCCTGGATGAAGAAGAGCTTATCGTTAATCAACCATCCGCCAGACGAGTCGATGTCAAGGGGCATGTGCGCTTTGAAAACGTCAGCGCGCGCTATCAAACCTCTACCCATGCCATCCTCAAAGACATCAATCTGGAAGCGCGGCCAGGCGAAGTTGTCGCCATTATGGGGCTGACGGGTTCGGGCAAGACAACCCTCGTCAATCTGATTCCGCGGTTCTATGATGTCACGGACGGGCGCGTTTTGATTGACGGCATTGACGCGCGCGATTTTGAACTGCACCGCCTCCGTAGCCAGATCGGCATTGTCATGCAGCAGCCATTGCTGTTTTCGGCGACGATTGAGGAGAATATCGCCTATGGCAGGCCGCGGGCCAGCCATGATGAAGTGGTGCGGGCGGCGGTTTCGGCCAACGCGCACGACTTTATTTCAGAATTTCCCGAAGGGTATCAGACGCTTGTTGGCGAACGGGGGACAACCCTGTCGGGCGGGCAGAAACAGCGCATCGCCATTGCCCGCGCGCTGCTGATTGACCCGCGCATTCTGATTCTTGACGACGCCACCAGCAGCGTCGATACGCAAACCGAGCATCTTATCCAGCAGGCTTTGGAGCATATTATGCAGGGGCGCACAACATTTGTGATTGCCCAGCGCATGAGCACCATCCTGCGCGCCGACCAGATTATTGTCCTCAAGGAAGGCGAGATCATTCAGCGCGGCACCCATGAATCCCTGCTGGCGGAAGGCGACCTGTACAAAGAAATCTATAAATTGCAGCTTGAAGAGCAGGAGCGCACCCGCCGCCAGGCGATCATCGCCGGGACAATTACGATACCGTTGGAAGAGCGGCGGTCGACGCAGCAGTTCCGCGCCTTGATTGACCGCCTGGCCGGCAAATAACTGACCAACCGCAAAGACCAAGAGGCTTATGACTGCTGTAAATCAACGCAAAGACAAGCGCATCAACGCGAAAGACAAGCAAAAAGACCGCGAGCCGACTGTCCTTGACATCGACGACCATGAGCGGATTGGGTTTGACCGCCAGGTGCTGGGACGGCTGATGTCCTATTTGGGGCCGCATCGCCGGAAGCTGCTCATTGCCCTGCTGGCGATGCTCTTCAGCGTCGCCGCCAATGTGTCCAGCCCGCCTCTGATTGGCTGGGCCATCGACGAGGGCATTCGCAAACGCGATATGTCAACGGTGGCCCTGGGCGTCCTCGCTTTGGTTCTGATCCAAATCATGGGCTTCATCGGCTTTCGCATCCAGCTTGGGAACATGGCCGAAACCGGGCAGAGCGTTATCCAAACCCTGCGCGACGAACTCTTTGAACACACCCAGAATTTGTCGATCAGCTTTTTCGCCGATTATGAAGTCGGCCGTTTGATCGCCCGCGTGATCAGCGACGTCAATGTCATTCGGGAAGCCGTTACCTTCGCGGCCGTCGGCAGCATCCGCGAAGCGCTGATGCTGGTCGGCGTCATCATCTCGATGATCCTCATCAACGTCCAGCTGACCGCGGTCGCGGTGGCGGTTCTCATTGTGCTTGGCGTCCTCGCCAACTATTGGCGCATCCACGCCCGCGCCGCCTATCTGAAAGTGTCCGATTCCAATGCCAAGGTCAATGCCGAATTATCCGAAGCCTTTACCGGCGTTCGGGTCACGCAGGCTTTTGCGCGCCAGCGGTACAATCACAATCGCTTTATCGACGAGATCAATATGGAAAATCGCCAGGCGAATGCGCGCGCCGTGCTGATCTCCAGCCTGTTCTTCCCTGGCATTGAACTGGTTCGCGGCGTTGCCACTGGCGCGCTGATCTTTGTCGGCGGCAGCCTGGTGCTTGGCGACAGCATCACAGTAGGAGTCCTAGTGGCTTTTATCCTGTATCTTGAGCAGTTCTTCTTCCCGATTCGCCTGCTGGCGCAGCGATTCAATCTGCTTCAGGCTGTTCTGGCTTCGGGCTATCGGATATTCAAGCTGATGGATTTTCCGATTGAAATCAGCGACCGCGAAGATGCCGATGTCCTGCCTGACATCCGCGGTCATATTCGTTTTGAGGATGTATGCTTTCAGTACGCGCCGGGCGGCGAAATGGTTCTCAAGAACATCAGCCTCGATGTCCCCGCCGGCTCGACTGTGGCTTTTGTCGGGCATACCGGCGCCGGCAAGAGTACCATGGTCAAGCTGATGATGCGCTTTTATGACGCCACTGCCGGCCGCATTGCCATTGATGGACACAGCCTCAAAGACGTCACGCAGAACAGCCTGCGGCGGCAAATCAGCATGGTGCCGCAGGATACGCATCTGTTTTCGGGAACGGTGATGGACAATATCCGCTATGGGCGGCTGAACGCGACCGACGATGAAATCATTGAGGCCGCCAAAGCCGTCGGCGCCGACCCTTTTATCGCTGAACTGTCGCATGGCTATCATACCGAAATCGGGGCGGACGGCTCGGTTTTATCAACTGGGCAGCGTCAGCTGCTGGCGTTTGCCCGCGCGTTGCTGGCCGACCCGCGCGTGCTGATCCTTGATGAAGCCACCAGCAACATCGACACCCAAACCGAACGGCTGATTCAGGCGGCGCTGGAGCGTCTGCTGGTTGGGCGCACCAGCTTTGTCATCGCCCACCGTTTAAGCACCATCACCTCGGCTGACATGATTGTCGTTATGGACCATGGCCGCATCATCGAGCAAGGCAGCCATCAAGAACTGCTGGCGCTTGAAGGGGTGTATCACCGCCTGTTCACGCTGGTTTAAGGTTATACTGGAATGGCTTTCCATGCGCGGAGGCTGCCATGCCACAAACTATCCATCCCGATGCGGTTCAGGCGCTCATTGTCGGCGAAATAGGCGCGCCCAAGACTCTGCTGGGCCGACATCTATTTGATGACCATGTTTCAATTCGCACCTTTCGCCCCTGGGCTGATCGAATCGATATCGTCCACGGCCAAAGCCAAGCCCGAGTCAAGATGCAAAGGCTGAATGATGCCGGCCTTTTTGTCGCTTCACTCGACAAAAGCTGGGCCCAGGCCGCCTATCATTTTGAAGCCTCAAGCGCCGACAAGTCGGTCGAATCCTATGCCGACCCTTATATCTTCCCGCCGCTGCTGACGGATTATGACATCTACCTTTTCGGCCAGGGCCGTCATCAAAACATCTATGAGAAGCTGGGCGCGCATCGGCGCCAAGTCAATGGCATCGCCGGCATTCATTTTGCCGTCTGGGCGCCGAACTGTTACAAAGCAGCTGTCATCGGTGATTTCAATCGCTGGGATGCGCGGACGCATGCTATGGAAAACAACCGCGGTTCGGGCATCTGGGAACTGTTCATCCCCAATCTGGAAGTCGGCCTCCGCTATAAATATGAAATTCGCTCGCATCATAACGGCTATCGCGCCGAAAAATCCGACCCCTATGGCTTTTATGCCGAAGTGCGCCCCAAGACGGCCTCGATTGTCTATGACATCGACGGCTACAACTGGCAGGATGAGGACTGGATGGCCGCCAGAGCGCAAAAAGACCCGCTTGCCCAGCCGATGAACATCTATGAAGCGCATTTGGGTTCATGGAAGCGCAAGGCAAACAATGAATACCTAACCTACCGCGAACTCGCCGCCGAACTCGTGCCTTACCTTGTCGATATGGGATACACGCACCTTGAACTGATGCCAGTCGCCGAGCATCCCCTGGACAAATCCTGGGGGTATCAGACTGTCGGTTATTATGCGCCGACCAGCCGCTATGGCAGGCCAACGGACTTGATGCGCTTCATCGACTGCTGTCATCAGAACGGCATCGCTGTCATCCTTGATTGGGTGCCGGCGCATTTCCCCAAAGACGGCCATGGGCTGAACTATTTTGACGGCACGCACCTTTACAGCCACGACGACCAACGACAAGGCGAGCATCCGGACTGGGGCACCATGATTTTCAATTATGGCCGCCGCGAAGTCCGCAATTTTCTGATTGCCAATGCGCTCTTCTGGCTCAAAAAGTATCATATCGACGGCTTGCGCGTCGATGCCGTGTCGTCGATGATCTACCTCAATTTTTCGCGCCAAGAGGGCGAATGGATCCCCAATGAATACGGCCGCCATGAGAATCTGGCCGCCTTGGACTTTCTGCGCGAATTGAACGAAGCCGTTCATGCCCAAGTGCCCGGCGCGGTCACCATAGCCGAAGAGGCGACCGACTGGCCGATGGTTTCGCGGCCGACCTATATCGGCGGGCTTGGCTTTACTTTCAAATGGAATATGGGCTGGATGCACGACACGCTTGACTATCTGCGGCAGGATCCGATTCATCGCCGCTTTCATCATCATCGGATCACCTTCGCCTTATGGTATGCCTTCAGCGAGAACTTTGTCCTGCCACTGTCGCATGATGAGGTCGTCCACGAAAAGGCTTCGCTTATCAGCAAAATGCCCGGCGATTACTGGCAGCGGTTCGCCCAGCTGCGGCTGCTGTTTGGCTGTCAATGCGCGCAGGTTGGCAAAATGCTGAACTTTATGGGCGGCGAGTTCGCCCAGTTTGCCGAATGGAGCGAGGCGCGCAGTCTCGATTGGCATCTGCTGGACTATGACAAACACGCGCAGATGCGGGCCTGGGTGCGCGATCTCAATCATTTTTACAAAGAACAGCCGGCGCTGTGGGAAGTCGATTTTGACGCCGCCGGATTCCGCTGGATCGAAGCCAACGACGCCGATAACAGCGTCTACAGCTATATTCGCTATGCCAAAGACAGGCGCGATTTTCTGATTGTCGTTTTGAATTTTACGCCAGTGGTTCGCTATGATTATCGCATCGGCGCGCCGAGCGGCGGTTTCTATAAAGAGATGCTGAACAGCGATGCCGCCGCGTATGGGGGAAGCAATGTCGGCAATCTGGGCGGCGTCGACAGCGAGCCGATTGAAGCGCATGGTTTGCCGCACAGTATCCGTCTGCTGCTGCCGCCTTTGGCGATTTTAATTTTGAAGCCCGAAATTCATCGATAAATCGCTTGACAGCCAGCCGACGCTTATGTACAATTCCCGTATGAAGTTTATTTATCCGACTTATTAGGAAAGGAACTTAACATGAACATTGATATTAGAAACAGAAAACGCCCCCCCCCCCCCCCCGCGCATTTTCTGATTAAGAACGTTCTGTTCTGCTTCTTATTGATCGTCTTCCTCGCCATTCCCGTCCAAAGCCAGTCACCAACATCAACGCCAAGCGCGAATGCAAAGCTGGTCAATCCTTCAGAATCGCCGTGGATAAGTGACTGCGGCCTGCCGCTGCGCTGGTCAGAGTTTGATTCTTCCGCTGCCCACAGAACCTTCGAAATGACCTCGGACTGTGTTTTCCCGGCCGGGCCGCATGAAGCCCTGCCCAGACTGCAATTTATCTACAACAGCGGCGCCTTTACCATCAACGGCAACGGCTACAGCATCATCGGGCCGCCCAACCGCACCTTCCTTGTCGTCGGCGGCGCGCACCCCACGGGGTCGGGAGGCGATCACCCGGCAGGCGAAGCGCCAACTGTCACCCTCAATCTGAACGATGTCACCATTCGCGGAACGGGCGGCATTAACGGCCGCACCACTGTGATCGTGCGCGGCGCGCGGTTTAACGCCACTAACGTCACCTTCAGAGACAACGTGGGACAGACTATCCTAAGCGTGCGGGACAGCGGAAAAGCCCATCTTACCAATGTGCAGTTCCTGAACAACAGGAAAACGTATGGAGAAGCGCATTGGGGATCCACTATCTTTGTGCGCGACGATAACGTGGCCTCGATAAATGATCTAAGCGATACCAGGGTGGAGATAAACGGCGGCGTCTTCGAACGAAACGCGGGTTCTCCATGGGCAGTCGTTTCGGGTTATCAGGCTAACCTTACACTCGCCGGCAGCATCATCTTCAAGAACAATGCCGCGACAACCATCAGGGAAGCCGTGCCGGTGCATTCTGATTATAGAATCTTTGAGCCCTGGACGGGACTGACTACGTATCAAGGAGTCGTCGACACCAGCGCCGCGACCATCACCAGCATTTTTAATCTGGTGCCCTGGCGCCCCAAGAAGAAGGAAGAGCCGCCCACACCCGCGCCAACGTCAACGCCGCGGCCGCAAATCGCCGCCACCCACGTCGCCCTGCAAGCCGCCACCGGCGCCACCTTCAGCGCCGCTTTTGGCCTCGACAGCGGCGTCCATTTCCGTCAGCTTGACGGCGCCGGCATCGGCGTTCAGTCGATCATCGACGCTGGCTTTTTGGAGGCCTTTGACGTCTATGGCTATGTTGAGCAGGGCGTCGACGTCTGCTTCCCGCAGATTGGCCGCGTCGTCTTCTTGGATGCCAATACCAGCCCGCGGGCGATAGTGCCGCTGCCGGCCACCATCGTCAACGGACAGACCTGCGTCTCAATTAACAGTCCAGGTTCGCTGGTGCTGCTGCCCCAATAGCCAATTTGACACAGAGGACGCCGCCGATAATCATGACTCGGTGTCCTCTGCATCAAAGCGCAAGGCCATATTCACCATTCCCCGCATCGCGAATCCATTAGCGAAATCGGCGCCGCTGAATTAAAATAAAGAAAACTCCATTCAAGGGGGTAAAACCTGATGGCCATGCCTTCGGATTTAACTATCGCGCAAAACGCGAAACTGGTTCATATCAATCAAATCGCCGAGCAGATGGGATTGGATCCCGAAACCGACCTGGAACACTACGGCAAATACATTGCCAAGATCAACCTTGATGCGCTGGACAAGCTCAAGCGGCGGCCTGACGCCAAATACGTCGATGTCACGGCCATCACGCCGACGCCGCTGGGCGAAGGCAAATCGACCACCACGGTTGGCATCGGCCAGGCGATGAAACACATCGGCAAAAAAGCGGTGATTACCGTTCGACAGCCGTCGCAGGGGCCGACCTTTGGCATCAAGGGCGGCGCGGCCGGCGGCGGTTACAGTCAAATTGTGCCGATGGAGCATTTTAACCTGCATTTGACCGGTGATATTCATGCGATTGGCGCGGCTCATAATTTGATCGCCGCGATGCTGGACGCTCATATCTATCATGGCAATCGGCGCGGCATCGACATTCATAATATCCCTTGGCGGCGCGTTGTCGACCTGAATGACCGCGCTTTGCGGAATGTCATCATCGGGCTGGGCCGACGTTTTGACGGCGTGCCGCGCCAAAGCGGTTATGACATTACCGTCGCTTCCGAGATTATGGCCATCCTGGCGCTAACCACTTCGCTGCGGGATATGCGCCAGCGCATCGGCAAAATGGTAGTCGCCTATGACAAGGACAGGAATCCAGTGACGGCCGAGGATATTCAAGCGGCCGGCGCGGCGACCGTGCTGATGAAAGAGGCCATCAAACCGAATCTGATGCAAACGCTGGAAAACACCCCGGCGCTGGTTCATGCCGGGCCCTTTGCCAACATCGCCCACGGCAATTCGTCCATCATCGCTGATATGATCGCCATGAAGACCAGCGATTATGTGATTACCGAATCTGGCTTTGGCGCCGATATTGGCGCCGAAAAGTTCTTCAACATCAAATCGCGCATCTCCGGCCTGCGGCCGAACGCGGTTGTGCTGGTGACAACAGTGCGCGCCCTCAAAGCGCATACCGACAAATACAAAATCATCCCTGGCAAAGCGATTGACCCGGCGCTAGGCGAGGAAAATGTGGCCGATGTCGAGGCGGGGGCGGTTAATATGGTGCGGCATCTGGAAAACCTCAAAAAATTCGGCGTCAATCCAGTCGTGGCCGTCAATGTCTTTCCGCAGGATACCGAAAAGGAGATCCAGGCCGTCCGCGATATCGCCATAGACGCCGGCGCGATGGGAGCGGCAGTGGCCCGCCATTGGGCCGAGGGCGGCGCTGGCGCGGTTGAACTGGCCGAGATGATTGTTTCCGCCTGTGAAGCGCCGAACAGCTTCCGCCTGCTCTATCCCGATGAGATGTCAATTAAGGGCAAAATCGAAACCATCGCGACCGAAATTTACCGCGCTGACGGGGTTGATTATGCGCCGATTGTCCACCGCAAAATCCGCCAGTATGAAGCGCAGGGCTTGGGACGGCTGCCGATTTGCATGGCGAAGACGCACCTTAGCCTAAGCGACAATCCGAAGCTCAAAGGCGCGCCAGAGGGCTTTCGGATAACGGTCACCGATATTCGCGCATCGGCCGGCGCTGGCTTCATTTATCCCTTGTGCGGCGATGTGCGGACGATGCCCGGCCTCGGTCGCAGTCCAGCGGCAATGAATGTGGATATTGACGATGAGGGCAAAGTCGTCGGGCTGTTTTAGATTATAATCGGCATCATTAACTGGACAAGGAGGGGAACTTGGCAGCAGACCACAGCCGCGACTCTTTGATTAGTCAGCACGCATTCAGCTATCAGCCGCCGGCCATTCATGGCGAATTCATCGGCAAGCACATCATTTCAGTCGACCAGTTTCAGCGCGAAGACCTCGATATTTTGTTTGACGCGGCAACCTCCATCCGCAAGCGCATCCGCACCCATGACCGCGGCCTGACCGAACTTTGCGCCGGCAAGGTCATGGCCTCGCTCTTCTTTGAGGCCAGCACGCGGACGGATATGTCCTTTCAATCGGCGATGCGGCGGCTGGGCGGCGATGTCATCGCGGTCAGCAACGGCGTTCGCTTTTCATCGATGTACAAAGGCGAAAATCTGTCGGATACCATTCGCGCCACTGGCTGCTATTCGGATGTTATTGTGCTGCGCCACCCGGAAATCGGCTCGTCCTATGAAGCCGGCTATTATCTCGACCGACTCAACAAGCGCATCGACAATCCAACGGCGGTGATCAGCGGCGGCGACGGCATCGGCGAACACCCGACCCAGGCTTTGCTTGATACTTTTACCATCTTTGACCAGAAGAAATCGCTTGACAATCTGACCATTGCGCTGGTTGGCGACCTCAAATACGGGCGCACCGTGCATTCGCTGGCCAAACTCATCGCCTATTACAATGCAAGCAGCGTCAAGCTCTGCTTTGTTTCGCCGGAGGACTTGGCGATGCCGGCGGCAATCACTGAACTTGTGCGGGCGCATGGCATCGAGGTCATCGAAACTGACAATTTGCTGCAAGTCATACCCGATATCGACGTTATCTACTGGACGCGCATCCAGGAAGAGCGATTTGACGATGCCGAAGCCTACGAAAAAATCAAGGGCCGCTTCATTATGACGCCGGCGGTTTTGGCGCAGGCCCGCGCCGATGCTATCCTGATGCACCCGCTGCCGCGCAAGCAGGAGATGGGCACGCGCGCCGACCATGATATTTTAGATGAAGACCGCCGTTCGGTTTATTTTGAACAGATGGAAAATGGGATGTTCGTCCGCATGGCGCTGCTGGTCAAAGTCCTGCGCGGGGTGTATGTCTGATGGCGGTCATCAAAATTCGCGGCATGATCGACCCGCATACACACCTGCGCGATTTGGATTGGAAGCATAAAGCCAGTTTCGCATCAGAAACGCGGGCGGCGATTGCCGGCGGCTACTGGGCGGTTTTCGATATGCCCAACACAGCCCCATCGACCGTCGATGAGGCGCGGCTGACGCGCAAGCTGGACTTGATTGACGGCGCGGCCCATTGTGATTGGGGACTTTATTTTGGCGCGTCGCCAGGCGATAACCGCGCCGAATATGAAAAAATCGCTTCATCAGTCTGCGGCCTGAAAATCTATAACAATTCGACCACTGGCGATTTGCTGATCGCGCGGCAGGCCGACCGCGAGAAACATTACCGCGCCTGGACGGCCAACAGGCCGATTGCCGTTCATGCTGAAGGCGGCACCGTGGCCGACATCCTTGAACTGGTCCGCAAACATCGCCGCCCGACCCATTTTCTGCACATCAGCGCTAAACAAGAGATTGACCTGCTGACCCAAGCCAAAGAAGAGGGCCTGCCGATAACGATTGGCGTCTGCCCGCATCATCTGTTCCTGACCGAAGCTGACCTGTCGGCGCTGGGGGCATTGGGCCTGATGAAGCCCGAACTCAAGACCAAAGGCGATCAGCAAGCGCTGTGGCAGGCCATTGAACGCGGCGCCGTTGATATTATTGAATCCGACCACGCGCCGCATACGCTGGCTGAAAAGGAATCGGATTCGCCGCCTTATGGCGTGCCTGGACTTGAAACGACTTTGGGACTGATGCTGCAAGCGGTCGAGGATGGGCGGCTGACGCTTGAACGGGCGGCCGATATGCTGTCGGTCAATGTCCAGCGCATCTGGAATATCCATCCGCCGGCCGAGACTTATACGCTGGTGGATACGGAGCCGACCGCTTGCGTCGCGGCGGCTAATCTGCTGACTCAATGCGGCTGGTCGCCCTTTGAAGGCATGATGATGCGCGGGAAAATTCTCGAAGTTTGGATTCGCGGTCATCAAGTCTATGATGGCGAAGAGGTTCTAAGCGCGGCAGGCTTCGGCAAAAATGTCTTTGGGCAGATCGGATGAGCGCGCGACTGAAAAAGCTGCTGCTAAGGGCCGTGGACGGCGGTTGCCGGCAGCTTAACCGGCATCTGATTTTCAAGGCCTCGGCGCAGGAGGCCCATGAATCCGTCATCGGGCTGCTGCGATTTTTGGAGCGCTTTCCCCTGACGTCAACAGCGGCCGGCGGCCTGCATCGGCTGGCATTTACCGCAAGCCCAACTGAAGTCGGCGGCGTCCGTTTGTCGCACTCTTTGATTTTGGCGGCTGGATTCGTCAAAGGCGACGGATTCAAGAGCGAGGCCGAGGCTTTGTCCGCCCTTTCGCAGGCAAGGCGAAATATCATCCCTGGCTGGCGGATTATGCCGGCGCTTGTCGGCGCGGTCGAGTTTGGGTCGTTCACGCGCTACCCGCGCATGGGCAACGACGGCGCGACGGTGTGGCGGCATATTGAGTCGCAGTCGACGCAAAATCGGGTTGGCCTGAAGAATCCAGGGGCTATGGCGGCGGCGGCCTTTCTTGGCCAACGGAAAGACAAGCTGCCGAAAGCGTTTGGCATCAACATCGCCCTGTCGCCGGGGGTCGATGATATTCATCAGCAGCAGACTGAACTGATTGAATCACTCGAACTTTTCATTGCGGCCGGCGTCCAGCCGACCTGGTTCACGCTCAACCTTAGCTGTCCCAATACGGAAGATGACCCGCTTGGACGGCAGCTGGAAGCGGAAACCCGCCAACTGTGCCGCGCCTTTATCCATTATCTGCAAGCGCATCAGCTTGATATTCCGCTGTGGGTCAAGGTGAGTCCGAACTTGGCCGGCGAGCAGTACCGCGCGTTGATTCGGATTTTGGATGAAGCGGGGGCCAAGGCCATCATCGCCACCAATACTCTGCCCCAGCCGAGTCCTGATAACGCATCGCTGACGGCCGGCGCGGGCGGCGGCAAACTCTTCGACGCGGCGCTGGCGGCCATTGCCGAACTTGGCCAGGAAAAACGCCGTATGAACTATGCCATAGATTTGATTGGCTGCGGCGGCATCATTGATGGTTTAACTTATCGGGACTATCGGCGGCTGGGCGTCAAAGCGGCGCAGTACTGGTCGGCGCTGGTGTACCGCGGGCCTTTGGCGGCCGCCATAATTCAAAGCGAGCTTCCACAGCATGATTATGAATACGAAACGATCCACAGCGAAAGCCCTGCTTGACATCGGGGCTGTCGGTTTTTCGCCGCAGGCGCCGATTAGGTTCAAGTCGGGCATCCTCTCGCCGATTTATGTCGATAATCGGCAGCTGATTTATCATCCGCGCGCCTGGCATACGGTGATTGACGGCTTTCAGGCGGTTATTAAATCGCTGGATGCTGAACTCATCGCTGGGGTGGCGGTCGGCGGCGTTCCGCATAGTTCGGCGCTCGCCTATGCAATGAATATGCCGTCCATATTCGTCCGCAAGGCAAGCAAGGGACACGGCAAAGCTCGGCGCATTGAAGGCGGCGCGGTCAAGCGGAAGAAGGTCGTTTTGCTGGAAGATCTGGTCACGACCGGCGGCAGCAGCCTTTCGGCCGTGCGCGCCTTGCGGCAAGGCGGCGCTATTGTTTCTGATTTGATTGCCATTGTCAGCTATGGCTTTGATGAAGCCGCGCGGGCTTTTGAGCAGGCTGATGTCAAGCTGCACACCCTAACTGATTTTGAGACGCTGCTTGAAATAGCCCTGGCGCGCGGGCTGTTCACTGATGCTGACGCCAGCCTGATTCGAGACTGGCTTGCCGACCCGCATGGCTGGGGAAAGACCTGCAAACAATGAACGCTGTTGATAAATACAATCGGCGCGCGGCTGATATTTATTCATTGCTTTGCGTCGGCCTTGACAGCGATACCAACAGACTGCCGCTTCAATTTAGGGAACAGGCAGAGCCGCAGCTGGCCTTCAACCGCCATATTATCGAGCAGACGGCGCCTTATGCGGCCGCCTTTAAGTTCAACATGGCTTTTTATGAGGCGGAAGGCGCGATTGGCTGGCGGCAGCTGGCTTTATCGCTGGAGCATTTGCGCCGTCATCATCCCGATATTCTGACGATTTGCGACGCCAAGCGGGCCGACATTGGCAATACCAGCGCGGCTTATGCGCGGGCGATATTTGAAGAGCTTGGCTTTGATGCCGTCACGGTCAACCCCTATCTCGGCCAGGACGGCATCCAGCCTTTCCTCGACTATCCCGACAAAGCCAGCATCGTTTTATGCCGAACTTCCAACCCCGGCGCCGGCGAATTGCAGGATTTGCAGGTGGATGGCCGGCCGCTGTGGCAGATTGTCGCTGAACGGACGGCGGCGTGGAATGACAATGGAAACTGCATGCTCGTCGCGGCGGCGACTTACCCCGATGAAATGGCGCAGATCCGCGCGCTGGTCGGTGATATAACCTTGCTGGTCCCTGGTATCGGCGCGCAAGGCGGCGACATCCAAGCGGTCGTCGAGGCTGGGCTGAATCGGCATGGACGCGGCCTCATCATCAACTCCTCGCGCGGCATCATCTTTGCGAAAAATCCCGCGCAGGCCGCCGAAACGATGCGCGATGAGATCAATCGCTGTCGTCCCTAGGCCGCGACATCATCAAGAGAGTCAGACTGCCCTTCTGGACGATTTTGCCATCCTGCTTGATGATGCGGATAGCCAGGATTACCGCGCCGCCGTTCAGACGTTTGGAGGCTTTGGTCGCTGTGACTTGGAGTTCGGCATGGATGGTATCGCCAATGTAGACGGGAGCGCTGAACTTCATTTCAAGCCCGCGAAAGCCAAGCACGGTTCGCTCAAGGATGCCCAGCTGATAGGCTTGGCCGACGGCATAGCTGGCGGTGAGCATCCCATGCGCCACGCGCTGCCCCATGAACGACGTTTTGCAGTATTCGGCGTCGGTGTGCATGGGGTTAAAGTCGCCGGTGAGGGCGGCGAACTGCACCAGGTCGGCTTCAGTAATAGTGCGCCCGCGGGTTCGCATTGTGACGCCGACTTCAAATTCTTCAAAATACAAACCGCGCGGGCCCTCTGATTCGAATGTCATCAATCGCTCCTTATCCTGGAAAGGCGCTGCCAATCAGCGGCGCGATGACCAGCGAAACGATAGCCAGCAATTTGAGCAGAATGTTCAGCGACGGCCCCGACGTGTCTTTGAAGGGATCGCCGACCGTATCGCCAACCACAGCGGCTTTATGAGCGTCGGAGCCTTTGCCGCCGTGATTGCCGGCTTCAATGTTTTTCTTGGCGTTGTCCCAGGCGCCGCCGGCGTTCGCCATCATCACCGCCAGCATAAAAGCCGACACCAGCGAACCCAGCAGCACGCCCACCAGCGAGATCGGCGCGATGAAATCACCCAGCGCATTGCCCTTCCCCAGAACAGCCAGCGCGGCCATACCCACCGGCACGCCGACGGCGATGACCCCTGGCAGCAGCATTTGACGGATGGCGCTGTCGGTGCTGATAGCCACGCAGCGTTCATAGTCCGGCTCGGCTGTGCCTTCCATAATGCCTTTGATTTCGCGGAACTGACGGCGAACTTCTTCGACGATCTGCTGGGCGGCGTCGCCGACGGCCACCATCGTCAAGGCGCTGAAGACATAGGGCAGCAGGCCGCCGATGAACAGACCGGTGACGAACTGCGGATTGAGCAGGAGTTCGGCTGGGTTGACGGCGGCGCCCAGGGCGGCGCTGCCCCCGGCGGTTAAGGCGGTGATAAAGGCGGCCGTCAAGGCCAGCGCCGTCATCGCCGCCGAGCCGATAGCAAAGCCTTTGCCAGTGGCCGCCGTCGTATTGCCCAGACTGTCCAGCGCGTCGGTGCGTTCCCGAACCGCTTCGGGCAGGTCTGACATTTCGGCAATGCCGCCGGCGTTGTCGGCCACCGGCCCATAAGCGTCAGTCGCCAGCGTGATGCCCAAGGTCGACAGCATGCCGACGGCCGCCACAGCTACGCCATACAGCCCGGCCTGCGACGTCGCCAGCAGGGTCACGACAACGACGATGATGACTGGGGCCAGGGTGCTCATCATGCCCAGCGCCAGGCCGCGGATAACGACGATGCCGGCGCCGCCCTCGGCCGAGGCCGACAGCGATTTCGTCGGGCCATAGGTATCGGCGGTAAAGTATTCAGTAAAGTAGCCGATTAAGACGCCGCCGACAAGGCCGCTAAGGGTGGCGATGATGATGCCAAGAGCGGCATCGCCAAAGGGGAGCATCAGTCCGAGCGCGATAATCACCAGCGCGATGAGACCGGATGCGCTGTAAATGCCAGTGCGGATGCTGCCGAGCAGCTTTTCTTGGTCAGCGCCCTCTTCGGTGCGGACAAGAAAGCTGGCGATGATGCTGATGATGAGGCCGGCGGTGGCGACCAAAAGCGGAAAGACCTGGGCGGCGACGAGGCCGTCGCCGACAAAGGCGCCGGCGGTGGTGGCTAGGGAGATCGAGGCGATGATGGAACTGGCGTAGCTTTCAAACAAATCCGAACCCATGCCGGCCACATCGCCCACGTTGTCGCCGACGTTATCGGCGATGGTGGCCGGGTTGCGCGGGTCATCTTCGGGGATGCCGGCTTCGGTTTTGCCAACCAGGTCAGCGCCGACATCGGCCGCTTTGGTGTAGATGCCGCCGCCGACGCGGGCGAAGATGGCAATCGATGTGCCGCCAAAGCCAAAGCCAGCCAGCGCTGACGCGGCCTGGGCGGCGTCGCCGAGTTCATTGACAAAGACGATAAAGAGGATGCTGATGCCCAGCAGCGCTAGGGAAACGACCATGGTGCTCATCACAGTGCCGCTGGCGAAGGCGACCCGCAGCCCTTTGTTCAGGCTTTGGGAGGCGGCCTGGGCGGTGCGGACGTTGGCGCGGACGGCAATATACATGCCGATGTAACCCGACAGGCCAGAGGCCAGCGCGCCCAGCGCAAAAGCGACGGCGGTTAGAATCGACATCCCGGAGCCAGGCACGGCGCTTAGGACGGCGAGAGCGATGGTCACTATCAGGACTAGAATCCCGACAGCGCGGTATTCGCGGCGCAGAAAGGCTTGGGCGCCGGTTTGGATGGCGGCCGCGATCTGCTTCATGCGGTCAGTTCCTTCGTTCTGCGCCAGGACAAAATTGCGCTGGCGCAAGGCGAATGCCAAGCCAATCAGGCCGGCGGCGACAGCAATAATCACTGCTGTATTCATATCAATCATCGGTTCAGACTCCCTTTGTTGATGAAAAGTCAGGGAATAGTAACCTACTTTATTGTTTTTTCAACACTGGGCCGCCGCCTTTCGCGGCCAAATTTGCCATGCTCTTTGCCATTGGAAGACCGAATTTGATATGATTTTCCTGAATTGGACGCTAAATGATTTGACAAAGGGCTGATGGTGATGTACAGTTCTCGTATCGCATGCGATTTATTGAATAGAAAGGCGCTGAAAATGAACGTCATGGATAAAAGAAATCCCCCCCCCCCCCCCCCGCGCATATTCTGACGGACGTATATCTTTGGGAGGAGACATCCCGATGAAATTATTCACAACTTCTGCTCGCGCCAGGAACATTCTGCTGTGCTGTTTATTCGTGATCGGCTTCCTCGCTGTTCCAGTCCAAAGCCAGGTGGTTACCAACACGCCGACAGCAACGCCAGAGCCAACGCCATTAGCAGACCCGTCGGGGGCCGACTTGGCGGCCTGCGGTCTGCCAGCGAGTTTTGCCACCTTCAGCAGCGCCGCCACCTTAACCATGACCGCCGACTGCACCGCCGCCGACAGCTACGGCACAAATCCCAGCTTTCTGACTTTTTCTTCGGGGACGTCCACCATCACCGGCGGCGACAACCGCATCACTGGCGCCACCAATGGCGGTATCATCCGCGTCACGGGGTCAAGCACAACGCTTACGCTGAACAATATCATCTTTGACAATACCGGCGACTCGGCCTCCACAGGGGAATATATCATTGAGGTGACTGGCGGCGCGACCCTTAACGTCAACAACGTCATCTTCAGGAACAATGTGAACCGCGGGGTGCGTGTGCTGACGGACGGAGTAATCAATTTTATGAATGTGCAGTTCCTCAACAACACCCAGCCGCAAGCGCATTCTGGATTCATTCAAAACTTCGTAAGCGATGCCACTGATGTGGTAACGATACAAAACGCCCTTTTCCAGGGGAACAGGGGCGCCACCGATGTGATCGTGAACGACCAAGGCGTGCTTAACCTTAGCGGGTGTCTCATCTTTGCCGACAATGTCCAGGCAGACGGCACGACGCCATCAGGCAACATAAGCGGCAACATCGCCTCTGACACCAGCACGACTTCCTGCCCGGCCAGCTTCATCACGCCCACTCCGACGCCGACTGTCACTCCTACCCCAAGGCCTAGGAAAAAGAAGGCCGAGGCGGCAACACCGGTCCCAACGGCGACGGCGCGGCCGCAGATCGCGGCGACTCATGTCGCTTTGCAAGCCTCGACCGGCGCGACTTTCCGCACAGCTTTTGGCTTGGACAGCGGCGTTCATTTCCGCCAGCTTGACGGCGCCGGCATCGGCGTGCAGTCGATCATCGATGCTGGGTATCTGGAGGCCTTTGACGTCTATGGCTACGTCGAGCAGGGCGTCGAGGTCTGCTTCCCGCAGATTGGGCGAGTCGTGTTCTTGGATGCGCGGACGATGCCGCGGGCGATAGTCGCGCTGGAGTCTACGGTGGTGAACGGGCAGACCTGCGTTTCGATTAACAGTCCGGGTTCGCTGGTGCTGCTGCCGAACTAAAGATGAACGTTTAACAATCGATGAGTCGAACGCGTCAGACTGGCGCCCGCGGGGAACGGCTGGCGCGGCATTATCTCATCCAGCAGGGCTACGTTATCCTCGATGTCAACTGGTCGACGAGGTTTGGCGAACTCGACATTGTGGCGCGGTTCAAGGACGTCTATGTCTTTGTCGAGGTCAAGACGCGCCGCGGGCCTGACACTGAAGCGGCTTTGGCCGGCATCAGCGCCGCCAAGCATGAGCGCATCATCAAGGCGGTCTATCAATATCTCGATGACAAAGGGCTGGACGCCGACGCTGACTGGCGGATTGATGTCATCGGCGTCGCGCTTGACGGCGGTCGAGCGGTGATTGACCATGTGGAGGACGCTTTTGACTGGTAAAGCGCGGCCGCTGGTGATTGTTTTGGGGCCAACAGGGGTCGGCAAAACGAGCTTGGCGATTGCGCTGGCGCAGCGGTTCAACGGTGAGATCATCGGCGCCGACAGCCGCCAGGTGTACCGCTATATGGACATCGGCACCGCCAAGCCGAGCGCCGCCGAACAGGCGCAGGTTCGCCACCATCTGATTGACTTTGTTGAGCCGGATTATCAGTTGAGTTTGGCTGAATATCAGGATCATGCCAGCCGAATCATCAATGGGCTGCATGAACGCGGCAAGCTGCCGTTTTTGGTCGGCGGCGCTGGGCAGTACATCAGCGCGGTTGAGGAGGGCTGGTCGATTCCGCGGGTGGCGCCGGATTTTGAACTGCGGGCCGAACTTGAGGCCTATGCCGCTTCCCATTCGGCGCCGGCTTTGCATGCGCGGCTGCGTCGGGTTGATGCGGTTTCGGCTAAAAGGATCCACCCCAACAACGTCCGCCGCGTTATTCGGGCGCTGGAGGTTCAGATGGCGACAGGAAGCCCGATGAGCGCACTGCAAGCGAAGCGGCCGCCGCCCTACTGCATTTTGTCGATTGGCTTGCGGCTTGACCGCGCCGCGCTTTATCCGCGGGTGGACAGGCGCGTCGATGATATGATTGCGGCTGGCTTTGTCGAGGAAACGCAGACCTTGCTGGATATGGGATACCGGCGCGGTCTGCCGTCGATGTCCGGCCTTGGCTATCGTGAAATGGTCGCGCATCTGCTGGACGGCGCGCCGCTTGACGAAGCTGTTCAAAAGACCAAGTTCCGCACGCACGAGTTCATTCGCCGCCAGGATGTTTGGTTTCGCCGGCATGATCATGGGATTTTGTGGCATAATGCTGACGACAGGCCGCAGGAAGCGGTTGCGAAAACGCTGCGAGACTGGCTGCAATGACGGAGCGACAAATGCCAGCCGAAGGCAGGCTGACTCATTTAGATGACCGCGGCCGGGTGAAGATGGTCGATATTGGCGCCAAGCCCGACAGCGAACGGACCGCCACTGCCGGCGGCCGCGTTTTGATGAAGCCGGCGACGGCGCGGCTGATTCGCGATGGCAATATCAAGAAAGGCGATGTGCTGACCGTCGCCCGCATCGCCGGCATCATGGCCGCCAAGCGCACCGCCGAGCTTATTCCTTTGTGTCATCCGATTCCAATCAGCGAGATCGCGCTGGAATTGACTGTTGATGAAGCGAAAAGCGCGGTTGAGATTGTGGCGACGGTCAAAACAAGCGGCAAGACCGGCGTCGAGATGGAAGCCCTGACGGCTGTGACGGCGGCCGCGCTGACCATTTATGATATGGCTAAGGCCGTCGACCGCGAGATGCGGCTGGCGGATATTCGACTGCTGGAAAAACGGGGCGGTCTGCATGGCGATTATGTCGCCGCGGAATAGAGGATGTCATGCGAATCACAGCGCTTTTCTTTGCAACCCTGCGCGGCCTCATCGGTGAAAAGCAGCTGACTATTGAAATGGCCGACTCGCCTGCCACCGTCGCGCAGCTGCGTCAGGAGCTTATGCGGCGTTATCCGGCGGCGGCCGAGCATCTCCAAATTGCGCTGGCGGCCATCAATGAAGAGTTCGCCTTTGACCGCGACCCCATCTATGAGGGCGATGAGATTGCGTTTTTCCCGCCGGTGAGCGGCGGCGAAGAGCAGGAACGCCCGGAGGTTTTCCGTCTGCCCGATGCGCCGATTGACCATGACGAAATCATTGCCGCCATTACGACGCCAAGGACTGGCGCGGTTTGCCTGTTCAGCGGGATGGTTCGCGGCCAAACCGACAAAGCGGGGCATCTCCCCGCGACCGAGTATTTGCAATATGAGGCCTACCGACCGATGGCCATCGCCAAGATGAAGCAGGTCGCCGGCGAAATCCGCGCGCGGTGGCGCCGAGTCGAAGGCATCGCCATCGTCCAGCGACTCGGCGCGGTTCAGGTCGGGCATAACACCGTGCTCATCGCCTGTTCGGCGCCGCATCGGGACGACGGCTGTTTTGAAGCCGCCCGTTATGGGATCGACCGCTTGAAGGAAATTGTGCCGGTCTGGAAAAAAGAAGTCGGGCTGGACGGCGAAGCCTGGATCCAAGGCGATTATCGGCCCAAAGCGCAGGACAAAGGCAATTCATAAGCTGGCTCTTGACATGATTCATTCAAGCGACTCGATGACGAAAGCAGCCGACGCAAAGCCGGAATATGAGGATATCCTTGGGCTAAAGTTCCATAACCGCGACCTGCTGACCCAGGCCCTGACCCATCGCTCCTTTGTGAATGAAAACGGCGGCGACCCGGCGATACGCGATAATGAGCGGCTGGAGTTTTTGGGCGATGCCATCCTCGACCTCATCGTCGCCGATATGCTTTATCATAAATATCCCGATGTTTCCGAAGGCGAACTGACGCAGCTGCGGGCGGCCTTGGTGAAAACTGAATCACTGGCGCGCATCGGCGCCTATTTCAAGCTGGGTGACTATCTGCGGATTGGCCGCGGCGAGGAAAACACTGGCGGGCGCGAGCGCATGACCATTCTTTGCCGCGCCTTTGAGGCCTTGATTGGCGCGATGTACCTCGACCGTGGCATGAAAGCGACCGCCGATTTTGTGATGCCCAGCCTGCTTGAACTGCTTGAATACGTCATCGAAAACAGCCTGCATATTGATGCCCGCAGCGAATTGCAAGAGCGGATTCAGGCGAAGCTAAGCATTGCGCCCAGCTACCGCGTGGCCGGCGAGGGCGGGCCGGATCATGCCAAGGAGTTTCAGGTCGAAGTCGCCCTTGGGGATCATATCATCGGCTGTGGAATCGGCGGCAGCAAACGTTCGGCGGCCCAAGAAGCCGCCCGCGTCGCCTTGCAGTATCTTGAACGCGAGGGGCTGCCCGATTCGATTGAATTGACAATGGATGAAATCACAGAAGAGATGAGTGATGAAGTTCGGCGGATCGATTCAGCGCCAGAAAGATCGGCGGCCGCGGCGGCAAGTTAATGTCGGCGGCCAAAAAAGCAGCTGTTGCAGATGCGATAGCGAGAGCGAGAGGGCAGTACCCGGCCGCAGACTGAACAGCGCCGCGCCGTATCCAGCTGTTTCAGCAGCGCGGCGTCAATCGATAAAGACCATTGACGCCGTTCCTCGCGCACCTGCTGATGCGCTTCGCAATATCGGGCGAATTCCTTTCGGCGCGACAGCCACAGATAAATGTCGGCGCAGGCAATCGACTGTTCGGCCGCTTCAAGATCGCTGGAATTCACAATCGGCTCGGTGGCTTCGGGCGGCAGCGGAATTTGATAGCCTTCCAAAATCATGGCGGCGCAGTCGAGCCAATAGGAACGGGTGCTCTTGCGCGCCGGCGCATTGACCAGCTGCAATGCGCTCGCCAGGCCCAAGCGCGTAATCTCTTCGTCGGAAAGCATCTTCGCCAGTTCAATCCGTTCGGTCAGGTCTGCCGTTGTGATCACCGCCCGAAGCTCATCCGGGATCGATTCAAGCGCCGCCCACTGTGTCAGCTGCTCGGCCAAATTGCCGGGAATCAGCTTCAAATCATCGACAGTCGGCGCCACCCGCGCATAGGTCAGAGTCGTCGGACGTTGAGCGTACAGATCGCGTATCGTTCGCAGCTGATGACTGTTGGTCGATGTAATCAGCCCGGCCTTTGACAAGCCATAGCGCCCAGCGCGCCCGCCGATTTGGTGAACTTCACTGGGATAGAGTGTGCGAACTTCCCGGCCGTCAAACTTTTCAATCTCATAAAAGCAGACCACATCAGCCGGCAGGTTCAAGCCCATGCCAACCGCATCCGTCGCAACGCAGATTTCAGTTTCGCCATTGGCAAACCGATCCGCCTGCCGCCGCCTGACTTCGGGCGGCAAACTCCCATACACAACGGAGACTCGGCGTCCCAGCCGTTCCAGCTTGGTCTTCAAATCAAGCACGCCGTGGCGCGTGAAGGCCACCAGAATCGTATGGGGCGGCAGTGATTCCAGCGTGTAATGCCTTTCAGCCACTTTGATTGGCGCCAGCCGTTGATGCTCAATCACTTGCCAGGGGATTTCGGCCGCCGACGAAAGGACTTCCATCAGCTTTTGCGCCGTCGGCGGGCCAATGATGTGCATTTCCGGCGCGGCCGACTCCATCATCGCCCGCGTCCAGGCCCAACCGCGGTCGGCATCCGCCAGCATCTGCGCTTCGTCAATGACAACGCAGGCGCCGCTGTCCAGCGAATGAAACATCTCGATAGTGGCGGCGGTGATCTTTGCGCCCTCGACTGGGATATACTCTTCGCCGGTCAGCAGGCTGCAAGCGGCGCCTTCATCGTTCAGTCGGTCATAGATTTCGTAAGCCAGCAGCCTCAATGGCGCCAGATACCATCCAGATCCAGCCTGTTTAAGCGCCTGCAAGGCATCATGGGTTTTGCCGCTGTTCGGCTCGCCAATGTGCAGGAAGATTTTCTGCTGCCCGCGGTAGGGATAGCGCCACTTGGGGAAGGCATCAATCAGCCGCCGCCGCAATCGGGTGCGCGCGTCGCGGCGTCGGCGCCGCCGAGATCGGGAGCGCCGCTGCTTCGACTGGCTCTTCTGCTGCATACCGCGCTGGTCGTCCAGCAGTTGAAGATATTCATCAAAGGTTTCCGGCAGCCCCCATAATCCGCGCACATCGCGCCAGATGATATGCCCGGACATGATGCCAGCCTGCTGTAAGTTCTGATTCAAAATTACATTATTAACATTGAGCGCCGCCCGCAGATCTTTCGGGCGCAGACGTTCATAGCCGGCGATCATTTCGCGCATGTCAGGATCGCTGGCGGTGGGACGAAAGGTGTACACTGGAAAGCGCAAAGCCCCTTTCGGATCGCGAAACTTGTCCAAAGCCAACACCTGCGCCGCCTTGCGTAATGCCGACGGTTTGACGCCGACCAGACGCGCCGCTTTTTTGATGGTGTAGCTGCGCGCCTCAACCTGCTGTTCAATCGGCGCATCGCCGCCGGGATCAAACTCAAGATCTTCGCGGACGGCGGCGCCGCACAAGCCCAGCGCGCGCGCCCAAGACTCATCATCAATCGGCGCGTTTTGCTGCCTGGTATCCGTAGCTTGCTCGGCAGATGTCATGGCTTATTCCTATTTATTCTGACCAGGTGTACGGCGGGACCGCCAGCCAATCCTTATCCATGCCAATTTGAGCTTTGGCGGCCGCGGCCTCGGTTTCAAACAGGGACATTTGTTTGGCTGGCTGGATGTGATGCCATTTTAGAATCGACTCCACCAAGGCTGTTTTGATGCGGGTTTCGTTATAGATTTCGGCGGCGAACCGCGCTGGATGCTTCTGTGATTTGCGCCGATTGCAGTTCGGACAGGCAACCACCAGATTGCGAGGTATATTGGCGCCTTGCCGACTCAAGCTGATGACATGATCCAATTCAAACAGGTCATTTACCAGGCTGGCGCCGCACCATTCACAGCGGCCGCCCGATTCCAGAATGCGGTCGCGCAGCAAAACAGCCGTCAGTCTGCCGGGCGCGAAGGCGCGCTTGGCGCGGGCATTCAATGCCGCGGCATAGCGTTCAAGCTCCTGTAGATCGAGACAGTCTTGATAAATCATGCCAGTCATTCCGCCGACGCCGTGTTTATCAGAGTCGTTACAACTGTTATTATACCGCATTATTTTTATCATCGCGACCTGTTTTCTAGCGTCAGGTCGATGTATAATAATGTCAATCTCTGCACATACACAGGAGAACGCATTTTGGGCATCTTCCGCCGTGGATTATCAAAGACCCGCCAGTCCTTCTTCGGGCGCATCTCGCAGCTGCTGGGCAATACCGAAATCGACGAGGACACCTGGGACGACATCGAAACCCTGCTCATACAGGCCGATACCGGCTTCAATACGACCGTCAAGGTGATTGACAGCCTGCAAAAGCGCGTCCGCGCCGAAGGCCTGACCCGAAGCGCGCAGCTTCAAGCCGCGCTGAAAGAAACGCTCGGCAGTCTGCTGACTTTCCCGCCGGCGATGGACATCTCCGGGCGCGATCTATCCATCATACTGGTCGTCGGAGTGAATGGATCGGGGAAGACAACGTCGATTGCCAAACTCGCCCATCGTCTCAAAAACCTTTCCAAACGCAAGGTGATGATCGCCGCCGGCGACACCTTCCGCGCGGCCGCCATTGAGCAGCTTCAGGCCTGGGGAGAGCGCGTTGATGTGCCGGTGATTGCCAATCGTCCTGGGTCTGACCCCGGCGCCGTCGTCTATGATGCGACCGCCGCCGCCAAAGCCCGCGGCTATGAAATTCTGATTATTGACACTGCCGGCCGCCTCCAGAACAACTATAACCTGATGCGCGAACTGACCAAAATCAGCGAGGTTTCGGGCAAAGTGACGCCCGACGCGCCCCACGAAGTTTTGCTGGTGCTGGATGGCACAACCGGGCAGAACGCTATTGAACAGGCCAAAAAGTTCCAGGAAGCCGCCGGCGTCACCGGCGTCATCGTCACCAAGCTGGACAGCGCTGCCAAAGGCGGCATGGTTTTTTCTATTTTTAATGACCTGCAGCTCCCGGTTCATTACCTTGGGCTTGGCGAAGGCATCCATGACCTGGTTTTGTTCACGCCCGAATTTTTCGTGGACAGCCTCTTCGACGATGAAGACAGCCAGGCAGGGTTTTGAAGCCAATCACCAGCGCCCAAAACAGCAAGGTCAAGCTCGTCAAACGTCTGCGAAGCAAGCGCGGGCGGGAACAGGAGCGGCGCTTTGTGATTGATGACGAGCGCGACCTGCGCCGCGCGTTGACGCAGGGGTTTGCGCTGGATTTTCTGCTGTACTGCCCCCAAGCGGCCGGTGATGCCTTTGCCGCAAGCCTGGAAACAGCCAATAGCTATCCCATCTCGCCGCAGATTTTGAAGCAGATTAGCTATCGGGAAAATCCAGGCGGAATCATTGCCGTCTTGCGAAGTAAAGCCGCGAGAGGTTTGCCCGAATTGCAGGCCGCGGCAGTCGAGCATGCCATCCTGCTGGTGGATTTGCAAAAGCCAGGCAACATCGGCGCGCTGCTGCGAACCGCCGACGCCAGCCAACTGGATGCGGTCATACTGGTCGATATCTCGCTTGACCGATATAATCCAAACATAATCCGCAGCAGCGCTGGCTCATGCTTTTTGGATAACATTTACCAGCTAGGCAGCGGCGAGGCTCTGGCCTACTGCAAGGAGCAGGGTTTTCAGCTTGTGGCGGCGGCTGTCCGCGGCGGGATCAGTCTCTATGACATGGATTTTCGGCCGAAGACCGCCATTGCGCTGGGAACAGAGGACAAGGGATTAAGCCGCGCATGGGAAGCAAACTGCGATCATTTGGTACGGATCCCCATGAACGGGCGGCTGGCGGATTCTCTGAATGTCGCGGTCAGCGGCGCGCTTTTTATGTACGAAGTCTTTCGTCAGCGTCATCTTAGCCCAATTCATTGACAGGCGGGAAAGGCAAAATCGGGTCAATGCCCGTGATGAATATGGACAGTCTAATCACCACACTTGTAAAGCTCCAATCGCAGATCGATGAATTGATGCGGCGGATTGATATTGAGGGCAAAGCCCGCTTGGCTGACCAGCTGGAACAGCAGGCGAGCGCCGGCGGGTTTTGGAATGACGCCGAAGCGGCGCAGAAAGTCATGCAAAAGCTGGCCAAGCTCCGCGCGGCCGTCGAGCAGTGGCAGCGGGTCGCCGACCGCATCAGCGACGCCATTGAACTGGCGGAAATGGACGACGAAGACATGCGCGCCGACCTGGAACAGGAGACCCAAGACCTGGTGCGCCTGGTTGAATCCATGTCGCTGCAAGCGATGCTTTCCGGCGACTATGACAGCGAAGACGCTATCTTTTCGATTCATGCCGGCGCCGGCGGCGTCGATGCCCAAGATTGGGCCGAAATGCTGGAGCGGATGTACCTGCGCTGGATGGAGCAGAATGGCTACAAAGCCGAAATACTCGACCGCAGCGTCGGCGAGGAAGCCGGCATCAAGAGCGTCACCATCAGCGTCAAAGGCGACTATGCCTTTGGCTATCTGCAAAGCGAAGAGGGAGTGCATCGTCTGGTGCGGCTGAGTCCCTTTGACAGCGCTCGGCGGCGGCACACATCATTTGCCAAGGTTGAGCTTTGGCCCGATATTCAAACGACTATCGAAATTGAAGTTGCCGAAAAGGACATCCGCATTGACACCTACCGCGCCAGCGGCGCCGGCGGCCAGCATGTGCAGAAAAACGACACCGCCGTTCGCATCACCCACGCGCCGACCGGCATCGTCGTCCAATGTCAAAATCAGCGCAGTCAGGCGCAAAACCGCGACCGCGCCATGCAGATTCTTAAAGCGCGGCTCTTCGAGATGGAACGCGCCAAGCAGGAAGCCGAGATGGCGGCCTTAAAAGGCGCCAACGTCGATGCCGGCTGGGGCAATCAAATTCGGTCGTATGTGCTGCACCCTTACCAGATGATCAAAGACCACCGCACCAGTGTTGAAATCGGCAACGCCGCCGCCGTGCTGGACGGACGTCTGGGCGACTTTATTGAAGCCTATCTGCGCCGCAAAGTCGGCGGCTAGCCAGACGGCATCAGCGCCAGCGAACCCGGACTGTTAATCGAAACGCAGGTCTGCCCGTTCACCACGGTCGATTCCAGCGGCGTAATGGCCCGCGGGCTGGTGTTGGCATCCAAGAACAGGACGCGGCCGATCTGCGGGAAACAAACCTCAACCCCCTGCTCGACATAGCCATAGACGTCAAAGGCCTGCAAAAAGCCGGCGTCGATGATCGACTGCACGCCGATGCCGGCGCCGTCAAGCTGTCGGAAATGAACGCCGCTGTCCAGGCCAAAAGCTGTGCGGAAAGTCGCGCCGGTCGCGGCTTGCAGGGCGACGTGGGTGGCGGCGATCTGCGGCCGCGGCGTTGCGGTCGGCGCGGCTGTAGGGAGTTTCTCTGCCTTCTTCTTTTTCTTGGGAACCCGGAAGCCAGGCGGACATTCGCCAGCGCTGCTGTCGGTGATGGCGCCGCCTGATCGCTGATTGTTGCCAAGGCCGTCGGCGCGGGTGATGCAGCCACCCAGCTGCACATCGCCAGCGAAATCGATGAAGTAATCGAAACCTGTATTGCCCTGGAAGATGCCGTTGGTGATGCTTAACAAGGCGCCGCCAGTTCCGACGCTAAGAACTGTCGGACCAGAGCTTGTGCCGCGGTTGTTCAAGAACTGCGCGTTCTCAAGATAGGCTTGCCCGCCTGTGCCCAGAGACAATACCGAAGCGACATTATTGTCTCTGAAAATGACGTTTCGAGCGTTAAGACGACCGTTAGTCACGCTAATGGCCGAGATGTCGCCGGCGGCGTCGATCTGGCGAATGGTCACATCGTTCAGATTTAAGACGGTGCTGCTGCCGCCGACAGACATGGCAACACTCTCGCCTGCTGGGCCAATGATGCTGTATCCGTTGCCATTGATGGTGAAAACGCCTGATATAAAATCCAGAAAGGCTGCGTTAGTTTGGACGTCCCAGCTGTTCACTACACAGTCGGCGGTCATGTTGAAGGTGGTTACAGTGGACGCCGCCGTGAGTAACACCCAGGACGCTGGCAGGCCGCAGGGGGCCATGACGGTCGGATTGAGCAGCCGCGCCGGCGGCGTGGGGATTGGGGTTTGACTTTGGACGGGAGCGGCGAGGAAGAGGATCAATAAGAAGCAGAGCAGAACACTCTTAATCAGAAGATGCGGGGGGGGGGGGGGTACTTTTTCTGATATGGATGTTCATTTTGGCGCGCTCCTTGCTAAGAACTTAATCGATAAAGCAAGTGTATCCGAAACCGCGTTCCTTGTCAAATATCAATCTGCCCATTATTGTTTTGCAGAAAAATTTGCCAGCATCCCTTTGCCGCGCTATACTTTAGAATAATAGTGCAAACATGATTTGGAGATGGCGGAGCAGATATGGAAAACATACAAAACATGATCTGGCTGCAATTTGGCGGATTTTTTATCACTGTGCTAGGGCTGGGTTTGGCTGGGATTGTGTATCTTACCCGCCAGTTTAATCGCTTGGCCGACCGCATGGGAAACCTGGAACAGCGACAGGCCCGCCTTGAGGAATACGTGAACCAGCGCTTTAGCCACATGGACCAGCGCTTTGCCCACATGGAAGACCGTTTTGACCAGCGTTTTGACCGTGTGGAAGCAAGTTTGGAGCAGCTGCAAGACGATGTGAAGAATCTGCGCGAAGGCCTGCAAAATGTCGAAAAAGAACAGGCGCGGATGCTCGGATACCTGGAAGGCCGCGGGGTCATGGGCAAAGCCCCAGCTGATGTCGAGACCGTCGCCTAAACTCCCGCATACCTTGCCCGACAGCGAAATCCCTTTGCCAATGAGACAATCGGCGCAGAATGTGATAAGCTATGCTTAAAGCAATACTGCAAACATGACTTGGAGATGGCGGAGCAGATATGGAAAACATACAAAATATGATCTGGCTGCAATTTGGCGGATTTTTTATCACTGTGCTTGGACTGGGTTTGGCCGGGATCGTGTACCTTACCCGCCAGTTTAATCGCTTGGCCGACCGCATGGGAAACCTGGAACAGCGACAGGCCCGCCTTGAGGAATACGTGAACCAGCGTTTTGCCCACATGGAAGACCGTTTTGACCAGCGTTTTGACCGTGTGGAAGCAAGTTTGGAGCAGCTGCAAGACGATGTGAAGAATCTGCGCGAAGGCTTGCAAAATGTCGAAAAGGAGCAGGCGCGGATGCTCGGCTACCTGGAAGGCCGCGGGATCATGGGCAAAGCCCAGGCTGATGTCGAGACCGTCGCCTAAACCCCCGCATACCTTGTCCGACAGCGAAATCCCTTTGCCAATGAGACAATCGGCGCAGAATGTGATAAGCTATGCTTAGAAGATAGTCAGGGTGAACGGCTTATGTTGGCTTCGGCAAATGTTTATTCACGCGACTTGGAGTCTCTGCTTCATTCCCTGGTTGATATCAAGCCCAACGAACAGGATCTGATTGCGGCTGCCTATCACCGCGCCGAGGCGGCGCATGCCGGGCAAAAGCGAAAATCGGGCGAGCCTTACTTCACCCATTGCGTCGCTGTTGCCAGCATTCTGGCAGAAATGAATATGGATGCCGAAACGATTGCCGCCGGCCTGCTCCATGATGTGGCTGAAGACACCGACATGACCATCGAATCCTTGCGTAACGAGTTCGGAACGACCATTGCCCGTCTGGTTGACGGCGTCACCAAACTCAAAAACCTGCCGCTTAAAAATGTCTCCCCCGCTGGCGATTCCCGCCGGACCAGCATGGTCAACCGCGAGATGGAATACATCCGCAAAATGCTGATGACCATGGGCGACGACATCCGCGTTGTGCTGGTCAAGCTGGCGGATCGACTGCACAATATGCGTACGCTCGGATACCTGCCGCCGCACAAGCAAAAATCAGTCGCCCAGGAGACGATGGACATCTTCGCGCCGCTGGCGAACCGGCTGGGCATCTGGCAGATGAAATGGGAACTTGAGGATCTTGGCTTCCGCTATCTCAATCCGGGCGCCTATCGCTCAATTGCCAAAGCGCTGGACGAACGGCGAGACGAACGCGAAGAATATGTCGCCCGCATCAAAGAAAAACTAACCACCGCGCTGCACGCAAGCAGCATCACCAAAGTCACCATTTCCGCCCGCCCCAAACATATCTACAGCATCTACAGCAAAATGAAGCATAAAGGTTTGCCGCTGGAGCAGATTTATGACATCCGCGGGCTGCGCGTCCTGGTCAGTGAGCTTGGGGAATGCTATCTTGCGCTTGGCATTGTCCATAACCTTTGGCGGCCGATTCCCGGTGAATTTGACGATTACATCGCCAATCCGAAGGACAACTTTTATCGCAGCCTGCACACAGCCGTTCACGACAACGAAGGGAAAACCGTCGAAGTGCAGATCCGCACTTGGGAAATGCACGAAGATGCCGAATATGGCATCGCCGCCCACTGGCGTTACAAGGAAGGCAATCATCAGCATGACAAAGCCTTTGAGCAGCGAGTCGCCTTCCTGCGGCGGCTGATGGAGTTTGGCCCCGAGGTCAATGACGCCTCTCAATTTGTCGATACGGTCAAATTGGAGGTGTTCCAGGATCGGGTGTACAGTGTGACTCCCAACGGTGACATTATTGACCTGCCAGTAGGGGCGACGCCGATTGACTTTGCCTATCATATTCACACCGATATTGGCAACCGCTGCCGCGGCGCCAAGGTCAATGGCCGCCTGGCGCCGCTGAATTATAAGCTGAAAATGGGCGATCAAGTCGAGATTCTGACCTCGAAGCGCGGCGGCCCAAGCATGGACTGGATCAACCCCGATCTTGATTATGCCGTCACGACCCGCGCTCGCAGCAAGATTCGCCACTGGCTGCGGAAACAGAACCGCGACAAACACATCACCATGGGGCGCGAGGCGCTGGAACGCGAACTCAAACGTCTGGGCGTGATTGACAAAATCACCTTCGATTCGGTTGCCCGCCTGCTGAACTTTGACAAGCTGGATGATTTTCTGGCGGCGATTGGCGCCGGGGATGTCACTGGCTCGCAAATTACCAACCGCGTCCTGGAGGAAGAGCGGCGAAAATCAGCAAGCGCCGTCAGCGAAGAAGATCTGCTTAAACCGCGTTCAAAATCGCCCGCCGCGAATATATCCAAGGGCGTCAGCATCATGGGCGCCGGCGGCTTGCTGGTCAATCTGGCGCGCTGCTGTTCGCCCATGCCCGGCGATGAAATTATCGGGTATATCACGCGCGGGCGCGGCGTGACTGCCCATCGCACAGACTGCCCGAACATCCTGGCCCTGCGCGAGACCGAGCGTTTGATTGATGTCTCTTGGGGATCGACTGATGATGAGCAGCGTTATGTCGTGCCAGTTGAAGTTGTCGCCTATGACCGCGAAGGCCTGCTGCGCGAAATCAGCACGATCATCGCCGACCAAAAAGTGAATATCGCGTCGATTGAGGTCTCTACCCGACAGCATATCGCCACCCTGTACTTTCAGCTTGAGATCGCCAGCAACCAGCAGCTTACGCGCATTTTATCGCAGATTGACTGCATACCCAGCGTGGTTGAAGCCCGCCGGCGCAACACAAGCTAGTTCCATGCGCCGGGGTGATGCGATATGCAGATTGCATTGCTTGAGTCCTATTACGGCGGCAGTCACAAATCTTGGGCCGATGGCTATCAGCAATTTTCACAGCATGACATTGACCTGATTGCCTTGCCGGCGCGGTTTTGGAAGTGGCGCATGCAAGGCGCCGCCATCACTTTCGCCCGCCTGCTGGAGGCAAAGCCCGATGTCATACTGGCGTCCAGCATGATAGACCTTTCCATTTTCCGCGCCTTGACGCATCATCGGCTGGGGGATGTTCCCATCGCCATGTATTTCCATGAAAATCAATTATCCTATCCGCAAAATCGGCGTCAGCATCATGGCTGGCGCTATGGCTTCATCAACTTCGTCAGCGCCCTGACCGCCGATGCCAATTTCTTCAACAGCGCCTTTCATCGGCGCGATTTTATGAACCAGCTGCCGCGCTTGCTCAAACATTTCGCTGATTACAATGAACTGCAAACCATTGAGGTCATCCAATCCAAATCGAGTGTGCTGCCGCTGGGGATCGACCTGCGGCGATTTGATGAATATAAGCGGCCCTCACAGCAGCCTCCGATAATCCTCTGGAATCATCGCTGGGAAGAAGACAAAGATCCAGCCGCGTTCATGGACAGCATGATCCAACTCGACCGCGAAGGCCGCGATTTCAGGGTGGCGATTACCGGCGAGAGCTTTGGAGCGGTGCCGCCGGCCTTTCAAGCGGCGCAGTCCCGACTGGGTGACAAGCTCATTCAGCTTGGCTGTATCGATTCATTTGCCGAATATGCCGCCCTGCTGTGGCAGGCCGATTATGTTGTCAGCGCCGCCTGGCAGGAATTTTTCGGGATTTCGGTCTGCGAAGCCATCTATTGCGGCTGCATCCCCATTCTGCCCAACCGCCTCAATTATCCGTTTCTGCTGACGGACGAACTCAAAGCCGACTGCCTGTACCGCCGCGGCAAGCTAACCGCCCTGCTGCGGCATCATCTTGACGGCGCTATACGCGTGAACACAGCCGCGCTGAAAGCAAAGATCGCCGACTTCGACTGGACGGTCATCGCCCCGCGTTACGACCGCGAGCTGGAAGCTCTTGTCAGGCGGTGCCGTTCATAGGCTTATCAACGCGGAATCATGGGCAGCGCGGCGTCTGCCGCGGTGATTTTAGGACGATATTCGACAACCGCGACGACCACTTCGTTCTTGCGAGGCAGGGAGATGACTGAACCGCCGTCGGCGCGGCCCAGGCTCATGTATTTTGCCTTATGCTTGTTTGTCAGCGCCAATACGGTGTCGTTCAGCCTGCCGATTGCCGCGGCGGCCACTTTCCGGCTTCGCCCCAGCCGCATGGGACTGCCTTTGCCGTCGCGCCCCTGCACTCTATATTGATTCACAGGCGATATTTCGGCTTCCCCATTCTCTGTGATGCTCCACATGAACAAGGCATCATCAGCCAGGCATGCGCCCACAACGCAATCTTGCTTTGACAGCTTCATCCCGCGTATGCCGCCGGCCGAAAGGCCTGTTGGCCGCACATCGCCTTCGCTAAACCGAATCGCCTTTGCCTCTGCTGTTGTCAGCATGACGTCATCGGCGCCGCTGGTGTACCGCACAGTGAACAGCCGGTCGCCTTCAGCGATTTTCATCACAGTAAAGGGGCGGGACATCAAGCCAGGCAAGTCCTTCGTCTGCAATCGTTTCACCTGCCCCTGTTCGGATACCAGAAACAGATAGCCAATTTTGAGGTTCATTGGCAGGCATTGCAGGGCGACGATGGTTTCTTCGGCCGGCAACTGACACAGGGCGCTGAAGCGCATGCCATCGGCCGCCTGCTCGGCCTGCGGCAGCTGCTGCACGGGAATCGTGGCGCAATTCCCTTGACCGGTAAATAAATAGACTGTTTCCGCGGTTGAACTGCGCTGCAAGAACTTTGGCGGGATTTTTGTGGCTGCCGTGATCTTAGGCGGTTCATCCCCAAAGGTCTGCCCCAGCTGTCCCTCGACGCTGAACATCACCCAGGTATTCTCTTCGGGCATCAGAAAATCTTCCACCGCCACGGTTGCGGCTTCGCCTTCGGCAATGATGCTGCGCCGCTGGTCGCCATATTCCGCTTTGACCTTGACCAACTCCTCCGATATATCCCGCCGCTGTTTCTGCGGGCTGGCCAGCAAGGCTTCCAATGATTTTATCAAGCGAAACTTTTCCTTGTATTCCTGCCTGATTTTTCTGATTTCCAGCGATGCCAGGCGGCGTAGCGGCATATCCAAAATAGCCTGTGCCTGAATCTCGGTCACGCTGAAGTTTTTCATCAGATTGCCGCGGGCTGAATTCATACTGCGGGACTTGCGAATGATCGCGATCACTTCGTCAAGATGATCCAGGGCAATCAGCAGCCCTTCAAGAATATGCGCCCGTTCCCGCGCCCGCGCCAGGTCAAAGCGGCTGCGGCGCTGCACCACTTCAAGACGATGCTCCAGATACACGCGGAGCGCCTGCTTCAACGTGAGCAGACGCGGCTGCCCATCGACCAGCGCCAGCATAATAATCCCAAAGGTGGATTGCAGCGGGGTCAGCTTGAAGAGCGCCGCCATCACCTCGGTGACATCGGCGCCGCGCTGCAATTCAATCACCAGGCGGATGGGATTCTGGCGGTCCGATTCGTCGCGTAAATCCGCCAGCCCTTCCAGTCTGCCCGAATTCACCAGAGAAGCGATGCGCTCAATGAGGGTTGTCTTATTGGTCTGATACGGCAGTTCGCTGATAATAATGCGAGATTTGCCCCGCCCCATAGCTTCAATATGCAGCTTGGCGCGGATGGTGATTTTGCCGCGTCCGGTCGCAAAGGCCGTCCGCAGCATATCCTCGCCGCCGCGCATCTTGTAAATCAAGCCGCCAGTCGGAAAATCAGGGCCCTTGACATAACGCATCAACTCATCGACAGCGATCTCATCAAGCCGCTCCCAGTTCGCCAGCAGATAAACCAGCGCATCGCAGATTTCAGCCAGATTATGCGGCGGAACATTGGTCGACATGCCAACAGCAATGCCCGAAGCCCCATTCACCAGCAGGTTCGGCACAACCGCCGGCAAAACAGACGGTTCGCTTAATGTTCCGTCAAAGTTCTCGACAAAATCGACGGTGCCCTTGTGGATGTCAGCCAGGAGTTCGCTGCCGATGCTTGCCATGCGGGCTTCGGTATAGCGCATGGCGGCGGCGCCGTCGCCGTCGATGCTGCCAAAGTTGCCTTGGCCGTCAATCAGCATATACCGCATGGAAAAATCCTGTGCCATCCGCACCATAGCGTCATAAACGGCTCCGTCCCCGTGCGGGTGATATTTGCCCAGCACCTCGCCAACAATGCGGGCGCTTTTTTTATGGCCGCTGGCCGCATGAACGCCCATGTCGTGCATGGCAAACAAAATACGGCGATGCACCGGCTTAAGGCCATCGCGGGCATCGGGCAAGGCGCGCGACACGATAACGCTCATGGCATAATCGAGGTAGGCATCGCGCATTTCGCGTTCGATATTCACTTGATGAATAGCGCCATCGGTCATGGAATGTCCTTCATGGATTGCTGTTTATTTCTGTTGGGCAGCCACTTCAGGCCGCTATTGTAGAATGCAATTTGATTCAGTGTCAAATGAAGCAGCGTCAACCCATGATAGCAGACCCCTGTTCACTGTGGTAGACTGTTAGATATGATAAGACAGCATGCCAAACTCATCGCGCTCATCATTCTGGCGGCCGGGCTTGTCGGCATCATTGGGATCCTCGCCAGTCGATTAAATGAGACATTTGCCCCCGTCATTTCACCAGACCCAACCGCGAGCCGTATATCGGGTGAATGGATCGGCGCCATCATCGGCGCAAACTATACCCCGCCGGCCAGCGAGTCGGGGTCGATTTTAGCGCCGACGCCCATTCCCGCCGTCATTTCGCCGGCCGCGCCGCCGGCTGGTCAAATCCGACTCGATAGTTCGCGGATGGGCATTCAGGCGCATTACAATTTTGATGTCGCCGGCTGGGATCGAACGCTTCATCAAATCGCCGCGCTTCGCGTCGGCTGGATCAAGATGCAAGCCGCCTGGAATTGGCTTCAGCCCGATTCCCCCGGCCAGTTTGACCAGAACTTTCGCCTGTTTCAGCTGCATGTTCAGGAAGCCGACAAGCGCGGATTCAACGTTTTATTGAGCATTGCCAAGGCGCCGGCCTGGGCGCGCAACATCAATCGAAACGAAGACGGCCCGCCGGACGACCTCGCCCAATTCGCCGCGTTCATACGGCTCTTGCTGGAAAAAATCGGGCCCTACATCGACGCCATCGAAATATGGAATGAGCCGAATCTAAAGCGCGAATGGACCGGCAATCGAGCTTTTAATGGCGCCGGTTATATGGAGTTGTTTCGAGTTGGCTATGACGCGGTTCGGGCCTATTCGCCCGCTATCACCATCATCACCGCCGGCTTGGCGCCCACCGGCAACGCCGCGAATGTTTCCGTCAACGACCGCAGCTTCCTCCAGCAAATGTACCAGGCCGGACTGGCAGACTATCCCGATGCTGTTATCGGCATTCACCCCTACAGCTGGGGCAATCCGCCTGATTTTCTGTGCTGTGACAATGTCGCCGGGCAAGGCTGGGATGACCGCCCGCAGTTCTTCTTTCGGCAAAATATCCAGGATTATCGTCAGATTATCGCCGCCAACGGCGACAATGCGCCGATGTGGGCAACCGAATTTGGCTGGGCGACCTGGCAGGATTATCCCGGCCAGCCGCCCGACCTCTGGATGAGTTACAACTCGCCCATCGACCAGATGAACTATACCCTGCGCGCCTTTCAAATCGGGCAGGCGCGTCAGGATATCGAGGTGATGATCCTCTGGAACTTGAGCTATGCCAACGAGACCATTATCAGACAAGGCAGTGAACTGGCGGGTTACAGCCTGCTGTATCCTTCATTTGACGGCAGCGGCGCGCTGCGACAGCGGCCACTGTACGGAGCTTTGATGAATCGGCCCTGACCAGCAAAACGCGCGGAATGGTTATATCCCGCGCGTTTCCCTTTGCGTCCGACGCGTTCGCTGCATTACAGTTCGTTCAGCATGCTTTCGAAGTCATCCGGATCGCCCAAATCATCCAGATCCAAGGCGCCCTGGTCTTCCAAAGTGACCGGCGGCGCGACGGCCTCGCGGTCCTGATAGGCATGGAATCCAGTGCCGGCTGGAATCAGCTTGCCGATAATCACGTTTTCTTTCAGGCCATGCAGCGGATCCACCTTGCCCTCAATCGCCGCCCCAGCCAGTACCTTGATGGTATGCTGGAAGCTGGCTGCCGACAGATAGCTTTCGGTGTTTAGGGCCGCTTTGGTGATGCCCAGCAGCACCGGGGTGCCGGCCGAAGGTTCTTTGCCTTCTTCAATTAAGGCCTCGTTGATCTTCAGGAGTTCCAGCTGGTCGACCAACTCATCGGGCAGCAGGTCGCTGTCGCCGCTCTTGGTGATCTGCACTTTGCACATCATTTTGCGGATGACGGTCTCAAAGTGTTTATCAGCGATATTCACGCCCTGACTGCGATAGACTTCCTGAATCTCGCTCAAGAGATAAAGCTGGGTGGCGTCATGGCCCAAGACGCGCAGGATGCGATGCGGATTCTTTGAGCCTTCGGTAAGCTGTTCGCCGGGCATGACTGTCATGCCATCGGCAATCGTCTTCTTCAAACGCGCATTGGCCGGAATCTCATATTCCTGCTCATCGCGGCGTTCATTGCGGATATAGACGGTGTTATCTTCAATATGCACCGTACCCGCCATTGAAGCTCTAAGCTCTTCGGCATCATGGCTGGCGATGACTGCGCCTTCCTTGATGTCCTTCCCGTCGTCAACTCGAATGTCCCATCCGCCTGGAAGCTCATGTTTCTCGCTGAAAACCTCGCTGTCAATCACCGTGGCGATGCGGACGCCATCTTCGCGGTCGGACAAACGCAGGATGCCGCCGATGTCCGTCATAACCGATTCGCCTTTGGGTTTCTGCCGCGCCTCGAACAGTTCTTCAACGCGAGGCAGGCCGCTGGTGATGTCACCGCCCGACCGCACTGTCCCCCCAGTATGGAAAGTCCGCAGGGTTAACTGCGTGCCCGGCTCACCGATGGACTGCGCCGCAATGATTCCAACCGCCGCGCCGATATTGACCATATCCCCCGTGCCCAAATCGCGGCCATAGCACAAGGCGCAGACCCCGTGAATTAAGCCACAGGTCAGCGGACTGCGGACTTCAACCTCTGCCAGCGACGAATTCTGGATAGCTTCGGCAATTTCTTCGTCGATAAGCTCATTGCGCCCGACAATCAAATCGCCGGTATCGGGGTGATGCAAATCACCAGCGGCGCAGCGGCCGACGATGCGCTCGTCAATCGTCTGGCCGGCAATATCATCCGAACGTTTGATAATCAATCCGTGCGAGGTATTGCAGTCCCAGCGATTGACAATCATATCCTGGGCAACATCAACCAGGCGGCGCGTCAGATAGCCGGCGTCGGCCGTCCGCAGCGCCGTATCCGTCAAGCCCTTGCGCGCGCCATGAGTCGAAAGGAAATACTCCAGCACATTCAAGCCCTCGCGGAAGTGACTGCGGATCGGCAAATCAATGATGCGCCCGTATGGATCCGCCATCAGGCCGCGCATCCCAGCCAACTGCGTAATGGGCCCAAACCCGCCCTTTGTTGAACCGGAAACCGCCATAATAGCAATCGGCCCATAAGGGTCAAGCGTATCGCGGATGCGTTCCTGCAAGTATTCCTTGGCGCGGTTCCACTCCTCAATCGTAATCTGATAGCGCTCTTCGTCGGTCATCAAGCCGCGGCGAAAGTCGCGGTCGGCGCGGGCAACCACATCGTCCGCCTGCTGCATAATCTCGGCGCGTTCATCAGGAATAGTCAAGTCACTGACGGCAATGGTGGTGCCAGAAATGGTGGCATAGTGAAAGCCATAGTTCTTGATGCTGTCAACCACATCAGTCGTCCGCTCACCGCCGATGACCCGATAGCAGCGGTCAACCAGTTTTTGCAAGCCCTTCTTGTCCAGGGTTTCCTGAACGAAGCGCATCTCATCCGGCAGGATGCGGTTGAAGATGGCGCGGCCGACGGTGCAGATTTCAGGGTCATTCTGTGGATCGCGGCTGTCATAAACGTTGCCGAGCAAGATAGGCGTATGCAGGCCGACCAAGCCGATGCGATAAAGGTATTCGACTTCGTCCATATCGACCACCGCGCGCCGTTCATGCAGGTTGGTAATCACCAGCCGGTCATCCAGCCCTTTGCCGCGCAGATACTTGTTCATCTCATAAGCGTTCGCCAGCATGCAATCGACTTCGCCATCCAGCAGCGCTTGAACCGTCTGGTCGACGGCGGTTTCGACCACTTTGGGGCGGCCATTCTCATCCGGCGCCGTCTTGTCCAGGAAGAGCCGACTGTTGGGCACCTTGCGGAATTGGGCGTAATAGTAGCCATTGGAGCGGAAGGCGATGCCGACCTTGTGGTCCCCGGAATACAAGGCCTGTTCCGAGCGGAACGCATCGGCGCGGGCCTTGAGCGCCACAATCTCGACAGTTGGATCCATGGTGAGATAATAATTGCCCAGCACCATATCCTTAGACGGGCCAACCACCGGCATGCCATCCGATGGCTGAAGCAGATTCTTGGTGCTAAGCATCAAGTCCCGCGCTTCCTTGACCGCTTGGTCGCTCAAGGGAATATGAACGGCCATCTGATCGCCGTCAAAGTCGGCGTTAAAAGCCGAACAGACCAGGGGATGAATCTGGATCGCTTTGCCTTCGACCAGCAGCGGCTCAAAAGCCTGAATGCCGAGGCGATGCAGGGTCGGCGCCCGATTAAGCAGCACCGGACGCTCTTTGACAACCTCTTCCAGGACTTCCCAAACTTCCGGCCGTTCGCGTTCAATGATGCGCTTGGCGCCCTTGACGTTGCTGGCGTAATTGTACTGCACCAGGCGGCTGATGACGAATGGGCGATAGAGTTCCAGCGCCATGGACTTAGGCAGACCGCACTGATGCAGCTTCAGCTTGGGGCCGATGACAATCACCGAACGGCCAGAATAATCGACCCGTTTGCCCAGCAGATTGCGGCGGAAGCGGCCTTTCTTGCCCTTGAGCATGTCACTCAAAGACTTCAGTTCACGCCGTCCGCGCCGACTCAAAGCCTTGCCGCGCTGGCTGTTGTCAATCAAGCTGTCGACCGCTTCTTGCAGCATCCGCTTTTCATTGCGGACAATGACATCCGGCGCGCCCAGGTCCAGCAGATGCTTGAGGCGGTTGTTGCGGTTGATGACGCGGCGATAGAGATCATTGAGGTCGCTGGTGGCAAACCGGCCGCCGTCCAGCTGCACCATCGGACGCAGATCCGGCGGGATCACCGGCAGCGCCGTCATAATCATCCATTCGGGACGATTGCCATTCGGCTCGTTTTCCTGATTGGTTTCATCGGTGTCAGTAATCGTGGCGCGGCTGTTTTGCAGGCTTTCGACAACCTGCAGCCGTTTGGTCGCTTTCTTGCGCCGCTGCTTCGACTTGGTCGTCCGCACTTCTTTCCACAAATCTTCAGACATCTTGGTCAGATTCAAGGTGCCAAGGATTTCATAGAAGGCTTCGGCGCCCATGTTGGCCTGGAAAACATTGCCAAAACGGCCTTTTAGCTCGCGGTAGCGGCTTTCCGAAAGGAATTGCAGAACGTGCATTTTGTTTAATTCGTCAATCTGTTCATCGGCTTTGGCGCGAAACTCGGCCAGCTGGTCTTCAAGCTCGGCTAAATGCACATTCATCGAGCTGTCCAAATCTGTATTGGCCGAATCGATTTCGCCGCTGATTTTCGCAATTTCCCGCTTTACCATGGACTCAATTTCGGCCTGAAGGTCGCCCAAATGGTCATTAACCAGGGTTTGGATCCGCGAGATGTGGGGGTTGGCAATCGTTTCGCCTTTGTCGACAATCATCGCTTTGATGGATTCCAGATGGATTGCCGCCGGCGCTGTCTGCCCAAGCAGGTTTTCGACGCGAAGCTGGGCCGATTGCGCTTCAGTCATCACTTCGTCGCTTAGCCGCGCCAATTCGGCGTCAAAGTGGGCGCGAATGGCCTTGACCTTGTCGTCAAACTCTTCGGCCTGCTGGTCGCGGTCGCCGCGCTGTTCACTCATTTGATCTTCGATATCGCCGGCGAGTTCCCGCTCTTTAAGCGCGAGTTCCTTCATGATGCGATTTTCTGCCTTGCCGCGGGCATCTTCATCGACCTGCGTCACCACATACTGGGCGAAGTACAGCACGCGGTCAAGGTTGCGGCGGCTGACATCCAGCAGCAGCCCCAAATAGCTGGGCACACGGCGGGTGTACCAGACATGCGCCACCGGCGCGGCAAGCTCAATATGCCCCATTCGCTCGCGGCGGACCGCGGAGCGCGTGACCTCAACGCCGCATTTGTCGCATTTGATGCCGCGGTAGCGAATGTTTTTGTACTTCCCGCAGTAACACTGCCAATCGCGGGTGGGACCAAAGATCCTTTCGCAAAACAATCCATCCATTTCCGGACGAAGACGACGATAATTAATGGTTTCGGGCTTCGTTACCTCTCCGTATGACCAGGAGCGAATCTGTTCCGGAGAAGCCAGGCTAATGCGTAGTGCGCTAAAGTCTTTCGCCTCCAAGGCGTAACCTCCTCTGCGCTATAGGACTGTAGATAGAAATAGGGTGAACGGATGAAACGCGCGTGATCGCCTCGCCATAAACGTCAAACAGGCATCAGGGCGGTTCCCCTGAGCCTTAGGCAAATGTATCATTCGCAACACTTTTCATAGATGCCTAAATGATAACCTGGCTGGGCAGCGGATGTCAAGTGATGATCATAAAGTCAGTTGAGACTCAAATCATCCTGCCGCAGAGATGCGAAGAACGCGGGGATTCTGCAACTCTGCGGCAAAGCGTTTCAAGGGAGGCAAACCGACGCGCCTGGCTCTCCCCAACCAGTTTTGAAGAGAGCCGTAACTGTCACAACAGCTTTCCCGCGAGCCGGCTATTAAGGCTCTGCTGTCGCTTCGGGCGATGGCAGCGCGGGTCGCGCTGGTGGTGTCCGCCCTTCAACCAGATCTTTGGGATCACCTGCAATATCGCCTCTTTGAACAGCCGAGGCAAAAAAGCCAAGCCGCCAATAGTAGGCGTTCTGTTCTGGGGTGCCGGAATTGCAGAAGGTCCATACCGTTTGGCAGAGGTTGTCCCCGCCGGCCGGCGCGGCCGCGGGAGGAGACACTGGCGCGCTGTCTGCTGGCGGAGCATCCCCGGACGCGTCATCCTCATCCGCGTCATCCGCTGGCGCGGGGATATCCGGGGCAGCGTCAGTATGCCCGACGTACCTGATTTCACAGCTAGGCGTATGAAGCGCCGACCAGCCAAGCCCATGTCTTCCCCATACATAGTCGCCGATTTCGGCATATTCGGATACAGCGACCGTTTGACCTGTTAATAGCACCCCGATAATGTTCCCGTCAGGCGCATCGCGGATACGCAGGGGACCGATAATAACTTGATAAACAGCGGTTTCTGTTGTGTTTTCTAAATTAGAGTGCTGGCATGCCTGAACGGGCGCGGCTTGCATCATCCCCATTAGCAGCAGCGCGGCGCAAACAAGAAATAAAATTGCGCGAGAAAGTGGGTGCGACAGTTTGAGATTCACTGGTTACCTCCCAAGGTCTTGATGTTAAAAATCGATGCCAATAACGTATAATAGCGCATGATACTAAATTATGATACACAGAAAATAGGGATTGTCAAGTAATTTAGGGAAATTGGGCGGGATTTGGGGGGGGGGGGGGGGGGGGGAATCCTTGTTATTACGGGGTATTAAGTCCCGATTTTGTGCTATTATGTGTGATGCACGGCATAAAATCATCCCTATAGAATCATCCATCAGGAGGTTGCTTTTGCCGCAGCTGCTCAACGTAGACACAGCCTTGACCAACATTCTCGACAGCGTAACCAAGCTCGGGCATGAAACCGTCCCTTTGATTCGAGCTTTGGATCGCATTATCGCTGAAGATATCGCGTCTCCGATCAACCTGCCCTCCTTTGACAACTCGGCTATGGACGGATACGCCATTCATGCCGCCGACAGTTGGGCCGCCAGCGAAACCCATCCGGTCGCATTGACAGTCGTTATGGACATACTCGCCGGCGCGGCGCCGGCCGGCCATCTCGAAAAGGGCCAGGCGGCCCGCATCATGACCGGGGCGCCTCTCCCCGCGGGCGCAACCGCGATTATACCAGTTGAAGACACCGATGACAACTGGCAAAAAGGCGATTCAAGTCCCCCGCCCGCAAGGGTGAGCATTCGGCGGCGGGCCGATGAAGGCGCGCATATTCGCCGCGTCGGTGAAAATATCCCCGCCGGCGCGCGGGTCATGGCCGCTGGGAGCTTGATTCGCCCAGCCGAACTCGGCATGCTGGCGGCCATCGGCCGGGCAGAGGTCAAGGTCATCCGCAAGCCCAAGACGCTGATATTGACGACTGGGAACGAACTGGTGGATATTGACCAATCGCCAGCGCCCGGCAAAATCCGCGACACCAACAGCTATACGGTCGCCGGCCTGATCCGTCAGGCGGGCGGGGTTCCAGTGCGCCTGCCGATTGCAAGCGACTCGCTGGACTCGATTCGCAAGCTGTATCGGACCGCGCTTGACCAGCAGCCCGATATGCTCATCAGTTCGGCTGGGGTTTCAGTGGGCGCCGCCGATTTGGTTAAGGTGGTGATGGACGAACTGGGGGACATCCGCTTTTGGCGCATCAATATGCGGCCGGGCAAGCCCTTGGCTTACGGCGAGATTCAAGGAATACCCTTCTTCGGATTGCCCGGCAACCCGGTTTCGGCAATGGTGACCTTCGAGATCTTTGTGCGCCCGGCGCTGGCAAAAATGGCCGGCCGCCGCTATCAGCCGCAGATCATTCAGGCGAAAACCGCCGCCGATATGCAGTCGGATGGTCGGCGAAGCTATAATCGGGTAACGCTGGCGCGCATCGACGGCGAGACCGTCGCCCAATCAACTGGCATTCAAAGTTCGGGGGCGCTGATGTCGATGGTTTTGGCTGATGGGCTGGCGGTTATCCCCGAAGGCGCGCGGTTTGTTCCCGCCGGAACCGAACTGTCGGTCATGCTGCTGCGGCCATTCAATCAGATATGCGGGAGGCTTTGATGACTGCATCAGTAAAATCCTTCATCAATCCGCGCCGACTTCAAGGGCTGTCGGCGCTCTTTGGGCTGCTGGTCAGCGGCTATTTAAGCTGGCTCAAACTGACCGATGTCCCTTCGGTTTGCATCCAAAGCGGGCCCTTCAACTGCGATGCGGTGCTGAACAGCATCTATTCCGAACTGGGCGGCATTCCCATCGCCTGGCTGGGGTTTTTCATCTATCTGCTTATCGGATTCATCATCCTGTTTGAAGATCGGATCGAACTGCTGCGGCAGTATGGTCGGCTCATCAGCTTTGGGGTCGGCTTGTTTGCGTGGCTCTTCTCGATGTGGCTGGTGTTTGTGCAGTTCGTCCTGCTGCAGGCCCTTTGCCCTTGGTGTCTGTCACACGAGGCCAATTTTACCATCCTGTTCGCGCTCATCTGCTATCGGCTTTATCGAGAGATGACGGGCGCGGCAGAAGAGTGATTGGCGGTCAGCTTTAGGATTGTGAACTGCGGAGCGTGCGGGCGATAATATCATCCTGCTGCGAACGAAATTCGCGTTTTGAAGACCGTCCGGGTTTTATGCGGGTGTCTTTGTCATTACGGCCTTCTATCGCGAGGCGGAACGCATGCGCCATAGCCGTTGGCATATCATCCTCTGCATCGGCATTGTCGGGAATCGCAGCTTCTTCAGCCGTCGGTTTCATCGACAAGTCAATTTTGCGCGGGCGGCCGCTCTTCTTCAAGACGCGCACTTCCACTTCCTGGCCGACGCTGGCGACGTCGCCGGGCGACTTGACATACCGGTCAGCCATTTCGGACACATGCACCATCCCCGGGCGTTCGGCGCCAAAATCGACGAATATGCCAAATTTTTCGATGCGAATCACTTCCCCGATGTATCGGTTGCCCTGCTTGATTGTCCCCCACGGCACCAAGGGCGGTTTTTCCATTGTCAGGGCGATGTGGCCATCTTTGCGCGTTTTGTAGACATAGGCTGTAATCTCGGCGCCGGCCTGCAAAACTTCCTCGCATCCGCGCGCTTTATTCGGCGCCAGCTGCGAGACATGAAGCAGCGCATCCTGCCCGGTGCCAATATCGACAAGCGCGCCATATATGCCAAGATGCCTGACCTTGCCATTCACCTCGGCGCCGATCTCAAGCGTTTGTTCTCCTGCCATCTTGCTCCAATCCTTAGAACTCTGTATGTACATTAGCCCGTTGGACACTTTTCTTCATTGTCGGCATCCTGCCCAACAAAATCATAGTCTTCATCGACATAATCAGCATAGGGCTGATAGCCTTCCCAAAGGTACAGTTTCGCGCAATCCATCACCGGCTGTATTTCCGATTCGGACATATACATCAAATTGATGATTTCGCTGTCGGCTGAAAGCGCGCCTTCGGCAGCGCCGGCGACAAAGACAAAAACAACCATCGGCACGTCGTTCCAGATAAGCGCCATATAAGCCTGGTCTTCGCTCACCTCGCCGCCAAGCAGAAAATCAGGTTCGCCATGCTGATCCAGCGCTGGGCCCAAAGCCATCACCGGCGCCAGCTGCAAGAACATCGAATCGATCATTTCGCCGTCGCGGCTCATAATCTGGCAGCACTGCACCTCGCCGACGGAAAAGGAAAAGGCGCGCAGGCTGCTGTCCTCTTGGGGTTCGGATTCCTGGATATTATCGAAGCGCTCGTCATCTTCGATCAGTATTTTGGCATCCCGATAACCGGTTTCACCGGGGACAATGCCGTTCCAGCAAGGGGCTTCGCATGGCTCTCCTGAAAGCAGGCTGAAGTCATCCAGTCTCGAATCATCCAGCAGGTTGGGGGCCGAGGCGCATGCGGCAAGCGCAGCTGCCATTAACACGGCAAAAAGGCAGAGCAAAGAGCGATTCATTCTGTTTCGCTTTCAAAACATGGTTGACAATTACAAGTGTGTATCATAACAGCGGCGCTAACATTTGTACAGTATCCCATCCCGGCAGCGCAAGATTGTAAAGCATCGGCATCCGCCTAGTTCTTGCTCATGGCAAGCGTATATCCGCCAATAGTCCCGCCGTACTGGGTCGCGAATCGGGTGGCGATAATCGTATAGGGGCCGTTTTCCGGCAGGATGATCTCGCTGATAATCGAGTCAGTGGGCAGGCCGCCGGTCGCTCCCAGCAGCGCCGGATCGCCATCATCGTTGGCGGCGATTTCCTGCCCGCTGGGGCTAATCAGGAACAGATTGGCATCCAGTGTTTGCGTTGATGCCGACATGCTGATGGTCACCGTTTCGCCGGTTACGCCGTCAAAGCTGTACAGGTCAAAGGCGTTTGATGGCGTAATTACGCCGGTTTGAGCTTGACCGCTTAGGATGACCGGCGCCGACAGGATTTCTGGCTGGTAGGCTAGTGTCTGGCTGCCGCCGTCAATAAAGCCGCCATTGCCGGCGGATGCCTCGCCAGAGGGAAGCACCGTGAAACTGGTGACAAATCGCTGATCCACCAGCGGAAACCGCCGTTCAACAGCGATGGTTTCGCCGGCGACTTCAATCACCAGCGTAAATTCAACTGGCGCCGGCAAATCGGCGCAGGCGTTTTGATACCATACTTCAACCTCGTAAGCACCCGGGCGGATGCGCCCCAGCGGCCAATAGATATACGAAACCGGGGCGCCGGCTTCGGCTGGAACGCAGTTGACATTGCCATTCTCCTGCAAGATGCCGCCGCTGCTGCTGAAAGGCACATCATCAAAGACTACTTCACCGATGGGGTCGCGCACAAGCAGCTGCAAATCGGCGCTTGTTCCCCAAATCAGCGTCACCTCAATGTCGCCCTGGGGCAGCTGCAAAGCCGCCAGTTCCAGGGGGACGTCATTGGCGGGGCCGGACAGGGTTAATTGAAACTGGCCTTCAGTGCCGCCCAACTCCTTGCCATAACGGGTCGCGATGATGGTATAGGTATCGTCGTTTAGCAATCGGGCGTTCTCGATGAGCGAGTCGGTGGTGCCATCGGCATCGTCATTGACACTGACGACGGCGCCTCTGGAATCCACAATTTGCAGCAGCGTGTCCAGGTTCGGGCCTACAGCCTGCATATCCACCGAGACGACTTCGCCAGCGGCGGCGGCAAAGGAGTAGGTCATGAAGGTTTGCTGGCTGTTGATTTCGCCCGCAACCGGCGCATCGCGGCGAATGGGGATGGGGACATTGGATGAAATGTCAAACGCGCTTGGCAGCAGCGTCAAACTTGAATCGGGATAGACGCCTCCCGCATGAACCGCCGCCGCGCCGTCGCCGTCGATCTCGAAGCGGGCGACATAAACGCTGTCCTGTCCCGGCCGCGGCGGCGCAAGCACGGCATCAATCGTCCCGCTTGTCACACCATCGACAGTCACTTCAACCGAGAACGGCACGGACAATACGCCGGCATCGCAGGCTTCCCGATAAAAGACTAGAATTTCATAACTGCCGGTCGGCAAAAATCCAGGCTGCCAGGTCGCGGTTTCGACTGGGCTTTCGCTGATTACTTCACAGAGTCCGTTGGCATCGAATCCAAAGATGCCGCCATTGCCGGTAATGCGCGAATCCCAATATAGGGTTTCGCCGGATGGGTCGCGGACTTGCAGGTTCATATCCGCCGCGCCGGTCCAATCCAGGCTGACTTCGATGCCGCCGGCGATCAATATCTGGTCGGGAACGGGTTCAGCGGCGGCGGGGATGTCGGCCTCGACTGTTGGGACAGCCACGACGATCTCGGAAACCTCATCAAAGATCAGCGTCAGGTCGAAAGCGGAGGCCTCGGCGGCGCTGTTGGGCGCAAGATAAACGACGACAAAATAACGGCCGCCATCAGCCAGCGGCACATTATCGGCGCTGACGGCGCCAGAATCGGCCGCATCAACTGCCTGCGCCATCACATTTCCATTGGAGTCGCTTATCAGCAGCGCTAAGGCAGCATCGGCGCTGATGGCCGTCACGGTGGCAGAGGCCCCGGCGGTCGCATCAAATACATAAGCAGCCGCGGCTGCTTCTGGATCCAAGGCGCCGGACAGGGTTGATCCAGGGGCGAGAATGCGCTCCCCCTCCTGCGCCAGCGTCGGCGGCCAGGTCAACAGCAGCAGCAGGCCGGCCAGCGCAAACCAAAATAGTTTCGGCCACTTATGCCATTTCGTGATAAGCCAAGGCATACAAGCAGTCCTCCCCGGATTAAGATACCATTTCTCTTATTTTGCAAGTATATCCGATTATCGCAAATTGGACTATAGGTTTTTTCGCCGATGATTTTCGCCGTCGCGATTCACTGGCAACAGCGCATTTTACAAATAAATCGGGCGGTCATCAACTCGCAATACTAAAATTTCCATTCGGCATTATAATACATTTCATAGGTATCGTTACACACCGTCGGCCGCAGGCTTTGGAGTAACGTTATGAAACCGCGCAGCGCACTGCTTATTCTGGGTTCGATCCTTATTCTGTTCGCATCTTCAGTCGGCGCGCAAGGCGCGCGCCAGCTTATGCACGTCGTTCAGCCCGGGGAAACCCTGTTCAAGATTGCCTTGCGCTATGGCGTGGAATTGGGCGACCTCGCGTCCCTGAACAGCATTTCCAACACGCACGTTATCCATCCTTGGCAGGAATTGGCGATACCAGATTTATCCAGCGAAAACAGCGAGAACGCCAATGCGGCCGTCCAGCCGCCCGCCGCCAGCGAAATCGTCCATGTGGTGAAACGAGGGGAAATCCTGGGCGAGATCGCCAAACATTATGATGTGGCCTTGCAAGAACTCAAATCGTTCAATGGCATTTATACCCACGTTATCTATCCCGGACAAGAACTGACGATACCGGTTTCATTGCCGGCGGCGGCTGACGAAACTGCCGACCGCTCCAATGAAGCCACTATTCGAATCACTCATGTAGTTCAGCGAGGCGAAGTTCTGGGTACGATTGCCGCCCGCTATAGCATCACGGTAGCCGACCTGATGAGCGTCAATGGCATCATCAATCCGCATCGCATCGACTTTGGTCAGGAATTGCAGATATGGGCGCCGGCGTCGGTTGTCGAAGCCATTGGCGGCTATCGCCCGGCGCCTGACGCAGAGGCCGCGGACGAAGAGCGTCAGCGGTATATCGTGCGGCGGGGTGAATATCTCTCGCAGATAGGCTATAAACTTGGCATCAGCTGGACAGCGATTGCCGCGCTTAACGGCATCGTCGATGCCAACACGGTTTATCCTGGCATGACCCTGGTTATTCCCAACAGCAGCGACCTCGCATCCTATCAAACCGGTCGGCTGAATGACCACAGCCACCCCGGCGCCCGCGTAGGCGCTGGCCGTGAACTGGTGGTGACGCTTGGCACGCAGATGGCTTACGCCTATGAAGATGGCATCCTCAAGCGGCGCGCCCTGGTATCAACCGGATTGCCGTCCACACCGACAGTACAGGGAGATTTCACCATCAAGCGCAAGTACCGCTCCACAACTATGTCTGGCCCCGACTATCATCTGGAAAACGTCGAATGGGTGATGTATTTTTATGCTGGCTATGGCTTCCATGGCACTTGGTGGCATAACAATTTTGGTCAGCCGATGAGCCACGGCTGCGTCAATATGACCAACGCCGATGCCAAGTGGTTTTATGATTTTGCCGACGTCGGCACGCCGGTTCATGTCCGCATCTAGCGCGCCCGACTGCCATCCAGTTCCAGTTCGGCGGCGTGGTCTTGCATCGCCTTGAGAACCAGCGGCACATGAAAGCTCCAGACATCGACGCCCAGCGCGGCGCAGCCATCAATCACATCCTGGCGATTGACGCCGGCGGCGAATGCCTTGTCTTTCCACTTCTTCCTGATACTTCTGACTTTGACGTCGCGGATGTCCTTGCTCGGCCGCACCAGGGCTACGGCTATAATCAAGCCGGTCAGTTCATCGACTGCATACAGCGCCTTGTCGCGGAGGGTGATGCGGTCATCGGCCGCCAGCGGGCCATGGCTTAATATCGTCCGAATATCCTCTTCATCCAGCCCGCGCTGGCGCAAGATTGGCGCGCCGTCCATCGGGTGCTGCTCCAGTGAGGGATGCGCTTCCCAGTCGAAATCATGCAGCAGCCCGACCAGCCCCCATGAATCAGGGGCTTCGCCATAATGCTCGGCATAGGCCCGCATGGCGAACTCAACTGCCAGCATATGCTTTCGCAGGCTGTCCGCCTGTACAAATTCACATACAATTTCCCATGCCTGCTGTCTGTTCATGCGATGATCCTTCTTGTCAATGAATAATCAATGGCGCTGGCTGAACATCACCGCCCGCCGCAGCCGCAGCGAATTGCTGACGACGAAGACCGATGAAAAGGCCATCGCCGCCGCCGCGAACATCGGAATCAGCAGCCCCAGCATCGCCACCGGTATCAGGACAATGTTGTAGATGAATGCCCAGAACAAGTTTTGATAGATAGTCCGCATGGTCGCTTTGCTCAAGGCGATTGCTGTCACGACCGCTTGCAGGTCGCCGCTGATGAGGGTGATATCGCTGGCTTCAATGGCGACGTCGGTGCCGGTGCCAATCGCAAAACCGACATCCGCCTGCGCCAGCGCCGGGGCATCATTCATCCCATCGCCGACCATCGCCACTGCCTCGCCGTCGGCCTGCAAGGCGCGAACGGCCTTGGCTTTATCGGCTGGCAATACGTCGGCAAATACGCGCTCAATCCCCACATCGGCGGCAATCGCCGCGGCGGTTTGCATATTATCGCCGGTGATCATCGCCACGCGCAGCCCCTGTGATTTTAGCGCCGCGACGGCCGCTTGGGAAGATGGCTTCAGGCGGTCGCCAATCCCAAGCACGCCTTGCAGCTGCCGGCCGCGGGCGACCAGAACAGTCGTGCGCGCCTGATTTTGCAAGCGCGAAACATCGGCTTCAAGCGCGGCGGTTTCGATGCCGCGGCCGGCAATAAACTGCGGGCTGCCTACTAGGACCGTCTCGCCGGCAATCCGCGCTTGAATGCCGCGCCCGGGAACGGCTTCAAAATCTTCAAGCGGATGCAGGGGAATATCTTCCGCTTTCGCCTTTTCCAGCACAGCCTCCGCCAATGGATGCTCGCTGGCGGCTTCGGCCGAGGCGCCCCATTGCAGAACTTGTCTGACGTCGACGCCCTCGACCGCGATGACCTCTTGAAGCGCCGGCTCGCCTTGGGTAATGGTGCCGGTCTTATCGAGCAGAATCGCCGTTAGCGACCTGGTTTTCTCCAGTGATTCACTATTGCGGAACAAGATGCCGGCCTGGGCGCCGCGGCCGGTGCCAACCATCATCGCGGTCGGCGTTGCCAAACCCAAGGCGCAGGGACAGGCAATGACCAATACCGCAATCATATTCAGAACAGCCTGCGGGAAGCTGGCGCCGCCCAAGGTCAGCCAGCCGATAAATGTCAGCGCCGCCAGCAGGATCACCATCGGAACGAAATAAGAGGCCACGCGGTCAGCCGCGCTTTGAATGGGTGCTTTGGTCGCCTGCGCCTGTTCAACCAGACGGATAATCTGCGCTAAAACCGTGTCTCGGCCGACGCGCTGCGCCTCGATAATCAGACGTCCCTGCCGGTTGATGGTGCCGGCGACCACCTCGTCGCCGACCTTTTTATTGACTGGCATACTCTCGCCGGTCAGCATGGATTCATCCAGGGACGAGCGTCCCTCACTGACCACCGCATCGACGGGAATCTTTTCGCCGGGCTTGACGACGACCAGATCGCCGGGCAGCACATCGTCAATCGGTATGGGGATTTCGCCGCCGCCGCGCAGGATGACGGCGGTTTTGGGAGTCAATCCCATCAAGGCTTTGATGGCTTGGCTGGTACGGCCTTTGGCGCGGGCTTCCAGCAGCTTGCCTAGGGTGATCAATGTCAGGATGACGGCCGCCGATTCAAAATAATCGGACTTGCCGACAAGCTCCGAGAACCCCCATATCATGCCTAGCAGAACAATCAGCCCATAAACATAAGCCGACACTGAACCCATTGCCACCAGCACATCCATATTGGCGGCGCCGTTCCGCAGTGACTTCCAGGCGCCGGCGACATACTGCCGTCCGAGAAGGATCACTACTGGCGTCGCCATAGCGCCAAAGACAAAAAGCCAGATGTCGTTCATCAGCCAGGGGAAGGTCTCCATGAGGAACGGAAGCTGATGGGCAAAATGACGGGTCATGCTCAAGACGGTCAGCGGAATGGTGAACAGGGCGCCAATGATCAGCAGGCGGGTTTGTCGGTCAATCTCTGCCTGACGCGCCTGGGCTTCGGCATCATCGGGCGCATCCGATGCAGCCGTGTCGATGACGCCATAGCCAGCCCGCTCGACTGCTTGAATGAGGTCCTGGCGGCGGACGATGCCGGGCACATAGCTGACCGCGGCTTTTTCGGTCGCCAGGTTGACGGCCGCGTCCACGACGCCCTCTGTTTGCTGAAGCGCGCGGACAACGTTTTTTTCGCACATGGCGCAGGTCATGCCGGTTATCGGGAGTTCCAGCGAAGCCTTGGCAGTCCCATAGCCGGACTGTTCCAACTGCGATACCAGGTCGCCGACGGTGAGTTGGGCAGCGTCATAGTGGACGGTCGCTTTTTCCGTCGCCAGATTGACAAGCGCCTCGTCAACGCCTTGGGCTTTCTTGAGGCTGCGCTCGACATTTTTGACGCACATGGCGCAGGTCATGCCGGTGACCGGCAAGCTGATTTTTCGATGTGTCATCCGATTAGCTCCCGGCGTTAATGAGTCATCAGTTTCAGGATTTTCCGCAGGCTATTGAGGGCCTGTTTCGGCTTGGTTTGCATCTCGCGCGGCAATCTGCTTATGATATTAGCATTATATCAGATATATCTAAAAGCAAAGCAGGCGGTCATTTGGCGCGCAAGGCGAACACTTCAATGTGTTTTCCAAAGCTGCGCCGCCGCTCCGCGGCCCATTGCCCGCGCCCGGCAAGCGCGTCCTGAAAGGCTGGCAAATCGCAGGCTCCGCCGCTGAATTTGCGGAAAATGACCCATACCTCTGCATAATCATTCAATAGAGACTCCAGATCGCGCGGCTCACCTGCTGTCCTTCCTAAAAAGACTTCACCGCTGGTAAATGCCGTGTAGGGGCGGATCTCCTGTCGGCGGGTGCCAAAGACCGCCAGTTCAAGCTCATGGCGGCGGCGATAGTAGTTAAAAGGATAGGCGATCTGAATTGGGCAAAGCACTACCGCATCATCGCTTGAGGCCGCTTGAGCCACAGTTTGCACCGCCTGATCCCAGGGTTCGGGGATGCGGCGGTATTCGTTCAGAACGCCGTACAGACTGCCCAGCAGCAAGGCCGCCAGAACAAGACGGCGCAGATTGGCATTCGGCAGCCGCGCGAGGCCGGCCCCACAGGCGACATAAAACGGAATCGCCCCCCAGATCAGGGCGCGGTCGATAAGCGCCGGCCGAAAGAGGTTGGAGGCGATAAATAACATCAGCGGCAGCCCCAGCGACCCAGCCAATGTGAACGCAATCCATTTCCAGTCGCTCCGCCGCCGCCATCCCCAGAGGGCCAGAACGCACAGCCCCACCAGCGCCGCCGTCTGAAGCGGCAGGTGTTCGTTGCCATAGGCGATGACAAGGTTCCTTGGAATCTGCCAGATGGATACCGACGACGGCGGCCGGTTTGTGAGCGACGGGAGACCTATCAGCAGAAAGGGAAGATAGAAGACGTACAGCGCAAGGACAGCTATGTTGGCGGCGATGAGGTTCCGCAGCCGGCGCCATCTGAACAGCGGCGCGGCGGCAATCGCCACGAGAAAGATGAGCGTCGTCACTACTGGCAGCAGGATAGCCGTATGGTGGCTGTACATTCCGCCAAGGACAGCGACAATATACGTCGCCCACAGAATATCATCCCCTCCCCTGCTGCGACTAGGCGAGACTTTCGCGCCGCGGCGCCACTGATGCCAGCGGCCGCGCAAGCCGACTCCGATGGCCGGCGGCGGCTGATCAGCCGGTCTGGAAATAAGCAGGGCCACGGTCATCAGCGCCAGGCTGCAAAAGAGAGTCAGCATGGCATACATGCGCGCGTCCTGGGCGTAGCGAATCATAAAGGGCGCGGTCGCTGTCAGGCAGGCGGCATACAGTCCGGCGCGCCGCCCCTGCGCCGTCCGACCGATGACATAGACGACCGGCGCCGCGAGCGTGAAGCACAGCGCCGAAAAGAAGCGCATCCCGAACTCGCTGTCGCCAAACTTGATCCAGACGTGCATGATTAAATAATAGAAGGGGCCGTGGTTGTCGCGGTTCAGGTCCTCTATCATCTCCGGGATTGACTGGCGCGCCATGTGCCAGGTCACCGTTTCGTCGTGCCGCAGAGATGCGTTTCCGATTTGAATGATGGACAAAACCGCAGCAGCGAGCGTTATCGCGGTCAGCATCAGCCGCTGGGAGTTGGGCATGGGAGTTTCAACCTCACATACGCGCCAGAGAGTCGCCCGCAATTTACCATCTGCCGGCCACTCTGTCAAATGCCATGGCGCTGTTTGGATTGGTGGATTTTATGACAGGTTTATTCATTGATATCGATGAGCGGAACCGCGTTGCAGTCGCCGCCGGTGACCGTGGCGTCAATGCGAATCCAGACACTTTCCGCCAGCTGCCACCAGGGCAAGTCATCCTGGCCGATGGCGCGGGCAAGCGGCTGGGCGCTTTCGCGATAGCCCATCGCGCCAATAACGGCGGCATTCGGGTCGGGTCGCGAGCGGATATTCGCGCCCAGCTGGCCGGTCGTGAATGTGCAGGGGGCATCCAGGGCCATGCCGGCAATCGGACTAAGCCCGTCGGCCGGGCGCCGACTGACCAGCGAATAGACATCCAGCCCAATTTTGGCTAGATACGGCAAGAGTTCAATCGGCAAGTCCAGCAAGCTGTGATAATCATAGGCCTGGGGGGCGGAAGGGCTTTCGGCTGGGAAGAGCGCGCCGTCATCATCTTGGTCGAGAAGCACACGGCTGACATTCCCGCTGCCGACGACCACCTCATCATCCAAGACCTGAATCACAGCTTCGCCATTGAGGACATGAATCAGCATTCCGGTTTGGATTTGCGCCTGCAAAAAGGCGGCACCCTTCAAGTACAGGCGAGTTCCGTTGATTTCAAAGCGGCGCGGGTCGGCATCTTTGGGGGTCTGCAAGAGGATGCCGCTCGGCGGCAAGCCGTCGCAGGGGGCATCGTCAAGCCCTGAATGGAAGTCAAAGGTTTGCAGCGGCAGCCACAGGGGAACTGTCGGCTGGTCGGATGACAGGACCGGCAAGCCGCTCACGTCGCCGGCCACGAGTGACTGACTGACCCAGGCGACCGTCATCGGATCTGCATAGACCCGAACCCAGCGCTTGTCCTGGCTGCGGCCAATGGCCTTCAGCCGACTTTCATAGGCAGCTGTCCTTATCGCGTTGGCTTCTATTGTCGGGGATGTCCGCAGGTTGGCGCCGGCCGGCGCGGTAACTTCGACGTCCAGCAACGGCGGCGGGGCTTCCTGCTCCGGGATGAAAACGGCGGCGCTGCCAAAGAAAATCACCGCGGCCGCCTGGGCATCAAGGCTGTCGGCGGGGTATGCCTGAAGCGTGGCGCGGGCTGTGCCCCATGTGCCGGCTTCCGAACTGACGCTGAACCAGTCGATGTCTGCCAGTGGCATACGATCTCCTGGCATTGAAAATCGGGGAGTTCGGCTGTCGGTTTGAGTCGGCACGGCCGAAACTGTGGGATGTCCATAACAAAGCGAAAGCGGCGTTTGCTCGGCGCAATGGGCGGTGATGTTTGTCCAGGCCGCATCCTGCAACGCGGCGCAAGCCGATTCCTGCGCCGCCGAGTTCGCTGTTAGCAGCCACAGCATCAGCAAGCTGATCCATCGCCGCACGCGCCATCCTCCTGTCCGACAAAATGCCGCCATTGAACATTTATCTCCGCGCGAAACAGCTAGGTCAATTCATAAAGTTCCAGCAGGACGCCGCCGGCGCTTTTGGGATGCACAAAGGCATACCGTCTGCCGTCGCGCTCGCGGGGAGTCTCGTTAATCATGTCATAGCCCTTTTCCAGCAGTTCGGCTGTCTTGGCCTCGATGTCAGGCACCTGGAGGCAAACATGATGCAGGCCGGGGCCGCGCCTTTCCAGATATTGCGCGACGCCGCTGTCGTCGGTCGTCGGCTGGATTAACTCAAGATGGGCATTCCCCAAATCCAAAAAAGCGATGCTGACCGCTTCATCCGGCACAGTCTGTGGTTCGCCGACGGCTGACAGGCCGATGTCGTCGCGCCAAAAACCCAGCGCCTTATCCAGATCAGCGACGACAAGCGCCAGGTGATTGAGCTTGATTTTTGTCATGCTTCATTCTTTCCAAACTGAAGGGAATAATCCAGCATCGTTGAATGTATAATACCAGACAAATGGCGTGAACGGATAGAATAGTATTGATGGAGGAATGACCTGATGCTGATAAATGAAGCGGCGCGTCCTTTGAGTCTGGCGGTGACCGCCGAACATGAGATGCTCTTGCAGGCTTTGCGCGATTTTGCCGATAAAGAGATTGTCCCGATTGCGGCCGCCTTTGACGAATCGGGCGATTTTCCGTTGGAAACGGTTCGCAAGATGGGCGCGATGGGCTTGATGGGAATCGAAGTGCCGGAAGCATACGGCGGGGCTGGCATGGATACGCTCGCCCATGCGCTGACGATGATCGAAATTGCCAAAGCTGACGCCAGCCACAGCACGATTTTAAGTGTCAACAATTCGCTGTATTGCAACGGCATTATGCAGTTTGGCGCCGAAGCGCAAAAACAGGAGTGGGTTCGGCCGGTCGCCGCCGGCGAGCAGATCGGCGCTTACAGCCTGACCGAACCGATGTCGGGCAGCGATGCCGGGGCGATGTCCAGCCGGGCGGCGCTGAATGAGGCCGGCACGCATTACATCATCAACGGGCGCAAAAGCTGGGTGACCAATGGGCCGGTCGCTGACCGTCTTGTTTTGTTCACCATGACCGCGGCCGAAGAGCGGCACGGCGGCATCACCGCCTTTTTAATTGACACGCGCCAGGCCGGATTCAGCCGCGGCAAAATAGAACCCAAGCTCGGCATCCGCGCCAGCGCGACCTGTGAAATAATTTTTGATCATTATGAATGTCCGATTGAAAACGTACTAGGCGAAGTCGGTCAGGGATTCAAAATCGCAATGACTGTGCTGGATGCTGGTCGGATTGGCATCGCGGCGCAGGCCTTGGGGATTGCCGAAGCCGCTTATGAAGCCGCGCTGGATTATGCCCGCGGGCGAGAGGCCTTTGGCGCGCCGATTGGCAGCTTTCAGATGATTCAGCAGAAAATCGCTGATATGAAGACCCGCATCGAGGCTGGGCGGGCGCTGCTGTTCCAGGCAATTATCGCCAAAGAGCGGGCATTGGCACAGGGCGGCCGTTACACAACCGAAGCCAGCATGGCGAAGCTGTTTTGCAGTGAAGCGGCCGCCTTTGTCACTGATGAGGCGCTTCAAATTCACGGCGGCATGGGCTACAGTAAGGAGATGCCGCTTGAACGTTATTACCGCGATGCCCGCATCACGCGGATTTACGAGGGCACCAGCGAAATTCAACGGATGGTGATCGCACGCAATGAACTGGGGGTGCGCTAATGAGAGCAGCCGTCTTAACCGCCCATGGCGGCGCGGAAGTCGTCCAGTATCGGGAAGACCTGCCTGTGCCTGAACCTGGGGCCGGTGAACTGCGCGTCAAGATCAAGGCGGCGGCGCTTAATCGGCTTGATTTGTGGGTGCGCGCCGGCTGGAAGGGGCTGAACCTTAGCTTTCCGCATGTCATCTGCGCTGACGGCGCTGGTGTAGTGGATGCCGTCGGCGAGGGCGTTCGGCAGTTTGCCGTCGGCGACGCGGTTTGCATTGACCCGACGGTGGTCAGGCCCGATGACCCGGCGCTGCGCAGCGGGCTGGAAAATCAGTCGCGGATTGCGATTCTGGGCGAGCATCACAGCGGCACAGCGGCCGAGTATGTGACGTTGCCACAGCGCAACCTGATGAAAATGCCGGCCGGTTTTGACTTTGGCGAGGCGGCCGCCGTCGGCCTGGTCGGTGTGACAGCCTGGTATTCGCTGATCACGCGCGGCGGGCTGCTGCCGGGCGAAACCGTATTGATTGTCGGGGCTGGCGGCGGGGTCAACAGCATCAGCATTCAAATTGCCAAATTGGCTGGCGCTAGGGTGTATGTGGTCGGCAGCAGCGCCGAAAAATGCCGCCAGGCCGAGTCCTTGGGCGCGGATGTCACCATCAATCGGGCCGAAGAGCCGCGATGGGCGCGGACGGTCTATGAATTGACGAATCGGCGCGGCGTCGATGTCGTGGTGGACAATGTAGGGCAGGCCACTCTGAACGACAGCATCCGCGCTTGTCGAATCGGCGGGCGCATTTTGATCGTCGGCGGCACCAGCGGCTATAAGGCTGATTTGAATATCGCGCAGATTTTCACCCGTCAGATCGCCCTGATTGGCAGCACGATGGGGCCGCATCAAGATTATATGACCTTGATGAATCAAGTCTTCGCCGACAGGATAAAGGCGGTTATCGGGGCGCGGCTGCCACTGCGAGACGCGCGGCGGGCCCAAACCCTGCTGGAAGACAATGCCGTGTTCGGCAAAGTCCTGCTTGAGCTTTAGCCGATTGACGTTTATGAGCCGCAAGCTGCAAGAAGTCGAGCTAAAGCTGTACACCCCTGATTTGTCGCTGGTGCGGTCGGCATTGGAAGATGCGTCGGCGGCGCTGCGAAAGCCGCGCGTGCATGAGCGCAACTTCCGTTATGAAAATGCGGCCGAGACCTTGACGCGGCAAGGCATTGTGCTGCGGCTGCGGCAGGATCAGCAGGCGACATTGACCTATAAAGCGGGCGCGCGCATCGAAAACGGCATCAGCACGCGTTTTGAAGCTGAAACGGCCGTAGCTGATTTTGATGTGATGGACGCTATCCTGCGCCGACTCGGATATAAGGTCGCGCTGATTTATGAGAAATATCGCACTACTTATACTTTGGGCGCGGCTGAAATCGCGCTGGATGAGATGCCTTTCGGCAGTTTCAGCGAAATCGAAGCCGACGCCGATGTGATCGAATCGCTGGTGATGCGACTCGGCCTGGAAGAGCAGCCGCGGATGGCCGCCAGTTACACCGAAATTTTCGCCAATGTGAAGGCGCGGCTGGGGCTGGATTTCCGCGATTTGACCTTTGACAATTTTGCGGGGGTTGCGGTGTCGGACTGGGCGCTGGGGGTTTAACCACAGAGGACACAGAGGGAAGAAGGAAACAATGAGCGATTTAGATAAGTTTGTGGAAGAGCGCAGGCAAATTCCGATTCCAAGCGGCGATGTGGCTCGCATTAAGCTGCTGGCCAAGGAACTGGCTTTGGGGATACATAGGAACTTGTGGACTTCTACAATTTGGACTGAGCTAGGTGATGTCCCTGGCGGATCTATTCCATTAGATGAAAAAGCAGAATATCTTGAAAAAAGGTGGGGGGATCATCATATACGTTTGGAGCTTTTGCGAGGTCATGGATATATTCACTATAATGGCCTAAGAAAAGGATTTACACTAACAAAAGCTGCATTCGACCTCCTTGATGAAACTGAACCCTACAACATTTTCATCTCCTACAAACGCAGTGAAAGCAGCGCGCTTGCCCTGCTGGTCAATACCAAACTAAAAGAACATAGTCTTGTCCCCTTTGTTGATATGGCGCTTGAAGCTGGCGGGAATTGGCACGCCGAACTGGAAGAGCGAATCAGAGATTGCGATTATTTTATCATTCTGCTTGGTAAAAAGTCGTTGGCTTCAGGCATGACGGTCAAGGAAATCGCGTGGGCGATCCAATATGAGAAAATGGTCATATCCGTCTGGCATAGTGGCTTTGACCTAGATTCAGTTCAATGGAAAGATGTTGACTCGGAAGTAAAAGATACTATTCAGCGAACAAATGCGATCCGCGTTATTGAAGAAAGCGCAAGCGATTACAACCGCGCCATTGTGGAACTGCTGAACCGTTTCGGCATTACGCCCTAGCCCCCTCTACCCTAGCTTATCGCGTCGGGTTGTTTTATGATGCGGCGGCAAATCGTCCGATGGATTTGGGAGAGAACGGATAATGACCATAAGCCCCAAGATTGAGCAGCTTCGAGAAAAACGCGCCCAAAGTCAGCGGGGCGGCGGCGAGGCGCGGATAAAACGTCAGCATGACAAAGGCAAAAAAACCGCCCGCGAACGTCTCGATATCCTGCTCGACCCCGGCACTTTCCGCGAGGTGGACGCCTTTGTCCATCATCACAACAGCAAATTCGGACTTGAGCATAACAAGCCGCTAAGCGACAGCGTCGTCACTGGCTGGGGGACGATTGACGGGCGGCTGGTGTATGTGTATTCGCAGGATTTTACGGTGATGGGCGGCAGCTTGAGCGAAGCGCATGCCCGGAAAATCATCAAAATTATGGGAATGGCGATGAAGGTCGGCGCGCCGGTGATTGGTCTCAATGACAGCGGCGGCGCCCGCATTCAGGAAGGCGTCGAGAGTCTCGGCGGCTATGCCGATATCTTCCTGCAAAATACCTTGGCGAGCGGCGTCATTCCGCAAATCAGCGTGATTATGGGGCCCTGCGCCGGCGGCGCCGTCTACAGCCCAGCGCTGACCGACTTCATCATTATGGTCAAAGACAGCAGCTATATGTTCATCACCGGCCCCGAGGTGGTCAAGCAAGTTCTGAACGAGGATGTCACTTTTGAAGAGCTTGGCGGCGCATCGGTTCATGCGGCCAAGAGCGGCGTCTGTCATTTTGTGGCTGATGATGAAACGCAGGCGCTGACGCTGGTGCGCGAACTCTTGAGCTATCTGCCGCAGAACAATATGGAAGACCCGCAGCCGGCGGCCACCATGGACGATCCGCTGCGTACTGAAGCCGCGCTGGATGCGATTGTGCCAGAAAATCCGAATCAGCCCTACGACATCAAGCGCGTCATTGAATTGATTGTGGATGATGGCCATTTCTTTGAAGTCCATGAGGAGTTTGCGACCAATATCGTAGTCGGCTATGCGCGTTTGGGCGGGAATGCGGTTGGCATCGTCGCCAATCAGCCGATGGCGCTGGCGGGCGTGCTGGACATCAATGCCAGCGAAAAAGCCGCCCGCTTTGTCCGCACCTGCGACGCTTTTAATGTGCCGCTCATCACCTTTGTTGATGTCCCCGGCTATCTGCCGGGCACTGACCAGGAGCATAACGGCATTATTATGAGCGGCGCCAAGCTGCTCTTCGCTTACTGCGAGGCGACGGTGCCGAAGCTGACTGTTACGACGCGCAAGTCTTATGGCGGCGCCTACTGCGTGATGAACAGCAAGCATATCCGCGCTGACCTGAACATTGCCTGGCCGACGGCTGAAATCGCGGTGATGGGGCCCGAGGGCGCGGTCGAAATCATCTATCGCCGCGAGTTGCAGGCGGCTGATGACCCGGCTGCGCGGAAAAAGGAACTGACGGATGAATACCGCGCGACCTTCGCCAATCCCTACATCGCCGCCAGCCGCGGTTACATCGACGACATCATTGAGCCGCACAATACCCGTCCGCGCCTGATTAACGCCCTGCAAGTCTTCCAGAACAAGCGCGACCAAAATCCGCCCAAGAAACACGGCAACATTCCGCTTTAGGGGGCTGCATGGCTGAACAAACCGCAAGGATCAACAAAATACTGGTGGCGAACCGCGGCGAAATCGCTGTTCGGGTGATCCGCGCGGCGCGGGACCTCGGCGTGCCGACGGTGGCTGTATATTCGGATGCTGACCGAGCCGCGCTGCATGTCCGCTATGCCGATGAGGCGGTACACATCGGGGGGGCGCGGCCGGTGGACAGCTATTTGAAGATGGATGCGCTGATTGAGGCGGCGCGAAAGACGGGCGCCGATGCCATTCATCCCGGCTATGGTTTCCTGGCGGAAAACGCTGACTTCGCGCAGCAGGTGATGGATGAAGGGCTGGTTTGGATTGGGCCTTCGCCTTATGCGATTGCCACTATGGGCGACAAACAGGCGGCTCGAAGCGCCGTCACTAGGAACAGCGTTCCGCTTATTCCTGGCACCGAAGGCAGTTTGCCGGACGCCGAACTGGTTCATGCGGCTGGGAAAATCGGTTTCCCGGTTTTAATCAAGGCGGTCGCCGGCGGCGGCGGCAAAGGGATGCGGCCGGTGCAGCGGGCCGAGGATTTTGAAGCGGCGCTGCAAACGGCCCGCCGCGAAGCTGAAAGCGCGTTTGGCAATGGCGATGTCTATGTTGAAAAGCTGCTGCTGGGCGCGCGGCATATTGAGTTTCAGATTTTGGCGGACACGCATGGCAATACGGTTCATCTTGGCGAACGCGAATGCTCGATTCAGCGCCGTCATCAAAAGCTGGTGGAAGAGGCGCCAAGCGTCTTTGTTGATGTTCGGCTGCGCGAAGATATGGGCAAGATGGCCATCGCCGCGGCCGAGTCGGTTGGCTATGTCAACGCCGGCACGATTGAGTGTCTGGTCGATAAGGATAAGAATTATTATTTTCTGGAGATGAACACCCGCTTGCAGGTCGAGCATCCGGTCACGGAACTGGTTACGGGGGTTGACTTGGCCAAGGAGCAGATTCGGATCGCCAGAGGCCGGCGGATGGGGCCGACGTCAAACGTCCTGCGGCCAAAGGGCTGGGCGATGGAATGCCGCATCAATGCCGAGGATCCTTATGCTAATTTTATGCCGTCGACCGGACAAATCAGCACAATGATTGTGCCGACCGGGCCGGGTGTCCGCGTGGACAGCGGCGTCTATCCTGGTTCGGAAATCACGGCCTATTATGACAGCATGATCGCCAAGCTCATCACCTGGGGCGAGACTCGCTCTGAAGCCATGCTGCGGATGCGGCGGGCTTTGTCGGAATATCGGATTACCGGCTTGAAGCATAATATCCCCTTCCACATCAATTTGCTCAACAGCATCAGCTTTATCGCCGGGCAGATCGACACCAATTTTGTCGAACAGCGGTTCAATATGCACACCTATGAGCAAGACCCGACGCCAGCTGAACTGGAGACGGTGGCGATTGCGGCGACTCTGTATGCACATCGCAAACGGCGGCTGGCATCGCAGGTGGTCGCGCCGGCGAAACGGGATGCGAGCAACTGGAAATGGATGGCGCGCTTTGAAAGGATGCACCGATGAAATATGTCACGCTGGTCAACGGCGAGCGTTACGACATTGAGATCGACAGCGACGGCAGCATTCTGGTCAATGGCGAGGCGCATGATGTTGATTTTCTCAATCTGGGCGGGTCGCTGTATTCGATTATCACCGAGAACAGGTCGCTGGAAGCGGTGATTGATGATGATGATGACAAAATCGCGGTGATGATGGACGGGCGGCTGTTTGAGGCGCAGGCATTAGACGAACGGGCGATGCTGCTGATTCAGCGGCGCGGCGGGATAAGCAGCGGTTCGGGCGAGGTTCATGCGCCCATGCCCGGTCTGATCGCGGTTGTCACCGTGGCGGTCGGGCAGGCTGTGGCGCAGGGGGATACGGTTGTTATTCTGGAGTCGATGAAGATGCAGAATGAACTGAAGTCGCCGGTTGATGGCGTTGTGACGGCGATTCATGTCGAGGCTGGCGAAGCGGTTGACAAGAACAGCCTGCTCATCGAGATTATCCCGCCGACCGCTGGGAAATAGGCGGCTCCATGATGCTGACGCCAAAGCGGCGCTCGCTGGGAATAGATGCCCTGTGGCTGGGCCTGCTGACTTTGTATGTCTTGGCCGGCGCGGCGATTGTCCCCTTTCATGGCGATGAATCGACGCAAATTTATATGGGGCGCGATTATTATTATCAGTTCGCGGATAAAGCCGCGGGCGGCCTCGCCGAGGCCGGCAGCCTTGCCGAGCAGGAACTGCGGTTGCTTAATGGCACTGTTTCCAAAACGATTTATGGCTGGATCGCCGCCAGCAGCGATATTCCGCTTGACAAGCTGAACGAGCAATGGGACTGGGAGGCGGATTACAGCTACAACCGCGATACCAACCGCATCCCCGACAGCGATCTGCTGTACAAAGGACGGCTGGCCTCGGCTTTGCAGCTGGTCTTGGCGGCGGCGGCATTTTTCTGCTTTGTCAAGATGACGATTCATCGGCCGGCGGCCTGGCTGGCAAGCGGTCTGTTTGTCTTTCATCCGACAATTCTGCTTAACGGCCGGCGGGCGATGATGGAAGGCAGTCATTTGCTGGGGATAATGCTGGTTCTGCTGGCGGGGGCTTGGGTGATGCGCGGGGGTAAATGGCGGGCTTATGCGGCGCTGGGCGCGGCGGCTGGGTTTGCCATGGCGACGAAGCATCCCAACATCATCGCCGTTGGCCTGGTCTTTTTCGCTAGTTTCAGTCTGGCGCTTTTTCGAGCCGTGCGGGATTGGGACGGGCAGCGGCGGCAGTTTGTCAGGGCTGTTATTGGATTATCGGCGGCGGGTTTGCTTGCGCTGCTGGTATTTTATGCGCTGAATCCGGCCTGGTGGCAGTCGCCGCTGGCAAGCGCGCAGCAAGTTCTGCCGCTTCGCACTGGGCTGCTGGCAAACCAAATGCAGACTTATGGCGGTTACGGTTCATGGGCGGAACGGGCGGATGGATTTTTTCGCTTTGTCTTTACAGGAGAAATCCAGTATTTTGAGGATCCCGCTTGGGCTGGCTATGATGTCATCGGCGACCAGATTCAGGCTTATCAGGCTTCGGGTCTAACGGGATTTGGCGTAGACGGCGACAGCTTGGGCGGCTGGCTGTTTTTGCTGCTGACGACAGGGGGCGGCCTTCATTTTGCCAGAAACAAGCGCATTCGCCGCGAATATCGCTGGCTGCTGATGGTATGGGGGATAGGCACGGCAGCGCTGATTTTTTTATTTACGCCGCTGCCTTGGGGACGATATTATCTGCCGCTGATTCCATTTGTGACAAGCATGGCGGCATACAGCCTGTGGGCATTGGCAGCGCCAATCAGAAAACAGATTAAAGCATCGGGTTATGGCTTCGCTGTACTGGATTGAAGAGGCGCTGGCTGGCATTTTGCCGACGCTGTGGATGTATGTCGGCTTGGGGATGCCGTGGGCATTGGCGCTGCTGCCAACGCGGCGATGGCATTCGCGGGCGACGGTGGCGGCGGTGGCTTTGGCTTTGGGGCCGGCCTGGATGACCGTCTGGATGCTGATTTTGGGGGTGGTCGGCGCGCAATTCAATATGCGCCTGCTGACGGTGGAATGGATCTTGGCGGGCAGCGCGGTCATTGCGGCTGGCGGCGGGTTCATCGCTGGGCGCAAACGGCATCGCTTCGCCGCCAAATCAGCGCGGCGGAGTCCTTTGGCCCTGGATGAAAAGCTGATTATCGCGATGATTGCCGCCGCCGTCATCCTGCGCTGGATTCATACGGCCTTTTGGACTTTTACGGCTTACGATTCTTTGTGGGTCTATGGTTTTCAGGGGCGTTTGTACTTTTGGGAAGGGTTGATTCCGCACTCGATTGACTATTATCCGCAGTTTGTCCAACTGCAATACGCTTATGTGCAGATTGCCATTGGCGAAATCAATGACCATGCAGCGCGGATGGTTATCCCGATGATGCACATCGGCAGCATTTTGGCGGCTTATCTATTGGGCGAAGGGCTGGTGAATCGGCGCGTCGGGCTGTTCACGGCGGCTTTATGGGGCTTGCATCCGCTAGTCGGGGAGCGGGCATTCAGGGGCGATCTGGAGATACCGCTGGCCTTCAGTTTCACGCTGGCGGCTGCTTTTTTTCTGCGCGCCTGGCTGGGAAAAACGGCGGCGGCGCGGCGGCAGGATGCGCTCTTGGCGGGGATTATGCTGGGCATTGCCCTGTTCACCAAACCGACGGCCGGTGCTTTGGTCTGGGGCGTTTTGCTGCTGTTTGGCGCCGAACTGTGGCGGACGCGGTTCCGCATAAGGCAGTGGATGCCGCGCTTCAGGGTCGTTTTTTGGACGGGACTGGCTGCTGTTCCGCTCGGCTGTGTCTGGTATCTGCGGAATGTGCTGCTGGGACATGAGGCGATTACCCTGCCGGCGGAGATATGGCTGTCGGCGGCGCGGCGGAGCGGGGATTATCTGAATTGGATTGCGCTGGCTGTTGTTGTCGGGTTTTTGATTTGCGGCTGGCGCCGCCGGGTTTCGTTAAAACGTTTTGCGATTGGCATCATCGGCATCCTGCTGCTGCTGGCGGGAGTTTTGGCATCGAATGCCAGCCTGTATCCCGAACGCCTTGATCCGCCAGGCAGCTATATTCGGCCACTGGAGGCCATTGGCATCGTTTTGGGGCTGTGTCTGATTGGCTGGAGTCTGCGCCGCGCCGTGAACTGGCGCGCAAGCCGAGCGGTCAGCATCAGCTTTTGGGCGCTTTTGCTGGCTCTGCCCTATTTTGCAACGTGGTTCTATTCCTACAGCTATCATTATCGGCTGGGATTTGCGATTGCGCCGCTACTCATCCTGCCGACGGCAATCGCCCTGTCCAAAGGCTTGTCGCTTGAGCGGATTCGCGGCTGGCTTCCCCTTCAGCGCATGGGATACTGTGGGATTTTACTGTTGCTGGGCCTGCCCGGCATCGCGGCTGTGGCGGTCGATGGCAACTGGTCGAAGGTCTGGCTGCTGCAAGCGAGCCTGGACAGCCGGATGAAAAAATATCAGGCTTTTAATCCATCGCTGGTCGAGGTGGTCTTTGGGCTGCGAGATGATATGGCGGAATCGGACAAACCGTTAGTTGTTCTGGCGCCAGGGGAACAGCGTTTGCCTTTCTTTTTTTCGCAGATGCGGATTATTAACCGGCTGGCGCAAGGTCTTGATGAGTATGAGGCATTGGGCGCGACTCACTTTATTTATGGCGCCAAAGCGCGGCTGGCCTATCAGCAGGCTGGCATTGACCCAGCGCAGACGCAGCTTGTGGCCGCGTTGGGACGGCAAGACCTGTTCACCAAAACCCGGTCGCATTATGACGGCACTTTCAGCTATGAACTGTATCGGAGCGAGGATATGGCTGGCCGGCATGCCCTGCCCTCTCGCAACTACTTTCCGACCTTGCATGACGCCAAGGAGATTGTCTTTGGCGATGTTTTGCGCCTGCGCGCCGAAGGGCTGCATCCGCCTTGGATTTTTAAGGAGGCGCCGATTACTTTGCAAACCGCCTGGCAGGCGCTCCAGCCGATGGACAGTGATTATCGCTTTGTGTTTGAGCTATTTAATCGAGACAGTCAGCAGGCGGATTATCGGTGGGTCTTGGAACTTGGGGCGCATCGTCATGGATATTATGCGACGAGCCTGTGGGATGCTGGCGAAACGGTCAGGGAGCTTGCGGTGGTGCGGATTCCTGAACGTTTGGAGATTGCGCGCGGCGCCGATTACGCTATGCGGCTGCGGGTATTTGATCCGATAAGTGATGACTATCTGCCAGTCGAAATTGATGGCCGGCCGGCCGGCGACTTTTTGACATTGGCTAGCAGCTTTCGCGTTGGGCGACCCTGATTCCAGCGCAAGTTCAAAGTCTTTCCAACGCGAATGCGAAAGCACGGGCTCGATATGGCTCAAACCCAAGCGGGCCTTGCGATTCAGCCTTTGGCAGCCTGCGGTTTGGTTTGCCCGGCATACGGTCATTTGCGGTCATTTGCGACCATTATACGGTCATTTGCGGCCGTTATGCGGTCATTTGCGGCCTCATTTCGGGCGGAATTTGAAGGAACGACGCGCGGCAAAGCAGCTGATTTGTTTATGCTATACTCGCGTTTGATGGCGGCGCCAGGGACGAGGAACAAAAGAACGACTGCACAGCTAGAAAGTCAGGGTATGCCCAAAAAACAGAAGCTCAATTCGATGCGCCTGCTCGAAGCCAATCGGATTCCCTACGAAGTCTTTAGTTATGACAGCCGTATTCGGGATGCTCGACAGGTCGCGGAATCGGTCGGACTGCCGGCGCGGACGGTGTTCAAAACTTTGGTGGCGCAAGTTCCATCCGATAAAAAACCAATCCTAGTGATGCTGCCATCCGACACGACGCTAAATCTCAAAGCGCTGGCGAAATCGCTTGGCGTCAAAAAGGCGGCGCTGGCTTCGCAGGCTGATGCCGAGAAAATGACCGGACTTCAAGCTGGCGGTATCAGCGCCATCGCCCTGATGCAAAAGAACTGGGATGTCTACCTTGACCAACGGGGCGGCGAACTTGAGCATATCGTCATCAGCGCCGGGCAGCGCGGCCTGCAGCTGCGGGTGGCGGCCCCGGCGCTGATTGCGCTGCTGGGCTGCAAGATAATTGATGTCGCTGATGAAAAAGACGGAACGTTCGGGTGAGCTTAACGCGAAAGCATTTTGGCGAGTTCAAGGTAGTCGGGCGTGATTTGACGGGCCTTGGCGGTGCAGTCCGCCAGCGGCAGCGATTTCTGGTGTCGTCCGACCCGCGCGACCATCATGCCGGATTCGCCGCCAAGCAGCAAGTCAACCGCATAGACCCCCATGCGAGACGCCAGCAGACGGTCAAAGGCGGTCGGGCTGCCGCCGCGTTGGGTGTGTCCCAAAATGGTCAGACGGATTTCAAAACCGATGTCATTCTGCTCCAGGAAACGGGTTAATTCGGTAACATGGTAGGGCGCGCCTTCGGCCAGGATAGCAATCGCATGAGATTTGCCGCGCACATAGGCATCTTCGAGCGAGGAGGCGATTTCGGTCATGGTGACGCCGTTTTCTGGCGTGACCACAATCTCGGCGCCGCCCAAAATCCCGCCCATCACCGCCAAATAGCCGCAGTCATGTCCCATGACCTCAATGATAAAGGCGCGGTTGTGCGAAGTGGCTGTATCGCGCAGTCGGTCAACAGCATCAAGGATAGTGTTCAGGGCGGTATCGACGCCAATACTGGTGTCCGTTCCCCAAATATCGTTGTCGATGCTTGCCGGGACTCCGATAACCGGAATGCCCATCTTATGCAGCCGCAAAGCGCCGCGCAGGCTGCCATCGCCGCCGATGACGATGACACCTTCGATATCATGTTCGCTAAGGCGCCGCTGGGCTTTCCTTTGTCCTTGCAGCGTCTTGAATTCTTCGTTGCGCGCGGTTTGCAGAATGGTGCCGCCGCGCTGAAGGATGCCGCTCACTTCGCGGCTGGTTAGCAGTGTTATATCGCCCGATACAAGCCCCTGATAGGCTTGGCGGATGCCATAAACCTCAACATTTTTATCCAGTCCAGCGCGGACTATCGCCCGAACGGCCGCGTTCATCCCTGGCGCATCACCCCCGCTGGTCATTACGGCGATACGTTTCATTGCTGGCTGACTCCTAAATCCTTGCGAATGACTCAATAAATACTATATCCATACCCTATTATAACGTCTTATTTTGGCAATCTTATTAAATCCAGGTAAAAATTGCCGGTCTGATGCCCATTTGGCGGCATGATTATTCATCGGCGATTGAGATATGCGTTTCGCTGCCCACGATGTCGATCAAACTGCGCTGCAATGCCGCGCAAATATCAGTGGTGTGGTTGGGAAACTTGAGTATGACCGGCTTAGGCTGGCGGTTAATCACAATCTCAAAGCGATCCTGGCCGGGGAACTGCACCAATTCATTGTGAATACGCGTCAGTCGGCGGCGGTCCTTGTCAGGATTATCGGATACCTCAAAATGGATGCGGATGGTGCGCGGCGGTTTTTCTGCCGATGGCTCCGCGGCGGGTATTTCCAGCCGTTCAGCCTCACCAGCCCATGCCGGCTCGGCTTGATCGTCGGCGGGCGGCGGCGCGGGGTCATTGGACGGGAGGGCCGGGGCGGCAGCTTCATCTGTGATTTGCTCGGTTTCTTTATCGTTATGCTGAACCTGTTCGTCGGCCATAGCCCAAACCGGCGGCTCGGCGGCGGCCGAAATCATATTGAAATCGATGCTAACATTTTCGGCAATAATTTGCGGCTCGCCGCGGCTGTCATCATACTTGCCTGTGATGGCTACGATTTCGCCTTCAAGCAAGCCTTTCTCGCTGTCGAAGTCAGCGGACGCCGCGTTTTTCTCGCTGAAATAGTTCATGGTTTTGGCATACGTGCGCGGGAACAGCACTACCTCAATTGCGCCGGCGCTGTCATGCCAGTCTTCCAGGCCGAGAACAGCCATCACGTCATTGTTTTTGGTAGTGATTTTCCGCACCGCCGTCAGTTCACCGGCAACCCGCACCTGCTCCGGTTTTGTCAGCGCGGGATTCTTCAGGTCAATGATTTTATGGAGCATCTGCTTGGCAAAAACCGGCTTATAGCGATCAACCGGACGCCCGGTAACATACAAACCCAGCAATTCCTTTTCCCATTTCAGCCTTTCGCGCGGCGGATACTCTTCCATCTCGGTCAGGCTGTGCAGCAAGTCATTATCAACCGCAGACACACCGCCAAACATATTCATCTGCCCGATTTCCTGGTCCTTGTGATAGCTGCCGCTGTAACTGATGATGCGCTCCAGGGCCGCCAGCAAAGTCGCGCGCGTGCCAAACTTGACCAGCGCCCCGACCTTGATCAGACTTTCCAGCGACCGCTTGCCCAGCTTTCGCAAGTCCACTCGCTGGCAGAAGTCCATCAGGTTATCGAAAGGCGCTTCTCCTCGATCACAAATCAGGTCCTCAAGCGCTTTGGCGCCGGCATTTTTGATAGCAGCCAAACCAAAGCGAATGCCGCGCCGGCCGTCGGCCATCGTCTCGATGTCAAAGTCCAGCTGACTGTAATTGACATCGGGCGGCAAGATAGGAATATCCAGGCGGCGGCACTCTTCAAGAAATGTGGCGACCTTGGTCAAATCATCGCGCTGAACCTTGAGCAGCGCGGTCATATATTCTTCGGGATAATGGCATTTCAGAAAGGCCGTTTGCACAGTGATAACAGCGTAATCGGCGGCATGAGATTTATTAAAGCCATAATCGGCAAAGAACTCAATCATATCAAAAATGGCGGCCGCAGTTTCCTGCGGGATGCCGTTTTGCGGCCCGCGCTGCAAAAAGAGCGCCTTGTGCTTGTTCAGTTCTTCCGGCTTTTTCTTGGAGACGGCGCGGCGCATCAAATCGGCTTCGCCAAGCTCATAGCCAAAGAGTTCGCCGGCAATCTGCATGATTTGCTCCTGATAAACGCAGATGCCATAGGTTTCATCGAGAATCGATTCCAGCTTGGGATGCAAAAGCGATGTCTCTTCTTCCCCGTTCAGCCGTTTGTTGTAAGCGGCAATGAACTCCATCGGCCCGGGTCGATACAATGAAATCGCAGCGATGATGTTCTCGAAAACCTTGGGGCGCATGCCGCGCAGCGTTTGCTGCATGCCGCCCGATTCGACCTGGAAGACCCCAATCGTCTCGCCGCGTCCCATCATCGCAAAAGCATCGTCGAGCATATCCCGCTCGGCGTCGGTAATCGGTGAATCATGGCGATAGGGAATGCTGTCCATCGTGTAGTCGATGCCGCGATGCCGCGAAATCAATTCACAGGCTTTGCGAAGAATAGTCAAGGTGGATAAACCCAAGAAATCAACTTTCAGCAAACCTATCGACTCGGCCGTTTCCATTGGGAACTGTGTCACCGCTTTGAGAGCGCCGCCCGACATATCCTTGCCGGTGATGCGATGCAGCGGCACATAGTCCACCAGCGGCCGGTCAGCGATGATGACGCCGGCGGCATGAGTCGAGGCATGGCGAGTCATGCCCTGCAATTCAATGGCGGTGTCAATCACCTGCCGGAGTTCGGCATCAGCTTGATACAGACCGCTCAATTCAGGATTGATGTCCACATACTCGCGGATTTTCTTTTGTCGGGCTTCTTGTGGAATCATGGCGACTGCCCTGTTGATTTTGCCCAGGTCCACATTCAAGGCGCGCCCGACATCCCGCACGGCCGCCTTTGCCCCCATCGTGCCGAAGGTAATAATTGCCGCGACTTTGTCTTCGCCATATTTCATCGCCGCATAGGCAACCATCTCGCCGCGGCGGTCATCTGGATAATCCAGGTCGATGTCAGGCATGCTGACGCGTCCCGGATTCAGGAACCGCTCAAACAGCAGGCTGTTTTGAATCGGGTCGATGTTGGTGATGCCAAGACTGTAAGCCACCAGGCTGGCGGCGCCGGAGCCGCGCACATTCCACCAAATATCGGCATGACGGGCGAACTCGCACAAGTCCCATACAATCAGAAAGTACGTATCAAAACCCATGCCGCTGATGATATTCAGCTCGCGGTTGATGCGCTCGGTGAATGTTGGATTGGCGCGCCAGTCGGCTCCAAAGCGCCAGCCCATTCCCATCTCGACCAGATGACGCAGATAAGTCGATTCATCAAAGCCGTCCGGCGCCGGGAACACCGGCAAATGATAGCCTTTGGGCGACAGATCAATATCAGTCATATCGGCGATTTTGAGCGAATTGGCAAAAGCCTCATCGATCAGCCCGGCCGGCGCCCCTTTGAATTCGGCCCGCATTTCTTCAGCCGTCTTGAGGTAATAGCTGTTAGGCTCCATCTTCATCCGATTGCCGTCGGACTTCAGGGCGCTGGTCTGGATGCAAAGCAGGGTGTCGTGGGCCTCCCAATCTCTTTCCCGCACATAATGAACATCATTGGTCGCCAGCAGCTGTACTTTGCTGTGGCCGCTCTGCCGATAGTCGTACAGCCAGCGGTTCAGCTGATGAAGGAGCGGCAGGTCATGATTCTGCAATTCGAGATAAAAATTTTCGGCGCCAAAGACCTCCTGATACCAGCCAATCAACTCGCGCGCCTGCTGGTCATCCCCATTTTCGACCATACGCGGAATCTCGGCCGCCAGGCAGCCGCTAGTCGCAATAATGCCTTCCGCATGCGCCGCCATCAATTCCTTGTCGATGCGCGGGCGATAATAATATCCCTCCAGCTGGGCGGCCGATGCCATCTTGAGCAGGTTTTGATAGCCGATCATGTTCTTTGCCAGCAAAAGCATGTGATAGGGACTGCGATCCAGACGCGGGTCGCGGTCCTGCATCCGGCGCGGCGCCAGATAGCCTTCCATCCCAACCACCGGTTTAATCCCGGCATCGACGCAGGCGCGGTAGAAATCCATAACGCCAAACATCACGCCGTGATCAGTGATGCCCAGGGCCGGCATGCCAAGCTCCTGCGCCCGCGCGACCAGGCTCTTGATCTTGCTCTGGCCATCAAGCAGGGAAAATTCGGTATGAACGTGCAGATGAACAAAATCGCTGGTTGTCATAATCGTGCTTTCAGTCTTGCTTTCAATCGCCCGCTCCGATTTTCAGCCTATGCGGCGCAGTTGCATTATAGCGCCGAGCATGGTAAAAGAGTCACCCTAGGATGAAGCCATTTTCAAGATCAGCGAACAGGCTGAAGATATGCCGGAATTGCCAGAAGTCGAGACGGTCGTCCGCGGGCTGCGCGAGCCTCTGATTGGACACGCGATACAGGCGATGTGGCACGACTGGGAAAAGACCATCCATTCGCCGCATCCAGCCGAATTCGCCGCGCGGGTGGCCGGCCAGACGGTGCATGCCATCCGGCGGCGCGCCAAATATATTCTAATCGAACTTGATACGGATGTGCTGATGGTGCATCTCAAAATGTCGGGCCGTCTGTATGTCGCCGCCGATGATGCGCGGCATCGCGCCGACAAATGGGTTCATGTCCGCTTTCAGCTGGATAAGGGCAGGCAGCTGCGCTTTTCCGACAGCCGCAAGTTTGGCAAAGTGTATTTGACCGACGATACAGAGAAACTGCTGGGACATCTGGGTCCGGAACCGCTTGGCAAAGCCTTTGCCCCTGCCCTGCTTGGCGAGCGTCTGCAAGGGCGCAAGCGCATGATCAAGCCGCTTTTGCTCGACCAGAGCTTTGTCGCCGGCATCGGCAACATCTACGCTGATGAGGCATTGTTTCAGGCCGGCATTCACCCGACAGTCCGCGCCAGTCAGCTGACAGATCAAGACATCAAACGTTTGCACCAGGCGATTCAGGATTCGCTGCATAGCGGCATCCAGCACGAAGGCGCCAGCATTAGCTGGTATCTCAAGCCGGACGGCGCGAAAGGCGATTCGCAGCATCATTTTTATGTCTACGGACGGCACAGCCAGCCCTGCAAGCGCTGCGGCGCCATCATCGACAAAATCCGAGTTTCCCAGCGCGGCAGCCACTACTGCCCCGACTGCCAGCCAGAGCGTCCAGATTAACCCAATGCAAAACAAGGCAGAGGCTTACTCTCTGTTGTCATACTGAAGCGCGAAGGGCTGCACGATGAACTGCCCGCTTTCATTTTGGCGCAATCGGCCAGCTGGTTTGACAATATCATGCGGAAAGATGAGCAGCGCGTCGGTTTCCAGAGCCCAGCGCTGCCAGATGCGCTTGGTTTCCAGCGTGACCAAGGGTTCAAGGTCATAGGCGGTCATCCAGGCCAGACGTTCAATGTGAACGGCGAAAGATGCCAGATCGCACAGAAAAGCCGCATATTCGCCTTGGCTTTCAATGCGAACGCTCATGTGTCCCGGCGTATGCCCCGGCGTTGACACAGCAGTGACTCCCGGCGCAATTTCAGCATCGCCTTCCAGCAGCCGCATCTGGCCGGATGCAAACAGCGGCGCATAATTGGCTGGCTGATACGTCGCGCGGGTTCGCTCGTTGGGCTTGAGCGCATCTTCATATTCGCGCCGCTGAACGACATACTCGGCATTCGGAAAGGCTGGCAGCCGCGCCCCGTCGGCGCTGATGCGATAGTTGCCGGTGCAATGGTCATCATGCAGATGGGTATCTATCACGATGTCGATCTCGGCTGGCGGCAGGCCAATTTGCGCCAATCCCTTGTGTGTTCCATCCATATAGGTCATGCCATAACGCTGCTGCTGTTTCAAAGGCAGCATATTGCCAAAGCCGGTATCCACAAGAATATGTTTGCCGGCGGCGCGAATCAGCAGATTGTGGTTGGCCATCGGGATCAGATGACGCTCATCCGCCTGTGCATATCTCGACCACAGCGCGCGCGGCACCAGCCCAAAGGGACCGCCCGGGTCCACCCAAGTAGCCGCATCGTTAAATACAAAGAGGTCAATATCACCAATGGCAATCATTTGTCACCGCGAAAGAAATGTCAGGCTTCCTGCCATTTTCCTGATGTTTGGTCTTCGCGCATGTGGCAGTATTTATACTTCTTGCCGCTGCCGCACCAGCATTGCGCGTTGCGCCGCGGACGCTTTTTGCTTTTGCGAACCGTTTGCTGTTTGGGACGGTCACCGCCGCCGCCGAAGGCCGCGTCCGGACGATATTCGCGGGTTCGGCGCCGTTTTTGCGGTGTTTGCACAACCGCCGGCTGCACCAGAAAGATATTGCGCGCCGCAATCTGACGATAGGTATCTTCAACAACGCGAAACATCTGGAAACCCTGCCGCTGATATTCCACCAAGGGGTCTTTCTGCGCCACCGCCTGCAAGCCAATTCCCTCGCGCAGAATATCCAAATCCGTCAGATGACGCTGCCAGTATTGATCAAGCGACCGGATGACCGTTTGACGTTCGGCAATTTCCATCAGACCCTCGCGCGCCTCTTCCAGCTGGGCCCGCTTGACTTCCATCATTTGGCGGGCGTGGGCGGCCAGTTTTTCCACCAGTTCTTCCTGCTCAAGCTCGTCAAGGGTTTCGGCCGTGATCTCTTCAGCGATAGGCAGCCCGGTGCTCGCCAGCTGCTGATACATGGCCCCAGCTTCCAAAAACTCGCCCTGATAGTCGGCTGAATAGATATTCTCGACCGCCGCCTCAATTTGATCTTCAATCATGGCAAGATAATCGGCATGCAGCTGCCCGGCCTCTTTTTCCAGCCAATCCAGCCGTTGTGTATAGATGATCTCGCGCTGGCGGTTGACCACATCGTCATATTCGACCACCCGCTTGCGAATATCAAAGTTGTGTCCCTCGACGCGGATCTGCGCCTGTTCAATGGACTTGCTGATCATGCCATGCTGAATCGCCTCGTCTTCGGGGAAGCCGGCGGTCTTCATCAGCCGCTTCACATTGTCGTTGGCAAACCGCCGCATCAGTTCATCATCGAGACTCAAATAAAAGCGCGACTCGCCAGGGTCTCCCTGACGTCCGGAACGGCCGCGCAGCTGATTGTCAATGCGCCGAGCTTCATGACGTTCGGTGCCCAAGACAAACAGGCCGCCGGCATCCAGCACAATCTGTCGGCCGCGCTCGACTTGAGCCTGCGCCTCCGCAAGCGCCTGCCGCCACTGGGCATCGGTGGCCGCCGTCAGGTCAATGCCCCGTCGGCGCAAGGCCTGCCGCGCCAGCCCCTCTGGATTGCCGCCCAAGAGAATATCAACGCCGCGCCCAGCCATATTAGTGGCAATCGTAACCGCCGCCGGTCGCCCGGCCTGGGTGATGATCTCCGCTTCTTTTTCATGCTGTTTAGCGTTCAGGACTTCGTGCTTGATGCTGGCCTTGTTGAGATAACTGCTAAGACGCTCCGAAGTTTCGACAGCGACCGTACCCACCAGAATCGGCTGGCCGCGTTCATTGCGCTCGCGGATGGCCGAAACTATCGCATTCCATTTCGCCTTTTCATTGACATAAATCAAATCATTCCCATCATCGCGAATCACCGGGCGATGCGTCGGAATCGGAACAACATCAAGCTCATAGGTTTTCTCGAATTCCTCGGCTTCCGTCAGAGCGGTGCCGGTCATGCCGGCCAGCTTGTCATACATACGGAAGAAGTTCTGGAAGGTAATCGTCGCCATAGTGATGTTCTCGCGGTGAATCTGGACGCCTTCCTTGGCTTCAATCGCCTGATGCAGCCCTTCCGAAAAACGGCGGCCAGGCATCAAGCGCCCGGTGAAATCGTCAACAATAATCACCTCGCCGTTTTGGACAATGTATTCCTTGTCGTTCTGATAGAGGGTCTGCGCCCGCAGACAGTTATCGAGATAAGGCAGCATCTCGGCATTGTCAGGATGATAAAGCTGCTCCAGATTTAACGCCTGCTCCACTTTCTCGACGCCCTGTTCAGTCAAATAGACGATGCGGTCTTTGATGTCCAGCACAAAATCGCCGTCAGGCTCCTCGGCTTCGACGCTGTCTTCACTGCTTCGCTTGAGCTTTTTGACAATCAAGGCAAAGCGGCGGTAATTATCTGACGGCTCATCCGAAGGCCCCGAAATAATCAAGGGAGTCCGAGCTTCGTCAATCAGAATGTTATCGACCTCATCGACAATCGCATAGCGCAGTTCGCGCTGCGCCAGCTGTTCATGCGACACCACCATGTTGTCGCGCAGATAGTCAAAGCCAAATTCGTTGTTCGTGCCGTACAAAATATCGGATTGATAGGCTTGGCGGCGGCTGATGGGGCGCAGATTTTGATAGCGGGCATCATCCGAAATAAAATCAGGGTCATACAGGAACGAGCCGCTGTCCGGCTGGCCGCCGGTGTTTTGGATGACGGCCGACGACAAACCAAGCAGATGATAGATCGGGCCCATCGTTTGCAAACCATGCTTGCTCAAATAATCATTGGGCGTCACCAGATGAGCGCCGCCGCCTTTCAGCGCGTTCAAATAAAGCGGCAGCGTCGCCACCAGAGTTTTGCCCTCGCCGGTTTTCATTTCAGCGATCCGTCCCTCATGCAGGACAATGCCGCCGATCATCTGCACATCATAATGCCGCAGCCCGGTCGTCCGCACCGATGCCTCGCGCACCGCCGCAAAAGCCTCCACCAGAATATCCTCAAAGCTGGCGCCCTTCGCCAGACGCGCCTTGAACGCCGCTGTTTTCGCCAGCAGCTCTTCATTGTTCAGCTTTTGCAGCGCCGCTTCCTGCGCGTTGATCTCTTCAACCGTATCCTGATAGACCGCAATCGCCCGTTCCATCGGATCGCCGAAAATGGTTTTGACTATATTCCGAAACATAGCGCCTCACATAGTCTGGCTGTCATCAATTATATCACATCGCCCTGAACAGTCGGCTAGCGCCCAGGCGCGGCTGTGATAAAATCACTCTGCTTATCGTTCACAAAATCAAGGACATAATTATGCAATATACTCCTCTGGGTCGTACAGGGTTAAAGGTCAGCCGCCTGTGTCTAGGCACGATGAATTTTGGCGCCGGCGCCGATGAGGCCGCCTCCTTTGCGATAATGGACCGCGCCGTCGCCGGCGGCATTAACTTCTTTGACACCGCCAACATCTACTCCCGATGGATTGACGGACACATCGGCGGCGAATCAGAAACGGTGATCGGCAAGTGGCTCCAGTCAAGGAATCGGCGGGACATCATCATCGCCAGCAAAGTCCGCGGACGAATGTGGGATGGGCCCAATGGCGAAGGACTTAGCCGCCAGCATATCCTCCATGCGGTTGAAGACAGCCTGCGGCGCCTGCGAACCGACTATATTGACCTGTGCCAAACCCATTGGTTCGACGAAGCCGCCCCAATGGAAGAAACCCTGTCCGCGCTCGACTCGCTGGTTCAGGCTGGCAAAGTTCGTTATATCGGCGCCAGCAACCACCCAGCCTGGATGCTCATCAAATCGCGCTGGATAAGCGCCGTGAATCAGCTGGCGCGTTATGATTCGCTTCAGCCGCATTACAGCCTCTTTCACCGCGCCGAATATGAAGGCGAGCTTGAAGCCGCATGCGCCGACCAGCAGATCGCGGTTATTCCCTACAGCCCGCTGGCAGCCGGGTTTGCGACCGGCAAATACACCCGCAGCAGAAAATCCCCCGACAGCAGCCGAGCCGGCAGCAGCTTGATTCGTCGCTTGATCAACAATGAAGACGCTTATCATGCGCTGGACCTCATGCGGAGCATCGCCGCCGCCCATGACGCGCCAGTACCACAGATAGCGCTGGCATGGCTGCTGGCGAAACCCACAATCACCGCGCCCATTATCGGCGCCCGTCGGGTTGAACAGCTGGATGACACCATCGGCGCCGCAAAGCTAGCCTTGAGCAACGAAGAGATTCGCCAGCTGGATGCGGCGACGGCGATGTTTTAGCATCTCGAAAAATGAAAGGCAAAGCTATGCCTCCTTTTGGAACTGATTGACCCATCGCGATATCGGCCGGCGCAGCAATACAAAAATAACAAATACGACCGCCGTCCCAGCGTAAAGCAGCAGCAGAACATTCTGATTTTGGGAGGCCTCGGCGCCAATGCGGACGAAAATATAAGTCGGAATCAGGCCGCCAATGAAAGACACCGCCACATACACCGCGACCGATATGCGCCCAAAGCCAACAGCGTAGCTGATAAAGTCATAGACCGAAAACAGCAGTACCCGCGCCGCCAGCAGCGATTTCCAATCGTCCAGATAACGTTCATAGAACCCATCAACTTTTGCCATCGCCGCCGAGCCGACAAAACGTTCAACAATGCGGCGACCAAAAACGCGGGCAATCAGGACATTCGCGGTGCCGCCCAGGACCTCGCCCGCCAAAGAGTACAGCGTCCCCTCGACCACGCCGAATAGAACGCCAGACGCAAACTGAATCGGGCCGGCGGTCAGCGGCGCGACGGTAAAAGTCAGCGCCTTGATGCCAATAAAAACCAGCGGCCCCAAGATGCCGGCCCCGGCAACCGCCTGCTGCAATGTTTCCAGACCGATAGACCGCACCATCAGAAACAAAAGGGTAAGCAGCCCCAAAAACAGCGCGCCCCCAACGAGCAGGCTGCGGGTCGATATCTCGCCGTCGGCTTTCCCAGCGGCATCCGCCAGCGGCGGCGAATGGCTGTGCTTATTCATTAAAGAGCGCGCCCACGCTTCGGCCCTCATGCGCCCGCAGGATAACCTCGCCCAGCAACGGCGCAATCGAAAGCGCCGTCATATTGGGCAGCTTCCGATTATTGGGCAGCGGCAGCGTATTGGTAAAGATAACCTCGCGCAGTTCCAAGCTGGCGAATCGCTGATACGCCTCCTCGGTAAAGAAAGGATGCGTAAAAGCAAGCAGAACATCCTTGGCGCCATAATCCCGAACCACATGAACCGCATTGACAATACTGCCGGCGGTGTTCACCTCATCATCGACCAGCAGAACGTTTTTGCCCCTCACATCGCCAATCAGCGACAAGGCTTCGGGACTTTCAGCATTATCGACGCGCCGCTTTTCCACAAACGCCAATGGCACGCCCAGCGCCTCCGCCCAATTCCGCCCCTGTTTCGCAAATCCCAAATCAGTCGTGACCACCACCAAATCATCCAGATCGCCGTTCACCAGTTGAGTATTGACATAGTCACTCAACAAATGAAAAGCAGTGAGCGCATCGCCAGGGATATTAAAGAACCCCTGAATCTGGCCGGCGTGCAGGTCAATCGTCATATAACGGTCCACCCCAGCCGTCTCCATCATATTCGCCACCAAACGCGCCGTAATCGGAACGCGCGGCTGATCCTTCTTGTCCGAGCGGGTGTAACTCATATAGGGAACGACCAGATTAATCCGCCAGGCCGAATCGCGCTTCAGCGCATCAATCATAATCAGCATTTCCATAAAATTGTCATGCACCGGCGACGCCATCGTCTGCACCAGATAAACATCTTTGCCGCGCACGCTCTCCTCAAGTTTGATGAAGATATTCTCATTCGAAAACACCGTCCGAGTATAAGCGCCCGGCCGCGGACTGTATGCCGATACGCCGCAAATGTAATCGGCGATCTCTTTGCCCAATCCCTGCGACGCGCTGCCACAGAAGATCTTCATCGACCCGAAACGCATAGTTGACGACCTAACCCGATCTTCCTGCCGCGCCTGGCTGACCTTTTTCGGGTTATATTTGGCCCCAGGAACTTTTTCCATAGTCATGCCCTCACAGATTGCCCCAACTAGCCGCCCGCGATGACCATTCTGCCTCATCCCGGCGGCATCCCTTTCTCCCATTATAGCCCATGACCATCCGCCGCGGCCGCCGAAAACCCGCCGATAGACGGCAATCGAAAAAGTTGATCTGCAAAAAATGAGCCGCGCGTGAGTCCCATAGGCAAAGCCTAACACAAACCGCGCGGCAAAGAGGCGGCCAAAAGGACGCACGATGCCCCTAACCGCGACTCGTCGTCCTCTGGCCTTTGTGGTAAAAATCCAATCGGCGCCGCCCTAGATATGGGCGCTGATTCGATTCACGATTTTGCCCTTGGGGGTGAAGCCAGTAATCCGCTCGACAGCTTCGCCGCGCTTGAAAAGAACCAGAGTCGGGATGCTCATAATGCCATAATTCATCAGGATCTCCTGATTGTCATCCGCATCAACCTTGGCCACGCGCAGCCGACCAGCGTATTCATCCGCAATTTCATCGACAATCGGCGCGATCATCTTGCAAGGCCCGCACCATTCAGCCCAGAAATCCACCAATACCGGCGTCGCGCTGTCCAGCACTTCGCTTTGAAATTCATCCTTGCTGACCTCAAAAGTTTTCAAGCTCATGGCATTCAATCTCCTCTGTGTGATGAGACGGCAAAACGAACGATTTGCCAACTCCGAAACTTTTCCCTTATTATGCAGACGATAACCTGCGGCGGCATCTTACACCCGATTTTCGTTTGACGCGCCGCCAGCCGCGTGATAGCATTGGCATACTCATGCACAGGCGATCCAATGAACGATGAACGGCAGCTGCCCAACCTAACCGGCCGACAGGAAGACATCCTTACCTGTATTGTCCAGGCCTATTCTGAAAAACCCGAACCTATCGGGTCGAAGTATCTGGTCGAAAACTATCAACTCAACATCAGTTCCGCCACAGTGCGGAATGAAATGTCGCGGCTGGAAGAGATGGGATACATCGCCGCCCCACATACCTCCGCCGGACGCGTGCCGACCGCCGCCGGCTTCCGCTACTTTGTCCGCCGTCTGCTGCAAACCCGCAGCCTGACCCCAGGCGAGCAAAGCCACATATCGGAGCGCGTCGGCACCTTGCAGGCCGGCATGGAGCAGTGGATGCGCCGCGCCGCCGCCCTGCTGGCGCATTCAGTCCAGTCCGCATCCATCGTCACACCGCCCGTCTCGCAAACCAATGCTTTCAAACACATCGAATTGATCTCAATACAGGGACGGCTGGCCTTGATGGTCCTGGTCTTGAACAGCGGCAGCGTTCACCAGCGCATGCTGACGCTTGCCGAGCCAGTCCCCCAAGCACAGCTTGCCGAAGCCGCCCGCCGAATCAGCGAAATATGCGCCGATTGCAGCGCCCGCCAAGTCCGACTGAAAAGCATCAACCTGCCCATGCTCGAACGCGAAGTCGCTGAACTCACAGCCGAACTGATCGACCGCGCCGACAGCAGCATCGTTCGCTTTATCTACCGCGACGGACTCAGCCGAATGATCGACAGCTTCGCCGACGGCGAAGGCGCGCAGCAGGCGCTGCGAATCCTTGAAGAGCATACCGTACTCAATGCGCTGGTGAATGAACTGCTGGATACGCTGCCGCCCGACGACGCCGACGAAACCAACGTGCAGGTCGTTATCGCCGGCGACGGCCGCTATGAGGACTTGAGCCGCTTGAGCATGATCCTCGGCCGCTATGGCGACCCCCACAAAATGAGCGGCGCCATTGGCGTCCTCGGACCCACCCACATCAATTACGGCCGCGCCATTAGCGCCGTCCGCTATGTATCCAACCTGATGACCAATATGCTGGCCGCCCTCTATCAGGACAATTTGGAAGACGCCAAGCCGCGCGATATAAAAAATTTATAAACATTCCGCAAAAATCCCATTTCACTAATACAATTCTATCACTCCTGCGCTAGACTTGGGGCAGTTTTGTCACATAGCAATGGCTTTACTTTTCACCACACAGGAACGGAATATGAGCGACGCAGACAGCGCAGCCGATAAGCTGAAACCAGAACACGACCAAGCCGAAACGCCGGCCGACGAGCAGCCCAGCGAAACAGCCGATGCTCCCGCGCCGGCCGAGCCGCCGGAAGGACTCAACCTCATGCAGGCCTTGATCGCCGCCCAGCAGGAAGCGCAGGCCAATATGGATGGATGGCAGCGGGCCCGAGCCGAATTCGCCAATTATAAAAAGCGGGTGACGCGGGAACAGCGCCAGCTCTTCCAGCGCGCCTCGCTCGACACGCTTGAATCGCTGCTGCCAGTCATCGACGACTTTGACCGCGCATTCGAAAATGTGCCCCAAGACATCCGCGAAAATCCCTGGTTCGACGGCGTCGCCATGATCCAGCGCAAGCTAGAAACCCTGCTGGAAAAATACCAAATTGAAGCCATTGATCCAACCGGCGAACCCTTTGACCCGAACTTCCACGAAGCTATCGGCGCCGACGACAGCAGCGAAGTCGAAAGCGGCCACGTCACAGCAACACTGCAAAAAGGATACCGCGCCGGCAAAACCATGCTCCGCCCAGCGCTGGTGCGAGTCGCCGGCTAGACCATGCAATCACCCATCCACTTAACTACACACACGAAAGTTCAGGAGAGCAATCATTATGGGACGAATTATCGGCATTGACTTGGGGACAACCAATTCGGTTGTCGCCGTAATGGAAGGCGGCGAACCCACCGTCATTCCATCATCCGAAGGCGGCAATTTGATTCCATCAGTAGTCGCCATCAACACCAAAACCGGCGAGCGGCTGGTCGGGCGCGTTGCCCGCAACCAGGCCGTCGTCAATCCAGAAAACACCGTGTTTTCAGTCAAACGGTTTATGGGCCGCAAGTTCAAGGACGCCGAAGTCCAGGCGGCCTCCAAGCTGGTCCCCTATGACGTATCGGCGGCGCCCAATGGCGACGTCCGCGTCAAGCTGAATGACCGCGACTACAGCGCGCCGGAAATCTCGGCAATGGTGCTGCAAAAAATCAAAGCCGACGCCGAAGCCTATCTGGGCGAATCGGTCGACCAGGCCGTCATCACAGTGCCAGCCTATTTCAATGACGCCCAGCGCAACGCGACCAAAGACGCCGGCAAAATCGCCGGCCTCGAAGTCCTGCGAATTATCAACGAGCCGACTGCCTCCAGCCTTTCCTATGGACTCGGCGAGCGCAGCGAAGGCATCATCGCCGTCTATGATCTGGGCGGCGGCACCTTTGATATTTCGATCCTGGAAGTCGCCGACGGCGTCTTCGAAGTCAAATCGACCAATGGCGATACCTACCTCGGCGGCGACAACTTCGACGAAATCATCATCAACTGGATCGCCGACCAGTTCAAACAGGAAAATGGCATCGACCTCCGCGCCGACCGCCAGGCCTTGCAGCGATTGAAAGAAGCCGCCGAAAAAGCGAAAATTGAGCTTTCAGCCACCTTGAGCGCCGAAATCAACCTGCCCTTCATCACCGCCGACGCCAGCGGGCCAAAACACCTGAACATGAGCCTGTCGCGCGCCAAGCTCGAAAGCCTGGTCGCCGGCCTGGTGCGCCAATCGATTGACCCATGCAAAAAGGCGCTTCAGGATGCCGGGCTGTCCACCGGCGACGTCGACGCCGTGCTGCTGGTTGGCGGGATGACTCGCATGCCGGCGATCCAAAAAGCCGTCAAAGACTTCTTTGGCAAAGAGCCGACCAAAGGCGTCAACCCAGACGAAGTCGTCGCCCTCGGCGCCGCCATCCAAGCCGGCGTCCTCGGCGGCGACGTCAAGGATATTCTGCTGCTGGACGTCACCCCATTGACCCTAAGCGTAGAAACCCTGGGCGGCGTGGCAACCGCCATGATCGACCGCAACACCACCATTCCAACCAAGAAATCGCAGATCTACTCGACCGCCGCCAACAGCCAGACACAAGTCGAGATCCACATCGTCCAGGGCGAGCGTCCAATGGCCGTCGATAACAAATCACTGGGCAAATTTATCCTCGACGGCATCCCAGCCGCGCCGCGCGGCGTGCCGCAAATTGAAGTGACCTTCGATATCGACGCCAATGGCATCCTCAACGTCAGCGCCAAAGACAAAGCCACCCAGCGCGAGCAGGCCATCACCATTACCGCCAGCAGCGGACTGTCGGACGACGAGGTCGACAAAATGGTGACCGAAGCCGAGAAATTCGCCAGCCAAGACGCCGAGCGCAAAGAACGCGCCGAAGTCTCCAATCAAGCCGAGAGCGCCATCTTCCAGGCCGAGCAGATGATCCGCGATCATCAAGACAAACTGCCGCCAGACGCCGTGCAGCAGACGCAGGAAAAAATCGAGGCGGTGCGGCAGGCGCAGACAAAGGATGACATAACCGCCATCAAAGCCGCCGCCGAAGCCCTGGCGCAGCAGCTGCAAACACTCGGCGCGCAAATGTACGAAGACGCCGCCCCGCCCGAAGGCGATCCCGCCAAACCCAAGCAAAAGAACGACGAAGATATCATCGACGCCGAATTCACCGAAACCTAAGGCCGACTAACCGTCTAAATGGGGTATAATCATCATTATGCCCCATTTCGCATCAGAGCAGTTTGGCTTGCAAAACGTTTTACCTTTATCTTTATCAGGAAATAACAGGAAAATGAGGCGAGCGATGAGCAGCAGACAGAATCGACTAAGCGAAGAACAAGTGAAGCAGCTGGAACGATTGCGCGAGAGTTTTTGGGACGAAGTGCGAAAAAGGGCAACTGCTATTCTTGAATTGAACCGGGGCGACAGCTTGCGAACAGTGGCGCAAAATTCTGACGTCTCTATGAGTACCGTTAGCCGTTGGTGGAAAAGTTGGGAAGCAGACGGCGCTCAAGGCCTTATCCCGAAGCATCTGCGAGAGGCAGGAGCCATCAAACTAGAGCAGAAATTGAAAGACGCACAAGAAAAAGCGCAGCAGGCGCAAGTGAATTACAAGAGCTTGAAAGCAATCCGGGACTTGGAAACCCAGGAATCCCATGATGCTTCGCGTGACACACTCAAAACGCTCCAATCACTGCTGCCGATCATTGACGACTTTGATCGTGCGCTTGAAAATCGCCCCAAAGACATCAATGAAAATCCTTGGATCGAGGGCGTCGAGATGATAAAAAGCAACTTTGAAAAGCTGCTGAAAAGATACGAAATTGAGGCGATTGATCCAGTTGCTGGCGAACGTTTTGATCCGAATTTTCATAAATACATCGGCGCCCAAGACAGCGATGACGTCGAAAGTGGTCACGTCACAGAGACTTTGCGAAAGGGGTATCGGGCTGGCGAAATCGTATTGCGCGACGCGTTGGTGCTGATTGCCCGCTAAGTACAGATCATTCATTGACGAGATGAACAAAGCATCAGGAGGTAAGTTATTATGGCACAGATTATCGGCATCGATCTGGGAACAACCAACTCGGTTGTCGCGGTGATGGAAGATAGCAAGCCTAAGGTTATTCGATCATCTACAAGGACAAGCAACTTGATTCCATCGATGGTTGCCATCGATCCCAAGACCGAAGAACGGCGGATCGGGGAGGCTGCCCGCAATCAGGCTGGCCTCAATCCGAAAAACACCATCTACTCGGTCAAGCGCTTTATGGGACGTAAATTCAAGGATGCTGAAGTGCAGGCGGCCGCCAAGTTGGTCCCCTATGAAGTGTCAGCGGCGCCCAATGGCGACGTCCGCGTCAAACTGAACGGACGCAACTACAGCCCGCCGGAAATATCAGCATGGGTGCTGCAAAGACTAAAAGACAATGCCGAAGACTATCTTGGCGAAACCGTCGATCAGGCGGTTATCACCGTGCCAGCCCATTTCGACGATGCCCAGCGCAAGGCTACTATAGACGCCGGCAAAATCGCCGGGCTGGAAGTCCTGCGGATTATCAATGAGCCGACCGCCGCCAGCCTTTCTTATGGTTTTGATGAGCGCAGCGACGGTACGGTTGCGGTTTATGACATGGGCGGCGGCACTTTTGATATTTCCATCCTGAAGATCGCCAATGGCATCTTTGAAGTCCAATCGACCAATGGTGATACTTTCCTCGGCGGCGATAATTTCGATGAGCGCATTGTCAGCTGGATGGTCGAAGCATTCAAACAGGAACACGGCATCGACTTGCGGGATGATCCCCAGGCTTTGCAGCGCTTGAAAGAAGAAGCTGAAACAGCCAAAATTGAATTGTCGGCAGCTGTCAATGCCGAAATCAACCTGCCCTTTATTACTGCCGACGCCAGCGGGCCAAAACACCTGAACATGAGCCTGTCACGCGCCAAGCTGGAGAGTCTGGCTATGGACGATGACGATGACTTAATACAGAAATCTATTGAATGCTGCCAGCAGGCGCTCAAAGATGCCAATCTGTCCATTGATGATATTGATGAAGTGCTGCTGGCGGGCGGGATGACGCACATGCCCCGCATTCGGGAAGCAGTCGAGAATTTCTTTGGCAAAGAGCCAAGCAAGCGGGTCAACCCAGCTGAAGTGGTCGCGCTGGGCGCCGCTATCCAGGCAGGCGTTTTGGACGGCGATATCAAGGACATCGTGCTAGTGGATGTCACTTCGCTGACCTTGAGTATAGAGACAAAGGGTGACATCGCAACACCTATGATTGAACGCAACACCACCATTCCAACCAAGAAAGTGAATATCTTTACCACTGCCGTCGACAACCAAACAGAGATCAAGACCCGTGTTGTTCAAGGAGAACGTCCGATGGCAAGTGATAACACGACGCTGGGCGAGCTTATCCTAGATGGTATCCTGCCGGCGTTGCGCCACGTACCTCAAATTGAAGTTACCTTCGAGATGGACGCCAACGGCATGTTGAATGCCAGCGCCAAGGATTTAGCCACCGGGCGCGAAACAGTGATGACCATTGCCCGTGCCAGTGGACTGCCAGACAAAGAGGTCAAAAGGGCGAAAGCCGAAGCCGAACAATATGCCAAAGAAGACGCCGAGCGCAAAGAACGGGCGGAGGCCTTGAATGAGGCCGAAAGCAAGGTCTATCAGGCTGAAAAACTCATCCGCAATTACGCCAACAAGCTGTCGCCAGAAGCGGTGCGGCGGACTCGGTTAAAGGTTGATGCGGCGCGGCAGGTACAGGCGGACGGCGACATTGACCAAATCAAGGCGGCCACCGAAGCGCTGACACAGCAGTTGCAGACCCTCGGCGCGCAGATGTACAAAGACGCTGCCTCATCAACCTAAATGAAGCCACAGACAGGACTTCACCCATGCCAAAAGATTATTATGACGTACTCGGCATATCGCGGAACGCCGACACCCAAGAAATCAAAAGCGCATTCCGCCGGCTGGCGCGGCAGTATCACCCCGACGTCAGCCAAGAACCCGGCGCCGAAGAAAAATTCAAAGAACTCAACGAAGCCTATGAAGTGCTTTCCGATGATGACAAACGCGCCCGTTATGACCGCTTTGGCCATGCCGGCGTCAATGGCGCCGCGGGCGGCGGCGCGCCTGGCTTCGGCGGCTTTGAAGATATTTTCGACATATTCAACAGCGCCTTCGGTGAGGCCGTCACCGGCCGCCGCCGCTCATCAACCACCGGCGGCGACCGCCGCGTCGATGTAACGATTGACTTTGTCGAAGCCGTCTTTGGCGTCGAAAAAGAAATTGAGTTCCACCGCCTCCAAACCTGCGGCGTCTGCGACGGCTCCGGCGCCGCTAGCGGCTCGCGTCCAACCGCCTGCCGCACCTGCCACGGCAGCGGCGAGATGCGCCAGGTGCAGCAGACCTTGCTCGGCTCAATGGTGCGGGTCGTCAGCTGCCCCAACTGCGGCGGCAAAGGCGTAGTCATCAGCAAGCCCTGCCATAACTGCGACGGCTCTGGGCGCAAACGCAAAAAGACCGCCTTGAGCGTCAAAATCCCCGCCGGCGTCAGCGAAGGCATCCAAATTCAGGTGCGCGGCGACGGCGACGTCGGTGAACGCGGACGGCCCGCCGGCAACTTGTATGTGGTCGTCCATGTCAAAAAACACCCCTTCTTCAAGCGCGATGAGAACAACATCATTCTCGATATCAGCATCAACGTAGCGCAGGCGACCCTCGGCGACAAAATCCGCGTCGATACTGTCGACGGCCCAGTCGAGCTAGCAATTCCGCCAGGGACGCAAACCGGCAAAGTATTTCGATTGCGCGGCCGCGGGATTCCACGCTTACGCAACGACGGATCCAATTCTGGGCGCGGCGACCAGCTGGTTTATGTTCAGGTCGAAACTCCAACCGAACTGACCGAACATCAGCGCGAATTATTCGAGCAGCTGGCGGATACCTTCGGACGCGAAATCACGCCGCAGACCAGCGGCCGCGGCTTCTTCGACAAGGTGATGGACTTCCTCGGCGGCGAAAAATAAACCAAGGCCGACCGCCATGAGCAGCTGGATTGAAGTGACGATGCAAGTCGATGGCGAAAGCGCCGAAGCCGTTGCCGACGTTTTGCAGCGCTATGGGCATCAGGGCGTCGCCATTGAGCAGGACGGCATCGCGCCCGACATCTGGAACGAAGGCGAAGTCCCGCCGCCGCAAACCTTGACCCTCCGCGCCTATCTGCGCGACGACCCGCATCTCGAAACAGCAAAAACGCAGCTGGAAACCGCTTTGGGATACATGAACCTGATGTACCCGATGCCCAAGCCGCAGTACCGCCGACTCAAAGAGTCCGATTGGGAACATGCCTGGAAAGTTCATTATCATCCGCTGCGGGTCGGCCGACACCTGCTGATTCGGCCGCTTTGGATCGACGTCGAGTTGGCCGCTGACGACATCGAGATCGCGCTTGACCCCGGCATGGCTTTTGGCACCGGCGCGCATCCAACAACCCAGCTTTGCCTAGGGGCGCTGGAAGACCGAGTCCAGCCGGCGCATGATGTTCTGGATTTGGGAACTGGCAGTGGCATCCTGGCGATTGCCGCCGCCAAACTAGGCGCCAGAAAAGTCCTGGCCCTGGATACAGATGCGCTTGCCGTCGAAGCTGCCAGAGAAAATGCCGCCGCCAACGGAGTCGCCGACAAAATCACGGCCGCGCACGGAAGCCTCGCCGCCATCAAAACATCAGCCCGCCGCTTTGACCTTGTGGTCGTCAACATCCTGGCGCCGGTCATCCTCAAAATGACAGAAAATCAGCTTGGCGAAACCGTCCGCCCAGGCGGCATCGCCATTTTCAGCGGCATCATCGAAACGCAAGCGGCAGACGTTGAAGCCGCCCTGCGCCAAACCGGCCTGCGGCCTTGCGCCCGGCGGCGGCGCGGCGACTGGGTATTGATTGAAGCCAAGCGATGACACACCTGGAGGGCAAGGAACGCGCCGATTATGTCCGAGGTATGTTTGACCGCATCGCCGGCCGTTACAACCTGATGAACCGCCTGATGACTGGCGGCCAGGATATGAAGTGGCGCCGTTTCGCCGTCAGTCAAGCCAAACTGCCGCCCCACGGCGCGCTGCTGGATATTGCCACTGGCACTGGCGATATCGCCTTTGAAGCCCTGAAAAAAACACCGTCAGCCAAGATATTCGGCGCCGACTTCGCCTTGCAAATGATGCAGGTCGGGCGGCATCAGCCGCAATACGGCGCCAAAGTCGCTTGGACCGGCGCCGATGCCATGCAGCTTCCCTACGCCGACGAGAGCTTTGATGCGGTGGTGTCAGGATATTTGCTCCGTAATGTGACCGATATTCCCAAATCGCTTGCCGAACAGCGGCGCGTGCTAAAGTCCAATGGGCGAATCGTCATATTGGATACCTCGCCGCCGCCCGAAAATCTGCTGCGCCCTTTCATCCTGCTGCACCTCAAGGTCGGCATTCCGCTGCTGGGACGTCTGATCGCCGGCAAGCGCGCCAGCGATGCCTACAGCTACCTGCCGCAATCGACACAGGCATTCAAAACCCCGACAGAGCTTGCCCGGCTGGTAACGCAGGCTGGCTTCCGCGAGGTTCAGTTCAAAACATTTATGCTGGGGACAATGGCGGTGCATTGGGGCATCAAATGAGGAAATGGAAAACGAGCCATGCAAAGATGACTCGCTGCTAGCGCTGTAACTGAATCATGCGATTTCTCCTTTGGGCCGCCGCGTGATTCAACAGCCGTGATTCAGGAACGCACGTTGTCCTTGTGACGATAAATAATCCGCCCGCGATTCATATCGTAGAGACTCAATTCAACTTTGACCCGATCCCCAAGCAGAATGCGAATGTAAAATTTACGCATCTTGCCCGATAAATAAGCCAGAACCCGATGTCCGTTATCAAGCTCAACCATAAACTGCGTATTCGGCAGCGCTTCCACCACCGTGCCTTCAACCTCGATCTTTTCTTCCTTCTTGGTCATACTCCTCCTAAGATAACTTGTTCACCGACAATTATAACGCAAAAAGCCGCTGTATGCGACAACATACAACGGTCTTTGCGGCCCGCTTGTGCAAAATAGAAAACGGAAGACGATCAACCCTTGCGCTGACGGCGGCGCGAACGGCGGATCGCCTTTTTCTTTTCGATGCGCCGCAGTTCGCTTTTGGAAATATGCCACCGCTTGCGCCGCACCGTGCTAAGAATCCCAGCATTGGTCACACGCTTGCGAAAACGGCGCAGCAGCTGCTCTTGACTTTCGCCTGGCTTGAGTTTGACTGAAGCCATGGTCGGAATCACCACCTTTAATCGGTTAGATTGACAACAAGCGGCCATCAATAGGCCGCCAGACTCGCAGTGTACAAGACAAAATCGCAAAATGCCATAGCAGGCTTTACTGCTCGGATGCCGCCTCTGGACTGGCTTCCGCAGCCGCAAGCTCCAGTTGACGCTCTTCCCATTGGGCCGTCTCGGCCTCGGTGACTTCGCGCAAACTAAGGCCCAAACGCTGTTTCTTCGACTCAATGCTGATAATCCGCATCAACCGCTCTTGACCTTCATAGAGATGACGAAGCGGACTTTCTTCCGAGTTTCTGGATATCTGGCTGACATGCAGCAGCGCTTCGATGCCGGGTTCCAGGCTGACAAACGCGCCAAAGGATTCGATGCGGCTGATGACACCAGTGACCAGTTGCCCAATATGATACATCTCATCCACCAGACTCCACGGATTGGGCTGCAATCGCTTGAGACTCAAGCCGATGCGCTTGCCCTCGTCGTCAAGGTTCAGGATATAAACTTCGACCTGCTCGCCAATCGCGACGATCTGGCTGGGATGACGAACGCGGTGCCAAGCCAATTCCGAAATATGGATCAGCCCGTCGGCGCCGCCAAGATCAACAAAAGCCCCAAAATCGCACAGCCCGCTGACCACGCCCTGACGCGAATTCCCTTCAGCCAGTTCGCGCAGCAGCGCCTCCTTGCGCGCCAGCCGATTTTCCTGTTCAGCATCAAGCTGGCTAAAAACCAAACGCCGCCGCTTGCGATTGACCTCAATCACTTTAATAGTCATTTCCATGCCGATGAGCTTCTGCAAATGTGTCAGACGGTCTTCTTCCTTGAGCCCGCGCGGCAGATCGACAACATGGCTGGCTGGGATGAAACCGCGCAGATGACCAAAGGGCATAATCAAACCGCCCTTGTTGGCATCCGTTACCTCACCCGACCAAAGCGCATCAGCGTTCATTATCTCTTCGGCCCGCTTCCAATCTTCGTTTTGACGAGCCTGTGAAGCCGACAAAATCAAATTGCCTTCGCGGTCATTCAAGCGAACAACCGCCACATCAATTTCAGCGTCAATTTGAAAATCGGCCGGGTTCATCCCCATCCGTTCAATATCATTGCGCGTGACAATGCCGTCTTGCTTCCAGCCAACATCAACAATCAAGCCGTGGCCGTCAATCGAAAGAACAATGCCCCGAACAATGTCCCCGCGTTCAATCCGGCTCCCGGCAAGGGATTCTTCCAATAACGCCGCAAAATCCATCTCTTCCGGCGCGTCAGTTGCAAGCTCTGTTTGCATATCTACCATCTCCCCAAACGTTTTTCGATATGATCTTCGGCGCAAGGCAAAATAAAACCCAGCAGCTTTCGCCCCCGCTGAACAGCCAGGTTCGGAACGCATTGGTTCGCTAAATCATTGCAGAATAACGCGAAGACCCTGCCCTTGCCGAAAATCGTTTGGCATTATACAAAGCCGCCCGATGTTTGTCAACCGATCCAAGCCCGAAAAATAAAAATACCCGCCAATTTGGCAGGCATTTCAGTTTCATCAGTCCGCCGCGGCTTTTATTCAGGCGCCTCGTCGTCGGGTAAATCAGTCGACTCCACAGCTTCAGCCGCCGATTCCGAGCTTTCCTCTTCTGCTGTTACTGTCGTTTCGTTATCGGCTTCAGCTTCATCGGCCTCATCTTCATCGACATCCTCTTCTTCATCGGCTTCAGTGCCCCAGCGCTGCGTGAAGCCCACCCGGCGCTTCTCTGGTTCCAGATGACTGATGCGGAGCGAAAGATGATCGCCTTTCTGCACATACGAATAAGGTTCTTTCAGCGCGCCGTCGCCCATTTCGCTAAGATGAAGCAAGCCCTCCAGACCATCCTCCAGCGCGACAAACGCGCCAAAGTCAACCACATTGGTCACATAACCCTCGACCAGCTGCCCTTCGTGGTATCGGCTTTGGGCATCATCCCAAGGATCGCTCAACAGACGTTTGCGACTAAGCGCAATCCGTTTGGTCTCGCGGTCCAAGTTCAGCACATACACCTGAATCTCCTTGCCAATGCTCAAAATGTCGCGCGGATGATCGACGCGGTGCCAAGCCAATTCACTGACATGAATAAGGCCATCCGCGCCGCCGATATTGACAAAGGCGCCAAAGTCGCGCAAACCCGTAACCACCCCATTGACCACATCACCGACAGTCAATTCAGTCAGCAGCTTCAATTTGCGTTTGGCCCGCCATTCTTTCTGCGCCTCGCGCTCGCTGAAAATCAGGCGGCGGCGGTCTTGATCCACCTCGATAACTTTGACGCCCAGCGTACTGCCGATCAACTCGCTCATAGCCTCCCGCCGTTCGACTGCCATATTGGCCGACACCAGATGCGAGCCAGGAATAAAGCCTTCCAGCCGATTCCAGCGCACCAAGACGCCGCCTCGGTTATAGCCGCTCACTTTGACATTCACCGCCTCCTGCGACGTCAGCAGCTCGCGCGCCTTTTCCCAATCATAACGCTGCAAACCCATATTGATGGAAACGATCAGGTTGTCGTTCTGGTCGCGCGGATTAATGACATACACCGGCACATTGGCGCCAGCCCGCAAACTCTCGCGGAAACTGTCTTCCATCCGCTCCAAATCCTGCGACGGAACAATGCCATCCTGCTTGGCGCCCAAGTCAACGATGATCTCGCGCTCATCAATCTGCAAAATGGTCGCCTCGCGTATCTCGCCGCGGCGCGGCGGCGTATAAGAAAAATCGAATGATGAGGCCAGCATCTCCTCAAAATTCTCATCGAACGTGGGATTGTTGCCGTGATCTTCACTCATAAGGTTCAGTATGCCTCCTGCGTAGGCAGGTTCTAGTCGCGCCTCAACTCGCTGCGAATAAAAGCGCAAAGGTCAACAATAGCGGCCGCCCGTTAAAATGTAAATATGACCGCGGCCCAAATAAACTGTACCGCCTTATTATAACCTAAATCCATTAGACCCGCATAAACCCGAACCGCCTCCTAAATTTCAGGCTGAGCTTCACCAAAGCCGCGCCCAAGCAAACCGCGGTCAATCTCCCACGGATACACCACATAGACATCCGTGACATCGCCGTACAGTTCTGGCTTGATATTAGAAAACAGCGAGCGGTAGGGATTGAAATGAAGTACGCAGTTAAAAGCATGCCCGCCAGCCGAACTAACGCGCTCGCGAACCGCGATGCTGGTGCGCCCGCTGCCCCAAACATCATCGACAATCAAGGTGCGCCGCCCGCGCAGCAGGTCCGAGTCCGGGAACTGCAAAAAGGTCGGCCAAGCCATCATGCCCGATTGTTCAGTCGAAGGAAAATCCACCGACGCCGTCAGTAAATGCTGTATGCTCAAGGCCTCGGCCAGCAAACCGCCCGGGATGACACCGCCGCGGGTAATCATCAGCATAGCCCCAAAGGGGCCCAAATGCTGAACCCGCGGTATCAATCCATCGATGAGTTGGTCGACCTCCTCCCACGCGATCAACCGATGCCGGCGGGGTTCTTGCGGACGCATCATCATAGCCAGCCCCTTGCAAAATCGGGTCAATAAACCTGGACTGCTATTATATCGGATTTGTTGAATCTGCCCAAATCATAAAGCCGCGCGCCTATTCATCCGACGCTTCCGCCGTCGACGGATCAATGTCCACAAACGCAAGCGGCTGATCGCCAATAGAATCCGCCCGCGGGTTTAATATCACATCCCACGTCCAGGCCAGCGCCCGCGCCTTGTCAAACTTGCCGACCTTGTTGATGCCCTGTATCCTGCCGGTCACCGCCGCCGGCTGCATAAACCCGACCGCTTTGGGCAGACTGCTAAAGCCCAGCGCCGCTTTGTCAGCGCCGCGCCGCAAGGCCAATGCCTGCCAGCGAATCTCTTCGTTGGCGGTCAGCTTCCAGGCCGGCTTGTTGGGCTCCTGCCGAATCAAAAGATGCACATAGCGCCCCTTGAACGTCCTGATGTCCAGCAAGTCGCCTTCCGCCGCCGCCGTCCCTTGAATGCGCTGCCAGGTATCATTGATATGATGCGCCTTTTCCCCGCGAATCAGCAGCCCCAGCCCATCCACAGCCGCCTCGACCAGAATCCTCACATAACCGCGCGCTTCCAGCCATTCAGCGCAGCTTTTGGACACTTCCCCCGTCGACAGCGCGACGATAAACCGCCCGCCCGGCCGCAGCAGAGCCAACACGCGCGGCGGCAAATCAGCCGCCAGTTCAATATCATAAGCCACCACCGCATCAACGCTGCCCGGAAGGATGCCCGCCATGCCAGCATCATCCCCGTCCAGCGTCTGAATATCAATATCCGGCCGCCGCTGGAGCAGAATAGGCCCGCACCGCCCGCCCACATCGACAAGCCGCAGCCTCGAGGAACTGGGCGGCAGATGCTTGGCCATCGCCGCTATGAAATGACGCTCAAAGCCATCCAGGTTCATCGGCTGCTGGCCGCGTCTTGGATCAGCTTCAGAAATTCATCCCATTCTTCACGAAAGAAATGCAGCGTCGCTGTTCCCAATTCAATATGATAAGTGGTCTCGCCGTCGGCGTCCTGCACTTCCCAGACGATGTAATTTTCCGTCTCGGCAATCGCACTGCCAGGCGCGCCGTCCCTGTCCGCCATCTTCTCGCCCTCCCTGAAACTCCCGCCAGACAATCAAAAACGCACTGCATGCAGCAGCGCGTTTGGATTCAGATTCTTGCGCCGATTAGCTGCTTCGGCCGCGGTGGCCGCTGCCGCGTCGGTCGCCGCCGCTGCGTCGATCACCGCCGCGTCGCTCACCGCTTCGTCGGTCGCCGCCGCGTCGGTCATCACCGCGCCGACTGCCACCGCCGCGTCGGTCGCCGCCGCGCCGATTGCCACCGCGGCTCCCAGCGGCGTCGCGGCGGACAGCTTCCTCGACATCCCAGCCTTCCAAAACCGCTTGTCGGCTTAGACGCACGCGGCCAGTGCCGTCTACGTTGATGACCATCACCATGATTTCATCGCCAACGCTGACCTCTTCTTCAACGCTTTTCACATGATAATCAGCTAATTGCGACACATGAACCATGCCTTCGCTACCGGGCAGGAACTCGACAAAGGCGCCATAATTTTCGACGCGGGTCACTTTGCCAGTATAGATTTGCCCGATCTCCGGGTCTTCGACCATATTGCGGATCTTCTCGATAGCCTCCAAAACGCCGCCGCCAGTTTCACCAGAGACGTAGATCAGTCCATCTTCCTGAATATCGATTTTGACCGTGTGTTCTTCTTGCAGCGCGCGCACGTTCTTGCCGCCGGGGCCGATGACCGCGCCGATTTTATCAACCGCGATCTTGAAGGATTCCATCCGCGGGGCATATTCGCTAAGCGTCTCGCGCGGCTGTGGAATCGCATTGGCAATCACCTCCAGGATTTGCAGGCGCGCATCCTTGGCCTGCGCCATCGCCTGGCGCATGGTATCGCGGGTGACACCAGCGATTTTGATGTCCATCTGCAAGGCGGTAATGCCCTCGACAGTGCCGGCGACCTTAAAGTCCATATCGCCCAGATGATCTTCCATGCCTTGAATATCCGTCAAAACCGCAACCTTGTCGCCTTCCTTGATTAAGCCCATAGCGATGCCGCCGACCGGATTTTTAATCGGCACCCCAGCATCCATCAGCGCCAGCGCGCTCGCGCAAACACTGGCCATAGACGTACTCCCATTGGAACTCATCACCTCGCTCACCAAGCGCAACACATAAGGGAACTCGTGTTCAGGCGGTATCATCGACAGCAGCGCTTTCTCTGCCAGCGCGCCGTGTCCGATTTCGCGGCGCCTCGGCCCGCGCATCAGATACGTCTCGCCAGTGCTGTACGGCGGGAAGTTATAGTGGTGAATATAACGTTTGTCATCTTCGGGACTAAGGCCATCCATGAACTGCGAATCGCCGGGCGTGCCTAGCGTCGCAATCGTCAAAACCTGGGTCTCGCCGCGCATAAACATGCCCGAACCATGCACGCGGGGAATCAGGCCGACTTCGGCAAACAGCGGCCGAATGCTGGTGTAATCTCGGCCGTCGGGGCGAACCCCGTCGCTGACAATGCGGTCGCGCACAACCTGTTTCGTGACCTGCTCAAAGGCGCGTTTAACATGCTTGAGATCGTGCCTCGCCTCTTCAGCTTCAATGCCTTCGTTCCTGCGGGTGTATTCTTCGATCAAGTCCTGGCGAATGGCATCCAAAGGCTGGCGCCGTTCGGCGCGGTCTGCATGCGCCTGCATGATTTCACGAACTGGCTGCTGGACTTTGGCGGTCACTTCCGCCAGCAGCCCCTCATCAAGGTTGTCGGCGTCGGCTTCCCGCTTCGCTTTGCCAATCTCATCGCGAATCCGATTTTGCAGCGCGACGACGTCCTGAATGGCATCATGCGCCATAAACAGCGCTTCAAGCATGATGTCCTCATCAACCTGATCGGCGTTGCATTCGACCATGTTAATCGCATCAGCAGTCCCCGATACCCGCAGGTCAAGCGCGCTTTTCTGCATCTGTGTATAGGTCGGGTTGACCATCAGATTGCCATCCACCAAGCCCACGCGGGCCCCAGCGACCGGGCCATTCCAGGGAATATCCGAGATCATTATGGCCGTGCTGGCGGCGATAATCCCAGGCATATCAACATGATGCTGCTTGTCATGCGAAAGAGATATCAGGACGACCTGAACCTCATTACGCATATTCTTGGGAAACAGCGGCCGCAGCGTGCGGTCAATCACGCGCGAAATCAAAATCGCGCCTTCTGATGGCCGTCCCTCGCGGCGGAAGAACCCGCCCGGCACCCGCCCTCCAGCGTACATCTTTTCTTCATAATCCACGCTTAGCGGGAAGAAATCCAATCCCGGACGCGGCGCGCCCATCGTCGCCGAGCAGAACAGCATGGTCTCTCCCATGCGGACTGTCACTGCCCCGCCAGCTTGCTGGGCATAGCGGCCGGTCTCGATGATGACCTCCTTGCCGGCTACCAAGCCCCTGTATTCGCGTATATCCAGAGTCATACCGTTCTCCATATAATGTAAAATGCGCCCGAATGCCAGGGATTGGAGCGGGCTGTTGGCCAACCTGCGCCGGCTGCCCCATCCCGGTTCGACGCGCCAGCATTCATCAAATGTATGCCCATCGGCATATCATGCCCCGCCGCAGCCCTTGAACCGCCGCGGCGGCATCAACCGAAAAGCCAGAGCCGCCTCCGACCACCGCGGTCAGCGCCGTAACCCAAGACGCTTGAGCAAATCGCGGTACACTTCCGGCTTCTTCCTGGCGATGTACTTCAACTGACGGCGGCGCTGGCCGACCAGCTTCAGCAAACCGCGCCGCGAATGCTCGTCGTGGCTGTGTACTTTGAGGTGTTCCGTCAGCTGCGCAATCCGCGCCGTCAACAGCGCGATCTGCACTTCCGGCGACCCGGTGTCACCCTCTTCTCGACCAAAGTCCTTGATAATTTGAGTCTTCGCTGCTTTGTCCAATGGCATCAGAACCGTCCCTTCGCTAGCCACCAGACAGGCTGGACAGTTAGCCCGTCGGTCTCGATAACAAATAGGAGTATAGCGCCTTAAAAAAATGGCGGCAATGCCGAGCTAATGATTGACCACATCCATGTCATCATTGGCCGCCAGCCTAACGGTGTGATGCGTGCGGAACAAACTGTAATGGTCAGCGCGCCCCGACAAAGGATTCAGCACGTTTTCGGTTTTCATAATCGAAATCCAAAGCGCCAAGTCCCATCGGCTTTCAAGCTGCTCTTCGATAGTGTCGTCGGTGATGGCGATGTGATCTCTGTACATATCCAGCAAAGCGCGGATAAAATCATCGCGCTCGTCAAGCACCGCGGCTACAAACGGACTGTTCAGGTTAATCTCAATGCCCTTGGTGTTGTAATCACTGTGCGGGTTCGGATATTCGTTCACCTGCGCCATATCATTCAACAGCAGATATTCGACCGCGTGCTGGAAAACAACCCCCGAATCATATTCGCGCAAACGGCGATGCAAACTGCCGAGCGGACACCAGGCAAAGTTGCGAAAACTGGTGAACTGTTCGACGCTGACGACAACGCGGATCACCATCTGGGCGACCTCGATGTCCTGTTCATAAAGTTCACGCGGCGGAATCCCAAGCCATTTCTGAGTCCCTTTGTCGACGCGGGCATCTCTCGCCGGCGCGCTCAATGTCGGCTGCGCCGGCCTTATCGGCGGCGCTGGCGGCGGCGCGGGCGCTGGCATCGGCAACGCTGGCCGTTTAACTTCAGTCGGGATCCGTATCACCGGCACCACATCATCCGGATTGTGCCGATGCGGCACCAGTTCGCGCGCCAAGACGCGCTCGCGCACCAGACAATCAACCCACTGCGACCGCCACTGATCGCTGTTATTCATGCCCGGCCGCTCAAGATCCCGCTCCATCTCCAGTCCTTTGAGCAAGAAACCATAATTGACATATTCCCACCTGCGCGTCTGCAAGGTATTGGCAACGCGCTGGGAAATGCGGTCTACAATCAGCAGCGTCTTTTCGACAACCGGATGCTGATAATCAAGAACAGCCGCGCCAGCCGCCGACAGCTGCTTCAGGATGCCCAGCGAAATCGATTGCGAAACCAGATCCTGACCTCGCTCAACCGACACCACCGCATCGACTTCCAGCAGTTGATGAATCAAGTCTTGAGTTGTGATTTCGCTTTTGATCTTGGCCGCCTGGAGCCGATGAAACTGGATGATGACACTCGACCACTGCGACGGCGCAAAACTTTCAGCCTCGTCATCAGCCTCAATCTGGCTTAGTGATTGATGCGTCTGCAAATCAGCGAAATCATCGATATATTCCAAATGAAGCGCTGGATGATTCTTCAGCTGGCGGCTTGTGCTTTGGCCGCGCACACCCCACAGGATCACGGTCTTGTTGCGCTGAACCAGCGTATTGATGACATCGTTGAAGTCGCGGTCGCCGCTCGCCAGAATAATAACATTGCCGGCTTCGGGATGCTCGGTGTCGGTGATGATGTCGCGGGCAATCCGCATATCGGCGCTGTTCTTGCCCGGCAGATTGAACACTGGGTCGATATTCGCCATCATCAAGCGCGACGGCGCATCGTTGGCCACTTCCCGCCCCGAATCATCCACCAAGGGCGGCAGAGCGCCGCGCTGCCCCCACGGCGCATAAGCGCACATTTTGACCACATGGCCATGCGCCCGCGCCTGCGAAACAAAACGCTCAATCAGATGATCGAGATTGACCATAAAACCCTGGGCATGCAGGCTGATCGAAATGTTCTCAAAATCAATATACACCCGAACATTCTTGGTCTGGATGCCCAGCAGGGTTTCCAATCGCTGGAAGACAACTTGGTCAGCGAACTCGGTGCCCTGCAAAATATCTTCCGACCCCCACATTCGGATGCGGGCATTGCGCGTCCGCTTGATTCGCCGAACCAGCGGCAGCAGATCTCGGCTGGTCGTCGCCAAAATCAACTCATCCACTGGATCAGGGGCATAAGAAAAATAGTGGTTAAAAAGAACCTCCGCCAAATCCTTTCGGTCTGGCATGTCAAAATCATCCACCTTATACCCAGCGCTGCGGAAAATCGTCTGCGGGTCAACGCGCCAGTTGCCGCGGTGACTATCCCAATCCGCAGCGGCAATCGACTTCAGCCGACTCGAGCTAAGCCCAGCCGCGAAGGCCGCCCCGCCCCGCAGCGCCACCGCAAGCTCCTGCAAGTCAATGCTTGCATTCTGCGACGCGAACCAGCGCAGCAGATCATCTACATCAACAATTAAATATGCTGCCATTATCTCTATTCCCATAAAGTCAAACCACCAACCTGCGATCCCACAAGCTGGTGGCAAACACAGAATCCATGACACCGCATGGACAGCCCGCTGTATGTTCTGTTCCCAATAACCATCGCCTATTTTTAAGAAAAATAAGTACAGGATACACTTGAGTCTAACATCGAATCAATTTTTATCAATATGCTGTTTGTAAAATTTTCATAAGGCCAGCATACAGCCTTGCCTGTGACATATACACGGCATCCGCCTAATATGCTTTGGCGAATAACGCCACTTTTTCAGCAGTCTCCCCAGTGATGACGCATTCGCCTTGGCCATCCGGCTGTTCAAAAGGAAAACAGCGAAGCGTCGCGCCGGTCTCATCTTTCACCGCCAGTTCATCTTCATCCGAACCCCGCCACCAGGCGCGGGCCCACCCGCCAGCTTCAATAATTTGCTTGAGTTCATCATAGGATGCCGCGTCCTCCATATTGTCATTGCGGAACTTCCGGGCGTCCTCAAGCAGATTCATCTGAATCGCATCAAGCAGGGCTTTCACCGTCTCGACAATGCCATCCTGCGGCGCGAACTGTTTCCCCGCCCGGCCAAGAATATCGCGCCGTGCCAGCGCCGCCTGATTCTTTTCAACGTCCCTCGGGCCAATCTCTATCCGCAGCGGCGCCCCGCGCATCTCCCAGTCATTGAACTTGAAGCCCGGCGACTGCCCTTCGCGGCGGTCAATATGAACGCGGACACCAGCATCGCGAAGCCGCTGATAGAGCTTGACGGCAGTTTGCATGACGGCGGCCTTTTGATCGTCCTTCCTGTAGATCGGCACAATCACAGCCTGAAAAGGCGCCAGCTTGGGCGGCAGACGCAACCCCTTGTCGTCCCCATGTGTCATCACAACCGCCCCGACCATGCGGGTGCTCACGCCCCAAGATGTCGTCCAGCAGAACTCCCGCGCGTTGCCTTCTGTCAGATATTTGATGTCAAATGCCTTGGCGAAGTTCTGCCCCAGATTGTGGCTCGTGCCCGACTGCAATGCCTTCTTGTCGCGCATCATCGCCTCAATGGTATAGGTCCGCACCGCGCCGGCAAACCGTTCCATACGGCTCTTCTCGCCCTTAATCACCGGAATAGCGGCATCCTGAATAGCGAAGTCAGCGTAAATATCAAGCATCTGCAAGGTCTCGGCTTCAGCTTCGTCATAGGTGGCATGCGCCGTATGCCCCTCTTGCCACAGGAACTCGGCCGTGCGGAGGAAAGGACGGGTTCGCATTTCCCAGCGCACCACATTTGACCACTGATTGATGAGCAGCGGCAAATCGCGATAGGACTGAATCCAATCGCTAAAGGCCTCCCCGATGACCGTTTCAGAGGTTGGCCGCACCACCAAAGGCTCTTCCAGCGCTTTGCCGCCGGCATGGGTCACAACCGCCAGTTCCGGGCTGAATCCCTCGACGTGCTGCGCCTCGCGCTTGATATAGCTTTCGGGGATAAACAGCGGGAAATAGGCATTTTGATGGCCGGTCTCCTTAAAGCGGCGGTCCAGGCCGCCCTTGATGCCCTCCCAGATTTCATAGCCATACGGCTTGATGATGACACATCCGCGCACCGGCGACGGCGCCGCCAAATCGGCGCGGTAGACGATTTCGTTATACCATCTGGAAAAATCTTCACTTTGGGCTGTGACCGCCTGTTCCGACATACGGCAACCATCCTTTGGCTCGGCATGCGCGCTTCAATCCATGCCCTGTATTATAATCAGCGTTGGGCAGAATAAAAGACCAATGCTGTCAAGTCGATTTACGGATTTTGCGGCGAATCGTCGCTCGGCCAGCTGCGCTCATAGTTCTTTTCCAGCTTGGCAATGACCGCTTGGCCCAAATCAATTTCGCTGATGCTTGCCAGCTGCAGCAGATAAAGCAGCACATCCGCCAATTCCGCCGCCAGTTCATCAGGGTCAGCCGCATCGCTCCATTGAAAATGCTCCAGCGCTTCGCCGGCCTCCAGCGCCAGCGAAATCGCCAGATTCTTTGGGGTTTGCGGCTTGTCCGAATCATCAGCGTACCAGCCCTTGCTTTCCACAAAGACGTGCATGGCCCGCGTCAGCGTCTCTAAGTCCATAGACATTTTCCGCTTAATACGCATTCGGGCTGGAACGGGTAAAGGACTGCCAGACGGTGCGGATGATGATTTTGATGTCGAGCCACAGCGACCAGTTCTCGACATACCACAGATCAAAAGCTGTGCGTTCGGCAATCGAAGTGTCCCCGCGCAAGCCATTGACCTGCGCCCAGCCGGTCATACCGGATTTCTCGCGGTGCCGCTCCATGTAACGCGGGATTTGATCCTGGAACTGCCGCACATACATAGGCCGTTCTGGGCGCGGCCCAACCAGGCTCATGTGGCCCACAAACACATTAATTAACTGCGGAATTTCGTCCCAATTACTGCGCCGCATGAACCGTCCCAGTCGGGTCACCCGCGGGTCATTCTCGACAGTCCAGGTTTGACCGGCCGATTCCGCATCCGAACGCATCGACCGAAACTTAATCATCGGAAAAGGACGTCCATCCAGACCCATCCGCAGCTGCCAATAAAACACGGCGCCGCGCGATTCCACGCCAATCAGCAGCGCCGTCAGCAGCATAAACGGCGACAGCGCAATCAAGCCAACCGAAGCGCCAATCAAATCCAAAGCGCGTTTCAGGCTTAGCTTCCAGCCGCGCAGGGCAATATCGCGCACCGTCAGCAAAGGAGTGCCGCCGAGGTCGTCCACATTCAGATCGCCAGCCATATACGAAAAAATATCCGGATACACCTTGATATCGACCTGCCCGCGCTGACAAAGGGTAACAAGCTCGACCAACTCGCCGCGTCTGGCATCCGACAGCGCGACAATCACCTGCTCAACCTCAAGCTCATCAATCAGCCGCGGAATATCTTCATATTTGCCAATAAATGGAAAGCCCAGCAGTCGGCCCTTGGGATTGGTATTGCAGACGATGCCGACAATGTGATAGCCGAGGTCGGGACTGCCGCGAATTTTGTTGGTGATATCGCGGGCGATGCGGCCCTCACCGACAATCAGCAGGTTGTCGCCGATAATCCCCCGTCGGCGCAAGGAAACCCGCGCCAGACGATACAGTTCGCGCCCCAGACTCGTCAAGAAAACACTAAAGAACCAGACATAAAAAAGCAGACTGCGGGGATAGGTGACCTCCAGCGGTGTGTTTTGGAAAAGAAATTCTTGAATGCCGCTTGCCAGCAGCGTCCCCAAAGTCACGATGCCGATGACATTTCGGATTTGGTCAAAGCGGCTGAAGGCCCGCTTGAGATGATACAGCTGTGAAAAATAAAATATGACAAGAATGGTCGAGGTATGCAAAATAATCGTGGGAATATAATCAACCAGCGGCGGCTGCCCAGCCGGCCGCGGGAAAAACGGCAACAGTTCGCGGGCGTTATAGCCAACAATAAACGCGACCGCCAGCATTGCAATATCAACCATAGCCAATGATGCGCTCGAAATCGCCTTCAAGCGCTGGTTGTTCCAGCGATGCGATCCAGGCCCTAGCGCGGCGGCGTCGGATTGCGAATTTCGCTCCATAAATCCGCCCCTCCCTTCATCAGCAAAACGGCCAAAATCATCAGATGCACCGGCAAGATGGTCGTCTTGCGGAAATGCTTGCGATAAAAGATCAACATCGCCCGCCAAAATTCGGACTGCGCTTTCTTGCTTTTGTGGCTCGCCGCCCCCTTGACATGATGCACAACCACTTCGGGATGATACCAGACCTTGTATCCCGCCTGCTTAAACCGATAAGCCCAGTCCAAATCCTCGCCGTACATAAAAAAGGCTTCGTCCAGCAGTCCGACTTTTTCAATCGCCTCTTTCCGCGCCTGCATATACGCGCCCACCACCGAATCCACTTCCAGCGGCTCGTTTTCATCGGCAAACGTCATGTTATACCGGCCAAAACGCGGATTCTGTGGAAAACGTTTCGCCAAGCCCGAATAATGATAAAAACTAACCGCCGGCGTTGGAAAGCTGCGGCGACAGGCTTTGTCAAGACTGCCATCCATCAGAACCAATTTAGGCCCAGCGGCGCCGACATCCGGCCTGGAATCCATAAACCTCATCATCTCATACAAAGCATTGGGCGGCAGTTCCGTATCCGGATTCAACAGCAGGGCATAGCGGGGCGCATCGGCCTCGACATTCCCCATCGCATGATACCCCAAATGTCGGAGGCCAACATTGTTTGCCCGCGGATACCCGATATTGGCCCCATTGACAATCAGTTCAGCCTGCGGGAAGGCGCGGCGCACCATCTCGGCGCTGCCATCCTGCGAAGCGTTGTCAACAACCACAACGCGGCAGGCAAACTCGCCTTCGCTCGCAAAAACCGTCTCAAGGCAGCGCCGCAAACAGTCGCACGTATTCCAGTTGACAATGACAATTCCGATGTCCAGCACAGGCGCCTCATTGACTTAACACAGCCCGATTTTACCACAAAATGAACCGCCTGAAATAATCCCTTACTCCATTTGCTCGCAGCTTTGCTGATTAAGGCAATAGACGATGAGGGTCGGATGATGCCAATAGGCGGCTGTGTTGACCATAAGGTCCGATTCAACCCAGAGCGGACGCTGAATTTCCGCGACTCGCCGGAAGCTGGCATCCAGCTGCTTCAGATAATCGCGCTGCTGCTGAAGCGCCTCCGGCGGGACAGGTATGATGCCGGCTTGCAATCGGTCGTAAGCCAGGGCATCCGAATAAATCATATAATCATAATCCTTGCCATCGGGCAAAGTCGGCGCATAAGTGACAAACTGCTGATCGTTTGGATAGAGCGCGCCGTCCAGCGGCACATTGTACGAGCCATTGAGGAAAATGCGGGCGCCGCGCGGAATATGGTCATCTATCCATTCCAGCATGAGATAGCGGGTATCTGTCTGCGTGAACATCTTGACGACCTGCGCCGACAAGACCAAAGGCTGAATGATTAAAACCAAAGCGACGATAGGCATCAGAAATCTATTGGGCAGGGAAAGGGCATCGACCAGCCAGCTTGCGCCCAGTGCCGACAGCAGCGCCATAAACGGCAGGATGAGCAGCAGCATGTGTTCGCTGTGTCCAGGCCGTATTGTCCGCAGCGCCGCCAGCGCATAAGCCACGACCAGCAGGCCAATCAGCAGCGCATACAGCAGCGGCGAATTTTGCCGCAGGAAATGCCCTTGTGGCCGTCTTTGCCAGCCGGCGACAAATGCCAGCCCCATCGCGGCAAGCGCGGGAATGCCCAGCGCAAACAGGGCGGCATAGACGCCAGCATAGGCCAAGCCGAACCAGGCATCAGTCAGAAAATAGTCAGGGACATCGGCGCCGGTGGTCGTGTACTGACCGACAATCCAGCGAAAATCACGCCAAAAATGTTCAAAATCAAGCAGGATATAAGGCGAACCCAGAAAAAATATCAGCGGCGCAATCAGCCAGGCCAAGCCGATCACCCGCCGCATTCGCCAAGCGCGATAACGATAGAGCAGAATCAAGCCAGCCAGCGCGAAAAGCAAAGCGACCGCGGCCGCATTGTAGCGCGTCGTCGCCGCCAGTCCGGTAAAAACGCCGGCCAAAAGATACAGACGATATCGAGCGCGCGGGCGGCAAGTGTAAAGCGCGGCGATGCAAGCCCAAGCCGCCAGCATCATCCAGCCAGCCGCCAGTGAGGCCGGCTTGATGTAGTGCGCGTGCTGCACCAACGTATAAGCCGCCGCCGTCAGCAGCCCGGCGCACAAGGCCGCATAACGCCCGGCGGCCATCCTGGAAATCGCATAAGCGCAGGCGACCATCAGCAGTCCGCCATACACTGAATACATTCGGGACATGACATATAAGGGGAAGCCGGCATAGGCGCGGAGGCTGTAGCCCTCGCGGTCGGCCAGGGACAGATTTTCCAGCGCCCCCGTCAGATGAAGCAGGACAAAATTGGTATTGATGATGAAAGAAGGGTAGTTGAAAAATTCGGGATTCAGGCGGTTCCGCAGCGCCATGTTCACCGGAATCGACACGCTAAAAAATTCATCCGGCTGTATCGGCAGCTGCTCATGCACCATGCCGAAAGGCGCGGTCGACGGAAAATAGTCAGGATTGGGCTGCCCATAGCTGATGCCAATAATCCGCAGGCCGGCCGCAAACAGTAAAAGCGCAGTCACCGCCGCCCAGTCAATCGGGCGCATTTAATACCGCCCCTTGGCAGTCGGCAGAGTCGCCAGCGGCTCGCCTCTCAAAGCCGCGCGCATAGCCGCGCGGTCATCCCAAGGATGTTCAGTCGTCCCAAAGCACATACTCTGCTCATGCCCCTTGCCGCAGACCATCACCACATCACCCGCCCGCGCCATTCGGCAGGCTTGGTAAATCGCTTCGCCGCGGTCGCGCACGCGCAAAAAAGCCTCGCCTTCGACAGCCCCCGCAGACGTACAGCCCTGCGCCATCATCTCCAGAATATCGTCCAGCGATTCAGTGCGCGGGTCTTCAGCCGTCAGCAGGATCATATCAGCCAAACCGACTGCGGTTTCGGCCATCATACGGCGCTTCTCAACATCTCGCAAGCCGGCGCTTCCGAACACCGCAATCAATCGTTTCCCCGCCGCCAGCATGGCGCGTCCAGCTTCCAACGCGCGCTGGAGGGCATTGGGCGTATGCGCGAAATCAACAATGGCGATAAAATCCTGTCCTTCATCAATCCGCTCCATCCGTCCCGATACCAAATCAAGCGCGGCAATCCCCCGCTGAATATCGTCCCAGCCCACCTTCAGCTGACGCGCCGCGCTGATAGCCGCCAGCGCATTGGAAACATTGAATTCACCAACCAGCCGCATCTCAATCGTCTTGCCCCGCACAGCAAACGAAGTCGAATCCAGCCGACAGCAAACCGCGGCCGCCCGATAATCGGCGCGGTTATGGATGCCATAAAGCACGGATTGATCGGCTGGAATCGCCAGAAAATAATCAGCCGAGGGGTCGTCAGCGTTTATCACCGAAGACTTTGCCAAGCCAGGTTTGCGCCAGGAACGGCCTAGCATCCGAAACATAATCGCTTTGGCGGCGCGGTAGTTTTCCCAACTCCCATGAAAATCAAGGTGTTCGTGCATGACATTGCACAGCGCCGCCACATCAATATCGACCGCCTGCAATCGTCCCTGCGCCAGACCATGACTGGTCATCTCCAAAATGCAGTGCGTCAGGCCGGCTTCAGCCATCCGCGCCAGATACGCCTGGATCCGCGGCGCCCCGGGCGTGGTGACATGCAGGCCGGTCTCGACAGTCTCATCGCCAAAATCAGCGGAGAGGGTGCTGATATAGCCGGCTTTGATTCCCGGCGCCTGTTTGAGGATATGATGCAGGATATGGCTGGTTGTCGTCTTGCCATCAGTGCCGGTGATGCCAATGACCGCCAGCTTGCGCGCGGGAAAATCATAATAGGCCGCCGCCAGCGGCCCCAATACATCCTGGGCATTTTTGACCCGGACATACGGAACGGACAAATTATCCTGCTCGACTTCACCGACAACCGCCGCCGCGCCGGCTGCCGCCGCGTCTTGAATATAGCGGTGTCCATCCGTCGATAGTCCCCTGCGGGCAACAAACAGCCCGCCCTCTTCGATATCCAGGCTGGATTCGGACACAGCGGCGCCGATCACTGTCGCCATATCACCTTGAGTCGAAAGGATCTGATGTTTCGGAACAGCGGCCAGCAGCGCCGCCAGCGTTTTTGCCATACGACCCTCTTGCGTTTATCACGGCGGCAAGTGTAATGCAATCAGCGGCGCTTTTCCATAATAAACACAAGCGCGCCGGAGAGCATCCGACGCGCTTGAATGATAGACGTTCTGTGAGTTGGCGGTTTAGTTCAGACTTCGCGCCAGGCCGGTAAGGTTGGAGCGAACGCTGCCATCCACCACGCGGTCAGCCGAGCGAACAATCAGGCCGCCGAGAATAGCCGGGTCAACCGAGAAGCTGGCCGAGTCGGCGCCGACGGCCGCCTGAACCTGCTGCTGTTCGGCCGCTGTTAGTGGCATGGCGCTAACGACTTCAACGTTTCCGCCAAGGCCTTTGGCATCTGCTGGCAGGTCGGTAATAAACCCATCGACCAGCGTTTTCTGCTTGGTTTGGCTGATGTTTTCGCCAAGGATTCGACTGGCGACGGCGACCGAGATATTGAGAACCTGTTCGCGCAGATCGCCTAACTGCTGATCGCGGATAACCGTTGCTTCCGTCTGGGCATCGAATTGAATCTTGGCGGCCACCTGACGGGCTTCGGTTTCGATGCTTTCGGCAACGCCTTCGCCGCGGCTGCGGGCCTCGTCAATGACCTTTTGCGCTTCGGTGCGCGCCTGCGCCAGGATTTTATCGGCTTCCGTTTCGGCATTTTCACGCGCCTTCGCCGCCGCCGCCGCGTCTTCCAGACCCTTGGCGATGCGGCTGCGGCGCTCGTTCAAGACATTCACCAAGGGATCATAGATGAAGCGAGTCATCACGGTGTACAGCACAATGAAAGCGATTATCCATATCAGCAGCGTACCCGGGTTAATGCCTAAATTCTCAAGTGCATTCATATCGTCCTCTCCTTCGTCTCTCGCAGCCGACTAAATCACGAAGAGGATAATCAGCGATACAACCAGGGCATAGATAGCGACTGCTTCGGCAAAGGCAATGCCAAGGATCATATTCGTCTGAATGGTAGCGGTATGATCCGGGTTGCGCCCCATCGCCTGCACCGCGCCGCCCACCGCGAGACCGATGCCGATCCCGCCGCCGGCGGCGCCAATCATGGCAAGACCAGCGCCAATCGCTTTACCCAATGTAATCGTTGCTTGTGCATCCATTTGTGTTTCCTCCAGTTTTGCTTGTAGATATGTACGCGATAACTGACGTTGACTAATGCTCCTCGGCATGATCGTCGCCATGATGTCCGACCGTCGCCATGTTCATAAAAATGGCCGTCAAAAGGGCGAATACCAATGCCTGAATGATGCCGACGAAAAATTCGAGGATGAAGAAAGGCCACGGCAAAATCGGTATCAGAAAGCTCATCACAAACAGCAGAATCGACCCGGCGAAGATATTGCCGAGCAGACGGAAGCTGAATGAGAGGATTTTGGCAAAGTCGCCAATAAGCTCCAGCAAACCGACCGCCGCGTCAATCCCCCCCAAAGGCGACTTGAACAGCGTGCCGAAAGCGAAGAACTTGCCAAGATAACTCATGCCCAATGCCTTGAAGCCGATGAACTGAATCATCACAAAGGCGATGAGCGCCAGCGACAAGGTCATATTCAGGTCGGTGGATGGCACGCGGACAAAGGGCAGAACCACCCACGGCACCAGCTTGGCCTCCTCGCTTGATGGCGCTGGATGAAGCGGAATCCCATGATGCTCCTCATCGTCGGCGTGGGCCTCATCGCTTCCCTCGTCGTCGCTGTGGTCATCGCCCGCATCCGCCCAAGGCACGGGCCCCACGCCGGTGTAACAGCCGCGGTCCGCGCGGGCTTGCTTTTCGGCTTCGCGGGCGGCCAAGATGTCATTCTGCGCCGCCGCCTCGGCATCATCAGCCGCATCAGCGCCGTCATCGGCGGCATGGTCATCAGCAGTCGATTCGTCGCCGGCTGTTTCGTCGGTTTCCTCATGTCCATCGCTGTGCGCGGCATCATAACGCGCACGCGCGGCATCAATCACCTGCTGCTCCCGGACGGCTTGGGCGGCAGCCTGCGCGTTCAGCTGGGCGGTCGCATCGGCCGCGGCTTCGGTTTGAGGACTGATCCAGTCGCATTGCCCATTGACCGCATAGCCGACAACACTCGGATAAATCTCATAGCCGTCGGTTGTCACCACCTCAAACTCGCCCGTCTGGGCATTGTACTGCTCTTTGACATGCGGTTCGATAAAGCCGACGGTATCGACCCCAGGCACCAGTTCGAGCCAGTTGGAGAGGAGCACAATCAGGAAGATCGTCATGAACATATTGAAGATCAGGCGGAAGTGTCGGCCGCCGGCGATCCCGCCCACAAAGTTCATCAAGCCCTCGAACAAAGCCTCGAACATATTGTAGAAGCCGCCCGGCGGGACTTCGGCCGCGCTCTTGGGCCGCCGCCGCGAAATATAAACCACCAGCAGCAGGAGAATAATCCAAACCAGGATTCCCCCCGCCAAAGTGTTGGTCATGCGAATCCCCAAAATGGGCAAGTCGTAACCGGCGGGATACCTTTCGCCCGGCAGCTGAATCACGGGGATGACCGGCGGCACCCTAAGCGCGACAAAAACACCAGCCAGGAACATGAGCAAGGCAATGAACCGGCGTTTTCCGTTCCAAAAACTATTCACTTATATCTTCCTCCTTCTGTTTAGCCGTACCCTGGAGTTGTTTGGCTTTGTAGCGCGTATAAGCGTAAATCGTCCAGATGCTCAAGGGAACGCTCACCAGCAGCATGATAAACATCAAGGCTGGCCTGGTCCCCAATGCCTCATCCAAGCCAAAGCCAAGCAGCATTGTCCCCAAAATCACAAGCAGTATCAAACAGCCTACTTGCCCAACTACCCCTGCGACCAGACTGTATGCAGACAGGGGATTGTTATCGGGTTTCATAGCGCGCACGGCTTATCGACCAGTCAATGGCGAACCGGCATTCCCGAGATTTTGGGAATTCTATCACAAAGGCCTGGCGATTGCCACAGCGATTATAAACCATTTGTGCCCAAAATTGCCCAATCATAAATCGGCCTTACCGCTATCGTACCCAACAAAACAACAGCCGCCGCCGTGATGCCGAGCGCCCAGCCATACGAACGCGGAATGCCAATCGGCTTATCATCATCCGGCCCGACGTCAACGTACATCACCTTGACAACAACGAGATAGTAATACAATGCGACAATCGCATTGACAACCGCAATCAAGGCCAAACCGACCAGGTTGGCATCCACCGCCGCCTGAAACAGAAAGAACTTGCCAAAGAAACCAGCCGCCGGCGGAATCCCCCCCAGCGACAGCAAGGCGATGGTAATGGCCAGCGCCAGCCACGGGCTGCGGCGGTTCAGCCCAGCCAAGTCCTTGATGTCCTCCTTGCCGGTCACCGAAATAAACAGGATGAGACCGCCAAAGATAAGCAAATTGGTAAAGATGTACATAAACATATAAAAGGAAACCGAAGCCACAGCCAGGCTGTCATCCCCAGACTGCAAGGCCGCGGCGCCAATCAGCGTATAGCCGGCCTGGGCAATCGACGAATAGGCCAGCAGACGTTTGATATTGCTTTGGCGCAGGGCAACCACATTGCCCAGGGTCATCGTCGCAATCGAAACGACAACCAGCAGATTCACCCAGAAATCCTGGATAACAACGCCGCCAACAACTAGCTCAAGCGGGAAAACGGCCGTCATAAACCGCAGCAAAAGCGCGAAGCTGGCCGCCTTGCTGGAAACACTGACAAAGGCCGTCACCGGCGTCGGCGCCCCTTCATAAACATCAGGAGTCCAAAAATGGAACGGCGCCGCGCTTATTTTGAAGCCAAAACCGACAATCACCATCACCAGCGCCGTCATCACAGCCGCGACATTCTCCCCAAGTCCGGCGCTCATGGCGCTGGCGATGCCGGCGAGGCTGGTTGTCCCGGCAAACCCATACAGCAGGCTAAACCCAAACAGCATAATAGCCGATGCAAACGCGCCATATAAAAAGTATTTCATGCCGCTTTCGGCCGAGCGGAGGTCGCCGCGGCGGAAACTCGCCAGCATATACAAGGGAATCGACAGGGTTTCGAGAGCGACAAAAACCAGAATCAAGTCGCTGGCGCTGGACATCATGACTCCGCCAAGAGTCGCGATAATGACAATCAGGTAAAATTCCCCCTTGTCGCCAACGCCGTCGTCAGCCACCGCCATCAAGCAGGTCACCGCGCCCGAAAGCAGCAGCATCACCTTGAAGATCTGCGAAAGCGGGTCATAGTTTATCATACCGCCCCACAGCAGTTCGCCATTTTCAAACAGGGCTGGGTCTGGCGCCCATATCAAGGGGACCAATGCCAGCAGCGCCATGCCCAGCGCCGAAACAAAGACAACGCTGCGGCGAGTGGCCGGCGAGCCGTACATATCGGCAAACAGCACAATCACAGCCAGCGCCGCCAAGCCGATCTCCGGCAAGACCGCCGGCAGCTGCGCCCAAAGATCAAATTCTTGCATCTAGCCACCTCCCAGCAAGGCGATAACCGGCCGAATGCCGGATTCAATCATCGGCGCCATAATCGGCGGGTACAGCCCGAGGATAATCAAAGGCGCTCCCAGCAAAATCAGGACAATGCGGTCAGTTGCCTGAATATCATCGACATCATGGTATTTTTTGGCATCGAATTCGCCAAAGAAAACCTGCCCGGCGACGCGCAGGACATAAGCCGCCGTAATGACAATCCCCAGCGCCGACAGGACAACGATAACGCTGTAATAATTGCTAAGTTCAAAGCCGCCCATTCGCAGGCTGATTTGCTCCGAAGCGGCCCACATCCCCTGAAAAATTGGAAACTCGGCAATGAACCCGCTTAGCCCGGGCATGCCCATACTCGTCAAGCCGCCAATCACAAAGGCGACGCCGACCCAGGGCATCACCTTCATAAAACCGCCAAGACTAGGGATGTCGCGGGTATGCGCGCGGTCATAAACCATGCCGACGCAGCCAAAAAAGAGCGCCGTCATCGCGCCATGACTGAACATTTGAATGCCGGCCCCGGTCATGCCAGTCAGATTCATAGTCGCCCAGCCCATACTAACCAGTCCCATGTGACTCACGGACGAGAAGCCAATTACATATTTGAAGTCGCGCTGGCGGAAGGCAATCAGCGCCCCATAGACCACATTGATTAAGGTAAGGAAGACGATCCACGGCAGATGCGTTTGGGCGCCTTCGGGCAATAGCTGCACGCCGACGCGCAAGGCGGCAAATGCGCCTACTTTCATCAGCACGCCGGCATGAATCATCGAAACCGCCGTCGGCGCCGCCACATGACCATCCGGCGACCAGTTGTGGAAAGGGAACACCCCCGCCAAAACACCAAAGCCGATAAACATCATCGGGAACCAGAACTTGGCGAAGTTCAAGCCGTCTATGCCCAAAATATCAATCGCAAAGGCGCCGTTTTCGGCCGCCAGGGTCAAATGAACAATGCTCCAGCTATATGGCTGACTGTCCGCCGGCAGCAAACCAGTATCCAGCGCCGCCCGAAAGACATCCGCGCCCGCTCCGCTAAAAAAGGCGCCCGCCGCGAAGTACATCGCCACCGCGCCCACCAGCGCAAACACCGAGCCAATCAAAATATACAGGGTCAGCTTCATGGCGGCGTATTCGCGCAGCTTGACCCAGCCCCAGCCGGCAATCAGCAGATACATCGGGAAGATCGCCAGTTCATAGAAAAAGAAGAGCATGAACAGGTCAACAGCGATGAAAACGCCATAAACGCCGGCCACCAGCAGCATGAAAAAGGCCATGAATTCGCGCAGGCGGTCTTCGATATTCCAGGAAATCAGCACCCCCGCCACAGCGACCATGCCAGTAAGCAGAACCATCGGCGCCGAAACGCCGTCAACGCCGACATGATAGGCGATCCCAAGCGATTCGACCCAGACGATTCGCTGCTCAAAGGCCAGCGAATCGGCGAACATCTGCGTCCCGCTTATTTCGCCGCCGGCTTCGAGCAGCGCCGCCTGCCGGTCAGCCAATCCGCCGGCCTGCTTGACAAAGCTGTCATAGCCAAAGAACACCGCCAAAGACAAGGCCAACACCGCCGCCGCCGCCGTCACCGCCACCCCGCGGATGAGGTCGCGGTTCCTGTTATCCAAAAACAGGATCGCGGCCCCGGCGACGATGGGAATGAAAACGATAGCCGTAAGTACCGAAAAACCGGTTGCTTCCATAAGCGCTAATCCTACCCTGCTAATCCCGCGAATAAGGTCGTGACCGTCGAATTAATCATCGGCAGAATCCAGTTGGGATACAGGCCGGTGAGCAGCATCAAGACAATCAGCGGCGCCATGGCGGCAAGTTCCGCCGGGGTCAGTTCCAGGCTGTAATTCTCCCAGCGCATATTAAAGGGGCCATGCAGCACCGCGCGAATCCCCTTGAGAATGTACGCGCCGGTAAAGAGCAGGCCAATCATCGCAATCGCCGTCAGACCCGTGAACACCGGCCACGCCCCGCGCACAATCAGGAACTCGCTCACAAAGCCATTCAATCCCGGCAGCCCCAAACTGGCAAAGCTGGTGAACAGGAGGATCGCTCCCATGACCGGCGCCTTCACCCACAGGCCGCCATAATCGGACAGGTCGCGGGTGTGTGTCTTGTGATAGAGGGCGCCGGCGAGCAGGAACATCCCGGCTGAACTAAGCCCGTGATTAAACATTTGCAGCACCGTGCCGTTGGCGGCGATAATCGCCGTCTGGACATCAACGCTGGTCTGCGCGCCCGACCAAAGCTGGGCATACATCTGCGCTACAACCGCGATGCCAATCCCGACAAAGCCCATGTGATTCACCGAACTATAGGCGACCAGCCGCTTTATGTCATTTTGGCCAAATGCCGCAAACGCCCCCAGCACAATGCCAATGACCGAAAACAACGCAAACAGAGCGGCGACGTTGATGCCAATCAGCGCGACCTCCGACAGCCACACATCCGGGAAAAGCGGAATCACCAGGCGGATAAAGCCGTACGCGCCCAGCTTGAGCATAATCCCGGCCAGCAGCATCGAGCCGGCCGTCGGCGCTTCGCCATGCGCATCTGGCAGCCAAGTATGGAAGGGCCAAATCGGCACCTTGATGCTGAAAGCGACAAAGAAGCCAATAAAGGCCAGCGCCTTGACCGCGCTGACATCAATCCCAAGCAGCGCCTCGCCCTGCCGAAACAGAGGCCAGCTTTCGGTTAAGGCCGCCATGCTGTAGGTCCCGGCCGACCAGCCAATCAACTGGGTCGCCAGCAGCATCCCCAACGTGCCGCCGAAGGAATAAATCATAAACTTGGTCGAGGCATAATAACGGCCGCTGTACTTGGGCCCGGCTTTCGGCAGACTCCCCCACTGGTTAATCAAAAAGTACATGGGTATCAGCGTCAGTTCATAGAAGAGAAAGAAAACCATCAAATCCATCGCCACAAAGACGCCCATGCTGCCGGTCTCGAAGAAGAGCAGGAGCGCCAGGTGCATATTGGAGCGGTCATCCACATTCCAGCTGGCGAGTATCGCTAGGGGCGTCAGCAGGCCGGTCAGCAAAACCATCACAGCGCTGATGCCATCAATCCCCAGAGTCCAGCGGGCGCCAAGCGCGGCGAACCATTCCACATCCTGCGATACGAGATACTGCTCTTCACCGATGGCTGGCGCCGTTTGCTGATAAAGCAGGAACACCGCCAAAGACGCGATGCCGATCAAGATAGACAGCGTTAAAGCCGTCCAGCGGCCGACAGCTTTGCCCGCTCCCAGCTGCGCCAGGGCAGCTACGGCAAAAGCGCTGATGGCTGGGCCAAAGACCAAGACCGAGAGCGCGTCAATCCCAAAAATATCAAACATAAATCCGTCTCCCTATTGCGCCCCGGCTGCGCTTGACGACAGCACCAGCAGGATTCCGATCAGGACGGCCGCCGCCAGCGCCAGCAGCATATATTGCTGGACGCGCCCGGTTTGAATGCGGCGCAGCCAGCCGCCAAAGTTGAAAATTGCGATTGGGATTCCGTCGCCAACGCCATCAATAAGCCAGAGATTCAACACCTTCACCAGATCGCCCAGCCAGGTGAACACCCGCGCGATGACATGCAAAATCGCATCGATGATGCCGCGGTCAAGGAAAATGATGACCTGCCGGCCGAGCCACTGCGACGGTTTGATGAACAGCCATTCATACAGATCGTCGAGATAATAGCGATTCTTGAGGATGGGGTGCAATGGGCCCAGGGTCTCTTCCATCGGGTCCTGCTGGCCGGCTTTGAGCGGTTTGCGCCAGTACATCCACCAGCCAAGCCCCAGTCCGCCCAAGGCCACCAGGAACGACGCCGCGACCGGGATGATGTTAAAGGGCGGCGCGTGCGGATGATAATCCGGCAAGGACGCGTAGGCCGCTGTGGCTTCCGACGGTGGCAGCGCTTCGATGATCAAGTGATGAAATGGATTGTATGTCGGTGAGAAAATAGGGCCCAAAATCGGAAAATCAGTCGGAACGCCGACAAACCCGGCCGCCAGCGCAAAGACCGCCAGAATAATAAGCGGGAACGTCATGGTCGCGCTGATGATTCCTTGACCAAGATTGGCATGTTTGGCTTCTTCAGTTCGGGCTTCGCCGCCAAAAACAAGCGAAATCTGACGCATGGTATAGAAGGCGGTCAGGAATGCCGCTACAGCCAGCATGACAAAGACCATGCCATGCGCCCCGCTGCCATACTTCGACAGGCCTAGCCAGGCGTCAGCCAAAATCTCGTCTTTCGACCAGAAGCCGGCGGTGATAATCGGCAGGCCCGAAAGCGACAGCCCGCCAATCAGAAAAGTCCAGAAAGTCACCGGCATGCTGCGCCGCAGGCCGCCCATATTGAACATATCCTGCGGGTCAAAGTGATGTCCATGGTCATCAGGCGCCTGATGCCCATGTTCATGGACATGATGCTCGCCGTGTTCCATGCCATGGATCACCGAGCCAGCCGCCATAAAGAGCAGCGCCTTGAAGAAGGCATGGGTAATCAGGTGGAAGGCGGCGGCGACATAGGCGCCGATGCCCAGCGCCGCCATCATAAAGCCTAGCTGTGAAATGGTCGAATAGGCCAGCACAGCTTTGACATCGCTCTGGGCGACAGCCATCGTCGCCGCCAGCAAAGCCGTGAACGCGCCCGTCACCGCCATAAACGCCAATGGCTCCGTTAAAACGCCATGATGCGGATCACCGCCAGCGGCAAACAGGGGATAGAGGCGAATAAGCGAGAAGATGCCAGCCGAAACCATCGCCGCCGCATGAATCATCGCGCTCACCGGCGTCGGGCCTTCCATCGCGTCCGGCAGCCAGACATGCAGCGGAAACTGCGCCGACTTGCCAACGGTGCCGACAATCAGAAAAATGCCGATGATACTGGCGGCGCTGACCGCAAACCCGCCAAAAATAATCGGCGTCGCAGTTGCCAGCCGGTCCAGCGTTTCGGGATTGTACATAATCTCGCGGAAACTAAGCGTGCCGGTGATGGAATACAGATAGGCGATGCCCAGCAGCATAACCACATCAGCAATGCGAGTGGTCGTAAAAGCCTTGATGGCGGCTTTGTAGGCGCTCTCCTTCTCGAACCAAAAGCCAATCAGCAGATAGGAGCAGACCCCCATGATTTCCCAGCCAACAAACAGCAGCAGGACATTATCGGCCACAACCAGCGTCAGCATCGCCCCGGCGAAAAGCGAAATCAGGGCGAAAAAGCGCGGCTGGCGCGGGTCATGCGCCATATAGCCAATCGAATAGATGAAGATCATCAAGACAGCTATCGGCACCATGATTAGCATAATCACCGTCGCCGGGTCAATCAGCACGCCCATAAAGAAGGCCGATTCTCCCGTGTTCATCCAGGCGACGGCGCTTGCCAGCGTCTCCTCGCCCAGATGATGAAGCTGTGAAGCCGCCCACAGAGTGCGCCAGCTAATCAGCAAGGCAAAGATGACGCCGCCCAAACCAACCATAATGCTGAAGACGCGGCTGATCCTCGTCGCCACAGGCACGCGCATCCCCTCATAATCCGGATGATGGCCGCCATATTCATGCTGGTCGGTCGCGGCGACCATCTTGGAGCGGTTGGTCAGCAGCATAATAATAAGAAAAGCCAGCAAAGGACCCGCCGGGATCAACCAGGGCAGCAAATTGGGGTCGGTCAGAAAATCCATAGACGTCTTTATCCTTTCAGCGTATCAGCTTCTTCTGGAATGACCGAACGCCGATTGCGATAAACGGAAATAATAATCGCCAGGCCGACAGCCGCTTCGGCCGCCGCGATAATCAATACAAATGCGGTAAAGGCATAGCCATTCAGCAAAAGCCCGCCGCCGGTTTCGCTGTAACGCCAAAAGGCAACCAGATTGATATTGACGGCATTCAGCATCAATTCGACTGACATCAGGACAGCGACCGCGTTGCGGCGCGCCAGCACGCCGAAGACGCCTATCGAAAACAAGCCGGCGGCAACTGCCAGATACATCCAAAGAGGTATCATCCCGTTCCTTCCTCCCTATGTTTCTTCATCGCGGGCGATGAAGATCGCGCCAATCATAGCCGCCGTCAGCAAAAGCGATGCCAGCATAAACGGCGCTACATAGCCGTTTCCATCCACCAGCGCCCGGCCAAAATCACGGGTTGTCGCCACGACGACTGGCGCGGCATCGGGCGTTTGGCCGCCAAAGACCGGCAGAGTCACGCCGGCGATAAGGATCAGGAATAAAACCAGGGCGCCAATCAAACTGGGCACGGTGCGGATGTAGCGGTCGCGGATGCGCGTGACGCTGCGGGTCAGCATCACCGCGAAAGTGATTAAGATGGCGATAGCGCCGATGTAGACCAAGATCTGCACCGCCGCCAGGAAGGGCGCGCTTAGCAAAACCATATAGCCGGCGACGCCAAACAGGCTCACCATCAGCCAGATAGTGCCTCGGAACAAGTTGCGGGTTGTGACGACGCCAATGCCGCCCCCCAAAGTAAAGACCGTAAAAACGACAAATCCTATCGTGATCGCATTCCATTCCATGGCATCCGTCTCCCTAGTCCCCGGCCGCGCTGCCGGCCTGTATCAGCGCGCCTTGGGCCGCCCGCGATGCGCGGCGGGCATCTTGTCCATGTTTGCGTAATATGCCCAGCAAATAAACGGCCAGCGCCAGATTGACAAGCAGCATAATCAAAGTCGTCGGCAGCAGATCGGGGATGCTTGCGGCGATAAACTCACGCGGGGCCAGTCCAAGCTCCTGTAAAATCTTCAGCGCCGCCGAAAGCAGGACGATGTTGGCTATCGACAGCGGCACCAGAACCTTCCAGTTGAATGCCATAATCTGGTCAATCCGCAGACGCGGGACTGTATTCCGCAGCCAAAGCGTGGTCAGGTAAATCACCGCGCCCTTCGCGCCCAGCCAGGCAAAGGCAAGCAACGGGGATTCGTAATACAAAGGGCCCATCCAGCCGCCGAAGAACAGCAGCGCCATCAGAATGCCGTTGGTAAAGACGTGCAGAAACTCGGCGGCGAAGAACATCCCAAATTTCATGCCGGAGTATTCAATGTTAAAGCCGGCCACCAATTCGGATTCGGCTTCAATCAAGTCAAATGGCGCCCGGCCGGTTTCGGCCTGCGATGAGATGTAAAAGATGATAAAGGCCAGCGGCGACAAAACCACAAACCACATTCCGCTTTGCGCGTTGACAATATCGGCCATGCTCATGCTGCCCGCCAGCATCACCGGCGCCAGCAGCGCAAAGACCAGCGGCACCTCATAGCTCACCAGCAGCGCCACGACGCGGAACGCGCCCAGCAGCGCATATTTATTGTTGCTCGCCCAGCCGGCGGCCATAATCGCCAAAGTGCCCAAAGAGGCAATCGCAACAAAATACAAAGCGCCGATTTCAAGATCGACGCCCATGTGGAAGGGTGTAAAAGGCACCACCGCCCAAATCAAAACCACCGACGCAAACGACACCAGCGGCGCCGCGTTATACAAAACGCGGTCGGCGGCGGTGGGCGTGATATCCTCTTTGCCCAGCAGCTTCAGCAAGTCGGCGAAGGTCTGCATCAAACCGATAGGCCCGACGCGGTTGGGGCCAATACGGTCCTGAATCCGCGCCGCGACTTTCCGCTCCACCCAGATGAGAACAATCACAGTCAGCAGGGGCACGCCGCTCACCAGCAGGACGCCCACCAGCAAAGACGCGAACTGCGCCAGGCCGCCGTTGGCGCCGGCCTCCACCATCACCGCGCATAAACCGCTGCACATTTCGTCCATCATCGTCTCCCGATAACGTTAGCCCGCGCCTAGCTCCACTCCAGCGCGTTCTTATTCCAGGCATAGAACAAAGCGTCTGTCAATAAAAAGATAAAGAGGAAACCCGCCACAAAACCGAAGAGACTCATCTCGTTATAGGCGACCGCCCACGGGAACAAAAACACCATCTCGACATCAAACACCAGAAAAATCAGACCATAGATATAGTATTGAACCCGAAACTGAACCCAAGTGTCCCCAATGGTTTCCACACCGCATTCATAGGTTGAGCTTTTTAATACATTCGGCTTGCGGGGGCGGAAGATCCAGGCAATTACAATCGGCAGCGCCGGGAACACCGGCGCCATCACAGCAAACAAGCCAATAAAAGCCCACTCGTTCAAAACATTCATCGGAACAGCGCCCCCGAACAAGCTAAGGTAAGCCACATAAGTTAAGACAAAAGGCCCACAGCCGATTTTAACGATGCTGTGATTGCGCCATTTATCACAAACCGCATTAGTATAGCATCACCGCTTCGCCAGTGCAATGGAGCAGTGCATTTGACATTGCCAATAACAGACGGATTTTATCATAAGGATCATCAAAATCCTACACTTCGGCCAGCCGATTTTCCAGCCCGGCAAAACCAGCCGGCCAAACCGCCCCTATCCCCGAATGCCGCCTTCGGTCATCTCATACGCATCCAGCGCCTTGTCAAGCTCGTCAGCATCCATCAGCCCCATTTCCAGCGCCACTTGACGCACGCTCTTGCCCTCGGCCAGCGCCCGCTTCGCCACTTTGGCGCCATTGTCATAGCCGATGATCGGATTCAGAGCCGTCACCAGGATCGGATTGCGCGCCAGCCAGCTTTCAGCGCGCTCGCGGTTCAGTATCAAGCCAGCCATCAGCCTGTCGGTGAAAGCCCGCGCCGCGCCAATCATCACCTGCATCATCTCATTCAAATGATGGGCGATCATCGGCATCATGACGTTCAATTCAAACTGCCCGGCCGCTCCGCACAGGCTGACCGTCATGTCGCTGCCCATGATATGATACATCGCCTGATTCAGCATCTCCGCCAAGACCGGATTCACCTTGCCCGGCATAATTGAGGAGCCTGGCTGCACCGTCGGACAGGTCAGTTCGGCAATGCCAGTTGTAGGGCCGGCCGAGAGCAAACGGACGTCATTGGCGATCCGCGTAAAATCCATCGCCAGATTCCGCAGCGCCGCCGAGAAAAATACAGCATCCTGCATGGACTGCATCGACTCGAACAGATCGTCGCTTTCGTATAAGGTCCAGCCGGTCAAGGCCGACAGCTTTGCAATCATGCGCCGATGATATGCCGGGTGCGCGTTCAGGCCGGTGCCAGCCGCCGTGCCGCCAATCCCCAAGCGGCGCAAGCCTTCAGCCGCAAACCTGACCTTTTCGATCTGACGTTCAATCGCCTTGGCCCAGCCGCCGACCTCCTGACCCAGCCGCACTGGCACCGCATCTTGCAGGTGTGTCCGCCCGGTCTTGACCACATCATCCCATTCATCCGCTTTGCCCTGCGTTACGTCGACGAAGCGCTGCAAGGTCATCATCAGTTCATCCAAACGCCATAAGACGCCCAGCCGAATCGCGGTCGGAATCGTATCATTGGTCGATTGCGCCATATTCACATGATCATTGGGATGGACCGGCTTATCGCTGTCGGCGACCGAATACCCCAAAATCTGATTGGCGCGATTCGCCACTACCTCGTTGGTGTTCATATTGTGGCTGGTGCCGGCGCCCGCCTGAAACGGATCAACCACAAAATGCGCGTGATGCTGCCCGGCAAGGATCTCGTCCCCAGCCTGAATAATGGCATCGGCGATCCTGCCGTCCAGCAGCCCAAGCTCTTTATGGACTTCCGCCGCCGCCCGTTTGATGAGCGCCATGCTCCAGATGAATGCCGGCCAAGGTTTCATGCCCGAAATCGGGAAATTATCGACGGCGCGCTGCGTTTGAGCGGCATAGAGCGCATCTTTGGGAACTTTCACTTCGCCAATGGAATCGACTTCAATCCGATAGTCTGTCATCGCAAAACCTCCTCTGGCGCGGCGGCGGCGCCAAACCGCGCTGGGCATCAAAATGCAAAAGGGCGCTACCATTGTAACGCCCTTTGAACTGCTTGAGAACGATCAGCCGGCTTATCCGGCCGCGGCGTAGTTTTCGGCAGCCTGCGCCCAGTTAATCACATTGAAGAAGGCCGCAATGTAATCCGTACGGCGATTCTGATAGTTCAGATAATAGGCGTGCTCCCAGACATCAATGCCAAGTATCGGCGTCTTGCCTTCCATCAGCGGCGTATCCTGATTCGGCGTCGACGTCACACTGACCGCGCCGCCTTCAGCGACCAGCCAAGCCCAGCCAGAACCGAACTGACCGGCGGCCGCCGCCGAAAAGGCCGCCTGAAACTCGGCAAAGCCGCCAAACGCGCCGTTGATAGCGGCCGCCAGCGCGCCTGTCGGCTCGCCGCCGCCATCCGGACTCATGATCGACCAGAAGAGGTTGTGATTGGCATAACCGCCGCCGTTGTTGCGGACGGCGGTGCGGATGTCGGCCGGCACGGCATCAAGATTGCTAAGAATCTCTTCAATGCTCTTGCCAGCCAAGTCAGCGCCCTCAATGGCCGCATTCAATTTGCGGGTATAGCCAGCATGATGTTTGCCGTAATGAATGCCCATAGTGCGGGCATCGATGTACGGCTCCAGCGCATCTTCCGCATAGGGAAGCGGCGGCAGTTCAAAACCCGCCTCAAGGGCTGCAACGCTCGGCAGAGAAACCTTTGACAGCATCAACCCGGCCGCTGTCAGCTTCAGCACATCGCGCCGACTTGCCTTGTTCTGATTTTTCATACCCATACAGCCATGCGCTCTAGCCGGCCGCGGCGTAGTTTTCAGCAGCCTGCGCCCAGTTAATCACATTGAAGAAGGCCGCAATGTAATCCGGCCGGCGATTCTGATAGTTCAGATAATAGGCGTGCTCCCAGACATCAATGCCAAGTATCGGCGTCTTGCCTTCCATCAGCGGCGTATCCTGATTCGGCGTCGATGTCACGCTGACCGCGCCGCCTTCAGCGACCAGCCAAGCCCAGCCAGAACCGAACTGACCGGCGGCCGCCGCCGAAAAAGCCGACTGAAATTCGGCAAAGCCGCCAAACGCGCCGTTGATGGCATCCGCCAGCGCGCCTGTCGGTTCGCCGCCGCCATTCGGACTCATGATCGACCAGAAAAGGTTGTGATTGGCATAGCCGCCGCCGTTGTTGCGGACCGCGGTGCGGATGTTTGCCGGCACGTCGTCAAGATTGCCAAGGATGTCTTCAATGCTCTTGCCATCCAGGTCAGTGCCCTCAATGGCCGCGTTCAATTTGCCGGCGTAACCGGCGTGGTGTTTGCCGTAATGAATGCCCATGGTACGGGCATCAATATGCGGCTCCAGCGCGTCTTCTGCATAGGGAAGCGGTGAAAGTTCGAAAGCCATGATTCAAGCGACTCCTTATATGAATGATTTTTCAGAAACGATCATATTTATTGTATGCCATCAAAGTTGTTTTGACAAGTCAGATTCCGACTTGCGTTTTCATTGCCTTCAGCGATGATTAGCGCCTGTTCTCGAGGAGACTGTGCCTTGCAGCCGAAACAACTATCCGCCCCGTCCGCCAAAGCGCCCCTCACAGCCTATCTGGCCATTGTCGCCGCCGTCATATCGACATCATCCGCAGCCATCCTGATTCGACTCGCGCTCCAGGAGTCCATGCCCCCGGCGCTCATCGCCGGCGCTCGACTTTTCATCGCCGTCCTGGCGCTGACGCCCATCACTCTGAATCGCTATCGGGGCCATCTTAAACGTCTCGAACGCCAAGAACTGCTGTGGGCGGCCGCATCCGGCCTTTTCCTGGCAATCCACTTCATCGCCTGGGTCTCGTCATTGCAGCATACAACTGTGCTGGTCAGTGTGGTGATCGTCTCCAGCGGCCCCATCTGGGTGGCAGTGCTTGAGGTGATTTTTTTGCGGATTCGCTTGTCCCCGGCAGTGATTGTCGGATTGCTGATCGCGCTCGCCGGCGGAATTTTGATTGGTCTGCCTTTGGGCGCGTCTGGAGCAGCAAGCCAGCCGGCAGGCATCGGTGAAAGTGCCGTCCTGACCGGCGCCGCCCTCGCCTGGATTGGCGCTTTGACGGTATCGGCATATATGCTCATCGGGCGCAAGCTGCGGGCAAAACTTCCCGTCATTCCATATATATGGCTGGTTTATGGCATCGCCGCGCTTGTCATGCTCGCGGTTGTCCTCTGGACAAAAACGCCCGTTCTGGGTTTCCGGCTTGAGGGCTATCTAGTCCTGCTCGTCATGGGGCTGGTGCCGCAGCTGCTAGGCCATTCTTCATTGAATTACATCCTGGCATACTTTCCCGCGACCTTGGTCAGTATGTTCTCCCAGCTTGAACCGGTCGGCAGCGCAGTCTTCGCATTCATCCTGTTTCGCGAATTGCCGCCAGGGCAGCAAATCATCGGCAGCGGCATCATTATCGCCGGTGTATTCATGGCAAGCCGCGGCAGCATCCGTTCGTCTGGCTATCGAGAAGACAACTCAAGCCCGGCATAAGATGAATCACCGGGCCAAACATCAAAGACCGGCAGTTCATCCGACAGAAGCAACGCCGCCGACAACCGTTTCAATGTCCCATCGACAATAAGCTCCTGCACGGTATAGTCCACCAGCAACCGAAAATCAATATCGTTGCGCGGCGTCCCAAAAGCATAGTAGGAACGGCTGTACCAGCGGTCCGTCAGGCGCAGCGCATTCGGACTCGCCTCAAGATGCGGAATCAGCGCCAGGCTGTTGGCATAAATCACATCGGCGTTGTCCTGTTCAAGAATGGTCAGCGCGGCATCACCCGCAAGCGTCCGATAGAACCGCACCGACGCATTGATGCTGTCGGCCCAGGCTTGGGCGCGGGCTTGGGCCCCATCATCGCCAATCATCACCCCAATCCACCGCCCGCGCAGGTCGTGGAACCCGTTCACGGCCGAATTCGCCGGCGCCATCAAGCGGTCGCCATGCAGCAGATACGGCGCGGCGAAGTCCATCATATTCGCCAGGCGCCAATCTGGCTGAACTCCAACCACAAGATCAATCTGTTCATTCCGCAGCAGGTCAGCAGCCGTTTCCGGCGCGCTTGACACCAGCCGCGCCGTCACACCCCAGCGCCGGGCGATCTCATTAACCATATCCCGATGCAGCGCCGCCAGACGCCCGGCTGGCTCGGATATGTCTTCCGCTTCGTCGGCGATTCCACCCACGCGCACAACCCCGGATCGCAGCACGCGGGCAGTCACATCCTGCGTCGGGTACTCGATCTCGGCGGCAAACTGGCTCGGCTTGGGTCCCTCGCCAATGCCGTCCCACAGATAAACAGCGCCATCGGCGAACTCCTGCCCCGGGAAAAATTCGCCAAACAGCCGCGCCAACTCGCCCGCTTTCGCCAAATACTGAAGGGTTCTGTTCAGCAAATTTCTCATGCTGACGTCTTGTCGGCGGACAGCGATGGCATGAGGCTCTAGCAGAATCGGCGGCTCAAGCATTCGGAACGATTGAACGTATCGCCGCGACAGCCGCCGCAGGTCCTGCTCTTCGGCGGTCACGCCGTCGACTTCGCCTTGCGTCAAGGCGGACAAAGCCTGATCGAGCGTGAGGTAGTAGCGCAGGTTCAAGGAACTGCCCAGCCGCTTTTCCCAGAGTTGAAGCGCGCGCTCGGCGCGGGCGCCGATGACATAGCCTATCGGCCGGTGAACAAGCGCGGCCGGCGATTCAAACTGGCTGTCCGCCAGCGTCATCATAGTCTGCCTGCCGGTCAGATAAGTCTGTGTGAACTCAATCTCCGCGTCCAGATGTCGATAGTGAACGAAGGCAGAAGCCACAGCATCAACCGCGCCGCGGTTCAGCAAGTCCCGCGCGTTCTGCCGCGTAACTTGTGAGAAGGCAAGCTCAACGCCCCATGTTTCGGCAATCAAACGCATCAATTCGGCATCAAATCCGCGCAGTTCGCCTCGCGAAGTCAATTCACCGTACGGCGGCGCATTATACAGAATGCCGACCCGAAAGACTCCCGACTGCTGAAGATTGGCAAGGGCCGAAGTCGACGGCAGCGCCGTCGGCGACAGCGCCGGGGCCGACACTAGAGTCGGAACAGCCAGCGTTGGTATCGGCTCATTGCCCTGCCCAACAGCAAATAAAATCCCGGCAGGGACAAGGCAAAGCAGAAGCAGAAGTTTGACAAGCGGTTTCATCGGCAGTCAGTGATACAAATGATGAAGGGCAATGTAATCCAGCACACTGTCCGGAACAAGATAGCGCACGCTTAGACCCCGCCGCAGACGTTCCGTCACATAGGTCGAAGACAGCCATATACTTAGCATGGGGACATCCACAATATCTACTTTTGCCGAAAGGCCGGGCAGCGTGTCATCGTGCATCGTTGGCGTGATATTCTCGTCCGCCCGTTTCATCACAGCCAATCGGCAGGATTGATACAGATCTTCCGCCCGCTTCCATGTGGGCAATGACCGCAGATTGTCGCCGCCCATCACAAAATGCAGCTGCGCCTGTGGATACTGATTTTGAATGATCTTGACCGTATCGGCCGAATAATGAGGGCCGGCGCGGTCGATATCAACCCGCGAGATGCTGAAAGACGGGTTATCCTGTATGGCTCGTTCCAGCATCGCCAGACGATGACGAATCGGCAGGCGCGTTTCATCCTGCTTCACCGGATGATCAGCCACTGGAACAAACAGGATATGATCCATGCACAGAGTTTCGCGGCTGTATTCAGCCAGTATCAAATGGCCCATCTGCGGCGGGTCAAAAGTGCCCCCCAAGATGCCGATGCGCTGCTTGCTCACTCGGACCACTCCAATTCAAAATCACCGATAAACACCGTATCGCCAGGCTTTACGCCGGATTCTTCCAGCGCCGCCGATACGCCCAAGGTATCCAATATCTTCTGAAAACGCGCCACCGCTTCCGGATAATCCCAGTAGGTCATCGCCGCCGCCCGCTCAATCCGCTTGCCGCCGACATAATACACGCCGCCCTCAACGGAAATGTCAAAAGCGACATCGCCCTGCTCCAGTTCATAAACCGGAACGTCCACCGACTGCCCAATCGGCATGGCTGGCATCCCGGCCATTGCCTGAAACACCCGTTGAATCAACGCGGTCACATTTTCGCCGGTCAGGGCCGAAATCGCTATGGGATCCACAACGCCCCGCTCTTGCAGCTGCTCCTGAAGCAGCCCCCAATACTCGCCGGCCTGCGGCAGATCGATTTTGTTGACGACGACGATTTCCGGGCGCTTGGCCAAGTCCTCATCATACAAGGCCAACTCGGTATTGATTTGACTGTAATCGGCAATCGGGTCATCAGCCGACCCATCGAGAATATGAACAGTCAGACGGGTTCGCTGAACATGACGCAAAAACGAATGCCCCAGGCCAACCCCCAAATGCGCGCCTTCAATCAGACCAGGAATATCTGCAAACACCAGATCCTTATTGTCATACACGACCGCGCCTAAATTGGGCTGCAAGGTAGTAAAGGGATAATCGGCGATTTTGGGCTTGGCATTGCTCACCACCGACAAGAGCGTCGATTTGCCGGCATTCGGCGCGCCCACCAAAGCGATGTCGGCAATCATCTTGAGTTCCAGCGTGATCCAGCGCTCCATTCCTGGTTCGCCTTTTTCGGCTATCCGCGGCGCTTGATTGGCCGAAGATCTAAAGTGCGCGTTGCCTTTGCCGCCGCCGCCGCCGCTGGCGACAACCACCTGCGATTCAGGCGCAAGCAAATCAGCGATGAGCCGGCCGGTGTCGGCATCGCGGACGACCGTTCCCATCGGCACCGACACAATCAACGGCGCGGCATCAGCGCCGGTTTTGCTGCTCGGCCCGCCGCGGCCTCCCGCCCGCGCCTTAAAATGCACCCGCTTGCGAAAATAATACAAGGTATTGAGATTGGCATCGGCCTGGAGGATGACATCGCCGCCGCGCCCGCCATTGCCGCCGGCAGGCCCGCCGCGCGACACATATTTTTCGCGGCGAAAAGCTACAATTCCATCGCCGCCTTTGCCACTGGCGACAAATATCCTGGCCTCATCTACCAACATGGCAGCGCGTTGCTTTTCTCATTGCAGGCAGGTTTTTAGGCCGCCGGGTGAATGCTGTCCGACAGCGCAGCGGCTTGACCGTCGGTCGCGAAGGTCTGCGGCTTTTCTTCCCCGCGAACCGCGGCCGCCGTGATGATGACCTTCTTAATGTCGTCGCGGCTGGGGACTTCAAACATCACATCAAGCAGGCAGGACTCAATAATCGAGCGCAGGCCGCGGGCGCCGGTTTCGCGCTGGATCGCCAGTTCGGCCGCCGCCCGCAGCGCCGTCGACTCAAAAACCAATTCCACATTGTCCAGCGAAAGCAGATGCTCATATTGTTTGATGAGCGCGTTCTTCGGCTCAATCATAATCCGAACCAAGTCTTCCAGTTCAAGCGGCTGCAAGGTCGCAAGCACTGGCAGACGCCCCACCATTTCGGGAATCAGCCCATGACTGATAAAGTCTTCTGGGGACAGATGCCGCCGCAGTTCGGCAGTTTCTTCGTCGCTGCGCTTGGGCTGCCGGCCAAATCCGATAGTGCCTTTCATGCCAATGCGCCGGCGGATCGCCTCGTCAATGCCATCGAAAGTGCCGCCCACAATGAACAGAATATCGCGCGTGTCAATTTGCAGGAACTCCTGATGCGGATGCTTGCGGCCGCCCTGCGGCGGCACATTTGCCAAGGTCCCCTCAACGATTTTGAGGAGCGCCTGCTGAACGCCCTCGCCGGAAACATCGCGGGTAATCGAAGGATTGGCATTCGACTTTCGGGAAATTTTGTCGATTTCGTCAATATAAATGATGCCGCGCTCGGCGCGGGCAATATCACCATCGGCCGCTTGAATCAAACGAAGCAGAATGTTTTCCACATCTTCGCCAACATAGCCGGCCTCCGTTAGCGCCGTGGCGTCGGTAATGCAGATCGGCACATCAAGAATACGCGCCAGCGTTTGCGCCAAAAGCGTTTTGCCGCTGCCAGTCGGGCCAAGCATCAGGATATTGCTCTTGTCCAATTCAATATCTTGCGGGTCGCCAGTTGCTTGAATGCGCTTGTAATGATTATAGACAGCAACGCTCAAGACCCGCTTCGCCGCCTGCTGACCAATCACATATTCATCCAGCCGCTCCATGATTTCGCGCGGCGAAAGCAAACCATCAAACTCAAACGCGCCGTCGGGGTTTTCATCAAGGTCTTCATCCGCCAGCAGATTATGGCAGAGTTCAACACAAAAATTGCAGATAAACACACTTTCCGGCCCCGCGATCAGACGTTCAACCTCTTCAGGATTGCGCCCGCAAAAGGTGCAGCGGTGACTCACCGACGGCCCGCTCATCCTAAGCCTCCCCCGTTCTCATGTTCTCCAGCATACAGGATCCCATCAACCAAGCCGAATTCAGTCGCTTCTTCAGCCGTCATATAGACATCGCGGTCGGTCACCCGCTCAATTTCATCGGGAGTTTTGCCGGTGTGATGGACAAAGATATCGATCAGCCGTTTCTTCAACCGCACAATTTCTTCAGCTTGAATCAAGATGTCAGATGCCTGTCCCTGCGCGCCGCCGAGCGGCTGGTGCATGTGGATAGTCGCATTCGGCAGCGCCATCCGCATGCCAGACTCGCCCGATGCCAGCAGAACCGTGCCAAAGCTGGCGGTGATGCCCACCGCGACCGTGCCTACCGGCGCCTGGATCTGCTGCATGGTGTCGTACATCGCCATGCCGGCATAAACCACGCCGCCGGGCGAGTTGATATACATATTTATCCGCCGGTCAGGCCCCTCGCGGTTCAGGAAGAGCAGCTGCGCCACAATCAGGTTCGCAATCTGGTCATTGATGCCGCTGCCCACAAAGATTATGCGCTCTTTCAGCAGCAGCGAGTAAATATCATAGGCGCGCTCGCCGCGGCCGCTCTGCTCGATCACCATTGGAATAAGACTGTGAATGTTGTTCATCTTCGCGGCCATCAACCTTTCAATCGTTTATGTGATTTGCTGCTGCGCGTCTGCTGATGCTTTGGCTGCCATATCATCGGCTTCGGCATCATCCCGACCGAGCGGTTCAGGCGCGTCATCGGCTTCGGCTTCGGCAGCCGCTTCATTCGCTTCTTCTTTCATCCTGGCCTCAATCCGAGCCGCGCGCTGGCCCATTTTCTCATCTTCGGCCTTGACTTGCGCTTCGCGTTCTTCAAGCGCCTTTTCAATATCTTCACCGCGCCCAATCGCGCATAATCGAGTCGTCAGCTGATCGCTGAACAGCCGGTTGGCAAGGTTTTCGCGCATCTTTGGCGTATCAAACATATCGCGGCTGCCGCCCAGCCGCTTGACAAACCCATCCAGCGACTCCTCAATCTGCTCCTCGCTGATTTGGACATCCTGAACTGCCGCCAACTCCCGCGCCACCAAGTTTTGTTTCAATAACTGAAGCCCTCTTTCGCGATGCTGCTCTCGCAAAGTTTCTCTCGTCGTTCCAGTAACGCGGATAAAAGTCTCCAGATTCATCCCCCGCCGCTGAAGATCCTGGTCAAGCTCATCAAGCAGGCGGTCAATATATTCTTCCAGCATCTCCGCCGGGAAAGCAATATCAGCGCCTTCAACAATTTTTTCCAGAACCTGCCCGCTGTACGCTGCCCTGGCTTCATGGATCGCATCCTGCTCCAGTTCCTCGCGTTCAGATTGACGCAAAGCATCCAGATCATGGATGTCAGCGCCTATTTTTTCGCCCGTCTTTCGAGCAAACTCATCATCAAGCGCCGGCAGCCGAACCGACTCGATCTTCTTCATCGCGACATCAAACTTCACCCGGCGCCCAACCAGCGATTCATGCCTGTCATCCGGCGGAACAGTCAGTTCAAATTCGACCTTCGCATTCAGTTCGGCGCCAATCAATGCCTCGACAAAACCCTCCATTATCGGGTCTTCTTCAGCATCAAGCATCAGCGTCAAACCGCGCCGATTCAGAAAGCTGTCGCCCTTCTTAGGCGGCGGCATTTCTTCATCATCATCAGCCGCTTCGCCGTCGGCTTCATCATTGTCATCATCGTCGTCATCAGCCTCGTCGCCGTCGCTGAATTCACTGCTCACATCAATAGTCACGCGGTTGCCGGCGGCGGCAAGATCCAGACTATCATCCAAGACTTCAATGGCTCGCAGACGCATCCCTTCCAAGGCCGCATCCACTTCCTCATCAGTGACCACCGGCGCCTCAAAGTCCAGCCGAACATCAGCGAAATCGTTCAAATCAACTTCTGGCTGAAGCGGAACCGAGAACGTAAAGGTCGGCGTCGGCTCCAGCTTAAAATCTTCAAGCGCGGCCGGGCCATAAGGATCAATATCAGATTCCGCAAGCGCCTGCCGATAGATATCGCTGCCAAGCTGGTCGACCGCTTCTTCAATGATGGCCGCCTCGCCGACATGCTGCGCGACCAAACGATAAGGCGCCTTGCCCTTGCGAAATCCCCTGATGTTCACCAGACGCGAGATTCTCCTGGCGGCTTTCCGTTTGGCATCGTCAAACTGCTTCGACTCAACTTCAACCGTCAGCTGCGCTTTATGATTGTCAATCCGCTCTGTTTGTAAATTCAAAATGCTTTCCTTGATCGACTGCCTTGATATTCTAGCATCTGACCGCCCGCCATACATATAAACTTTTCATCAGAAAACGCCGCGGCTGTGCCTTGATGACATCATGCGTGATGAGGAAGGAGGGACTCGAACCCTCACCTCAAAGAGACATGATCCTAAGTCATGCGCGTCTGCCAATTCCGCCACTTCCCCACAGATTAGGCTAATCAAGGATTATAAACAACGGCAAATGACCGCACAAGGGAGAAACCCCCGTCTGGCGCGAATATCGACAAAGTGATAAACTAAAGTTTCACAAGCTGGTCAAAAGGGAAGCCCGCAGATGTCGGCAAATTCGCCGGATACTATCCCGGATATTGTCATCGGTCGCCTGCCATTATACTTGAGAGCCCTGACGCGCCTGCGACAAGAGAATCAAGCCCTGACTTCCTCGCATGAGTTGGGCAAGCGCCTGGACATAAGCTCGGCGCAAATACGAAAAGACTTGTCGCATTTCGGCGGCTTCGGCAAACAAGGCACCGGCTACCAAATCGAATACCTGATGAAAAAGCTGCGGCAGGTCTTGCAGGTCAATCAGGAATGGCCGGTTGCTGTGATTGGCGCCGGCAATCTGGGGATAGCAATATCACATTATCGGGGCTTCCAGGACCGCGGCTTTCGCATCGCTTGCCTGTTTGACATCAGCCCACAAAAAATCAATACTCAAATCGGCGCGTTCACCGTTCAGCCGGCGGCCGCAATGCGCGCGATTATTCACAGAGAGCAGATCAAAATCGCTATGCTGGCTGTGCCGGCCGAACACGCCCAAGCCGTCGCCGACCAGCTGGTCGAGGCCGGCATACAAGCCATTCTGAACTACGCCCCCATCAGCATCACCGTCCCCGCCGACGTTCAAATCCAGTACATTGACCCCGTTACCCACTTGCAGCACATGGCTTATTATCTCAATTCAGCCCAGCGCCCACTTTAATAATAGCTGGTCTGCGCCAGCCGCCGCAGGATGGCTGGGTCTTCCAATGCCCGCCCGCAGCCGACCACCGCGTTAATAAGCGGATTGTCAGCGCGGTAGACCGGCACCCCAGTTTCGCGCGTCAAAAAGGCATCGACGCCCCGCAGCAAGGCGCCGCCGCCAGTCAATACAATGCCGCGGTCAATAATATCAGACGACAGTTCCGGCGGGGTATTCGACAAAACCGCCTTGACGACAGTCGCGATCTGCCCCAGCGGTTCAGCCAGGGCCTCGACAACTTCGCCAGTGGTCACGCGCACGGTGCGCGGCAGCCCAGTCACATTGTCGCGCCCCTGGATTTCCATCGCCATTTCCTGCGGCTGGTCGACCGCCGCGCCAATTTGTATCTTAATCGACTCGGCCGTCGGCTGCCCGACAGTCAAATTGTATTTGCGGCGGACATAGCTCACAATGCCATCATCCAGGCGCAGCCCGCCGACGCGCCCGCTTTCGGCCCGCACGATATTATTCATGCTCAAGACGGCCGCTTCGGTGATGCCGCCGCCGATATTAACAACCATGCCCCCCGCCGGCGTACTCACCGGCAGCCCGGCGCCCAATGCCGAAGCCAGCGGCTCCCACATCATCTGCACCGCCCGCGCGCCGGCGGCGAGAACAGCCTCCCGCACCGCCCGCTTCTCGACGCTGGTCACCCCATAAGGCACCGACACCATGACCGACGGGCGAAACAAACGGATTCGGCCGGCGATTTTGCCAAAGAAGTATTCCAGCATCGCCTCGGTCACTTCATAATCGGCGATCACTCCGTTTTGCAGCGGCCGCATAACCTGAATGTCTTCGTCGTCAACGCGCCCCAGCATTTCACGCGCCGGCTGTCCAAAATCAACAATCCGCTCTTCTTCTGCCAGCAAGGCAACCAGCGAAGGCTCTTGCAGCACAATGCGCCCGCTGTCATAAATGCGGACGTTCACTGTGCCCAAATCGACGCCTAACCGTTTCCCAAATAAGGCCATCCGCCTTCCCTAACGCTATAAACCATTCGCCTCTCGCCCTCATTCTACTGTAAAAACAAGGCTCGGACTACAGACGCGCTGCCTCAGCCGTCCGTCACAGCAATGGATTCCACGTCATAATAGTAATGGGCGCAAAACGTCAGGTCTGGTTCCGTCGTAATAATATCAACATAATCATAGAGATTCCAGGTCAAAGGTTTGACTTCAATATGATCCTGTCCACTGTCGCGCAATGTCATGATTGCCTGATGACGCGCATCCCACTCGTCGGCGTAAAGCTGAAAGTTGGGCAGCAGCGCCGCCTGGCCCAATACGATGCCCGCAGCGGCGACCAAGATGACAGCAAGGCAGACCAGCTTCAGCAGCTTGACCCACATTTGACCTGAACGAGATGAAAGCGAGGCATGCTTGAGCAAAGCGCCTGTCCAGCCGCCCCAAATCAAACCCGGCGCCGCCAGCAGATACGCCCCAGCGGCCATGGTGCGCGGCTGCACATAACCAGCGCCATACATAGACGCGAAGACCACCGCCGCAATGCAGGCCCAGCCAATGCCGGATGAACACAGCGCCAGCCAGCCGAACCGCCGCGCCGCCGCGCTGGGGAGCAGGTATGACAGATGCCATGCCAACAGAACCAGCAGCATAAGCAAGCTCGTGAACAGGTAGGCTGCTGAACGGCGGTCAGCGCCGATGCTTATTCGGCCCCATAGAAATAATAAAACGAAAATCAGCGCAAAACCGATGATGTGCCAGATAATCAGCAAGCCGAGTCCGCGCCTTTGCAGTTGAGTCCGAACGCGCTTTCGCTGCCAAAGCAAGACCACAAAACCCAGAATGAACAGGACATTGAGAACGACAACCACCATATAGCGGCCGCTGAAGCGGCCTAGCCACTGCGGACTGTCGCTGATTTGAAGCCACAGCAGCGGCATCCAAAGCAGCTGAAAAATCAAGCCAAACCACAAAGGCGGCCAGGCAAGTTTGATCGGCCGCGCGGCTTTGGATGCGGAATGAGGTTTGTATTTGACCAGCATGACCAGCAGGCCGACTGCCATCAGCATGACAAAGCCGGCAATGGCTTGCGGATGATTGATATAGGGGACGCTTTGAGCCACCGTTTCGTAGATCAATACCGATATTGAACGATCCGGCTGCCCGCCGGTCTGTGCAATATGCGCCGCGCGAAGAGCAGCGCCGGGCACATTCAACTGGATAACCAGACCAGCCAGCGTCGCCAGCCAGCCAAGGCCAAAAACCAGCGCATAAGGACGCCGTCGCGACGGCGGTAGCAAAGCGAATACCGCCAGCAGGCAAAACGTGAGCAAAGCCGCCTGGAACGCTACAAAAATCTCGCTGCTGCCGGCCGCAATGAAACAAAGCGCCGCCCCAGCGACGATTCCCAATAAAGACCAAGAATCCCGCCTTTGCCGCCGCGCCAGCCAAAGAGCCAACGCCATATAAATTGTGAGCAAGGCCAGCGGCAAAGCGTTCTGGGTATTCGCCGAATACCAGTAAAACGACTGTGGCGAATAAAAACCGTTGATGCTGGCGGCGACAGTTAAAGCGGCAACCGCGACGGAAAGCGGCCGCCGAGATCGGTCAACCTTCAAATATGCCAAAACCTGAAAGACAAGCCAGGACAATCCGACCAGCCACAGTGCGACAATAAGCGCGGGCATCATCCTGGGAAGCAGGGTATCCAGCGGCGCCGTCAAACCCTTGAAGAGCCAGTTGGCGTAACTCCCCGACCAAGTATTGAGCAGGCGAACCATATAGTCCCAGCCGCCCAGTCCCTTGCCCAGACTAATTATACAGTAGTCGTCGATTATCAGGCGGCTGAACTGTCCTAAATAAGCAAAAAGCGCCGCCGGCGCAAGCGCAAACGCAGCAATGAGCCACGAAAAAACAGTGGTTCGCTTGAAGAGCATCATCAGAGTCCTATGATTTACCCGCAGATGCCTTAATCGTCCGTCACAGCAATAGACTTCACTTTGTAATAACGAGGAGCGCAGTCTGTCAGGTCTGTTACCGTCGTAATCGCAGCATAATCAGCGAGATTCCAGGTCAAAGGTTTGACTTCAATGTTCTTCCGGCCACTGTCGCGCAATGTTATGATTTCCCGATGACGCGCATCCCACTCGCCGGCGTAAAGCCGAAAATAGGGCAGCAGCGCCGCCTGCCCCAGCGCGAGGCCCGCAACGACGATCAAAACGACAGCAAGGCAGACCGGCTTCAGCATCCTGACCCACATTTGACCTGAACGAGATGAAAGCGAGTCATGCTTGAGCAAAGCGCCTATCCAGACACCCCAAAGCAAACCCGGCGCCACCAGCAGATACGCCCCAGCGGCCATGGTGCGCGGCTGCACATACCCGGCGCCATACATGGACACAAAGACCATCACCGCAATGCAAGCCCAGCCAATACTGGATGAACACAGCGCCAGCCAGCCGAACCGGCGCGCCGCCGCGCTGGAGAGCAGGCGTAACAGCTGCCATGTTAAGATAATCAGAAGCATCAGAAGACTCGCGAGCAGGTAGGCTGCCGAACGGCGGTCAGCGCCGATGCTTACTTGGCTCCATAAAAATAATAAACCGAAAATAGACAGCGCGGCAATGATATATCCGATAATCAGCCGGCCGCGCTCGCGCCTTTGCAGTTGGGCCTGAACGCGCTTTCGCTGCCAAAGCAGGACCACAAAACCCAGAATGAACAGGACATTGAGAACGACAACCGCCATGTAGCGGCTGCTGAAGCGGCCTAGCCACTGCGGACTGTCGCTGATTTGAAGCCATAGCAGCGGCATCCAAAGCAGCTGGAAAATCAAGCCAAGCCACAAAGGCGGCCAGGCAAGTTTCATCGGCCGCGCGGCTTTGAATGTGGAATGGGGTTTGTATTTGACCAGCATAATCAGCAAGCCGACTGCCATCAGCATGACAAAGCCGGCAATCGCTTGCGGATGATTGATGTAAGCGAAGCTCTGAGTCGCTGTTTCGTAGATCAATACCGATATCGAACGATCCGGCTGCCGAATGGTCTGTGCAATACGTTCCGCGCGAAGGGCAGTGCCAGGCGCATTCAACTGGATTGCTAAACCAACCAGCGTCGCCAGCCAGCCAGCGCCAAAAACCAGCGCATAAGGACGGCGCCGCGGCGACGGTAGTAAAGCGAAAAGCGCCAGCAGGCAGAACGTGAGAAAAGCCGCCTGGAACGCCGCAAAAATCTCACTGCTGCCAGCAGCAATGAAACAAAGCGCCGCCCCAGCGATGATTCCCCATAACCTGCCGCGCCGTTGAGCCAGCCAAAAAGCCAGCGCCATATAAATTGTGAGCAAGGCCAGCGGCAAAGCGTTCTGGGTATTCGCCGAATACCAGTAAAACGACTGCGGCGAATAAAAAGCATCAATCGCCGCGGCGACAGTAAGCGCGGCAACCGTGGCAGAAAGCATCCAGCGCGAATGGCCTATCCGCAAGCGCCCAAGTCCCTGAAAAACCAGCCAGGCCAAGCCGACCAGCCACAGTGCGACAATCAGCATCGGCATTATCATGGGAGGCAGGGTATCCAGCGGCGCCGTCGCGCCTTTGAAGAGCCAGTTGGCATAACTCCCCGACCAGGTATTAAGCTGGCGAGCCATATAACCCCATGCGCCCAGTTCTTTGCCCAGCGCAATCTGACAGTAGTCGTCGAACATCGGGCGGCTGAACTGCCCTAGATAAGCGAAAAGCGCCGCCGGCGCAAGCGCCAGCGCGGCAGCAAGCCATGAGAAAATGGAGGTTCGCCTGAAGGACATCATCAGAGTCTTAGATTTATCCGCGCAAATGAGGCCGGTTTGGCGCGGCGGCCAGAAGTATCGGGCAGCCGCGCCTAAGCAGCAGCCCGGCGAATCAAATCGACGCCATAATAATCTTCGGCGCACGGCGCCTTGCTGTTTGTCCAGTCAATAACGTCCACATAATCAGGCATATCATAGGTCCAAGCCGCGGCTTCAATGATCTTTTGACCGCTGCCGCGCTGGGCAATGATTTCAATATGGAGTTGATCCCATTCTTGGGCATAACGCTCAAAATAAGCCGCGTGCGCCGTTTGACCAAGGACTAACCTTGCCCCGATGATCAGCGCCACAGCAAGGCTTGCCAATTTTAACAGCTCTATCCATGTTTGGCCCCATCGAAATGACGGCGGATAACGTTTAGCCAAATAGCCAAAAAAGCCGCCCCAAACCAAACCCGACAGCGCTAGCAAAGAAGCGTTCGCCGCCAGAGCGCGCAGCGGCGTATGCCCGACTCCATACGACGACGCGCCGATAACGGCAGCTATAGAGATCAATCCAGCGCCGACTGAACACAGCGCCAGCAGCCCGAATCTTCGCTCTGCTGCGTTTGAGAGCATGGATAACAGCTGCCACGTCAATATGACCAGCAGCGCCAGCGAGTTCACAAACAGATAATAGCTTGCCGCGCGGGCAATGCTTCTACTGGCTTGCGCTGATAAAAACAGCAAAGCGAAAATCAGCGCCAAGCCGATGATGTGCCCGGCAATCAGCAGGCCGCGGTCATGTTTTTGCAGATGGGCATGGACGCGCTTTCGCTGCCAAAGCAAGACCACAAAACCCAGGATGAGCAGGACGTTGAGAATGACAACCGCCATATAATGGCTGCTGAAGCGCCCCAGCCACTGTGGACTGTCGCTGATTTGAAGCCACAGTATCGGCAGCCAAAGCAGCTGAAAAATCAAACCAAGCCGCAGAGCCGGCAAGACAAGTTCAGCAGGTTTTGATGCTTGAGAACGGGATGGCGGCTTATATTTGACCAGCATGACCAGCAATCCGACTGCCATCAGCATAACAAAGCCAGTAAAAATTTCCGGATGTCCAAGATGGTCAAATGTCAAGCTGAATGTTTTGGGCATCAATGCCGATAGTGAACGATCTGGTATCTCAATGCGATTGAAAATAGTCGCTATGCGTCTGACATTGCCGGGCGCAAGCTGCTGGATTGCCAGACTTCCCAGCGTCGCCAGCCATCCCATCCCAAAAACCAGCGCATAACGATAGCGCGCCGAAGGCCGCAGCAAAGCAAGGCTCGTCAGCAGACAAACCGTAAGAAGGGCCAGCTGGAATACTACAAACATCTCGGAAGCGCCGGCGATGATGAAACAAAGCGCCGCGCTAGCGATAATTCCCAATAAAGACGAAATATCCCCCCACCGTCGCCGTTGAACCATCCAAAGCGTCAGCGCCAAGTAAGTCGTGAGCAAGGGCAACGGCAAGGTGTACTTTATACTGGCGGAATACCAGTAAAACGACTGCGGTGAATAAAAGCCGTTGATGCTGGCGGCGACAGTTAACGCGGCAGCCGCGACGGAAATCAGCCGCCGCGATGAGTCGATCTTCAAATATGTCAATATCTGAAAGACCAGCCAAGACAGCCCGGCCAGCCACAAGACAATAATCAGCCCCGGTACGATCCCATGAGCCCGGGTATCAAGCGGCGCTATCGCATTGGCGAAGAAGAAACTGCTGTATGCCCCACTCCAGTTATGATACCAATGGAGCATCCCGTCCCAAGCGCCCAGTTCCTGGCCAATAACAATGGGGCAATAGTCGTCATCATCCAACGGGCGGTTGAATGCCCCCAGCCAGGCATAGATCAGCGCCGGCGCAAGGGCAAAGGCCGCAATGAGCCAGTAGAACACAGGCGAACGTTTGGAGTGCATATCAATTATACTTCAGGGCTGTCTTCGTCGATAATCCGAATCATTGAGCCGCGGCTGCGAACTTTTTGGCTGATCCGCACGGCCAGATTAGCCCGGCGCAGCGCCAGTTCCGCCTGGCGGTTATCCGCCCCCGGCAGGCCCTCTTCCAGCAGCCTGCGGGCGCGTTCACGGGCCTGCTCCGCCATTTCCAAATCAAGCGCAAAGGACGATTCAGCCAAGTCCGCCAGGACAACAACCTTGTCCGGCCGCACATCGACAACGCCCCCATACACCGCAAAGCGCTCCTCGGCATCGCCCTTACGCACCACAAGCTCGCCATAGGTCAATGTTGTCAGCACCGGCGCGTGATTGGGCAGAACGCCCATCTCTCCCTCAACCGCCGGGACAATCACAATATCGGCGGCCGGTTCATCGAATATCTTCTTTTCCTGCGTGACCAACTCGATGTGAATCGGCATCATCGCCTCCTACGAGTCACCGCGTGTTTCAAACCGCTCCAAGACATCTTCGATAGGGCCGCACATATAAAAGTCCTGTTCGGGAATATGGTCAACATCGCCGTCAAGAATCATGCGGAAGCCGCGAACCGTATCCTTGATAGAGACATAGCGGCCGGCTTGCCCGGTGAACTGTTCGGCGACGAACATCGGCTGACTAAGGAAGTTTTCGATCTTGCGGGCGCGGGCAACCAGCACCTTGTCATCGTCCGACAGCTCTTCGACGCCGAGAATCGCGATGATGTCCTGCAAATCCTTGTACCTCTGCAATACCTGCTGGACTTCGCGGGCGGTGCCGTAATGACTTTCGCCAACGACTTCCGGCGCCAGGATGTTACTGGTGCTGGCAAGCGGGTCAACCGCCGGGAACAGGCCGCGCGCCGCAATCGACCGCTCCAGCGCAATCGTGCTGTCCAGATGCGTAAATACAGCCACCGGCGCCGGATCAGAATAATCATCAGCCGGCACATAAACCGCCTGCATCGACGTAATTGAACCGCTTTTGGTGGATGTAATCCGCTCTTGCAGCATCCCCATTTCCTCGCTTAGGTTCGGCTGATAGCCAACGGCCGAAGGCATACGGCCCAGCAGCGCCGACACTTCGGCGCCGGCAAGCGAATAACGGAAGATATTGTCGATAAAGATGAGGACGTCTCGGCCCTGGTCGCGGAAGTATTCGGCCATTGTCAAACCCGACAGCCCCACCCGCAGACGCACGCCGGGCGGCTCGTTCATCTGGCCAAAAACCATCGCCAGCTTATCCAGCACATTCGCCTCTTTCATCTCATGGTACAGGTCAGTCCCTTCGCGGGTGCGTTCGCCCACGCCAGCGAAAACGGACAGGCCATCGTGCTGGGTCGCAATCGAATTGATGAGTTCCTGAATCGTGACCGTCTTGCCAACCCCCGCGCCGCCAAAGATGCCGGTCTTGCCGCCTTTGGTCATTGGCGCCACCAGGTCAATTACCTTCATGCCGGTTTCAAAAACCTCGATATTGGGCGACTGCTCCTCGAAGGTCGGCGCATCGGCATGAATCGGACGGCGTTCGGATTCGGCCGGCACCGCCGCGCCCATATCAACCGGACGTCCCAGCACATTGAAAATTCGCCCCAAAGTCGGGTCGCCAACCGGCACAGCAATCGGCTGCCCGGTCGCAAAAGCCGCCGCCCCGCGCGCCAAACCATCAGTGGAATCCATCGCCACTGTGCGAACGACGCTGTCCCCAAGATGCAGTTCCACTTCCAGAACCAGGTCTTCTTCATCTTCGCGCGGGATCCTGACCGCATCGAAGATATTCGGCAGCGCGCTCGTCGGGAATTCGACATCGACCACATTGCCAAGCACCTGTGTTACGGTTCCTTGAATTTCTGCCATCATTTCGCTCCTTAATCGTAAATCCAGGCTCGTGCATCCAACTATTGGCCGTCCCAGCTGTCCATGATTTCCTGGCTGGCGCTGTCAATCGACTGCTGCAAGGCGTTGGCGCCGCCCACAATATCGAGGATTTCGGCCGTAATTTCGGCTTGGCGCGCCTTATTGTACAGCAGGACGAGGTCAGCCGTGACCTGGGTGGCGTTGTCGGTTGCGTTTCTCATTGCCGCCATCCGGGCAGCATGTTCGCTTGCCTGCGCTTCCAGCAAAGCCTGATAAAGCTGCAATTCGGTAAAGCGCGGCACAATTTCGGCGACAACGGCGGTGGCGTTGGGTTCATAGTCATAGTTCTGCAAGCCTTCGCTCACAACCGCCGCATCTTTGACATATTCGGCGGCGACCTGCTGGGCAACGGTGTGCGTCGTCAGCGGCAGCCATCCCAGAACCGCCGGGCGCTGCGCCAGCATATTGATGAAATCGGTATAGGCAATCAGCACTTCATCCACATCGCCGCCAAGGTAGGCGTCCATCGCAATCCGCGCAATCGGAGAAATATCGGCAATGGTTGGCGCCGCCGATATATCGCTGAAGGACGCGACGATATTGGCGCCGCTGCGCGCCAGCGAATCGCGCGCCTTGCGGCCGACGGCGATATAATCCACTGGCTTGCCCAAGCGCGCGGCAAAACGCTGGGCGACGCGCAGAGCATTGGTGTTATACGCGCCCGCCAGGCCGCGGTCCGAGGTGATGACAACCACCATCACCCGGCGGACTTCCTCGCGCTCGGTGAGCAGTGGATGCAAGGGCTGGCTTTTGCTGGCCGCCTGAATGTTCAGCAGGATTTCCCATGCTTTTTCAGCATACGCGCGGCTGGCCAGCACGCGGGCCTGCGCCCGGCGCACCCGCGAGGCCGAAACAGCCTCCAGCGCCCGCGTAATCTGCGTGATGTTCCGAACGCTTCGGATTCGATTCTTGACTTCTCTTAGCGTAGCCATCCCGCGCCTCCTTTCCGACGACGAAAGCTAGGACCAGGTCTCATTGAAAGTCTTGACGGCCGCGTCCAGTCTTTCCTGAATCTCCGCTTTGACTTTTTCGTTCCGATTTTCCCGAATGAAGTCGGCCGTGTCAGAAAATTGGGTGCGGAAGGCGCGCAGAAAGGCTTCTTTCCAGGCGATCATGCGCTCGACCGGCACATCATCAGTCAAGCCGCCGGTGCCGGCATAGGTCAGCGCGACCTGATCTTCCAGCGACAGGGTTTGATACTGAACCTGCTTAAAGAGTTCAGTCAACCGCAGGCCGCGGTCAAGCTGCTGCTGGGTGGCTTTGTCCAGATTAGAGCCGAACTGCGCGAAGGCCGCCAGATCGCGAAACTGCGCCATTTGCAGCTTCAAACCGCCGGCGACATCTTTCATCGCCCGCGTTTGGGCGGCGCTGCCGACGCGGCTGACGCTAATCCCAGTATTCAGCGCCGGGCGAAGGCCGGCGTTAAACAACTCGGATTCGAGATAAATCTGGCCATCGGTAATCGAAATCACATTCGTTGGGACAAAGGCCGAAACGTCGCCCAGCAGGGTTTCGATAACTGGCAAAGCCGTCAGACTGCCGCCGCCGCGCGCATCGCTCAACTGCGCCGCCCGCTCCAGCAAACGGCTGTGGAGATAGAAGACGTCGCCAGGATAGGCTTCGCGTCCGGGCGGGCGCCGCATCAGCAGCGAAACCTGGCGATAAGCATTGGCATGTTTGGAAAGATCGTCATAAATCACAAGCGCATCTTTCCCGTTTTCCATAAACCATTCACCAATGGCGCAGCCGGAATAAGGCGCAAGATACTGCAAGGCGGCCGCATCAGACGCCGAGGCAACCACGATGGTCGTATAATCCATCGCGCCTTCGCGCTCCAGCGTTTCGCGGATCCGCGCCACCTCGCCGCGCCGCTTGCCAACAGCCACATAGATGCAGTACATATCCTGACCGTTTTGATTGACGATGGTATCCAGAGCCAGCGCTGTTTTGCCGGTCTGACGGTCGCCAATAATCAGCTCGCGCTGGCCGCGGCCAATCGGAATCATGGTGTCAATGGCGAGGATGCCGGTCTGCACTGGACGGTCGACGCTGCGCCGTTCCATGACGCCGGGGGCGATGCGCTCAATGTTGTAATACTCATCGAATTGAACGGGGCCGCGGCCGTCAATCGGCTGGCCCAACGCGTTGACAACCCGCCCCACCAGCCCGGTTCCAACCGGCACCGAAGCAATCCGGCCAAGCGCGCTCACTGTATGCCCTTCTTGAATATCATCATACGCGCCCATGATGATGATGCCGACATTGTCCTTCTCCAAATTGAAGGCGATGCCAGCCACGCCGTTTTCAAACTGAACCAGTTCGTTGTAGCGCACATTGTCCAGGCCAGAGATGCGGGCAATGCCGTCCCCGACCTCTTCCACATAACCGACTTCAACCGCTTCCAGCGTCCCCGGCTCAAAGTCTTTGATCTGCTCTAAGATCGAACCATAGATGTTTTCTGCCATTCGCAGGCTCCTTGCATAACTTGTACAGCTTACCCAACAGGAAAATAATTTTAATCAGAGACCGACAAGGGCTGTCTTGGATGCCACAGCCAGGATTTTATGTATTGTAGCTTAACCCGTCCTGATTGTCCACATTTTCACAAACGCGTTTCATGCGCCTATTCTGCCAGTTTTATGTCCATCTATCAACCGGTGAATTCACCGATTTTCTGACCGCGCCGCCTTCAATCATCATCCTGCGCGCCCAATGCCTGCGAGCGGCGATAGGCCGCCCAGATGCCTTCGGACAGCACCCGCCGCAGCCCGCCCTTTTCCATCTCATGCAATGCCTCCGCAGTAGTGCCGCCCGGGCTGGTGACCTGATTCCGCAGCTGCGCCGGATGCAAGCCCGACTGCCGCGCATACACCACCGACCCCATAACCGTCTGGCTGACCAGCTTTTCCGCCACCCGCCGCGAAAAACCCATATGCACCCCAGTATCAATCATCGCCTCCATAAACATGAAGACATAGGCTGGGCCCGAACCGCTTAACGCCGTCGCCATATCAAGAAAACGCTCATCATCGGCGAAAATTTGCTCACCCAGCGCGCCCAGCAGCATTTCAGCCTGCTTTCGCTGTTCGCCGGCGACATCGGGCGAGGCCGTCCAAACCGTGATTCCCTGCCCGATTTGCCCCGGCGTATTCGGCATCGACCGAACCACCCGCGCATTGAGAAGGCTGTCGGCAATGGTATTCAAGGTCACGCCGGCGACAATGCTCACGATTAAATGAACGCCATCCAGCTGCCCCCGCAGTTCAGGCAGCACTTTGTCCATCGCCTGCGGTTTGACCGCCAGCACCAGCACATCCGCCTCCCGCGCCGCCAGCGTATTGTCGGCCGTGCAGTGAATGCCATAGCTCTCGCGAAGCTGCTTCAATCGAGCTTGATGGGGATCGGCGGCGATCATTTTTTCCGGCTTCACCAGTTTTTGATGAAGCAGCCCTTTGATCATGGCTTCACCCATGACCCCAGCGCCGATAAACGCAATCGTCTCATCATTAAATGCCATAAGTCCACCCTAGTTCTGTCAATCGCCATCGTCCGAATGATGACTCAATACATAAAAGCTGCGTTTCTGCCCTTCAAAGTCACCGCGCGCGAAATCCGTTACCGCATAACCGGCATCAAGAACTCGCGGGAATACCAGCCGAATATGACCGCGCCAGGCTTCCGCCAGCTTCGGCTGGCTGGATTCCAACTCGCGGATATCGGTCGGGATCTCGACCAGCGCCAAGTCGGCCGTCGGCGCCCGACATTCGGCGGCCGGCCGCAACCAAGAGCCCGCGGCATCCGCGCGGTTGACCCACACCGCCCCTCGCTCAAGATACTGCTGCGCGGTCGGCCAGTCAGTCTCGCCGCGCGCCCGCCTCTCCACGCGCCGATGCGTCACCCGCCACTCGACAATCAGACGGTCTGCCCGCAGGCTTTTCTGCTGCGTCGTCCCAAAATAATTCACCTTGTAGCGGCGTATCACGCCGCCCAGCTTGCGGATATTCAGATGGGCATTCGGCGACAAAAGCGGGTCAAAAGTCCAGGTCACCCGTTGGATGCCCTGCTTGAGCGCGACCTGGCGCTGCGCCATTTTCAACCGAAAGCCGATGTTCTGGCCGCGGTACGGCGGCAAGACTAGCATTCGTTTGGACATAATCAGCAGATTCGCCGCCGCCGGCCGAGCGTCGGCGGCTTCCCAGTCAATGTCGGCGCCAATAAAGCCCATAACAAAGCCGACCAGCCGTCCCTGATGACGCGCGCCCAGCGCATGCCCGCCATGATCGCATAATGATTGCAGCATATGCGCCGGCACGAGCGTCTCGGCGCAGTCGCCCCAGTATATTTTCTGCAATTCAACGGCCTCTTCGTATTCGGAAGCGGTCTTCAGCCGTTTGATGATGATGTCATCCATTGCCTTGTCCTGTGCATAAAAGTCGGCGGCGGCCGCGGCGCGGGTTCATTAACGGAGCGGGCGCGGGCGGCGGCGGAAAGTGTCCTGTATCATACCAAAGAAATGCCGCCGCTGCGGCAAATAGTTCAAGAGCGTTTCCTCAAAGCGGCGCGGATGAAATCCAAAGTGCTGATAGGCGCTGCCCAAAGGAGCGGTGCGATTGGACGCCAGAATGTCCATCCATTGATTCGTCATCAATGACCGCGGCAGCGCGCGGCTGTAGAAACCTGTCATCCAGCGCAGCAGATAAGGCGGCGCCGGGATCACCAAGCGCGGCATTCCTGTTACCCGCATAATGGTCAAGATCATATCTTTTAATGTCATGTATTCGGGGCCGCCGATTTCGACTGTTCTGTCAACCAGGCGCACCCGATTCAGACTCCGATAAATGGCTTCTGTCAGGTCGTCGATATAGATGGGATGCAGGACAATTTCACCATGGCCCGGCATCAGAAAGAACAGTGGATTAATACGGAGCATGCTGGCAATGTGATTGACGAATGAATCGTCTGGGGCGAAAACAATGCCGCTGCGAATGACGGTATAGGCAAGGCCGCTGTTATACAGAAGCGCTTCGACCTGACCTTTAGCGCGGTGCAGGGCATAGGCCGACGAGGGCGCCGCGCCCAGTTGGCTTAGGGCGATGATGCGTCCCACGCGGGCCGCCCGCGACACCGTAACCAAGGTGCGCGCGCCGGCGATCTCTACCCGCTCAAGGTCGCGGCGCCGCCCCCACCACTGCGCGCTTTCCAGATGAATGACCGCATGGCAGCCGGTCACCGCCCGAAAGAAGGATTCGTCGTCGAGAACGCTGCCCAAGATGATGTCGGGCGCATTGGGATGGCTTGCGTCCCATGGCAGACGCCGCGCCCGTCTTTCCGTCAGCAGGCAGCGGATCGGCGCCCGCTCTTCCATCAGCCGCCTGACAAGGTGCCGCCCCACAAGCCCAGTCGCGCCGGTAATCAAGATCATCGCAGCTCGCAAAATTCAAAATCGGCCATTCAATGGTATGATATAGGTTCGGCCACATCCATTTGGATGGCAAACGTTTATTATATGAGGCCAGTCTGGCTCTGTAAAGCAACGGAAACGGCATCATGGGGTTAGTGACTGTATAGGGGATGAATTGTGGAATCGGAGGATTCCTTGGACAGCAAACGAATCGTCGTCACTGGCATGGGCATTGTCTGCCCAACCGGCAACAATGTAGCTGAAGCGTGGGCGAACACTGCCGCCGGCGCCAACGGGATCGGCTATATCACCCGATACGACCGCAAAATCACGCAGAACCAGCTTGCCGGCGAAGTTAAGAACTTCGACGCTGGTGAATTATTTGGCAGAAAAGAGGCCCGCCGCATCGACCGCGTCGCTCAATTCGCGCTTGAAGCCAGCCGCCAGGCGATGGAAGACAGCGGCCTGCGGGTCACCGAAGACAATAGGTATGAAATCGGGTGCATTATCGGCACCGGCGTCGGCGGCATCGGCTCTTTTGTCGAGGCGCAGCAGGGCGTTGATGCCAAGGGGCACCGCGGCATCAAGCCACTCGCTATACCCAAAATCTTGAGCGACTCCAGTTCGGGCAAGGTCTCGGTGACGTATAATCTACGCGGCCCCAACCATTGCATTGTGACCGCCTGCGCCAGCGGCAACAACTCGATTGGCGAGGCGATGCACATCATCCGCCGCGGCGATGCCAAAGCTATGCTGGCCGGGGCCTCCGAAGCCGCGATTGTGCCGCTTTGCGTGGCCGGCTTCAACAACATGACCGCGCTAAGCCGCAATGATGACCCAGCCACCGCCTCGCGGCCCTTTGATCTGAATCGGGACGGCTTTGTTCCCGGTGAAGGCGCCGGCATCCTGGTGCTGGAAGACCTCGACCATGCGCTGGAACGCGGCGCGAACATCCACGCCGAACTGCTTGGCTATGGGCATACTTCGGATGCCTATCACATCACCGCGCCGATGGAAAGCGGCGAAGGCGCTGCCAAAGCGGTTGAAATCGCGCTGGACAATGCCAATCTAAGCCCTGAAGATATTGATTACATCAACGCTCATGGCACCAGCACTCCCTTGAATGACGCCGCCGAAACCAACGCCATTAAACAGGCATTGGGCGAAGCGGCCTACAGCATCCCCGTCAGTTCAACCAAGTCGATGACCGGGCATTTACTGGGCGGCGGCGCAGCCATTGAAGCGGTCTTCAGCATCATGGCCATCCGCAGTCATTTCGTTCCGCCAACGATTCATCTGGAGCAGCCCGACCCCGTTTGTGACCTTGACTATGTTCCCAATGTGGGGCGCAAACGCGAAGTCCGCTATGCCATGTCGAATGCTTTCGGCTTTGGCGGGCATAATGCCGTTATCATATTTGGCGAATATCAAGACAATGGCAGCGCATAATCCAGGCCAGAAAAACAGCTATGCCCCGCGCCCCGCGGCTTTCGCCCATGTGGTCGGCTGGGGCATGGCCCTGCCCGAAAATGTCATGACCAACGCCGATATTTCGGCTTTTGTAGAAACCAGCGACGAGTGGATTTTTGCCCGCACCGGCATCCGCGAGCGGCGCATCGCCAATGAGCAGGAATCAACGGCGACGCTGGCCTATAAAGCGGCGCAGCGGGCGCTGGAAGTCGCTGATATTCTGCCGCTGGATCTGGACTTGATTGTCGTCGCCACTTCCACTCCCGAAAACATATTTCCCAGCGCCGCCAGCCTGGTGCAGGATTGGCTGAACGCCAGCCACGCCGGCGCATTTGACTTGAGCGCCGCCTGTTCTGGCTTTGTCTATGCCCTGAATATGGCGGCTGATTCGATCCGCGCCGGCAGCATCCAAACCGCGCTGGTCATTGGCGCCGAAACCATGAGCCGCATCCTCGACTGGCATGACCGCGGCACCTGCATTCTCTTTGGCGACGGCGCCGGCGCGGTGGTCCTAAAAGCCAGCGACGCGCCGGGCGGCGTGATGTCGAGTGTCCTGCGTTCAGATGGGGCCGGCTGCGACCTGCTTGCGATTCCAAGCGTCGGCAGCATCGACGCTTCGCAGTCCCGCGCCGGCTCCAATCGGCACAAGCTCTATAAGATGTATATGGCTGGTGGCGAAGTCTTCAAGTTCGCGACGCGGGTCGTCAATGACAGCATTGAGCAGGCGGCGGCGATGGCCGGCATCCAGATTGACGACATTGACCTGGTGATACCGCATCAGGCCAACTTCCGCATTTTGCAGGCGGCCGCCCGCAAACTTAGCATCGACATCGATAAGTTTATGAGCAATGTTGAACGTTATGGCAATACCTCGGCGGCATCTATCCCGATTGCCTTGTGCGAAGCCATTGAACAGAAACGGATTCACGACAAAGACCATATCGCCCTGGTTGGATTCGGCGGCGGGCTGACTTGGGCCGCCATGATTATCCAATGGGGCATCCCCAAACCAAGCGAACAGCATGGCTCCCTGCTCAACCGCCAGCGCCGCCATGCCCAGTATTATATGGCGCGGTGGCGTTCGCGCTCGCGCCGCTGGCGCCGCCGACTCAATCGCTCGGTTCAGGAGCTTCGGCGGCAGTAATCGTTAGTTGGATTTGATATTCCGCTGTAAAAAGAGGGATGGACTTCGCCGACGCAAAACTCCCCTTCCCCCAAAAATGAGGGAAAGGGAGCTTGGTGACTGATTGAATCGGGATGGGCCGCGGATTACTCCATGCGATACCAGTCCTGGACATTCCACATTTCCGAATCCCAGCCATTCATATCAACGCCGCCGAGCGAGTTGGAATGGGCGGAAACGCTGCCGCGGAAGACCAGCGGGATGAGGGCGCCGTTCTCAATCAGGATGTCGTTCATCGCCTTGACCAGTTCGGCGCGGGCTTCAATGCCGCCGGTGACCGTTAGTTCAGTGAAGAGCCGGTCATATTCGGGGTCGCAGTGACGCGGGACATTGCGTTCAAGCCAGCCGTTGTCCGGCCCTGGCGCTTTGCCGCAAATCCAGCGCACCATGAAAGTCTCGGCATCTGGACCAGCGGTGCCGCTGGTGAACATCTGCACATCGGTGTAGAATTTCTGATAGGTATCCGGGCTGGCCGGATCGCTGCCAAAGAAGACCGACGCGCTAAGGTTGCGGAGTTCGGTTTCGATGCCGATCTGCCCCCACCACTGTTTAATCAAGGCCTGGGTGCTTTGACGGACGGCATTGGTCGACGTCTGATAGGTCACGTTAAGCGGCATGCCATTGGCCTCGCGGATGCCATCGCCATCGCTGTCGACGATGCCGGCATCATCAAGAATCTGATTGGCGGCATCAATATCCTGCGAACAGCCAAGATAAGTTTCGGACACGTTGACCGGCGGCCCATTCACCACATTGCAAGCCGCCTGGCCGCCGGCGCCATACAGCTGCTCGGCGATGATATTGCGGTCAATCGCCAGTGACATGGCATCGGCAACCTCGGGAATCGTCAGGAAGGGATGGGCATTGGAGCCGTCTTCCATCCACACCGAACGGTTGGGATTGTCCGGGCTGACGTCAGTTTGGTTGAGCATCAGACGCTCGACGCTGGACGAGAAAGCAACAACCACTTGTCCATTGCCAGCCGCTTCCATGCCTGTCAAAACCGCCGGCGAAATCTGCAAGTTCCAGGCATAATCGGCTTCGTTCGTTTCCAGCACGGCGCGGGCCGCTGATTCAGCATCGCCGCCGCCTTTGAAGATCACGCGGTCGAAATAGGGCTTGCCCTCTTCGCGGTAATTCGGGTTCGCCACATAGGTCACCACATCGTTAGGACGGAATTCTTCGACCATAAACGGCCCCGTCCCGATTGGCCCAAAGTTCTGCTCGGTGCAAGCCGCCATGTTGATGCCCATGCAGTCGGCGAACTGCTGCGAATTCAGCACAACCGACGACTGCGAAACAAAGGGGTTGTAAGGATAGGGCTTGGGTACGCCAAAGGTGATCTTCAGTTGATTGTCACCAATATCCTCCATATTGACCACATCTTCAAAAAACTGCGTCGACGAGCAGCCGCCCTCTTCGTGAGTGCAGTATTGCCAGGTAAAGATGAAGTCATCCAAGGTCAGCGGGCTGCCATCTGACCAGACCACACCCTCTTTCACCTTCCAGGTGATGGTGGTCAAATCTTCGGAAACACCGCCATTTTCCAGCGTTGGGATGGATTCAGCCAGATCCGGCACCAAGGTGCCATCAGGGGCGATGCTTGCCAAGGGTTCAAGAATCAACGTCGCGGCATCAAAGTCTTTCGTGCCGCCGGACAAGTACGGGTTCAGGATCGAAGGCGCCTGCCAGTACAGGATGGTGACTTCGCTGGTGTCCTGCGCCAAAGACAGACTGCCAAGCAGACTGCCCAAGACCAGCGCAATCACAAGAAGCATAAGTTTGAGACGCATAGTAGTTTCCTCTCTGTTCTGATTCGGTTTATACAATAAGACTTGCTCAAACATTATACACACAAACTTTGCAAACTGGCAAAATTCCAAATTTTGATTGACTGCGAACCGCGCCGGACGAGAGTCCGCGTTTGGCCGCTGACCGGCCTCAAGACTCTCACCCGCCGCCAATCGGAGTCAGCGTCGGCAATGGTTCGGAAATATAAATATGCACCATGCAATCCGCCTTCAATGAATTGGTGACATCATAGACCATCAAACGAAACTCATATTCGCCGGTCTCATAGCCGGCCGGCACAAACTGGCTGAATGCGCTGCGTTCGAGAACTTCGGCGCTTTGCTCTTCAATCACCTGAAAATTGCCAAATGTGCTGGGGCCCTTGATTTCGATTTTGGCATAGGCGAACTGGTCGGTGAACACCGTCCCGACGACTGGAATCGGCTGAAACACCCGCATGCCATTGGCGGGAATGATCAGCTGCGCCTGGGGACTGTCGCAGCCCACCGCCGGATCGGCTGGGATAATCGTGCCGACCGGCGTCGGCGTCAAGGTCGGCGTCGGCTGAATCTGGCCGGTAAAATCAGCCGAGCGCGGCAATGCCACTGGCTCAATGCCAAGATTGGCCGCTGGCGGCGCCGGCGCCGGCGTTTCAAAAACGCCATCCTCCTCAATCCGCGCGGCCGCAACCAAACTTTCGATTTGACGGTCCTGCCGCAGCGCCGGCACAACAACCGCCTGAATCCCGGCGATAACGACCGCCAGTTCAATGAAGAGGATGACAGCCGTCACCGCATTCGCCTGACGATAGCGCGATAGATCCCGCTCCAGTTCAAAATAAGAGGAGCGGTACTCATCTCCCCAGATGAAGAAACGGCGCAGGGCGAGCAGAACGGCGGCGGCAATCAGAAAATAAATGCCGATTGCGACCTGATCAATGAACGCGATCAAAGCTGTCATGCCGGAAAATCCTTGAGAACCCCCTTTAGAATAGCGGTCAGGCGCGGAACAATGACCTCGCCGGCCTCCAGCACTTCTTCATGGTTGGTTTCGGCGTCGGTGTCAATGGCGTCAATCGCCTGATTGGTCACGCCCGAACAGGCCATGACCCTCATACCAGCGTGCCGCGCGACTAGGACTTCATGCGCGGTAGACATCCCGACGGCATCGCCGCCAAGCGCGCGGATCATGCGGATCTCCGCCGGCGTTTCAAAAGACGGGCCCGACAACGCGCAATAGACGCCGCTGTGAAGCGGAATCTCGTTTTCCTGCGCCGCTTTCAGGGCGCGCCGCCGCAGGTCACGGTCGTAAGCCTGCGCCAAGCCGACAAAGCGCGCGCCGATTTGGTCATCATTGGGACCCATGAGTGGATTCGCCCCCACCATGCCCGGCAAATTGATATGATCTTCAATGAGCATTAAATCGCCAACCCTATATGATGGATTGATGCCGCCGGCAGCGTTCGTCAAGATGACGGTTCGGATTCCAAGCGCGTACATGACGCGAATCGGGAAAGTCACCTCCTGCATGGTGTATCCCTCATAGTAATGGGCGCGTCCCTGCTGCGCCGCGACAACCTGCCCTTCCATCTTCCCAATGACCAGATTGCCCTGATGCCCGACGACGGTCGCCCGCGGCCAGCCGGGAATGTCGGCGTAAGGGATGACCGCGCGCTCGGCCAAGTCATCGACCAGCTTGCCCAAGCCAGAGCCAAGAACCAGCCCGATGTCCGGCTGCAAAGATGTCCGGCGGCGGATGGCATCGGCAGCCTGCTGATAATGTTCGCGTTTGTACATGGATGCGCTCCATTGATATATTTTCGGCATTTCGCTTAAAATCATAATATCATATGTTGATATTCTTCAATATAATTGGGATATGGATTTAGGGAGAATCCGATTTGAGTGACAGACGCAGGCAGTTCCGCGCCGCCGCCATCTTGATTCTTATCATCATGCCGATTGGCATCATTGGCTTTATGGCCATTGAAGACCTGTCGCTGATTGAGGCCACCTGGCTGATGATCATCACCCTCACCACGATTGGCTATGGCGACATCAGCGCCGCAACCCTGCTCGGCAAAATCTTCACGATATGCCTGGTGCTGGTTGGGCTGGGCGCGCTGACTTTCTTCCTGTCTTCATCATTTGCCCTGCTCTTCAGTTCCGAAGCGGTCACGCGCCGCCGCAAACGACAAATCAGACGGAAAATCAGCAAGCTCAACAGCCACTACATCATCTGCGGCGCCGGCGAAATGGTCGACAAAACCATCGGCTACGTCCTGCAAGGCGCCCAAATTCGGCTGACGCAGCACCAAAAAACCAGCTACGCGCCCATCGAGCGAATAATGACGCGGCTCTTCGGCAAAGCCAAACGCCAGCGCGGCCCGCATCGGCTGGTTCACCGCATCTTTATCATCCTCTTCAATACCTTCGCCCAATACACCACCCTGCTGGATTTGCTTGTTGTCGTCACGGAAGATCTAGAATATGCCGGCCGCCTCCGCAGCGCCGGCATCCTGGTGGTCGAAGGCGATCCAAGCGATGATGACACGCTGCTGGCCGCCGGCATCCATCGGGCGCGGTCGCTTGTGGTCATGCGCGACCAAGACACCGAAGGCCTGCTCACCGTCCTTAGCGCCCGCAACCTCAACCACACCCTCTACATCACCGCCGCCGCCATCGACGACGAATTCAAAATCAAAATGATCCGCGTCGGCGCCAACATTGTTCTCGCGCCCTATGAAATCGCCGGGCAGTTCCTCAACAGCGCCACCCTGCGCCCGGCCGTGAACGATTATTTCAGCCGCATCCTCTACGACCAAGAAACCCATCACCAAATCACCCAGCTTGAACTTGGCGGCCATTCCTCCTGGATCGGCAAATCCATCGATGACCTCCAGCTGCGCCGCCGTTTCGATGCAGTTGTCATCGGCATCCGTCAAGCCAGCGGCGATTTTGTTTATGTCCCCAACAGCAGCCGCATCCTGCGAAAAAATGACGTCCTGTTAAGCGTCGCGCCCGGGCCGATAATTCCCAAGCTGCAAGGTGAATGCCGCCAAAACGGCCGCGCCGCCCAACGCTTGGCCGGCATGCAGCGACTCGTGCAAACCCGCAAAGCCAAGACCCCTGGCAAAATTTTTAACCTGATCGAAAGCGAAGCCGCCATTGAACCGATGAGCAAGCATTTCGTCATCTGCGGCACCGACCACATCATCCAAAACGCCGTCAGCTTCCTGGATCCCTCGCGGCCCTTTGTGCTGATCAGCGACGACCGCCAGCAGACCGAAACCTGGCTCCAGCGCGGCTTCCGCGTGACGCATGGCAACCCGACCCGCGAGGAAACCCTGCAAAAGGCCGGCGTCGAGCGCGCGCTGGCGATTATGGTCTCTATCCCCGACAAGGCCTCGGCCCTGCTGACCGTACTGACCGCCCGCGGCATGAGCAAATCGCTGCTGATTTCAGTCACAGCGCCTATGGATGATATGATCGAAAAACTAAGACGGTCCGGCGCCGACCGCATCGTCAGCCCCTTCCACGTCGCCGCCCAGTTCGTCCTGCTTTCGACCACCCGCCCCGAAGTGGCCGAGTTCCTCCAGCACGTCCTCTACAATGAAGTGACCGGCCTGGAAACAGCCGAGCTTTATATGGAAGACGATTCGCCCTGGATCGGCAAAACCATCGAGTCTTTGCAGCTTCGTTCGCGTTTTCGCGCCGGCGTCATCGGCATCCGCCAGCCCGACCGCCAGACCTTCATCTACGCGCCGCCGCTGACCCATAAGATTCGAGCGCAGGAAGTTCTGATTATCGTAACGCCGATGAAGTTCTTTGATGAGATGCGCGCGCTGGCCATATCACACCAAAGCAAACGCCCGGCAACGCTGCGACTTCATGTGGACACGCAAACCAGCGGCGGCTGGTCGCGGGATATGATTCGCGAGCTTATCAAACAGCAGGATGAAAGCTAGGAGCGGTCTTTTAAGCCGGCGCGGATGCGTTCCTGACGATAATCCTCGGGCGTATTCACATCATGCAAGACACTGTCCGTATCGACAATGACATTGCGGATTCGGTCATCGTAAGCATGGATGACATCGCGCAGGTTTCCCGTTTGAGGCAGCTTCAGGATTTCCGGCCAATATCGGCGGCCAATCAGAATAGGATGACCGCGCCGCATCTGATAGCTGGGGATCAGCAAATCTCCCGCGCCGCCGGCATAGGCTGACAAAATCTGATATATGACCTTGGGCTGAATGCGCGGCTGATCGCCAAGCGCGACCAGCGCCGCCGCCGCATGGTCGGGCATGGCTCGCAAACCAGCTTGCAGTGACAACAGCGTTCCGCCTGTCTTGTGCCGGCGATTGTGGACGGTTTTGATGCCAAGCGGCTCGACGGCCGCCTTGACCTCGCTGGCGCAAAAGCCAGTCACAGCGCAAATCGGATCCATTCGCGAACGGATGAACTGCTCGGTGATATGGGCGATGATGGTTTTGCCCTTCCCCCACGGAAGCAGCGCCGACCGGCCGCCAGCCAGCACAATCACGCCTACTCGCCGCTGCGCTTCATACACAGGTTCGGCGGCGCGCACCGACCCCAAAGCAACCGCGTCAATCCGCTTGGACTGCAAGGCCAGCCGGGCGATCATCCGCGCCCGACCGCGCAGACAGCCGCGCGCCGGCGTCTGATTCAAAAAGGCGACGACCCGCGCCCGCGGCGGCGCTCCTTTTAAGCCAAGCTCCTCGTCGCGCAAGACCTGCGCCAGCCAAGGCGACTTGACCGGGCTATTGGCGGCAAAGCCATATTTGTCAATCATCGGCTGCGGATTGTAAATATGATCCTCATCCAGCGGTTTGCCCACGGCATTCAGCGACGCGACCGGCACAACCAGCGATGTTTCCGAGGGGATGCGCGGCTCATTGTCCCGCGGCGCCTTAAAGGGCCGGCCCGCCGATGTATCGGCTTTGACCAGCAGCGCATCAGAATCGACCGTATCCAGCAGCTTCGGCATCCATTCAAGCGCCGGGCCATAGACATGACCCTGGCGAATTGTGTCATAAAGCAGGACAAACTGATGTTCATTCAACGCGCCGGAGATAGCTTGCGCGCCGGCATAGGCCGGCATGGCGCAGGGGAACAAATCAAGCTGTTCAACGGCAAGCGCCGTGGTAGTCGTCGCCAGGACGCGCCAGCCGGACTCCGCCAGTTCATAGCCAAGCCCCACCAGGAGCGACGTCTTGCCGCCGGCGCCAATAAAGGCGGCCACATCACCGCGGACGATCTCAAATGCCTGCCGGAGCTTCATGTCAAACCCTTGCCGATTCAGCCGCCTTAACTGCGACTATCATAACACAAAACGGCGGCTGTCGGCTTGGGATTTTTCAGGCGCGCATCCAAGCCCTAGTTCGGCAGCAGCACCAGCGAACCCGGACTGTTCAAAGAGACGCAGGTCATGCCATCCCTCACGGTGGCATCCAGATTCATTATCGCCCGCGGCATCGTCCGCGCATCCAAAAAGACGACGCGGCCTATCTGCGGGAAACAGATCTCGACGCCCTGCTCGACATAGCCATAGACATCCAAGGCGGCCAGCGGGCCAGCGTCGATGATCGACTGCACGCCAATGCCGCCGCCGTCAAGCTGACGGAAATGGACACCGCTGTCGAGGCCATAAGCGGCCTCAAAGGTCATGCCAGTTTCGGTCTGCAAGGCAACATAGGAGGCGCCGTAAGCCGGCCGTGGCGTCGCGGTTGGCGTCGGTGGCAAGCTCTCCTTTTCCTTCTTTCGCGGCCTGGGCGTGGGAGTCACTGTCGCGAAGCCGCCGCCTGCACAAGCGCCAATGTTGTTGTTGTTGATGGCGCCGCCGGTAGCTTCATAGAGATCTATGCCAGTATTGCCGCTCATGGTCAAACAGCCAGTTATATTCAACGTGGCGCTGGAAGCGACCCTAACCACATAACCAGCGAGGGTATTGCCGGTGAAGATGGCGTTGCTGAGGTTGGCCGTACCCCCGGCAGTGACCGCTAGCGCAGAGGTACTGCCACTAAGGCCGCCGCCGGTGTTGTTCAGGAATCGCATATTGGTAAGATCCGCCCGCGCCCCGCTGCCCGCTACGTTTATTGTGGCGGCGGATTTATTGTTCCTGAGGGTGACATCGGTGGCGTTAAGACGGCCTTGCACGCCGATAGCATAGCGGGCTGATTCGTCGAGCCCGCGGATGGTGACATCGTTTAGATTAAGGGTGCCGCCGCTCGCAACAGTGAAGGCCTCAGCGCCGTCGTCGGCGTAGATGGTGTAGCCGTTGCCATTGACGGTGAAGGCGCCAGATTCAACCCGTATAAAGTAGGTGCTGCTAGTGCTAAAGGTGCAGTCCGTGGTCATGTTCCAGATTTTTTGGGCCGTTGAGGAACGCCAGGTCGTTCTGTTTGGCGGCAGGCCGCAAGGCCCCGCCGTCGGCGTTGCCTGGCTTTGAACGGGAAAGGCCAAAATGAAGCACAGCAGGGAGCCGAGAAGCAAAGCGATCTTACCGCGCATTGTCCCCCCCCCCCCCCGCATTTACTGGTCAAGTGATGAACGGTCATAATGAGTTCCTTTTCTGTTTGTCTTTATGCTTCATTTTATTATGGCATATTATCTTAAGCGCGGCTTCCTGTCAAGTCAATTTTGTCCTGTTTTCCTCTTTGCCGGCGCTGTCCTTCGCGGCAGCCTATCTTCGGATGCCCTGTTCGCGCAGCGCCTTGACGACTTTCTCTGGCGTGAAGGGCTGCGAATCCATCCAAAGGCCGATGGCGTCATAAATCGCGGCGGCAATCGCCGGCGCCAGCGGCAGAAAAGGCATCTCGGCCATGCCGCGCAGCCCCCAAGGCCCAATCGGATCCGGATATTCCAAGATGACCGATTTGACCACCGGCGGAACATCCAGCGACGTCGGGATAAGATAGGTCGAAAGATAAGGGTTTTGGATTTTGCCGGCATGGGAAACCAGGTTTTCCATCAGGGCATAGCCCTGCGCCTGGACAATCGCCCCTTCGATCTGCCCTTGCACCTGCTGCAAATTGACAACCTTGCCGACATCATTGGCGCAGACAACTTCCAGCAGATGCACCTGGCCGGTTTCGATATCGACCTCAAGCTCAACGGCTTCGGCAACATAGCCATAGGCAAAGTTGGGTTCGCATTCGCCGGTCAGCGGGTCAAAGAGCGTGGTCGCCGGCGGGCGGTACATGAATTCGCCCTTGGCCGGCCGCTCTTCATCCTCCCATTTTTGCAGCGCAAGCTCGGCCGCGCCGCGGATGGCATTCCCGGACATAAAGGTCAGGCGCGATGCCGACGCGCTCCCCGATGACCCCGAACTGGCGGTATCAGAGGCGGCGATCTGCACCTTTTCCAATGGGATGCCGACGGCCTCGGCCGCCATCTGCATCAAAGCGGTATGCGCTCCCTGCCCGACATCGGCGCCGGCATGAAAAAGCAGCGCCTTCTCAATCTCGACCGTCCCCTGCAATTCGATGCCCGCCCAGCAATGCTCTGGAAAACCAAAGCTGAAGCCGACGTTCTTGAAGCCGCCGGCGATGCCGCGCCCGCGCCGTTTGGATTTATCGGCTGGCTGTTCGGGCGGCGTCAAGGCCCAGCCAGACTCCGTCCGCCGCCACCACGACTCGCGGCCGCAGGCCTCAAAAACCTGTGGCATGGTCACGCCCGGCGGAAAAGCCGCGCCAACCGCGCCGATGCTGCCCTCCTTTATGCTGTTCTTCAGTCGAATGTCCAGCGGATCCATGCCCAGCGCATCCGCCAGTCGGTTCATCTGCCCTTCGGCGGCGAAGAGCGCCTGCGGCGCGCCGAATCCGCGAAACGCGCCCGATGGAATGTTGTTGGTATAGACAGCGAAGGTGTCGATATGGATGTTGGGGATCACATAGGCGCCGCTGACCGTCAGATGGGCATTGCCCAGCACCTTGTTGGATGTATAGTTGTAGGCGCCGCCGTCGCCAATCACTTGGGCGGACATAGCGGTCAGGATGCCGTCCTTGGCCGCGCCCCATTTCGTCCGCACCTTGATGGGATGCCGTTTGTGATGATAAAGGATCGATTCCTCGCGGTTCCACTGAATCTTGATCGGCTCGCCCAGCTTCCAGGCGGCCAGCGCCAGAATAATCTGCACCGACATATCTTCCCGCCCGCCAAAAGCGCCGCCGATAGCGGGGTAAATCACGCGGACTTTCTCCGGCGGCAGGTCAAGCGCATGATAGATCTGCTCTTGGTCTTCATGCGTCCATTGCCCGGCGACAATCACAGTCACGCGATCCTCGTCGTCGATATAAGCCAAGCCGGCCTCGGGCTGAAGGTAGGCGTGTTCCTGCCAGGTTGTTTCGTATTCGCCCTCAACCACAACATCCGCCTGTTCCCAGCCAACTGCCATATCTCCTTTGCGAATGCGATACTGCGCGATCAGATTGCGCTGATGATCGGGATGCAGCTGCGGCGCTGAATCCTGCATGGCCTGCTCTGGGTCAAAAACGGCCGGCAAATCCTGATACTGAACCTCAATCAGTTCAAGGGCCTGGCGGGCGATGGCATCGGTTTCGGCGACGACCGTCGCCACCATGTCCATATAACAGCGCACCGCGTCGCTGCCTTCTTTGTCGCCAGGGCCGCAAAGCACTGGCTGATCCTTGATGACCAGGCCATACTCATTCACCGGCACATCAGCGCTGGTGAACACGCGCCGAACACCGGGCAGGGCCTCGGCGTGGCGGGCATCCACAGCCAGCACGCGGGCATGGGCGCGGTCGCTGAATTTGATCCGCATCCAAAGCTGCCCTTCCATATCAATATCACCCGGATAAGGCGCGGCGCCGGTGACTTTGCCAAGCGCATCCATCCGCTGGGCAGATTGTCCTATAACGTCCGTACTCTCTTTTGACACAGCAGATTCCTCGTCATACTCATCCTGACCCCTCGGCCTTCATTTTGCTGGCCGCTTCAAAGGCCTGCGCGATTTTATAATACCCAGTGCAGCGGCACAGATTGCCGCTGATGCTGTAATTGATCTGCTCGACAGTCGGCTGCTCAATTTCCTCCAGCAACTTTGCGCCGGCCATCAGGAACCCAGGGGTGCAGTAACCGCATTGCACAGCAGCTTCTTGAATAAACGCGCTTTGTATCGGGTGCAGCTGCCGTTCCCGCTGCAATCCTTCAATAGTCACAATCTCGGCCTGGTGCGCCCGCGGGGCATGAACCATACAGGCCATCACGGCGACATCATCCAGAAAGACGGTGCAGGCGCCGCATTCGCCTTCGGCGCAGCCTTCCTTTGTGCCGGGCAGCTTGGCATCTTCCCGCAGCCAATGCAGCAGGGACTTGCGCTGTCCAGTCCCAATCGAATGTCTTTGCCCGTTAATAGCGCTTTCAATGGGGGTATCCATTGTATGTTTGACCTGCGCTTTCAGGCCTTCCCGCACCACAGCGGCATCTTTTCCCCAGAGCATGGGCGGCCTGTCGGGCATCCCGGTTTCTATTTCATCTTGCGCCAGCCGACGCAGCGCCCGAACGACCAATACCCTCACCATCTCGCGGCGGTATTCGGCGCTGCCGCGGACGTCATCAATCGGCATGGCGGTCCGCGCCGCCAGCTGCCCAGCGGCGGCGATGGTCTCTGCTGTGAGTTGTTTGCCAATCAAGGCCTGTTCAGCCAGCGGCGCCGGGATAATCGTCGGCGCGACGCTCCCCAGGGCGATCCGCGCCGCCGCGACCGCGCCGCTGTCATCCATGCGAAGCATAACGGCGGCATCAACAACCGAAATGGCTTGGGCGCGGCGCAAACCAAGTTTCAGAAATACGCCCCGTTCCTGCTCATCCAAGGCCGGGAAGCTGATTGAGCTTAACAGTTCATTCGGCCGCAAAGCCGTCTGACGAAAACCAGTGTAGAAATCCGCCAAGGCAATCGACCGTTCGCCCGCTACTGATGCCAGCCTAAGCTCGGCGCCCAAGGCCAATAATGGCGTGATGGTGTCATTGGCCGGCGAGGCCGTGATTAAATTGCCGGCGATGGTCGCTCGATTGCGAATTTGGGGCGCCCCGACTTCCCATGATGCCTGCGCCAGCGGCAAGGCCCGGCGGCGGATTAATTGACTGCCGACGACATGATTGTGCGTCACCAGGGGACCCAGAACAATCTTCCCCGCGTTCAGGCTGATCCGATCAAGCCCCTTGACCCGCGTTATATCAATCAGGACCTGGAGTTCAGGCCGCTGCCCGCGCTCCATCTCGATGATCAGGTCGGTGCCGCCGGCGACAATCCGCGCCCGATGCTGATATTCATCCAAAAGCGCCAGCGCTTCGTCCAGGCTGCTGACACTGTAATACGCTTCCCACATGAGGGCCTCCTTGCCAGATGACTTGCTTCCAAATCAGGCGATTCCGCCGGTCTCGCCCGGCTCCAGTTCTAACACTGTGAACGGGTTGATATTCATGATGCAAGTCGCTTCATATTGCGTTCGCACTGTTTGGCGCCGATCCCAAGTATGCACATGCCCATGCAGCATATAACGCGGGCGATACCACTTCATAAAATTGAGAAAACTGTTGAAGCCGCGATGGGCATGATCTTCTCCGTCATGGATGCTGCGGGCCGGCGAATGAGTCACAAACAAGTCAATGCCGCGGCCGCGGAGCAGTCGGTTCCAGGCGATTTTGGGAGCCAGTCGGGCAACCATCCAGTGCATTTGCGACTGCGTGTACTGGATTATGCCTGTATTATAGCGGATTGAGCCTTCCAGGCCAGCCAATGTAAGGCCGCGGTAACGGACAATCTGCCGATGAAGGTCAATGCCGCCCGGCGGTTCGCGGTCATACATTTCGTCATGATTGCCGCGGACATAAAACAGAGGCGCGCAAATAATCGTGCTGATAAAATCGAGATAGCCGCTGGACATATCCCCGCAGCTTACAATCATATCAACATTGCTGTACTGACGGCGCAGATTCACCGCGCTAAGCAGCTGGGGCATTTCGGTATCGCTGACACAAAGAATTTTCACAGCCCAATCCTGTCGCGGAAGGCGGCGGGGCAAGTCCGTCTAGCTGGAATATCCGCCGGCGAAGGTATCGATCATCAGGCGGACATCATCGCCCAATGGATAGAGGATAGGACAGGTCGCCCCGGCGGAAATATACTCGCGCACCTTTGCCTTGACTTCTTCAGGCGTCCCCGATGCTGTAATCATCTGCACCACATCATCTGGAACCAGCCTCATCGCTTCCAGGATCTGCTCCTCGGTCGCCGGCCAAGTCAATGTCTGTCCAATTTCATCCAGCAAGTCCTGACTGACCCCGCTGGCTTTCATAATATGGGGCTGCTGCCCAAGGTACTGCGTGACCAGCTTGCGGGCGGCATCCAGCGCCTTTTGTCGGTCTTCATCCACTGAACAGACAACCAGCTGCGGGCGGTCAACATCATAGACGGACTTGCCGGCCTTTTTGGCGCCAATTTCCAGTTGCGCCATGGCCATCTCATTGTATTTTGGCGACACCAGATAATTCAGTACAACGCCATCAGCGATTTCGCCGGTCAAGGCGAGCATCTTCGGGCCGGTCGCGCCGATATAAATGGGGACATTTCGCGGCGCTTTGCGGCCATGCACAACATCCAGTTCCACATCCTCCAGCTGCACAAACTCGCCATGAAACGTTACCCGTTCCCGATGCAGGAGGCGGCGGACCGCGGTCACGACTTCGCGCATCGCCAGGAGATTTTTGCGCCGCTGAATGCCCACTTTTGCCGCCAGCGGATCCCACCAGGCGCCGATGCCGCAGTAAATGCGGTCTTGCGCCAGGTCGTCCAGCGTCAGGAAGGTGGCGGCGATGACGGCCGCGTTGCGCGTCCAGTTGTTGATGACGCCGGAGCCAATTTTGATGCGCGATGTCACGGCGGCGAAGGCTGCCATCGGCACGACCGCGTCGCGGACCAGGCGGCTTTCGGCCTGCCACACCGCTTCAAAGCCGCGGGCCTCGGCATATTTTACATATTCAAGAGCATCGCGCAGGGAATGCGCGTCCTGTAGATAAAGTGCAACTCGATCTGCCATAATCAAACTCCTGTTTTAATCGCTTTACTTCAGTTTCGGATAAGAATCAGCATTCGGCAATAGGTAAAAGCCGCGCGCCGCCAGCGCCATTGGCTTCAGAACAGGCCGGCGGTTTGCCCCATGATTTGCCTACCTAATCTTGAACGTCCGAGTTTATCATATATGCGCCTGCTCCTGTTACCCCTTCACCGCGCCGAATGTAATCCCTCTAATGAGATACTTTTGGGCAAACAGGGCGAATACAATCATCGGGACAATCATCACAACGCTCATGGCCGCCATAGGGCCCCATTGAATCCCCTTGTCGCTGACAAAGCTGGCAACGGCAATCGACAGCACGCTCGCCTGGCGCCGGGCGACGCTGGCGGCGATGAGAAATTCGTTCCATGACAAAAAGGCGGTCAAGATAGCGGCGGCGGCAACGCTGGGCATGGTGATCGGCAGCACAACCCGCCAGAAACGCTGCCAGACATTCGCCCCGTCAACGACGGCGGCCTCTTCGATTTCCATTGGCAAATCCTGAAAAACCACCAGCATCAGCCAGGCTGCAAAGGGTATCGTGATGCCCAAATGCCCGATGACAATCGCCCAGACAGTATCCAAAAGATCAAATTGGCGCATCACAAGGAAAAAAGGAATGACGGTTGTCACGCGGGGATAAAAGCGGATAAACAAAAAAATGAAGGTCACAAAACCCAGCAGTTTGGCGGACAGCCTCATGCGCGCCAAGCCATAAGCCGCCAGCGTGCCGAATACAATCGTGATGGCTGTTGTCCAAAAGGCGACGGTCAAGCTGTTCCTGAAAAACTTAATCGTTTTGGGGTCGTCAATGAGGTCTTGATAATGCTCAAAGGTGATCTCATTTGGGAAAATCGTTGGCGGTATGGTCAAAAATTCGCGCGGCAGCTTGATGCTGTTAATGATCAGATAGCCGAGCGGCACAATCACAACCAGACAGGCAATGAACAAGATTGCGCCATGCAATGCCTGCAAGAACAGCTGTTTGAGAGATTTATTCTGGCTCATCGGACTTTTCATTCCATCACCAGTCCTTGCGCTGGGACCAGAAAACAAGCCCGATAGACACACTGGCAAAAGCCATGAAGAGCCAAGATGCGGCGGCGGCCTCGCCAAAATTGAAGTTTCGCAGACCTTGCGTATAGATGTAAAACGTCATCGTATAGGTGCTGAATCCTGGGCCGCCAAAGGTGAGTGAATAGATCGAATCCAATGACAGCAGCGAGTCCAGCATTCTGAAGACCAGCGTCAATAACAGCAGCGGCCTTAGCAAAGGGAATTCAACGTATCGGAAAATTTTCCAGCGCGACGCGCCATCAATCGCGGCCGCTTCCAGCAGGTCGCCGGGGATGCTGGCAATGGCGGCGCCGGCGACCAGCAGAACAAAAGGCGTCCATTGCCAGGTGTCCAGTAAAATCACCGACACAATCGCCCAATCCGGCGATGCCAGCCATTCTGGCCCGCGAATGCCGATTTGACTAAGGAGATGATTGACCAGGCCGGCGCGGGAATTTAAGAGGATGCGCCACAGTGTGCCGGCGGCGACCGGCGCGATGACCATCGGCAAGATGAGCAGGGTGCGAATGGAGCGCATTCGCCAGCTTGAGCCCATCGTAAGATAGGCGAGGCAGAGGCCCAGAAGCATTTCCAGAACGACCGCCCCGCCTGTGATGAGGATGCTGTTGCGCGTTGAGCGCCGGAAGGTCTCGTCGGCAAGCTGTTCAACGAAGTTGTCCAGCCCGACAAAACCTTCGGGCCTTTGCGACTCGGTTAAGGACCATTCCTGAACCGACAGAACGGCTGAATAAGCAAGCGGATAGAACTGCACCACCACCACGATGAAAAAAGCCGGAAGCACGAAAGCGATCAGCCACGGCAAATCGTGCCGCCGGCGCCAGTTTGAAGGCTTTCTCATCATGGCTCATCATTCCGCCCGCTCAACCTGCATCAGAGTTATTCCTGCATTTGCCCCTGGGCGGCGGCCGACTGCACCAGCGCTTCGGGAACAGTCACCTCGGACCAGCCGGCGAGCGTATTGGCAAGCGCTTCTTCCGCATCAATCGAACCAATCACCAGTTCGCTGGTATTGCGGAAGAAAATTTCAAAGGCCTCAAACACCCACGGGACCGACTGCGCCTGGCTTAGATTCTCGACCATAGACGGGAAATCATGGCTGTACGTCTCCATCAGTTCCGGGTCTTCATAGGTGCTCATGTAGGGAGAACCCACGCCCAACTCGACGAACCGTGTCCGCGCCTGTTCTGGGTTAATGTAGTATTTAACCCATTCCCAAGCGGCATCGGGATTGTCGCTGTATTCCGAGATGAACAGATTCCATGCCGAAAGGAAAGGAAAGCCAGGGCCGGGGAAACGGGCGGTCTCCCATTGGTCGACGACCAGCGAGGCATCAGGGTCTTGCGCCGAGGCCCGCACAAAGCTAACCCAGCAAATCATCGTCGCCGCTTTGCCTGTCAGGAAAACGGAATTGGCTTCGTCAATGCTCAAGCCAGCCGCGCCCTCTGGATTATAAGCCAGCAGGCTGGCCATCTGGTTCAGGGCTTGAACGGCTTTATCTTCTTCCAGCGCGTAATTGCCCATTGAATCGACCAAGTAGCCGTCGTACATACCCAGGAAAATGGATGGCGTCTGTTCGGCCGCGCCCCATGCAAAGACGCTGGGCGCAATATCTGTGCCTTCCAGATGCGCCGCCAAAGCATCCAGACGCTCAATGTAGTCATCCCATGTTTCCCAGTCGGCGTCGATGCCAGCCGCTTCAAAGATGTCCTTGCGATAGATGATTCCATAGGCATCGGCGCTGTACGGAATGCCAATCCGATTGCCATCGAAAAAGCCCGAAGGCCCCGGCTGCCAGATGGTCGGGATATAATCGCCGCCAAACGCATCGCGCTCCACAAACTCATCGAGCGGCAACATGCGGTCATAAACGCTGGCGATCCAAAACTCGCCCGACATGACATCAAATTCACCGGTGCCAGTGGTCAGGTCAGTGATATGGTTTTGATTGAGCACCGCCCAGGGCGACGCAACGAGTTCCAACTGAATGCCGGTGTCGTCTTCGAACGCGGCTTCAATGTTTTCGGCGCCGACATCATAGGTCCCTGACTGCATATAGGTAGCGACGATCTCGGCGCCGGCAAAGGGCTGGTCTTGCGCCAGGACGCTTCCCACTGCAAGCAGCGCCGCCAGCATCAAAATCGCGAGTAATGCTTTTTTCATGTTCCTGCCTCATTTCTGAATTTTACATGAGCGAAATAACTTCATGGACTGCCACGTTATTTCCGATCTTCACCTCCGTTATCTAATCGTCAGCGTATGCTACCGCAAGCCGCCCGATTGGGCAAATTCGCCCGCGGCGTCGGGCGCGGTTCGCTGATTTGACGCGCCTTGTCTTATCCTGCGTTATTTCGTCTTGTCCGCCTGTTCGATTTCGGCAAAAACGTCCGCGATGATACGGTCAAGCGCTTGATCCAAACTACCGTCAAATGCGACGCAGGGGATGCCGAGTTCGGTAAAAATATCAAACATTTTCTTATAGCCCTCGGCCGCCCGCAATTCCACCCAATGACAGCCGCGCTGCGGCAGCTGCTCCTTGTTCAGCGCCGAAAGCGTGTCAGCCACGAAAATGTTGGTGTCCCTGGCAATCGCGGCATCAGCGCTTTCTGGGTTGCCTTTGCCCATCAGCTTGACTTCACAGCGATAGCGGTTTCGGGATGAATCGATAAAGTGGAAGTCCACATCCCGGCCTTCGCCGCTCAAGCCTTTGCCGGCATAGTGGCCAGATGGCACTTGATACAGCTTTGCCAAGGTGAGCATCAGCGGCAGTTCCAGCTTTTTGCCAAGATCGCTCCAAGCTCCGCCCCTGATTTGCAATCTCTTTGCCCCTAATGTATTGACGACAATCAACGTTTCGCTCAACGTTAATTCGACGCTTACGCTGTTATATTTGATTGTTAGAATGATCTCCACATTCGAAAAGTCGGCGCTAACCAGGGCATCCACTTTGTCTATGAGTTCATCATAATAATCAGACGTCACCTCAAAAACTACATTTCTGGCAGAACTCCCATAGATATTCGTAACAGTCTTCTGATTTAATCCTGCATAAATCACCGTTTCCTCGGGTTTGAACCGTCCTGTCAAGAAATATCGCTTGTACCAGTCAGCGTCGATTTCTTTGCCGTCGAGTTTCGCGGCGATAATATCCTTGAAATATCCAATCGTGAATTGGAAAAACTCATCCGTAATCTGCTCAATGATTACTTTGCGATAATGCTCGCTCTTCAAAATCATCCGCAGTATATTTTGCAATGCTTTATTTGAGAGCGCCATGGTCAGCTTCCTGTATTAACTGTTTGAACTCATCTACAGTGACAAATCTGGTAAAATCTTCGGCATCAAACAAACTATGATGAATGGTCTCTTTCATTCGCTCGACATAGACTGGCTCCTGCTCGGTCAGGAAGAAATTCCGCTTGAGTTTTTTGGCTGATTGACCAAAAGTTCCACTGCCAGCGAAAGGATCAAAAACAAGATCGCCAGCATAGGAATACAATTTGACAATCTGATCGCATAACGCTTGCGGAAAGACCGCGCTGTGAACTTTGTCACTTTTCGGTTCAATATGCCACAAATTAGTCGTCTCAAAATCACCTTCGACTTTGCTTGCTTCGATAACCGACTTCGGATACTGTCTCATATTCCAGTCGATCAATTTAGCGGATCGCTTCCGATACACCATCACATATTCGGTCGTCGTATTCGGCTTGTACCCCAGCGGCTTGCGATGCTGCTGAAAGCCACCATTGCGATTTTTAACCGTCGCTTCGGGCTTTGCCCAAATAATGTCATCAATAAACTCCCAGCCGATTTCGGTGACGATGCCGTGCAAATCAAAAGGAATGGGATAGCGAGCGCTGGAATACTTGCGACTGACGCGCGGCACAATCACTGGCGACGTATTGACAATCAAAAAACGCCCCTCTTTGGTAATGCGATGAACCTCTTGAAAGACTTCCGCCAGAAACGACAAATACTGTTTATAACTCTTGTAAATCGAATAATCTCTGGCGTTGTAATACGGCGGCGACGTAAAAGTCAAATGAACGCAGCCATTCGGCAGCAATCTCATTACCTCGCGGGTATCACCGTTGACGACGCAGTTCTTCAGGCAGTCGGGATATTCAGGATGCCGGCCGTAATCTGTAATTTCAGGATTGTCCTCAAACTCGGCTTTTAGCACCATCTGTATCTGCTCATTTGGATGCGCGCTTAACTGCAAGAGACATCGCCTTACCCGATCTTTGTCTTTGAATATCAGCAAAGCCCTGGCAGCCTGCAAAATAACTTTGGGATCAGGATCGCTCAAAAACTTGACCAAAGTCGGAATTGCGTCTTCGCTCCGCATCCGACCAATGGCCGATACCGCCTCTCGGCGCACGGAAGAGCTTTCGTCATCCATGGCGACATTCCGCAAATGCTTCAAGTAAGCCGCGTTTTCCAGCTTGCCCAAATTTTTGACTGCCCAATATCGAGTCTCTTCGTTTTCAGCCTGCAAATAAGGAAGCAGGGCTTCACCGCGAAAATCGTTTGGGAGTTTCCCTAGATTTTCCAGAATGAATCTTTGCTCTGTCGATGATGCGCTACTCTCCAGATAGCGATAAAGAGAATCGATATCTTTCTCTTTATAATGGTGAACCTGGGTCTTGGTTATCATTATCCCTAATCCGTCGGCATCGCGGTTTGAAACAACATATTCATCATTATAACAGACAGCCTTCGGACTTGCCGACAAATCGAGTCTATGAATCGACTGCAAGCTGCCCCAAAATAAAGCCATGACAAGCTCACCAGCGCCCGATGACCCGACCATCTCCATCGCCAGCCCATCCGCCCGCGATTGGGACCAGTTTGTCCGCCGACAAGCCCGGGCGCACCTCTTGCAGCTTTCCGGCTGGGGCGAACTCAAATCGCAGTTCGGCTGGGATTCGCAAATCGTGGCGCTTTCGATAGCGGGCGAAATCGCGGCTGGGGCCCTGGTCCTGCTCAAGGCGCTGCCACTGCGGCTGGGCCGGATGGCTTATGCGCCGATGGGTGGATACGCCGCCGATGAATCGCTTTATCCGCCGCTGTGGGATGCCATCAAAACACAAACCGGCGCCGCTTTCCTCAAGCTGGAGCCCGGCCTCTTCATCAACAGCCCGCCGCCCGACTTTGCCAGCATGGGCTTTCACGCCAGCCCGCAAACCGTCCAGCCGCCGAACACGATTTGCCTGGATATCCGCGGCAGCGACAGCGACATCATGGCGCGCATGAATCAAGGCACGCGCCGCAAAATCCGCAAGAGCCTCAAAAGCGGCATCGCGTATAATGAAGGCACGCGCCGCGACCTCCCTGATTTTAATCGCCTGATGCAACAAACCGGCGAGCGAAACGCATTTGCCGTCCACAGCCCCGCTTATTATGAGGCTGTCTACGACCGATTCATTCCCGAATACGGCGCGCTGCTGACGGCGAAACACGCTGGCCGGCCGCTTGCCGCCATTATGGTCTTCGCATTGCGCGGAGCCGCTTGGTATATCTATGGCGCATCCTCGCGGGAAAAAAGCAGTCTGTACGCGACCTATGGCATCCAATGGCAGGCGATACAATGGGCGAAAGCGCAAGGCTGCGTCTGGTATGACCTGTGGGGCATCCCCGACTGCGATGAAGCGACTCTGGAAGCGCAGTTCCGCGGAAGATCGGATGGGCTGTGGGGGGTGTACGGATTCAAGCGCGGCTGGGGCGGCGAGGTGCGGCGGTCGGTCGGCGCCTGGGACAAAGCATTTCATCCGCCTGTCTATGCGGCTTACCGCGCCGCCTTGAAACTGCGCCGCTAACCCAAGCCAGCCGCCGAAAGGATTCGCATCATCCTCACTCTGACCGAAATCACCGACCGCGGCGACTGGAACCAAGCGCTGCGCCAACTCCCCTATGCCCATATCCTGCAAACATGGGAATGGGGCGAGTTCAAGCTGGCGACCGGCGGCTGGCGGCCGCAACGACTGGCGTTCACACGCGGCGGTCAGGTGGCGGCGATGGCGAATGCCGCTGTGCGCCAGCGGGGCCCGCTGAAGGTGATGTATGTCAGCAAGGGGCCGGCGCTGGATTACGCTGATGCCGATTTGTTTGATGCGGTCATCGCCGAACTGGAAAACCGCGCCAGACAGCAGCGAGTGGTTTGGCTCAAAATCGACCCTGATGTCATCCATGGAACTGGTCTGCCTCATAGTGAAAATGACCTCCCAGACGCCGTTGGAACAGCGGTCGCCAAGCGGCTCAAGCAGCGCGGCTGGCGATTTTCGGCTTCGCAGGCGCAGTTTCGCAATACTATCCATCTTGACCTGGCGCGGACTGACGATGATCTGCTGATGGCAATGAGCGCCAATACCCGCCGCAAAATCCGCGCCGCTCATAAAAAAGAAGTCACCATCCGCGCCGCCGGCTTGGATGACCTGTCGATTCTCTATCGGCTGTACCAAGTCACAGGTCAGCGGGACGGCTTTCTGATTCGCCCCTTTGATTATTATCGGCGCGCCTGGCAAACGTTTATGCGGGCTGGACTCGCCCATGCCTTCATCGCCGAATATCAAGGAAAGGCGATTGCCCAGCTTATCCTGTTCCACTTCGGGCGGAAATGCTGGTATTTTTATGGCGCTTCATCCAATGAAGAGCGCAATCGCATGCCCAACTATGCCTTGCAATGGAAAGCCATCCAATGGGCCAAATCACAGGGATACGCCATCTATGATATGTGGGGCGCGCCCGATGTCTTTGACGAAAGCGACCGACTCTGGGGCGTCTATCGCTTCAAACGCGGCTTCCGCGGCCAGATCATCCGCCACATCGGCGCTTGGGATTATGCCCCGCGCCCCTTGCTCTATCGTGCTTATGCAGAAATCATGCCGCGCCTGCTTCAAATAATGCGCTGAAACCTTTGTCATGGCGACCGCCGCTGCGCCTGGCAGTAAGCCTGACGGGCGCGGTCAAGCACATCGCCCTTAACAAAAAGCCGCTTGAATTCGTCCAGAGCAAAGCTCCGTTCCTTGTCAGTCAGCGTTTCTGAAATGAAAACCCGCTCGCCATTGTCGCAGAACTCTTGCATTACCCAATCATAGCGATAATAGGCGATGCCAATCGGGTCGACCTTCGGCTCTCCATAGCCGCGCAGAAAGGCATCGACCGCTTCGGGCGCATGGCCGTCGGCGACAAAGAACATCAGATCGCGTTCCTTCGGCGCGATGACCGCCTCATCCCAATCCACAATATGAATGGCATCCGATTCATCAATCATTATGTTGGCTTTGTGTATATCGGCATGGCATAACACTAAATCAGGCAAAGCCGCGCAAAGCCGCGCGCCCAGCGCCAGGTATCGCTGCCGCGCTTCCTCGATTTGCGCCGCTTTTGATTGCCAGACCTGCGCCATGGCTCGGGCGATTTCGTCTTGAACATCCCCCGCCGCCAGATGATGAATGCGGTCCAAGGTCGCTGTCCATGCTTTGCCGAATGTCGCGCGCGGGAGGAGTTCGGCAAGCTCATTTGTGATGGTCGTCTGATGAATCGAGCGCATGATGCCCCCCCATTCAGCCCATTGCCGAAGTGACAGGCGCATGCCCCACGCCGACCTCCCCTTTATCCACGGATAAAGGATGAGCGAAAAGCCATCCAGGGCCGCATAAAGCTGATTCGACCGGGCGGCAGTCGGCGCGGCAGCGCTGGCAATGCCCCGACTCTGCAAATAATGCGGCGCATACAAGGTCGAACGTTTTGGCGCGCCCCGACGCAGCTTGAGGAAATAAGGCCGCTCATCGGACTCCACGCGATACACCCACGCGCGGGCGTCGTTGCCAATCGGCAAAAATTCCAGCGACCGAACGGCAATGCCATAATGCGCCTGGAGCGCCGCCGCGATGGCTGCTTCGGCTATATTCGGCTTGTCCAGCATGGCCCCTCCTTTCAGGCGCGGCGGCGGACTGCCGCTTTTGATGTATAATGAAGCCGTTGACAGTCTTGCATCATCTGTCGGCGCAGTCGAAAGGCCCAGGCAGCCGTGTCCACAAGCATCTTGCAATACCGCGTCCTGCTCCTCAATGGAAGCACATGGGAGCCGCTGTCAGTCATCACCGCGCCGCGCGCCATTAACCTGCTGCTGGCGGGCAAAGCCATCGCCGTCGAGCAGACCGGACAATACCTCCGCACAGTCCGCCGCCAGTTCGAGATTCCGTCGGTCATTGCCCTCAAGTCCTACGTCAACGTTCCGCGCCGCCAGTCCCATTGGAATCGCAAAGGCGTGCTGATGCGCGACGGCTATACCTGCATCTACTGCGGCATCCGGCTGGGAACGATGCGAAAAGGAAAAGTCCTAAGCAAACGCGACTTTACGATTGACCATATCATCCCGCGTTCCAAAGGCGGCAAAGACACCTGGTCGAACACCGCCTGCGCCTGTTCAAAATGCAATCATCGCAAAGGCAGCCGCCTGCATCATGTCGCTGGGATGCGCCTGCGATGGGAGCCCAAAACCCCGCGCACCAGCTACCTCGTGATTGCCATGGGTTCAGGGCCAGAGGTATGGAAACGCTATATTGAAATTTAAGCCAAGGCCATCTGCGCCGTTTGCAGCAGCAGCGCGCCGCCCAGATAAGCCAGCGCCGCGGCGCAGATTCGGTTAATCCAGCGATACGTGCGCTGCGTAATAAGACGGCGGCCATATTCCACCACCGTCGCAAAGAAGAAACACCAGCAGACCTGCGCCGTCATAAACCCAGCGAAAAACACCAGCAGATGAATCGGCTGTGGATTAAGAAAACCCAGGCCAATAATCGTGCCGCTCATGCCCAGCCACGCAGTGATGTTCTGTGGATTGGACAGCGAAAGCATCGCCCCGGCGACAAAATGATTAGACCGCCGGTCACCCGCAGCCGCGACCTTGATATCCGAACGAGAAGCCTGCCAGGCATCCCAGGCAAAGCGCAGCAGCAAACCACAGCCAAACAGCCCCAGCAGCAGCGTAACGATTGGATTCCGAAATAAAATAGACGCGCCCGCCAGCGCAATCACCGCCCACACCCCATCGCCGACCAGCGATCCCAATTCAACATGCAAGGCGGCCCTCCAGCCATGCGCGATGCCGCGCCGCATCGCCTCAAATCCAATCACGCCCGGCTGCATGGCAAAGGCAATCGCCATGGCAAAGGCCGAAAAGAAAAGGGTTTCCATCAGCTTGCGCTCATCTAACAAATGCGGACGTCAAACATCAGCTGTTCCGCCTTCATTCTCCCGATGCCAATCCATCAAAAGCGCCGCCGTCAGCGCCGCCTGCCGCGGCAGACTGCTGATGATGACATGCTCATGCCGCGCATGGGCGCCGTCGCCATGCGCGCCCAGCCCATCAAGGGTTGGAATGCCCATAGCGGCGGTGAAGTTCCCATCCGAACCGCCCCCAGCGCCGCCTTCATCAATCGTTATGCCATACCGTCGGCCAATCGCCGCCGCTTTCTCAAACAGCCCCGGCCGGCGTTCCATCGGCGGGCGATGTCCCCGCCGCGCGCAGGATACTTTGGCGCCGGGCATCTTGGGATACAAATTTGACAGCGCTTCATGCAAGGCCTGCATGGCTTCCATCGTCATCACGCGGGTATCAATATGCGCCTCCACCCGCGCCGGAATAACATTGCCAGCCGAACCGCCCGCCACCATCGTAATCGAAACCGAAGTGCCGTATTTGAGGTCGTTAAGCTGCTGAATTTCAAGCGCCTGCTGGGCAAATTCGATAATCGCGTTGATGCCTTCCTGCGGCGCGATGCCAGCATGAGACGCCAAACCCTCGACCACCAGTTCATACTTGCCGCCGCCCTTGCGCCAGGTCTTGACCGCGCCCTCTTTAGTGGCTGGTTCCATGACCAGCGTCAACGCGCAGCCAGCCGCCTCTTCCTTAATCACCGCCTCGGAAAAAGGGCTGCCGATTTCTTCTTCGCTGGTCACCAGAAAATGAATCGGACGGTTCGGCAGCTGACCGCGCGCCCGCAGGCCCCGAATCGCTTCCAGCGCAATGACCGCGCCGGCCTTCATATCCAAAGCGCCAGGGCCATAATAGCACCCATCTTCGATCTTGATCGGCATAGACTCTAATGTACCGACAGGATGCACCGTGTCCAAATGAACCAGAAACAAAAACGGCTTGCCGGGCGCATCTTCATTCCACTTCGCCAGCAGAAAATCGCCGACGGTCTCCTGTGGATACCGCGCCAGAGAATCCACATCCATGTCGACAAACTTGGCTTCCACAAAATCCATCAGCCTATCGACCCGCGCCTTGTCGCCGGTAAAAGATTCGCGCCGCGCCAGGTCAGTCAAAAGCTCAAGCATCGCCGCTTGTCTGGCTCTAAAATAATCCAAAAGTTCGGACATGGCTGCTCTTTCCAATCCAGAGGGCAACTTCAGCATTGCGCCGCCAAAGGACTAAGAGACGGCTTCGGCATCGGGCGCCGGCATTTTACCCATCACCCCGCGGCCTTCCAAGAAGCCAAGCATCCGCGCCTGCTCTTTCTCGACATTTTGCAAGCCTTCGCCTAGGCCCTTGACCTCGTCCCGCAGCTGACTCACCTCGTCCCGCAGCTGACTCAAGTTCTCTTCCATGCGGTCAAAACGTTCATTTGTGCGCTCTTCCAGGCGATTAAAACGTTCATCTGTGCGCTCTTCCATTTGGTTGAAACGTTCATTTGTGCGCTCTTCCAGGCGATTAAAACGTTCATCTGTGCTCTCTTCCAGGCGGTCAAAACGTTCATTTGTGCGCTCTTCCAGGCGATTAAAACGTTCATCTATGCTCTCTTCCAGGCGATTAAAACGTTCATTTGTGCGCTCTTCCATTTGGTTGAAACGCTCATCTGTGCGCTCTTCCATTTGGTTGAAACGCTCATCTGTGCGCTCTTCCATTTGGTTGAAACGCTCATCTGTGCGCTCTTCCATTTGGTTGAAACGCCCCTCAAGACGCACCTGTCCCTGTTCTAAGTTTCCCACGCGGTCGGCCAGGCGATTGAACTGGCGGGTAAGATACACCAGCCCGGCCAGCCCCAGTCCCAGCATGCCAACAAAAAGCGTCCCAACTTGCAGCCAGCCCGCGTTTGCCATGTTTTCCATATTTTCCGACTCTCCAATCCTATCGCAGCGCCGCTTTAAGTATAATGTGACAAATGCGCTCCGCCAAGTTTCCCCGCAAGGACAATCATCCGCTCACAGCCATCTTCAAACCGCGCCCCGTCCGCATCGCCATAAACACCGTCCACCGCAAAACCGCACAGCTTGAGCAGAAGCGTCAGTTCTGGCAGAAAGAAATAGCGCAGTCGATGCGGCGCAACGATGCGCCTAACCCGCCCCTCGCCGTCTATCTCATCATAAATCCAATCCACATGCAAAATCTGCGCGACTCGGTCAAGGCAGCTGACCGATTGCAGCATGACCTGATGCCCCGATTCGGGTTCAAGAAAAGTCCGTTCCAAAGTAAGCGCATCAGTGTCCTGCGCGGCAAAGGCATCGCCGGCGTTGGGCAGGTCAATCACCAGCCGGCCCTCATCGGCCAGCCAGCCGCGCAACCGCCGCAGCAGGGCGATTTGGCTTTCCTGTTCGTGAAAGTGCATCAGCGCATTATAGCTCAAGAGGATCAGCCCAAACTCGCGCGCGCAGTCGTAATGCAACGCATCAGCATGGGCATAGCTGATATGATCCTGAAGATGCGGCAGGCCCCGCAGCTTGCGCGCCAGACGCTCCAGCATCGCCGCGTCGCTGTCAATCCCATGCGCCCGACAGCCAGCCTGCGCCAGATGAATCAGCACGCGCCCAGTGCCGCAGCCAACATCAAGAATATCGCCCGGATATTGAGCCGCCAAACGTTGATACAGCCGCAGATCATCGGTCTTGCCGCCGGTTTCGGCATCATAAAACCGCGCGATGCTGGTATAAAAAGCGGACATCCCCAGCCCATTCAGCCGCTAATTGAGATTCTGGAAGATGCCGGCCGCCCCCATGCCGCCGCCGATGCACATCGTAACCATGCCATAACGGCTGCCGCGCCGTTTCATCTCATGGATGATCTGCACGGTCAGCTTGGCGCCGGTGCAGCCCAGCGGATGCCCCAGCGCAATCGCGCCGCCGTTGACATTGACGATTGCCGGATTCAGTTCCAGTTCGCGCATGACCGCCAGCGATTGCGAGGCGAAGGCTTCATTGAGTTCAATGAGATCGATATCATCCAAGGTCAGGCCGCACCGCTCCAGCGCTTTCGGCGCCGCCTTAATCGGGCCGACGCCCATGATTTCGGGCCGCACGCCGGCCACAGCAAAGCCGACAAACCGCGCCAATGGCTCTAATCCAAGCGCTTCAGCCTTGCCGCGCTCCATGACAATGACCGCCGCCGCGCCATCGCTCAAGGGACTGGAATTGCCGGCCGTCACCGAACCGCGCGGCTTGAAGACCGGCTTGAGCGCCGCCAAGGCCTCCAGCGTCGTTTCGCGGCGCAGATGCTCATCGACATCAATGACCTTCTTAACAGCCGTTGGCATCCCATCAGCGCCGACAGCCGTCTCTTCCCAGGCAAAAGGAACGATCTCTTCGGCAAACTTGCCAGCATCCGTGGCCGCGGCCGCTTTGCGGTGACTATGACAGGCGAATTCATCCATATCGCGGCGGCTGATGCCGAACTCGTCAGCCACGCGTTCAGCCGTCAAGCCCATGCTCATGTACACATTCGGCTCATGCAGCGCCATCTGCGGATTCGGACTTAGATGATGCCCGCTCATCGGCACAGCCGACATCGATTCGGCGCCGCCGGCAATAACGACATCAGCCTGGTTGGCGATGATGCTGTTGGCGGCCAGGGCTATCGTTTGCAGGCCGCTGGAACAGAAGCGATTAACCGTCTGCCCAGGAATATCGACCGGCAGTCCGGCCCGCAAAGCGATCACGCGGGCGAAGTTCATCCCCTGCGCGCCTTCGGGCATGGCGCAGCCGATAATGACATCATCAATAGCCGCCGGATCAAGTTTGCCGTCGGTCTTACGCATCAGGTCCTGGATGACGGCCGCCGCCATCTCATCAGACCGCGCGCTTTGAGTGCTGCCGCGCCGCGCCTTGCCTACAGCGGTGCGGGATAACGCCACAATAACTGCTTCACGCATAACTGCCGCCTTTCTCATCTGTATTGACTTCGGATTGCCGCTTGCAGCTTATCATTAGCTAATTCCGCAGCGGCTTATTGGTTCGCAGCATGTGCATAATCCGTTCCTGCGTCTTATTTTCCATGATAAGTTCCAAAAATGCCGTCCGCTCAAGATTGAGCAAATACTGCTGACTAACCCACTGCGGCTGCGCCAGGCCGGCCCCAGTCAAAACATAAGCGATCTTTTGGGCAATCAGCGCATCGTGTTCGCTGGCATAGCCGGCCTCTTTGAACCCGGCGACGGCAAGCATCAGCGCCGCGTATAAATCGCGGCCGGCGGCATAAATCAGTTCGGGCTTTGGCGGGATATACGTTTCAGCAAGCCCCAGCGCCAGCGCCTTGGCCTCGCCCAGCAAATGGGCGCGGTTCATCACAATTCTATCATCAGCCGCCAGCAGGCCCATCGCTTTCGCCTGTTTGGCACTTGCGCTGACCTTGGCCGTGGCGATATTTTCAAAGGCCTTTCCCAGCCCCGCCAGAATATCATCCGAACCCGCCCGCGCCAGGGGATTGACCAGACGGCGCGCCAATTCTTTGCAGCCGCCGCCGCCCGGCAGCAGGCCGACGCCGACTTCGACCAAGCCCATATACAGTTCGGCATGAGCGACGGCCGCCGTCCCCGCCATGACCAGTTCCGCGCCGCCGCCGAGCGCCATATTATGCGCGGCGACAACTACTGGCTTGGCAGCGTAACGAAGGGCCTGCGTCAGGTTTTGCAGAGAAATCAGAGTCTTTTCAATGCCTTCCAGGCCTTGCGCCAGCGCCGCCGGGTCAAGATTCGCGCCAACCGAAAAACGCTCGCCCTCATTGCCAATCACCAAGGCCTTGTACTGCGGCTTGCCCAGCCATTCCAGCGCCTTCCAGCCCGATTCAATCAATCCGCCAGTGATGCTGTTCTGCTTGGTATGAAACTCCCACAGCAGCGCGCCATCGCCCATATCATAGACACTGCCAGCCTCATTGCTCCAGACCGCGGCGCCGCCCGCTTTCAGATCAGCAATCGTAATTTCACGCGGATCTTTGACCAACGGTACATAATCGCCGTCCGGCGGACTGTAACAGCCGATAACCCGATTGTTTGCATCTCGCTGATAAAAGGTCGATTTGCCGCCGGCCAGCATCTCCTTGACCCAGTCGGCCACTGGATAGCCATCGGCCTCAAAGCGGTCAATCGTATCGGCGGCGCCAATCGCATCCCAGATTTCAAAGGGGCCCATCTGATGCGCGAAGCCCCATTTATGCGCGTTGTCGATGCTGACAATCGAATCGGTGATTTCCGGCACCCGATGCGAGGCATAAGCCAGCAGGAAACCATGCAGATGATACAGATACCGCCCGGCGCGGTCATCGGCATTGACAAGCAGACGAATCCGCTCGCCCAGCGGCTCGACCTTGCGATACTGCCCAACGCTTTCAAACCGCGGTTTTGTCGGCGGCTCATATTCCAGCGTCTCCAGATTAAGCGCCCACAGTTCCTTCTTGCCGCCGTCGCGCCGCAGATGATAAAAACCCTTGCCGGTCTTGCGGCCGAGCCAGCCTCTTTCCAGCAGTTGATTCGAAAGTTCAGTGTTTTTGGGGTGCCGCAGCAGTTCGCGCGCCGGGTCATCGGGAATGGCATCATAAAGGTTGCGCGCCACGCCAGTGGCAATATCAAAACCAACCAAATCATTCAAGCTGAATGTGGCTGTTTTCGGGCGGCCAATCAAAGGGCCGGTAAGCGCATCAACCTCTTCGACCGTGTAACTGTGGTCAAGCGCATAGTTCGTCGCCTGCATGCCCGACATTGACATAAAGCGATTGCCGATAAAGTTGGGCGCATCTTTGCATAAGACCGTGCCTTTCCCCAGCTTTTCGGCGCCAAACCGCAGCATGAAATCCACAATCGCCGGGTCAGTTTCGGCGTGCGGAATAATCTCCAGCAGCCGCAGATAACGCGGCGGATTGAAAAAATGCGTCCCCAGAAAGCGCCGAGTGAATGACGGCGGCAGGCCGGCGGCGATGCGCTGAATCGGAATGCCAGAGGTATTCGTGCTGACAATCGCCTCGTCCTTGACCACTGCGGCCAGTTTGGACATCAGCCCGCGCTTAATATCAAGGTTCTCAACAATCGCTTCAATCACCCAATCAGCATCGGCCGCTTGGCCCAGGTCGTCGTCGATGCAGCCGATGCGGATATTCGCCAGGTCATCGGGACTGAAGAGCGGCGGCGGTCGCATCTTGCCCAGCGCCTTGAGATTGCCGCTGACAATAGCATGGCGGACTTTTGGGCCATCGGCGGCCGAAGTGCCGGCCGGCGGAATATCCAGCAGCAGAGTCTCGATGCCGATGCCGGCCAGCAGCGCCGCGATGCCGCCGCCCATCGTACCCGATCCAATAACCGCCGCCTTTTTGATTTCACGCTTCATTCAGGACTCCGCCTTTCCTTATCATCAATTTCTGATATTCGCATAAAAGGATTGCCAGTTATTGTAACACAATTCATTTTATTGCGATCCTCCAAAGTACCCCAGAAACCCTTCGCAAGCGGCGTAAAATCGTGTATATTGGAGGCAGTGCATCCCATGCAGCGAGGCAAACCCATGTTCCTGGACCTACACCCGCTCACCATCATTATCAATCTGCTGGCTCTTGGCGCCGGCATGACCATTCACGAATTCGCGCATAATTATGTCGGCTGGAAGATGGGCGACCCAACGCCCAAAACGCAGGGCCGCCTGACCCTGAATCCACTGGTGCATATTCACTGGATCGGCTGGCTCATGTTCGCCATCATCGGCTTTGGCATTTTGGGCAGCGCCCCCATATCCCCGCAGCGCATGCGCGACCCGCGCTGGGGATACCTGGCCGCCGTCGCCGCCGGGCCATTTTCCAATCTTGGCTTGGCACTGGTCTTTGCCATTGCGCTGCGGCTTAGCGGACTGGCCCCAGTCGGCGCCGCTTTTTATTATCAGCCAAGCCTGATCGCCGCTCCAATAGACTTCCTAGCGGCATTCCTGTATGCCATGGTCTACTTGAACGTTTTGCTGTTTGTATTCAACATGATCCCGCTCTTCCCGATAGACGGCTGGCATATCGTCTTGACCTTGCTGCCGGGCGCCTGGCTCAATCGGATGCAGATTCCAGTCGTCATCCAGCAAAGCCTTAGACCCCTGGCCGAGTTTCTGGCGCGGCCGGCCTTCAAATGGAAAGACTGGCAGATGCTTAGCTATTATGTGTTTCTGGGGCTGATCTTCCTGTCCTTTGTGCCGATTAACGGCATCAGCCCCTTCGGGATTCTCATCGGACAGCCCACCTCGGCGCTGATCCGCATCCTGCTGTTTTAGAGGCGCCGATGACCGCCGCCAAAAGACGGATTCGACAAGGCATTCGCGCGCTGCTGGCGCCGGTCACGCCCATCGACCTCCATCTGGCGCAGCGGCATCTAACCGCCCGCGAACTGGAGGCCTTCCAAAAGATGTCCCGCGCCGAGCAGCTGCACAGCATCAAGGTATTGCAGGCCATCCTGAAGCAACGCGAGCCGACGCCCGATGCCCTGGCTGTCGCCGCGCTTTTGCATGATGTCGGCAAGTCGCGCTGTCATCTGGCCGTTTGGCAAAAGACGGCATCAGTGCTTGTCAAGGCCTTCGCTCCACAGCTTGCATCAGCTTTCAGCCAGAGCGAAACCACCAGCTTTTGGCGCGCGCCCTTCGCCCTGCATGAACACCATCCCAAATGGAGCGGTGAAATCCTGCGCGCCTGCGGCTCGGACGCGGCTGCCGTCTGGCTGGCGGAGCATCATCAGGAAAATGCCGAAAACCATCGCGGCCATCCGCACTGCGAACTGCTGCGGCGACTGCAAAGGGCCGATGATGCCAACTGATCTTCGGCGCTATAATAAGCCAAATGACCGCCAAAGGAGCGTGACATGGCAAACCTCACCATCGCCATTTTAGGATTGGATCGGCTGGGCGTTTCCATTGCCCTGCGCTTGAAAACCTATGTCGAAAAAGGCGGTCAGCATCGCTTTGCGCTCATCGGTTATGACAGCCGCGACGACTTTGAAAAACCCGCCCGCAAGCGCAAGGTTTTCGACAAAGTGGAGCGCAAGCCCTATGCAGCCGTGGCATCAGCCGACATCGTGATAATGAACCTGCCTTATGAAGAGGTGCACGCCGCATACGAAGTCCTGGCGCCGGACCTGCGCGAGGGCGCTGTCATCCTGGATACATCGGTCGTCAAACAGCCTTCGCTGGCGTGGGCGAACCAATACCTGAACCGCGAGCATCACTGGATCGGCTTCACGCCAGTGGTGAACGCGGAATATATGTTTGACCATCAGCTAGACCCCGAATCCGCCAGTGACGATTACCTCCATGAGAGTGTCATCTTTCTCACGCCGGCGGTATCGAGCGTCAACGAAGCGATTGACTTGGCCGTCAATTTCTCGGCGATTCTCGGCGGCCGGCCGCACTTTCTCGATCCGGCTGAACACGACAGCCTGACCGCGATCACCGAAGAGATTCCGCAATTATTGAGCATTGCCGCCTATGCCAGCGCCATGCGGCACAACGCCTGGCAGGACGCGCAGCGGCTCACCAACCCGCCCTTTAATGTCCTGACGCGCTATCTGATGACACATCACCCAGACGCCCTGCGCGACGAATGGCTCGAAAACGGCGCGGCGCTGGCGCGCGCCATCGACGAATTGATGCTGACCCTCAAGGAAGTCCGCGATGCAATCGCCGCGCAGGACGAAGCCGCCATTGAAGCCTTTTTGATCGCCGCTTCGGACGATTATCAGGAATGGATCAACAAACGTCACAAAGGCAGCTGGGAAGAAAGTTCCAGTTCCAAAGTCCAGTTTGAGAATACGATTGCCGGCAGTCTTTTCGGCAGCGCCATCAGCAAACGGCTCTTCGGCGACAGAAATGACGGCGGCAATTAGCGCATCAGAACCGCCAGGCCGCCCGAATTGGAGGCAATTTTGCATGAATCTTGATTTTCCCGCGCGAATCATTTGACCTAATCGAATAAATCGAGTACAATCAGGTTGTGAGGCCTTATTGTCAAAACTTTTAGGAACTCGCAGCTTGATTCCTATTGTCAGTTAAAGGGGGATTCCCAACATGAAAAATGCAATTCTCCATTCAGTTCGCCTTGTCGTTCTGCTGGCGCTGCTGCTGACTTCGGCAGTCGTCTTTGCACAGGACGAACCCGGCGCAGACCTTAGCGCAGTTCCCTTTATGGGCATCCGCTTTGCCGAAGCAGACGAGGGCGTTCTTGTCACCGGTGTCATCACCAACACGCCGGCGGCCGCCGCCAGCATCGAAACCGGCGATGTCATCACCGCTATCGACGACACCGAGATTGACGCCGCCTCTATTCAGGATGTCGTGTGGGGCTACCAGGTCGACGACACGGTGACCTTGAGCATTGCGCGCGGCGGCGAGGCCTTGAGCCAGGACGTAACCCTGACCGCGCGCCCGGATGATTTGTTCGACAATCCGAAATATCAGATAACGACGGATGACATGGGCGGCCAATGGCTCTTCGTCGGCGGCATCATTAACTCGACCTACGATGAGACCGGCTTTGTCACCTGCGGCACGCTGGTTTGGCGCTACGCCGGCGACACCGCCAAGCTCGATGAGCATTACTTGGCTGATGGACGCTACAGCAGCAATGGCGAAGAGCTTGAGACGCGCAGTGAATACTATCTGGTTGTTCAGTTCTATGTCGAGGGTCGCCGCAAGCCGCCGCGCCGCCGTCATCCGCGGACCGATATCAGCAGCGCCTATCAGACTGAAAGCATTCGCCTTGGCTATGGCGACGGCTTCATTGAAGTTCAGCAGATCGCTCAAGACCACGACCTTTATGCGGCCGGCCTGCGCCAGTTTGACTTGATTACCACCGCCAACGGCGCGCCGGTCGCAGAAGCCGCCGATCTTTTCAGCGGCGACGTCATCGCGCTGGGGATTGAACGCGGCGATGAGTCACTGATCCTTGAAGCGCCGACATCGGCCGCCCCGCTGCTGATGTTTGGTCAGGCTGTTCCAGTCGAGCAGAACCGCGCTGAATGGCTCGACCTGCCCGAAAAACAGGTCTCGCTGGGTGTTCGCTATCTTCAGCTGGAACCGAACCATCCCTTCTTTGGCGACAGCGGCGTCACCGAAGGCGCGTATGTTGCCGAAGTCATTGAGGGCCTGCCAGCCGCCGGCGCCGGGATCCAAGCCGGCGACGTCATTGTCGCCGTCGATGGACTGGACGCAACCAATGAAATCGACCTGCGGAATCGCATTTACGCCCATCGCCCCGGCGATGACGTTACGTTGGACGTCCTGCGGAATGGCGAACTGATCCAGATTGACGTTGTGCTGCGCGTCGCCAGTTCCTAAGCCGCATTCACCGACATTTCGCAAGCCCCTGTCAAACGACGGGGGCTTTTTTGTCCCCTGTCGGCAAATTGCCGATATACTGGAAGCATAAGCAGGCTTTAGACCGAGAATTGGCTATGCGCGGCATATTTACGACTGAACTGTTTCGCAAAGACCTGGACGGACTCGACAAGCCGATACGGAAGCGAGTCGGGAAAACCATACGGCAAATCAAGCAGGATCCCTATTATCCAGGCTTGCAAACCCATCCGCAGAGGGCCATTCCCAATCGCAAAATCATGCGCTCGCGGGTCAATGACAGCTTTCGGATTCTGTGGGAATGGCTGGACGACGGGGAAATCAGCCTGTACCGCGTCGCCAAGCACGAAGTCATTGATGCCATCTCCTATCTGCCAGACGCCGCTGTCGCCAAGGAAGAAGTGTGGATCCGCGATGCGGAGACGCATGAGGCGGCTCATGTTTCGGATTGGCGCAAAGACCTCAATCAGCCGCGGCCTTTCAGCCGCGTTCCGCTCAATCATCTGCGGCTGTTTGGCGTGCCGGACGGCCAGCTGGACGCTGTGCGAAATCTCACTGACGCCGAAGAAATCTGGGAACTGGAAATCCGCGACAACGTTCAGTACACCCTGTATGACATCCTGATGAAGGGCGAAGATTGGACGACCGGCAGTCTGCTGGACACCCGCCAGCTGCTCTATCGCACAACTGTTGACCAGCTGGAAGGCTATTGCGAGGGCAAAATCAAACGTCTGCTGCTTAACCTGACTGATGAGCAGATGGAGTATGTGCATATCAAAGCGACCGGCCCCATTTTAATCAAAGGAGTCGCTGGTTCGGGCAAGACCACCATCGGCTTGTACCGCGCCAACCATCTGGCGGAGCTTATCGAAGAAAGGCGGCAGATGTTCAGTGGGCAGGCCTCAATCCTGCTGCTTACCTACAACAAAACGCTGGCGCGGGCATTGGAGCAGCTTTATATCGAGCTTTATGGCGAACTGCCGCGCGCCATCACTATCAGAACCTACGACAGTTGGATGTTAAGGCAGCTTAATCGCAGCGGCATTCGGCTGTCGGCCGCCGCCAAAGACCAGCGACACGACCTTATCAAACAGGCGCAAAACGAAGTCGCGCGAAAATATCCGCAAGACAAGATCATCAGCAAACGTCCGCCTGATTTTCTGCTGGATGAAATGGATGATGTCATTCGGGCGCGGTGGCTGAAAACATTCAATGATTACCGCGCCGTCAATCGGGTCGGGCGCGGCATCGCTTTGCAAGAACAGCATCGGGCGCTGGTCTGGGAAATATGCGGGCGGTATCAGCAAGAGCTTGACCGACGGAAATTGTTTGATTGGGCCGATTTGCCGCGGCTGGTGCAGAAGCATTGCCCATCGCTGCCGCAGTATGACGTGGTGATTATTGACGAGGCGCAGGATTTGCCGCCCAGCCATCTGCATCTGGCGACGCGGCTGATACCTGATTACCGCGAATCGCGCAGCCTGACCCTGCTGGCGGACCCGGCGCAGAGCATTTATTACCGCGGCATCCCCTGGAAAGAGGCTGGCATCAACATCCGCGGCGGCCGCACGCGGACGCTTGCCAAAAACTTCCGCAATACCCGACAAATACTGGAAGCCGCCCGCCACATTCTCGAAGGCTGTGATGACCTCAAAGTGGCGGACGAATACATTCCGCCAGCCAGCACGCATCGCGCCGGCCCGATACCAGCGCTCTTCGGCTACAGCCGCGAATCGGAAGCCTTGCCGTTCATCGTGCAGAAAATCACCCGCTTGTATAGAAACGGCTACCGTCCAAGTGACATCGCCATCCTGGCTCGCCAGCAGCGGGCCTTAAAAAACATAGAAAAGGAACTGACAAAAGAGCATATCCCCTGCGCGTTCTTTCGCAATAACTTTGACCCGTTTGAAAATCAGGTCAAGCTCATTACGATGCACTCGGCCAAAGGGCTGGAGTTCCCGGCGGTCTTTATGATCGAGTTGAGCGACAGTGTTATCCCCTATATTCAATCATCTTCCGAAACCAAAACCGAAGACGAACTGCAAGAGCGGAAGCTGTTTTATGTCAGCATGACCCGCGCCGCCGAACGATTGTATCTGCTTCATCCCAAACGCAACCGCTGCCGTTTTCTGCACGATTTGGACGACAGCACGGTGAGCGCGGTTTCCGACTGGCGCGAGGAGAAACCATCCAAGCCCGCCCGCAAAAGCAAGCCGGGATGGTCGCCATTCAAGCGCAAAGCAAAAAACAAGCGGAAATCTAAATAACCCTCGCCGGGCTATTTGGCGTATTCCACTCGCCGCGTTTCGCGGATCACATGGACTTTGATTTGCCCTGGGTACTGCATATCGCTCTCGATCTGCTTGGCGATATCGCGCGCCAGCTGAAGCGCCAGATAATCATCGACGACCTCTGGGCGAACGATGATGCGGACTTCGCGGCCGGCCTGCAGCGCATAACTCTGCTCAACGCCGTCAAAGGCGCTGGCGATCTCTTCCAGCTGCTTCACCCGGCGGATATATGAATCAAGGCTTTCGCGCCGAGCGCCGGGCCGCGCCCCAGAGATAGCATCAGCCGCCTCGACAATAAAGGCCTCGACGCACTCTTTTTCAACTTCATGGTGATGGGCGGCGATGCAGTTGACCACCGCGTCGCTGACGCCATAGCGCTTGACAAAATCAGCCCCGATAAGCGCATGCGTGCCTTCCACATGATGGTCTATCGCCTTGCCAATGTCATGGAGCAGCCCGCCCATTTTGGCGATATTGATGTCGGCGCCCAATTCCATCGCAATCATGCCGGCGATATGAGCCGTTTCGATAGCGTGGGCATGCTGATTCTGCCCATAGCTGCTGCGGAACTTCAGCTGTCCCAGCAGCTTGAGAACTTCAATATGCAAGCCGTGAACGCCGGTTTCATAAGCCGCCCGCTCGCCCTCTTCGCGCACAATCTGCTCAACTTCCGCCTGTGAATCCTCCACCAGTTTTTCGATGCGGGCCGGGTGAATGCGGCCATCGGTGACCAGCTTGGCCATGGTGCGCTTGGCAACTTCGCGCCGCACGGGGTCAAAGCTGCTGATCGTAACCGCTTCCGGCGAATCATCGACGACCACATCGACGCCGGTCGCCAGTTCAAATGAGCGGATATTGCGCCCGTTGCGCCCGATGATGCGCCCTTTCATATCATCGCTGGGCAACGGCACCACACTGACCGACACTTCGCTCACGTGTTCCGACGCCAGCCGCTGAATGGCCATGGCGATCAGCTTGCGGGCGCGGTGGTCGGCTGTCTCGCGGGCTTCCACTTCGACTTGGCGGATAATCCGCGCCATGTCATTGCGCGCATCCAGTTCAATCGAATCCAGCAGTTCCTGCCGCGCCTCATCGACGGTCATCTGGGCGATGCCTTGCAGTTTCTCAATGATTTGCGTTTCGGCCTTGCCGAGTTCATTGTCTCTTTTGTCGAGCCGACTTTGGCGCTTGTTCAGTTTTTGCTCGCGCTGCTCCAGCCGTTCCAGCCGTCGGTCAAGTTCCTGACGGCGCCCCCGGATCCGCTCATCCTGGTCATCCATATCCCGGCGGCGGCGCGATATCTTTGCCTCGGCATCGTCGATTCGCCGCTGCGCTTCATGTTCGGCTTTGGCGATGATTTGCGTTTTTTCGATGTCGGCATTTTTCAGCAGCGCCTTGGCATCGTTCGACGCCGCCAGAAGCGCGCTCTGCCCTTCCTCCTGCTGCTTTTTCAGCAGCGAATGCCGTCCGCGCCAAACACCCAAAGCCGCGCCGGCGCCAGCGCCGACAATCGCTGCAACAACTGCAAGTATAATCGGTTCCATAGTCGATTGACGGTATCCACAGGATACATTCGTCCTTGCTCCTTTCTTAACCTGATTTGGATACGATCCACCGACACTAATCCTCGTTCGCACAGATAAAGTAGTCTGGGTCTGATTCCTCAAGCTCTGCTTGCAGCCGCATGACAGCCGCGCGGATGACATCAGCGTAAAAGCCGCGGCGCTGGAGCATTCCGCCCAGCCGGCGCTTGAATTCCTGACGGGTCTTTCCCCGATGCCGCCATATCTGCTTGGCGGCGGCGCGGTAGGCCGCATCTTCCGCGTCCAGTTCCGCGATCAGCGCATTGCAAATATCGGCGTCAACGCCTTTTTGGCGCAATTCATAACCCAGCGCCCGCGGAGCCATCGGCTTGAAGCTGCTGCGATTCTCGATCCAAAATCGAGCGAAAGCAGCGTCATCCAAATAGCCGCGCTGCCGCAAACGGTCAATAGCGACTGCAATCACAGAATCGGGCAGCTTTTTTTTGACAAGGTATCGGCGCACCTCTTCGGCGCTGCGAGGTCGATAAGACAAAAAACGAATGCTGCGCTGACAGGCAGCCTGAATTTTATCTTCATGGATCAGCGCTTCAATTTCGGCTTCGGCAAGGCATTGTCCGCGGCGCAGCTTTGCCGCTTCCATCAGCGGCAGCGCAAACGCGTACTCATCATCAAGATAAAGCCCGACCCGTTCTTTATTTCGTTTTTGAACTATCAGGGCCGTGATGATTGGCATAGCGGCACCCCAACGCGAAAATCATCGTTTATCCGAACCTGCGGTTAGACCAGCGGCAAATTGCAGGAGCCCAATTCATCAGTCTGTCATGCCAGGATTGCCCTGCCGCGCGTTCAGCGCAGGCCCTTCACCTTGCGCCAATGTGATTTCGCCCGATGACTCACTGTCATTTGCCCAGCACAGTCCGCAGCCGCAAACACGGCATTTTCAGATCGCCCTGTTTGCGCTTGAATCGCTAACCCACCCGAACTTGTCTTGACTGCTTTCTTCATGTATCGAAACAGTGAAGGTGGTCTTGATTGACTTGATTTTGAAATGAACAGCCATGCCTCGGCCATCCATCTATCCTTTTATTATACAGCAAAAAAGAATTTGACAAAGGCCTGCGTTTGGCGAATCAGCGCCAGCTTGTTACAATTTGCCTGTATGCAGGATGCGCGGCATTTAACAATCGCATCGATTCAAGCTATGGCACGATACAATCGGGGTATCCTGATCACCGGCGGCGGGACGTTTTTGGGGGACAGCATCGCCGCCGCGCTGCTGGCGGAAGGCGCGGCAGTCAGCCTGCTGGTGCGCCCGGGGGCCGAGGACCGACTTGGGCCGCTCGCCCGGCAGACGCGCTGGTCAACAGCCGACGTCTGGAATCCAGCCAGCCTGCGCGGCAAGGCGCGCAGTCACTCGACCGTCATTCACACCGTCGGCAGCCTCAATGCCGATCCGGCGCGGGGTCTGTCATATCATCGGCTGAACTTTCTTTCGGCCCGCAGCGTCGCCAATATGTGCGTCAGCGACGGGGTTGAGCATCTGATTCTGATGAGCGCGGCGCGGGCGCCGTGGATCAGCCGCCGCTATATTCGATCCAAACGCGCCGCCGAAAGTTACCTGCGCCGATCTGGACTGCGGACAAGCATCATTCGGGCGCCGCTGGTGTATCGGCGCGGCGGCCGCCGGCCCTTGTTTTACCGCCTGATGACCCTGCTCGGCGGCATTCCGCCCTTCTCGCGGCTGATGTTCGGGCGCATCGCCCCTATGCCCATCGATCTGCTCGCCGGCGGCGTCGCCCGCATCGCCTTGTCCGACGACCATTCCAAGTCGATTTATTATCGGCGCGATCTGCGGCGGCGCAGCCAGAACAGCGCCATCCGTCAATCCGACCAGACCGCGTATGACCGACCGCCAGAATCGGCGCCGGGAAGTCCGTTCAAGGCTTTGGATGAAGAACTGCCCTTTGGCTGGACGCCGACCGACAGACGGCCATAAATCAGCCTTGAAAACCGCTTTCCGACTGGTATAATAATTTTGTTCAGGCGACGTAGCCAAGTGGTAAGGCAGAGGTTTGCAAAACCTTTATTCGTGGGTTCGAATCCCACCGTCGCCTCAAGCGCGCTCATTTGTGGAGAATGATGATGATCAGAAAACAGCGCAGAGCCAAACCCCAGCCGCGCGCCTCGAGTCCCATCATCTATCAGCAGCCGCCGAAGCCGTTGCCCAACTACAGCTTGAGTTCGGTCTGCCCGGCCTGCGGCGGCCCAACCTTTAAGCTCGCCTGCAAGGTGCGCTGTCCGAAATGCGGCTTTATGTGGGATTGCAGCGAACTCTAGGACACATCCCAGAAACGCTCGACATAAGCGCCGGTCTGCGGATGCGTTGAGGATTGCCGCACATCGGCTTCCATCGCTTCCAGGCTTTTCCAAAAGGTGCTGATTTGCGATGCGTAACAGGCAATGGCTTTCACCTTTGCCCGAATATCGCGCTCGTCCAGGATGACGTGGCTGGCGGCAAGTGAAAGGTCAAGCTCGGACAAGGCCGCCTCAATCGCCCTGTCGGCGTTCAAATATGGATATTCGGCATAAAACCTGATAGCTGTCGGATGGCTTTTCTGTTGCAGCAGGCGCAAGCCCCAGTCGCGGACAATCTGATGATCCACATGATGGCCGACGGCAAGCGGTATGTACACGGCGGCCGGCGCATCGGAATCAGGAATGGAAACCTGGCTTAACCGCCCAGGGGCATCATCCTTTGGGTGCACATCGCCAAACAATGACTCTTCTGTAGGATAGAGCGCAAGGTCATCGACAACGCGGTAGACGCAATCGACCACGGGAACATGAAGATGACTGGCGCCGATGGAGCGCAGGGCCCGGCGGTCTTCCAGCTGACGCGCGCGGAGCGGATTGTCGCCGGCCCGCCAGCGCTGATGGAGGTCGGCGAGAATCGGCGTAGACGGCAGAGCGCCGGCGAACAGGCCGCCCATCATGGTCATCACCGTGACGTCGTGGCCGGCCGCCGCCAGTTGATTCAAAGTTCCGCCGCAGCTTAATATGCCATCGTCAAAATGCGGCGAGATGAATAGATGCGGGCCGCTTTTTTCAGTTGGGGACACGGTTCGCCGCCTGAAAATAATCGCAGTCGGCCGTCAAGGGGCAGCGTTCGCAGGCCGGCCGGCGGGCGCGGCAGGTATCGCGGCCGTGCTGAATGAGATGGATATGGAACTGATAATAGTCGTCTTGCGGGACAATCGCCTCCATTATCGGATGGGCATCATCAGCCGAGATTTTTTCTGGCAGGAAGCCGATCCGCCTGCCAGTGCGATAAACATGCGTATCCACTGGAAAGGCTGGGCGACCATAGGCAAAGCACAAGACGATGGCCGCCGTTTTGGGGCCGATGCCCTTGAGCGAAATGAGCCAGGCTTTGGCTTCCGCAATCGGCAGTTCATCGAGAAAGTCGATGCTGTAATCGCCGACTTTCTCATAGATTTTTTGGAGCGCGTTTTGAATGCGCGGGGCTTTTTGCCGCGCCAGGCCGGCTGGGCGAATCGCATCCATCAATTCATCAGTATCAGCAAAACGCACCGCCTCCCATGTCTGGAAGCGCTGTTTCAAACGGGCAAAGCCGCGGTCGCGGTTGATGTCGCTGGTGTTTTGGCTCAAAATGCAGCTAATCAGTTCATCCATGCCGTCCTGATTGCGCGCCCAATCGAGGCGGCCATAGACATCCCGCAGCGCGGCCGACACCGGCGCATATTTGGCCCGGCGCTCGGCCAGCCTGTCCACTTTCGCCAGCGGGTTTCGTTTTTTTGCCATAAGCCTTATTGTACAGCCGAAGAGCGATTTGATGAACTTGCTTTATTCGGTTTCCGATTTTCCGCGCTTTCGTTTCGCCAATTCGAGGCCGTCTGATGGCAGCAGATGCCAGGCTGTCACGGCAATCAGGGCAAAGACGATGGCGGAGGCGGCAAAGGCGCCGCGCATCCCAAACCAGATGGCAATCGACGCGCCGAACAGGGGCGCGAAGGCGCGCGATGCTGACCATACCGAATTATCCAGCCCATAAACCGCGCCGGCCGCGCCTTTGTGCGTATAACGCGACAGCAGCGCGCTGGGAGCGGCAATCAAACCGCCAGAGGCGACGCCGGCCAAACCCTGCAAGAAGAGCAGCTGCCAAACATCGCCGACAAACACTTGCGGGACATAAAAGACGGCGGCGGCAATCGCTGATCCAATCAAGACTTTTTTGTGGCTGATTCTATCGCCAAGACCGCCCAGATAGACGGCGCCAATGGTGGACGCGGCCGAAGAAACCGCCAGCATCATGCCGGCATAGGTATTGCCGGCTTCGGTTTCTCCGACAATCAGCGATACCACAAAGAGCGGCGCAATCGGAATGATAATGGTACGCGCCAGCCCGGTCAAAAAGCGCATGAAGAGCACCATCCCGACGCCTGACGTCCGCAGGATGTGTTTCCATTCATTGAGAATGGCCGTCGGGCGAATCCTGACCGGGCTGCTGGGAGCTTCGAAATCCTCGCGGATGCCAAAGGCGATAATCAATCCGCCGACAAACAGCAAGGCGGCGGTAACAAGAAAGGGGATATGATAGCCGAACAAATCCGCCAGGACGCCGCCGACCAATGGGCCAATGGCGACTCCGCCCCACAGCCCCACCTGCAAGGCGCCCATCGCAAAGCCAATCCGCTCGCGGGGGGTGGCGGCCGCGATCAGCGCGTTGTTGGCCGAGACCGTTCCAGTGACGATGCCCTGAATGGCGCGCAGCAGAATCAGCTGTTCGGCATTTTGAACGAAGGCCATCAGCGCCAGCATAACCGACCCGCCCAGCAAAGCCCGCAAGATCATCTTTTTGCGTCCGAAGCGGTCGGCGACCACGCCCCAAATCGGCGCGGCGATCATCATCGTCAGTCCCTGCGCCGAGATCACCATGCCAGCCAAAAATTCGGTGCTTAGCCCGAAGCTGCTGCCCAGCGATTCGATATAGAGCGGCAGGAACGGGAAAATCATCGACATCCCCATCGCCGAGCATATCTGCGCTATGAAGACGATGCCTAATGTGACTTTCCAGTTGTAGGGAATCGAAAATACGCGAAAAACAGCGGGGGAATGCGTTGCGAAAACTTTAGCCATAAACCGGCAGCCTGACGATTATATTGAATAAATCACACAAACTTAACGTTCACTGCAATGTTAATCACCGCTGGCCAAACCTGATGACACAGCAAAGCGTTTCCGCCCGGGTTTGGGCAGGAATTGCAGGCCGGTCAGCAGGATGACCAAATAATAAACCGCCACCGCCGCAAAGACGGCCCGCAGACCAAAGACGGCGGCGATCATCGAGCCGGTCAAGGGCGCCATGCCATTCGCAAATGATGACACGGACGCATCCAGCCCATAAACCGAGCCTTCGTCGCCTAGGCCGCTGTAATTCGCCAGCATGGCCGCCGGCGCCGACAAGACACCCCCAGCGGCAAACCCGGCCAAGCCTTGCAGCAGCAAAAGCTGGTCGATGTCGGTCACGAATGCCTGCGGGATATAAAACAGCATCGCCGCCAAAGCCGCGCCCAGCAGGATATTGCGATAGCCCCATCTGTCACTAAGCCAGCCCAAAACGAGGGAGCCAGCCGTTGTCGCGACCGACGAGACCGTCAGCACTAGGCCGGCATAGCTGCTGGCGCCGACGGCGGCGGCGGCCGGCATCAAAGCGACCACAAACAGCGGCGCGATGGGCATAATCGTTCGCTGGGCGAATCCGTTCAAAAAACGCAGCGAATAGACTGTTTTGATGCCGGCGGTCTTGATGACGTCCCCCCATGCCCGCAGCATCTTGCGCGGACTCAAGTCCAAAGTCAGGCGCTCATGGGGGACATAGGTCTCTTTGACGCCAAAGGTGACCAGCAGGCCAGCCAAGGACATCATCATTGACGTGAATAAAAAGGGGATCTGGAAGCCGAAGTTTTCCGCCAGTATGCCGCCAAAGGCTGGGCCGATGGCCACGCCGCCAAACAAGCCAACCTGCAAGACGCCGAGCGCAAAGCCGATGCGGGCGCGCGGGCATTCGCCGGCGACCAGCGCCATATTCGCCGCGATGATGCCGCTGGTCAGGCCTTGCAGGCCTCGCAAAGCGATCAATGCCGGGCCGGTTTGGGCAAAACCCATCAAAAACAGGATGACAGACGAGGTGAACATCGCCCGCATGACCATTTTCTTGCGCCCGTACTGGTCAGCCAGGCGGCCCCAAAAGGGCGTCGCGACTGTCGCCGTCAAAGGCGGCGCGGCAATGACGAGGCCCGCCAGCAGTTCCGGGTTGATGAATTGAACGCCATCGAGTGTTTGGACATAAAGCGGCAGAAAGGGATAGACCAGTGTAATGCCGAAGGCGCTGAAGGCCTGGGCGACAGAAACCACAATCAACGTTGTCATCCAGCGATTGGACGGCGATTGCAACGGCGGCGGGTCTTCATCCTGCATATTGCGGAGAACCTTGCAGCTTCTTTATGCAAACTTCTTTAGTATAACCCACTTCTATACAATTACAAACGGGAATCCGGCGAGTTATTTGACAAAAGACAGAATTTCAGATAATATCCCCTTGTGACTGACAGATCAACACGGAGCGCGTCAAAATGAATATCGGGAAAAGTCCTCCCCCCCCCCCCCGCATATTCTAGCAGGCGGCCGTCTTTGGGCGGCCTCTTGATAAAGCCCGCCGCTCCCAGTCGAACAGCAGATACCGCCTCTTTATCATTTCAGCCTAAAGCGATATACTGTTTGGGTTATGGACAGCCGTTTGAGCAAAGGGATGCAAAGCTGGGATGATGTCGGAGCAATCAGGCGCGGCAGCGCAATCAGAAAATGATGACATCACTCATATTCGGCCGCAGCGGGGCTGGATTGGCGTTGACTGGGGCGAGTTGTGGTATTTCCGCGAGCTGTTTGTCACGCTGACTGTCCGCGATTTGCAGGTGCGTTACAAGCAGACGATCATCGGCGCCGCCTGGGCGGTCATTCAGCCAGTGATGACGATGGTGGTCTTCAGTCTGTTTTTTGGGCAGCTGGCGGGAATCCGAACCGACAGCGATCTGCCTTATCCGATATTTTCGTACGCCGCGCTGGTGCCGTGGCAGTTTTTCGCCGGCAGCCTCACTTTTTCCGCCATCAGCATTACCTCCAATGCACAGATGGTCACTAAGATTTACTTCCCGCGCATCATCATACCGGTGTCGGCGGTGCTGTCGCGGCTGGTGGATTTTGCGCTGGCGTTCGCGGTGCTTCTGCTGATGATGCCTTTCTTTGGCATTCTGCCGACGGCGAAAATCATCTTTCTGCCCTTCCTGATGCTGCTGCTTATGATGGCCACGCTTGGCATCGGATTATGGCTGGCGGCGCTGAATGTGCAGTTCCGCGATGTGCGCTATGTCATCCCGTTTCTGGTGCAGTCGCTGATGTTTGTTTCGCCGGTGGTCTACCCAGCCTCCCTGATTGAAAACGAATGGCTTCATGCCCTGTACAGCCTGAATCCTCTGGTCGCTGTGCTGAATGGTTTTCGCTGGGCATTGCTGGATACCGATGTCTTTTCGGCCGCCAGCGCTGTCTTGGGGACGGTGACATCGCTGCTTCTTTTTGTTTCGGGCTTGTGGTATTTTAAGCAGATAGAGCGAAGTTTCGCGGATATTGTCTAGGGATGGATAAAGAAACCGCCATTCAGATCCGCCGCGTCTCCAAACGATACCTTGTCGGTCGGGTCAAGAAAAGCGCGCGGCAGTACAACACTTTCCGCGACGCCATCACCGAGGCGGCCGCCAATCCCTTCCGCCGCGTCCGCAATGTCATCAGCGGCCGGACGCAAAGCGCGGCCGACCTGACCGACAGCATCTGGGCGCTGAAAGACGTCAGCTTCAACGTGCAGAAAGGGGAAGTCGTCGGGATTATCGGTCATAACGGCGCTGGGAAGAGCACGCTGCTCAAGGTACTCACGCGCATCACATCGCCAACCCAAGGCGCCGTCGCCTTTCGCGGCCGCCTGGGGGCGCTGCTTGAAGCCGGCACTGGCTTTCATCCTGAACTGACCGGGCGCGAAAATGTGTATCTGAATGGCGCTATTCTGGGGATGAAGCGGCACGAAATCGCCGCCAAATTCGATGCGATTATTGAATTCGCCGGCGTCGAGCAGCTGGTGGATACACCCGTCAAGCACTATTCAAGCGGGATGTACGTGCGGCTGGCTTTCGCGGTCGCCGCCCATTTGGAACTCGAAATCCTGGTGGTGGATGAAGTGCTGTCGGTGGGCGACGCCGAATTTCAGAAGCGCAGCCTAAGCAAGATGAAGGACGTAGCGAATTCCGGCCGCACTATTCTGTTTGTCAGCCATAATATGGCCGCTGTTTTATCGCTGTGCAGCCAGGGCGTTTTGCTGGAGCGCGGCAAACTCAAAGCGGCCGGCAACATCAAGTCCATTATCCAGGATTATCAAAACAGCCTGTCTGAAATGGCGCGGATTCCACTGCTGGAACGGACCGACCGGCGCGGGAATGGCGATTTGCGCTTTGCATCGGTGGAACTGCGGAGCGATCATCAAGGCTCAATGATGCCGGTGGGAACCGCGATGAGCGGCGAGTCCTTGCTTGTCATACTGGGCTATCAGACCCATTCGCCGGTGCCGCTTCGTCATGTGACGGCCGCTTTGCATATCGACGACTTTTTGGGCCGGCGGCTGGTTACTTGTTTCACTGAACACCCCGACGATCATCTTGAGGCCCTGCCGCCAAGCGGTGAATGGGTTTGCCAAATCCCCCGCTTGAACCTGGCGCCGGGGTCGTATCGCATCTCATTAACCTGCAAAGTCAGGAATACCTTGGCCGATGGCATCCTGGCGGCGGGGACTTTGGAAGTCAACGGCGGCGATTTCTTTGGGATGGGCGATTCATCCGATGAGACTGTTTATGGGCCTATGCTACTGGATCACTGCTGGCATCTGCGGGAACGGGCGATGGAATAAGCCAAAAAATACGCGCCGACTATGTCGCTGTTTTTCACTGAACGCGATCCAATCGTCTACACTGGGAACATCTGAAAAACAGCAGAAAGCGCAGTCGAATGCCGACACTGGCGAATTTCACACAATTTGACGGGCGGTACTGGGACACCGCCGCCATCCGCAATGCCTTGGATTATCAAGGGGCAAAGGCGCCGCACACCGGGCAGCCCTACAGCGAAGCCATGCTGCTGGGGATTAGCGGCGGAATCACCTTTGGCTATTTCACCTTTCATTACAAGGGCTATGACCCGCAGGTCAATCTGCTGACGCGCAATACCTTTGAGCCGATGGAGACGATTTTCAATCGGCTGGGCATCGCCCGCGACGTTTTGCAAACGACCAGCGCCGACAAGGGCCGTCAAAAACTGATGCGCGCCTTAGAGGACGGCTATGCGCCGATTATTTGGCCGGATATGTGGCTTCTGCCCTACAATGCCCGGCCCTATGACGAGGGGATGTGGGGCGGCATGCCGCTGGTGGTCTATGGCTATGAGCCGCAGAAGGGCAAGGCTTATCTTTCCGACCGCAGCTTGGTTTCGCTGACGGTGACGACTGATGAGCTTGACGGCGCCCGCGCGCGCATCAAGAAGGATCGGCATCGTCTGCTGCTGCTGGAACATCCGAATGAGTCGCGGCTGGCGGACGCGATACGGCAGGGGATCGGGGACTGCGTGCAGCTGATGACTGAAAAGCCGCCGCGCGGTTCGGTCAAGAACTTCGGTCTGCGGGCGCTCCAGCATTGGGGCGAGATGCTGCAAAAGCAGGTCAAGGGAAGCTGGGCGCGCGAGTATCCGAGTGGGCGGCGGTTGCTGGCGGTTTTGATGAGTTCCTATACTTTTTTGGGGCCGGCCTTTGGCAAAACGATGCAGGCTGAACGCGATGTGTACGGTGATTTTCTTGAGGAGGCGGCGCAGGTTTTGCAAATGCCGACATTGGGGGATGCGGCGCGGCGGTATCGCATCGCTGGCGGGGCTTGGCGGGATTTGCTGGGCGCGCTGCTGCCGGATGATGTGGCGATGCTGAAGCAGGCGCGCGAACATATTGACCGCAAAAATCGGCTGTTCATCGAAAGGGGCGCGGCGTCACTGCCAGAGATGCTGGACTGCAACGACAAGATCGAGGGACTGAAGCAGGCGGCCGAAGAAGATTTTCCGATGAGGGCCGGCGACATCCGCGATTTGCGGGGGGAGATTGCGCGGCGCGTTGAGGCTGTTCGTCAAGCTGAAGAAGCGGCGGTTATGGCGCTTGGGGCGGCGATGTGACGGGTGTTTTAGAGCTTGCGGCGGGGGGCGGCGTATGCTTGGGGCGTGTCCATTTTGTCCATCCAGTCGACGAATTTGGCGTGCATCATCTCGCAGATATCGCGCTTTTGGTCGGCTAGATTGCGCTGGTGGGCGGGGTCGCGGCGGGCATCATAGAGTTCAATCGGCTCATTTCGCAGGCTGTAGAGAAAATCCCATTCTCCGTCGCGGATGGTGCTTGGCGACACTTCCATGACTTTGCGTTCATTGTCGTCGACAACGCGGGTAGTATTGCCGGCGGTATCGGAAAGCGAATGCGATGTGACGACGATGTCGTGGAGTCGGTCGGTTTCGCCCTGGATAAGGGGCAGCAGTGATTTGGCTTGGACGCGGCTGGGCTGTTCGATGTTGGCCAGTTCAAGCATGGTCGGCATAATGTCGGGGATGCTGACCAGGCCGGAGATGCGCTGGTGATCATGGCCGGGGATTTTGATGAAGAGCGGTACATGGGTCAGTTCGTTGTGTGATGGGCAGCGGTAGGAGATGGCGCCCTGCTTGAAACGGGCCATTGCCTCCATTACGGGGATGGTGTTGTCGGGCCAGCGGAAGCGGCACTTGCCGAAAATGCCGAATTCGCCAAAGTAAAAACCGTGGTCGGATACAAACAGAATCGCGGTGTCGTCATAGAGGCGCAGGCTCTTCAGGCGGTCAATCAGCAGGCCGAACCAGCGGTCGACCATGGTGATTTCGCCCATGTAGGTGGCTTTGCCGATGTCCAGATCGCGCTGGGTATAGCCGGCGTCCTGCCAGTCCCAATAGGCTGGATAGACCTGTTCGCCTTGGTAATCGGGCATATAGGGCTTGACGTAATGGGCGGGCGGATCCCAGGGTTCGTGCGGGTCCCAGGCGTCGATGTGCAGGAAGAAACGTTCATCGGAATGGCGCTCAATCCAGTCGATGGCGGCTTTGAATGTTTGGGGCGCGAAGCGGTCATCCTCACTGACCCACTGGCTGGTGACGTCGGGGCGGCCGGCGGCTTCGCGCTGGCCGCGGATCCAGATGAAGTCATCAAAGCCGCGGTCATAGCCATAGCCGTTGCGGATAAGGAAGGGCGTATCGGCCACTCCCATTGTTGTATAGCCGGCTTTGGTCATCAGGTCGGCCAGGGTGATTTCATTCTGTGGCAGCGGGCCCCAGGATAGATAAGCAAAGGTGAAGCGGCCGGTGGCGATGTCGGCGCGGGTCGGCACGGTGGGGAAAGATGCGGCGTGGCAGTCTTCAAAGACGATGGACTCTTGGGCGAATTGAGTCAAATGCGGAGCGATGACCCGCTGACTGCCATAGGTCGGCAGACAGTCGCGGCGCAGGGTGTCGGTGACAACGCAGATGATGTTCATAAACTATCCTTTGACGGCGCCAGAGGCCAGCCCGCGGATGAGATACTTCTGAAAGAATATGATGACGAACAGAATCGGCATGGTGATGGAGACGGAGCCAGCGGCGGCCAAGGTGACGTGGCCGGGGTCTTCGCCGCCGGTGAACTGGGCGATGCCTACGGGCAATGTCCAGTTAATCTGCGTCAGGATGCGGGCCAGCAGGAAGTCGTTGTAGGCCAGCAGCAGGGTAAAGAGGCCGGTGGTGATGATGCCGGGCCACATGATGGGGACAATCACCCTATAAAAGGCTTTTAGTCGGCCGGCGCCGTCGATCATGGCCGCCTCTTCGATTTCGGGCGGGATTTCCATGAAGAAGCTGCGGAGCATCCAGATGGTGAAGGGCTGGTTGACGGCGACAAGGCAGAGAATCAGCAGAATATGCGTGTCATAAAGCCCCGAAAGCTGTCCCAGATAATAGAAGGGCAAGACTAGGGCCAGGCTTGGCAGGGAGCGGAAAGCCAGCGCGATGACCAGGATATAGACGGAGACGATGTGGCGATAGCGCGCCAGGCCATAGCCAGCCAGCGCGCCGATGCTTAGTGAGACGGCTAGGGTGCCGAGGGTTACGATGACGCTGTTGATGAGGTAGTCATAAAATTCGGCTGTATTGACGATGCGCGGCAGGCCGAGCAGGATGGCGGCGGCGGCGGCGAGGATGCCGAGATAGATCAGCGAATTGGGCGCGGGGATGCGGTTGGCGGAAAATCCAATCACGAACAGGATAAAGATGATAAGAACAATAAGCAGGCCATAGGGCGCGAAATTGTCGGGGGAGGTGTTGAGCCAGAGTTCGGCGTAATGCTCGCCGGTGGGCGCGAAGGCGAAGCGGGGTATGCGGGAATTGGCGTCTTTGGCGGGTTTGATTGAATTGAGAATCGTCCAGGCGAAGGGCAGGATGTTATAGATGGTGTACAAGATGAGGACGGCATAAATGACCAGTCGGGCGGCGGAAGAGTTGGTGCGGGTCATTAGTCTTCCTCCAGCTGTTCGCGGTAGGTCATGATGAGGAAGGGGATGAGGACGACGAAGATGCCGAGGACGGTCAGGACGCTTATGGCGTTGGCCTTGCCCAGCCGCCCGAAGGTAAGCGCGACCTGGTAGTTGTAGTACATAATGGTTTCAGCGTCAAAGATGGGGTTCTGCTGGGTTAGGACGTATACGGGATCAAAGACGCGGTAGGAATCCATAATCGATATTAAGGCGATAAAGACGAAGAGCGAGCGCAGATGGGGGATGGCGACGTGCCAAAGCTGACGGAGCCAGCTGGCGCCATCGACCCGCGCGGCTTCCAATGTTTCTTGGGGCAGTGTTTGCAGGCCGGCGAAGAGGACGATCATGGCGAAGGGCGTCGCTGTCCAGACGCTATGGAAGATGATGAGCAGCGGCACGGTGGTTCTGTTCATAAACAGGCGGTAGTCGAATATCTGCTGCATCCAGTACCAATAGGGGCCGCCGCGGTCGAACATATCGCGGAAGATGAGGGTGCCGACGACGGGGGTCAGCACAAATGGCACCAGGGAGGCGGCGATGAAGAGGCCGCGCAGGCGGATAATCTGGTCAAGCAGCAGAGCAAAGATTAGGCCTAGGAGCATACGGGCCGGCACGGTGACGGCGATGAAGATGAGCGTGAACTCTAGGGAGTCCCAAAATTCGGGATCTTCCAGGACTTCTTCATAGTTGTCCAGGTAGACCCACTTTGGCTCATCCAGGTTGCGGAAGGTGATATAGTGCTGGCCGAGGGCAATGGAAGCCAGCAGCGGCAGGGTCATCAGGGCGGTCATCACGAAGACGCTTGGCCCGACAAAGAGCGCAAAGGTTGGCCTTTTCATCCATGCCCCCTATGATAAAAGGGGCCAGCCCGACGGCTGGCCCTCTTAGAAACGGCAGACTAGGTTGGCCTAGCCTTCAATAAAGCCCTGCGTGGTCGCTTCGGCCGTATAGGCGTCGGCGGCGGCGTTCAGGACTTCTTCGACTGACATATCGCCGGTCATTACCTGCGGCAGCCAGTTGTCCAGCACTGGATTCAATACGGCGCCGATAGCGGGGACGTTTTGTCCTTCGACGCCGCCGTTGATGGTATCGAACACGGCTGGCAGGTAACGGGCGTCAGCTTGGGCGGCGACGGCGTTGCGGGTGATGACGCCTACGGATGAGGCGCGGATCTGCGATTCGACGTCCATGGCTTCAAGGATGACTTGGAAAACCAGTTCGGGGTCGTCGTCGATATTGGCGGGGATGCCGAGGCCGGCGCCGGTGCCGCCAGTGGCGCCATAGAGGCCGTCGGCGGTGGCGCGCGGCGCGGGCGCGAATTCGATCTGGCCGACGTAATCGGAGAATTCGGGATCGTCCATAGCGGCGGCGCGGCTGGCCCAGGTGAAGGCCATGGCGAGTTCACCGGTGGCGATGCCGATTTGGCTGTCGTCGATGCTGTAGGTCAGGCCTTCGGGGCCCATGCAGGCGTCAACGATCTCGAGCAGCTTGTTCAAGGCTTGGACGCCGGCTTCATCGTGGAAGGCGGGCGTGTTGTCGTCATTGAGCAGCTGGCCGCCAAAGGCGAAGACCATATCGCTGAACTCGATGCGCCAGGCCCAGCCAGCGTGAAGCTGCGTGGTGAAGGGGATGACGATGCTGTCCTCTTCGGCCAGCGCGCCGCAGGCGGCGATTACGTCGTCCCAGGTTTGCGGGACGTCGAGCATATATTTTTCGAGCAGGTCGGGGCGATAGAAGAGGTGGCGGGTGTTCTGCTCCATCGGCAGGCCATAGATGTCGCCATCGACGGTCATGTCGGCCAAACCTGAAATGTCGGAGATGTCGTAGGCCTCTTCGTATTTGTCGATAAGGTCGTTGAGCGGCATCATCCAGCCTTCGGCTACGTAGGAGCGGATGTCGCCTTCGGTCACCATGATGATGTCGTAGGGAGATGCGCCGCCGGCGCCCAAGGCCAAACGAAGCTGGTCGTGGGCCGAGCCAGAGTCCAGCAGCTGGGTGTTGACTTCGATGTTATCGACGCTGTTGCAGGCTTCGAGTTCGCTGGCGTAGAGGTCGATGATGGGATAAGTCCAGCCGATCATGTTGACTGATGCGCTTGATTCGGGCGGGTCGATATTGCAGCTTGCCATGTCGTCCTGCGCCGCAATCGGGATGATCAGCGCCAGCAGCGCGACAATCAAAAACAGCTTTTTCATTAGGATGTCTCCTTTATTGATTAGATTGAATAGGTCAAATAGATAAACAGCTGTCGCAGTGTAACATAAGTTGGGGATGGGCGCAAATTTTGATTGGCATTTGACGTCTGGCGGTCAAGGCGCTAGGCTTGGCGAGAATGCGATAGAGATTTTGGCGGATGAATCACAGCCGCGTTTATTAAAGGAGACCGGATATGAAAGCGATTATGGTTATGTTTGATTCGCTGAATCGGCGCATGATGCGGCCTTATGGCGGCGACTGGGTGCATACGCCCAATTTTGACCGCTTGGCGCGGCGGTCTGTGACTTTTGAGAACGCTTACATCGGCAGCATGCCGTGTATGCCGGCGCGGCGCGAGCTTCATACGGGACGTTATAATTTTTTGCATCGGAGTTGGGGGCCGCTGGAGCCCTTTGATGATTCGATGCCACAGATCTTGGATGGTCATGGCATTCATTCGCATCTGGTGACGGATCATCATCATTATTGGGAAGACGGCGGCGCCACTTATCACAACCGCTACAGCGCTCACGAATTTGTGCGCGGGCAGGAAGGCGACCGCTGGAAGGGCGTTGTCGATGCGCCAGCGACCGCGGCGGCGCAGCTGACTCAATCGCCGGCCTTTCAGCAGGATCAAATCAACCGCGCTTATATGACGGAAGAGGCGGCGATGCCACAGGCGCGGACTTTCGCTTTGGGGCTGGATTTCATTCGGACGAATCAGGCGGCTGACAACTGGTATTTGCAGATTGAGACCTTTGATCCGCATGAGCCGTTTTTCACGCAGCCGCAGTGGAAGGAGCGGTATCCGCATGAGTATGAGGGGCCGCTTTTTGACTGGCCGCCCTATGCGCGGGTGGATGAGACGCCGGCGGAGATCGAGCATTTGCGCTGTGAGTATGCGGCGCTGATGACGATGTGCGATCATTATCTGGGCAAGGTGCTGGATGTGATGGACGAATGCGGTCTGTGGGAAGATACCCTGCTTATTGTCAATACTGATCATGGCTTTTTGTTGGGCGAGCATGACTGGTGGGCTAAGATGCGGATGCCTTGGTACAATGAACTGGCGAACATTCCGCTGTTTATTTGGGATCCGCGCAGTGGTCAGGCGAATGAGCGGCGGCGCAGTTTGGTACAGACGATTGATTTGCCGGCGACTGTGCTGGATTATTTTGGCATTGATCGCCCGGCGGATATGCAGGGGCGGCCTTTGCGGCAGACGATTGCTGATGACACGGCGGCGCGGGAAGCGGCTTTGTATGGGGTGCATGGCGGGCATGTCAATGTGACGGATGGTCGTTATGTGTATATGCGGGCGGCCGCTGGTGACAATGCGCCGCTTTATAATTATACGCTGATGGCTTCTCACATGCGCTATCTCTTTACGGTCGAGGAGTTAAGGTCGATTGAACTGCAAGCGCCTTTCGCCTTCACCAAGGGCTGTCCGACTATGAAAATCGAGAAGGACGCTCATCCGTGGCAGTTTCCAGAATTTGAGACGCGGCTGTATGACTTGGCAAGCGATCCGGGGCAGGAACGGCCTTTGCAGGATGCGGCGGTCGAACAGATGATGATTGAGCGGATGGTCGAATTGATGCGCGCCAATGACGCGCCGGCCGAGCAGTATGAGCGGCTTGGTCTGGCGGCGTCTAGCTGAAGATAAGGTCGCGTCTTTTCTATTTCAGTCAAACAGGATAGACTGCCTGAACTTTGTCTTTTGATTTTGGAGACTGGTCGGGTTATGTGGCAGCCGAATAAACTTGAGCTTGAACGGCTGGAAAAAGCGGCGCGTCTGGAAGAAAAGGGGATTGCGCTTTATCCACCGCGGGCGGCGCGGACTCATACGATTGCCGCGGCTGTCCAGGCCTATCAGCAGGCCGGCGATGAACAGGCTGTGCGGGTCACTGTGACCGGCCGTATCCGACGGCTGAACAGCAAGGGCAAGGTCGCTTTTCTTCATATTGAGGATGAAACTGGCCGCGTGCAGCTGTTTTTGCGGGTGAACGTATTGGGGGGCGAAAAATATGAGTTGGTGAAGCGCAAGCTGATTGACGTAGATGATTTCGCGCAGGCCAGCGGCGCCATGATGCGGACGCGCACCGGCGAGATAAGCGTCGATGTGGAAGACCTGCGGCTGATTGGCAAATCTCTTAGCCCTTTGCCGGTCGTCAAGCAGCAGCGATTGGCTGATGGTTCGCGGGTTGAATATGGCGAATTCAAGGACACCGAGACGCGTTATCGGCGGCGTTACGCTGATTTGGCGGTCAATCAATCGGTTCGCGATGTGTTTGTCAAGCGCGCCAAAACGATTAAAGCTCTGCGCGATTTCCTGGACAATGAAGGCATGCTGGAAGTCGAGACGCCGATTTTGCAGCCGCTATATGGCGGCGCGGCGGCGCGGCCTTTCATCACTCATCACAATCAGCTGCATCAGGATTTGTATCTGCGGATCAGTTTTGAGCTTTATTTGAAGCGTCTGCTGGTGGGCGGCTTGGACGCTGTTTATGAGATTGGGCGCGATTTTCGCAATGAAGGGGTCAGTTACAAGCACAATACCGAGTTCACGATGCTTGAATTTTACAAAGCCTATATTGATTATGAGGGCGTGATGGACATTACGGAGCGGATGTTCGCCTATGCGGCCGAGGAGGTCACGGGTTCGACGGATATTGTTTATCAGGGTCGGGAACTGCATTTGGCGCCGCCGTGGCCGCGCGTCAGCATCCGCGAGGCGGTGCGGGAACGGCTTGATTTTGATTATATGGATTATCCGACGGCTGGATCGCTTTACGCTTATTTGGAGGCGCGGGGGCTGGCCGAGGGTCTGCATCCTGATGACACTTGGGGGCGCATTATTGTTGAGCATTTACTGGGGGATTATGTTGAGCCGACGCTGATTCAGCCGACGATTGTCAAGGATTATCCGCGCGATATGTCGCCTTTCGCCAAGCGGATTCAGCGCGATTCGGCTGTGGATGATGAAAAGGAAAGGCTGTATATCGCCACGCATACGGAACGATTTGAGTTTTTTATCGGCGGCATGGAAATGGGCAACGCTTTTACCGAATTGAATGACCCGCGCGACCAGCAGCAGCGTTTTGTCGAGATGAAACGGCTGTACGCTGATGAGGCGGATGAGACGACGCCGCTGGATGAGGATTATCTGGAGGCGATGCGCTATGGGATGCCGCCCAACGGCGGATTTGGCAGTGGTGTTGATCGTTTGGTCATGCTGCTGACGGATCAGAACAGTATCCGCGATGTGCTGCTGTATCCGCATCTGCGGGCCAAGCCGTTGTCTGAAGCGGATTTGCGGAGTCAGCTGATGCTGGAGGCTGCTGTCAGGGGGTATGAATATCAGCTTGATTATCGGCTGGCGGGCAAGAAACATCGGATTGGGCTTTATCTGCCGGCGGTCGGGGCTGGGATCGAGTTTCGGCTGGCGAATGCGCTGGCGGGTTCGCTGGCTCAATTACAGCGGCTCCGCAAAATGTTCGATGGGGCGCTGTATGTGATGACGGACGAGGGTTTTTACGGCGTCGATGAGGAACTGAATGAACTGCCGCTGGCCGATTTTTGGCAATCGCTGGCTTAGGCGGGGTTTGATTTATGAGGCCTGAAGACTTTGACATTCTGATTATCGGCAACATCATCGTCGGTCTTATTTTGGCTGGTCGGCGGCTGGTCAAAGATCTGCGCGCGCCGTTGGTCGATGACGTTCCTGGCGAAACGGGAGAAGGATGAACCATGCTTGATATTGCGCTTATCCGCGAGAAGCCGAATTGGGTCAAAGAGCAGATCGCGAAACTTTATGATGAAACTGCGCTCGCGCGCATCGACAACATCCTGGCATTGGATGCCAAGCGGCGGCAGATACGAACGGAGACCGAAACGGCGCAGGCGGCGCGGAACCGATTAAATCGGGCGATGGGCAAGCTGCGCGGCAATAAAAAAATGACCGCATCGGAAAAGGCTGTACGCGCCGCGGCGGCCGCTAGGGCCTTGAAACAAGCGGATTATGAGGCGGCTGGCGCGTGGATGGACGGCTCAAAAGAGATCGCGCGCTCGGATGATGATGATCTTCAGGCGGCCTTTGACGGTTTGATTGGGGAATTGAAAGATTTGGGCGGTCGAATTGACAGCTGCTTTGCGGAGATTAAGGCGATTGAGGCTGAACTGGAGGAGAATATGCTCTGGATTCCCAATCTGCCGCATGAGAGCGTGCCAGTGTTCGCTGATGAGAAGGATAATGTTCCGCATCGGCCGCGGGGGGAATTCCGCGAATTTGAATTTGAGCCGCGGCCGCATTGGGACATCGGGCCTGAACTGGGCATCATCGACTTTGCGCGGGGGGTCAAGCTGGCGGGCAGCCGTCACTATATTCTAAAAGGCTGGGGGGCGCGGCTGCATCGGGCGCTCATCAGCTTCTTCCTGGATACGGCGCAGGCCGAGGGATTTGCCGAATTGTATGTGCCTTATATGGCTTATGGGGAGATGCTCTATGGCTCGGCGCAGTTTCCCAAGTTCAGGGACACTGTTTATGGTCTGGATGATGGGGACAAGTTCCTGCTGCCGACGGCCGAGGTGGCGATTACGAATATGCACCGCGGCGAGATTCTTGAGGAGGCGGATTTGCCGCTGCATTATGTCGCTCACACGCCTTGCTTCCGCAGTGAAAAAGCCAGCGCCGGGCGGGATGTGCGCGGCATTAAACGGGTGCATCAGTTTGAAAAGGTCGAAATGTACAAGTTCACCACCCCAGAGACCAGCTATGACGCGCTTGAAAAGCTGACGCGGCATGCCGAGCGGATTTGCGCCAAGCTGGAGATGCCTTATCGGCGGCTGGAGATCGCGAGCGGCGATTTGGGCTTTAGCGCGGCGAAGAAATATGACATTGAGGTCTGGTCGCCGGGCTGTCGGGAATGGCTGGAGGTTAGTTCGTGCAGCAACACGGAAGATTTTCAGGCGCGGCGGGCTATGGTTCGCTATTATCCCGCTGGCAGCCGCAGGACTCGTTTTGTTCATACGCTCAACGGCAGCGGACTGGCGGCCCCGCGGGTGATGATCGCGATTATGGAAAACGGACAGCAGGCGGATGGCAGCGTTTTGATTCCGAAGGTTTTGCGGCCTTATTTGGGCGGCGCCGAGTTCATCGGCAAGCCTTAATCACGGCGGGGAGCGCCTAATTTCGCGGGTATTTCCCCATTTCCCAAAATGGAAGCAACGCGCGGCCATTGAGTCGCCTTTTCGGGCCGCTTGTGTGATAGGGTGTGGCTATGGAACCCATGCGCCCTGCTTTCGCCGATTATTCTTTTCGCTGGCCGCCGCATGCGCGGCGCGATATTTGCAGCCGCGGCGAGCGGGCGGCGGGATTTACGCCTGAAAATCGTTTCGGCGCGGGCGGCAAGCGCGGGTTCTATTGGTCTCAAAGTCAAGCGGGCCTTGCGGTTCAGCCGTTTTTCGGCTTGGGGTTTCGTTTGCGCTGGTCGGGGTCGGCGGTGGAGGGATTGCCCGTATTGGCGCGTGTTTTGCCCGTATTGGTGTACGTTTTGTCCGTCTTGGCGCGCGTTTTGTCCGTCTTGGCGCGCGTTTTGTCCGTATTAGCGCGCGTTTTGCCCGTCTTGGCGCGTGTTTTGCCCGTCTTGGCGCGCGTTTTGTCCGTCTTGGCGCGCGTTTTGTCCGTCTTGGCGCGCGTTTTGTCCGTATTGACGCGCGTTTTGTCCGCGTGTGTCCATGAATTTTAGGGGATCGGCGCGGATTAGCAGGTTTGGGAAGCGTCATCGCGAGGCGAATCTGGTTGACATCAAGATGCCGCGCAAGCTATAATTAAATTAGGTTGATGATTGGGGAAACTGCCAAAATCAACATCGCTTACCAACAATAGCAGAGGGGAACTATGTCCTTAATTCAGATCAATCGCCTTTCCAAAATCTATGGCGCGGGCAAGAATCAGACCAAGGCGCTGACAAACTTGGATTTGGCTGTCAATCAGGGCGAAATTTTTGGTTATTTGGGGCCGAATGGCGCCGGCAAGACAACTACGATTCGGCTGCTGCTTGATTTTATTCGCCCAACAAGCGGCTCGGCGACTATCTTTGGTATGGATGTGCGTCAAAGCAGCGTTGATATTCATCGGCGGATTGGCTTTTTGCCGGGTGAGCTTGGCTTGTGGAAGGGGCGCACCGGCAAGCAGATCATCAACTATCTGGCAAGCGTGCGTGGCGATGCCAAGCGCATCACAAAACACGCCGATGAACTGGCTGAACGGCTAAAACTTGATGTCAGCAAAAGAGTCCGCGATTATTCATCGGGGAACAAGCGGAAGCTGGGGCTGGCGCTGGCGATGATGCACTCGCCGGATCTGCTGATTTTGGATGAGCCGACCGGCGGGCTGGATCCGCTGGTGCAGCAAACCTTCCACGAGATGATGAGCGAATATCGGGACAAGGGCAAAACCGTCTTTTTGTCTTCCCATGTCTTGAGCGAAGTTCAGACGATTTGCGACCGCGTCGGCATCTTGCGCGATGGCGAACTGAAAGCGGTTGAATCGGTCGAGCGGCTGACTCATGTCGAGTTTCACTGGGTCGAGGTCAAGTTCCGCGATGCCATCCCAAACGGCCTGCCTGATGAACTGGCAAACATGGGCGCGGTCAGCGACGTAAGCATGAACGGCGCTTCGATTCGTCTGCGGCTGGCTGGCGACTTTGACCCGCTGCTTCGGCGGATTGGCGGCGGCTATGTTGAAAATATGCGGGTGGAAGAACCCTCGCTGGAAGAGATATTCCTGGCATTTTACAGCGACGGCAAGGAGGAGGCCTGATGACTGGCGCCATTATTCAAAACACTCTGCGCGCTTCGTGGAAGCAGGCTTTGTACTGGGGCTTGGGGATGGGCATCCTTGGGCTTTACATCACGGTCATCGCATCCAGTTCGGAAATTCTTGAAGGTTACGCCAACCTGCTTGGGACTATACCGCCGGCTATTATGACGGCCTTTGGCATGGGCGATGCCCGTCTGCTGACAAGCGCCGAGGGCTGGATTGTCACCATCTTTGCGGCCGAAGCCGCTTTGATTCTGTCAATTTACGCCGTGATGGCCGGGCTGCGCATCGCCGCCAATGAAGAGCAGGCCGGCATTTTGGACATGACGCTTTCGCTGCCGCTGTCCAGAACGCAGTTCATTATCGAAAGGTCAATCGCTTGGGGGCTGATTTCGCTGGCGATCATCCTGTGCTGCATATTCTTTCCGGTCATAGCGATTGTCATGCTGAACATGGAAGCCGACATCGCCAAGGTCGTCGCCAGCATTCTCAATCTTTATCCCGCCCTCCTGCTGATTACGGCCGTAACCAGCCTGCTGGCGGCCTTCATGCGCCGACGGGCGGCCGCTGTCGGCCTGGCGGCCGTTTTTGTCATCGGGAGTTATGTTCTCAACATTCTTGGGCAGGCTGTCAGCGGAACGCTGGCGGCGCTGCTGCAAAACCTGTCGTTTTTCCATCATGTGAACGGCGAAGCCATCATCCTCGACGCTTTTAATCCGCTGACTCCTCTTGGGCTGCTTGGGGTCACCGCTATTTGTTTTGGCTTGTCAGTCATGATGTTTAATCGCCGTGATATCGGTTTGTAGGAGCTTGTTATGATTGGTTCAGTCTTTGTGGAAACGTACAGACAAACCTGGAAGCAGATGCTTTACTGGGGCTTGGGCTTGGCCAGTTTGGGTTTGCTGGTGGTTTTGATGGTGCCGCTGTTTGATATGCAGGACATGAAAGAACTGCTGGAGAGTTTTCCGCCTTTTGTTTTGGCGGTCATCGGCGTCGGCTCGGATTTGGAGGTTTTCGCCACTAATGAGGGTTTTGTCGCGGTGGGATTTTTTGGGAAATCGGCTTTGATTTTCGCTGTTTATCCGGTGGTTATGGGGATGCGGATCACGGCTGACGACGAGGAGAGCGGCATTATGGATGTGCTGCTTAGCCTGCCTGTGCAGAGGATGCAGCTGGTGGTCGAGAAATTCGCGGCTTATGCCGTCAGCATTGTCGGCGTGGTGGCTATGATTTATTTGGGCATGCACTTCGGCACGGCCATCAGCGGCGTCGAACTGGATATGAACAAACTCACCGAGGTGATCTTCTATCTGGTGCCGGTGATGATCTTTGTCATGGCCGTGACCATGTGCATCGCGGCGGTTGCGCGCCGGCGGCAGATGGCGCTGGGCATTGTGACCGCTTTCGTCATTGCCAGCTTTATGCTGCAAACCATCGGCGCCATGGCCGAGGACACCATCGCTGAACCCATCAGCCGCATATCATTTTTTACGTATTACAACGCCGCCATCATTATGACCGACGGTTTTGTCTGGGCGCATATCATCGGCTTGGCGGGTTTGTCGCTGGTCTTGCTGTTTTTCTCGCTCTATCGCTATGAGCAGCGGGACATCGGCGTTTGAATGGCGGTTATGGAGTAGGCCCTATCGTTCATATTATTTAGGAGAATTCGCTATGCAAAGCACAAGACGCATCATTCTGTTTGCGCTGCTGTTTGTTCTGGCGGCGGGCGCGATGCAGGCGCAGGAAGAAATCGTCATCGACTTTTATTTCCCATCGGCGACCGCCAACGACGCCGAGGGCATCTTCCAGCGTTACGCTGAACTGTTTCATGCCGAAAACCCCGACATCACCGTCAATCCAGTATTCACCGGCAGCTACACTGACACGCGCAATACGATCTTAACTGAACTCCAGGGCGGCGGCGCCGGCCCGGATGTGGCTGTGATGCTGTCGATTGACCTCTACAGTTTCGCTGAAGAGGGCATGATTATTCCGGCGCAGGGTTTTATCGACGATATGGACGGCGGCGCGGCTTATGTTGAGGATTTCTTCCCGGCGCTCATGCTCAACAGCATGGATGCGGACGGCAATGTCTGGACGATTCCATTCCAGCGCAGCACGCCGATTCTGTATTACAATGCTGATTTGCTGGCCGAGGCCGGTTATGATTCGCCGCCGACCAACAATGCCGAACTGGTCGAGATTGCCCAGGCGCTCGACACCGATGAGCGCGATGGGCTGCTGGTGCCGGTGGCTGGCGGCTTCCCGATTTGGATGTATCAGAGTTTTGCCATTGCCTATGGGCGCAACATCGTCAGCGATGATCCGACCCAGGTCTTTTTCAATACGCCCGAAGCTGTGGCGGCGGTTGAATTTGTCCGTTCGCTCGGCACTGACTTGGCTGTAGGGCCGGCCGGCGGCGCGGCTTGGGGCGATACGCCGACGGCATTCTTGGCCGGGCAGGCGGCGATGATCTATCACACCACCGGCAACCTGACCCGCATCCTCAACGATGCCGATTTTGAAGTCGGCGTCTGGTATCTGCCAAGCGGCCCGGCGGGCGAGGACGGCGCTGGCTACGGCGCTCCGACCGGCGGCGGAAATCTGTATATCTTTGATGACGGCAGCAAATCTCAAGCCGAGCTTGACGCTGCCTGGCAGTGGGTCATGTTCCTGTCGTCAGCGGAGATTCAGTCCGATTGGGGGGCGACCACTGGTTATATCGCATCGACCGCATCGGCTTGGGAGACGGAGCCTTTGGCATCGCTGGCGGCGGCGTCCCCGCAGTATTTGGTGGCCCGCGACCAGCTGGTCTATGTGCAGAAAGAATTTTCGAGTTACGCGACCATCACCATTCAGGGCATTATCAACAGCGCGCTCGAAAGCATTCTGACCGGCGAAGCCGAAGATGCCCAGGCGGCATTGGACGCGGCGCAGGCGCAGATAGACGGCATCTTGGCCGAATACCGCTAAAGGAAAATCGGGCGCGTTTGGCGGCGCGCCCGTTCCTTCCAAATCCATCATTATGCGTTCGCTGGCGGCGCGAAGTCCTCTGCTTTCTTTTATCATGCCCTACCTGCTGGTTGGGCCGACGCTGGCGCTTGTCCTGCTGTTCAATGTTCTGCCCGCCATCCAGACCGTCAACGACAGCTTTTACCGCCCGGCGCGCGGCTTGAACGCGGCCGGCAAACCGCCCGATTTCGTCGGCCTGCAAAACTATCGAGACCTGTTTGACGGCAGTCATTACATGGGGTCGCGCTTTTTAGATACCTTTCGCAACACAATTATTTTTGCTATGGCGACGGTGAGTATCGGAGTGCCGCTCGGCTTGCTGATGGCGCTGCTGCTCAATCGGCGTCAGCCTTTGCTGGGCATCTGGCGCTTTGCCGTGTTTTATCCGTCGCTGCTGCCGCTCATCGGCGCCGCCAGCATTTGGGCTTTTATCTACTCGGACAGCATCGGGCTTGCCAACGCTGTTTTGAGGTCATTCGGTCATCCGGGGCTGAACTGGCTTGGCGACCGCAATCTGGCGCTGGGCTCGGTCATCGCGGTCAACATCTGGAAGCAGGCGGGGTATTTTATGATCTTCTTCCTCGCCGGTCTACAGAATATCCCCCGCGAGATTTATGAAGCGGCCGCGCTGGACGGCGCCGGCGATTTTCAGCAGTTTTTCGCGCTTACCCTGCCCTTGCTGCGCCGTACAACCCTGTTCGTCGTCGTCATCTCATTCATCTTTGCCTTCCAAACTGTCGAGCAGCTGCAAGCGCTTGGCGCCGGCGGCCCGGCGGACAGCGCCAACCTGCTCTTGTATCTGATCTTCCAAAACATCTCCGAACGGCGCAGCTGGGGCTATGTGAACGCCATGACCATGATACTCGTCAGCCTGGTTCTGGTCTTTACGCTGGCGAATTTCCTGCTGTTTGAGCGGCGGGAGCAATGAAGCCCATGCGAAAATTGGCTGATGCGCTGACGATTGCCATGGCGGCCGTCTTTCTGATTCCGCTTGTCTTCACCATTCTGGTCAGCTTCCGCCCAGAAGTCGAGCCAGTTACTCAAGGCAGCATCTTCTTTGGCAGCGAAGTGACGCTGGACAACTATCGGCGGGCATTCCGCATCGCGCCGTGGGGACTGCATTACATCAACAGCATTATCTTTGTCGCTGGAACGCTGGCGGTGCAGCTGCTTACTGTCACAAGCGCCGCCTATGCTTTTGCGCGGATGAAGTTTTTCGGGCGCGGCGTTTTGCTGATGGTCATCCTTTTGCAGCTGATGATTCCCACTGGCGTGCTGCTGGTGCAGAACTTCCGCACCATTCATAACTTAGGTTTATTCGATACCCGCATCGCGCTGATGATCCCTTATTGGGGTTCGGCTTTTGGCGTCCTGCTGCTGCGGCAGACCTTTCGCGAAATCCCGATAGAGCTTGAAGAAGCCGCCCGCATCGATGGCGCCAGCCTGCTTCAAGTGATCCGCCATGTCTATGTGTCCAACGCCATACCAGCCTATCTCGCCTTTGCGCTGGTGTCGGTCAGTTCGCATTGGAACGAGTTCCTGTGGCCCTTTATCATCACCCGTTCGGAGGGCATTCGTCCGCTTACCGTCGGCCTCAACAAGCTGATCCAAACCACCGACCAAGGCGCATTCTATGGGCAGCTGATGGCCGGCACGCTGATGGTCATCGCTCCTCTGGTCATCCTCTTTATGCTGTTCCAGCGGCAGTTCATCGAGAGCTTCGCCCAGAGCGGCATCAAATGATTTCGGTCTATCGCGGCGGGCGCAGGCATACTATAATTCCCCCCGAATGGAACAGTCGCAGGGATAGAAATGACCTTCAAGCAAGACTTGCTTGACAAGTTCACACAGCGAAGCGCCGCGATTGGAATCGTTGGTTTGGGATATGTCGGTCTGCCCTTGGCGGTCGAGTTCGCCGAAGCTGGCTTTTGCGTACTGGGCTTGGACATCGAAGCGGAAAAGGCGCGGCAAATCAATGCGGGGCGCAGCTATATTCCCGATATTCCCGACGACCGCGTTCAGACGCTTGTCCAATCGGGCAAGCTGCGCGCAACCGCCGCTTATGAAGACCTGGGCAATGTGGACGCCATCAGCATTTGCGTGCCGACGCCGCTGCGGAAAACGCGCGACCCGGATATGTCCTTTATCATTCAAGCCGCCCAATCCATCGCCGCGATTTGCAAACGAGGCATGCTGATTGTCCTGGAAAGCACGACTTATCCTGGCACAACGGAAGAGATCATCCTGCCGGCGATAACCAAGAATCATTTTGTGGCCGGCGAGGACATTTTCATCGCTTATTCGCCGGAACGGATCGACCCCGGCAATCCGCATTTTTCCGTCCGCAACACTCCCAAGATCGTCGGCGGCATCACCGAAGCCTGCGCCGAAGCCGCCGCCACGCTGTACCAGACGGCCGTTGATGAGATTATCGTCGTGTCCTCGCCTATGGCAGCCGAGATGATCAAGCTGCTGGAGAATACCTTTCGGGCAGTCAATATCGGGCTGGTCAATGAAATGGCGCTGATTTGCAATCGGCTGGACATCGACATCCGCGAGGTGATTCAGGCGGCCGCGACCAAGCCCTTTGGCTATATGCCCTTTTATCCCGGCCCAGGGCTTGGCGGCCACTGCATTCCAGTAGACCCGCACTATCTAAGCTGGAAGCTCAAGACCCTGAACTATAACGCCCGTTTCATTGAACTCGCCAGCGAAATCAATACGTCCATGCCGTATTATGTCATCGACAAAATCACCGAAGCGCTCAACAATCAGTCGCGGTCGGTGCGCGGCTCGAACATTGTCGTTCTGGGGGCCGCCTATAAACGCGATGTAGATGATGTGCGCGAAAGTCCGGCGCTCGACATCATGAGTCTGCTGCGGCAGAAAGGCGCTGACGTCAGCTACCATGACCCTTATGTGCCGGAAATCCACCTAACCGGCGATATTCGACTGCAATCACAGGCCTGCTGCAAGACGCTGCTCCAAAAGGCGGATTGCGTTGTTGTGGTCACTGACCACTCGACTTTTGACTGGCAGGAGATCGCCGACAGCAGTTCGGTGATTGTCGATACGCGCCATGCCCTGCGCGGCATCGAAAGCCAGGCGCAAATCATCAGCCTGTAAGCTGGCGCGGATATGCCACTTCGCATCGCTGTTGACGCCAGCCGCGCCACCGTCAGCCGATTGACCGGCACCGAGCGTTATGCCCGCCGTTTGATTCAGGCGCTTATCAAGGCTAATCATCAGCGCCGCCGGCCGCATTCATTCACGCTGTATTTTCGGGATGCGCCGCCCCCTGGGCTTTTCCCGTCCGATGCACATACGCGGCAAATCTTGGTTCCGTTTCGCCGCGCCTGGACGCATATTCGCTTTGCCGGCGAGCTATGGAAAACGCGGCCCGATGTCACTTTTGCGCCGGCGCACAGCCTGCCCTTTCTGTTCCCGGGCAAGGGCATCGTCACTGTGCATGATCTGGGCTATCGGCATTTTCCGGCCGCCCATCCCTATCGCCAGCGCGCGTATCTGGATGCCAGCACGCGTTGGAGTCAGGCGCGGGCGGCGATTGTTTTGGCGGACAGCCAGGCGACGGCCGATGACCTCGCCCGCTTTTATCAAACGCCGCCGCATAAAATCCGCGTCGTCTATCCCGGCGTCGATGCCGCGCCTTTGCAGGAATCCTTGCAGAGCCGCGCGGCGGTTCGTTCAAAATACGATCTGCCGCCGCGCTATTTTCTGTTCATCGGCACGCTTCAGCCGAGAAAGAACATTCAAGGCCTTGTCCAAGCCTTTGCACAATGGCAGCAGCGGCATGAGGACAGCGAAACTGCCTTGGTCCTGGCGGGCGGCAAAGGCTGGCTGTTTGATGAGCGATGGGTGCGGGGCGTCAGGAATGTCAGGATGATCGGATATATTGACGAAGCCGACAAAGGCGGCCTGTTAGGCGGGGCGCTGGCGCTGGTCTTTCCCAGTTTGCACGAGGGTTTCGGCTTTCCGGTGATTGAAGCCATGCGTTGCGGCGCGCCGGTGATCGCCAGCCGTACATCCAGCCTGCCCGAATTGACTGGCGATGCCGGCCTGCTGACTGACCCGACCGACACGGCTGACATCGCGGCGGCGATGAGCCGCTTGAGCGAAGATCAACATCTGCGCCGGGAAATGGCGCGCAAAGGCTATGAACGCGCCAAACGATTTACATGGGAACGCGCGGCGCAGAAAGTGATGCGGGTGTTTAGCGAGGTCGAATGAGCGATTCGGGAATGATTTGTTACAATACGGATGCAATCGCACAACATGAGAGGATCAGATGACAGGCGAGCGTTTTCTGCTGGTGCAGCTGGCTGATATTGGCGATTTGGTCTTGGCGACGCCGGCGATTTCTGCCCTGCGTCAAGCCAAGCCGCAAGCGCAGATTGACCTGCTCGCCTCCCGTCATGCCCTGCCTATTGTGCCGCCGGCTTTGGTCAGCCGCATCATCCCCTTTGACAAGGGTGACCGCAGCGCAAGCCGCGCGCTGTTCAGTCGGCAAAATGTTCGCCGGCTGCTGACGCTGGGGGCGGGCGATTATGACACGGTTATTTTCTTTCATCATTTTACGCTGAAAATCGGGGTCGCTAAATTTCGATTGATCGCGCGGGCTTCGCGCGCCGAGCGAATTGTCGGATTAAAGAATCATCATGTCGGATTTTTGACCGATTATGCCGTCGACGAGGGCTTCGGCGCCAAACATGAAGCCCAATACTGGCTGGAGCTTGTGGGGCTGGTCGGCGCCAGCAGCCATCCGCGCCCGGCTCAAGTCCACCGCGAGGCCTATCCTGACGCAAGCGGGACGCCAAAACAGAACGACGAGACTGCGCCCAAGGTAGTCATTCATGCCGGCAGCGGAGGTTACAGCGATGCCCGCCGCTGGCTTCCAACGCGCTTTGCCCAAGTCGCCGCGCAGCTTAAACAGCAGTACGATGCCGAGATTATCCTGGTCGGCCGGCGCGCCGATGACAGCGATGAAGTCGCCCGAATCATGGACTGCGAGCCGAAGAACCTGGTCGGCAGGACCAGCCTGCCCCAACTGGCTGATGTCATCGGGCGGGCTGATCTGTTTATTGGCGCCGACAGCGGGGTGATGCACCTAGCGGCGGCCACCGGCGCGCCAGTCATCAGCATCTTTGGCCCCAGCAATTTCCGCGCCTGGCATCCCTGGGCGGTCGGCGGGCGCGCGGCTGTTTTGACAAGTCGGGCGGAATGCAGCCCATGCAGCTATGTCGGGCATCAAATTGGCGCCCGCGCCGGCTGTTCAGCGCGCAGCTGCATGAAACTGGTCAGCCATGAAGCGGTACTCCAAGCCGCCAGACGCATCCTTGATTATCAGCCGCTCAAACGCGCTGAAATCCCGACGATCATCGGCCGGGATGCGCGGGCAAAAATCCTTGGCGTGCCAGTGGATGCGATAACCTACAGCCAATGGATGAAGCAAATCGACCAATGGGCGCGCCAAAGCCGGCGGGCGCATCATGTCTGCACGGTTAATCCCGAATTCATTATGATTGCGCGGCAAGACCCGATCTTCTTCAATATCCTGAATCGAGCCGACATCTGCCTTCCCGACGGTGTCGGTTTGCTATGGGCAAGCAGACATCTTGGCCATTCGATTCCCGAACGGGTGACCGGCTCCGACGGCGTCCCGCTGATCGCCCGTTATGCCGCCGAACGCGGGTGGCGGATATTCTTTTTAGGGGCTGGCGCCGGCATTGCCGAAAGCGCCGCCGACCGACTGCGTCAGCGCCATCCGCGGCTTCAGGTCGCCGGCTGTTATGGCGGGAGTCCGGCCGAAGCGGAAGAAGACGCGATTGTCGACTTGATTAACCGCAGCGCCGCCGATATTCTTTTTGTGGCTTATGGCGCGCCGGAGCAGGACAAGTGGATTGCCCGCAACCTGCCGCGCCTTGAGGTCAGGATGGCCATGGGCGTTGGCGGTTCGCTGGATTTCATCGCCGGCATCGTTCCGCGGGCGCCGGTCTGGATGCGCGGCAATGGGCTGGAGTGGCTGTATCGCTTGATTCGCCAGCCTTGGCGTCTGCGGCGGATGCTGCGGCTGCCCCGATTTGTGATTGCCGTACTGTTGCGCGGGCGCGGCTGATGATTTTTAGCGGCGGTTTAAGTCCCTAGCGCCAGGATGCAGCTTATGCACGGACATCTCAAAACACATATCGCACAGCTTGGCGGTAAAACCGCGCTGGTGATCGGCGATGTCATTCTCGACGAATACATTGTCGGCCGGGCCGTTCGCATGAGCCGAGAAGCGCCGGTCCCGGTGCTGGAACTGGAGTCCAAGCGATACATCGCCGGCGGCTCTGCCAATCCGTCCGCCAATATCGTCAAATTGGGCAGTCGGGCCATCCAGGTCGGCGTCACTGGCGCCGATGAGACCGGCCGGCGGCTCGTTCGGATTTTGCAGTCGCAGGGCATTGATTCAGCCGGGGTGATCGCCTGCCATGACCGTCCAACCACAGTCAAAACGCGGATACTGGCGCAAATGGGCCTGCGCTTTCCACAGCAGGTCACACGGATCGACACGGTTGCCCGCCAAGCCATCGACGCCGCCGCCGAAGCGCAGATCATTGACTTTGTGACCGCGCGGATCGGCAGCGTCGATGCTGTCTTGCTGTCTCATTATCATGGAGGGCTGCTGACGCCATCGCTGGTGCGAAAAATCCGGGGGCTGCGCCAGCAGTTTCAAGTCTTGCTCACCGCCGACGCGCAGGGTCATTTTGACCAATTCGAGGGGATTGATGTCATCAAATGCAATGCGGCCGATGCCCAGGGCTATCTTGGCTGCGCGCTTGAATCGGACGAGGATTTCAGCCGCGCGGCTCTTCGGCTGCATCGGCGGCTGAACATCCAGCGCGCGGCGATCATCACGCGCGGACACAAAGGGGCGACTCTGGCCGCTCACGGCGCGGCTCATCACTGCCCGGCCCCCGCGGTGAGCGATGTCTTTGACACAGTCGGCGCCGGCGACACCGCCATTGCCCTCATCACCCTGGCCTTGGCGGCGCAGGTTCCAACGACGGACGCGGTGATGCTGGCAAACTACGCCAGCGGCATTGTGGTGCGTCATCTTGGCAACTATGCGCCTTCACCAGCCGAACTTTTGGAGAACATTGATGGGCATACCGCATAAACGCGCTGCTGGAGCATCCCATGTTTAACCCGCCCAATTCCAAGCCTTTCTTCGAGGCGGTATGGGATATTGTTGACCAGATTCCCTTCGGCAAGGTGAGCAGCTATGGGCAGATTGCCTCGATGATGCCGCCGACAGCAGCGGTCGATGCCGAAAAAATGAGACGGCTGGGGCCGCGCTGGGTCGGCACGGCACTTTACCGAACGCCGCGCTGGCGGGATATTCCTTGGCACCGCGTCATCAACAGTCAGGGGAAGATCAGCTTTCCGGCCAACAGCAGCCAAGCCAAAAAACAGCGCCGCCGGCTGGAGATGGAAGGCGTCGCATTTGACAATCAAAACCGAGTGGATTTCGCGCTGGTTGGCTGGGAAGGGCCGGATGACGGCTATCTCAAGGCGAAGGGTCTGCTGGCGCCGCGGCTGCTCAAGTGATTAGAACTGCACATAACTGTTTTCTGCCAGAACGAAACGATGGGCATCCGGCATGTGCGTCGCTGACGTTACCCGTGCGTTGTCGGCCAGCAAACTGCGGTCAATCCGCCCTGGGATATTGCGGATCTCGCAATTCTTCATGACGATGCTGGCTTCAATTTCGCTGCCTTCAATCACGACATTATCACCCAAGGCGGTATAGGGGCCGACATAGCTGTTGCGGATGAGCGTATTTTCGCCAATAATCACTGGGCCGCGCACAACGCTGTTCATAATTTTGCTGCTGCCGCCAATCAGAACCCGATGCGATACTTCGCTCTTCCCTTCGATCTGGCCGCTGTTTTCAGGCGCAGGGGTATAGGGCAGCCCTTCCAGCACCAGCTGATTGGCCATAATGATGGCATTCGGCTTGCCGGCGTCAATCCACCAGCCTTCCAGCTTATAGGACGCGACCGGTCGGCCGTCATTGATGATCACTTGAATCGCATCGGTGATTTCAAGCTCATTGCGGCCGGACGGCTGAATGCGGCCAATGGCATCAAAAACCGACGGGCGGAACAGATAGACGCCGGCGATTGCCAGATTGGACGGCGGGACGGGCGGCTTTTCGATCACGCGGATAATTTTTCCCCTGTCAATTTCGGCAATGCCAAACCGCGTCGGGTCGGACACTTCTCCCAGCACAATCGCGGCTTCATCGCCGGAGTCGACGAAAGACGTCAGCAGGTCGGTCATTTTATCCTGGAAGATATTGTCGCCGAGAAAGACGGTGAACGGTTCGCCGCCGACGAAATCGCGGCACAGTCCAATGGCATGCGCCAGGCCTTTCTGCTCTTTCTGAATGATGTATTCGATGTTCACGCCCAGCGGCCTGCCGTCGGTGAGGACTTTGACGATTGGCGAAGTCAGGCTGTTGACGACAATGCCAATATCCGTCAGCCCCGCTTGTTTGAGAACGTCAAAGGCATAGGTAATCAGCCAGCGATTCGCCACTGGCACCAGCGACTTGGGCATCGTCAACGTTACTGGGCGCAGCCGCGTGCCTTGGCCGGCTGCGAGAATAACCGCTTTCATCATTCATCTCCTAACAGGTTATGTCCAGCGGATACGAGGGCATCGTACCAAAGGATTGGGCTTTGCAACAGATGCGGCGGGGGTTTGTCATTAGAGGCCTTCGCGTTTGGCCTGATGCCACCAGGCTTCAAGCTGCGCCAGCGAATAATCCGAAACGGCTTTTTTGTTTTGCGCCGCCTGACGTTCCACATAGCGAAAACGGCGATAAAACTTGGCATTGATGCCGCGCATGACGCTTTCTGGATCATCGACATTGAGCCAGCGCAGCCAATTCACCAATACAAACATCAAATCCCCGATTTCTTTTACCTTATCCTCGTCTGATGCCGCCGCGAAAATTTCGTCCCATTCTTCTTTGGCTTTGGCTTCGACGCCGCCAGCGTCGGGCCAGTCAAACCCGACCTTGGCCGCTTGATGGGAATACTTGTGAGCCACAAACAGCGCGGGCGCGCCGGTCGGCACATCATCAAGCAGCGATTCCTGTGGGCGGCCGGCGGCGGCTTTCTCCGCTTTTTTGATGTCTGCCCAATTACCGACTACCCTTTGGGCATCGCCGTTCACCTCGGCATCCCCCCATACATGAGGATGCCGCCGAATCATCTTTTCGTTCAGACGGCGCAAGACATCCGCCATAAAGAACTCGCCATCATCAACCGCAATTTGAGCGTGCAGCCCGATCTGCAAGAGCAAATCGCCCAGTTCCTCACACAGAGCATCGGGGTCGCCGCTGTCAATCGCTTCCAGGACTTCGTAAGCCTCTTCAATCAGATAGGGACGCAAGGACTGGTGCGTTTGCCGCCGGTCCCAGGGGCAGCCCTGCGGCGACCGCAAACGGGCGATGATATTCTGGAAAGAGTCAAAACTGCACAACTGGTCGACGGCTGGCATATAGAGCGATGTCATTACATCAATCTGTGAACTGCGGTCGATTTCATACAGCGGCAGGTCTTCTGTTTGCGGCTGGCGATTGCCGGCGGCATGGATGAGCTTGACCGGAAATTCATCCGGGTACTGGTTCATCAGCGTCAGCTTGAGTTCGGATGCGACCTGGCGGCTGTGAACCTGCGCCAGCAGCGCTGGCAGCGCCGGGTTGATGGGCGGGTGCCAAGCCGATGCCACCATCAGGGCATCCAGTATTTGCAGCCCATCCAGCGCATCTAACCCGATTTGCGCCAGGCTCGGCTCGATAAAGCTGATGCCATGAATCACTTCAACGTCAATCGCGGCATCGGCCGCCTGCTTCAGCAGCCGCGCGACGGTCGCTTCGCCAACCAGAGGATCGCCAGGAACGGCATAAACGACATCCCTTCCTTGCCGGGCGACTGTCATAATGCGGTCGGCAATGACGGCATACACATCGGCAAAGCGGTCGACGGTCTCATATACATCGTCAAAGCTGACGCGGTTGATATGTTTGGGCAGCTGCGGCACGCAGGGATGACGGTCGGTTCGCAGATACAGGGTTCCAGCGGCTTGCAGCCGATCCCAAGCCTTCAAGGACAAATGCTCGACCGCCCCCGGTCCCAAGCCAACAATCGTTATCATCGGGTCAGCCGCCCAATCGAGGCGATGCCGGGCTAGCGTTTGGTGTAGGTCGGCGCTTTGCGGGCGCGTTTGAGGCCGGGTTTCTTGCGCTCTTTGACGCGGGCATCGCGCGACAGGAATCCTTCGCGCTTGAGCGTGCCGCGCAGATCTGGGTCAATTTTTTCCAGCGCCCGCGCAATCCCCAGCAAAATCGCATCGCGCTGCCCGGTAATGCCGCCGCCCTGAACATGAACCGATATGTCATAGCTTCTTTCCTGCCCGATATGCGTCAGGGGCGCCATGCAGATTTGCATGTCACCAAAGCGCGGCAGATAGTCCATGCCGTCTTTTCCATTGACAACCATTCTGCCGGTGCCGCCGGGGAAGAGGCGAACGCGCGCCGAAGCCGATTTGCGGCGACCGATTCCTTCATAATACTGTGCTGACATGCCATCACTCCTGCTTGGTTTGACGTGAACGCGGGATTTTCATTCGCCCCCGCCGAGCGGGCTTACAGTTCCAGGATTTGGGGCTGCTGCGCTTGATGGGGATGTTCGGCGCCGGCATAAACCTTGAGCTTGGTCAGCATTTTGCGCCCCAGCGGCCCCTTGGGCAGCATCCCCTTGATGGCGAACTTGAGCGGACGGGTAGGGAATCTGCTCATCAATTCGCGCAAGGTCATCGTTTTCAATCCGCCGGGATAACCTGAATGGCGGTAATACTGCTTCTGGTCGAGGCGTTTGCCGGTGACGTGAATCTTGGCGGCGTTGATGATGATCACATAATCGCCGGTATCGAGATGGGGCGTGAAGCAGGGCTTGTGCTTGCCGCGCAAAATCGGCGCCACTTTGGAGGCCAGCCGCCCTAATGTCATGCCCTGGGCATCCACAACCCACCAGCTGCGCTCAATGTCGTTCGGCCTTGTCGCATAGGTTTTCTGAATTTTTTGTCTCATCCTGTTCCTCCGGCGGATGCGCCGATTTTCTTGTTTGATGTCTGTTCGCCAAGCAGACCGTTCTTTATTGGATGCGGCGGATAGCCCACCGCTTCCAGCGCGAGTCCATGAGGCGGCGCCAGCAGCTTTGCCCGCCGCAGGTCGCGGCTCGAAAAAATATCCATAAACTCATCCAGCGATATTTTACCACGACCCACCTGCGCCATGACACCCACCATTCGCCGCACCATGTGATACAGAAAGGCGGTCGCGGCGACGCGGTAGGCATAGACCGGCCCATAATCACCGGGCGCCAGCGTCCACTGCGAGATATAGACCTCCCTGACTGTATTGACGCTGCCCTCCTGCGGCGCGGCGCCAAAGGCGGCGAAGTCATGCTCGCCAAGAAACCGCTCGGCCGCCTGCTGCATGCGGTCAAGATTCAGCGATTGACCGACCAGCTGCCAAACCCGACGATTCAAGAGCGGATGACGGGTCGGCTGGGCGGCGATGCGATACACATACCGCCGCCACAAGGCATCATAACGCGGATGAAACCCTTCCTGCCGCCACAAACGCTGGACGGCGATATCCAGCGGCAGCTGCGCGTTGATGGCCGGCAGCAGCTTATCATCCGAATGCTTCCAATCAACATCAAAAGCGATGACCTGACCGACGGCGTGAACTCCGCTGTCGGTGCGGCCGGCGGCGACAATCGTCACTGACTGCCGCGTGACGCTGGCGATTGCCGCTTCGACCGCCGCTTGGATGGTTGGGATCGGCTGCGGCTGCCGCTGAAAGCCACAGTAGGCCGAGCCATCATAAGCCAATGTGGCGCCATAACCGGTCATCGCGCGGGCGGCCGCCTAATCATCTTCGGCGCTGTAATCGACTAGCTCAATCAGCGCCATTTCGGCATTATCGCCCTTGCGCGGCCCCAGCTTGTAGATGCGGGTATAGCCGCCGGGACGTTCGGCATAAAGCGGCGCCAATTCGTCGAAGACCTTGCCGACCAGCACGCGGTTGTTATTCAATCGGCGGGCGACCTGACGGCGAGCATGAACGGCAATCAGCGCATCGCCCTTGGCCTCGGCTTTGGCCAGCCCGCGCTTGGCAATCGTAATCAGCCGTTCGGCATGACCTTGAACAAACTTCGCTTTGTGGAAGGTTGTTTTGATGCGCCCGCGCGTTAGCAGTTCGGTCGCAAGATTCATACGCAAAGCCTTGCGGTGGCTGCTGCTGCGATTGAGTTTTTTCCCATGATGTCGATGTCGCATAGTCGCGCCTCGCTTACCTGTTATTCGGCCCCGTCGAGGGGCCAGTAATTCTTTTCTTGCAGCTTTTCTATGAGTTCGTCCAGGGACTTTTCGCCAAAGTTGCGGATCGCCAGCATCGCATCGGCGCCGCGGTTCAGCATATCCAAAACATCGCCGACCGAGGTGATGCCAGTGCGCTTCAAGGAGTTAAAGACGCGGACGCTCAAATCCAACTCTTCAATCGGTTTGTCGTACAAGGGTGGATAGGGCGATTTTTCTTCGGGCTGCGGCGGTATTTCGATAGACTGATACCAATCCTCGTCGACGCCGGCGACAACTTTGAGGTGGTGCATCATAATCTGCGCCGACTGCGCCAGCGCCTCCTCGGGGCGGATTGTGCCGTCGGTCCAGATTTCAAGCGCAAGCCGATCATAGTTGGTTCGCTGCCCGACGCGCGCTTGGCCAACTTCAAAGTTCACTCGCTTAATAGGGCTGAAGATGGCATCCACTGGCAGTTCGCCAATCGGCAGAGCGCCGCGCTCTTCCGCCGGGCTGAAGCCGCGGCCGGAACGGACTTCGAATTCCATCTCAATATGGGCCTCGGGGTCGTCAACTGTGAACAGATAGAGACTCGGATTTTCGATCTGCACTTCGGCTGGCACCCAAATATCGGCGGCGGTCACCGTGCCTTCGGCGCCGCGGTGCTCAAGGCGCAGGCGGGAGCTTTCGACGCCGTGCAACACCAGCCGCAGCTGCTTGATTTGCAGGATGAACTGGGTCATATCCTCGCGGACGTAGGGGATTTCCGAAAACTCGTGATGAACATCCGATACGCGAATGCTGGTCACCGCGGCGCCGGGCAAGGATGACAGCAGGATGCGGCGCAGGGCATTGCCAAGTGTCAGGCCATAACCGCTTTCCAGCGGGCTAATGACAAACCGGCCATAATCCTTGGTTTTATTCTGGTTTTCGACCTGATGCGGCAGCACCATATTAACAGTGACCACGTTGGCGTTCAGCGAGCCGGGGCTCACCGATGTCAGGTTGGATGAATACATAAGACAGGTTTTCCTTTTCGGCTACACGCGGCGGCGCTTGGGGGGGCGGACGCCATTGTGTGGCACTGGCGTTACGTCGGTGATGGAACGCACTTTGAGTCCGCTTTGCTGGATCGAACGGATGGAGGCTTCGCGGCCGGGGCCGGGGCCTTTCACAAAGACATCGACTTCTTTCATGCCGTGCTGCTGTGAGGTCGCGGCGGCGGTTTCGGCCGCCATGCGGGCGGCATAGGGCGTATTCTTGCGGCTGCCCTTAAAGCCAGAGGTGCCGGCGCTGGCCCAGGCGATTACGTTTCCGGATTGGTCGGTCATGGAAACGATGGTGTTGTTGAAGGTGGCGTAAATATGCGCCTGCCCATAGGGGATATTCTTAAAAACTCGTCTGGCAGTCCCGCGACTGCCTCTTCTTGCTCGTGCCATTCAGCTGCTCCAGGTGTGGATATGGTTTTCAGGATTGATTGACTGATACGAAAATCAGCCTTTATTTCTTGGTGGCGCCGCGGCGGCGGCCGCGCCCGGCGACGGTCTGCTTTTTGCCGCGGCGGGTGCGGCCATTGGTTTTTGTTCGCTGGCCGCGGACCGGCAAACGGCGGCGGTGCCGCAGCCCGCGGTAAGAATTGATTTCCATCAGACGTTTAATGTTAAGCTGTGTTTGACGGCGCAAATCGCCTTCAGTTGTTACGCCGCCGATCAATTCCCGCAAGCGCTGAACTTCGCTTTCGCTTAGGTCGCGCACGCGGGTATCGTGATTGATGCCAGCTGAATTCAACAAGCGCTGGCTGGTGGATTTGCCAATGCCGAAAATATAGGTCAAGCCAATCACAACGCGTTTGTCGCGCGGCAGGTCTACACCTTCAATACGAGCCATTAAACATACTCCTTTATCATCTGGGGGCGGGTTAGCCCTGCCGCTGTTTGTGCTTTGGATTTGAACAAATAATCATCACCCGCCCATTGCGCTTGATTACGCGGCAATTAGGGCAGCGGCGCTTGACACTGGCTGATACTTTCATGCGTTTTCCTTCTTGGCGCCGATGCGCGGTCTGGCTGATATTTACAAAATCCCCCCTACTCCAGCGGGGTTATTTGACAATGAAAGAGCATTGTATCATAAGACTCGGCTTTGTAAAAGGACATTTTTTCAGTTCCCTTATGCCGACTATGGCAAGGTTAGAATCAGCGGCTCGTCCTCTGTTATGGCAATCGTATGTTCAAAATGCGCCGTCAGCGATCCATCTTTGGCGACGACTGTCCAGCCATCATCCAATTCGATCAAGTCGTTCCGTCCAGCGATCAGCATCGGCTCAATGGCATAGGTCATGCCGACTTGCAAATCATAATCCATCCACTGATGTTTGCTGTTTTTGCCCGGCCACCAGTTGGGAACCTGCGGCTCTTCGTGCATTGTTCGTCCGACGCCATGGCCGGTATAGCCGCGGGCGACGCTGTAGCCTTTTTTGCCGGCGAGCTTGGCGGTCGCTTTGGCGACGTCGCTGATTTTGCCGCCGATGACCGATGCTTTGATGGCGGCGGCCAGCGCCTCTTTGGTCGCTTCCAGCAGCCGCCGCGCTGACCTTGAGGCCTCGCCAACCGCATGGGTAAAGGCGGCGTCGCCGACATAACCCTGATAAAAACAGGCGAGGTCAATGCCTATCACATCGCCGGCCTGCAATACCCGCGCCGCTGAAGGAATGCCGTGGACAAGCTCCTGATTGATGGATGCGGTAATGGTCGCTGGGAACGGGGGGTGATTCCCGGGCGCATAGCCAAGAAAGCAGGGTTCGGCGCCATGGTCGCGCAGGACTGTCTCGGCAATGACATCCAGCGCTTTGGTCGTTATCCCCGGCTTAATGGCTTTACGCATTTCCTCATGCGCGGCGGCGACAATGCGGCCGGCCTGGCGCATGATCTCAAGCTCATCGGCGGTTTTCAGAATCGGCGCCATTGGCCTGCTCGCATGATGTTACAAGGCATTCAGCACGTTCCTAATATCGGCGCGCACGGCTTCAATGGATTGATTGGCGTTGATTTTCCTGACGGCGCCCTTGGCTTCAAAATAGCTTATCAATGGCTGGGTCGTTTCCACAAAGGTATCGATCCGTTTGATGATTGCGTCGGCGCTGGCATCATCGGGGCGCCGCTTGAGCCGCGCGGCGGCGATGCGGGCCTCCAGGCGCGGCGGGAATATCGCATCCGAATCCGGCCGCCAATGGAAATCAACGCCGGCGCGGTTGTAATAATAATTGTAGCTGTTTCCAGCGGCGTCGGTAACGCGCCCGAACGCGCGCTTGAAAGCGATATAGAGATCGAGTTCGAGCAGCAGCACAGCATTAATGCGGGCGTCGTTTTCCGCCAGATGCCGCTGCAAAAACTCGGCCTGCGCCTGATTGCGGGGATACCCATCAAGCACGGCGCCTTTTTTTGCGTCGGCCTGCGCCAGTCGGTCAGCGACCATGGCGTTGGTCGTCTCGTCGTTCACCAGCTGCCCGGCGGCCATCATGTCCTGAACCTTGCGGGCAAGCTCATCGGTGCGGGTTTTCATCGCCCGAAAAAGATCGCCGGTCGAAACTTGGGGGATGCCATACGTCTCTTCGATAAACCTGGCTTGCAGGCCCTTGCCGGCGCCTTGAATCCCCATCAAAACAATGTAAAGACTCATTCTGCCATCCCCAAGCAGCGCGCCGCGCTTCCCAAATTGGAATCATTAACGCATGAAACCTTCGTAGTTACGCATCACCAGTTGGGCTTCCAGCTGGCGCATGGTGTCGATGACCACGCCGACCACAATGATAAGCCCGGAGCCGGAAATCACCAGCCCAGCATTGATGACCGCGCCTGAAGTTGTGGCTTCCAGCGGGAAAATGATGCGATTCACAAAGTCGACCATGCCAGGGATAATCGCAATGACACCAAGAAAGAACGCGCCGACAAAGGTAATTCGGCGGGTTGTGGTTTTGATGTAATCTTCGGTTCGCTTTCCTGGCCGGATGCCGGGAATGAAGCCGCCGTTGCGCTGCAATGTTTCGGCGAGATTCTGGTTGCCGACCATCACCTCGGCATAAAAGAACGTAAAGCCAACCGTCATCAGGAAGAATGTCCCCCAATAGAGCAAGCCCTGCTGATTGCCAAAGGTGGACTGTATGGTGTTGCCGACCGGCCCCGCCGGGAACAGGCTGGCGATGATGGCCGGGAAGGTGATGATGGACTGGGCGAAAATCAGCGGGATCATGCCGACCGGGTTGACCCGAAGCGGGATAAAGCTGTCCTGCTGGGAGAACTGTCGATTCCCGCGCACTCGGCGGCCATACTGCACCGGAATGCGCCGCACGCCCTCTTGAATCACTACTACCGCCAGCACGCTCAAGACGGTAATGACGATAAAAAGCGCCAGATTGTACAGGCTTCGGTCAGGCTGCTGGGTCAGCAGCTGGATGAGATTCTGCGGCGCTTGGGCGACAATCCCGGCGAAGATGATAATCGAGATGCCGTTGCCAATACCCTGTTCGGTAATCAGTTCACCCAGCCAGATGGCAAACATGGTGCCGGCGGTCATGGTTGTCAACACCGACACCGTCAGCAGCATATCGCTGCCGAAGCCGGGGATGATCTCGAAGGCTTGTCCGCTGCTGCCGCCAGCCAAGTTGAAGATGCTGATCTGACCAAGCGCCTGCAAGACGGCCATCGGAATTGAAACATAGTAGGTATAGCGCTGGATTTTCTCTTGTCCGCCGGGCTCGCGCTGGATTCGCTCCAGGGCCGGCACAATCGGGACCATGAGTTGGAAGATAATGGAGGCGGTGATATAGGGATAGACGCCGTTGGCAATCACGCTGAAGTTGGCGACCGCGCCGCCGGAAAGCAGGTTCAGCACCTGAATCAGATTGCCGGCGCTGCTGTTTCCTTCAAAGACCTGCTGCAAAGCCGAGCGGTCGACGCCTACAACCGGCACATGGGCGGCGAACTGATAGACAATCAGGATAAACCCGGTGAAAAGCAGCTTGTTGCGTACATCCGGCAGCCGCCATGCGTTTCGCAAAGCCTGTATCATGACTTATTCCTCATCATTATATGGTCGTTGCAGTGCGCCATCGTCATGTGATTATTATAAGGCCGGCCGCTAGTTGGCATCGCCGTAAAGCCGTTCCAGATCGACTTTGCGGAGTTTCTTGACTGTGGCGCGGGCGCCGGTCACTTTTAGCGCATGCTGATGGACGGCGCCGCCGGCCTTTTTGATCTTCTCGGCGGCGCTTTTGCTGAACTTGTTGGCGTGAACTTCCAGCTTCTTGTTCAGTTCACCGCGCCCAAGCACTTTTATAGGTTTATCGGCAGCGCGCACCAGACCGACCTTCCGCAATGATGCGCCATTGACGACCGCGCCCTCGTCAAAGCGAGCTTCCAGCATATCCACATTCACTTCCTGATAGTGGATGGCGAAGATATTGGTAAAGCCGCGCTTGAATGGCAGGCGGCGAACCAGGGGCAGCTGCCCGCCCTCAAAATAGGGGCCTTTGCCGCGGCCGCGGCGGGAGCCTTGGCCTTTGTTGCCGCGCCCGGCGGTCTTGCCTTTGCCGGCGGAGATGCCCCGCCCAACGCGGGTGCGCTTGCGCTTTGAGCCGACATCCGGCTTCAAATCATGCAGTTTCATTGTTCAGTGACCTCTTCAACTTGCACCAAATGGCTGACTTTGGCGATCATGCCTCGAACTTGCGGCGCGTCGCCAATGAGTACACTCCGTCCCATTCGCCGCAGGCCGAGCGATTTGACGGTGGCTTTTTGCCGGCCGCTATAGCCAATCGGACTCTTTACCAGCGTGATTTTCAAGAGTTTGCCATCCTGCTCACTCATGGTCTTTGCCTTTTTCGGCGCGGCGTTCCCAGACTGGCGCCACTTCATGGATTTGCTTGCCGCGCATCTTTGCCAGCTCTTCGGCGCTGCGTAATTGCTGGAGCGCGTCGAGCGTCGCCATGGTCACATTCAGCAAGTTGGCGCTGCCCTGGCTTTTTGTCAGGATATTCCGCACGCCGACCGCTTCCAGCACGGCGCGGACGCCGCCGCCGGCGATGACACCAGTCCCTGGCGCGGCTGGCTTGAGCAGGACCCGCGCGCCGCCATAGCGGCCGGTCACGGTGTAGGGAATGGTCGTGCCCGAAAGCGATACCCGTTCAATGCTGCGGCGGGCGCGTTCGGCGGCTTTGCGGATGCTGTCTGGCACCGCCCGCGCCTTGCCAATCCCGATGCCAATGCTGCCCTTGTTGTCACCGACCACCACAACGGTGCGGAAGGCAAAGCGGCGCCCGCCTTTGATGACTTTGGCAACCCGGCGAATATCCACTACGCGCTCATCCAGTTCATCGCGCTCGTCCTGCTTATTACGCGGTTTCCGTCGTCTGTTTTCTGCCATTTCTCAACTCCAAGCCTATAATTCCAACCCGGCTTCGCGGGCGGCCTGCGCCACTGCCGCCACCCGACCGGTGTACTTGAATCCGCCGCGGTCAAAGACAACCGCTGTGATGCCGGCTTCTTTGGCGCGTTCGGCAACCGTTTGCCCTACAATCCTGGCGGCCTCTGTCTTGTTAAGGTCGGCCAGTTTGGGCGCGACCTCGCGGTCAATAGTCGAGCAGGACACCAGCGTTCGTCCATCAACATCGTCAATCACCTGGACAAAGATATTCCGGCTGCTGCGGAAGATATTCATCCGCGGGCGCTGCGCCGTGCCGGATACATGTTTGCGTACCCGCCGATGGCGGCGCTTGCGGGCGAGAAACTTCTTTCGACCTCTGATATCAGCCATTTATCCAACCTCTATTTCTTGCCGGCTTTGCCAGCTTTGCGGCGAACGTATTCACCCAGATAGCGAACCCCTTTGCCTTTGTAGGGTTCGGGCGGGCGCCAGCCGCGAATATCGGCCGCAACCTGTCCAACAGCCTGCTTGTCAATGCCATCGACATGAATAATTGTCCCGCGCGATTCCTTCGGCACATCAAATACGATGTCTGTCGGCGGCTCGACAATCACTTCGTGCGAATGCCCCAGCCGCAGCTGCAAGTTCTTTCCCTGCATGGACGCCTGATAGCCAACGCCTCTGATCTCGAGGGTCTTGCGGAATCCCTGCGATACGCCGGTCACCATATTAAACAGCAGCGCGCGGGTCAAGCCATGCAGTGCCTTGTGATGGCGCAAATCGGATGGACGTTCGACAATCAGCGAGCCGTTGTCCTGTTTAATCGCCATTTCCGGGCTGAAATCCCGGGAGAGTTCGCCTTTGGGGCCCTTCACGGTGACGGTCGTCTTTGAGATTTTGACGGTCACTTGGCTGGGCAGGGCTACGGGCTGTTTGCCAATGCGCGACATGATGGTTTCCCTTCTCTCACCAGATATAGCACAGGATTTCGCCGCCAACGCCATGGCGCCGCGCCTGCTGGGCTGTCATGACGCCTTTGGGGGTCGTCACAATCGCGATGCCGGTGCCGCTCAAGACAATCGGCAGTTCGCTGCGTTTGCGATAGACGCGCCGGCCTGGCTTGCTAATCCTTTGCAGCTGCGTAATCACCGGGCGCCGCTCGCGCCGTGACCCGAAATACTTCAGTTGAAGGTGGATCAGAGGCACTGGGCTTTCGCCGCCAATCGAAAAATCTTCAATATAGCCCTCTTCTTTCAGGATGCGGGCGATTTCTATTTTGATTTTCGATTTAGGAACAATGACGGCCAGCTTGCCGGCTGTCAGGGCATTGCGAACGCGGGTCAGCATATCGGCAATGGGATCATTGGTTACATTCGACACAGCAGCCTCCTACCAGCTTGACTTCACAACGCCGGGAATTTCGCCGTCCAACGCCATTTCGCGGAAGCAAATTCGGCACAGGCCAAACCGACGAATATAGCCGCGCGGGCGGCCGCAGACTTTGCAGCGATTGCGGACGCGCACTTTGTATTTGCGCCGCTCTTCCCGATACTGCATACATTTCTTTGCCATACAATCCCCTCTAATTTCCTTGGAACGGCATGCCAAGCAGCGACAGCAGCCGGCGGCCTTCCTCATCTGTTTGCGCTGTTGTCACAATCGTGATTTCCATCCCGCGGACCTTGTCAATTTTGTCAAAGTCAATTTCGGGGAAGACCAGCTGCTCTCGCAGGCCGACTGTGTAATTGCCGCGGCCGTCCAGCTTGGCCGGGACGCCGCGGAAATCGCGGATGCGGGGCAGCGCGATGTTGACCAGGCGGTCATAGAGCGCCCACATTCGCTGTCGGCGGAGCGTTACCTTGGCGCCAATCGCGCGGCCTTCGCGCAGTTTATAGCTGGCGATGCTCTTCTTGGCGCGGGTGACAATCGGTCGCTGGCCGGTGATGGTTTTCAGATCTTCGACGGCGCCGTCCAGCGATTTGGGCTCGTCAATCGCCTCGCCCACCCCGATATTAAGCGTGATTTTGCTGATGGTCGGCACCTGCATCGGATTGGTATAGCCGAACTCTGCTCTCAAAGCTGGTACGACCTCTTCCCGATAGCGGGTGTACATACGGTTTTCCATACTGCGCCTCGCCTGATTTCTACTCGATACTGCTATCGCATTTTTTGCAATAGCGCGTTTTGAAGCCGTCGTCAGCAAAGCGATAGCCGACGCGGGTTCTTTCGTCGCAGCTGTCACAGACAAGCATGACATTGGACAGATGAAGCGGCGCTTCGAACTCGACGATCTGCGCTGGGATGCGCTGGCCGCCGGGCGCGGGCCGTTCCTTTTGATGACGTTTCATAATGTTGATGCCGTTGACAATCACGCGGTCTTTTTTCCGCAAGACGCGGACGACCTCGCCGCGCAGGCCTTTGTCCTTGCCGGCGATGACCTCAACCGTATCACCCTGTTTCACTCGCTGCATTTTGCTTACCTCGCTTATAGCGTTTCGGGCGCAAGCGATACAATTTTCATGAATCCCTTGTCCCGCAGTTCACGCGCGACGGGGCCAAAGACCCGCGTCCCGCGCGGATTTTCCAGATCTTCGGCCAGGACGACGGCGGCGTTGTCATCGAAGCGGATGGTCGAGCCGTCGGCGCGGCGATATTCTTTATGCGTGCGGACAATGACGGCGCGGACCAGCTGTCCTTTTTTGAGGCCGCCGGTTGTCGATGCCGATTTGACCGTCCCGACCACAATATCGCCTACATACCCGTATTTCACTCTTGAGCCGCCCAGCACGCGAATGACAAGGATTTCCTGCGCGCCGCTGTTATCGGCGATTTTCAAACGCGATTCGGTCTGAATCATCGCTGATTCTCCTTATGATTCCAGCGCGGCCGGCTGTTCCAGCACGGCTTCGACGACCCATCGCTTGCGTTTGCTGATTGGGCGGCTGGCGACAATGCGGACAAGGGAGCCGATTTTGGCGCCGGTTTCATCATGCGCCATGACCTTCTTGGTCGACGGGACGACCTTGCGATAAATCGGGTGCATCTTGCGGTTTTCAATCGCAACCACGACTGTTTTCTGCATTTTGTCGCTGACAACCCGGCCAACCAGGCGTTTGCGCTTATTCGCCATCTTCTGTCTCTCCTTCTGCTGACACGAGTTCCGCCGCCAGTTCGCGTTCGCGCAGCGCCGTTTTCAGGCGGGCGATGTCGCGCTTGGTCTTGCGGAACAAGGTTGTGTCCTTCAACTCGCCGGACTCTTTTTGAATGCGGTAGGTGTACATTTCTACTTTCAAATCCTCAATCGCATCCAGAATCGCATCGGTTGACATGCTGCGGATTTCGTCCATGTACATTAGCTGACCTCCCGGCCGGAAATCGGGTCAAAACGCTTGACAAACTTGGTTTTGATTGGCAGTTTGTGCGACGCCAAGCGCAGCGCTTCGCGGGCGTCGGCTTCGGGAACGCCGCTCATCTCAAAGAGGATGCGTCCTGGCTTCACCACGCAGACCCATTTTTCGACTGACCCTTTGCCCTTGCCCATGCGGGTTTCGGCGGCTTTTTGGGTGACTGGCTTGTCTGGGAAGATGCGGATCCAGACTTTGCCGCGGCGGCGGATATAGCGCACCATTGCTCGGCGGCAGGCTTCGATCTGGCGGCTTGTCACCCAGCTTGGCTCCAGGGCCTGCAGGCCATAATCGCCAAACTGAACGACGGCGCCGCGGCTGGCTTTGCCGCGCATGCGGCCGCGCATTTGCTTGTTAAATTTCCTGCGTTTTGGCATTAACATACAGCCTGATCCTTTCGCCAAAGAGAATTAGCGCCGGCGTCTGCCCGCTTGTGACAGCTGGCTTACGCTGGCGATCTGCTTATCCTCTGGCAAAATATCCCCTTTATAAATCCAGACCTTGACCCCGATCTGGCCGAAGGTCGTCAGCGCTTCGGCGAATCCGTAGTCGATATCGGCGCGGAGGGTGTTGCGCGGGACGCGGCCGTCGAACATCCATTCGCGGCGCGCCATATCCGACCCGCCCAAACGCCCGCTGACTTCGATGCGGATACCGCCGGCGCCTTGGCGCATCGCCTGCATGATGGCTCGTTTCATTGCCCGACTGTGGCCAATGCGGCGAACCAGCTGGGAGGCTACATTTTCGGCAACCAGGGTGGCATCGAGGTCGGGTTTTTCGATTTCGCTGACTTCGATCTTTACTTTTTTACCGGTCATGTCTTGCAGCTGCTGGCGGAGTTCTTTGACGGCTTCGCCCTTGCGGCCAATGATGAGGCCGGGGCGGACGGTATTGATGGTGATAATCACCAGGTTTGGATGACGCTCAATTTCGATGCCGGACACTCCAGCCCGCGCCGTTTTCTGTTTTAGGTACTGACGGATTTTGCGGTCTTCCATCAACAAGGAGACGTACTGGTCGCCCTCTGCATACCAGCGGGCGTCCCATTCGCGAATCACTTTTAGACGAAAGCCTTTGGGATTAACCTTGCGGCCCATTATTCTTCCTCTCGCTCTGCCAAAATCACCCACAAGTGCGATGTGCGTTTCAAACGCGGTTTATAGCGCCCGCGCGCGCCGGCCTTAAAACGTTTCAGCGTTGGCCCGTCGCCGGCGTAAATCCGCGAGACATACATGTCATCCGGATTAAGGTCAAAATTATTGGCTGCGTTCGCCAATGCCGATGCCAGCGTTTTGCTGACCAGCTTTGAGCCTTTCTGCGGCATATAATCCAGCACAATCAAGGCTTCCTGCGCGTCCATGCCGCGCACTTTATCGCATACCAAGCGCAGTTTGCGCGGCGATATCGGCAGATATTTGGTGACGGCGCGAACTTCCATTTGACTCCCCTATCGCTTTGAATCGGCAATGTGGCCGCGGAAGGTGCGAGTGGGCGCAAACTCGCCAAGTTTGTGTCCAACCATATTTTCGGTGATATAGATCGGCACGTGGCGGCGGCCATCATGCACCGCGATGGTATGTCCGACCATCTGCGGGAAGACTGTGCTTGCCCGACTCCAGGTGCGGATGACGACTTTTCTGTTTTGCTGATTGAGCTTCTCAACTTTGTCGAGCAGCTTGGGGCTAATGTAATAGCCTTTTTTCAATGAACGCGACATGGTTTATTCTCCTGCCCTTAACGGCGTTTGCCGCGGCGTCGGATGATAAATGCGTTGGTGCGCTTGTTGCGGCGCGTCCGCACGCCGAGGGCTTTCTTGCCCCAGGGGGTTTTGGGCGCGGGCATGCCGATGCCGGACTTGCCTTCGCCGCCGCCGTGAGGGTGGCTGGCTGGATCCATGGCGGCGCCGCGCACTGTCGGCCGCCAGCCGAGCCAGCGCCGCCGGCCGGCCTTGCCCAGCTTGACATTGGCGTGTTCGGCATTGCCAACCTGACCAATAGTCGCGCGGCAGGTTTCGAGGATCAGACGCATCTCGCCGCTTGGCAGACGGAGGGTGACGTATTTGCCTTCCGAAGCCAAAATCTGCGCTGACACGCCGGCTGAACGCGCCAGCTGCCCGCCTTTGCCCGGGCGCATTTCGATGTTATGCACCACTGTGCCGAGTGGAATGTCCTTCAGCGCGCGGTGATTGCCAGGGCGCAGGCTGCTCATGGGGCCGTTGCCGACCTTATCGCCGACGGCGACGCCCATCGGCGCGATGATGTAGCTCTTGATGCCATCCTCATATTGCAGCAGCGCGATGCGGGCCGAGCGATTGGGATCATATTCAATCGCGATGACTTCGGCGCGGCAGTCCTCTTTATTGCGCTTGAAGTCGATAAGGCGGTAGCGGCGTTTATGGCCGCCGCCGCGGTGACGGACGGTGATGCGGCCGGTATTGTTTCGCCCGCCCTTTTTCCGCAAAGCCACTGTCAAGGCGCGTTCCGGTTTCTTCTTGGTGATTTCCTCGAAGGTGTACCCGGTCATATCGCGGCGGCCCGGCGAGGTGGGCTTATAGACTTTGATCGGCATGGTTCACGGTCTCCTAGATATTGAACAACTCAATGGAAACGCCATCGGCCACTGTGACAATCGCCTTCTTCCATTGGCGGGAGCGGATATAGCGGTTCGGGCCGCGGCGACCGCGTTTGGCAGGCATATTCATTGTGTTCACTTTTAGAACTTGGCCTTCCAATTCAAAGATTTCTTCGACCGCTTCTTTGATTTGGATTTTATTGGCGTTGCGGGCGACTTCGAAAACATATTTGTTCTCATCATCGACCAGCGCAGTTGTTTTTTCCGTAATCACTGGGCGGCGAATCACATCATAAAGATGAAGTTCGGGCATCTTTACTCCTCCTGGCTCCAAATGCTTTTGATCACTTCAAGCGCATCCAGTGACAGGATGACCTTGTCGTATTTAAGCAGGTCGCGCACATTCAGATAATTGGCGAGGATTGAATGGGCGCGGGCAAGGTTGCTGACGCTCTTGCGGACGGCTTTCTGCTCGGCCGTCACTACAACCAGCGCCGACTGGTCGCCCACCAGCGCTTCGATGATCTGGCGCATGGCTTTTGTTTTGGGAACGTCCATGTCCAGCTTATCAACAAGCACCAGCTGGTCGTCGCGCACCAGCGCGGTCAATGTGGAGCGGATGGCGCCGCGGCGCATCTTTTTGGGCATCTTCTTTGAATAATCGCGCGGCTTTGGCCCATGCGCCAGGCCGCCGCCGACGAAGATCGGCGCGCTTTGGGCGCCGTGGCGGGCGCGGCCGGTGCCTTTTTGGCGATACCACTTGGCCCCGGTCATGCGGACTTCCCCGCGCGAAAGCGTTTTATGCGACCCTTGCCGCGCGTTCGCCATCTGGCGGACATAAGCCTGGTGCATCAAGCCCATATTGATTTTCGCTTCAAAGACGTCGGCTGGCAGTTCGACTTTTGATACTTCCATGCCGGCGGCATTCATTACCGGGAATTGCATGGCGAAAACTCCTGTTTCCTAAGATCAGCCGGCGGTTCGGGCTTTTTTGACGGCGGGCTTAATGATTACGATGCTGCCCTTTGCGCCCGGGACCGAGCCTTTGACAGCCAGCAGATTTTTCTCGGCGTCGACGACAACCAGCGGCAAGTTCTGCACGGTCACGCGGTCATTGCCCATGCGTCCGGCCATGCGTTTCCCCTTGAGCGTGCGGCCTGGCGTGGCGCACATCCCGATGGAGCCTGGCGAGCGCATACGGTCGGATTGGCCGTGGGTTTTTGGCCCGCGGGCAAAGCCATGCCGCTTAATCGTGCCGGCGAATCCGCGGCCTTTGCTGATACCGATTACATCCACGAGTTCACCTGGGGCGAACACATCCACCTTGATTTCCTGCCCTTCTTCGACGTCAGCTTCGGCATTGTCTGGCAGGCGGAATTCGCGCAGGTGGCGGAGCGCCGGCAAGTCGGCTTTTTTCAGATGGCCAAGCTGTCCTTTGGTCAGGTTTTTGGGCTTGGTTTCGCCATAGCCAAGCTGGATGGACACATAGCCGTCGCGTTTTTGCGTGCGTACTTGGGTCACATAACAGGGGCCGGCCTGGATGACTGTGACCGGGATGACGGTTCCCTGTTCATCAAAAACCTGGGTCATGCCTACTTTTTTGCCAATCATGCCCTTCATGATTTAGCCTCCACTGGGGCCGGCGCGCCGCCCCGATACTGAACTCGGCCTCTATGGGCAGGTCGTTCGCCTTAGATTTTGATTTCGATGTCGACGCCCGCCGGCAGATTGAGGCGCATGAGCGTATCAATCGTTTTACTGTCTGGATCGAGAACGTCAATCAGGCGTTTGTGGGTGCGGATTTCGAAGTGTTCCTGCGAATCCTTATCGATAAACGGCGACCGCCGCACGGTAAAGCGTTCGATGCGCGTTGGCAGCGGCACAGGGCCTACAACCCGCGACCCAGTTCGCTCCGCCGTTTCCACAATCCGCTGCGCTGACTGATCAAGCACCCGATGGTCGTATGCTTTGAGTCGGATACGTATCTTGTTCTTTGCCATTCCGCAACCTTTGTCCGCTTGATGAAACCGGCCGGGCGCAAGGGCCCGGCCCTACTGCTATTTGCCTGTGCCGAAACTATTCAAGAATCTCGGTGATGCGCCCGGCGCCGACCGTTAGACCGCCTTCGCGGATGGCGAAAGACGACCCGCGCTCCAACGCGACTGGCGTAATCAGCTGGACATCGAGATTCACGTTATCGCCGGGCATCACCATTTCGACGCCGTCGGGCAGGGTGATGGTGCCGGTTACGTCCATTGTGCGAATGTAGAACTGCGGGCGATAGCCGCTGAAGAAGGCTTTGTGCCGTCCGCCTTCGTCTTTTCGCAGAACATAGACTTCGCATTTGAATTTCTTGTGCGGGGTGATGGAGCCAACTTTGGCGATGACCATCCCGCGCTGAACTTCGTCGCGGCCGATGCCGCGGAGCAGGATGCCGGCGTTGTCGCCCGCCTGCGCCTGGTCGAGTTCTTTGTTGAACATTTCGATGCCGGTCACTGTGGTTTTGACAATTTCATCGCGCAGGCCGACGATATCGACTTCCGTGCCTTTGAGCAGGGTGCCGCGGGCGACGCTGCCAGTGACGACGGTGCCGCGCCCTTTGATGGAAAAGACGTCTTCGATTGCCATCATAAATGGCTTGTCGATGTCGCGCGCCGGCGTTGGGATCCATTCATCGACGGCGTCCATCAATTCAAGGATGGAGGCGTATTCCGGCGCTTCTGGGCTGTCGCTGGCGCATTCTTCAGCGGCTAGGGCCGAGCCTTTGACAATCGGCGTGTCTGGATCGAAGTCATAGCCTTCCAGCAGTTCGGCCAATTCCATCTCGACCAGTTCGATGAGTTCTTCATCGTCCATTTGGTCGGTTTTGTTGAGATAGACCACCATCGCGGGGACTTCGACCTGCTTTGCCAGCAGCACGTGTTCGCGGGTTTGCGGCATGGGGCCGTCGGGCGCGCTGACAACCAGGATAGCGCCGTCCATTTGGGCTGCGCCGGTGATCATATTCTTGATGTAATCCCGATGGCCGGGGCAGTCGACGTGGGCATAGTGGCGGGCGTCGGTTTCATACTCAACATGACGAATGTTGATGGTGATGCCGCGGGCCCGTTCTTCGGGAGCATTGTCAATGTCTCCGTAGTCCCGCGCTTCTGCCTGACCTTTGAGGTTCAGAACTTTGGTGATGGCGGCTGTCAATGTGGTTTTGCCATGGTCGACGTGACCAATCGTACCGATATTGACATGTGGTTTGCTGCGCTCGAATTTACCTTTTGCCATGTGACAATCCCTCTTGCAAACTTGGCGATTTGAATATGAACAAACATAAACGAACGAAAATAGGGCCCTGCTTAGCGCGAGCCGGCTTTGACTGCTTCGGCAATGCTTTCCGGCGCGGCGGTATAGACATCAAATTCCATGCTGAAGCTGCCGCGGCCCTGGGTATTGTTACGCAAGTCGTTGGCATAGCCAAACATTTCGCCCAATGGGACTTGGGCTTTGATGACGGAAATGCCTTCGCTGTGCGGCTCCATGCCTTGGATGGCGCCGCGGCGGGCGGAAATATCCCCGACGACGGCGCCGGTGCAATTATCCGGCGCTACAACTTCGACTTTCATCGACGGCTCCAGGATGACTGGAAACCCTTTTTGAACACCTTCTTTCAGGCACATGGAGCCAGCAATGGTAAAGGCGATCTCGCTGGAATCGACTTCATGGAAGGCGCCGTCGACCAGCGATGCTTTCATGGACACCACTGGATAGCCGGCGATGACGCCGCCCTGCATCGCCTGCGCGACCCCCTTTTTGACAGCCGGAATATATTCTTTGGGGATCGAGCCGCCGCGGATGGCATCAACCCACAGCAGTTCGCCTTCGGCTTCGTCGGCTTCCTCTTTGGGGATAGGCTCAAAGCGGATGATGCAACGGGCATACTGACCTGAACCGCCGGTTTGGCGTTTGAATGTGGTATCGATTTCGACTGGGCGGGTGATGGTTTCGCGGTAGGCTACCCGCGGGCGGCCGACGGTCGCTTCAACGCCATATTCCCGCATGAGACGATCCACCAATACTTCCAGGTGGAGTTCGCCCATGCCTTTGATTTTGGTCTGGCCTAGCTGGTCGTCGACTTCGATTTGGAAAGTGGGGTCTTCTTCCGCCAGTTTTCGCAACCCGATGCCCATCCTGTCTTGGTCGGCTTTGGTGTCGGGTTCAATCGCCACTTCGACCACTGGCGCTGGGAAAGTGATGTTCTCAAGCAGAATCGGGGCATTGGCGGCGCTCAAGGTATCGCCGGTAAAGGTTTCTTTCATGCCGATAACGGCGGCGATGTCGCCGGCGTGAACCTCTTTGACGTCTTCGCGGCGGTCGGCGAACATACGGACAATGCGTCCGATTCGCTCGCGTTTGCCGTTGGCTGTATTGACAACCTGCGCGCCGGCTTGCAGAACGCCGGAATAGACGCGGGTAAAGGCAAGGCGGCCGTATTGGTCGGATACAATTTTGAAGACCAAGGCCGAAAGCGGCTCGCTGTCGTCGGCATAGCGCAGCAGTTCGCTGCCGTCTTTGGGATGTTCGCCTTTCACTGGTGGAATATCCAATGGCGACGGCAGCAGTTCGACTACCATGTTCAGCAAAGCCTGGACGCCTTTGTTCTTGAGGGCGGCGCCGCAAAGCACTGGATGCAGTTCGCTGGAGATCGTGCCGGCGCGCAGCGCGCCCATGATTTCGTCGTCGCTGATTGCTTCTTCTTCGAGGAATTTCATCGTCAGGTACTCATCGCTTTCGATGATCTTTTCGATCATTTCCTCGCGGCGGGTTTCCGCCATTTCGCGATGGCTTTCTGGGATGGGATGATAGTTAATATCGGTGCCTTCGTCGTTGCCGTAGGTGATGAGCTCCATTTTCAGCAGGTCGATAATGCCTTCAAAATGCTCGCCGCTGCCGTATGGCGCTTGAATGACAACTGGGTTGGCTTTGAGGCGGTCGACCATCATGCTGACGCAGCGGTCAAAGTCGGCGCCGATGCGGTCCATTTTGTTGACAAAGCACAGGCGCGGCACATTGTATTCCGATGCCTGGCGCCATACGGTCTCTGACTGCGGCTCGACGCCGGCAACACTGTCAAAGACGGTGATTCCGCCGTCCAAGACTCGCAGACTGCGCTGGACTTCGGCTGTGAAATCGACGTGGCCGGGGGTATCGATGATATTGATCTGATGATCGCGCCAGCTTGCGGTCACGGCGGCTGATGTAATCGTGATGCCGCGCTCGCGCTCCTGCTCCATATAATCCGTAGTGGCTGATCCTTCGTGGGTTTCGCCGATTTTATGGACCATGCCAGTATAGTACAGCACGCGTTCGGTCACGGTGGTCTTGCCGGCGTCGATATGGGCGATGATGCCGATATTGCGTATTTTGTTGAGGTTAAAGTCTGATTTTCTGTCGGTCATTTCCAGTTCACTTTCCCATTGCTGTTTGCGCTAGCGGAAGTGCGCGAAGGCGCGGTTGGCTTCGGCCATGCGATGGGTTTCGTCCTTTTTTCTGATAGCGCTGCCTTGGCCGTTATAGGCATCAAGCAGTTCGTTGGTCAGTCTGTCGGCCATGCTTCGGCCGCCGCGCTGGCGGGCGAATTGGATCAGCCAGCGCATGGCTAGGGTTACGCCGCGTTCTTGGGTGACGTCAATCGGCACTTGATAGGTCGAGCCGCCGACTCGCTTTGGCTTGACTTCGACTGTTGGCGTGACGTTGCGGATGGCGGTTTCAAAGACTTCAATCGGGTCTTTGCGCGTGCGTTCGCCCATGGCCTCCAAGGCATCGTACATAATGCGGGTGGCGGCGCTTTTTTTGCCGCCGCGCATCATGCGGTTAATAAACATGGATACATGAAGGTTGCTGTACTTCATATCCTTGGCGGGGATTCGTCTGGGCGGACGGTTTCTTCTTGGCATTGTTTGGCTCCCTGCGCTTACTTGCTTCGCTTAGTTCCGTATTTGCTGCGGCCTTGCTCGCGGCCGCTGACGCCGTTGGTATCCAATGTGCCGCGCACAATGTGATAGCGAACGCCGGGCAGGTCTTTGACTCGGCCGCCGCGCACCAGGACGACGCTGTGTTCTTGGAGGTTATGCCCTTCGCCGCCGATGTAGGCGGTGACTTCGATGCCGTTGGTCAGGCGGACGCGGGCGACCTTGCGGAGGGCCGAGTTGGGTTTTTTGGGCGTCATCGTTTTGACTTGGGTGCAGACGCCGCGTTTTTGCGGCGCGCCTTTTTTCTGGCGCGAACGGCGCTGGTCAAGCGCGTTAAAGGTATATTGCAGGGCCGGCGCCTTGTTCTTTCTGTTTTTTGACTTGCGCCCTTTACGAACCAACTGATTGATGGTTGGCATAGCAAGCTCCGTAACTCTTTGATTTTCAACACGCAAACAGGCGCACAACTCGAACGCCCGAACTTGATTCATTGGTGACGAGACGCTTCATCATTGGCAAAGCACTGTCGTCACATCTGCTCAATTCAGCCTACAGAGCCTCCGCGGAGGTTATATGCCGCAAGTGCGACTGGGCATGTTATCAGTCATGATTATGGCTGTCAAGGGCATAATGGCATCAATTTTGGACGAATTATTTTTTGCTTAGGCCAAGGCGGCGGCCAGCGCATGGCCGGCGGCGATGCCGGACATAAACGCGCCTTCGACGCGGCCGCGGCCGCCAAAAGCATCGCCGGCAAACACCAGATTTGGCAGGTCTTTCGCCAGCAGGCATTCATGCGGATGGGTTGTCAGCGGAATGGAATAGCGCCACTTTTTGAGTTGGGTATTCACAATGCGGCCGCCTGGCTGGAGATAGGGGCGCAGGGCGGCTTCGAGATTGGCGATGATGTCGGCGGGCGGGGCATCCCAATGCTGGCGGCTGTATTTGGGGCTGGCGTGGGTGGTGATGACCTTGGCGGCTGAAATGCCCTTGGCCTGATTGTCGGCGATCCAATAGATGTCGCTTTGAAAGTTTTGCATGGCGCCGGGGGGCGGCAGATCGACTTCGCCGTCGATTTCATGGAGGCCGCATAAACAGGGGCCAAACCGTATCCGCCGCAGCGCATTCAAGTCGTGCGGATGCAGCTGAACTGCGCTGGCCTCCAGCAGTTCCAGCGTTTGCGGCGCGGGCGGCGTCATCACCAGGGCCGGGGCTTGATGCGCGGCGCCGCTCTCGTCGGTCAGCCGCCAGCCGCCGGCGGTCATTTGAATCGAGGCGACGGCGCGGTGAAGGGCGATGTCCAATCCCTGGGCCAGATGGGCGGCCAGCTGATTCATGCCGCCGCGGGCGGCGTAGCGCGGGTGGCCATCGGCGGCGACGGGTTTGAGGCTGCCGTCCGACCAGCCCGTTCCCCATACATAAACCCAATCCTGGTCAAGCCACTGATCGACATAGTTTTGCAAGACGGCGGCGCGGGCGGTGAAAAACTGCGCGCCATAGTCGGCGCGGCCGCCGTTTCCTATGCGGCTGGTGGCTAAACGGCCGCCGGGGCGGGGCCCTTTGTCAATCAGGCGAACGGCACAGCCGCTGGCCTCAAGCGCGCGGGCGGCCATCAAGCCGGAGACGCCGGCGCCTATAATCAAAACATCAGCTGACACTTCGCCGCGCCTTTCTTTCGCTTTGCCGAGCTATTGCTAATCATAACTGATTCAGCGGCAATATGGCAGGCTGGCTATTTCTAATATATTTCTGATTGATGCGCTTTACATGGATGAATTTTTGTGATAGGGTATGGGTGGCATGAGACATCATGGGAGCGAGCTAGATTCGACGTTGGTGGCTGAAGCCGCACGGCAAGTCGTGGCGCCAATGCACGTAAAACTGGCAACGCACATAGGTGCAGAAGATTACACCCCTGCCCTTGCAGCTGCCTAGCGGCTGACAAGCGGCAGCAGCGGCGCGAAAAGTCCGCTGCCGCTCCTGCGAACTCGTCTCCCTTCGCGAGCCGCGGTGAGTGTCATAAAAAGCAAGGGCGCCCGCCGCCGACGCCGATGAGGCGGCGCCAAGACTAATCGGCTGGTTTGATGCGCGCCGCGCTTTCTGGGCCTGTATCAAATGAGACTGTACAGAGAGCTAAACTTGTAGAAGTGCGAGATTCGAAACCAGCGGACCCGGGGGGCAGGTCCCCGGCGCTTCCACTCAATTAGGCCGTCTGCCTTTGGGCAAGGCGGTCTTTTGCTTTATGGCGTATGATTGGATCATCAGAGCAAAGGGGGTCAGCGTGAATGTCGGCCGCCAGCAGCGCAATGCGGGGCTTGGCGCGGGTCTGCTGGTTATCGTCTTGGCGCTGGCGGCCTGCGGCGCATCGGATGTCCAGCTAACGGCCGCGGCGCAGCATGACTTGGCGGCGGCGCAAATCGCCGCGCTGCGCTCAACGGCTACGGTGGCGCGGGCAAGGATGCAAACGACGGAGGATTTTGCGGTAACGCGGGCGGGCGAGGTCAAGGAGGCGGAGCGATTTTTGTATTCGACTTTGGGCGCGCTTGGCACCGAAGACGGGTTCATCAAAGCCAATCTGACCTTGGCGCATGGCACAGCTGTTCTCACTCCCCCGCCGACCGCGCCAATCGCTGTCGGCCGCGCGGCGGCGCCGCAAGTCAGGTTCACTGATGGGCCGGCGGCGGTAAGCGCTGCGACTGCTGAAAGCGGCTTTGGCAATCGGCCGCGGCTGGAGGGTATCACCTTGGCATCGGGCAAGGACAAGCAGGGATGCGCGGTTGATCCAAATCCGCGTTTTACGCCGGCATCGGCGGCTATTTATGTGGCGGCGCGGGCTTATCATATTCCAGCTGGGGCGACCGTCGCTTCCAGCTGGCGGCGGCGGGGAGCAGAGGTCGCCGCGATCAGCTTTCAAACTGAAAACCGCATCCATGACCGCTGCATCTGGCTGTTTATTGACCAGGGCGATGCCGCTTTCAGCGCCGGGAGGTGGAGCGTGGAACTGCTGCTGGATGGTCAATCGCTGGCGGTTGTGCCGTTTCAGATTTTTGAAGATTGAAATTTTTTACCACAGAGGCACAGCGGACACCGAGATTTACTGCGATGGCATCAGCGCCAGCGAAAGCGGCGGTTTCGTTTGTGACGGCGGCGAGTCGAGGATGGAGGGTATTGCCATCTTCAAGCGTTTTGCCGCCATTTGCGGCCATATTATCATAGTTTGCGGCCGCGTTTTGGCGGGATTTTCGGGGATCGGGGCGGATTTGGAGTGATTTCGCGGCGGCATTCAGGCGGAACTATTGCCGCTTGGCAGGGAATTGTGGTATATTTTTAAGGGAACTTTGGCGGCAGTTATTCGTAGAAAAGTGCAGATTGCAACAGGATACAGGACAGGCAGCATGGCTATTGTAACGCGCTGGGACAATAAACAGAAGACGATTGTACTGCTTGAATTCGAGTCTGAATGGTCGTGGGCAGAGCTTGAGGCGGCGGTGCAGGCGGCCGATTCACTGATTGGCAGCGTTGAGCATTATGTCGATTTGATTATCGACCTGGAAGGCACATCTATTCCCAAGGATATTCTTACGGCGGCGAAGACGCTGCTGGACGCTGGCGAAGCCCGGCCGAATGAAGGGGCGCGGGTTGTCGTTGGGGCCAACGGCGCCCTCAAGACAATTTATCAGGCCTTCCAAAAGACTTTCAACAGCGCGGTCGATGGGCGCGAGATTCTGTTCGCGCCGAATTTGTCGGATGCCCGCGCGATTATTCGCAGTTTATCTTTGGACCGCTAGCCATTTGATACAGGCGGGGGCAGCGCGATGAAGGGCGGTGGCTGGTACAAGTATTTTCATGGGCCGGAGGACAAGCCCAAGGTCACTCGCAGTCTGCTGCTGCGCGTTTTGGCATACGCCAAGCCCTATCGGCTTCAGATCGCGGGCATGCTCGGCACAATCCTGGCGACGACGTTTTTGGGGCTGCTTAATCCTTTGATCTTCCGCGAAATCATCGATTCGGCGCTGGCCGAAAAAGACTTGGACAAGCTCAATGTTTTGGCCTTTGGGCTGGTGTTGATTCCGATCCTTAGCGGCGGCATTCGGATTATTCAGCGCAAGCTGAATGTGTCGATTGGCGAGGGCGTCATCTATGATTTGCGCGTGTCGCTTTATCATCATCTTCAGCAGATGTCGCTGCGGTTCTTCACCAACACCAAAACGGGCGAACTGATGAGTCGGCTGAACAATGATGTCGTTGGCGCGCAAAATGCCATCAGCAATACGATTGTCTCGATTATCACCAACGCCATCACCGCCGCCGCGACTATTATTGTGATGCTGACGCTGGAATGGCGCTTGACTGTTTTGGGTGTGCTGGTGCTGCCGTTTTTCATCCTTATCGCCCGACGATTAGGCCGGCGGCTGAAGGACATTGCGCGGGAGCAGATGGGCTACAACGCGCAAATGAACGCGATGATGAATGAAACGCTGAATATCAGCGGCGCCTTGCTGGTCAAGCTGTTTGGGCGCATCAACACCGAAGTTGAGCATTTTGACCGGCGGGCCGCCGATGTCCGCGATGCCGGCATTGAACGGGCGGTGCTGGGCAGCCAGTTCTTTGTTCTCCTCGGCCTCATCAGCGCGGTTGGCACCGCCATTGTTTATTGGGGCGGCGGCATTTTGGTAATCCAGGATATTTTTACTGTGGGGACTATCGTTGCGTTTGTGGCTTATCTGACCCAGCTTTATACGCCGCTTCAGGCATTGACCAACGCCCCGGTGGACTTTGCCCAATCGATTGTCAGCTTTGAGCGCGTCTTTGAGATTATTGATCTGCCGCTCGAAATTGTCGAGCAGGACGATGCCAAGCATCTGCACAAGGCGGCTGGCGAGCTTGAATTTGACCGGGTTGCCTTCCGCTATGAGGTCGACGAAAGCCAGCTGCTTTCGGATGTGGAGCGGATTGGCAAAATGGATCAGGTCGCCGCCACTCGCTCTGGCGATTCCGCCAAGGGGGAGAATGGCAAATTCTCGGCGGCAAGGCGGCATCCGGCGCGCGAACTGGCGCTTCAAAACATCTCGCTTCATATTCATCCAGGGCAGCTGGTCGCTTTGGTGGGGCCCAGCGGCGCCGGCAAAACTACTATGACTTATTTGATACCGCGCCTGTATGACCCATCGGCTGGCCGCATTATGATGGACGGGCATGACCTGCGGCATCTGACATTGAGCAGCATGGCCGAGAATATCGGGATGGTCACCCAAGAGACTTACCTGTTCCATGACACTGTTCGCACCAACCTGCTCTATGCCAAGCCTGATGCGACGCAGGCCGAAATGGAGGCGGCCGCCAAAGCGGCCCATATTCACGAATTGATTATGGGATTAAGCCATGGCTATGATTCCATTGTTGGCGAGCGCGGGTATCGGCTAAGCGGCGGCGAAAAACAGCGGATAGCCATTGCGCGGGTCATCCTGAAGAACCCGCGAATTCTCGTGCTTGATGAGGCGACCAGTCACCTCGACAGCCAATCGGAGGCGCTTATTCAGGATGCGCTTGGTCATATCATGCGCGGGCGCACCAGCATTGTCATCGCTCATCGTCTTAGCACTATTCTGGCCGCTGATCAAATTCTGGTGATGGACCGCGGGACTATTGTCGAGCGCGGGACGCATGAACAGCTGCTGGCGCAAAAGGGTTTGTACGCCAAACTCTATGAGACCCAGTTCAGCCAGCAAAGCCAGCCGATCCAATCGATAGAGCCAGCTTGAGGCGCCGGCCATGAAAGCAACTGTTATTGAACTTGATGCCGGGCAGCTTGAAGCGCAATGGGCTAAGCTGATTAAACATATTCAGGCGCATCAAAGCGAACTGCTGCTCTTGCCGGAAATGTGCTTTTCGCCATGGTTCTGCACCACCCGCGCTGTGGATGAAAGCCGCTGGCAGGCGGCCGTCCGCTCGCATGACTATTGGCTGGGACGTCTGCATGAACTGGGGGCAAAGATGGTCATTGGCACGGCCCCGCGCAGCATCGATAACAAGAAATACAACATCGCCTATCTGTGGACGGCTGAAAACGAACTGCGGTGGATTCATCGGAAGACTTATCTGCCGAATGACGATGGGTATTGGGAAGCGTCTTGGTATGACCGCGGGCCGATTGATTTCCGGCCGGCGACGGTTGACGGGCTGTGCATTGGCGCGGTGATTTGCACCGAGATTTGGTTTATGCAGCATGCCCGCGATTATGGGCGGCAGGGGATTCATCTGCTGGTCAACCCGCGCAGCACGCCGCATTCCACTTATGCCAAATGGCTTGCCGGCGGACAAAGCGCGGCGGTCATTGCCGGCGCCTATTGTCTGTCTTCCAATCATGCCGGCCAAGCCGATCAGGTGCAGCTTGGCGGCGGCGGCTGGATCAGCGATCCTGATGGCGTTGTTCTGGCCGCCACGACCGCCGGGCAGCCCTTCGTTACCCTTGACTTGGATTTGAGCTATGCCGAAGCCGCCAAACATTCTTATCCCCGCTATGTCGATGACCGGCCGCTGTGAGCATTCGCGCCGGCATCGGCGCGGTTTGTGTTTTGCTTAATCACGGGAGAATATGATGACTGCAGGTCGGGGCTATGCGCTGGCGCTGGCTGCTATCGCGGCGCTGGGCGCGGGTTTGGTTCTGCTGCGCGGGGCGACCTATGGAGTCGGGCTGCACTTTGACTCCACTGGCTACCTCGCCGTCGCCCGCAGTCTGTTGGCTGGCGCAGGGTTCGACTCGGCCGCCAACCCTTGGTGGCCGCCTTTGTATCCGATGCTGCTGGCGGCGGCCGGCTTTCTTTCCGGGCTTGACCCGCAGGCTGTCGCCGGCCCGCTCAACGCGCTTCTGTTTGGGCTGACTATTTTCGCCGCCGGGTATTGGCTGCGGCAGCGGATCGCATCTCGCCTGCTGGCGCTGTGGGGGTGCTTGGCGGTCGGCGCGGCGCTGCACTTGACCACAGTCGCGTCGTGGGCGCTGTCGGAACCAGCCTTCATCCTCTTCGTTACGGTGGCGCTGTTCGCTATCGACCGGCATTTGCGCGATGACACGCGCGGCTCGCTGATTTGGGCGGCGCTATTCGTCGCTTTGGCTTGCCTGACGCGGTACATCGGTCTTATTCTGCTCATCATCCCGCTGCCGTTCCTGCTGCTGCGATCCGATGCGCCGCTGGAAAAGCTGAAACGCGGCGCGGCGTTCGCGCTGATTTCGGTTATTCCGCTCGGTCTGTGGACGCTGAACAGCCTGCTGCGCTCCGGCTTCCTTTTCGGCTCGCCGCCTTCCCCGCGCAACACCCTGCATCGGATTATAAATGTGATGCTGATTGAACTGGCCGAATGGGTCCTGCCGCATCCGCTGGGGGATGAGGGGCAGTGGTATGCTGTGACGCCGGCTGTCACCGCGTTGGGCGCGGCGGCGGCCTTGGCGCTGGCGGCCGCGGTTGGATTTGCGCTCATTCGCATATACCGCAAGCCAGAAGCGCGGCGCGGCTGGATTTTCTTTTGTCTGCATGGCGGTTTTGTCTTGGTCTATTTCATCTCAATCGCCATCGCGTCCAAGTTCTGGGGAATAGATGTCGGATGGGGGAACAGGAGATATTGGGCGCCGGGGTATATTCCATTGCTCTTCGCGCTGGTTTTTCTGCTGGACCGCTTTTTGATTTGGCGGCGGCCTTGGGCTGGACGCGCGGTTCGCCGGCCGATGATTGGAGCATTTGCGCGGCGCGGGACGGCTGTTCTTGGCATTCTGCTTTTCGTCTGGCTGGGCAACAATCTTAGGTTGAATGGGCTGGCGATCATCCGCGCCAACAGTGACGAGGCCGGGCATTTTGACCGCGGCTATGCGGCGCCGGGGTGGCGGGATAATGATGTCATCCGCTTCATCGGCGAGGCGCGGCTGGAGGGAACTATCTTCAGCAACAGCCCGGCGGGTTTGTACATTCATACTAATCCCGCCAATGAATTTCTTTTTTCACCGCCGAATCTGGCGCGGCTGAAACAGCAAATCGCGGAAACCGCCGGGGATGTGTATCTGGTCTTTTTCAATGACAGCATTCCGATACCCCCTGGCCGATACAGCTATGGCCTTTCTGAATTGGAAGCCATGCCAACCTTGGAGCGGATGGCGCAGCTGGACAGCGGCGTCGTTTTTCGGGTTAATCGGGATCAAGCGGGCAAGGCGGGGAGCTAATCAGAGCCAGCGCGTCAAGGCGCGGATTTTGGATGATGAGGCGAACATGACTGACAAATACTTGATTGTTGGGCTAGGCAATCCAGGACCTAAATACGCCAAGACGCGCCACAACGCCGGCTGGCGGGTGATTGACGAGCTTGTTCATCGCTGCGCTTTGGGGGCGGGACGCACCGAAAAACGGGCGCGCACATGGGACGGGGTGATGCGCGGCAAAAAAATCAAGCTGGTCAAGCCATTGACCTATATGAACCGCAGCGGCGAGTCAGTTCGCCCTCTGCTGGATTATTATGGCATTCCGCTTGACCGTCTGCTCGTCGTCCATGATGACCTGGACACCGCCTTTGGCATCCTGAAACTGCGCCAATCGGGCGGGCATGGGGGGCAGAACGGGCTTCGCAGCATCATTCAGCATCTTGGCGTCAAAGAATTCGCTCGGCTGCGCTTTGGCATTGGCCGGCCGCCCGGTAAAATGTCGCCGGTTGATTTTGTCTTGCAGGCCTTCCAGGGCGACGATGAAATCCTGGCGCAGGAAATCGTCAGCCGCGCGGCCAATGCCATTGAAATGTGGCTGGCCGAAGGCATTGAAAGCGCCATGTCCAGCTATAACGGCGGCCAAAGCGAACCGCCATCCGAAGTCAATCTCGAAGCGCGGCTTGAACTTTATCGGCGGGCGCATGAATTGTCGCCATCCGATCCTAAGCCGCTGGCCAAACTCATCTCCATCCAGAAGAAGCTGGGCCTGCTGGATGATGCCGTCGCCGGCCATCTCAAGTTGGCGCATTTATATGAAGCGGTCGGCAAATCACATCTGGCGCGGGCCGAAAAAGAGAAGGCGGTCGCCATTCAGCCGCAGCTGGTCGAGGCGCAGCGCGAGATTGCCGAATGGTATCGCCGTCGGGACAACCCTAAGAAAGCCGTCCGCCGTTATTTGATTTTGGCCGACTGCTATCGCGAACAGGGCCGTCAAAGGGCGGCGCTGGCGGCTGTCGAAACCGCTTTGGACATCAATCCACAGCATCCAAAAGCCATTGAAGCCTATCGGGCCATGCGCGGCGCCGAGGGATGAAAATCGGTTTGATGGGGAGCGCCTAATTTCGTGGATATTTTCCTATTTCCCAAAATGAGAAAAGCAAGGCGCGGCCTTTTAGTCGCCTTTTCGGGCCGCTTGCGCGATAGGCTCTGGCTATGAAACCCCCGCGCCGTTCTTTCGATGATCATCCTTTTCGCTGGCCGCCGCGCGCGCGGCGCGATATTTGCGGCTGCGGCGCGCCGCCGATGGGATTCATGCCCGAAAATCGTTTCGGCGCGGGCGGCAAGCGGGGGTTACGCTGGTCTCAACGTCAAGCGGGCCTTGCGGTTCAGCCGTTTTTCGGCTTGGGGTTTCGTTTGCGCTGGTCGGGGTCGGCGGTGGAGAGATTGACCGTATTCGGGTATGAATTAGCCGCCACGGCGCGCGTTTTGACCGTATTCGTGTACGTTTTGACCGTATCCGTGTACGTTTTGACCGTATTTTGTTCTTTTTGTCCGCGTGTGTCCATGGATTTTAGGGGATCGGCGCGGATTGAGAAGTTTGGGAAGCGCAATCACCATGTTTTTCGCCACTCCCATTTGATGAAAGCACTGCCAATCGCGGGCAGAACCGACTAAACTATAGCGACCATTCATCACAGCAGGAGAACGTTATGCGTAGATCATCACCAGAAGCCGTGGGCATGTCATCCGACCGTCTGAACAATATCGATGCCAGAATGCAGGATTATGTGAACCGACGAAACGCTCCTGGCTTTATCACGCTAGCGGCGCGCGAAGGTCAGGTCGTCCATTATGAAACCTGCGGCTTCCGCGATGTGGAACAGCAGCTGCCGATGGAAAAAGACACTATCTTTCGCATTTACAGCATGACCAAGCCCATTACTTCCGCTGCGCTGATGATGCTTTACGAACAGGGCGCCTTCCAGCTGTTTGAGCCGGTCAGCAAATACATCCCGGCTTTCGGCAAAACCAAAGCGCTGCGGCGGATGGGATACTTGGGGCAAGAACTGGTGGAGCAGGATCCGCCTATGACCATTCATCACCTGCTGACTCATACCGCCGGCTTGAGCTATGGCTTCTTCAATGACACGCCGATTGACAGCATGTACCGCCATTCGATTTTCCGCCGGACCGACGTGAGTCTGGCAGAGAAGATCAAAGGCATGGCTGAACTGCCGCTGCGACATCAGCCGGGCGCCGCCTGGAATTACAGCATCGCCACTGACGTCTGCGGCTATCTGGTAGAGACGCTGGCCGATATGCCCTTTGAAGACTTCTTGCAGCAGAAAATCTTTGACCCTCTGGGCATGGTCGATACTCATTTTCATGTCCCGGCAGAAAAACAGAATCGTTTCGCCAAGCTGTATCAGCATCATTTCCTGGATGGCTCCTTCTATGAATATCAGGGGGCGCCGCATATCCCGGCGCAGGATTTCACGGCGCCGGTCAAAGCGCCTTCGGGCGGCGGCGGTCTGGTTTCGACAACCGAAGATTACTGGCAGTTTGCCCGCATGCTGCTGAACAAAGGCAAAGCGGACGATGCGCGTTTGCTGGGGCGCAAAACGGTCGAGTATATGACGGTTAATCATCTCAAACCGAATCTGCTGCCGATTGGGATCGGGCCAATGGCGCTCGCCGGCAAGGGATTTGGACTCGGCTTTGAGGTTGTTATCGATGCCGCGCAAACCGGCGTCATCAACTCAAACGGGAATTATGGCTGGGGCGGCGCCGCCGCGACTCATTTCTGGGTGGATCCGCAGGAGCGAATGGTCGGCATCATCATGACCCAGCTGATGGACAATATGCTTCCTTTTCAGAGTGATTTTCGCGCCCTTTGCTATCAAGCGCTGATTGATTAAGGGTTTTAACAAGCGAGCGGCCAGCGTCAATATGTCTATTTTACTTTCCGGTTTGCTGCACAGTCTGCGCGGCAGTCAGCCTTGGCGCCACATACTGCAAGGGCTGGCCAACGGTCAGACATCATCTCGACTCCAGGTGGCGCGCGCGGCGCGTCCCTGTCTGCTGGCGGCGCTGGCGCAGGATTGGGATGGGCCGATTATCTGTTTGACGGCGCAGGTTCGCCGCGCCTACAACATCAGCGAACAGCTGCCTATCTGGCTTGAAAACCCCGAACGCATTGTTCGCTTTGCCGAGCCATCGGTCGGCTTCTATGACCGCGCGCCTTGGGATGCCAGCGTCATTCGCAGTCGCATCGACGCGTTGTCGGCATTGACTCAAGACCCGCGAGATTCGGAACATCCCATCATCGTCTCATCGGCGCGCGCCCTCATGCAAATCACCCTGCCGCCCGCCGACTTCCGCCAGTCGACGCTTGAGCTTGCGCTTGGCGACCGCTATCCATTGGAATCTTTGATTCGATTCTGGGTCGGCATCGGATACGAGCCATCAGCGATTGTGACCGAACCCGGCACATTCAGCCGCCGCGGCGGGATTCTGGATATCTTCCCCTTGGCGGCCAAGTATCCAGTGCGGGTTGAATTTTTTGATGACCAAATCGACAGCCTGCGCCAATTTGACCCCAGCAGCCAGCGCAGCATCCGCCGTCTGCCGTCCCTGCGTATCGCGCCGGCCCGCGAAGCCCTGCCCAAGCTCGCGCCGCCGATTGGAAACCAATTTAGGGAATGGGCAAAGTCCATGGCGAAGGGCGCCGCCGACTTTTCTGGGATGGCATCGGATATCGAGTCGCTGGCGATGGGCACAGCTTTCGCCCACATCGAACATTATCTGCCCTATATCTATTCCTCGCCGGCCAGCCTGCTGGACTATGCGCCTGACAACAGTCTGATTCTCATCGAAGACCCGCACGCGCTGGAAGAAACCATCGGCGAACTCGCCGCCCAGGCCGAAGCCAGCCGCAGCGATGCCCGGCCGCTTCATCAAATCGCCGGCAGCCCCTATGTTCATTGGGAGCGTTTGCAGCGGCAGATCGACTCCCGCCAGCGCATCAGCCTGTCGACGATGACATCAGCCGAAACCAATGGAAACAGCGCGCGCCTGTTCGCGCCTGGTGAACGTTATGGCGCCCAGCTTCGCACAATGCTTAACCAAATTCGTTCGTATCGGAACCGCGGCGACTCGGTCGTGATTGTCACCGAGCAGGTTAATCGGCTGCTGAATCTGTGGCATGAGCAGGATGCTTCGGCTTTTATTCCGACGGCGCAGTCGATCACCGAGCCGCTGCCGCCGGGGACGCTGCGGTTTGTTGAAGGCACGGCCGCGGAAGGCTGGTCATTGCACGGCGCCGGCGGCCGACTCCACTTCATCACCGATGCCGAGATTTTTGGCTGGTCGCGCGCCGAACCCCGCCGCCGACCGACCGCAGCCAGCCGAACCGGGCGCAAAACCCCCGAAACCGAATACACCGATTGGGCCGAAGGCACCTACGTCGTCCATGTTGATTATGGCATCGGCAAATTCATAGGCATGCGCCACCGCCGCATCAACGCGAGCAAGCGCGAATATCTGCTGATTGAATATCAGGGGGGCGACACTATCTTTGTCCCCATTCATCAAACCGACCGTTTATCGCGCTATGTTGGCGCTGATGAAAAGCCGCCGCGGCTTAGCAAATTGGGCAAACCCGACCTGTGGCTGAAAATACGCGGCAAGGCCCAGCGAAATGCGGAAGAAGAGGCGCGGGAATTGATCGATATCTATCGCCGCCGCGCCAGCGCATCCGGCTTCGCCTATCCTCCCGACAGCGCCTGGCAGCATGAGTTGGAAGCTAATTTTCCCTTTGTCGAGACCGAAGACCAACTCAAGGTGATTCAAGAAGTCAAACGGGATATGGAAAGCAGCGCGCCCATGGACCGTCTGATTTGCGGCGACGTCGGCTTTGGCAAGACTGAAGTCGCGCTGCGGGCGGCTTTCAAGGCGGCGCAGGATGGCGCGCAAGTCGCGGTCCTGGCGCCGACGACCATTCTGGCGCAGCAGCATTTTGACAGCTTCAAGGCGCGCCTCAAGCCCTTCCCGGTCACTGTCGAGATGCTGTCGCGGTTTCGCACCAAGGCGCAGCAAAAGGAGATCGCCAGGCGTCTGGCGGCCGGCGAGATCGATATTGTCGTCGGCACGCATCGGCTGCTTTCGTCAGACATCCACTTCAAAAACATCGGCTTGATGATTATCGACGAAGAGCAGCGTTTCGGCGTCAAACACAAGGAGCATTTCAAAAAACAGCGCGCCAAAATCGACATCCTGACACTGACGGCGACGCCGATCCCGCGCACTCTGTTTATGAGCTTGAGCGGCGTCCGCGATATCAGCATGATTCAAACACCGCCGGAAGAGCGGCTGCCGGTGATTACACAGGTCGGCGCTTGGGATGACAAACCCAGCCGCCGCGCGATTCTGCGCGAGCTTGAGCGCGGCGGTCAGGTATTTGTGGTTCATAACCGCGTCAAGACCATCCAGTCTATCCGCAGCAAAATCGAAACTATCGTCCCCGAAGCCACTGTTGTGACCGCGCATGGGCAAATGCCGCCGCGTACCTTGGAAAAGGTGATGGCCGCCTTTGCCCGCGGCGAATATGATGTGCTGATTTCAACGGCCATCATCGAAAACGGCATTGACATGCCGCGGGTGAATACGCTTGTCGTCGACCGCGCCGACCGCTTTGGGCTGTCACAGCTTTATCAGCTGCGCGGCCGCGTGGGCCGTTCGGCGCAGCAGGGATATGCCTATTTTTTCCATGCGCCCGGCGCGCTGACCGAAGAAGCCCGCGCCCGCCTGGAAACCCTGGCAGAAAACACGCAGCTTGGCTCCGGCTTTCAAATCGCCATCCGCGACCTTGAACTGCGCGGCAGCGGCGGCGTGCTTAGCATGCGACAATCCGGGCATATCGAAGAAGTCGGGCTGTATCTCTATACCGAGATGCTCCAGCAGGCCATCAAAGATCAAAAAGAAGCCCCATCTGCTGACCGCGAACCAGCCTTTGCCCGCGAGCGCATCGTCATCGATTTGCCGCTGCCGGCATACATCCCAATCGACTGGATACCAGAGATGGCTTTGCGGCTGCAGCTCTATCGCCGCATTGGCAATATCCAAAGCGCCGAGGCCGTCGAAGCCATGAAACAGGAATTGACCGATCGCTTTGGCCAGCTGCCGGCGGCCGTCGAGGGTTTGCTCTATCAGATTGAAGTCAAGCTGCTGGCGCAAGCCATCCATGCGACCCGCGTCGCCATGCCGCGCGCTCATATTCTCATCAAGCTGCCTTATCTCGCCAGCATCCACCGCAGCCTGCTGGCGCTTGCGCTGGGCGCCGATGTTGATGTTACCCGCACCGAAGTGCAAGTCCCAGCCGAAACAGATATCTGGCAATGGCGGCTGATGGATGTACTCAAGCAGCTGCGGCAATGGGTGCGTTTGAACGCGGTAAAGGCAGACTAGAATCCATGCCGCCGACAAAGCAAGCTGCCAAACTGAAGTGGATTTTTGCCGCTGCTGCCCTCATTTTCGTCATCATGCTGTTACATTCGCACAGCTATAGCGGGCGCAACTATCGGGAAGATGAAATCGACTCCGTTCATGCGGCGATGCTGCTTTCGCCGACGGGCATCGTGCAATGGCAGGCGCGGGATGTTCACCCGCCCGGATGGCGTTTGTTCGCTTATTTTTGGGTGAAATGCTTTGGCGGCGCCGAAGAAATCACTCGCTGGTCATCCAAGCTCATCAATCTGCTGACTTATGCTTTGCTGTATCAGCTGGGGCTGCGCCTCGCTGACCGGCGAACAGCTTTTTATGCCGTCGCCATTTTGGGCGTGTATGGATTTGCCGCCAGCGGCATGCACGAACTGCGTCCGTATTCAATGCTGGTGATGATCGCAGCCGCCTTGCACTTGGTCTACTATCGCTGGCTGCATCGCCCGACATCAAGACTCATGCTGGTCTATGCCGCCTTGGGCATCGCCGCCATCTATACGCATTTTTTCGCTTTTTTCATCTTTCCGGTCCATGCGCTCTTCCTGTTTGTCTTTCGTCGATTCGAGCGCAAGGTCTGGCTGGATTCGCTGCTCATGTGGGGCTTCATCGCCCTGTCGTTCTCCGCCTGGCTGCTGCCATTCATCTATGTCATTCTTGGCCCCTTTCCCGGCGGCATCTATTATTCGACTCCCTCCTTGCAAAGGCTGTATCAGCAGGTCATGTTTCGGCCTGAAATTATTTTTGGCTTTCTGCTGCTGATGAGCCTGTTCGCGCCGCCCCTTGCCAACGCGATTATTCACCGTCATCCCGGCCTGCGCTGGCGCAAACACTGGCATCTGCTTTATCCCTTGTTTCTGCTGCTGGCGACTCTAATAATTGTTTTCCTTGCCAATGCGCTTATCCGCAGCTTGACAGCCCGCAACCTACAGATGATCGTCATGCTGGTGGCTTTGCTGATGGCTTTGGGGCTGCGGCGGCTGCCGATTCAGGCCGGGGTGATTCTGCTGATTCTGCTTTATCTCCAGGCGCCGCAGAACATCGCCGTGACGACAAGCAATGGGCCCTATCGCGAAATCATCCAAAACATGGAACAAACTTACCAGGCCAACAGCCTGCTCATCACCGAATTTTCATGGCCTTTTCGCTGGCTGCTGCCGGCATCTTACTATTTGATGGATTTTACACCGGACAAGATGCCCAAAGCGCGTATGTTCCATCTGATTGACCGCGATGCGCGGCTTTATCCGCCGGCATATCCCGACAAACTGGCGAATGTCCGCCGCTCATTTGACCAGGCGGATTTCGATACACTGCCCGACCATCAGCAGCTTTGGCTGCTGCGACAAGGCGGCGGCAGCCAGCACGGCGAGGCGCTCCAGGCATGGCTTCATGCAAACTATGCGCTGCTGAGGAGCGAGGCCTGGGACCAGCCCTTCCCGACATCTTACCGCCTGTCCGAATATCGCCGCGCCCCGGCGCATGATACTGTCATCCATGCCGGCGATGCCATGCGGCTGCATTCATGGGCGCTTCTGGATTCCGTTGAGGTGCAGGCCTGCCAAACGGTCACCATTGAAAGCTGGTGGCAAATCGCCCAGCCAGACGCGACTCCCTACACCCTGACTCTCATTCTTGCCGACAGCGACGGCGACGGACAAGTCAGCTTTGCCAACGCCATTCCCGCCGATGTATTCACCAGCGAATGGGAAGCGGACAAATACTATCTTGACCAAACAGAACTCGCCATTCCTTGCGGCATCGCCGCCGGCAACTATGATTTGCTGCTGGCGATGAAAGCGAGCATGAGCGGCGAAGCCTTGTCATTCCGCTATTCTGACGGCAGCCGCATCGGGCGCGAATACTATCTGACGACCTTAAAGGTTAGCTCTTGACGATATCAGCGAAAGTCGCCTGGGTGATTTTCTGCAAGGTGGTTAGGGCTATGGGGAACAGGGTTTGCGCCGTTCCGCCGGCGGCATAGACCAACTCATAGCGCTTCAGGGTTTCATCCAAAAGCGTCGGCAATCCAGCCATCCGATGCCCAATCGGCGGGACACCGCCGGGCGCATACCCCAAGATGGTCAAGCACTGTTCGGCTTTCATCATCCGCACTTTCTTGCGCCCAACCGCAAACCGTGCCGCCAGCTTGCGGTCATCGACCGTGTGGTCGCCGCTCGCCAAGACCAGAATCGGCGCCGTCTTGTTAATCATAAAACCGAGGCTCTTGACAATCTGCCCCGGTTCACAGCCGACGCGCTCGGCCGCCATCTGTGAAGTCGCCGTCGAGCCGTCGAATTCGATGATTTGGATATCGAGTTGGAGTTGGTCAAGCGTTTGCTGAACATCGGCGGCGCCCATCGCTTGCATAAAAAGTCCTTTGCAGATTCATCAGTGAACAAGCCCGGCCTTATGAATTGCTCAAGAAGTATATCAGCCCGGCGAGCGCCGCAACGCTGGTCAGCCAAATGCCAATGAACCAGACAATCAGTCTGTTGCCCAGTCTTTCAAGGTCTGCTTTCGTGGCAAGATGTTCGTATCGGGCTTCAAGCGCCGCAATCCTGCCTTCGTGATTCATTGTTTCTGTTGCCATTGTCTGCCCCCATCTGCCAGTTGCTTATAATCTTACCAAAATTTGCATCATTTGACAATTTGATGATCTAACGCCAATTTCAAAATGAATGTGACAATGCCATATCTCTGGCTTATAATAGAAATGATAATTGAACGGCAAGCGGTCAAGCAACGGGAGAATTTGTCATGCAAGTAGACGCGCAAGGTTTTCACGAACAGGGCTATGTGGTTGTTTCGGGTCTGTTTTCTGGCGAAGAGATCGCCGGCTATCTTCAGCATTACATGGATATGCGGAAAGGGAGCTATCCAGGCGATTTCAGCGGCGTCGATACCGGCAGCGATGATGACCCGCTCAAGAGATACCCGCGTTTGATTCACATGCACCGCTGGGATCAAATCAGCCTCGACTGGATGCTGGACCAACGGCTGGCGGCGGTCTTCCGCGCATTGCTTGGCAAGGAGCCGCTGGCTGTCCAAACCATGATGTACTTCAAGCCGGCCGGCGCTCGCGGGCAGGCTTTGCATCAGGATCAATTTTATTTGCGGGTGCAGCCCGGCACTTGCATCGCCGCCTGGATGGCCCTAGATGACTGCGATGAAGAGAACGGCTGTTTGCAGGTCGTGCCCGGCAGCCATACCTTGCCCGTGCTTTGTCCCATTGATGCCGATACCAGCCAAAGTTTCACCGATATCACCGTTCCGCTCCCATCCGAAATGCAGCCGCGGCCGGTCATTATGCAAGCCGGCGACGTTCTCTTCTTCAACGGACAGCTGATTCATGGCAGTTTTCCCAATCGCTCGGCATCGCGTTTTCGCCGCGCGCTCATTGGCCACTACATCGACGCCGACGCGCAGCAGATCGCTAAGTATTATCACCCGGTCTTGCGGTTTGACGGCCAGCTGGCCGCGCTGGAAATTGGCGCCGGCGGCGGGCAGTGCGGCGTCTTTGTGGAGCAGGATGGCCGGCCGGCGCTGGAAATGCAGCCGATGCCCTTGCCCTAACCCGCTTAGACGATGCTGACCATGCTGACGAGATTGGTCGCCAAGGGGTAAAAAATGCCGAAGATCAGCGTACCCGCCAGCGAAATGTTAATCGCCCAGCGAACATAAGGCGTTTCCAATGATGGCTCCAGGCTGTCCGATGTGTCGCGCAGGTACATATTGACCACCACCCGCATATAATAAAAGGCGCTGACGACGCTGGTCAGCACGCCGACAATCACCAGCCCATACAGCCCCGCCTGAACCGCCGCGGCAAACACCAGCAGCTTGCCAACGAAACCAGCTGTCAGCGGAATCCCGGTCAGGCTAAGCATAAAGACGGTCATCGCCATCGCCATCAGCGGACGCGACCGCGCCAAACCAGTGATGTTATCCAGGTCAACGCCAGTCCCGTCTTCCTTTTCGATAGCCATCACCACCGCAAAAGCGCCTAGATTGGTGAACATATAAGCCAGCATATACACCAGCGCGCTCTGCGCCGCGGCGTCGGCCATGCCAGCTGTGCCAGCCGCGGCGACCGCCACCAAAATATAACCAGCGTGAGCTATCGACGAATAAGCCAGCATGCGCTTGAGATTGCGCTGTGAAATGGCGACAAAATTGCCCAGTATCAAGGTCAGGATGGCCGCAGCCGACAAAGCCGCCTGCCAAGCGGCCGCGCCGCCCTCGGCCAATGCAAAAATGGACAATCCCGTGACCAGCACCCGCAGCAAAGCGGCAAAGCCGCCGATTTTGGCGGTTACGCTCATCAATGCCGTCACCGGCGTTGGCGCGCCTTCATAGACATCCGGCGTCCACATATGGAAGGGAACGACAGCCACTTTGAACCCCAGCCCGACAAACAGCAGCGCGGCGCCAATCAGCAGATAGAAGGCGGCCGCCGATGTCGCGCCGGCCAGGCTGGCCGCTATCGAGAAAATTTCGGGGATATTGGTTGTGCCAGTTGCGCCATAGACCAGCGCCGAACCATATACCAGGAACGCGCTTGAAAAAGCGCCCAGAATAAAATACTTCATGCCGCTTTCTTCGGATTTCAGCGCCGCTTCCGTGCCATCGCGGTTGATGGAGCGAAAAGCCGCCATGATATACAAAGGAATGCTAAGCAGTTCCAAAGCGATGAAAACAACTACCAGGTCATTTGCGCCAGCCATGAACATGGCGCCAGCCGAGGACAGCAAGGCTAGGATATAGTATTCCCCGCGGTGAATATCGGCCCGATTGAGATAATCCCAACTCATCAGGATCGAAATCAGCGTCGCCACCAGAATCACCGCGTTCAAAAAGCCGGTAAAGGCATCCGCCATGAACATGCCATAAAACGCCGCCTGTTCGCTTTCGGCTGGGGAATAGACAAACAAGTTGACGGCGAAACTGATGCCCAGTCCGACGCAGGCGAGGAGCGGCGTCCACCACTTGCGCTCCGGCGGGATAAACAGATCCGCCAGAACGAGAAACAATGTCCACGCCAGCAGCAGCAGGCCGGGCAAGGTCGAGACCCAGTTGGCGCTTGCGAGAAATTCGGCGACAGTCGGCGTATCAAACATGATTGCTCCTAGGGCATGAACAGCGTTGCGATGCTGTCGACCGATACATCCAGCATATTGAAGAAGACAATCGGCTGAATCCCCATCCAGAAAATCATTATCAAAATCGGGATAAAGGCCGCGATCTCGTTCCAGCGCAGTCGATAGCCATCCTCATCTTTCAGCGGGTTGGCATGTTCGCCCATAAAGACCTGCTGAAACATCTTGAGCAGATAGACCGCCGCCAAAATCACGCCCAGCGTCGCAAACAGCGTAAAGGCAAAGCCAAGATAGCTGCTGCCCAGCGAACCCATCAAGATCGTAAATTCGCCAATAAAGCCATTCAGCCCCGGCAAGCCCATGCTGCTTAGCGATATCACCAGGCTGATCGCTCCGAACAAGGGCATCACCTTCCATATTCCGCCATAAGCCGCCATTTCTTTGGTATGCCAGCGCTCATAAAGCATCCCCACAATCAGGAAGAGGCCGCCAGTGCTGATGCCATGATTCACCATCTGGAGCGTCGCGCCCTGCAAGCCCTGTGAGTTCAGCGCAAAGATTCCCAGCACAACAAATCCAAGGTGGCTGACCGACGAATAGGCGACCAGCTTCTTAACATTGTCCTGGGCATAGCTGACCCAAGCGCCGTAGAGAATGCCAATGACGCCCAGCAAAGCAATCGTAGGCGCCCAGGCGACGGCGGCCTGTGGAAACAGAGTCAAATTGAAGCGCACAATCCCGTAAGTGCCCATCTTCAGCAGCACGCCCGCCAGGATGACCGAACCGGCCGTCGGCGCCTGGACATGGGCATCGGGCAGCCAGCTGTGAAAAGGAAAGATAGGCACTTTGATGGCAAACGCCACCAGAAAGCCCAAGAACAGGAAGCTCTCGACCGAACTCAACAGAAAACCGCGATCCTCCCCATCAGCCGAAGCGTCCGCAGTGTCTTCCTCAAGCTCAATCGGATCCCAATACGTGCCTTCGCCTTCGTATGTCTGAACCATCTCAATAATGCCGACATCGCCGCCGGCGCTGTAGGTGCTGAAAGTGCCGGACTGATTGCCGACGTACAAAATGGCGATCAGCATCAGGATTGAGCCGGCCATCGTGTACAGGAAGAACTTGACGGCGGCATAAATGCGCTCTTCCGCCCCCCAGATGCCGATGAGGAAGTACATCGGCACCAGCGTAACTTCCCAAAAAACGTAAAAGATGATGAGGTCATGCACCACAAACACGCCAATCATCGCCCATTCGAGCAGCATCAGGAAGAGATAATAGAGTTTCTCGCGCCCGCGCTCTTCAAAGATATGACTGCCAAAGGAGCCCAGAATAGCGATTGGCATAATAAAAGTCGTGAGCAGAACCAGCAGCATGCTGATGCCATCGACGCCGACATAATAGCTGATGTTGATGACCGAATCGCCCAGCGAAACCTCCGCCCAGGTGTTCCGCTGCGCCATTTGCAGTTCAGCCGCGCCTGGATCAAAGTTAATCCACATCAGAACGGAGGCGGCAAAGGTCGCGATACTGGTGCCAAATGCCACCCACTTGATGTTGTTTTGCTGGGTTTCGGCGTTCATAAACAGCAAAACCGCGAAACCAAGCATCGGGATAAATAAAGTAATCGTCGTAAGCGAAAGTCCGGTGAAGTCCATAGGACGGCGTTCTCCTTAAGAGCCACTCTGGAGCAAAGTCTGTAGAAAAGGCAGCAGCATCAGCAGAATGACTGCAACCACGCCAATAAACAATATCACAGCGTACATCCGCACATAGCCGGTTTGGATGCCGCGCATGCGGTCCGCGGCGCGCTGCACCAGCCAGCCAACCCCATTCACAGCGCCGTCAATCAAACCGAGATCCAACGGCTGGCTAAGAAGCCGCGCCACTTGGTCAAAGCCGCGTTTTATCAGGCTGTCATGGAAATAATCGTGCAGGAAGGCCCAGTCAACGCGGTCGGCAAGGAACTGCGCCAGCTTGTTGAAGGGATTTTCGATGAGGCGGAAATAAATCTCGTCCCAATACAGACGGGCATTCGCCAGCCGGAAGGCCATGCGGGACGATGCGTGGATTTCCAACTGGTCGCGGCTCCCCCTTGCCAGGCCCTTTCCCTTGTAGATGTTGTGAGCGACAAGGATTGAACCGATCCCCAATGCCAGCGCAATGCCGGCGATCAAAATGTTAAAGTCCAGCGAATGCCCGCGGGATACACTGGACAGGCTGTGTTCAAGGAAATACTTGAATTCGTAAGTTTCATAGATGCTGGCGAACAGCGGCGTGGCCTTCGGCACATTGATAAAGCCAATGATGCCGGTGAAAATCGCCAGTATCACCAGGGGCAGCAGCATGGCGCCGCTGCTTTCGGGCGCGCGTCTGGCGGCTTCGCTGCGCGGCTCATCAAAGAAAACCAGCACAATCTGCCGCCACATATAGAAGGCGGTAAAACCGGCCGCCAGCAGCAAAACGCCAAAAGCGATAAACCCTTGCAGTTCATTCAGTTCAAAGCCTTCGTACCAGGCATCCGCCAGTATCTCGTCTTTTGACCAGAACCCGGCAAAGGGGAAGATGCCGGCCAGCGCCAGCGTCCCAATCAGATAGGTAATATAGGTGATGGGCATCTTCTTCCGCAGGCCGCCCATATTCCGCATATCCTGCGGGTCAAACTCTTCATGGTGATCTTCGTCATGCTCATGGCCGCCGTGTGCATGGGTATGATGGTGTCCGTGTTCGACGCCATGAATCACCGAGCCGCTGCCAAGGAAGAGCAACGCCTTGAAAACCGCGTGAGTCACTAGATGGAACATCGCCGCCACATAAGCGCCAATGCCCACCGCCGCCACCATAAAACCCAGCTGCGAAATCGTCGAATACGCCAGCACCCGTTTGATATCCCATTGCCCCAGCGCGATATAGCCGGCCATAATCGCCGTACCCGAGCCGACCAGGGTAATGATTAAGCCAATCACATAACCGCCGTGGTTCAGTTCCCACAGGAATACGTTGGAGCGCACCAGCATATACACGCCAGCCGTCACCATCGTCGCCGCGTGAATCAAGGCGCTGACCGGCGTCGGCCCGGCCATGGCATCCGGCAGCCAGACAAACAGGGGAATCTGCGCCGACTTGCCGGCGACGCCCAGCAGCATAAACAGGGCAATCAGGAAAATAACATCATCAAAATCCATCTGAAAACTGCCAAAATCGACCACTTCGCCGGCGCCAAAACGCTCGCTGGTCTGACCAAAGACGCCCAGCATGTCGACGTCGATATGATGGTTGTCGCAATAGATGGCGCGGATGTCGCCAGCCAGTGGATTCACCGCGCCATACCCCTCGTCGGCGCCGTGTGCATCCCCTGCTTCAGCGTGTTCCTGGCTTGAAGCATCTTCTGTATGCGGCTCATCATGGGCCGCCGGGACGCAAACATAATCCCCGCCATGACCATCATCGGCCGCTTCGTCTTCGGCTTCTGCATGCACTGCGAGGTCATGGTGTTCGCGCCATTTCACCAGATACTTGGCTTCTGTGTTGGGCAGTTCGCCGGCTTTGAAGAAATCAAGCGTGCCGAATGTCCAGAAAATGAGGAACATCGCCATCAGCAAGCCGAAGTCGCCGATGCGATTGACAATGAATGCCTTGCGCGCGGCATTGCTGTTTTTCCAGCCTTCGGGCGCTTTTTTATCCCACCAGAAACCGATCAGCAGAAAGGAGCACAGCCCCACCCCTTCCCAGCCAACGAACATCATCAGGAAGTTATTCGCTGTAACCAGTATCAGCATGAATGCCAGGAACATATTGAGATAGGCAAAGAAACGCGGATACCACTTGTCGCCGTGCATATAGCCGCGGGCATACAAATGAATCAGCGAGCCAACGCCGGTCACAACCAGCATCATCGTGACGCTCAGCGAGTCGACCCGCAGCTGCCAGGGTATATCCAAACCAATCGACTCAATCCGCAGCCAGCCATCGACAAATGGCGGATTAACGACCGCCGCGCCGCCATCGGCGCCGGTCACATACGACAGCAAAAACAGCGAAATCGCGAAGGCGAAGATCGAAGCGAAGCAGCCGACATAGCCCGACCACTTCTCCCCGATTTTCATACCGGCGAAGAAGTTGATGACTGCCCCGACCGCCGGGACAAATATGACCAAGGGTACCAAGAGCGGTAGATTTTCCATACCTTAAACGCCTCTTCCGACGGCAGCCCGCTAACCTTGCATCTGGTTCAGTTCGTCAATGTTGATGCTCTGACGTTCGCGGAAAATGTTGACAATCAATGCCAGGCCGACGGCAACTTCGGCCGCGGCCACAGTCATCACAAAGAACACAAAAATATGACCGTTGACCTGCTGCCATTGCCGGGCAAAGGCCACCAGCGCCAGATTTGCCGAATTCAGCATCAGTTCGACGGACATAAACACCAAAATAGCATTGCGCCGCATGAGGACGCCCATCGCCCCCATCAAAAATAAAACCATGCTTAACAGCAGATAGGGTTCTGTGCCGATTGACTGCATTGTTTATTCTCCCCCGCGGCTGTCTGGGTCTATTGGGTCATCCGACCCCCCGGTCAATTTTGCCAGATGCTCGCCGCGCAAAATATCAGAGCCGGTCTGCTGTGAAATCACACTGACAAGCGGACGGCTGACATGGCGGCGGCGGTTGACGCGGCGGCGCTTCGCCTGCGCCAAGGCATCCGGCCTCGCCAGCACGATGACCCCAATCAGCGCCACCAGCAGCAAAATGCCAACCAGCTGCACCGGCAGCACATAATCAACGAACAAGACCTGCCCTATCGACTCCGGGCTGCCAAAAGACGGACTGGCAAGCGCATTGAAGACGGCGGCGCGGTAGCTCGCTTGTCCGCCAAGGATGCCTGGCTCGCGCGCCAAAACCCGCGTTTCCACAATGCCGCGTTCAGCCTCATATCCTGATAGACGGTACAGAATGCCCTGGTTTTCACCGACAAATGCCAGGTTATACGTCCCTTCGTCAAGCTCAACGCTGATATGATCGCCCGGCGGCAATTCCTCGATTAAGACGCGATGCGGTATCAGCGAATCGCATGAGGCGTTCTCGCATAAAGAGCGAATGGACTCGTACTGCCCTACATCCACCAGAGAAACCCGCGTATCCGTCACACCATTAAACAGCGTCAGACGCATTTTGCCGACGCCGGGCGCGCTGACATCATCCGCGAGCAGCCGCAGATCTACCAGCCCGTCCCGGTTTTCGTACAGCACAACCGAGCGGGCATCGTCCGGCGCAAGCCGCAGCGGCTCACTCCATATCGCGCTTGACTGGTAATTGCCATCACCAACTGCAACCGATAGCGTGTAATCACCAGCCGGCGCTTCGGCATAGCCGCGCATAGCCTGGCGCGGCTCATCATAGACGACGTCCACAAATTCGACATCCGCCGCGGGATCGCTGGCGGCCTCCAGCCGCGCGTCAGCGCTTACTTGGCCGTCAAGCGGCGATTCAAAGCCGGCTTCAATGACTGTGAACTGCCTGGTTTCGTCGGCGGGAATCGCGTTGATGACCCGCACAAGCGCGGTTCCACCGGCGGCATCAGATCCATCATCCGTGAGCAGATTGGACGCAATCGGAAAACCAAAAATGAGAAGCGTCAGCATAGCAGCGCCAGTGCCGGCAAAGCCCAGCCAGCGCATCTGCCCGGAGGTGTCAGTCGTGACTTCGGCGCCAAGCAGCATAATGACAAACAAAAACAGGACCATAATAGCCCCGGTGTACACTGTGACCTGCACCATAGCCAAAAAGGGCGCGTCCAGCATCAAATACAGGAAGGCGACACAGCCAAAATTGACAATGAGAAACAAGGCGCTATGCACCGCGTTTTGCCGCGTCAGCATCATGCCAGCCGCAAAGACGGCGATAAAACTGACAGCCAGGAACAACCATTCCATCCGATTCTATTCCTTATTCAGCCAACTCGCGCAAGTGTGAGTCAGCCTGATGAGTTTGTGCATTTTAACACAATCGCGCCGCAGTTCAAAGCGCAATGCCCGCCAAATTGAATAGGCGCCTGCTCAACAGCTTTACGACGGATCTTCCATATCGGGTATTGACCGCGCATAGAGGCCGGGTTCAACCTGCTGCGGCGTCGCTTCGGCGCCGTCGCCGGGCGCATCAATCAGCATCTCCTTGGTATAAATGGCATCGCTCCGGTCGGTGAACGACATCTGATGCTCATGCCCCAGCTGAATGGCTTCGGTTGGACAGGCATCCTCGCAATAGCCGCAGAAGATGCAGCGCAGCATATTGATTTCATAAGTCTTGGCATACCGCTCGCCGGGACTGTACCGCTCTTCATCGGTGTTTTCGGCCGCCTCGACCCAAATGGCATCGGCTGGGCAGGCGGCGGCGCAAAGGGAACAGCCGATGCACTTTTCCAGACCGTTCTCATAACGGCGCAGATGATGCCGCCCCTTGTAGCGCGCGTGAAACTTCTGAACCTGTTCCGGATACTGCACCGTTACGGCATCATCCGGCAGGTGCTTGAGCGTTGTTGCGAATCCTTTAATGACATTCATATCAGCGACCTCGTCAAACTTGTGTTCAATCCGATGCTCTCAACGTACTAATCGCCGCCAGTCGACGAAGTGATGGCGGTCTCGCCGCTTTCCAGCTGGCGGTCTTCTTCCGGCGTGCGTCCAAAACTTGCCAGGCCGTCCAGCGCCTTGACATGGAAATTGATGATGGCAATCGGAATCGCGATCAGCATCCCCACCAGATGAACCAGCGCCCAGGCAAGCCCGCGCCGTTCGCCGGTGTACATCGGGTCATCTTCCAGCGGCACGGCCTCGGCCGCCGCCTCGCCTTCACCCAGCCGCCGCAGCGCCAACGCGCCCACAATCAACACCAGCGCAAACACCGCGCCGGAAATAAATGGATAGGCCGTGCCTCCCAGCGCATCCCCGACAACTACCGAAACAGCCGTCCAGGCAACCGAAAGCAAGGCCAAGGGAATCATGACCTTCCAGCCGAACTGCATCAAGCGGTCATAACGGATGCGCGGCAGCGTGGCGCGAACCCAAATCATGCCGCAGAGGAACAAAACAACTTTGCCAATGAAAATGAGCGGCGCCAAAATCGGCAGCCCATCCATTGGCCACAGATGATAGCCGCCAAAGAAAACCGCCGCCGCAACCAGACTGACCGCAATCATGCCAAGATATTCAGCCATCATAAACAGGGCGAATTTCATCCCGCTGTATTCAGTCATATAGCCTTGAGTCAGTTCCTGTTCGGCTTCGGTCAGGTCAAAGGGGGCGCGGTTGGTCTCGGCCAGCAATGCCAGAATCAGGACGGCGGCCGCCAGAGGATTTTGGAAGACGAACCATTCCCAGATATTGCGCTGGGCGTCGATGATGTCGCCTATCGCCATACTGCCAACGATCATCACCGGCACCGCCAGGGTCAGTCCCATGCTCAATTCATAGCTGATCATCTGCGCCGAAGCCCGCAACGCGCCCAGCATGGCGTATTTATTGTCGCTCGACCAGCCCGCCAGCACAACGCCATAAGTGGCGATGCTGGTGATGGCGATAATCCAGAGGATGCCCACATTGGAATCCACCAGCCCTTGCGGCACCTGAAACCAGACATCGCCCAGCGACGGCGCAAACCATGGCAGCGTTAAATCGGGCCCCATGGGAATAACCGCGGCAATCATCAAAACCGGGATGACCTTGATCATGGGCGCAATCCGAAACACCCACTTGTCAGCCCCAGCCGGCAGCAAGTCCTCTTTGAAGACCAGTTTGACCCCATCGGCGGCTGGCTGCATGAACCCCGCTGGCCCGACGCGGTTGGGGCCGACGCGATGCTGCAAAAAAGCAAGCAGCCGCCGCTCCAGCAGAGTCGTATAAGCAAAGCCAGTGACAATCGCAAAGGCGAAGCCAGCGGCAAAAATAATCGGCCACAAAGCCGAACAGCCAGCGTCATCCTCGCACTGAATCACATTCTGCACCCGCGCTTCCGGATTCAGCAGCATCCCAACCGCGCCTTCGCGGCCATTCAGATTGCCAGCTTCATCAAAGCCAAGCCAGGCGCCAATCGCGCCCAGATTGATGACAATCAGCGCCAGCGCTAGGACAGTCACAATCAGCGCCAGTATCCCAATGCCAATTTTAAGGTTGCGACTCATACGCAAAATCCCCCGCAGCTAATCCCCTGAAGCCACTGCCGCCGCCACTCGATTCAGCGTCCCGACGGTGATGACCATAGGCGCCGTCTCATCAGTCAGATGACGGGGCAATGCGACCGACCCTTGATCAATCTCATCACTCAACACCGCCTGCGCCTGCGCCCGCGCCTCCCCAGCGCGCAGTTCAACCCTATCGCCCTGCCGGATTCCTCTGGCACTGGCATCAGCAGTATGGATGACCGCATAAGCGTCCAAAACGCGGCCTTCCATCAATACCGTCGGGCGGAAATTACGCTGACGATTATACAGGCGCGTAATTGGAATCACCACGATTTCATTTTCGTCGGCTTGAATCGGTTTCGGCGCAGTCACCTTGACCTGCTTGAGCGGCCCGCCGCGGTCAGCATGGCTTGGAATCTGAATGCCCAGCCCGCCCTGGTTGTTATAGGCGGTGCCGCCATAATACAAATCGCGCCCGCCCACATCGGGAAACTGACGCTCAACTTTCGACAGCGCCTTGTAGCGCATCCCGGCGAAATCTTCAATGCTTTTGCTTATCTCCAGCATGACCGCCGCCGCCGATGCTTTCAGCCGCCCTATGCCTATCTGCTGCCGAACGCTGCCAAAGAGCTTCCAGGCTGGCAGGGCATCGCCCATCGGCCCCTGCGCCGTATAAAATCGCTGAACCCGCCGCTCGCCATTGACGAAACTGCCATCGCGTTCGGCAAAGGTTTGAATGGGCAGCGCGTAAGCAGCCAATTCAGCCGTATCGTCCCGAAAGAAATTGGCGTAAATCACGGTATCAATCTCATTAAGCCAGGCGGCGGCCGTCGGGTCATCATCAAGCAGTTCAGCCTGGGCGACAATCAGCGTTTTAGGCGGATTTGCTATGATGTCCATTGTCGTCTGCGGGGTGAAGCCGAGGTAATGCTGCCCCATGCCATTGGCGCCGGGCAAGGTAGAAAGCAGGCCGCTGTTGGCTTTGCCGACGTGCTGGGTCTCTATCAGGAAGTTGGCGGCCGCTTGAGCCAGGGCTTGGCTGCCTTTGAGCGTCAAACCCTCGGCGCCGACGACAATCACCAGATTTTTGGCATCGCGGAGTCGCCGGGCAATGGCTGGGTGCGTTTCGTTGAGGCTGGCCATCGCGGCGACGGCATCACCCGCCCGATAGCGGATGGCATCGCCTTCAACCACACGGTCATTCCGCATACCCTGCACCGCGAAATCTTCCAGACGGGTATGACGCGAATTAGCAGCCACCAGATAGGCGCCGCGGTCTTGAGCCTGTTTCAGTCGCAGCCGCCACATCGGCACTTCCTCTTCCAGATCGCTGGCAATCACCAGGATAGCGTCGCCTTTGCCCAGCTGACCGAGGTTTGTCCCAGCGCCGACGCCGACCTGCGCCACCTGTTCGGCGCCGCCGTGCGTTGGCGGCCAAGCCCCCAGCCGCGCGCCGCCGGCCCCTTCTACTAGCTGGCGCAGTTCCCACAGGTCTTCGTTGGTCATGCTACCGCCGGCTATCGCCGCAATATCACCAGCGGCGGCCTTCAGCGTTTCCGCCAGTTTGGGCAGAACGGCGCCCCAGTCTGTTTTACGCAGGCGACCGTCTGTTTTGTGCATCGGCATTTGCAGACGAGCCAGACTGCGGGTGAAATGATGGCCAAAGCGGGTCTTGTCGCTGATCCAAATCTCATTGACCCATTCGTTTTGGCGCGGCATCACCCGTTTAATCATCGCCTTGCCATCAAAATCGCGGTCCAGGCGCATGCTCAAGCTGATGTTTTCACCGGCAGCGTCCCAAGGCGAAATGCTGGGGACCTCGTTCAGTTCCCAAGGGCGGGCGCCAAAGCGGAAGTCGCCAGTCGTCAGCGCGCCGACTGGGCAAATGTCAGTGGTATTGCCACTGAAATAGGTATCAAAGCCAGGATCAGAATGGGTAATAATCTGCAAGCGGCGGCCGCGCTCATGGAAGGCCAGCACATCGTCGCCGACAACTTCATCCTGAAAGCGCACGCAGCGGGCGCATTGAATACACCGTTCGCGATCAAGGAAGATCAAATCGCCCAGTGGATAGTGCTTGTCCAACAGCTGCTTGTCTTCAAAGTACATTCGCGAGGATTGCGGGCCATGGCGCATGGTCAGATTTTGCAGAGGGCATTCGCCGCCTTTGTCACAAATCGGACAATCAAGCGGATGACTCGTCAGCAGGAATTCCAGCACGTCATTGCGGGCGGCGATGACCTGTTCGGTGCTGGTTTTGATGTGCATGCCATCACTGACCGTCGTCGTGCAGGCGGTTTGCAGTTTCGGGAAATAGCGAATCTGCGGCGTGCCATCATCGTTCGTCAGCCATTCACCGGTGGCTCGGTCGCGCGCCGGCGTCCCCAATTCGACCAGACACATGCGACACATCCCCACTGGCTCCATCTTGGGATGATAGCAAAAGACCGGAATATCGTTCCCAGCGTGCCATTTGGCGGCATCCACGAGATTTGACCCAGCTTCTACCTCATATTCTTTTCCATCGACATTGATCTTCACCGTGTCGGACATTCAAGCCTCCACTTCCATTCGCTCTTGACTAACGCGCGGGCTGCAAGCGCCGCGTCTGATTCGACCGCCAATTCATCCACTAATTCCCGCTCGCCGGCGCTTTAGCCTGGACATGCTGGGCGAAGTCGTCGGGGAAATGCTTAATCGTATAAATGATTGGATTGGCGGCAAAATCACCCAAGGCGCACAGGGTTGTCCCCTGCATATTGGCGGCCACATCGGCGATCCGCTTCACATCTTCGGGCGTGCCGCGCCCATCCATAATTCGGTCGATCACCTTGTCCAGCCAATACGTCCCTTCGCGGCAGGGCGTGCATTTTCCGCAGCTTTCATGCTTGAAGAACTTGGTCACTTTGGAGGCGACCCAGGTCATATCGACCGATTCGTCCATAATAATAATGGAGGCCGAGCCGATGATGGTATCAATTTTGGGCGTGTCCTCATAGCTCATCGGCGTATCCAGCGCTTCGTCGGTCAGCGGCACAATCGGCCCTGAACCGCCCGATGGCAGCATGGCCTTGAAGGCGCGGTCAGCGTGCAGGGGGCCGCCGGCATGGTCATACAGCAGTTCGCGGAAGGTCGTCCCCATCGGCAGTTCATAGTTGCCGGGTTTTTTGACATGGCCGCTGACGCAGTAGATTTTTGTCCCAGCGCTTTGGGCGGTGCCGATTGCTTTGAAGGCTTCGGCGCCTTCGCGCAGAATAAAGGGACAGTTCGCCAGCGTCTCTACGTTATTGACGACGGTCGCCTCTTTATACAGGCCGCCGCCCTTTTGCGCCGGAAACGGCGGACGCACGCGCGGCTGACCGAGATAGCCCTCCAGACTGTTGAGCAGGGCGCTTTCTTCGCCGCAGATATAAGCGCCGGCGCCCAGATGCGTATAGACCTCGCAGTCATAGCCGGAGTCCATGATGTTTTTGCCGACATAGCCTTTTTGGCGCATGGCTTCAATGCACTCGTCCAACTGCTCTCCGATATCCCAAAACTCGCCGCGCAGATAAATGTAGACGGCCTTCGCCTGAATTGCATAGGCGCAAATCAAGGAGCCCTCAATCATCTGATACGGATTGCTTTCCATGATTTCGCGGTCTTTGAAGGTGCCGGTTTCACTTTCGTCGGCGTTGACGGTGACGTATTTGATCGGCTCATTTTGGGGGATGAAGCTCCATTTGACGCCGGTCGGGAAACCCGCTCCGCCGCGGCCGCGCAGTCCGGAGGCCTTGACTTCTTCGATGACTTCGGATGGTTTCATGGCCAGGGCCTTTCGCAGGCCGACAAAACCGTCGTGTTTTTCATAAACATCGATCTGGTCAAAGTTTTCGATCTCGCGTCCACGCAATAGAATGTGCATCATCCAGTCCTTTACTGGGCGGCTTCGGCGCGCCATTTTGCCAGCAGGCCGCGCATTTTTTCCTGACCGAGACTTTCGATATAGCGGAAATTGCATTGCAGCATCGGGGCTTTGTCGCAGGCGGCCAGGCACATGACATGCTCGACGGTGAAGAGGCCGTCGGCGGTGGTGCCGCCTTCTTCGACGCCCAATTCATCTTTCAGCCAGGCGTGAAATTCATCGGCGCCCTGCAAAGCGCAGGGAAGGTCGGTGCAGACTTGCAGCCAGTATTTGCCCTTTGGCTTTTCGGAATACATGGTATAGAAGCCGGCGATGGACTTGACTTGGGTCGGGTCGAGGTCAAGGATTTGCGCCACTTCCTCAATGCCGCTCTGATTGACCCAGCCATATTCTTCCTGGGCGATGTACAGCAGGGGCATCACGGCCGAGCGTTTGGTTTCGTATTTTGCCAGATGACGCTGGATGCGCTCTTCGTATTCTGGATTTCCGATGATTGCCATACGTTTGCTTTTTCCTTCTTGGATAGACTTCCTGCAAAGCAAGGAAAATCTGTTAGCTGATTATATTCCCTTCGCCTTATTCATAAAAGCGCCTGTTGGGCGGGCATTTCTATTTCATTGAACGAATCTGTATTTATGCGAGCAGGCGGCGTTTCGTTATTTTGTATGCGCGCGGGGTATTCTATCGTCTGCAAAACAATGTCAAATTCCATAATGCCCATCACCCGTCGGCGGCTTAACGGTCACAATCGCCCAGCACAATGTCGACGCTGCCGATAATCGCCACCATATCGGCCAGCAAATAGCCTTTCGACATCACTGGCAGGGCGCTGATGTGCATAAACGACGGTGTCTTGAAATGAACGCGGCGCGGTTTGTTGGCGCCGGTGCCATGAATGTAACAGCCAATTTCGCCGCGCGGGCTTTCGATGGCCTGATAGATTTCGTCATCGGGCGCATCATAGCCATAAGTCCACAGCTTGAAATGGTGAATCACAGCTTCCATACTCTGCCCCAATTCACTGCGGAGCGGCGGACAATACTTGCGATTCTCGGAACGGCAGGGGCCTTTGACTCGTTCCAGGCGCGACAGGGCCTGATGCAGGATTTTCATGCTCTCGCGGAATTCCTGAATCCGTATCAGATAGCGGTCATAGACATCGCCATGTTCGCCCAGCGGCACATTGAATTCATAAGTTTCATAGCTGCTGTACGGCTGCGCTTTCCGCAAATCCCAGTTGACGCCGCTGCCGCGCAAGGCTGGCCCGGTCATGCCATAAGCCAGCGCGACATCGGGTTCAATCACGCCTACCCCCTGCGCGCGGTCCTTCCAAATCGGATTTTGGGTCAGCAGGGCTTCATAATCATCGACTTTGGCCGGGAAATCCTGCAAGAACTGCTTCAGCGTCGGCGCAAAATCATCGGGGACATCGCGCCAGACGCCGCCTGGCCGGATGTAGCTGCTCATCATGCGCTGTCCCGAAAGCATCTCGAACATGCCCAGGATTCGCTCGCGCTCGCGGAAAGCATAAAGCAGGACGCTCATGGCTCCCATATCAATGGCATGCGTCCCCAGCCAGACCAGATGACTAGCGCAGCGCGCCAGTTCCAGGCAGATGACGCGGATGATCTGGCCGCGTTCTGGCACATCCAGGTCGAGCAGTTTTTCGACGGCGCTGGCAAAGGCCATATTGTTGGACATGGGCGAAAGATAATCCATGCGGTCGGTGAGCGGCACGGCTTTTTCGTAGCTTTTGTCCTCGATGGATTTCTCGATGCCGGTATGCAGAAAGCCAATATCGGGCAGACAGGTGACGATTTCTTCGCCGTCCAGTTCCAGCAGCAGACGCAATACTCCATGCGTGCTGGGATGATGCGGGCCCATATTAAGCAGCATAGTTTCGCCGGTGACCGCCCGTTCGGAAACCAGCCCTTTCAACTGTTCCAGGCTGCCTTCCCATTTGCGCTGCTCTTCGATTGTCGGCGGGGTTTGCGTTTGCGCTGGCGCGACCATAGTCACCTCAAAATTTAGCTTTTGGCAAAGGGCTTGTGCTTGCGGATGTCAGCTTCATTAAAGGAAAAAGCGACGGTTTCTTTGCCGAGCGGATAATCGCGGCGGTGGGGATGGCCATGCCAGTCTTCGGGCATCAGCAGGCGCCGCGGGTCGGGGTGGCCGGCAAAGGCGATGCCCATCATATCGGCAATTTCGCGCTCCAGCCAATTCGCCGCCGGCCAAACCGCCGTCGCCGATGGCACGACGGGATTTTCTTCGGCGGCGAAGGTTTTAATGCGGAGGCGGCGATTGTACAGCATCGACAGGATATGATAGGAAACGCCATACCGCTCTGGACGATAATCGCGGTCATCGCCGTCAAACTCATCGCCATAATCATTCGGATAATAATCGACCGCGCTCACATCCGAAAGCATATTATAAACCAGCCCGGCGCTGACGCGGGAAAAATCCAGCGCATCAAGCAGACGTTGCGGCGGAACGACTATTGTGGTTTCGCCGCGGAACTCCTTAACATGCAAAATCGCATCGCCGAAGCGGTCTCGCAGCGCTTGTATCGGGTCTTTCGCTGGCGGGATTTCCATTTCTTATATCGCCCCTGTTCAATCCAATCTAGGCCCAGTCGCTAATCCGTTCGCTCTTGACCTTTTCATGCAGGGTCAAGATGCCGTGCAATAACTGCTCCGGGCGCGGCGGACAGCCGGCGATATAAACATCTACCGGGATAATTTCGTCCACGCCCTGGACAATCGCATAGTTGTTATAGACGCCGCCGCAAGAGGCGCAGTCGCCCATTGAGATGACCCATTTGGGTTCGGCCATCTGGTCATAAAGCTGACGGATGACCGGCGCCATTTTGCGCGTCAGGCGGCCGGACACAATCAACAGATCGGCTTGGCGCGGCGTGGCGCGGTTCAGTTCCATGCCAAAGCGCGACAGGTCATAGCTGGATGCCTGCGAACTCATGTATTCAATGGCGCAGCAGGCCAAGCCAAACAGCAAGGGCCACATCGCCCCCGTCCGTCCCCAGTTCACGGCTTGTTCCACAGTAGTTGTCACAACACCCAGGTTTCCGAGCTTGGAGCTTACTCCCATTCCAAACCGCCCTTCTTCCATTCATAGACAAAACCCACAATCAAAATCACGGTAAAGACCGCCATCACAGCCAGACCATAGACGCCGAGATCGCGCATGGCAACCGCCCATGGCAAAAAGAAAATGACTTCAATGTCAAAGATAATGAACAAGACCGCCACCAGATAGAACTTGACCGGCAGGCGCCGCGTCGCCGGGCCAATCGGCTTCATCCCGCTTTCGTAAGCGACGCCTTTGCGATAGCTGGGCTTGCGCGGGCCAAACACGCGCGAGATATTGGCAATGACTAGCGCCAGTCCAACCGCAATCACGAGGAGCGCCCCGACAGGAGCAAATTCAAGAACGGTCATACTTTGATTCCAACCATTTGCGCTTTTTGGAACAAATCAACATACAGACACTAACATACAATCAAAGCAAAATCAAGCAACGCGGCCAAGTTCATCTCGATCTTTGCTATTGTACCCCAACAGGAGGATTGTTTGCGAGAGTTTTATCAGAAATGCGCCCTCCCAAATCAAAAAGGGCGCATCATCAGCGGCGCGCCCTTCGTATTCAGTTGATATTCACCGCGTCTAGCCGGCGCCAAGCCCCAGCAGGCCAGTCGGCTGTGGTCTCCTCCGCGCATGCTCTTCATGCTTGCCAAAGCGAATCACATCGCCATTGCCGGTAATCGCCTCGACCGCCAAACCCAAGCTCTGCAATTCCTTGACCAGCACGCGGAAGCTGGTTGGGATGCCCGGCTCTTCAATCGGCTCGCCTTTGACGATGCTCTCATAGGTCTTGACGCGCCCTTGGACATCATCAGATTTGACCGTCAGCATCTCTTGCAGAATGTAGGCCGCGCCATAGGCTTCCAGCGCCCAGACTTCCATCTCGCCAAAGCGCTGGCCGCCGAACTGCGCCTTGCCGCCCAAGGGCTGCTGGGTCACAAGGCTGTACGGACCGGTCGAACGGGCATGGGCTTTGTCCTCGACCAGATGCGCCAGCTTGAGCATGTGGACATAGCCGACGGCGACATGGCGGTCAAAAGCCTCGCCGGTGCGGCCGTCATACAGCGTTTGCTTGCCATAATGCGGCACTGGACGCCCAGTCTCGAACATCACCTGGTCGGCAGCCGCGAACAAGTCCCGCATCTCACAATCATCTTCCAGTTCGATTTCCCGCGCCGCATTTTGTTGAATCCACAGCCGCAATGAAACGCGCAGGGCGTTCAGATCAAGGCGGTCGCGGTCTTCTGGCGGCAGGTCAGCATTGTCATAGACCATAATTTCATCGGGGTCATAACCGAACTCGCGCAGTGCTTCGGCCACAGCCACGCGCCGCACATAAACCTCGTCGTGGAGTCTGATTTTTTCGATGTCATACGGGTCCGATTCACCCACGCGGTCCGCCAGATAAGCGCAGATGACGTCCATGTCATCATCAAATTCCTCTGGCTGAATCCGATTTATTTCGGCCAAGCGGTCATGATTTTTCCAGGCGCATTCGGTCGTCCTTTTCCAAATCCAATCCATCATCCAGGCGCGGCCCAATTCAGCTTGGATTTCATGCTCGCGGGCGCCGTCAAACACCGGCGTAACCGCGCGGAAGCCCAGCCGGTCAGCGGCCCAGCCCAGATGCAGTTCCAGAATTTGGCCGATGTTCATCCGCCCTGGCACCCCCAGCGGATTCAAGATGATCTCCACTGGCACGCCGCCCTCAATATAGGGCATATCGGCAATCGGAACAATTTTGGAGATGACTCCCTTGTTGCCGTGACGCCCGGCCATCTTATCGCCCACGGTGAGCTTGCGGCGCTGGGCGACGCTGACGCGCACCATTTTTTCGACGCCGGCCGGCAAATCAGGATGCTCATCGCGGGTGAAAATCTTGACATCGACCACCTTGCCGCGGTCGCCGTGCGGCAGACGCAGCGAGGAATCCTTGACTTCCCGCGCCTGTTCGCCAAAGATGGCCCGCAGCAGCTTTTCTTCGGGCGACAGTTCTTTTTCGCCTTTGGGCGTGATTTTGCCGACCAGAATATCATTGGGCCCGACTTCGGCGCCAATCCGCACAATCCCGCGTTCGTCGAGGTCTTTCAGCGCCTCTTCGCCAACGTTCGGAATATCGTAAGTGATTTCTTCCGCCCCCAGCTTGGTATCGCGCGCCTCAATTTCATGCTTCTCGATATGGATGCTGGTGAATTTGTCGTTGCGGAGCATATCCTCGCTGATGAGCAGCGCATCCTCATAGTTGCCGCCATCCCAAGAAAGGAAGCAGGTCAGCACATCATGCCCCAGCGCCAGCCGCCCGTTATACGTCGAGGAACTGTCGGCAATCACATCGCCGGGTTTGATAACATCGCCCTTGCGTACCAAGGGCCGCTGGTCAATGCAGGTCGATTGGTTTGAGCGGTCATATTTACGCAGAGCATAATGATGCTCTTTGCCTTTGGCCGTTTTGACCGTCACCCGATGCCCCTGCACGCTGACGACCTCGGCCTCAATGTCCGACACCAGCACTTGGCCGCTGTCGGAAGCCGCCTGTTTTTCCATGCCAGTGCTGACCACCGAAACATCCGGCGCGATCAGAGGCACAGCTTGGCGCTGCATATTGGAGCCCATCAGAGCGCGGTTGGCGTCGTCATGCGACAGGAAGGGAATCAAAGCCGCGCTGATGCCGACAATCTGGCGCGGGGCAATATCCATATAGTCAATCCGCTCCGGCAGCGCCGTCAGGAATCCCTGGTCGCGGCGCGCCGAGATGCGGTTCGACACAAATTGATTAAGCTCATCCAGCTGCGAATTGGCTTGGGCAATCGTATAGCGATCTTCCCTGTCAGCCGACAGATATTCGATATCACGGGTGGCGAATGGAACGACCGGAACCTCTTTGATGCGGTGCCTTTTGAGCTTTCTCGCGATTTTGTCATCGATGACCGCGCCTTCTTCGACGATGATATTCCCTTTGGCGCTTTCAATATCATCGCGGACGGTGCGGCCGATGAGGTCAGGATTGACGACTTTCCCGGTGGTATGGGATACGACTTTGATTTTCCCGATGCCATGTTCCTTTAGCGCGTTCAGAATGCCGTCATCAATTTCCGCGCCTTTTTTGACGATGACATTGCCGTTTTCATCCGTAATATCGCTGTGAACGGTCTTTCCAATCGCATCCTTTTTCGCATCCTTTTTGATGGAATAGGTTACGATTTTGATTTCCTTGATGCCGCTGTTCATCAGCGCATCCAGAATATCGCGGTCAATGACTTCGCCTTTTTTGACGATGACGCGGCTAATGGCTTCATCTATCAGACTTTGCATGTTCTCCTTGATTCGCCTCATTGTGTTATTAAAAACATTGGCAGCTTTCATCGCCTCGTCAAGTTTTTCACGTTCGGCAATGGCATCCCGAAGTTCTTTCAATGCCTCAATATGCTTTTCGGCATCTGTTTGAAGCTCAAGCAATCCTGAGTCATCAAGCGATTCATTATGATCACGCAGCTTCCTAATGACATTTTTCCCTGCCTCAATATAGACAGGGATTACACTGCCTACATTAGATATATGAGAATCAAATGTATTATCATCGGGAAGGTCGCCTTCTTGGCTCATGTGATTCAACTTGGCTATAATGCCGTCGCCATCTGATAATTCATTTGCCAAGTTCTTAAGATCATCTCGATAAACCGTTGCCGCTTCAACTTCGACATCATCAGCGGCCACCCGCCCCAGCAAAGACTCGGTGACTTTGCGCGGCCGGGGTCTTTCGCTGAGAACAGAAATTTCTTTGGGCGCAGGGACTTCTGTGTTCAAGTCAAGCGGCAGCTTATTGATGACCTTGCGATAGGGCGTTTCGATAAAACCCAGTTCGTTCACCCGCGCATAGCTCGCCAGCCGCCCAATCAGCCCAATGTTCGGGCCTTCCGGCGTTTCAATCGGGCAGATGCGCCCATAGTGGCTGTGATGCACATCGCGCACATCAAAGCCGGCGCGCTCGCGGCGCAGCCCGCCCGGCCCCAATGCCGAAAGAGTGCGCTTGTGTGTCAGTTCGGAAAGCGGATTGGTCTGCTCCATAAACTGCGACAGCTGCGACGAGCCGAAAAATTCCTTCACGGCGGCGACAACCGGGCGGATATTGACCAGCGCGACCGGCGTCAGCTGCTCGGCTTCCCGAATCGACATCCGTTCCTTTACCACGCGTTCCATGCGGCGCAAACCGATACGCAGTTTGTTGCCGACCAACTCGCCGACTGTTTTCACGCGGCGATTCCCCAGATGGTCAATGTCATCGCGGCTGCGCTCGCCGTTGTTGATGAGGATCATGTGCCTGACCAGCGCCACAATGTCGGCTTTGGTAATGGTGCGATGCGACAGGTCGATTTTGTCCGCCAGGTCCAGGCGCTGATTGAGCTTGTAACGCCCGACCCGCTCCAGGTCATAACGGCGCTGGTCAAACAGCTGACTCTTCAGATATTCGCGCGCATTGTCCAGAGTCGCTGGGTCGCCGGGGCGCATCCGCCGATAAAATTCAATCAGCGCGACTTCGGCAATCGTCTGCTTCTTCTTCACATCCCATTCCGGCTCGTTCTTGATCGAGCTTTCAATATACGGATGAGCCTCATTGGTATCCACATCAGCAAACAGCTGGCGGATCTCATCGTCCTCGCCGGTTTTGATAGGTGACATTTTGGCTGGCAGGCCATCATCAACCGCGGCCAAGGCGCGCAATAGCATGGTCACTGGCACCGTCCGTTTGCGATTGAACTTGAGGGTGATGTAGTCGGTCTTGCGCGTTTCAAATTCCATCCAGGCGCCGCGGTCAGGAATCAGCTTGCAGTTCGACAGCAGCCGCCCGGTGGCGCGCTCTTCCTCGGCGTCAAAATAAACGCCAGGCGACCGTATCAACTGACTAACGACAACCCGTTCCGTCCCGTTGATAATGAAGGTGCCTTTTTCGGTCATAAGCGGGAAATCGCCCAGGAAGATTTTCTGGACGATGACCTCCTCGCCCTGCTCATGATTCACCATCGCAACATAGACATGGAGCGGCGCCGCATAGGACATATCGCGCTCCAGGCAAGCGTCCTCATCATGTTTTGGCTTGCCGAACTCACACCTCAGGCCAAACTCCTTCGCCGCCGGGATGTTCCCCGGGAAATACAGCGACAGGTTTCCGTTGAAACTCTCGATGGGATTAATCTCATCGAACAACTCCAGCAGCCGCCCGCGGTAGAGAAAGTCTTCAAAGGACTTCAGCTGGATATCGATTAGTGAGGAAAGTTCCTGAATTTCAGGGGTACGTGCATAACTCTTCACATTGTAATAGTGTTTCAACGCGACGCTCCTCGGATGGATAAATTGATTCTACGGACATCATGCCTGACTGCGCGAAAACAGCTGCGCTGCCCCAAAAAGGTCATAGAGGGGAAGAGAAAGACGTTTGCAAGATAGACAGCGTATGCGATTCGTTTTCATGCAGCCACAAAAATGTATCGGAAAGAGGATTGCAAACCAGCAGTATAGACGACAAAACAAGGCTTTGTCAAGGAAACAAAATGCGAAAATGCGTAACCGACTATTTTCAGTATATGCGGCTTTTGGCGCATTTGCAATACCTTATTTGGCTTTGGCGCCAAAGTCATGAGCATCCATGCCGGCGGCTTTTCTTACCGCTTGCCCCAGCTTCAGCACATCTTCGTCAGTATAAGCATAGACTTGCGGCGGCAGCGCCGCTATATTCCTGCGCCACCGTTCCCAATCTGCGCTCGCAACGCGGCAAATGGCGGCCGCCGCGTCTCCGGCATCATCCGCCTCGATAACCAATCCGATCTGGCGCCGCGCCACCTCATCGGCATCCTTGGTCCCGGCTCGAACGATTAACGGTTTTTGAAAGAGACAGGCATCATAATAGCGATTCGTCCGCGACCAGCTATAAGGCGGGTACGGCGAGGTGCAGTCCAGCACCGCGTCCACATTATTATACAAACCCGGCAGATCATCTGGATGCCGATATGGCCCTTGATAATGCAGGTTTGGGTTTTGCGACACGCGCTGCAAAAAATCGCCCTTGCTCATCATGCCATGATGAGGGACGCCGGCAATAAAGATCTTGAATCGGTCGGGAGCGGATGCCGCCAATTTTTCGAGCAGACGCATACTCCATTCATTTCTCAAGAATCCGAAATAGCCGATGCGGAGCGGCCGGCTGTCAAGCGGTTTGCCGGGCAATGCCGGTATGCCCTTCTTTTGAACCGCCGCGGTGAAGGACGCGCCCAGCTTGTTCTCGATCACCAAGGAAGGTATCCGCGCATTCAGGCAATCGCGGTAATACGCGTAATAGCCATGAGAAGTAAGCGCCAGGAGATGACAGGCTTTGGTCGCAAACCGGTCAATAAACCGAACCAGCAAGCCTTTCAGTCCCCGGGCGACTTGATGCGGATTGATGTCGTGTATTTCGAGGACGACCGTTTTCCCCAAGCCAGCGGCGGCCAGCAACGCTGCCATAAGCATATCAAAATGGAAGATATAAACGATGTCATTGCGTCGAATCGCCGCGCGGATCTGGGGGGCGTGCGCCATGGTCTCGGGAATCCTGAAGTAGTAGCGGCTAAAGCGCAGCCTGCCCAAAGAATGCGCCGGGCAATCAAGCGTCTTTCCTGGATAATAGCGGGTCTCGAAAATGACAGCTTCCACTTGGAAACCAGCCTGCTCCAGCATTTGGATACGCAGCGCGGCTCTGGGGTCAGTGACTGTCGGCAGGACACACAAGATTCTTTTTCTCATATCAGGCGAAATTTCTTCCCGAAAAGCGGCGCTGGTTCCACAGCCATCCTTTTGGCTTTTGGTATTGTACAGAAACGTCTGGAATTAGGCAGGCAGAATATCCCAACATCGAACAGCATGGCAGCAGCTTTTAACTTTGATGCCCTGTTGCAATTCCAGGCTTGAATGATAGAAGATGAGACACATACAATAGGCTCGCCCGCCGTTATGGATGGATGAATAGACATGATGCCCCAAAAGGACATGAAGCAGCGCGTTCAATCGCAGTTTGGTCATGTCGCCGCAAACTACCGCACCAGCGCCGTTCATGCCGCCGGCGAAGACCTCAAGCGCATGGTCAAACAGTCACCAGTTACGCCGGCGGCGCTGGTACTCGATGCCGGCTGCGGCGCCGGACATACGGCGATGGCTTTCGCGCCCCATGTCAAGCGGGTCATCGCCTGCGACTTTACCCGCTCGATGCTGACGCAGGTCAAGGCGCTGGCTGATGAGCGCGGCATCGACAACGTCACAGCCCAGCATGGCGATGTTGAGAACCTGCCCTTCCAGGATCGCACTTTCGATATCATCGCCAGCCGTTACAGCGCGCATCACTGGCCGCATCCTGAACGGGCTTTGGCTGAATTCGCGCGCGTCCTGAAAGCCGGCGGCGCCTTCATCATCAGCGATATTATGGCGGCCGAGGATTATGCCCAGGATACCTTCCTGCAAACCATTGAACGGCTGCGAGATGTCTCCCACGTGCGCGATTACCGCATCTCCGAATGGCAGTCCATGCTAAGCGCCGCCGGCTTCACGCCAGAGATCCTCCATGCGTTTGATTTGACGCTGCACTTTGATACCTGGACGCGGCGGATGATGACGCCGGCGCCGAACGCACAGATGATCATGTCCTTGTTCAACAGCGCCTCCGATGATATTAAACGCGGCTTTGACTTGCCAGCGTACATCAGCGGCGGGGACTTCACTTTTGTGATTCCCGGCGCTGTCATCAAAAGCCTATTCATCGGATAAACCAGGAGCGGCGGCGACCCTCTTCACGCCCGCCCCGCCGCCTCAAAATACTCGGTATAGCCGCCGGCGTACTCCCTTAGCTCGCCATCCCGAATCTCGACCACGCGGTCGACGGTTTGGTCGAGAAAGTAGCGGTCATGCGAGATCATCAGCGCCGTACCGACAAACTCATCCAGCGCATCCTCCAGCGCTTCAACCGAGGGAATATCCAGGTTGTTGGTCGGCTCATCCAGCAATAGCAGATTCGGCTGACGGAGCATCACCAGCGCCAGCTGCAAGCGGCTCCGTTCGCCGCCCGAAAGCGTGGCAATCGGCTGACGCGCCTGCTCATACTGAAAAGCCATCCGCAGCAAAAACGTCACCGCATTCGATTCGCTGCTGTTCTGAATGCTGCGGATCAAATCCAGCGGCGTTTTGTCCAGCCAGTCCGAAAGCGTCTGATGCTCCTGTGAATAGTATCCAATCTGAATGCTCGGCCCGACATAAATGCTGCCTTCGGTCGGTTCATGCTCGCCGAGTATCAGCTTGAACAGAACTGTCTTGCCGGCGCCATTGGGGCCAATCAAGCCCACCCTTTCGCCATGCCGCAGCAGCAGATCGACATCGAAAAACAGCGGTTCGTCTCCAAAGGCCATCGACACCCTATCAAGTTCCAGCGCCTTTTTACTGCCGCGCCAGCCAGCGACTTTGAAGTCCATCCGCTTGGCGTCTACTACTTTCTCGATGATTTCGCCGCGCTCCTCCATTTTCTCCAGCATCCGCCGCCGCTGACGGGCGGCCAGCATGTGCTTGCGGCTCAAAACCTGCTTCGCCCAGCGTTCAAAACGCTCAATCATCGCCTCCAGCCGCGCGATCTCTTTCTGCTGGGTCACATACTGCTGCTGCTGGCGCAACCGCCGCAGTTCCCGTTCGTTCAGATAATACGAATAGTTGCCATGATACACAGTGATTTTGCCGTCCGCCAACTCAACCGTCTGCGTCACCACTTCGTCCAGCAAATAACGGTCATGCGAAATAATCACGACGCTGCTGCGATAATTAAGGATAAACCGCTCCAGATGGCCTTTGCCGATCACATCGAGATGGTTGTCAGGCTCATCCAGCAGGAGAATATCAGGCGCGGCGACAGCCAGCCGCACCAGCGCCACCATCTTCTTCTGCCCGCCGGACAGGGACGCCGCTGATCGGTCATAATCTTCCGGCCGAAAACCCAGCATCGCCAAGAGTTCCCTGACATGGCTGGCATGTCGCGGCCCGTTCATGCGCTCATACACCGCCAGCTGCGCCTCATGTTTTTCGAGAACGTTTGCCAGCCGGCGCGCATCGCCATACACCTCTGGATCAGCCAGCTGCGCTTCTATCGCATCCAGCCGCGCTTCCACCTCGACCAGTTCACGCGGTTTGATCATCGCCGTTTCAATCAGAGTCTTGTCAGGCGGCAGTTCGACGTCTTGTGGCAAATAACCCAATCGAATCCCCTTCTGACGGCTGATATGACCTTTATCCGGCTCGATATCACCCAGCAGCAGTTTGAACAGCGTCGACTTGCCGGCGCCGTTGGGCCCGACCAGCCCAATTCGGTCGCGGTCGCCAAGCGTCCACGACAGACCGCGGTAAAGCTCGCGCCCGGCAAACTGGACAGTAACGCCGCTGACATGAATAATATGCAAGGTACATCCCTTTCGCGGCTCAACAGTGCGCCCAATCAGCATATCATAAGTGAACACAATCCTCTATCATCAGCAGGAAAGGCAGGTTAAACTACTGTAAGCTCAAGAGTGCAGCAGCGGTCGACAGGCTGCCAAAGCTATAAGGAGCTTAACCCGATGGACAGGCGGATATGTGGCGCTTTGCACAGGTAGGCATTGCTCTGGGCGCGATGGGCGTCATGCTTTGTTTGATGGGGCTGTTTCCCGGCGTGACCGGCGCAGAACCCACCATTGGCATTGGCCTCGTTCAGGTGACAATGGTCCTGCTGGGTTATGCCCTGCTCATCCTCGGCGCCCTGGTCTACTTGAAATTCACATTTTATCTTGACGTCCCCTCAACTCTCGTGCAGCAAATCGGAACGCGGCTGGCGCTGACCGGCATTCTCTTTGCGGCGCTGGCCGGCCTGGCTGATATTCTTGGCTTCGGCACGCACATTCGCAGCGACACCGGCGACATTTTCTTCGGACAGCTGCAAATGCTGGGGATTTTGGCAAGTTTTTCTCTGTCATCATTAGGCGTGCTCGTCTATGTTCTGGCTGGCTCGCATCTGGCGCGGCATGCCCCAGACGAAGCGCTGAACGATCACGAAGCCGATGAACCTCGTCAAAACCCGCAGGAACAGCTTTCATTTCTCCCGGTCAGCCGCGAGCGAAATCCGTGACCCGCCGGCGAGTCTTGAGAAAAATGTAAAGGCGCTTCTGTGCAAACCAATGCTCCCAAACTGCTGTATGTCGTCAACATCCCGCGTTTTTTTGTCTCACACCGTTTGCCGCTGGCCTTAGCCGCCCGCGACGCCGGCTTTGAAGTGCATGTCGCCGCCGCGGAACATGACCGCGAATCCGTCCAGCAAATTGCCGCCAGCCGTTTGCCCTTTCATCCGCTTCCCTTGAGTCAGCATGGCATCAACCCCCTGACCGAATTGAAGACCCTGAAGGCGCTGTGCCAGCTGTACGCCCGCCTCCAGCCAGACCTGCTGCATCATGTCAGCATCAAGCCAGTTCTCTATGGCGGAATCGCCGCCAGACTAACTGGGCGAAAAAGCGTGATCCACGCCATGAGCGGCCTCGGCTATGTCTTCGCCGACAGCGGCCTGAAAGCATCCCTGCTGCGGCTGTTCACTCGGCCGATATTTCGACTGGTGATGGCCGGCGAAGGAACGCGGATGATTTTCCAAAATCCAGACGACCTCCAATTATTCACTGACCACTCCTTAGTCCATCCCGAAAAAAGCGTTCTGATCCGCGGTTCCGGGGTGGATGAAAATGTTTTCCGCCCCCAAGCCGAGACACTCGATGGCCTACCAGTCGCGCTTTTTGCCGGGCGGCTGCTGTGGCAAAAAGGGCTGGGCGAATTTGTTGATGCCGCCCGGCAGCTGCAAGGCAAAGCGCGCTTCCGCGTGGTTGGCTATGAAGAAACAACCAGCCCACTGAACGTCCCGGCGGCGCAGCTGCGGGCATGGCATGACGAAGGGCTGATAGAATGGGACGGCAAGCGCGCCGATATGCCCCAAGTCTATGCCAAAAGCAGCATCGTCTGCCTGCCCTCAACCTATGGCGAAGGCGTGCCCAAAGTCCTGATCGAAGCCGCCGCCTGCGCCCGCGCCTGCGTAACGACCGACACCCCCGGCTGCCGCGAAATCATCCAGCACGGCCGCAACGGGCTGGTCGTTCCGCCAGGAGATGCCGCCGCGCTCGCCGCCGCCATCAGCCACCTCATCGATAACCCAGCGCAACGGCAGCAGATGGGCGCCCGCGGCCGACAAATCGCGCTTGAAGGCTTCACCTTTCGCCAAATCGCCGCCGAAACCCTGCGACTCTATCGCCTGCTGCTGGCAGAAAGCCATAAGCCCGCCTCAAGGCGATGAATACACCGCCGCCGCCGTCGGAGTATCGGCGCAAATCGGCGGGCCTCCCGGCGGATACGACCAGGTCTGCGGCAGCCTAGCGCGGCTTGTCATCTCAAGAAACTCATTAAAAGCCGCCATCAGCGCCTCGCAGTCGCCAAGTATCTCGGCCGACTGACCTTGCAGATACCAGCACTCAAACTGTCGCTCGGCTATCGCCACATCCTGCTCGACCTGCAAGCGGGCGCATTGATGCAAAGCCTTTTGCGCGCTGGCAAAATCGCCCTGCAAGAAATAAGCCCGCCCCAGTTGATACCAGCCATCCGACCACTTCGGCGCCAATTCAGTCACTTCACCGCAGTAACGAATCGCCGGCGCCCGCTCTTGCAGACTGCTGGACATCTCACAAAGCCGCAGGCGAACTTTCACATTGTCCGCATCAAAAGCCATCACCTGAAAATAAGAAACCGACGCCAAATCGCTGTTGCCCATTTGCATCGCGTACAGCGCCCGCTCAAAATAAAGCGGAATCAGTTTGCGGTTGAAACCAATGGCGCGGTCGATATGGGCCGCCGCCTGCTCATACTGGCCGAGGTCACCATAAGCAATCGCCGCCGTCCGCTGGCTTTCCATCTGATACTGCTGATACTGATTGGACAATGCCGCCGCCACCTTTGCTTCGCGCAGCGCCGCCTCGAAAATCCCCTGCGACCCATACGACAGCGACAGAGCAATCCGCGCCAGGATATGCTCCGGCGAACGCTTGATCACCCGCAAGGCCATCCGCGCCGCCTCATCCGAATAACCATTCGCCTGCAAAGCATAGGCGCGGCCTGCCTGCATATTCAAACTGCGCGGCAGCCAGCCCATCCCGCGTTGGCTTAAATCCAGCGCCTCCCGCCGCGCCGAATCACCATCAAATTCAGAATAACTGTGATAAACAAGCGCCCGAATCAACAGGGTCACCGTTCGCTCATCCGTCGGCTTTCGCTGGAGCAGCTGCCGGGCATAGTCGATAGCGGCCGCCAAATCGCCACGGTCAAAAGCCGACTGCGCCGACTGAAAATTGATTTCAGCCCGCTGCGGCCGATTCAGATGCAGCCATTGCCCGATCCAATCGCGCCCCAAAGCAACCACCATCACCGTGACGCCAAGCCATACCAGCAGCGGCATGCAGCCTCTCCCGCGGCGGGAACGGCGCGTGAACAGCGCAGTCTTGCGGCGTGAAATATACATCACCTGTTTAGCTTCAAGCGGCGAAAGAACAGAAACCCGGCGCCTGCGTACAATAACGAACGTCGGCTGCCACATACGCGCCGATTCAGCGGCAAGTATAGTCGATACCGCCGGCCGCCGCTTATTCAAACCGCTCGGATCAGCGGACAATCGCATCAAATCCAGCCGCATAGTGGCGAAGAACATGGCGATGGCGCTCCCCAAACTTCCCAATCCGCGCCGATCCCCTTAAATCCATGGACACACGCGGTCAAAACGTACACGAATACGGTCAAAACGCGCGCCAATACGGTCAAAACGCGCGCCGTGGCGGCTAATCCATACCCGAATACGGGCAATCCATCCACCGCCGACCCCGACCAGCGCAAACGAAACCCCAAGCCGAAAAACGGCTGAACCGCAAGGCCCGCTTGACTTTGAGACCAGCAGAACCCCCGCTTGCCGCCCGCGCCGAAACGATTTTCGGGCATAAATCCCATCGCCCGCCCGCCGCAGCCGCAAATATCGCGCCGCGCACGGGGCGGCCAGCGAAAAGGATGATCATCGAAAGAACGGCGCGGGGGTTCCATAGACAGAGCCTAGCGCGGGCCAGGCGCCAAAGGGCGACCAAAAGGCCGCGCATTACCGCCAATGCTTTTCATGCTCGCCGGCCGCGGCATGCGCCTGACGAATCGGACGCGGCAGACGATACTTGGGCGTGCAGGCAAGGACCAATTCAATCGCTGTGTCGATGTCCGCCAAATGCCCAACGGAAACATAAACCGGCTTGACATTCGCCCGCGTCCGCAAAACAGCCCCAAGCCGCTCCCCCCGATGCGTCAAAACCGACCAGCTGCCCTTTGCCTTTGCCGGCTCTTCATAGTCCCCAATCAAATGCGTCTTGCCACAGCCCACCGTCGGCCGCCGCAGCCACAAACCAAGATGCGCCGCAATCCCCATCCGCCGCGGATGAATCTGCCCCATGCCATCAAAAATAAACACATCCGGCTCAATCGACAGCCGGCGGAAAGCCTCTTCCAGCGCCGGCCCCTCGCGGAAACTCAACAAACCAGGAATATAAGGATAAGCCGTTCGGCGACTGGCGCGCGCTGCCTCCAGCGTCTCAAGCCCCGGATAACTCATCACCACAACAGCCGCCTGCGACATCCCATCCTTGACGCTCACATCCACCCCAGCGACGGTGTCGATCTTTCGCAAATCAAGCGGCCGGTCACTGATCAGCTGCGCCGCCAGTTCCTTCTGCAAAGCCACCGCCGCCCGCGGCTCCAAATCCCAGCTATGCAGTGAATCAATCTCCATGCCGCCCAGGCCTACATCTCAAGGTAATCGCGCAGCTGACGCGAACGGGTCGGATGACGGAGCTTCCGCAATGCCTTGGTCTCAACCTGGCGAATCCGCTCGCGGGTCACGCCCAAATAACGCCCGACCTCCTCCAGCGTATAATCATGGCTGTCCACCAGACCATAGCGCATCTCCAATACCTGACGCTCGCGCTCGCTTAATACCCCCAGCGCCGAGCGAATCTGATCTTTCAGGAGTTGACGGCTGGCGGCATCAACCGGCCCAATCGCATTCTCATCCGGAATAAAATCCCCCAGATAACTGCTGTCTTCCTGCCCAACCGGCATGTCCAGACTCATGGGCTCCTGGCTGATACGCATGATCTTGCGGACTTTCTGAACCGCGCGGCGCAGTTTGCGATTCAAGCCCGGCGCCAGCGGCAGATCTTCCCGCCGCCCCTGCTTGACCGCCTCGCGCTCCGCATCCGTCAGAAAATTCATCTCCAGCGCAATCTGCTCGGCGTTGGGTTCAGCCCCCAGCTTTTGCAAAAGCTCGCGCTGAACCCGCATCAGCCGATTAATCGTCTCGACCATGTGAACTGGAATCCGTATCGTCCGCGCCTGATCCGCAATCGCCCGGCTGATAGCCTGACGAATCCACCAAGTCGCATACGTGCTGAACTTGTAGCCCTTGGTATGATCGAACTTGTTGACCGCCCGCAGCAAACCCACATTGCCTTCCTGAATAAGATCAAGAAAGCTGATGCCGCGCCCCATATACCGCTTGGCCACACTGACAACCAGCCGCAGATTCGCCCGCGTCAGGTCTTCCACCGCCAGCGCCGCCTGATGCTCAACCTGCTCCTGCTGATGCTTCGCCAGTTCAATCGGGTCAGCCGCGTCCTCAATCCAAGCATCAAACTGCCCAAAGGACGGCAGTTCGTTCTGCCGCCGAATATAGCGCCGCATCTGCGCCTGCCGTTCAAGCGGAAACAGACAGATGGCATGAACAATCTCAAAAAACAGCTTCGCCACCTTGGCCCATTGGGCGTCGCGCCCCCAATTCTGCTGATTGAGCCAGCCCCGAATATACGAATCGCCCTCAACATCCCAATTCCGCGCAATCCCCTGCGCCTCGTCAATCGCCTTGTCAAAATCAGGCGCGGCGACATCAAATTCCTTAATCGCTTCCAAAAGCTCGCGCCAGTTCTGACCCAGCTTTTTATAGGCATACCGCTCGACATCAAGATAATTCGGCAGCCGCCCGCCAGACTGAAGATTGTCCAGGCTCATCAGTTCATCGCGCAAAGCCTCCAAATGCCGCTCGGCGGCAATTTGAGCGCTTAGCCACATCTCGCGGTTGCTGTCCAGCAGCGGCACCTGACCAATTTCCTTCAGATACATCCGCACTGGATCATCCGTCATCGGCAGCCTTTTATCCGCGCCGTCATCGCCAGAATCCAGCCCGCCCTCTTCAAAAGCCGCGCCGCGGTCATTGCGGTTGATGCTGCCCCGAACCTCCGCCAGCAGACGCTCATCTTCGCCGCTGTCATAAACATTGAATGCGCGAATTCGGTTGTCTTTGCCCGCCATCAGCCATCCAACTCTCTACTCTGCTTTCATCAATTCCAGTCGCCGCCGCCGACCGCAGCCCGACTGACCGCCCAGTCAATCCGCGCCTTCGCCTTGATCGACAAAATAATCTTCCGATTAAGACGATGATGATGCGCCTGGTCCTCGTCATCGCCGGCCTGCGCCTCCTCTTGCAAATACTGCATCTCGACCCGTTCCTGCTCCAGCCGCTCCAGCCGCAGCTGCAATGCCCGCCCCACCAATTCCTGCCGAACATCCGTATTAGGGCCGCCCTTGTCCATCCGCTTTTTGAAAATATCAAGCATATCGACCTGAAACCCCCCTCGCACCCGCGCCGAAACAACTTCAGGCGCCTCAATCAGCAAAGCCTCAAAATCCGCCCGCAGTTCCCGCTCAAGCATCGACCCGACATAATGCAGCGGCTCCATATCATCCTGCGTCATCGACTCCTGCAAACGGCCCATCAAAACCCGATACTGACTCTGCGTAAAATCTTCCATCCCCAAATCACACAAAGGCCCCCGCAGCAGACCCTCATCATCGCCCGCCAGTTCCCGCAGCCGCCGATTCACCTGATACAGCAGATTCGGATGCTTCATCAGCAAGCCCAAACAGTGCGATTCAATCGCCCGCTCTTGCTTCCTGGCCGCTTGCGATGCCGCCGAACGCGGCCGCCCTTCGGCCTCCCCCGCGCTGTCCGGCGGCATATCATCATTTTCGCCCCAATACTCCGGCGGCAGATCCGGCGGAACATTATCCGGCGGCGGAGGCGCGGACGGCGGCGCCTTTCGATTCGCCGCCAGCTGTTCCTGCGCCCAAGCCAGCAAATCGCGCTCGCCTATCCTTAACCGCCTCGCCAGCTTTTGTATATTTTCCTGCTGATACAAATTGTTTTCAGAACCCATCAGGATCGGCAAAATCCGATTGGCGGCCGACTGACGCTCCTGCATGCCTGCCTGCGATGACAAGCCGGCGGTTTCCATATCAATCACAAAATCAGCCACCGACCGCGCTCCCTCCACCAAGGCCTCCCAGCCCTCCGGCGATTCGCGCAGAAAATCATCAGGATCCTTGCCAGTCGGCATTTGCAGAACCCGCACATCCACCGACAGCCGACCAGCAAGGTCATCGGCCAGCGTTTGACGCGCAACTTCCAAACTGCGGCGGGCCGCCCGCTGCCCAGCCTCATCAGCATCCAGCGCGATGACGATTTTGTCAGCATAGCGCGCCGCCTGCCTGACCTGCGCCTCGGTCATAGCCGTGCCCATCTGCGCGGCAACATTGCGATACCCAGCTTGATGCGCCTGAATCACATCCAAATAGCCCTCGACAATCACCGCCGTTCCCATATCGCGGATAGCGCGCCTGCCACTGTCCAGCCCGAACAAAAGCTGACTCTTATTGAAGAGCGGCGTCTGCGGCGAATTGATGTATTTGACCGTATCCTGTGGATCAAGCGCCCGCCCGCCAAAACCGACCACGCGCCCGCGCCCATCCCGAATCGGAATCATCAGCCGATGCCGAAAACGGTCATACACCCGCCCCTTGTCACTGCGAATCGCCAGACCAGCCTCAATCATTTCAGCTTCGCCATAGCCAAGCCCGCCCAGCATTTTCAGCAGACCGTCCCAGCGATTAGGCGCATACCCAATCTGAAAAGCCTTGATGGTGTCTTCGGTCAAGCCGCGCTGGTCGCGGGCATACAGCCGCGTCTCATGCCCTTCGGCATCAAACAAAAGGCGGTGATAATAATCAGCCGCCGCCGCCAGCAGACCGCGCAGCCGTTCCAAATAATCATCGCGGGACTTTTGTTCAGGAGTCTGCCGGCGAATTTGCACCCCGGCTTCCTGCCCCAGTTCGCGCAGCGTCTCCTTGAAATCCCAGCCGTGCAGCTTTTGGGCAAAGGTGAACAGATCGCCGCCTTCAGCGCAGGCGCCAAAACAGCGCCACGTCTGCCTCTCTGGATTAACAACAAACGACGGGGTCTTTTCATCGTGGAACGGACAGCAGGCTTTATAATGACGCCCAGCCTTCTTCAGCGATGGGACCGAACGCTGAATATAATTCACAATGTCAATGCGCGCCTTAATCTCATCCGTCACTGACATGGCAAACATACTCCCATCTGCTGACAATAATCAATTATAAACAGCCGCCGCCGCTTATGCCATAGCCACAGCCGCGCGTTAAAACATTTATACAAAATTCTTACGCGCGCATCCCCTCCCCTAAAAATTGTCCAACTCGCTCAAATCAGCGCGCCCATCCTGCATCCGACTAACCATCTGCAAAAGCGCAATCCGATTTTGACGCAGCCGCGCATCATCAGTATGAACCAGCACATGATCAAAGAAGTCGTCAATCGCCGCCGCCATCGGCGCAAAAGCCCGCAGAAAATTGCCCGCATTATCCGACCGCGCCAGCCCGTCCGCCGCCGCCTGAACAGCGGCGTAAAGCCGCTTCTCCTGCGGTTCAGCCAGCAGTTCCGCCCTCAAGGTCTGCGCCGCTTCATTAGCTGTCATCCGCGCGCAGCGGGCAAAGCTGTCCAAAATAGACTCCCAATCATCGCGCATGACCCATTCGCTTAGCTCATCCACGCCCCGCGCCGCGCCGGCTGGATTATGCGCCTGCGCCTTCAGAACCGCCCGGATGACATCCGGCCGCCGGCCCTGCTCATCGCCCAGCCACGCCGCCAAGCGCGCCCGCGCAAAATCAAGAACCTGCCGCTTGACGCCCGCCCCGACTTCCACTGGCTGGCTCGGCGCCACGCGTTCAATCGCTTGGCGCAAATCGACTTCAATGTCCCCGTCCACCAGAATTTGCACGATGCCCACGGCCATTCGGCGCAGCCCATAAGGATCGGACGTTGATTTCGGCGCCAGCCCCACCGCAAACAGCCCCAGCAGGCTATCCAGCTTGTCCGCCACCGCCAGCAGACGGCCAGCATCGCTGGTCGGCAAAATATCATCGGCGCCGCGCGGCAGCCAATGCTCAAAAATAGCATCAGCGACCGCCGCCGGCCGCCCCGCTTTCAGCGCATATTCGCGCCCCATAATCCCTTGCAGCGAAGTCATCTCGACTACCATGTTCGTCGCCAAGTCCGCTTTGGCAATCGGCGCCGCCTGCTCCGCCGTCGCAATATCGGCCGCATCCATCCCCAGCAGTTCGCCCAACCCCGCAATCGTCCCGCCGACGCGGCGGCTTTTCGCCAGCATCGATCCCAAATCAGCCTGAAACGTCAGCGTGTCAAGCCGCGGCAGACAATCTTCCAGCGACCTCTGCATATCCGCCTGATAAAAGAAAACCGCATCCGAAAATCGCGCGCCAATAACATGCTCATTGCCCCGAACAACCTTGTCAAGATATTCGCCGTCGCCGTTGCGGACGCCAATAAAATAGTTCATCAAGCGACCATCAGCATCCTCGACCGCGAAATAACGCTGATGCTTCCGCATAACTGTCACCAAAACATCGCGCGGCAATTCAAGATATTTCACATCAAAGCCGCCGCGGAAGGCCCTCGGCGCCTCGACCAAGTTCGCCACTTCCGCCAGCAGTTCCCGGTCAGCCGCCACCCGCCCGCCGACTTCCGCCGCCAGCGTTTGCGCCTGCGCTTCAATCACCGCCCGCCGCTGCTCATCATCCAGGATTATTCCCTGTTCCCGGCCAGCCGCCAGATAACTTTCCAGGCCATTGAGCGTCGTCTGCGGCGAACCATAAGGCCGCAGGCCGCGGGTGACATTGCCGCTGGCGAGGCCGGCGAATTCAAATGGAATCACGACATCGCCAAACAGCGCCGCCAGCCAGCGCACCGGCCGCGAAAAAACCGCCCCGGTCTCATTCCAGCGCATCGTCTTGCCAAACTTCAGCCCAGCGATGAACGGCGGCAGCCTTTCCGCCAGCGCCTCGGTCGTCGGCCGCCCGACATGACGCACCCGCGCCGTAACATACCGCCCGCCATCCATCTCGCGCACTTCCAGATCAGCCACATCAAGCCCTTTGCTCTTGGCGAAACCCCGCGCCGCCCGCGTTGGCTGGCCATCCGCATCAAAGGCGCGGTCAGCCGGCGGGCCCTTGGCGATAAACACCTCATCAGTTTGACGCGGCGCCACCTGACGGCCAATAACGACAATTCGGCGCGGCGTGGCATAAACTTCGACTCCCTTGTGATCCAGCCGCAATTCATCAAACAACGTCGGCGCGCTCTGCCGCGCCTGCCGTAGCGCCGCCGCCGCATCCGCCGCCGGCAGTTCCTCTACCCCAATCTCAATCAAGACATCCGCCGCCGCCGTCGGCCCCGGCGGCAAATCCGCCGCGCATTGAACCTGAAAGCCGCGCCATTTTTCCGCCATTTTCATCAGCGGATAGCCCAGCTGCTCGCGCTTGGCGACGTATGCCTTGGCGATGCCGCGGGTCATCTCGCGCATGCGCCGAAAATAATTGGCGCGTTCCGTCACGCCAACTGCGCCGCGCGTATCCAGCACATTAAACAAATGACTGCACTTCAGCACATAATCATAAGCCGCAATCAGCGCATCCCCCTCCAGCGCCCGCGCATATTCGCGCTCATAAATGTCATACACCTGCCGCAGCGCCCCAACATCCGCCGTGTCAAAATAATAACGGCAATGCTCAAGCTCCTCATTAAACATCACATCGGCATAGCTAAGCCCATCCATCCAGTCCATCGCCCAAGCCGATTCGCGCCCCTGCAAAGCCAGCGCAATCCGCTCAATCCCATAAGTGATCTCAACGCTGACCGGCTCAAGCTGCAGGCCGCCAGCCTGCTGAAAATAGGTGAACTGCGTAATTTCCTGACCATCAAGCCATACTTCCCAGCCCAGCCCCCACGCCCCCAAAGCCGGCGATTCCCAGTTATCCTCAACAAAGCGAATGTCATGTTCGCGCCGACTGATGCCAAGCGCCTCCAGCGACGCCAGATAAAGCTCCTGCGGATTGCCAGGGTCAGGCTTCAGAATGACTTGATATTGATAGTATTTCTGCATCCGATTGGGATTTTGACCAAAGCGCCCATCATCAGGCCGAACGCTCGGCTCCACATAAGCCACGCGCCACGGCTCCGGCCCCAAAACCTTGAGCAGCGTCGCTGGATTGCCCGTCCCCGCGCCCACCTGAACATTGTACGGCTCGCCAATCACGCAGTGATGCGATGCCCAAAACGCATGCAGTTTCAAGATGACCTGCTGAAAATTCAAAGCTGGCGGCATAACTCTCCCCGATGACTGACGCGGCGATGAATAACGCGCCCCATGATAAACGCGGAACATCCAAATAACGAGGGCTGTGTTGCAGTGAACGCTGATGAGGCCGCCGTCGGGCAGGCCTCATAGCAAAAGATTGAAACGGCCAGCTTATTCCGATTCGCCGTCTGCGACCAGCGTCTCATGGCTGACATCAGCAAAGGCATCCGCTGCCGTTTGCCGCGCCAGAACGTAATAGTCCTTCGCCGACGACTTCAGCGCATAATCGCCGCCCTCCTGCTGCGCGCCAATCGCAAGGGTATAAGACCGCTCGACATATTCAATTTCAGCTTCGGTTTCATCAGCCGCTTCGTCCGCCGTTTCAGCCGCCGCCGATTCGACCTCAAGGACCTCTCGATGCAAAACCTCGACTGTGACCGCCGGGTCATCAAGCCCATACGCATCCCGCGCCTCCAGCCCAAGCGGTTCAGTCATGCGAACCGAAGCCGCATTCCGCAGGATATTCGCCATCCGCGTCGTATCAAAAGTTTCGCCTTCGCCAAGGCCGGCATACACCCACGCCTCGCCGTCGCGGCGGAAACCGAAGCGGCCATGATCATTGTTCAGAGTTATCGCCAGGATATCTTCCTGCGGCACATTGACATAACTCGTGTCGATCCACATCGAAACTTGGGTCGGCGCCTCCCACGTATTCAGCCCGACGCCCAGATACACCTGGCTGTCGCCGCCGCGGCGGACATAAACCGCATCAACGCCGCCGCTGCCGCCGAGATAAAGCGACTCGCTCGCCGAATCAGTCACCAGGCCTAGCCGCCGCTGGAACTTATCGTCCCCGACTTCCAGCCGCGCCAGACTCGATGAACTGGACGCAATCAGCCGCCCAGTGTTCAGGTCAGCGATTTTGCCAAGCAGCTCCTCGATCTTGGCCGCATTCGCCGGGAAGTCATCCGCATTCGGCAAAACCCAGCCCTCTTCGCTCCGCGCCAGGCTCACCTCGTTATCGAGATTGTCGGCAACTGTGATTCGCTCGACCGCCGCCGCCGAAAATCCCGCCAGCAGCGGCCCCGTCGGCGCGGTGACAGTGCGCGTCGCGCCGATGGCCGAAATGCCCAGCAGCGCAGTCTGTATCAGGAGCAGGACCGCAAGCGCCATATTGCTGCGATTCAACATCAGGCTTCTCCTTCCGTCTTGTTCATAGCATCGGGATGCGCTTGCTCTGCGCCCGCCAGCCCGCTTGACGGCGCAGTAAGCGCGATGGGCTTCTCGGCGCGCCGCTGGATTTGCCAGACGGCGGCAATGAGAAGCAGGCCAATGAGCGCCGCCGCGTAATTAAGCGCCACCCATTGATTCTGCTCGGCGGCGCGAATCGGCGGCAGGATGCGCGCCGCGCTGCCGCGGCTGCGAATGGACGCCAGCGAACCATCTTCAGTGAACCACTCAACAGCGTTGGCAATCAGCTGCAAATTGCTGGAAAAACGGTCGTCGCCAAAGCTGCGCGAAATCTGATACACATTGTCATTCACAAATTCCGAACTGCCCAGAACGATTAAATCGGCGCTGTCAGGCGACCGTTCAATCAAGCCGATGGCTTCAGGCTGGCCGGCGGCATCATCCTCGCCCGACGCTTCAAAGGGCGACGGCTTATCGAGAAAGAAGCTGTCAAAAGACCCGCGCGCCGCCACCGCCAGCGGAAACGAACCCTGCTCCTCGCCAACCGCGAATCCCAGCGTCGGATACGCCTCCAAATCAGGCTGGATATTGCTGTCCGCCGTTTCCCAAGCGGCGCCGCTTGAACGTATCAACGTAACGACCGCCGCATCCGCCAGAACCGTCTCATCGGCGCTGACCGAAGAAGTCCAGTTCATCGTGACAAAGGGCAGGCTGCTGACCGCCGGATGCTCGGCATCAAAGCCATTGGGCCGCACATCGACAAAGAACGGATAATCCAAAGCCTGCAATTCGCTCACCACCATATCGCCAAGATCGCGCTGCGTCTGCACCGGGAACGGCGCATTCTGCCGATCCAAAACCAGGCCGTCGCCGATGATAATGCCATAGCTTTCCAGCATATCCTCGATGCCGTTTTCGTTGACATCCAGCTTCAGCCCGCCCTGCGCTGGATCCAGCCCCAGCCGATAATGCCCGCCAGCCACAATCACCGACCCGCCGCGCATAAGAAACTGATCAATCGCATACCGCTGCAAGTCAGTCATGTTATGCGGCGCCACCACAATCAATACATCAACCTCATTCGGAACCCGCCCCTCATCCAGCGTCAAACGGCGCAGTTCAAAGGTCTCGCGCAAATCGTTTTCCAAGATGGTGTACTGCTGCAAACTCGGCATCTGCTGCCCGAACTGATTGACGCCCTGCGCCGGCGGCAGCCACAGGCCAATCACTTTCAAAAACCCCGATGACAGCCGCTTGAGCGCCGCTTCAACCGCGTTACGCATTTCTACCTGGCTTAAATCCCCAGACGGATAAATCACCTGGACGCTGTCGCCGGATTCCACCACCAGATGCAGATAAAAGGTCTCGACGGCAAAGAAGCTGGTCGCCACTGATTGAATCTCATAGCGGTCAAACAATTCCTGTTCGCTGATGCCAGGGTCAGGCGCCGACATATCAACTACTTCGAAAACGACCTTGTCCGGCCGGCCAGCGGCGATCTCACCCGCGGCATCCTGCATCGTTTGACTCGCTTCCCGCATCATCTCCGGCAGAGTCGCCGACGACAGATACAGACTTAGCCGCGCCGGCTCATCCAGCGAATCCAGCGCCGCATCCAGACTTTGAAAACCAAACACCGCCCGCTGGATGCTGCTTGTCAGGTCATATTCCAGGTTCCGCAAACGAACATAATCGGTGATTTCGATCAAATCCGAAAAGTTGAGCGTCGCCGTCTGATCGCCATAAGCAATCAGCACATCAAAATAAACATTGACCAGCGAAACGCCGCCGCGGTCATTGACCTGGAGCGGCGTCGGCCGAATGCCATAAATCTGATTCGCCTCGCGCTCCATCTCCGGGTTCGTCAGCGGATCAATAAACTCAAGCTCCATCATGCCATTGGCGGCAAGCTCATATTCCCGCAGCGTATCCTTGATGCGCGGCGCCAGCGGCGACAGCAAAGGATGACTCTCTTCACTGAAATAGCCGCGCACCAGCAGCGGCTCCCGCAAGTTGCCCAGCAAGTCCCTAGTCGCATCAGACAGACTGTATTCGCTGTTCTGCGTCAGGTCGAGCCGCGCCGCGCTAACCGGCGCAATCAGCAGATTGAACGCCAGCAGATTCAAGCCAGCCAGCGCCGCCGTCATCTTGCCGCTGCGCCGATACGAGCGCAAATGCCGACCTTGGCTCCAGCGCTTGCTGTCCAGCGACAGAATGTTCAAGCCCAAAAAGAAAACCGTCAGCGACAGATAATACATCAAATCGCGCAGGTCAATGACGCCGCGCTCAATGCTTTCAAAACGGCTGCCAGTCCCGAACAGGCGCAGAATATCCCCAGCGCTGGCGCCCAGCAAATCCGTAACTACCGGCGACCCGACCGCCTGGAACAGACCGCAGACCGCCGCCGTTCCAATCAGAGCCACCAGTTGATTGCTTGTCCTCGACGAGATAAAGAGACCAATGGCGATATAAGTCGATGCCAGCAGCAAAGCCGCCAGATAGCCGCCGATGACCGGCCCCCAGTCAAGATTGCCCAGCGATGCCACCGTAATCGGCAGAAACAGAGTCAGCCCCAGCGCAGCCGCGACCAGAACCAGCGCCGACAGAAACTTCCCGATGACCAGTTCGACCAAATGAATTGGCATCGTCAGCAGGACTTGCAGATTGCCGCTGTCTTCCTCGCGGCTCCATTGGTGCATGGTCAAAGCCGACACCAAAAAGATCATCAGCAGCGGCATCCACTCAAACAGCGCCCGAACATCCGCTATGCCGCGGGCAAAAAACGAATCGACCCAGAAAAAGACAAACAGCGTCAGCGCCAGGAAAACGCCAACAAAAATCAGCGCCATCGGCGAGCCGAAATAGAGCTTGAGTTCCTTGCGCGCAATCGAAAGAATCTTCTTCATATTTCCCCCTTACGCTGTGGTCGCCATCTGATTGAAGAAGGATTCGAGCGTAACGCTGTCGCGCCGAATTTCGCGCACAGCCCAATCCCGGTCGCGGGCGATATGATAAATAATCGGCGTAATATCAGCCGAACTTGTAATCCGATAGGCTGGATAATCGTCCCGCGAGCGAATTTCCTGGATCCGCGTTATGCCCTCAATGCCCGCCAGCGCCGCCGCCGCGTCTTCGGCTTCCGCTTGCAAAACCAGAGTGGCGTTGTTGCTCATGCTTAACTCCCGCAGGCTTTGGTCGGCTTTGACTTCCCCATTGATGACAATCACGACCCGGTCGCAGATCGCCTCAACTTCCGATAAAATATGCGATGAGAACAGGATAGTCGCCTCGGCCGCCAGCCGCTTGATAAGGCTCCGTATCTCGACAATCTGCGTTGGATCCAGCCCCACCGTCGGCTCATCCAGGATTAAAAACGGCGGCTTGTGCAAAATCGCCTGCGCCAAGCCAACCCGCTGCCGCAAACCCTTGCTCAGCGAAGCAATCGGACGGGTCAGATAATCCTGCAAACCAGCCCCATAAACCGCATCGGACAGCAGCGACAGAAATCGATCCGGCGGCGCATCGCGCAGTTCAGCCATCATCGTGAGATACGCTTGCACCGACAGTTCCGGGTACAGCGGCGTATTTTCCGACAGATAGCCGATTTTCGCCTGCACCGCATGGAGTTGGCGCAGTACATTGTGGCCATCAATTTCGACTTCGCCCTCATCTGGATGCAGAAAGCCGGTCATAATTTTAATCGCCGTGGATTTGCCGGCGCCGTTGGGCCCCAGCAGACCGACTATCTCGCCCGGCTGAATGTCAAAGCTCACGCCGCGCAGCGCTTCAATCGCGCCGTATCGCTTGGTGATGTTTCGAACATAGATCATAAGCAGTCCTTTCCCGGCCATGACTCAAAAGCCGTTGTTTTTCGGCGGCAATCATAGAAATCCTGTATATGAATCTTGTATGAAAATGTTAAATTATTTGTAAAATTTTTGCCGCGCGGTCAGTCTGGCAGAATCTCGACTTGGGTATGGCGCAGAATTTCCAGGTAATGCCGCCGCGTGAACTGCGCGCCGCCGGCATACAGCGCATTGACCGTCCCAGCGGCGACTCCAGCGCGGACAGCCTCGACAAAACCGCGCCCGGCCGCCAGCGCGGTCAGCAGGCCGGCATGCAGGCAGTCGCCGCTGGCAATCGGGTCAACCGCTTGAATATCGGGCGGCGTCGCTTTGACAGTCAAATCCGAACGCGCCAGCATCGCCCCTTCAGCCCCCATCGAAATCACCGCCGCGCCAAGTCCAGCCGCGATCAACTGCTTGGCCGCCAAAACAGCCTCTTCATCGGTGTTCACATTCATATCCAAGACGGCGGCGATCTCGTCGCGGTTGACCTTCACGGCATACGGTTTGGCGGCAATGGCATTTTCAAGCGCGGCGCCGCTGGAATCGATCCAGACTTGTCGGCCCATCGCCTTGAGCCGTTCAATCGCATCGGTCGGCGCGTGCGACGGCGCGCCCAAGGGCAGACTGCCGCAGAAACAAACCATGCTGGCCCGCTCGCGTTCGGTGATTCGGCAGATGTCATCGACCAGCCTGGCCCAGTCGGCGGCTTGGATTTGGCCCGATTCGTTGATGACGGTAGAATGGCCGTCGGGCGGCGCAATAATGGTGCAGGTGCGGGTTTCGCCTTGATGCCAGGTCCATTCGGCCTGATAGCCCTCTTCAGCCGCCAGCGCCGCCACCGTGCGCCCGGTATGGCCGCCCAGCAGGCCCATAGCCAACGGCTCGCCGCCCAGGATGCGAATAGCGCGGACGACGTTAAGGCCTTTGCCGCCGGGAACGGCGATGCCCTGACGGATGCGCGAGATACGCCCTACAGCAAAATCGGGGACGACCAAGGTGCGGTCCAAAGCCGCATTGGGGGTGACGCAGATGATGGTTTCGCTCACCGCGCCGCCTCAAGTACGGGGATTTTCGCCAATTTGTCCACAACCTCGACCGTCCGCAAAATCAATCACTGGACGCAGCCACCGGATAGCCCTCGCGTTCCCAGTATTCAATGCCACCAATCATCTCCTTGACGGCACAGCCAAGCTGCGCCAGTTTAAGCGCGGCTTTGGTCGAACCATTGCAGCCCGGCCCCCAGCAGTACACCACAAACAGTGTATCCGCCGCGAACTCGCTCATCCGCTTGGCATTGATGCGGCTGTGCGGTAGACTAAGCGCGCCTTCAATATGCTTGACGGCATAATCATCCGCGTTGCGTACATCCAGAATAACAAAGTCGTCCACGCCGTTTTTGACGTCCGCATAAACATCCGCCGGGTCAGTCTCAAAGTTCAGCTTGTCCTCATAAAAACGCCGCGCATCGCCCCTTGCGCCCGCCAGCATCCCCCGAACCTGTGACTTGTATTTCATCTGCATGGTCTTGCTCCCTCCAAAATCAATAAGAGGACAAGTTTATACCAGCCACCGTCGAAAATCCATATTGTCACAGCCGCTACTCTATCCTATAATCAGCCATTCAGTGAAATTCGTTATGATGAGGGACAATCGAAACCCATGAGCAAACGACCGCCTGTCTATCCCTTCACCGCCATTGTCGGGCAGGATTTGATGAAGCTGGCGCTGATCCTTAACGCGATTGACATGAGGATCGGCGGCGTGCTGATCCGCGGCGAACGCGGCACCGGCAAGTCGACGGCCGCCCGCGCCTTGGCCGCCCTGCTGCCAGAGATACAGGTCATCGCCGATTCGCCCTTCAACGACGATCCCTATCGCCCCGAATCGTGGTCGGATTTTGCCCGCCAAAAGTACAGCGACGCCGCCGATATGCCAATCGCCAGCCGCCGCATCAGTTTTGTCGATCTGCCAGTCAGCGCGACCGAGGACCGCGTGGTCGGCACGCTCGACATCGAAAAGGCGATTCAATTCGGCGAACGTCATTTCGATACCGGCGTGCTGGCCAACGCCAACCGCGGCATTTTGTACGTCGACGAGATCAACCTGCTTGACGATCATATTGTTGATCTTTTGCTGGACAGCGCCGCCATGGGCATCAACATCGTCGAGCGCGAGGGCATCAGCTTCAGCCATCCGGCGCGTTTTATCCTGGTCGGCACGATGAACCCCGAAGAAGGCGACCTCCGTCCGCAGCTGCTTGACCGCTTTGCGCTTTCGGTCGATGTCACTGGCATCAAGGCCGCCGGCGAACGAATTGAGATTTTGGAACGGCATATCGCCTATGAAAACAGTCCGCTGGACTTCAAGGCCGAATGGGAGCCAGTTGATGATGAATTGTCACAGCGCATCGCCGCCGCCCGCCAGATTATCGACCAGGTTTCGCATACCAGCAGCGACCTGCGCGTCATCGCCAGCATCATCAGCGATCTGCATATCGACGGTCACCGCGCCGATTTGGTGGTGCTGAAAGCCGCGCGGGCCCATGCCGCTTATGAAGGGCGCGTGGCCATCAATGACCGCGACATTACCCTGGCGATCCGCCTGACCATTCCGCACCGTCTCAAGCGCGGGCCCTTTACTGACGCCCAAGCTGATCTCAACGCAGTCGAATCGGCCGTCGAAGACAAACGGCAGGAAATAGGCGAAGGCGAAGAGGCCGGCGAATTCACCGAAAACAGCGACGAGCAGGCCGCGCAGTCTAAAAAAAAAGTGAGACGCTAGACGGCCAGGGCGAGCCGCAGGAAGAGCAGCTTGGCCAGACCGAAGCCGCCCCGCAGGATGTCTTCCCCAGTTCGGATGCCCGCTGGTGGGAAGGCGGCCAGCAAATCGAATCGAGGGCCGAATTTGAAGCCCGCAAGCTGAACACGCAGCTTGACAAGATGACTCGCCGTCAGTCGGGCCGCCGCTCGACTACGCGCACCGACCGCAAGCGAGGCCGCTACGTCCGCGCCAAGCAGGCCGGCGACAAGCCGCGCGACATCGCCTTTGACGCCACGCTGCGCGCCGCCGCTCCCTTTCAGAAGCAGCGCGATGCCCAAAAGCAGGAAACCGGCATGGCCTACGCCCTGCGAAAAACCGACTTGCAGGAGAAAGTCCGCGTTCGCAAGGCCGCCAACCTGATCATGTTCACCGTCGACGCTTCGTGGAGCATGGCCGTTTCCGAGCGGATGCAGGCCACCAAAGGCGCCATCATGTCCCTGCTGACCGATGCTTATCAGCGCCGCGACCGCGTCGGCCTGGTCGTCTTCCAAAAGGACCGCGCCTCGCTGGTGCTGCCGCCCACCAATTCAGTTGTGCTGGCCAAGGAGGCCATGGCCGATATTCCAGTCGGCGGCAAAACGCCGCTGTCGGCCGGGCTGCTGATGACCTATGAGGCTGTCATGCGCGAAAAGAACCTCAATCCTGATGTGATGCCGATGATGATTCTGCTGACCGACGGCGCTGGCAATGTCTCCATCAGCGAATCCATTTCGCCGCAGGAAGAGGCGCATTCGATTGCCCGCAAAATCCATGAGGCTGACATCCGCACCGTGACCATCAATATGGAGCATGTCGCCTTTGACCAAGGCCTGGCGCAGCGTTTGGCCGACCATTTGGGCGGGCCTTGCTATACATTGGCGCAAATCCGCGCCGAAAATCTGCTTGATACCGTCCGCGCCGAAATGGATAAGATGTAGTCCGTAAAATCATTGACTTTGTTTCATGCGCCGCATCATCATCCGCGCTTTTGCTTGTCCTGATTATGAAAGAGGATCAAGACGAGAAATCCCCCGAACGGAACAAGCGCAACAAAGAGAACCCACACCAGCAGTTCATTTGCCAAAAGGGATTGGCGACGAAACTGATTGCGAAGACGCGCGATCCCGGCGACGCCCGCCAGCGCATATACAACAATAATCAATATGGGAAGCCAGTTCACCAAAAAGCGTACGGTCATCTCGTTCATCAGCAGCTTCCTCCCGCTTGCTTGTCATCTTTATGATAATCGAATATAATGCAGACAAGGAGGACGGCCATGAAAAAGATGCGGGTTGTCAAATTGTCGGGTTCGCCTTATGAGATGGGATGGGCGCACGGGCAGCTTTTTCACGATGAAATCCACCTGTTCACCAAAGACCGCGTGGCGCTTTGCCAGGACAAACGCTGGACTGGGCATAGTCTGCCGCGCCAAGCCGTCATCAGCCTGGCCGAAGCCTGCGTCACCGAGCATCAGCGCTATGCTCCCGATTTGATGGACGAATTGCAGGGCATGGCCGACGCGACTGGCCTAAGTCTGGCCGAACTGGTCATCAACAACGGCTTTACCGATTTTATCGATGTCGTCTATAACTTGGGCAGCGCCGTCCAGCCAGCCGCCGCGCCTTCCTATGCCGCCGACAACTGCACCGCCTTTATGATCCCCAACCGCCGCAGTGTCACTGGACAAGGCTTCTTCGGCCAAACTTGGGACATGCACGCCTCGGCGACGCCCTATGTGATTTTGCTCCATGGCCAGCCGCCGAATGCGCCGGCCTTCCTCGCCTTCACCATCACTGGCTGCGTCGGTATGATTGGGATGAACAGCGCCGGCATCGCCGTTGGCATCAACAATCTGATGTCGACCGACGGTCAAATCGGCGTGACTTGGCCTTTTGTCGTGCGGAAAATCCTCCAGCAAGGCAATTTGGAAGACGCCCTCGCCTGCCTGACCGGCGCCAAACTAGCCGGCGCGCACAATTATATGCTGATGGACGGACAAGGCCGCGGCTATGAAGCTGAAGCCATGTCCACATCCATGCACATCCGCGAACTCACCGACGAGACCATCGTCCACACCAACCACTGCCTCATCCAGAAGAACCTGCGGCTGGCCCGCCAACGGCCGCCCGACTCCCAAAACAGTTCAGAGAATCGACTGCGCCGCGCCCGCGAACTGCTGGCCAAAGACGCCGTCGCCATTGACGACCTGATGTCGCTCACCCGCGACGAAGAAGCTATCTGCACCCGCCCCAAGCCGCCAATGGACGTCGAAAGCTGCGGCGCCGCCATCATGTGTCCGCGCACCGGCGATTTCTGGTCAGTTTGGGGGCTGCCAGCCGAAAACGAATACGAGCATTTTGTCATTTGACACATCTATTCGTGCGTTCTGTACGAAATTGGTGGACAATTTTCCTGCGCCGCGTACAATAATAGGAAAGCGGACTGTACAGGAAAACGACCCATGAACATTGGCATCCCCAAAGAACTCAAGGCCGATGAGCATCGCGTGGCGCTGCCGCCGGCTGGCCTAGGCGAATTGGTCAAGCGCGGCCACCGCGCTTTTGTCGAGAGCGGGGCTGGAAGCGGCAGCGGCTTTTCCGACGATGAATATGCGGCCGCCGGGGCCGTCCTGCTTGATTCGGCGGCCGAGGTCTGGTCACGCGCCGATTTGATCATCAAAGTCAAGGAACCCCAGGCGATTGAATATGCTTATCTGCGCCCTGACCTGACCCTTTTCACCTATTTGCATCTGGCGGCCGAGGAGAGTCTCACGCATGCCATGCTTGACAGCGGCGTGACGGGGATCGCCTATGAAACCGTCGAAGATGCGGCCGGGCGTCTGCCGCTGCTGGAGCCAATGAGCGAAGTCGCCGGACGGATGGCGGCGCAGGTCGTCTCGCATTATCTGGAAAAACCGCAAGGCGGCCGCGGCATCCTAATGGGCGGTGTGCCTGGCGTGGCCCCTGCTCACGTCGTTATTCTCGGCGGCGGCACAGTCGGCGCCAACGCCGCCAAAATCGCGCTGGGCATGGGTGCCCGCGTCACCCTGCTCGACATTAACCTCGACCGTCTGCGCCGCCTGGATGATCTGCTGGCCGGCCGCTTCGGCGCCCTGTATTCCAGCCACAGCAATATCACCCATGCCATTCAGACGGCGGATGCCCTCATCGGCTCGGTTTTGATCGCCGGCGCCCGCGCCCCCATGCTGGTCACGCGGGATATGCTGCCTGCCATGCCACAAGGCGCCGTCATCGTTGACGTCGCCGTCGATCAGGGCGGCTGCGTGGAAACAACCCGCGTCACAACGCATACCGACCCAACTTACGTCATCGACGGCGTTCTGCATTATGGCGTCGCCAATATGCCCGGCGCCGTCCCCCGAACGTCCAGCCTGGCATTGTCCAACGCCACCCTGCCCTACGCGCTGAAAATCGCCAATATGGGAGCGAAAGCGGCCCTGCAAGCCGATGACGGTTTTCTCAAAGGGCTGAACACCTTTGCCGGGCAATGCACGCATCCAGCCGTCGCCGATGCGCTCGCCCTTAGCTATGCGCCGCCGCGGCCGGCATTGGACCGACTGCCGCTGGGCGCTTGACAAAATACTTTACATCTACACAGCTGCCCCATCCTCTGCTATGGTACGGCAATGAACATCGGCGGCAAGCGCATTCTTATTGGCATCGGCCTGCTTATCAGCCTGGTCATGCTGTTTCTTACCTTTCGGGATTTGCAGCCCGAACAGTTCTGGAACACTCTGCGCCATGTTGATTTGCCGCTGACGCTGCTGGCGGCGCTGGTCTATTTTCTAGCTGTAGCCGTGATTTCCCTGCGCTGGCAGTTCCTTTTGCGCGCCGTCCAGCATATCCCCCTGCATTCACTGACGCGGATTGTCGCCATCGGCTATATGGGCAACACCGTCTATCCGCTCCGCGCCGGCGAGGCTCTGCGCGCCTGGCTTCTGCGCCGCGGCCATCAGGTGCCATTGGCGCGCGCCGCCACAACTATTCTGATCGAACGCGTATTGGACGGCCTGGTCATGCTGACCTTTGTTCTGCTCGGCCTTCTGCTGGTCGATGTGCAGTCGTCCGAAGCCAGAGCCATCGCCACAGTGACCGCGCCCCTGTTTATTGGCGCCATGCTGATATTCTTTATCTTGGCGGCCCAAGCAAACCGCCTGCGGCAGCTTGTCAAGCTCCTGCACAAAATACTCCCGCAAAAGCCAGCCGCCGTCATCAGCGGCATCAGCGAGGACATTCTGGTCGGGCTGGAAGGCCTGCGAAGTCCGCTTGACCTGCTGGGCGCGGTCGTCAGTTCGTTTTTAACCTGGGCTATCGAAGCCGCCGTCTATTGGATTGTCATGGCCGCCTTTGGGCTGGAATTGAGCTACCCGCTGGCGCTGCTGCTGATCGGCGCCGTCAACTTGGCCGGCCTGATACCGGCCTCGCCCGGCCAGATCGGCGTTTTTGAATTTGTCATCAGCGCCATTTTAATCGCCGTCGGCATACCAGCGGCCACCGCGGCGGCTTATGCCGTCCTTGTGCATATCGTCGTCGCGCTGCCGGTGACTGTGGCTGGGTTCGGCTTCCTGGTTTATCAGGGCATGGGCTGGACCGACATCGCCTCGGCGCGCGAACTGGACACCGCCAGCCCAGCGCCTAAACGCGGCTAAACCGGAATCGCCGTGTCAAAGTGCTTCACCAAGGGCTGTAAATCGGCCCATAATTCATCTGGAATATCCATTCGCGCCGCCGCCATGCTGGTTTCGGCTTCCTGCGACAGCCGCACGCCCGGAATAACAGAAGCAACCTGCGGATGACGCGGGCACCACTGCAAAGCCGCCGCAATCATCGGAACGCCATATCGCTGGCACACGCGCTGAATCCTGCCGACATGATCAAGACAGGCCTGGCTGAAATTCCGATTGAGATACCGCGCATCAGCGACCGGGCCCGTCACCAGCAGACCGCGCTCCAGCGGCGTCGCCGTTACCAGACCAACGTCATGCTTGCTGGCCGCCGGGAAGATTTCCTCCCGCGCTTTCAGATTGATGAGGCTCCAGCAGTCAGCAATGACAGCCGCGTCAAATTCGCCAGTTTGGATATACGCCGCATTGGTCGCCGGGTCATTGGCGGCCGTCCCGACAAATTTGACAATGCCCTCGGCCTGCAAATGACGCAAAGCCCCCAGCGCGCCCTGCTTTGACAGTATCTCCTCCATCGGACGTCCCATAGCGTCATGGATGTACACGATGTCCAGCGCGTCCAGCCCCAGCCGTTCCAGACTGGCATAGACGCTCTTGACAAGGCCCTCAAAACTGAAATCATAGCCTTCATAGACGCGCCCGGCTTTGGTAGTGACGACAACGTCCGCTTTCAGTTCCGGGCGGCGGCGCAGGGCTTCGCCAATCATCTTCTCGCTCAACGTGCGGCCGTACAACGCGGCGGTGTCAATAAATCTACAGCCGGCATCCAAGGCCGCCGTCAGCGCGGCGGCGCCAAGCTCTTCATCAGCCTGATTAGGCGCGCCTTCATAGTCATCGACCGTTTGATTCTGGGTTGGGATGCCAGTGAATGCCGTTCCAATCCCCACAATCGGAAGCTCAATCTCGGTTCGGCCGAGTCGTTTTTTCCTCATGCTCATCGTCCCTTGAGGCCCTGGTCATCGACGGTCAGGGTCGGCATCAATCTGCTCATCAGTTTTGCCAAAGCGCCGCCGCCGATTGCCAAATTCCATCAGCGCCCGGTGAAATTCCGCCTTGTCAAAGTCTGGCCAATAGGTTGGCGTGGTATAGATTTCGCTGTAAGCCCCCTGCCAGATAAGAAAGTTGCTCAAGCGAAACTCGCCGCTGGTGCGGATAATCAGGTCGGGGTCGGGCAAATCGCTGGTGTAGATGTAATCGCTGATAGTCGCTTCGGTAATCTGCTCGGCTGGGATGCCATCGCGGACAATCCGCTGCACGGCGCGGACAATCTCATCGCGCCCGCCGTAATTAAAGGCGACATTCAAAATCAAACGCCGATTGTCCCGCGTGAACTCACAGGCCTCGACCACCTTCTTTGCCAATCGCGGTTCGATCCCGTCCAACTCGCCAATGTGCCGAATCTGCACCCCTTCATCATGGAGTTCCTGAAGCTCGCGGTCGATCACCATCTCCAGGATCCGCATCAGCAGCATGACCTCGCGGCGCGGGCGCGACCAGTTTTCCGTCGAGAACGCGTAAATCGTCATCACCTTCACGCCAAACTCAACCGCCGCCCGGATAATACGCCGCAGATTTTCAGTCCCCTGACGATGCCCCACCGAACGCGGCAAACCCCGCTGCTTTGCCCAGCGGCCGTTGCCGTCCATAATAATCGCAGCATGAGTCGGCACTTTTTCAAGCGGGGGCAGCTGCCGCCGCCAATGATTTTGGTTGGTTGCCAACGTCATAGATTTACCCCAGAATCCCACGGGTGATTACAAAGGTCTCCGATACCGTGTACACCGCCGCGGCGAGAAATCCTTATTGCCGCGGTGATGCGCGCGCCAGACGGCTACACTTCCATAATATCTTTCTCTTTGTCGGCGCCCAGTTCGTCGATTTGTCGGATAAACGAGTCGGTCAGCTTCTGCACTTCGTTTTCGCCCCGCTTGCGGTCATCTTCGGAAATCATTTTCTCTTTTTCAAATTCCAGCAAATCGCTGTTTGCCGAACGGCGGATATTGCGAATGGCAACCCGCGCATCTTCCATGCGGCGGTTCAGAAATTTCACCAGCTCGCGGCGCCGCTCGCGGGTCAAAGCCGGCATATTCAAGCGGATATTCTCGCCATCCACGCTGGGATTGACGCCGATATCCGACATTTGAATGGCTTTCTCGATGCTCTTCACAGCCGCTTTATCATAAGGGCGAATCAGTATTTGCATCGCTTCCGGGGTCGAAATGCTCGCCAGCTGGCGCAATTCCGTATCCTGTCCATAATACTCGACCATCAGCCGATTGACCAAAGCCGTGCTGGCGCGCCCGCTCCGCATTCGGCTTAAATCTTCCCGAAAAACCGACAAGGTCGCGTTCATCTTGTGTTTCGCTTCGTCCAGTATGTCATTAATCATCACAGCCATCCTGTCCCAAGGTCTTCGTTACCGGCTTGCATCAGCCCCAAAAGCGCGGCTGCCGCCGAACCATTTTATTATATCCCCATTTGCCCGATAATGTAAGCGCGGTATGCAAGTCTGGCCAGCTAATGTTAAAATAAAGACATCAGGCGAGTCAAATTAATAACACGGCTATAGAAAGGGTAAGAAAATGGGAAACGAAAAATTAACCCAACAGCGCGCAGAGATGAATGCCGGTCCACGTTACGGAACAAACTGGAATGGTGATAAAATTGAACTCCATCCATGTGAGCACAAAATAAAACCGCCGGGCGATCTATCTTATTTCAAAGATGGGGATGAGGAAAATTTGGAATCATTTGTTCCTGGCTGGGAATTGACAAAGGATGGTGTGTGGAGAGACAAGGATGGGTTGATCCCTGATGATGTTTGGGATTGTCTACAGAAAAACTGGAAGAAAGACCAAGAAATGTTGGACGCACTTAAACAGCAGGATAGCGAATTAGTCGATAATCTACAAAATTTGTTATACGGCATGGGTGTATATGTAGGTCTTGTAGAGAATCGCGGCCCACTTATCGGGCCTGATAGCTTACACAAGTCGACTGCTGACTATATCAATTCGTGCCGATGGTTTCGCAAAGGAATAAAAAACTTGCGCGCTTTCTTAAATGGAAGCGATGTGGAACGTTTTATGTATAGAATAATGGACGAAGAATTACAAGCGGCAATGGGTCTATATGAAGAAGGAAAACCAGATGATGCCATTATAAAGGCTTACGATGTACTAGAGCAAAGACTCTGCCTTATTGGAAAGTGCAAAGCGCCTGCGCGAAATGTGAACTTTCCGGCATGGATAACGCAAAAATTTGTTGAAGAGGACATAATCACAAAGATTGTAGCCGATCAGGTTATTCAGTGGAGAACATATAGAAATACAATAGCAAAGAAGCGTGCTGATAAAAGCGAAGAAGAGAAGGAATTTGTAAGGGGTCAATGTTTCTCAATGATTTATGGTATTCAGGAATTTGTTTTGGCATATAGTCTGGCAGGCGAATTTTACGACAAGGTGTCTGCGGGAAGGAATCAACGGCGTTACCAATATGGCGGAATTGAGTATTGATGTGGCAGAATCCTCTAAATCCTATAGTGTGGCGAAAGATGCTTAAAATACCACCTTTTTTGAAACAAAAAGGTTCGCAAGAGTATAATGACATTTGGATGGATTAAGCGCGGATTCGATTCCAGAGGCGAACAGCATGAGCGGCGGACTTTTCACCAACTCCGGCAAAACAGCCAACCTTCGCCTGCGGCTTGTCACCGCGGCCGTTCTCCTGCCAGTGGCGCTGCTGGCGTCCTTCGCCGGCGGCATCCCCTTCCTCATCATCCTGCTGCCGGTCATGTGCATCGGCATGCTGGAATTCTATGTGATGGAAAAAGACACCGCCATGCAAGGCAGTTCGCTGACCGGCATCCCGACTGGCATCGCCATCGCGCTGGGTTTCTTTTTGAATCAGGATTGGCTCTGGCTGCTGGCGGCCGGCGGCGGCGCTGTCCTGACTTTGATCTTGGAGTTCTCGCGCCAGCCCAAAGCGGGCCGCCGCGCGCTGGCGCAGGTTGGCATCACCATGTGCGGCATCATCTACATCGCCTTCCCCGCCGCCTTCCTGCTTAGCGTCCGCAATAGCCAGCCAAACGGATTGGTATGGCTCTTTGTCGTCTATGCCATCACCTGGGGCGCCGATACATTCGCTTATGTTTTCGGGCGCATCTTCGGCAAAACCAAGCTGGCGCCGCTGATCTCGCCGCATAAAACCGTCGAAGGCGCCATCGGCGGCATCCTCGGCGCCTGGATCCTCGCCTTTGTTATCCTAATCATCAGCGGCGTCTTCCAGCCGATACTGATCCCCATGGTGGTCGTCGGCCCGTTCCTCGCCGTCAGCGGCGACCTGTTTGAATCAGCCTTGAAACGTTTCTTCAGCGTCAAAGACAGCTATGTCAAAGGCTTTAATCTGTTTCCCGGTCACGGCGGCGTCCTTGACCGCATCGATGCGCTGGTATGGGTGGCGACATGGGTCTTCCTTTATCTGTACATCATCGGAATCGTGTAGACTGTTCATTGAATCCCCGCCCGCGCAGGTTATAATAGGGCGCGTTCATCAAGAGGAAGCTGGTGCCGCATGCCCAAATTTGAAAATCAAGTCCTGATTAACCGCCCTGTCTTTCAGGTCTTCAAATACGTGGGCGACTTCAGAAACGACGTCCACTGGCGCAGTGTGCAGGGCGTTGGAATCACCAATGGCGACCCGATACGACCCGGGTCAATGGTGGCGATGACGCGCCACCTGATGGGCCGCCGAGGCTTCGTCAACAGCGACGTCACCGATTATGAGCGCAACCGCAAAATCGAACTCAAAGGCTCCTATTGGGGCTTTCCCTTCATCGCCACCATCACCTTTGAGCATCGCGGCCAGCAGACCAGCGTCCGCGAAACGGTGAATATCCGCACGCGCTGGATGTTTTGGTTCGGGCTTTTCTTCAGCATGACCCTCAAGAGCGCCTTACGCAAAGAATGGGAGGCCCTCAAGCATCTGCTCGATTCGCATGGCGACCTCAAGTCGGGCTAATCAAAATCAACCTTGTCCTTTGGCCCGGCCCCGCCGATGCCGATTCGCATGGCGTACTGCGCGATCAAGTGCTGCGCCGAAAAATGCTGGAACAGGTTCAGCGCGAAGAAGACAATCACTGATATAACCAGCGCCGTCAGCAGCACGCCGCCCGACCCGGTGATTCCATTGATCAAGCCGTCCAGAACTCTCGTCCCGATGTTATAGATGAAGCCCAGTACAATCTGAAAAAACACCAGGCTCACTCCCGGGCCGATATTGGCGCGGGCGGTTTTCATATTTCTCCAGATTTGGAAGACCGCGCCGGAATCGCCTTCAGCCGCGTAACGCGCCATGCCGATGTAATATCCCCAGCCCATGACAAACAGAAATGGGATGGCCGCAATGACCGCCAGAAAAACAATCAGGCCGCCCAAATTGGACAGCAGGCCAACGGCAATCAGATAGACGACAAACAGCAGACCATACAAGACCGCCGAAAGAAACAGCATGAAGCCAGCCCGCATATTCCGGCCGAATTCGACCGCCGGCAAGACATCCCGACCGGCCATCACCGCGCGAACGACATCGACGCTGTAACCCGAAAACCAAAATCCGCCGACGATGCTGACAATGACCAGCCCCAGCAGGCCAAGCGCGGCCCGACCCAGGCCAACGCCAAGCCCTTCCATCTGCTCCTCGTTTAGCAGTTCATGGCTGGCGGCATCCCCAGAAGTCTCGACAGCGCCAATCGACTGGTTGATGCCGCTGTTGACCGCCTCGGCCAAAGAACTCCAGTCATAAGAGCCGATAATCAAAGCCAGACACACGGCAAACGCAATCGTCATCACCAGCACGATGCTAAACACCTTGGCGGCGCTGTTGAATGGATACTTGAGTGCGGTAACAAAATCCATGATTTCCCTCTTTCAATACTTTAATATGCCGACATTATCGCGCGCTTTGCGAATTAAGGCAACTTATTTCGCCCGTTCTTCCAAACGGTCGTTGGCCGGCGGCGGCGCGCTGGAAAGCGCTGAAATCTGCTGATGCCATTCGGACGTCATCGTCACCTCAAGCGCCGCCAGCGAATCCTCCAGCTGCTCAAGGCTGCGGGCGCCGATGATGGGCGCGGTCACAGCCGGATTCGCCATCACCCAGGCCACCGCCAGTGTCGCCGGATGAACCCCGCGCTGCCGCGCATGAGCCGCAAAATCAGCCGCCGTCTGATAATAATCCGCCACGCCATAACGTTTGATGTACATCTTGTTTTCCACCAGCCGCCCCGCGTCGGGTTTGATTTCTGGCGCATATTTGCCCGTCAGCAGGCCGCCGCCCAATGGACTGTAGGGAATGACGCCGATCTGCTCGCTGGCGGCCATCGGCAGAATCTCCACCTCCGCCTGCCGCTTGACCAGGTTGTACATCGGCTGCAAGCATTCAATCCGCGCCAGCCCGGCCCGACTGGCGATGCCCTGCGCTTTCATCGTCTGCCAGGCTGACCAGTTGCTAACCGCCGGGTACAGGATTTTCCCCTGCCGCACCAGATCATCCAACGCGCGCAAGGTCTCCTCAATCGGTGTATCGGCATCATAATGATGCAAAAAATACACATCAATTCGGTCGGTTTTCAGACGTTTCAAACTCTGCTCGACGCTGATTTGAATATGCCGCCGCGACGCCCCGGCGTCATTCACATCGGCGCCCATCTGTGAGACAACTTTGGTCGTCAGGACAATTTCATCGCGGCAGTCGGCAATCAAATCGCCCAGGATCTCTTCGGAACGCCCGCCAGCATAAACATTGGCGCAGTCGAAAAAGTTGATGCCCCGCTCGCGGCAGCGATGAAACATCTTTGCCGATTCAGCCTCATCGGCAATATCGCCAAACGACATCGTCCCAAAGCACAGCGGCGAGACTTTGACTCCTGTCCGTCCCAGATTTCTGTATTCCATGTCCTCTCCTTTTCAGAATTCAATTTGAACATACCCGATCCCGCCTTCTTTATACCTGAATACTATCGGGATCGCGCTTGGCGTGGTCGACTGCTTCCGATTGCCGCAGCTTGGCGAAGTCGGCGAGTTCCTTGCTCTGCATCCACTTTTCACGCCTGTTTTCGCGATGCAGACCGGTGAGCGTTAGACCATTGCTCTTTCGGCCATTGCACGGGCGGCATATTAAGATGCGATTGATGATGCTGTTGGCGCCGCCATCTGACTTGGGCGAGATATGATCTAGCTCCATGAACTCGACTTCCAACTCGCGCCCGCAGCCAGCGCATACAATCAGTCCCTCTTTTCCCTCTCGCCGCTGGTATTGCGCGAGATGCCATTTCATCTGCTTGTGCGATAGCATCTCCCATTTCTCTTTTGGAATTGGGATTTTATGCTTGATGCGCGGCGCGGCGATTTCATTGTCATCAGTCCGAGTCGGCGGAATCGCGCTATAGGTTACATCGCCAAAGGTAAAGAGGTTGGGCTGGTCTTCTTTTTCCTCGCGGGTGGGAACTGCTAGATTGTTGCGCTCTAGGCGGGAGAGGACGGTGTCGTGCGCTTTGTCCCAGATGTCCATTCCTATCCATTGGCGGCCGAGGCGCTCGGCGGCGACGGGGGTTGTGGCGCAGCCGCAGAAAGGGTCGAGGACGAAGTCGCCGGGGTTGGAAGATGCCTTGATGATGCGCTCATATAACGCGAGAGGCTTCTGCGTTGGATAGCCGATACGCTCTAGGGAATTTCGAGACATAAGTTTTGTCTCTTCATCATCCCATATATTATCTACACGGGGTGGATTAGCTTCAAATAAATAACGTCTCCATGATGGATTGCCATTATGTGAAAAGTCGATGTATCCCGCATCGGCTAATATATCCAGACGTTCGCGCACTGTTCCCTGTAATTTTCTGTTTTGCTCCTTTTCATACCTGGCAGTTAGCAAGCGGGGAACAATCCAATGGCCTTTGGGGGCGACGCCGCGCCAAACTTGCCCGCTGTCTCCTTTTGTTGCCCCTGACGCGAGAAGAGGCCTTGATACATATTTACCCCTTTCATCTCTTTTTTTATACCAGCTGTCATCAACTTGCTTTAATCGCGGCGGGTCAAAAGTCCACTTTTGACTCTTGGTATAAAAAAGAATGGTATCAGAAGACCGCCCATATTGTCGAGCATCGTTTTTTGCTCCTCGAACACGCCTCCACACAATTTCATTCCTGAAGTTCCGCGCGCCAAAGATGGAGTCGAGAAGCGCCTTCACGTACGCGTGCGCCGTATGGTCGATGTGAAGGTACAAACTGCCATCGGCCCGCAGCGCCCGGCGCATCTCCATGAGCCGCACACCCAGCCAGCACAAAAACGCGCTCATATCCTCACCATAGCTTAACCGCGTGCTTTCAATCACCGCATAGGCCGCCGGCCAATCGTCCTTAATTTTGTCCACCCAATCGCCCTGTACGTCCTGTTCCCAAGACCAGCGATCCTTGAAGCGCGCGCCTTGCGCTAGACTCCCCGGCGCCGCGTGAAAGTCGCGCCCCTTCTTAAACGGCGGATCAGTCGCGATAAGGTGTATCGTCTCGCTGTTTATCCCGCGCAGAAACTCCAGATTGTCCCCATGAAAAATTGTCCTGTTCCTAACATTCAACTCGTTCATCTCTTCCCTTACTCTGCTTCTGCAAGCTGTCAGGTTATTCATCAGAAGCCAGATGTCCCTGCGCCACCATCTCGACCTGCCCGCCAACCCGAATCACGATTTCATCGGCTGTCCGATGGGCTTGGAGATGCAGCAGCGAAGGCCGTCCGATTTGATAGCCCTGTTCGGAACGCAGCGAGATGCCGCCGCCGAAACAGCGATAATGGACAAGGTAGCCGGCGATGCAGCCGTTGGCGCTGCCGGTGGCCGGGTCTTCGGGCGCGCCATAAATATCGTCCAAAACCCGCACATGAATATCGTTTTCCTCATGCAGGGTCTGCGGGCAGAATATCGCCGGGCCAATGGCATCATGCGCGCCAAGCATCGCCCGCAGCCGATCAAGATTGACCCGCGCCCGTTTCACCGCATCCAGCGACACCATCGGCGCAATCACAAAGGGCAAGCCAGTCGACACTTCCTGAATCGGATAGCGCCGATCAATATCCGACTCGTCGACATTGAGTATCGGCGCCACTTCCGCCGCTTCAAACCGGCGGCCAAAGGTCGGTGGATTCTGCCGCATCCAAATCACGCCATCCTCGCCAAAGGTCACGGGAATCTGTCCGACCGCCAGGTTCAGCAATAGGCCATCGACTGGCTTGCGGATAAGCTCGCGCCGAATGACGTAAGCTGTGCCAAGCACGGGATGCCCGGCGAAAGGCGCTTCGACTTCGGGCATGAATATCCGCACATTATAGCCGCCGTTTTCAGGCGTATTGGACGTTACAAAGGCGATCTCGGAGAAATTGATCTCCTTCGCCAGCTGCTGCATCAGCGCGGTCGGCGGGTTGCCCAGATAAACCGCCAGCTGGTTGCCGGTGTATTTGCGCCCGATGGTGAAGACATCGACAATGTAAAATTCAATCCGCGTCATCGAGTCCCTGCCTGTGCCATAAATATCTTTTATTCACTGCCTGTTAGCATAAGCATACCGACTGCATGCCGTCGGCGCAAATGACATGCCCCAAGCAATGGCAGGATTGTCAAGTTTATGTTAGCATAAGAGTGTCATAGACAATAAACTGGAGATGTCCAGGTGATTGAGACAGACATTCGATATCAAATAGACCGTGCTTTAGAGGCGAAGGGATGGTTTCTCGACGCTCAAGATCATAGGCGAAATGTATTTTTCGAAGAATCAGTCAAAGCCCGGCTGTCGCATCAAAGCACGCAAAATCTAGGAAACAAAAGACCCGATTACACTTTATTCGACGGTGCCATTCCGCTTGCCGTAATTGAGGCCAAGAAGCCAGCGGTGACGAATCTCAATGATGCGCTTAGTCAAGCCAAAAATTATGCCGACCGAATTGGAGTAAAAATAGTCTTCGCCTGCAATGGCGCGACCTTAAAGTCTCAATATCTCGACAGCGGCAAGCCCTTGTACTTGAACGGCGTCGAAGTGAACGAATTTCTTCCTCTGGAACTGCTGAAGCGATTTCAGAGTGAAGGGACAAACGAGATATTCACCGTTCCCAGAGAAGTCATCAAGTCCAGGGAACAGTTAATTCAGTTGTTTTCAGAACTGAATAACGACCTTAGAGCAGCCGGCCTTCGCGCCGGCATCGAAAGATTCAGCGAATTCGCCAACATCCTCTTTTTGAAACTGCTTAGCGAAAAGGGCGACGGTGAAATCTGGCATCAGCTGCTTCAGCAGCCCGAAAAAGACCTCTTGCTTTATTTGAATGAAGTCGCGATGAATCGGCTTAGTGAAGTCTACGGCGGCGAAGTCATCACTAAATCATCTATTGAGCCAGAATACGCCAGCGCCATGAGGAAAATTATTCACAAACTCAATCCCTTGCATCTCACCGGCATTGACGAAGACATAAAAGGCGTCGCCTTTGAACATTTTATTCAGAAGACCACCGACACTCAAAACGATCTGGGCGAGTATTTCACGCCCCGCCATATCATAAGGTTCATGGTTAGGCTGCTTAATCCGAAGTATGGCGAAAACATCTATGATCCATTTTGCGGCACCGGCGGATTTCTCACCGAATCATTTAAGCATATCAGCCAGCAGCGCCGATTGTCGAAAGAAGTGTTTGACACATTGCATAATAAAACCGTCTTCGGCGGGGAAATCACCACTACCGCGCGCATCGCCAAAATGAATATGATTTTGTTTGGCGATGGCCATTCGGGAGTAACACAGCAGAACAGCCTGCGGGCAGATACGGATGGGAAGTACGACAACGTCCTTTCTAATATCCCATTTTCGCAAAATGTGTCTCAAGAGATATTAGATCTCGTCGAGGGCAGTCCAAAGGATGCTGATGAAGCCTGCGTTATAAAGTGTTTTAACAGCTTGAGGCTCGGCGGGTCTATGGCAATCGTCGTGCCGGATGGGCTGCTTGTCAATCGCAAGCATACCGAGTTGTTGAGATTCCTGTTCTCGAATTCGCGCGTCAGACTCTTGGCCAGGCTGCCGCGCGGCTGCTTCGCGCCTTACACCGACGCTAAAACCGGCATTATTTATTTGACCGACAAAGGCGCGCGGCAAACCGATTGGTTCTATCAAGCAGCCATTAGAAACGACGGCTTTGACAGCAAGCGCACGCCGGTAAATGACATAAATGACTTGGATAAAACGCTCTTCTTTTATCAGGATTCGGACGAGCCTGAAGAGAATATGCCCATCAATCTTGATATTAGCGTAATTTCAGTTAAAAATCTGGAAAGTCGACAATCCTTTCATTTATACGAAAAATGGAAGGTCGCAAACGACAAAGATTATATTAGCCTTGAAGAAGCGGCTGTGCTGCAAAATGGCAAATCCATTACCAAAGCCGATACAACTCCCGGCAATATCCCGGTCATTGCTGGTGGGCGCGGCACTGTTCCTTATACACATGGCGAATATAATTACTTAGGAGGTGTATTCACGATAAGCAAATCCGGCGCGTACGCCGGTTATGTATGGTGGCATGACAGCCCAATATGGGCATCCGATTCAATCGTGATCAAAAGTAAAGATGAATCAAAATTCCTGAACAGATACCTTTTTATGTGCATGAAACTTAAACAGCAGGAAATTTACAGCCGCCAGCAAGGCACCGGCCAGCCGCATATCTACATAAGCCATATCAAAGATTTTCCGATACCTATCCTGCCTATTGAGGAGCAAATTTCTTTGTTTGAGCCGTTTGAAGAAACATGGATAAAGCTGAAGACGCTGGAGCAAAGATTGGCTGAACACACAGACCGAATTAAAGAATTTATTCAACTGCAATATAAATGAAAGGGGATGGCAAATCCCTGTCCAGGATTATTAGCATGATAAGTTCCGCCAAAACCAAACAAGCGCGCTGCCAGTGCGAAAGCTGCGTCTGCTCAAAGCCCGTCGATGCCAAAACCGGCTTCGAGGTTTCGAGCGACTTTGAGCGTTTCAATCAAAAGCACGACATGTTCAACCGCTCCATCTGGGACGATGAGGTTCGCTCTGACCGCGCCCGCCGGTTCTATGAATCCTACTTTACCGATTTGGCGCAGTTCCGCAAGGTCGAGGGCTTCCAGCATCGAGATTATGCCCTGCGAAACGCCGCCTGGTACATTGCCGATTTCACCGCCGATTTGCTGGAGATGTCAGCAGACCGCAAAGAGGGCTTTTTGGACAGCTATACCATGTTTCGCGAAGGCGCGGCGCGCAAAATCAAAGGCGCGGCGGCCGAAAACACGGCTGACCTCAAACGCGCCGGCAAGTTCCTCGGCGCCGATACGATTGGCATCTGCGAATATGACGAGCGCTGGGTTTATACGCACCGCTACAGCCGCCAAAAACTGACCGACAAGGTAATGGACCTGCCCGATGACTTCACCAGCGTAGTCGTGATCGCCAACGAAATGCACCACCAAACCATCCAAACCGTGCCATCGGCCTTGAGCGGCGCCGCCACCGGGCAAGGCTACAGCAAAGACATCATCGCTGTCCTGTCGATAACGCAGTACATTCGCAACCTGGGCTACCGCGCCGTCGCCAGCCTCAATGACACCGCTTTATCAATCCCGCTGGCGATTCAGGCCGGCCTGGGGCAGTACGGCCGGCACGGTCTGCTGATTACGCCGGAATATGGGCCCAGGGTGCGGATCGCCAAGATATTTACTGATTTGCCGCTGGTCGCCGATGAACCCATCGACTTTGGCGTCACCGAAACCTGCAATGTTTGCCGCCGATGCAGCGATGGCTGTCCGATTAAAGCTATCCCGGCCGACGCGCCCAGCTATGAGACTTATGATGGCCTGTCACATCTCAAGGGCGTCAAAAAGTGGACGATTGACGCCAAAAAATGCTTCAAGTTTTGGGTCAACCAAGGAACGGACTGCTCGATTTGCATTCGCGTTTGCCCATACAACAAAGATTTTTCAAAATTCCATAACCGCATTCTGCGCTGGATGCTGGGCAATCGCTGGCGGCGGCTGGCTTTGTGGCTGGACAAAAAACTCAAATATGGCGAACGCCGAAAGGCTGGCTGGTGGTGGCGGCAGCCGACTGCCTGAACTCGGCGGCATGGATGGGCAAACAAAGGTTGAATATCTGTTGGATAACGGCTATGCTATGGTCTGGTAAAATCACTTGGGCGCCAAGTATATGATGGAAAAGCTGTTCGCATTGCTTCAGAAATGGCCGGTGCGCTGGCTGGCGGCCATTGGCTGGTCGCTATGGATTAGCAACCTGCTGATACAGCCGGAAGGCTATCTGCATAATATGGGAGTGCCTTCTGGCCCCAACACTCCCGTCCGCGAGCTTGCATTCACCGCCGTGCATTTCGTGACTTTTGCCATCGCCTGCGCCTTGTGGTTCTGGGCTTGGCTGGGGCATGCGAGTGTTTTGGCAAGTCTGGCGCTCGCCGCCGGCATCACCCTCGCCATCGGCGCCCTGACCGAATATCAGCAGACGTTTGTCTCCGACCGCTACTTTTCCTGGGGCGATTTTATCGCCAATTATGTCGGCGCTCTGGCTGCCGCCGGCCTCATCTGGCGCCAGCGAAGAGCCATCACCCGCTGGAAACGCCGAAAGCGGAAGCCGACCTGAATGAAAATAGACTTAATCGACTGCGTTAAACATATCATTTTGCTTTCAAATGCCTTATCATAGGCTTGGAATAAGTTTGAAAAGAGGTCACCCAATGGATTCAGGCAGACATCAGCAAAATGGCAGCGCCGAAAAAGGCACCGACAAGGTCAAGCGCGGTTTGGCGCAAATGCTCAAGGGCGGCGTGATTATGGATGTCGTCACCCCAGCGCAGGCGCAGATCGCCGAAGAGGCCGGCGCGGCTGCCGTGATGGCGCTTGAGCGCGTGCCAGCCGATATTCGCGTCCAAGGCGGCGTCGCCCGCATGAGCGACCCCGACATGATCGAAGGAATTATCCAGGCCGTCTCCATTCCCGTCATGGCCAAAGCCCGCATCGGACACTTTGTCGAAGCGCAGATATTGGAGGCCTTGGGAGTCGATTATATCGACGAGAGCGAGGTCTTGACGCCAGCCGATGAAGAGCATCACATCAACAAATGGAAGTTTAACGTTCCCTTTGTCTGTGGATGCCGCAATCTTGGCGAGGCTTTGCGCCGCATCAGCGAAGGCGCCGCCATGATGCGTACCAAAGGCGAAGCCGGCACTGGCGACGTCGTCGAAGCCGTCCGCCACGCCCGCGCCGTCGGCGGCGAAATCCGCCGCATCAGCCGCATGGACGCCGATGAACTGTACAGCTATGCCAAGGAAATCCGGGCGCCGCATCATCTGGTCAGGGAAACCGCCGAACTCGGCCGTTTGCCAGTGGTGAACTTCGCCGCCGGCGGCGTCGCCACGCCAGCCGATGCCGCGCTGATGATGCAGCTTGGCGTCGACGGCGTCTTCGTCGGCAGCGGCATCTTCAAGAGCGGCAATCCAGAAAAACGCGCCAAAGCCATTGTGCAGGCCGTCACCCATTATCAGGAGCCGCAGATTTTGGCCGAGGTCAGCCGCAACTTGGGCGAAGCGATGGTCGGCATCAATGTCACGCCCGAACAGGTTGTGCTGGGCAAGCGCGGCTGGTAATTAGGAGAGACCATGATGTTCAAACCGGCGCGGCTGTTTATCCTATTGCTTGCTGTTCTGCTGGCAGGCTATGCCGCGGTCATGGCGCAGCAGCCGATCACTTTCGGCGATCTCACCTTTGATACTGCCCTGACCCAAAATCGCATCGCGCAGTACATCATCGAGAAAGGCTACGGCTACCCTACTGATGTGGTGGATGGGAATATCAGCGGCCTGCTGCAAGATATGACCGGCTTGATGCAGAGCTTGCGCCAGGGCGAAACCGACGTCATTATGGAACTCTGGCTTTCAATCAGCGAAGGCTGGCAGGATGCTTTCGCCGCCGGCGATGCGGTCTCTCTCGGCGCCTCTTTGGATGGCATATCGCAGTCAGCCTTTATGATGCCGGCTTATGTCCAGGCGGCGCATCCCGAACTGGATTCGATTGAAGACCTGAAAGAAGAACAGTACCAAAACCTGTTCGCCACTCCTGAAAGCGGCGGCAAAGCCCGACTGGTCAGCTGCCCGCCGAGTTGGCCCTGCCATGCCATCAACCAGCTTCAAATCGACGGCTATGGCATGACCGAGCATATCCATATCTTCGTCCCGGCGACCGAAGCGGCCATGAACCGCGACCTCTTTGATGCCTACGCCAAAAAGGAGCCGTGGCTGGGCTATCTGGACGATTCCATGTCGTCGGCGATTAAACTTGATATGGCGCGGCTGGAAGAGCCGCCCTACAGCGACCTGTGCTGGTCGACGACCAAGGCCTGCGCTTATGAGGATGCGACTGTCATCATCGCGGCGCGTCCGCAGCTGTTGGAACGGACGCCCGAAGTCACTCAAATGCTGCGAAAATGGGAATTAACGCCCGAAATTTATGGCATCCTGTCGATTCGCGGCACCGAAGGCTTCAGCCATGCCGATACCGCCATCTGGTGGCTGGATGAGAACGAGGACATCTGGAGCCAGTGGGTCACCGAAGAGGCCGCGGCCGCCATCCGCGCCGCGCTTGAACGCGGCGAGCGCGCCGACGGCTGGCCCAGCGAATAGCGTTATCTGTCAATCGGCCTGAAGCCGTCGGCATCAGCCATAATTTTCTTGAGGCCGTGCCCGGCAAACAGGACATTGACAATATCGCCATCGCTTTCAATGCCAATGACATTGCCGGCGCCAAACTGCGGATGAAACACGCGCCCGCCGATTTTGAATCCCGATACATCGCCTTGAGGCGCGCGGCTGCCAGGGAATGGGATGATCTTTTTACGCAGCGGGCTTTCGGGTTTGGCCGCCGGATTCGCCCGCCGGCCGCTTTGAGAAGGCGGATCCTCCCAGCGAAGCTGCGACTCATAAGACTGCGCCCGGCGCAGGTTCGCCAGCGTAACCGGCGAGCCATCAAGCAGATGCAGCGGCAGGCTGGCAAGAAATTCCGAGGGGCTTGCCGGCGCGCTGCCGCTGTACAGGGCGCGCCGAAAGGCATAGCTCAAATAAAGCGTCTGCTGGGCGCGGGTCACGCCGACATAAAATAGACGGCGCTCTTCTTCAATGCCTTCCTTTTCTTCAAAGGAGCGAAAATGCGGCAGAACCCCCGTCTCCAGCCCGGTGATAAACACCACCGGATATTCCAGCCCTTTGGCGGCATGCAAGGTCATCAGCGTCACGGCATCGGTATCTTCCTGCAAGCTGTCGACATCAGACACTAGCGACTGTTCGGCAAGAAATTCATGCAATGGCTGGTCATCCTCCAGCGCATATTGCAGCAGGCCGCGCAGCTCGCGCACATGGTCGGCGCGGTCGGCGGCTTCCTGCGGCAGCTTGCTGATGTCCTCCAGATACGAGAAATAGCCGATCTTTGCTGTAATATCGTCAAACATCGCCAGCAGATCGCCGACCTTCGCCATCTCCTGCCAGCCCGAAAGCCATTCGGCAAAGCGGACGAATTTCTTCCTAACAGCCGCCGACAGCGGCGACGGGTCATCATAAAACAAGCGGTTCAGCGCATCGCTGATGGTCATGCCCTGCTGTGTTACCCAGCCAGTGAAGGAATCCAGCGATTTTCTGCCGATCCCGCGTTTGGGAACGTTGATAATGCGCTCAAAGCTGACGCGGTCATCCGGGTTGTGTATCAGCCGCAGATAGGCCAGCAGGTCCTTGACCTCGCGCCGTTTATAGAAGCCGACCCCGCCCACCAGCACATACGGCGCGCTCGCCTGAACAAAAGCCTGCTCCATCGCGCGCGACTGGGCATTGGTGCGGTACATCACAGCAAAATCCCGGTACTCGCGGCCCTGCTGCAAACGCATCTGCTGAATCTGCTCCAGCACATATTCAGCCTCATAACGCTCGTTATAGGCTTCGTGAACCCGGATAGGTTTGCCCCGCCCTTTATCGGTATGCAGCGCTTTGGGAGTGCGGTTGCGATTATGGTCGATGACCGCGCGGGCAGCGTCAAGGATGTTTTGGGTGCTGCGATAATTCTGCTCCAGCAGAAAGACGGTTGACTCGGCGTAATCGTCGCGGTAACGCAGGACGTTGCGGCGGTCGGCGCCGCGAAACGCGTAAATCGCCTGGTCTTCATCACCAACCGCAAAGACGTTGTTCTGCGGCGCCGCAAAACACCGCACCAGTTCATACTGCACTTTGTTAGTATCCTGAAACTCATCGACCAGCACATATTCAAATCGGCTTTGATACTTTTTCCGCAGGATGTCGCTGCCGCGCAGCAGCAAAACCATGTTCAGCAGCAAATCATCAAAATCCATTGCATTGGCATCCCGCAAGGCAGTTTGATACCGGTCATAAACCTGCTTGACAATCTCGCCGAAATAATCCACCGACTGGAATTCATGCGGCAAGATCATCTCGTTCTTGGCGCTGGAAATCCCGGCCAAAATAGCGCGCGGGTTGTACCGCTTGGGGTCAATATCGAGCCGCTTCATCACCTGTTTAACCAGCGACTGCTGGTCATCGCTGTCATAAATGACATAATCCGGCTTATAGTCGATGCTTTCGGCTTCCATCCGCAGGAAGCGGGCGCAGGTAGCGTGAAATGTCCCCACTTGCAAGCCGCGCAAAGGCTGCCCCAGCAGCTTTTCAATGCGCGCCCGCATTTCGCCGGCCGCTTTGTTGGTAAAGGTCACCGCCATGATGCGATGATGCGGCACGCGGCGTTCGCTAATCAGATAAGCGGCGCGGCGAGTCAGAACACTGGTCTTGCCACTGCCGGGGCCTGCCAGCACCAACACCGGCCCCGCGCCGGCGGTGATGGCGGCCGCCTGCTGCGCATTCATACCCTCCACCAGCGGATGCTGCTTCATGCCTGTATCCTCCCGATTTCGCCCCGATGGGGATATTGTAGCAGAATTGGCATGGATCAGCCGGAAGGAACGGAGACGACTGTCGGCGCAAAAACCGGTGTGATGACTGCGCCCGGCGTTGCCGTCGGCATCGGATTATCGACCAGGATATTCAGGTCGCGCTGAATGGAGCCGCCAGTCAAGGACGTCGCCAGCAAACGCAGGATGTAATTGCCGGTCGGGATTTGAGCCGCCAGAGTATCCCAAGTCCCCAGAAAGCCGCCATGCTGCGGGACTTGAACCAGCGCCGAGCTAATCGGGATAAACGATTCGTCCTCCCCGGCGCGGGCATACAGCAATTCATAATGAGAAAAGTCCGGCGCTTGAACCTGGCCGCGGATCTCGACCGCGCCGCGGATCACCGCGCCTTCATTCGGCGAGCTTATATGAACCGCCGGCAGCCCTTGCCCCTGGGCGCAGGAGCCCGTCGGCGGCGCCGACGCCGGCAGCGACAGACCGAGCCATTCGGCATACTCCCGCCCTTCCGCAGTCGTATTCAGCCAGTCAACCGCCGAAAGATCGTCCGTGGCGACGAAAGCGCGGTCGATAACATGGTCATCGCAAAAGTCATTCGCCAGCAGGCCGGTCCAGCTGTCAACGGCGGCGGTCTGAATAAAGCCCTGCTCCGGGCCGGGCGGGAACTGATCCTGGATGAACAGCCCGGTCGTGGGTTCTGGGCAATCGGGATAATTAAGCGTGCCGGTTGTGCGGCAGATCTCGCGGACGACAACGCCGCCGGGGTTTTCAAATTGGGGCGGCGCCTGCCCGGCCAGCGCCGCTTCCATTACCGCATTCCACACCGGCGCGGCGCTGTTGTAGCCAGTCGTCCCGAATGTAGGCGAATTATTATACGTCCCCAACCAGACGCCGACGACAGCGTTGCGAGTGAACCCCATCGTCCACAGGTCGCGGCTGTCATTCGATGTGCCGGTCTTTGCCGCCGCGAAATTCTGGGTTGGAATGCCGATGTTTTCCAGGGTCAAAGACGATCCCGGCGGGTAAGTCGGGCGGCGAGCTTGGTCATCGCTAAGGATATTCTGCATCAGATAGGCAAGCGCCGGCGATATAGCCTGTTCGGCCGCCGCGCCTTCCCACGCGACTTCAGCCTCTTCCCCGTCAATCGTTTCCGTGATGCGCTCAATCGCATAGAGCGGCGCCCGCCGCCCGCCGCTGGCAAAGACGCCGTATGCCTGCATCATGTCAAACAGGCGGACTTCATTAGCCCCCAAGGCGCTGGCAATCGTCGGCAGCGTCCCATCGGGGAACTGCAGGCCAAAGGTTCGCGCCGTCTCGACAAAACGTTCCGACCCCGAAAACAAATAGGCTTTCACGGCGGCGACGTTGTAGCTGTTTTGCAGGGCGGCCCGCACGGACACTGGGCCATGAAACCGACGGTCAAAATTCACCGGCGAATAAGTCTGCCCGGCGCCCAGGTCATAGGTCACCGGCACATCCCACAAAATACTCGCCGGCGTCAGATAATTCCCCTGATGACCGCCGACTGCCGCCGCATAGACTATCGGCTTGATCGCCGAGCCTGGCTGCTGGAAAGTCAGCGCATTGTTGACCTGCCCGGCCAGGTCATCATCAAAATCATGGCTGCCGACCATCGCCCGGATAGCGCCGCTGTTGGGGTCGGTCACCATCACCGCCCCCGTATTCACGCCGGCAGACACCAGCTGGCTGACCTGACTGCTCAAGGCCGCCTGCGCCGCCGCCTGCGCCGACGGATTCAAGGTGGTATAGATCTGAAAGCCGCGCTGGAAAAGCGCATTGGCGCCAAACTCGGCCTCAACCCGCGCCTGAACATAATTGACAAAATGCGGATAGCGCAGCCGAACATCCAGCGGCTCAAATTCTGTGGTTTCCATTTCCGCAATTTGCACAATCGCCAGCCCGCCGGCAATCTCCCCAGCGCTGTTGGTGCGGACGAGAACCTGCGGGACGCCGTCGTTCATCACCTCTTGGCCCGCCTGAATGCAGAAGGGTCCGCGGCTCGGCCAATCGCCATGCTGGAATTGCAGGCAGCCGATATCCAGCATCTTGTGCATGGTCGCCCGCATTCCCTGGATGGCTGTCGGACGATTCACAACCGGGTCATTCTGCGACGGCGACGGCACGATGCTTGCCAGCAAAGCCGCTTCGGCAAAATTCAGTTCATCGGCGCCATGTCCAAAATAAAATTGCGACGCGGCTTCCACGCCATAATTCTGATTGGCAAAGAAAACCTCATTCAAATACAGTTCCAGGATGAAGTTCTTGTCATATTGATTGGCGATTTCCAGCGCGACCAGAATCTCGCTGACCTTGCGCTCTATCGAAACTTCGGCATCGCGCAAGACTAGGTTGCGGGCAATCTGCTGGGTAATCGTGCTGGCGCCGGATTCGATGCCGCCGCCGCTGATGTTCTGAATAAAGGCCCGCGCAATCGCAATCGGGTCAAAGCCAGGGTCGGCAAAGTAACGTTCGTTTTCCTGCGAGATAATCGCGTGGATGATGTAGGGACTCATGTCATCCAGCGGAACAGTCGTCCGCGCGCCGGTCTGCTGGCTGTTGAGCGCCGCGATCAACGCGCCGTTGGCATCCAGTATCCGCGCCGTCTGAAATTCGGGGCTGTAGCTGGCGAGTCCGGCGATGTCTTCCTGAAAGGGCCTGACCGCATCGCCATACCAGGCCATTATGCCGACGGCGGCGGCAATCAGCGCCGTCAAAACCAAGATCAGAACAACAGCCGCCGCCGAAACCAGCCGCCGCCGCGCCGCGCCGCGCCGCGCATCCAAAACTTCCTGCACCACCGGCGGCGCTTCCAACTCATAATCAGACATCCCGCCGCCGTCGGAACTGCTCTTGACAGTCGCTTTTTGGTCGGGCAGTTCATCGGAAAGCGCGGCTGTGCTGGGAAAGGTGTAGTGTTCGTCGGCGGTCGGCGGCATTGCGCCGATTTTAACCCCGCGCGCATCGACAATCGGGGCGCCGGCCCGCGCATCACCGGCTGCTGCCCGATGGTATCGCTCAAGCTCGCGCAAAGCCGCCGGCTCATCTTCTTCCCATTGATTGCTGTCGGGGTTGTGACGATACCACTGCTCGTTTTCGGCATCGATCATCCACCATATCCCGGCCTCATCCTGCACCATCGCGTCGTAGAGACGGCGCTGGTATTCGTCGAAAGTGATTTCCTGGTTATTGAGTCGGTCAGTCCAGGCCGCCGCTTGATCCCGCATAGCGATAAACCGCTCGGCCTCTTCGGCGACCGCGGCCGGCAAAGGCTCGACAAGCGTGTCCGCTTCATCCGATTTCGCGGCGGCCGCCCGTTTGCTTTCCTTTTCAGCCGCCAGCGGAGCATCGGCTTCCGATTCGGCATCTGACCGACGGGCAAACTGAAGATCCTCGGGGCGCGCCAGGTCTGGGTTTGGCGGCTGTGATGACAGCGCCGGCGAATCTTCGGGCGGCGCCAGCGTTTCAGACGAGGCCGCCGCTGGTTTTGGCTTCAAAATGGACTGAAGCATCTCCTCCGGGGTCAGCGGCGGCGAGTCGTCTTTCCGTTCAGGCTCATTGCCCGGCAAATGTTTCTTGGATTGATCCCCAGACATGGGCCCTTTCCCATTATGACATCACAAGCAAGCATTCGCGTATCAGTATAGCCTATTACTGCCGCCGCGGGAAAGGAAGGATGAGGGAGTGGTTGTGCTAAGGCGGCTGCGGCGCGTTCAGGCCTTGGCAGCGTCTTCCTCGACAAGCTCAATCGGATAATCGGCAAGGAAACGATACACATAGGGATTCCCAATCACCGCCATTTCGGCAATGACCGCGCCGCGCTTGATGGTAAAATGAAAAATCTCGATGCAGCGCATCCCGGCAAACCAATGCCGCTTGAGTATCACCTTGCTTTCAATTTCCCAGCCGCGCGCCAGCGCCGTCAGCAGGTTGTCACCGCCAGCGAATCGCTCCGAAGAGAAGCTCCAATGCTGGCTGGTAATGTCCTGATGCTGAATATGCGGGTCGCGCTGGGTTGGATTCATCATCGTCGGGAAGCCCCCGCAGTGAATGTTGTCATTGGCTCTTATGATAAGGTCAATCAAACCGAAGAGCAAGGCCTCTCAAACGCGCTTAAAGCGATTTTAACAAACCTTTTATCCTGGAATCACAAGACAGTCAGGCTCGGCATCCAAAACAATGAGAAGCCGATTTTGGATGATATACCGTTCAACATAAGGATTGCTAAGCACCGGCATGCACAGGGTTTGATGATTGCGAATCAGGGCGAAGTGATAAATCGTCAGCGGGCGGCTCCCGTTTTTCCAAACCTGTTTGGCCTTAATCTCGGGCTTTGCCAGCCGCCAGCCGGAGCGCAGCGCCGCAAGCAGATGATTGCCAGCCGCATAGTCTTCCGATTTGGGACACCAATGCAGATCTTGCTCGGTAAATTTCTCGTGCGTATAAATGGTGTGATCCAAGTGCATAAGACACTGCCTCCAATTATCAAAGGATGTATGCCTGTGCCGGCCACGGTGATTCCAATAATGCCATTATAGTACGAAAAACGTCCCCAAGCATAAAGAACGTATTAAGATAGCGTTTATCTATAAATGCCTCGCCATTGATGAACGGCCGCCATCAGAATGCGGGTTTTGGCGGGGAAGCATAATAATCCGCCAGCGCATCCATCATCCCGCGCAGCGAGTATTCCCGCGGGACAATCGTCTGCCGAAAGCCAGCCGCCGCCGCCCGGCGAGCCGTCGAAGGCCCGATGCACACCGCCGGCAGATTCGGCATCCGCTCCAATCGACTGCGCTGCGCGAAATAGTTCAGCGCCGACGGGCTGGTAAAGGTCAGGGCATCGATTTCATGGCGCCTAATCATCCCCGGCACATCGGCGCCGCCGCGGCCCATCACCGTATGATAAGCCACCGCCGTACTCACCTCGGCGCCGCGGGTGCGGAGGATGGCGGCGATGGTCTCATCCGCCAAAGCCGACTGTGGCAGAAACAGACGGCTGCCGATTGTTAGAGGCAGGCTGTTCGCCAAGCATTCGGCCGTAAATGCCGACGGCATAAAATCGGCCGCCGCCAGCCGGGCCCGCAGTTCGGCGCCAGTCTTAGGCCCAACCGCGGCAATTTTAATCCTCGTCCAGTCCGGATGCAGTTTGAGTCGGCTTAAACGGTCGGCTACCATCCGCACGGCGTTGGCGCTGGTCAGCAGCAGCCAGTCAAATTCGTCCAGGGCCGCCAAGCAGGCATCCAGCGCGGCCGTGTCTCGGGGCGGCGCAATCGCAATGCAGGGATAAAGAACGGGAACCGCGCCCCGCCGGCGAATAACCTGTTCCAATGCCGCTGCCTGATGCGCGGCGCGGGTAACGACGATGCGTTTATTGAAAAGGACAGTCATAGCGCCGACAGAATCTCGGCGGCGCCCTGCCGAAGCGCCTGCTGCGCCAAATCAAGGCCAAGCTGATGAGCCGACCGCAGGCCTTCGGGAACGCGCGCCGTCTCACCGGCCACATCAACCTGCCGCCCGCCATCCATGGACGTCACGCGCCCGCGCAGATGCAGCCGCTGATCCTCGACAAACGCATAAGCGCCCACCGGCAAGGAACACCCGCCGCCCAATGCCGCCAGAAAAGCCCGCTCGGCCGTCACCGCCAGCTGCGTTTCCTCATCGGTCAACGGCGCAAAAAACTTTTTCGCCTCCGGCTCGGCGCGGCACTGAATCGCCAGCGCGCCCTGTCCGGCGGCGCTGGTCATGCGCGGGATGGCAAAGGTTTCGGTGATGCGGTCGGCCATCTTCAGCCGTTCCAGCCCGGCGGCCGCCAAAACAATGGCGTCATATCGGCTGCCATCCGCCATCAGCTTTCGTATCCGCGTCGGCACATTGCCGCGGATATTCAGAATACGCAGGTCAGGACGATGATAGAGAAGCTGGGCCCGCCGCCGCCGGCTGCCGGTGCCGACGCAAGCGCCCTTTGGCAGACTGAACAGGCGCTTGCCCTCGCGGCTTATCAGGACATCATGGGGATTGCCGCGCTTGGGAACCGCGCCAAGACAAAGCCCTTCAGCTTCTTCGGTCGGCAAATCTTTCAGGCTGTGCACCGCGCCGTCGATCTCCCGCCGGCGCAGCGCGGCTTCAAGCTCCTGCGTGAACAGCCCCTTCCCGCCGATTGCCGCCAATGGCCGCGACCGAATTCTGTCGCCGCGCGTTTGGAATGGCTTCAGTTCAACCCTAACATCATCATAATGCTCTCGGATCAGATCAGCGGCAAAGCGCGCCTGCCAAAGCGACAGTTTGGACGCGCGGCTGCCGATGCGAATGGTTCTGGTCATGGCTGTACGGTTCGAAAATCGTATAGACAGCGTTATTTTACACCACCGGCAAGCAAATTATGTTATGATTTCGCAAGCAGTTTGAAGGACGATTCAATTTAAGACCCTAACAGCATCGCGGAGCGCGCATGACAGCAAGGTATTTATTCATCGTTTTGGCATTCGGATTCATCCAGCTTGCGGGGGTTCTGGCGCAGGACAGCTTGGCTGGCTTTGATTATGATCCGGCGGTTTGCCAGTCAGCGGCCGAACCCGGCGAGGCCTGTTTCGCTATGATGCGCGCCTTTCCACAGCCGACGCTGGAAAACATCCCCGAAGACCGTTTCTCCCTGAATCATTACAGCTTTTGGCGAGTCGGGCCGGCGGCCGTCAGCTTGTACGACGCGCCCGGCGGGCAAGTGATTGGTCAGATACCGGCCGGATTCAACTTTGTCAATGCGACCGACACCAGCGTCCCCGGCTGGATTCAGCGCGTCGGCGGCGAATGGCTGATGCAGGAAAATGCCCGATATGCGCCGGCCTCGCGCTTCACCGGCATGCTCCTGCCGCCCAATTGGCAGCATCCCTTCGCGGTCATTTTAGATCGGACGGGCATTTATACTTCTTTACAGCCCGGCGAAAGGGGCAGCGCCGAAAGCGGTTATGTGACCCGCCGTTATGACCTGGTGAATATCTTCGCCGCCGAGCATGATGAAGACGGCAATCTCTGGTATCTGATTGGGCCGCGGCAATGGCTGCGCCAGGAATATGTCGCCATGTTCGCCCCAGCCGAACGACCGCCGGAAGTCGGCGGGCATTGGGTCGCGATTGACCTGTTTGAGCAAACCTTGATCGCCTATGAGGATGACCGGCCAGTCTTTGCCACGTTAATTTCCAGCGGCCTGCCCAAGTGGCCGACCAATGAAGGCGTCTTTGCCATCTGGGCGCGGCTCGACCGCGATTCGATGAGCGGCGCCGTCGGCGCGCCCGATGCCTATGCCTTGCAGGATGTGCCGTGGACGATGTACTTCGACGGCGATATCAGCTTGCACGGAACGTATTGGCATAATGATTTTGGCTATCGCCGCAGTCATGGCTGCGTCAATTTAAGCCTTAGCGACGCCCGCTGGATTTATGAATGGACAGCGCTGGCCGAAGCCGATGAAGCCGGCGAGATTGTGAATAACGTCTATGTCTTTAGCTCACAGCAGTATGCCGATGACGGCTAAATGCGATGCACAGCAGCCTCATAGCCAATCAGGTCGGCGGCGCGGTCATTGCTCACCAGCGCGGCCGCGCCGGCCAGCTTTTTGACGCGCCGGCCGACTTCGGGATAAAAGACCGCCAGCAAGGTTTCAGATTCGACGCCGAGATAATTCCTGTCGCTGTTGACAAACAGCGGATGGGCGCCGCTGAAATCCGCCGTAAGCGCCCGTTCAAAGGCCTGCGTCGAATCATCGGTATGAATAAAAGTCCAGTAATTGTAGCGGTCAAAGAAATAGGACGACCACAGCCAATCATCCTGGCGCGCTTCGTCTTCAAATGCGCCTGACTGCCGCACCTCGTATTCCAGAATATGCCGCGCCCGCAGCCGCAGAATATGCGTCCGAACTTCAGTCAGCTGTTCGCGCTGTTCATGCCGCGGCCGTTTTAGGAAGGCCGTCAGTTTTTCGCGTTTGGCCGCCAGATGCCCGCGCAGCCGCCGCCGCTCAATCACCGCGTCTGACCAGACGGCCGGCAGACGAAAGGACACGCTGGAAATCGCGGCGCGGCGCCAGTAATAATCGGCAATGTCCTCAACCATCTGCTTGGAAAAGGAATAGGCATCGGTCGTATGCAGGGGATGATTTTCATCCAGCGGGAAATACTCAAACTGGCGGTCATCACAGCCCCAATAGCCGCCCAGCGCATTGATGGAACTGGCTTGCGCGATGCGCTTCACACCGGCTTTGGCGGCGGCTTCAAAGACGTTGTATGCGCCAGCGACATTGACCTTGAACACAGCGGAATTGGGATGGTGAACGACGCTTGGGATAGCGGCCAGATGAACGATGGCATCACAGCCTTTAACTTGTTTGGCCAGGGATTCAAAATCGAGAATATCGCATTGGGCATAGCGAATACCCTCTATCTCGCATGTCGGCTCAATGCCGATGACGCGCACATCCCAGCCGTTGCGGACCAATTTTTCGGTAATGGGGCGCCCGACCAGACCCGCGCCGCCGGTGATTAAGACGCGCATAATGGGCTAGCCAAACATTTTGAAGGCAATCGGCGCGTCCAAATCCAACGTGGAGCGATGATGCAGCGCGCCGGTCGTCGGGTCAATGGCAAAGACGGCCGCATTGTCGCTGTGGCGGTTGCCGACTATCAAGTATTCGCCGCGCGGGTCAATCACAAAGGCGCGCGGCCAATTCCCCTGCGTCGATTCGTGGCCGATGAGCGACGGCATTCCAGCTTCATCCAGGGCATAGATGACAATCGAATCATGGCCGCGGTTCGAGCCGTAGAGGAATTTGCCATTGGGATGAACATGGACATCGGCGCACTGGTTATGCACGGCGGCGGCCGCCGGCAGGGTCGAGATGGTCTGGCGATGAGTCCAGTTATATTGGTCATCATAAGTCCAGGCCATCATCGTCGAATCCAGTTCGTTGATGACATACATAATCGGCAAATCAGGATGAAAAGCCAGGTGCCGCGGCCCGGCGCCGGCCGGCAGATCGAGAGTCGTATGCAGGCAAAGTTTCCCCTGCCCCGCGTCCAGGTCATAGATATAGATTTTGTCAGTGCCTAGATCTGGCACCAGCGCGAAGCGATTGTCGGGCGTCGTCAGGATCATGTGCGGGTGCGATTCGGCTTGGCGGTCGGGATTGACGCTGCGGCCATCGTGTTCGATCATTTCGCTGTGGCCTTGCAGATGCCCGTCGGCGCCAATCGGATAGACGCGGATATTGCCGCGCTGGCCGGCGACGGTGTAATTGACCATCAGGACGTTCTTTTGGCTGGCTTCGACCAGGATGTAACAGGGCGATGTGCCGGCCGCTGGCTGGCTGTTGAGCTTGTTTAGCTGGCCGCTGGCTTGGTCAACCGCAAAGGCGACCGCTTCAACTTCGCCGTCCATCGTCGTCCCGTAGAGGTATTGGCGGTTGGGATGAAGCGCCAGATAATGGCATTCGCTGATCTCTGTTACCTGCTGGATGATGTGCAGACGGCCGGCGGCATAATCAAGTTCGGCAACCGTGATGCCATAGTCATCGTCTCCCGAATTGGCGATATAAACCCGCGCTGTGTTCATTTGGATTCGCTTTCTGCTTGAGAACATAGATGTAGCTCAAGTGTAGCTTGCGATGAAGGTTTTTACCACCGAGAAAATCGAGGCATTTTGCGCTTGCAAAGAAGATAACAATGTGATACTCTTGAATATAAGCCTTTCATGGCTTTATTTGGGAGTTTCCTGTGGCAGTCGGTTTCCACGCCAAAAGCTGCCACAGGAAACCTGAAAAAACTGTGAAAACCGCGAAGGTTTTCGGTTTGAGTATATCCCAAAAAAGCTGAATGAGGCAGTTGAATTCTTGTGTCAATTAACAAAGGAATGTCGTTTTTGTTGTGCGAGCCGCGGGACTGGAAACCCGCATCGCCGGAAGGGTGTCGGTTGGTTTGCGGAAGGGGGGGCGTCAATGATTCTGACGGCGCTTGATGTGGGGGCTTATGCGGATTAAGACAATGAGCCGTTTTAGGATGTTTGTTACTTGTGTGTGGGTCATGTTTTTTTCCTGCTTGTTCAGCTTTCAGATTTTTACCTTTGACAAGGCGCTGTCGATAGTGTTGCCTGATTATGTTCATTGCAATTCTGATGATGAGGAGCTATGGATTGTGGAGGACAGATCCTCGGGAAAAATTTGGCAAGCAAGCGATGATTGGTATTCGTTTGTTTGCAAGCATCTTTCTAGCTGGGGCCCTGTGTCGGGGTATCTGCTCTTAGGTGTTGTGGTTATTACGGCTGTTGTTTGCTATTGGTGGTGGGACTTTGAAGAGGCGGATGTGGGACAGTCAGCTTCATCTGAAGGGTCAGGTTAATGAGATTGATTTATTTGCTGCTGCTGTTTCTGCTGCTGTATGTGTTCTCGTTTGGCTGGGCGATTCTGAATGACAGGCCAGAGTCGTTTTGCGCCGGGCCGGATATTATGGTTTATTCGCAGAATGAATGTTTTGCGGCGGGTGGTGATGTTTACGTTGGAATGATTAATGCGGGTTTTAAGACTCTGGATGTTTGTTCAGATGGCTATAGTTGTTGGGAAAGGTTAAGGGAATGAATAGCTTATTGCATGACCAGCGTTTCTGGGCCGGGCTTGTGGGTTTGATAGTGATAGTGGTATCGAGCCTTCTACGGGGGGCTTAATCCCGCTGCAGGACACGAAGGTTTTGGGCGAAAACTAATGGCTAGCAACAGTACTGAACACATTCGCCGGTATCGCTCACGCAAAAATAGCTGAAACTGCAAATCGCGGGGAAGCCACCGCTACCTGAATTGCCGCCGCCTGGCAAAGAATGGCAAGTCAGGCTTAGTCGCCATCATTGACGAGGTGGATCTAATGCCAGAGCAGAAGCGCCCCTTCCTGAATCCTCAAGTTGGGGCGTTTTCGCGATGTCATTGCAAGCCAATCAACGCGAAGCCACCTTGGCGTACTGACGCACCGCCAGCGGCATCGCCACCAGGAAAATCCCGACGATCCAGATAAGCGCCGTCGTAATCTCATCTGGGTTCACCGTGCCTGTCATCAAGTCGCGCACCGCAGTGGCAATCACGCTGACCGGCTGATTTTCGGCAAAGACGCGCAGCCAGTCGGGCATGGTTTGGGTCGGCACAAAAATCGAACTGGCGAAGGTCAAAGGGAACACCCAGATAAATCCAGCGACCTGCGCCGCTTCGGGGTCTTTGACAAACAGGCCAATCGTCGCTGAAATCCAGGTGAAAGAATGGCCAAAAGCGATGGCCAGCGCCAGGCCGGCGATGCCACTGCCCCAATCCTCAAAGCGAAAGCCAATCAGCATCCCGGCGATTAGCATGATGAGAATGGTAAAAGCGCCGCGAACCGTATCGGCTGTGGTGCGCCCAGCGAGAACCGCCGCCCGCGACATCGGCAGCGAGCGAAAGCGGTCAATCATCCCCCGCGAAAGATCCATCGAAAGCCCGATGGTGGTATTGGTGGCGGCAAAGACGATGGTCTGAATGATGATGCCGGGCATCAAATAGTTGATGTAGTCGCCGCCGGTCGAAAACCGAATGGCGCCGCCGAATACATAGGTGAACAGCAGCAGGAACATGACCGGCTGGATAGTGGCGAAAATGAGCAGCTGCGGCTGGCGCACAAAATACATCAGATTGCGGCGCATGACAACGAAAGTATCGACAAAGTTCCACTTGAAACGCTGGAAAGCGCTGGCATCGCTGGAGGTCGGCGCGAAAGCCGCCGGTTTCAGGGTTTGCTGGGTCATGGTTTGGGTGTCCTTGTATGGTTGGTTTGGCGAGCAGTGTTCTCAATCAAGCGCTGCGCCGGCGACCGAAACGCCGCTTTTTGGGCTTGGCTTCTTCGTCTGCAATCGCTTCGCCGGTGATGCTCAAGAAGACATCATTCAGCGACGGACGGCGCAGGTTGAGTTCGACAATGGCGATATCGCCGCCATCCAGCAGACGAACCACTTCGGCAATGCTTTTGGCGCCGTTTTCGACGGCAATGGTGACGCTGCCGCGGACGTCATCGGTCTGCGGCGCCTCCATCGACAGCGGCAGCAGCAGGTCAGCCGCCCGAAGGGTATGATGCGGATTGGCGACCTTGAGATCAATAAAATCATTGGCGAGGTTGGCTTTGAGCGCATCAGATGTTCCCTCGGCAATGACGCGGCCATGATCGATCACGGCAATTTGGTCAGCCAGTTCATCGGCCTCTTCCAGATATTGAGTAGTCAGCAGCAGGGTTGCGCCATCGGAAACCAGAGTGCGGATAGTATTCCACATGACAATGCGCGTGCGCGGGTCCAGCCCGGTGGTTGGCTCATCAAGGAAGAGGATCTTCGGCCGGGCGACAATGCTCGCCGCCAAATCCAGCCGCCGCCGCATCCCGCCCGAATAGGTCTTGACAGAGCGGTCAGCCGCTTCGGTCAATGCGAACCGTTCCAGCAGTTCGGCGGCGCGCTGTTTTGCCTGATGTCGGTTCATGTGATACAGCCGCCCGACCATGATGAGGTTCTCGCGCCCGGTCAGGATTTCGTCGACGGCGGCATACTGCCCGGCCAGCCCGATATTTTCGCGGACGCGCTGAGGCTGGCGCAGGACATCAAGGCCGCCGACCATGACGCCGCCGCGGTCGGGCTTGAGCAAGGTCGTCAGAATCCGCACCAGCGTGGTCTTGCCAGCGCCGTTGGGGCCCAGCAACCCCAGCACTTGACCCGTTTTGACGGCAATGGATACCCCGTCAAGCGCTTTAATATCCCCGAATGATTTATAAACGCTGTCAGCTACGATGGCATCGTCAATCGACATCAAACAGTCCTCTCGTTTTGGATTTATGCACATTACAAACCCGCCGAACGGGCTTTTGCTTGTTCTGTCCTTATTGTTCCATCAGCCGGCAGCGAGCGGTATTCAACCAATGACGAGGTTCATCCTGACCGTTTGGGCAGGGTTGGCCGCAGCTGCCAGCAAAAGAGCGGCTTTCGGGCGATACATTCCGCCGCCATTCGCATGTTGAAGCGCTGCCATGTTGATATTATGGCTCGATGAACCGCACTTCAAACAGCTTGGGCCAACGTTTGCCGGTGATGAAAAACGTCTGCGAATCGGGATTGTACGCGATGCCATTCAGCACGCTGCCGGCGTCTAACGCCGCCCTTTCGGCCGTCGTCAGGAGCGATGAGGCGTCAATCATTGCGGTGACGGCGCCGGTCCATTTGTCAATGCGGAAGATGTAATCCGTATTCCAGGCGTTGGCATACACTGAATCGCCGACGCATTCCAATTCGTTAAGCAGCTGCGGCGGGATGATCTGCCCGTTCAAGGTGACGGCGCCGCGGAAAATAAGCGCAAAGGTTTCGGCATCGCGCACAGAGAGATAGGAACTGCCGTCACTCATAAACAGATAGCGTCCGTCATAGCAAAGTCCCCAGCCCTCGCCCTCATATTCAATCGCGCCCAACTGCGTCAAAGTGTCAAAATCATAGACAAAGGCGCGTCCGGCCTGCCAGGTCAGCTGAATCAGCCGGCCGCCAACGCGCTCCAGTCCCTCGGCAAAATACGTCTCATCCAGCGCGACCATCTCCAAAGGCTGGCCTGATTCGATATCGACTCGACGCAGCGACGACTGCCCCCGCAGCCCGGTGGATTCGTACAGGAAGCCGTCATCCCAGAGCAGGCCCTGGGTAAATGCCTGACTGTCATGCGGGAAAACGCGGATGACTTCGGGAATAAGCCGCGGGACTTCGGGCGACTGCGCCGACAAGGGAATAATCAGCAGCAGAACAGCGACAGTGGCTAGGCATTTGAACATCAGCTTACCTCGCGCAAGTTAATTTTGCGTATGTTATCAGGCGCAGGGGCGGGTGTCTACTAGCCTTTTGGTTAATAAAATCAGGGCTTTGGCTAAAGTGAACAGAAAAAACCGACCAATTTCTATGATTTTCTGTAATGACTATTGCAAAAATCTCTGCTATCGTTATACTGTACGCTGTCATGCGATTTAGTGATTCTATCAAAAGGATTAAACGAATATGGCAAAGTTCACCCTCCCCGATTCCGCCAAGGAATCCCCCGCTACTCTACTGGCATGGGCGCAAGAAAATGAAGTTGTAGAATTGGATATGCGCTTCGTTGACATTCGCGGCGTGCCACAGCATTTCAGCATGCCGATTGGAGTCGTCGACGAAGGCAAATTCGAGGAAGGCTTTGGCTTTGACGGCTCCAGCATTCAGGGCTTTCAGGCCATCAACGAATCGGACATGATTCTGTTGGCCGACCTAAGCACCGCCTACATTGATCCCTTCTTTCGGTACAAGACGCTCACCATGTATTGTGACATCTTTGACCCGATCAGCCGCGAACCGTATGCGCTCGACCCGCGCGGCATCACCAAACGCGCCGAAGCCTATCTGGCCGGAGTATCCGACCTGGCGGACACCGCCTACTTCGGGCCCGAAGCTGAATTCTTTATGTTTGACAACGTGCAGTACAGCACGTCCGAAAACAGCAGCTTTTACCGCGTCGATTCCTTTGAAGGCGATTGGAACAGCGGCTCGGCTGACCCGGCGCAGGGCCACATGAACCGCATCAAGATGGGCTATTTCCCGCTGCCGCCGCAGGACAAAACCCATGACATCCGCGCCGAGATCGTCAAAACCATGACCGATGTCGGGCTGGAAGTCGAGGTGCATCATCACGAGGTGGGCGGCGCCGGCCAAGCCGAACTCGACCTCAAATACGATTCGCTGCTGAAGATGGCCGACAACATGGTCACCTACAAATACGTCGCCAAAAACGTCGCCGCCAAAAACGGCCTGCACGCTACCTTTATGCCCAAGCCTCTCTTTGAGGAGAACGGATCTGGCATGCACGTGCATCAATCGCTGTGGAAAGACGGCGTGCCGCTCTTCGCCGGCGACAAATACGCCGGCCTAAGCCAAATGGCGCTGTGGTACATCGGCGGCGTCTTGAAACACTCCGCGGCGATTCTGGCTTTCACCAACCCGATCACCAACAGCTATCGCCGCTTGGTGCCGGGCTATGAAGCGCCGGTGAACCTGATTTATTCGGCGCGGAACCGCTCGGCGGCCATCCGCATTCCGATGTACAGCGACAATCCCAAAGCCAAGCGCGTTGAAGTCCGCTTCCCCGACCCGGCCGCCAATCCCTATCAAGCCCTGCCGGCGCTGCTGATGGCGGGCATTGACGGCATCATAAACCAGATCGACCCCGGCGAATCGTCCGAAGAAGATCTGTATGAAGGCCATGTCGAAACCCCGGTCGTGGCCGGCAACCTGCACGATGCCCTCGCCGCCCTGGCCGACGACCACGATTTCCTGCTTGAAGGCGGTGTGTTCAGCAAGGAATACATCGAAAGCTATATCGAGTACAAGCAGGTCAACGACCATGACGCCGTGGCCATGCGTCCGCATCCCTACGAATTCGAGCTTTACTTCAGCATCTAGTCGGTCAATCTGTCTGACTTGGAAAAGCCATCCTATGCGGGTGGCTTTTTTGCTGGCCGGGCGGCCCATGATTCAGCAAACGCGCCGCGCCAAATTCCCCTCATCCCATGACCCAACGCGGCGAAACTGCTATACTCATCCTCATCTGAATTGCCTGGAGAACACGTTATGAAAGCCGTCCAAATCATCGCCCGCGGCCAGCCGATCTTTGTCGAAGTTCCCAAGCCGCGCCTGAAAGCCGGCCATGCGCTGGTCAAGACCCTGCGGCTGTCCCTGTGCGGCAGCGATATTCGCCATATTCATCACCTGCCCGACCATCGCTATCCGACCGCGCCGGGCGAAACCGGCCACGAAATGGTCGGCCGGATTGAAGCGATTGACCCCGCGGATGCTGGGTTTGCTGTCGGCGAGCGCGTGCTGGCCTTGGCGCCCGATCACCGCGCCATGGCCGAATACTATCTGGCGCCGATTGACCGTCTGCTGCCGCTGTCCGATGGCATTCCGTCCGAACATCTGGTGCAGGCGCAGCAGTTCGGCACTGTCCTGCATGCCGCCAAAGCCCTGCCCGATGTGCGCGGCAAGACCGTCGCCGTGATTGGACAGGGTTCGGCCGGGCTGTGGTTCAATACCGTCCTGGAAGCGCGCGGCGCCGACAAAATCATCGCGCTTGACCTCAAGGCCTATCGCCTGCGACTTAGCCGACAATATGGCGCGACTCATTCGATTCATAATGCCAGCGATTCCCCGACGGCGGCGCTCAAGGCCATCAACAGCGGCCAGCTGCCCGATGTCGTGATTGAAGCGGCCGGCGAAGCTGATTCGATTGCGCTGGCGGTCGAGATTGCGCGCGAGAATGGTTTTATCCTGTATTTTGGCGTGCCGCGCCGCGAGACGATTGACTTCCCCATCTGGCAGTATTTTATCAAGACGATCACCGCCAAGGCGATGGTTCACACCAGCCGCGAAGCCAACCATGAATCGACGCGCCGCGCGTTGGAGTGGATCAGCGCCGGCAAGGTCGACGTCAAGCCGATGATCACGCACACTTTCGCCTTTGCCGATGTCTTGGCGGCCTATGAACTGCATCGCCTGCAAGACGAAGGCGCGGTTAAAATCGTCATTGATATGGAAAGGGACTGACATGACCGCGCCCGAGGCCGTGCATCAACTGGTCGAGAAATTTGACAAGGGCAGCGCCGCCTATAAACACCGCGATTACAATGAGACGCAGCTGCGGAATTTTGGGACTTGACAGACCGAACGGGCGCTTTTATTATGGTTGTATGGATAATGTTCAAAAGACGCAGGTTTCGCTCACGGTAAATATGCTTTTTGGATTTGCACTCAAGCGCAAAGATGGCTGGAAGCAGATTCGTTTTCAAGTGGAGGCGTGATGAAAAACAAGGGTGTGTGGTTTCCTCTGCGCGATTTGCTTGGTTTTTTCTTGCTTATTGTGCTGTTCGTCAGTTTCTGGTTCTGGTTTTGGCACCGCGAGATTGTTTCTAGCTGTTATGCGGTGCCCGACTTTGAGAAGTATGAAGCCATGGGAGCTTCGGAGCAGTTTATCCAGGATTGGGAGCCGCCTGAAGTTGTGCTTTTATACGCTGTGGACAACTTCCATTTATTCTATGAGTGTTGAAAGTGGAGTCCGTGGATGATAAACCGCTACATAGAGCTTCGTTCAGAGAGCCCAGATGTCATCGCCGGGACCGTTCTCAAATACGGTGACGTCGCGCATATTGGCCGGGCATTCCACGAGCGTTTTATGCCGGGAAGCGTCAAGTATGACGATGTTATCCTGAACCTGTTGCACGACCGCCAAGCGCCGGTTGCGCGGACAGGCGCTGGCTGTGATTATGATGGCGTTTGACTTATTTACTTGATTGCAGGTGATGCCGATGAGCGACGAAAACAACGGCCCAGCAGAGAACAACGATCCATTCAAATCCGTAACGGTTCGTTCATATACTGCCAAAAGGTTTCTGCAAAAATTGGATGAGACGCATGAGCGCTGGGGAGGAAGACCTATTGATTGGATCTTTCGCGGGCAGAATGACGCGAGATGGGAACTAATGCCAAGTTTATTCAGACCAGAAAATTGGGATAAAGATACTTACCCAAGTTATGAGATTGATTTAATTGATAACTTTATTAGCAATGTAAATCTAATGAATTTACCCATTCCTAATAATTCTCTCGATTACATTATGGATAACAAAAGGAATACAAAAATGTGGTTAGGCAATGAGGAGTTAAGCAGTGGGATAGAGTATGATTTTTCTCATATCGTTTTTGCAATCGCTCAACATTCCGGAGTACCGACGCGATTACTTGATTTTACTTATAGCCCGTTAGTTGCCGCCTATTTCGCCGCGAATGTTGCTCAATTATATGGAAAATTAGGACTGTCTATAGAAAATAAAGCTGAATACTTTGATAAGTGTATTAAAATCATAAAAGATAGCAAAAGAGATAGCAAAGGAAATGTGAATGATTTGATATTAGAAACCTTCGAGGATTATGCGCGCGGATATAAGGCGAATCTAGACAAATTGCTTCAAGGCGAATTGCCTCAAAATATCGCTGTTTGGGCGATAAGATATAATGATTTAAGAGAAACAACAATTCGTTTATTGGAACATCCTTACACTGAGATATTAAATCTTCGGCTACAAATGGGGGTATTTTTATGTGACACCGAATTCTATGAAACAGAAGGTAATCCTTGGCGGTCTTTTGACGCTGAACTGGCGAAATTAGTAGAGTCAAAAGGCATTTATAAATTCACTTTGCCGTTTTCACAGAGAGCAGAACTGCTTAACTTGCTTGTAAAAAAACGAATGGCATCAACATATCTGACACCAACTTATGAGAAGGTAGCCAAAGCGGCACTTGGAATTACAGAGAAGTCAAATAAAAAGAATAAGCAATAGCCTGCCAGATTGTGCATGTATCCCCTCTGCGCCTCTGTGACCTCTGTGGTAAAATCAATCCATTGCCCGCGATAAAAGCCAAAGGCAGCCCCGCATGAACCTTGTCGATTATGGGACGATTCTCATCCGCCGCGGCTGGATCATCATCCTGCTAGCCCTCATCGCCGCCGCCGCCGCCTTCCTCTTCAGCCGCCAGCTGGAGCCAGTCTACCGCGCCACGCAAAAGGTGCTGATTGTCCCCAGCCGCAGCGACTTCGGCCTCACCCAAGCCGCCATCCAAATCCTCAACAACCACGTCGCCTATCTCGATAGTTCCCTGCGCGCCGCCGAGGTTATCGACCGCTTGCAGCTGGATATGACCCCCGGGCAGCTGCGCGCGGATGTGACCATCGCCGCCGACCGAACCAGCCTAGTTATTCAGATCGATGCCGAACACAAAGCCCCGAATGAAGCCGCCCGCATCGCCGCCGCCTGGGGACAGCTATTGCTGGAATATCGCAATGACCTCAATCAGCAGGCGCGCCGCGAAGACCGCATTGAAGCCCGCTTGCAGGACAATCCGCAGCCCTTCCGCGCCCGCCCCAACGTGACCATCAATACGCTGGTCGGCCTGCTGGCCGGCGCGTTTATGGGCGCGGTCATCGTCTTCGCGCTGGAATACCTGGAAAGCAGCATCGTCCGCCGCCGCGAAGATCTAGAGTCGGTTATCGGCCTGCCAGTGCTGGCCGCGGTGCCGCCTGGCGATTAGGCCTGGGTGAATTCGGCCAGCGTATCGGCGTCGACATCCACGCCCAGGCCGGGCGCGGTCGGCACATCGACAAATCCGTCCACTGCCTGAAAACGCGGCGCCGTCAATCGGTCGCGCAGGGGATTTTCCGAACGATCCATCTCCAGCAAGGGTTGCGGCATCGTTAGTCGGCCTGGCACAACGTCCAGCGTACTGACCAGATGCAGGCCGGCGGCAAAAGCGATGCCACTGCCCCAGCTGTGCGGGATGACGTTGGTCTGAAAGGCGTTGGCCAAGGCGGCGATGCGCTTAACTTCGGTCAATCCGCCAGCGGCGCAAATATCAGGCTGGGCGATATCGACGCATTGATTGGCCAGCAGATGCCGAAAGCCAGCCATCAGATACTCGCATTCGCCGCCGGCAATGGGAATATCGGTTCTTTGACGCAGCTGACGATAGCCTTCATAATCCTCTGGCGAAAGCGGCTCCTCAAAGAAGCGGATGTTCAGCGACTCGACCTGGCGGGCAAAGGACAGCGCCTCACTGCGCGAATAGGCATGGTTGGCATCGACCATCAAGTCAATATCATCGCCAATCGCCAGCCGCAGCGCCCGCGCATGCCGCACATCTTGAGCGACGCCCAGCCCGACCTTCATCTTCAGGGCTTGATAACCCTGCGCGGCATAGGTTTTCGCTTCGTCGATGAGTTTGCTCGGCAGGTCGTCGGTATCAGTAAAATACATCCCAGTGGCGTACACCTGGATTTTATCGCGCCGCCGTCCGCCCAGCAGCACTGACACTGGCTGATTCAGCAGTTTGCCGCACAAATCCCAGAGCGCAATGTCAACCGCGCTGATGGCCGCCACCAGCACGCCGCGCCGCGCATAGTCCAGCGATTGTCGGTGCATTCTGCTCCAGATGGCCTCTACATGGAGCGGATCTTCCCCGATAACCAACGGCGACAGATAGGCGATGCCAGCTTGAATCACACCAGCCGGGCCATAGCCTTCGCCCCAGCCATAGCTGCCATCGGCCGCCGTGATTTTCACCAGACAGACCTGGCGGCGGTCAAAGCCAAATTGGGAAAAATAAAAGGGGGTTTCCAATCGCTGTTCGGCAATATACGTTTCAATCCGTTCAATTTTCATGTTTGCCCGCGCTTTCCATCAGGGAGTGTTAAGCTGCTGGATGATGTTGGCCAAAATGCTGTCAATCGACGGGCTAATCAGCGCCAGGATAACGATAATCACCACTGCGACCACGATGAGAATCAAGGTGTATTCGACGAGACTCTGCCCGGTTTCATTCCGCAGGCGAAAGACCATAACCGCGCCTACCAGCGCAAATGCCACCGCCATAAATCCAAGCCTGGAGGTATCTATCGCGCCGCCGGCTGGTGGCGCCGGCGCTGGCGTCGCTTCTGGTGTTGGGGTCAGTGTTCCTTCTGGCGTTGGCGTTAGCGTTCCTTCTGGCGTCAGTGTTACCGTTGCATCCGATGTCGGCGTCGCTTCTGGTGTCGACGTTAGCGTTCCTTCTGATGTTGCCGTTAGCGTCGTATCTGATGTTGACGTTACTGTCGCTTCTGATGTTGAGGTCAGCGTCGTTTCTGATGTTGGCGTCAGTGTCGCGGTCGGTGTTGATGTTACCGTCGCTTCCGCCAATGCTTCCAGCAACTCCGCCGGGACTTCATAGGCGCCAATTTCACAGGCATCGCCCGGCGCCCGCGATGTGCCGGATTGATCACTTGCCAAACAGTAACGAGCATCGCCGCGCCCAATCGCCGCGCTGCCCGGCCGAAGTGGAAAATAAGCCGGCGAACCGGTCACTTCATCAAGCAGAGGGTCGCCGGCCAGCGCCGGCGAACAAGAGCCATCTTGAATCAAACTGGCGGCGTTTTCGGTGATGCTGTCGGGGTTCAGGCCGCTGCTGCAATCGCCGCCGGATCGGCTGCCGGCCATCAAGGTATTCCGCAGTCTCATCGTCCCGTTCCAGCCCTCCAGATGAACGGCGCCGCCTCTCTCGCTGGCCGAATTGTAAGCCCAGGTGGTGTGCGTGAGGGTGACTTCGGCGCCAAACGAACTCAAGCCGCCGCCGAGTCGGGCTTCGTTGCCGCTGAAGGTGCTGTTTTCGATCTGCAAGGCGGCGTTCGCGTTTTCAACCGCGCCGCCTTGATCGCCGCTGTTGAAGGAAAAGCCGCTCCTTCTGATGGTCACAGCGCCGCCGTTAATTTTCAGCGCGCCGCCGCCCCCGGCCGAACTGTTGCCGATAAAGCTGGCGCCGACAATATCCAGGCTGTGCGCGCCGCTGGAACTGGAAAAATAGATGCCGCCCCCGCCGCCGGCGCCAGCCGAATTGTTTCTAATCTCGCTGTCGATCATCTCGACCCGACTGTCACGGGCATAAAGGCCGCCGCCAAAGTCACCGCTAAACCCTTGAGCAAGGGTCACATTGCGGATAACCAGACTGCTTTCGGCCGCGGCAAAAATGTTATATCGATCATCGCCGCTGATGGTGTGATTATTGCCCTCAATGACAATAGCGCCAGTCATGGTCGGCAGCGCTTCGGTCAGCGTAATATCGACCGTCAGCGCGATGGTGTCGGCGCCGTCGCCAGCCGAACATCCGCCGACGGCGGCATCCTGGTTGGCGGCCTCAATCGCATCGCCCAGACTGCAATCCTCGTCTACCGTGATGCTGGCGGCGCGGACTATCTCCAGCGGCGCGGTCAGAAACAGCGTCAACATCAATAAGATGAATAGTGGCAAACGTATCGACTGCGCCGGCTCGAATCCCTGCAAGGTCTCTTCCCGCCCATCCTGTACAGCTATGGAATAATGCCTCAATTATAACATCATACACACGCGCCGCAACCAGAATTTCGCTTGCAAATCGGCATCGGCAGCCGCATAATACAATCGCTTGAGTTTTGCCAATCGGAAAGTGCCGCGTTTGAGGTGCGCTGCTGGTATGTTTATCCAAGACCGCCGCTGTCTCGTCCTCTTGCTCTGCTTGGGATTCCTCGCCGCTTGCAGTCTGGCTCAACCGACGCCGACTCCGCTGCCAACGCCCGATATTCCCCAAGTCGAGATTCGGTCGCCGGCCAACAGCCAGCAAGTCCTGGAAGGGCTGGACTTTGACATTGATATTCTGGCATCTGATTCATCGGCGGGCATTCAGCGCATCGAACTGTACGTCGATGATATCCTCATCAACACCGCCGAGCCAGTTGATGGGCTGGCGCCGATTTTCCGCGCGACCATGAATTGGCTGGCGCGCGGCATCGGCTTTCATAAAATCAGCGCGCTTGCTTATCGCCCCGATGATGTCCGCAGCCGCGAACACGTCATCATCCTTGAGGTTATTCCGCGCCCTACAAATTAAGCAGGCCGCTTTTGCGACGGCGGCCGTAAGTTGGCAGGTCCAGCGGCGCGTTCGCCAGCAGATTTTCGATGCTGTAGCCCTGAATGACGGGATACGCGCCGAACACATCGGCAAAGGTATCGCGGCTGCGCTGGTTGTCGACTGTCCGCATATACCGCTCAAAGCAGACCATCACGCCGGCCGTCACACCCAGTCGATCCACCGTTTCGCGCAGGGCGCGCACGGAATCGGGAGTCACTTTGCCGCCTTTGACCTGGACAACGGCGTATTCGGCTTTGGCGACTTTCTTGGGGACAAAGCGATAAAATTTGAGCAGGCCATCGACGCCGCCATCGGCGCCGCGTTCACCTGGCTGACGGAACATGCCCTCGGCGCCGATAAACCCGCAGACCCATTTTTCAAACTCGAATTTGTCGCGCTGGGCCAAGGCGCGGGCATCTTCAATCGTATGGGGAATGCCGCGGATAAGGATGTCGCTTTTTGTCAAAGCTGGATGGAAGTTATCGATCATGCGCTCGCGGATGAGGCCGGTCGAAAAGGGCGATATATCGATGCCGATCCACTTGCGCTTCAAGTTCTCGGCGGCGTGAACGGTTGTGCCACAGCCGCAGAATGGATCAAGCACAGTGCCATCAGGCGGACTGCTTGCCTTGATGATTCGTTCTAAGAGGGCAAGTGGTTTCTGCGTGGGATAGCCGAGTCGTTCAGATCTGGAAACCTGACCCCCGCTAGGAATATCAGTCCAATAATCTTCAATTAACTTTCCTTTTCCGAAAGCCATATCTATGTCAGAATCATCTCGTCCATCCGAATAACCGGCCGTAATTCCCGTGCTGCCTTCAGTGTACTTTCGCCTAGCCTTAAATGATTCAGAATACGGAACTCGAACAGAATCGCGATAAAAAACTGCCTGCTCGGTCTTAACAAAGAACAGAATATAATCGTGCTTTCTCGGAAACCAGCGTTTTGTATTACTTGGCCCCGTATAACACCATACAATCTCATTCCGAAAATTCTTTTTGCCAAAAATCGCGTCCATAACCAGCTTGAGATAATGGCTGGCAGTCGGGTCGCAATGCAGATAAATGCTGCCCGTCTCTTTCAGCACACGGCGCATCGCCAATAGACGCCGCGACATATTGATGAGATAGGCCGCCAGACTCGGCTTTCGGCTCCGTCCGCCGCCAGTCTGTTCAATCTCCTGGGCGAACTTGACAATCGCCGCCAATGAACGCGTGCGCGGGTCGTCTTCCATCTGTTCCAGCCGCGCGTTGTCATCGGTTGTCCATTCCCATGTATCTTTGAAGGCTTCGACTGGCTTGAGGCTTTTGTCGCGCCCTTTGAACGGCAGATTGTAATTGCTGTTGGAATTGAAGGGCGGATCCAGATAAATCAGGTCGACCGATTCATCGGGCAGTTCATTTTCATCGTTCAGAACGTCCAGACAGTCGGCGGCATACAAAATTCGGTTCATGCCAAGCGGCCCCGCAAAACAAGCCAAAACAGGCCGGCATTCCAAGACGCTCGAAAAAGGGGTACACTTCGCACTGAAAACCTTCGGGTTTTCAAGAAGTTTGCGTTTCCGGTGGCAGAAATTGGTTAGCGTCCGACTCTGCCACCGGAACCTCTATCGCAGGTCATGGAAGACCATATCTATAAGCTAACACAGAATTAAAATTCCTGCAAGCCGTTTCTGGGCAGTTTTTGTCACTTGCATAATTTCAGCAAGCTGTTATCATTCTTTGGCGATCTTAAATTGAAAGGGCAAATGACAATGAGCGAAGTACATGAAAGATCACAAGAGGAGCATAGATATGATATTTTACTCTCTTCCATTCATTGTAATGCAAGCGAGGGGATAAGGTTGGCAAATTCATATTTATGTCCATATCCATCAGGATATTACCATATTTCTGGTAATAATCCTTTTGAACAAGATCATAAATGGCAGAGTGAAGGCGATAAAAAGGAATGGGAAAATGCTCTTAACGATAATTATGGGTCTGTCCTGTGCATAGACATAAACCCTAATAGTGACGCGGATAGTTCTAACTTTGAGTATGAGCTTAATAATTCATTGAATGCTCTAAACATAGTAGCAGAGTTGCCTCTAACTTATGGAGAGAAAGTTACATATAAAGGCCACGATAAGACAACTTCGGAGTTTAACAAACCTATAATAGTTGGGCAAATGTCACCACAGCTTGTTCTTCCAACAATTCTTTCAGTAGGAAAATCTACAAAGGGAAGAGCGCCTAGTCTGAAATTTAGACCAGGGCTTTATATTCGCGATCTCCCTCCCGTTTATATTAACGAGAGAGATAAAACTATTATTGAAGATAACGGTTTTTTAGATAATATAAATTATCATTACGGGCAGGAAAGAGTTAATGGTGGATACCACCAAATATCTTCTAATATCATTGGAGCGATAGAGGACTACAATCAATCGGGACTGTTTTACGATAAACGTTCTTTGTATAAATACTTGATAGCATTTGAAAATGCCCTTTTAGGTACTGCAAACAGAATGACAGATGTAGATGCAGAACAATTATCTATAATCGCCGGATATAGTTATGTACTGATGAGAGATTATTTGATTAAACTTGAAGCACCAGAATTTGAAAGACTTCGTAAATTTTATAATCAATTAAAACATGGCAATAAACTGGACACCAGGGAAATAACTCAAGAAGATATAGGAAAAGCAAAATTGTTAGCGCGTAGTGCGATAATTGTAGTTGCTAAAATTGCTCGTGATAATGAGTGGCAACACTGGAATGAATCCAAAAATTGGATAAATGATTTACGCAATAGCGTTGATTACCGACGGAAGGTTTTAGGGGAATGGGCATAGGCGATACAAGGAGACAAGTCTATGACTGCCGCCAACACAAATGCGCGCGCCGCCGCAAAACCCAACCGGTCGGCAAATAACTCCGATGAACCGACCAAAGCCGACATTCGGGATGATTTGAAGATCGCCTTTCAGCAGATGCGGGCTGGAAAAGGCCGGCCAGCGAGAGTGGCATTGGCGGAAATACGGCGCGAAATCCAGCAGCCTCATTGAATAACAAAGAATCATAAACAGCGCCGTCTCTCATTTCCTCTGCGCCTCTGTGGTAAAAAATGAAGCCGCCCTTTGGATGTGCAAATCGACAGTCTGCGTTACAATCAGGCTATGAACATCGAATTGCGGAACATCCATAAGCGCTTTGGCGTCATTCAGGCCAACCGCAGCATCAGCGTTACCTTTGGCGAGGGGCGGATTGTCGGCATTCTTGGCGAAAATGGCGCCGGCAAATCTACCCTGATGAAAATTCTGTCGGGCTTTCAGCCAGCCGACGAAGGCGATATTCTGATTGACAGCGAGGTCATCGACTACACTGGGCCGACGGCGGCCATCGCCAACGGCATCGGCATGCTTCAGCAAGACCCGCTGGATGTCGGCGCCTTTACCGTGCTGGAAAACTTTATCTATGGCGGCGGCGAAGGCATCCGACTGCGACGGCGGCAGGCCGAAGCCACCCTGGACGAGTTGACGCGGCGCTTTGGCTTTGCGCTTGATCCGCATCAGCCGATTGACAGCCTGCTCATCGCCCAGCGGCAGCAGTTGGAGATCATTCGTCTGCTGGCTTTGGGGGTCGAGACGCTGATTCTGGATGAGCCGACCACTGGCATTTCCGCCGAGCAGAAAGTGATTTTGTTTGAGGCGCTGCGAAAGCTGGCGAGAGACGAGGGCATGATTGTCCTGCTGGTTTCGCACAAGCTGGAGGATGTCATCGAACTCTGCGATGAGGTGGTCGTTCTGCGGGCCGGCGCGCTGGTCGGGGCTATGGATATGCCGGCCGCCGACGAGGGCTTGACCGACGCCGTTGTCGCCGCCACTAAACAGCAGTTGGTGACGCTCATGTTTGGCGAGGAACTGCGGTCGCAAAGCCGCCAGCGAATTGAATGGGGCGAGCCGATTCTGGTCGCCGATAAACTGCGGGTGCATGATCCGCGGCTGGACATGCAGGCCATTTCGATGACTGTCCGCGCCGGCGAGATTATCGGACTGGCCGGCCTGGATGGCAGCGGTCAGGAACTGTTTATGCGCGCCTGCGTCCGTTTGCAGCGCACAGTCGGCGGCCGCCTGCATCTCAATGGCGACAATATCCTCAATGCCAGCTATCGTCAGCTTTTCCACCGCGGCTGTGTCTTTGGCGCCGCCGGCCGCCTTGAAGAAGGCCTGATTGCCGGCCTGACCCTGACTGAACACATGGCGCTGGTCGCCGATGACCGACTGCGGATTGACTGGACGCTGATGCAGCAGCGCGCCCGCTCGCAGATTGAACGCTATCGCATCAAAGGGCGGCCGGATGATGCCATTGAACAGCTTTCCGGCGGCAACCAGCAGCGCGTGCTGATTGGACTTCTGCCCGACGAACCGCAGCTTTTGGCGCTGGAACAGCCGACGCGCGGCCTGGACGTCGATTCGGCGCGCTGGATTTGGACGCAGCTTTTGCAGCGATGCCAACAGGGCGCGGCGATCATTTTCAACTCGGCCGAGTTGGATGAACTGGTGACCTACAGCGACCGCATCTTTGTATTTTATGCCGGGCGCGTTCACGAAGTCGCGGACGTCAGCCAGACCAGCATTGACGAACTGGGCCATTTGATTGGCGGGGAATTTTAGCCGCGGTTTTTTCAGACATTTCAGGAGACTCTTCATGCCGCTCACTGATAAGCACACCGACACCAAAACCTATGATGATATTCTCAACGCCGGGCCGCCGATCAATCAGCTGGCCAAGGAGTTTCTGACGCCGACCGAACTGTTTTTCGTCCGCAATCACGCCAGCATTCCTAATGTGAACCTTGAGAGCTATCGGCTGCGGGTGCATGGCCTGGTTTCCAAAACCCTGTCGCTAAGTCTGGACGATATCAAAAACAATTTCGAGAAGCGAACCCTAGCCGCCACTCTGCAATGCGCCGGCAATCGACGCCGCGAACTGGTGGATTACAAGCCGATTGACGACCAGCTGGCTTGGGGGATTGAAGCCATTGGCACAGCCGAATGGAGCGGCGTGCGGCTGGGCGATGCGCTGAAGGCGGCTGGGCTGCAAAGTGACAAGGCGCGCCATGCCGCGTTTCTGGGCTTGGACAGCATCCTGCGCGACGGCGAGCGCGAGGCTTATGGCAGTTCGATTCCGATGGACAAGGCGCTGGCCTGCGAGGCGCTGCTGGCTTATGAGATGAACGGCGAGGCGCTTCCGCTGGCGCATGGCGCGCCCTTGCGGGTGGTTGTGCCGGGTTACATCGGCGCCCGCAGCGTCAAGTGGCTAAGCGAAATCATCGTCCAGCAAGACCCGTCCGACAATTATTTCCAGCAGGTCGGCTACAAGCTGTTTCCACCGAGCATCGATATGTACAACGTCAATTATGAAGATGGCATGCAGCTGACTAAACTGCCGGTGAATTCGGTGATTGTCCGTCCAGAAGACCGCAGCTTGATGAGGGCCGGCAAGGTCGCGGTCGAGGGCTATGCCATGAGCGACGGCGAACATGAGATTAGCTGGGTGGATGTGTCGGCCGACGGCGGCGCGAGCTGGCAGCGGGCCGATTTCCTGAATGATCCGCAGCGTTGGACTTGGCAGCTGTGGCGCGCTGAATTTGATTTGCCGCAGGGGCAGCATGAATTGGTCGTGCGCGCTTGGGACACCGCCGCCAATTCCCAGCCCGAAACCATCGCCAGCACTTGGAACTTCAAGGGCTATGTCAACAATGCCTGGCACCGCGTCAAGATTACGCTGAAGTGAGGGCTTGGCGCCACTTCCTGCTTTGTATATCATTATTCTTATGCAAATGTGACGCTTATCGAGTATGATATGGAGGCGAAGAATGGCCGAGTTGTTGCTTTTGATAGAACCGAATAAGATACGGGCGTGGGGCTTGCATCAAGTGTATCCAACCGATGACAGACAGGATATTGTAGAACGGCTTCAGGACGTGCAAGACCCAGAGTCGTTCTTGGTGCTTGAGACAAACAGTGATTTTGAGTATCTATTCTTCAACGGCGCGAAGTGGCTGGCGGAGAATGAGGATGAGGGCAAATGCCCTTGACAGACCTTGTTATATCTTTCGTATCGAGGATATAATACAGTGAATCTAGCCATTCAGGGAGAACAAACATGGATATCATCATTTCAGACCAATTAACACCTATTAACCTAAATGTTGCAGACATATACCTTGACCCCAATAATCCAAGATTTGTTGGGGATGATTGGCGTACTATCCATGATGATGAGATAGATAAAGAAAATATCCAGAGTGACACACGCAAGAGAATGGCTCGTTTCTACAATGTCGAAAAGTTGCGGATGAACATGGAGGTCAATGGATACTTGCCAATTGATCGCATTATAGTAAGGCGGTTCAAACTGGACAAATATGTTGTTCTTGAAGGAAACAGACGCATCACAGCCGCCAAGCAAATCCTCTCCAGTCATCAGCCTGGTTCTGAAGTTAGCAAGGCAGTTCTACAATCGCTGTCATCCATTCCATGTTTGGAATATACCGGTTCAGATACTGAAGCATCATGGATTTTTCAGGGAATTCGTCATATCACAGGCATTGTTGGATGGTCAGCTTACAACAAGGCAAAATTGCTTAGCGAACGTTGGGACGAAGACAAGGGAATAACTCTTACCGAAGTCGGGAAACAGTTCGGATTATCGAGATATGGCGCAGGTCAATGGATTCGCGGGTACAGGGCATTTAGACAAGCCAAAGATGAATCAAATTACAGCCGCGAGATAGATGAAAAGGTGTACCCATATTTTCAGGAGCTTTTTGGGCGGTCTAATCCTCCACTGCGCGAATGGCTTGGGTGGAATGAAAATGAGTATAAATTTGAAAATGAACTGCATCTGGACGAGTTTTTGAGTTGGGTCTATCCAAAAGAAGATCCCGGCGATGGGCAAGATATTGATGATCTGCTTGGAGAATGGGACAAGCGAATTATCGGAAACGTTCAGCGTTTACGCGACATTTCATATTTACTTCGTAACAACACACAAGAATTTGAGCGATTTCGCAGTAACAGCGATCTCGATACGGCAATATCTTCTGCGAGAGTGAAAGAAGCGGAAGAAAAACTGGAAGGTGAAAGACAGCCTGCCAAGAAATTACTGCAATCTATGGATGACCTCATTAAACGGCTTGGCGACACCCCCACGATAAGATTCGACAAAGATGACGAATTGAAAAAAGCGTTGTTAGGTAAGCTCGAGTCGCTGCAAAATGCCGTAGCTGATGTCAAAAATGCCTTCAGCGACTAAATAAAATTGATATGGCTAACTCACAAGCTATTGTGAATTGGTATTATGAAAAGGTGTTTGACCGCCCTTCGCTGGACTTTGACGACTATTTGGCAGACGCAGTGGAGCAAAGTTTAGGCAAAGCGCGAATAGACGCTGAAATGTACGCGGATAATAATACCAACAGATTATGGAATGACCTATGTAATCGTATTGAAGCTGACAGAATTAGGGGATTGTATCCAACCTTCTCGGAAGTCGTTGCCGGCGTAAAACGCTTGTTTTGGTATCCAAAATACTTCCCGCCCGGAGTATCCAAGAATGATAAACAGAAAAGGATTAGAATCCGAAGCCGCATTCATATTCTGAAGGCGATACAAGCTCTGAATCCAAGTCAATATGAGGCGCTGTCGGCCTTAGCCTGCAAGTTAAGTGGAGCTTCCAACTATAGCTTGACACCACGCACAGGCGAACATGGAGTTGATTTCTTTGCTATTATTCCATCTGTCGGAAAATCGCACCTGTTCAACGGAGGCACAGGTCCAATACGAATTGTTGGGCAAAGCAAAATGTACGCTGATAGCAGAGTTCCCCGAGACACGATTCAGAAGTTTGTAGCAACCTTAAATACGATTTTGCATAGAAGCGAAGACGTCAAAGATCTCATTCCAAATTGGTTCTTGCGACAAAGAGGGCCCATCATCGGCTGGATTGTTGCCCACAATGGATTGCAAAGCGGAGCTAAAGATTATGCAAATAACTTCGGAATCTTGCATTCCGACAGTCGAGATATCGCGGAAATCATCACCATGTCCCGCGCGTGGCAGACTTCAGATGATGTATTTACGCCTGTAAAACTGATGGACAGAGAAATCGACATCTTGTTAAACCAAGAGCAATCCCCATGAAAAACCCAAAATCACTCGCCATCCAAATCGCCTTCCTGCTCATCCCCATCCTCATCTCGCTGCTCTTCGCGGCTTTGCTGGTGAGCGCAGTCGGACGCGACCCGCTGGATGTGGTCGATGCCTTGTGGAAGGGCGCGTTCAAGGATTCGCGCAAGGTCGGCGGCGTCGTCAATTTCTGGATTCCACTGACCCTTGTCAGTATCGGCCTGGTCGTGACCTTCCGCGCCGGCCTGTGGAACATCGGCGTCGAAGGCCAGATGATGATGGGCGCGCTCTTCGCCAGCTGGGGCGCGCAGTTCATCCTGCTGGACGAAAGCCTGTCGCCGCTGCTTAACATCGTGCTGATTGCCCTGTCGGCGCTGGGCGGCATGTTCTGGGCATTTTTGGTCGGGGCGCTCAAAGTGCGGCTGGGCGTTAATGAGATCTTCGGCGGCGTGGCGCTCAATGCCCTGGTCAATGTCATCTCGATCTATATGATTTCGGGCCCCTGGCAGCCGCGCATCGGCGGCTCGGCGCAAGGCACCGAACCCTTTCCCACCGCCGCTCTGCTGCCCGAACATTCGACGCAATTCCCGGTCAATCTTTTTATGATTGGGCTGGTCTTGGCTGCCTTTGCCATAGTCTTGATTATGCTCAACGCCACGCGCTGGGGCTTGAACCTGAAAGCGGTCGGCAAAAATATGCGCTCGGCGCGTCTGCTGGGCGTCGCCACTGAACGCACCTCAATGAGCGCCCTGCTGGTCTGCGGCGCGCTGGCCGGCATGGCCGGCGCCTACCGCGTCCTGTTCACCTTCGATAACCTGCGCCCGCTGTCCTCGGGCGGCATCGGCTTTTTGGGACTGCTGGTCGTGCTGCTGCTAAGCATTCGTCTGCTGTGGGTGCCGCTCATCGCCTTCGCCTTCGCCGCCATTTTGACCGGCAGCACCCGACTGCAAATCACACTCAAGCTGGATTCATCGCTGGCTGGCGTGCTGCAAGGGACGCTGGTCTTGGCCGTTATCCTCTTCCAAGGCGCGCAGGAGGTCTTTTTCCCGCAGGCGCCGGACGATGATGAGACCGACGAATCCAACATAAGAACGACCGTTTGAGATGAGAAACACGCGATGAACGAAGAATTTCTGAACACGCTCGGCAGCATTATCGGCACAGCCACGCCGCTGGTCATCGCCAGCCTGGGCGAAACCATCACCGAACGCGCCGGCGTCGTCAATCTGTCGCTGGATGGCAGCCTGGCACTGGCCGCTGTCCTGGGATTCGCCGCCGCCTGGACGGCGCAGGAAACTGGCGTATTGGATGTGCCAATGCAGATCGCGCTGGGCATCGCCGTCGCCATGCTGGTCGGCGCGCTGATTGCCCTGCTAATTGGATTTTCCAACATCAAGCTGCGCCGCGACCAAGTAGCGGTCGGCTTTGTGCTGACTTTGCTGGCCGCTGACCTGGCGCGCTTTCTGGGCGCTGATTTCACCCGCATCCCCGGCCCCCAAATCACCCGCCTGTCCCTGCCGATTCTGGAAAACATCCCCATCTTAGGCCCGATATTTTTCCGCCAAAATATACTGGTCTATTTCAGCTATCTGCTGATGTTTGTCATCTGGTTCTGGCTGTTCCGCACACGCGGCGGACTGGCTTTGCGCGCCATTGGTGAACGTCCCGAAGCCGCCTATGCCCGCGGCGCCAAAGTCCAAGCCCTGCGCTATTGGTACACCTTTCTTGGCGGCGCATTGGTCGGCTTGGCCGGCGCCGCCTATTCGCTCAATGTCAAGCCCGGCTGGTCAAGCCCGCCAGCCATGCAGGGCGACGGCTGGATTGCCTTGGCGATTGTCATCTTCGGCGGCTGGCATCCCTTCCGCGCGGCTCTCGGCGCCTATCTCTTCGCGGCTCTGCGCGCCGTATCCACCAACATTCAGACCAATGGCCTGTTCATCTTCGGGCAGGAAATCAGCTTCCCCTTTGTGCTGCTCAATACTCTGCCCTGGCTGCTGATGATTTTGACTCTGCTGATGGTCAGCGGCGGCTTCACCGAACGTCTGCTGCAATATATGCCGCGCGCGGTGCAGCGGCGTTTGCGCGCCTTCCTGCGCTCCGACCCGCCTAAGGCCCTGGCCACGCGCTTTGAGATGGAATGATGGGCAAGAAAAAGAAGCGGAAAAAAGGCAGAATTCGGCCGCTGGCATTGTGCGTCTTTCGGCGCGGGGACAAAATTTTCCTGGCTGAAGGTTATGATTCGCATGAGGACAAGGTGTTTTATCGGCCCATCGGCGGCAAAATCGAGTTTGGCGAACGCGGACATGAGACGATTGCCCGCGAGGTGATGGAAGAGATCCAAGCCGCCGTCAGCGACGTAACCTATCTGGGCGCGCTGGAAAACATCTTCCGCTTTGAAGGACAGCCCGGCCACGAGATCGCCCTGATTTATGACGGACGTTTTACCGATGCCCGCCTCAATCGCGACGACGCCGTTTTGCAAGGTCGGGACGACGGCGACATCCTGTACCGCGCCGCCTGGAAAAGACTCGATTCCTTCCGCCGCCCTTCGGCGCCGCCCCTGTATCCCAATGGCTTGCTGGCATTGCTGCAAGGACTGCCCCCAGCCTGTCATGGCATCTCGACCCCTTCGCAGTCCGCCAGGTCGCCGCTGACCTGAAAGGCCTCAATGCAGTCGCTTAACACCGCGCCGATTTTCTGATGCCCGGCGTTGGTCCAATGAGAATCAAGTGGCACGTAATCAAGCTCAAAATCAAGCAGATGAATCGGATTCAGATAGGGTATTCCCAGTTCCTTCATAAGCTGTATGCCGTTTCGATACCGTTCACCGCCCATCGGCAGCGAATGCCGCAAAAGACGCTCGACCTCGCCCAGAGAAAATTGCGGCGGAGTGGGAGAAACATCGTTTGAATGTGGAATCAGCAGAACCAGCAAGGCCGTATCCTGCGCCGCGGCCGCCTCGCGCAAGTCCCGCAGGTAGCCGCGGGTGACAGCCACTTCTCGGTCAAGCCCTTGGTCGGGACTCTCGCCCCGCGCGATGTCAATCATTCGCAGCGCCAGCGACCCCAGACGAGTCCTGCCGATTGCCCGCTCGATTTCATTCGCCGGCGGCTCAAGGCCATGCGCGCGGTAATAATAGGCCTTCTGCTCGTCCAGCGCAGCCGTCTTTCCGTCGCTGTTATCATATCGCCGCATAAAAATGCGCCCATCCTGCAAAGTCAGCCACTGTCGGATGTCTATCGGAAGCGCATTGTCCCCAAAATCATTCACAAAGAAACCGAGAATGGCCAAATGGGGCTGGAGAACCGGCGCATACTCCCGAAACAGCCCCAAGGCCTGATGCGTCCCAGCGCCAATAATCCCAGTGTTCCAGACAATGCTCTGCGGAAAGTTCGCTTCAATCGTCTCGACATACGACTTCCCGACGTCGGCGTACAGGCCAAAGGCAAATGAATCGCCCAGCATCAATATCCGCATCCGCTCATCAAAATCATCGCCAGCCGCGAACTCCTGTGTATCATGAAATCCCTGACGGTTCAAAATGCACTTCCGCGGGAGAGACTCCCGGCCCTCACAGGCAGCGACCATGGCATCATAAGCATAGCGACAGCTAACTTCGTCACAGGTCCACCAATGATACATCGGCTCAAGCGGTTCTGGCGGCGGATCGGGCGGGTAGTACAGCGGCGATCTGTCCACAGCATCCAAGACGAACTCAAGCGCAATCAGCGTCGCCGCGGCAACGGCCAATCCCGGCAGCCAATGCTTCCGCATCGCTCCCCAAGCCCGCCGCCGCGCATCCGCCCGCCGCAGACGAAAAGCGGCCAGCGACAGCAGCAAACTGCCGACAATCAGCATCCCCTGCGGCAGATTCAAGCCAGGATGCGCCCCCGGCAGAAACTCAATCCCGATGCCGAACAGCGCCATCAGAACGCCCAGCCCGGCAAGCAGCTTGAAGACAACGTTCAATGCGGTTTGCATGCGACGCCTTTCCCTTCAATCAACGCGGTATTCCTCCAAGTCCCGTCACAGGATATAATGAATGCGCGCCAGCTAGGCTGTATGACCGCCGACAACCGCCAAAGAGACGGGTATGGACATCAGAGTGCCGATTCCGGCTGCGCTTCGACATCATATCGAAACAAACGATCCGCTGTGGGCGCACGCTGTCTCGCTCTTCATTAGCCCGCCGATTGTATGGGGCATCTGGACTTTTCTGATTGCGCTGTCCGTAACCCCGTCCCGCATCGCCGCGCTCCTGTATGCTTCCACCTTTACCTTTATGGTCTGCATCCTGCCCATTTTATTTGTCGCCTGTATGGTTAAATTCGGAAAAATCAGCGACCTGCACATGCGCGAAAGCCGCGACCGTTATATTCCCTATCTGATCGCCATCATCGCCGGCATGCTCACCGAAATGATCTTCCTGCAATCCGGCGCCCATCCAACGCTGGTCATTCTCGTCCTGGTCAGCATTGTCGAATTGACGCTGATGCTGCTGGGAACCTTCTTCAATCACATCAGCCTGCATGCCATGGCGATGACCAGCATGGTATCAGCAACCGCCATCCTCTTCGGCTTCAGCCAAAGCCTGATTTTTATCCCAGTGCTTTTGGCAGTGTCGCTGGCGCGGCTCGTCCTGAACCGCCATACGCCCATCCAGATTATGGCCGGCATCCTCATCGGCGCGCTGTCTCCCTTTGCCGTGATTACCGCCCTCGCCCTGGTAATCTAGCTTTCACGGCGTCCATACGCGCGCCGTGCCATCCCACGACCACGACAAAATCCGCGTCCCATCCCGATTCCAAGCCGCCCCGCGAACCAGATTCGCATGTCGAAAGCGCCGCGGCGTCGCCGATTCCCACACGTAAAGGTAAATATGCGACCACGACAGCGCCCGCGCTTCATCGCCGTCCCAGCTTGCGCCCGCGACCCAGTCCTCATGCCGCAATGCCTGCTGCGACTGCCCGTCATCGCTCGACCGTATATGCGCCGTGTCATCGCCGCCCCAGGACATATACCTCGATTCATCGCCCGACCAGATGGCTCCCTGGACAAAGCTCCGATGCCGCCCCCGACTCACCGCCCGCCGTTCCACACTGACGCCATCCGTCTCATACACAAAGACAGCGCCATCGGTGTACCACGCCAGCGCCCGCGTGTCATCGCCGTTCCACTCCATGCCCATCATCACCCCGCCGTGCGGCAGCGAATACGTCGCCGCCGTTTCCCCCGACTCAAGCTCCCACACAACCACGCGCCCGTCTTCCGACCAAGCCCGCGCCTGCGTTTCATCCGCGCTCCAGCCGGCGCCCTTGATGCGGCCCGAACGCGCCACGCGCAAGCCGATCTCACCATCAGCCAGCGACAGAACCGTCCCATGGCCCTCATCAGTAAAGGCAAACACTTCCGTTTCATCAGCATTCCAGTCCAGCGCCAGCGGCCGCCCTTCCAGCTGCCAGCTGTGCAGCGTTTCGCCGTCAGTCGCCGCGCTGTACAAAACCAAGCCGCTCGCATCAGCGGAAAGAATCGCCCCGCCGTCGGAGCGCCAGCCAGCATAAGTAAGCGGCTCGCCCTGATGATCAATCGACACCAGAGACGCGCCTTCATCCACCGACCAAACCTGCGCCAGCCCATCTTCGGATGCCGTCAGGATTTGGCTTTCATCCGGACTCCAGGCCGCCGTCACAACCCCGGCCCCATGCGCCAAAATCAAATCAGCTTCGACCGACTGTGCCAGCAAAGGAACGACCATCAACAGGAATGCCGATAAAACGAGAGCCAGTCTAATCATCGCGCGCCTTGCTCCTCTAATATGGGGAAATAAACTGCTCTGACCCTTAAATTCATGGCCGAATAACGGACAAAACGCGCGTGAAAACGGGCAAAACACGCGTGAAAACGGGCAAAACACGCGTGAAAACGGGCAAAACACGCGTGAAAACGGGCAAAACACGCGTGAAAACGGGCAAAACACGCCGAATAATGGCTGCTCCATCCAGCGCCGATCCAAACGAAACCATCCGCGCCCGCCGGCGTTTGAGCCGAATCGAAAGCCCTTTGCCGCTGGATAATGCCGTAATCCACCAGCCAAAAAACGCCCGCCAGCCATTTGCCGCCGGCCGGCCAGCGAAAAGATGATGCCAAAATATGCAAGCCCATGAGTCCCATAGACAGAGTCTAGCGCCGCCCGGTTTGCAAAGGGCGACCAAAAGGCCGCGCTTTCCTCATTTTGGCGCCCCAGGCGATGAGGGAATATCGGCGAAATTAGGCCCGCCCGCAGGCGACAGCAGTTCCAGTTCCTCTCGCTGCCCTTCCGCCGCTTTCTCTTTAGGCCGGTCCCCCAAAACATCTTTGACATAAATCTCATCCACCAGCGCCGCGACGCACGCGCTCAACGGCACCGCCAGCATCAACCCAAGAAATCCAAAAAAGAAGCCAAAGATAATCTGACCCAGCAAAACCAGAATCGCCGGCATATTCATCCGCTCGCTCGCCAAAACCGGACTCAAAACCTGGCTCTGAAAAAAGGAAACGCCGTAAATAATAACAATCGTCCAGATAACATTGCCCGAATTCTGCGTAATGGCGGCCGCCACCGACGGCACCAGCGCGACGATAGGGCCAAAGTTGGGGATGAACGACAGCGCCCCAGCCAAAACCCCCAAAGCCGCCCATTCTGGAATGCCAAGCGCCGCCAGCCCCAGCCCAGTGCCAACGCCAACGACAATCATCGACACCGCCGTGACACTTAGCCAAACGCGCAAAGTCGAATCAACCCGCTGCAAAATGATCTGCATCCGGCCGCGGTACCATTTGGGAGTCAGCCGAATAATGCCGTTCACATACAGTTCAGGTTCCGCCAGCAGATACATGCTTAGAAAAAAGATAATCAGCACGCTAAGAATAGTGTTGGCGACGCCGCCGACCACTGGCAAAATCGTCCCGCCCAGACGCCCCAAAGCATCCGAAACCTGCGAGATAACCTGATTGATAAGTTCAGTGCTGTCGCCAGTGATGACGCCTTCTAAAAATGGAAACCACGCAATAAGATTTTCGCGGGTGATGCTCGCCTGAAGCTGCTCTATGCCGTTCGGCACCGTTTCAGTCGCCAGCGTCGAAAACTGCGCGCCGATAGTCGGGAAAACCAGCAGCGCCATTAACGTCAGAATAACGAAAAATCCGACGACGCTCAATAGAATCGACAAGAAGCGGTTCATCTTAAAACGCTGCATCAGCAGACGAACCGGCATAGTGAAAAGCACAACCAGAATCACCGCGGCGAAAGTGAGCATCAACGTGCCGCGGATCTCCCAGATAAACAGCAGACTAAGGGCAATGATAATCGTCACCAGGATGTTGCGTAATCCCAAGTTGATAATGCCGTCATCATTCAAATTCATCGCATCCCCCGCGATTGCTTTTATTCGCGTGACCCAATCGGATTATAGCATAGATGCCGAAAAATGGCGAATTGGATTCTGACTTCGCCATCGCGCGGCTAATCGGTTAAAATGATAAAACTTAATCTGAAAAACAAAGGTTGCCGCATGAAATTTGATGTCACCGTCTTTTGCGATGACTTGAACCAAGCCGGACAGCTTGCCCGAACAGTCGAAGACTACGGTTTCGACGGCCTATGGATAGCCGAAGCCGCCCATAATCCGTTTCTGCCGCTGGCGCACGCCTGCCTGACAACCACGCGCATCGATCTTGGAACCGCTATCGCCGTCGCATTCCCGCGCAACCCAATCATCATGGCGCAAAACGCCTGGGACTTGGCGGGACAGTCCAGCGGACGCTTCATTCTAGGGCTTGGCACGCAAGTCAAGCCGCACATCACCAAACGCTTTAGCGCAACATGGGACAAACCACTGCGGCAGCTGCGCGAATACATCCAGGCATTGCGCGCCATCTGGCGCAGCTTCCAGACCGAACAGCCGCTCATCAGCCGCGGCGAATACTACACCCCGCCGCCGTCTTTTGTCAGCCCGCCGCCGATAGAACACAGCCACATCCCCATCTATATCGCCGGCGTCAACACCGGACTGGCCAAGCTGGCCGGCGAACTCTGCGACGGATTCCACGTCCATTCCTTTCATACCCCCGACTACCTGCGCCAAGTACTAACCCCGGCCTTCCAGCACGGCCGACAGCGCGGCCGCCGACAAGCCGCCGATTTGTCCTTGTCCTGCGCCGTCTTTGTCGTCACCGGCCAATCAAAAGCCGACATCGAAAAAAGTAAAATCCTCTGCAAATCGCAGATCGCCTTTTACGCCAGCACGCCCAGCTACAGCAAAGTCCTGGAACTGCACGGCTGGCACGACCTGATCCCAAAACTAAACGCGCTGCTGCGCCGCAATCGATGGGACGACATGCACACGCTCATCAGCGACGCCATGCTCGACCACTTCGCCGTTGTCGCCCCGCCCGATGAACTCCCCTATCAAGTCCGCCAGCGCTATGACGGCCTGCTCGACCGCGTTGGCTTCTACTTTCCATTTGAACCCGACCGCGAAAGCCAGCGCATCATCTGGGAACAGGCATCGAAAGCGATGGCCAGCTAATGAAACTGGATATGATCTTCCGCCCCAGCGGCGACTTCGCTTTCGACGCCAAGCAGATTCAACAGGCGCAGGCGCTAGGCTTTGATGCCGCCTGGTCAGCCGAGACCGCCCATAATCCCTTCTTCCCCCTGACCATAGCCGCCAAAACAGCCGACATCCATATCGGAACGCAAACCGCCTTCGCCTTTCCCCGCAGCCCCATGGTCACCGCGCAAATCGCCTGGGATCTAGCCAAGCAGTCAAATGGACGTTTCATGCTTGGGCTGGGAACACCGCCGCCCGGCCATCAGCTTGACGCCGCTGAACGCATGCGCGAATACATTGAAAGCCTGCGCGCCATCTGGAGCGCTTTCCAAACCGACGCCCGCCTGCGTTACCGCGGGCAATACTATCAATTCCGTTTGATGCTGCCTTTTTTCAATCCCGGCCCCATCAAGCATCCCGACATCCCAATCTATATCGCTGGAATCAATCCGCCCATGTGCCAGTTGGCCGGCGACCTTTGCCACGGCCTGCACCTCCACGGCTTCCACACCCTCCCCTATCTGAAAGCGGTCATCCTGCCCGAAGTTGCCCGCGGCTTAACCAAAGCTGGACGAAAACGAGCCAGCTTCGCCCTGACCGCGCCAGTATTTATCATCAGCGGCGCGACGCCAGCGGAAATGCGGCCGGCCAAACAAGAGGCTAAAGCCCGAATCGCCCTTTACGCCAGCGCCCCGGCGCATCAAGCCGTGATGTCATATCATGGCTGGGACAAAATCCACAGCAAACTCCGTCAGATGGCCGCCGCCGGCGAACAAGCCGATATGCCGCCGGCCATTCCCGACGAGATGCTTAACGAAATCGCCATCATCGCCGCGCCAGAGGAAGTCGCCGCCCGCATCCAACGCCGTTATGGCGGGCTGATAGACCGCATCTGCTTGGAATGGCCGGCGAACCAGCCCGAACTGATGAAAAGAATCGCCGCCGATATTCGGAAAATGAATCAGACGTAAAGCTCTGGCATCGGCTCCTCGACAACCTTATAGATGCTGAAGCCGCGCTTCTGATAATTCGCCAGCGCATGCGGCCCATCCAAATTGCAGGTATGCAGCCAAACGCGGCTGGCGCCCATCTCCCACGCGCGGGCGATGCCATAGCTTAACAGATGCTTGCCAAGCCCGCGCCCCATATAATCGCGGCGCAGACCAAAATACATAATCTCGACCGACTGATCCTCATGCTGGAACAATTCGACATAACCGCCCGGCGAACCACTGACATACAAAACATGAACCTGCGTCTTTTCCGATGCCAAAACCTTACGCAGTTCGGCATTCGGCATCACCAGCCGATCCCGCCACGCCCACTCTTCGCCAACCGATTGATACAGAAATTTATAGAAGCCCAAATCAGGCATTTCCATCTTGACGATCTCAATATCCGCCGCCCGCACGAAAGACGGAGCAAAGCTGGACGGACTGGTCATTTCCAAATAGGTTGTGATAAGTGTTGCCGTTTTTTTCACAGCCAGCGCCATAAGCGTTCATCCCGATACCGCGTCATAAATTCCCCCTATTCATAGCATAGCGGGAACCGCCGCCCTTCAGCATAGCGTAAATCAACAAATTTCCCCCCGCCAAGCTAAACAATATCACCAAACAAACCCGCCGCCGCGCGCCGAAAAAAGCCTTGCCGCCGCAAACCGACATCATTAAGATAAAGACGCGCCCGCCAGGCCAAGGTAATGTGCATGTCGCTGCTATACCGCGTTCAGCAGTCCTTCCAAACCCGCCTGTACCGATTCATCCCAACCAAACAGCTGATCGCGCGGGTCGCCCAAACCAGCAGCCCAGCCGCTCTGAACGCCCTCAAAGAACGGCTGGCGTTCCAAGACGGCACATTGGAATCAGTCGACTGGTCATCGTCGCGGCTGAACCGCGCGCTGCTCTCGTCCTGCCGATTGGCGCACGCCAGCTTCGCCCATGCCCAGCTGCGGGGCGCTTACTTCGCCTATTCCGACCTCCGCCACGCCGACTTCGAAAGCGCCGACCTGGCCGACGCCCATCTGCGGTCAGCGAAACTCACTTGCGCCAATTTAACCGCCAGCCGACTGCGAGGCGCCAACTTCGCCCGCGCCGACCTGCGCCAGGCTTCCCTGGTTGCCGCCGATTTGTCACAGGCGAACCTGTGGCAGACTGACCTGCGCGGCGCCGATTTGACCCGCGCCGTCATGATCGGCTGTCATATCAGCGCCGTCAAAACCGACCCTTCCACCATCCTGCCCAATGGCGAGCCAAGCCCCGCCGCCGTCGACTGGAGCGCATTCACCCGCCAGGATTAGCTTTTACAGAAGCCCGCGTGTACAATAAACGCGGAAACTTTTTGGGAGGATAAGCGCTTGCATATTGTCACTTTCACCCGCAGCACGCCCGACACCGCCGCCAAAGTCTGGGTGGATGATGAGGGCCGCGTAACCTGGGGCGATGCCGCCACCGTCGTCAACCCTTGGGACGAATACGCCCTCGAAGAAACAATCGCCCAAGCGAAAAATGCCAGCGGCAAAGCGACCGTCATCGCCATTGGGCCCGAATGGCACAACGACGCCCTCAAACACAGCATCGCCATGGGCATCCCCAGCGCCATCCGCATCGACGAGCCGCATGCCGATATTCGCGACAGCCTAACATGGGCAGCGCTGGCCGCCGGCGCCATCCGCAAATTAGGCGATGTTGAGTTGATTCTCTTTGGCAAGGAAAGCGTTGATGTCGGCACCGACCAGCACAGCTGCCAGCTTGCGCGGCGATTGGGCTGGACAATGCTTAGTTATGTTTCCAATATCCTCGAAATCAACCGCGGCGCCGTCAAAGTCGAAAAAATGCTGGAGCAGGGCAAGCAGCTGGTCACTGCCCGACTCCCAGCCGTCATCACCGTAATGAAAGACATTAACGAACCGCGATACCCCAACTTTCTCGGCATTCGCAAAGCCGCCAAAGCGCAGATACCCGTTTGGTCAGCCCAGGACCTAGACGTTGAACTCCCCCAAGCGGCGACCGCCGTCCTCGCTTATAAAAATCTGCCGCCGCCGACAATCCAAACCGAAATCATCGCCGGGCAAAGCATCGACGAAAAAGCCCGCGCCCTAGCCGAACGGCTCTTTGCGGAGAAAGTGCTATGACCGTCTTTGTCTGGATCGAAACCTTTGCCGGCCAAATCATCCCAAGCAGCCGCGAAGCCATCGCCGCTGGCAGGATGCTGGCCGACAAGCTGAATACCGACCTTGCGGCCCTTGTCTTTGGCGAAAACGCCGCCGCCCTCGGCCCGCAGATCGGGCAGTACGGCGCCGCGAAAGCAATCGTATGCGCCGATGACAGCCTGGCGGACTATCGCCTCGAACCCTACGCCGCCCTGCTAACCCACCTTGTCCAGCGGCATAGCCCAGCCGCCGTCATCGCCGCCGCCGCCAGCCGCGGGCGCGAGCTGCTCGCCGGCTCGGCGGCCGATACCGACTCCGGCCTCATTTCAGAAGTGATTGACCTGCGCGTCGACGCCGGCCGCATCATCGGAACGCGCCCGGTATATGCCGGCAAGGCGCTCATGGAAATGACCGCCACCACCGCGACGACATTTGTGACCATCCGCCGCCGCGCATTCCAGGCTTTGCCCGCCGATGCCGCCGCGTCAGCCGAAGTCACCACAGTAGAAGCCATCATTGACCGCGGCAGCATCCCCACCCAAATCGAAGGATTCGAGCCGCAGGCCGGCGAAGTCAGTTTGAGCGAAGCCGCGATTGTCGTCAGCGGCGGCCGCGGCATGGCCAACAGCCCCCGGCCAGCCCCAGCGGAACTCAAAGGAGACGCCGCCGCCATCTGGAAAGCGAAAGAAGGATTTGAGAACACCCTCCAGCCCTTGGCCGCCGTCCTCGGCGCCGCCATTGGCGCCAGCCGCGCCGCCGTTGACGCCGGCTACATCCCCTATGAGCATCAGGTCGGACAAACCGGCAAAGTCGTCAGCCCCGACCTGTATATCGCCTGCGGCATCAGCGGCGCCATCCAGCACCAAGCCGGGATGCGCGGCAGTAAAATCATCGTCGCCATCAACAAAGACCCCCAAGCCCCCATTTTCAAACTCGCCCGCTATGGCATCATCGGCGACCTTTACGAAGTCGCCCCGGCCCTAACCAAAGCCCTCCAGCAAAAATTAAACTAAACCGAAACAGGCGCTTTTGTTCCAATTCACCACAATCCAATATCTAGTCTTATGATAATTCACTATAGTATATTCATAAGAAACCATTAACCTTTTACGCGAAGGCCCAACGCCTTTCCGCCCGGATGACAGGGTTCACAGATTGATGGAACTTGCGCTCTTCACTGGTGTCCCATTCCTGCTGGCGCTGCTGCTGGCAGTCCCATTGATGAAAAAAACTTTCAATCAGTCAGCGCAGACTTCGCTGACCGCTTTCAGCATGGCCGGGCTGTTTCTCGCCTTCTTGAGCCTTGCGCCGCGCGTGCAGGCCGAACAGGTCATCATCCAAACAGTCGACTGGATCCCCTCCCTGGGCATCACCCTCTCATTTTATCTGGACGGCCTCTCCCTGATTTTCGCGCTTGTCATCACCGGCATCGGCGCCCTGATTTTCTTCTATGCCGGCTATTACTTTGACGATGCCGCCGAACACAACCGCTTCATTGTATGGCTGCTGGGCTTCGCTGGGGCTATGCTGGGCGTGGTCTTGTCAGGAAATCTGCTGATGATGTTCGCCGCTTGGGAACTGACCAGCGTCACCTCATTTATGCTCATCGGCTTCAGCGGCGAACAAAACGCCGAGGCGCGCGCCGGCGCGTTCAAGGCGCTCTTCGTGACCGGCGGCGGCGCCCTCGCCCTTATCATCGGGCTGGTTATGCTCGGCGCCGCCGCCGGACAGATTTTATATCCCGACAGCGGCCTCCGCTTTGTGACCGACCTCGATGCCATTCTCCAGGCCAAAACCCTGCATCAGCATGAATGGTTTCCCGCATTTACAATCCTGATTATGCTGGGCGGCTTCACCAAAAGCGCCCAATTCCCCTTCCACTTTTGGCTTCCAGGCGCCATGACCGCCCCAACGCCAGCCAGCGCCTATCTGCACAGCGCGACAATGGTCAAAGCCGGCATCTTCCTGTTCCTCCGCCTGTCCCCCGTCATGTACCCAAACCCGCTTTGGTCGAACCTGCTGCTCCCGTTTGGCCTGCTGACCATGCTGATTGGCTCGTGCTTCGCCGTCAAACAGCGCGACCTCAAAGGCCTGCTGGCCTATTCGACCATCAGCAAACTGGGCGCGGTCGTCGCCATGATCGGCCTGCCCGGCCAAAACGGCATCAAAGCCGCGCTCGTCGGAATCATCGCCCACGCGCTGTACAAATCGGCCTTGTTCCTAGTCGCTGGAACAATCGACCACGCCGTCGGCACGCGGATAATTGATCGACTCGGCGGCCTGCGGCGGCAAATGCCAGCGATGTTCATAGTGACCGTCATCTCGGCGCTGTCCATGGCCGGACTCCCGTTTCTGCTTGGATTCGTCGGCAAGGAAACCCTGCTCGACGCGATGCTCTATGAAAGCGCGCCCTATACCGTCCCGGTCATGGGCATCGTCCTAATCAGTTCGACCTTGATCGCCCTAGCGGGATATATGCTTATTTATGATGTTTTTTGGAAAGCGCCGCGCCAAACGCCGCATTTCCATGCCCCCCCCGCTCTCATTCGCTTGAGTCCGCTGCTGCTTTCGCTTGGCTCTCTGACCTTGGGCTTTCTGGTGGAGCCTGTCCTGGTCCCCCTGCTGGAGTTGGCGGTCCCCAAAGCATTTGAGCTTCATCTCTTTGAAGGCGTCAATGATGTTTTTCGGATAAGCATGGGCATTCTGGCGGCTGGCCTGTTTCTGTTTCTGTTCAGAAACGCGCTCATCAAGCGCATCGCTTTTCCGATTTCCGGCCACGCCGTCTACCGCCGGCTTATCGCCTGCATCGAATGGGCCGGCGACACCGTCCTCGTCACGCAATCCGGCTATGTGCGCTATTATCTGGTCATTATCCTCGGCACGGTGTCGGCTGTGCTGATCGCATCGGAGACACTCATCACCGTCACCGCCGGCGAACAGCTTCTCCCATCCGATTTGTCAGTGACGATTACCGACTTGGCGAAAATCTTCATGCTCTTCCTGACGGTGGTCGCCGGCGTGCTGACAATCATAGTGCGCGAGCATGTCAAGGCCGCCATTGCCTACGGTGTGATCGGCTACGCCATCGGAGTCATTTTCCTCATTGAGCACGCGCCCGACGTCGCCTTGGTGCAAATGCTGGCGGAAACAATGGCGACCGTTCTCATTATCATCATGCTTGGCCGCATCAGTTCAAAGAACCGCCGCGCAGTCATGGAACGGCTGTGGCGCGGACGGCATCAATACAATTTCGGACTGCTGCGAGACATCATCATATCCGTTGTCATCGGCTTGGCTGTGTTCGTCTTCTCACTGATCGCGCTGCAAAATCGCCCCGAACGCACCAGCATCGCCCAATGGCATCTGGAAAATACCGCCGCCGTCGGAACCGAGGACGTCGTCGGCGCAATCGTCGCCGACTTCCGCGGCACCGATACCCTCTTGGAAATCGCCGTCTTCACCACCGCCGCCCTAGGCGTCTTGACCCTGCTGTCGCGCGGACGGCAAGGCGCCAGCAGCCCATTGGCGCCGCGGCTGGAATACGCTCGACAGGCGCAGGAATTCGATTCGCGGGTAATGGCCGAAATACAAGACGCCACCAACCTATCGACGCCCTTCACCCGCTCGGTCTCGTACATCGTCCTGCCGATTGCCATTCTGATCGGCATCGCCCAAATCCTGTACGGCGGCAGCGGCCCCGGCGACGGATTCACCGCCGGAGTCACCATCGGGCTGGCAGTGTCCCTGTGGTATGTGGTGCTGGGTTATTTTGAAACCAAACGCCAGCTGCCCTGGTTCCGCCCGGCGCAGATTGTGCGGCTCGGCCTGGTCATCGCCATCCTGAACGCGCTCCTGCCGCTGCTGCTTGGCAAAGGATTCATGGGACATATCGAATTCGACAAAGCGCTCGGCATCTACGACATAGTCGGCGCCTTTGGACTCCATGTGACATCAGCGCTGATTTTTGAGATCGCGATTGCTGTCACGGTGATGGGCGGACTGGGCATCATTATAGAAACAATCGCCTATCCCAAAGAAACCCAGGCTTTTGTCGACGAGTAGAAAGGAACCCGAAATGATCGAATTCATGTTCGCCCTGGCGATTGGCATCCTGTTTGGAATAGGCGTCTTTCAATTATTGCGGCGCGACCTGATCAAAGCGGCTATCGGCTTCGCGCTCCTGTTTTCCGCCATCAACCTGTTCTTTGTCGCCGTCGGCGCCTTTGAAGGCGACTACGCCCCCTATGTCAGCAATGTAGAAGCCGGGCGGCAAACCAGCGACCCCCTGGTCCAAGCCCTGATCCTAACCGCGATTGTCGTCAGCTTTGGAAGTTTCTCGCTCGTGCTGGGCTTTATCAACATGATATCGCGCCGTTATGACACCGTCGACTCCAACGAAGTCAACAATCTGAAGCATTAGGAAACAGCGACCGTCGCGCATGGAAAACAACGTCCTTCTTCTCGGAACGCTGGTCACGCCCCTAGTTGGCGCAATCCTCGCCTTTCTATTCGCCAAATGGAACCGCGTCCAGCGTTATATCGGCGTCTTGACCGGCCTAGCCGCCTGGATTTGCAGCGCCGCCCTGCTGGTGCAAATCCATGATATTGGCGTGCAAACCTATGAACTGGGAAACTGGAGCCCCCCCTATGGCATTGTGCTGGTCGCCGACGCTTTGGGCGGCCTCTTCGCCTTTATGGTGACAACCATCATGATCGGCGGGCTGCTCTATACGCTCAACAGCCGCGACAAGTGCATGACCTATCCAGCTTTTGTGCCGCTGTTTCTGCTGATGGAAGTCGGACTGGTCGGCGCTATGCTGACCGGCGATCTCTTCACCCTCTTTGTGTTTATGGAACTGATGGTGCTGGCGTCAGTCTCGCTGACAGCGATATCGGATGACCAGTACGGCCTTGAAGCCGCCTTGAAATACATCCTGATTAGCTCAATGGGAACGCTGTTTCTGCTGCTGGGCATCGCCGCCATGTACGCCGCGCTGGGGACGCTCAACATGGCCGACATGGCGCAGCTTTTGCTTACCGGCGAACGCCCGTTCCTGGCGCCGGCATCAGCGCTTATGCTTCTGTGCGCCTTCTTGCTGAAGAGCGCCGTCTTCCCCTTTCATTTCTGGCAGCCCGACTTTCATACAACCGCCCCGACCCCCGTCAGCGCCATGCTGTCCTCGATTGTAGTCAAAGTCGGCGTCTATGGCATGATACGGCTGGTGACCCTGCTGTTCATCGTCGAGGCCGACCTGCTTGAACGCTGGCTGGGACTGCTGGGGATCATCGGCATCCTCTTTGGCAGCCTCGGCGCCCTGCGAACTTACAACGCCAAACGCATGCTGGCCTACTCGACATTCGCGCAGATTGGCTTTATCCTGGTCGGCATCGGATGGGGCGAGCCGCTTGCGCTTGTCGGCGCGATAGTTTATGCTTTTAATCACGCCTTGATCAAATCTTCCCTGCTTATGCTCATCGGAGTAGTCGCCAGTTACACCAAAGCGAAGACTGCCAATTTCGCCGACATCCGCGGCATCGGCAAAAAACTGCCGCCCCTCACCGGCTGGCTGGTCCTGCTGGGCGGCCTGTCACTGGCCGGCGTTCCTCCAATGAACGGCTTCATCAGCAAACTGACCCTCATTCAAGGCGGCATCGACAAACAGGACTGGTTCAACTTGATTCTCATGGTCGGCGCCGGCATCCTGACACTGATGTATATGATCCGCGCCTGGCAAAGCATCTTCCAGCAAGAGCCGCAGGCAAACACCGCCGAAACCAAAGCCGACGGCGACAGCCTGCTGGCGCCCTTTTTGCTGGTCACCGCCAGCCTGCTGCTCGGCATCGCCTTTGCCGAACCCCTGGTGCTGCTGGTCACCGAAACCGTCCGCCAGCTTGGCGACCCAAACATCTACATCTCGGCCGTCAATCTGCTGTCGAAAGGCTCTTGAATATGCTGACCCTGATGAAACGACTGATCCTGTCGCTGCCGCTGGCAATCGGCTGGACAATCTATACCGCCCAGCCCACCATTGGCAATTTCCTGCTTGGCTACCTCTTCAGCTTCGCCGTGCTGATCGCCACCGGCGTCCGCGGGGACGGCTTTAATCTGCGAAATCCCCCCAGACAGCTCTTCAGCTTGAGCGCCTATATCCTTCTGCTGGCTTCGAAAGTATTGGTTTCAGGGCTTCAGGTCGCGCGGTTAATTCTAACCCCCGGCCTGCCAGTCAACCCAGGCCTGTCCGCCGTCAATACGCAGGACGTCACCGAAAGCTCCGTTATCTCTGCTGTGAGCGCGCATGGCATCACGATTACGCCCGGCGAACTGGTGGTCGACTTTGAGGAAACGACCGAAGCCGGCGCGCTTATGATTGTGCACAGCCTGAACATCGCCGAATCGGCGCAAAAACTGGACAGCGACCAAACCATTCGACTCAAGCGCATCAAAGGAATACTCGGCCATGATTGAAACCGCATTCGCGCAAACCGCCATACGACTCATCCTGCTGGCGCTGGTCAGCCTGCTGATACCCGCCTCCTACCGCGTCATCGTCGGCGAAACCCTGCCCGACCGCCTGCAAGCCGTCGACCTGATTACAACCCTGCTCATCGGCATTATCATCATGCTGGCGCTGGTGGAAGGCGCGCAGGTCTTTGTGGATATGGCAATCGCCCTAGCCGCCTTTGCCTTTATCGGAACGATTAGCATTGCGCGGTATATCTCCGAAGGGCGCGTGTTTTAGATGCTGTTAATAGAAATCGCCGGCGTCGGCGCGCTTGTTTTCGGTTTGTTTTTCTGTGCAGTCGGCGTGCTGGGAGTCATCCGCATGCCCGACAGCCTGACGCGGCTCCATGCCTCTGGCAAGGTCGCCACCCTGGGACTCTTTGGGCTGCTGGTTGGCGCCGCCATTCTGATGCCGACTATTTTCTTCAAGGTTCTGGCGCTGGGCCTCTTTGTCCTCTTCACCAGCCCAGTGGCGACGCATGCCATCGCCGCCTCCGAATATCGCCGCACCGAAATTGTGGAAGAGCTTGTCGAGATGGGAACGACCGAAGATGAAGTCGACATGACCGCGGTCGACATCTCTGGTTTTCTATCCCGCTCAAAAATCCAGGATATTATCGAAGCCCAGCAGCGCGTCCTGTCCGACGAAGGCCGCGGCGACAGCGGCAAGTAACAGCCATCAAGAGCATCCAGACGTTCACCTCCAGAAACGGCGAAAGACCGGATTGTCATTCGTCTGTAGATGATCGAGAAGATTGACCAGCAAAAACCCGACAATCATCAAGCCCAGCGCCAGCCAAAAGGTTTCGGCGGCAAAGTCAGGCGGGATATTCTGTTCAGCCAAGCAGCGAAAGTCGCCGTGTCGGTCGAGGTCACTAGCCAGGCACGCTTTCCAAGGATAGATTTTCCACAGCGACCCAGCCATAAATCCAACCAGCAAGGCCACCGTCACATGATAATAATGCGCCAGCAAAAAACTCAGCACGCGCGAGAAAGCGATGATGCCGACCACCGCCCCCAGTCCGACGGCGATAACCGGCGGCAGATTGCGGTCGCTGACAGCCGTCAGCACATAGTCGTACTGCCCCAAAATCAATAGCATGAATGAGCCAGAGATGCCCGGCAGGATCATGGCGGTAATGGCGATCATGCCGCTGACAAACAGCATCGGCATGGAATGATCGGCATCGGCTGGAACGATGTTCACAATGACAAAAGCGGCGACGGCGCCGACGACAAACATAAAGGCGGAGGCCGTCGACCAGCGCACCTTGACGCCAATAGTCAAAATAGAGGCTAATACCAGCCCAAAGAAAAAAGCGAACAGCAGCGCGCGCCCCTGTTCATCATCCATAACCGCGCTCAAAAAGCCGGACAAAAGAACGATTGCCGCCAGCAACCCCAAACCCAGCGCCAGCAGAAATCGGAATGAAATATAATCCAGCAGTTCGCCCAGCTTCAAGCGCAAAGCCAGCCGCAGCGCATCAAAATTAAAGGACTTGATCGCATGAATCAGCGTCTCATAGATGCCGAGGATAAAAGCCATCGTCCCGCCGCTCACCCCGGGCACAATATCGGCGGCGCCCATAGCGAATCCAGTCAAAAACAAGCGCAGATATTGAGCCGGCCCTTGCGGCCTCGACAAATCCTGTTTCTCTTTGTTCACTGTTCTGCTCCATCATTGTTAAGCGATACGCCCGAAATCATGCCCGATAAAGCCCGCGCGGTCAATCCCATGATGCCGCCGTTTATCCATCAAGCGGCTGGCGAAAATCATAAACACCATCATAAATCCCCCAGCGCGCGCCCGTTTCGCTAATCAGAGTATCTGCTTCCCGCCGTAAAGCTGTATGCGATTGAGGACACTTGAAGATCTCCAGGGGATTATCCAAGCCCAAAGACAATGCGCCGCCGCCCGATCCAGCCAGCTGAAGGTCAAGGAATACGCTGGGCGAAACCTGCCAGGCTGTTCGCTGCAAAACCGCATCCACGCCGGCGAGAAAGGCCGTCGGCAGGGCGCGCTTCAGCATCGCCAGCCGCAGCCACGAAACTGGAACCGCGCCGCGAATATCAAATCCAGCCTGCGCCGCCTGCGCCTGAATATAGTCGGGATGAAAATTAAAGTTAAGCTCAACAAACTCAATCGGCTCAAGGGTATAGGGATTCCAGCCGTTTCGCCCCAGAGCATGGCGCAGCATCGCCTTGAGATTGCGCTTGTTGGCATACTCAAGAATCAATCTGCCGCCGCCCGACAGGATTGCCCTGATTTGCGCCATAACCGCCGCGGCATCCTCGATATGATGGATAACCCGAATCATCGCCGCGCCGTCAAACGCGCCGGGCTGGAAAGGCAGGCGATAGGCATCCGCCGCCACATACAAAGTTCCCGCATCGCCCAGCTGTCGGCGGGCATATTGCAGCTGTTCCAGCGAATAGTCGAGCAGAACCACCTGCTGATACATCCGATATTCATCGGTCAGCCGCCCAAAGCCGGCGCCAATTTCAAGCAGACGGTGACCTCTATCTGGCAGCAGCCGCCGCAGCGCCCGCCGCTCGACGGCATCCTCATAATCCCGCCCCTGCCCTTCCCAAAAGTCCTGGCGATAGGTCGAATCGCCATAGTCACAGATGCGCGGCGGTTCGGTCACAGGGCCTCCTTGAGTCCAGCTTCTCGGCGCAAAATTTCAGCTTTGTCAGTTCGTTCCCAAGGCGCATCGACGTCCTCGCGCCCGAAATGCCCATAAGCCGCCACCTGTTTATAGATGGGGCGGCGCAGTTTCAGGCTGCGGATAATCGCGGACGGACTCATATCAAAATGATCGGCAATCAACTCTTCGATGATGTCATCAGATACCCGCCCGGTGCCAAAGGTTTCAATGGACAGCGAAGTCGGATTGGCTTTGCCGATAGCGTATGACACTTGCAGTTCAAAGCGCGTTGCCAGCCCGGCGGCAACGACATTCTTGGCGACATACCGCGCCATATAAGCCGCGCTGCGGTCGACTTTGGTGGCGTCCTTGCCAGAGAAAGCGCCGCCGCCATGTCGAGCCACGCCGCCATAGGTATCGACGATGATCTTGCGCCCGGTCAGGCCGGCGTCGGCCGCCGGGCCGCCTTTTACAAATTGGCCGGTCGGGTTGATGAAGAAGCGGGTCGCATCGTCAATCAAGTCATCGCTGACCACATCGCGGACAATATGCGCTTTGACCTGCCGCTCGATCTCCGCCTGCGAAATCCCCGGGTCATGCTGGGTCGAGATGACGATGGTATCGACTCGCTTGGGCCGACCATAGGCATATTCAACAGTCACTTGGCTTTTGGCATCCGGGCGCAGCCAGGGCAGTTCGCCGCCCTTGCGCGCCTGCGCCAGCCGCCGCGCCAGCTTATGCGCCAGCGAGACGGTCAGCGGCATCAGTTCGGGCGTTTCGTCGCAGGCAAAGCCAATCATCATGCCTTGGTCGCCGGCGCCGATCTCCTCTTCCTGCTCGGCCGCCGAATCGCCGCGCGCCTCCAACGCGCGGTCAACGCCTTGCTCAATATCACTGGACTGCTCGGTAATGGCAAGACGCACTTCACAGGCTTCCGCATCAAAGCCATATTCGGCCGTATAGCCAATATCCGCAATCGTTTGACGCGCAATTCTCTCGTATGCGATGTCGGCTGTGGTAGTAATCTCGCCAATGACCACCACCAAATCAGAGGCTGTCGCCACTTCGCAGGCCACCCGCGCCATCGGGTCCTGTGCCAGAATAGCATCCAAAACGGCATCGCTGATTTGATCGCAGATTTTATCCGGATGCCCTTCGGACACCGATTCCGAAGTGAAAAGGTACTTGGGAGATGTCATAAATGTGGTTGACATGATCATCCTTTCTCAAACAATAAAAAAACGCCTTGCAAGGCAGAGGGCGCGAACATTGTCATTCGGATACGCTCATCTGCCAGAGTCCAAACCCTGCCGGAGTTAGCGCCGTCCCAAGTCTTGGGGGTTGCCGCGAGTTCACCGAGCCGATTCTCTCACTCGCTCTTGATGAGCGCCAAAGTCATTCAGACTTCGACAGATTGAATATAGCACAGAATAGACGCGCTGTAAAAGGGCAAAACAGGAACATGGCTGAAATCAAAGCGGAAACTTGGCAAAGCTCGCCGGCTGCGTTATACTTGAGGCGATGGTTGGAGATGTCGGAGAAAACATGGAAAACATCGACTGGCTGCAAATTGGCGCCTTTTTTATCCCGGTGCTGGGACTGGGTTTGGCTGGGCTGGCTTATCTTACCCGTCAGTTTAATCGCGTCAGCGACCGCATCACCCACGTTGAAGAGCGATTAGGCGACCGCGTGGGAAGCCTGGAACAGCGGCAGGCTCGCCTTGAGGAACGTATGAATGAGCGCTTTGACCGCATAGACGAGCGCTTTGACCGCGTAGATGAACGGTTTGACCGCGTGGAAGAGAGCGTGAGTCAGATGCAGGGTGAGATAAAGAATCTGGGCGAAGGCCTGCAAAATGTTGAGAAGGAGCAGGCGCGGATGCTCGGCTTCCTGGAAGGCCGCGGGGTAATGGGCAAAGCGCCAGCCGCCGAAACCGTATCCTAAGCCGCTCCTAATGACAGAAGCGCCGCTTCATTTGCCGCGGCGCTGGATGTGCATGATGAACTCGTTGCGAAGCTCGCGGCTCTGCTTGAAATCACCGAACATGGCGCTGGTCGTGAAATTGGAATCATGCTTCTTGACACCGCGGATCGTTGAACACATGTGCTGTCCAGTCATCACCACAGCGACGCCCTTGGGTTCCAATATCTCATCCAGAAACCCCCCGATTTGACGAGTCAAACGCTCCTGCACTTGCAGACGGTGAGAAAACATATCCACAATCCGCGGAATTTTGCTTAGGCCAATTACTTTCCGGTCGGGGATATAAGCCACATGAGCATATCCCATAAACGGAAGCAGATGATGCTCGCACAAGCTGTAAAACTGAATGTCATTCACAATCACAATGTCATCGTATTCGATATTGAAGATGGCGTCGTTCACGAGTCGCTTGGGATCGACTGTGTAACCGCTGACCAATTCCTGATAGGCTTTGGCAACCCGCTTCGGTGTATTCCGCAGGCCTTCGCGGTTGGGGTCCTCGCCAATAGCGCACAGCAAATTGGACACCGCGTGCATGGCAGCGTCCAGATCAACCGGCTCAAAGTTCAATTCAAACCTGTCCAGCAGTTCCTTCGCTTCAAGTTTTCGGCTAAGGTCTGTTTCCGCAACCGCATCCGATTTCGATTGATCGTTCAATTCGCACCTGTTTTGTTTCTATATGTTCATCATTCGTTTGTTTTCTGCCGCCGCCCCGATGTCGAGCGCCGCAGATTATGTGCATTATACGCAGTTCGTTATAAAAATGCAATATCAGTTTAGAATATCGCCTCAAAATGAAACAAATTCTGTAATGCTGGCGGCGGAACGTCCATTGCCGCCGCTTTTTCAGACGCAATTCTATGTTATACTTTGTCAGCAGGCAAGCGGCGGAATAATAGCATGGATATTATCGAAATCAACAATTTGCGATTGCGTACTATCATTGGTTTCAGTCCGCATGAGCGCGGTGAACCGCAGGATATTGTGATTAGTCTCCGCATCGGCCTCCCCCGGCGGCTGGCCGGCGAAACCGACAACCCCAAGGATGCTTATAACTACAAGACAATCACCAAGGCAATCATCCATGAGGTGGAACGCTCATGCTATAACCTGGTCGAAAAACTTGCCGAAGAAATCGCGCGGCTGTCGATTGTGGATTACCAAGCGCCTTATATTGAAGTGAATGTGCATAAACCCGGCGCCCTGCGGCGCTCCGATACAGTCGGCATACGAATTGAACGCCGGCCGCAAGACTATGCAAAGAATGTGGTTTATGTCTCGATAGGGTCGAATATATCGCCCGAAAAAAACTTGACCGAAGCGCTGCGGCGCCTGCGGAAGTACACAACCGTGCTTGCCCTGTCGCCGGTTTATCTCACCGAGCCGCGCGGCGATGGAGCGCAGGGATATTTTTTGAATATGGCCGCCAAAATTCATACCCACCGCTCGCCGCTGCGGTTCAAAACCGAGGTGACTGACCGCATCGAAGCGGAACTGCGCCGCGTCCGCGACCCGAAAAACAAAAACGCGCCGCGCACCATTGACCTTGATATTTCACTCTGGAACCGCGATATACTGGAGTTTGGCGAAAAGCCATGGAAGGCGCCGAATGAAGACATTGTTCATTTCGCCCATGTCGCCATCCCGCTGGCCGACATCGCCCCAGACTACCTGCACCCCATCGAAGGCAAAACACTGGCGGCCATCCGCTCCACTTTCGATACCGCCGGCCTGCGGCCAGCGCCGCTTGAATTTTAAGTGTTTTCGGATTGGCGCCTGTATATTGTCACTGTCAGCGGGTTTCGCCCTGACGGACTGCTGTTGAATACGATAGAATAACGCTGGTTTTTGCGCCCAATCAGGAGTATGTATGGCGAACGAAACCTTAATCACCTTGTCCGAACCGCGCTCGGCGGCCGCCGAAGCCTATCGCAGCCTCCGCACCAATCTGATGTTCAGCAGCGTCGAGAATCCCATCCATACCCTGCTGGTCACATCACCGGCCCGCGACGACCGCAAGAGCGTCACCCTGGCCAATCTGGCGGTGACATTTGCCCAGGGCGGCAGTAAAACCATCCTGGTCGACGCCGATCTGCGACAGCCCAAACAGCATCATATCTGGGGCATCAGCAGCTCGCGCGGGCTGACCGACATGATGGTTGACAGCGCCGCCGTCAGCAGCCCGCCATTTCATACCACCCAAGTGGAGAATCTGCGCGTGATCGCAAGCGGAGAACTGCCGCCCAACCCAGCCGATCTGCTGGGCGGCAAGCGCATGGATGAAATTATCGGCGTCTTAAAGGCGCGCGCCGATTATATCCTCTTCGACAGCCCGCCGGCGCTGGCCGCAACCGATGCCGCCCTGCTGGGCATCAAGCTGGACGGCGTCCTGCTGGCCATTCGCGCCGGCGATACGCGCCGAGACCATACCGCGCAGGCGCGGCAAGCGCTGGAACAGGTGCATGTTCGCGTGATCGGCGCCGTCTTGACCAACGCCCCGCGCGAAAATACAATCGCTTACTGAAAGAGTCCGCAGGAGACCGAAACCGCGATGAAAGGACTCATCCTAAGCGGCGGAAAAGGCACGCGGCTCTACCCGCTCACCTATACCCGCGCCAAACAGCTGATCCCAGTCGCCAATAAACCCGTGCTGATTCGAGTCATTGAAGCCATCCGCGAAGCCGACGTCCGCGAAATCGGCATCGTTGTCGGACAAACGGCCCCGGAAATCAAAGAAGCGCTGGGAAATGGGCATAAATGGGACGTGGAATTGACTTATATCCCGCAGGGCAGTCCCGATGGCCTGGCGCATGCGGTCAAAATTTCCCGGGATTTTCTTCAGGATGATCCCTTTGTCATGTTTCTTGGGGACAATGTGATTGAAGGCGGCATAAGCGCATTGATTGCGGACTTCGCCAGCAGCGATTGGAACAGCCAGATTGTGCTGAAAGAAGTCGAAAACCCATCGGCTTATGGCATCGCCGCCCTGCGCCCGGACGGCAGTATCGAAAGGCTCATCGAAAAGCCCGAAAATCCGCCCGGCAGTCTGGCGCTGGTCGGCGTTTATATGTTCGATCATCATATCTTTGAAGCCGTCGATTCGATCCAGCCCTCGGCGCGCGGCGAATACGAAATCACCGACGCCATCCAATGGCTGATCGACCGCGGCTGCACCGTCTATCCGCACATCCACCAAGGCTGGTGGATTGACACCGGCAAGCCAACCGATATGCTGGAAGCCAACAGTTATGTGCTCGAAGAAACCCAGCCGACAATCGCCGACACCGCCCAGATCGACGAGCATTCCACCGTCGACCCGCGCGTCACTTTGCAGCACGGCGCCCGAATCCGCAACAGCATCATCCGCGGCCCAACCATCATCGGCAAAAACACCCTCATCGAAAACAGCTACATCGGGCCTTTCACCAGCATCTATCACCATTGCGAAATACGCAGCTGCGAAATCGAGCGCAGCATCATCCTGGAAAACAGCCGCATCATCGACATTGACCAGACCTTGCGCGACAGCCTCATCGGCCGCCGCGCCTCGGTCAAACGCAGTCAGGGCAAACCCCGCGGCCTCAAAATGAATCTTGGCGATCACGGCGCGCTTTGGGTTTAGCCAGGCGGCCAAAAATGCAGACGGAGCAGTCAGAATGAAAAATATCCTGGTCACAGGCGGCGCCGGCTTTATCGGCAGCGCCTTCGTCCGCCACATGGTCAAGACCCGCCCCGATTACAATATCATCTGTTATGACAAGCTGACCTACGCCGGCAATCTCGACAATCTGCTGGAGGTTAGCGACGATGAAAATTACCGCTTTGCCCGCGGCGACATTGCCGACCGCCGGACTGTGCGCGAAACGCTGAAGCAATACCGCATCGATACCATCGTCAACTTCGCCGCCGAAAGCCATGTCGACCGCAGCATCCTGGCGCCGGACGCCTTTATTCACACCGACGTTGTCGGGGCTTATATCCTGCTCGACGAAGGCCGCAAACATGGCATCGGCCGCTTTTGTCATGTATCCACCGATGAAGTGTACGGCGACATTGAAGCGGGCCTGTCGGCTGAAGATGACCGATTCCTGCCAAACAGCCCCTATGCCGCCAGCAAGGCCGGCGGCGAGCTTATGGTGCGGGCATACCGCGTCACCTATGACATGGACACTGTGGTGACGCGCGGCAGCAATACCTACGGGCCCTATCAGTATCCCGAAAAACTTGTTCCCTTTTTCATCACCGAGGCCCTGGACGACCGGCCGCTGCCGCTTTATGGCGATGGGCGACAGGTGCGCGACTGGCTCTATGTTGACGACCACGCCCGGGGGGTAGACCAGGCGCTTCACTTTGGCGAATCGGGCGAATCATATAATCTCGCCGGCGAAAATCAGCGCTTCAATATAGATGTCACCCGGCGCATCCTGAACCTGCTGGACAAACCCGAATCGCTGATTCGCCACGTACCCGACCGCCAAGGCCATGACCGCCGCTATGCCATGACGGCCGAAAAGGCGCGGCGGCTTGGCTGGGAGCGGCAGTTTGACTTTGACCGCGGCCTGGAAGCCACAGTGCGCTGGTACGCCGCCAATCAGTGGTGGTGGCGCAAAATCAAAACCGGCGACTGGCTCGATTTTTACCAAGAGCAGTATGCCGAACGTCTCGCATTGGCGCGCCCGCGCTGATTCATCAGACCATCGAGGTCAGTTTGCAGATTGAACGATACCCATCGCGGCCAAAACGATTCAGGACTTGCGGCTGTGCTTTCATCATGCTTGGCATAGGCGCCGTTCTGGCGGTTTTCATTGTTTTGGCTGCGCCGGCGCAGCCAGCCATCGCCTTGCGGATCGCTGGGTTTATACCAGCCGACAGCGCGCCCAGCCCGGCCGCCGCCGCGGCGATTCCAGCCGTCAGAGAGGCCCAAGCCCAGTCATCAATTCTCCTTTCAGCCGCCGGCTTGGGCCAGCTGACTCTGCCGGCCTCGCCCAGTTACAGCATCATCAGCGGCATAGATGACAGCGGCGCCGATACAGTCCAAATAATCATCCGCGCCGAAGATATCCGCCCGCTCTGCTTGCAGTACACTGATTTTTGCGAGCCGCAGGGACATCCCTTTCGGCAGGCTGACATCAGGCTGGGCAATGGCAGCCTGGTCATTGCCGGCGAGGCCTTTGTGGATATTCTGAACGCCTGGCAGGCGATTGAACTGCATCTGTCCCTAAGCCCGGCCAGCGCTATTCAGATCGACAGCGTAACCGTCAACGGCGCCCGCTATCGCATCCCCGATAACGAATTGGGGCGGCGCATCGGCGAGGCGCAGGCCAGCGCCAATCAAATGCTGCCAGGGCTGTCCGTTCAGACCAATGGAAAGACTTATCAGCTTGCCGACATCATCATCACCGAAAGCCAGCTAGTCGCCGTCTTTCGATAAAGGTACAATTATCAGGCGCATCGACAAAATTGGAGGCCTCCGCAAATGAAGATCTTCATCACCGGCGCGGCTGGAAAGCTCGGCCGCCAGCTCGCGCGGCAGCTGATGCAAGATCATGATGTCATTGGCGCCGACGCGCGCAAATTGGATGTGACCGACTACCGCGCCTGCCAGCGAATGATACATGATATCACTCCCGATATCGTCTTGCACCCAGCCGCCTGGACCGATGTGGACGGCTGCGCCCGCAATCCGCGCCAGGCGCTGCTCATCAATGGCGTCGGCGCGCACAATATCGCCGCCAGCGCGGCCCAGCTTGGCATTCCCATTCTGTATGTCAGTTCCAACGAAGTCTTTGACGGTCGGCTGAACCGCCCCTACACCGAATTGGATGTCCCCAATCCCGTCAATCCATACGGCTATAGCAAATGGTACGGCGAACGCGCCGTGATGCAAAGCAACCCCCGGCATTACATCGTGCGAACCGCCTGGCTCTTTGCTCATGGCGGGAACAATTTTGTCCAGGCGATACTCAAGGCCGCCAAAGCCAAAAAATCACTGCGGGTTGTGACCAATGAAGTCGCCAATCCGACTTATGCCAATGATGTCGCCAGCGCGGCTGCCGCCTTAATCGAAACGCAGCGCTATGGCAGCTATCATTTTGTGAATGAAGGCGCGGTGTCCCGTTGGGATTTTGCCCGCCGCGTACTGGATCGCAGCGGCTTTCAGGACACGCCGATTGAACGCATCAGCCGCCACGAATGGCAGCGTCCCTCGCTCGCGCCTGAATACACCGAATTAGCGAACATCGCCGGCGCCAGTATCGGGATCCGCCTGCGTCCCTGGCAGGAAAGTCTGCAAGCCTTTTTGCAAGCCGAGGCAGCCATTCCATGAGGCGGCGCCTGTTCACGATTGTCATCCCCAACTGGAACGGTCAGCGTTTTTTGGAAACCTGCCTGGATTCCCTGCGCGCCCAGACCTATTCGGCTATTGAAGTCATCGTCGTTGACAATGCCTCGTCGGATGGTTCGCAGACATATATCAAAACCCGCTATCCCCAAGTCATTCTGATTGAACTGGAGGAGAATCAAGGCTTCACCGGCGCCTGCAATATCGGCATGCAAGCCGCGCAGGGCTGTTTCATCGCCCTGTTGAACAATGACACCGAAGTCGAGCCGAACTGGGTCGATGAAATCGTCAAGGCCTTCGACCAGCACGCTGATGTCGGGATGATAGCCAGCAAAATGCTGCTGTTTGACCGCCGCGGCCATATTCATGCCGCCGGCGACTTCTTCACCACCGACGGCCGCGCCGGCAACCGTGGCGTATGGGAAAAAGACGTCGGACAGTATGACCGCGCCGACTATGTTTTCGCCGCCTGCGGCGGCGCGTCCGCCTATCGAAAATCCATGCTCGACCAGATCGGCCTGCTGGACAATGATTATTTCTTCCTGCTGGAAGATATCGACCTCGCCTGGCGCGCCCAGCTTGCCGGGTACAAAGCCCTGTATGCGCCGAACGCGGTTGTTTATCACCGCCTGTCGGCCACCGGCGGCGGCCTCATGGCCAGCTTCTACGACGGCCGAAACGGCATCTGGCTGATTGTCAAAAACCTGCCGCCCGCGCTCTGGCGCAAATATGCCCGCCAGATCCTCCGGCGACAGGCGGCGCTGGCATGGCAGGCCTTAAAGGCCTGGCGCGGGCCAGAAGCGCGGGCGCGCCTGCGGGGCATGGCGGCCGGGCTGCTGACAGTGCGAAGCGCGCTGCGGAAACGCAAGCAGATTCAGTCGACAAAGACCGTCACCGATGATTATCTGGACAGCATCCTCGCGCAGCCATAATGCCCGCCAAGTTGGGGGAGCGGTGAATGTCATAGATAAATCCCGTATTTTGAGGTATGATAAGATACATTGGCTCGCGCTTGATAAAACCACACAGGAGACGGACTGCTTGACTGACCTGCCGCGCCCATTTTTGAGCATCGTGATTCCAGCGCATAATGAAGAAAGCCGACTGCCCCCCAGCCTGGCGCAGATTGACGCATTCTTGCAGCAGCAGGATTTCACCGCCGAAGTCATTATTGTCGAAAATGGCAGCCATGACCGCACTTATGAAGTCGCGCAGGGCTATGCCCGCGAACATGCTTATGTCCGCGTCATGCAGTCCCCCGACAATCTGCGCGGCAAAGGGCTGGCCGTCAAGCAGGGCATGCTCGCCGCGCGCGGCGAATGGCGGTTTATCTGCGACGCCGACCTGTCCATGCGGATTGATGAACTGGTCAAGTTCCTGCCGCCGGCTATTAACGGCTATGACATCGCCATTGCCAGCCGCGAAGTCCCCGGAGCCGAGCGCGTCGACGAACCCGAATACCGCCATTTAATGGGACGCATCAATAATTTCATCATTAAAATCGCCGCCATTAATGACTTCGAAGACACTCAATGCGGCTTTAAGATGTTCAGCCAAGAAGCAGCCGATGACCTTTTCAGCGTGCAAAGAATGAATGGCATCGGCTTTGACGTCGAACTGCTGTTCATCGCCAAGCAGCGCGGCTATGCCATCAAGGAAGTGCCGATACGATGGTATTATGACTCCTATTCCACGATGAAACTGTGGGACGACTCCATCAAAATGCTGCGGGAAATCCGCCAAATCCGCCAAAACTGGCGCCAGGGGGTCTATGGCAAAAACAGCTAGAAAGCCTAAAACAGCCAGCCTCGTCCATGAACGGCATTATTATCGACTGGGCTGCCAGATCATCTTTGGGCTGGACGAAGCCGGCCGAGGGCCATGGGCCGGCCCGGTCGCCGCCGCCGCCGTCGCCCTGCCGCTCCAGCGCAATGACCTTGCCAAACGCTTGGCCGGCGTTCGCGACAGCAAGCAAATGAGCGCCCGCCAGCGAAGTCTGCTGGTAGAGGGCATCAAAGACATAGCTTTGGCATGGGGACTGGGACACAGCAGCGCCAGCGAAATCGACCAATGCGGCATCGCCGCCGCCAGCGAAACAGCCATGCAGCGCGCCCTGGACGACGCGCTGGCCGACAACGATATCAAACCCGACTGCCTGTTCCTTGACTATATGCTCCTGCCCGAACGCCGCGATATTCCGCAAGTCAGCATCGTCAGCGGCGACAAGCGTTCGCTAAGCATCGCCTGCGCCAGCGTAATCGCCAAGGTATGGCGCGACGGATTCATGCTGGAGTTGGACGCCCAATATCCGCAGTACGGCTTTGCCCGACACAAAGGCTACGGCACCGCCGCGCACCGTCAAGCATTGGAGCGGCATGGCCCCAGCCAATATCATCGCCGATATTACAAACCCGTTCAGCGGCTTCTGAACCCCGATAAAACCGGAGATTCACTTGAAAATCGCACTTGTGCATGACTGGCTGAATCAAATAGGCGGCGCCGAAGATGTGCTGGATGCGCTGGTCAGTCACTATCCCGACAGCCCGGTCTACACCAGCATCTTCGCCGCCGATCTCATGCCGCCGCGCTACCTTGACCAGGATATTCATACGCTCTGGACCGACCGCCTGCCTTTCATTCACCGCCGACACCAAGCCTGGCTGCCCTTTTATCCGCTCGCCTGGAATCATCTCAACCTGTCCGACTACGACGTCGTCTTGAGCAGCAAAAGCGGATTTTGCCATGGCCTGCGGTTCGATGCCTCTACCCTCCATATCTGTTACTGTCTGGCGCCAACCCGCTATGTCTGGCAGCTGGAGCATTACATCGCCCGCGAAGGCCTCGGCCGGCCAGTCGAATGGCTGCTGCGCCCCCTGACCGCGCTGCTGCGCCGTTGGGATTATGCCGCCGCGCAGCGCGTCTCGCATTTTATCGCCATCAGCACCGCCATTAAGGAGCGCATCAAAACATTTTACAATCGGCCGGCCAACGTCATTTTCCCCCCAGTCGATACCTCGCGGTTTCAGCCATTGCCCGCCAGCGAAGTCGAGGATTATTTTCTGGTTGTTTCTCGCCTTGTCCCCTACAAGCGCATCGATTTGGCGGTTCAGGCGGCGACGGCGCTTGGCCTGCCGCTCAAGGTGGCCGGCGTCGGGCGGGATTTGGAGCGTTTGCGGGCGATGGCCGGCGACAGCGTCGAGTTTCTTGGCTATGCGCCGGCCGATGAACTGCCAAGCCTGATGGCAAAATGCAAGGCATTCCTGTTTCCCGGGCTGGAAGATTTTGGCATCACCAGCGTACAGGCGCAGGCCGCCGGCCGGCCCGTCATTGCCTACGACGGCGGCGGGGCGCTGGATACGGTGATCCCAGGCCTCACCGGCGAACGCTTCGAGATGATGACGGTCGAAAGTTTGAAAGCGGCCATGCAGCGTTTTGATTCAAGGCGGTATCGCGCCGAACGAATCCGCGCCCATGCCCGCCAGTTTGATACCCGCATCTTCATCCGACAAATCCAGGCCTTTGTCGAACAGGCCTGGCATGCTCATCAGACAAAGACCGCTTTTCGCTGGCAGAACCCAATCGCAGCCGAAAAAGGATAACCGACATGGAACTCACCAGCCTGCTTCGTCTTTTGCTTCGCCGTTGGTGGCTGATAGCGATTCCAACCGCGCTGGGCGCCGTCCCAGCCATGCTCGGTTATCTGAATGGCGCCGCAGAAACCGACGGCGGCTTCCGCGCGCAGATTCGCTACAGCGCCGCCCAAGTGTTGAACCTGCCAGCGCGCGACGGCGACTATCAGGATGTCTGGCTGGCATCTGAACTGACGGTGAATGCCTTTGCCGATTGGATTCGCAGCGCCAGCTTCCGCCAGGAAATCGCCGCCGCGCTTGCCGACCCAAGCATTAACCTTGACCAGCTTGGCATCGCCGCCGACAACGCCCGCAGCATTGGCCTCATCTATTTGAGCCACGCCCAAGCCGACGCGCTGCAAACCATAGCCGAAGCCGCGGTTTCAGCCTTGAGCCGCCGCAGCCAGACCTACTTCCCACAGCTAGGCGGCGAACCAGCGCAGGTGACCATCCTGGAACAGCCCCAGATCGCCCCAGCGCCACCGCCGCTCGCCAATCGCTTTGCCCCTCTCATCCAGATTGCCCTTGGGCTGTTTATTGGACTGGTTCTCGCGTTTTTCGCTGAATATCTTGACCCAGCCATTTACGACCACGATGATATCCGTCGGCTTGGTTTGCCGCTCGTCGGCAGCATCCCAAAACACAAAGAAGCCCAATTCAAATAAAAACATGTTGGAGAAACGCTGTGAGTGAATTGTTTGATTTACAGGGACGCGTCGCTATCATAACCGGCGCATCGCGCGGCATTGGCCGGTCAATCGCCGAAGAGTTTGCCAAGGCCGGCGCCAAAGTCGCGCTTGCCAGCCGCAAACAAGCCGCGCTGGACGAAGTGACAGCCGCGATTCGGTCATCCGGCGGCGAAGCGGCCGGCATCGCCGCCCACAATGGCGACAAAGCCGCCCTGCGCGCGCTGGTGGAAAAAACCATCGAACGCTACGGCAGACTGGATATTCTGGTCAATAATGCCGCCGCCAGCCCCCATTTTGGCCCCATCCTTGAAGCCGAAGACAGTTATTGGCAGAAGACCATCCAAGTTAATCTGATGGGCAGCCTGTGGCTGTCGCAAGCGGCAGTCACGGCCATGCGCGCCAGCGGCGGCGGAAAGATCATCAACGTCGCCTCGATTGTCGGATTAAACCCAGGAAAGTTCCAAGGCATCTACAGCATCACTAAAGCCGCCGTCATCAGCCTAACCAAGGCCCTCGCGCTGGAACTCGGAAGCGACAATATCCAAGTCAATGCGATTGCGCCGGGCCTCATCCAGACAAAATTCTCGCGCGCCCTATGGGCAAACGAAGCCCTCATGCAGCAGATACTCGCCCGAACGCCGGCCGGCCGCGTCGGCCAGCCGATTGATATCGCCGGGCTGGCTGTTTTCTTGGCATCGGCCGCATCCGATTTTACGACCGGCGCCGTCTTTGTCGCCGACGGCGGGATCACGCTGGGAGCGCTTTGACTTCAGCGCCATCAAGGCCGCCAGGTCAGCCTTGATGTTTGTCGCCGCCTTTGTCCATCGGCGCATCAGCCGATTCCAGCGCGTCTGTATCGCTCAATCCCAGCTGTGACGGAACCGCGGTGGTTTCGACGACGATTTCATCCATTGGCGGCACGTCGACCTCGTCGGATTTCGCAAGCTCATGGACAGCGTTTTCACCGTCGTCGGACGGGCGATTGGCTGAATGCCCCGACATGGTGATTTTGCCGTCAATAAAGGCCCCTTCTTCGGTGGTCAGGGCGGCGGCACTAATATCGCCCCAGATGCGCCCCGTCCGCAGCAGCTGCACCTTGTCGCCCGTCACATTGCCGCGGATCGTGCCGGCGATAGAAATGTTGCGGGCATTGATGTCAGCGCGGATATCAGCCGATTCGCCCACCAAGATATTGCCGGCGATCTCTAAAGCGCCGACGAACTTCCCATCCATCCGCACATTGCCCGAACTGGTGAACTTGCCCTCGGTGTGACTGTTGGCGCCAATCACCGTGTCAAAGCCGACCGGCTGACTGGCGGGCAAGATCGTCGCCGGCTGTGGCTCAATTTCTGGCTGGCCGCGCCGATTGGCAAAGAACGCTGTCATCATCTTCCCTCATTCGCTTGACTGTTTCTTTCTCATACTATACCCGGCCCGACCGCCAGCTTCAATAGCCTCCCGCGCCAAGCGCATGAAAAGCTAAGGCCCGCCGCGCTCCTCATGTCGGCGAAAATAACGCAGCCGGGAAAGTTCGCGCACCTGCTCGGCGGCATGATAGCTGCTGCGAACCAATGGGCCGCTCTCGACCCACTTAAAGCCCATCGCCAGCCCCTCCCCGCGAAGCTGCTCAAATTCCGCCGGGGTATAGTAACGTTCAATCGGCAGATGTTTCTTGCTTGGCTGCAAATACTGTCCCAAAGTTAAAATATCGACGCCGACGTTCACCAGATCTTGCATCGCGTCCCGCGCTTCGTCCATCGTTTCGCCAAGCCCCAGCATAATCCCGCTTTTGCTTAACACCAGCGGATCCATCTTTTTGGCGTTTTCCAACGTCGCCAGCGCCCATTCATACCGATCCTGCGGCTGCACCTTTTTGAACAGCCGCGGCACGGTTTCGACGTTGTGGTTTAGAATCTCTGGCTGGGCATCCATCACGATTTTTAACGCCATTCGGCTGCCCTTGAAATCAGGAATCAAAACCTCGACCGAACATCCAGGCTGAAGCTGACGTATCCGACGAATGACCATCGCAAAAAACGGCGCCCCTCCATCCGGACGGTCATCCCGATTGACGCTGGTAATCACCACATGCTGCAAGCCCATCGCCCGCACGCTCTGCGCGATGCGGTTCGGCTCGGCCCAATCCAGCGGATTCGGACGGCCAGTCTTGATGTCACAGAAGCCGCAGCTGCGAGTGCAGGTATCGCCCATCATCAGGAAAGTCGCCGTTCCGCTCCCCCAGCATTCACCAAGATTGGGGCATTGCGCCTCTTCGCAGACGGTGTGCAGAGCCTTGCGCCGCATCAAATCGCGGACTTTCTCATACGTTTCGCCGCTCGGCGCCCTGACTCGGATCCAAGGCGGGCGGCGGCGCGGACTCTTGGGATCGGGCTGCCAGCTTTCCGCCGTTGTGACGGGTATCTGCTCCGGTTGAATCGCGTTCGTCAAGATGACTCTCCATTCTGCCGACTGCCAAAAACAGAATCTCTTCCGCTTCGGCTTCATTGACCGCCATTATATCAGGCAGCCCGCTGTGTTATCAATAGCCCGCGGCGGCGGACAAACCCGCTAGTCGAATGCGACAAGCTCTTGCAATTCCGCCAGGGTTGCCGCCCCAATTCCAGACACCTTGTCGAGGTCATCAAGGCTGGTGAAAGGGCCCATTTTTTCACGATACATGACAATCCTTTGCGCCATCACAGGGCCGATAGACGGCAGGGTTTCCAATTCGGCCACAGTGGCCCGGTTGATATAAATCGGGCCGGCCGGCGAAACAGCATCGCCGCCGGCTTGATGAATAGAAGACGCGTGAATCCAGTCACCGTCCCGCAAACGCCTGGCCAAATTGACAAAGGTCTGATCCGCTAGATCAGTAAATCCCCCGGCGGCAGAAATGGCATCGGTCACCCGACTGCCGAATGGCAATAGATGAAGCGACCCAGGTTGATGAACAGCGCCGGTGACATAGACCAAAATGCCCGCCGGCGTCGCCGTTGGAACTGGCGGATGAATAGTGATGACTGCTGGATCGGGACGCGCCAGCAGAAGCAGCATCCCACACAGCATGACGACAAGAAACAGGATGATGGTCAATCGCGACGATAATTCCGGTGACATCTGAATCCGCCGCTGTCATGGCAGCCCCATCATGCGGCCGGCGCTACACACCATCGTCAACCCAGACCGGCAGATGGCCCAGGGCGACAATGTCATGCCATTGCGCGCGGTCGCCTTCGGTAAATATCGCCGCTTCGGCAACGACCTTGGCCGCCGCCTTGTCCATAATCAGACGCATACCCTGCAATGTGCTGCCCGTAGAAATCACATCGTCGATAATGGCGATCCGTTTATCGGCTACCATGCGGCGGTCTTTTTCATCGAGAAACAGGGTTTGCGGTCGGCCAGTGGTGATGCTTAGCGTTTCGCTCTGCAAGGCATCGCCCATGTAGGGCTTGTAGGTTTTGCGTAAAACGATATAGGGGAGCTTCATGTCGGTGCTTAGGGCATGCGCCAGTGGAATCGACTTCGCTTCAGCCGTGACCAGGACGTCAATCGCCTTGCTCTCCAGCTTTTTGGCGAGTTCCCGACTCACCGCATTAACAAATTCGGCATCGCCCAGGATGTTGAGTATCGCAATTTTCACGCCGGGCTTAATTTCCATCAGCGGCAGGTCGCGTTTGATCCCAGCGACTTCCACGCCAAAAACCTTCAACGGCATATCCGATCCTTTCCCATACCTTGCTGTCCATATCCCGATTATATCCCGCCCTTGCCATCAAGGAAACGGGTTTTATGCCGCGCCGCCTTATCGCCAAAGCAGCCAGCCCATTACGCCATCTCGGCGGCCGATATTTCCCCGCGGTCAGCGGTGATCGTTCCGTCTACCAGCGTCAGCACGCGGTCCATCTGGGTCGCCAGCTTCGGATCATGAGTCACAAGCACAACCGTAGTGCCGCTTTCGTCGCGGATAGTCTTGAGGGCCGCAAGCACCGCCTCGCCCGACTTGGAATCGAGGTTGCCGGTTGGCTCATCGGCCAAAAGTATCGGCGGATCATTGGCAAGCGCCCGCGCAATGGCTACCCGCTGCTGCTGCCCGCCGCTCAATTCATTGGGACGATGATGCAGGCGGTCGCCCAAGCCCAGCATCCCCAGCAGTTCTTTGGCGCGTTTGTTGGGCTGATGGCGGCGCGTCTGCGCGAACTCAATCGGCAAAGCCACATTCTCCCAAGCCGTCAAAGTAGGTATCAGGTTGAAGAACTGAAAGATAAAGCCGATTTTCTGATTGCGAACGTCCGTTAGCTGATTTTCATTCATGCGGGTAATATCAACCCCATCAATTTCGATCAGCCCGTCGGTCGGACTGTCCAGCCCGCCAATGATGCCGAGCAGAGTACTCTTTCCGCTGCCCGATGGCCCGATAATGCCGACCATTTCGTTCGGAAAAATTTCCATATTGACCCCGCGCAGGGCATGAACCGTATGGCTCCCCAGCTTCAGATCGCGCGTGATGTCTTCGGCGCGGATAACAGGTGACTTCATAAGCGCTGCTCCTCAATCATAAACAGAAAATGCTGTACAGGTTATACGCTGAAAGAAGCCATTCGTTGCGCTCGAAATCGAAACGCGCCCAGCGCCGAAGCCGCCGCGCCTAAATCTCGTTGACAATGCTGAAAATCATGGGGCGCCGCCTGGTCTCATTGTAAATCAGCTTGCTCAAACCGTCTTCGACCATCAAGCGCCGATTGCCATTCGCCGCGCGGCGACTGTTCATCAGTTGCGTAACGCAATCGCGGATCTGATCGAGGAAGTCTTCGGCATCCTTGAGATACACAAACCCGCGCGAGACAATGCGCGGCTCGCCGATCAGCTTGCCGGTGTGATGATCAATGTTGACACTGACGAGCATAAAGCCGTCGCGCGCCAGGATTTCCCTATCCCGAATCACCGCCGGCCCAACATCGCCGACGCCGCTGCCATCAACAAAGACATAGCCGCCCGGCTGCCGTTCGCCGACGGCAAGCCCTTTGTTATCCAGTTCAAGAGTTGTGCCGTTTTCAATCACAATCACATTGTCGGGCGAGATGCCATTGTCGCGCGCCAGTCGGGCATGCAGATGCAAATGGCGGATTTCGCCATGCACCGGCACCAGATACTTGGGCTGCGTCAGATTCAGCATCAGCCGCATCTCTTCCTGACAGGCATGCCCGGAAACATGCACCGCTTCAATCGGATCATAAACCACATCAGCGCCGCGCTGCATCAGACGGTTGATAGTGCGGTAGACCATCTCTTCGTTCCCCGGAATCGGATGAGACGAGAGAATAATGGTGTCATGCTTGCGGATATCAAGCTGGCGATGACGGCCGCTTGCCAATTTTCCCAATACCGCCGACGGCTCGCCTTGTGAGCCAGTGACCATAAACACCACCTTGTGCGGCGGCAGGGTTTGCGCCCGGCCAATATCGACCAGCATGCCATCATCGACATCAAGATAGCCCAGCTTGCGGGCGATTTTTGCATACTCTGACATGGTGTAACCAGTGATGCAGACCTTGCGCTGATGATTTTGGGCGGCATTGACTACCTGCTGCACCCGCGACATCAATGAAGCGAAGGTCGCTACCATAATCCGTCCCTTGGCCTGGCGGAATACTTTGTCCAAAGCGCCGTCAATCACCGCCTCCGATTCCGTCCAGCCGATTTTGTCCGCATTGGTGCTGTCCCCCAGCAGCAGCGCCACGCCGCGCTGGGCAAAGCCGGCCAAGCGGGCATAATCAGTCTTTCGGCCATGAACCGGCGTATTGTCAAATTTGTAGTCGCCGGTGTGTACGACAATGCCATAAGGCGTCTTAATCCCATAGCCAACGCAGTCGGGGATGCTGTGACAAACGTGGAAACTGTCCAGCCTGAAAGGGCCGACGTCAAGCCGGTCGCCGGCCTCAAAGGTCACCATAGTGGTTTCTTTGAGCAGCCGAGCGTTCTTCAACTTGACTTGCAGCAGACCAGTCGTGAGCGGCGTCGCAAATAGCGGTATATCAGGAAAAGCCTGCGCCAAGTGCTGGACGGCCCCGATATGATCCTCATGGCCATGAGTGAAACAGACGCCGTGAAGGGTGATGTCCTGACGTTCTTGCAGCCAGCGAAAATCGGGAATGATGTAATCGACTCCGTGCATGTCGTTGGCGGGAAACATAATGCCGCAGTCAATCAGAAAGCCGTCTCCACCCATTTCGAACAGAGTCATGTTCTTGCCAATTTCCCCCAAACCGCCGACGGGGGTAATCTTGAATTTCGGTTTTTTTGCCATCTGGCATATTCTCCAATACAAACAGCCCGTCAGCGCCGAATGATGCTGCGGGTACATAAACGATTCAGCGTATTGCTTATTTTGCGGTCAATAAAAACGCTTCCTATACTATCCGACCAGGATATCGCCGGGTTCATGCCGCCGGCGCCGGCATGTTAAGAGCCAAAGTCAGGTTTCTGTTCATCCCATTGTATCACAACTTTTGGAATCCCTAATCCCATCCTTCAAACGACAGCAAAGCCGTCAGAACCTCGTCTTGCTCCGATGGCGTCAGCGCATGGAAAAACGGCAGGCGCAGCAAACGTTCCGACACCGTTTCCGTAACCGGACAGTCACCCGCCCGGCCGCCAAACTGCTTTCCCATATCCGACAGATGAAGCGGCAGATAATGAAACACGCTCAAAATGCCCCGCGCCTTGAGATGCTCAATAAGCGCCGTCCGCGCCCTAAGCGACGGCAGCAGCATATAGTACATGTGATACGACTGCTCAACATATTCGGGAACCGCGGGCAGCTGGACGCCATGCCTTTGCGCCCATTGCGGTAAATGGGCTTGATAATAATCCCAGATTTCCTGCCGCCGCCGCTGAATCGCCGCCGCCTGTTCAAACTGCGCCCACAGGTAAGCGGCCAGCATATCCGAAGGCAGATAGCTTGAGCCAAGGTCAACCCAAGTGTATTTGTCGATTTGCCCGCGGAAGAATCGACTCCGATTGGTGCCTTTCTCGCGGATAATTTCGGCGCGCTCAATCATCGCCGGGTCGTTAATCAGCAGCGCGCCGCCCTCGCCGCAGGTGAAGTTCTTGGTCTCGTGGAAACTCTGCGTCGCCAATTCGCCAAATGTCCCCAGATAACGTCCCTTGTACCGCGCAAACAAAGCATGGGCGTTATCCTCAACTACAGCAATGCCATGTTCCTTGGCCAGCGCCATAATCGCATCCATTTCGCAGGCGACGCCAGCATAATGCACCAGGACAATCGCCCGCGTCCGTTCGGTGATCAAATCAGCCAGTTGGCCTTCATCCAAATTGAGCGTATCCGGACGAATGTCAGCGAAAACCGGCCGCGCGCCGCGCAGCGCAAAAGCGTTGATGCTGGAGACAAAGGTAAAAGACGGGACAATGACCTCATCGTCGGGCTGGATATCGAGCAGCAGCGCCGCCATCTCCAGGGCATGCGTGCATGATGTTGTCAGCAAGGCCTTGGATACGCCCAGCGCGCTTTCGAGATAAGCATGGCATTTTTGGGAGTATTCACCATCGCCAGAGACATGCCAGTTCGCCAGACTGTCTTGGATATAATCGGTTTCATGCCCAAGATAAGTGGGCTTGTTAAAAGGGATTCGATAACGTTTCATGCGGCGAAACCAAGCCTCTTAGGGACATTCAATGAACCACTTATGATACCAAAGCTCGACCGAGCGCGTTACAAAACCACAACGCTGAAAGAGCCGCTGAACCGCGATGTTGCTTCCCTGCGTTACCGCATTGACTCGATTCATGCCCTGCATGTATAGCCAGTTCACTCCATATTTGTACATACATTGACCAAGCCCCATTCCCCGGGCAAATTCTGCGACGCCGGAAAGACCCAGATTCCCCTCGCCTTCAGGGTGATTCAGATGACATGTCAAAAAACCAGCGGGCTGTTGATTCAATTCCGCCACGACAACCGCATCGGCAAAATCAGTGGTGATGCTTTTCGTCAGCCAAGTTTGATACATCAGCGAAACTTTTTCACTGTCAAAACACGGGTCAGCATAAAAACGCGATTCTTTATAACTGTTTTTCGCGATATCGATAAATCTCGGAACATCTTCTTCATTGGACATGCGAAACGCAAGGTTTTCGACACCGGCATAGGCAGGCGCAGACGGAAGGGTGTATTCGAAGGTCAAACGAATATCAACAAAGCTGAATTGGCGAGCCTGCAATTCAAAAATCGTATCCTGGTCGGCGGCCGACGTCAAAAAATAAAGACAGTCAATAGATTGTTCGCGGCGCCACCCTTCAAGCCGCCGCCAGCTCGCGGCATCAAGCCGCCGAATGTTCGCCCGCGCAATCCGACAGCCAAAATGCTCCGTGTCCCAAGGCAGGAAAGTCGCCGGCGCATCATTCATTTTCATAAATCCCCTCATCTGTCAGCGTTTGTTCAACCACATACGCCGGCTTGTCCATGCTGCGGAGATGGATCCGCGCCAGATATTCGCCAATAATCCCCAAAGTGAACATCTGCGCCCCAGCGAAAATAGAAATAATCGAAGCGATAAAGGCAAAGCCAGGCACCTCAAACTGAAAAACAAAAATCTGGCTGACCAGAATATACACCAGCAGCAAAAAGCCAAAAACCGTTATCGCCAAACCCAGCATGCTGGCGAACCGCAAAGGCAAAGCGCTGAACCCGGTCGCCATGTTAAACGTATGGGCAACCAGCTTTTTGAACGTATAATTGGAAGCGCCAATCGTGCGCGGCCGATGCGGCGTGGAAATCGCGGCAAAGCTGGTCGTCCCCCAAGTTAATAGAACGTCAATGCTGACAAAAGGCCCCTGGAAATCGGCAAAGGGCTGGCGCAGCGACGTCCGAAAGGCGCGAAACGCGCTGATGCTGCGGGCGGTTTCGGCCCCCATGGCGTCTTGCAAAACGGCCTTGGTCATCAGCGAGGCGATATTGCGCCATAAGCCATGCTGTTCCCGCTGCGGCTTGCCATACACCACATCATAGCCTTCCGCCAGTTTGTCGAGCAGGGCTTTGATCTTCGCCGTCGGATGCTGCAAATCATCGTCCATCGTCACGATAACCTCAAAATGGGCGGCGCGAATGCCGCATAGCAGGGCATTGTGCTGACCATAATTCCGCATCAATTTGAAGCCGCGCAGCCACTCATATTCAGCCGCCAAACCCTGAATCACATCCCAGCTGCCATCGCCGCCGCTGTCTTCTACCAATATAACTTCAAAGGCATCGGTCAGCTTCGGCAGTTCAGCCGCCAATTCCTCGACCACCAGACCGATGCTGCCCTGACTTCGATATACCGGTATCACAACAGAAATGGAAGGCATGCGCGGTTGGCCTCGGAAAATGACACCAATGATTATGCTTCGGCCGCAAGGATAAACAAAGGGGGATTCTGTCGAATTAAGGCGGTTTGCCAACAGAGGTTTTGTGCTATAATGGCGGGATACATTGATTGGAGCCAACAGCATAAGGAGACCATTGAAACATGGCTTACGATAAAATTGCCGTGCCAGACACCGGCGAAAAGATTACGTTCACCAACGGCAAGATGGAAGTCCCTGACAATCCAATCCTGTTATTCATCGAAGGCGATGGCATCGGTTATGACATTATGACCGCCAGCAAGCGGATTTGGAATGCGGCCGTCGAGAAGGCTTATGAGGGCCAAAGAGAAATCTCGTGGATGGAAGTCTATTCAGGTGAAAAAGCCGCCGGCATCTATAACGGCAATTATATGCCAGAAGAAACCTTTGAAGCCTTCCGCGAATACAAAGTTGGCATCAAGGGGCCCTTGACCACCCCAGTCGGCGGCGGCTTTCGCAGCCTGAACGTGACCTTGCGCCAAGTCCTCGACCTGTACAGCTGCGTCCGGCCAGTTCGCTGGTTCAAGGGCGTTCCCAGCCCGCTCAAACGCCCCGAAGACGTAGATGTCGTCATTTTCCGCGAGAATACCGAAGATACCTACGCCGGCATCGAGTTTGAATCCGGCACGGACGAAAACAAAAAGCTGGCGGCGTTCTTGAAAAATGAATTGGGCGCCAGCAATTTCTTCCCCGATGCCGGCCTGGGAATCAAGCCAATCAGTCCCTTCGGCAGCAAACGTCTGATCCGCGCCGCCATTCAATACGCCATTGAACGGAACCGCAGCAGCGTCACGCTCGTCCACAAAGGCAACATCCAGAAGTTCACCGAAGGCGCTTTCCAAAAATGGGGTTATGAACTGGCGCAGGAAGAATTTCCAGAGCAAACCATCTCATGGGACGAGGTCGCCGCCAAACATGATGGCCAAGCGCCCGCCGGCAAAATCCTGATCCAGGATACGATTGCCGACATTATGTTCCAAAAGATGCTCCTGCGCCCGCGTGAGCACGATGTCATCGCGACCACCAACCTCAATGGCGATTATCTTAGCGATGCGCTGGCGGCAGAAGTCGGCGGCGTTGGCATCGCGCCAGGAGCGAACATCGGCGACGAGATCGCGCTCTTTGAAGCCACCCACGGCACCGCGCCCAAATATACCAACAAGGATATGGTCAATCCTGGCTCGCTGCTCTTTAGCGGCGTGATGATGCTTGAGCATCTGAACTGGTTTGAAGCCGCCGAACTGATCGCCAGCGCCTACGAAAAAACCATCGACCAGCGCTATGTCACCTATGACTTCGCCCGTCAGATGGCCGATGCGACCCGAGTCGCCACCAGCGAATTCGCATCTCGCATTATCGAAAATATGGATTCAGTCTAGGTGATGACTCAAGCGGGCAGCGTCTTGAGCCATGCGTCCAGCTTGTCTTCCAGATTGTCGCGCACGGCCATGAAGGATTTGAGGATTTCGCGCTCGCCGCCATCCACCGCCGACGGGTCGGGGAGTCCCCAGTGGATTCGCTTGGCCGCGCCCGGAAACAAAGGACAGGTTTCGGCAGCCTTGTCGCATACAGTGATCACATAGTCAAATTCTTTTGTCAGGTAACGCTCAAGGTGATCCGATGTATGAGCGGAAATGTCAATGCCGCGCGCCCGCATCGCTTCAATCGCAAAGGGATTCACCTTGGACGGCCGAGACCCGGCGCTGAACACATCAACCTTGTCACCGCCAAGTTTCCGCAGCAGCCCTTCGCCCATCTGCGACCTGGCGGAATTGGCGGTGCAAAGAATCAAAACCTGTAGTTTAGCGCTCGATTCGTTTGGCTTCCGCATTCAATCCATCCCTGTCCGCTATTTTAATGCCGCCGCGGCCTCCGCTTTGATAAACCGCTCGACATAATCCGGCGCAAATTTGCTGACAAGCGAGCCGCAGCATACGGTCATCTGTTCTTGATTAAGCGTATAAAACCGCTGGCGTCCAACTTGACGAACCAGCACCAGCCCAGCCTCTTCCAGACGCTTGAGATGATGACTGACCGTCGGCTGTTTGACTTTGCCGCCGAGCGCGCCGACCAGATCATTGACGCTTAGCCACACGCAGCACAAATGCTGGCACATCTGCTGGCGGGTATCATCGGACATCGCTTTGGCAAAACTCACAAGGTCAGCATTCATAACCTGATTATATCGGCGATTGTCTATCCGTCAAGTCAGCCGGTCCTGCGCCCGCGCAAACCATTGCGACAGCGATAATGCGACCAGCGCCAGCGCGACCAGAATCAGCCCCGTCCAGACAGCCGCCTGGATGTCGCGCTCAAAGACACTGTACACCAGCAGCGGCATGGTTTGCGTCCGCCCTTGCAGATTGCCGGCGAAGAGAATAGTCGCGCCAAACTCTCCCAAAGCCCGCGCCCAACTCAAAATCAGCCCCGACGCCAGCGCCCGCCAGGCGACCGGCAAGGTAATGTGCTGGAACATCAGCCATCCCTCGGCGCCGTCCACGCGGGCAGCGTCTTCGACTTCCGGCGGTATGCCAGAAAAGCCGGTCTGGGCTGAACGGATATAAAAAGGCGCCGAAATAAAGAACTGGGCAATGATGACAGCCGCAACCGAAAAGGGGATGATAATGCCCGCATCCGACAGCAGCGAGCCGATGAGGCCGCGGCGACCGAATGTAAGCAGCAGCGCCAGGCCAGCAACGGCCGGCGGCATGACAATCGGCAGTTCAATAAACACGCTGATTAAATGCTTGCCGGCGAATTGACCGCGCGACAAGACATACGCGAGCGGCGTGCCTAGCAGCGCCGTCAGGCAGGCGACGACAAAGGTCGAAGCGAAACTCAAAAGGATCGCCGTTAGGATGGCGGCGGAATCCGGCAAGCCTTCCCATGCGCGCGCGCCGACGCCATAGACCGCCAGCGCCAGAATCGGCAGCAGCAGCAGCAGGAACGTCAGCCCGCTGACCGAAAACAGAAGCAGTTTATCTGCCGCAATGCGCGGTTTTCGCCTGGGATTCATCATCTGCTTCGCTTGTCGGGACGGGTGTCGCTTCTGCCAAAACCTCGACATCTATTATATCAGGTGAACAGAAACCATAAGCGCGCAATATCATCTGCCCCTCATCCGACAAGACAAACTCGATAAACATCTCGGCAAGAGCCAAATTGGGCGAATCCGACAAGGCCGCAATCGGATAGGAGGCCACTTGATTGAAGGATGGATCAACCGGTATGGTCAGCAGCGCTTTGCCCATTTCGCCAGCGGCATCGGTCTGATAGACAATCGCGGCGTCGGCTTCGCCCAGCGCCACGCGGGCCGTCGCCTGACGAACATTGCTTTCTTCCGAGACCAGGTTATTAAGGACGCGCTGGCTGAAATCGGCGCCATATTCATCATTGAGCGCATCCAGCAGGGCATCGCTGTAGGTTCGTATCGGCGTGCCCTCCACCGCCAGCGCCAGCAGGACATTCGCATTCGCCAAATCCCGGAGCGACTGAATGCCAGCCGGGTTGTCAGCCGGCGCAATCAGGACTAATTGATTGCGGGCAAAGACTTTCACAGCTTCTTCGGCAACGCGCTTTTCGCTTATGACAAGGGCCATCTGCGTTTCGGCGGCGCTGGCGAAGATATCGGCCGGCGCGCCGGCGATAAGCTGCGCGGCAAGCGTGGAAGAACTGGCGAAGTTCATCACAATCCCGACATCGGGATGCTGCTCGACAAAAGCGTCCTTTAGCTGCTCGAAAGCATCGGTCAGCGATGAAGCCGCATAAATCGTCAAGCCTTCCGCCGGCTGCCCGTAAGTCGCCAAAGCCGCCATGAGGAGCAGGCTGATGATGGAAAGAAGCCGCAAAACGCGGCAGCCGAACATATAGATCTCCTTTACGCATTCTGTTTATGCTGCGCCATGCCCGACAAAATCAGCCGCGTATTTTATCAGGCCGGCCGCGCCGATGACAATGACTCGAATCGATCCGCAGTCCAGCCCGTATGCTTGTCAGTGTTTGGCGACTGTGCTAGAGTGAAAATGGGTTAGAGGGAAAGTATGGATTACGGTCAGCGCACGGGCCCGCCGTCATGGTTTGTCATACTGCTTGGGATCGCGATTGTTTTCGGCATCTATTATATGTGGCTGGGGATCCGCAATTTTATGTCCTCGGGCATGACGACGGTCGAATCAACCCGCCAGGCGATTGAACAGGTCACGGCGACGGCCGAAAGGGTTTTGGAACTGGAAACCTACGCGCCCTCGCCCTTGCCGACCCGAACGCCGGTGCCGCCCTGCCAGGATTTCGCCGTCAGCGTCGCCAGCGCCATCGTTCGGTCACAGCCAACAACCCGCAGCAGCATCGTCGAAACCCTCTCGCAAGATGAAACAGTCTGCGTCATTGCCCGGCATCTCGAATCAGAATGGCTTGTCATCGATAAAAATCCGCGCACGCGGCGGCTGGAGCCGGTCTATATGCACCAAAACATCATCCGCCCCTTGAACCCGTCGCCAACGCCCTCCAAAACATTTACGCCGCCCCCCACCATCACGCCCAAGCCAAGCCTGACGCCATCCGCCGTGCCCTCAAGGCCGCCGCGCGACGGCTCCGAAATCATCGCCTCCCCTGCTCCGACCGCCACCGTCGCGCCCAGCGAAGCGCCGCCAAACGTTAATCTTTAGTTTGCGGATGAGCCAGCTTGCGCTATACTGATTTCAGCCTGCCAGCGTTTGAAAATGAAAATCTGCCGCGCCGAAAAGGAGCAAACTTGGCTGCAATCGCTGAAGTCATTATTGGCATGATATTCGTCTACATTCTGCTTGGCATTCTGGTAGCGGAGATCAACTCGCTGATCTCCAGAACCCTGCGCCTGCGCCAAAAAAACCTCCGCGGCGCCTTGAACGAACTGATCGAAGACCCAGTGATGAGGGCCAAAATCTATACCCATCCGCTTATTCAGCTGGTCAGCGAACCGGCGGTATCGCCAGCCCAGCGCATTTCCCGGCAGGACGCCGCCAAAACAGCCAGCGGCTCGATTGCAAAAACCGACTGGATCGAATCCCGCGCCTTTGCCGAGGTGGTGTTGGACATCATCAAAGTCGAATCAGACCAGCAGCTTTTTGGGCCTTTGCTGAATGTGATTGACGGGATGCCGCCCGGGCCTGAACGCCGCGGCCTGCGTTTGATGGTCAATCGAGTCATATCCTCTGGTGCCGGGATGGCCCAGCTTCGCCAGGCTGTCGGCCATGTCCGCCACCGACCTTATCGATACGCCCTGAACAACGCCCTGAACCAAATCGACGAGGATATCGGCCAGCTTGGATTAGAGCCGAACACCATTGTTTCGGTCATGGCCGGCATTCGACAAATTGACAGCCCCTATTTTCGCAATGCCTTGTCGACGCTCACCGGGACCGCCCAAAACATGGACGCGGCGAAGGCGAATCTGGAAACATGGTTCAACAATGCCATGACCCGCTCCAGCGCCGCCTTTGCCGCCAAAATGAAAAACCTTTCGCTTGCCGTCGCTTTGCTGATTGCAGTGACCGTGAACATTGACACCCTGCATATCGCCCGCTTCTTGTGGGAAAACCCCGTCATGCGTCAGCAGTTAAGCGGCGAGGCCGCCAATACAGTCCAAAGCGAACAGCTGACGACCGGGATCAATGAAGCCAAGCCAGCGATCCAGAATGCGGCCGCCGATGAAGCCAGCAGTGACAGCGCGGTTGGGGCTGTGATTGAATCGGGAGCCGCCGCCGCCAACCGACTGCAAGACATCTATGATTTGCGTCTGCCGGTCGGATGGACGCTGATGGATGTCAGCGCCCTGCCCGAAGATCACCCGGCGCGCAGCAGCCCGAACAACCTTTGGAATTATCTGCCCGACAACAATCCCCAAGGCTGGCTGGGGCTGCTGCTGACAAAGATGCTGGGCATTGCCGCGACGGTGATCGCGGCCGGACAGGGCGCGCCTTTTTGGTTTAACATCGTGAACAGGATTCTTTCGCGGTAGCCGCGCGGCGTCAGCGAATAGCGGTTTTCCCTGAAAAAAGGTTTATCAATGGCTTGTGCAATCTAACATTTAGTATATGATTAACGTTGGCGCGGGTCATTCGCCGTCCGAATGCGAAAGTCCATGTCTATTGTGATGCCATAGTCATCCACCAGCAAATAAACATATAATTTTTATTCACTGAACAACAGGCAGAGGTTTCATCGTGATACAAGCATTGGTCGAACTGGCTGACAAACGCGGTTATGTTACTTATGAGCAAATGATTGAGGCGCTCGACGACGACTGCGAAAACCAGACCGCCATTCAGAATCTCGTGCGTAAGCTGGATGAACTGGGGATTGAACTGCGTAAAGACAGCGACAGTCGGCGCGCCAAACTTGCTGAACGCATTGAACCAGATGATGACAGCCGCGAACTCGCCCGCGGCTCTTTCGGCGCCGATACGCATGCCATCTCTTCCGATGACCCGGTGGGACTGTATTTTCGGCAGATGGCGCAGGAGCCGCTGTTGACGGCCAAAGATGAGATTGATTTGGCAAAGCGCATTGAGAGCGGCCTGAAAGCGCAGTATCGTTTGCAGCAGCCGGAGATCATGGAAAAAAGCGACCGATGGCGGCGTCATCTGCGGCGGCTGGTCTATGATGGGCAGTGCGCCCGCGAGCATCTCGGCCGCGCCAATACCCGGCTGGTCGTCAGCATCGCCAAACGCTATATGGGGCAAGGGCTGCCCTTTCCCGATTTAATTCAGGAAGGCAACGTCGGCTTGATGCGCGCCGTCGACAAATATGATTATTCGCGCGGCAACCGCTTCAGCACCTACGCTACCTGGTGGATCCGCCAGGCGATCACCCGCGCCCTGGCGCAAAAGACCCGCACCATCCGCATTCCCTTGCACATGACCGAACGCATCCGCCAAATGTACCGCACAGCCCAAGACCTGGAGCAAAGGCTCGGGCGCCGCGCCACGGCCGAAGAAATCGCCAGCGCCATGGAACTGGCGGCCAGCGCGGTGCGCGCCATGATGGACGCCAGCCAGCATGCCATTGCCCTGGAACGTCCAGTGGGCGAGGATGGCGACAGCGAATTTGGCGACTTTATTGAAGATCAGGATACCCCCAGCCCAGACGCGTCGGCGGCGCAAAACCTGCTGCAAGAAACCATTGAAGAGGTTTTGGCGGAATTGACCCCGCGCCAAGGCCATATTCTGCGGCTGCGCTTTGGACTGGGCGGCGGCGAACCCCATACCCTGGAAGAAATCGCCAACAAGTTTGACCTAAGCCGCGAGCGCATTCGCCAGCTGGAGAAAGAAGCGCTGCGCTGCCTGCGTCATCCACAGCTGGCGCACAATTTGCGCGATTATCTTGGTTAAAACAGCCGACGCCGCGCCCGAAGCCAGCCCGTCTTTTACCGTAAAGCGAAGGTCTTATGTCCAATTCTTTTCAGCGCTTGCTTAGCCAGCGAACCGGCGGCATGCAGCAAAATACGATCCGCCAAATCCTAAAAGTGGTGTCACAGCCGGGGATGGTTTCATTGGCCGGCGGCATTCCAGCGCCGCAGAGCTTTCCGCTTGAGGAAATGTACCGCCTGAATGAAGCCGTGCTTGACCGATACGGCGCCGCCGCGCTCCAGTATGACCTGACCGAAGGCTTCGCGCCCTTCCGCGCGGCGCTGGCGGACTACCTGCGCGCCAAAGGCATCAGCGCCGACGCCGACGAGATTGTCGTCTTTAACGGCTCGCAAAGCGCGCTGGATATGATCGCTAAAATCCTCATCGCCCCCGGCGACATCATCGCGCTGGAATCGCCAAGCTATCTGGGCGCAATCTCGGCCTTTAATGCCTATGAGCCAAAGTATATGGCCATTGAAACTGACGGCGGCGGGATACTGCCCGATGCGCTTGACAGGCTGTTAAGCCAGCATGCCGTCAAGTTCATCTATCTGGTGCCGACCTTTCAGAATCCGACCGGGCGGACGCTTAGCATCGAGCGGCGGCGGCAAATCGCCGAAATTGTCAGACGCCATGATGCGCTGGTGATCGAAGATGATCCCTACAGCGCGCTCCGTTACCGCGGCGAGGAGCTTGCGCCTCTTTATGCCTTTGCCCCGCAAAACACCGTCTACTTGAGTACGCTGTCCAAGATATTCGCGCCCGGGCTGCGGCTGGGATTTTGCATGGCGCCGCCGCTGATTCATCAATGGCTGACGATTGCCAAGCAAGGCGCCGACCTGCACACCAACACCTATGCCCAAGCGCTGGCGGCAGTCTATATTGAAGACGGCTATATTCAGCGGCAAATCCCCAAGATCATCGAGCTTTATCGCCCGCGCCAGGAGGCGATGCTCCAGGCAATGGCGCGCAGCTTCCCAGATGCCTGGCGCTGGACAAAACCCGAAGGCGGTATGTTTATCTGGGTCGAAGGCCCAGATGGCGTCGATGCCGAACAGCTTTACTGGCAGGCCGTCGAGCGCAAGGTCGCCTTTGTCCCTGGCAGATATTTCTATATTCAGCCGCGCGACGGGCTGGCGACCATGCGGCTGAACTTCACCCGGATTGATGAAGCCGCGATTGACCGCGCCATTGAAACATTGGGACAAGTCATCCAGGATCATGCCTAACCAAGCCGCCCAAGGCCGAAAGTCTGCAACGTGACACAATCTTTTGCCGGGCTGCGCCCGCTTGCGCTGTCTTTGTATCTGCCAGCGCTGATGATCCGATTGGCAAGCGGCCTGCTGGTGCCGATCCTGCCCTTGTACGCCGCCGGATTTGACATCAGCTACGGATTGATTGGCTTGATTCTGGCCGGCGAGAGCCTGGGAACGCTGATTGCCGATGTGCCGACCGGTATGATCCAAAGGCGATTTGGCAACAAACAGGTCATGCTGACCGGGTTTGCGGCGACAACCGTCTCGGTGGCCCTGCTGTTCTTTGCCGAATCGATCTGGATTGTCCTGCTCCTGCGGCTGACCGCCGGCTTTGGCCAGGCAATGATTCAAGTTTCCATGTACATCTACATCACTAATCATGTAAAACTGCCCCAGCGCGGCAAAGCCATCTCAATGTTTGGTGGGGTGCATCGCCTAAGCGGATTCATCGGGCCGGCGGTCGGCGGCATTGTCGCCGGCATGTTCGGGCTCCGCGCCGTTTTTATCGCCTTTGCGTTCGCCGCCTGTATCGGGCTGGGATTCGTCGCCCTTTTCACCCGCAGCGCGCGGCAGAAAGACCGCGCCGCGCGCAAAAGCGAACCTCATCAGCTTCATCTGCTGGAAGTGCTGCGAACGCATGGGCGCGTGCTGGCATCCGCCGGCGCCGGGCAGATTTTCGGGCAGATGATCCGCGCCGGGCGCACTGTCATTATCCCCATTTTCGCCGCCGACGCGCTGGGGCTTGGCGTCGACCAAATCGGATTGATCGTCAGCCTGTCAGTCGCCGTCGACTTCAGCTTGTTCCTGGTCGCCGGCTGGCTGATGGACCGGCATGGACGCAAATTTGCGATTGTTCCCTGCTTCGCCATTCAGGCTTTGGGCATGGCACTCGTCCCCTTGACGTCTACATTCGGCGGCCTGCTCTTCGCGGCGGTCTTCATCGGAATCGGCAATGGCTTGGGCGCCGGCACGATGATGACCCTTGGCGCCGATTTGTCACCAGCCGAATCGCGCGGGGAGTTTCTCGGCGTCTGGCGGCTGATCGGCGACGTCGGCTTCACCGGCGGGCCGCTGGTGGTCGGAGCAGTCGCCGACCTGCTTATGCTTAGTTCGGCCATCTGGGTCATCGCCGGTTCGGGTTTGGCGGCCGCCAGCATCTTCCTGTTCTTTGTCCCCGAAACCCTGAAGCGCAAGCAGCTGGCAGTCGCCTAATGCCCTTTATGCTCCGCAAGCTCAATGCCCTGACCGTCGATTGGCCGCTGGATTACGCCAGCATCTTCCCAAGAGTCCTCCCCGTCATCGTGGAAATCGGCTTCGGCAATGGCGACTATCTGATTCATCTGGCCGAGACGCAGCCAAATCACAACATCATCGGCTTTGAGATTTCCAGCCAATCGATGGCCAAGGCCGAAGCGAAAATCGAAAAACGGCACCTGAACAGCGTCCGCCCGATTCATGCCCGCGCCGAGACGGCCTTGGCGCATCTGCTGATGCCCGAATCTGTCCATGCCTTTTACATCAATTACCCCGACCCCTGGTTCAAAAAAAAGCACAGTCGGCGGCGGCTGATAACGCGCGGCGCAGTGGATCTGCTGACCAGCCGTCTGGTCATCGGCGGCGCGCTGCTGCTGGCGACCGATATTCTTGAATATGCCGAAATGTCGCACGAGATTTTGTCGCAGACCGCCGGTCTGACAAATCGATTCAGCCGCCCGTGGGTCGATGACCTTCCCGGCCGTTTCCGCACCAAATACGAAATGAAAGGCTGGCGCGAAGGACGGCGCGGGCATTATTTTATTTATACGCGCAATGAAAAGCCGACCGCGCATCCGCCAGTGATAAAGGACTTGGATATGCCGCATTTATTCCTGTATTCGCCGCTGGACGCCGCCGCTGTCGCCGAGCGATTTGAGCCGACCCGCCGCCAAGCCAACGGCATTCATATTGCCCTCCTGCAAGCCTACGCCAATCCCAAGCGGAATACGGCCATGTTTGAAGTCGTCGTCGACGAGCCGACGATTGAGCAGCGCACGATGATTCGCATGGCGCCGCGCCAAGCTGAAAACGAATACATCATCCAGATGACCAGCCTAGGCCATGCCCGCCCGACGGATGGGATGCACCGCGCCGTCGGCCTCGTCGGCGATTATGCAGCCAGCCTGCACGAGGACGCGCGGATTTTGTCGCGGGACCTGCGCGGCTAAGGCATATTCTCCTCGACGATGGCGATCTGCTCTGGCGACAGACCATATAACTGGAAAATAGCTTTATCAATCCGCCTTTGCGCCGCGGCTTCGTTGGCATGGCGATTGGCGTAAATCCGCTTCACATCGGATATAACATTTGCGGTTAAATCGGGCTGTTTCGCATAATCTGGCAGAGGGATTCGATCCGTAACTGGATTGTCAAAGTGCATAGTCATTACCGCTTTGGCATAAATAAAGCGATAAACGTACCAGTTGATTAACTTGCTGTTAAGCAGCGCCAGCGCAAAATAAGGCGACAGTTCATTCGATGTCACTTCAATTTGATTGACCGTATCAAGAATCAATAAATCCTTTTCGTCCTCTTGAACCAAATGCGCGACTATCCTGATATGCGGCACTGGCTTTTTTAAGCGGGTAATAATGTTTTGAGCCAGCAAATTCCCTGCTTTAATGGCGGCGTTGTCAGGAATAAACTCTAAATTGTAATTTCCTTTGATGCCGCGCAGATAATATCTTTGTACGTTTGCGCCCCCTAAAACGGCCAACCCCAATTTGACTAAATGACGCTGCAAACCTGCCCCGCGAGTATTGGTGATGTGATTGCCCAGAAGATCCTGCGCTTTGAGCATCTGATAAGCTATTTGCAATTCAGACTCATCCAAGCCATTCACGAAAAATCCAAACTGTCGGCATTCCCGTTTGTCAATGCGGCCGACAAGGTTGAATCGCAAATCTTCGCGTGTCAGGTTTCGGTATGTTGGAGTTTTCGCGCCCTTTCTGTGCAGATAAATAATCTGTTCCAGCAAAACCTCATCCCATACCTTGCCGCAGTCAACTAAAATCTCAAGGCCATCCAGCAGACGGCCGCGCGCGGTTCGCCAGTTTGACGCGTACAAAAAAGACTTAGGCGCGATGAAGCCATGCACAGCCCCATCTCTTAGCAGATTAAGCGACTGCATCATAAACAGCGCCGCCGTATTGGTCGTGCCGATATTGAATTCGCGCTTGTAATAATTTCTTTCGGCTGGACTTAACTTTGCGCCATAGGGCGGGTTGCCAAAGATAAAATCAAAGCCAGGATTGTCGAGCGGTTTGCCCTCTTCATCGACAAAGACTTCGGGAAATTCGACTGCCCAATGAAAAGGTCGCAGGTCTTTGAAACGCCGCTCCTCATCCTGAATACGTTCATATAGTTGGCCGCGCGTCGTCTCGAGTTCTGCAAGAATGGCCTTGTGGCGCGGCTCTTGGTTGGATGTATCGATCAGTTCCGCCCGCAGACGTCGAATGGCCGCCAGCGAATCGGCCTGGTCGGCCAAGCGCGGGTCATCAGGCCGCAAGCCAATCAAAGCGTTGCCGACTTTAATGTTCTGATTCAGGATAAGCGGCAGACGTTTGGACTGCCCTTTGCGTTCCAGCGCCCGCATCATCAGATTCACCGTCGCGATTTCAGCCGCCTGCGGGTCAAGGTCAGCGCCATAGAGATGTTTTTCAAGAATCAGACTGCGATAGTTTTTGCGAATAGAGTCGCGTTCTTCGGCAATGCGCTGGGTTTCGATGCGGTCATCAAGAGCGACATCGGCAAAATGGCGGCCGGCCATGGCTTTGATCTTCTGCTGATAGTCTGCTTCCAGACGCGCGACTTCGGATTGATAAAATTCCGCCAAGACTTGATAAGCGTAAATCAGGAATGAGCCGCTGCCACACGCGCTGTCAAGTATTCGCAAATCGCGGATCTCGGCCGATGTTTTGCGGGTTTCATCAGGGATCCGCATACCATCGGGCTTGCCGTCGTATGTGCCGTACAGCCAGCGCCCCAGCGAATGGTCGACGATATAGCGAACGATATACTGCGGCGTATAATAGCTGCCCTGTTTCCGGCGGGTTTCCAAATTGTCAGCGATTCGAATCGTCCCATTGTCAGCGACGAGTGTCTTGCCGAGATACTGTTCATAGGTGTTGCCGATGATGTCAGCCGGCATAGCGCGGAAGCGGGCTTGATAGAGCTTGTCAATCAGCGGCAGCAGGACATCATCGCTAAACTGCGCCTTGTCAGTTTCACTGGGAGCGAATAAAGCCGAGTTGTGTTCCTGGTCAAAAAGGCGGAAAAAATCATGCAGGTAATGACGGAGTTCCCTGGTGTAATATGAGTTTTCCTTGCGAAGTTCATAAAATCGCCGCAGTGTGCCGGGCGGAATCACATAATGATCTTCGGCAAAGCGGACAATCACCAGTCGATCCAGAAAACGCTGGACAACTTCGCGCAGCAAATCCAGCCGAAGCGCGCCATCGTCCGCATAAGCCCAGCGATTTTGACCGCGGTTCAGTGTAATATCGATGGCAAGCTGCTCGCGCTGTTCATTGATAAATGCCAGATAATCGGTATCAACCTCCTTTGTCCAGCGCTGATTATTAAGCGTCTGCAAACTTCCCTTGTGCATATTGTCCCACGACAGCTGCCACAGAAGTTCAAAATCCTGTTCATAAGCGCGCGGAACCTCAAAGGAAAAGACCAGCCAGTCGCGGCGGGCGTTAAACAGACGAAAACGCTCAAAATTGGTCAGGATCGCCCAAGTCCAGTTATTTTCAAAAGCATAGTTAATCGCCTGCTGCTCTTCTTGAGTGCGGTCAGTCGCCATGCCCGGCAAGGCCATCTGCCCAGGGCGCACCGTCCATTCACCCGACAATTCATCAATGATGCCAAAACGTTTCGCCTCAATAAAAATTTTATCATCATTGTCCAAATTGAGAATACGATCCACCCGTTTGCGATTGGGCATGGATTTTTCGCGCTCGTACCTAGTAATGTCATTCGTCGGCCAGCCGAGTACATCGCAAAAAAGACCATCAATAAAAACAAGCACGCCGCTTTCGGAGGCTGCCTTTCTGTCTTCTTTTGACAGATTATAGTATTCATCAAGCAGCGACTTTAGATTTTGACGAGCTTGCTCTTCGGTCAAGGGCATAACGGCGGGCTTCCTGGCTGACAATGGGCAAAGGTTATTATACCGTAAACGTTTGATTATGTTATAATCCATCCATTCGTTTCACATCAGACAAAACAGGACATCACCATGACCAAAACAACGCGCCGCGCCCTCGACAATGGCTTGACGGTGATACTCAAAGAAGCGCACGCGGCGCCAGTGATCAGCTGGTGGCTGGCCTACAAAGTCGGCAGTCGCAATGAGCCGACTGGCAAAACCGGCATCTCGCATTGGGTCGAACACATGATGTTCAAAGGCACCGAACGATTTCCAGCCGGGACGCTCGACCGCGCAATCGACCGCGCCGGCGGACAGTGGAACGCCTTTACCTCAATGGATTACACCATGTATTTCGAGACGCTGCCGGCCGACAAGATCGACATTGCCATGCAGGCCGAAGCCGACCGCATGACCCGCGCGCTCTTCGACCCTGACGAGACCGAATCCGAGCGCACCGTCATTATCTCCGAACGGCAGGGCGCCGAAAATCAGCCGACCTTCTGGCTTCAGGAAGAGCTGCGCGCCGCCGCCTTTCGGGTGCATGGCTATCACCATGAAATCATCGGCGACGAGACCGATTTGCGTACCATGACGCGCGATGACCTTTATGTGCATTATCGCCATCATTACAACCCCGCCAATGCCGCCGCCGTGGCTGTGGGCGCATTCCAAACCGACGAGATGCTGGCGAAAATTGAAGCCGAATACGGCGGCATCCCCGTCGGCGCGAAGCCAAAGCTCTTCGCGCGGCAAGAACCGCCGCAGCAAGGCGAACGCCGCGTCCAGGTCGAACGGCCAGGCAAAACCGCCTTTTATGAAATCTGCCACCGCATCCCGCCGGCCAGCCACGAGGATTGGGCCAAGCTGAAGATCCTGGACATCATTTTGAGCGGCTCCAGCGGCGCTTCGGGCAACAAAACCAGCCGCCTCTATCAAGCCCTGGTCAAGAGCGAAATCGCCGCCAGCGTCGGCGGCGGAATCAATGCGACCATCGACCCCTATCTCTACAGCATCATCGTTGTCCTGCGCGAGGGCCGAAAACCCAAAGAAGCTGAAGACGTTCTGCTAGGGGAAATCGCGCGGCTGCAAGCCGATGGCATCACCGAAGCCGAACTGGAAAAAGCCCGCAAACAGGCCACCGCCGCCTTTGCCTACAGCGCCGAAAGCGTCACCAACCAGGCTTTTTGGCTGGCGCAGTCCTTCATCCTGGACGACGAGAACTGGTTTGATGGCTACGTCGAACGGCTAATGAACGTTCAGCTTGAGGACGCGCAGGAGGCCGCCCGCCGCTATCTGGTCCCCAATAATCGCATTGTGGGCATCCTGCATCCGACAGATGCCGAAGAAGAGGTGAGCTAACATGGCGAATCATCCAACTGTAAAAACGAGCATCCCCAACTCCAGCAGCATCAGCCGCGTCCAGCTGGAGAATGGCATAACCCTGCTGGTCTACGAAAATCCGGCGGTGCGGTCGGTCAACATCATCGGATCAATCCACGCCGGCAGCATCTATGAAACCGCGGACAAAAGCGGACTGGCATCATTTGCCGCGCTGGCCCTCATGGCCGGCGCCGCCGGCCGCAGCTTTGACGAGATTCACAGCGCCCTGGAAGACATCGGCGCCGAACTCAATATCCGCGGCCACATTCATAAAATCGGACTGTTTGGCAAAGCCCTGGCCGAAGATCTGCCCCAGCTGCTGGACACCGCCAATGATGCCCTGCGCCACCCAGCCTTTCCTGAAGCGCATATTGAACGTTTGCGCGGCGAACGGCTGACGCGGCTGCAATACAGCAGCTTCGACACCCGCTACCGCGCCGCCAAAGCCATGCGCGAGACGCTTTATCCAGCATCGCACCCCTACCACTACAGCGCTTACGGCGCTGAAGAAACCACCGCGGCTATCAGCCGCGGCGACCTGATGCGCTATCAAGCGGCGCATTTTGGCCCCCGCGGCATGATTTTGGTGATCGTCGGCGCCGTCAAGGCCGACGAGGTCATCCAGCAAGTGGGCGAACGATTTGGCGACTGGCAAAATCCCGACCAGCCGGCGGTGGCCGCGGCCGCCGCGCCAGATGAATTGAGCGGCAGCCGCCGCCAGTTTGTGTTTGTGCCCGGCAAAACGCAGTCGGATATCAAGATAGGCGCGGTCGGGCCCTCCCGCTATGCCGCCGATTATCTGCCGGCGCAGCTGGCGAACAGCGTCCTCGGTGAATTCGGAATGATGGGGCGCATCGGCAAGAACGTCCGCGAACAGAAAGGCTTGGCATACTACGCCTTCAGTCATCTTGGCGGCGGCCATGGGCCCGATCCGTGGGAAATCAGCGCCGGCGTGAACCCCGACAATGTGGAACTGGCGGTGGAAAGCATCGCCGCCGAAGTCGAACGGCTCATCAGCGAAACCGTATCCGACGATGACATCGCCGACAACCAAAGCTATTTTGCCGGGCGGCTGCCGCTGCGGCTCGAAAGCAACGAAGGCATCGCCTCCCATATTCACGCTATGGAAAGCTATCGACTCGGCTTGGATTATCTGGCCGATTACAAAGCCATGATCTACCGAATCACCAAGGAAGATATGCTCGCCGCGGCGCAAAACTATCTCAAGCCAGCCAAAATGGTCATCGCCGTCGCCGGCCCCGAATCTTCCAATCATCCTCTCCCGCCGTCATCCTGAAACGATTCGGGATGACAGGGGTTTATTATCAATAGAATGAATCGGCGCATAAACAGCCTTATTTGCGAAACAGCCAAGAAAGACAGTCCATGACACAAAAACGCATCGTCATCACCGGAATGGGATTGGTCAGCCCAGTCGGCAATAACGTCGAGGAATCATGGGCCGGCATCCGCGCCGGGCGGTCCGGCATCGACTGGATCACCCTGTTTGACGCCGAACTGGTCGCCAACCGCGTCGCCGGCGAAGTCAAGAACCTCGACCTGGCCCAAAAGTTTGGCCGGCGCCAGATGCGGCGGATGGACCGCGCGCAGATGCTGGCGCTCATCGCCGCCGAAGAGGCCCTGGCCGATGCCGCTATCGAAATCACCGCCGACAATCAATACGACGTCGGCGTCGTTGTCGGCTCTGGCATCGGCGGCATCGTAACAGTCGTCCAGGCCCTGCGCGGCTTCGAGGCAAAGGGACACCGCGGCGTCAGCCCGGTCATTGTGCCAGCCCTGCTGCACGACGGCATCAGCTCGCGCGTTTCGATGAGCTTCGGACTGAAAGGGCCCAATTACAACATCACCGCCGCCTGCGCCACCAGCAACAATTCGCTGGGAGACGCGGCCGACATGATTCGCATGGGCCGCGCCAAAGTCATGGTCGCCGGCGGCAGCGAAGCCTGCATCATGCCGATGGTTATCAGCGGCTTTAACAACATGAAAGTCTTGACCAACACCGAGGACATCCCGCAAAAAGCGCCGCGCCCCTTTGATGCCCACCGCGATGGATTCGTGGCCGCCGAAGGCGCCGCCCTGCTGATCCTCGAAGACCTTGACCATGCGCTGGAACGCGGCGCCAAAATCTATGCCGAACTGACCGGCTATGGACATACATCAGATGCCTTCCACGTCACCGCGCCCAATCCCGACGGCGCCGACGCCGCCGAAGCCATGCGCCGCGCCATGCGCGAAGCCCGCATCGCGCCAAGCGACCTCGGCTATATCAACGCCCACGGCACCGGCACGCAGCTGAATGACAAAAGCGAAACCCTGGCAATCAAGCTGGCGCTGGGCGAGCAGGCTTACCATATCCCAATAAGCTCCACCAAGTCGATGACCGGGCATATCTTGGGCGCGACCGCCGCCGCCGAAGCCATCTTTGCCATCAAAGCGATTGAGGACAGCTTCGTCCCGCCGACCATCAATCTGGAAACAGCCGACCCAGAATGCGACCTTGATTACACGCCCCAAATCGGCCGAGAGCATCAAATCGACCACGTCCTAAGCAATTCATTCGGCTTCGGCGGCCACAATACAGCCGTAGTCATCAGCCGTTATGATTAGCCTAGTCCTCAAGCTGCGAAAGAATCCCAACTAAGGCGGCTTCGGCCAAGGCGCGGATTTCATCGTCGCTGCGGTCTTGAATCGGATGCTGCACATAACAGGCCGCCGGCTCGAATCCCAGCGCCTTGCCTTGCGCCGCGGCCGCCTCAATGAACTCGCTCGAAGCGACAAACATGCCCGGAATGCCGCGCCGTTCCAAATCAGTAATGTCATGCACACTGCACGACGTGCATGACCCTCAATCCGCAAGGGCTTCAATGACAGCATCGCATTCAGTGACAATCTGATGCTTCAGGTCAGCCGGCGCAACGCGCGTAAAGGTCGGTTTGCGATACCGCCGCACGCTAACGCCCATATCGACCAGCTTTTCATCAAGATGATCCAGAAAAACATCGCCGCGCGCTTTGGAAATATCCAGCAGCCCAACAGTCTTGCCGACCAAGGTCCGCGGCCGCGGCCGGCGGTCTCGCCGCGCTGGCCGCAGTTCACTGGTAGGGTCCAATAAAACTGGCATAACAGCCTCCTCTTTGATGAACGTTCCATTTACGATTTAACCGCGACCGTCACTGGCGAACTGCCCTTGAGGCCGCTGGCGGGCCAACCGCCGATGACAGCTGACCACATGCCGGCCGCGCCGCCGGCATGGACAATCAGCAAACCGCCAGGACGAAACTTGGTCAGGGTGGCTTCGGCATATTTTGTCGGCACACCCTCGTCGATGCCATCGGCGCCGCGCACAATGTCCCGCCCGCGAAAAGTCAAATGCCGCTCCAGTTCTCGGCGGAAACGCGCTTTCGTCCATCCAGCCTGGCGGAAGACGCGCTGATGTTCAGGCGTCACCACCAGCAGCGTATCAGCCGAAGGCGCCAGTTTGCTGTGGCCGACAGTCCGCAGAGTCATCGCTATGCTCCGCGTCAGCGATTCAGGCCGGCGCGGCTGTTGATCGGCAATCGGATAAACGCCGCCGCCGGCAAACAATGTTACAGTCGATTCGTCAGCAGAAAAGCCGCGTTCAACCGCCAGCGATTCCCAGCAGGAATCGTGTTCGCGTTCGGGGAAGCAAAAGCCGACCTTGCCCGGCTGCCCCAAAGCGGCGCGGTCGACCCCGCCAGGCCTGCCGCCGCCGACATTGCGAATCACCAGCTGCAAAGCGCGGCCAATAGTAGAGTTGGCGCGGTTGCCCTGCCCCAGCGCATTCGTCCCCCAATTCATGCCGATTTTGTCCACAATCGGGCCGTTCACAATAACAATCGGGCCCGAAAAATACGTAGTCGCCAGTAGCCCGTGCATGCAAAAAGCATCCAGACAAGCCGCCTCGACCGCCGCCAAAACCACGGGCAGATAGGCCGGCCGACAGCCGGCCATGACCGCGTTGATGGCGGCCTTTTCGACCGTGCAGGCGACCCGGTCCGGCGGAACGATGCCAAGGATCTCATCGGGCGCGCGGGAAGCGCCGCCCAGCATCCGCATCACCCGCTCCTCGGTCGGCGGAACAATCGGCAAACCATCCGACCAGCCCCGCTCCCAAGCCAGTTCATAGTCGTCCTCAAGCGCCGCGACCTCAATCCGCCGCGCCTGCAAAACTGCATCGCCATACTTGTACGCCAGTTTCTCTGGCAGGCCAGGGTCAAGCGACTTCGAGCCGCATCCCGGGCTGAATTCAGGCAGGCCGGCGCCCAAACCCGGCTGCGCTGTCAGTCGGCGCCACTCCTCGCGCGCCCAGCCCGTCAGCCGTTCAATTTCATCGCCGTCCCGCACCCGAATCAGAGTCGGCACAATCTCGATGTCCAGCCGCCACGAGGCCTCAAGCCCGCGGTCGTCTATCACATCGTCCAAGCTGGATGGAAAATCAGGATTGTCCTGTGAATAGACGCGCAGCGGCCGCAAATCCCGCAGAGCCGATTCAATCAGGCGGCAGGTGGCGCAGTCTTCTTTCACAACCGCGACATAGCCAGAAAAATCTTTGGGAATGACAGCCATAAACTTCTTTTCCCTCTTCCTTGACGCCATTATTGTAACGTCCGACTGAACTGGCTGGCAACCATCCCCGCCCTATCCCCAAAAATCACATCAAATTCGCTCTCATCATGGCCGCAAACAATGCAAATCCGGCGACCAAAAGGCCGCGGTTTTGACGCGCCGGCCCACAGCCGCCGACTTGGTCATTGTCAGCGTGAAAGAATCAAGCTATGCTAAGTAAGACGCGCCCAGGAGACAAGCGCATGAAGCTGTCCGACATTTTCAAAGAAGGCTCGGAAGCCCGCAGGCTCTTCGCCAAGTTCTACGCCGTGATGGCGATTGTCACTATCCTAACCGCGCTGGCCCTGCTGGCGCTGGCGACGCGGGGCTAGGCATCCACAAACAGCGAAACATCCAGCTGCCACGCCAGATGCAAGGCCTGAAAAAATACCAAAAACTGACGCGCCTTTTTATCATCAGGTTTCGCAGTCATCTTAAAGGTTATCCGCCGGCGCGCCGCCTCATGCAATGACGCGATGCCGCGGATTTCCCCAGCTTCAAGCCGGCGGTCAATCCCATGAAAGAAGAGCAGCAGAACGCCGGCATGATTCGGCATAATCCGCTCGCCAACACCAAACAGCATCTCCAGCGTTTGATCGCCCGACACCAGCAGTTCGCCCAATCGCCGCCACGGCGCCGCCGGCAGTTCAAAATAGGCGCGCCGACCCTCGTCGCCAGCCTTGTCCCCATCCCGCAATGCCTTGACCAACGAACCATCATAGCCAAATTCCTGAATCCCCTGCTTCAGCAAAAGCCAAACCAACGGCTCATCCGGACTCGGCAGCCGCTCCAGCAGCCAGACTTCAGCCGCCGCCGAAATCGGATAATGAATGAAGCCGATACAGCCAAAGGGCCGCCGCGCGCGGTTGGCCGGACAGCCGCGGCAGTGATGCTCCAGTCGGTCAAGATCAGCCGCATAATCAAGCAAATCCTGCACGACAACAACCTGCTTTTCCCCGCTTTCATCCGGCGTGCTGCGGCTGAACGCAAAGCCCATTTCCGCCGGCCCGCGCTTGTCCCCAGCCGCTCGAAACCATTGAATGACCGCCTCGGCCCGTTCTTTCCCCTTGATGCGCTCCAGAATGCCGGCCGCCGTCAAACTTCGCTTCGGCGCGCAGTCGTATTCAATGATGTAGTCGATTGCCACCGCGCAGGCTCCATTGGAATAACTTCAAACGATTCGCCGGCCAAGTATAGCGCAGCCCGCCGAACCTTAACCGTCAAATATACTGCCGAATAATGCCGACCAGGTCCTCGGCGCGGTGCCGGAAAGTATGCTGCTTGAGGACACGGCGGCGCGCGGCGATCCCGATAGCCCGCCGTTCGCTGTCATGGGCGAGCAGATAAGCGTAACGGTCAACCGCTTCATCAGCCGACCGCGCCACGATAATCTCTTTTTCCGGCTGAAACCATTCTTCTATGCCTTGGTACGGATTGGCGACGATGCAGGCCGCCATCGCGCCCAACTCAAACGGCCGCGACGACGACGAGCCATAAACGCTGGCATGCGCCCCGCGCGTGATGCACAGATTGATCCTGCTGCGGCACACATATTCGCGCAGTTTGCTGAAACTCAAATACGGCAGACGCTTGGCATTCCCAATATCCCCCAAGTTCATGCCGCGCACCGCGAATCGACTGGCGGCCATGCGCCGCGACGGAATCGCAATCATGCGGTCAATCCAATCAGACCGATACTCGCGCCCATGGCCATAAAACAGCACATCCACATCCTGCGCCAACACAGCTATTGGACTAAACACCTGCGGGTCAGCGCCATACCAAACCGTATGAACATTCTCGGCCCCAAGCCCCCGCAGCAGCGCCTCGCCCCCCTGACTGTTGCTGATAAAAGCGGCGTACTCGGATAAATCCGCGCCCTGATAAATGCGGAAACCAGACGCAAAGCCCCGCATATTGGGCAAACTGGCGGGAACATCGCCGTCAAAATAAAAAATCGGCTTGCTGTATTTTTCCGAAATGTATCTCGGCACGCCCTTAAGATGATTCAGCGGAACCGTCAGAAACAAAATGGCATCCACATCCGGATCCTGGCGCAGAATCCCTTCAAGATGACGGCGCCAAAGCGGAGCCGTCACAGTTTGCGCCACGCGCCGCAACGCCTTGTCCGACCATGAATCAGAGGCCTGTAGGCTTTCCATCGGCGGCGCTTGGGTCGGCATAACAACCCGCGCAATATCCCGCAGCGCTTTGAAGGCATCGCCCTGCCAGCGCGCCGGATTGCCCGCCGCCCGCCACCACAGACTCTCTATCGCCGGGCCCTGATAAGGCGCGGCGATAATCTCAACGCCAATCTCATACAAGCCCTTGAGCAGCTGCCACCAGGCCGGCGTCGCGCTGAAAGCCTGGGTCAAGTCCAGTGAAGACACAACAACAATCAGCTTCATAGCTTTCTTCCTGACCCATGCAGACGGCCCCGCGCTTCCCTAATTATGGCATTGTACATTCAAATCATTGGCGCCGCCCAGCTTGAACGCGATCCTCAAACGCGCTTGCCGCCGCCGAACCCATAAGCTATACTAACGCTGACGGTGAAATCCGCTTGATGTCCATTGAGTGAACAGGAGAACTGACACCATGAAATCGCTGCTGCTTATGCTAACCCTGTTGAGCCTTCTGACCGCATTCAACCCAGCCTTCGCCGACGGGCATTGCATGGACGAGCTCGGCTGCGTCGAAGTCGGCGCCGATGACCCGATTGTCGTCGGCGCCATGCTAACCGTTTCTGGCGCCGTCTCGCTTTATGGCGAAGATACCCGCGGCGGCATCGAACTGGCGATCCTCGCCCGCGATGAGACCCTGCTCGGACGCGAGATTCAACTGGTGATCGAAGATGATCTCTGCACCGCCGAAGGCGGCCAATCAGCCGCCCAGCGACTCGCCGCCGATGAAACCGTCGTCGGCATCATCGGCCCCACCTGCTCCAGCGCCGCCCAAGGCGCCATGTCGATTGTCAGCGACGCCGGCATGCTAACCATTTCGCCGACCAACACATCGCCAATCCTGACCAATAACGACGTCGAAAGCGGCGGCATCCATCGCCCCGGCTACTTCCGCACCATCCCCAACGACATCTTTCAAGGCGCGATGGTCGGGCAGTTCGCGGTTGAAGTTTTGCAGGCCAAGTCCCTAGCCACCATCCACGACGGCGGCACCTATGCCGAGGAGCTAAGCGGCATCGTCGCCGATACCTTTGCCGAAAGGGGCGGCGAAGTCGTCTTTGAAGGCGCCGTCAGCGTCGGCGACACCGATATGAGCGCCATCCTGACCGAAATCGCCGCCACCAATCCAGACGTCGTCTTCTTCCCGCTCTTCCCGCCCGAATCCGAGTTCTTTGCCTCACAGCTAACCAGAACGCCCGGCCTGCAAAACACCATTATGGTCACAGCCGACAGCAGCTTCGTCGCCTCATTCCCGCAAAACACTGGCGACGCCGCCATCGGCATCTACATTTCCGGCCCTTCAGTCACCGGCGCCGCTTATGAGCAGTTTCTAGTCACATGGGATGAGGAATTCGGCGGCGAGCCACCCAGCGGCTTCCATGCCCACGCCTACGACGCCGCCAATCTGCTGCTGAACGCCGTCGAAACCGTCGCCCAAGAAGCCGACGACGGCAGCCTGCTCATCGGCCGCCAGGCCCTGCGCCAGGCCATCGCCGCCGTCGACGGCTACGTCGGCCTCACCGGCGAACTCACGTGCCAGGATGAATCGCCCTTCGACGGCGACTGCGCCAGCAGCACCGGCCTCGCCGTTTTTGAAGTCAGCGAAGCCGCCGTTCAGGGCGAACAGTGGCCGCCGCCCATCGTCTGGGATTTATCCCTGGTGACTATGGAATAGGCGATGCCAAAGTCAATGCGCCGCCCATTATGCAAAAACATAATTGCGGTGTATAATCATAATCAATCGTGTAACCTGCACGATAGCATTCATTTAGTTAAGGAGATGTGCACGCTATGAAACGCCTGTTGTTTGTACTCACCGTATTAAGCCTGCTGGCCGCCTTCACCGTCCCCGCCTTCGCCGACGGCCACTGCATGGACGCGCTTGGCTGCGTCGAAGTCGGCGCCGATGACACCATCGCCGTCGGCGCTATGCTGGCGATGTCCGGCCCAGCCGCCGCCTATGGCGAAGATTCGCACGGCGGCATCGAGCTTGCCATTATCGCCCGCGATCAAACGCTGCTGGGACGCCAAATCGAACTGGTGGTCGAAGACAGCCTGTGTTCGGCTGAAGGCGGCCAAACCGCCGCCCAGCGCATGGCCGCCGACCAAAGCATTGTCGGCATCATCGGCACGACCTGCTCCGGCGCCGCCCAAGGCGCGCTGCCCATCGTCAGCGAAGCCGGCATGCTCATGGTTTCAGCATCGAACACATCGCCAAGCCTGACCAACGACGATTCGGACGCCGGCGGCACCTACCAGCCCGGCTATTTCCGCACCGCCCATAACGACCTCTTCCAAGGCGCTATGGCCGCGCGGTTCGCCGTCCAAGAACTGGGCGCCGGCTCCCTAGCCACCGTCCACGACGGCGACCCCTACACCGAAGGCCTGGCCAACGTCATGGCCGATACCTTCGCTGAACTCGGCGGCGAAGTCGTCTTCCAAGGCGCCGTCAACAAAGGCGATACCGACATGAGTGCCATCCTAACCGAAATCGCCGCCAGCAACCCCGAGATCGTCTACTTCCCCGTCTTTGTCCCCGAATCCGAGTTCATCGTTTCGCAGCTGGTGAACACGCCCGGACTCGAAGACGCCACCATGATGACCTCCGATGGCAGCTTCACCCCCGACTTCGCCCCCAATTCCGGCGAAGGCTCGATAGGGGTCTACATCACCGGGCCATCCATCACCGGCGAGGCCTATGACCAGTTCCTAGTCACTTGGGAAGAAGAGCTTGGCGGCGCGCCGCCCAGCGGCTTCCACGCCCACGCCTATGACGCCGCCAATCTGATCATGGACGCCGTCGAAGCCGTCGCCGAAGAACACGACGACGGCAGCCTCACCATCGGCCGCCAGGCCCTGCGCGACGCCTTGGCCGCCGTCGAAGACTATGTCGGCCTGACCGGCACATTGACCTGCCAGGACGAATCGCCATACGCCGGCGACTGCGCCACTGGCACGGCCCTAGCCGTCTTTGGCGTCACCGAAGCGCAGGTCGCCGGAGAATGGCCGCCGCCCGTTGTCTGGTCGCTGATGGGCGACGATATGGGCGATGAATAAACATTCATTGCCGCCGCCGCGCAGTTAAGTTTGGTAGCAAGCCAGAGAATCTAGCTTGGCTCTGGCTTGCTTTTTGGATATGCTAACAACCTTTGCCGACGATTTTGGACAGGAGATCGCCAAGTGATGAAGTCCTTGTTTATGCTGTTTATTTTGCTGACCGCGCTGGGTATGCCCGCGCTCGCCGCTGGACATTGCGACGACCCATTAGGCTGCGTCGAAGTCGGCCCCGATGACCCGATTGTCGTCGGCGCCATGCTGTCCGTTTCCGGCGCCGTTTCCTTCTTAGGCGAAGATTCGCTGGGCGGCATCGAACTCGCCCTCCTCGCCCGCGATGAAACGCTCCTTGGCCGCGACATCGAATTAGTAGTCGAAGACAGCCTGTGTTTAGCCGAAGGCGGGCAGGCGGCCGCCCAGCGGCTCACCGCCGACGAAACCATTGTCGGCATCATCGGCACCAGCTGCTCCGGCGCCGCCCAAGGCGCGCTGCCCATCGTCAGTGACGCCGGCATGCTCATGATCGCCCCCTCAAACACATCGCCAAGCCTGACCAACGCCGACATCGACGGCGGCGGCGCCCACCTGCCCGGCTACTTCCGCACCAGCCATAACGACCTCTTCCTCGGCAGCCTTTCAGCCCAATTCGCAATCCAAGCGCTGGAAGTCAGCGCCCTGGCCACCGTCCACGACGGCGACCCCTACACCGAAGGCGCCGTCAGAGTCATGGCCGATACCTTTGCCGAACTCGGCGGCGAAGTCGTCTTTGAAGGCGCCGTCGACAAAGGCGATACCGACATGACCGCCATCCTAACCGAAATCGCCGCCAGCCAGCCCGACCTCGTCTACTTCCCGCTCTTTGAACCCGAATCCAACTTCATCGCCGCCCAGCTGCCGCATATCCCCGGCCTCGAAGCCGTCGTGATGATGACCGCCGCCGCCAACTTTGTCGACGCCTTCCCCGAAAACACCGGCGACGCCGCCATCGGCATCTATCTATCCGGCCCCCTAGTCAGCGGCGAGGCCTATGAACAGTTTTTGGTCACATGGGATGACGAAATCGGCGGAACGCCGCCCGGCGGCTATCATGCCCATGCCTATGACGCCGTGAATATGCTGCTGGACTCCGTCGAATCCGTTGCCCAAGCGCACGACGACGGCAGCGTCACCATCGGCCGCCAAGCGCTGCGCGATGCCATCGCCGCCATCGAAAATTATCCCGGCCTAACCGGCCAACTCACCTGCCAGGACGAATCGCCATACGCCGGCGACTGCGCTACTGGGACGGCCCTAGCGATATTCCAAATCACCGAAGCCGAAGTCTATGACGACGCCTGGCCGCCGCCGACAATCGACTGGGATTTCTCGGCTGCCGATTAGCCCCGGCGCCATGCTGATATAGATAACAGGTTTGGCTTATGTTTCGCTGGAGGTCAGAAGATTTTTCATGGGTTGATTTCACCATCGACCTGCTCCGCATCGCCATTGTCGTCCTGATTGTTGTCGGCTCATGGAACACGCTTTCTTCCGGCCGCATCACGGCGGCGCAGTGGATCAACCTCTTCATCGCCGGGCTGTCGCAAGGCAGCATCTATGCCCTGATTGCCTTGGGCTATACCCTCGTCTATGGCATCCTGCTGATGATTAACTTCGCGCATGGCGAAGTGTTTATGGCTGGCGCATTCTCGACCGTATTCCTGGCCGAAGCGCTGAACCGCACTGGCTTTCTCAACGAGTCGCCCTTCCTGTCCATCATCCTGATGATCATGTTCGCCGGGCTCATATCCATGACTGTCGCCATCCTGCTGGAGCGGATCGCCTATCGCCCTCTGCGCGGCAGCCCGCGGCTTGTTCCCTTGATTACCGCCATCGGCGCATCCTTCTTCCTCCAGTACACCTTCCGCGGCCTCTATGGCTCTGGCTTTAAGGCCTATCCACAGGTCAAGGCCTTGCAGGGCGCGCTTCAAATCGGCTCCATCAGCATACCAACCGTGCAGCTCTTCGTTTTCTTTTCAGCTTTGGCGCTTATGCTCGCGCTTTACTGGCTGGTGGAACGCTCCCGCATCGGCAAAGCCATGCGCGCCGTATCCGAAAACAAGGAAGTCGCCAAACTCATGGGCATCGACATCGACTGGGTGATCCTGTTCACCTTTGGCGTCGGCGGTTTTCTGGCGGGTTCAGCCGGCGTCATCAACGGCCTCTTTCGGCCGCAGGGTGTCAACTTCTTCATGGGTTTCATCCCTGGCATCAAAGCCTTTACCGCCGCCGTTCTTGGCGGCATCGGCAATATCCCCGGCGCTATGCTCGGCGGCCTGTTCCTAGGCGTCATCGAAGCCATCGGGCCAAACCTGGTGCTGGCCGGGCTTGGCATCCCCGGCGCCAATCAGCTGAAAGACGTCATCGCTTTCACCATGCTGGTCCTAGTGCTGATCTTCCGCCCGCAGGGTATTCTGGGCGAACGGCTCTCCGAGAAAAAAGCCTAGGGGAGCGCGCCCAATGAACGATTTCAAATCACAAAACTGGCGAACCCTCCTTACCTTGGGCCTGCTGGCCGGCGCGCTGGTCCTGTACGCTGGCGCCGCCGGCATGGTCGCCGCCTTCCACGAGCGCGAAGTCGTCAATGACTTCATCACCCTAGGCCAGCTTGTCCTGCTTGTCACGCCCTTTTTGACAGCTTATACCGCCGCCGCCCGACTCAACGCCCGCGGCGCCAGCCACGCGGCCGCCGTCGGCAGCGGCATCATCATCGGCATCTTGACCGCCCTGCCCTCAATTATTATGCTGCTCTTCAATTCGGAAGAGTTTCGTTTCCTGCTGGATTATTCGCTGCGCCTGATGCCATTCATCGCCGCCAGCGGCATCGCCTGGGGCATGGCCCGCCGCGGCGGCAGCCCCTACCGAACCCTCGGCGGCTGGCTTTTAACCGCCGTGCTGGTCGGAATCGTGACTGGCTCGCTGGCGCTCATCTTTGACATCAAAGGCGACTTGCGCTCGGTTCTGGTCAATATCAACCGCGACTGGGTCGACGTCATCACCTTTGACAATCGCAAAGAACTCTTGACTGGCATTCTGACATTCAGCCTGGTTTCAGCCGGCGCTGGGTTGGCTGGCTCCATTTTTTACATCATTCCCTCCACGCCGCGCAAAGCCTTGTTTTATGGCCTGTCAGCGACCCTGCTCGTAGGCGTCTTTGGCGAAACCGTTCGCCTGGTCCTGCAGGAAAACCTCGAACGCGACGCGCTCAACGCCATCTTCCGCCGCGATACCATCCGCCAAACCCCAGCGCTGATTCTGTTTGTCATCAGCGCCGCCGCCGGGCTGCTGTGGGCGCGGTTTGGCCAACGCGCGCGGACCGACATGCAAACCATAGTCGATTCAGAACACCCCCGCACGCGGGCGCTTTTATCACTTATCCTGCTCGCGATTCTGCTGGCGCTGCCCTGGATGATCGGCCGCACCTTGAGCGACGTAGCCGTCACCATTGGCCTGTTTGTCCTGATGGGCCTCGGCCTCAACATCGCCATCGGTCTGGCCGGCCTGCTTGATTTGGGCTATGTGACCAATTATGCCGTCGGCGCATATATCCTAGCCGTTCTGACGTCTATCGGCCCCCTCGGCCTGTTCAAGGGGACATTCACCTTTTGGATGGTGATCCCGATTGCTCTGCTGGCGGCGATGTCAGCTGGCTTCATCTTTGCCGTCCCAGTGCTGCGAATGCGCGGCGATTACCTTGCCATCGCCACGCTTGGATTTGGCGAAATCATCGGCAAGCTGGCGATTTCCGATTGGCTGAAGCCGCTTATCGGCGGCGCGCAGGGCGTGCAGGCCATCCCGAAACCAGTCTTCTTTGGCCTTGAACTCAAAAACCCAGAAGAACTGTATTATATCGTCCTGGCCGCCTGTTTAATCACTCTGTTTGTTTCCCTGCGGCTCAATAATTCGCGCACCGGCCGTCAATGGATGGCAATCCGCGAAGACGAGGACGTCGCCACAGCCATGGGCATCGATACCTCCCGCGCCAAGCTGCTGGCATTCACCCTAAGCGCGGCCACCGGCGGCGTCGCCGGCGCCATCTTCGCCGCCAAAGTCGGAACCGTCTTCCCCAACAGCTTCACCGTGTTTATCTCCATCAACGTCCTAAGCCTGATCATCGTCGGCGGCATCGCCAGCAACCCCGGCATCGTCGTCGGCGCCATTGTGCTGATTGGCCTGCCAGAGCTTCTGCGCGAATTTTCCGACTTCCGCTTCCTGCTTTATGGCATCCTGCTGATTATTATGATGATCAACCGACCGCAAGGCCTGATCCCAACCCATATCATCACGCACGAAATGCGAACCGGCCCCAAAGCAAAAGTCAGCGCCGCCGACTAGCGAGAGAAAACGATGACCTTTACTATTCCCGAAACACGCAAACCGGCGCCGAACGATATCCTCGCCGCCAACGGCATGACCAAACGTTTCAGCGGCCTAGTCGCCGTCGACAGCCTCGACTTTCACATACCCCGCGGCGCCATCGCCAGCATCATCGGACCCAATGGCGCCGGCAAAACAACCTTCTTCAACTGCATCACCGGCTTTTATCAGATCGACGACGGCGAGCTTGTCTTTGACGGCACCCGCATCGACGGCAAAACCCCCGACCAAATCACCCGCGCCGGCATCGCCCGCACCTTCCAAAACATACGGCTCTTCAACAATATGACCGCTATCGAAAATATCATGGTAGGCGAAGAGCCGCATCTCAAATCCACTTGGCTGGGCTCCATCCTTGGGCTGCCCTCGACCCGCCGCGAAGACCTGGAATGCGAAGAGCGCGGCCGCGAACTGCTTCATTTTGTCGGCCTTGAAGGCAAAGGCGATATGCTTTCCAAAAACCTCCCCTATGGCGACCAGCGGCGGCTGGAAATCGGACGCGCCCTCGCCAGCAAACCCAAACTCATCCTGCTGGATGAACCCACCGCCGGCATGAACCCCAGCGAAACCGCCGAAACAACCGACTTTATCCGCCGCCTGCGCGACGAGCTAAACATCACCGTCGTCCTTATCGAACACGATATGCGCGTCGTCATGGGCATATCCGAACACATCACCGTCCTCGACTACGGCCGTAAAATCGCCGAAGGCCTCCCCGAAGAGATTCAGCGTCACCCAGACGTCATCGAGGCTTATCTAGGCCGTGGCGCGGCCGCCGGCGTCGACGTCAGCCCCAGCGAACCGCAGGAAATGGAAACCTGATATGGCACTGCTCGAAGTCGACAGCATCCACACCTATTACGGCAATATCCACGCGCTCAAGGGCGTCTCCTTTGAAATTGACGCCGGCGAAATCATCGCCCTCATCGGCGCCAACGGCGCTGGCAAAACAACCACCCTCCGCACCATTTCGGGATTGATGCAGCCCCGCGACGGCGCCGTCGTCTTTGACCGCGAAGATATCTCGCATACCCGCGCCGACCTGCTGGTGTCCAAAGGAATCGCCATGGTGCCAGAAGGCCGCGGCGTGTTCGCCAAACTTTCAGTCGAAGAAAATCTCGATATGGGCGCTTACACGCGGCGCGACAAAAACGTCAAAGATGATCTTGACCGCGTCTTTGAACTGTTCCCGCGGCTGGAAGAGCGCAAAAAACAGTACGCCGGCACCATGAGCGGCGGCGAACAGCAAATGCTGGCAATCGCCCGCGCGCTTATGTCCAAACCGCGCCTGCTACTGCTGGATGAGCCGTCTATGGGGCTGGCGCCAGTGCTGGTCGATGACGTCTTTGACACCATCCGACAAATTAAAACCGAAGGCGTGACCATCCTGCTGGTCGAGCAGAACGCGCAAATGGCGCTGCAAATCGCCGACCGCGGCTATGTCTTGCAAAGCGGCGAAGTCGCCATGAGTGACACCGCCGCCAATCTGCGCCAGAACGAAACTGTGCAGAAAACTTATCTCGGCATTGACTGATTCAGGCGATCCTGTGGACAAGCGGCTGGAAACCATCTCGACCGAAACGCTTACCCCCCTAGTGCGAAAGTCCACGGGCGATTCATCGGTTGAGCTTCTGTCATGGACCCGCGAGCCGGTCTATGGCGGGTTTGGCGGCGCCATTGGCGGCACAGCCATCTTTCGCTTCCAAGGACAGACCGCCAAGCGCCAGCCCTGGTCTCTCATCCTGAAAATCCTTTATCAGCGCGCGCAGGAAAACGAGTCATCGCCTTACTACTGGAAGCGCGAATATGAAGTCTACCGTTCGGGAATGCTGGATGAACTGCCGCCGGACACTTTTGCCGCGCCGACGATCTATGGACTGGCGGATTTTGGGGATTCCTGCTGGATATGGATGGAAGATATCGCCGACCGCAAGCCCGACTGGTCGTTGCCCGACTATCACCAAATCGCCATCCGTCTTGGCCGCTTGAATGGCTTCTTCTTGACAGGCCGCCCGCTGCCCGACTATAACTGGCTGACCCACAGCTGGCACTGCGCCATTATCCCCGCGCTGGCGGATACCTTTGATCGGCTGGATATTCTGCTGGAACATCCTCTGGCGCGGCGCGGCCTGCCTATGGACGCCAAAGCAGACATCATATCAATCTGGAACAGCCGCCAGCGGTACTGCCAGGCATTGGCCGCCCTGCCGCCGACCCTCTGCCATATTGACGCCTTCAGACGCAACCTGCTGCATCGAAAAGACGATATTGTGCTGCTGGACTGGGCAATCGCCGGGCAGGCCGCCCTTGGCGAAGAACTGGTGGCCCTAGTTGCCGTCGGTTTGTATTATGGCCGTTTCTCGCACAGCTACGCCGAACAGCTGGACGCGGCTGTGTTTGACGGTTATGTCAAAGGGCTGCGCCAAAGCGGCTGGAACGGCGATGCCAAACAGGCGCGGATTGGATACACCTGCGCCATGACGCTGCGCGGTTTGGCTGGCGTCGCCCAAGACATCAACTTGCTGATGAATGAACACAAGCGCGAATGGCTGAAGCAGAATCATCATTGCCCTCACATCAATGACGTCGCCGATTTCTTTGCCGAAGTGCGGCGGTTTCGACTGCTTCGCATGGCGAAAGAAGCCCAAGACCTGCTCACCGCCTGAACCGCCGCCCATTCATGCCGGCCGCCGCCAAAGCGAAAGCAGAACCGCTATGGCAATCAGCCCGCCGCCAATCCACAAACGTAAGGTCATCGGCTGGCCCAAAAACAGCCCAGCCAGCAAGGCGCCGGACAATGGCTGAACAAAAAAGAAAAGCGAAGCCACCGTCGCCGGCGCCAGCGCAAAGGCGCGGTTCCAAAGCAGCAGCGCCAGCGCCGTCGAGACCACCCCAAGATACAAAACGCCCAAAACAGTCCCGGCATCCACAGCACCAATCGGACGCGACGACAGTTCAATCAGACTCGCCGGCGCCGCCAGCAGCAGCCCGCCGAGCAAAGCCATCACAGTGACCGTCAGCGTATGCAGAGCTTGCTGAACCGCCGCCCGCCGCGCCAAAACCGAATACAGCCCCCACGTGACAGCCGCAATCACCAGAAACACATCACCGACAAACGACTCGGAGCGAAAATCAGCCGCCGACGGCTCCAAAATCACCAGCGCTCCCGCCGTCGCCAGCCCAACAGCAAACAGACGCCAAAGGGTCAGTTTCTCCCGCAGGATAATCACCGCGAACAAAACCACAAAAGCCGGTGATGCGCTGGTAATCAGGGCGCCGTTGACCGCATTGGATAAATCAGTGCCGACAAACTGCGCCCCCAAGCTCAATCCCAGCCCGACCATGCCAGCCATCAGCAGGCCGCGCGCCCTTTGCCGCCCCGGCCAAGAACAGCCATGCAGCCGCGCAATCGGCGCCAAAACCAGCAGCCCCAAAACGATCCGCAGGCTTAACAGAGTGAAGGGCGGGATGACCATCAGAACCACATCAGACACCGCGTACATCCCGCCCCAGATGCCGGCCGCCGTCATCCCATACAGGGCGCCGCGCAGGAAAGACGGATTTTGCATCGCCGATAATCCACCTACAATAACTTCGGACTCGCCCCTATCATAAAGGAACAGGACTTCCGCCGCCGCTGTCAGTTTGATACCTCGGCAGCGGACAGTTATAATGAGTGTACCGAGATCAAATTCAGGGAGCAATAAAAATTATTCTCAACGAGCATCTGATTTTCGTCTCCTATCACAACATCGACATACAATACGCTTTCCAGCTGTCGACCCTGCTGATCCGATACTATCGCAACATCTGGCTGGACCGCTTTGAGATTGGCCCAACCGAAGACTGGGACGAAAGCATCCGCCAGGCGCGCAATCGAGTATCCGGCGCGCTGGTCATCGTATCAGACGATTATTTGCAGTCCGATTACTGCCGCCGCGAATACGAATGCTTCCAAGAGCGGCAAATACCCATCACCGCCGTTATCCCCCGCGATTTCTCTACCGATAGGATCGCCGGCTTTGAGTTCGACGACTGGATTGACTTCCGCCGCTGGTTTATTGACCCCAACGACCACAGCGTCGAAAATCTGCTTGGACGGATTCCACAGTCCGAATTGGTGCAGCAGACCGGCGAACGCCTGGATTATCTCCGCAATTTCATCCAGACCCTAGAGCTTCAGCTGGCCCAAATGCCGACCTCGCGGGCATTGCTTTATGGCGGCGATTCATCAAGCATGCGCCCGCGCGCCTGTCAAACCAGCCTGCTGAACAGTTGGGATTTTTCCAATCCAAAACCCGAAGAATCCCAAGCCGTCGAAGACCTCCTTTCATGGTCGCGGCAGCAGCCGCAGTTCATTCTCCGCGGCCAAGTTGGCAGCGGCAAAACCGCATTCGCCCGGCTGCTGGCGCTGGCCTTTGCCCACGCCGCCATGCGCGCCGCCGCCGACCCGCTGCCCGTCTGGCTCGATTTGATGAAATGGGAGGACGGGCATCAGTCGGCCGAGGACTATATCGAATCACAGTGGGGCTTGGTCTCCTATTGGAAGCATTGGCTCGAAAGCAAACAAGCCCTGTTTGTTCTCGATAACTGGAACGATCTGGCGCGGCTTTATCCAGACCGCGCCGCGGCGCTGGCGAACTGGATCGCCGCCAATCCCAAACATCGCCTGATCCTGCTGTCCGCAAACGCCGCCGACGCCGATCCTGAACTGCCCATCCTGCAGATCAGCCCCATGTCCGGGCAGCTTGCGTTAAAATTTTCGAGCGGCTTTCTCACGCTGGAACAGCAAAGCGTCTTTCGCCAGATGATCCGCAGCCAGCAGCCGCGCATCGAGAACAATCACGTCGATTATTTGTCGATTGGCATCGAACTGCTTGCCGCCGACAAACGGCTGGCCCTTAGCGATTGGCATAAGAACCCTCTGCCAGCCCTCTTGTCCCAGCGACAGCGGCAAACCCGCCCGACAGTCAGCGCCGAGCTTGAAACCGACAAGCTGCTGACCGGCCTGCAAACATTGGCCTGGCACATGATGCAGCAGGAACCCTGGCGCTTTATCGCCCGCGCTGACGCTGAACAGGTGATTGATGCCGCAGTGATTGATGCCGCCCTTGAGATTGGGCTGTTAAGCGAAGTCGGCCGCCGCCTGCGCTTTCAGTCCGAGATGTTCCAATGGTATCTGGCCGCCGATGATCTGGAAAACGCCGCGCTTGACCAATGCCTGGCGCGCCCGCGCTTTACATCAAACGGCCTTCGGATTCAGCAAAAGTGGGATCATCCAGTGCATACTCTGGTGGATGCCGCCGAAGAAAATCGACTCCAAATCATTGACCGCGTTGCCACCATTGACCCTTTTCTCGCCAACAGATGTTTGCAGCGGCATCCTGATCTTTATGGCCGCTGCCAAGAGACGCTGACGGCGAGACTGGTTGAATCAGCGGCGCAAAATCCAGCCGCGCGCGCCGCGTTTCGGGCTGCCTTGCACAGCATCCCCAACCCGCGCAAAACCGTCGCCGCATTAGCCGGCCAGCTGCCCCGTTTTGACAATGAAATTCGGCTGTGGCTTTGGCATGAACTGCTGGCTCTGCCCATTCATTTGCCGGTCGAGTTCGTCAACGGCGTCGCCAACATCAACCGCGAATCCAGCGCCGCCGATTTGCTGTCTGCCGTTCCCTTGCCGCTGGCGGCCGCTTATCTGGCGAAGCTGTCCCGCCAGCCCAATGATCCCATTCGGTCAAACGCTATCTGGATGCTTGGTGAGATCCACTATCCCGCCGCCGCCGTTTTCCTGCTTGATTGCCTGCGAAACAGCCCGACCAGCCCCGACGAGATCATCCGCGCCTTAATGCAGTACACCGACTCGGCGGTATTTATCGGCTTATTGCAATGGCTGCAAGACCATCCAGCGCATACCGCGCAGGTCGCCATGGCGCTGAATCAGCGGCGGCATCATGTCTCTGGACGGCTTTTGTCAATGGCGCGCGAAGGGCATATCACGCTCCACCCCCGCATGGCCGAAATCATGGCGAACGATGATGAGGTCGACATTGCGATTGGGCTGGCGCTGATTGCCTCGCAGTTCGTCGAATTGCCGCCGCTTCTCACCGATGCCATCGCCGCCAAAGATGATGCCGACCAGCTGCGAGAACGGATCGCCGCCGGCATCAGTCATCTGCCCGACCGCGACGGCTTTCAGCAGCTTCTCGCCGATATTGCCCAGGTCATCCAAAACCCGCCCGAAACCACTGCCCGCCGCGAAACACCCGCCGCGCAAACAGCCGCCGAGGATTCCACCGCCGATTCCGCGCCAGCGCCGCCAGCCGATGACATCCCTGCCGAATCCCTGGAACAGCCGCATGAGGACAGCCGCCAAGCCGCGGCGGACGATAACGATAACGCCCTTGACGATGATCCCCCAGACGCCGCGCCCGAAAAAAGCGGCCGCGCATTCACCGACGAAGAGAAGCTGCGCCGCACCCTAGAACTTTTGCGCCATGACAGTTGGGGCAAAACGCAAAAAGCGGCGCAGTTCTTACGCAAGTTCGCCAAGCACCTGCGCGGCGCCGATAATCCGGCCATCATCCGCCTGCTGTGCGCGGCCTTGAGCGACAAAAGCTGGCACGTCCGCTGGGCCGTCGCCGAAGCCCTTGCCTGGCTGAAGCATCCAGATGCAGTGCCCAGCCTAAGAAGCTGCCTCCATGACCCTAGCTGGATCGTGCAGGCCGCCGTCATCCGCTCGCTGGTTGAACTCGATGCCAAAGAAAGCGCCGCCGACATCGCCCGCCTGCTGCAAAGTCGGCGCAAAGCTGTCCGCGAGGCCGCCGCCGAAGCCCTAGGCGCCTTGCAAAACCCCGCCGCCATCCCCGCGCTTGGGCAAACATTAAAGAGCGATCCCGATTATTTTGTCCGCCTCGCCGCGATTCAGTCAATCCACCAGATTAGCCCAAGCGAGTCGCGCCAATACCTGGACTATGCCCTGACAGACCGCTATATCCATGTGCGCTGGTATGCCATGAAAACACTGGCGCCGACTATGGACGCCAGCGACATCCCCGTCCTGGCGCGGATGGCCGCCGACCGCGGCAAGCCATTGTGGGAAGAAAATTCCATCCAGGATTTTGCTATACTGGCCTTGCGGCGCATCAACACGCCAGAAAGCGGCGCGCTGCTCGAAAATATCCGCAAAGCCGAGAAGCGGAACGACTCATGAGGATTTTCGTCAGTTACGCCAGAGTAGACAAGCCTTACTGCGTCCGCATCATCGAGACCCTCCACGCGCACGATGTATGGTACGACCAGCGTCTCTATGCCGGGCAAGACTGGTGGAAAGAAATCCTGCGCCGCCTTGATTGGTGCGATATTTTCATCTACCTGCTTTCGCCCGACTCGGTGGCATCGCTGTACTGCCGCCAAGAACTGAAAATCGCTCTTCAGCTGAACCGCGACGTCATCCCCGTCCTCCTCGACCGCAGCGCCGTCCTGCCCGACGAGATGAAAGACTTGCAGTACGTCGATTTGACCGACAGCCTAACAGTAGAAAACGTCTCACAGCTGTTGAATTCGATCCTGCTGGTCGAGCGTCAAAAGGCCGCCGCGCCGCCAAACCCGCCCGAACCCGAACCCAAAACCGCTTCTCATCCAGACCTCTTCTCGAACCCGGTTGATTTAATCAGCGGCGCCGCGCGGGCGCTGGAAAAAGGCGATTTTGACAATGCCGTTTTGCTGCTCAAACAGGCGCAGGCAAGCGGCTATCAGTCGCGCTTTGTCAAGCTGGATAAACTGCTGCGGATGGCCGAATCAGCCGTAGCCGAAAGAACCCAGCAGCGAGAGGCCCAGCGCGAGTATCAGCACATCGTCGCCCTCTTCGCCTTTGAAAGCACCCGCCAGCTTGCCTGCGAGGCATTTGCCGAATTTACAAAAGCGTTCGGCGATTATGACCCGCGCGGCCTGCGCCGCTACTGTGAATCCAGCCAGGCCGCGCGCATCAGCAGCGACAGTAACAGCCGGCCCTCCCCGGTCATCGCCAGCGGCGCCAGCGGCAAGCCCGATGCCGTCAGCCAGGCCCAAAGCCGCCGCGGCCGCAATCCCAATGGCAAACGAAAGACCGCCAAGGACCTCATGGCGCAGGAAACCCTGCCGATGCTGCAATGGTGCGACATCCCTTATGGCAGCGTCACCATATCCAGCATCGAAGGCGCTGATGAAGATTTTGGCGAGATTACAGTACAGGTCGACAATTTTGTCATGAGCATGTTTCCTGTGACCAACGCCCAATTCGATAGCTTTGCCAAAGCCGAAGACGGCTACAAGAATCCGCGCTGGTGGAGCTTTTCGGAGCATGCCATGCGCTGGTTCAAACTGGGCAAGGGAGTCGGCAAACCGCGCTTCGCCGGCGATGAGCGCCCGCGCGAAAATGTCAACTGGTACGAAGCCATGGCCTTTGCCAACTGGCTTAGCGGCCGCTTGCAGATGAAAATCACCCTGCCGACGGTCGCCCAATGGCAGCGCGCCGCCAAAGGCGATGATGACCGCTATTTTCCCTGGGGCGACGACTACCGCGAGGAGCATTGCAACACCCGCGAAAGCGGCCTCAAGATGACCACTCCAGTGAATCGATACGCCAAAGGAGTCAGCCCTTACGGCGTTTATGATATGGCTGGTAATATCTGGGAATGGACAATGAACACCGCCGCCAGCGACGACGGCCGCGATTTCCGCCGCGCCGTCGCCGGCGGCAGTTTCGTCAGCACCTGCGACCGCGTGCAAACTTCTTTTCGCTATTATCTTGACCCGCGCGTGCGCTATTCATCCATCGGCATCCGACTGGTTGGCCTGACATAGAATTGGATACAGGAACGCGTGAAGGGAGAAACAGCCATGACTCTAACCGAACACAGCCCAAACGGCGCCTTGACCGATAAACCCAACAACATCCATATCGAAATCGATCATCTGTCGGTGACCGGGCATGTCGTGTTTGCCGGGCGCGATGGCCAGGTCAATGTCCAGACCGGCGGCGACGTCGCCCAGCACACCACCCAAACCGTCACCGTCGGCGGCGTCGAAACAACGCCGCAAGAGCTTGACATGATGATGGAATGTATCCGCAAAGTCGAGGAAACCATCAAAAGCGAAAACCTCGACCGCAACACGCGCGAAGCCGCCATGCACGATTTCAAGACGGTCGAGCAGCAGCTAACCACTGCGAAAAAGCCCAATCCCCGTCTGTTGATGCGAGCGGCCAAGTCGCTGCTGCGTTTTTCACCAGCTTTGACCGCCGCCGCGCTGACCCTGTTTGACCAGCCGCTTGTTGGCGCCATCCTGGCCAGCTTTGGCGAAGTCGCCGTCAACTTCCATCAAGCCGTCAAGCGGCATACGCCCGCCAAGAAAATATAACCGCCGCGACAGCCAACCGATAAAGAGACGGCCTCATGACTCAAGCTGTTCAGCAGAAACCGCGCGCATCGGCCATAACAATCGCCGCCGGGCCAGCCGCCTCGGCAGAGGCATGGCGCAAATACGTTCAGACAAATTGGGCCGACCTGAAAGCGCAGGCCGACAATTCCTCGCTGGAATCGCCCTACCAAAAACTCGTGATGATGGTGTTCAGCCCAGTGATGCCCAGCCCATCAACCAAGCTGACGATCCTGCGAAAGCTGCTGCGGCAGTTCCGATACTGCAATGCCCTTAGCAAACGACTGACCAGCATCTATAAAGACCGAAATTATTCGCGAACAGCCGAAGACCTGGCGGGCAAAGAACTCCTGCCCAAAAAGCTGAACCGCGACGAGCAAATCGGCCTGGATTGGCTCATCGTCGCCGCCGGCGGACTCGATGGCTCCGCCAGTCAGGGCAAAACCGCGATCCAATTCGCCCGCAACCTGCTGGAAACCATGCGCGACAGCCGCGATTATCCTTCGGCAGTGCGCGTGCAGGCCGGCATGATCTCGGCCGGCGGCCATGTTATTTTCGCCGGGCAGGATGTCAATATCGTCGCCGAACATTACACCGGCAGCAAAGCCGCCCTGAAGGCCTATCTAGCCGCGCTGCGAACAGAATGGAACATCCCGACAACGACCATTCACCCAGCCTCGCAGCACCATACCCCAGCCATGCTGCATCGGCTGTACATACCCGTCGATATCTGGAGCGACCAGCGCTCCTTTCATTCAGTCGGCATCGAAGAGCTAAACGCCCGCCGCTATCAAGCCATCGAAAAAGACATGGGCTACGTGCGCGAATCCGTCTTTGAAGTCGTTTCGGCTCATCCGCGCATCGTCATCACCGCCGCCGCCGGCGCCGGCAAAAGCTCCCTGTGCCGCTTTATCATCACCGCGCTTGCCTATGCCTGCGATCCGCGCGCCGAACGGCAGGACAAGGTCAAGGGACTGGATATGCTCGGCGCGTCATGGATTCATGGGCCCATCCTGCCTATCTACGTCAGCTTGAGAGACTTCTGCAACACCCGCGACCTGTTTCCACAGTCCCTCGCCGCCAGTTCATCAGAAAACCTGCTGAATTACATCAAGCAGATCACCGGCAATCTTGCCAAGCACCTTGAGTCATATTTGACGCAGACCGACGTTCCAACGCACGGCAGCCTGCTGGTGCTTGATGGCCTTGATGAAGTCTATCAGGCAAAAGACCGCATCATCTTGCAGCGGGTGATCGAAAAATGGGCCGACCGTTTTCCAAACTGCCGCCTGATCGTCACCAGCCGCACCTATGCCTATCGCCATGATTCGCGCTGGCGGCTTTCAGACCGCTTCGCATCAGCCGAACTGGCGCCATTCACCTGGAATCAAGTCAAATCATATATTGAGCGCTGGTACGTCAACGTCGCCAAAACGCGTCCGAGCGTATTGGGCGGCAGCGTCGCCGCGATGAAACAGGCCGCCTTGATGGCCGCCAACCTCAACAAAACCATCCGCGACAATCGGTCATTGTGGCCGCTGGCGCGGCATCCGCTTATGCTGGCCCTGCTTACCTTGATCCACGAAGACTACAAACAGCTGCCCAACAAGCGCGCCGAACTCTATGAACAGACCGTCGAACTGCTCGACCGCTGGAATATCCCGTCGCCCGCCGACCAGCTGCATGAAAAACTCGCCGGCATCAACCTCGACCGCATGCGCGCCGCCCTCAAGCTCATCGCCTTTGAACTGCATTCGGAACAGCAGAGTTTCCAGCGTTACCCAACCATCATCAGCCGCGCCCGACTGCTGGACAAACTGATCCAACAGCAGACTCAAGGCGAAGGCCTAGGCGCCGCCATTGAAGACGTACTGGAGTATCTGGCGACGCGCAACGGAATTCTGGTCGCCGACGCGCCCGGCCTTTACCGCTTCCCGCATCTCACCATCCAGGAATATCTGGCCGCCTGCGCCCTGCTTGAGTTCTATGACGAATGCCCGATGCCGCCCGGGCTGAAAGCGCGCGGCGGCGAAGGCTGGACGTTCCCCGCCAATATCGTCGCCCTGCTCTGCCATGATTATGCCCGCTGGCGCAATGTCATCCTCTTCGCCGGCGCCATCATCGCCGCCGGCAAATGGCAGGACATGCGCTGGCATCTCATTGACGAACTGCTCCCAGCCCAGCTTGAGCGCCGCCTGTCCGAACAGTCCCTCCACTGCATCAGCGTCGCCGCCGAGATTTGGGGCGAAAGCTGGCTGAAATCGCGCACGCGCAGCCAGTACGTCATTGAAGCCCATCTGGTCCGCTGTCTGCGGCAAATCCAGGGCGACGAACGCATTGACGCCCCCGAACGCGCCAAAAACCAGGCCATCCTGACCCGCTTGGGCAGAAACCGACCGCGCAAACGCTAGGGCCCAATGCCTTGCGATGAAATACAGATGAAAGACAAAGGAAAAACAATGAAAACCTACTGGATCTTTTTGCTGATTTTCACCCTGTCGCTTGGCATCGCCGCCGCCCAGGAACAGGAAGCGCCGCCCATAATAACCCGCGAAACCGCGCCCGCTGCCGAACAAATCCGATTAACCGAAATCGCCAGCGGCCTGACGCGTCCCTTGTACCTCACCCACGCCGGCGATGGCTCCAATCGACTCTTCGTCGTCGAACAGGTCGGCAAGATTTGGATCATCGAAAACGGCGTACAGCAGGCGCAACCCTTCCTTGATGTCTCCAGCCTTATCACGCCAGCGGCGCTCACATGGCAGTACAGCGAACAGGGATTGCTGGGGCTGGCTTTTCACCCGGATTATCAAACCAACGGACAGTTTTACATCAACTATACCGACCGCGCCGGCGACACAGTCGTATCCCGCTATCGGGTCTCGGACAATCCGAATCTTGCCGACGCCAGCGGCGGTCAAATCATCTTTCGCATTGCCCAGCCCTATAACAACCACAACGGCGGCCACATCGCCTTTGGGCCCGATGGCTATCTCTATATCACATTAGGCGACGGCGGCCGCGCCAACGACCCTCTCGGCGCCGGACAGAATACGCTCATCCTGCTGGGATCGCTTCTGCGGATTGACGTCGATGGCGCGTTCCCTTATGCCATTCCCGCCGACAACCCCTTTGTCGGCGATGCCGGCGGGCTTGACGAAATCTGGGCTTATGGCCTGCGAAATGTCTGGCGTTTCAGCTTTGACCGCCGCACCGGCGATTTATACCTAGCCGACGTCGGCCAAAACCAGTGGGAAGAGGTGAGCTTCCAGCCGGCGGACAGCCGCGGCGGCGAAAACTATGGCTGGAACGTCTGGGAAGGCAGTCATCTTTTCGCTGGCGGCCGCGCCGAAAACCACATCCCGCCCTTTGCCGAATACAGCCGCGCGCTCGGCTGTTCAGTCACCGGCGGTTACGTCTACCGCGGCGCCGCCGTCCCCGCTCTGGAGGCCGCCTATCTCTTTGGCGATTATTGTTCTGGGCGCGTCTGGGCCTCCTGGCGCGACAGTCAGCTGCAATGGCATACCGCCGAATTTTTGGATACCACATTGCAGATCAGCAGCTTTGGCGAAGATGAGCAGGGCGAGCTTTACATCGTTGATTATGGCGGGCGGCTGTATCGCATCGACCCCGCCTAAACAGCAAAAAACCGCTAGGCGACATAAGGAGTCTGCACGCTGGTTTTCAACCCGGCCCGCAGCCGCTTGTACTGTGCGATCAAGGTTTTGATTTGCAGTTCAATCGGATGATACCGTTTCATAATCTGCTTGCCGTCATTTTGCAGCCGCCGCATCCGGGTTTCCATCTGTCGCAGCGCCGATTCCAGCTTCATATTGCGCCTTTCGCGGTCGATATACGCCAGCGGAATCAGCAAAATAAAGAAGGCCGCCAAGCCATAACTCACCGCGGCGACATCCCTTCTCATCATATAATCCAGATAAAAACCGACGCCGCCGCTCATCAGCGTCAGCATGCTGTAAAAGATCATGCGGGTTGCGAAAGCCCCGCGCTTTTGACGTTTGTTCAGCCTGCGCTGCAATTTCTCCCGCTTCGGCTTCAGTTCATCCAGTTCAGTCCGAATGCGATTCAGCTGCTCGCGCAATGGCTGACCTTCTTCAATAAAAGCATCAAGACGCTGCTTGATCAGCCGGGCTTCCTCCCAAGTATCCCTCATGCGCGTATAATGCACCTCCAGCGCTTTAATCTGCAATTCAAGCGGCTGATAGCGCTGCTTTAACTGATTGCCCTCATCTTGCAGGCTCCGCATCTTGGTTTCCAGTCGGCGGCGCTTGGCGGCGAGCCGCGTTCGGGGCGTCTTCCAGTTGAGGATGACGATGGGCATCAGCAGCACGCAGACGGCCGCCAGCCCCAGCGCCGCCGTGCTGAAATCCCTTAGCGTGTTGAAATAATAATAGCCGACGGCGCCGCTGGCGATTGCAAGCGCAATCAGCAGCAGGATGCGCCGCAAAACAAAGCTGCGTTTATGCCGTTTGTCCAGCCGCCGCTGTATCTTTTGACGCGCTTTCCCCAGCGTCTCAAGCTCTGCGCGAATCTCGCCCAGCTTCCGGCGCAGCGGCCGCCCTTTCTCTTTCAGGGCATCAAGCCGCTGCTTGAACTGCTGGATGTTCTGCCAGTCATTAAACTGCTCCTGGCTGCCGACAAACCATTCGCCCGACTGCTCATCGCCAAAGATATGCCGCCCAAACTCCAAACCCGGCGGCAGCGTCTTGCCGCTGCTTAGGCTCTGTTCCAGCGCATTGACCTCATCAGCCAGCTGCTCATGCAAAAGAAGCAGGAGATTAAACGGCGCCGATATGCGCTTGCGCTCATCAGCCGATAAAGCCTGCTGACTCTCGTTCAGGGTCCCGCGGTGATGCACCAACTCGGTCCGAAGCCGGCCTAGCTCCTGTCTGGCTTTGCGAATCCCAGCGGCGCGTTCGCGCGCGCTTAGATTTAGTTGAAACAGACTCGGAATCCCGAAAGCGTGCATGTCATCCAGGTAATCCTGTAATGTAGGTTGGTCAATCATAGCGAAAACCTGCTGCGTCAGATGCTGGTCAATAATAAATAATCAAAACGGCGCTACGCTATTATAGCATACGCGAGCGATGTCATAGGATAAACTATGCCTATTGCTGCGCTGAATAATAATCGGCAAGGAGACTTTCAATGCGAAAAATCGACTTGTACCCGCTTAAACTGGCGCCGAGTCTGCATGTCAAAGTCTGGGGCGGCCGGCGGCTGGCTGTGGAAATGAACAAGAAGCTGCCCACCGCCGCGCCTTATGGCGAATCATGGGAGATGCACGATACATCTGTCGTCGTCAATGGCCCGCTCCAGGGACTTGCGCTGGGCGAACTGCTGTCGGCTTATGGAACGGCATTAACCGGCAGCCCGGCTGACAGCTTTCCACTGCTGGCCAAGATGATTGACGCCGCCGCCTGGCTGTCGATTCAAGTCCATCCCAACGACCGCCAGGCCGGCGAACTCGAAGGCGCGCCGCGCGGCAAAACCGAAGCATGGGTTATCCTTTCGGCCGACGTCGGCGCGCAGCTGGTCATTGGGATCCAGCCAGGAACGTCGCGCGCGGCGATGACCGCGGCAATCGGCCGCAATCAACTGGAAAACCATCTGGTTTATGCGAACGTCAAAGCTGGCGATGTGCTTTATATCCCCGCCAATACAGTCCACGCGCTCGGCCCGGGGCTGCTGATTTATGAGATTCAGCAATCCAGCGACATCACTTACCGCCTGTATGACTGGGAGCGCGTCGGTTTGGATGGCAAGCCGCGCCAGCTGCATATCAAGAAGGGCTTGCAGGTGTCCAACCTGGACTCACTGCCGACCGTCACCCGCCCCGCCGACGGTCTCATCGTCGACGGTGATTATTTCCGCGCCTGGCGCCATCGGCTGAAAGCGGCGCTGATGAACATATCAACAGAGGGCCGTTTCCAATCGCTGACCTGCATCGACGGGCAGCTGCGGATTCAAGCAAAGGGGCATGAGGCCATCATCCTGGACAAGGGACAAACCGCGCTGATTCCAGCCTGCATTGAGTCATTCTCTATCCACGGCGCCGGGACCGTTCTGCGCTCATGCCAAAGTCCCGCCTGAAAAACCAGCCCCTTATTCAGGCGGCGGCGGAATCGGCAGATCAGCTTCGGCGGTGTCTTTCCACTTCTCGCCCTCATCCACCAGCATCACTGGAATACCGTCGCGGATGGGATATTTATAGCCGCTGTCGTCGCACACCAGCCAGCTGTCCTTGACCAAACGCAGCCGCCCGGGGTCATCGCCTTTGTCCTTGTCATGCACCGCCACCGGGCAGCGCAGAATTTTCATAAGTTCATCGGATACTGCCGCCATCAGCTTTCCTTTTCCGTCTGTTGATTGCATGCTTTGAGTATAGCTTTTATCAGGATGCGCGTCAATTCGCGTCTATGCGGTATTTGAACGTTCATTGATACTGTTGATTCAAACGAGGATGATTATAATAGGCGAATGATTATAGACCTCTTGCGCTGCATGAAAAGCTGCTGTGTGATGATTCTGGCCTGGATCATCTTGGGCGGCATGACACCGCTGAATGCCCAGGTGCCGCCGGTGCCAACATCGCCGCCGGGGACCCTGCTTGAACCCGACGACCTGATTCGCGCCGACCGACTCGGCATTGCATTCATCAGTTCAATCGACAGCGACAACAGCCCGGCACGCTATCGCAACGCGCTCATTCTGGGCGCTGGCTGGAACCGCTGGCCGCTGTATTGGGACCGAATAGAAGCCGCCCCCGGCGCCTGGGATTGGTCAGCCTATGACCGCCTGGTCGAAACCGACCTCGACAATCGTCTCAAGATCAACGCCATTTTGCAGGGACGCCCCTCTTTTTGGCAGGACGGCGGCAGCATCCTGAATCTGTTTGAACCCATCTTCGCCGATGGAACTGACCAGGCCGCCGCCGGAAAAGCGATTAACCCCGACAACCCTTGGGCGCAGTTTGTTCATCGGACAGTATCGCGTTACAAGCCGGGCGGCACCCTGGCGCAGCAGCGCGGCTTTGACGCTGAAGGCGGCATCCGCGTTTGGGAGATCTGGAATGAGCCGGACGTCCCGCATTTCTGGCCGGGCGGCAGCCGCGCCTATGCCCGTCTGCTCAAAACGGCCGCCATCATCATCAAAACACTCGACCCCCAAGCGACCGTCTTGTTTGGCGGGCTGCTGTACGCCACCAATGATACCTTCCTGTCACAAGTCCTCGCGCATTTCAGAGACGACGCGCTGCGCGGCCCATACAACTGGTTTTTCGATGCCGCCGCCATTCACAGCTACGATGACCCTTGGCGCAGTGGATGGCTGGCGAAAGTCGTCCAAGATACACTGAAAGCCTATGGACTGGAACGACCGGTTTGGGTGACCGAAACCGGGGTGTCAGTCTGGAACGATTATCCTGGGCCGGTCTGGGCGGCGGACGCCAGCGAGCGCATCCGTCTGGCGACCACCAAACAGCAGGCTTCCTATCTGATTATGAGCGCTGCCTATGCCTGGTCGAAAGACGTGGACAAGGTTTTCTTTCATCAATTATACGACGACTGCGGCAATCAGCCGGCCGGCGCCGATTTTCCGCCCCACAATGGCGAACTCTGCGCCAATGGCATCTGCTTTGGCGACGCCTTTGGCCTCTATCGCAATCCAGCGGAGGCCATCTGCTTCAGCCATCATCCCCTCGCCAATACACCGCGCCCGGTCGCCGCCGCCTACCAACTGCTGGCAGAGGTCTTTGGCCGCCATCCCTTCACAAGCTCAAGCCACCTGGGGCTGAACGATCCGGTCACCGCCATCTCCTTCCAGCGCGGCAATAATGACCGCATTGTCGTTATGTGGAACAACACCTTCGAGCCGCTAAGCTATGCCCTGGCGGCAAAGGGAGCCGAAGCAGCTGTTTATTCGCTGAATGGCACCATGACGATCCTGCCGGCGACCGGCGGAAAGTACACTTTCAATCTCAAGCCGGCGACAGATTTCAGCTACCCCGGCCTCGAGCCCGACCGAACGACCGCCATCGGCGGCGAGCCAATCATCCTGGTCGAATCGACCGCCGCCAGCGATGCTGCCCCGACAAATGACACCAGCCCAGACATTGACGACAGCGCCGACCTGCGCCCAACAGTCGCGCCGACCATCGGCACGCTCATTATTCCAACACCAACCGCCGCCGAATCGGACGGCGCGGCGCCATGACCTCCAGACGTCTGGCAATGACTGCCGCCAGCATCATCATCAGCGCCGGCTCATTGTTTCTGATACTGCGCGCGGCGCCAGTCGCCGATGTGATGAACAGCATCCAACAAGCCGATCCAGGCCAACTGCTGATTGCCTTTGTGTTTGTCACCCTGTCCCTGTTCACCCGCGGCGTCCGCTGGTGGGGATTATTGGGCTGGCGTCTGCCGCTCATTCAGACAGCCCATATCGTCAATGTGATGTTTCTTGGCAATCAGCTTCCCTTACGCATGGGCGAGGTTGCCCGCAGCCTGCTTGCGCGGCGCGGCGGCGTCCCCATCGTCACAGCCGCCGCCAGCATCGTCATCGAACGGCTGGCTGATACGCTGGTGGTGGTCCTGATGATCGCCAGCGTCGTCAGTCAGCTGCCCGATGCGCCGCCGGAAATTACACGGTCAGCCTCTCTTTTTGGCCTGCTCGCGCTGATGGGTTTCGCCGCGCTGCTCATCCTGGCTCGGACACCGACATTGGCGCATCGCATTCTCGACCGCCTGCTAACCATGTTTCCGCTCCTGCGCCGACTGCCGCTCAAGACCATGCTGGATAACCTGCTGGCGGGATTGCAGCCATTGACCCAAATCCGCCTGCTGATTTTTTCGGGGATATGGACCGGGATCGCCTGGGCGATGACGCTGGCTTCCTTTTATTTTTTGCATCAAGCGCTTGGGATTCAGGTCAATTTCGCTCACAGCGTCCCGCTGGGCATCGCCTTGACCGCGCTTAGCATCGCGCTGCCGGTGAGTATCGCTGGCTTGGGGCCCTTTGAGGGGGCCGTTATCCTGACCGGGCAGCTTGTTGGCATGGATCATTTAGCGGCGGTATCGCTTGGCTTTCTTTTTCATGGCATCGCTGTGCTTGGATACGCCGTCTGGGGCGTGCTTGGGCTGCTCGCGTTGGGAATCGCGCCGGCCGCCGCTTTCAAAATCAAGCCGCATCCACCAGCCGACAAGGCCTAATCCTGGTTCAGGAACTCATGCACCAATGACTGAAAATGATGCACGCCGTTTTCGCGGCGCGCCGAAAAACGGCCGCGGTCATAGGCTTTGGACTTCAGGCCGCGCTGAACCCATTCGCAAAGTTCAATATCTTCAAGCTGAATTTCGTCGCTGAACGCAATAATCTGCTGCATGCTTTCCCAGCCTTCGCCAGTCCCCGGCGACTCGAAATACCATTCAAAAACCGTCAGCGTTTTGTCATGCCCGACCGGGATGATGATGTTGATTGAGGTATTATCCAAATAAACATTCAGCATCACATTGGGGAAAATCCAATAATACAAGGCATCCGCCTCGCCCTCGCCGCTGCGGACATAACGGCGGTCGCGGACTTCGCCGGCATCCACCTCGCGGATGGGGGCGTGCTGTTTGGAATAATAGCGAAAGGTGTCGACGCGGTACTGGTCATAATCAAGCTCCCGAAACAAACCCGGATGGGCAATCGGCAAATGATACCCTTCCAGATAATTGTCGACATAGACCTTCCAGTTGCAGTCAATCAGATAGTCGCGGCGCTCGACCAATCGCATCTTGTCTAGGTTAAAGCCAGCCTGTTTGATTTCACTGTGAATCGCGCCATAGACGTCGGCCATCGGCTTGGCCGCCGGGTCAAGGTTGACGAATATCCAAGGCCCCCAGGCTTCGATTTGAATCGGCTGCAAACAAACCGATTCCCGGTCCCAGTTCTTGACGCCTTCAAACTCCGGCGCCCGCATCAGCCGCCCCTCAAGGTCATACGTCCAGCCGTGATATTTGCACTGCAAGCTCTTTCGATTCCCGCGCCCTTGAGCGACAACAGCCGCCCGGTGTGGACAAACATTGTAAAACGCGCGCAGTTCATTGTCCCGGCTGCGGACAACAACCAAGGGCTGGTCAAGCAGTTCACAGGCAAAGAAATCGCCGATTCTCATCACATCTTCAAGCCGTCCGACCGGCTGCCAAGTCTTGTAAAAGATCTTTTCGGCCTCATATTCCAAAAACGTCGGCTCGGTGTACCAGCGCGCCGGCATCGTCTCGGCAGCCGCCAGATCTTCGGCCGGCCGGTAATCGCTCAAGTCCAGCGGTCTCATGTCTTCCCTCCAATTTGTCCAATGAACACCGAGTATACGGTCATGATCAGGTTGGCCGCAAAATTAAATGTAAAATAACTGTAACCGCGCTCATTTTCCCGTATAATACAATACAGAAAGCAGATTCAAGTTGCTGGAGAGGTGTTTCTTGGAAAAGCAGTTACGGATTTTTTGGGGCATATTACTGCTGCTGTGCATCGGCTGGATGGCCTTCGGCTTTGCGGGCGCCCTGGAAGCCGCGCAGAACAGCAGTCAGTTTCAGAATGTATATCAACAGCTTGAAGCGCAGGTTTCCAATCTGGGCATCAACACCGATGAGGGCTTGCCGCTGCTGTTTTTCCTTGTCAGCGGCCTGCCGCCGGCCATCATCGCCGCCTTTTTCATCTGGCGCAACAGCGTCGGCATCGCATCGACCAGCGACAGCAGAGGCTTCGACGTCCGCCGCAAAACCCTGCTGATTTCCCTGCTGGCGTTTATCGCTGTGTTCATCCTGAACACCCGCGAGCTGGAAATGCTGGTCTATCCCCTGCGCCTGTTCGTCACCTACATCCACGAAGCCAGCCATGCCCTCGCCGCCCTCATCACCGGCGGACAAGTCCAGGGCTTCACTGTACTGCCCAATGGCTCTGGGTACGCCGTCACCGCCGGCGGGGCGCGCGCCTTGATTTTGCCGGCCGGCTATCTGGGCGCGGCGCTGTTCGGCTCGCTTTTATTCTTCCTAAGCAACCGCGCGCCAAACCGGGTACGCGCCACCGCGACCTTGATTGGCGTCTTCCTGATCCTGTTCACGGCGCTGTATGCCCGCCCTGACCAAATCGACGGCTCGATGACCGCCTTCTCTATCGGCATTGGCTTTGGGCTTGTCATGATCGTCATGGGCTGGAATGCGCCGCGGCTCGTCAATCAATTTATCCTGAACACGCTGGCGATCATGACCGCCTTGAACGCTGTGCTTGACCTGTGGACGCTGGTTGGCAACGCCGACGCCGCCCGCGGCGACATCCTGAACGACGCCGCCGCCTTTGCCCAGCAGTTCACGCCGCTGTTCTCGGCATCAGTCGTCGCCTTTATTTGGGCCGTGGCCGCGGTCATTATGCTGGCAGTCGCCGTCTATTTGGGCTTAATCAAACCAATCGGGCAGGAAATCAGCGAGTCCGTCAAGGGCAAACCGGCGTAAGCATCCCGTTTCGATAAGTTGAATCATGTAAGTTAATGTTTGGAGGTCAGCTGTGTTTAGAAAATTCTTGGAACGCAAAGTTCGGCGGCAAATCCTGCAAGTTTCGCTGGCAACGGCGCTGCTTGCATTCGCCGGCGTATTCGTCTTGTGGAACAACCCCGCCTTCGCCGCCGTGGTTTATCCCTTCCGTATGTTTATCAACAACATTCACGGCGGGATGTCGGCGCTGGCGATACAAATGACCGGCGGCGCCGTCGACAGTTTCACCCTCTCGCCCGTCGGCGCATACCTCATTGAATACCGCGGCGGTTCAGAAGCGCTGATCTTCCCCGCCGGCTATCTCGGCTCGGCTGCGCTGGGCGCCGTCATGTTCTTTCTGGTCAATCGGGCGCCGCAGCTGGCGCGCGGCATGGCGGTTATTACCGGGCTGTTCACGGTCGCCTTCATCGCCATGTTCATCCGCCCCAGCGAAACCGGCGACTGGACGCCCATCATCATCTGCATCGCGTTGGGGATTGTCTTGGCCCTGGCCGGCTGGAAAGGGCGCGGCGACATCAACCAGCTAAAATCGCGGCGGTCGGTCCTTCAGATTGTGATGAATGCCTTGTCGATGATGATCGCATTGCATGTTCTGCTTGACCTGAACTATCTGCTGAACTCGCCGGCCAGGTCTGGAGACACCATCACCAACCCAGCCGCCGCCTTTGCCGAAGAGGTCATGCCGAACCTGTCGCCAGCAGTCGTCGCCTTTACTTGGACAGCGTTCGCCATCGCCATCCTCGGCGGCGCCGTCTATTTCAGCCTGATCAAATCACTGCGCCGCGAAATCAAGGACAAGGGCATCTGGATCGAAGAAACCGCATAAACGCCGACCACATACGCGGCTAATCCAAGGGGCATGTTGAGATGACATGCCCTTTTTTATTGGCCTGCGTTCAAGCATCCCCAAGACATTTTTACCCAATCGCAATCTATTTTTATAATTGTGTTGCATTTTGAATTAACCTGTGTTAAAGTAAAGTTGCTCGTTTTGATAAATAATAATGAACCGAAGTGACACAATGGCTGTGCTGCATCCGCCTTATCAGATATTCAAATGGTCAGAGAATTGGCTGGCGCCAAAGCTGGTCGCCGTCACGCTGGCGGCGATCTTGTTGAGTTGGCTTGGCGAGCGCGCCGGGATGCCGGCCTATGCGCTGCTTGCTTTGAATATCACCGCGTACACCGCCGGCGGTTTCTATGGCGTCAAATCGGCGATAGAAAGCCTGCGCGAAGGCGAAATAGATGTTGACCTGCTGATGGTCTTGGCGGCATTGGGCGCCGCCATCATCGGACAGTGGCGCGAGGGGGCTGTGCTGCTGTTCCTGTTTTCCCTAAGCAACGTCTTGCAAAATTACGCCATCGGGCGCAGCCGCAAGGCGATACAAAAGCTGTTCACCCTCTATCCCGAAGAGGCGAAGGTCAAGCGCGGCAGCCAAGTCCTGACGCTCAAAATCAGTGACATCAAGATCGGCGATACCGTCCTGATTGAACCCGGCGAACGAATTCCAGTCGACGGCGCCGTCATCGCCGGCAGTTCCTCCATCGACGAAAGCCCCATCACCGGCGAATCCATGCCGGTTGACAAATCAGTCGGCGATGCTGTGTTTGCCGGCACGCTCAACAAACAGGGCATCCTCGACATCACGGCCGCCCGCGCCGCCGAGCAGACCACGCTGGCGCGGATTATCAAAATGGTCGAAGAGGCGCAGGACAGCAAAGCGCCAACCGAACGATTCCTAGAGCGGTTTGAACAAGGGTATGCCAAGCTGATCCTCATCAGCGTATCGCTGTTCATCGTTTTGCCGCCCCTGCTTGGCTTGAGCGACTTCCAAAGCAACTTTTACCGCGCAATGGTATTGATGACGGTCGCATCGCCCTGCGCCCTGGTCATCAGCGTCCCTTCGGCGTTCATCTCGGCCATCGCCGCCGCCGCCCGAAGCGGCGTGCTGTTCAAGGGCGGCGCCTGGCTGGAGCAGCTGGCGGACATCAGCGCGATTGCCTTTGACAAAACCGGCACCCTAACCGTCGGTCATCCTCATGTAACCGACGTCATCCCCCACAGCCATGTCGCGGAAACCGACTTGATCCGAACCGCGGCATCAGCCGAAGCCCGCTCGGAGCATCCGCTGGCCAAAGCCATCGTCGATTACGCGCGGCAGTCATCCATCAGCTATTCATCTCCCGACGATTTTATGGCTTTCCCCGGGCAGGGAGTCAGCGCGCGGCTCCATGGGCAGGACGTTCGGGTCGGCCGCGTTTCGCGGCTCCAAAGCAGCGCCGTCATGCCCGAATTCTTGGCAGCTGAACAAGTGCGGCTGGAGCAGGAAGGCAAAACCGTCGTCGGCGTCCTCCGCGGCCGCGATTGGCTTGGGCTGATTGCCGCGGCTGATAAAGTGCGCGCCGAAGCCGCCATGACAGTCAAGGCGCTCAAAGGCCGCGGCATCGCCGTCGCCATGCTGACCGGCGACAGCCGACAAGTGGCCGATTCGATTGCCAAACAGATCGGCATCGACCGCGTTTATGCTGAACTGCTGCCCGGCGACAAGGTCGATGCCCTGCGCGAGCTTCAGCAGGCCTATGGCGCGGTGGCGATGGTGGGCGATGGCGTCAATGACGCGCCGGCGCTGGCAGTCGCGCAAGTAGGCATTGCGATGGGTGCCGCCGGCGCCGACGTGGCGCTGGAAACAGCCGATGTTGTGCTGATGGCCGACCGCATCGAGCGTCTGACCGATGCGATTCAGCTTAGCCAGCGGGCCAAGCAGGTCGTCTGGCAAAATATCATCTTCTCGCTGGCGGTCATCGCTGCGCTGGTCGCCGGCGTGTTTGTGGTGAATTTGCCGCTGCCGCTGGGTGTATTCGGGCATGAAGGCAGCACCGTCCTTGTCGTGCTGAACGGCCTTGTCAGCCTGCTGCTGCTTGGGGAAATCCGACGGCGGCTTATGCTTTGAACTGCGTATGCTCCCATTCCGCAAACAAAGCCTGCAATTTAAGCCGCTGATACTTGCCAGTGGATGTCACCGGAATATCGGCGCCAAACACGACCGCCTTTGGTGATTTTTCAAAGGGCATTTTGTCACGGCATTCCGCCAGAATGCGTTCCGCATCCAGGTCGGCGCCATCCTGCAAAACAATGTACGCGCCGACCTCTTCGCCATAATAATCATTTCGGAATCCAACCGCCAGGCCAACCTTGACGCCCGCTATGGCCAGCAAAACCTCTTCGATGTCAAAGGGGCTGAATTTGACGCCGCCGCGATTGATCAATTCCTTGATGCGCCCAGTGATAAAGAAGAAAGACCGCCCCGATTCATCGCGCCGATAAAAGCCCTCGTCGCCGCTGCGAAACCACTGAAACTTGAAAGTCTCGGCGTTGGCATCGGGCCGTTTGAAATAGCCTTGCATCACATTATGCCCGCGAATGCAAATCTCGCCGCGCTCGCCTTCGCCCAGCCGCCTGCCGCTGCCATCAGCCGAAAAAATCGCCATCTCGTTCGGCTCAATCGGACAGCCGATGCTGGGATAGCCATAATCCTGCATCCACTTTTGATGAGTCTCCCACGACAGATGAATGGGCAGAAAACACGAATAGCAAGTGGTTTCGCTCAAACCATAGCCATGCAAAACAGTAAAGCCGAACATCTCCTCAAAATCCCGCGCCAGCGCGACCGAAAGGGTGCCGGCGCCGCAGATAAAATGCCGAAAATGCGTCAAATCGCGGCGGTTGATTTCCCCGCCGAATATCGTATGCCCAGCCCGCAGCTGCGCTTGACCGTATTCCATCAAAAACTGGAGCAGGGTTGGCACAACGCTAACCACATTGACACCATCGCTGACGACTCGATTCCAGAACTGCGAAACGGTGAAGCGGCGGTTGAGGACCGCGGACGCGCCGACATACAGCGGCGCGATCAGCGTCACGACAATGCCATTGACATGATGAATCGGCAGCACGCACATAGTCGTCTGATTGCCGGTGATCGCATGCCACTGGCTGATGCCCATAGCATCCACCAGCAGATTGTACTGATTCAGAATAACGCCTTTGGGCGCGCCAGTGGTGCCGCTGGTATAAACCAGCAAAGCCTCATCATCCAGCCCCGCCGTCGCTTCCGTGCCGGCGCCGATGGGAATATCACCCGATTTCGCGCCGGAGTCGTCGCCGAGAAACGTCGTCGGACGGTTCTTCAGCGCATCATGGAAGTCAATGTAATTTTTATGGCCGCCGCCGACGGCAACGACAGTCCGAATAGACGGCGCCGCTTTTATGATGGCTTCGGCCCGTTCCAGGTACTCGGCGCGGACAAAGCAGACTCTCGCTTCGCTGTTGCGTAAAATATAGGCGATTCGGCGGTCATCTTCGGCGACGTTCTGCGGCGCCACCGCCGCCCCAATCACCCAGCAGGCGAAATAAATCAGCGCGGTATCGACATGATTGTAGGCGATGGTCGCCACCCGGTCGCCGCGCCGAATGCCCAAATCCTCGACCATGAAATTGGCGGCCTGATGAACGCGGGCGTTGAATTCGGCAAAGGTATAGGCTTTGCGCTCGCCGTCTTCATCATAATAAATCAGGAAGGTCTTGTTCGCCGACGTCTTGGTATGCAGCGACAGCAGATCGCGGAAATTGCGAAACGGCACCTTACGCATTTCCTGCGGAACACCGTCCTTGATATGCGCCTGATACAGATTGTCAGCAGTCCTGGCGTCCAATAGCTCCGACATTTCATCTCTCCGTTCACAAGCCAATTTTCAGCGCAGAGCAGTATAGCAAGTTCAGCCCGATTGTTGTACAGCAAAACGCCGGCCGCGCGTGTATAATTAGTTGCTTAATCAATCATCGAAACGAGGTCAGCAGGATATGAGAAATCTATGCGTCATTGGCTCTGGTTATGTCGGCCTGGTCACCGGCGCCTGCTTTGCCGATTTGGGCAACAACGTCACGCTGGTGGATATCGATGAACACAAAATCGAAATGCTCAAACAAGGCAAACTGCCCATCTATGAACCCGGTCTGGCCGAAGTGGTCCAGCGCAGCGCCGCCGCCGGCCGTATCCACTTCACCACATCCTATGAAGTCGGGCTGAAAGACACCCGATTCGTCTTTATCTGCGTCGGCACGCCTTCGGGAGTGGACGGCGAAGCCGATTTGCAGTATGTGCGTTCGGCCGCAAAATCGATTGCCGAAACAATGGCGCATCCACTGGTCATCATCAACAAATCCACCGTGCCGGTCGGGACTGGTGACTGGACGCGGGAAATCATCGCAAGCGCCCAGCCGGCGCCCATCGCATTTGAGGTCGTTTCCTGCCCTGAATTCCTGCGCGAAGGGGCGGCCATCGCCGATTTTATGAACCCAGACCGCACTGTCCTAGGGTCGACAAATGCCGAAGCCGCCGAAAGCGTCGCCAAGCTGTACGCGCCCCTAGACGCGCCAGTCGTCATTACCGACATCCGCACCGCCGAGATGATTAAATATGCCTCCAACGCTTTTTTGGCGACCCGCATCAGCTTTATCAACGAAATCAGCATCATCTGCGAGCGTTTGGGCGCCGACGTCACCGAAGTCGCCCGCGGAATGGGCATCGACAAACGGATTGGGCCGCATTTCCTGCAAGCTGGCATCGGTTTCGGCGGCTCCTGTTTCCCGAAAGACGTCAAGGCGCTTGCCAACATGGCGCAAACGCATGGCATGCACCCGCAGCTTTTGAACGCTGTCATGGAGATTAACGCTTTCCAGCGGCGCCACATCACGCTGAAAGTCCGCGAAATGCTGGGCGGGAACATCAACGGCAAAACCATCGGCATACTTGGCCTGGCATTCAAGCAGAACACTGACGACATCCGCGAATCACCCTCGCTGACCGTCGCCCGGTCGCTGTTGAATCAAGGCGCGCAGGTGCAGGCCTATGACCCAGTCGCCATGCAGAACGCCAGCCAAGAAGTCCCAGAGATGCGCCTGTGCGATCATCCTTACGCCGCCGCCGAAGATGCCGACGCGCTCCTGGCGCTAACGCCCTGGAACGAATTCAAACAACTCGATATGAACCGCATTCTGAACTCCATGAAACAGCCGATCCTGATCGATGGCCGCAATATGTACGACCCTGATGACATGCGCGCGCTGGGCTTCGCCTACCGCGGGGTAGGCCGCGGCTACAACGGCGCCGGGATTATGGCCAACGGCGGCTGACAAATGACGCGGCCGCGCGGGCCTACCAATAGAAGCGCTGCCCTTGACGCCCCTCTTCCCGCTCGTCCACCAGCCGCTTGGTGGTCTCATCATTCGTGACCTCGGCGCCAAAGACATCCCACCAGATGCCCGACCGCGGCAAGCGGCTGTAACGTTCAATCTGAACGACAATCATGCCCGAACGCCGCTCCTCGCGCGCTTCCGAAAGCGCCCGCCTTAGCTCATCCTCATCGCTGACGTTCCAAGCGCGCAAGCCGATGCTTTCAGCGTTTTTGGCATAATCAATATCGACAAAATCGCCGTCATCCAGCTTGCCAGTCTCCTGATTCCGCACCCGAAATTCATTGCCGAGACTATGCCCAACCAACACCTTCTGATGACCATGAATAGATTGAAAGCCGTCGTTCTGGAGCAGGATAACGGTCAGCTTGGTATTTTCCTGAATCGCCGTCTTGAGTTCCATCGGATGCAGCATATAATTGCCATCGCCCAAAAAGACATAGACCTCGCCGGCATCGGGGCGCGCCAGCCGCACGCCGATAGCGCCCGGTATGTCATACCCCATGCACGAGTTGCCAAATTCAAGATGCAGCGTTCGCCCGCCAGTCGCCTCAAACAGCTGATGCAAGTCGCCCGGCGGGGTGCCAGCCGCGCACACCAGCGTATCGCCAGCCTTCATAAACGCATTGATAACGCCAATCACCTGCGCCTGACTCATCCGCTCATCGGGATACTGCATATACACCGAATCCCGCTTTTGCCGCCGCCAAGCCTCGCGGTCAACCGCCACCGACTCCACATATCCGGCGTTGGGCTTGATGCCAGCCGCCTTCCCAGCCGCCGTCAGCTTTCGCAGCGTTTCGCGGGCATCAGCCGCAATCGGCAGCGCGCCAAGTTTATGGGCATGCGCCGCGCTGACGTTGATGCTGACGAACTGAACCTCCGGGTTTTGCCATGCCGAATACGACCCCGTGGCAAAGTCGGCCAGCCGCGTCCCGATTAGGAAAACAAGATCGGCATCCCGCGCATATTTACCCGAAAGCGGCGTGCCGGTATGCCCGCTGCCGTCAATCAAAAGCGGCGATTCTTCCCGAAGCGCGCCGCGCCCAGAATGCGTCTCGCCAACCGGGATGCCAAACGCATCGGAAAATCGGCGCAGTTCCTCCCATGCTTTGGCATAGTGAACCCCCCCGCCAGCCAGAATATAAGGCCGCTTGGCCCTCCGAAGCAGCGCAGTCGCCTCTTCAATTCGGCGCTCGTCCGGCTGCCGTCTTTCGATGCGCCATACTTTCTTCTGGAAGAAGTTCAAGGGATAATCAAAAGCCACGCTCTGTATGTCCTGCGGCAATGCAATCGTCGCCGGGCCAGCATCAACTGGATCAGTCATAACCCGCATCGCCTCTGGCAAAGCGTACAAAATCTGTTCGGGACGGGTAATGCGGTCGAAAAACTGGCTGACCACCCGAAAGCAGTCCGTCACGCTCATGTCCATCGAAATCGGATGCTCAATATCCTGCAATACCTGCCCCTGAAACCGAGTGGCGTAATAATCGGAGGGCAGCAGCAGAACTGGCAAACGATTAATATGGGCGGTAGCCGCGCCGGTAATCATATTGGTCGCGCCCGGGCCAATAGAAGTGGTGCAGGCAAAGGTCTGCAAGCGCAGGCGCGTGCGCGCGTAACCAGAAGCCGCATGAACCATCGACTGCTCATTCACCGGCTGATAGTAAGGCAGGCCATCGCCATATTCCCACAGCGCCTGGCTCAAGCCGCTGACGTTGCCATGCCCGAATATCCCCCAGACCGCCGGGATAAACCGCTGCTGCTCGCCATCGTATTCGGTGTACTGAACCTGCAAGAACTTGATCAGCGCCTGCCCCATGGTCAAACGAATCGTGTCTTGGCGGGTAAAAGGTTGAAACATTTTAACAAACTCCTCACATCAAAAACACACGTACGCGTTATTTGAATCATCATATCACCATATCAACGGCAAGGGAAAGGCAAACTCGTCACGCTTGCGCGAAAGGTTCGCCGCCAGCCGCCGCATCGCCCCCCGACAAAACCAGTTCTTTGGCATATCCAATATAGCTGGCGGGACTAAGCCGCAGCAGCCGCGCTTTGTCGTCCGGCGGGATCTCCAGTGAATGGATGAAATCATGCAGCATGGCTTGGGTCATTCGGGCGCCGCGGGTCAATGCGCTTAGCCTTTCGTATGCCTGGGGGATGTGATGCTTCCGCAGCGCCGTCTGGACGGCCTCCCCCAGAACTTCCCAGGCCTGATCCAAATCAGCCTGCATCGCCGACGGATCCGCATCCACCTTGCCCAAGCCGCGCCGCGCCGAATCCAACGCCAGGAAACTGTGAGCGATCCCAGCCCCATAATTCCGCAGCGCCGACGAATCACTCAAGTCGCGCTGCAAGCGGGAAATCGGCAGCTTGGCCGCCAGATGCGCCAAAACGGCGCTGCTGATGCCCAAATTGGCTTCCGCATTCTCAAAATCAATCGGATTGACCTTATGCGGCATCGTCGACGAGCCGACTTCCCCAGCCGCCGCCCTTTGCCTGAAGTATCCAAGCGAAATATACGTCCACATATCGCGGCAGAAATCCAGCAGAATCGTATGAAACCGCATCAAGCCATGCCCCAGTTCAGCCAGCCAGTCATGGGGTTCAATTTGAGTGGTGATCGGATTATGCGCCAGGCCAAGACCCCGCGCAAACCGCCGCGAAAGCGCATGCCAATTCACATTCGGATAGGCCGCCCGATGAGCATTGTAAGCGCCGACCGCGCCATTCAGCTTCCCCAAATACTCCTGCGATTCAATCTGCTTCAGCTGCCGGCGCAGACGGCATGCAAAAACAAAAAGCTCCTTGCCCATGGTCGTCGGCGTCGCCGGCTGCCCATGCGTGCGCGCCAGCATCGGAACATCCGCCAGCGACCGCGACCGCGACTCCAGTTCCGCCAGCAGCAGATTCGCCCGCGGCTGCCAAAGATCTCGCATAGCATCCCGAAACATCAGCGCATAAGCCAAATTGTTGATGTCAGCCGACGTGCAGGCAAAATGAACCGACTCGCTCACATCAGCCAGACTCGTATTCGCCAGACGCTCCTTGATATAGTATTCCACCGCCTTGACATCATGATTCACCGCCGCCTCAATCGCCTTGATTCGAGCCGCGGCCTCATCATCAAAGCCGTCCGCCAGCGCATTGAGAAACTCGATTTCATCCGCCTCAAACTTCCGCACATGGGCAATGCCTTCGTGTTCGGCCATCATCATCAGCCACCGCAGTTCAACCATGACGCGGCGCTTCATCAAGGCCCATTCCGAAACCATCTCCCGAAACGGCTTTGTTTTGCTGGCATAACGCCCGTCCAAAGGCGAAACCGCGCCAATATCCATAGGTCCATCCCTGCCCCCTGCCTAACCCAACAAGTTATTATACTGCGATTCTGATGACTTTTCCCTTTATCCATTCAGAGAAAGTGGCGGAAAACGCGGTGATGACGCTTCCCAAACTCCCCAATCCGCGCCGATCCCCCTAAATTCACGGTCAAAACGAGCGGAAATACGGTCAAAACGTACACGAATACGGTCAAAACGCGCGCCGTGGCGGCTAATTCATACCCGAATACGGACAATCTCTCCACCGCCGACCCCGAACAGCGCAGCCCTCGCCTGGCCCGCGCGCCGAAATGATTTTCAGGCGTAAATGCCGCCGTCCGCTCGCCGCGGCCGCAAATATCGCGCCGCGCGCACAGCGGCCAGCGAAAAGAATAATCGGCGAAAGAATGGCGCATAAGTTCCATAGCCACACCCTAGCAGACAACCGGCCAAAAAAGGCGACCAAAAGGCCGCGCGTTGCTTCCATTCAGATTCAGCCTGCCCCTAAATCCGCGCATCAAGCATAATACCCATACGCAAGTCAAACGACCATCAAAATGGAGCCGCGCCATGCCAAGGTTAATTCGCTCAAAGCCGCGCGCCGACGGCTTCCGCATGCCCGCCGAATGGGAGCCGCATTCAGGCTGCTGGATGCTTTGGCCCCAGCGTTCTGATACCTGGCGCTACGGCGGCAAGCCAGCCCAGCGCGCCTTTGTCGAGGCGGCGACGGCCATAGCGCAGTTTGAAACAGTGACGATGGGCGTCAACCCCGACCAATACGAAAATGCGCGGGCGATGCTGCCGCCGTCGGTTCGAGTCGTCGAGCTTTCCAATAACGACGCCTGGATGCGCGACTGCGGCGCGGCTTTCGTCGTCGACGACCGCGGCCGCCTGCGCGGCATCGACTGGATCTTCAATGCCTGGGGCGGCCTGGACAAAATGATGTACTTCCCCTGGGACAAAGACGACCTCGTAGCCCTGAAAATGCTCGAAATCGAATCGATTGACCGCTACAAAGCTCCCCTGGTGATGGAAGGCGGCGCCATTCATGTGGATGGACAAGGCGCTCTGCTGACAACCGAGCAATGCCTGCTGCATCCCAACCGCAACCCGACCTTGTCCCGCAGCGATATTGAACAGGCTTTGCGGGATTATCTGGGCATCGAGAAAATCATCTGGCTGCCGCGCGGCGTCTATGAAGATGAAACCAACGGACATATCGACAATCTCTGCTGTTTTGTGCGCCCCGGCGCTGTGGCCTTGACCTGGACTGATGACCGCGCCGACCCGCAGTATGAACGTTCGGCCGAAGCGCATGAAATCCTCCGAACGTCGACCGACGCCCAGGGACGCCCTCTGGAGATCCATAAAATCCATCAGCCCGACCCGATGACGATGACAGCCGAAGAGGCGCAAGGGCTGGATGTTGTTGACAGCGCATTTCTGCGCCCGGAAGGCGAACGGCTGGCGGGGTCTTACATCAATTTCTATATCGCCAACGGCGGCCTGATTGTGCCGCAGTTCAATGACCGCCACGATGCCCGCGCGCTGGAAACGCTGGCGGCCCTCTTCCCCGACCGCAAAGTCATCGGCCTGTATTCGCGCGAAATACTTTTGGGCGGCGGCAACATCCATTGCATTACCCAGCAGCAGCCGGCTCCCCAGCCGCGGCAAAAGCCAGTTTAAGACAGGCACAAGATTATGTCCGAATATGTGACCGTCGACGTCGAATTGACCGAGCATCCAGAGGTCGTCGATTTATTTATCAATCAGATGCTAACCCGCGACGGCGAAGAGCATTATGCCACGCCGCAGGAAGGCGAAGTCGGCTCGCCGCTGGCGCAGATGCTCTTCGCCGCCGTAGACGGCATCCAGCAGCTGACGCTGGCCGAAAACTGCCTGACGATTACGCGCGCCGCTGGCTTTTCTTGGGAACCCATCATCGACGAAGTGCGCGACGCCCTGCGCGACTGGTATCTATAGCCCGCGATAGTTTCTAATCATCGGTTTCGGCTGGGCTAGCCTTCGGCGGCGATTCCTTGACCATTTGATGCGCCGGCGCCGCCATCCCCGGATGACCGCCGCCGACCTGCTCAAACATCGTATTGACTTGATGCTCATCGCCAGTTTCCAGCACAGAAAGCATCTCATTGGATGACATCCTGGCATAGTCGCGGCTGGGCTTCGCAATCGCCACCTGCGCGATCAGCCGCGACACTTCCGTCCCTTCGCAGTTCGGGCATTTCGGAACCGCGGCGTCATACATCGCATACGTTTTATAAAACACCGCAAAACGCTGATGACAGCGCTTGCAGCGATAATCGTACTGCGGCACGGCTGGCTCCTTAGAAAATTATCCGCTTGCCTTTTCTTATTCCCAATACTACCATGTTCAGGCTGCTGTTTGTCTAGCGGAAATTCATCTGATGCAGGCCGAAAATCAACATCTGCGCTGGCTGTGGTTCATCCTCATTATCGGGCTTATGTTGCGGCTCGGCTATGCTTTGGCGCAGCCCACAGTGCATTTGTTCTATGGCGGCGACGGCGGCGACAGCGCCTGGTATCTCGCCAATGGCTGGGGCTTCTTTAGCGGACAGGAACACGGCTGGATCCGCGGCATCGGCTTTTATCTGTCCACCATCCCGACCCCGCCCCTCTATATCCTGTACGCCGGCCTTTTCCAGCGAATCCTGCCGCTGCCAGAACACGAAACCATTGTGATGATGCGCCTGATCCAATGTATCATCGGGACTGCGACCGCTTATCTGGCCTATCGGCTGGCGGCGGTCATCACCAGCGGCGCCCGCGCCGGCATCGCCGCCGCCGCGCTTGTCGCATTCCACCCCGCGTTTGTCATCGAACCCGCCAATATCGCCACCGAAACATTTTACATCTTTTTCGCCGCCGCTGGATTATGGCTTTATATCGAATATGTCATCGGCGCTGACGAAGCGGATTCACCCAATCGGCTGTCACCAACGCTGGCGATTGTATTAACTGGGCTGGCGTTTGGCCTGGCAGTCTTGACCCGCGCCGTTTTCCTGCTCTTTCCGCTTGGCATCGCGATTCACATGATCATAGTCGGATACCGCAGCCAAATGAGAACATGGCTCGGACGAAGCCTGCTGCTGTTGCTGGTTTATGCCGCCATGGCCTCAACCTGGACCGTCTACAGTCTGGGGATGTGGGGCCGCTTTATCATCATTAGCGACCAGTTCATGCCCGCGCTGTGGCGCGGCGCCGTCACCGGCGATGGCTCGCCGGCCATCAATGACGCCCTGCTGCTGGAAAACGCGGCCGATACGCCCCCCGACGGGTGCGAAACCGACTGCAAATTTCACCACGCGACCGCGACCTATGTTGAGAAAATCGCAGAAAGCGTCAACCGCGGCATCGGCCGATTCCTCCTGCTCCGCTTCGAGGAATGGGCCGCCGCCATCCTTCAGCCGCACGGCACAACGCCGCTGGGCACCGTCAGCATCCGCGATGCCGCCCAAGATTGGCTTCACAATGACCGCGCCATAAGCGGCTTCCTCCAATTAACGCAAATCGAGGGCTTCGCCGTCAAACTCGCCGTCTGGCTCTTTCATTATGCCGCCATCGTCTTTGGACTGGCGGGGATGTGGCTCTGCCGCCGTTCCTGGCGCATGACCCTGGCGCTGGCTGGATTCGCGGCCTATACCATCCTGGCGCACTTCTTCCTGCTGGCGCTGCCGCGCTATCTGTTCCCGATTGAAATCCCCCTGCTCATCTTCGCGGCGGCGGCGATAGTCAGGCTCATCGACAGCCGCCACTGGAATCCACAGCTTAACTATGCTAGGCTGGGCATCCGACTGCCAAACGAGACCGAAATCGAACCGCGCCAATGAAAATCTATACCAAAACCGGCGACCACGGCGATACATCCCTATTCAGCGGCGGGCGCGTCCCCAAGCACCATCAGCGCGTCCAAGCCTATGGCGCGGTTGATGAACTGAATGCCATCCTAGGCGTGGTTCGCTCGGCCAAGCCAAGCCCGCAAACCGATATTTGGCTGGAAGCCGTCCAGCATCAGCTGTTTCATCTTGGCGCCGACCTGGCGACCCCGCTGGAAGCCAAGTCGAAGTGGACAGTGCGAGTCCAGCCGAGTCAAGTCCAATGGCTGGAAGACACCATCGACCAGATGACAGCCGAACTGGAGCCGCTCAAGCATTTTATCCTGCCGGGCGGAACAGTGGCGGCCGCCCAGCTGCACGTCGCGCGGACGGTTTGCCGCCGCGCCGAACGGGCCGTTGCGGCCTTGCAGCAGGAAGCCCCCATCGGCGACTGCGTCCTCGCTTATGTCAATCGGCTTTCAGATTGGCTCTTCACGCTGGCCCGCTTTGAAAACAAACAAGCCGGCGAATCCGAATCGAAATGGCACCTGCGCTCTTGAAGGCCAACACCTGTATTGAATTTGCCGGAGGTGGGAGTCGAACCCACACACCCGAAGGTACACGAGTTTGAGTCGTGCGCGTCTGCCAATTCCGCCACTCCGGCCAGCAAAGAAACAGTTTAAGTCCGTCAACTAGAATTGTCAATGCCAAACCGAAAATCAGCAGGGATAAGAAGCGAAACCAGCATGACGCGAACTGCCAACTATTGTCCGATATGCGGCCGCCCCTTAATCTCAAAATTTCATACCGGCCGAAGCCGTCCCTACTGCGCCGACTGCCGGCAGCCGATTTACTTTGACCCCAAAGTGGCCGTTGTGGTCTTCATTGAACAGAATCAGCGAGTGCTGCTTATTCGGCGCGGGATGGAGCCGGGCAAAGGAAAATGGGCCCTGCCGGCTGGCTTTGTCGATTATGACGAAGCCCCAGAAGACGCCGCCGTCCGCGAAACCCTGGAAGAAACGCATCTGCATATCCGAATTGACGAACTGCTGGCCGTTTATCCCAAACGCGACCAAGGCCTGGCGGACATTGTGATCGCCTACCGCGCCTCCATCATCGACGGCGAGCCACTGGCCGGCGATGATGCCGATGCGGTCGGCTGGTTCGCGCGCGGCGATTTGCCGCCGCTGGTGTTTTATCCCTCAATCCGCCTGACATCGCTGTGGCGCAAAGGCCAGCTTGTCCGCCAGACCTTTGACGGCTAGCCCGGACTATTAGGCTGAAGCCCAATCAATTTCAGGATGCGGCTGGCCAAAGCCAGCAGATACGTATAGACAATAGACGCCCGCACGCGGGTGACGTTGCGCCCGTCATCCAGCGACTTGTATATCATCCGCGCCTCATGGTAACGCTGGCGGGCGCTGTCAAAATCCCGCCGCGCCTGATAAACCGTGCCCAGCGCATACAAATACCGCGCCTCATAAGCCGGATTCTTGATCTCGCCAGCAATATCAGCCGCCTGACGATAATAAGAAAGCGCAATATCCGGCTTCTGATTCATCTCCTGCCACTGCCCAAGCATGCCCGCCGCGTACATCTCATAAGGCTTGTGGCTCACATCCTGCGAAAGCGCCAGCATTTGGTCAAAATAGTTCCGCGCCTCGCCCAAATCATGCGCCGCCAGCATGGTCATCGCCAACGTGTATAAACGCATAAATTCATGGAAAATCGCTTCCATGCCCCGCGCGACCTCCAAGGCCGTCAGCTGCTGGGCGAGGCCTTTCTGAAAGCTGTCGGCGCGTTGAGCCAGCACGACCCCCTGCTGCCCAATCACAACGCTTTCCAGCAGCCGATCTTTGGCCGCCTGCGCCTTTTGCAAAGCCACCAGCAAACCATCATTCGCCTTGCTGTAATCGCCCTTGCGGATAAACGCGTTCGACAGCAATAGAACCGCGCGCGCTTCCAGCTGAACATCATTAAGTTCGCGGGCAATATCAATAACTTTCCAGGCGTGCTTGCTGGAATCCGCTGGCTGTGAGGCGATCTCGCCCAATCCCAGCAGCGAGCGCCCATAGCGGCGCATATCCCCAGCTTCAAAGCTGTAGGTGACCGCCAAATGATAATCATCAAAAGCCTCGCTGGTTTGGAAATATCCTTCGCGGGCAACCCGCGCCCGCACCATCAAGGCATCAGCCATCAAGCTGATCGAATGGATTTGCTCGGCAAGCGCAATCGACTGATTGACATAATCGCGGGCAAAATCAAAATGCCCCAGCGAACACTGCGCCTGCGCCAAACCCAGCAGCGCAATAATTTCCATACTGTGATGATTTTGGCGGCGCGCCATCGTCAGTTCAACATGACAGCGGTCAGCGATTTCGCTGAAAGCGCCGGTCTTCATCAATTCGCTGATGTCATCGCGCAAGGCATCCGTTTTGGCTGGCATCATTTGTCCATCCCACAGTCAGCTTGTCTGTCCATTATACGGCATTTTCCGCCAGTCGGCGCGGCGAATCTCATGCGCCTATCCTGGCTGATTTTTAAGCGGTATCACCAAATCCTTGCGAAACGGCGTCAGCGAAACCAGTTCGCCATTGGCATCAACCATAAACGTATCCTCAACCCGCACGCCAAACCCGCGGTCAGGATAATACAAACCCGGCTCAATCGACACGATGTTCCCGATTTGAAAGCGGTCGCTGCGGCGCAGATGACTGATGGAAAGCCGCTCATGGATATCGATGCCGACGCCATGCCCCAAGCTGTGCATATACCCTGTCATCGTGCGCGGATTTGAGCGGGAAGTCGGATGCCCTTCAGCCTCAAAATAATCCAAAACCGCATCTTGCATCAAGTGCGTCGGCTTGTCCAACCCAAAATTTTCCACCGAAATGTCAAAGGCGGTCATCACCGCGTCATAGGCGCTTTGCACCGCCGCCGGCGCATAGCCAATACACCAAGTCCGCGTCATATCATGGTGATACCCGCCGCCCATCTCGCGCGGAAACAAATCAAACACAATCGCCTGGCCGATTTTCAGCGGCGTTTCAGCTTCGCCGCGGCTGTGCGGAAAGCCGCCGTCGCGCCCCTGCGCGAAAATCATGCCGGTGTCCTCCAGCCCGCGGGCCATCAGTTCCCGCCGCACCAGGTCCTTGACATCGCCAATCGTCACCGTCCGCCCGGCCGCATCCAGCAGACAGCCGCCGTCCGCTTCCAGCCCGGCGATATAATCCCAGGCGGTCTCCATAACCGCGTTCGCCCGCGCGGCCACCGATTGAATCCGTTCAATTTCAGCCGCATCTTTGGTCAGCATCGCCTCGTCAAACAGAGTCGCGCCGGCTTCAGCGACAAAGTCATACTGCTTCAACTCCGCCAGCAAAAGACGGTACAGGGCGATAGCTTTGTTGATCTGCCAGGCGCCATACAAGCCGATGCGCCCCTTGGCCATGCCCATCCCCTCCAGGATTTTCGCCCAGAATCGGACGGTGGCCTTGAAGGGATCGCCCTCGGCCGCCTTGAACACTTTATCATAGCCAAGCTCGGCATCAGTCTTCACCGTCAAGCCGCTTTTCTGCGCCTCTTCAAGCTCCATCCGATTGCAGACCAGTAGCGGCCGCTTTCCGCGCCGCTTAAAGATCGTGCCGTGCGTGATGCGCGCGCCATCGCTCAAATAATAGCGAACCGCATTGAACTCCTCGCCGCCAGCGACGATGAATCCATCCAGCTGCCGCGCTTGCATCAGTCGATCCAGATCGGCTTTCATCAGCTTATTCCTTTCGGTTCAGGCAGCCGCGACCGCAAGACTGCCAATAAATCCGCTTCCTGTTCAGGCAGCACCGTGCGGGGATCCAGCAAGACTCGGCCGCCGGCCGCCCGCGCAATCACCGGCGGATCCGCCTGACGCAGCCGCGCCATAAAATCATGCGCCGGCGCTTCAATAGCCAGCAGCGTCGTCGGCAGCGATGCGCCCGGCAAACTGCCGCCGCCAACCGTCGATTCACCTGACACAGCCCGACCGCCAGTTTGTTCAGCCCAGCGTTTGGCTGTGGCGGCAATCTCATTCGGCGAACGCGAAATCATCCGCCAAACGGGAATATCCGTCAACGCCTCGCCGCGCCGATAATGCTCCAATGTGGCGGTCAAGGCGGCGTAGGTCAGCTTGTCAGCCCGCAGCGCCCGCGTCAGCGGATGTTTTTTCAGCTTGTCAAGCAGGGCCCGCTTGCCAAGAATAATGCCCGCCTGCGGCCCGCCCAAAAGTTTATCGCCGCTAAAGCAGACCAAATCAGCGCCAGCCTCGACGCTCTCTTGAATAGTCGGCTCTGCATCCAGCCCAAACTGGGCCGTATCTATCAGTGTCCCGCTGCCAAGGTCATCAACCGCCAGCAGTCCATTGTGATGCGCCGCCTCGACAAGCTGGCGCAGGGACGGCTGCTCGACAAAGCCCGACTGCTTGAAATTGGACGCGTGAACCCGCAGGAAGAGGGCAGTTTGCGGGGTGACGGCGGCGGCGAAGTCAGCGATGCGCGTTCGGTTGGTCGTGCCGACCTCGACCAGTCGGGCGCCGCTTTCCCGCATAATCGCCGGTATCCGAAACCCGCCGCCGATCTCGACCAGCTGCCCGCGCGAAATAACCACCTCGCGCCCGCCGGCCAATGCCCGCAAAATCAGAATCAGGGCGGCGGCGTTGTTATTCAGAACTATCGCATCTTCAGCCCCCGTCAAGCGGCGCAGAAGTTCGCTGGCATGCAGCAGTCGGCTGCCGCGCTTCCCGCTATCGAGGTCAAACTCCAGAGTGTTGTACGCGCCGGCCACCGCCAGCATCGCCTGCCGCGCCGCTTCGGACAGCAAGGCCCGCCCCAAATTGGTATGGAGAATCACCCCAGTGGCATTGATCACCGGCCGCAGCCGCGGCTGAAACTGCCGCCGCAGATCATCTGCAATCCGATCCAGCAGGGCAGCTTCGGACAGATCATACGGTTTCGCTTGCAGGATATGCCGCCGCGCCTCTTCAAGGTTCGCCCGAATCGCATCCACCACCAGCGCGCGGCTGTACGTCTGCGCCAGGTCTTGCATCAAGTCCAGCGACAGCAGCCCATCGACAGACGGCAGACGGCGGAGCCGCTGTTTATCTTTCATGGGTCGGTTCCCGGTTACGCAGGAAAATTTCGACGACAATAAACAGCAGCAGCAAAATGAGAACGAAGGACAGCGAAAGCGCGCGCGGAATCAAAAGCCAGGCGCAGGCAGCCGCCATAATGCCAATCCACACGCTCCGCCGCACAACCACGCCCGCCAGTGAAGACGCCGCCGATGTAGGCATAAGACGCATGCTCAAATAGCGCACGATGGGGATCGCCGTTCCAGTTGCCGCGATCTGCAATAAGATGAAAAAAAGCCAGATTTCGCCGCCGATGCGCGGGCGCGTCGTCATAATCAGCTGCGCCAGCCCGCCCCAGCCAGCCATCATCATCACAGCGGACGCAAACAGCATGCCGCTGCGTTCAGGTGAAACGCTCGCTTTCGGCGCCGCTTCTGTGGACCGCGCCCGCCGCCGCGTCGGTCGATGCCGCATAATCAACACCTGCATTTCGCTGAATCGACAAATCGCAATCGCCAGACAGTTGACCATAACCGCGATTTATGATGTATTATTATAGCAGTTTGCCAATTCGACCGCAATGAAAGGCCTTCCATGCTAGGAAAATCTGCGCCGCCGCAAATCAAGTTAGGTCATTTCAATGAGTAGAAACGAGGACTTGCGCCGCGCCGCCAACCTGCTGCTGCGTCTCGAATGGGTCTGGATAGCCGTCATGATCTTCGCCTACTGGCATATCAGCCCGCCCATCCGCGACCGCTATGTCTTCCTGCTGATATTCGCGGCGCCGCTCTATGGCGCGCGCTGGCTGGCGCGGCGGCGCATCTTCACCGGCACCGCCCTTGACCTGTTTCTGCTGCTCTTTATACCCGTCAGCCTCTATAATTTCTATGCCGCCCCCCTGCCGCGCGCCGATTATCTGGTCGTCGCCTGCCGCTATTTCCTCGGCATATTCATGGTCTTTTACTTCGTTGAGCATGCGCGGCGGCACCAGCATTTGCGCTGCCTGACACTCGCGACCATCGGCCTGGGGATTTTGATCAGCCTAGTGGCCTTGACCGCCTCCCAATGGGTGATCATACCCGACAAACTGGCGCCGTTCCGCTTTATCGTTGACCTCCTGCCAAAGCTGAACCCCAAACAGTTCATGCCCGATATGCAGCTTAGTTTCAATCCGAACGAAATCGCCGGCGCGCTAAGCTATTTCCCCCCGTTTATGCTAACGGTCGCGATTGGCGCTTTCGCCGCCCGCCGCGAAACCGCCGCCGGCGCATCCCGCGTCATCGCCAGCCTGACGCGCTGGGGCAGCCTGCTTGGCTTTATCATCAGCTTGGCGGCGCTGATCCTAGGCCAAAGCCGCTTCGCGTTGGTCGGAACATTTGTCGCTTTGCTGATTGTCCTGGTGATGCTGCTGCCCGGCTGGAAACTCAAGACCCTCGTCATCGCCCTCTGGAGCCTGGCGGTCCTGCTGGGGATCCTGCTGGTGTTCAATGTCTCGCCCATCGACCTCGTCTCGCGGACAATCGCCGAAGCCACCGACCGTTCGTTAGTCGCTGACCTTAGCCAGCGCGATGAGCATTCGCTTTTCACCCGCTTCGAGATTTGGGATCGAGCTTTGCGGATAATTCGGGATTACCCAGCGACCGGCAGCGGCATTTCCACTTACCGCTTCATGGTAGAATGGCCCGAATACACCGTCCGCCATTATGCCATCAACAATCGTATCCTGCCGCACGCCCATAATATGTTCCTGCAAATGGGAACCGATCTGGGGGTGATGGGGCTCTTCCTGTTTTTGGCTTGGTATGGCGCCGTCGCCGTTATGGCCGTCCGATGCCTTCGCAGTCAGGCGCGGCCTTCCCGACTCATGGCCATCGCCATCGGGGCTGGCATACTGGCGCACATGGGTTATGGCATCGGCGACGACATCCCATTTTGGAGCCGCTTTGGCTTCGCCAACTGGTGGTTCGTCGCGCTGATGACAGCCCTGTATATTCTGCATCGGCCCGACCGCAAAACAAAAACCCAGTCTAGCCGCGCCGATGATTCGGCTGACGCGTTCTTCGCTTTGGATTAGCGCGTTTCAATCGCAATCGACTTGATTTTATCAGGAACAGTCGCCGGATCGGGCCGCTGTGGATCCACGCGCTGCAAGCTGTTCAAGACTTTCAGGCTCTCCTCATCAGCGACGCGGCCAAAAACCGCGTGGCGGCCGTCAAGATGCGGCGTCGGTATAAAGGTGATGAAGAACTGCGAGCCGTTGGTGTTCGGGCCGGCGTTGGCCATGCTCAAGGTGCCAGGGGCATCATGGCGAATACGCAAAGCCGAAGCCTCATCATCCCAGCGATAGCCCGGGCCGCCGCGGCCGCTGCCGGTCGGGTCGCCGCCCTGCGCCATGAATCCCTCCAGCACGCGGTGAAAAATCACATCGTCATAAAAGCCGTCGTTGGCAAGAAAGACGAAGTTGTTGACCGTCATCGGCGCGCGGTCGGCATACAAATCGATCTCGATCATGCCTTTGCTGGTATCCATCCTGGCGCGGTAAGTTTTTTGCGGATCAATCATCATCGCCGGCGGCCGGCGGTACTGTTTCGCCATGCAAGACTCCTTCTCATTTTGATTGAAACGCCAGCCTATCAAAAAATATCTAGCTTTAATAGGGCTGGCTGCTGGAGAATACCAAGCGGATATTGGCAAATTTTTTCGGTGATGTTATAGTTTGGCTATCCAATCAGGATGATGATCATGGCTGCTGTAAATCCGAAAAATCTGATATGGGCGCGGGAAGCTGCTGGGCTGTCTTTGGAAGAAGCCGCCAAAAAACTTAATCTAGGCGATACCAAGAAACACACAGCTATTGAAAAACTTGAACGGCTGGAAAGCGGCGAACAAGAGCCAAGCCGCGCCCAATTAAGTACAATGTCCGAGAAATATCGGCAGCCTTTATTGGCATTCTATCTCCGTCAGCCGCCGCGCAAGGCCGACCGTGGCCAAGACTTTCGCACTCTGTCACAGCCTATAGACCCAAAACACAGCGCTTATTTGGATATACTGCTTCGCAACCTGCTGGCCGCGCAGAGCTTGGCGCGCGATTTGCTGGAAGAGGAAGAGGCGCGGCCGCTGCCTTTTATCAATTCAGCGAATATGTCTATGGGTTATGAGAAAGTCGCGCAGAGCATCGCCAAAACCTTGCAATTTGACCTCAAGCAATTCAGAAAGAAAACAACATATCGAGACGCATTCGATTACCTGCGGGATCGCATCGAAAGCAAGGGCATATTCCTGCTGCTAATGAGCGATTTGGGAAGTCACCACACAGCCATCCCAGTCGAAGTGTTTCGGGGATTTGCCATCGCTGACCCCATCGCGCCCTTTATCGTCATCAACAAAAAAGACGCCAGATCGGCCTGGTCTTTCACTGCCCTGCATGAGCTTGCCCATCTGTGGTTAGGCGCAAGCGGCGTCAGCGATGTTTGGGGTGAATTGGCAATAGAAAAGTTTTGCAATCAAGTGGCGGCTGCCCTGCTCCTGCCGCCGCATGAGTTGAATGAAATAGCCCCGCTTCAAAATGCCAGGTTTGAGGATGCGGTTTCGGTGATTAGTGATTTTGCTAAAAAGAGAAACATCAGTCGGGCGATGGTGGCTTATAACTTGCGCTTGAAGGGTAAAATAGACTGGCCGCGCTGGCAGAAGTTGCAGAAACGATTTACCCAAGACAGACTTGAGCAGAAACAGGCGAAAAAGGAAGCAAGGCAGTCTAAGAGCGGCGGGCCGAATTCTAATGTTATTCATCGCAGTTCTCTCGGAAAACCCCTTATCAGCCTTGCCCGCCGGTCAATGGACGCCGGGACGCTCACCCCCAGCAAAGCCGGGATTATCCTTGGCGTGAAACTGCGAAGAGTCGAAGCGATCCTGAATCCCGCGCCAGCCGGAAAGGGCGCGTAGTGCTGTACCTGCTGGATGCCAATATCTTGATAACCGCGCATAACACTTATTATCCCATTGCGCGCGTGCCGCAATTCTGGGAATGGATTATCGACAACGCAGAGAACGGGCGCATCAAAATACCCTATGAAATACTGAAAGAGCTTGAAGCCGGCACTCGCAAAGATACGTTGTTAGAGTGGATAAAAGCGCGTAGAAAAACCCTGCTGCTGGATGAGGATGTCGATATATTGTTTGTCCACAAGGTCGTAGAGCAAGGCTATGCCAATGACCTCACCGATGATGAGACCCATAAACTAGGCAGAGATCCGTTTTTAATCGCCTATGCGCTGGCAAGTCCAGACAGATGTGTTGTCACTCTGGAAGCATCGAAACCAAGCGCGAAACGGGCAAACAGAAGAATACCCGACGTCTGCAACCAGTTGAATATACGATGTATTGATACCTTCGAGATGCTTCGCGCATTGGATTTTCGCGCTCAATAGCAGCTACACCATAAGCGTCAGACTGATCGGACAATGGTCGCTGCCAAGGACATCGGCGTGAATCTCGGCAGTTTCCACTTTGTCAAGCAAATCAGGCGAGATGAAGAAATAATCAATCCGCCAGCCGATATTGCGCTGCCGCGCGCCGCTTCGCATCGACCACCACGAATACGCGCCTTCCTTGTTCGGATTGAGATGACGATAAATGTCGATATAGCCCTGCTCGACCACCTTGTCGATCCAGTCGCGCTCTTCGCGCAGGAATCCAGTCGTTTTGCGATTTTGCTTGGGCCGCGCCAAATCGATTTCATTGTGCGCTGTGTTGATGTCGCCGGTAAAAACGACCGATTGGCCAGCGGCGCGCAAGGCATTGGCATAATCAAGAAAAGCCGCTTTATATTCCATCTTAAACGGCACGCGGCGGTGATCGCGGCCGCCATTGGGCAGATAAGTCATCATCAAGGTAAAATCGTCATATTCGGCAATAATCGTGCGCCCTTCGCTGTCAAACTTCTCAATCCCCAGCCCCAGCTTGACATCCTTCGGCTCGACCTTGCTGTAGAGTCCAACCCCGCTGTAGCCCTTCTTCTCGGCGCTGACCCAATACGCATGATAGCCTTCGGGCTGACGCAGGCCCTCATCCAGCTGTTCTGGGCGGGCTTTGGTCTCTTGCACAGTCAATACATCCGGCCGCGCCGCCTGAAACCAATCCAAAAAGCCTTTTTTCTGGGCGGCGCGGATGCCATTGACATTCCATGAAAACAGTCTCATTCGCTTCTCCCCAATCATCAACGTATCTTATTGTAACCGCGCCGATGCCTGCGGACAAAGATCATCGGCGGCAAATCCCAAAAATAACTTGACAAAGCCGCGGTTTCAGATATACTTGTCTTATCGATTAATATCTTAGTAAGGAGAACATTAAAATGAATACAAAATATCAAAGAAATACCCCCCCCCCCCCCCCGCATTTTCTGATTAGAAACGTCCTGTTCTGCTTCTTATTGACCGCCTTCCTCGCCATTCCCGTCCAAAGCCAGACAACGCCAACAGCAACGCCAGTGCCAAGCGCAACGCCGCGTCCAAGTCAGCTGCTCTCTAATCCTTCAGCCTCGCCGTGGATAAGCGACTGCGGCCTGCCAGTGCGCTGGACAGAATTCACTGCTTCCGCCACCGTAAGAACCTTCAACATGACCTCGGACTGTGTTTTCACGTCCCTACGGCCAAGTCGGGAAGCCCTGCCCATGGTGACCTTTGAATACGGCGCCGGCGCCTTTACCATCAATGGCAACGGTCACAGCATCATCGGGCCGTCCAACCGCACCCTCTTTCTCGTCGGCGGCGCGCACCCCTCGCAGCCCAATCACCCAGTAGAAGCGCCGACTGTCATCCTCAATCTGAACAATGTCACCATCCGCCAAACGGGCGGCGAATCCAGCCGTACCCCTGTGATCGTGCGCGGCGCGCGCCTCAACGCCGATAACGTCACCTTCAGAGACAACCGGGGACAGACTGTCGTAAGCGTATGGGACAAGGGAAAAGCCTATTTTACCAATGTGCAGTTCCTGAACAACCGAAAGACGCATGGGGAACTCTATCAAGGATGCGCTATCGCCGCGGTTGACGACGCCGCCACGCAAAGCACCTTAAGCAGTACCTTGGTGTCCATAAACGGCGGCGTCTTCAGACGAAATTCGGGCTGCTTTATAGTCATCGGCGGTTATCAGTTCACCCTTGAACTGGCCGGCAATATCACCTTTGAGGACAATACCGAGACAACCATCAGGGAAGCCGTGGAGGCGCGGTACAGAGCCGGAATCTTTAACCTCTTGGGGCTTGCGGGAGTCCTCAACAACACCGCCACCATCACCAGGACTTTTAATCTGAAGCCCTGGGTCCCAAAGAAGAAGGAAGAGCCGCCCACACCTACGCCAACGTCAACGCCGCGGCCGCAAATCGCCGCCACCCATGTCGCCTTGCAAGCCGCCACCGGCGCGACCTTCAGCGCCGCTTTCGGCCTCGACAGCGGCATTCATTTTCGCCAGCTTGACGGCGCCGGCATCGGCGTTCAGTCGATCATCGACGCCGGCTTTTTAGAGGCCTTTGACGTCTATGGCTATGTCGAGCAGGGCGTCGATGTCTGCTTCCCGCAGATCGGTCGCGTCATATTCTTGGATGCCAAGACCAGCCCGCGGGCGATAATGCCGCTGCCGGCCACCATCGTCAACGGACAAACCTGCGTCTCGATTGACAGTCCAGGTTCGCTGGTGCTGTTGCCCCAATAGCCAATTTGACCACAGAGGACGCCGCCAATGATCATAACTCGGTGTCCTCTGCGCCGCGCGGCTCAAACCCCAGTCGGCGCCCAGATATTCTTGACTTGCATTGACTGGCGGATGAATTCGGCGCCGGCGCCTTGTTGCGGGTCAGTCCAGTTGCGCTTTTGGCCATAATTTACCCAGGTGCGCTTCAGATTAAAGGCCGAACGCGCTTCAACCTGTCGACTGCCTTCCGCATCGCCAAAATACCACAGGCTGTCGACATCATCATGTTCAGCTAGGGTCAAGACCAGATGATCGCGGCTGCCAGTGATGATATTGACCACGCCGGGCGGCAAATCCGAAGTGTCAAATACTTGATAAAGATCGACGGCGCTAAGTGGATACCGCGGCGACGGGATGCAAACGACCGTGTTGCCGCGTGAAATCGCTGGGGCAATCAGCGAGACAAAAGCCAGCAGGGGAAAATCATCTGGGCAGGCCATGCCGATAACGCCAATCGGCTCGTGGATGGCCGCCACCAAGCCGCGCAGAGTCGTCTCTTGCACAGCGCCGCCCGATTTGTCGGCCAAGGCGGCCCAATGAAACAGACGATGAATGGCCGCTTCAACCTCATCGCGGCCGGCGGCGATTTTCTCGTCGGTCATAGCGGCGATGCGGGCGGCGAATTCCTCTTGGCGCGCCGACAGATTTTCAGCGATGTAGTACAGGATTTGCGCCCGATGATGAGGCGAATAATAAGCCCAGTCTTTGGCTTTGCGGGCAGCCTCGACCGCATCGCGGACATCCTTGCGATTGCCATCCCCAACTTGGCCGACCAGCTTGCCGGCCGGCGACAGAACCGCGCGGGTATAGTTGCCATCAGGACGTTTTTGGCCGCCGCCGATATACAGCTTGGCGGTGCGGTCAAGGCGGTCGGCGGGGCCATCATTGACGTTTAGGCCAATCGGCGCCGCGGGCAGGCTTGTCCCCCAATGCTCCGCCGGCGCATCCAGTTCAGGGCGCGGCATCGACAGCCAGCTTGGCCGCAGATACTCAAACAGGCCCTCTTTGCCGCCTTCGCGCCCAAAACCGCTTTCGCGATAGCCGCCGAAGCCGGCCGCCGCGTCAAACAGGTTTGTGCTGTTGAGCCAGACGGAGCCGACCTTGAGCTTGCGGGCGGTGTCAAGGGCCAGGCTGATGTTCTCACTCCAGACCGAGGCCGCCAGGCCATAGCGGCTGTTGTTGGCTAGGTCAATCGCTTCGTCGGGAGTGCGAAAGCTCATCGCCGCCAGCACCGGCCCAAAAATCTCCTCTTGGGCGATCTGCGCTGATGCGGCGACGTTGGTCAAGAGCGTCGGCGGATAATAACAGCCGCGTTCGGGCAGATCGATTGACGGCTGGAAGATGTCAGCGCCTTCGGCCAGGCCCCGCTTGACCCAGGCGTCGATGTTTTCGCACTGAACGGGATCGACCACAGCGCCGATGTCGATGCCCTTGTCCAGCGAATCGCCGACGCGCAAACCTGTCATGCGCCGCTTGAGCTTGTCGATGAAGACGTCAGCGATGTTTTCCTGTATCAGCAAACGCGACCCAGCGCAGCAGACCTCGCCCTGATTGAAAAAAATAGCATCGACCAGCCCCTCGACCGCGCTGTCCAAATCGGCGCTGTCATAGACGATAAAGGGCGATTTGCCGCCCAGTTCCAGCGACAGTTTTTTGCCGGTTCCAGCCGTCGCCCGCCGAATAATCCGCCCGACGGCAGTCGATCCAGTGAAGGCGATTTTGTCGATGTCGGGATGGACCACAACCGCGGCGCCGGCTTGGTCGCCGCCGGTGATGATATTGACGACGCCGGGCGGCAGGCCGGCTTCAGCGATAATTTCGGCAAAGAGCAGCGCGGTCAGCGGCGTATAGGGCGCTGGTTTGATAACGACGGTGTTGCCCATCGCAATCGCCGGGGCGATTTTCCAGGCCAGCATCAACAGAGGGAAATTCCACGGAATCACCTGCCCGACCACGCCCAGCGAGCGGTAATCGCGCAGTTCGCTGTCCATCAGCTGCGCCCAGCCGGCATGATAATAAAAATGACGCGCCGCCAGCGGAATGTCAATATCGCGCGCTTCGCGGATAGGCTTGCCATTGTCCAGGCTTTCGACCACCGCCAGCAGACGTTGATGCTTCTGCATATTGCGCGCCACCGCATACAAATGCAGCGCCCGCTGATGCGGACTCAGCCCATTCCATAAGGGATAGGCCGCCCGCGCCGCTTGGACAGCCCGGTCGACGTCCGCTTCTGTGGCATCGGCGGCGCTTGCCAGGGTCTCGTCCCGCGCCGGATTGGCGACCGACAGATAACCAGATTCGGCTGGCTTGACCCATTGATTGTTGATGAACAGGTCAAACTGCCGTCCATGCGCGTCCAGCCAGGCTTGGGCGGCGGCATCCGATTCAGGCGCGGGGCCGTAGCTCATGGTTTGATACAGTTCGGCTATTTCGGACATGGGATGTTCCTTGTGCGCTGGAGAGTTCTTAAATCACTTAAAAATATCGCCTGTTTGTGAAGGCATCCGACGGCAGATTCTCCTCTAAGAATGACATGATTTCTTGTGATAACGAGCCTTGCCAATCAAACATATCTCTTGCGCGATTAACAAGTCTTAGAATTATCTCCGCAAGTTTTTGATCGTCTAATTGCCCATCCCAAAGCATATCTCGAAATTGCGTATCCTCGATTACTCTTTGCATAATAGGGACTGTCCGTTCTCGGTAGTATTGTACAAAAAACGGATAAGGAGTGTAACGGTCTCCTATACTGATTTGGTCATAGACAAAGCGGATAAAATCAAACTGGCAAATACAATCTGCTATCTTTTCCTCATCTGAAAATTGTCGATAGAGGTAGCTGTTCTCTTTTCCGATGTTTATGGTATGCTTTAGGAATGTCGTATAATCAATCCTGGCATTTTCTATAATACACCACATCCAAAACATTCCCTTATAATAAGAACCCCAGCTTATCGGTATCGTATGTTTCACAAAATCTGACATCCACTCGTATTTATCCTCTTGTACAAGAATCGCGCCCAAGAGGTACAGCTTTGGCAGAAGATCGTCCCAAATCCGAAGCGTTTCATCGGCATACTGAGAATGTGGAGGAGCGGGAAATCGCTCGTATGCGTCCTCAAAAACAGATCGCAGGGTTTGCAGAAAGTCTTGATATAACCCTAGTTGATCGAATCGAATAAAAACAACTCCAAAAACGATGATTTTGTCTATAAGTGTTTTGAGTATATCGCCTTGCGATTCTTCTGTTTCTGATGCTTTATTCAAAAAGTAGCTTGGGAAATCATACAAATACTTTTTAATCCGCAATACATTACTCGCTTCAAGCAATTCAAAAATATCATTCTCAAGTTCTTCCAATGATTGATCCAGAAACTTATCAAGCTCCGTACGGGTGCCAAACTTATAACCTAGTTTTTTAAGCTCTTGCTCAATGAAGCCTATTCCTTTTCTCATATCATCTCGAAAATCGCTCCCGCCCCGTACACGCGAGATTTGATAATCTAGTATCTTTTGAATTCCAGATGGCAGCTTGTCCTTCTTTGGCACAGGCGCATTCTTAATACATATCGGAGCGATCATGATTCCTTTGTCTAAGGCTCGTTCGATCTCCTTTACCAGATAATCTGGCTCATCACTCTCGGATTTTTCTTTAAGCAAGTCAAGCCATTGAGGCCCAATAACGGCCACCAAAACATCTGATTCATCCACTTTTTTAATGATGTGTTCCTCGAAGCGCGTAAAATCTGGTATATCCAGGTCCATAAAAACATTTTCTTCCCCATAACGACCTACAAAATGATCGTACATTCGCCCGACAAAATCTGGTTCATCAACTCTGCGATAACTGATGAATATCTTGGGCTGCTGGCTCATAGGCAAACCTCCGCGCCGCTGTAGTTAGCTGTTTGATTATTACAATAATAACACGCTATGACGCAAATATCAATCCCCACCCCCGCGCCCTCTGTGCCTCTGTGGTCAATTATCCGGGCGATTGGGCGATACAAGGCTGCTGTGAACATAAGCGACGGTATCGTTATGCTCAAACTGCACCCATTCGCTGTTCCCATAGACCGCTTCGCCTTCAACCCGTTCCAGCGCTTGTATGTCGGCGCCGGGACTCAATCCGCCAACGATGCCGCAAGTCGTCCTGGGGCAGGCGCGGACATTGGCGCCAGCGTTGCCGCGGGTCCTTACATACATGGTCATACCCACCGCGCTGGCCGCGGTTGATGTTGGCCGCCGGGTTGACGTCGGCGCATCGGTTGCGGTCGACGTCGGCATATCAGTCGCGGTCGGGACGTCCGTATCGGTCACGGTCGGCGGCGGCGTATTCGTCGCGGTTGGGACGTCCGTATCGGTTGCGGTCGGGCTTGGCGTTTGAGTCGATGTCGGCGTCCAGGTTGACGTTGGCCGCCGGGTCGGGCTGGCAGATGCGCGCGCCGATGACAAAAGGCTGCTGTGGATGTAGGCTGTCCGCCCCTGATAGCTGAAGCGAATCCACCGATTATTCCCATTGATCTTCTCGCCGTTGACTTGCCTCAAAGATTGTATGCTGGCGCCGGGGGTTAATCCGCCGAGGATCTGGCAGCTTGTCCTGGCGCAGGAACGAACATTGGCGCGGGTCATTACATACATGGTCATCGTTGCGCGGGTCGCGGTCGCGGTTGGCCGCCGAGTTGATGTCGATGTCGGTCGCTTGGCAAGCGTCGGCGGCGGACTGATGCTGTTCATCAAATTGGGCCCAAGCGCGGCCGCAAGCGCCGCAAGGCCAATGATGCCAATGAAAAAATACAGACAGCCTTTGCCAGCTGCTTCCTCGGTGGCTTGTGATTGGCGCGCCGGCCGCGGCGAGGCTTGATAGCTGTTTGATATCAGGTCCTTCAATGATACCGGCGGCTGTTCCGCGCTATAGGCTGGCAAAGGCTCTTCCGAACCAAGATCAGCTTCCTCCTGCCGATCCCCGCCGCGCGGCCTCGACGACTTCAGGCGGCGGATCTCCCGCAGCTGGGCGTCATTCAAATCAAACCACTCGCCCCTAGCCGCGTGTCGGGCATAGCGCTGATGCAAATAACGTTCGCTGGCGGCGGCGTCATTTGTCTTCGCGATATACGCGATTTGGGTTTTGAAAGGGAGGGCAGCCGTCAAATCTTCCAGGTCAGCCGCCGGGTGATTCATCCGCTCGATTTTATAGCGGCCATAATCCATATCCCGAATGAGACACACATAACCGGCCGGCGGCTTGAGCCTCGACAACTTTTTATAGCCGCGGACTGAAACTTGCTTCAATTCCCAACTGCCGCGCAAGGTTATCCCCGTCTTTCCAAAACCGTCGGCGCATGCAGTATAACACAAACACGCCGCGCCTTCTGCGCCGCCGTCATTTGCGGCTATAATAAAGACATGAACATCCGACACATCATCCACTACAGCTACAATGACGCGCTGGCGGCGCTGGTGATGGGGACGTCGCCGCGGGCGCTGGCGCGGGCCCGCGAACGGGCTTTTTTCAAGGCGCTGGCGGCGCAGCTGCAAGCGGCCTTCGGCGGTGATGACATCGGCGTCTTTTCTGCCTATCGGCGCGGCGGCCAGAACGGACTGGGGATGGAACATCGACTCTATGACATTCAGGTCTGCCGCATCGAAACCGGCGCGACCGCCGACAAGAAAAAAGAGCCGTTTCATTATATCGCGGCATCGCTGTGGCAAATCGAAATCGACTTCTCGCGCGATCTGCGCCGGGCGCTGGCCGCCTTGAACCGACTGATTGGCGGGGCGGCCGAAAACAAGCTCATCGTCGCCGCGCAGCTGCAAAGCGGGCGCGACGCTTTTATCCATACGCTCAAAGCGCCGGCGGCCGTCTGCGGCGGGAAGGTCTGGCTGGCGCTGATTCCACATCCAGAAAACTGGGATGACAATACGGATTCGCTTGATGTCTGGCAGTTTGCCGCCGGCGACTGGCAGACAGCAGCCTAACATTCAGCAAGGCATAAAAGGAGGCGCCTCATGTGCTTATCGCGTTTTATTCTCGGTCTGCTGATCTTCCTGTTCAGTCTGCCGACCGCCGGGCAGGAAGAGCCGCCGGGCTATCGGGCGCCGCTGACGGTCACCGACATCCGCGCGGCGCGGCTGGAAAGCGAAGCCGATACAGTGTGGCAGCTGACGATCAGCGGTTTGCAGGATGACGCCTGTCCCTTGGATTGGCAAAGCGAGCAGGCCGTCTATCCGCACAACATCGACATTCAACTCTACCGCCAAATCCCGCCGGCGGCCGACTGCCCGCGCGACGAGACGGCGGCGGCTATCATCCTGGCGCTGGAAAGCGATATGACCGCGCCCTACTTGACGATCAACCGCCAGGCGTGGGAAATCATCTATCCCGCCGGCGATTCGGCCCCGCCAGGATTCGAGGAAATCAGCCTGCTGGAAGTCCATATTGATGAAGCCGCCATTCGGATGATAGACGCCGATGATGCGGAAGATCAGCAATATGAACTGACGGTGCGCGGCAGCCATGCGGTCGGCTGTGACCTGCCCGTCCTTTATACGCGGCGCGGCGCGGCGGCAAGCGTCCTGATTGGCGCGTTCAATCCGATTGCCGAAGGCGCGGTCTGCCCAGCCATGCTGCTGCCGCTTGAAGAAACCATCACCTTTCCCGCAACCGATATGCCAGCGGATGCGTTATTCGGGGTGAATGCCTACATCATTAACGAAGGAGAAAGCCAAACCATGAGCGATTCCATCAAAGTCATGACCCAAATCCACAGTGTGACCGCCCATGTCACCGAATCGTTTCCGATGCGGATCCGTCTGGAGGTCGCCGGCGAACATCCTGACGGCTGTGATTATCCAGTGAAAATCGAGCAGTTCCGCCAAGGCAGCATCATCAAAATCGAGGTCTACCGCGACGTGCCAGCCGATGTCATCTGCCCGATGATCCTCCAGTCCTATCAAAGCGAGATACCGCTGGACGGCGACTTTGAATCCGGGCGATACATCATCAAGGTCAATGCGCTATCGCAAACCATCGACATCTAGGGAGAGGCAATATGCGAAAGCCGTTTATCTTAGTTTTGATTTTGCTGCTGGGGGGGCTGTGGCCGGTCGGCGCGCAAGAGGACATCGACCTCACCGTCTATAACCATGGCCGCGCGCTAATCCGCGACCGGCGCACTCTGACGCTGGACGATGGCATCCAGACACTCCGCGTTGGCTATATCGCCGCCGCGATTGACCCAAGCTCGGTCAGCTTGCAGTCGCTAAGCCATCCCGACAGCATCGCGGCGCTGGAACAGCATTACATCCATGACCTGGCGAATCAAGAGACGCTGCTGGCGCGCTATCTCGGCAGCGGCATCGACATCACCGCCGCCGATGGCGCCGTTCACAGCGGCGAACTGCTTGGCGCGCATAATGGCAAGGCGCTTCTGCGGCTGAACGACGGTGCCGTCATCGTTATCGATATCGATCAGGCCGCCAGCATTCGCTTTCCGCCGCGCCCCGACGCCCCAGCCGCCGGGCCGACTCTGCAATGGCTCTTGCACAGTTCGGTCGGCGGCGACCAAGACCTTGAACTGACGTATCTGACGGACGGCATGAACTGGTCAGCCGATTACAATATCCGACTGGATGCCGATGAAAGCAGCCTCGACATCAAAAGCTGGGTCACGCTTGAAAACCACAGCGGCCGCGGCTTCGGCAATGTTCGGCTCAAGCTGGTCGCCGGCAGCGTCAATCAGGTTCAGCCGCAGCCCAAGCTGGCCGAAAGCCGGGCGATGGCATTCGATGCCGAAGCCGCTGGGGTCGGCGGCGGCGGGATTGAACCGCGCGAATTATCCGAATATCAACTCTATGAAATCAGCCGCCCGGTCAGCATCGGCAGCCGCGAAACGCGGCAGATCGAGTTTATCAGCGGCGCCAATATCCCGGCGACCAGCTATTTCGTCTTTGACAGTTCACCGCTCTTTGATGGCTATTATTCGCCGATTGACTATCCCGCCGGCTGGGACAGCAGCCCGGGGGTGGTGCGAACCTACCTTGAATTCAACACCGGCGGCGACGGCGGCCTTGGCATTGACCTGCCGGGCGGGCGGGTTCGGGTGTATCAGGCGGATACTGACGGCGCCGCGCTGCTGATTGGCGAAGACGCTATCGGCCATACCCCCGCCGGCGAGGATGTCCGCGTTCTGCTGGGGACGGCCTTTGACCTGACTGGCGAACGGACGCAGACTGATTTCAATACCGTTTCCAGCGATGTCATTCAAGAGCGCTTCGAGATCCGCCTGCGAAATCGCAAAGACAGCGACACCGTCGAGATTCGGATCCCCGAACGGCTTTATCGCTGGAGTGACTGGGAAATCATCGAAAGTTCGGCGCCCTATAGGCGGCAAAGCGCGTCATCCATTGAGTTCCGACTGGAGCTTGCGCCCGGCAGCGAAGAAACCATCGCCTACACCGTGCAGTACCGCCTGCCGCGCAATCGCTAGCCAAATGAGGGCGGGGTTTTTTCTCTGCCCTCTGTGACAAAGTCTTTTGCGGCTGTTCATTGTATGGTATGCTAGTATTAGGATGTACATAAAGCAAAGGGCTGACTGCTATGACGAACGAACCAGGAACACACGAAACGCGGATTTCCCGCATTGAGGGCATCCTCGAATCAGTCGCGACCAAAGACTTCGTTCGCGAAGTCACCGCCGAGATGCTGAAAGACATCAACAGCAAAATTGACAGCAAAATCGATGAGCAGACTAACCTGATGCGCGAGCAGACCACCCTGCTCCGCAGTGAGATGCGCGAGCAAAACGACCAGTTCCGCAGTGAGATAAGCGAGATTCACAAAGAGATCAAGCGTCTCAATGAAAAGCAGTATCGTCTCACTGGCGCGGCTGAATTCATCAAGTTTTCTCTGCCGATCATCATCAGCGTCGCCGCGCTGCTGGTCGCCCTGTTCAGGCCGGCTTAATCCTTATCTCTGTGTTCTCTGTGTCTCTGTGGTAAAGTCTTTTGCATCAGCCGGGATGTCGTCAACACCAAAGCTGTCCTTCATAAAGGCCACATGAGAATCAAAGGCATCCCCGTCGGCCGTATCCCAAAGCCGCGCATACCGCCCCTCGTGGTTCAGCATCCAGGCATTTTTGACGTCCAGCAGATTGGTCTGCAAAATCCGCAGCGCCCGCCGATGAATCCGCGGGTCAAGGATCGGGAAAACGACTTCGACGCGGTTGAGCAGGTTGCGCCGCATCAAATCCGCGCTGCCGAGATACAGCTGCTGATGTTCGGGCGCGTTGCGGAAATAATAAATGCGGCTGTGTTCCAGATAGCGGCCGACGATGCTCTTGACTCGGATGGTTTCGCTCAATCCAGGCACGCCGGGGCGCAGGCAGCAGAGCCCGCGGACAATCAGGTCAATCCGCACGCCAGCCTGCGACGCTTCATAAAGTTTTTGGATGGTTTCGTCCTCTTCCAGCTGATTCATTTTGAAGATCAGATAGGCGTCTTGCCCGCGGCGGGCGGCTTCGATTTCGCTGTCAATCCGCGCCATCAGGGTATCTTTGAGGTATTCGGGCGCCACCAGAAGATGATTGTATGATGTTTCGGGCGCATAGCCGGTCAGGCGATTGAAGAGCCGCGAGGCGTCATCGGCGATCTGTTCATTGGAAGTGAAGAGACCAATATCGGTGTAGAGCCGCGCCGTCACAGCATTGTAATTGCCGGTGCCTAGATGCGCATAGCGCCGCATGCCGCCTTTTTCGCGGCGGACAATCAGCGATACTTTGGCATGAGTCTTGACCGGCAGCTCCTCGACGCCATAGACCACGTGGACGCCTTTCTTTTCCAGCGCCGTCACCCATTCCAGGTTGTTCTCTTCATCGAAGCGCGCCTTGAGTTCAACCAGCACGGTGACCTGCTTGCCATTGTCGCGGGCTTCCATCAGCGCATTGACGACCGGCGAGTTCTTGCCGACGCGGTACAGGGTCGCCTTGATCGCCAGCACGTCCGGGTCGCGGGAGGCCCGCTTGAAAAAGTCTTCGACTGGGGCAAAGGAATCATAGGGATGATGAACCAGGACATCCTGCTTGCGAATGACCTCAAAGAAGTCCTGCGATTGGGCAAAAGGCTCCGCCAGGCGCGGCGCAAAGGGCGGGTCTTTGAGGTCAGGGCGGTCGACCTTTAGCATCTCAAGCAAATCAGCCGAACCCAGTTCGCCCTCGATGGTATAGACTTCGCGGTTGGAGGGGACTTTCAGCGAATGGGTCAGGCGGTTAAGCATGCGGGCGCTGATTTCGGCGGGGACGCTCAAGCGCACCACCGACCCAAAGCGGCGTTCGCGCACGCCCTGCTCAATGACTGACTTGACATCCAGCAGGTCTTCGTCCTGCTCATGCTCATAATCAATGTCGGCGTCGCGCAGGATGCGGAAGGGATGCGCTTCGGCAATCGTCATGCCCGGAAACAGTTCCGACAGATGCTCGGCGATGAGGTCTTCAATCCAAAGAAAGTGATAGCCGTCCGAATCGACGTCGGCATAGTTCGCCATCACCGTCTCTAGGTGGACGATGCGCGGCAGGACGTCGACTGGCACTTTGATGCGGGCGAATTCCGACCCCGGCGCCAAATCATGGCATTCGCGCTCCAGATAGACTCCCAAATTAAGGCTGCGGCTGGAGATAAACGGAAAAGGACGGGCATGGTCGACCGCCAGCGGGGTCAGCACCGGGAATACTTCCGCCTTGAAATAACGCGAGAGAGTATCCTGCTCATGGCGATTCAGCTGGCGCGGTTTGATAAAGTGGATGCCTTCGCGCGCCAGCAGATCAAAGACCTGGCGCCGCACGCGCCGCTGACGGTCAATCAAGGCGGCCACTTCTTCGCGGATCGTTCGCAGCAGCTGCATCGGCGTCAGGCTGTCGGGGCGCGTTTTCGGATTATCGAGGTGCAGCTTTTGGAAATAGCCAGCCACGCGCACCATGTAGAATTCATCGAGGTTGTTGCCGACGATGGCGATGAACTTCACCCGTTCCAGCAGCGGCGTCGATTCATCTTCCGCCAGCGCCAGCACGCGCTTTTGAAAATCAATGGCGCTCAATTCGCGGTTGATAAAATTGTCCGGCCGCAGTCGGGGCATGCGGTTAAGCGTCGCTTTATTCATAGTACCGCCTTCTTCAAACACAAGCCTTGAAACAGCCTTTATCATACAGCAAAATGCGCCGAAATGCGAAACAGCGGCGCAACGCCAAGACGGAAAATCCGTATAATAAGAACACAGGACAGACGGAGGCATTGCGGTATGAACATCAAAATCGGCATCGTTGTGGTCATTATTCTGATTGTCGGCGCGCTGCTGCTAACAGGAATGTTCGGCAAGCTGATTGGGCTGGCGGTTTCGCTGGCGGTCTGGGGCATGACCGGCTATCTGGTGGGCAAGCTCATGCAGGGCGCGGGCTATGGGCTAATTGGCAACATCATCATGGGGATAGTCGGCGGCGCTGTCGGCTCGCTGCTGATGACGCTGCTTGGCTGGATCGGCATCATCAATCTGCCCTTCGGCGGCATCATCGCCGGGGTCATCGGCGGCGTGATTGCGGTTTCGGCTTCGCGCTTCCTCGCCAGCCAGCAGGCGGCCGAATAGGCGCGGCTAGGTATTCATCGACGACCTGGATTCTTTCAGAATAAAATCGCGAACCGCTTCCGCCGCATGCTCAAGCCCGGCCTCAAAGCCGCGTTCATAGGCACAATACGGACATTTATGCCGACCGACGCCCGCTTGATTCTCTGGCAAAGTATTCATAATGCCGTCAAGATTTATGCGGCGATCTTCGTTGCGCTTCCCAGCGTGTATGGCACAATCGTTCGCCATTTATATTCTCCCCTCTCCTTAATAGTTGGTGATAAGCAGTTCGTTCACTGCGCCGCGCTTGTCGGCGTCGCGGTTGATCATGCGCGGCGCCTGCACCGTGACTGTGTTAAAGACCGCGCTTTGATAAAGCTGGCGAATGAATGCGGTATCGCTGTTGGAAAGCATGATCTTGACGCCCTGCTGATGGAGCGCGAGGCAAAGATCGCGTAGGGCTGTCTGGTCTTGCGGAGTAAAGCCATTCTTGGCGTAACTGGTGAATGAAGAAGTCGCGTTCAGTGGATGGTAAGGCGGATCAAAATATACGAAGTCATCTTTGCCGGCCGCGGTTTCTCTGAAATCCTGGCATTGAATATCAACACCTTGCAGGGCAATGTGGCAGGCTCGCAGGTTGTCTTCCTGATAAATGCCAGGGTTTTTCGCGCTGCTTATCGGGACGTTAAACTCGCCTTTGCTGTTGACGCGCCATAGGCCGTTGAAGCAGGTTTTGTTGAGGTAAATAAATCGGGCGGCTCTTTCTATCGGGTCTTGCAGATGATGCTGTTTTCTGATGTCGTAATAATAGTCGCGGCTGTGTTTTTGAGCGTGTTCGCGCAGCTTGTCAATCAGGGGATCGGCATCGCGCTGGATGACTTGATACGCGGTGATGAGATCGCGGTTGATGTCACTTAGACAAAGTTTATTCGCCCCCTTTTTATAATACTTCGTTAATGTAAAGAACAATGCGCCGCCGCCCAAAAACGGCTCATAATAATTATTGAAGTCAGACGGCATGCGGGCCATCAATTCATCAAGCAGACTGCGCTTGCCGCCGACCCACTTGACGAAGGGCTTGGCGACAGGGTTTTCGGTTGCGTCAAATTGAGATGACAATGGCTGCATGGCCCCGACGTTCGCTTTCGGCTTATCTCGAATACACAGCATACCATACCTTCTCATCATTCGCACAGATGATCTATCGGCAAATGACGAGATTGTCAAACGGCAAAACCAGAATACAAAAAACGCGAATTTATATGTTATACTAGGCGCGTTTGAGATAAAAAATGTGAAACGACCGAATCAAAGGGAACTTTATGGCATCACCAAGCAAAAAGATGCTGCTTGACTGGTATCGGCAGATGGTGCTTATCCGCGAATTCGAAGAAACCTGCCATCGGCTGTATGAAGAAAAGCGAATCACCGGCGTTTATATGCACCTCTACAGCGGACATGAAGCCAGCGGCGTCGGCTCATTGGCGGCGCTGCGCCCCAGCGATCATGTCATCACCGCCTACCGCGACCACGGCATCGCCCTGATTTTGGGCATGGATCCCAAGACCATCATGGCCGAGATGATGGGCAAGGCCAGCGGCTCCAGCGGCGGCAAAGGCGGCTCCATGCACCTGGCTTCCAAAGACCATAATTTTTGGGGCGGCTATGCGATTGTCGGCGGACACCTGCCACTGGCGGCTGGCATCGCGCTGGAATCCCGTTACCGCGGCAAAGACGACGTCACCATGACCTACGTCGGCGACGGCGCCACCAACAACGGCTACTTCCACGAAGCGCTGAACATGAGCGCCATCTGGCGGCTGCCGGTCATCTGGATTATCGAAAACAACCGCTACGGCATGGGCACCGAGGTTCACCGCGCCAGCGGCCAAGTCGAACTGCACCGCAAGGCCGAGGCCTATGGCATCAAGAGCTTCGGGCGCGTCGATGCCCAAAACGCGCTGGACGTTTATGCGGTGGCCTCAAAGGCGGTGGCTTATGCCCGCCAGCAGGGGCCGGCGGTGATTGAGCATATGACCTATCGCTACCGCGGCCACGGCGTATCTGACAAGCAGTACGACGCCCGCGATGATATGTCAGCCGAGCTTCAAGAATGGCAGGAAAGCAAAGAACCCATCGACATCCTGCGCCAGCATATCGAAAGCCAATATCAGAACACCGCCGACACCCTGCGCCAGCATCAGGCTGACGCCAAGCGCATCGTCAAAGAATCAGTCGAATTCGCTGAATCGAGCAGACTGCCGAACGGCTGGCAGGAACTCATGCGAAACACCTATGTCGGCTCTGATTTGGTGCATAAAAGCGACCACAGCGTCGGCGCTGGGGTGGATTAAGCGCGTCATAAGGAGATGACATGGCAGGTAGAAATGTCGCCATGCGGGAAGCCATCCGCAGGGCCCTCATAGAAGAAATGCGCCGCGACGAAAACGTCTTTGTCATGGGCGAGGAAGTCGCTTATTGGCAGGGAACGCATCGGGTTACGCGCGGTTTTCTCGAAGAATTTGGCGAAAGGCGCGTCCGCGATACCCCGATCAGCGAAATGGCGATAGGCGGCGTCGCCGTTGGCGCGGCGATGGCCGGCTTGCGGCCGGTGGCTGAATTTATGACGATTAACTTCGCCTTTTTGGCCTTGGACGCCATTGTCAATCACGCCGCCAAAGTCCGCTATTTTTTTGATGGGATGTTCAAAGCGCCGCTGGTCTACCGCGCCGCCAGTGGCTGGGGCAATCAGGCGACCGCCTCGCATTCGCATGCGCCAGAGCCGATATTCGCCCATTTTCCTGGCATTTTCGTCGGCTGTCCCTCCAATTCCATGGACGCCTACGGAATGCTGAAAGCCGCCATCCGCGACGATAATCCAGTGCTTTTCACCGAAAGCATCGCGCTTTATCCCAAGCCCGGGCCGATGCCTGATGATGAAGACCGCGATTTTCTGATCCCGATTGGCAAGGGCGACATCAAACGAGAGGGCGCCCACGTCACCCTGGTCGCCTATGCCCGCGGAGTCGATTGGGCTTTGCAGGCCGCCCGTCAACTGGCGCAGGACGGCATCGAAGCTGAAATCGTCGACATGCGCTGGCTGCGGCCGCTGGACATGGAACTGGTTTATAAGAGTTTCAAGAAAACCAATCGCTGCGTCATCATCGAAGAATCCCTGCCGATGTACAGCTTTGGCAGCGAAATCGCCGCGCGCTTGCAGGAAAATATGTTCGATTATATGGACGCGCCCATCAAGCGGGTCGCCGCCGAAGATGTGCCGCTGCCCTATTCCAAAGAAATTGAACTGCTGGCGCTGCCCAACGCCGATAAAGTGGTCAATGCAGTCAAGGAGATTCTGTAAATGGCGCACCAAGTCAAACTTACTATGGACGGCCTGCTCATCAATTGGCTCAAACAGGTCGGCGCGGCGGTGGCCGCAGATGATGTAATCGCTGAATTTGAAGCCGACAAAGCCACCGTCGAAGTCGAAGCCGGCGCCAGCGGAACTTTGCTGGAACTGCGGGCCGAGCCCGGCGACGAAATCGACGAAGGCGCGGTCATTGCCGTCATCGGCGCTGACGGTGAAAAGGCCGTAGACGCTCCGCCAAGTCCAGCTGCTCCAGACGAACCCGAAGGGCCAGCCACGGCCTCCCCTGCTCCATCCATCGCCGCCGACGGCCGCATCAAGGCCTCGCCATTGGCGCGCCGCATCGCCGCCGACAAGGGCATCGACCTGCGCCAGGTGCAAGGATCGGGTCCCGCCGGGCGCATCGTCAAGGCCGATATCGAAAATTGGCGGCCAGCGCCAGCCAGCGTCCCAGCCGCGGCGATGCAGTCAACTTGGGGCGCCGTCCCTGAAGAAGATGTCGACATCCTCGAACTGACGCGGATGCGCCGCGCCATCGCCAACGGCACCATCAAGAGCAAGGGCAGTACGCCGCATTTCTACGTCACCGTCGAAGTCAATGTCGAGCCGTTGCTGGCCTTGCGCCGACAAATCAACGCCGCCCTGGCCGCCGAGGACATCAAAGTCAGCGTCAATGACCTGATCATCAAAGCGCTGGCGCTGACGCTGAAAGAATTTCCCAATCTCAACACCCATTATTACGGCGACAAACTGGTTCGGCATCGGCGCATCAACATTGGCGTTTCGGTGGCCCTGCCCGACAATGGCCTGGTGAACGTCGTCTGCCACGACGCCGATACAATCGCTCTGCGCGCGATGGCGCCGGCCAACAAGGCGATGTATGAACGCGCCCGCGCTGGCAAAATCAAGCCGCAGGATATCCGCGGTGCCACTTTCACCATCAGCAATCTGGGGCCCTTTGGCGTCAAGGACTTCTCGGCCATCATCAGCGCGCCGGAAGCCGGTATCCTGGCGGTGTCTTCAGCGCGGAAAGTTCCGATTGTCCACGAGGACGGCAGTCTGGGCGTCGGCATGCGGATGAACATGACCCTTAGCGCCGACCATCGCGTCAGCAATGGCGCCGAAGGGGCGGCCTTCTGCAATCATCTGCGCGAACTGCTGGAAAATCCGATGCGTCTGCTCATCTAAACCCGCTTTGGCGGTGGGAGTGAATCGTTAAAATGCACGCGACGGGGCGGCGGGTTCTGTTCATCGCCACCCTGCACCATCCCGAACAGCTTCAAAAAGACATCATCAATACCGCCGCCGGGGCGCCATCGCCGCTCTTCCCAAGCAGCATGGGCCAGCATTTTTGGGAACGGGCCATGCGGGCGCGGGGTTATGAACTGGCGGTGTTCTGGCGCAATCTGCCCGGCTTCGGCCGTCGTGACATCGCCAAACTGCGCTCGCTTGTCTATCGGGAACGGCTTGACCCGCGCCGCGCGCTGACCGCGCTTTCGCATCGCATGCCGCCGGCGCTCAACCTCGACTATCGCCGCCGCAATCAACTCCTCATTCAGCAGGCGCAGCGATTCAAACCCGACATCATCTGGCTTTCGGGCGACAATGCCGTCATTTTGCCAACGACCCTGGCGCGCCTGAAACAGGAGCATAACTGCAAAATTGTCTATGTCAGCGGCGTATCGCCGGTCGTTTTTTCACATCCCATCGAACGGCAGGCCGCCCGCCTTTATGATTTGGCGCTGGTCAATGATTATTATCACGGGATTCAATGGCTGGAACTGGGCGCGCGGCGGATGGAATGCCTGCCTTATGTCGCCATCGACCCCGATTTTCACTATCCGCGCCCGGTCAGCGATGCCCCCCTCTGCGATGTCGGATTTGTCGGCACCTTAGTCCCGCGCAGCCTCTACAGCGAACGAGTGGCGGCGTTGGAAAGCCTGCGCGAATTTGATCTGGGCATTTGGAGCATGCACGAGGTGCCGCCGGCGCTCAAGCCCTTCCACCGCGGCTATGCTTTGGGCGAGGAGATGCTGCGAGTTTTGTCGTCGGTCAAAATCAGCCTGAACGCGCATGGCGATTTTATGCGCTACGGCGGCAATATGCGCCTGTTCGAAACCGCCGCTCTCGATACTTTCCAGCTTGTCGATGACCGGCCGGGCATTTCCGATTGGTTCATTCCTGGCGAGCATCTGGCGATCTACCGCGGCTTGGATGACCTGCAAGCCCAAGTTCGGCATTATCTGGCGCATGATGAACAGCGTCAGCGCATGGCGGCAGCGGCGCGCGAACATGTCCTGGCGCATCATCGCTATGACCAGCGTTTGGCGCGGGTCGAGGAACTGCTGGCGGCGGTTTGATGCAGGATTTGAAGTAGCTCCAATTCCCATATAACGCGTAAATTGCGCGGTAAATAAGATTTGTGTTATAAATGGTGTGTTAGCCCATTGACTAAGCCATTATCTTGGTTTAGAATGTTATCATCATAATCAATAGGAGACCGACAAGGTCACCAGACGCAAGAACAGTCAGCTACAGGAGATAAAAGCATTGTAAGTAACGGGTAAGGAGGAGAAAATGATAGTTATACCCATTGTACTGACAGTCGTCGCTCAACATGCGCTGATCGGGGCAGGCCGCGGCGCGCTTATGGGCGCAATCACAGGTACAATCGGAGGTGCAATCACCAGCGCACGCGAAGAAGATACAATCTACGGTGTAATTGTCGGCGCAACTGGCGCTGGAGTCAAAGGCGCAGTGCAGGGTGCTAAAGTCGGCGCAGTCTTTGGCGCAATCGGAGGCGTTGGTCATGCAATTCATTTAGGCAGAAGCGCTCGGCTGGCCCGTAATTATCAATCCTTGTCCAAAGGTACGCACCCCAAGGGTTATGTATATTTAATTCAAGATACAAACAATCCCGGCCGATACAAGATCGGGCGTACTACCAATCTAGCACAACGCCTCCAGCAAATACAAAGAGGTGAAGCAGGTAAATTGCGGTATCATTTTATCAGACAAACAAATAATACTCCCGCACTGGAACGAGCATTGCACCAAAAATTCGCCAGCAGTCGAATGCAAGGGGAATGGTTCAGTCTAAGTAGCAGACAAGTGCGCGAAATCTGCAAGGTAGGTGGTTATCAGCGTCGTTTGCAGCAGGTCGCAGATCTTACAGGCGCGGTCGCTAGTGGCGGCGCCGGCCGTCAAAGGTGGCGGCACTATCGCCATCATCCCGAACGTAAGGCCAAACGCAAAATCATAGCTAATAAAATTGAAGCCGAGCTTAAAGCCGAATGGGAAGCCAAGCACAGAGCCGAGGCCGAGCGTAAAAAAGCCGACGCTGAACTCAGAAAAGCCAAACGCAAAGCCGAGGCCGAACGCAAAAAAGCCGAAGCTGAACGCAGAAAAGCCAAACGCAAAGCCGAAGCCGAGCGCAAAGCAGCCGAAGCTGAACGCAGAAAAGCCAAGCGCAAAGCCGAAGTCAAACGCAAAGAAACCGAGCGCAGAGCCAAAGCCGTAGCGTAAAGCTGAAGCCGAACACAGAGCCGAAGTCAAACGCAAAGCATCGTAGCCATCATCATCCTGCGATCTTTGGCGATAAATCCACAAACAGAGCGCCAACCAAGAGCAAAGACACCGGCGTAACCCAAGCGCGAAAAATCCATAAAGTAAAATTAAATGTGTCAACGGCCGACACGTTTGTTTTTCTCATCACAGAGGCGCGAAGTTAGACAGCATAAACCCCCAATTATTGGTGTGTCGCTAGCGATACCCTTGTGAATAAAATCAGCATAACGGCAAACCGTACATGAGGGAGACCTAAGATGATGATAATACCAGCAATCGCAGCCGGACTTGCAGCTGCTAAGGAGATACTGATCGGGATAGGCTTAGGCGCACTTTTTGGCGCAGGGATTGGCGGAGTTGGCACTGCTGTCTCGGGAGTCCAAGAACACGGAACATTCAATGGTGAAGTCGCTAGCGTTGCCCTTCAGTCGGCGGCGGAAGGCGCGGCAGAGGGTGCGTTGATTGGCGGCGCCTTCGGTGCCGTTAGCGTTGTGGCGGCGCCAATCGTGCCCGTAGTGCTGCGACCGGTGGCAGGCGTTGTAGATGATGTCGCCAGGCCAGTGGTAGACGTTGTCCAAAGGGCCGCTAAACCAGTACTCAATGCAGTTGACGATATCGCGGGAAAAGTTCTCGCACGATTTAGACCCGCGCCGAATGCTGGCAGCCTGTATGTCATGGACGATGCCGCCAATGCTGTAAGCAAAATCGGCGTCACCAACAATCCCGCAAGGCGTATTGCCGAAGTACAGCGGCAAGTAGGCAGTAAGCTGAATTATGCTGGTATTCAGCCTGTAGACGATATGTTTGCGGCAGAAAGCGCCTTGCACCGGCGTTTTGCCAGCCAAAACATTCGCCATCCGAATCATCTGCAAGGCAGAGAGTGGTTCAGTTTGAGCGAATTAGACAAGGCCTCTATTTTCGCCAGATAATCGCAAACAGCGGGGGTTTGAATCAAGCCCCTGCCCTTCTCTGTGTCCTCTGTGCCTCTGTGGTAAAAATTCAAGCGCCATTATTCACCAACCCGAATCGTCCCCAGCGCTATCGTATTGTCCTGCGAGCCAGCGACATTCGTCAGCACATCATAGCGAATCGCATCGGGCAAGGCATACCAGCCAGCCAAGACCTGATAGTCGCCGGGCGGCAAGGCGCGCAGATTCAGCGTCACCGTCTCGGCGCGTTCCGATGCCGCCGCAACCTGCCCAAAGCTGGTGTCATCCTGCGTCATCAGCCGGTGATTGTCGTCCAGCACATGAATAAAGCGGACATCATTGGCCGAACGCTCGTCCGCAAACCGCCACCAAAAACGTATCGGAAAGGTTTCCGCAAACTGCGCCGGCATGTGATAGGCGGCCAATTCGATGCCGCCTTCCATCCGAATCGGATCATAAATCGGCCCATCAGTCAGCGCGTCCAGTTTGACATCGGCAATCGCAGCATCGCGGCACAGCAGAACCGCCGAGTCAATCCGTTCAGGACAGGGCGGGTCAAGCGCGATGCGAAAGGTATGATAGCCGCGCCGCGCAATCGGCAAGGGCAGCGACACTTCCACTTCGCCATTGATGACCTGCGTTTGCAGCCGAACATCATTGAGCAGCAGATGAACCCGCCGATTCGCCGCCCGCAGCGTGGCGCGGTACGACAGCCAGCCAGGCCGCTCCTTATAGATATAAGTCACATGCGGCTCTTCATCCGAAGCGACCCAATAGACCGCCTCCAGCGGCGCGCTGGCAGCTGGATTCTCGAACAGCGCAAAACGTCCGTTTTCATAAAATGGCGCGCCAAGCCGACTGCGGGCCCGCTGCGACAGCGCATCCAGCTGTCGGATTTCACTGGCGCGGACTTTGTTGAGGATAACGATATCGACGCCGGCTTCGTCCAGCAGCGGCGGCTGAAAATCGGCCAGCAGCGCCAGCTTGGCTGGATCGACCGGCGTTCGGCGCGTGTCCTGGCCGGCGATAAGCGGCTTGCCGTGCGCCGTTTGCAGATAGAGCGCTTCTTTGGCCGCCAAAAGATGATTGTACGGCGCATTGTAAATCGCCCGGATGTCACCGCGGGCATTCAGATCATGAATCGCTTGGGGGATGTCAGCCGGCACCGTCGGAAAGCCATCAAAAAATTGATAGTCAGCATACAGCAGTATGGCGGCCGCCATCGCAAAGCCATAGCGCAGGTAACGATTCCGCCGGGCGATGAGGCCGCTTGACCACAGAGCCGCCATGCCACAGCCGGCCAGCATGGCAATCGCCAGCGCAAACAGGAACATGAAACGCCCAGGCGTGCGCGCCAATTCAAATATCGGCAGATTGACGGCAAGCGCATACGGCAGCGGCGCAATCACATCATAGCCGGCAATCGACAGCGCAAGCGGCTGGTCAAAGACCTTGAGCAGCGGCCCCAAGGCCAGCAGCCAGGCTGTGCATGCGACCAGCAGCCACCAGCGCGTCCGGCGCTTGCTCAAGACGCCGATGAGCGCCAGCCCGCCGCCCACCAGGCCGATGTAACTCGCGCCTTCGCCCAGATTGCTCCCCAGCGCCGCCTGCGAATGCGCGGCGATGCCGCCCCAGAAGGGATTTTCAAATGAGGGTGAAACCAGGCCCAGCAAGTCAATGCTGTAGCGCACAAATCCGCCAGCTTCGGTATATTGAGGCGTTTGCAGCGTCTCGCCAAGGATCGGCGACAGGAACAGGAACAGCAGGCCCATCCCCAACCCGCCGACCCATGCCGCCCGCGCCGCGCCGATAAAATCGCGCCGATGCAAACGCGCCAGCGCAAGCAAAGCCGTCAGCGGCATCAGCGCATAAATAATCTGCAAGGTGTGGCCCATACATGCCAGCAGGAAAAACAGCAACGCCCCCAGAAATCGGCGCCCCCCGCCCCCATCCGCATAGTCAAACAGGCACAGCAAAAACAGCGGCAGCGGCCATTGCGCCATCAGCCCGATATGGCCGGCAAACAGATGTCCCTGAAAAATCGGGAAGACCATAAAGACCAGCCCGGCCATCCAGGCCGGCACCCGATGCTCATGCGCCAGACGGCGGGCGGCCAGCAGATACATCGCCCAGCCATTCAGCGCCATAGTCAGCAGAATGGCGGCATTGTATGCCATCGCCAGCGGCATAACCAAGGCAAACAGCCACGCCGGGAAAAATTGCAGCGGATTCGCCCACAGCTGCGCCACAGCAAAGCCGTCGGGATAACCGAAGCGGCTGTGCCAGAAAACATTTTCGCCATTCGCCAGCGCCGTCTTGAACCACCAGATATGGCGCGCCGCTTCATAGGCATCGCTGGTATCCCCCCCAAGAAACCGCGTCGAAAGGGAGGTCAAAATGGGCGCGCAGAGGTGAAGCGCCACCAGCAGATAAGTCAAATAAGACAGGATATGATGACGCGGAATCCGTCTTGGCAAGGCAAATCCTCTCTGGCTGTTTTGACCTTTGGCGGCGATATTGTAACGACCGCCTCAATGTCTGTGTAGGGGCTGGCGGACTGCGCTGATGCGTTCGGCCGAAATCAGCGCGCCCGAAAGACGGGTTCGATAAATGCGATAAGGCGCTTTATGCTGGAAAGCCAGAAAGATGTCTTGGGTCACAGCCAGGCTGGCGCCATCAACCCGCAGCAGATAATAGTCATGCCGCCGCCCGCGGCGCAGCGTCCGCTCCACTTCGCCGGCCAGCGTCTCGACGCCGCCGCCGCCGCGCAAATCGCTGTCGATACGCATATACGACCGCCCCATGCCGCCCATCAGCACAGCGTTGATCACCGTCAGCAAGCCGCCAGCCGCGCTCAAAATGACGTTTCGGTTCTGCTGTCCCAAGAAAATCAGCGCCGTCGCCGCCAATGCCAGCGCCAAAAACAAAACCGCCGCCATCAGGACATGCCGCCGCCGCATCCGCTTGAGTCGGTCGGCCTGCGCTTGGCTCAAATGCCCTTGACGGTTAGCCTGCAAGTCGGCTTCGGTGAAGTTCATCGCCGCCATGAGCGCGCCCGATGTCATGGTCGGGTCGGTCGCAAAAACAGACGGCGCTTATTCGGCTTCATCATCGCCGCCGGCATCTTCGGCATCTTTTTCCGGCCATTCATCCAGGGGCGGCAAGGCCGTCGGCTCTTCGGGCGCCGCCGCGGCGGTATGTTCGATATACACCGATTGACTGGGAAAGGCGAATTGCAGGCCGCGCCGCTCAATCATGTCCATAATGTCCAGGTACAGCTTTTCCTTGAGCGCCGAGAACTGCCGCCAATCCGCCAGCAAGACCTGACAGATGACCCGAACGTCAAGCGAGCTTGCGCTGAAACTGACAAAATGGACGATAATCGAATCCGAATCGATGTCATCGATAGTTTGCAGCAGTTCCCGAATATCGCCCAGCAGCGCCCGCATCTGCGCCGAGGTCGTGCGATAAGTCAAAGTCAGCGTAAAATCAAGGCGGCGCTTTTCCAAACGCGAGCGATTGAGGACGATAGCGTTGGTCAGCAGGTTGTTCGGCACCGTCGCCACCGCCTGGTCAAGCTGACGGACGCGGGTCGCGCGCACGCCAACCGCCTCCACAATGCCAGTGACATTTGAGGTTTTGATGAAATCGCCCACCTTGAACGGATTGTCGGTGACGATGGCGGCAAAGCCAAACAGATTGGCGACGGTGTTCTGTGATGCCAGCGATACCCCGACGCCGACCACACCCAGCGAGGCAATCAGCGCCGTAACGTCAAAATTGAGTTCTTGCAGGACAAAAATAACGCCCAGCGCGATAATCAGATATTTGACGACCGTATTCAAAAATGGCAGCAGACGCGCCGGTATCTCCAGCCCAGTGACCTGCTTGAACAAGGCCGGCCGCAAGGACACCGTGTTAAACAGCTTGATGGCGGCGTAAAAGACGGCGCCAATTATCAGCGTCCGCGCCAGCGTCTCGACAATCTGTTGAATTTCACTGCCGAAGTTGAGCAGGTTGACGGTGATAATCAGCGACAGCCCCATCATCGCGATCCGCGCCGGCGACAAAATGGCATCCAGCAGCGCATCATCCGCATCCGCGCCAGTGCGGCCAGCCAGCGCGCGCAGCGGACGCACCAGAATCAAGGTCAGCAGCCGCCGCAGGAACAAAGCCAGCGCCGCCGCCGCAATCAGCAAAATGAGATTGAGGACAATATCCCGAATCACCGGCGGCAGATCGTCCAGGAACGCGAGTTGATCGATTAAGTTCATCATCAGCCTGACCGCAGCCTTAGCCAGGCATCAGCACAAGCGAACCCGGACTGCTAATCGAGGCGCAGGTCATGCCGTTGACGACGGTCGATTCCAGCGGCGCGACAGTGCGCGGACTCGTGCGCGCATCCAAAAACAAGAGACGGCCGGCCGCCTGTGGAAAGCAAACCTCGACGCCCTGATCGACATAACCCCAAATATCCACCGCGTCAATAAAGCCAGCCTCAACAATCGACTGAATCCCAATCCCGCCGCCGTCAATCCGCTGACACTGAATACCGCTTTCCAGGCCATACGTCGCCCGAACAGCGATGCCGGTGGCGGCCGACAAGGTCGGGCAGGTGACGGCCGGCGGACGAGGCGTCGGTATCGCTGTAGGGACTTTCTCCTTGCGTTTCTTGGGCTGCGGTGTTAATGACAGCCAATAGCTAAAGCCGGCCTCGGCATCTGAACAGGAGTCGGCGCTGTTGTCAGTGATGGTGCCGCCAGCGTTAATATAATTCGCCGCCGGCGAACCCTCGTCATTGACATTTTCCCTGAAGATGATGCAGCCATGAAGTTCAAGAGCGCCGATATTGCTCCCGCCTCCCAACACTCCGATCACGTTAGGGGAATTAGCGTTTCCCTGAAAGAGGGCATTGGTTATGCTTATGAAGCCAGCGACAAAAGGTCCACCCCCGCGCACAGTGACAGCGGAGCCATAATCGGTGACAACGTGGCCCCGGCGGTTGTTCAGGAACTGGACATCCTCAAGATAGAGTTGCCCGTTATCAATCGCCGTTACTGTAGTGGCGGCCACATTGTCGCGAAAGATGACGTTGCGGACGTTAATGCGAGATCCAACGTCCGCGATAACAGCGTAGGTGGTCGGGCTGCCGGCCTGGCGAATGACAGCCTCGTTCAGATTGACGATAGTGCCGGCATTCCGCGCGAATATGAAATGGCCATTGGAGGGGCCAGTGATGGTATGCCCGTTGCCGTTGATGGTGAACACGCCCGAATTAAATGTCATCCAACTGCCTTCGTTCATCATGTTGCTGTTGCTTAACGTACAATCCGCCGTCAGGTTGAAGGTCGTTATTGTCGAGGCCGAAGTGAATAGTGCGTAAGACGGCGGCAGGCCGCAGGCGGACATCTGCGCCGCTCCTGGATTGGTTAGCTGCGCCGGCTGGCTTTCGACAGGAACAGCCAAGACACAAAACAGCGACAGCCAGCACAGCAGCATTCTCTTGACAGTCATAAGCAGCTTGCCTCCAAATTTATTTGCAAGTGTGCTAACAGGTATCTTATCTGAAATTCTTTATGCTGTCAAATCATTCGCGTCCATTTGCCCGAATAACGGATTTATGCTAATTTTAGAGTCAGCGTTCAGATGAGGCAAGTTGGGACATGAAGCCAACAGTGCGCCAATACACGCGGAAACGTCTGCGTATGGTCGACCAGCAGCTAATCAAGCGCGGCATCAACGACCGCCGAGTCCTGGATGCCATGCGCGTCACGCCCCGTCATCATTTTGTGTCAGATGAGTTGAAGCGGCGCGCCTATGATGATACGCCGCTGCCGATTGGCGAAGGACAAACCATCTCCCAGCCCTATATCGTCGCCTTTATGTCCGAGCGTCTGCGACTCAAGCCCCATCATTCGGCCCTGGAGATCGGCACTGGCTCTGGCTATCAGACCGCCATCCTGTGTCAGCTGGCGCATTATGTCTACAGCATAGAACGTTTTAGCCGCCTGGCCGATGCCGCCGGCGAGCGTCTTAGCGCATTGGGCTGCGACAATCTCGATATCCATGTCGGCGACGGCAGCCAGGGATTGCCCGACCAGGCATCCTTTGACCGCATCATGGTGACGGCCGCCGTGCCGCGGCTGCCCAGCGCGCTCTGTACCCAGCTTGCTTATCATGGCGGCCGCATGATCCTGCCGATTGGAGATCAAGACATGCAAGACCTCACGCTGATTACGCGCCGCGGCAGCCAAATCAGTTCGCGGACTCTGCTAAAGTGCCGCTTCGTGCCGCTGATTGGACGCTATGCCTTCAAGACCGATGCCGGCCTGCTTTAGTCAGCCAGCGGCAGCAGCCGATAAATGCCCCCCGTTCCGCCGCCGACAGTCCCGAAATAAATAGCGCCTTCGGGCCCAACAGTGACATCCAAACGGCAGTCCACATCGCCCAGATCAATCGGCCGGTCAAATGCTGCCCGATTGCGCCCTGGCCCCAAGCGAACATGATGCAGGATGCCCTCGTTCCAGCTGCAAAAAAACAGATCCCCGCGCCACTGCGGCGCGGCTGGATGGTCATAAAAGACGATGCCGACCGGGGCAATCGTCGGCGTATAGCTAAGCAGCGGCGGCAAATAGCGCCCAAGCCCGGCGACATAGCGAACGCCGACGCATTCATAATCCAGCCGATAGCCATAATTAAAACCGGGCAGAATCAAGTTGATTTCATCATCGCAGTCGTCGCCGTTTTCAGTGGCGAAGAGTCGTCCACTCAAGGGGTCAAAGGCATAATCAAAAGGGTTTCGCAGGCCATAAGCGTAAACGCTGCTGCCGGCGAATGGATTGTCATCAGGAACAGCCAGCCTGTCACCCTCGACGGCGAAACGATGAATTTTCCCCTGCGGCGCGCTTAGGTCTTGCGGCCGACTGGCATCGCCGTAATCGCCAATCCCAACATAAAGATAGCCCTCATCATCAAATTGCAGGCCGCCGCCGTTATGCAATAGATGGCCGGTCTCAATCGGCGCCGACAAAAATTCGACTGGCTCAAGGCCAATCCCTTCCTCGAATCGAAAGCGCAATACCTTATTGGCGGGATAATCGCGGGTTGTCCCCTGCGCCGTATAAAACAGCCAAACATAACGATTAGTCTCATAATCGGGATCCAGCGCGATGCCCAGCATGCCGCGTTCCTGCAAGCCGTCGGCCGCCAGGCTGATAATCGGCCGAATCTGACGAATGCCGTCGGCGCTGACATAACGGACATTGCCGGTCGTCTTTTCGTTGTAAAACAGTTCACCATCCGGCGTAAAGACCATGCCAACTGGAAAATGGGCCTCCAGAAAAAGCTCAACCCGATAGCGAACGCCATCAGGACTGACAAAGACCTCCTGCGCCTGCGCCGCGAAGCCGCCAAGCAGCATTATCGCGATAACAGCGCCGAGTTTTTTCAAGCTGCCCAAGTCCATATAACAGCCTTGCCATTTGATTCGGCCTAATGCACCATTAGCCAATAGATGCGGCGGAAATTTCCTGGAGTAAAAATGATGCGCGAAAGCGACTTGAATCTCGATCTAATTCAGATGGTGCAGAACGCGCGGATGATGCACGACGAAAAAGCGCGCCCTTCGGCTGTTTCGGCCGTGTATTGGATTGAAGCCAAACGTCAGACGAACGACTATCCGCCGCCGACCTCCAACGCTGGCGAATGGCGCGTCAAATTAACCGCCGCGAACGTAGACGAGGTCTGGGAACAGGTCAAAGCGGCCACCGCCGCCGGCCGACTCGGCTATAAATCCAAGGTGTCCACGCGCCCGGCCGCTGGACAAAGCCACCCCGACGAGCGCTTGCTTTGCGTCCGCAGCTATGATGCCGGCGACGAGGCCGATATCGAGCGCATCAAACAGGCCTTGCTGGATATGGGCCTGCGCGGCCTGTCCTATGCGCCCGATAAAGAGAGCTAATCCCCGTTCGCCTTACTGTGAAGCTGCCAAAGCCTGCTCCAGATCAGCGATGATGTCATCAATATGCTCAATGCCGATGCACAGGCGAATCATATCGGGCGTCACGCCAGCCGATTCGAGTTCCTCGTCGGTGAGCTGCCGATGTGTAGTCGAAGCCGGATGCGCCGCCAGCGACTTGGCATCGCCAATGTTGACCAGCCGCTTGAAAATTTGCAGAGCGTCATAGAATTGGACGCCGGCCTCAAAGCCGCCCTCGATGCCGAAAGTCATCAGCGCCGACGGTTTGCCATCGGTGTATTTCTGCGCCAGGTCATAATAAGGCGAGCTTTTCAGCCCAGGATAGCTGACCCAAGCGACCCGTTCATGCGATTCCAGATAGGCGGCGACGGCCATGGCATTTTCAACATGACGTTCCATGCGGAGCGACAGAGATTGTATGCCTTGCAAAATCAGGAAAGCGTTGAAGGGACTCAGCGCCGAGCCAGTGTTGCGAAGGGCGACGGTGCGCGCGCGGCCGATATAAGCCGCCGGGCCAAGCGCATCAGTGTAGACGATGCCATGATAGGAAGGTTCAGGCTGGCTGAACATCGGGAAGCGGTCAGCATGATCGGCCCAGGGGAAGTTGCCCGAATCAACAATCATGCCGGCGATGGTCGTCCCGTGTCCGCCAATGTACTTGGTCAGGGAATGGACGGAGATGTCGGCGCCATAATCGAAAGGACGCATCAGCGCTGGAGTCGGCACCGTATTATCGACCACCACTGGCACCCCGTGGCTGTGCGACATGTCGGCAATGGCTTCCAAATCAGGGATATTGCCGGCTGGGTTGCCAATCGTCTCGCAGTAGACGGCCGCCGTCTTGCCGTCAATCAGTTTTTCCAGGCTGGCCGGGCTGTCATCGGCGGCAAAGCGAACATCAATGCCCAGCTTGGGCAGCATGTGCTTGAACAGCGTATAAGTGCCGCCATAAAGCAGCGGCACCGTTACAATGTTGCTGCCGGCTTCCGCCAGGTTGATGATCGAGTAATTCACCGCCGCGCTCCCGGCGCTGACGGCCAGAGCGGCGACCCCGCCTTCCAGTTGAGCGATGCGCTGTTCCAGCACATCATTAGTCGGATTCATAATGCGGGTGTAGATATTGCCGGGAACAGCCAGGTTGAACAGGTCGGCGCCGTGCTGGGCATTGTCGAACTCATAGGCGACCGTTTGATAAATCGGCACAGCGACCGCTTTGGTCGTTGGCTCGGTGGTATAGCCGCCGTGAATGGCGACGGTTTCGGGTTTCATTCGCGCATCTCCTCTGTATGCTGATACTGCCATCCCTAACTTTACCGCATTTCAGATATTATTAAGAGATGCAATCTGCGCTGTTTTTATGATGATTTTAATTTGCGCCAGGCGGCGCCAGACCGCTTGCCTTGCGTCTGCTCAAGCGTCGCCGCGACGACGCCATAGATGACCAGGACGCTGCCAATGATCTGCAAAAACGAAGGCAGTTCGCCAAATAGGAACAGCGCCATTGCCGCGCTTAGGACAACGCCGATTTGCAGAACAATCGCCATCGCCGTCGCCGTGAACATTTGCAGCGCCAGATTCAGGAAGAGATGCCCGAACACCTGCGCCAGCAGCGTCACAACCACGCACCAGAGATAGCCATTGATTGGATAGCCGAGAACCGGTGTATGGGTGATGCTGACAAAAACAGTCGTAACAACCGCGGAACTGAAGAAGACGACAAAGCTGTACAGAATTGGCGGTATGACATTGTTCAGCTGCCGCCCGATCAGCAGATAAATCCCGAAGCACAGCGAGCCGAAAGAAGCCATGACAGCGCCGAGCAGCGGGTCGCTGCCGCCCTGTATCGCCGTCAAGCCGCCCAGCCCGACCATAACCACGCCTATAAGCGTTAGTACAAGGCCAATCCGAAATCGGCGGGAAAACACCGCCCCGAACAGCAGAATTTCCGGCAGCACAATCCATATCGGCGTGATGCGCCGCAAAACGCTGGTCATCAGCACGCTGGTATATTCCAGCGACATGAACAGCATAAATAGATTCACCGCCAGCCAGAATCCGGCGACGCTTGATAAAAACCATTGGCGCCGCGTCAGGTTCAGCAAGTCGCTTCGGTAGCGCGTCCAAATCAACGGCAGCAGCGCCAGAGAAATCAGCCACAGCCGAATCAGAACGATCACCAGCGAGGGCATGCCTTCGTTTTGGGTGATGCGGATGACAATCGGAGTCACGCCAGCCGAAAAGATAATCGTCAGAATGATAAAGAGGCCGCGCCGATTGGGCATAACTGGGCTTCAATCCGATGAAGGCCGCTATAACTGGAATCCACTGCGATAATCGACAACCTTGCGGTCATAATTGTCAATATATCGTTTGAGCTTGCTTTCAAGTTCGTTCCATTCATCACTCTGGAACAGCTGGCGCAGCGCCTCGGCGCTTTCGGTCACAAACTCGATCTTCCGCATCGGATGATCGCCATAGGCAATATACCAAGCCATGTGCATATAGACCCCCAGTTCCTGGATGGCCGGCACAAAGCTGCTAAGCATATAGCGATAGTATTGGTCTTGTTTATCAGGCTTGATATTGTAAAATAGGATCAGCTTGTATTTGGGTATGACCCGTTGAGATTGTGGCATCGTTCGTTCGCCGCTGTCGAAATAAAGATGAGCCTAACTGTATCACAGTTTGCCGCGACATGGCAATAGCCTGTTGGTTTGGATTTGCGGTTCATGCCGGTTTGCGCTAAGGTTCGTTAGAAAAATCCGCCCAACAGGAGCGAACAGGAAGCCCGCGTTCGCGTAAAACAGGAATGCAATGTATGCAGGATTTGCAGCAGGCGATTGACGATTTGCGCCAGCGAGCGCAAAACACAAGCGATGCCCAGGCCTTGGCCGAACTCGAGCAGGAAGCCCGCGACCTGTTGACTGAAGCCAAAAATACACCGCTGGAGGCAGTCGCCCAGGCCCTGTTCTCCGAGATCGCCGGCGGCCATTCTCCCAGCGCCGGCGCCGACATCGCCGCTGTCCGCGGGCTGGTGCGGCGCGCCCGCATCCGCATCGAAATCGCCGGCGACGACGATGACATTGACGAAGCCATCGACATCCTGGCCGAAGCGCTCCAGCTGGACGCCGGCAGCCCCGATGTCATCAGCCTCTTGCAGCAGGCCGGCGCTCACAGCGCGCAGTTCAAACAGCGCGTCCATGAATTGTTTGAACGTCATCAGGTGAACTTGGACCCAGCGCCGGAAGCGGCCCCGCCGCCGCCAGCGGCGCCATTGTCGGATCCAGCGCCGCCATACACCAGCCCATCCAGCCATGCCCCGCCTGAATTGAACAGCCCGCCCGAAGCCGCCGACCGCGCGGAAGACGAGCCCAGTTTCCCAAGCAGCGCGACGCTTGACGAACTGCTGCCGCGTTTGACCGAGTATTATTATTCGGGCGAATATCAGCAGACGATTGACATCGCCAACCGCATTCTGGCGATTCAGTCGAACAACCCGACCGCCGTCGAATACCGCGAGAAATCGGAAGACAATCTGATTCGGGGCATCGTCCCAGATCATCGCATTCCCTTTGAGGCCCGCGTCGCCTATAACCGCGCTAATTCACTGGTGCGGGCTGGCAATTATGAAGAAGCCTCGGGCCTGTACAAGGAAGCCCGCGAGCTTGCCGAGCGCGACGGCATCCTGACCTGGAAAGATGTTGAGCAGGCTTTGCTCGATATTCAGGATTTGGCGCTGGCGCGCGAACTGCTGGGCGATGGCGACCGCCTGATGGCCGCCGACAGCTGGGCCGAGGCGCTGCGTAAATATGAAGGCGCGCTGCGAGTCGTGCCGAATGACCCCCAAGGCGAAGAGCGGGTGGAAATGATTCGGCGCATCCAGCAGGACACTGACCAGATTTTAGGCAGCCTGAACACGATTGGCGGCACGCTTGACGAGCAGGTCGCGCAGATCGCCCAGGTTCGCAGCCTGCTGACGCACACCCGCCAGCTGCTGCCCAACAGCCAGCGTTTGGCGCAAATGCAGCAGGAAGTCGATGCCCGGCTTGCCAGCATCCGCAGCCAGCTAAGCAATCAGGCGCAGATGGAATTGAACCACGTCAGCAATTCGACGACTTTGGATGAGCGGGCGCTGCTGCTGAACGGCGCTATCAAGCTGATGGAACTGGGGCTGGAACTTGATCCAGCCGACAGCGCATTCTCCGAAATGCTGATGGATTCGCGCAAGCTGCATGCCGACATCACGCGGGCGCAGCAGGTCATCAAACGGGCGCAGGCCCTGGTCACCCAGAATTTCGATTCGGAACTGTCGCAAGCGCGTCAAATGCTGTCCGATCTAGTGGCCGGCTTCGCCCAGGATGAACGTTACCGCAGCACGGTCAACGCTCTCTTCACGCGCTACTTTGAACGCGCCGAACTGGCTTTGCAGGAAGGCCGAATTGGCGAAGCGCAGACTTGGCTCGATGCCCTGCGCGAAGACCCTTTCCGCATATTAGGCCGGCGCGCCGAGATTTCGCGCATTGAAGTCGCCATCCGCGGCCGCCGCGCCCGCGGCCGCATCGTCCTGCTGTTTATCCTGCTCGTTTTGCTGGGCATAGGCGGCCTTGGCGCCGCCATGACGCGCGACCAATGGGAGCCGGCGCTCTTCCCAACCGCCACGCCAACCAGCACCGCGACTTTCACGCCCAGCATGACCTTTACACCCAGCCTCACGCCGACTCCAAGCGCGACCTTTACGCCGTCGCTGACACCGACAGCCACGTCAACCGCCACCGCGACATCAACGCCAACCGCCACGCCGACGCCGACCTGGACTTTTACGCCGTCGCATACGCCCACCGCCAGCCACACGCCGACCATCACGCCATCGCCCACCACGACGCCGACTATCACGCCGACGCCGCTGGAACTGTGTCGGACATGGGTATCGGGCGACGAGCCGATTAATCTGCGTACCGGCCCAACCATAGGGGCAACTCGGATTGGGAGAATTCCGCGGGGAACTTTCGTCGACGTCCTGGAACAGCAGCGGCAGGAAGGCACAACCAGCGGGCCCATCTGGTACAAAGTGCGGATTCAGATTGATGATCTTCAGCAGCAGGGCTGGGTTCGCAGTGATACGGTAGAACCGCTTCCCGGCTTTGAATGTCCTGATATTCCTTAGAAGACTTTTCAATGGATGACGAAGAGAAGATCGAAAAAATCGCCGCCGTCCAGGATAAATACAATCCCAAGCTGCTGGCTTATCCCAATGTGGTCGGCACAGGTATTGGCTGGCGCCAGTGTCAGGACAAAACCACCGACGAGCTTTGTCTGGTGGTGATGGTCAAGGAAAAACTGCCGCCCGAAAATCTGCCGCCCGGCGGCCTTTTGCCGCGCGAACTGGAGGGCGTCGGCATCGACGTCATCGAAACCGGCGCCTTTGGGGTTTAACTACCAGGATGTATAGCCGCCGTCGACGACCAGATTAGTACCCGTTGCGAATTTAGCCGCCGGCGATGCCAAATAATGCACCGCGCTGGCGATGTCTTCGGGTTCTCCCACGCGGCCCATGGGCGTCATCTCAAGCCAGGTTCTTTTGCGCTCCGGCATGCTGAAGCTCTCCAGAGTCATATCGGTGCCGATGTAACCAGGCGAGACGCAGTTGACGCGCACTCCGCGCCCAGCCCATTCGGCCGCCAGCGACTTGGTGAGCAGGATGACGGCCGCTTTGGAGGCGTTGTAGGCCGCCTGCGGCTGGGGTTTGTTGACAATCATCCCGGACATCGAGGCGATGCTGACGATAGCCCCACTGCCGCGCGCCAGCATGTGCCGGCCAACCGCGCGGCAGCACCAGAAAACCCCGTTGAGGTTGACATCCATCATATTGAGCCACTCTTCATCGGTCGAATCTTCAGCATTGACGCTATGCGCGATGCCGGCGTTGTTGACCAGAATATCAATCTGCGGAAAGGCTTCCAGCGCCGCCGCCGCCATGCGATTGACGCTTTCCGGCCGACGGACATCGACCTCGATGAACATAGACTTCCGCCCCATCCCCTCGATTTCGGCCGCCGCTCGCTGGCCGTTTTCGACAATGTATTCGGCAATGATGATGTCGGCGCCGCCGGCCGCCAGCTTGCGCGCCGTCGCCAGGCCAATCCCCCGCCCGGCGCCGGTAATCAAGGCCGTCTGTCCGCTTAAATCAAAGTCAGCGTGGCTCATGTTGGTCTCTTTCTGTATTCATGCAATGATCCACAATACCACATTTTCAACCGAAATGACAAGTTCAGGGCGGCTAGCCGCCGATATGATACATCTCGACCTTTTTGCGGCCGTCGCGCATCTCTTCAGTCAGCGAACTGCGGATCTCTGAATAGCGGTCAGTTCGATGTCCCCAAGTGCGGCGGATAATTTGTGCAAGCTCGTCGTCGCTGGCGCCGCCGCGCATAGGATCGCGCAGGCTGATGCCCTTGGTGCCGAACAGACAGGTGAAAATCTGGCCTTCGGGCGAAAGCCGCATCCGAGTACAGGCGCCGCAGAAGGCTTGCGTGACCGAAGCAATCAGGCCAATTTCGCCGCCGCCGTCGACATAGCGATAGCGCCGCGCGACCTCGCCATAATAATTGCCGGGCAGCGGCTCCAGCGGCATCTCGGCATCAATCATCTCCACAATCTCTTTAGCCGAAACAACTTGATCCATTTTCCAGCCGTTTTTGTTGCCGACGTCCATATATTCAATCAAGCGCAGGATATGCCCGCGCGCCTTGAAATAACGCGCCAAATCCACCAGGGTATGGTCATTGACGCCCCGTTGGACAACCGCGTTGATTTTGAGCGGATGGAAGCCGGCTGCTTCAGCGGCGGCAATCCCAGCCAGCACGCGGTCAGCGCCAGAACGCCCGCCGTTCATCTGGCGGAATACAGCATCGTCAAGCGTGTCGAGGCTGATGGTCAGCCGCGCCAGGCCGGCGGCTTTGAGCGCGGCGGCCTTCTGTGGCAGCAGATAAGCGTTGGTGGTCATCGCCAGGTCTTCGACGCCCTCAAGCTGATTCAGCATAGCGACCAGATCTTCAATGTCCTGACGCAGCAGCGGCTCGCCGCCGGTCAGACGAATCTTGACCGCGCCCAGGCCGATGATGATGCGCGTCAGCCGCGCGATCTCCTCAAAGCTCAACAGCTGCGACTTGGGCAGAAATCGATACCGTTCGCCAAAAATCTCCGCCGGCATGCAGTAAGGACAGCGAAAATTGCAGCGGTCGGTCACCGAGATTCGCAAATCGCGCAGCGGGCGGTCGAACTTGTCTTGAAGGCTCATCATTTGTCGGCTCATTGGCTCATCAGTGTACAGAAATGCGGCGTTTTTATCAAGCTGCTCTTACAGTATAGCCGCGTTGTCTTAGAATCGCGACGGCGCGGTCGGCCTATTGTCGGCAGGGCGGACTGCTGTTATCCTTGACGCAAACGGAAACAAGCGGTCAGGATGAACAATGGCGCGGATGCAATGCAGCGAATGCGGCGCCGGCGCGGCGGCGCTGGCTTGGCGGTGTCAGGAATGCGGCGGCTCACTCGACCTCATCGACTTGCCGCCCTTTGATGCCGCCCAAATCGCGCGCGGCGATTTCTCCCTGTGGCGATACGCCGCCATGCTGCCAGTCGATAAACGCTTTACCTTAGGCGAAGGCATGACGCCGCTGGTGACGGCGGCGATTGACGGCTGCCGCTTTCATGCCAAGCTGGAATATCTTAATCCGACCGGCTCCTACAAAGACCGCGGCACGACTACCCTGCTGAATTATATCGCCAGCTTTGATGTGCATGAAGTCATCGACAATTCATCCGGCAACGCTGGGGCGTCGCTGGCTGCCTTTGCCAGCGCGGCCGGCATGTCAGCGACCGTCTTTGTCCCGGCGGCGACGGCCACCGCCGGCAAAAAAGCGTTGATTCGCGCCTTTGGCGGCCGCATCATCGAATCACAGCGGCCAACCGCGGATGTGTATGCCGCCGCCGAAGAGACGACCTATGCCAGCCACGCCTGGAATCCCTATTTTGTGCTGGGTCAGATGACCGCCGCTTGGGAAGTCTGGGAGCAGCTGGGCGGGCGCGTACCCGACGCCATTGCGACTCCCGTCGGGCATGGTGGACTCTTCCTCGGCTTTTACCGCGGCTGCCGGGCCTTGCTGGATGCTGGCCTGATCGACAGGATGCCGCGCATGATCGCCTTGCAGTCAGCTGGCGTCGACCCGATTGTGCGCGGCTGGGAGCAGGGATCGGATATGCCCGCCGCCATTACCCCGCGGCACAGCATCGCTGATGGCATCCTGGTGGATGAGCCGGTGCGCGGCAAGCAAATCCTGGCAGCCCTTTATGACACCGGCGGCTGTGCGTTTCGGGTGGACAATGAGTCCATCCAAATCGCCCAGCGGCAGATGGCATCGCAAGGCCTGCTGATTGAAGCGACCAGCGCGGTCACAGCGGCCGCCCTGCCCCAAATCTGCGCGCGGCTTGGGAATGACGCGGAACTAGCGCTGGCCTTGACCGGCAGCGGCCTGAAGAATATCGGGACATCGCAGTGAGAGCCTGCCGGCAATCATAATCATATTCCTGCTTTGGATTTCGGGGTATAATGCCGCCGCAGTTGCCTGAACAGTCACAGGGATGACGTTTTATGTCAATGGATATATTTCGCCAACTCCTGGAGGCGCAGCGCCGGTCGCAGGAAGATCTGCTGCGGCGGCGAGGCGTCGTGGGTGTGGCGATTGGCTTTCGCAACTTCAAAGAAGAATCGACCGACCAACTCGCGGTTTCAGTTCTCGTCGAGCAGAAAAAACCAGTCGAAGCGCTTGACGAAGCCGACATCGTCCCCTCCAGTCTGGATGGCGCCCGCACGGACGTCATCGAAGTCGGCCGCCTTGAAGCCCTGATCAACCCCCGCGACCGTTTTCGTCCCAATGTGCCGGCGGGGGTCAGCATCGGGCATTACAAAGTCACCGCCGGGACAATCGGCGCCATTGTATTTGACCGCAGCACCGGCGAGCCTTTGATTTTGTCGAATAATCATGTGCTGGCGAACAGCAACGATGCGATTATCGGCGACGCGATCCTTCAGCCAGGGCCCACCGACCACGGCATCCGCCCGGATGACGCCGTCGCCAAGCTGCATCGCTTTGAAATGATTCGCTATTATGACAGTTCCCCCGGCGCCGGCCCGGCCCCGCCGAACCCAGGCAGCCCGCTCCTGCCGCCCAGCAGCTGCGATATTGTCGACCTGGTTGTCACCGTTGGGAATGCGCTGGCAAGAATCAACGGGTCAGCAAAACGGCTGATGGTCGTCCCGGCGCCGCAGGCCGAATCGCCCGGCGCCCTTGTTTTTCCGAATCGAGTCGATGCGGCCCTTGCCCGCCCCAACAACCCCATGCTCTTCCAGCAAAGCATCGCCGCTATCGGCCGCCCAAACGGAACCAAAGCGGCGCGCTTGGGGATGCAAGTCAGGAAGCACGGCCGCACCACTGGCTATACCGAAGGCGTTGTGACGCTGCTGAACGCGACCGTCGACGTCGCTTATGGCGACAGCCGGCAGGCGCGTTTTGCCGGGCAGATCATCGCCACGCCGATGAGCCAAGGCGGCGATTCGGGAGCTTTGGTGATCGAAGCCGACAGCCTGAATGCGATTGGACTCCTGTTCGCCGGCTCGCGTCGGGCAACGATTTTCACGCCGATTGACCTGGTGCTGGATACCCTAGAGGTGAACCTCTAACGGGATTGGCGCGGCATCCATACCCGCAGCCGTCCGTCGGCTGTCCCGACCGCCAGCGCCAGCCGATCTTCCAGCAGTTCAACCGGCGCAAAATTGCTGATGATCTCGTCGCCGGCATCCAAACGCCAGACTTCTTCGGCGCCATCGGCATTGCGCTGCGCCGCGACCACATGACGCCGCGGCCAATCCATCACCAGCGCCTCAAGCCGGCCGTCGCCATTGAAATCACCAGCCGCCGTTTGGTCGAGATTGCGCGAGCCGATGCGGTGCGAAGTCAAGCCATTCAGCCGCGCAACGATTCGCAATGCCGCGCCTTCCAGACGATAGAACTCCAGCGCGCCTTGACTATGCGGCGTCAGCGCAGCCGCGATTTCGATCTCCCCATTTGGCCCAAAAGGGCCCGCCGTCAGCTGATGCCGCCAGCGATGCCCGCGGCCGACTGCCGGCCCATCCACCTCTTGCCGAATCTGACTTCCATCCCAAAGATAAACGCGCAGCCGCGCCCCCAGCGACCCGTTGGCAACAGTCGTCACCAAGTCTTCGCGGCCGTCGCCGTCAATATCAGCCCAGAACGGCGCGATGCCCTCATAGACATCCTCGCCCGGCAGATCGACCCGCGCCAATATCCGAATGCGGCCGGCGCCCGCTTCCAGTACCAAGAGCGTCGCGCCTTCCAGCGGATCGCCCATAATGCCGTGAACATAACGCTGGTCGGTCGCATTGGCGTACAGCGCAATCTGACCGATGCGGTTCATCACCAAGCGGGCATCCGGCTGGGCCTTCACCGGCAGCCGAGCGACCGCGCCGGCTTCCCGCCCCAGCACAAGCTCCCCCGTTCGGTTAATATACATCACTTCAAAATCATTGACCGGTATCGGATGCGACCAGGGCGATACTGTGCTGTCGCTGCGTAAAACATAGGTGCCTTCTATCATCGAAACGCCGACCAGAGGCGGCTGCGCGGCGGCGAACCACCCAGGCTGAAACCCCGCCGCCCCCACCGTCCCGTTCGGCTGAAGCTCGACGATCTGCAAGTCGCCATTCTCCATCACAATATGCCATACGGCCGATTCCATCGCATAGCCGACGGCCCAAGCCGGTCTGCCGCGCAGCGGAATATCAATGACCTCGACATCCGGGAAGCTCCCGCGCCCGCGCAGCAAACGACTGCCGGCGGGATTGTGAAAGGTGTAAAAATAGCGGTCAAGCACCAGTTCGCCCTCGTCACTGTCCAGCGTAGCTACCAGTGTAACAGACAGGCACAGCAGGATGAATAGCAGGATGTGCAGCCGTTTCATGCGTTTCGTGTATTCCTTTATCAATGATTTTCTTTCGGGTGATTCGGGTACGTTGTCTATTGCAAAACTCGCAATTATTTTTCGGTCAAAACTCTGGTATAATGAAAGTAATTGGCAACTGATAGGGATAATCATGTCAAATAACAAAAAAGCGAAGTTGCGCGATCTAAATGAGAAGCAGTTCCATGATGTCCTAGTGGAGCTATTGCCGAAAATGGGTGCAAAGAAAGTACGTCTTAATCATGGACGCGATGAACATGGTAAAGACATTGTATTTTATAAAGAAGATGCGTTTGGCAGAAGATATTATGCAATCGTTGCAAAAGTAGGCGACATCAGCGGGTCCGCTTCCGGTAGTAAAAACCTTACACGCATTCTTCGAACTATAAAAGAACAGATTGAGAATGCCTTTGACATGCCATATCAGGACATAACTGCGGACGAAGCAAAGAGATTTCAGATTAACGAAGTTATTGTGTGGACTACCGGTAAGATTTCTGGAAATGCCCAAGAGAAGATTATCGAGAATTTGAAGACATGGTATCGAAATGTTAATTTTCGTGACGGTGATGATACATTAGACCTTCTTGAGAAACACCTTCCAAGCTATTTTGATATTGGCGACGCCTATATTGCCGATTATTTTGAGAAAGCGGAAGCAAAGTACAATTCAATAGAAGATTTACATAGTTTGGGTTCCTTAGGAACTTCAAGGACACTTCCTACAATTTTTGTTGATCCCAAGTTAGAAATCATGTCTCGGAACAGGTCTAAACAAGCGAATCAATTACAACGCAAGACTATTACCTTTAATCGGCTTACTTCCATGAGGAGCAACACAGCAATTTTTGGTGAAATGGGTTCGGGAAAATCGACTTTGCTTCGCAAAATACTCTTAACAACAATTACCAAAAATCAACAAAATATGAGCGAATTTCCGATTCCTGTACTCCTAAATTTCAAAAATCTCAATTTACATAATGCACAACCTCTCGACGTTGGTAAAGAGCAAGTAATTGAAGAAGCAATTCAATCAGAGATCAATTCAATAAGTGGTAATAACTATCAAAGAAACATGGAGGATGATCTAAATGATGGCAAAATGATTGTTATGATAGATGGTCTTGATGAGCTCAATAGCCTCGATTTAAGAAAGAGGGTTATGGAAGTTACAAAGTCCTTCAGCGCGAAGTATCCAAAGTGTCGCATCATAATAACCTCACGTATTGAATTATTAAATCAAACGCAATTTTTCACTGGATTTAGACTATATAAGCTGAATGAGTTTAATACTGAACAGATTAAACAGCTAGTTGTCAATTGGTTCGGCGAGAACACATCAGATTCCAGGAAATTACTAAATCTTATCAACAAACCACTGATGACAATCCATAGTATACCAAATACGCCGATTGCCTTAACCTTAGTAGCAGTCTTATATGAACGGGGACATCAAGACTTGCCGTCCAATTTAACCGAGCTTTTGAAAAAATATGTTGAATTGGCACTGGATCGATGGGATCTAACAAAGAAAATAAAAGCCCAAATCGAGTGGGCATATAAAGAACAAGTTCTCCAAAAACTTAGTTGGCAAATGCTGTCAAAAGGCAAATATGAAATCTCTAACAATGACTTTGAAGATCATACAGAACAGTATAAATATGACCGTGCTTTGAACTTTCAAACAGGTACACTCGTCAAGGAAATTCTTGACCGATCCGGACTCCTGGTTAAGAATGAAAATGGACTTTTGGAATTTAAACACAGAGTATTTCTTGACTATTTCTGTGGAAAAGAACTTAACGATCAAAGAGATGTCACTAGAATTATTGTTGAAAAATTTGGTGAGCCTAATTGGTCTAGAGTCATATTTTTCGCCTGCGGATTACAGCCTGGCAATGATGCGTATTTAGAAGCTATTATGGCCAAAGAAAAATCTGAAGCTGTTGACACATTTTCGTATGCTATCCATTTGGGATTAGTTGCACAAGCTGCATATCTTGTCAAACGCGATACAAAACATCAAATAGTTCGGAAAACACTGTCGACATTTGTGAATGGCTGGAATAGCCTTGCCGATGATTTCCTGGATATAATAAGCACTTCGGATACAAACTATTGGCCATATCCTTTTGTAGTTCTATTTTATTCTCTTATTGTCCGCGACTATGTTGGCTCAAGCACATTAGCGCCCGCGCTTGAGGAGATAACAGATGTTGTTTTTGAAAAGATGGAACTAATACTTAATTTGTCGGATTCTAAAAAACAAAATATAGAACTCCTTGCTTTTTCACTTGCAGTCGCCTGTGCAAATGCAGGCAATATTGAATATTTTGTTAAAATATTCCAGTCAAACTTAATTACCAACCCAGTTTACGCTTTAATAGGTGATATCGACACAAGGGAGTTACTCAGACAAGAAGCGTTGACAGAACCACAACGGAAGCTGTTGTCCCAACTGAGCAAAAAACTCAAACGAAAAATATCGAATAACAATAGCTTCTTGCGTAAAGCAATGAAAAGCGAACCTATATTACTTGAAGCTAATAATTCAGAAATTTGGGATGATAATTTTAATTTGATGTTGGAATCCGGTGAAGTCGACTCGAAACTTTGCCAAGAATCTACTAGGCAGAGCTAGGTTTATCCGACCTTCCCATATACAAATGTGACATTAATCAACCTTTCTCTCAGCTGGTTTAATTTCAGATAACAATCAAAAAAGACGTCCCCAAGCGGGAACGTCCCTTTTGTCATCTGATGACGGAAGGCTTGCGCGCTCCCGCCAACCGGATTATCGAGACGGCTCGGTCAGTTCAATGTTGGTTGCCGGCGCCTCAAAGTCATCCCCAAGCTGGGTGAAATCATCGACGTTGAAGATAAAGGGCGAATCGGACGGCAGCAGCGCAAAGTTGACGTTGTCCGACAGGTTGGCGACATACAGATATTGAATCAGATTGGGGTTGGCGGCAATCTGGGTGCTGATGACCCGCAGCGCTTCGGCTTCGGCTTCAGCTTCGATCTTGCGGGCGTTGGCGCGGCCGCGGGCGGCCTCTTCAGCCGCGTCAGCTTGACCGCCAGCCTCGGTGCGAACACGTTCAGCCTCGGTGCGAGCGCGTTGCAGCCTTTGCGCCTCAATCTGCTTTTCTTCAATTGATTGAGCAAAGGCGTCGTTAAAGTCGATCTGGCGCACCAGCAGCGACGTCAGCGTCAAGCCCTGTTCCCGCATCCGCACGCCGACCTGCTGCGAAATCTGCCCGCCAAGCGCCTCGCGCTGAAGACCATAAATCGCCTCGGCCTCAAATTGTGAAACGACATCGCGGGCAACCGCGCGCACCGTCGGCCGAATGAAGTCCGATTCATAGCGACTCTGCCAGTTCAAATGAATCTGATTGACATCAGCGCGCTCAACGCGGTACAGAACCGTAATGTCAAGCCGAACTTCCTGACCATCGACCGTCAGCGCTTCCACCGCGTCGTCCCCTTGTATCCGCCCTTCTCTGGCGATGCCCGACATGGTGTATTCCTGCTGGTCAGTCGGATAGATGATGAATTCCTGCAAGCCAGGGATAATAATCGACGTCCCCGGCGCCCGCGCCGGATTTTCCAATTCACCCGAAAGGACATTGACAATCACAGCCGCCCGCGCCGGCTGCACAATCAGAATGCCGGAACTGACGATAAACAGCACGACGCCAGCGACAAACCCCACCAGCGCCAGCAGAACACCGCCGCGCGCCGAACGTCCCTGCGATGCCAGCGTGAACGCATAGGCAACGCCAAGGATGCCCACACCCAACGCCAGTATCGCAACAATTTGTAATAGTGAACCAAAGTTCATGACTGCTCCTTAATCGTTAATACCGCTTCTTGGTATGCTTTATCTGTTTTGCGATTCAATTATATCATAACACAGGCGAATTGCTGTAGACTAGGATAATTTCCCAACTTTTGCGCCGACTCCCTATTTACATCTACGCATCAGAACCGATTGAGTCGCGCCGGCCGACTAAACCATCCCCTCATTCAATATCCGCGTCAGTTCGCGTTGCGCCAGGCCCGGCCGTTCATCGCGCAAAAGCGGCAGACGGGCGCGGGTGCGATGCAGCTGATTAAGATCAATCTCCTGCGTGATGAGCGCCTCATCAAAATACAGCCCATGAGTCATAAACTCGCCATCGGGATCAACAACCGACGAGCCGCCCCAAAAGTTCTTGCCATCTTCATAGCCGACCCGATTGCAATGGAGGATATAGCTGGTGAACAGACTGCCATAAGACTGATTGACCAACTCAACCCAGCGCGTGCCAGCCAGCCGCCCGCCCTCGTTGAGGCCGCGCGACGGACTGGAACTGTGCAGAATGAACATATCGGCGCCATCCAGCCAGAGCAGCCAGGGCGGCGAAACATGCCAAAAGTCCTCGCAAATCAGCATCCCCGCGCGGCCAAAACGCGTGTCAAACGCGCGCACGCGGCGGCCGCGGGCAAAGTAGCGCGCCTCGTCAAACATGGCATAGGTCGGCAAGTAGAGCTTGTGATGAATATGCACCGCCTCGCCGCCCGAAAGATAAGCGCTGGCAATATAAAAACGTTTGCGCTGGTCTTCATGGACAAAGCCGACCGCGATGTCAATCCGCCGGCTGGCCTTGAGCAGCTGCCCGAATATCGGGGCATTGGCGTCGCTGTGAATAGCGACCTCCGGCGCCAAATCCTGCACCTGATAGCCCGTCAGCGACAGTTCGGGAAAGATGATCAAATCCGCCCGGCGCGCAGCTGCCTGCTCAATATAATCCAGATGTTTATCGAGGTTATGCTTGAGGTCAGCCAGTTTCGGATACATTTGGGCGAGTGCCACAGTGATACGCATCGGCGCTGCTCCTTCGCCGTCTGTAATTTAAGGACAAACTAAGCGCGGTCGGCAAAAAGATCGGGCGGCCGCTGCGTGAAGCAATATCCGATGCCGCGCACAGTGCGAATATAGTAAGGATGCTGCGTATCGGCTTCCAGCTTGCGCCGCAGACGGTGCATGTGCACCCGCAGCGTATCTTCATAACCCTCCTGCGCCGACCAAACCCGCGCAGTCAGCATCCGATTCTCGACCACTTGCCCGGCTTTGCGGAGCAGAACATACAGCAGAACCGACTCGATAGGCGTCAGCCTGACAGTCTTGTCATCGACAATCACGCGGTGATGCCCAAAGTCAATGCTTAGATTGTCATCCACGCGGATAATCGGTTCGCTGGCATAATCAAAGCTGGGCAGCCGCGCCAGCGCCACTTGAATCCGCGCCTCCAGTTCGCGCAGCGCGAACGGCTTGACAATAAAATCTTCGCCGTGCCGTTTCAAGCCCTGCACGACAGCCTCTTTATCATCGATTGAGGCCACGAAGATAATCGGCGCATCCGCCATCGACTTCAGCTTGCGCGCCACTTCAAAGCCGTCCATGCTCGGCAGCGACAAGCCAATCAGCGCAATATGCGGCAGGCCCCGCTGACGCACATAGTCCAGCGCTTCGGGCCCATCGCCAAGCGCGATGACATCATAGCCGACTCGGCCTAAATAATCGGCCGCCGACCGACTGACCTGCGCGTCAGCTTCAATCATCAGAACTTTGGACTGTCTCACTGCCATTGAATCGCCGCCGAGATATTATTGAAGGTTACGCAGATAATCCAGGTTCTGGATCATCCAGTCGCGCATTTCGGGCGTCTTGATATGGATGCCGGCCAAGGCCAGCCGGTCCAATGGAATTTCCTCTGGAATAAACTCGCCGCGCGCTGGATCGGCAAATTCGGGCCCGCAGCGTTTGCTAAGGTCATAGGCCTTGAGGCGGCAGATAAAAAAGTGCTCTTCCAAATGTTTGCCGGCCTTTTGATGCTCAAGGATAAAAGCCGTCTCCAGCACCGCCGCCACCGCGCCCAGTTCCTCATAAAGCTCGCGCTCCAGCGCCGCCGCCAAATCGACGTCGCCGCGCTCGACGCCGCCGCCAGGCGCCACCCAATACGGCGCGCGGTGATACGGCTTGACGCGCTTGATAAACAAAACACTGTCTTTGCCAGTCAGCAGAATCGCGCGCACGCGCCGATTGATAACGATAGCTGGTTCAGTGCGAACTTGCATAAGCTCTCACGGCAGAAACTAAAAAACGAACGAATGACGCAGCCCATTTTGATGCAATTCAAAAACGGCTGTCTAGCATATCACGAAGGATCAAAAAATTCAACCAGGATAAATGACGCCAGGGTATGACCAATAATAATTGAATGGCCCGGCTGAACTTTCAAGGTAATCGGGCCCTCAAAGGGATCGCGGGCAGTCACTTCCAGCGCCTTGCCGATCATCAGCCCGCGCTCCTGCGTATATCGCAGCATTTGCGGATTGTCCATCATAAAGCGCCGTATCCGCGCCGGCGTATGCAGCGCCAGCTTGGACAAGGGCTGCAAATCGCGTTCGGGCATGACGCCCTCGATAGTGGGAATCGGATCGCCATGCGGGTCATACTGCGGATCGCCAAGTTTGACCGCAATCGCCTCGACAAAACGATCCGACACCGTATGCTCCAGCGCCTCGGCCTCATCATGCACCTCATGCAGCTGATAGCCCAAATCCTGCACCAGATACAACTCAATCAGCCGATGCCGCCGCAGCATCTTCAACGCGACCTGCTCGCCGTCATCTGTCAGGCGCACGCCGCGGTACTTCAGATAATCCACCGTCCCCTCGTCGACCAATCGCTGCGCCATGTCAGTAACCGCCGGCGCGGTGATGTTCAGCACATCCGCCAGCGCGTTGGTCGACACGCGGTCACGATCCCGCTGGAGCGTATAAATGGCTTTCAGGAAGTCTTCCACCGATTGAGATGACCCCGATGCGATCTTGCGTTTGTTCATCAGCAGCTTCCAAAATGACTAAGCCCATCAATCATATCACATCAGCGCGCTTCCGATGACCGGCGATGAAGCCGCCATCCGCCCAGCTAATGCAATTCTAACAAATCTGCTGTAGAGTGAAGGAAGCAGACGCATTTCCACTCGTTCATTGACCCTTTGGCGCGCAGGTTTTACAATAAACGCACACAGGGCAAGTTATGATGGAACAGACCCATGAGCAGAGATTACTATGATGTGCTGGGCGTGAGCCGCAGCGCCAGCGAAGACGAAATCAAAAAAGCCTATCGCCAGAAAGCCAAACAGTATCATCCCGATGCCAACCCGAACAACCCTGGCGCCGAAGCCCGCTTCAAAGAAATCAACGAAGCCTATGAAGTCCTGCGCGACGATGACAAACGTTCGGCATATAATCATTTTGGGGCAAACTGGCAGAATTATCAAGGCTTCAATGGCCAAAATCCCTTTGGCAACGCCGGCGGCGCCGCGCCCCAGGTCGATATGTCCGACATATTTGAAACTCTGTTTGGCGACGGCGCCCGACAGCGCCGCGGCTTTGGCGGATTCGGCGCCAATGTCAATTATGCCCGCGACGGCGCCGATATTGAGCAGAACATCAATATCAGTCTGCGCGAGGCTTATAAAGGCGCCCGCCGCGTCGTCAGCTTTCAGGACGGCCGCGATATCCCGTTCAAGATCCCCCGCGGCGCCGCCACAAGCGCTAAGGTGCGCTTGGCCGGCGAAGGCCATCCAGGCATCGGCGGCGGCCGCGCCGGAAATCTGTATCTGGTGGTCCATGTGGCCGAAGATCCGCAGTTCAAGCGCAAAGGCGACGACCTCCATGTCGATGTCAATGTGGACGCCTTTACAGCTATGCTGGGCGGCGAAGCCGAAGTCCCGACGATGACGCGGCCCCTCCGCGTCAAAATACGCGCCGGCACCCAATCCGGCCAAAAGCTCCGCCTGGCTGGCAAGGGCATGCCCAAGCTGCGCCATGAAAATGCCTTTGGCGACCTGTACGCGCGGGTGATGGTCACCGTGCCGCATCCATTGGACGCCGCCCAAATTGAACTGGCAGAAGCCCTGCGCGACAGCCTGCGCTAGCCAATGACCAAGGAAACCGAAATGCGCCTGACTGCTCTGATGGTTATCCTGATGACTGCGCTGGTCACGCTGACCGCCTGCGCCGGCGGTTCCAGTTCGGCCGACGCGCCTGACGCCGTTTTCCCGCTCCAAACCAGCGCGCCAGCCAAGGCCGATGCGCCGACGGCCGTTTCCAGCGAGATCGTGCAGGCCGCCGACGCCGAATATCTGCTGCTGACCAACATCTACGAACGCGCCAGCCCGTCGGTTGTCAATATCGAGAGCCGCATCGCCAGCGATGAGGGCCTAACCGCCGACATCCGCCGCGGAACTGGATTCATTTATGACCAGCAGGGACATATCATCACCAACGCCCATCTCGTCAAAGATGCCCAAGCCCTAAGCGCGACCTTGCAGAATGCCTATGTCGTCGAGGCGCGGCTGCTGGGACTCGATAGCTTCAGCGATTTGGCGGTGCTCAAGGTCGATGCCGCCGCTGAACGTCTGCCGCCGCTGCCGCTGGGCAGTTCCGCCAGCGTCAAGGTCGGCCAGCGGGCCATTTCCATCGGCAACCCCTTTGGCCTAAACAGTTCCATGACTCTTGGCATTGTCAGCGGCTTGGGCCGAACCTTGCGCTCGGCGGCGTTCATCGATTCCAGTCTGATGCCAGGCTTTAACAACCCATCCATCATCCAGACCGACACGCCCGTTCACCCTGGCAATTCGGGCGGGCCGCTGCTGGATTCGCAAGGGCTGGTGATTGGCATCACTACCGCCATGCGCTCGGACAGCGGCGTCTTCCAGGGAGTCGGCTTTGCTGTGCCGGCGGATACGATATGGCGCGTCGTCCCCGAACTGATTGAACGCGGTCGGGTCAATTATTCGTGGATGGGAATTTCAGTGGCGCCGGAAGACGGCGGTTTTGGCGTCGCCGGGCTTGGCGATGCGCTTGGACTGCCGGTCGAGCGGGGCGTGCTGCTGCGCGGTGTGACCGAAGGCTCGCCGGCGGATAGGGCCGGCCTGCGCGGCGGTCAGACCGTCGTCGATGTGCGCGGGCGGACGGTTTGCGCCGGCGGCGATCTGATTGTCGCCATCAACGGCTATTACATCCGCAATCTGGATGATTTGCTGTCGTATCTAGTTCTGAACACCCGCCCTGGTGATGCGGTTGAACTGCTCGCCATCCGCGGCAAAACCACCTTTGAAACATCGCTGACCCTGCAAAGCCGTCCCGCCGCCAATGACCAGCGCACGCTGGACTGCAATACGGCCGAATGAGAGTCGTCTGATGGAAGCGCGGATTTTGGAAGCGGAAACCATCCGCATGCGGCCGCTTGAACGCGGCGATGTGCCGCATATCCTTAACTTGGCTTCGGCCGCCGAAATTGCCGAAAATACTTTCGTGCCGCATCCCTATCCCCCAGAAGCCGCGGTTGAATTCGTCGATAAAACCCGCGAGAAATGGCGTTATGACGAAGGCTTTACCTTTGCGATTATCGACAAACGCGCCGATGTGTTCGTCGGCGCCATGGGCATCCATCCCGAAGAAAAGCATCATACTGGCGAAGTCGGCTATTGGATTGGCAAGCCATTTTGGGGGCGCGGGCTGGCGACGGCGGCGCTGCGTCTGATTATTCAGTTCGGCTTTGAGCAGCTGGAACTCAATCGCATTCAGGCCGGGCATTTTCGGCAGAATACGGCATCGGGGCGGGTGATGCAAAAGGCGAATATGCGCTGTGAGGGCATGCAGCGTCAGGGCATGTATCACCGCGACGAATATAAGGACGTCGTGTATTATGCCATCCTGCGCGAAGATTATGAGGCGCAGAATAGGTGAGGCTTCTAATTAAAAAGACCGCAGAGGGTTAGTCTGCGGCCTTCGACTGTCAAATTGGCAGTCTTTCGGTTTAGCGAGGGCGCCCCTAACGGAAGTACCCCCTAGAGGTGTGACTTGAGTTAGAGGGCAGCCCCCTTATCACCTGTCATAATCCAATCACCTCCTTATACTCACCCGAACGATAACCAGAGTATAGCGCATAAAAAAAGCGGATGCAAGCCCCAATTTCGCAGCCCTAATTTTCAAAGGCAAATGACTGAATAAGCCTGATTTCAGCTTCATCATAGGGTCGGCCGTCGGCGTGGAATATGTCATGCTGCCAAACGGTGTTGTCAGGCGTGTTCAGTTCCTGACGCCAGTCGAGGTAGGTTTGCGTCCGCCCGGCCACCAAGCCCCAGTTGTACCAGCCAACGCGCTCGCGGGCGAAAATCGGCAGAATCAGATCGACCGTCTGCCCCACGACCCGCCGCAGCCATTCGGTGCAGATCACCGGCCGGCCAAAAGACTGACACCGCTGAATAACCTCCTCGACGCCGGCCGCGCCATAATGATGAAAAGAGGTCACATCGGACAGTTCAAGAATGCGCTGTGTCATATATGGGCTGTCGCCGCGCCAGATCGATGTCGTCAAGGGCTGCCGCGCGCCAGCCTCGCGCGCCCAAGCAAAAGCGGCCTCAACCAAAGGCAAACTCTTGTCACCCAAATCAGAATTGCCCGGCTCATTGTACAAATCCCAAATCAGCGTCCGTTCATCGGCGGCGAAACTGCCAACGATGTCCACGGCATAGGCTTTCAGTTCATCCCAGCCTGACGGGTCTGTCACGCGCTTCAGTCCAGGGCTGGGCGTCCAACCACTGTTATGCACGCCCGGCGCTGGATCATCCTGCCGCCCCAAATACGGCTCCTTGCCAGCGAAGGCGCAGTCATCGAACAGGATAAACATCGCTTTGATGCCGCGCTTGTCGGCAATATCCAAGAATTGATCAATCCGTTCTTTCAAGCCCCGCGGGTCAGCCTGCCAGACGATGAACTGATGAAACACGCGCACGCTGTTATAACCCGCCGCGCTCGCCCAAGCCAATTCCTCGGCAATAGTGTCAGGATCGAAGGACTCGGCCTGCCACATCTCGGTTGAGTTCACTGCCGTACGCGGCAAATAATTGCAGCCGCGGATGGGGTCAATGGAGTCATGCCACCGATTGGCTTTTTCAGTTGTCCACTGTTCAATCTGTTCAGTCATTCTCAAATCTCCCAATAAAACCGCTAGGCGGCCGCCTAACCCTGCAGGCCGGTAGTGGAGATGCCGCGCACAAAGTAACGTTGAAGCAGCAGGAAGAAGATCACCGCCGGAATCGTCGCCGCCGCCGCTGATGCCATAATCACGCCGAAGCGCATCGAAAGCCCGCGCCCAACGAAAACCGCCAAGCCGACCGGCACGGTGCGCGTGGCGTCGGTGTTGCTGATGATCAGCGGCCAGAAAAAATCGTTCCAGCTGCGGACAAAGGTAAAGATGGCCACCGTGGCGATAACCGGCTTGCTTAGCGGGATAAAGATGCGCCAGAGCAAACCCAAGCGGCTGCATCCGTCCAGACGACCCGCCTCCTCCAATTCAACCGGGATAGTCAGGAAGAACTGCGTCATCAAGAACACGCCAAAGGCATTGGCCGAGGCGGGAACGGCGATGCTGAAATAGGTATTCGCCAGATTAAACTTAATCATGCCCAGAAAGAGCGGCACCAGCAGAATCTCGCCCGGCAGCAGAAAGGTCGACAGGATAATCAGCAGCAGGATTCTGCGCCCGCGAAAGCGCATCCGCGCCAGCGGATAAGCCGCCAGTATATTGGTGACCAGCGTCAGTACAGTAGTGATAGTCGCCACAATCAGGCTGTTGCGAAACCAAGCCATCATAGGAAAAGACTCGAAAAGCCGCGTGTAGAACATAAGGGTCGGCTCATCCGGCCACCAAGTGGGCGGATAGCGAAAGACCTCATTGTCCGGCTTGATCGAGGTGACGAACATCCAGACAAAGGGCGCGCCCCAGATAATCGCTACAAAGATCATAATGGCATAGAGCGCCAATCGCCCCCAGTTGATGGAGCCGTCGCGGTAGACGCTGTCGCCGCGCCAGGATTCACTCATGTTAAATCACTTTCATTGCCCGCAGCTGAATGACGGTGAAACCCAGCGTAATGACCATCAGGATAACGCCGGCGGCCGATGCCAAGCCCATATTGAAGTTTGTAAATGCGGTCTCATAAATGAATTGGGCGATGGTGAAAGTGGCGCCTTGCGGCCCGCCGCGGGTCATAACAAAAACCTGCCCAAAAACGCGCCAGCAGGCGATGACCGTCAGCGGAATGACAAAGGCATTCACCGGCATCAGCATAGGAATGGTGACATAGCGCACTTCCTGCCAGCGGCCGGCGCCGTCGATCCTCGCCGCCTCATATAAATCGGCCGGGATGTCCTGCAGGCCGGCCAGATAAATGATCATATTGCCGTTGACCGTCCACCATATCGTGGTGATGGCGATGGCCGGCATCGCCGACTCCGGCTCGCCCAGCCAGTTAATCGGCTCTCTTACCCCCAACTCGCCCAGATAATAATTCAGCAAACCCGAACTGCGCTCCAGGATCCATTGAAAAATGATGCCCACCGCCGCCACGCTGACGACATGCGGCAGGAAAACGATGGTGCGGGCGATATTGCGGCCGCGTAGATTCTGATGCACCAGCAGCGCCAGCAGAAAACCCAATACGATCAGCGGAATCGCCGCCAAGATAACGAAATACAAGGTGTTTCCCAGCGAATCGAGAAAGAGTTCGCTGTTTAGCAGTTTGTTGTAATTCTTCAGTCCGACCCATTTGGGCTGGCCGACGATGCCCCATTTGGTGAAACTGGCATAAACGCCCACCGCCGCTGGAAGGAGCAGAAAGACGACGAAAAGCAAAAGATAGGGCGCCATGAAGCCATAAGCGATCAAGTCATTCTTGACGCTGTTCCAGCGGGATGTCTTCCGTTTCGTCATGCCGCCCATACCCCAAACCCCTTCCTCACAGAGAGGAAGGGGAGTTGATGTTTATGTGAAGCGCGCGATCTTGACCAGCAAAATCGCCCTACTCGTCCAGCAGAAGCTCGTCGATGCCGGCTTTCATGTCGGCCAAAGCATCCTCGACGCTCTTGTCACCAGCGAGAGCCGCCTCGAGATTCCGCAGCAGCGGCGACTGACCGCCAAACGAAAAAACAGATGTGTACTTCTCGATGGCCGGCTCCATAATGGAGATGGACAGCGATTCGACGAAGGGCGCATAGTATTTGGCGTAGTCATGATCAGTCCAGTAGGGGTCCGACAGCGCCACCGGCAGCACCGGAACGATGCCGACTTTAATCCCCGGCTCGGCGTAGTTCTCCAGGAACCACTTCACCACCTTCATCGAGTTGAGGTAGTTGTCGTCGCTGTCTTGCCGCGTCAAAGCCAGGCAGTGGGTATTCGTCCAGGTGGCCGGCACATCGCCGAAGGTCGGCATCACGGCCGAGGCGAAGTTCATGCCGCGCGTGACGTATGAATTGACCATCCATGGACCAACCATGATCATTCCGGCGCGCTCGGCGTCAAAAGCGCTGATATCGCCAAAGCCAGTGCCTCTGCTCGTGTAGCCAGTGCCGTGCATGTCCACCAGGTACTGCAAGGCCCGATGCGCCGCTTCGTTATCGACTGCCGAAAGGCCGTCCTCACCCAGCCAGCTGCCGCCAAATTGATACAGCAACGTATGGAAGAACCAGCGACCGAGAGCGCCGCCATAGGGCTGGTCAACGCCGTACTGCGTCACCGCGCCGTCGTCATCGGTCAGCGTCATCGCTTCGGCCCAGGCCAGGAACTCTTCGCCGCTGGTTGGCGGGCTGTCTGGATCCAAGCCAGCCGCTTCGACCAGATCGACGTTGTAATAGAGGTTCATCGGATGCAGATCGCCCGGCAGGCAGTAGAATTCGCCGTCGATTTTACTTAGTTCAATGATGTTCTGCGGCACGCCAGTGAGGTCTATCCCAGCCGCCGCCATCAGATCATCAACCGGCAGCAGAACGCCTTTTCTGACGAACTCGGTCACTTCCGTGTTATGGAACATCACCACATCGGGCGGATTGCCAGCCGCGGCGGTGAGCGTAAGCTGCGTGAACAAATCATCCCAGCCCAGCGCGGTCGGCTCGATAACCAGGCCGTCTTCGTTTTCCATATTGAAACGGTCAAAGACGGTGTTCAGCATTTCGGTATTGTCGGCGCCAGTCCAGCCGTGCATGAGAGTTACGGTCGTCGTGTCCTGCGCCAAAGCCCCCGGCAATGCCAGCAGAGCGATCAGAACGACAAGAACACACTTCAAAAGCGAACGGTATGAATGAAACATTTGCTCTCTCCTCAAATAGAAAATCGGAAATTATAGAGTGGCTTCGTTAAACAGACGCTTCCCTTGTCACCTCCTCTTATATTCATGGCAGTAACTAGAGTGTAGCGCATAAAAAAAGCGGATGCAAACTGTTAGCCAATGAATTTCGGTTCAATAGGTGATACAATGGATGGATTGATAAAGGACAACAATAAGAGGGTTTATGACATTTCATCCTAATCCCGCGCATCGTCAGCGAGTCCAGCAGTGGGCGCAAAGACTGATGGCGCGCGGCTTTTATGTGCTGGACACCGAAACCACCGGGCTTGGCAAACAGGACGAAATCGTGCAAATCGGCATTGTCGATCAAAATGGCAAGACGGCAATGGATGAACTCATCAAGCCAACCATCTCGATTCCGCCAGGCGCGTCAAGAGTACACGGCATCTACGACCGCCATGTTGAAGAGGCCGCCAATTTCGGAGACATCTATACCGCGCTGTCCAAACTCCTGGCCGGCCAAATAGTCATTGCTTACAATATGGACTTTGATCGGCGTATGCTGCGGCAAAGCGGCGACAAATATGGCCTGCCAGAGATTCGCATGAGCCAGCACTGCGCCATGAGACAATACGCCCAATACAGAGGCCAGCGGCGAAAAGGCTGGCGCGGCTACAAATGGCACCGGCTGGAGAATGCGGTCGTCCAAGAGGGCCTGCAAGTCGTCGATGCCCACAACGCGCTGGGCGACGCCCGCATGACCCTCGCGCTTATCCAAAAAATGGCCGAATGAAAATAGCTGATGAGCTAGCCGCGAACATCAAACTGTGATATGCTTGATGATGAGACCGACGGCGGCCGTCAAGATTTTTAACGCAGTCATCCTTATCGTCAGGGCCGCCATAAGTTGAAACGTCAGATACCATTAGACTTGGAGGAAACAATGAAAGCGAAGTTACTTGTTATTTTTGCCCTGCTGCTGCTTGTCGGCCTGGCTGCCGCCCAAGACGACAGCTATTCGCTGACAATTATGCACACCAACGACGTTCATGGCCACCATGAGCCGCAGCGCGACGGCAACGGCGGCGCCGCCCGTCAGGCGGCCGTCGTCCAGCAGATCCGCGCCGAGGTCGATAACCACCTGCTGCTGGATGGCGGCGACCGTTTCACTGGGACGCTTTTCCATGTGCAGTACCGCGGGCAGGACAGCGTTCAGATTATGAACGCCATCGGCTACGACGCCATGGTCCTCGGCAACCACGAATTCGACGACGGCAGCCAAGTCCTCGCCGATTTCATTAGCGGGCTGGACCTCCCAGCATTGACCGCCAATGTTGATTTCAGCGAAGATCCTCTGCTTGCCGGCCAGGTCGATCCATCGGTCACCCTTGAAGTCGGCGGCGAATCCATCGGCATCATCGGTTTGACCTCACCCGAAACCGCCATTCTGTCGAAACCAAGCAAAACGCTGGTTTTCGAAGACGATCTGATTGGCATAGCCCAGCAGCAAGTCGACGCCATGACCGCCGCCGGGGTCAACAAAATTATCCTCCTCACCCACATTGGCTACGGCGCCGACCTTGAAGTCGCCCAGGCGGTCAGCGGTGTTGATGTTGTCATCGGCGGCGACAGCAATACCCTCCTTAGCAATACCTACGCCGACGCTCTGGGCGAATATCCAACTGTGGTGGAAAGCGCCAGCGGCGAACCCGTGCTGGTCGTGCAGGCCGGCACCCGAACTGTTTATCTCGGCCGCCTCGATGTCGAATTTGACGCCGACGGCCTGCTGACCGATTGGGACGGCGATGCCATTCTGCTTAGCCGCTACATCAGCCCCGATCCGGATGTCGCCGCTCTGATCGCCGACTTGGCCGAACCACTTGCCGCCCTGAATTCGCAGCCAGTGGGTGAAACCAGCATCGCCTTGACCGGCGCCAGCCCGCGGCTGTGCCGCATTGAAGAATGTCTGCTCGGCAATCTAGTCACCGACGCCGTGCTTGATGAAACCCGCGTCGACATCGTGTTCCAGAACGGCGGCGGCATCCGCGCCGATATCGACGCCGGCGAAGTAACGCGCGGCGAAGTATTGACCGTGCTGCCTTTCGGCAATTTGATCAGCGCCTTTGAATTGAGCGGCGCCGATGTGATCGCGACCCTGGAAAACAGCGTCAGCCGCATTCAGCTTGACGAGGACAATAATCCAATGGTCGACGGCGCGTCCGGGCGCTTCATGCAGGTCGCCGGGCTGCGCTATGTCTTTGACGCCACGCAGGAAGTCGGCAGCCGCATCGTCAGCGCCGAGGTCTTGCAGGACGGCGAATATGTCGCCGTCGACTCAGCCGCCATTTACCGGGTTGCCACCAACGACTTTATCCGCGCCGGCGGCGACGGCTATTCGGTTCTGGCCGACAACGCTATCAACCCCTATGACCAAGGACGGCCGCTGGATCAGGTTGTCGCCGACTACATCGCCGCCAACAGTCCGATCAGCGTCGAACTGGAAGGCCGCATCGCCCATCAGCCCGGCCAATAAGTCATAAACAGAACTGTAAGAAAACAAGGTGATCGCACTAAAAATTGAACTGGTGCGATTGCCTTGCATAAAGTACATTGATAATCTCCAAACCAGCTAACAAAGGATGAGGAACGATGAAACAGCTATACATAATTTTTATTCTCGCACTATGTGCAACATCACTCTTCGCGCAGGATTGGGTTAAGGGCGCTGATAGCAGTGTGGAATATAATTGTGACCTTGTTGGGCAAATACTTTGGGAATACTCTGGTCAAAATTTAGAAAAACATGGTGACGACGTATTTAGGGTTAGCCGAGTATTCAGTCAAAGAGTTCCTGCCTGTAACCCAAAGACCGATTTGACACATGATGTTAGTTTTAATGTGATTGTGAAACCTGCTGGCGCGGCTCTAAGCGATTGCGCTGAAACGACGTGCGAGATTATATCAAGAGTGCCTGACGGCACTGTGCTGGAAGTCGTAAGAAGAACAGGATTTCCTGATAGCTGGTATGAAGTAATTTACGAGGATGGCACTGCATTTGTTCAAACTTCAAGTACGGAATTTGTAGAAGATTGGGCTGTGGACATTAGCGATGATGGCACTGAATATAATTGTGGTGTTCTTACCCCAGCCCTTGCACAATATGGCGACCTAGCTTTTATAAGGCTCGGTGCGTTTATAAATACGTTCAGCGAATCTTTTGGAGAAAATGTTCCTGATTGTGTGCCAGCAAGCAATGCTGAATCTAAAGTTGGCATAGTCCAGTCAACTCAAAACGTAAATGTCCGTTCGGGAAGTTCCCTCAACGCATCTATTATTGATGTCCTAAGTTCTGGTTCTAAAGTGACTATTTTGGGGGAAAACGATACAGGCGATTGGTTTAATATCATTACACCGGACGGCGATGAGGGCTGGATTGCGTCTTTCCTAATCCGCGTGGAAGCAAGTTCAGAACCTGAACCAACTGAAACACTGCAACCCACTGACATTCCTGCCTTAACTTGTAAGCCCATCATGCGCTTGTTAGGCAACCCGTATTACTTGGTTAATTCGTATGAAGACTCTGATTACAGCACATATACATACGAACTGTCTGATAGAATACAGTTCGGCGACTATACGGTTTCTGTTCAGGTCTCAAGTAAAGTGGAAAAGGTTTTTCGACTTACTCCAGCTTTGGACGGTTATGTTGGTGTTGAGGAGATTCATGGAGTGCCCGTTACCTATCTTCAAGATGGAATCCGAGGTGAAGATGAATTTATAGCTTTTCATTTTGACTATGGCGAATTGTATTATAGCGGCGATGTAAGTATCTACGGCACGAACGCTTCACCAGGATTTCGCTTGATATTGTATGATGATATGGTGCGATTCATCGCAAGAATCACGCTGTGCTGATTCGCAAGAACGCGTTAATGTGAGAAGCCTTGAGCCAATGAGAGTTACACATCTATTCTACAAGACCGCCGGCCCAGGCTGGCGGTTTTTTATTGGCGGCGCGGCTGTGCTATACTTGGCATAGACGCCGTATCATCATAAAACTGAACCATGCTGAACACCAACAAGCTCTGCGATATTTCCTTTATCTATCACCCAGCCGACCTCCGCTTTGTGCGGCGCATCGACGCCCGCATGACCGCCAAAGACGTCGATTGCCAGGTCAGCGAAGCCGAACTCGGCAAAACCGACGAAGGCAAAACCAAACTCAAAGCCGACATACTCCGCTCCCATCTGGTCGCCATTGTCCTTTCCCCCCAATCCGCCGCCAGCCAGACCTGCGGCGAACTCATCCAGTACGCCGTCAGCAGCGGCAAACGTCTGGTGACCTTGATTGTGGATGAGAATATCGAAGTCGACGTCCACCCGGCGATTGCCGAAAATCCCTATATCTTTTTCCGCCAGCAGGATGTCTTGGAAGATGGCATTCAGAAATTATTGGAGCTTGCCGTCGCCAATCAGCATATCAGGCTGCATACCGAACTGCTTGTTTATGCCAGCCGTTGGCATCAAAACAAGCGCGCCGACAGTTTGCTGCTGCCGCCGACACGCGTCGATCAGGCGCGCCAATGGCTGGCCGACGGCGCCAATCGGCTGCCCAAGCCATCCCCGCTTCAGGTCGAATACATTCACGCCAGCCGCCGTCAAAAACCAGCCGCCAAGCGGAATTTGTCCGTTTATCAAATGCTGGCGGTCGCCGTTCTGATCGGAATCGCCGTGGTGATTGGCCTGCTGCAAAACGCGGTGGCAAGCCGACCCACAGCTATCGAAACCGCCGTCACAATAACAGCCGCAAGCGCCGGCACGCAAGCGGCGCCAGCCACAGCCGAAACCGCAAGCGCCGCCGTGCTTGCCGACATCGCCGCCAGCGTCGCCGACAGCCTGACACAGACCAGCCGCGTCAATCCGCCCGCGGACGTCCCATCTATCACCCCGCAAACCGAAGCCGCCCAGCCCGACGCGCCCTCTCTGATCCTCGCCGCCGAACAGGCGCTTGAAACTGGGGCGGCCGATTTGGCGCTGACTCTGGCATTGGCCGCCAGCGAGTCCCCCGATGACCCTGACCATGCCCATCGGATTTTGAGACGCGCCGCCGCTTTAAGCCCAGTCCTGACGCTGAACGATGTCTCATCTTTGCGGTTTCATCCGACGCGGGACGAATTTGCCGTCATTCCACGCGCATCCGACCGCGCGCTGGTTTATGATTTGGCGGCGCGGGCGGTCAAACGCGAATTAACCGACCATGAAGCGGCCCTTGTCATCCTGGAATACAGCCGCGACGGCCAATTTCTCATCACCGCGGCGCAGGATGGCGAGCTTGTCATCCGTTCCGGCGCCAGCGGCGCGCTGCTTCATCGCCGGCGGCGGCATCAGGGCAGCGTCACGGCGACAGCCATGTATCCCGACGGCAAGCGGATGATCACCGCCGGCAGGGATCCACTGCTCGCCGTCTGGGACCTGGCCACCGGCGAAGAGCTTGCCAGCTATTCCGCCGCCGAAAGCGATGCGCCGCCCCTGGACGACCTGCTGGTCACGGCCGACGGCTCGCGCATCATCGCCTGGTCAAATGTCGACGGCAAGCCCGTCATGACGCAGTGGTCAGCCGACACCCTCGACCTGCTCACAGCCGATGCCGGCGAACCAGTCTACCGCGGATATGACCGGGACGGCCAAATCGCCTGGAGCGGCGGCCGCGCTTTGCCCGCTTATGCCGGCGACCCGAACGCCGGCGATGTTATTTTCTGGGATTTAACCGCCGCCCAGCCGCAAACCCGCTTAACGGACGGCTTCAACTGGTCGCTCCTCGCCAGCGGTGATATTGCCGCCGCCACCGACAGCCTGCTCTTCATCGCCTTTCAGGATGATTCGGCTTTGCTGGGCGTCCGCAGCAGCGCCGGCGAACAGCGCGCCGTTTGGGTCGATGTAAATGATGGAACGGTGCGGCGCCGTTATGAAAGCGGCATCGCCGCGCGCATCGCATCGGCCGATTTCATCAGCCCGCAGACCATCCTGTCAGTTGCGGATGACAATCGCTTGGTATTATGGTCAAGCGAAGACGGCCGTTTGATGCGCGAGATCGGTTCAGCGCCGCGGCCCTTGCAGAAAATAACAGTCAATGCCGCCGGCGATGCGGTCATAGGACAGACGAACGACGGCGCGGCTTACCTGTGGATGATTGACCAAGACCCGCCATCGCTGCGGCAGACGTTTCCGAACACTGTGACCGCCGCCGCCTTCAGCCAATCCAGCGAAACGCTGCTGATTGTCAGCGACAGCGCCGCCGCCTTGCAGAACGCCGATGACCAAGAAAACATTGTCACATTCAACGACAGCCACATCGCCCGCATGAACCCAAGCGGTTCGCATGTTGTCATCCATACCGAAAACAGCGTCGCCGTCTATGATGCCACCAGCGGCCTTGAGCAGGCGGCCTGGGAAATTGACTTGGATGACATCCACGACCTGGCTCTGGCGCCGACTGGCGATTATGTCCTTGCCATTGGCGCCGATGAACTATGGCTTTTCCAGCCCGAAAGCGGCGAGCCACAGCCCTTGCAGATGCCCGGCCAAGGCCCGGCGCGGATGGTCAGGTTTGCGCCCGACGGCAGCCGATTGATGACGATCCATGCCGAACGCGCCATCCTGTGGGAAACCGCGGACGCATCTCCCCAGCAAGCCTATCCTTTGGGACTGACGGCTGATTTTCCCTTGCGCCAGCGCTTTCACATGGCTTTCAGCCCCGCCGCCGACAAGCTGTACTTCTTTGCGCGGTTGGATAAGGGCCTGGCGGGCTTGACGGTGTTTTCGCTGAATGACGGCGCGGCGGTTCGCCATGCCTTTGTCGACGTCCAGCACGGGGAACTCACGCCGGACGGCGAGCATCTCCTGCTGGCATTCAGCGACCGCAGCATCCAGATTATCGACACCGCCAGCGGCGCGGCCGTATCGCGCCTCATCGGACACCAAGACGCCATCCGCCGACTGCATTATCAAAAGGAAACCAACCGCCTGCTGTCCGCCGACGACGAGGGCCTCCTGCTGCTTTGGGATGTGGAAACAGAAACGATTGATCAGCAATACGTCCACCCGAACGCGGTCGCTGATTTCAGCTTCAGCGGCGACGGCGGCCGCATTTTGTCCCGAGACAGCGCCGGAGTCTATCGGCTTTGGGATGTCGAAAGCCTGCCCGAACTGATTGACCGCATCCAATCAGCCTTCAGCCTCCGCGAGCTGACCTGCGCCGAGCGGCGGCAGTACCGCGTTCCCCCATTATGCGAATAGCCGCGAAGCCGATTTTGTTCGCATCATGGTACACCGGCTTAGGCGGCGGCGAAACCGACCTGCTGACGCTGGCCGAGTCGCTGGATGCCGGCCGCTATGAACCCCGCCTGCTGCTGCCGGCTGACGGACGGCTGGGCGCGCGCTGGCGCGCGATGGGCTGGCAAACGCATATCATCCCCTACCGCGGCGCCTCGGTCTGGTTTATGCCGCCGCTTTGGGCGCGCTTCCCAGTTGTGCGGCGCTTCGCCCGCCTCATCCAAAACGAGTCGATTGCGCTTGTCCACAGCGATTATCACACCCTGCCCCTAATCGCCGCGGCGGCGCGGCAAGCTGGCGTTCCCATCACCTGGACGGTGCATGGCTGGTGGTTTCGGCCCAAGTTTTGGCAGCGAACGTTCTTTCGTCAGATTCAGTCGACGGTCGCCCGTTCCCGCGCCATCCGCGACGGCTTTTTGGGGACGCCGCCCTTTATGCCCGCCAGCCAAGTTCCGATCATTTATTCGGGCGTGGACACCGAACGTTTTCATCCCGGGCTGGACGGCCGCCGTCTGCGTCAGAAAATTAAGGCCCAGCCAGCGGCAAAAATCATCGCCATGGTCGCCCGCTTCCAGCGCGTCAAAGGGCATCATGTTTTTCAGGCGATGGCCGAACAGGTTGCCCGGCAAGAACCCGAAGCGCAGTTCATCGTCGCCGGGGATGATGCCTTTGGCGCCGCCGCCGACCGACGCTATCGCGACGAGATTCTGGCCAGAGCCAAGAGCAGTCCGCTGTTGCGCCGCCGCCTGCATTACCTTGGCTTCCGCGACGATGTCGAGCAGGTTTATGCCGCGGCTGATGTGGTCGTCTGCGCCTCGGATTTTGAAAGCTATGGCAAGGCGAATCTGGAAGCGATGGCCTGTGGCAGGCCGGTCGTCAGCACGCGGCGCGGCGGCCCATCAGAAACGATTGTGGATGGCGAAACCGGCTTTCTGGTCGATTCGGGAGACGCGGCCGGATTGGCGCGGCAGGTCATTCGTCTGCTGCGCGATGCCGACCTGCGCCGGCAAGTCGGCCAAGCCGGCCGCGCGCATGTCTGCCGCCATTTTTCAGCGACGGCCACGGCCGCCGCCTATGCCCAAATTTTTGAGGACTTGCTTGCGCCTTAGTTGACAGTGGCGTTCCGCAGAAACTTCGCCAGCGCGTCGCCAATCGCGTTATCATTCAGGTATTGGATATGCTCGCCCGAAAACGGAATCGGCTGAATGCCAAAGTGATTCACCAAGGCATTGTCGGCGACGGTGTTCGGCACCGACAGCAGTTCCAGCAGGCCGCTGCTCACCGGCGAGCCAGGCAAAACCGCCTGCATCACCAGAACCGCTGGACGCAGCAGCGACAGCGGCGCCGGTATCAGCAGGCGGCGCGTGTTCATGGCCTCGATAATCCGCCTTTCGATTTCGCCTAGACTCAAGACTTCAGGCCCGCCCAGGGCCAATTCCCTGCCGATAGTACCGTCGTCGTCCAGACTTCGAATCACCGCCTCGACCACATCATGCACCGAAACTGGCTGAAAAAGCGCCTTGCCGCCGCCGATAAGCGGGAAGACCAGCGGCGTAATTTTCAGCAGACGGGCGAAGGTATTGAAAAATTCATCCTGCGGGCCAAAGATGGCCGAAGGGCGCATCGCCGTCCATCGCAGTCCAGAATCGGCGACGTACGCTTGCGCGCGGCCTTTGCTGGCAAGGAAGCGATACGGCAGATCGCCGCGGGCGCCGTTCTGGCTCATATTGATGAAACGGCTGACGCCGGCCGCTTTCGCCGCCTCGACCAGATTGACGGTGCCTTGATAATTCACCTGCTCATAGGTCTGCCCGCCCTTCTCCATGGCAATGGCGACATAATGAATCACCGCGCTTAGGTCGGACATGACGGCACCCAGGCTGTTGGGATCAGTGACATCCGCGGTCACAATTTCAATGCTGTCGGCGACATCCCGCAGGCGGATTTCGGCTTTGGCGCGATGACGCACCATGGCGCGCACCGGCCGCCCCAGCGTAACCAGCTTTTTGACGGTCTGATTGCCCAGATAGCCGGCAGCCCCCGTGACCAAAATTGTCATCGCGCACCCCCTCCGCTGCTATTTTGAATACATGGTAAAATAAAATCGGCAAATGCACAACAAGGCGGTGCTTGCCATTGAAATCAAACATCAGGCTCATCATGCGCGAACCCTACATCACCCAAACCAAACGATATCGCGTGAATCCAGCATCGCCCGACCGCGGCATCATCCAGGCGGCCAGCGAGATGATTCGCCGCGGCCGCCTGGTCGCCTTCCCGACGGAGACCGTCTATGGGCTAGGCGCCAACGCTCTGGATGACAAAGCTATCGACAGGATTTTCCGCGCCAAGGGACGACCAGCCAATGACCCGCTGATTGTGCATATCGCGCGGCTTGAGCAGCTGGCGGAAGTGGCCCGCGCGATCCCAGATGCCGCCGCCGACCTGTCCCAGCGATTTTGGCCGGGCGCATTGACGCTTGTCTTGAAGAAACAGGCGCGGATTCCCGCCAGTCTCACCGCCGGGCTGGATACGGTGGCAGTGCGGCTGCCCGACCATCCGATTGCGCTGGCTTTGCTACGACAGGCAGACGTACCGGTCGCCGCGCCCAGCGCCAACGCCTTTTCGCGCCCCAGCCCCACCACCGCCCAGCATGTCATCGATGACTTGGCTGGCCGTGTTGATATGATTCTGGACGGCGGCCCTACGGCGATTGGCGTCGAATCGACCATCGTCAGTCTGATTGAGGATGCGCCGCGGGTTTTGCGGCCGGGCGGCGTTTCACTGGAGGCCTTGCGCCAGGTTGTGCCGCAGGTCATCTATCAGCCGACCTATTTGGCCGAAGAAGACGCCGCGCCGGCGCCAGGGACGATGCTCAAGCATTATGCGCCGCGGGCCAAGGTTATCCTGTTTCAGGGTGAGCGTGATGAGGATGTATTCAAGGCCATGCGCGATATCATTGCCGAAAGCGACCGCGCCGGCGTGATGGCCCTGGAGGCCGACGCGGCGCAGTTCGCCGCGCTGGATGTCCCCATCGCCTCTTTGGGCGCGAATGTGGATGAGGCCGCCTGGCGTCTGTTTTCGGCCTTGCGCGCGCTTGATAAACAGGGACTCGACCTGATTTTAGTACGGGCGCCGACAAGAAGCGGACTGGGGCTGGCGGTATGGGATCGGCTGCTGCGGGCGGCGGTCGGGCAGGTGATTGAGGTCTAGCTTTCTGATATAATGCTGTCAAGTCGGAGTGGATAAAGGACGAGACTGTGGCAGAAGTCATCCGAATTCAAGACATTGCCCGCTATGAAGGGCAAGAGGTTACGGTGCGCGGCTGGGTCTACAGCAAGACCGGCAAAGGCCGCCTGCAATTCATCCTGCTGCGCGATGGCAGCGGGCAGGCGCAGTGCGTCGCCTTCAAAAAAGACATGGACGCCGAAACATTTGAAATCGCCAAAGGGCTGACGCAGGAATCATCCCTGATCGTCACCGGCGCGGTCCGCGCCGACAAGCGGGCGCCTGGCTTCCCCGGCGGCTATGAGATCGGCATCCGCAAGCTGGAACTGGTGCAGCAGGCGCAGGAATATCCCATCGCGCCCAAAGAACACGGCACCGAATTTCTGATGAACCAGCGTCATCTGTGGCTGCGGAGCAGTCGTCAGTGGGCGATACTGCGGATTCGAGCGACCATCATCAAGGCGCTGCGCGATTGGCTGGATGACCACGGCTTTTTATTGGTCGATACGCCGATTATCACGCCAGCCGCCGGCGAGGAAACCACCACCCTGTTTGAATTGGATTATTTTGGCGAGCCAGCCTTTTTGGCGCAGACCGGACAGCTTTATAATGAAGCCAACATCATGGCTTTCGGCAAAGTCTACTGCTTTGGGCCAACCTTCCGCGCCGAAAAATCAAAGACGCGGCGGCACCTGATCGAATTTTGGATGCTCGAGCCAGAGATCGCCTTCTGCACGCTGGAGCAGATGATGGACATCGAAGAGCAGATGGTCGTCTATATGACCGAGCAGGTCCTAGCGAAGCATGAGCAAGAGCTTGAGATTATCGGCCGGGATACCGAAAAGCTGAAGGCAATCGCCGCCCCCTTTGCCCGCATCAGCTACGACGAGGCGGTTGAACGGCTGCAAAAGCTGCATAACGAAAGCGATGATCCACAGCAAAAAGCCGAACTTGCCATTGAATGGGGCGAAGACTTTGGCAGCCCGCACGAAACCGCGCTGGCAGAAATGTTCGCCCGCCCGGTCTTTGTTTATCATTATCCGACCGCGATTAAAGCCTTTTATATGACGCCAGTGGCCGGCCGCCCAGAAGTATGCCGCAGCGTCGATCTGCTGGCGCCGGAAGGCTATGGCGAGATTGTCGGCGGCAGCGAGCGCATCCATGACCTGGCGCTGTTGGAACAGAATATCGATCAGATGGGACTGGGGCGCGAAGCCTATGAATGGTATCTCGACTTGCGGAAGTTCGGCGCTGTGCCGCACGCTGGCTTTGGCATCGGCATTGAGCGCACAGTAGCCTGGATTTGCGGGCTGGGCCATGTGCGCGAGACCATCCCCTACGCCCGCCTGCTCAATCGCAAATACCCTTAACCGGGCGGCAGAATCGCGCGCAGGGCATCGGCCACATTGCCGACTTCAATGCGCTGGATAGTCGGCAGGATGTCGTCGGTTTGGCGGCGGATGCGCGGGACAAGCGCGCGCTTGAAGCCAATTTTCGCCGCTTCGTTCAGCCGCGCGCCCAGCTGACTCACCTGCCGAATCTCGCCGCTTAATCCGATTTCGCCCACCATCGCCAAATCAGCCGGCGCCGGCCGATCATAATAGCTGGAGGCAATCGCGACCGCCATCGCCAAATCGGACGCTGGCTCGGTGATTTTCATACCGCCGATGACATTGACAAAGATGTCCTGTTCCCAGAGTTTCAGCCCCATCCGTTTGGTCAGCACAGCGCTAATAAGCAGCAGTCGGTTGATATCGACGCCGTTGGGAGTGCGGCGGGCATTGCCAAAAGCGGTCGGGCTGGTCAGCGCCTGCAATTCGACCAGCAGCGGGCGCGTGCCTTCCATGGTAATCGCAATCGCTGACCCAGAGGCGTTCACCACCCGCTCTTCCAGGAAAACCTCCGACGGATTTTCGACCTGAACCATGCCGCGCCCCCGCATCTCAAAGACGCCGACCTCGCTGGTGGCGCCGAAGCGGTTTTTCACACAGCGCAGCAGCCGATACTGCTGGAAAGGGTCGCCTTCAAGATAAAGGACGGTATCGACGATATGCTCCAAAGCCCGCGGCCCGGCGATGCTGCCGTCTTTGGTCACATGCCCGATCATCAGCACGCTGACCTTCGTCGATTTGGCGCGGCTCTGCAAACGAATGGCGCATTCCCGCACCTGCGACACCAGGCCCGGCGAGGACTTGACTTCTTCAGTATAGGTCGTCTGAATCGAATCAATAATGACCAATTTGGGTTGAAGCTGCTCAATTTGGGCGAAGATATTTTCGAGATTGGTTTCGGTCAGCAGGTACAAATCCGGCGCATTCAGCCCCAGTCGATCAGCCCGCATTTTGATTTGACGGGCGCTTTCTTCGCCGCTGACGTACAGTACCTTGCCGATGTCCACTGCCAGCAGCACCGCCAGTTCAATCACCAGCGTCGATTTGCCGACGCCAGGCTCGCCGCCCAGCAAAACCAGACTCCCCGGCACTAGCCCGCCGCCCAAGACGCGGCTGAATTCTTCTATCGGCACCGGAATGCGCGGCGCCTCATCTCGACTGATATCCGACAGACGGGCAGCCGTCGACGAGGACGCGCCAGGCAGCTGACGAGGTGCCCGCGCCGATTGTTTGGCTTCTTCGATATGCTCCTTCATAGTGCCAAATTGGCCGCATTTTGAACAGCGGCCAAAGTACCCAGTACTTCGGTTGCCACAGTTAGAGCAAATATAAGTAATGCGTTTCTTTGCCATTATGTTTCGGATTTTCCTGTTGGCATCTCGACCTCTTCACAGTCGCTAAGGTCTTGGCGAATTTGAAAGGCTTCAATGCAGTCGCTTAACACCGCGCCGATTTTCTGATGCCCGGCGCTGTTCCAATGAAAATCAGCCTCAAGATCATCAGGATAATCAAGCTCAATGTCAAGCACATGAATCGGGTTGAGGTAGGGAATATCCAGTTCCTCCAGTAATCGCACCGCATTTTGATACCGTTCGCCGGCCATCGGCAGCGGATGCCGCAAAAGGCGCTCGAACTCGTCCAGAACATATCCCGAAGATGCGGGGAGAGGGGATATATCGTGCGGATCAGGAATCAACAGAACCAGCAAGGCCGTATCCTGCGCCGCGGCCGCCTCGCGCAAATCCCGCAGATAGCCGCGCGAGACATTGATCTCTCGTTTAATGCCTTGACTGGCAAGCGAAACCTCCCCGCGCGTCACTTCAATCATCCGCAGCAGCAGCGACCCAAGCCGCGTTCTGCCGATTGCCCGCTCAATTTCATTCGCCGGCGGCTCAAGGCCATGCGCGCGGTAATAATAGGCTTTCTGCTCGTCCAGCGTGACCGTCTTTCCGTCTCTGTTATTATTATACTGCCGCATAAAAATACGCCCGTCCTCCGGCACCAGCCAAAGTCGGATGTCCATCGGCAGCAGATTGTCGCTGAAGTCATTCCCATAATAAAAATTCAAAATAGCCAGCTGCGGCTGAAGAATAGGCGCATACACCTGAAACAGCGCCAATGCCTGATGCGTCCCGGCGCCAGGAATCCCAGTGTTCCAGACGACGCTCTGCGGAAAGTTCGCCTCAATAGTATCGACATACGACTTCCCGACTTCGGATGACATGCCGAACGTATATGAATCGCCCAGCATCAGAATCCGCATCCGCCCATCAAAATCATCGCCAGCCACAAAATCCTCTGTGTCATGGAAACCCTGACGGTTTAAGATGCACTCCCGCGGGCGGGGCTGCCGGCCCGCACAGGCGTCGACCATGGCATCATAGGCAAAACGACAGCCAGCTTCGTCACAGGTCCACAGATTATCCCACGACTCCGGCGGATCAACATGAAACTCTTCCGGCGGAGCCGGCGGAAAGTACAGCGGCGACCGATTCACCGCGCCCAAAACAAACTCAAGCGCAATCAGCGTTATCAGACTGATGAACAGCGCCGTCCGCCAACTCCCTCGAAATTTTGACCAAACGCGCCGCCGCGCATCCGCCCGCCGCAGACGAAAAGCAGCCAGCGACAGCAGCAGACTGCCGACAATCAGCAGCGCCTGCGGCAGATTCAAGCCAGGATGCGCCCCCGGCAGAAACTCTATCCCGATGCCGAACAGCGCAATCAGAATGCCCAGCCCGGCGAGCAGCTTGAAGCTGATATTCAAGACAGTTTGCATGCGGCGGATCCTTTATTCGACCAACTTAGTTCAGGGCATCTCGACCTCTTCGCAGTCCGCCAGGTTCTGGCGAATTTGAAAGGCTTCAATGCAGTCGCTTAACACCGCGCCGATTTTCTGATGGCCGGCGCTGTTCCAATGAACGTCGGGTTTTGGCGCATAATCAAGCTCGGCATCAAGCGCATGGACTGGATCGAGCCAAGGTATCCCCAATTCCTTCATTAACTGAACCGCAGTCCGATAAAGGCGGCTGGGGACGTCAATATCGTTCCGATGCGGAATCAGCAAAACCAGCAAGGCCGTATCCTGTTCCACAGCCGAATCGCGCAAAGCCGTCAGGTAGTCGCGCGTGGCATTCACCTGCCGTTCAAAGCACAAATCGCACGAATCGCTGAACAGGTATTCTCTCACAGCATCAATCAAATGCAGCGCCAGTGACCCAAGACGGGTTATTCCAATAAGCCGCTCCATTTCATTCGCCGGCGGGTCTACGCTGTGCATGCGATAATAAAGCGCGCGATTGTCCAGCTTTATCGCATTGCCCAAATGATCAATCCGATACCGCCGGATAGCGAATCGCTTGTTCAGCCAGTTCACACCCCACAGCCAGCTGTCCATCGGCATCAAATTATCGTAAAAATCATTGCTGTAAAAGCCCAGAATAGTGAGTTGAGGCTGGAGAACCGGCGCCGCAGCCTGAAATGACGCCAAAGCCTGATTAGTCCCACTGGCAGGAATCCCGGCATTCCAAACGACGCTCTGCGGAAAGTTCGCCTCAACGGACTCGACATACGAACTTCCGATGTCGGCTTTATAGCCATAGGTAAATGAATCGCCCAGCATCAGAATCCGCATCCGCCCATCAAAATCATCGCCAGCCGCGAAGTCCTCCGTATCATGGAAACCCTGTCGGTTCACAATGCACCTCCGGCCAGAAAGCTCCCCATTCTCACAGGCGGCGACAATCTCATCATAGATATAGTGACAGCCAGCTTCGTCACAGCCCCACCACGATACCGGATCAAAAATTGTTTCCGGAATTTCTGGCGGGAAGTACGTAGATATGCCTATCGCGACCAAAACAAATTCAAGAACAAGGAACGTAACAAAGGCAATGAGCAGTCCTGGCGCAAAATACTTGCCCGCATTTCCCAAAACCCGTCGGCGTACATCAGCGGACCGCAAACGAAAAGCGGCCAGCGCCAGCAGCAAACCAGCAATAATCAGAAGCGCCTGCGGCAAATTCAAACCAGGATTAGTGCCTGGGAGAACATCAAGCCCGATGCCGAACAATGCCATCAGGATGCCCAGCCCGGCGAGCAGCTTGAAGCCGATATTCAAAGCAGTTTGCATAAAACGGATCCTCTATTCGACCAACACAATTCATGGCATTTTGACCCCTTCACAGTCCGCCAGGCTCTGGCGAACTTGAAAGGCTTCAATGCAGTCGCTTAACACCGCGCCGATTTTCTGATGGCCGGCGCTGTTCCAATGAAAATCATCCGACAGATAATCAAGCTCGCCGTCAAGCAGATGAATAGGATCCAAATAGGCCAACCCCAGTTCTTCAAATAATCGCAGCGCGCGCCCATAGTACGCATGCGGAGACGGGATATCCTCCGGCCCTGGAATCAACAGAATCAGCAAGGCAGTATCCTGCGCCGCCGCATCGCGCAAGTCCCGCAGGTAGCCGCGGGTGACAGCCACTCGGTCAAGCCCTGGGTTTGCCCCCCCCCCCCCCCGGATGTCAATCATTCGCAGCAGCAGCGACCCAAGACGCGTCCTGCCGACAGCCCGCTCAATTTCATTCGCCGGCGGCTCAAGGCCATGCATGCGGTAATAGTAGTCCTTTTTCTCGTCTAATGAAATCGCATTCCCGCTGTCATCATCATGCCGCCGCATTAAAAAACGCCCATCGTTACTCTCCCCCAGCCAAAGTCGGAGGTCCATCGGCCACAGATTCTCGCTGAAATCATTCTCATAGAAACCCAAAATGGTCAGCTGCGGCTGAAGAACCGGCGCATACGTCCGAAACAGCGCCAAGGCCTGATGCGTCCCGGCGTTGGGAATCCCAGTGTTCCAGACGACGCTCTGCGGGAAGTTCGCCTCAATCGTCTCGACATACGACTTCCCGATGTCGGCGTACATGCCCATGGTAAATGAATCGCCCAGCATCAATATCCGCATTCGCTCATCAAAGTTATCGCCAGCCACAAAATCCTCTGTGTCATGGAAACCCTGACGGTTCAAAATGCACTGCCGCGGGAGAGACTCCCGGCCCTCACAGGCAGTGACCATGGCATCAATATCATAGCGACAGCCGACTTCGTCACAAGTCCACCCCATACGCGGCTCAAGCAGTTCTTGCAGAGGATCGGGCGGAAAATACGGCGGCGGCCTGTCCACGGCAGCCAAAACAAATTCAAGAACAATCAGCGTCACCGCAGCAGCGACCAATCCCGGCAGCCAGCGCTTCCGTATCGTTCGCCGCAAACGAAAAGCGACCAGCAACAGCATCAAACCGCCGACAATCAGCATCCCCTGCGGCAGATTCAAGCCGGGGGCGCCCCCGGCAGAAATTCTATCCCAGCCGAACAGCGCAGTCAGAATGCCCAGCCCGGCCAGCAGTGTAAAGACGGCTTGCATGCGCGGCTTTTCTCCATTATGCCACTCGATCTATTGCACAAAATACAATAATTTTCCAAACTTCGCTATCTGTAATTCAATCGTAATAAGGTTATCCTATGATGTCATTCATACGAACCATCAGGAAAGGAAGACGATTATGCTGAAGGCTCTGCCATCGCGCTGCATCTTGATGTTTATCATTTGGGTCGGATTGATGTCGGCGGCGGCGCAAGACGACTGCCGGCCGGGCAATTTGAACACGAACAACTGGTCAACCGACTTCTGTAACGGTCAGGTCGATTTTATGGATTTTCTTTCGGGCGGCCCGCCCAAAGACGGCATCCCGGCCATCGCCAGCCCGCGCATGGAATCGATTGAAGCGGCCGCCGGCTGGTTAAGTGACCGCTCGCCGGTCATCGCCGTAGAAATCGAAGGCGAAGCCCGCGCCTATCCGCAGGCAGTCTTGATGTGGCACGAAATCGCCAATGACGAGATCGCCGGCCAGCCGATTGCCGTCACCTTCTGCCCCCTGTGCAACAGTTCGATTACCTTTGACCGCCGCGTGAACGACGAAACGCTCGACTTTGGCGTCAGCGGTCTGCTGCGGAACAGCGATTTGGTCATGTACGACCGCCAGACCGAATCATGGTGGCAGCAGCTTACCGGCGAAGGGCTGGTGGGCGATTACGCCGGCGTCCTGCTGGACTTCGTTCCCTCACAGGTCATCAGCTTCGCCAGCTTTGCCGAACGTTATCCCGAAGGCATCGTCATGTCCCGCGAGACCGGCTTTAACCGCCGATACGGCATCAATCCCTACACCAATTACGACAGCGCCAGAGGCCGGCCCTTCCTGTTCCGCGGCGAAGTCGATACGCGTCTGGATTCAGCCGTCGCCCATGTCCTCGCCGCCACCGTCGACGGCGTCGCCAAAGCCTATCCCTTCGCCGTTTTGCGCGCCGAAACAGTCATCAACGATTCAGTTGGCGATACGCCGATTGTCATCTTCTTCCAGTCAGGCGTCGCCAGCGCGCTCGGTGACTCGGTTATTGACAACGCCGCCGACCTCGGCACCGCCGGCATGTACCAAGCCAGCCTTAACGGCCAAATTTTGAGCTTCCGCGCCAACGGCGACGGCAGCTTCAGCGATGACCAGACTGATTCGACTTGGAACGCCTTTGGCGAAGCGGTCGCCGGCGAACTAGCCGGACAGGAATTGACTTGGGTTCACGCCTTCCCGCATTTCTGGTTCGCCTGGGCCGCCTTTCATCCCGAAACCGAAGTCTATGGACTGTAAGGCAGGCGCCGCTTACAAAATCTGATCAAGAAATTCTTGCGTGCGCGGATGATGCTCGATGTCCGGGCTGAAGAAGTTTTCCGGCGGCCCCTGCTCGACAATCCGCCCCATATCAAAGAAAATAACGCGGTCAGCGACCTCGCGGGCGAAACCCATCTCATGGGTGACTACCAGCATGGTCATGCCGCTTCGCGCCAGTTCCTGCATAACATCCAGCACTTCTTTAATCATCTCTGGATCCAAAGCCGAAGTCGGCTCATCGAATAGCATGATTTTAGGCTCCATCGCCAAGGCGCGGGCAATCGCCACCCGCTGCTGCTGACCGCCGGAAAGCTGACCGGGGTACTTGTACGCCTGTTCAGGGATGCCGACCCGCTCCAGCAGTTCCATCGCCCGCTGTTCAGCCTTGTCGCGCGCCCAGTGCCGCACTTTCATTGGCGCCAGTGAGATATTGTCCATCACAGTCAGATGCGGGAAGAGATTAAACTGCTGGAACACCATCCCGGTTTCGCGGCGAATCTCGGCTATGTTTTTGACATCATGGCTAAGCTCAATCCCTTGTACGATGATCTGCCCTTCCTGATGCTCCTCCAGCCGATTGATGCAGCGAATAAACGTAGACTTGCCCGAACCCGAAGGCCCGATAATCACCAGCACTTCCTGCGGCATCACCTCAAGCGACACATTCCGCAGGACATGAAAGTCACCAAACCACTTGTTCATATTGCGGCAGATGATGACCGGCTCGTCGTCTGCCATCATTTGCTTGCCCTGTTCCATAGTCATAACCCCTCCATAAACCCGCCCGCGATGATGATTCCGAATGTTAAATCTGATGCGTCCGCGCCGCTCCTGAACCCGTCGCTTCAATGCGGCGGCTGATGTATGACATGATATAGCTGAACACAAAGTAGAGGATGGCGACATACAAAAAGGTTTCCTGACGTTTTTGCAGGAACTCTGGCTGGGCAACTACCCGCGTGGCAATGCCAGTGATTTCCGCCAGGCCAACGATAAAGACCAGCGACGTATCCTTGAAGAGCGAGATAAACTGCCCCACCAGCGCCGGGATCACCGCCCGCAGCGCTTGCGGCAGCAGGATATGCAGGGTCGTTTGCCAAGCGGACAGGCCAATCGCCTGGGCCGCCTCGGTTTGACCGACCGCGATAGATTGCAAACCGCCGCGCACGTTTTCGGCCAGATAGGCGGCGCTGAACAGCGTAATGCCGACCCAGGCCCGCACCGCGTTTTCGATGGTTGCCAGCGTCGGGTCAACCAGCGGCACCAGCAGCGTCGCCATAAACAGCACCGTAATCAGCGGCACGCCGCGCACCATTTCGATGTACAAAATACAGGCGTATTTGACAACCGGCAGCCGGCTGCGGCGCCCCAAAGCCAGAGCCAAACCTATCGGGAACGAGGCGACGATGCCGAGGATGGTCAGCTGCATGGTCAGCATCAAGCCGCCCCACAGCCGTTTGTCCGACAGCGGCAGCAAATCATCGGCCGATGTTTGCAGCGCCCCCCCAGATTCCAGCCCCAGCACAAAGGTCGGAATAATAAACAAAACCGCCAGCCACCCCAAGGCGGTCACAAACATGCCCGGCGCGGCAAAGCGATGGAACAGCAGCTTGCTTTTATCAAGTTCGTCCTGGGCCTTTTCGCCGCGGCGAAAGGCGATGGCGCCGGCGACCAGCCACAAGGTAAAGTAGACAATCGACCAGCGGTCAAGGGCTGTCCAGGTTTGCATCCATAAAAAAGTCAGCAGGAGCAAACCGATAATGACGCGCTGGGACGTCCAGCGATGCGCGCCGCTAAAAAACATCCAGCCCAGCCACAGGAAAAAGGCGAATCCAGCCAGCGCCAAAGCCATCGGATCGCCGGGCTGCTGAAGCAAATTAGCGCCGGCGGCGACAAACAAAAATGCGCCGCCGGAAATCAGATACCCCAGCCGCTTGCTGACCGAATCGATCCGCCCCCTGAAGGATGCGCCCAGCATCCCCAGCCCGACGCCGACCGCCGCCAGCAGCAGCCAGATCAAAATGGAACTGACCGCGCCATCCGTCCAGCTGTCCCAGACAATATCCACAACAAAAGCCTGGGCAATTTGCAGAAAGAAACCGGCGACGAGCAGCCCATAGCCGATTCGGCCCTTGAAGTTAAGTCCGATGAAGTACATCAGCAGCAGCCAGACCAGCGCCCCGGCCATGCTGCCCGCCGCCGCGCCGGACAAACCGCCAACGCCGGAAGTCAGAACAAACATCACCAAAGGATAGATGCCCCAGCCATACATGAGCAGCCTGGTAATGGAGGCTTCGGCATCCTCGCCGCTGTTGGCGCGGTTGAGCCAGCCATCAATTCGATTCACCAGAGCAGCCGCGCCAAAGGCCGCCGCGATCTTCAGGATGACCGCTGGCGCGCCGCCAACCGCGCCCTCGCCGTCCAGCAAGGCAAAATAAGCCAGCAAAATCAGAAAGGGCGACAGCGACCAAGCCAAGACCGCCGCCCGACTCGAAGGACTGTTAAAGACCGTGTTCTCACCAAGCAGATGCGAAAGTCCCCGCCCCAAAATAAAACCCCAAACCAAAGTGATGAAGAAGGGCAGGAGCAGAACCTCGATTTGCCCAAAGAAAAGCGGAATAAAATGAACCAGCCAAGTTGACAGATCGCGCCGGCCGCGGAACTGATTGTCAATCAAAACAGCAAAGGGGATGTTGTCGCCGTCGATTTGCGGGCGGCTGTCAGTGACTTCCAGTTCGTTGTCGGTCAAGCGGACATACACCGACTCGGTCGCGCTCAAGGTGCGCTGGACGATTGGGAAAATCCCGTCCACCGCCAGAATCGCCGTCCCCTCTTCGCCTTCAGCCGCATCTTTTGACAGCACATACCATCCATCGCTTGGAATCTCGACCGATACCGTCTCGCCATCGGCGCTGATGATGCCCTCCGCCAGAACTTCCGACATCCGCGCATCATAAACAGCCACGCGCATCGGCGTTTGACCCAGACTGTAGCGTTCAGGATCAAGGACCGACTGCGGCGACAGCAGACGGACAAACATATCCCGCAGGAAATCGGCTTCGGCCGGCGAGGGCTGGATAAGCTCCTCTTTATCATCACTTTCCCCCGGCGCGCCGATAAGGTCTTCGGACAGCTGCGTCACCAGCAGTTCGCCCAGGTCTTCAATTTGTTCGCTGGCGAGGACCGTTTGCGTCAGGTTTTTCATCGCCTCGCGGACATCAGCGGTCAGACGGTCTCCAGCCGACAGTCCGTCAATCCCATCCTCAACGGTCTCCAGCGCCAGCATGACCGCTTCGTCCTCTGTGTCCAATGCTTTGGCAGCGTCTTCCAGCCGATTCAGCCAGATTTTTAGCTCGGCCAGCGCGCCGTCATCACCAGCCAGCCGTTCGCCGACGCCGCCGACAAAATCGCTCATCGAGGCGCGCATGTCATTGGTGCGAATAAAGGTGCGGATTTGCAGACGGGTTCGCTCTTCCAATGTTTCGGTCAATTCGCGGCTGACCATGCGGTCAAAGACGGCGCCGGTCGTTTCCTGCTGTTCAAGGCGGTTGCGGGCGGCGTTCGCCAGCGCATTGGCGGCGCGGTCAGAAAAGCCAGCCAGCCGACTCAAGGTCTCAATATCGGCAAGCTCGTCGGTCGCCAGGCGCAGCGAGACCGTTTCGCCCGCTTGGGCAATGAAGGCCAGTTCCTTTTGCGGCCGCAAAGTCGAGGCGCGGTCAGTAATATCGACATTGCCGGCCGTCAAATACGAGGACGGCTGCGGGACAGCTGCTTGAATCAGCGGCGGCAGCGCGGCAATCAGCGCCAATATGCCCAGCGCCGTCACCGTCAGTGTCCGCAAGAGGGCAGGCCGCACCCAAGCCGCAAAACTGACCCCGGTCAGCAGCGCCGAAAGCAAAACCGTAATCGCAATCCGCCATTCAAAGACGCGCTCAAACGACTCCATCATAAACAAGCGCTGATTGTTGATAATGGCGAACCAGTTTGCCGAACGAACCGCCCAATCGAAAAAACTGGTCACTACGGCAATAATAAAAAGCGACGACAGAACGGTAATGACAATATCAGCCGGGGAGCCGAACAGGTTTTGACGCAGCCAAGCCGGCAGCCCGACCTCCAGCGTGGGCGGCGGCAGAGCCGGTTCATCTTCATGGTGAATCACAGTCTTTGTGACATCAACCGGTTTATTCTCTGACATCTGGCACCTACCTTGTCACCAGTTGGAAACGTTGATTGATCAAGTTCATCAGCAGGGATATGGACAGACTGATGAGCAGATAGGAAAGCATCACCATCACAATCCCAGTGACCGACTGCCCCGATTGATTGATAATCGTAAACGTCACCTGAAAAATATCGGTGTAGGAAACGGCAATCGCCAGGCTGGAGTTCTTGGCAAAATTGAGATACTGATTGCCCAGCGGCGGGATAATCACGCGCAAAGCCTGTGGCAGGATAATCAGCTGGAGCATCTCATTGCGCGAAAGGCCCAGCGCCCGCGACGCCTCCAGCTGCCCCTTGGGCACAGCCTGAATGCCGGCGCGGACAATTTCAGCAATAAAGGCCGAGGTATAAATCACCAAACCCCAAAAGACGGCCAGATACGCGGGCGAAATTACGATGCCGGTCTCGACGCTGCGCCCGCGCCGGTCGAGCGTCGGCGGACGAAAGATGAGCGGCTGGCGGGTGAACTCTAGTTCCTGTTCAATGCTTAGCATGCCGGATTGAAAGGCTTCTTCATACGGCATCTCGATAACGGCGTCGGCTTCTTCGTCAAATACGGAAATGTTTGTCGGCGTCGGGCGCATGCCCATAATCAGCCAGCCCAGGAACGCAAAGCCAATGATCGACAAAATGGCATAGCGCAGGCGCGGGATCGGCCGTCCAGTCGAATCAGTGATAAAACCGAAGTAGCGCCAAAGAACCGCCGCGACCACAATGCCAATAACGACAAACATCACCCACATGCCAAACAGCGACGAGGGGATCAACTCAAAGATGGCCACCCCCTTGATGCTGATATACATCCCCGGTCGGAACTCAATCGGACTGCCCTGCCCGACTACGACAATGCCCAGCAAGTTGACCAGCGCAACGATGACCGCCGCGCCCTCCCGAATCCGGGTGCGCCATATCCGATTGCGGATGCTCCCGCTGTACTGCCAGATAAAGCCGATGAAAAGCAGCGACAGCGCATACTGCGTCAGCGGCAGACTCCGTATGCCCTCTTGCGGGAAGGCAAACGATTCCTGCTGCGGCGGCAATGAAAAGATGACAATATAAAACCAGGCGTATATTTGCAGCAGAATGGGCGTGTTCCGCAGCACCTCGACATAAGACCGCGCCAATGTCCGCGCCAAAAAATTGCGGCTCAAAAGAAAGACGCCAGCCAAGATGCCGAGGAGGGTCGTCGCCACCAGACCCAGCAAGACAACCCGCAAGGTGTTGACAAAACCTACCCGAAAGGCGTCCATATAGCGGTCGTCCGAAGAATAGGCGCCAGAATCGGCCAAGGCAAAACCAGCCCGATTCTCCAAAAATTCCAGGTTCGGCGTCTGATTGGTCGCTTCCAGCGCCGAATTGATGCGTCCGCCCAAGTCATTCAAGACCAATACTACAATACACACAAAAACAAGTTGGGCCATCCCCTGCAAAATGCGGCCGTCCCGAAAAACAGCCAAGGACAGGCTCTCGCGTGGTATTTTCGCTTGCATTCTCATAGGCTTCTCTTTAATCTATCCGCCGGCCAACAGCCAAAGTTTAGCCACATTGTAGACAAAATCCAGCAAAGCCGCAAATTCTGCCCAAACGCAAACGGGCTGCGGCACCAGTTGATGATGACGCAGCCCGCGCTGAAGCTGTCAAGTCAAGTTGACTTGCGGCTTAACGGAATGGCGGTGAGTACAGCAGGCCGCCGTCCGTCCACAGGGCATTGAAGCCGCGCGACAGATCAAAGATGGTGTCCGGCCCGAGGTTGCGGTCAAAGACTTCGGCATAGTTGCCGACCTGCGTAATCACATCAACCATAAATTCGTCGTTGATGCCCAAGTATTCGCCAGAGATGTTGTTGCCAAGGCCCAGCAAACGGGCGATGCCGGCATCTTCGCTGTCCATGAAGTCGCCAATGTTCATGCTGTCGATGCCAAATTCTTCAGCCGTCATCAAGCCCCATACCGTCCAGCGAATGACATCAGCGAACTGCGCGTCGCTTTGCGGACTCAACGGCCCAAGCGGCTCCTTGCTGATAGTGCCAGGCAGGATGGAATGCGAAGCCGGGTCAGCTGACGTGGCTTTACGCGAAAGCAAACCGCTCATATCCGTCGTGACGGCATCGCAGGCATCGGCTTCATAAGCGTCCATGACCGCATCAAAGTCCTGGAAGGTGTTCAGTTCCCAGTCGGCGCCCATGCTGTCAGCGAGGTCGGTGATGTTCAGTTCGGTAGTGGTGCCGGCGTTGGTGCAAATGGTGATGCTCTCTTCAGCCAGTTCACCAATGGTCGAAACACCGAACGAGACCTTGGTCATAACGCCTTGACCATCATAGAAGACGGTCGGGCCAAAGGTGGCGCCCCATTCCGTGTCGCGGCTAAGCGTCCAGGTGGTGTTGCGGCTGATCATATCGACTTCACCGCTGGCCAGAGCAGTCGGACGTTCAGCGGCCGTCAAGGGGCGGAAGGCAATCGCATCGGCATCGCCAAGCACGGCAGCGGCCACCGCGCGGCAGATGTCAACGTCGAAGCCTTCAAAATCACCGACATCGTTCTGCGTGCCGAAGCCGGGCAGCGTGGCGTTCACGCCGCAAATCAATTCACCGCGATCCTGAATGCGCGCCAGAATGCTGCCATCATCCTGGGCCGCCGTCAGGCCGGCGCCCGCGACAAGCACCGCCGCCAACAGCAGCGAGAGTAAAACAAAACGTTTCATTACAGTTACTCCTTAAATAGATGTTTGATAATCTGAATATGCGGATGCTCCATACCTTGCCCGTATGGGACATTTCCGCATCTGCATACCCGCGGCCTAGTCTACAGCAGATTTTACATTTTAGCAAGGGAATTCGCGCAACAGCGCAGGCAAGGAAAAACAGCCCATTAAAACGCATCTAACAGAACTGTTTTCATCCTGCCTGTTTGGCGCGGATCTGCTGTGAGCCGCGAAACAAATGAAGATGAGATGCAGGGGATGGTGATGTCCCCCGCCCTCATGGTCTTAATCTCCAGCCAGCGCAACGTCAGCCGAACGCAGCGCATCCAGCGCTTTGACAATGCCGGCGCGGATTTCGCCCGGTTCGGCATGGCGGTTGACCTGCTTCTTGGAAAAGATCAACTCATCATTGACCCAGACGTCGAATACCCCGCCGGTGCTGGGGATCATGTGCCAGCTTTTGACAAAAGCCTCAATTTCGCGCTCCTTGAGAATGTCGTCCGTCAAACTGACGGCAATAGGTGTGTGGTTTCAAGTCGCGCAGTATTCAATCTTGATGTCCATCAATCCCTGTTGCATGACTGCCCCTCCTTACTATATTTCACGATGCTTGCAAGCATAATCTATTCGAACACAAAATGCAAATTCATTTTTTGCGTATTCAACTATCGCAAAAAAGATGAAAGCATAATATCTTTGACAGCGACAAGTCTTTCAGGATTTCTAGCTTGGAAAAGCAGCGAATGAAAATAAGCCGACTCCAATGGTTCATGGTTGCCCTGGCGCTTGCGCCAATCGTTCTCTATGCCTATTTGGGACAGTTCACCCGTCCGATAAGCGTCGATGACTGTAATATAGCCACAGCCCGCGATAGGGGCATCTGGGAACACTATCTGTTTCTGTACGCCATCGCCGGGGGACGGTACAGCTCGAACTTGCTCTGGGCAATCTCTACACCGCTCGATACCTATCTTACCAGGATTACACTCCTGGCAACAATTATCGTATGGCTGGCCGGAGGGTATTGGCTGGTCTTTCAAGTCCTGGGCTTTTTGAAGATAGACCATTCGCGGCCGGCGCTTGCCCTGGCGATTGCCGCCTTGACCGCCACCGCCGCCATAAATGCCTTTTTTCATTACGACCCCGAAACATTTCACCATTATGGCGTGTTCGCCACTAATGTTACGCCGATCCCCCTGTTCACAGTCTATATGGCGCTGGCGATTTGGATGGCGCCGCGATTGAAAAAGAATCGCCGATGGGCGCTGGGACTCGCCGCCAGCGGACTGATGTGTTTCATAGTCGCCGGCTTTGCCGAAGCCCATGTGGTGTTCCAACTGGCCATCCTCGCGTTTTGTATGCTGGCGAGTTTCGCGCTTCTGCGTAACCCGCTTCGCAATCGTTATATCGCCGCCTTCGGGGTCGGCTGGCTGGCATCCCTGGCCAGCTTAATCATACAGTTGATTGGGCCAGGAGCCGCCGCGCGGCGGGCAAACGAGTTGAACCACTTCGGTCCAGTCGACACGTCTGCCGTCATGCCTAAAACCCTGGCCTATGGGCTTGAGCATATTATGAATCCAGAGGTCTTTATTGGGTTCGTCATGCTGATGGGAATTGGCCTGCTGGTCACACTGGTCAAATACCAGCCGACAGCACCGTCCAAAACATCAAAATCCTTTGAATTGACTTCGCCCGCTTTGTGGCTCTGCCTGATCTTTCATCTGATCTGCCTGCCCCTGCTGTGGGGACACACCGGCAATCCCTATGCTTTCGATAGTCCAGCATCAGATGACATGGGAATGGTCAGCCTCAATATCCTGTTCATATTCAGCTTTCTGACCATGCTCTGGCGGCGAAAACGCATCAACGGCTGGCTGCAAAAACATGAACCAGGCCTATTGTTTCTGGGATGGCTGGCGGCCGCCGTCTGTGTTTTTATTCTGCTCTTTGCCTTGACACAGCCAAACGACCTCTACTTTCACGCATCGCTCTACCTGTCCACAAGCGCGCTTGCGTTTCTGGGCCTGCTGGCATCAATGCCCGCAAACCCAAAGAAACGAAAAATTGAACTGCTGGCATTCGGCTCATACGGCTTGGGATGGGTTTTTATTTTGGCGATTGCCTTTATCTGGTTGAGTATAACCCCCTATTTCCCCTTCCGCGTGCTGGTGTCCGGCGCATACATATTGGTGGTTTCAGGCCTGGTCTGGGGCGGCTGTGTTGGATACTTAGCCAAGCATTGCCTGCGGCCGCGTCCAGCAGCAGTCAGATTTCTCAAGCTGGGCAGCTTAGCCATCGCGCTGATATTGGCTGCGAGAATCGCCCTTTGGCAAATAGCGGTCATTCCCGATTATCAGAACTACGCTCGGGTATGGGATGACAACCACCAGAAAATCTTGGACGCCGTGCAAGAAGGCAAAGACGCCGTCGAAATTTCACCCTTGCCATTGTATAATTACCCCTATCTTAGGGGGTGCCCGGGGCGATATTATCGTTTGGGTTCAACCAAGCTGATTGTCACGGATGAATAAGCCATCACATCACGATGCTTGCAAGCATAACCTATTCGAACGCAAAATGCAAATTCGTTTTTTGCGTATTCAACTATCGCAAAAAAGATGAAAGCATAATATCTTTGACAGCGACAAGTCTTTTAGAGTCTTTATTTGAAAGCGGCGCGAATGAAAACAAGCCGACTCCAACGGCTCATGGTCGTCGTGGCGCTCGCGCCAATCGCTCTCTATGCCTATTTGGGACAGTTCACCCGTTTGATGAGCGTTGATAACTGTCATATCGCCAACGCTCGCACTATGGGCGCCTGGGGAAACTATCTGCATCTGTACACCACCGACGGGGGACGGTATAGCTCATACCTACTCCAGTCAATCATTGCGCCACTCGATACCCTGCTTCCCAGGATTACACTCCTGACAACGATTATTATATGGCTGGTCGGATGCTATTGGCTGGTCTTCCAAGTCCTGGGCTTTTTGAAGATAGACCGTTCGCGGCCGGCGCTGGCTCTGGCGACTGCCGCCTTGACTGTCGCCGCCGCCATAAATGCCTTTTTTCATTACGACTCCGAAACATTTCACCATTACGTCGTGGTCTCCTCTTATACTTTGCCGATTGCCCTGTTCACGGTCTACACGGCGCTGACGATCTGGATGGCGCCGCGATTGAAAAAGAATCGCCGATGGACGCTGGGACTCGCCGCCAGCGGGCTGATGTGTTTCACAGTCGCCGGCTTTACCGAAGCTAATGTGGTGTTCCAAGTGTCCATCCTCGCGTTTTGCATGCTGGCAAGTTTCGCGCTTCTGCATAACCCGCTTCGCAATCGCTATGTCGTCGTCTTCGGGATCAGTGGGCTGGCATCCTTGGCCAGCTTGATTGTACAGTTGACTGGTCCAGGAGTCGCCGCGCGGCGGGCAACCGATTTAGACCGGTACGGTCCAGTCGACCCATCCGCCGCCATGTCTAAAACCCTGGCCTATGGGCTTGAGCATATTATGAATCCAGAGGTCTTTATTGGGTTTGTTATGCTGATGGGACTCGGCTTGCTGGTCACACTGGTCAAATACCAGCCGACAGCGCCGTCCAAAACATCAAAATCCTTTGAATTGACTTCGCCGGCTTTGTGGCTCTGCCTGATCTTTCATCTGATCTGCCTGCCCCTGCTGTGGGGACACACCAGCAATCCTTATGCTTTCGATAGTCCAGCATCAGATGACATGGGAATGATCAGCCTCAATATCCTGTTCATATTCAGCTTTCTGACCATGCTTTGGAAGCGAAAGCGCATCAATGGCTGGCTGCAAAAACATGAGCCAGGTCTATTGTTTCTAGGATGGCTGGCGGCCGCCGCCTGTATTCTTGTTCTGCTGTTCGCTTTGACACAGCCAAACGACCTCTACTTTCACGCATCGCTCTACCTGTCCACAAGCGCGCTTGCGTTTCTGGGACTGCTGGCATCGATGCCCGCAAACCCCAAAAAACGAAAAATCAAACTGCTGGCCTTCGGCTCATACGGCTTGGGGTGGGCTTTTATTTTGGCGATTGCCTTTATCTGGTTGAGTATAAGCCCCTATTTCCCCTTCCGCGTGCTGGCGTCCGGCGCGTACATATTGGTGGTTTCAGGCCTGGTCTGGGGCGGCTGTGCTGGATACTTAGCCAAGCATTGCCTGCGGTCGCGGCCAGCAGCGGTCAGGTTTCTCAAGGTGATCAGCTTAACCATCGCGCTGATACTGGCCGCGAGAATCGCCCTTTGGCAAATAGCGGTCATTTCCGATTATCAGAACTACGCCCGAGTATGGGATGACAACCACCAGAAAATCTTGGACGCCGTGCAAGAAGGCAAAGACGCCGTCGAAATTTCGCCCTTGCCACTGTATAATTACACTTATCTTAGGGGGTGCCCGGGTCCATATTATCGTATCAAGCTGATTGTCACGGATGAATAAACCATCACATCACGATATTGACCTTGGGGTCTGCGCCGTTCCGCCCGCGAATGAAGACCAGCCGCTTTGGCGATTTGCCCCGCAAAAACCGCCGCGCCGCTTCGCTCTCCAGCGCCATCGCCTGCGCCTGCTCTTTCTCGATATCAACCGTCACCGTTAAGGTCGCGCGCGGCTTGCCGTTGACCATAATCACCAGATCGACCATCTCCTCGCGCGCCAAGTCAGCGTCATATTCGGGCCATGATTGCGTATGCACGCTGTATTCCTGCCCCAGCCGCGCCCACAGTTCTTCGGCCATGTGCGGCGCAAAGGGCGCCATCAAGCGCAAGACCTGGCTCATTGCCTTAGTCCACATCTCGGCGCCGATTTGGCCTTCGCGCAGCGCGGCCCTGAAAGCATTCTTGAACTTCATCTGCGCCGCTATCGCCGTATTAAAGCTGAACTCGCGCAGGCCGCGGTCGATAACCGCGATGGCCTGGTGCAGCTTGCGCTCGATATCGCGTTCGGCGGCCGCATCGCCTTGGACCGTCGGCGCGCCTTGCAAAGCAATCTCCCAGATGTCATGCAGCCAGCCCTGCGGGCCTTTGATGTTGTTCTCGTTCCAGGGGCCGCCCTTCTGCCAGTCAAAATTGAACATCAGATAGCAGCGCACGGCATCGGCGCCATATTTCGCCACCAGTTCATCGGGATTGACGACATTGCCCTTGCTCTTGGACATGCGCTGGATTTCCAAATGATGATTGAGTTGATTGACGCTGTTTTTGCCCTCGATGCTGGGAATGACGATCTCCGCATCCGGCAAAATCTCGACCAGCTGCGCCACCCCGGCCATATTGATGTGGATGATGTTTTCGGTGCGGCGCATAATCTCGCCAAAGACGCCCTCAAAACCAGCCGGCACTTGGTTGTAATCAGCCACCTCGACACGATTGGCCAGCATCTTGCCGCCGCGCGTTTTGCCGCTGCACAGCACAAAGTCGCCCTGCCGTTCGCCGCCTAGCACTTGCCCTTGATTTCGCAGCAGAATCATCGGTTCGTCAAAAGCCGCCGCCGGGTCGCGGCCCTTGGCGCGCATGACCGCCGCAGCATCATCAAAGACGCCAGTATCGCGCAGCGCCTTGGTGAAAAAACGCGTGTACAAGAGGTGCATGACCGCATGCTCGGCGCCGCCGGTATAGACATCAACCGGCAACCAATAGGCCGCCTCTTCGGCGTCAAAGGGCGCGGCATCGTCGTTTGGCGAAAGATAACGCAGCTGATACCAGGACGAACACATAAAGGTATCCAACGTGTCCGTTTCGCGCCGCGCCGTCTCGCTCGCCTTGAAAAAAGGTTCGTGATAGGTCAATGGACTGCGGCCGGTCGGCGCAAAATCGACATCTTCGGGCAGGACAACCGGCAAATCCTCATCAGCGACCGCCTGAACATCGCCATTTTCATACTCAATCGGAATCGGGCCGCCCCAATAACGCTGGCGGCTGATGAGCCAGTCGCGCAGACGATAATTGACCGCTTCCCGACCCTTGCCTTCCGCCTCCAGCCAGTCGATGACCTTGGCAATCGCTGGATTCTTGCGCCCCTTGTCTTGACTGCTGACGCTGCCGTTCATGGCATCGGAATTGACCATCGCGCCCGGCCCATCATAAGCCGCGTCCATTTCATCGGCTTGCAGAATAGGCCCATCAGTCGGCTGAATCACCACCTGGATATTCAAGCCGTGCTGCCGCGCAAATTCAAAGTCGCGCTGGTCATGCGCCGGCACCGCCATAATCGCCCCAGTGCCATAGCTGATCATGACATAATCGGCAATCCAAATCGGAATCTGCTGGTCATTAACCGGATTGATGGCATAGGCGCCAGTGAAGACGCCGGTCTTTTCGCGGTCATCAGACAGACGCTCAATTTCGGTCGCCGCCGCCGTCGCCTGAACATAAGCCGCCACTGCCGCGCTTTGCGCCGGGCTGGTGATTTGCTCGACCAGAGGATGCTCTGGCGCCAATACCATAAAGGTCGCCCCCCACAGCGTATCTGGGCGCGTGGTAAAAATCTCAATCGGATGACGCCCTTCGACTGTATAAAAAGTCGCATGCGCGCCTTCGCTGCGGCCAATCCAGTTCGTCTGCATAATTTTGATGGATTCAGGCCAATCCAGCTTGTCGAAAGCCAGCAGTTCATCGGCATAGCGGGTAATGGCGAAGAACCACTGTTCCATGAGCTTCTGCACGACCGGCTGGCCGGTGCGCTCATCCTTGCCGTCGATAACCTGCTCATTGGCCAACACCGTCTGCATCGATTCAGACCAGTTGACCAGCGCCGAGCCGCGGTAGGCCAGTTCGTTCTCATAAAATTTCTTGAAGAACCACTGCGACCATTTATAATACGCTGGCGTGCAGGAGATGGCTTCGCGCTCCCAATCGAACATAGCCCCCATGCTCCGCAGCTGCCCGCGCATGCGCTCGATATTGCTGTAGGTCCACTTCCAGGGATGGATATTGCGCGCAATAGCGGCGTTTTCGGCCGGCAGACCAAAAGCGTCAAAGCCCATTGGGAACAGGACGTTATAGCCCTTCATCCGCATCCACCGCGCCCGCGCATCAGACGGCGCCATGGCGAACCAGTGACCGATATGCAGATCGCCCGATGGATAAGGCAGCATGGTCAGGGCATAGTGCTTGGGTCGGTCCCAATCCACTTCGGAACGATACAGCTGGCTCTCGTCCCATTTTCGCTGCCATTTGCTCTCAATGTTTTGTGGCTGATAGGTCTCGTTCATACTTTCTCCAGTTGACTGCTGTTAGGTTTGCAAGCGAAGAGCCGTCATTGATGAGATGACGGAATGCTTTGGAATCGAAGTGAAATGGGAAAAAGCGGGGCTGCGCGGCAAAAGCGCAGTTATGACTGCGTAAGGAAAGAGCGGGCCACCCCAAAACCCAGTGACATCTTGACTTTCATTTTCAGCCTGCTTTCATCAACTGTCGTCATCCTCAGGCAGCGCAAATCCCATCGGCCGCCCGATGACGCGGTCTTTGAGGTCAGCGATCTCCAGCGCAAGCGCTTGAATAAGCTCGATAATTCTGACCTGATTAGCTTCCAATCTGGCCAGATCGGCTCTCATTTCGTTTTGATTGGCGATAAAGACGTCCATCTTGTCCAGCATCGCGCCTTGCACATCCTCAAGCGTTTTAACTCGACCTTCAAGCCGAGTGATCCGAATATCCCGCGTATCCTCTAACATATCCATTATGCGCGCTGTCCTTTCAGCAAGTCCATCGACTCGCCTTGCCATCATAACAGCCTTCTCAAAATAAAGCAAGCGGAAAAATCCAACCGAAAACAGTTGCGCGCATTCTATTTTTGTGTTAGCTTACTAATATGGTCTTTCACGACCTGCGATTAAGGATTCCGATGGCGGATCGGAGCGCTAATCAGGTCCGCCATCGGAATACCCAAAAACCATGAAAACCCGTAGGCTTTCATGGCGAAGTATATCCCTTTTCGGCGCGTCGTGGAATGCTGATGTGTTTCCTGTTTTCTGCGGGGCTGGCTATGAACCGAATCCTGTACGCCGCCGACTGTCTGGGCATCCTCAACGACGCCGATGAACTGCCGTCTGAATCGATTGACCTGATTTATCTCGACCCGCCCTTCAATTCCAACAGCAATTACAATCTGCCGTTCAAGGGCCGCGACAAAAGCCTCAAGCCAGTCGAGGCATTCACCGACACTTGGGAATGGACGGCGGATGACAATGCGCGGCTGGAAGAGATGGAACGCGACCCGCGCACGCGCGCATTGGCGGCGATTGTCAGGTTCGCGCAGGAGGTCGAGGGGGTTCGCACAAGGGGCCGGGCAACGTCAAGTTTGGCCGCTTATCTCATCAATATGGCGCTCCGTCTGCGCGCCATGCGCCGCGTATTGAAAAAGACGGGAAGTATTTATCTGCATTGTGACCCGACCGCCGGGCATTATTTGAAACTGTTGATGGATGCGATATTTGGCCGCAAGAATTTCGCAACAGAAATAATTTGGAATTACGGAACACCATCAGGCGGTAGGGCAAGCGGAAAGAAACCTGTAAAATCGCATGAAACTTTATTGGTTTATGCCAAGCAGTATGGCGCGCACTTATACAATAAACAGTACACGCCCTACTCTGAAAGTTATGTGACTAATTGGTTTCGACATACGGATGACGATGGCAGAAAATATCAGACCAGATCGCGCAAAGGCAAGATTATTCGACAATATCTTGATGAAAGCCCTGGCGTGCCGCTGTCGGATACATGGTCAGATATTAAGCAATTATATGGGTCGTCGGGGTGGTTCCCCAGCAACAGAGACGAAATCACTGGTTATCCCACACAGAAACCACGCGCTCTGTTAAAACGGATCATCAAAGCCTCATCCAACCCTGGCGACATCGTCCTCGATCCCTTCTGCGGCTGCGGCACAACCGTTCACGCCGCCGAGATTTTGGGCCGCCAATGGATCGGCATCGACATCTCGCCCTTTGCCGCCGGCCTCATCCGCGAGCGTCTGGTCGATCATATTCCCCTGCTGGAAAAAGACGACATCGCCATCCGCGGCATCCCCCAAACGATTGAGGACGCCCGCGCCTTGGCCCAACGCGACAAATTCGAGTTTGAAAGATGGGTCTGCGGCTTTATCGGCGCCGAAGGCATGTTCCGCGAACCCGGCGCGCGCGGCGCTGATGGCGGTGTCGACGGCCTGCTCAAATTTTATCCCGCCGTCCCCCAAAAAGTCTCCAAAGCCGAATATGCGATTGTCCAAGTCAAAGGCGGCCGCGTCAGCCCGGATGCGGTGCGGGCCCTGCGCGAAACGGTCGACCGCTTGGGCGTGACGGCTGGCGTGATGGTCTGCTTCGGGCAGTATATGCGAACGGTCGACAATCAGCGCAGCCGCGATACTTTTCAAGACTTTTTTGGCAGCTATCCCGTTATTCAGGGCTACAGCGTCGAGAATCTGCTGGCGAATGCGCCGCTTGACCTGCCAACATACGAACGCAAGCGAAAAGGCGCGCTGCTTAATCTATAGCGTTCAGGCTTTCCAGGTTTTGCGAAGGACGCGGATCCAGTTTTTGTGCGTAATCATCTCAATCAGGCGGTCGTCATAGCCGGCTTCTTTCAGCGCGGCAGTCAGATTCGGCAGCTTGGAAACATCCCCGACTCCCTTTGGCACCCGCGCGCCGTCATAATCCGAGCCGAAGCCGACCCGTGTTTCACCCAGCCGCTCGACCAGATAATCCAGATGCCTGACCATGACATCCAGCGGTGTATCCGTATCCCAGCTGCCGTCGCGATTCAAAAAGCCAGTGGCGAAGTTCAAGCCGACCATGCCATCCGATGCCTTAACCGCGTCCAGCTGGCGGTCGGTCAGGTTGCGCGGTGTCGGGCAGAGAGCATGCACATTGGAATGCGTGGCGACCAGCGGCGCATCGCTCAAGGCGGCCACATCCCAAAAGCCCTGCTCATTGAGATGCGACAAATCCAGCATAATCCCCAGTTCGTTGCAGCGCTTGACCAGCCGCTTGCCAGTATCGGTGAGTCCAGGGCCGGTGTCAGGCGATGAGGGAAAGCGAAAGGGAACTCCTTGGGCGAAAATCGTCGGCCGGCTCCAGACAATCCCCAGCGAACGCAGCCCGGCTTGATAAAAGACTTCCAGCGCATTCAGATCTTCGTCAATGGCTTCGGCGCCTTCAAAGTGGAGAATGGCGGCAAAAATACCAGATTCAATGCAGGCTTGCAGTTCGGCGGCGCCGCGGACGACCTTGATCTGCCCGGCCGATTCGGCTTCCAGCTTGAACAGGTCCGACATCATGCCCAAGGCGAACCGCTGGGCATAAGACCATTCTAGCGGCGGCGGCAGCTGCGGATCCGGCACAAAATCGGGCGTGATTTCCATTTCGGGATTAGGCGCGAACACGGCGAAGAATCCGCCGGCGAATCCCCCCTGGCGCGCCCGCGGCAGATCAATATGACCATCCGTCATCCCAGCGAGGAAGTCCTTATAGGTCAGCGACTCGTTTTGGGCAAAGCGCAGCAGTGTATCATTGTGGCCATCAAAAATCGGAAAATCGGGCATGGTCATCTATCCTTGCTTTAATGAATGGAACAAGCCAGGGGCCTGCTCCCGCGGTTGACTGCGATTGGCTGTCCGCTTAGTTTTCGTCGGGCTTGCGCGGCTGATTGCGAGCGGGGACCGGCACGCGCGCCGGCTTGCGGGGTGGCTGCGCTTTTGGATCCAAAAATTTGTCCAGTTCCTTGAGCATCCGCCGCCCAACTTCAAGCAGTTCATCCCAGACGTTCCGTTTGTGCTTCGCCACGATGCCGACCTTTCACACTGGTTTTCTGATGCCACATCCGCTTGATGGACCTAAAGGGACTCGAACCCTTGACCTCTACAATGCCATTGTAGCGCTCTCCCAACTGAGCTATAGGCCCGCACAGGAAACATTATTGTAATGACAAGCGCGAAAGCTGTCAACAGGCGCTTGCGGCAATTTTGAGGGTTAGCCATCGGTGAAAACAATCGCATCGATATCATAATAAGACCTGGGGCAGCCGGCCGTGGACGAAGCAGGAGTGTTATACAAATGCATATGCAGATCCCAGGTAAACGGGGGGACTTCGACGACCCGCTGCCCGCTGCCGCGTTGGGCGATAATGTCGAGATGCCGTTCGTCCCACTCTTGTGCATAAAGCCGAAAATTGGGGACGAGCGCCGCCTGGGCCAGCATGATGCTGCTTCCGATGATGAGGATCATGGTCAGGCTGGCCAGCTTGAACAGCCTTTCCCAGGCGCGGCCCGGCGGATAATGTTTGACCAGACAGCCAAAAAAGAGACCCCAGACCAATCCCGAAAGCACAAGCAGGCACGCGCTGGGCGCCAGGAACCGCAGTACTTCGTGCAGTTGTATGAGCGGCATCACAGCGGCGCTGGTGGTTAGAGCGGTCAGGCCTAGGCCAAGCAAGCCTGGCGCCAGCCAGCCGAATCCCGCTCCACCTGGCAGCAGCGATGACATCTGCCAGAAAAGCAAGCGCCGTTGTGAGCAGATAGCCGCCGCTTTCCGTGTTTCCCGATTGCGTTATTAAAAACAGCAATGCGAAAAGAACCGCGAAGGCCGTCATGTGCCAGGCAATCAGCAGGCCGCGCGCCTGTTTTTGCAGATGCGCCTGGATGCGCCTTCGCTGCCAAATCAGAGCCAGAAAGGCCAAAATCAAGGCCATATTGAGACCGAAGAGGCGCCGAAAGACCAGCGGATCCTTGCTCGCCTGTTCTAGCAGCAGCAGCGCGGGCAGCCAAAGCAGCTGAAAAATCAAGCCAAGCCACAAGGCCGGCAAGACAAGACCGGTTGCTTTTGACGGTTTTGGCAGGGCTGGCGGCCGATAGCCAAAAAGCATGACCAGCATGCCAACCCCCAGCAGCATGGCAAAGCCGCCAAAAATGGGCGGATGTCCAAGATAGCCAAAGGTCCGGCTGAATGCATCGCGCATCAAGGCCGAAAGCGGCTGATCTGGCATGCCGACGTAATCCACAATGGCGGCCGCGCGGTTGGCGGCGCCGGCCGTGCTCAACTGGATGATGAAGCCGGCCAACGTCGCCAGCCAGCCCGCTCCAAAGAACAGCGCATGAGGACGCCGTACAGAACTTGGCAGCAAAGCGAAGCTCATCAGCAGGCAAAAGGTGAGAAAGGCCAATTGGACGCCAACAGCTATTTCACTGGCGCCAGCCGCGATGAAGCACAGCGCCGCGCCAGCGATGAGGCGCCAGGCCGACTGGGGGGAGGGACGCAGCCAAAGCGCCAGGTGCATCAGCAGCAAGGGCAGCAGAAGGATATAGTCATCGGCGTACCAGTACAGCGGTTGCGGCGAATGGAGACTGTTGAGGACGGCAGCGACGGCCAAGGCGGCAGCCGCGGCGGCCAAGGGCCGGCGGCGATTTATCCCCAAGCGGGCAAGCCCCTCGAAGATCAGCCAGAAGGATCCAAACAGCCACAAAACAATTATCAGCGTGGTTTTGATCGGCGGCGCCAAGGTGTCCAGCGGCGCCAGGCCGTTGATGAAGAAGAAACTGGCATAGCTCCCCGTCCAGTCACGAAGCCAGTGGAGCGTTCCACCCAAGATGCCCTGCTCCTGACCGACCTTGAGGAGACAAAAATCGTCCCAATCCATCGGGCGGGTGAATTGTCCCAAATAGACAAAAAGCAAGGCGGGCAGCAAGGACAGCGCTGCCATAAGCCAAATGGAGCCTCGTCTCAAGGGCATCAGCGGCGTCTCCCAGCTAGGCGAATAAAACAAGGTCAAAAGTTTGCGACCTCTTCAACTATACTAAAATGCTCCCGCCCATTCAAGAGCGTCTTTGCCAGGGGGAATGTCCTCTATATTTACCATTCCTCCCCTCCCCACCACATGCTCCCCACTGGCGTCGGGCATTCTTGACAGAGCGGTCGCTTTAGCAAGGTTGTCCTGAAACTGGCGGAAAGCGATATGCCCATGACGCCGATTCTATGGCATAATGACACTGGATTATTTTCGCCAAGAGAGAGTGAGCGATGGCTGAATCGAAAAAGACCTTCAATATATTCATAACCGGCGGTTCGGAAAGCGCCGGCCTGGCGGCCGCCAAGACGCTGCTTGCGAACGGACATCAGGCAGCGGCGGCGACCAGCAACGCCGACGGCGCGCTAGCGATTCGCCGCGCCGGGGCATTGCCCGTCTATCCCGACCTGACCCGCGAAAGCGAAGTCCTAAGCAGCCTGCGGATGACAAACGCCGACGTTCTGGTTCATGCCGCGCCGCAGAGTCTTGGCGGCCTTCCTCAAGTCGGTTTCGATGAGGCCGACTGTTTGGTCAAAAGCAGCCAAGCTGTCCTGCGCGCCGCCAAGACGCATGGCCTGCGAAAAATCATTGCGATCAGCTTCGCTTATTTATACGCCGCCCATCAAGGCGACCCAGCGACAGAAGACGCTCATAATGTTCACGGCGGCCACTATCAGCCTATGCTCGCCGCCGAAGCCGCCTGGCTCGACAGCGGCCTGAATGTCCGCGTCATCCGCGCCGGCTATATCTACGGCGGCGGCAGCCGCGCGACCGCCGCCTTGGCCGAAGACATTAAACGTTCCCGCCGACTGCCAGATGGCCGGCAACCGGCTTCATGGATCCACGAAGACGATTTGGCGGCCGCGATTGCCGCGCTGATTGAGGCTGATGATGACCCGTCGGCGGCCGAAATTATCAACGCCGCCGCCGATGCGCCGCAAAGCCCGAACGACGTCACCGCCAGTCTAAGCCACGCGCTCGGCCTGCGCCCGCCCGACTTCGCCGCCCCTGGCTGGATGACGCGGCTGCGCGGCGAAACCCTGTCCGATAAACTGCACAAGCGCGAAGCTGTCATCGACAGCCGCAAAATCAAAGCGCGGTATGGCTGGCGCGCCCGTTATGCCACCATTGAACAGGGCATGGAAGCGACCACCCTCGCCTGGCGCATGCAGGAAGCCGGCGACCCAGCCGATTTCTACAATGTTTATGAAGACAAAGCCGCCGCGGCGATTGAAGCCGCCAACAGCGAACGAACCCTGCCGCCGGCGATTATAGACGACGAGAAACCAGCCGCGCCGCCGGTGCCGACGCCCAAGCCGATACAGGCAAGCGCGCCGCCGCCTTCCGATGGCCCGACTCCCTGGAACGAAGATGAGGCCAAACGCGAAGAACGGCGCCGAAAGGCCTTAGAACGCAAAGCCAAGCGCGCCGCCAAACGCGCCGCCGGGGGCTAGCCGCCGATGGCGAAACAACTCAAAGGCATCCTGTTCGACTTTGACGACACCCTGATCGACTGGAGCGGGGTGACGCTCGGCTGGCGCGGCATCGAAACCCCGCATTTGGCCAAAGTCCATGCCTATGTCAACCAAAATCTACAGCGTTTCGACGTCGCGGTTGACCAACTGGCTGACCTCTATATGGAGCGCACCCGTTCGGCCTGGATGCAGGCGCGCAAGACCCGCCGCGCCCCCAATATGCCCAAGCTGCTGCTGGCGGCGCTGATGGAATTGGGAGTCGCCGCCGACAAGCTCATCCCGCAGGACATCATCGCCGCTTATGACTGGGGCGCGGTGCCAGGCACCGCCGTTTTCCCCGATGTGCCGCCCATGCTGGACGCGCTGACCGCCGCCGGCATCAAAATCGGCATTGTGACCAACGCATCCCAGCCCATGCGAATGCGCGACGCCGAACTGGCGGCGCATCGACTGCTTGACTATTTTCCCGACTGCCGCCTCTCGGCCGCCGATGCCGGCTGGCTCAAACCGCATCAGCAGATCTTCAAGCTGGCCCTCAAGCGACTCGGCGCCGCGCCCGACGAGACCCTCTTCGTTGGCGATAATCTGATTGCCGACATCAGCGGCGCCCAGTCATCGGGCATGCGCGCCATCCTGCGCCTGAAGCCGGGCATCAACAGCAATCACCGCGGGCTGACCGTCCCCGACGGCAGCATCCATTCCTTTGACGAACTGCCGTCCATTTTGGATCAATGGCATCCAGACTGGCGCAGTCATGGCGGCTGACCTGCCCATCCTTGGCGATCTCAATCTCATCGTCACTGGCTATATTGAGCCGAACCGCCCGCGCATCTCCCGTCAGCTTGCCGAACGGCTTGGCTTGGAGATGATCGACGTCGAGCGCCGCATTGAAAGCCGTTTTGATGATTCGATTGGCAGTATCCGCGCGCGCTATGGCGAACGTCACCTCAAAGCCATTGAAGCGCAAATCATGGACGAAGTGATCTTGCATCGCCGCGCGCTGATTCGCATCTCCGGCAGCGCCCTGCTGAACAGCGGCCATCTCGAAACCTTGCAGCGAAACGGCGTCGTGATTTGCCTGGTCGCCACGCTCGATTCCATTTTGCGGCGGATTCACCTCGCGCTTGGCGCCCGCTACCATGATCCAGTCGAACGTTCGCTGGCGATTGGCGAACTCCAGCGAGAATGGAAAATCCGCGAAGCCGATGACGTGGTTGAGTTCGACGCAACTTACATCACCGAAGCCGTCTTAATCGACCGAATCGCCGATTTCTGGCGCCAACTGGCATTGCGGCGGGAATAAGCGCGCGGCTTTATCGGCGGCGGCGGGCCTTGCGCTTCTTCCTGCCGACGCGGCCGCGGCTGATGTTCTTCTCGTTTTCTGATTTCAAATAGCCATTCCGTCGATTTTGATCTTGCAGGCCGGACAAGGTGAGTCGGTCGCGCTTTTCCTTATTACAGGGTGGACACAGCAGCGTCAAATTCGCGTAAGCGTCCGTTCCGCCGTCAGTCTTCGGCAGCACATGGTCGACTTCCAGCACGCGCGGGTCAAAGCTGTAATTATGCCCGCAGCCTTGACAATAGGCGCCAAGCTCAATCAGCAGGTTTTCATGCTGCGTGCGCGGCGGCGGGTATCGTTTGGACACGCGCCCGGTCGGCGTCTCTAATGTCGGCGCGGCTGCCTCGCCGCGGTCGGTTCGCACCGGCGCCGTTTTGGAATAATGCACATCGCCAAAGGTTATCAGATGCGGCTGTTCGGCTTTTTCCGCCTTGACAACCACCAGCTTTTCCTGTTCCAGCTGTTTAAGTATGATTTTGTGCGCCTCGGCCCACAAATCCATGCCGACCCACTGCCGGCCCGTCCGTTCAGCCGCCACCGGCGTTGTCGCGCAGCCGCAGAACGGATCCAATACAATATCGCCTTCATTGGAGGAGGCCTCGATGATGCGCTCATACAAAGCAAGCGGCTTTTGCGTCGGATAGCCTACGCGCTCGCTGGCGCGGCTCGAAAGATACGGAATATCAGACCACACATCGGACACCGCCGTCCCTCTAGGCTTGTCGTCAAGATAAACAACTTTGTCATATTTAGGTTTGTTTATCTCACCTGCGGCCAACTTCTTATCGTACACAAGAAGCTGACGAATCCCTGAAACTCTGTTGCTATCCCAGCCGCGAGCTAAAACTCTTGCCTTGTGTTTTGTCATCCAATACTGTTTGTTAAATGTATATTTATCGCTCTTGGAATAGAATAGCAATGTATCATGGTTGCGCTGAAAGTATTTTGCCGCATTCGTCCATTTGTTATATGACCACACAATCTCATTGCGAAGATTCTTGCATCCGAAGATCGCGTCCAGCAGCGTTTTCACATACGCATGCGCGGTATGGTCAATATGCAGATACAGACTGCCGTCCGACCGCAATATCCGCCACATTTCCAGCAGCCTGACGCCCAGCCAGCAAAGATAAGCCGCCATATCATCGCCATAAACCGCCTTGGCGGTCGTAATCACGCTCCATACTTCGGGATGATCCTTGATGATGTCGCTTAGCCAATCCCCCTGAATATCATCGCGCCACGACCAGCGGTCTTGAAATTGAGCGCCGGCCGCCAGACTGTTCGGCGTGGCGTGGAAGTCGCGCCCCTTCTTGAATGGCGGATCAGTCGCGATCAAATGAACAGTTTCGCTGTTCATCCCGCGCAGAAAGTCCAGATTGTCGCCATGATATAAAGTGCGGTTCTTGAAATTAGGCGCCGCCATGTATCATCCCATCAGCAAAATCTCAAGCGTTTCAATGGTTTTCACATATCCTTATTTTTCACCACTCCCTAACGCGGCTTCATCGGCGGCGAGTCTTGCGCTTTTGCCGACCGACGCGGCCGCGGCTGATGTTCTTCTCGTTTTCTGATTTCAAATAGCCATTTTGACGATTTTGATCTTGCAGGCCGGACAAGGTGAGTCGGTCGCGCTTTTCCTTATTACAGGGCGGACATAGCAGCGTCAGGTTGGCGTAAGCGTCCGTTCCGCCGTCAGTCTTCGGCAACACATGGTCGACTTCCAGCACGCGCGGATCAAAGCTGTAATTATGCCCGCAGCCTTGACAGTAAGCGCCAAGCTCAATCAGCAGGTTTTCATGCTGCGTGCGCGGCGGCGGGTATCGTTTGGACACGCGCCCGGTCGGCGTCTCTAATGTCGGCGCGGCCGCCTCGCCGCGGTCGGTTCGCACCGGCGCCGTTTGGGAATAATGCACATCGCCAAAGGTTATCAGATGCGGCTGTCTGACTTTTTCGGCATCAACAACCGCCAGCTTTTCCTGTTCCAGCCGTTCGAGTACGATTGGGTGCGCTTCGGCCCACAAATCCATGCCAACCCACCGCCGGCCCAGCCGTTCCGCCGCCACCGGCGTTGTCGCGCAGCCGCAGAAGGGATCCAATACAATATCGCCTTCATTGGAGGAGGCCTCGATGATGCGCTCATACAAAGCAAGCGGCTTTTGCGTCGGATAGCCGGTGCGCTCGCGTTTGAGACGTCCAACTGGTGTAAAATTCGGCCACCAGCTTTCTGGCACTTTTCCTTTCTTGAGATACGCGTCTCTTTCTTCTGGTGTCAACGCGTCTCGAATCATTGCGCCCGCGCGATTCGTGTTTAACTTTTTATGGGGGATACGCACTTTGTCCCGATTGAAAATCCAGCTATCGCCCCTGCTGTACCAGAGGATGGTATCGTGCTTGCGATTAAACTGGCGCATCTTTGGCGAGCCTGGGCCCGTGTAACACCACACAATCTCATTGCGAAGATTCTTGCATCCGAAGATCGCGTCCAGAAGCGTTTTCACATACGCGTGCGCGGTATGGTCAATATGCAGATACAGACTGCCGTCCGACCGCAATATCCGCCACATTTCCAGCAGCCTGACGCCCAGCCAGCAAAGATAAGCCGCCATATCATCGCCATAAACCGCCTTGGCGGTCGTAATCACGCTCCATACTTCGGGATGATCCTTGATGATGTCGCTTAGCCAATCCCCTTGAATATCATCGCGCCACGACCAGCGGTCTTGAAATTGAGCGCCAGCCGCCAGACTGTTCGGCGTGGCGTGGAAGTCGCGCCCCTTCTTGAATGGCGGATCAGTCGCAATCAAATGAACGGTCTCGCTGTTCATCCCGCGCAGAAAGTCCAGATTGTCGCCATGATATAAAGTGCGGTTCTTGAAATTGGGGGCCGCCATGTATCATCCCATCAGCAAAATCTCAAGCGTTTCATGGCGCGTCTAAATGGGATATACTCAATATCGAAAACCTTCGGGTTTTCAATGATGTTAGGTTTCCTGTGGCAGTAGGCGGTCAACCTAAGTATCTGCCACAGGATTCCCATAGAAAAGCCATGAAAGACTTTCATTGGAGATTATACCCTGTTTCCCCGCGCATGGCAATAGAACAAATGATTTTATTCACATCAAAACGAAACGCCCATCAGCCCGCGCGTCATCTGAAAATCATCCATGCCCGTCTGCTGATGTCTAGGGATATGCTCGCCGCGCAAGGTCGCCGCTATCAACTGGAGCAAAGCCGAATGAAGCGCGTTGTCATCAGGCAGAGCCGCGTCCAGGTCAGCGGCCGTATCGCCAGTCGTCACCTGCAAAACCGGCACGAGCGGATGCCCGGCCAGGGGATGTTTATCGACCAAGGCCAGCATCACTTCCAGCCCGGCCGCGCCTAGGCCGGTCAAGGTTTCGCTCCAGTGCGGCCGCGGCGCGGTCATCACATGGAAACCAGCCTGCTTGGGCCGCTGACCATAGGCCAAGGTCGCCGTCGGTTTGTCGGTCAAGCCCAGCTGCGATGCAAACGCGCCTTCCCAGAGTCGGTCGCCGTCAGAGACAATCACCGTGCCGCCGCCAGCGACGATGATTTGACCCAGCTTGGCCAGCTGCCGCGCGGCATTGTCGGACACTTTTCCATTCGTCAGCAAGGCCATCCGCACAGCTTCTATGCCGGCGATTTTTCGCGGCGGCATGACATCATCTTCAAGCTGCCGCGCAAACCAACGCGCCATCTTCCGCATAACCGCGTCAATGCCGCCGTCAAGCTGAATGCTCGCCCAGCCGAATTGTTCCAGGTCAAGGCCGCGAGCGGTCATTAGCTGGCGAAAATAGCTGTTGTGCGTGATTTCGCAGCCGTGTTCCAGCAGCAGAACATGGCGCAGTTTGGGATGCTGCAAATAGCTGATAAAAGTCTCTTTGAATTCGGGAACGACGGTGCCGCCGCAGCCTTCGGTATGCACCAGCGCGGCAAAACGCGACAGGCCGGGCCGCCCCATTCCCTGCGCGTTCAGGCTATCGACAGTCATCCTCGCAATCTGCCCCGAACACAGGCTGGTCGGCATCACCAGCCCAATCTGTTCGCTGGTCAGCTGCCCATTGACCTCATAAACTGGAATGTTCAGCTTGGGCGCGTCTGGGCCGCCGGCAATCGACAAGGGTCGGCCATCGGCGGCCGCGGGTTCCAGGATGGCCGCATTCGGCCGGCGGGTCTGCTGCCAGTCGCGCCAGATTTGCACCTGATGATGCCCGGCCTCTTCGCCCAGCGAACGCCGACCGCCAGCGACAGCGACCGTCAAATCCAGCGTCTTCGCGCCGACAGCCGCCAGAGGAGTTCCATCCAGATATTCGCCGGCGTTGACATCCATATCATACTTTAAGAGTTCATGGCGGGCGGTGGTGGTCACAATTTTGATGGTCGGCGCAAAGGGAAAATTAGTGATCGAGCCGTTGCCAGTGACAAAGAAAATCATATTGCACCCGCTGGCGACCTGCCCGGCGACGCTTTCCAGGTCATTGCCAGGGCTGTCCATAAAATAGAAGCCAGGACTGGTCATCGGCTGGCTGTAGTCGATGACATCATGCAGGGGAACATCGGGATGCCGTTTCGCCGCCGCCCCCAGCGATTTGAGATAGACATTATAAAGACCGCGGTACTTGTTGCCGCCAGAAGGATTGCCTTCAGCCGTTTGTCCATGCCAGCCAACCCATTCCTTGTAACGCTCGACCATCGCCAAAAACCGATGCGCCGTTTCCAGCCGCTCCACTTTGTCCAGCACATACGATTCAGCGCCAATCAGTTCATCCGTCTCCGCCAGGTTGGCCGACCCGCCATAGCGGATCACCTCTTTAGCGACCCATGCCGCCAGCGGGTTGCCGCTGATGCCCGAAAAAGCGTCCGAACCGCCGCACTGCAAGGCGATCTTGAGCTTGCCCAATGACTGCGCCGTCCGCCGACTGCGATTCACCCGCGGCAGCCATTCATCAAGCAAGTTCCTGAACCAAGCGACATTTTCCTCAAAGACATTTGACAGCGAATAAAATTCATGCGTAATCGCGTCCAGTGGATAGCCGTTCGCCTGCATATAGCCGCGCAGGTCGCGATTAGTAATGGCTTCGCCGCCATAATCGACCGCCGCCACCGCGCCGACATTGGGATGCGCCATAAAGCCAGCCAAGGTCCGCAGCAGCAGTTCGCGGTTGTTGGGACTGTGATGCCCGCCTTCGGTATGGGCAATCGGCACAATGCCATCCACATTTTCATACGCATCAGCCATCCCAGCCGTCAGCTGTGTCAGCGTCCGCACAAAGCCGCCCGCCAGCGACGATGTGCCAAGCACGACAATCACATTGCGCGTCCCCGCGCCCCGGCCGCCACCGCGCGCATAGCCCATAAAATGGCGGTCTTGGCTGTATCTTGGCAAGGGCGCCGCCGCGCGGAATGAGGTCTCATCAAATTGATGCGGCATGATTCGATTATTGAAGTTGGGCTGGCGCGGCAGTTCAAAGTCAAGCTGGCGGCGCTCCAATTCAATCTGCACGCCGCGGTTGATGACATAATCACCGGCGCGGATGTCCCGCAGCGCAATGCCGAAACGCTGCCCCCAGGATGTCAGCTCTTCGCCTTTGGCGATGGCCTGAATAGCAAAGCGATGGCCTTCCAGCGCCTTGTGCGACAGGGAAAATTCGGCATCGCCCCGCTGAATCAAAGCGCCGGCCTCCAAGTCGCGGATGGCAATCGCGCAGTTGTCGGCTGGGTCGGGCAAACGTCCGATGTCTTGTAACTGTGGCATGGCATGATTCCTGTTCAATTTCGCGCAGCTGCAAGCCCTAATCGATCAATCGGTCGCCAGGGCTCATATCTTTGTCAGCAAAACCAGGATAGTCCGCCGGGTACTTGTGAACGCGGAATAACGACCGGCCGCCAAAATCAAGTGGCATGCCTTGCACAGCCGTAACAGCCCCGGCGACCGGATTCACAAACTCCCAAGCAACCTCTCCATCCGGGCGGACTTCAATCAGCCGCCCAGGGGCGCCTTCCGTAATCAGCGTATTGCCGTTCGGCAGACGCTGGGCGCCTGATAAATGCGGCGAGTGGAATCCATCGGCAGCGTAAGACCAGACAACCTCCGCTTCCCGATCCCAATCATAGCTGCCATCCGCCCGCAGCGGCAGCTTCACTTCCATCACCGACGAATACTCTTCTTCATCTGTGCCCCGATTGTGCTGATTGTTAAACAGCAGGATATTCCCCTCGCCCGGCAGACCAGCGTCAATCCACTGCGCGTCATGCTGGGCGAACAGCTGACGGTCGGCTGTCGGGTCGCCTTGCCCATAGGCGTATGGATTGCCCCAGCGATACAGCAGATCGCCAGCCGAACCCGCCGCCGCGCTGTGGTCGATGATCCAAATCTCACTGAAACGCCGAGCGCTTAGGACAATTTGATCCAATTCAGGACTGTAGTGGACCGCATTGACGTACATCCAAGCGCTAACGCCGACAGGGCTTTGAGGTGGTTCCACCCCCCTTAAAGACCAGGGATGATAATTGATGTCAATGCGCCGCGGATGCTCGGCGGCGGCGCCATAATTGGGCAGGTCAGGATCGCGGGCCTGCGCCAGATGATCCCAAGACCGCCACTGCCAGACAAATTCACCAGTCGAACGGTCAATCTCGACAACGCGTTCAGGAAGCAGAAAGGGACGGTCTTCAAACCCGATATCGGCCAATGCGGGATCCAGTCCCATCGCCAGCGCCTCATCCAGCGAATGATACTCCCAGAGAATAACGAGGATATTGCCGTTCGGCATGATATCAATCGCATGATGCTGGCGGGTTTCGGCGTCAATGAACTCGATTTCCCAGACGAATTCATTGTCCCACGTATATTCCCGAACGCTCCCGCTAACCGAGGAATCCGGGCCGGGCAGGAGCGTTTTATCAGCTTCGTTTCTAGCGGCGGCAACGACGATCAAATGGCCATTGTCGAGCAGATGCGCCTCGGTAATACCAGACGTTCCCTCGATAAGCCATCTATGGATCACCCGCCCGTCATTGTCGATCAGGTACACGTCTCTATCGAATATCGGCGAAAACAGCGCATAGCCATCATAAGCGTCTTCGGTGTTCACCAGAACGCCGGCGGTCCTTTCCTGCGCCGCCGCTGGAACAGCCATCAGCAGCAAACTAAATAGAATCAGAAAATGAGCGGGCGGTTTGGCGAGCATAGGCTGGTTTCCTTTCGACACCGAGAAAACGACTGCGGACAATGGCATTAAAATACAGCATTGGGTTTGGAAAAGCAAATCCGATTTATGCTTGGAAGTGGCGAAAAACGCGCTGATGACGCCCCCAAACTCCCCAATCCGCGCCGATTACCCTAAATTCATGGACAAAACGCGCGCCAAGACGGGCAAAACGCGCGCCAAGACGGGCAAAACACGCGCCAAGACGGGCAAAACACGCGCCAAGACGGGCAATCTCTCCACCGCCGACCCCGACCAGCGCAAACGAAACCCCAAGCCAAACATGGGCTGAACCGCAAGGCCCGCTTGACGTTGAAACCAGCAGAACCCCCGCTTGCCGCCCGCGCCGAAACGATTTTCAGGCGTGAATCCCGCCGCCCGCCGCGGCCGCAAATATCGCGCCGCGCCTGGGGCTGACAGCGAAAAGGATGAACTGCGAAAAATGAACGGCGCGTGAGTTCCATAGCCACACCCTGTCACACCAGCGGCCCAAAAAGGCGACTAAATGGCCGCGCGCTGCTTTTTCGATGCTTGCCTATTGGCAGGTCATCCCGTATAGTAGAGGATAATTTGGAACGAAACTGAACGACGCGCGCATGATTAAATTCATAATCCTGTTCCAGCAGCCGACCGATTTGGACGGTTTTGAAAACGTTTATGCCGACTTTCTGGCCCTGGTCGAGCGCATGCCCAACATCATCCGCCGGCAGGTGGCGCACGTCACCGGCAGCCCCCAAGGCGCGCCGCCCTTCTACCGCATCCTTGAAATCTATTTTGAATCGCCCCAGCATCAGCAGGAAGCGCTGATGTCCGCGGTCGGACAGGAAGCCGGCCAAGAACTCGGACGGCTGCCGCCCGGCGCGGTGCAGTTATTGTTTGCCGATGTCTATGAAGAAGCCGGCGGCGCCACGCCCCCGACCGCGCCAAAGACCCTGCGCTTTGCCGATCTGTCGCTTGATACAGAAACGCGCCGCGCCAGCCGCCGCCAGCGCGCCATCCATTTAACCCCCAAAGAGTACGAACTGCTGCTGCTGTTTATGCAGAACCCGCGGCGGATATTGAGCAGCGAAGTCATTTTTGAGCGCGTCTGGGACGGCGATTACGACAGCGAGGCCAACGTCATCCGAGTCTATGTGCGCTATCTGCGTCAAAAAATCGAAGCCGAACAGGAAAGCCGCCTCATTCATACCGTGCGCGGCCACGGCTACATCCTGCGCGAAGCCTGATATTCACAGCAGCGCCGTCAGGCCAGCGACAAAATCGCGCTTGCCGCCCTGCGCCGGATGCCGAACCTTGATGCAGCCCACCCCCATAGCCGTCAGGGTCTCATGAGCGACATTGCCAATGGCGATGATCTGCCCAAACTGCCACAGATCAAGCAGTTTTCCCAGCAGTTCGGCGCCCAGTCGAGTTTCCGCTTGGCGCGGCCTGCGGTTGCTAAGCGCCTGCCCTTTTTTGTGCGGATGAAAGGGAAAGGCGTTCCAAATCAAAGGCGCCGCCCCCAAACTGGACAGCGTCCCCCAGACAATCGTCGCCGTCTGCTCGCCATAGATGCGCTCAAAGCCGCGCTCATCGACATCGCGAAAGCCCGCCCGCGCGCCAAACATGCCCAGCCGCGGCAGCCCCTCCAGCAAAATTTTTCGGCTCGTCGCCGGCACGCCGGTCAAGCGGCAGCCGCGGTAGCCAGGCGCTTCCATCACCATCAGCGCCGCCGGCCCGCGCGCCGCCATCGCCTGCAAATACCGCTTGAGATTCGCCCGCCGAACCGCATTGTTCGGATGATCGGGCGCGTATTCATTGCAGGCATCATCGGCCACCCTGACCTCTGCCAGACTCGCAATCAGCCAGTCAATCTGCCTGTCATTCGGCGCTCTCATCCGCGCCCGCTCTCCCTTGCGCCTGTCCAGCGGCATTATAGCCCCGTTTCCCAATTCAAGGTATAATGCGCTGATGACAACGCCGGCTGGAGTTCGCTTATGGAATACGATTTTATTGTGATTGGCGCTGGATCGGCTGGATGCGTAGTCGCCTCGCGCCTGTCCGAACGCCAAGACCTCAAAGTGCTGCTGCTGGAGGCCGGCGGCCCCGACGACCACCCCGACATCGCCGTTCCGCTCGCCTGGCGCAGCCTGCGCGAAACCGAACTCGACTGGGATTATGCCACCACGCCGCAAGAGCGCTGCGACCGCCGCGTCATCAAAATGCCGCGCGGCAAAGTCTATGGCGGCTCCAGTTCAACCAACGCCATGATTTATCAGCGCGGCAGCCGCGGCGATTACGACGGCTGGGCAAAGCAGGGCTGCCGCGGCTGGGCATGGAACGACGTCCTGCCCTATTTTATGAAATCCGAACATCAGGAACGGGGCGCATCAGCCTGCCATCAGGTCGGCGGGATGCTGCATGTCGCTGACCTGCGCCAGCCCAATCCGCTGACCCTCGCCTTTGTCGAAGCCGCCCAGCAGGCTGGCTTACGCAAAAATGATGACTTCAACGACGGCGAACAGGAAGGCGTCGGCTTGCATCAAGTGACCCAAAAAGACGGCCAGCGGCACAGCGCCGCCCGCGCCTTTCTGCACCCGGCCCTCAAGCGGAGCAGCCTGAAAGCCATCCCCCACGCCCTGGTGACCCGCCTGCGCTTTGAAGGCGCGCGCTGCATTGGCGCAAGCTACGTCAAAGATGGCGAACAGCATGAAGCCGCCGCCCGCCGCGAAGTCATCCTCTGCGGCGGCGCCATCAATTCACCGCAGCTGCTGATGCTGTCCGGCATCGGCGACCCGGCCAGCCTGAAAAAACTGGGCATCGACGTCATCAAAGATTTGCCCGGCGTCGGCAAAAACCTGCAAGATCACGCCCGCGTGTTTGTATCTCATTTTTCCAAAGCGCCGGTATCGCTTGCCCGCATGAACGACCCGCAGGAGCGCGCCCGCTATGATGCCGGACAAGGCGGCATCTGGACTTCCAATCTTGGCGAGGCCGGCGCCTTTGTCAAGCTCAATCCAGCTTCGCCCGCGCCCGAACTTCAGCTTATCTTCCTGCCGCTGATCGACTGCCCCGACAGCCCAGACGCGCATGGCTATATGCTGGCGCCGGGGCTGGTCACAGTCCAAAGCCGCGGCGCGCTGGAACTGCAATCGGCCGACCCGCGCCAGCCGCCGCTCATCAACCCGAATTACTTGGCGGCGGAAGCCGATATGCAAACGCTGGTCGCCGGCCTCAAACTGGCGCGCCGGATTTTGGCGGCCCCGGCCTTTGCGCCCTACCGCGGCGATGAATATCTGCCGGGCCCATCGGTTCGCTCCGACGAAGACATCAAAGCATTCATCCGCGCCCATCTCGATACCATCTTCCATCCGACCGGCGCCTGCAAAATGGGCCATGATCGGCTGGCCGTCGTGAATGACCGCCTGCAAGTGCATGGCATCCACGGCTTGCGAGTCGCCGATGCCTCCATCATGCCCTGGATCGTCAATGCCAACACCAACGCGCCCTGCATGATGATTGGCGAAAAATGCGCCGCCATGATACTCGCCGAAACCCCGTGAGAATAAACGAACAGACAACCGCCTTTGACTTTTGCGCGCAAGGTCCGACTTGGAAAACCATCCAAACAGGTTTATAGTTGGCGCGCAGGCGCATCAGCGGCGGCGTTTCGGTTCTAATAAACAGGCAGCTTCAGCAAAAGGTTTCATGACATGGCGCGGTGGAAAGTTCTGGTTTGCATTTGGATGATGTGCATCGCCGGCATGGCGCAAACCAGCCCGCGCGATTATGCCGTGTCACCGCCGGCGGTGAGCTATTCGGATGATGGAACCGCCGCCGCCATTGCCTTCACCGTGACCAATCAAGGCGGCGATGCCAGCGAAGAAACCCAAATCAGCATCGCCCAGAGCGCCGATAACGTCGTCGTGCACACCCAGCCGCTGCCGCCCCTCGCCGCCAGCGCGGAAGCCGCCTTTGACGTCCCTCTGCCTTTGGCTGATTTTCCCGTTGGCGATCACTTCTTCAAAGTCGAAGTCGGAATCGACCAGTACGAAGTGGCTGGCGACCCCATCACTGTCAATAACAGCATTTTGTTCAAAGTCACTGTGACCGAAGCTATGAAAGCCGCCGCCGCCCAGGCCGCCGCCCCCGCTGACCCAGACGGCGCGGCTTATGACCTGTGGCTGCCGCTGATAAACGCGGGAATCAATATCAGCGCCGCTGGCATCCAGCTTAACGATAATCTGTACACCCCGCCGCAAATTCTGATTGGGCTGGCGCTGGTCGCCGCTGGCTTGTTCCTGCTGTGGCTCTTGGGATTGATTCTGCGCCTGCTGCTGTACCCGACGCCCAAATTCAGCCCATGGCATCCGCCCTACGCCGTCAATGCCTGGCACGACCCCGACTCGACCGCCGGCCGCCGCCAAAGCTGGCAGCAGCACGCCCAAAACAGCGCCATCGCCGCGCCGTGCAGTCCGAATCATGTCGTTGTCCTCAAACGTCTGCTGGATATGGAAGGCTCTGCCCTCGGCGGCTGGCATATCAAGGCGATTCGCACAGTCCAGTATGACATGTACGGACAGATTAATCGCACAGAAGTTGTTATGCCGGCGCGGCTCACCCGGCGGCTGAACAAAATCGTCCGCCGCGCCCGACAGCGCGACCGCCAGCAGCTGCGCCATGCTCTCCAGCCCATCGCCAAACGATTAAGCAAAGCCGCCCTCAAGCCCGTCAGCCGACAAAATATGATGCTGCCGATTGCCCTGGATTTTCGCTTTGAAGGGAAACAGGACGAAGTGCGGATTGTGTTTGAACTGCATCAATGCCGCCGCGAGGCCTGGCATCTGATTGACCAATGGGAGCCCGAATTGGGAATGGTCGGCGCATACATCCCCGAAAGTTTTACCTATACATTGAATGGTCTGCTGCCCGGCGAAACGCCCAAAGAATATCGGCGCCGCCTGCCAGAGGACGTGGCGCGTTTGCTTGACAGCCTGCTGCATCCGCATCAATCCGATGCGCCACAAGACAAACACAAAGAAGAGCCGACCCTGGCCGACCTGCTCGACAGCCCAGTATCAACTGCCGAAGACAGCGCGCCGCCAGCCGCCGACGATGACCGACCGGCCGCGCCTGTGGATTAGCCCGGATCTGCGCGCTTGCGAATTTGCGGAAAGCCCGTATCATAAGCTGACACTATCCATCCCTTTTATTATGAGGAGCGCAGCCCATGTCCATCATCCCCGACAATCTCAAAGACCTGCTCGAAAGACCCATCGTTGTCGCCTTTGCCACCGCCAATCCCGACGGCCAGCCCCAAGTGACGCCGGTCTGGGCCAGCCTGGAAGGCGGCCAAGTGTGGATTAACTCGGCGGTTGGACGGCGCAAAGACAAAAACGTCCGCGCCAATCCCAAAGTCACCGTCTTGATTATCGACCCTGACAACGCTTTTCATTGGGCCGAAATCCGCGGCGAAGTAGTCGCATTTGACGAATCAGCCGCCGCCCTGGCGCATATCAACAAGCTGTCGGGGATATATGCCGGCAACGACGATTACTATTCCTTTAATCCAGAGAGCAAAGGCCAAGAGCAGCGCGTCATCTACAAGATTCGCCCGACCCGCGTCAATGGGATGTAAAAATTACACCCGGCCAGCGCGGCCAGTGTAATCGCGCAGATACAGAAAATCATGCCCGATGCTGCGCTGGCTGACTTTGGCGATGTTGGGCATCGTGCGCTTGTAGTGATTGGCTTTGACCCGTTCCCAGATTTTGACGGCGAAACCGCGGTCAAAGCCCTCTTCAGCGACCTCGTCGACCGTATAGCGCTCATCGACCAGCAGGAACAAAACCTGGTCGGCCTCATCATAACTGAAGCCAAGCTCATCCTCGTCGGTCTGCCCGACCCATAAATCGGCCGAGGGCGCCTTGTCGATAATCGAACGGGGAACGCCCAGCCAGCCGGCCAGCTGACGCACCTGCGCTTTATACAGATCGGCTATCGGATGCAGAGCGACGCCGCTGTCGCCGTAAATCGTGCTGTAGCCCAGCAGGAATTCGGTTTTGTTGCTGGTGCCCATCACCAAGCCATTCCAAGCCATCGATTGGTCATACAAGGCGATCATCCGCATCCGCGCCATGATATTGCCCTGACGCAGTTTGCTCATCTGCGGGAAGCGCCGAATCAGCGGATCCGCCATATCTGTGATGGGCAGGGTGAGATGCGGCAGCCCCAAATCCTCAATCACGGCTTCGGCGTCGCTAAGGCTGCTGGCCGACGAGGTTTTGTAGGGCATCCGCAGCGCCAGCACATTTTCGGCGCCGAGCGCTTTGGCCGAAAGATAGGCTGACACCGCCGAATCAATCCCCCCGGACAGGCCAATCACGGCGCGGGTCATGCCGGCCTTGGTGATGCTGTCGCCGATAAAGCCAGTCAAAATGCGAGTGGCCAGTTCAACATTGATATTGAGTCGATGCAGCAGCGCGCGTTTGTCTTTGACGGTCATGGCACAGTTCATCCTTGCATTCAACGCGCGGCGGCCTCAAGCGGCAGCAGCGAATAATGCTTGATCTGATGCGGATAATGCTCGCCAACCATCAGCTTCAGCCGCAGCCGCGCCGCGCCTTTCTCGGTCGTCATAATAACCTGAAGCAGATAGTCTTCGGCCCTCTCGACTTGTTCAACCTTAAGCCGCCCATGCAGCTTGCGCGTTATTTTCAGGTCAAGCAGGCGCCGCTCCACTGGATTTGACATCAGCACGACGTCATCATAGCCGCTGTGCATGAACTGGCGCAGACGCTCAAAATCGCCGGCATTGTAGAATTGCATCTGGGCGATGAAACGCCGCCCGGCTTTGCTGGCGCCGATTTGACTGGCAGGGTCGGTCATCGTTCGGCTCGATTGGCGCTGTTTTAACGCGCTGATGTCCATTTAATCAAGCCCTATCATAGCACAATCAAGGGCGAATCAAGTATGATAGAGTTTGAGTCGATGGGAAGTTCAGGGGACGGCATGACGGACAGACTGGCGGAAATCCAACAGGCGATTGACAGCTTTCAAATGGACGCGGCGCGGGCGCTGCTGCGCGAAGAACTGGCGGAAGATCCCGGCGCCGATGCTTATTATCTGGCATCACAGGCGGCGATTAATCATGGCCAGCGAGTCGAATTTTTGGAAAAGACACTGGAGCTTGACCCGGCGCATCCTATGGCGCGGGAAGAGCTTGCCGATATTAAGCGCGTCAAAAGCGGCCCCGCGCAAGCCCCGGCGCCAAGGCCCGCGCCGGAATCCACGCCGCCCCGCGTCAAGCTGGCTTCGTTCGGCAAACGGTGGCTGGCCATCCTGATTGACGGGACTCTTGTGGCGTTGCCGACCATGCTGCTGATGAACCTAAGCGGCGCTTTTCTGGCCTTGAATACGGCCATGCTGTCCGCCGATGATGCGGTCATTGCCGAAGCCTTCTCGCAGTTCCAGAACGACTTTATTGTGATGAACCTGCTGGTCAGCGCCGCCTATAATCTGTTTTTTATGACCCGCTTCAATGGGCAGACGCCGGGCAAGATGATGCTGGGGCTGCGCGCCGTCAAAAAGAACGGCGCGCGTTTTCGGCTGGCGGATGCCCTGCTGCGGAATGTTATCGGCTATACCTTGAGCGGGATGTTTCTGCTGGGTTATCTGTGGGCGCTGTTTGACCGCGAATCGCAGACCTGGCATGACAAACTCGCCGGCACGGTGGTAATTGATGAGCGGGCGCAAAAGATGATATGATGCCAGCGCAAGGAGGAGATGAGCATGAACACCATCCATAGCATTGAACTGATTTACAGCAATCCGAAGATCCGCGGCGGCCGTCCCTGCATCGTCGGCACTGGCCTGCGGGTGCTGGATGTGGTGATGTCCATGCGCTTCGGCAATCGCAGTCCCGACCAGATCGCCTCGGATTATGACATTAGCCTGGCGAAGGTGCATGCTGCATTGGCTTACTATTATGAGAACAAAGCCGAAATCGACGACGACATCCGCGAAGACATCAGGATTGGCCGGGAATTGAGGAAGGAAGGATTTGGCAAGCCGGAAAACTCAATCTTTCCAGCGCCAACTGCGGATGAGGACTCCTACGAGGATATACAGACAGCGATAACCCAAGCGTTCAAGGATATGCAGGCAGCGGTGGATCAAGCGTTCAACAAGGATAAATCAGCAGAGTTTCTCCAAGCACTCAAAAATGCGCCGTCAATGTTCGAGGATGAATCAGTGCTTCTCCAAACATTCAAGGATGCACAGGCAGAGGAAGTGTTAATGGAAGAAGAATTTGACAGACCAGAGGATTAGATTCTATCTTGACGAGAATATGCCGGTTGAGCTTGCGGCGCAGTTGAAGCGGCGCGGCATTGATGCCGTTACAGTCCGCGATTTAGACAAGCTGGGCGATGATGACTTGCGCCATTTGCGCCGGGCCGCCGAACAAAGTAGGATATTATGCACCTACGACAAGGATTATACTCGGCTTGCCAAACAGGGCATTGAACATAATGGGATTGTGTTCATTTCCGGCAAGCGCCGCGCCATCGGTGTTTTGGTAAAATGTTTGGAGCAGATGCATTCGGACTATACAAGTGATGATATGCAAAACAAAGTGGAGTATTTGTAAATGTCTGATAAAAATCATGATCGTGTCAAAAAGATTTTATACGCAGTGAGGGATGGGCTGGGCCCTTATGTTTTGTACCTGTACAAGAAAGAATACAATCGTAAGGAGTATTTGGGAGAAATAAGAACAGTGCTTTCTCTCGATTTTGACGTGCCGGATGAAGCAACCGCCTTAAAGCGATTCGATATAGAGAATTGGTTGAATTTAATGATCTATAAATGGAACGATGTTTTTCCCAATAAGCCTGATAAAGTCATTTACCGCAATTATTTCTACGGATTGAGAGATGCACGAACTAAATGGGCGCATCCGAACACATTTGGTCCCTTCACCGATGATCAGGTCTGCCACGTAGCAGCTACCGCGATTCTCCTGCTGAAAGGGACTAATGCAGAAGGCAGAAAACAGATACCGATTATACAGAAAATTGAAGAAGAGTTGGTCCGCCTGATTTATAGAGAGACACCCGCAACTGCCGACACTCAAGAATCGAGCGGCAAAGCTAGCAAAGAACCTCAAAATGGCGAGAAGGATAAAGTTCGCTCTCTTGTTAATATGGGTAGTGTTAGTTTGAGAGAGAAGGAATTGTCCGGGCAGGACCTCTCCAACCGCGATTTGAGGGAGCGGAACTTGTCCGAAATGGATCTGCGCCGGGCTAATTTGACGGGTGCGGAACTTTCGGGAGCAACTTTACGTGAGGCGAACCTGATTAGCGCAAATTTACAGGATGCTAATCTGTCATCTGTGGACTTGAGGAATGCAGACTTAAACGCCGCAAACTTGTCGAACGCAAACTTGCGGCTTGCAAATTTACAGGGCGCTGATTTGTCATACGTGGACTTGAAGAATGCAGTCTTAAACGCCGCAAACTTGTCGAACGCAAACTTGCGGCTTGCAAATTTACAGGGCGCTGATTTGTCATACGCGGACTTGAAGAATGCAGACTTGAGGGGGGTAGATTTACATAAGGTAAGTTTGGAAGGCGCGAACTTGAGGAAGGCAAAGTTGAGAATCATCAGGAAGAGCGAGTTATCAGATGAAGAGCTAAAGTTTATCTCCTATGAAACCCATGCCGTACGGTTAGTGGATGCAAATTTGTCGAGTGTGGACTTGAGCGGTGCGGATTTGCGAGGTGCGGACTTGAGCGGTGCATGCTTATCGGGGACAAACTTGAGCGGTGCATACTTATTAGGAGCAAACTTGAGCAGTGCAGACTTATTGGAGGCAGACTTGAGCAGTGCATACTTATCGGGGGCAAACTTGAACAGTGCATATTTATTAGGAGCGAACTTGAGCAGCACATACCTATCAGGGACGGACTTGAGTAATACAGACTTGACGGGATACGCGAATTTTAGGGAGGCGTATTTGATAAGTGCCAACTTGAGCGACGCCAATTTGCGGGAGGCGGACTTGCAAGACGCAAACTTGACAAATGCCAGCTTGCGGGAGGCGGACTTGCAAGACGCAAACTTGACAAATGCCAATTTGACGGGCGCAGACTTGAAAGAAACAAACTTACAAGATGCAGATCTATCAGGTGCAAACTTGACGGATGCAAAATTTGACACTTCAACCATATTGCCCGACGGCACATTTTGGACAACCGATACCGATATGACGCGATTTACCAGATAAAACAATTCTCCTCCGCGCCTCTGTAGTAAAAAATCCCCCTAATCAGCTTTTCCATAACGCCGCACGCGCAAATCGCACTGTTCCTTGTGGCCCATAAAGCCTTCCAAATCACATAGACGGCTGCCATATTCGCCTATCATCGCGCTGGCTTCTTCCGTCACACGCTGATAGGTCACGGTCTTGATGAACTTGCCCACCCACAAGCCGCCGGTATAACGCCCAGCCTTCTTGGTCGGCAAGGTATGATTGGTGCCGATAACCTTGTCGCCATAAGCCACGTTGGTCTCTTTGCCCAGAAACAGCGCGCCATAGTTAGTCAGCTTATCGAGAAAATACTGCGGATCGCGCGTCAGGACTTCGACGTGTTCGCTGGCGATCTCGTCGGCGACCCGCGCCATCTCGTCGTCGCTGTCGACCAGGATGACCTCGCCATAATCGCGCCAGGCGGCGCCGGCCAAATCGGCCGTCGGCAGCGTCTCCAGCTGACGTCCAATTTCGGCTTCGATGCTGTGCGCCAGCGTCGGGCTGGTCGTCAGCAGAACGGCCGGCGAGGTCGGCCCATGTTCGGCTTGGCCGAGCAGGTCGACCGCGCACATTTCGGCATCGGCCGTTTCATCGGCGATCACCAGAACTTCGGTCGGGCCGGCCAGCAAATCAATGCCGACCTGGCCGAAAAGCTGTCGTTTGGCTTCAGCGACATAGGCATTGCCGGGACCGACAATCATATCCACCGGCGCAATGCCCAGCGCGCCATAAGCCATCGCCGCCAAAGCCTGGACACCGCCCAGCACATAAATTTCATCGGCGCCGCCAAAGTGCATGGCCGCAATCGTCGCCGCCGGCATCTCGCCCCTAATCGGCGGCGTGCAGGCGATAATCTGCTTGACGCCAGCCGCTTTGGCCGTCACAACGCTCATGTGCGCCGAAGCCACCATCGGATAGCGGCCGCCCGGCACATAACAGCCGACGCGGTTGACCGGAATGTTCTTGTGGCCCAGCACAACGCCGGGCAAGGTCTCGATTTCGAGGTCATGCAGGGCGGCCCGCTGCGCCAGGGCAAAGTTACGCACCTGCCGCTGGGCAAATTGGATGTCGGCGGTCACTTGGTCTGATAATGCGCCGACAATCGCTTGAATCTGCCGCGCCGACAATTTGAAGCTGGGCGGATTCCACTGGTCGAACTTCTGCGAAAGTTCCCGCACCGCTTCGTCTTGGCGCGTGCGAATATCGTCCAAAATGCCCTTGACGGTCTCCTGCGCTCTGGCATCCGCTTCCGCCCTCTGCTCGACGGTTCTGCCTTTTTTAATGTATGTAATCGCCATTGGTGTTCCTTTGCAGCCAGGAAAATGGATAAGGTAATGTTATGATTTTATTTCTGTTGAATTTTAACAGGCAGCGTTTTGGGACGAATATACAACACGGCCATTTTTATGCGCCCAGCTTTCAGAAAATCCTACATGGGATATATCATTCTTGCTTCTGTCCAGCTTCCGATTCGTTTCCGCTTCCACGATATGCGGCTCAAGCTCATATATCGTCTTGACCTCAATCTGATTTTCCGCATAAAACACCGCGAAATATATCTTGCTGTTGCGCCTGATTCGGTTAAGAGACTTCTCTCGCATGTCTTGAGGACGCTTATACATCCTGTCAAATTGTCCAGACCCGCCTTCTTTGCATGTTAGATATTCATACGTAATTTGTGGATTATTTGGGTCATGGGCATCAGCGTCTCGTTTTGATGATATAAGCTCGTGTCCAAGAATTTCCGCAATAATCATCTCTTTAACCAGTCCTGGCTGCAACAGGTTTGGGATGCCTGCCGATCTTGCCAGCCTGGATGCTTGTCTGACAAGATCGATAATTTGTTTATAAACTCGACGAGCCACAGTTAAATGCCTAATGACAGCTGGGACTGCTCCAGATTGTGCAGTCTTTCATTGGCAATCTGAACAAAATCCGGGTTTATTTCTATTGCGATAAATTCGCGGTTATGCTTTTTGCATACCACTGGACAAGTCCCGACGCCCGAAAATGGATCGAGAACAGTATCGCCCGGCGAGGAACTGGCTAAAACCAGCCTTTCGATTAACCTTTCCGGCTTCTGGATCGTATTCAGCGCTTCTCTGCAAGTCAACTCTTTCGACTTATAGGTCAGCTGTTTGATATCGCCCCAAACATCGCCGGGATTTTTCCCTTTTGCATTGTATTTCGTTTTGCCATATTTGCCGTTCGCGACAGATGGGACCTTCTCACAGCGACGCCGATGTTCCAACTCGACCAGCTGCGGCACTCTGATGCTGTCTAAATGATAGCAACGAGGCTTCGCGCCTTTAATGAAATAACAGATGATGTCATAGTTATTAGTAAAATTAACCCTTCCCTGCGCCAATCGGCTCGGTTGATACCAGACAATTTTCGACCTCAAATGAAGATAGGGGCGATAATCAATGAAGTCAATGCAATCGGGCTTGCCAAACAAATACAAAGCGCCGCCATCTTTCAGCTTGTCAGAAAAACGTTGGATGAGCGCAAAATTATAATCCTGAATGCAGTCTATTTTGTCCCATTCGTGCTGCGTAACACCATAGGGGCCATCGCATATTATCAAATCAATCGAGTCATTTTCGATTTCATCCAGCAGTTCCAAGGCATCGCCAAGGTGAATTTGATTTTTAGCCAGGGACATCCCATTCACTCCCTCATGATCCTGATTCAGCCCCAGAGCCTGGCGCTGGCGATCCGCGCGCCTTCGGCCAAGGACTCCAGCTTGGCATAGGCAATATCGGGATGCACGGCGCCAAAGCCGGCAAATGTCCCAAAACCGCAGTCGGTGCCGGCAATCACCCGCTCGCGGCCGACGATGCGGCTGTAACGTTCAATCCGTTCCGCCACCAGATGAGGATGCTCGATAAAATTAGTCGTGGTATCCAGCGCGCCCGGGATCAAGATTTTGTCGTCGGGGATCTTCGCATCAGCCCAGACAGCCCACTCATGCTGATGACGCGGGTTGGCGCCTTCAAACTGAATCGCCTGCGGCTTGGCGGCCAGAACAATGTCAATAATCTCATGCAAATCGATATCGTGATGATGAGGCCCCTCATAATTCCCCCAGCACAGGTGCATCCGCACGCGGTCGGCCGGCACATTTTCCAGCGCGGCATTCAAGGCCTCCACCTGCGCCCGCGCCGCCTTTTTGAAAGTGGCCGTATCATCATCGCGAAAACGGATATGCCGACCCATCGCCAAATCGGGACAATCGACCTGAAGCAGCAGACCAGCTTCAGTAATCTTTTCATACTCGACCTGCATCACCGCGGCCAAGGCGCCCAGATAATCCTCGTCATTCTGATAGTATTCATTGGGCTGGAAAACAGCGATCACGCCCGGCGAGGCCGCATTCATAAAGGCTTCGGCGGCGCCGGCGGCCTCCTTGGCGGCCAGCAGATTGGCAATATCCTTTTCCAGCGGCCGCAAGTCCTTGATTTTGATAGCGCCGCGCACCACTGGACGATGATATTTAGGCGTGCCGCCGGCCTCGGCCAAGCGCTGCTTGAAAGCCGGGAAATCATCCAAATCCTTCGGAGTGGCCCGCGGGACTTCGGCAATTTCAAAGCCGGTCAGGCGATGCCGAATATAGGTGGCGTAGCTGATTTTGCTCATCTCGCCGTCGCTAATCACATCGACGCCGGCCCGCGCCTGCTTTTCGGCCGCATCACGCACAGCGCGGCGCATCACGCGGTCAAATTCGGCTTCGTCATAATCGCGGCCCTGATCTTGCGCGAAAAGCTGGTCAACGACGGCCTGCGGCCGCGGCAAACTGCCAACATGAGTAGTCAAAATCCGTTCAGCGCTGGTTTTCATCATATCCCTGCCTTATTCTAAAATTTTCGCATCGCGCGGCTATTTTGGCGGCCGAAAATCCGACAGGTCAACCCCCGTCAAATCCCTGAATGTCTTGTGCAGATAGTCGCTCTGCTCGGCCTTTTGCGCTTCATAATCGGGCGGATGCGCCATCTTGCCGCGGGCGTCAGCCTCATAGCCATTGGCTTTGGCCTGCTCTTCGATCTGCGGCGACCAATACGGATCTTTGCCCTCATAAACCTGGTGCGATTCCAAAACGGCAAAGAACCAGCCAATTCGGTCGCCAGTGTATTCAAAGCTGCGGTACATGCCGGGCGGCAGGGAAATCATATCCCATTCGTCCAATACAAACTCGCCCTCGACCTTTGCGGGGTCATCCTCATTGCCCCAATAAAACGTCCAGGGTCCCTGTAGGATAAAAAAAGATTCGACATAATCATGGGTATGCCAGGCGGGCCCGCAGCCCGGCGGCGCCCAGGCCATGCCAATCTGATACTGATGCGGCGCGGTGATAGCCCGCTGAACAGTGTAGTCAGGGTTTTCGCTGGCGGTATCGCCAATCACCGCATAATTCATCCGATGATGGCCGGGCAGCATGCTGTCAATGAACATAATCGGAACGCCCTTGCGCTTGAGTTCGTCAAAGCGCATCACCCGCGCCGCCATGCTCTCTGCTGTTTGCTTCGGATGCTTCATCGCCAAGCCCTTGTTCAGTTTATTTTGTGCAAGCCTAACCAAAAGACGTCCCCTTGTCAATCAAATGATTGAAGTATCCAAATTCCAAATAAGCATACATTCGCCAGCCAGCATTAGAGACACCGCCAGCAGAATAGCGCCGTCGGCGCCGGTGATGCCACTGGCGATTCGCAGGGCTTGGGTTAAATCTGCGGCATGATGCAAGTCGATGTCAAGCCCTCGGGCCGCCTCGCGGACGGCGGCTGGACTGGGAAAACGGGTATTGGGATTGATGTCGGTTTGGGTAATGACCAGAGCTTGGCTGACCTTGGCCATGACCGCATAGACACCAGCGTAATCGCGGTCGCGCGGTATGCCGACAATCGCCGTCACCGGCCGGGCAAGATGCGGTTTCACGCTGGCCACAAACGATTCAGCCGAACGCACGGTAATCGCGCCATCGACATAGACCGCCGGATTATCCTGCAATTTCTGCGCGCGGCCGGGCCACTTGAGCCTGGACAGTCCCGCATGAATCGCATGGATATATGTTTCAGACCGCGGGCGGGCGGGCGACAGCCGCGCCTGAAGCATCTCAACGGCCCGAATCGCCAAGGACGCATTCTCGATTTGATAGCGGCCCAGCAAGGGCAAAAACAATTCACCATACGGCTCAAGCTGAATCAGCTGCCCGCCGCGGCGGTCGGCCGCCCAGCGCGCCATATTCGACTCGTCCAGACAGACGAGGCTGGCCGCCTGTTGATCGGCTTCCCGCTGGAGGACATCCATAACCGACGGCGCCTGCGGCAGACTCACAGCGGCCCCGCCGCGCGGGATGATGCCGGCCTTGTGCCAGGCGATTCGCTCCAGCGCATCCCCCAGCAGCGCCGTATGCTCCAGCATTATCGGCGTAAAAACCGCCAGCCAGTTGGGCGCCGCCGAAACATCATCAAAACGCCCGCCCCGCCCGACTTCCAGCGCCGCCGCATCCACCTGATTTTCATCAAACCAGCGCAGCGCAATCGCCAGGAATATCCCCTGCGGACTTAGATACTGCCGGTCGCCCAGTTCAGCGCCAATCGCATCAATCATCGGCCGCAAGGCCGACAAATGGCGCAGAAAATCACCGCTTGGAATCATGCGCCCGTTGATGCGAATGCGCTCATTCCAATGCACAAGATGCGGACTGGTCATCATGCCGACCGTGTATCCCAGCGCTTGCAGCAGCTTCGCCATCATGCTGGTGACCGAGCCTTTGCCGCGGCTGCCGGTCACCACCGCATATTCCCGCGCCGCCGCCGGCAGTTCCGCATAAGTCAGCAGCCGGCGGGTCAGCGAAATATCGCGGGTGTCTTCATCCAGCCCGCGCGGCGCGGCATCCAGACGGCGCCGCGTCCGAAAAATATAGCGAACCGCCGCATCCATCGAATCAAACATCGGTTTTCCAGCTCGCGGCATTTTCTATCATCATATACCAGGGCGCGCGGCATTGCCCCTGTGTTTTCGGCATCCTTTGCGCTACATTTTGGCTACCGTTCCCTAGACAGCCAGCGCCATGACCGAACCCGCAAGGCTTTCCGGCAATGACGCCAAACGCGCCGCCCGCAATGTGAGCATATTGATCATCGCCAGCGTGATCAGCAAAGGACTGCTTTTTATCTGGCAGCTGATTCTGGTGCGGCTGCTGGGCGATTTTGATTATGGCGTCTACGGCGCCGTCGGCGCGCTGATGGCGGTTGCCGCTTCCATATCCAGCTTCAGCATGGGCTTGATTGTCATTCGAGACGTCGCCCGCGCGCCAGCCCAAGCCGGCAAATACTGGTCGGCGATGATGGTCTGGCAGACGGTTTTGGCGCTGCTGGCCTATGTTGGCATGAATGGCTTTGCCGTCGGCTACAGCGAAACAGTGCGCGTTTTTGCCGCGCTGGCGGGGATCAACCTGTTCGTCGATCTCTTCGGCAATATGGGCCACGACCTCCTGCTGGCGCGCGAAGCCATGCTGAAAACCTCCCTGGTCGAAGTGGCGCATATCATCCTGCGAATCAGCCTGGCCTTCCTGGCGCTCTCTCTGGGCTGGGGTTTATTAGGAGTGTATGCCGCCGCGATTGCGTCCGGCCTAGTCCGTTCGGCGGCGCTGGTCTGGCTCAACTGGCGGGATGGCCTGCGCCCGCAGTTCCCCTTTGACCGCAGCATCGGGATGCCGCTGCTGGTCAACAGCGCGCCCCTGGCTTTGTCGGCTTTCCTGACACAGACTTATCAGCACACCGACAAGCTCATGACCACCGGCATCCTTGGCGAAGCAAGCGCTGGCTATCTCACCGTCGCTTTTGTCATCCATTTCGGCATCATCGAGCTGTTCAGCACGACGGTATTGGTGGCCGCCTATCCCATGCTGTCGCGCTATTATGAGTCCGGCAAAAATCCCCTGTTTGGACTGATGATTGAAAAGCTGTCGCTGTACATGGTCATCATGACCCTGCCGCTGGCCCTGACCATCAGCATTTTCGCCGATGACATCACCGTGCCGCTCTTTGGACTTGATTTTGCGCCCACCGCCGGCATTCTGCGCCTGCTCATCTGGTACACCATGCTGACGATGATCGGCAACGTCTTCAGCAAAGCCATGCTGATCCAGAATCGGCAGCGGCGGCTGCTGCTGTGCCGCGCCGTCAGTCTGCTGTTCAACATCGCGCTCAACGCGATGCTGCTCTTCGGCTGGGGCGACCCGCGCGGCGCGGCGATTGCCTCCATTATGGCCGAAGCGCTGATGCTTGGCCTGCTGGCTTGGAACTTCCGCACAGTCGGCTGGCAATGGCGCAAAATCGCCGCCAGCGGCCGCCTTCTGCTGGGAATCGCCGCGCTGGCGGCCCTGGTTATGCTGGCATTGCGCGGTCTGCATTTTATACCGGCGATGGCGCTGGGGCTGGGTATCTACATCAGCGCGGTTTTATATGGGCCGGCGCTTGGCGAACATGACTGGGACATCCTCTATCGGCTCGTTTCGGCCATGCCCGGCGGCGCCGTCGTCCTGCGCCACTGGAAGCGCGATGTTGAATGGAACGGGTAAAAGCCGATGCGTATCCTGCACCTAAGCCCTTACTACCGGCCGGCCTATGCCTTTGGCGGCGTGGCGCGGGCGGTTGAGGGCCTGGCCGGCGCGCTGGTCGAACGCGGCCATCAGGCAGCCGTGCTGACCACGGATGCCCTGGATCAAAAAAGGCGATACGGCGGCGCGGCCGACGAATGGATAGACGGCGTGCGGGTTTTGCGGCGGCCGAATGCGGCGCCCTGGCTGCGCGGCAAGCTGAACCTGTCCACGCCCCGCGGCCTGAAAAAAACCGCCGCGTCGATCTTGCCAAACGTCGATCTGCTGCATGTCCACGAGTTCCGCACCGCCGAGAATCTGCTGGCCATGCCGCTGGCGCGGACCCTCAACAAGCCGATTGTCCTTTCGCCGCACGGCACGCTTGCGCTCGGCGTCGGGCGCAGTCGCCTGAAAATCGGCTGGGATCGGCTGTTCAGTGGCCGAGTGGCGCGGCGGATCGACCATGTAATTGCCTTGACCGAAGCCGAACGCAATGATGCGAAAACGCTCTGGCAAGCGCTGGGACAGCCGCAGATGCCGACAGTCAGCGTCATTCCCAACGGCGTTCACCTGCGCCATTTTGCCGACTTGCCCGACGCCAATGACTTCCGCCGCCGCTATGGCCTAGGGGAGATGCCAACCGTCCTGTTCATGGGCCGTCTACAGCGGCGCAAGGGATTGGATGTGCTGATACAAGCCTTTCAGCAGGCCAATGTTGAAGATTCGCGCCTGCTCATCGCCGGCCCCGACGAAGGCATGATGAAGGCGATACAGGCCTTGGCGGCGGGCGATAAGCGGATTGTTATCGCCGGGTATTTAAGCGGCGAGGAGCGGCGGCGGGCTTTGGCGGCCGGCGATGTGTTCGCCTTGCCGGCGGTCGGCGAAGGTTTGTCGATGGCGGCGCTGGAGGCGATGGCGGCCGAGATGCCGGTTATTTTGTCGCCGGGCTGCAATATGAACGAGGTCGAAACAGTCGGCGCCGGTTATGTGGCCGCGGCCTCGGTCGATGCGTTTGCCGCCAAGCTCCGTCTCCTGCTTGTGGACAGCGACCGGCGGACGCGGATGGGAAAAGCCGCCCATAAGCTGATCGCCAAGAACTACACTTGGGATACCATCGCCATTCAACTGGAAAGTGTCTACAGCGGTCTTCTGCAAAGCTGAATATCATTTCTCATCGTTGATTTTTTAGCGAGATATGTTAAACTTGTCAACAAACAGAGAGGGAGGACAGCGATGATTAGCGTCAGAGTCAAACAGGCTCGTCTGTTGGCCGGATTGACACAGCAGCAGCTTGCCGACCGACTGGGAGAGCAGGGATACCGCGTCACCAAAGCGGCGATTTCAAAGTACGAGAACAGCAAGAGTATGCCGCCGGCGCGGTTTTTGCTGCTCGCCAGCGCGATACTGGATGTCCGCAGCGCCTACTTCACCCACCAGCCCGCCAAGACGATTGAATGGCAGGCTTTCCGCCGCCGCAGTCAGCTGCCGCAGAAAGAACAGAAAGCGGTCAAGGCTTATGCGCGGGACATTGCCGAACTGCAAATTGAATTAAAGAGTTTGCTCTATCCCAAGCTGGAATGCGCTTTGCCATCTGTCGCGGTCAGCGCGGCTGACGAGGCGGAAGCGGCCGCCGGGCAGCTTCGCGAACAATGGGATGTGGGAAATCGGCCGCTGGACAATCTCGTTCAAATGGCTGAAGACCGCGGCGTGGTCGTCATTAGCTGGGCTGACAAGCGCGGCGGATTTGACGGCCTGTCAGGCTGGTGTGATGGGCAAGCGGTTACTGTCATCAACACTAGCCGAAGCGCCGACCGCGTGCGATTCAACCTGGCGCATGAGCTAGGTCATCTGGTGATGGACACCCGCGCCGTTTCCGACAAAGAAGCGGAAAGACTGGCGCATCGCTTTGCGGCCGCTTTGCTGGCGCCGGCCGAACACGCTCGCCATGAGCTAGGTCAGAAGCGGCATCGACTGGATTGGGACGAATTGAAGATGCTCAAGCGAAAATACGGTTTGAGCATGAGCGCCTGGATCCGCCGCGCCAAAGACCTCAGCATCATCAGCGAAGGTCATTACACAGAGCTTTGCAAAACAATATCGGCGCGGGGATGGCGCAAAAAAGAACCAGTCGAATATCTTGGCGATGAAGAGCCGCTGCGACTGCGGCAGATGGCGCAGCGTGCCGTCGCCGAAGGCTTGATGAGTCCTGACCGCATAACGCGGGTAGGCGTGGAATGCTTTGACAATGCCGTCGACGAGACAAAATCTGAACATTTAACAGTGCGGGATTTGCTGAAGATGTCCGAAGATCAGCGAAACGCGGTAATGGATCGTGCATTTGCCTTGGCGGCCGATGAAGAGTTCGAGATATTTGAGGCATTCGGCGTTGGCGATGAGGATTTATTTTGATGGCGAGACAATCTAACACATCTACAAGACCGCAACGGGGTGAAATCTGGTTGGTGAATTTCAATCCGGCGGTTGGCGATGAAATCTACAAAACTCGCCCGGCGGTTGTTATGAATATCTCTGCAAATTGGAATTTGAAATTGTATATTGTTGTACCCGTCACAAAATGGCAGAAACACTTTACGACCAATCATTACTTTTGGATGATCAAGCTACCAAAAGATAGAGGTAATAACTTGACTTTCGACTCGGCAGCAAATGCGTTTCAAATCAAATCTGTATCGAAAGCGCGTTTTACTCGAAAAATCGGTGTACTCGCTACCCCGCAGTTGGAATCAATCGCCGAAACCGTAGCTCTTTGCATCGGCCATTCACCAGCAAGAATCTGAATCAGCCAGCGCCAATGCAATTCTAATGCAGCGTCGGCTATCCTTCTTGTTGTCTGCGAAAAGGGGGACTGCAAAAAACAGCCGCAATCAGGGTACAATGAGGCAAATACGCGCCGAAGTCCAAGGAATGACCCATGCTAAGATTTGACCGATTCACCGAACGCGCCCAAGATGCCGCCGCCCGCGCCTACGAGATTCTACAGCGTTACGGGCATACGCAAGTCGATACCGAACACATTCTGCTGGCGCTGCTGGAACAGACCGACGGCGTCGTCCCGCAAATGCTGGAACGGCTGTCGGTGGATGTGCCGGCGCTGCGCTCGCGGGTGGATGACATCCTGCGGCAAAGCCCGCGCACAGCGGCCATTTATGGCCAAGGCGCCAATCAAGTCTTTATCACCCCGCGCCTCAAGAGCATCATCGACCGCGCCAATGAAGAAGCCAACCGCCTGCGCGACGAGTACATCAGCGCCGAGCATATCTTCCTGGCGCTGCTGGCCGAGCGCAGCACCGCCGTTTCCAAAATGATGGCCGATTACAATATCACCCGCGATCAAATCGCCGACGCCGTCAAAGACCTTCGCGGCGGCCAGCGAGTCACCGACCCGCAGGCGGAAAGCCGCTACCGCACCCTGGAAAAATACAGCCGCGACCTGACCCGCATGGCGAACGAAGGCAAACTCGACCCCGTCATCGGGCGCGACAGCGAGATTTTACGCGTCATCCAGATTTTGAGCCGCCGCACCAAAAACAATCCCGTGCTTATCGGCGAAGCGGGAGTCGGCAAAACGGCCATTGTCGAAGGCCTGGCGCAGAAAATCGCCAGCGCCGATGTGCCTGATCTGCTGCTGGGCAAGCGCGTCCTTAGCCTCGATTTGAGCGGGATGCTGGCCGGCAGCCGCTTCCGCGGTGAGTTTGAAGAGCGGCTGAAAGCCACGATTGACGAGATACAGCGTTCCGACGGCGAAATCATCCTGTTTATCGACGAATTGCATCAGGTCGTGGGCGCCGGCGCCGCCTCCGGCGCGCTGGATGCCGGCAACATGATGAAGCCGGCGCTGGCGCGCGGTGAACTGCAAACCGTTGGCGCGACAACAATGGACGAATATCGACAGCATGTCGAAAAAGACAGCGCCCTGGATCGGCGTTTCGCGCCGATTTTTGTCGAGGAGCCCACAGTCGAGGACACCATCGAGATGCTGTACGGCATCCGAGACCGCTACGAAGCCCATCACAGCGTGACCATCGCCGACGACGCGATTGAAGCCGCCGCCCGCCTGTCGGCGCGTTATCTAAGCGAGCGCAAACTGCCGGACAAAGCCATTGATCTGTTGGATGAAGCCGCCGCCAAGCTGCGGGTGGCGCTGTTTTCGATGCCGCCGCGCCTAAAAGAAATGCGCGAAATCATTGAACAGCTGACGATGGAAGAGCAGGCCGCCGGCCTCTCGCGCGATTATGAGCGCGCCGCCGACTGCAAGATGCAGCGCATCCAGCTGGAAGCCGAATTCGATCAGGCGCGGTATGTCTGGCGGCAGGAAAACACACTCGACGAACTGGTGACCGCCGATGACATCGCCCAGGTTGTCGAGCAGTGGACCGGCATCCCAGTGCAGAGTATGCTCGAAACCGAATCGGAGAAGCTGCTCCGCATGGAAGAGGTCATCAGCGAGCGCGTGATTGGCCAGGACAAGGCGATAGCGGCGCTTTCCGATGCCATCCGCCGCGCCCGCAGCGGCCTAAAAGACCCCAAGCGCCCGATTGGCTCCTTTATCTTCCTTGGCTCCAGCGGCGTCGGCAAAACCGAACTGGCGAAAGCGCTGGCCGAATTCATGTTCGACGATGAAGATACGCTGGTGCGCGTGGACATGAGCGAATACCGCGAAAAGCACACCGTCAGCCGTCTGTTTGGCGCCCCGCCCGGCTATATCGGCTATGAAGCCGGCGGTCAGCTGACCGAAGCCGTCCGCCGCCGCCCCTACCGCGTCATCCTGTTCGACGAGATCGAAAAAGCGCATCCCGATGTCTGGAGCGCCTTGCTGCAAGTCCTGGAAGACGGACGCATGACCGACGGCCAGGGGCATGTCGTCGATTTCCGCAACACCGTGCTGATTATGACCAGCAACCTCGGCACCGAATTTGCCAAGAAAGGCGGCGCCTTGGGCTTCATACGCGACGATGAAGAAGCCATCGCCGACCATCAAAAGATCGAAAAATCAATGCGCGATACCTTCCGCCCCGAATTTCTGAACCGCATCGACGAAATCATCATCTTTGAGCCGCTGACACTGAAAGCCGTTGAGCAAATGGTTGATTTGCAGATACGCGGTCTGGCCGAGCGCATGAACGAATCAGGCATCGCGATTCATCTGACCGAGCCAGCGCGGCATTGGCTGGCAAAGAACGGATACGACCCGGAATACGGCGCCCGCCCTCTGCGCCGCGCCATTCAGCGGCATATCGAAAACCCCTTGAGCGTCCAGCTTCTCAAGGGCGATTTCAACGCCGGCGACTTGATTGTTATTGACGAGCGCCAAGGCGAGCTTCAATTCACCGGGCACATCGACCAGCAAAGCAATTTCGCCGAAACATCCGATCCTTTCCATGCCGACCTTGAGGCTTATTACGACGAAGTCCATGAGGACGGCGAGTATTATGACGATGGCTACGATTTGTCGGACTTCCCGCCGCCGGCCAACGGCGATGATTATCAGACAGCTTCCAGGAATCGGCCGGAAGACTTTGAAGATTATGATTAGCGGGCAAAATCTGAAGCGAGCGGGAAACGTCTGCGACCCAATCTCTGCAAATTATCAATTTGTCCTTTGACGATAGACGCGCTATGGTTATAATGGTAAGCTAGCCATCGTGTGAGCAGAAAACGGATACAGGTATGAGCGCAGAAGAACCAGGCAAGAACGAAGAGCAGCTTGAGGACGCTTCGTCTGCCGAATTGCCGAGTGCGGAATCGGCTGAGGCCGCCGAACTGATTGAAACAGCGGCCGAAGAACCCGCGGCAGTCCAAGAACCCGCCGCCGCCGAGCCAGCCCTTGACGAACCCGAATCAGACCCGATAGCCGAGTCGACTGAAACCGCGGCCGAAGCGCCCGCGGCAGTCCAAGAGCCAGCCGCCGCCGAGCCAGCCCTTGACGAGCCCGAATCAGACCCGATAGCCGAGTCGACTGAAACCGCGGCCGAAGCACCCGCGGCAGTCCAAGAGCCAGCCGCCGAACCCGAAACGGCGGCAGAATCCGCAGATTCCAGCGCTGCGGCTGAATCGGCCAATGATGCCGATGATCGGGAAGACCGCGCAAGCCGCCAAAAAGAAAAACTCAAGTACAAACGCGGGCAAATCTATCATGGCGTGATTGCCCGAACGATGCCAACAGCCGTCTATGTTGACCTTGGCGATGGCGATGAGGGCGTCGTGCCGGGGCGCGAGCTGGAATTGATGACGCGCAAGATGCTCGAATCGCTGACAGACGGCGCCGAGGTGGATGTGTATGTGGTCAATCCGCGCAATCACCGCGGCCAGATTGTCCTCTCGATTAACCATGCCCTGGAAGAGCTTGACTGGCGCAAGGCCGAGGAATTCGCCAAATCCAAAAATCTGTACGATGCCCTGATCGGCGGTTACAACAAAGGCGGGCTGATTGTGCGCTTTGGCCGCTTGCGCGGGTTTGTCCCCCAAAGCCAGCTGGCGGATGAGCGGGTGCAGAGCATGACCGGCGATACGCCCGAAGAGCGCTACAGCCCGATGATCAATCAGCCGATTGGCGTCAAAGTAATGGAAGTCAACCGCCGCCGCAATCGCCTGATTTTATCGGAGCGGGTGGCTATGCGCGACGTTCGCCGCCGCCGCAAAGAGGCTTTAATTGAAGAACTGACCTTGGGCGAAATCCGCACCGGCCGGGTGGTCAGCCTGGAAAACTTTGGCGTCTTTGTCGATATTGGCGGCGCCGAAGGGCTGGTGCATCTGACCGAATTGGCTTGGGGGCATATCACCCACCCGCGCCAGGCGGTTGCCGTTGGCGACAAAGTTGAAGTCCAGGTCATCGACATTAATCCCAAAGCTCGGCGCATCGGGCTAAGCCGTCGGCGCATCCTGCGCGACCCTTGGGACGAAGTCGCTGCGTCCATGCGCCGCGGCCAGCTGGTGCGCGGCCGCGTGACCAAGCTCACCAAGTTTGGCGCCTTTGCCCGCCTGGTGGATAACGATGCCGTTGAAGGCTTGATCCATATCTCGGAACTGTCCAGCGAACGGGTCAGCCACCCGCGCGAAGTGGTCAAACGCGGCGAAGAGTTGGTCTTGCGGATCGTCAAAATTGACCTCAAGGAACGGCGGCTCGGCTTGAGCCTAAAATCGGTGAACTCGACTGAATATCTTGACCTGGACTGGGAAATGGCGATTCAGGAATCGGCGGCGCTGCCGTCGGAGCCGGCCGCCGAAGCTGTGTCGGATGACGCCGCGGCCGAACTGCCGAACGCGGACTAAGCCACAAACACCCATGCGAAAATCAGGAGAGACACCCGCGCGGGTGTCTTTTTTGTTTCCGGCGAATAGTTGCGAGTTGATTATTTTCCGCGCCTCCATTAGCATATAAACAGGCAGGCGATCTTTTTCTCCCGCCGAGCGGTACTTTCTAACAAAGTATTGACACTGCCAGACAGGCGGACTGCTGGTATAATGACTGCTGTGATGAATGTCGGAAACGCCCGTTTGGGCTGTTGATTTGGAGGTAGTTACCGTGCCGAACAAAATGGAACGTTTTACCCAGCGGGCGCGGCGCGTGTTGAGCCTGGCGCAGGAAGAGGCCGAACGTTTGCAGCATCACCAGATTGGCACTGAACATCTGCTGCTTGGCTTAATGCGCGAGGAAGGCGGCGTCGCTGGCCGCGTGCTGCGCGATTTGGGGCTGGACCTGCGCCGGGTGGAAGAACTGGTCACGCGTCTATCGACTTCGGAACACCGGATCAGTCATTCTTCCCCGCTTGATTTGTCGCCCGGCACTAAGAAGGTGCTGGAACTGGCCGTCGATGAGGCGCGCCGGATGGGGCATCACTATATCGGCACCGAGCATCTGCTCTTGGGCTTGGTTCGTCAGCAGGAAGGCATCGCGCTGGATGTGCTGCGGCGGCTGGGGGTCAGCCCCGATGAGGTTCGCCGCCAAACCCGCAAAGTTTTGCAGGAAAGCCCGGTGCAGTCGTCGCAAAGAACACATAATCGCCCGCACAGCAAAGGCTCGCGCAAGGACAGCACGCCCCTAGTCGACCAACTGGCAACCGACCTGACGACCCTGGCGCAAGATGGCAAGCTGGATCCAGTGGTCGGGCGCGAAATGGAAATCGAACGGGTGATTCAGGTGCTTAGCCGCCGCCGCAAAAACAATCCAGCCCTCATCGGCGAGCCTGGCGTCGGCAAAACAGCCATTGTCGAAGGGCTGGCGCAGCGCATCATCGAGGGCGATACACCCAAACCCCTGCTCAATAAACGCGTTTTGCAGCTGGATGTCGGGTCGCTGGTCGCCGGCACGATGTACCGCGGCCAATTTGAGGAGCGTCTCAAACGGGTCATCGAAGAACTCAAAGCATCCGATACCATCCTGTTCATCGACGAAGTTCACATGCTGGTCGGCGCCGGATCCGCCGGCAGCAGCGTCGACGCCGCCAATATCCTCAAGCCGGCGCTGGCGCGGGGCGAATTGCAGTGTATTGGCGCGACAACCCTCGATGAATATCGCAAGCATATCGAAAGCGACGCCGCCCTTGAACGCCGTTTCCAGCAGATACAGGTTGATGAACCCACGATTGAAGAGACTATTGAAATTCTGCAAGGCATCAAATTCCCCTACCAAGACCATCACAATGTCGAAATCACCGACGACGCCATCGAAACAGCCGCCAGCCTTTCAGCCCGCTACATCCCCGACCGCTTCCTGCCCGATAAAGCCATTGACCTGATCGACGAAGCGGCGGCGCGTCTGCGAATGTACAAAAGCCCCGAAGCGGCGACAGTCCGCCGGGTGATGGATGAGCTTGAAGTCCTGCGCGACGAAATTGAACTGGCGGAGGTCGCCGGCGAAAACAAAGAAGTGAAAACACTCAAGCGGCGGCAGAAATCGCTGGATGCCACCTTGGCGGATATTCGCATCAACTGGAACGAAGAAACCGGACAGCCCCGCTTGGTCGGCGAAGACATCTCCGAAGTGGCGGCGATGTGGACCGGCATTCCAGTGACCCGCATCGCCAATGAAGAAAGCGAGCGGCTGATGGAGATGGAAGAAAAGCTGCACGAGCGCATCGTTGGGCAGCATGATGCGATTGTTTCCATTAGCAAGGCGGTGCGCCGCGCCCGCGCCGGCCTCAAAGACCCCCGCCGCCCGATTGGCTCATTTATGTTCTTGGGCCCGACCGGCGTCGGCAAGACCGAACTGACCAAAGCGCTGGCGGAATTTCTGTTTGGCAGCGAAGACGCCTTGATTCAGCTTGATATGAGCGAATTTATGGAACGGCATTCGGTCGCGCGTTTGGTCGGCGCGCCGCCAGGATATGTCGGCTATGAAGACGCCGGCCAGCTGACCGAAGCGGTGCGCCGCCGTCCCTATAGCATCATCGTCTTTGATGAAGTCGAAAAAGCGCATCCCGAAGCCTTTAATATGCTGCTTCAGGTGATGGAAGAAGGCACCTTGACCGACGCCCGCGGGCGCCGAGTCGACTTCCGCAATGCGATGATTGTGATGACCAGCAATGTCGGCGCCGACATGATCAAGCCGAACTCTGGGCTGGGTTTTAATATCCCGCTTGACCATGACAAGCTCGATGAAGAGACCTATCAGGATATGTCCAGAAATGTCACCGACCAGCTTCAGCGCATGTTCCGTCCCGAGTTTTTGAACCGCGTTGACGCCAGCATCATCTTCCGCTCGCTGACCCGCGGCGAAATCAAACAGATTGTCGAACTGGAACTGAACAAAGTCCGCGAGCGCCTGCTGGAGCATGCCATGACACTCGAAGCCAGCGACGCCGCCATCGAGTGGCTGGCGGCAAACGGCTACAACCCCGAATTTGGCGCCCGGCCTCTGCGCCGCCTGATCCAAAACGAAATAGAGGACCGTCTGTCGGATGGCATCCTCTCCGGCGATTTTGGATTGGCGAGCGTCGTCCGCGCCGACGTCGACAAACGCGACCAGCTTGCCATGAGCAGCGTCGAAGACGACGAAATCGCCGATGAACTGGAAGCGCGGGTGTGACACCGCAGGCCAGCCTGGGACAATCAGAGGACACTGCTGAAATAAGACGCCCGATACAATGGCTTCTGGCAGTGGTCTGTCTGGCGCCGGCCCTGCTCTTCATCTATATCGGCGCATTCAGCCTGCCGAAATATGTCGGAGCATCAGGGATAAGCTGGCCCAATTGCCCGCCGACATACTACAAAGTGGATCGAATCATAGAAAGCAGACATCCCGGCAGTTAGCCGCCAGGCCTGAATCTAGTCGTCAGACGGCGCCGCAAATCCCATTCTGGGCGGGGCCAATTTCTCCTTGATGATCGCGAGATCATCCAAAATCTGAACCATGTATCTCTCCAGCTTGTCCAGCCGTTTGGTGTTCTCCGCCACCTGCTCGGAAACCTGCCCCAGCCGTTTGGTGTTCTCCGCCACCTGCCCGGAAAGCGCATCTACTTGATTAGAAAGTTCATCCAGCTGATTGGCGTTTTGCTGCATGGTTTTCAAGGTTGCCGCCTGCCCTTCAACCAGAATGCCTATCATCCGCTCAACATGCTCAAGGCGAAGCTGCTGCACTTCTTGCTGCATATTATGCTCCTTTCAAGTGTGCAGACAGTGTACCGCAAAAATGGCAAAAGGCAAATCAAAAGAGGACTGCCCGCTGACAGTCCCCTTGCGAAATTGGGTTTGATGGCTTGGCAAAAGCCGACTTACATCATGCCGCCCATGCCACCCATGCCGTCCATGCCACCGCCGGGCATCGGCGGCGGAGTTTCTTCGGGAACATCGGTGATGAGAGCTTCGGTCGTCAGGATCATAGCCGCAATTGAAGCCGAGTTTTCAATGGCGCCGCGGGTGACTTTGGCTGGGTCGGGAATGCCGGCTTCAATCATGTCGCCGTATTCGCCGGTCATCACATTGAAACCAATGCGATGATTAGCGCCATCGTCTTGCGCGCGGCGTACATTTTGGATAATGACAGCGCCATCTTCGCCAGCGTTGGCGGCGATTTTACGCATCGGCATCTCCAAAGCGCGGCGCATGATGGTAATCCCGGTATTCTCGTCGGTCACATCAAGGCTCACATCGTCAAGTGAGCTAACGGCGTTGATCAAAGCAACACCGCCGCCAGGGACGATGCCTTCCTCAACCGCCGCCCGAGTGGCGCTAAGGGCATCTTCGACGCGGTGCTTCTTCTCCTTCAGTTCGGTCTCGGTGGCCGCGCCGACGCGAATCACAGCTACGCCGCCGCTAAGTTTCGCCAGACGCTCCTGCAGCTTTTCGCGGTCATAATCGCTGGTGCTGTTGTCGATTTCGCGGCGAATTTCCTCAATGCGGCCAGTGATGGCGCTCTGTTCACCGGCCCCATCAACAACCACGGTGTCGTCTTTGGTGCTGACAACTTTGGCGGCCCGCCCCAAATCCTGAATGGCGACGCTGTCGAGTTTGCGCCCGGTTTCTTCACTGATGACCGTGCCGCCGGTCAGAACGGCGATGTCGCGCAGCATGGCCTTGCGGCGGTCGCCAAAGCCAGGCGCCTTGACGGCCAGCACATTGATAGCGCCGCGCAGCTTGTTGACAACCATCGTCGCCAAAGCCTCGCCGTCAACATCTTCGGCAATGATGACCAGTTCGCGCTTGCCAATCTGATGCAGCTTCTCCAGAATCGGAATAATGTCCTGGGCGGCGCTGACCTTTTTGTCGTGGATGAGGATATAAGGCTCCTCAATGTCAGCTTCCATGCTTTCGCTGTTGGTGACGAAGTACGGGCTGATGTAACCGCGGTCAAACTGCATGCCCTCGACATATTCCGTTTCAAATTCCAAGCCGCGGCTCTCTTCGACAGTCACCACGCCGTCCTTGCCAACCTTGTCCATCACCTCGGCGATCAGATCGCCGATTTCGCTGTCCTGCGCCGAAACGCTGGCGACATTGGCGATCTCTTCTCTGGTTTCAATCGGGGTCGACTGGTCGAGGATGTTGCGGGCGACGACGTCAGCCGCATGGATGATGCCGCGCTTCAGGAGCATCGGATTGGCGCCGGCGGCGACATTCTTCAGCCCTTCGTTCACGATAGCCTGCGCCAGCACAGTAGCGGTCGTCGTGCCGTCGCCAGCGATGTCGTTGGTCTTGGTCGCGGCTTCTTTAAGAAGCTGGGCGCCCATGTTTTCATACGGATCTTCAAGCTCGATCTCTTTGGCGACGGTGACGCCGTCATGGGTAACGGTTGGCGCGCCGAACTTCTTGTCCAGCGCGACATTGCGCCCCTTGGGGCCCAAGGTGGTGCTGACTGCGTTGGCGACTTTATCCACGCCAGCCTGCAGCTTGCGCCGCGCATCTTCCTTAAACACGAGTTGCTTTGCCATGGATTCCTCCGGAAATGTCTCTGCTTGGTATAGGTAAAACGAAAATCCCAGCGCTGCCCAAGTCTGCGATTAGACTTCGACAATGCCAAGGATGTCGGATTCTTTCATGATGAGCATCTTGATGCCATCCAGCTTGACTTCAGTACCGGCGTACTTGGCGAAGAGAACGCGGTCGCCCTCTTTGACATCCATCGGGATGCGCTTGTCGCCCTCTTCATCATACTTGCCAGGACCAGCGGCGCGGATCAAACCCTGCTGGGGTTTCTCCTTGGCGGTTTCCGGCAGTATAAAAGCGCCGCCGGCGAATGTCTCTTCCGATTCGACCGGTTCAACCAGCACGCGGTCACCAAGCGGGCGAATGTTCACAGTCATTGTCTCTATCCCCTCTTGAACTACGAATACATTAAGTGAGTAACGTCTGCCAGCTTTTAGCGCTCAATGGCATCGAGCGCCAAATATGACAAGCGCAATCTAGCATAAATCACTGCCACAGTCAATAGATTTAGCAAAGATAACAGGAGTTTGCCAAAAATAAAACGCGTTTCTTATATTTCCGTCCAATCAGCCGCAGTTTTCTTGATATAGCTCAAGGGTCACATTCGGCGCTCCCTCGTCGATAAGGCAGCGCTGATAATGCGTTTGCAATACCCGATGATAAATCGGGTCATACTTGCCGGTTTTATCAAGCTCATAGGCCAGCCAGACGCGCCCGCGGTCATAAACGCTGTCCAAAATCAGCGCCGCGATTTCATCATCCGCCATATCTTTGAGTTGATAGACGTGATGAACAGCGATTTTCACATCATCATGCTCGGCGAAATAAAAATCGACAATGCTCCCATAAAAATCAGAGCGAAAGTCAAAGTTCAGACCATCCGTCCAGCCGGTCACCACATCGCCCGCCCGGAAATCGTCCCGCAAGTGACGCTCAATGAGATGAATCGGAATGGTGTCATAAGACCGCACATAAAAATCAGGCCCCGCCCGCCGATGATACAGCAGGCCGCCGGCGATCCAGAACAGCAGAATGCACACAGTAAGGAGCTTCCACCGTTGCAGCCGCGCCAGCCCCTTGACCATCAGCAGAATCATCAGGGGAAACAGAGGAACGAAATAGCGAAACCGCGTCGGGTCAGCCACCTGCACGACCAAATTGACAAGCGCATACATGACGGTGGCGATGATGAAAATCACCCAAAAGGCGATGGCGAGTCGGTCGCGGTCCAGGGCCTGCTTGACCGCAAGCAGGAGCAGCGCGGCGAATAACAGGTTGGCATTCATCCCCAAGCTGAAAATGTTGACGGTCATTTCAAGCGGATTCAGCGAGCCATAGGTGCGGTCGGGATTGCTGGCATAATACTCCGCGCCCTGAAATAAAATCGCGAACCAGGGCAGCATAATCAGCGCTACCAGCAGCCCCGCCGCCGTCATGCGATACCAGCGGCGCGTTCTCGCCGCGAACAGCAGATGATACAAGCCCAGCCCGGCCAAAACCGTCAGGCTGAAGGTATGCGACGTAACAAAGAAAAGTCCCGCCAAAAACAGTCGGACATAATCGCGCCGCCTGACCTCTTGGCGCTGGAGCGTGCGAAAGTAGACCCAAAGCAGCAGCAGTTCGGCGGCGACAAACATGGTGTACATCCGAATCGGCAGATACCAGATATTGTAAAAGGTCAAAGAAGCCAGCATCGCCAGGGCAAAGAGGCCAGCTTCTTTTGATATCAAATCGCGCCCCAGCCGATACATCAGCGCCAGGCTAAGGATGCCAAAGAACACCGTCAGCAGCCGCAAAACCAGCGGCGACCAGCCAGCCGCATTCCCCCAGGCAAACAGCGCCAGAAAATAGCCGGGAACATGCTGCTGGCTTTTGCTAATCAGGCGGCCAAAAACAAGCAGGGCATCGGGGCTTTCATCATCATAGCCGGCGGTGTTAATCGAGAGCAGGCCATCAGCTTGTATCGGAAAATCATCAAGCAGCAGAACCGCGCTGGCAAAGACGACAAAGACAATCCCTATCGGCAGCAGCCAGCTGTTGACCGCGCGGCTGTAAATCGATTCAAATCGCTCGGCAAGATGATCGCCCATCAGCATTTCCGCATTTACGCCAGCGTAACATCGCTATGGATGATACCAAAATATCGGCTGTTTGGCAGGGTTGGCCTGCAAAATCAACGGCGGCATTCCCTTTCACCCATCCGTCACCACAATCGCATCCACATCATAATAAAGGCGGGCGCAGCGATTCGCCGGGTCATTCGCCAGCGTTGTGATGCGGATGTCATCAGCCAGGTCCCAAGTCAAGGGCGCGGCTTCAATGGTCTTCTGCCCGCTGCCGCGCATGGCGATGATTTGCTGATGGCGGGCATCCCACTCTTGGGCATAACGCTGCAAAGCCGGCAGCCGCGCCGCCTGACCGCGCGCGATGCCGATGCCAATGACCAGCACAAGAGCCAGGCCTGCCGATTTGAGCAGCCTGATCCAGCTTTGGCTGGCTTGAGACGGCGGGATATTTTTGATTAAATATCCGAGACAGACGCCCCAAAACAAACCCGACAGCGCCAGCAGACCGGCGCCCGGCGCCAGAATACGCCCATCCACAAAGCCGCGCCCGAAGAGCGCCGCGCCGATCATCGCCGCCATGCAAATCACAGCCGCCGCATACGCAAAAACCGCCAGCGAACTGAATCGCCGCGCCGCCGCCGACAGGGACGACAGCTGCCAGAACAATATAACCATGAACATCAGCGAACTGGTGAACAGATAAGTCGCCGCGCGGTAGTGAATGCTTCTGAACTGTGTAAATGCAAACAGCAGAAGGGCGATTATCAGCAGCGCGCTGACAAAGAAGGGCAAGCCGCGCTCGCGTCTTTGCAGCTGTGTCTGGATGCGGCCGCGCTGCCAAAGCAGGAGCGGAAAGCCGATAATGAAGACAAAATGAAGGCCGACAACTATCATATAGCCGCCGCTGAAACGCCCAAAAAACTGCGGCTGATCGCTGGCGTGTCCCCACAGCAGCGGCAGGTAAAGCAGTTGAAAAATCAAGCCAAGCCACAGCGGCGGCAAGGCAAGTCGGACGGGTTTCGCCGCTTTAGGCGCTGCCTGGAGTTTGTCATTGGCCAGCATGACCAGCAAGCCGACTGCCATGAGCATGACAAAGCCAGCAAAAACTGGCGGATGTCCGATGGTTTCAAATGTCAAGCGCAGGGTTTCGGCCGCCAGGGTCGGTATGGATCGAATCGGCTGCCCCAGCTGCTCGGCATCGACTGCGGCGCGGCGGGCAATGCCAGGCGCGCTTAACTGGATCGCCAGGCCAATGAGCGTCGCCAGCCAGCCAATCCCAAAAATCAGCGCGTGCGAGCGGCGGACAGAATCCCGCAAGAAGGCAAAAATCGCCAGCAGGCAAAGCGCGAGAAAGGTCAGCTGGAAGACGATAAAAATTTCGGATGCCCCGGCGCTGATGAAACAAAGCAGTCCGCCAGCGGCGAGTCCCCATATCGGCAGCCGAGTCCGCTTGGTCAGCCAAAACGCCAGCGCCATGTACCCCGTCAGCAAAGCCAGCGGCAGGGTGTAATGCGTGCTGGCGGCATACCAGTAAAACGACTGCGGCGAATAAAAGGCATTGACGCTGGCGGCGACAATCAGCGCGGCAATCGCCGCAGAAACCGCGCGGCGCGGCTTGTCTGTTTGCAAACCGGCAAGGCGCTGAAAAACCAGCCAAGACAGGCCGGCCAGCCACAGCGCGGCAATCAGCGCCGGCATCATCTGGGGAATCAAGGTGTCGAGCGGCGCAATCGCTCCCTTGAAGAACCAGTTGGCATAGCCCCCGGACCAGGTATTGAGCTTGTGAATCATATAGTCCCAGGCGCCCATTTCCTTGCCCAGCGCAATCTGGCAGTAGTCATCGGACATCATGCGGCTGAACTGTCCCAAATAGGCAAACAGCGCGGTCGGCGCAAGGGCAAGCGCGGCGGCAAGCCAAGAGAGAATGGAGCTTCGCTTAAAGGTCATCATATCGGCATCGGGGGGCTAGGGACTGCGGACAATCTGCACTGTAATATCTGAAGCGGCGCTGTTGCCCACCTGGTCAAAGACCCGCGCGCGAAAGACCTCGGCGCCGACGCCGGCGATGTCATATTCAAAGCCGTAGGGCCATTCGCGGTCAATGCCCAGAAGCTCGTCATTATGATAAAATTCAACGCGCGCAATGGTCAGGTTGTCACTGGCATCAGCCACCAAAGATACCACAGTCTGCGCCGGGTACTTGATGGCCTCGACGGCATCGCTGGTTCGTATCTCAATCGACGGCGCGGTGTTGTCCAATGTGACCAGCCTGGTATCCACATCGCTGCTGCCATCATCAAAGATCGCCGTCAGTTTCAGGGTATAGACTCCGCTTAAGGCCGCCGTATCCCAGCGCCCCGAAACCGCGCCGCTGCCGTCATCGGCCGGCCGCAGGTCAATGTCGGCCCATTCACGCGGGTTCACGCCCTGCCCATAGGCAAGCTGAACATCAGCGGCCGGGCGCCCGTTGATGCGGCCGCGAACATCGACCACGCCGCCGACATAAGCGAAATCCGCCGGGCGGGTGATCTGCGCCGCCTTGACGCCGGCTGGACGGCTCACCGTGCCATATTGACTTGGCGGCAGGGGATAGCCGTTCTCCGTCCACCATTCCAGCGCGTCATCCGGCGGCGCAAAATAGACCTTTTCCGTCCGCAAATCGGCCGGGGTGTTCGCAGTCGCCAGCTGTCCGGTTTGGGTGTTGATTTCGTAAGTTTGCCAATAGGTGTCGGTTTGCAGCGGCGTCCCGGCGGGGACGATTTCGCGGCGCGTCGGGCAGGCATCCGCATCGGCGGGGACAAGCCCAGAAATATCGCAAACCAGATATTCTTCGATATCGGGCGGGCGCCGCCAGTTTTCGGGCGGCAGTCCCTTGCGCTGATGGACATCATTCATCAGCGCGCGCCATATCGGCGCCGACCCCTGCCGCTCGCCGTCAATGCTCATGCCGCTGTCATCGCCGCGCCCCAGATGCACGCCCAAAATGATATGCGGCGTATATCCAATCGTCCAGCTGCCGCGCTTATCGGCGCTTAAACCATGGACAACCGCCGCCGGGCGGGACAATCGCAGAATTTGGCCATCGCCGCCCAAAACCCGCTGCCGGGCGTCATGATCCGCCAGAATGTCATTCACCAGATAGGCCAGACTCGGTTCAAGGATGACCGTTTGGCTGGACTGTCGGACGTTGTCGTATGCCCACAAAACCTGTCCATCCGCATCTGCGATCCGCAGCACAGCCACTGGATCGCGCCCGCGGTAGCCGCGCGCAATCGGCTCGACGGCGACGCCGCGCATCATGCCCATGCCGGCGAACACGCTGTAGGCATAGGTCATATCCAGCACCGACACCTCGCCGCCGCGCGCCAAAATATCCAGACCGTATCGGTTTTCATCCAGGCTGTTCAAGCCGATTTGATGGGCAGTGCGAATGATCGGCGCTATACCGCGGCGATTGGCCGCCTGAACCGCCGGCGGCAGCAGCCCGGCGGCCATGGCATCGCGCAGATTCAGCGGCCCGCGAAAGCGGCCATCGGAGTTGACCGGCGTATAAATCAAGCCATCCGCAGGCCCAGGGAAGGCGCGGGGAATATCATAGACCATCGAGGCTGGCGTGAACAAACGGCGCAGAAACCCTTCCATATACACAAAGGGGCGCAGCGTCACCGCGGGCTGATGCGCCGCTGTGACAGCATCGCCGACCAGACTCAGAATTTCGCCGCTGCCGACATCCATCATCACCAGCGCGCCAGCATCAGGCGCAAAGGAGGCATCGACAGCAAGGGGCGGCGCGAGACCGGCGGCGCAGGGTGAATCATCCAAAGCCAGAACATCCCCCGACCCGCCATTCAAGCGGTCAAAATGCGCGCGGATAACGCATTCCGACTGAAAATACAGGTCAAGGTCAAGCGTGGTGGTGATTTCCAACGCGCCGCGCGCTACCAGCCGCGCGCCGTCCAGCCCTTTGTTATTGAGGATATCCTCTGCCTGCCGCCGCGCATACATCGCAAAAGCTGGGGCGATGACCGGCCGCTGGATGAAATCGTCCTCTATGTCTGTCATCACAGCCGATGCCTGCTCAAACTGCGGCTGGTCAATCAAGCCGCGGCTGAACATATTCAGCAGGAGATCCGCCTGCTCTTCGCGGGCAGCCAGTTCATTGTCCAATGGATTCAGATGCGGGTTTGGCGCAATCGCCGCCAGGAGCGCGGCTTCATCGAGGCTCAAGACTTGGGCCGATTTGCCCAGATACACCTGGGCGGCCGCCTCCAGGCCATAGGCATCACTGCCATAATCATTCGTATTGAGGTGCCATTCCAGCAGCGCTTCGGCCGACAGCAGCCGTTCGCTTTCGGCTGTTAGGACGATTGCCAGCAGGCTTTCGTCCAGGCCGCTCCGCCGCGCCAGTGGCAGCGCGGCATTCCGCACCAGCCGGTCGGTGATGCTGTCGTCCAGTTCAAAGGGAATGCCCAGAATATAGCGCCAAAGCTGGCTCAAGGTATGCACGGCATCAAAATTGGCCGTCTCAAGGTAGTCATGGTCTTCGGCCAGCAGCGCGGCATCGATGACATAGGGGGGCAAATCCGCAAGCTCCAGCCAGCGCCGCTGACTGCCAAGCGGGTCTTCTATTGCATAGATCAGGGTACTGCCGCTTCGGTCGGTCAGCCGCGTCACGCCGATAAGCGGATCCAAATAGAGCGTTTCCGTCGGCGTCGGCAAATGGCTGGCGGCCTGTGCATACAGCCAGGCGGCCAAACCGAGAGTCGCCGCCAGCGGCGCGATGACAAGCGCAAACAGGATAATGGCAATCACCAAAGTCCAGATGCCGCCGCGCCGCCGCCGCGCATCTTGTCGGGCTTTGCGCGCGCGCCGCCGCCGAATGATATGGGCTGCTGAAAGCATGCGCTGTCCTTGAACTCGCAGCGTCGAGAGGGCTTATGGCCGCCGGCCGCTGTCCAGTGAATCCTGAAAGGTTTGCAACCCCTCCCAATCCCCTTTCGCCGCGTAGGCCGCCTGCTCGGCCCATGTCTCGATGCTTGCCGGCCGCGCCCGGCCAGCCGCCTTGACAATCGCTTCCAACTCGTCCAGCGACTTGCCGGCGATGTCGGCAAAGGTCTCCAGCCCGGCATCCTTCAAAAGCTGCTGATAAACCGGGCCGACGCCGACGATTCGACTCAAGTCGTCCGGCTCATCGGCGCCAGGTTCAGCTTCGGTTTGATCCCGCGCCTGTTTCGCCAGCGCTTCGGCTTGGCTGGCGGCTTCTTCGGCCGCTTTCATCGCTTGACTGTGTTTCTCTGCCAGCGCATCGCGGCGCATCCAAAGCCAGAGCAAGGCCGCCGCTATGAACAAGCCCAAGGCCCAGGCGATGAAACTGTGGTCAGCGCCGGGGACGACCAGCGCATTGACGCCAAATGCCATCGCCGCCACCAGCGCCATGACCGCCATCATGTTTTTGATTTCCCGATTCGGTTCCATTTCCTCTCCGTCAAATTAGACCGACTCTCATCTATTTGACTATAAAGCATATCCCCCGCCCTGTCAAAACACCCGCCGCGCGCGGCATAAAATCGCGGCAAAAGGCGGCCGCCGATGGCCGCGGCTAGCGTTCCGACGGATAGCGCAAACCCCACTGCTGGCGAATGCGGTCCATCGTCCCCATAATCGCCAGGGTTTCATCCAGGGGCGCCACCGCGCTTTCGGTCAAGCCAGCCCGAATGCAGCGCCCGACCTCCACGGCCTCATAATTATAGCCATTGCCCTCCAGCGCGAAGTCGAGCGTCTCGGCTTCCTGTCCGCTTATTTGCAGAGTCATCTCGGTTGGATGCCACCAGTCCGGAATCGAGATGAATCCCTTAGCGCCGATGATGCGCGCTTCATGGGGCGTATTCATCCGAATGGCGGTGGTAATGGTCGCCATCTCCTCATCGCTGTATTTGAAGACCGACACCGAAAGCTCGTCGACGCCAGTCGAGCCGATAGTACACTGCGAAATAATATCGGTCGGCTGGCGGCCATAAACCATCGAAGCCAGATACAGGCAGTAAATGCCGACATCCAGCAAAGCGCCGCCAGCCAGCTGCGGATTGAACAGGCGATGCGCCGGCAACACCTGTCCCATGCGGAAGCCAAAATCCACCTGAACCAGCATGACATCGCCAACAGCTTTTTCCGCCAGCAACTGGCGCAGCTTGACCATCGCCGGAAAACAGCGCGTCCACATGGCGTCCATCAGGAACAGATTCTTTTCCCGCGCCAGCGCGGCCATCTCCTCGGCCTCGCCCCGATTGACGGCAAAGGGCTTTTCGCACAGGACATGCTTGCCGCCGTTCAAGCACAGCAGGGCATTCGACTTGTGGAAGGTATGCGGCGTGCCAATGTAGACGACATCGACATCCGGGTCATCGGCCAGCGCGGCATAGCTGCCGTAGCGTTTGACGGCGCCAAACTCCTCGCCGAAGGCATCCGCCTTTTGCTGTGACCGCGACGCCACCGCATAGCATTCGGCATCCGCCGCCGCCCGCAGCCCGACCGCGAACTTGCGCGAAATGCTGCCCAGGCCTATGATGCCCCATCGGATCGCATCGGTCATATCGGCTTCTCCTCAATTTTCATTTCCAGCCATGCGATTTCGGCGGCGTTGAGCTTGATATCGACGGCTTTGGCGTTCTCTGCGATCTGCTCGATCTCCCAGTTGGCGACGATGGCATGACAGCGGGGACTGTTGCCCAGCACATAGGCCACCGCGATCTGCGCCGGCGAGGCCTCCTTGTCAGCGGCAAGCTCCAGCACGCGGTCGAGCCGCTGGAAATTGCTTTCAGAAGCATACGCGCCAATCGGGTTGGTATCCCAATAACTGGTAAAGGTGTCCAGATTGTCACGGCGGAACTTGCCGGTCATAAAACCGCCCGCCAGACTCGACCAGGTGAACAGGGAAATCCCGTTTTGATGATACCAGGCGCGGTCGGCTTCGCCCTGAACGCCGCTGATGCTGACGCACCCCGGCCAAGGCGGGCTCATCATCTCGGCGACGCTGAACTGCGGACTGCTGACAGTAAAGGGCGCTTTGCTATGGGCGGCGGCATACTCATTGGCAGCCTGCACCCGCGCGGCGCGCCAGTTCGACCCGCCATAAACGCCAATATGCCCCTTTTCCCGATATTCGTTCAGCGCATCGACAAGCTCGCCGACCGGATAATCGGGATTGTCGCGGTGAAGCAGATACATATCCACAAAATCGGTCTGCAAACGCTCCAGGGATTCTTCGAGATCGCGGCGAATGAATTCAGGCGTGACCCGCTCTGGCTCATCAGGTGGATAGGGATGCGCGCCTTTGGTCAGGATAACGACCTGGCCGCGAATGCCGCGGGCCTTGATCCAGGCGCCGAGTTCCTGCTCACAGACGCCGCCGCCATAATTATGCGCCGTGTCAAAGCAGGTGAATCCATGCTCAAACAGGCTGTCCAGCAGCTTCCAGTTCTCATCGCGCGCATCCGCCCGCAGCATGACCGTTCCCTGCATCAGACGCGCCACTGGTTTTTCCACACCGTCGATTTGGCTGTATTCCATAGACTCTTTCCTTTCTGCGTCAGACTGAATTGTAGCGCAAAGCCCCGCCAAATACAGCGCATATTTGCCCTTTGCGCCGGAACGGGCTATAAATCCCTTGTCCAATCAAAAGTTCAGGAACAGCCATGCCCGACAAATGCGTCATCGTCAGCGGCGCCTCCCGCGGGCTGGGAGAAGCGACAGTCCGCCAGCTTATCCAGCAGGATTGCAGCGTCGTCATGTTCGCCCGCGATGCCGCCCGTCTGCGAATGCTGGAGGACAGCTTGTGGCGCGCCGTCGCCATCCCAGGGGACATCACCCGCCAGGCCGACTGCGAAAACCTGATTGAGCAAACCATCAGCCGCTTTGGCAAGCTCGACGCCCTCGTCAACTGCGCCGCCGTCATTGAACCCATCGAAACCATTGAAAAGGCCGACGCGGAAGCCTGGGCAAAGACGCTGGATGTCAACCTGCTGGGCCCCTTGCGCCTCACCAGCCTCGCCCTGCCGCATCTCTTCCGACAAACGGGCAAAATCATTCATGTATCCAGCAAAGCCGTCCATGAAAAGAAGCCCGGCTTTGGCGCTTACAGCAGTTCAAAAGCGGCGCTGAATCACCTGACCCAAATGACCGCCCTTGAAAATCAGCAGGTGCTTTGCCTGGCGGTCGGCCCTGGAGCGATAGATGCCGACATGCAGCAAACAGCTAAGGCCCGCGCCGTCGCCGCCCTGGCGCTCTATGCCGACTTCGACTTGCAGGGGCAGTTTGTCATGTGGGACGATGCGCGCGTGCAGCGATTGGCCGCGCGCTGTTGGGAAAATCAGTAGTTAGCAACAATCTCGTATCTTGTCACAACAAGAAGCTCAACACAAAAAACTCACCATTGAAAGGATGTCTAATGACGAACTTCTGACCTGTTAATAATTCCGATTGCGACAAAGCGCGTTGTAAATGAACACTTATTGATGTGAATTCAGTGAATGTATGATGAGGAATGATTAAGTTGATTGTATTGTCCTTAATTGCGGGATAGCTCTGCGAACTCAAGATGTTGCCCTCTTTCTTGACTTCAGTCATAATCCGAAATCGGAGTTTCACCGATGCGTTTTCTACATGACGTACTTTACTGAAGCTGTCTTGGCGTGAAAATATATTCAATATCAGCTTGCGTAGATCATCATTAAGTGGATCATTGCTGTCTGCCAGTCGCTCCTCAAGAACTTGGTTGAATGCCTGCTGAATCAAATGCTCTACTTTAACTGTCTCAAAGAAACTGCCATGCACTAGGCAAATCTTGGTATTGTTATTCTTTTTACCTCTAAGCAGATAATAAACATCTCGCACAGGCAACGAGTAAATATCGTCCCCAGCGGCTTCCATCTGCTGGCGTATTACGTTTGTTTTTCCCTTCGTCAAAAAATCAATAGATTTTTTACCAGTTGGAATAGTTGAGTTGAAAGAAGCGACCGTATAGGATCTGCTGTCTTTCAGTTCAATAAGCTCACCGCCCGGAGGATCGCCTGCGGAATTGATTCGTATCGCCAAGTCGGGGAATTTTCCAACGTTGGAACACGATAGCAGTTCCAAATCAAAGGGAAATTCGTCGAGTTTCGGAACAGATTCGAGTAAATAGCGATTACGATAAAGATGCGCGAAAAAGTGGTAAATCGAATACATCCTGATTCCTGCTCTCGGCAGCCCCGCCCCAGATAGCTTCCAGATTTTCGGTATATTTATAATCATCATACCAGCGCTGAATATCATCAGAAGGGCGAATGGTCTGAAGACGGGCGCGGATGCAGGCTGCGTTTTCGGGGTCAATTTCAACACCGAGCGAATGCCTTTTCAACTGATGCGCCGCTATCAAAGTCGTGCCAGTTCCCGCAAAGGGATCAAAAACGGTGTCGCCAGCTTGAGATGATGCTAGCAGAATACGCAGCAGCAGCGCGATGGGCGCCTGCTGTTTATGGAAACGTTTGCCGGCGCCATCCCGCAAAGCCTCGTCGCCGGCATAATAGCCAGCCGTCAGTTCGCGAATATCATCCCAAACGTCGGTGACAAACAAGCCATTCTCGCGTTTGTGTTTGTAATGCGCTGGCAAAGGCGGATCAATCCGCAATCTGTGAAACACCCGCGCCCGGCGGCCTTTCGTTGCGTAAGCGATAACCTGATAATGCTTGCCATAACGGCGAATGGACGGCACGGCTGATGTCAGTTTCTTCCAGATGATAAGGTTTTGCAGCGTCCAGCCAGCTTCGCGCAGGCAGCGCAGCACATATTCGCTGTTCTTTTCGCGCTGCATAAAATAGACGGCGCCGCCGTCGGAAGTATTGGCATAGACCGCGGCGCAAACCGCCCCCATCCAATCCCAATACTGCTCCGGCGGCAGATTGTCATCATGCGAAGCATAGGTTTTGGCCTGATTAAATGGCGGATCCAAAAAGGTCAAATCAATCGTTGATTCCAAAAACGACCTGGACTCCAGAAATTCGTTTATATCCGCTTCAATAACCTGCCCGCTGTTATTCATTCGTCATCAATCTCCGTCTCAATAGTTCTTGATAAACAGCTCGCGCCCTCTTTCGGCTTTGCCCTGCTTGTAATTGTTCATGCCATATTGCAGCGACCATTCAATAATATCGGCAAAGCTGAACAAATCGCGGATGAAAGGCGAATCGTCATAGGTTATCAGCCATTGATGCCCGCATCGGCGCATCGTCTCGGCAAATCGCTCATGGTCAAATGAGGTATGAAGCTCACCGCCAGCCCCATACAGCCGGGAATCCGTCGCGCTCCAGTAGGGCGGGTCAAGAAAGATAAAAACATCGCTCCCGGCGGCATGCAGCCGCGGCTCATAATCGCCATGACAGATTTCCACCCCTTGCAGCATCGTCCCAAGCTGCGCCAGCCGATCAATAGACGACTGCGTAAAACGGCGCTCAAACGCGCTTTGCGAATAACCGCCCGAATCGACAACACCAGAAAAGGTGATGCGATTCAAAATGAAAAACCGAACCGCCCGCTCAAAATCGGAAGCCATATTGCCTTCCGCCTTGAGAAAACCCCAGAGTTCGCGGCCATCAGCATAAGCGTCCTTGAAGGTCTGCGCCGCCGCCGCCAGTTCGCTGTTTTTATCCCGCGCATATTTCCAGAAGCAGTATAAATCATGATTGAGGTCGTTGATGCAATATCGCCTGATGCGCCGACCAAACAGGCTCTTCATCGCCAGGAAAACCGAGCCGCCGCCAACAAAGGGTTCGCGGTATTCCCGCGCAGTCGCCGGAACGTGCCGCATAATCTGCCTGATGGCGCGTGATTTGCCGCCGGGATAACGCAGCGGACTTTTGACCTGGCTCATCTATGCTATGCAAAACGCTATTCCGCTATCACATCGCGCGGCTTGGAACTGCCTTCTTTGGCTGGCCCGACAACGCCGCGCTCTTCCATCATATCGACCAGCCGCGCCGCCCGCGTATAGCCAATCCGCAGCCGCCGCTGCAACAGCGATATCGATGCTTTGTCCAGCCGCCGCACCATATCGACCGCCGTCTGATACAGTTCATCTTCCTGCGGGTCGGGATTGCCGGTTTTGCCTTCGACCGCCATGCCGGTCATATCGCGCGCCGCCGCCGACACATCCCAAAAAGACGTCTGCCCGTTCGGATCAGCATCCGAAACCGACGGCGAACTAGCGGCGGTCGGCGCCGCCGACTCGGCCTCGATGCTTATCGGCTTGGGAGTCTCGATTCCAAGATGCTGCGTCTTCCAGTAGCGGCTGATGCTGTTGATTTCCTCATCAGAAACAAAGACCCCCTGCAACCGCAGCGGCGCCGGTGATTCGCCCGACAGATAAAGCATGTCTCCCGTCCCCAGCAAACGTTCCGCGCCCGGCTGGTCGAGAATGACGCGGCTGTCGACGCTGCCGGCGACGGCGAAGGCGATCCGCGCCGGGAAGTTCGCCTTGATAAGCCCGGTCACAACATCCACCGAAGGGCGCTGTGTGGCGATAATAAGATGAATGCCAGTCGCCCGCGCCAGCGCGGCAATCCGCGTGATGGTGCGTTCTGTCTCTTCTGGCGCCAGCATCATCAAGTCGGCCAATTCGTCAATAATCACAACGATATAAGGCATAGCCTCGCCGTCGCCGCCGTTTTCGTTGTAGTCGATGATGTTCCGCGCGCCGATGCCGCTGAACTTTTTATAACGCTCGTCCATCTCGCGCGTGACCCATTTCAGAACGCCGACAATCCGCTCCAATTCCACCACGACCGGGGCAATCAGATGCGGCAGGCCATTGTAGCCGGTCAATTCAACCCGTTTGGGATCGACCATGATGAACTTCACGGTTTCAGGAGAGTTGGTGGCGAGGATGCTGTTGATAATGGCGTTGACGCATACCGACTTGCCCGACCCAGTCGTCCCCGCAATCAGCAAATGCGGCATCCGCGTCAAATCACCGGAAATCGGCGTTCCATCGACTGACATGCCCAGCGCAATCCCCAAGGGCGACTTGATTTCGCGGAAGCTCTCCGATTCCATAACATCCCGCAAACTCACCAGCGCCGAGCCTGGATTCGGCACTTCAATGCCGACGTAACCCTTGCCGGGCACCGGCGCTTCGACCCGTATCGACTTCGCCCCCAGCGCCAGCTGCAAGTCCTTGTCCAGCTGCGAAATGGCGCTGACCTTCACCCGATTCTTTTTGCCGGCGCGCGTGGTCAGATAATCTGGCTCGACCGCGAACTGCGTAATCACCGGGCCGGTATTAACCTCAACCACCCGCCCCGGCGCGCCAAAACTCGCCAGAGTCTCTTCAATCACCTTCGCCTGGTTCAGCAGATGCTCATGGTCAAGCTCTTTCGCCGACCCGCTGGCAAGCAGACTGCGATAATCAGGCAGTTCCCAAGGAACGCGCGGCCGCGACGAGATGGGGCCGGATGAGGTCGGTTTTTTCGGCGATGATGCCTGCTTCGGCGGCGACGGCGGCTGACTCGGCGGCGATGGCGGCTGACTCGGCGGCGACGGCGGCTGACTTTGGCGCGGGACGGGCGGCGGCGCGGGAGATATTTGCGCCGCCGGTTTGCTTTCGGCGCGGTTCATGATGCGCCCCATCAGCCCGATGCCGCCGGCCGCCGCGTTCCCTCGGTCGCGCGCTTGAGGCGCCGCCGCTTTGCTCTTGCCGCGGCCAAACAGCCGTCCGAACACGCCAGAATGCTGTTGATTGGCGGCCAGCGCCGACTCCTGGTCAGGCTCGGCCGAAGCGAACGACCGACGGCCGCGCCGACTCAAAAGCTCGCGTTCATCAATCCGTATGGGCGGTATCGGCATCTTTGAATCAGCCGCCGGTTCAGGCAAGGCCCTAGCCGCTGGATTCAAGCCGGGCAGCTGCGCCGGGGGCGGCTTGGCAGATCGAAGCGGCGCCGCCTGCGCCGGCCGCTGTTCCGCCTGGAGCCGCCGGGCGCGGATTCTGGCGGCGCGCTGCGCCATCCAACTGCGGAAACTGCGCCCGATACCCACGCACGCAACGGCAATTTCAGCCATGCTCTGGCGAGTCATCATCATCATGCCAAAGGTCAGCACCATGACCATCACGACAAAGCCGCCAATTTCCGTAAAATTATTGACCAGCGTCAGATACAGCCAGCCGCCGACATAACCGCCGCCTTGACTGCGCTGATAGGCATACTGCACAAGCTCCTGCAAACAGCCCGAAGTGACCGCCATTTGACACTCTGCCAGCCGGGACATTTCCTGCGCGCAGCCATTTCGCCCGGTCGTTTGGGCGGCGCATTCCACCTGCTGCGCCTGCATGGCATCAGGGATCGCCGCCGTATAGCCAAAAGAATCCAGATATTGGAAAAAAGTCAGCAGGCCAACAAAAACAAGCGCGGCCCCAACCAGACGAATGGGGTCAATCACTGGCGCCTTTTCGCCAAAGTGCCGCACAATCAGCCACATGCCGACCGCAAACATGGACATCGGCGCCGCCGCAGCCCCCCATCCCAAAAGCTGACCAATGAAATTATGAACGGCGCCGATAGCGGCGTGTTCCTGCGAAAGCGCGCTGAAAAACAGCGCAATGGCGCCAAACACCAATCCGACGCCAGCCAAGTCCAGCTTGCGGTCCAAATCCAGCCATTCGCTGGAATTCAGTTTGGGTCTTTTGTCGGCCGCGCTTCGGGCGGGCGGCGCGGCTTGCGCTTGACTGGCGCGGCGGCCAGCGGGTCGGGTGTCTTGCTGATGGGAACGCGTATCTTGGCCGGCGCGGCTGACGGACGATGCGCTTGGCCTGGTTTGGCCGCGCTGACGCAGACCGCGAAGGCCGCGGGCGATAGCGGCGGCTTTATTCCCGCGGCCGTCAGGCTTGGCATCCGCTTTGGCATCTGTTTTAGCATCCGCGGCTTTGCCGCCCGGCAGCCGTCCCCGCAGGCCGGCCAGCCGACCGCCGCCATCCGACTTTTCGGCTTCCCGCGGCTTGTCCGTTTGACTGCGCGGCGGCGCTTCGCGTTTCTTATGCGCGCCCGTCCCGGCTAACCGCGCGCGGCGGTCATCCGCGGACTTTGATCTGCCCGGCCGCGTTCGCCGGCCGCCGCGGCTTGTCCCTTTGGGCATCGCATCCCGCGCCGGCGGCTTGCCGCGCCCGCCAGTCGGTTCATCACCGCCGGCGCGAAAGCTGCCGCCCAGCACATTCGACCGCCGCCGACCGCCCTTGCGGCCGCCCGCGCGCTCATCAGGATCATAGTATTCATCATCGTCAATATATTCAGGCTCATCATCGCCGCGGTATGTCATGATGCGACCTCTGATTCTCTCATCAAACCATTCTATTGGCGAAACAGCGCCAGCTGACGGGTTCGTTCGGCTTCAATCCGCTGACGCGCCAGATTCGCATACTCCTCGCTGGTCTCATAGCCAACCCATCGCCGATTGGCGCGCTCGGCCGCCACCGCCGTTGTGCCGCTGCCCATAAACGGGTCCATAACCACATCATTTTCAAAGGTGTACAAGGCTATCGCTCGTCTCGGCAGTTCAATCGGATACGGCGCCGGATGCCCAACCTGCCTCGCCGATTCCGCCGGGAACGTCCATATACTCTTCGTCCATTCAAGAAACTCATCGCGCGCAATAGTCGATTGGCTCCCCTTTGCTTTTTTGCGCGCGAAACTTCCCTTGCAATAGACCAGGATATATTCATGGACATCGCGCAGCACTGGATTAGAGGCCGACCTCCAGCTTCCCCAAGCGCAGGACGTCCCAGCGCTCGCCGCTTTGTTCCAGATAATTTCGCCGCGCATGGAAAACCCAATATCCAGCATATCAGCCGTAATCAAAGCGTTTAATGGAATATAGGGCTTGCGGCCCACATTGGCGACATTGACGCATGCCCGGCCGCCGTCCACCAGCGCGCGGAACGTCTCCCGCCACACATTGCGGAGCAAATCTCTGTATTCATCGGCGGTCAAATCATCATCATAGTCCTTGCCCACATTGTAAGGCGGCGACGTCACCATCAAATGAACGCTGTTATCAGGCAGCTCGCGCATATTTTCGCTGGAATGGACAAAGATTGTGTTCCAAGCCTTTGGATCGAGTTCATTTTCCGCCGAATCGGCCGCGCTGGCTTTCGCTGGCTCGGCAAAGAACTTCCGATTATAAAAGGCGGCCGAATCGTGATTGACCCTTTCGCCAACCCCAAACGACCGCATTTCGCTTTTTTTCATGGCATCCCCGCTTCCCGGCGGCCGACGCAAAGGCCGCCGCCAACAGCATACCATAAAATCAACGTTTATGCGATGAAATTTAGAACAGATTTTCGCGTAGCCGCAAACGTTCGGCTATATCTCAATCGGATTGGCCAGCAGCCCGGTCAATAAGCGGATGCAGGCCCGAACATCATTGAGGTCAACCGTTTCGCTGGTGGTATGCAGATAGCGAGTGGGAATAGAGATGCACCCGCTCGGCACCCCGGCATCAGCCATCTGAATGACGGACGCATCAGTAGTCCCGCCAGCCAGCAGTTCCAGCTGATAGGGGATGTCATCGGCTTCACAGCGCGCAATCATCCAGTTTTTGATGGCCGGCGGCACAGTCAAACCAGGATCATGCACCTTGACAGCCGCGCCGCCGCCCAGCTTGACCATCATCTTGCGCCCGCGGATCTGGTCGCCGCTGCCAGTGACATCAATCGCCACGCCAATATCCGGCCGAATCGCCTGGGCCGCCGTGCGCGCGCCGCGCAAACCGACCTCTTCCTGCACGGTAAAGGCGAAATAGATTTCGCTGGGCGTCTGTTTGTTCAGATTCCGCATGGTCTCAAGGGCGACGACGCAGCCGATGCGGTCATCGAGCGACTTGGCGATGATTCGACTGCCGCGCCGCTGCATCTCGCGCAGGAAACCGGCTGGCTGGCCGACTGGCACAGCATTCGCGCCCGACTCATTCTCGACATCAATATAAAAATCATTCAGCGATTTGCCGCCGTCATCCTGCACCGCAATGACGCCCACAGTGCCATCTTCAAACAGCGCCCGATTGCCATTGAGCGTATTCGTCCGCAGGCCGCCGATATTGGTAAAGCGCAGAAAGCCGCTTTCTGGCTCCTGATAATTGGTCATCAGCCCAATCTCATCCATATGGGCGGCGACCAGTATTTTTTTGCCGCCGCGGCCGACGCGGCAAATCAAATTGCCAAGCCCATCCACCCACATTTCATCGGCGAATTCAGCCGCCTCTTCGCGGATAACCGCGCGGATACGATGCTCATAGCCCGAAGGCCCCCAAGTTTCCACCAGCTTTTTGATCAGTTCAATCACGGCTGCGCTCCTCATTGTCATGGCTTGTCTGTCATTATGGCGAAAAATCAGGCGCCTAGGCCATTTCCATCTGCGCCGTCGGCTGGGACTTGACTTGCGGCTGACGCGCTTCCAAACGCATCGGCAGGCCATCGCGCGGGAACATCGTAATAAACGGCTGCGGCACAACCTCGACGCCCTCAATCAGACGCATGCGATAACGCTGCGCCATCGCCGCCAGCAGCAGATTGGCTTCCATCGTCGCGAAACTGCTGCCGATGCAAATGCGCGGGCCGCCGCCAAAAGGCATATAAGCGTATCTTGGCATATCCTTGATGCTTTCCTCGCCCCAGCGTTCGGGAATGAAATCATTCGGCCGTTCCCAGATGTCAGGATGACGATGCACGCAGTAAATCAGGATATTGACCCGCGTCTTCTTGGGAAAGGCATAGCCCAGAACTTCGGTATCGCGGTTCGGCGTCCGTCCAATCGACCAGACCGGCGGCATCAGGCGCATCGATTCCTTAATCACCATTTCAGTATAAGGCAGCCGCCGCAAATCCCCCAGCGTCGGCGGCCGGCCTTGCAAAACGACGTCCAGTTCCTCATGCAGCCGCGCCTCAATCTGTGGATACTGCGCCAGCAGCCACCAAGTCCAGTTGAGCGCGTTGGCGGTCGTTTCATGGCCCGCCAAAAAGAGCGTAACCGCTTCGTCGCGCACCTGTTTATCGGTCATGCGGCTGCCATCTTCATCTTCCGAAAGCAGCAGCATCGAAAGCAGATCGCCAGCATCCTCGCCGCTCATTCGGCGCTGATGAATAAATTGATACACGATTTTGTTCAGCGCCGCATTGGCGTAATGCGACCGAATCCGCAGCGGCGTCGGCAGCCAGTGCGGCAGCAGCGTAGCGGTGTTGGAGGCTTTCTGCACCACCGCCACCGCCTTTTTTACCTGATTGACTGTGGTCGAGGCGTCAGCATCGAAGAGCGTCCGCCCGACAATCATCAGCGTCAGCAGCATCATCTCCTCATCCACATCCAGGCGGGCGCCGTCATGCCAAGTCTCCATCCGCTCCAGAGCATAGTTCACCATCGTATCCGCATAAGCCGATATGCGCTGCGTATGAAAGGCCGGCGCCACCAGCCGCCGCTGACGTTTCCAGACGTCGCCATTGCTGGTCACCAGGCCCTGCCCCATAAACCGCGCCAAACCGCCTTTTTCGCTGGTGTAATTGGCGCCCTTGATAAAAATAGACGCCTGCCTGACCAGTATTTCCCGAATCATTTCGGGGTTGGCAATCAAGTATTCATGCGCGCCGCCCACCATCCAATGCACGACATCGCCATATTCGGCAATCCGCCGCGTCACAAAACCCAGCGGATCCGCCAAAAACTGCCGATAATGAAGGTACTGCTGAACCGCGCTTCCGCCCACAGCCGGCGGCCCCGGCGGGAAATGTCCCTCTGCCATCAGATTGTCCTGTCCATCGCTTTCGCCTGTTTTTATTATCATAGCACAACTCGCGGAATTTGCGATATTCATCCAGATTGATGACAATACATCCAGCGAACATCAGCCGACGCGGGAAGGAAGACCTATGTACACGATTGGAGTTGATTTTGGAACGCTGTCCGGGCGGGCGATGCTGGTCGATGCCGCCGACGGCGCCGAAACAGCCGAAGCCGTTTTTGAATATCCCCATGCCGTCATGGACAGCCAGCTGCCCTCTGGCGCGAAGCTGCCGCCGGATTGGGCCTTGCAGCACCCGCAGGACTATCTCGATACGCTGGCGCATACCATCCCAGCCCTGTTTGAGCAAAGCGCCGTCAATCCCGAAGACGTCAAGGGCATCGCCATTGATTTCACCGCCAGTTCGCCCATGCCGACCCAAAGCGACGGTACGCCGCTGTGCTTCCTAGACGCGTTCAAAGACGAGCCGCACGCCTATATCAAGCTGTGGAAACATCACGCCGCCCAGCCCCAGGCCGACCAGATCAACGCCGTCGCCGGCGACATGGGCGAAACCTGGCTGCCGCGCTACGGCGGCAAAATCTCCTCCGAATGGTTCTTCAGCAAACTCCTGCAAATCCTACAGGAGCGTCCCGATATTTATGAACAGATTGACCGATTTATCGAAGCCGCCGATTGGGTCATCTGGCAGCTGACCGGCATCGAAACGCGCAGCGCTTGCATCGCCGGCTACAAGGCCATGGCGCAGGACGACGGCTTTCCATCCACAGCCTATTTCAAGGCGCTGCACCCAGCCTTTGAACATGTCGTCGACGAAAAAATGGGACGTCAGCTTGCCCAACTAGGCGCGAAAGCCGGCCAGCTGACCCCGCAAATGGCGAAAATGATCGGACTCCCGGCTGGCATCGCCGTCGCCGTCGCCAACGTAGACGCCCATGTCACCGCGCCAGCCGTCAAAGCCACCGACCCCGGCGTAATGGTGATGATTATGGGGACGTCCTGCTGTCATATTATGTCGGCGACCGCGCTCAAAGAGGTCGATGGCATGTGCGGCGCCGTCAAAGGCGGCGTCATTCCTGGGCTCTATGGCTATGAAGCCGGCCAAAGCGCCGTCGGCGATATCTTCGCCTGGTACGTCGAAAACGCCGTACCGCCCGACTGTCATCAGGCCGCCGAACGGGCTGGGCTTAACCTGCATCAATATCTGGAGCGCGAAGCCGCCCGCCAGCAAGTGGGGGAGCACGGCCTCATCGCCCTGGACTGGTGGAACGGCAACCGCAGCACTCTGGTCGATGTTGACCTAAGCGGGATGATGCTGGGGATGACGCTGGCGACGCGCCCGCCCGACATCTACCGCGCCTTAATCGAATCGACCGCCTTTGGCACCCGCATGATTATTGAGGCTTTTGAGACACAGGGCATCGAAGTTAAGGAACTGGTCGCCGCCGGCGGCCTGCCAGAGAAAAACGCCCTGCTGCTCCAAATCTACGCCGACGTCACTGGGCGCGCCATCAAGCTCGCTGGTTCGGCGCAGGCGCCAGCCCTCGGTTCCGCCATGCACGCCGCCGTCGCCGCTGGCATCTATCCCGATATTCAAGCCGCCGCCGACAAAATGGGCAAGCTGAAAGACGATCTTGTCGCGCCCATCGCGCAAAATCAAGCCATGTACAATCGGCTCTTTGCCGAATACAAACGGCTCTATGATTATTTCGGCCGCGGCGCCAATGAGGCCATGAAGACGCTGAAAGCCATCAAACGCGCCGCCCGCGGCTGATTCGACGGCGCGCTTGACTTGCGGCAATCGGCGCGCCGTATGTATAATGAGGCTCGCATTTTCTTTGTCCATCAAAATGGTCATTGGTCAGTTTGACCAAAAGGAATGTTTGGAATTGAGTCAAAATTGCGGTACATTCCAGCAAAGAAAGCGCGATATACTTTCACAGTCATTAGTATCAGCCTATCCGCAGGGAGAACAGCATGAACAAGCGCAAAATCTTTTATCGACTTTTCTCAATTTTATTTGGCCTTGTCATCCTTTACAGCTTTGGCTTTGGCGCCACCGCGCAGGATGACCCGCCAGCGGAGACCGCCGCCGAAGAAGTGATGGAAATAACCGCCGCCGACGCTATGGAAAAGGCCGAAGACGTTCAGTATAACCTCAACACGGTTTGGGTCCTGCTGGCCGGTTTCCTGGTTTTCTTCATGCAGGCTGGCTTTGCCATGCTTGAAGGCGGTATGATCCGCGAAACGGGGGTCGTCAACTCGCTGGCGGAAAACTTCATGGACGCCTGCGTCACGGGCATCGTCTTTTTCATCGTCGGCTATGGCATCGCCTACGGCGCTTATGACGCCGATGCCGGCGTCGGCAGTTCCATCTTCGGTCAAGTTGAACTCGCATTGGGTGGAAAAATCGCCGGCAAAGACGCTAATGGCGTTCAAATCATGGCGAGCTTCTTCTTCCAATTCGCTTTTGCCGGGGCCGCCGCCACTATCGCCACTGGCGCCATGGCCGAGCGGACAAACTTCGTCGGCAAGCTGATTTACAGCGCGATCCTGGGCGCCATCATCTACCCAGTAGTCGTCTTCTGGACTTGGGGCGGCGGCTGGATCGCCGAACGGGGATTCATCGACTTCGCTGGATCGACCATCGTTCACATGACCGGCGGCATCGTCGCCCTCGTCGGCGCGTATATGGTAGGGCCGCGCGCCGGCCGCATCTTCGGCCGCCCGCCGGCGGCTTCCAACCTGGCTATCGCCTCACTGGGTACTTTTATCCTTTGGGTTGGCTGGTACGGCTTCAACGTCGGCTCAACGCTGGGCGCATCCGACCCCAATCAGCTTGGCTTGGTGGCCGTCAATACCACGCTCGCCGCCGCCGCCGGCGCGCTGGGCGCCATGTTCTTCAAGCATTACCGCACGCAAGGCTGGAACGTGAGCTTCATCCTGAACGGCTCGCTGGCCGGGCTGGTCGCCATCACCGCCGGCTGCGCAGCTGTTACGCCCATTGCCGCGATTGTCATTGGCCTGCTGGCCGGCGTTCTGGTTGTCCTGGCTGTGACGGCCGTCGAGCGGCTGAAAATTGACGATGCCGTCGGCGCCTTTTCGGTGCACGGCGCTTGCGGCGCATTCGGCACGCTGATGATTGGCATCGTCGGATCGTCTGCATTGGGCGCGCCCAGTCTGCTGGACGGCGGCGAGTTCAATACTTTGGTCACACAGGCCATCGGCGTTGTCGCCGTCGCCATTTGGGTAGGCGTAACCAGCTTCATCATGTTCGCCGCGCTGAACGCCGTCAATATCCTTCATGTTGACCCCGAAGCCGACCGCATCGGCATTGACGCCTATGAGCATCATGCCTCCGTATGGCCCAACGTCCTGCCGCTTGGCGACGACTCGGATAACTAAGGCCGCCGATTGGACTTCACCGCTACAGTCAAAGGCGACTCCACTGCGAGTCGCCTTTTGTTTGAATGCTACAGGCGGTCGGTATCAAGCATAATGGTGACGGGGCCGTCGTTGTGGATATCGACTTGCATCACCGCGCCAAACACGCCCTGCTCAATCTGGCTCACGCCTTCCCGCTTGAGGCAGTGAGCGTAATAATCGACGATTGGCTCGGCCTGCTGCGGATGAGCGGCCTGGGTATAGCTAGGACGGCGCCCCTTGCGGGCATCAGCGTACAGCGTGAACTGCGAAACGACCAGCGCGCCGCCGCCAATATCCAGCAGCGACCGATTCATTTTGCCCTGCTCATCAGAAAACACGCGCAGATTGGCGGTTTTCTTCGCCAGCCATTCGGCATCGGCTTTTGTATCGGCATGGGTGACGCCGACCAGGGCGACAAAACCCAGCCCAACTTCGCGCACGATTTCCCCAGCGGTCACGCGCCCGCGGCTTACGCGCTGCAATAAGACTCGCATCGTCCCTCCTAGCCTTGCCGATTCAGCATCCGCATAACATCCAGCAAAAACAGCCGACAGCAGGTGTCGATATGATACTGAATATCCATCTGCTCGCTGGCATGGTCATAGCGGCCGGCGATTAAAAATTTTGGCGCATGTCCATGTTCAGCGCAGGTCATATCGCCGATTTTGCGCTCAAGGCCGGCGCGAATGCTCTGGCGCGCGCTGTCGAACATCATCTCAAGTTCATACGGATCCAGAAAGGCATCTGGCAGCGCTTCGCCTTCCGTCCGCAGGTCAAATGCGATTTCCATTTGGCTCAATCAATCATTGGCGCTTGCCGCTGAACCAGCTGCACCGCATACCCCCAAGGATCGCGCACAAAGGCCAGCTTGTCGCCGGCCGGCGTTTCATAGACATCGCCATCCAGCGCTCCGCCGGCCGCGACCAGCCGCCGCCGAGTCGCTTCCATGTCATCGACCGCAAAGGCCAGATGAAAAGTGACCGGATGATAATCGGCATAATTCACATATTCGCCAAGCGGGTCGCTGTAGATTTCGATCAAGGATTTGCCGGCGCTGTCCATCAAAAAATGAATGTAGGGCGGATTGGGGATCGACCGCGCAATTTTCATGCCCAGATGCGTCACATACCATTCCGCCAGCGCCGGCGCGTCCGGCACATTAAACGCCACATGCTCGAGTCTCATTGTCACTCCTTTTCATTCCAGTTCAAAATGCTCTTGGTCATCTTCATCGGCTGCCTGTCGGCTGTTCAGCCAGCTAAAAGCCATCATCCCCGCGAAAACAAGCGCGATGCCCAAGAAAACAATTTCATCCCAAGCGCCCAAAGCGCCGTGGGCAAGCAGAATTGGCATGACCGGCCTTCCAGACGCATCACCCGATACGCAGCATTATAGCCCTAGTCCAAGTCAATCGGAATCCTGATCTTGCCGCTGGCCGGCGGCGCATCATCATCGGCCGCGGGCGGCGGCGCATCGCTTGCTTCGGCATCAACGCTGATGTCAATCTGGACCGGTTTTCTGCCGAACTGTCTTTGGCGGCCGCGCTTTCGGGATTTTGGCGGCGGCTGACGAACCTTGACCTCTAGCTCAAGCTCTTCGCCTTTGTCATCGGCCGCGGCGGCTTCTTCGCCTGCTTCTGTTTGCGGCCGCGCTTCCGCTTCATGTTCATCGATAGCCCCATCTTCAAGGCGGCCGCGCAGTTCTTTGACGACCTGGACGATGCTCTCCTCAAACGCATCCCACTTGGACGGCGCCAGCGATTCGACCATCAATTCCAGCGATTCGACCATCGCCTGCTGATGCAGGCCGGCATCGTGCAATGCGAACATCCGATAGACCCGCAAGGGACGGTAAGAGGGATACCGCCGCAGGCCCTCGTCGATGACCGCTAGGGATTCCGCCGATTCGCCCAATAACCGCAAAGCCGCGCCCATCTGGGTGTACAGGCGGGGGAGGTCTCTGGGCGGCAGTCCCTGGCTTTCTGGGAGCGCGACCAGCCGGCGATAGAGCGGCAAAGCCTGTTCCGGCACGCCAAAAGCCTGCCACGAATCCGCCAGTTCAAACAGAATCCGCGCATGGGCGGGATAGGCCGCTTGCAGCTGGCGGAAATGCTCGATAGCCGCCTGATGACTGCCCTGCTGTTTGAGCCGGAGACCGGCATCGATCAACTCGCTGATGACTGCCATATCAAAATGCCCTCGCTGGATTGTCCTCGCATCAGTATATCATGTCACCAGCATATTACGCGCAGACCGCATCCAGAGTTGCATCCCGACGATTGGCTTTGGCGCCTCTCGCCCCAACGTTGCGCGAATCATCATCGCCAGACATAATACGTCCGTTATGCAGCGCATGGAAGGCAGGTCATTTTGAGCCGTTTGCCGGATGATGCGCGGCGGCGCGGCAATTTTGAAATCCACGCCGATACGCCGATGCGAACAAATTGGTCTTTACTGCCTGCATACACAGCCGACCGCGCCGATTTGTAATTTTGCCTATGAAAAACTAGCCCATCCGCAGCTGCGCGGGTATAATGATGTTATGCTTGGCTGATTCACGAGAGGGTCAAATCTGATGAACCGTAAATTACTCTTCCCCCTGATAATCTGCGCGCTGTTCCTGGCTGGCTGCTATCGCCAGACAAGCGAATCATTTCAGCAGGTCGATAGCGGGAGCGCCGAGGAAATCATCAGCCCGACCGCGGCGCAAACCGCCGCCGACGAAACAGACGCAACGGCTGATTCTTCAGTGATCGAGCCGCCGGCAGCCACCAGCGCATTCCTGACGCCGCAGTCGCCGCCGGCGCAGGTTGAGCAGCCCACTATTATTATACCGACCTCCTCTGTGCCGACAGCTATCGCGCCGACCATACCCGTCGCCGTATCCACCGTAACCCGACCGCCTGACCTCGCCGTCCTGCCGACGGCCGCGGCGACGCTGGAAGAACTCGCAGAAGGCGCCCCCTGCGTCCATACCGTGCTGGCCGGCGATACCCTGTTCCGACTGTCCCTGGACTACGGCACAACAGTGGATGACTTGATGGACTTGAATAAGCTGGAGGATGACGCGCTCGGAATCGGACAGCTGCTGCGGATCCCCGACTGCGTGCCCGAGCCAGTCGCCGAAGCAGACGCCGAAGACACCGGCGTCGATGATGTCGGCGGCGGCAGCGCCGCGACTGTGGCGCCGCCGACCCCGGCCATCACACCGACGACCGGCAGCCAAGTCCATATCGTAGTGGCCGGCGACACCCTTGGATCGCTTGCCGTTCTTTACGACGTGAGTGTGGACGACATTGCCGCCTTCAATCAAATCAGAGACCTGGACGCGCTCGCCATCGGGCAGGAATTGTTAATTCCGATTGAGAATTAGCCGCCCGATGTCTATTCGCGCTGGAATGCCGCTGGCGCAATTCGGTTCAAGACCGCCTGCGAAAGCTGGAGCACATGGCGGCAGTCATCGAGGTTCATCAGCGCCGTCGGGCTGTGAATATAGCGGCAGGGTACGGAAAGCCCCATAGTCGGGATGCCGGCATGGGCGGTATGAATTGCGCCGCCGTCTGTTCCGCCGCCGCGAACGGTCTTGTATTGATACGGGACCGCGTTTGCCTCGGCTGTCTGGCGCAGGAACGTCAAGACGCGCGGGTCGGAGATCATGCTGGAATCCATAAGCGTCAGGACGGCGCCGGCGCCGAGCCGCGTGGCTGGGTTGGCGGGCAGATCGCCGGCATCTGTTTCCAGATTGGGGTTGGGCACGTCAAAAGCGGGGGTGCCTTCCAGCACAATCGCCGCATCTGGGTTCAATCGCCGGGCGGCGATCTGCGCCCCGCGCAGGCCGATCTCTTCCTGGACGGTGAAGGCCGCCGCAACCGTCACTGGATAGGGGCCCTTTTGCAGCAAATCAATCAAAATCGAACAGCCCACGCGGTCATCAAATGCTTTGCCGCGGACCATTTTCTCGCTCATAGGCGCATAGAAGCTGTCAAATGCGATTCGGTCGCCGGGGCGGGCGGCGTCTTTGTCGACCGCGCCGGTGTCAATTCGCAGGCTGTCTATCTTAACGGCGTTCATCTCGCGCCACATATGAATCGGTTTCCACAGGACGACGCCGGCGGTTCGCTGCCGACCGATTTTCACCCGCAGGCCGGGCAAAATCCGCGCGTCGATCCCGCCGACGGCGGCAAACTGAATCAGCCCGCCGCTGTCGACGGCGGTGACCATCATGCCGATTTCATCCATGTGCGCCGCAATCATCACCTTGTATTCCGGATGACGGGCGCCGATTTGCAGCGCGGTCACATTGCCCATCGAATCGACTTCAAGATGCGTAACATGGTCTTTGATGGCCGCTATTACGATTTGGCGGACGTCGTCCTCTTCGCCGCTGACGCCGATAGCATTTGACAGCTGCTCTAAAATCATCGCTTGTCCTTGAAGCTAGAAAAGCGGACAGCGCCGCGCCGCCCGCCATGAAGCCATGGTTAGTTGATCAGGAAGCCGCGTTCAGCTGGTCAACGATATTGGAGAAGATATTGCCAATCGACGGCCCCAGCAGCGCCAGGATAACGATAACAACCACTGCCACCAATACCAGAATCAACGCGTACTCGACGAGTCCCTGACCTTTTTCATTATGGGGTCGGAAGAACATGATAATGACTCCTAACACAAATGCTGCCAACAACTTGCTCAATATCATTATATCACAAGTTGGCAGAATTGCAATCGGGTTTGCGCGGCTGGAACTTAATAGGCCAATTTCGCCTTTCGCGCTTGAATGTGCTATACTTTTTTTCAAATGTTTTATAGAAGGAGGCGCCTATCGGAAAACGCATCGCAGGACCGTCTATTGGCAGATTATTTTTGTTAAGGAGTGACTCATGTCTAAAAGTTTGAGCCGTCGAGACTTTCTCCGTTTGAGCGGCGCCGCCGGCGCTGCGATTGCCGGGTTCTCGCCGCTGGGCAACATCGTCCGCGTCGGCGCCCAAGCCGACAAAACCATCAACGTCCTGACCGTGGGCGATCCCTGGGACCTGGCGCTGCAAAATGTGGCCGAACAGTTCGAAGAAATGACCGGCATCGGCGTCAACATCGAATCGCTGGGCTATACCGCTCTGCAAGCCCGCCTGGTGAATGCCTTCCTGACACAAAGCGCCGACGCCGACGTCATCGCCGTCGACCAAATGTGGATCAGCCAATACGCTGACAACGGCTGGATTCGCTCGCTGGATGACTTTGTCGCCGCCGATTCGGATTCGGGCATTGATGACTTTTTGCCGGAAACGCTCTACTCATTAAGCGCCTGGCGCAATCACATCTGGACGCTGCCGATTGCATCCTATGCCCAGGGCATCATGTACCGCACCGATCTATTTGAAGCCGCCGGCCTAGACCCGCTGCCATCATCCGTCGCCGACGCCGGGGATTGGACGTGGGAGGACTATCTCAATATCCTTGAGCAGATCAACGGCATGGACCTGGACGGAACGTCTATGCACGGCACGACCGTAATCGGCGCGCAGCCGGTCCCCGTCGTCCATATGTACAGCCAGCTTTCCGCCAGCTATGGCACGCGCTGGTTCGAGCAGTTCCCCGAAGCCCCTTGGGACTTCACGCCGACCATCAACAGCGGCGCCAACCTAGCCGCCCTCAAGGACTGGAATCGCCTGTATGCCATGTCGCCGCCCGAATCGATCAACTACCTGTGGTTCGATGCCGGCACGCGCTTTTCGCAGGGGGACATCGGCATGTTCTATCATTGGACACCCTACTTCTATCTGGTCAACAACGAAGGCTATCTGACCGGTACGCCTTCGCCAGTGGTCGATAAGTTTGAGACGGCCGTTCTGCCAACCCGAACCGCCGGCGGCGAACAGGTCATCAGCCTCGGCGGCTGGTCGCTTGGCATGCCTTCCACTTCCGCCAGCCAAGACGAAGCCTGGCAGTTCATCAAATGGGCGACTGGCAGCGATGCCCAAAAAGCCATGGGGCAGGTCAATGAAAAGGGTTATCAGTTCGCCGATTTCAGCCGCCAGTCGAACTATGACGACGCTGACCTGAACGCCATTTATCCCTTCCTGTCGACGCAGCTTGAGATGATGAAGCTGGGCGATGGCAAGGTGGTTCGCCCGCCGGCGCCGATTTATACTTCGCTGGAAGGCGTCTATGGCCTGCAGATCAATCAGGCGATGACCGGCGCCGTCACGCCCGAAGCCGCCCTGTCGACGACCGAAACGCTGTTCAGCAACATCCTGCGCGGCAATCAGATGATCCCTTACAGCGTCGAAAGTTTTGACGATACGCTCGACAACACCAAAGCGCTGATTGAAAGCCTGTCGATGTAAGCCGTGCAATCGGCTTTTGAGCAGGGGTGAGGATAGGCGCAGATAAGACGCTCGTCCTCACCCGCTTTGCCCGGGCTGCGGAGGGATGATGATATCCAAGCGGCGACTCCCATACCTGCTCCTGGCGCCGTCGATATTGATCCTGCTGGCGCTCATCCTGTATCCACTGGGCTTTGCGCTGCGGAACAGCTTTTACTTCTGGAATCTTCAGACCAGCCCGGCGCCTCTTTATCATTCGGGCCTGGACAATTATCGGATGGTCTTCCAGGTCACGCCCTTTGGCGAAGCGCTGAAGAACACGCTGCTGCTGGCTGGCTTGGGAACCTTGACGCAGTTCTGGTTTGGCATGGGCGTCGCCCTGCTGCTGCATACGCACCTGCGCGGCATGAGCCTCTTCCGAACAGCGCTGATTATGCCGACGACTCTGGCGCCGGTGGTGGCTGGCTTTCTCTTTCGCTATCTGCTTGAACCCAAAGGCGGTCTTGTGCCATGGCTCTTTAAGGGCATCGGCATCCCAGCGCCGCCGCAGGGCTTTTTGGGCAATTCCGCAACGTCGCTGCTGACGATAGGCGTTGTCGACACCTGGCAGTGGACGCCTTTTTTCGCTATTGTGCTGTATGCTGGCCTGCTGTCGATTTCCGAAGAGGTCAAAGAAGCGGCGCAAGTCGATGGCGCATCCAGCTGGCGCATGTTCTGGTCGATTACCCTGCCGCTGCTGCGGCCCATCGCCGCCTTTTTGGTGATGATTCGCTTTATGCAGCTGTTCAACAGCTTTGATTTGGTTTATGTGCTGACCAACGGCGGCCCAGGCACATCATCGCGCACGCTTAGTTTTAATCTGTACCGCGAAGGCCTGGTCAACTACAACATCGGGCTGACGGCCGCCATGACCTGGCTGGTCGTCATCATCGTCACCATTATCATCAATCTGTACATCTACTTCGTCTTTCGCAAGCGGGAATGGTAACGCGCGCCGTATGAACACTGTCCGAAGGCCCTTGAACAAGCTCGGCATCTATGCGCTGATGGCCTTGGCGCTGCTCTTCTTTTTGGGGCCCATCTTCTGGTTTATCCTGCTCGCCTTCCGTCATCCCAGCCAAGCCTACACCATCCCGCCGCAGCTTTTTTTCGAAGTCACCCTGCAATCCTTTGAAGCGACGTTTGTCGATCCGGGCAGCAACGCGCCCCAACTCATCAGCAGCCTGATTGTCAGCGCCGGCGCCACTTTGCTTAGCCTGCCCTTTGCGCTTTCGGCCGCCTATGCGCTGTCTCGCTTTGCCATGCGCGGCAAAGCATTCATTATGAACTGGTACATCAGCCTGCTGATCGCGCCGCCCATCGTCTTTGTCATCCCCTATTTCATCCTCATGTCCTGGATTGGCTGGGCGGGGACGTATCAGGCGATGATCGTCACTTTGCAAACCCTGGTCATTCCGTTTTCGGTTTGGCTGCTCAAGAGCTTTATGGACGACGTTCCGATTGATCTGGAAGAAGCGGCCTGGGTCGACGGCGCCAATCGGTTTTCGGCCTTCTTCCGCATCATGATTCCCTTGGCCATGCCCGGCATCATCGTGACGTCTATGTTCACCTTTGTCTTTAGCTGGAACAACGTCCTGTTTCCGCTGGTCTTGAGCAAGCAAAGCACAACTACCCTCCCGGTCGGCACAATTAGTTTCTTCGCCTCGACCGGTGTATATTGGAGTCAAATCGCGGCGACGGCAGTCGTTGCCATGCTGCCGCCCATGCTGATTTTCCTGCTGCTGGGACGTTATGTCGTCCGCGGTCTTACTTTTGGCGCAGTGAAAGGATGATGCAAGATGAAAAAAGCTGGATTCGCCGTTATCGGAACTGGCATTGTCGGCGGCGCCTGGCATGCTTATGTCTACAGCCAGCTGCCGCAGGCTGAACTGGTCGCGGTTTGCGATTTGGATGAAAGCCGCGCCGGCGCCATCGCCCAAAAATACAATGTCCCTCATGTGTATGCTGACTATCGGGAACTGCTCGCCAATCCCGATGTTCAGGCCGTCTCGATTGCCACGCCCGACTTCGCCCATCGGGACATCGCCGTCGCCGCCGCCGAGGCCGGCAAGCATATCCTGGTCGAAAAGCCGCTGGCGACCACTGTCGAAGACGCCGAAGCGATTCTTGAAGCGGCCGACAAAGCCGGCGTCAAGCTCATGGTCGATTTTCACAACCGCGTCAACCCGCCTTTTGTCGCCGCCAAGCAAAGCCTGGACAATGGCGAACTGGGCGAACTCAAATACATCTACGCCCGCCTAAGCAACACTACTTTTGTGGCTGCGAAAATGCTGTCATGGGCGAGCAGGAGTTCGGCTTTGTGGTTTTTGGCGAGCCACACCTTTGACCTGGCGCATTGGTTCGCGAATGACAAGCCCAAGCGCGTTTACGCTGTCAGCCGCGCCGGCGTGCTCAAGCAAAGGGGCATTGACACCCAAGACTTCCATATCGCCATTATTGAATTTCGCAAGGGCGCCGTCGTCACCTTGGAAAACTGCTGGATTCTGCCGGAAACCGAGCCGAACATATTCAACTTCAAAATGGAACTGCTGGGCAGCCAAGGATCCATGTACATCAATACATCCGACCATCGCACAGTCGAGAAATACACCCGCGATTCAGTCAGTCTGCCCGACACCTTGGGCTTTACGCTGGATGACGGTTCGCCGCGCATGAGCGGCTTCGTGCTGGAGGCGATTGCCCGCTTTGTCGATGCGGTGGTGGATGACCGGCCGGCGCTGGTTTCTGGGGAAGACGCGGCGGTGGTCACGCGCGTGCTGGCGGCGGTGGAAGAATCGGCGCGCATTGGACAGCCGATTGAACTGGAATAGCCGGCGTATCTGAATGCGGCGGATACCGCGCGCGGCAAAAGCAGTGTGGACATGGTTCGGCTTCTGCATGACAATAGTCGGCCTTTTATTTTCCCGATCATGGAGACGTCATGCCGCGCCAAGCCAATCTGTACGATTCGCACATGCACACGCCCCTTTGCAAGCACGCCCGCGGCAATCCGCCCGACTATGCCCAACAGGCCGAAAAGAAAGGGCTGAAGGGCATCACCTTCACCTGCCACAGTCCGATGCCTTTTGGCTGGAATCCAAAGGCGCGGATGTCGATTCATCAACTCCCGCAGTATGTCGATATGGTGCGGCAGGCGCGGGATGAATATGCCGGGCGGGTCGATGTGCGGCTGGGGCTGGAAAGCGATTATCTGCCGGGCATGGAAAGCTGGCTCGACGACCTCCACCGTCAAGCGGATTTCAGTTACATTCTAGGCTCGGTGCATCCGCAAACCGATGAGTACAAGCAAATGTATCTCTGCGGAGGTTCGCGGCTGGACTATGAACAGAGTTACTTTGAAAATCTTGCCAAGGCGGCCGAAAGCGGCTTGTTCGACTGCCTTAGTCATCCCGACATCGTAAAAATTGTGCATCCGACGCAGTATCGAGTCGCCGACCATCTGGACATCATCAAGCCAGTCTTGGATCGGATTGCCAAAACCGGGGTGGCTATGGAATTGAATACCAGCGGCCTCTTGAAACCCTACCGCGAGATGAATCCAGGGGCGGAGATTTTACAGGAGATGGCGGCGCGCGCGATTCCAGTCGTCTTGGGTTCCGATTCGCATGATGCCTGGCGCGTGGCCGCCGATTTTGACAAGGCGCTCCGCCAGCTTCAGGCTGTCGGTTATGACACCATCAGTTACTTTTTGGAACGCCGTCGTTATGAACTGAAGATCAGCGAGGTTTTTTTAAGCGCTCCGATCCCGGCCAGACGCTAGGCTTGTATCATCCATCAGCAAAGGGCATCTTATGACAGTCCGCCAGCCGGCCGACAGGCTCATCAGCCTCAGCCGCGACCTTTTCATCGCCGCCGGGACCCCGGCGGACATCGCCGGCATCGTCGCCGAATCGCTGGTGACGACCAACCTGCTGGGACATGATTCGCATGGCGTGCTTCGCGTCAGGCAATACATCACCATGATTCGCCAGGGCATGATCCAGCCGGCGATGCGTCCGCGCGTCAAAAGACGTTTTGGCGCCACGGCGACGGCGCTTGGCGCTTATGGATTCGGCCAGCTTGCCGCGCGGTTCGGCGCCGCATTAGCCATTGATATGGGCAAGGAACATGGCATCGCCGCCGTATCGGTCGCTGAAACCACTCATATCGGCCGCTTGGGCGAATATACACAGATGATCGCGGCGCAGGGCTTGATTGGCATCGGTTTTACCAGCGGCACGATGTACCGCGGCTGGGTCGCGCCTTATGGCGGGCGCGAGGCGGTGTTCGGCACCAACCCGATGTCCTTTGCCGTGCCAGCCGAAGACGGCGGCGCGCTGCTGCTTGATTTCGCCACAGCCGCGGTGGCGCATGGCAAAGTTGTACTGGCGCAGGCAAAAGGAACGCCGCTGCCGCGCGGCGTGCTGCTGGACAAGCACGGCCGCCCTTCCACTGACCCCGCGATCCTTGACGACGGCGCGGTTCTGCTGGCGATGGGACTGCACAAAGGCTCGGGCCTATCGATGATGATGGAGATTATCCCGACTCTGCTCGCCGGCCATCGCCCGATTTCATCAGCGGACTTTCACTATGGCAATCCGACTTTGCTGATGGCGCTGTCGCCGCGCGCATTTGATGCCGAAGCCGATTTTCGCCATTATGTCGCTGAACTGAAACAGCGCGTCAAGCAGGTCAAGCCCGCCGCCGGCTTTGATGAGGCGCTGCTGCCCGGTGAACCCGAAGCCCGCGCCTATGCCGAACGGATTCGGTCTGGCATTCCGCTGCCCGATGCGGTGTGGCAGGATCTTCAGACCTTGGCCGCGGAATATGGCCTCGCGCTTGACTGAATCCACTAATCCACATCAAGATGATAGCGCTCATCGCCAAGTTCGGCCTGCAGGCGATGCAGTTCGGCTTTAAGCTCGACCAAAATGTCGGCATAGTCGGGGTCATCGACCACATTGTTTAACTCATACGGGTCTTTTTCGAGGTCGAAGAGTTCCCATTCGGGCGCATAGCTTTCGTCAATCGTTCCAGCCTGCCCCAGCGCGTCGGCATAATAATAAATCAGCTTATAGCGGCGGGCGCGGATGCCATAATGCGCGTAGACGTTGTGATGCGTCTTGTGCATCCAATAGCGATAGTACATCGACGTCCGCCAGTCGGCCGGCCTTTCCCCAGCCAGCAGCGGCGCAAAGCTCCGTCCCTGATAATGCGCCGGAATATCAAGCCCGGCCATCTCCAGAAAAGTCGGCGCGAAATCCACATTCAAGATCATGTCATCATTGAGGCCGCCAGCCGCAATCATCGCCGGCCAGCGCATGATATAGGGCATCTTCAGCGATTCTTCGTACATAAAACGCTTGTCATACCAGCCATGATCGCCCAGAAAAAAGCCCTGGTCGGAAGTATAGACAACCACCGTGTTTTCTGTCAGCCCTTCATCATCGAGATAATCCAGCAGGCGGCCGACGTTGTCGTCGATGCTGGCGACCACCCGCAGATAGTCTTTGATGTAACGCTGATACGCCCATTTCCGCAGTTCCATCTCTGGCAGACCGCGCGGAATTTCGGTCTTGGTGTCCAGCGGAATCATGTGGAGGCCCATCCGCATCTCGGCCGCTTCGGCGGCCGCGGCGCGGTTGGCGTAATCATCATAAAGGGTTTCGGGTTCGGGGATATCTTCGTTCAGGTACAGATGGGCATGTTTCTCGTCTGGCTCCCAATGACGGTGCGGCGCCTTGTGATGACACATCAAAAAGAAGGGCCGCGCGCTGTCGCGCTGCCGCAGCCAATCCAGACTCATATCCGTAATGATATCCGTCACATAGCCCTTGACGACCCGCCGTTCGCCGTCATCGCCCTCTTTGAAGATGAAGGTCGGGTTGTGATAAAGGCCCTGGCCGGGCAGAACCGCCCAATCATCAAAACCCGTCGGCTGATGCGCTGGGCCGGTCCCCAAATGCCACTTGCCAAACATGCCGGTCTGATAGCCGCTGGCCTGCAAATCTTTGACAAAGGTCGGCAGCCGATTGTCCATCGGCGTATTCAAGGTCGTCACTTGATTGACATGATTGTAGACGCCGGTCAGGATAGCGGCGCGGCTGGGCGTGCAGATGGAATTGGTGCAGAAGCAGCTGTCAAAGCGCAGGCCATCGGCGGCGATGCGGTCGAGATTGGGCGTGGCGTTGATGCGGCTGCCATAGCAACTCATGGCATGGGAAGCGTGGTCGTCGGCCATGATAAACAGGATATTCGGACGTTCTTGTGGCATAACATCACCTTTCGGCAGTGGATTCGTTGATTGCGGGCAGCCTCACATCTGCGCCAGATTGGCCGCCAGATTATAGGTGAACCAGCCGTCGCCGGTGCGGAAGGACTGCGGTTTGGCCGTTTGCGCGTCTCTTTGGACGCCGATGCCATCGGAAAAGGTCTCGAAGGCGACAATTTTGCGGTAGTTGATGCGGAAACGTTTGGATGGCCCAGCGAAATAAATGTGCTTGGTCGTAAGGCCCATCAAGCCAGTATCGACGTGAACCGTAGCCGATTCCTGCACGCGCTCGCCCTTGAATCCGCCGACGCGATAATAGACGCCCTTGGTCACGCGGAGGCTTACTCCGCGCGATCCGCCAACAAACTTGGTCTTGGTCTTCACTTCATAATAATCCACATCCTGAAACACCCACACCAGCGTCTCTGATTTTTGCAGGTTAAACGGAACGCCGGCGAATTGAATCCCCTGCGGCACGACGCCATTGAGAACATCCCGAAGGACGCCGGCCTTAATCAGTCGGTCAAAGGCGCCATTGCGGTTCAAAGCATCTTGAGACAGCGACATATGCTTTTGCAGGCCGTGCAGCCGCTCCTGCTCTTCTTCGGTAATCACATGGTCATCCAAGGCGCGCTCGACCGCATTTTCATACCCGGCCACGACGCACGCTCTTATCGTATCGCGGCGCATACGGCTGGATGAGGCGATTTCCTTGATGGCCGCGTTCAAACGCTGATAATCGACGTCTTCCGAACTGACTCGGCTGACCAGGCTAACAATCTGCGATTTGCCGCGATCATGGTTGTCTTTGCAATGGCCATGCGCTCGCCGCAGAAAACCAGCCGGCTGGCCGCAGTAGATGCAGTCTCCCATTATTCCTTCTCCATTTATAAATTTCAGTCGCCCAGCCGATAGAAACGTCTGGCATTGTCCATCAGCAGTTTGTCCATTTCGCCCTCGTCCAGTCCAGCCGCCGCCCGCTCCAGCGCCGAAACCCAGCCGCCCCAAGATGAGGCCAAATTGACCACCGGCCAATCGCTGCCGAACATCACCCGCTCGATGCCAAAAGCGGCTATCGCTTCGGCAATGTAGGGCGCAATCTGCGCTGGCGTCCAATGGCGGTGATCGGCTTCGGTCACGACGCCCGATATTTTGCAGACGACGTTGTCCAGTTCAGCCAGCTTTTTCATGTTGGCCGCCCAGCTTGCCCATTCGCCGGCGGCGATGTTCGGCTTGGCGATGTGATCGAGGATAAAGGATACATTCGGGCAGGCTTTTACCAGGTCAATCGTCTCCTCAAGCTGATGCGCCTTGATGCAGATGTCAAAGCTCAAGCCGTGTTTGGCCAATGCCCGCACACCCTCGACGAAAGGCCGCTGACGCGCCCAGCCAAGGGCCTCATCCTGATAATTGCGGCGTACCCCTTTGACCAGAGGCCGGGCCGCTAACGCTTCCAGCACAGCTTCGCGCCCGACTTCGTTTTCCAGCGCGGCATGGGCGACGATGCCCTTGAGCGGCGCATCGAGTGTCTCAACCCATTCGACCTCGCGCAGATTCTCGTCACTGGCGCAGCCGGCCTCGACAAAAACGATGCCGACGATGCTATGCTGGCTGGCGGCGGCGGCATAATCGGCCGGCAGATAGGCGCGGCTTAAGGTCGCGTTGCCCTCGATCCAGCGATACGTCAGATGATGCGGATTCCAAAAATGCACATGCGTATCTATCATTTTCATATCAGACCCCAATATGCGGATGATCTTCCCACAGCAGCCCTTCAGCCTTGAGCGCGCGCCAAAAAGACGGCGGCGCCGCGGCCGAAACCGCATCTACATTTTGCTTGACCCGCGCTGGGCGGCTGGTGCTAAGCGCCAGGGCGGCGATGCCCGGATGCGATTTGCCAAACTGAATGCAGACCGCGGCCGGATTCTGCTGATGCTGTTCACACAGCGCAAAGAATCGCTCGCGCCACTCAAATTTGTCCCTGTCGGCTGGATTGTCGGCCGCTAGTTTGACATAGTTGAAAAATTCGCCGCCGGTCAAAAAGCCGGCATTGAACACGGCTGAATTGATGATGGCGATGTTCCTGCGATGCAGCGAATCCATAAAAGCCAGCAGTTCGGGCGGATGCGAATAAAGCGTGTAGCTGTTGGCGAACATCACCCAATCCAGTTCAACTTGGCGGTCAATGGCTTGGATCGACCGCCAGTTCTTGGCGCCGACGCCGACAGCCTTGGCCTGCCCCTGCGCCTTGAGTTCATCCAGCGCGGCATACGCGCCCAGAATATCATCAAAGCGCCGTTTGCGGTCGTCTTCAGAGGCGGCGGCATCCAGATATTCATCGGGGTCATGCACCGAGACAATAGGCGTGCTGTAGCCGCCCAGCAGTTCCAAGCCCTGCTCAAAGCATTGGAGAATGCCTTTATAGCTGATGTCCTGCGCGGCATCATGCGCCAGACCAAACCAGGCGCCAGGTTCAAAGGTCGGTTCGGCTGTCCGCAGCGGCGTCCGCAGCCAGGCGAGCTTGTTGCTGATGATGACCTCATCGCCGCTGATGCCCAATTCGCGCAGGCATTGGCCCAAAACCTCCAGCGAAAGCCCGGCGCCGTATTTCCCAGCCGAATCAATCACGACTGGCTTTGGGATGTGTTCAAATATCTGGCGCACCGTCTCCAGCTTCGATTCATAGGAAAAGACGCGGAAGAGATTGCCCAGCGCGGTCGAGCCGAAGACGACGGGCGGGGTTGTCAGGCCTGTTTTTCCAAATGCGACATGCTCCACGTTCGATCTCCTAACGGGATGGGCCTGATAATCGATCCCATTCGCCTGAACAGCTTGACAGATGAATCCGAGTTTGCTAGATTCGCCCATGTCAATATGATGTATGCGCTATAGTATATTTCATCTTTAGCCCGGTCGCAAACCGCGCGGCATAATTGGAGGAAGCGATATGACACCGACAGGCGGCAAGTATGAACCGACTTGGGAATCCTTGAGCCAGTACCGCATCCCTGAATGGTATGTGAATGCCAAGTTTGGCATCTTCATTCATTGGGGCCCTTACTGTGTGCCAGCCTTTGGCAATGAATGGTATCCGCGGCGGATGTATTTGCAGGACGACCCAACCTTTGAGCATCACCGCCAGACTTATGGCGATCATACCGCGTTTGGCTACAAGGATTTTATCCCGATGTTCGGCGGCGAGCGTTTCGATGCTGATGAATGGGCGCGGCTGTTCCAGGAATCGGGCGCGCGGTTTGTTATGCCGGTCGCCGAGCATCATGACGGCTTTGCCATGTACGACAGCGATTTGTCCGACTGGACGGCCGCCAAGATGGGCCCCAAGCGCGATGTCATTGGCGAACTGGCGGCGGCCACCCGCAAGCGCGGCATGGTCTTCGCGGTATCGAGTCACCGCGCCGAACATTGGTGGTACTTTGACGGCGGCCGCCGCTTCCCTTCCGATGTGCAGGACCCAGCCAACGATGGCCTGTATGGCCCCGCGGTCGAAGCCTCCAAAGACAAGAGCGACCGCGACGCCTGGAAGCACAAGGACTGGACACCGCGCCCCGATGCCAAGTTCCTCGAAGACTGGCTGGCGCGCTGCTGTGAACTGGTCGACAAGTATCAGCCGCAGGTCGTCTGGTTTGACTGGTGGATTGAGCAGATTGTCTTTGAACCCTATTTGCAGCGCTTCGCCGCCTATTATTACAACCGCGGGCTGGAATGGGGCAAGGGCGTCGCCATCAATCACAAATACGATTCCTATCCCGAAGGCGTGGCGGTCTTTGATGTCGAGCGCGGGCAGCTTAGCGACACGCGCAATCTGTTTTGGCAGACGGATACTTCTGTCTCCAAAAATTCATGGGGCTATATCGCCGATCATGACTATAAAACCGCCGGCGATATTGTCGGCGATCTAGTCGATATCGTCAGCAAGAACGGCGCGCTGCTGCTGAATGTCGGCCCGCGGGCCGACGGCGCCATTCCTGAAATCGAACAGGAGATGCTGCGCGATATTGGCCGCTGGCTGGCGGTCAATGGCGAAGCTGTCTATGACACCCGCGCTTGGGAAATCTTTGGCGAGGGCCCGACTCAAATCGAGGAAGGCGCGTTCACCGATACCCGCCGCGCGCCATTCACAGCGGCCGACATCCGCTTCACGCAGAAAGGCAATCGGCTGTATGCCTTTTTGATGGCTTATCCGCAAAACGAGGCGCTCATTACTTCGCTCAACAGCAGTTCCGCCGTCCAGATCGCCAGCGTCAGTATGCTTGGCTCCGACGAAACCATCTCTTGGTCACAGGATGACGAGGGACTGCGCCTGTCCGTCCCGACGGAAAAACCGTGTGATTATGTGTACACCTATGCCATTGACCTGGCAGAAACGGGCTGATGATAAAATCTTATAAGCGGGGTTATCGGAGAAGGTGGGATTCGAACCCACGTACGGTTTCCCGTATCCGCTTTCCAAGCGGACGCACTAGGCCTCTATGCGACTTCTCCATAATAAACTGTATTGAAATGATAACCATTGGTCGGCTTTTTTCCAAGATGGAAAATCAAGACGGCGCTCTAGGGCGGAAGCTCTGGATAATTGGCGGATGATCCCAGCAGGCAGAGGATGCCGTTGCTAAGCGCCTGCGCCAGCAGTTCGGGCTCTTCCGTCAGGATTTGGCGGTCGGCCAGCATAAATCCCATTTCCATGATGACCCCTGGCGTCAGCGGGTGAATCTTGTGCCAGACATGATAATCGGTCATATCGGCCGTCAGATTGTAGCTCCGTTCAATCGGGATAAGCTCTTCATAGTGGAAAGCGGCGCATTCGACAAAATAGGCGTCAATCCCCCCATCGGGCCGCGAGGCGGCCTTGGCGACGATATAGCCAGAGACGCGCTCGCCAAAATCCTCACAGGTGTTGGCATGGATTGAAAGCAGGGCCGCCGCCCGATAATTATCCAGCCGGGGATCAAATTCATCCAGCAAGTCGACGGTGTAATTGCGGGCGCGCAAGTTCGCCACCACCCGCCGCGCGACTTCAAAGTTGATCTGCGCTTCTTCCAGCCCATCGGGACAAACCGCGCCCGGATCGTCGCCAATCCCATGACGGCTTAGGCCTCGATGGCCCGAAATAACTCCAATCCGCTGAAGCCAGTTCGGCGTGGCCACCGGGGCCGGCGCGGGGTCATTGGCAATCAGGGCCGACTCGTTCATTTGCAGTCCCCGAACCACCGCCGGGTTCAGGAACTGCGGATCGGTAAGCCAAGTCAATATGGTCGCGACCAGCCCGGCGCTGACAAGGACGACAAACAAGGTGCGGAGGAAAACGCCGCCGGCTGTCATCGATGCGCCGCGGCGCCGTTCCGGCTGGGCTTTGACGCGGCGGACGCGGTGCTGGGCTTGGCGGCGGCGGGTGTCAAAGGCCGGCGCGGCGGGCGAATCAGCCGCCGACTCATCATCGGCCGGCGGTTCATCGTCGGGGCGCGGCTGCGTCGAGACATCGGCCGCAAGCGCTTCTCCAGCCGCCGCCGACTGACGGGCGGCCTGCCGCATCATTTCGGTAAATATGGCTGATGCCGACGGGCCGCGGCTGTTCGGGACGGATGAGTCCTTAGACAGTTCGTCGGTCATGGCTCCTCACAAACAGCCAGCCGCCCTAGGCTTCTTCCTCGCATTCCAGCCGATACGACTGCCGCTCGGCGCATGAGAGTTCGCGAATGTAGCGATTGTCCTGCGCCCATGTCACCAGCTCTTCGGCCGTTCTGGCAATCTGCCACTGACGCAGAGAGTTGTCCTGCCCGGCCGAAATGGCGAAGGTCTCGTCGGGACTGAACCATACCTCTTGGATCCAGTCGGTGTGCTGGTCAAAGCGATTAAGCTCTTCGCCGGCGGCGATGTCCCACATCCGCACGGTGGTATCCGATGAGGTGGTCAGCAAAAGGCCGCTGTCCTGCGTGATATCGATGCCGAAGGTGTTGCCGGTATGCCCGACAAACTGGCGGATCTCCTCGCCGCTTTCGATATCCCACATCCGCACCGTGTCATCCCATGACGTGCTGATGATGAACTCCATATTGGGCGCGAAATGGGCATAATTGACCGCCCCAGTATGTCCGACAAACTGGCGGATCTCCTCGCCGCTTTCGATATCCCAGAGGCGGATCTCATTGCCGCTGCCCCAAGAGCCGGCGCTGACCATCTGCTTGCCGTCGGGGGAGATATGCACGCCGGCGACCTCGCCCTCGTGGCCGCTGTAGGTGCGGAGGACTTCGCCGCTTTCGATGTCCCACAGCTTGAGCGAGCCGTCGCCGGAAGCCGAAATGAACTGCGCGCCATTGGGCATCAGGTCAATCATATAGACGCGGCCATCATGCCCTTCATAGACTTGCAGCTGCTCGCCGGTCTCTACATCCCAGCGGCGGATTGTGCTGTCCCAAGCCGCTGAAAGCAGGTGGCGGCCGTCCATAATAAAGCGGACTGAATCGACGGTGTCGGTATGGCCGTCCAGCTTGCGGATTTCGGCGCCGCTGGCAATATCCCAGATGCGAACCGATGTATCGGCGCCCTCTGTCGAAAACAGAGGCCCTGAACCTGAAGCGGCTAAGGTCCCGTCGGGGCTGATGTCGGCTGTCCAAGTCCAGATTTCATGGCCCAAAAAGGGCTTGATTTGGGTTCGATTCTGCAAATCCCACAGATAGGCGGCGCTTTCGGCTGGGCTGTCGCCGCCGTCGGGGACATGGTTGTTGCCCACATTGCCCAGCCCAATCATCATATACTCGCCGTCGGCGGTGTATTCGATGTCATAAACCCAGTCGCCAAAGTTGCGATAGCTCCGCAGTTCAACGGCTTTGTCAATATCCCAAAACTTGACGCTGCTGTCGCGCGATGCCGTCACAAGCTCGCGGCCGTCGGGGGAGAATTCGATGTCGGATATGGTGTCTCGATGGGCAAACAGGCGCAGCAGTTCCGTGCCAATGGCAACATCATAAATCCGCGCGGTTCCGCCGTTTCCGCCGTCCCAGGTGCCAAGCGCGACACTGCGGCCATCGGGGCTGAACTCAACATCGCGGATATAACCAGAAGACGGGTCGATCACCAGCGCGGTTTCGCCGCTTTCAACATCCCAAATCCGCACTTTGCGGCCTTGGACATCGTCGCTGGCGTCGGTCAGGGTTTCATCGGCGGCTGAACTGGCAAGTTTTGTTCCGTCGTGGTTAAAATCGATCTTCATCACATAGCCGATATGCCCTTCCAGCACGCGAATGGTTTCGCCGCTGGCCACATCCCAGAGCCGAATGGTCTTGTCGCCGCTGGACGACGCCAGCATTTGACCGTCGGGGCTGAATTCGACATCAGTGGCGGTCAGTTCATGTCCTTCCAGCCGATCCTGTTCGGCCCCGTCGGCGACCGTCCAGAGGCCGATGGCGCCATCCGTCATGCTGGCGGCAATCAGCGTTCCGTCCGGGCTGAACGACAGCGCGGTTACCGGGCTGCCGGCATCTATTGCATGAATCATCTCGCCGCGCTGATTATCGACCAGATAGATAACCCCTTCCGTTCCAGCATAGGCGCCGGTCGTCCCCAGGGGACTGCTGGCCACGGTCAGAACGGAGAGGGATGAATCGGCATAGCGGAAGCGCGGCCCGGGCGAAAAGGTCGCCAGTCCCAAAATCCGCAGCACTTCGGGTTCTGGCGGCTGGAAAGCGTTCTGCGCTTCAATGGCGACCGGCAAGGCCAGCGCCGGCTCATTGACGCTCAAGGCGTTGCGGGCATTGGCCGACAGCGCCAGGCTTAGGTTTTTGCGTTCGTTGATTTCGGCGATTTCAAGCGCTTCTTCGGCTCGTTCGCGCTGGGTTTCGGCAATGCCGCGCTGCTCTTCGGCAACGCCGCGGGCTTCTTCGGCGATGACGCGCTGGGCTTCGGCGCGGTTGGACTGGTCAAAAGCAAGGATGCTCAAGCCAACCGCGACCACGGCCGCCACCGCGAAAATGGCGGCCGCGATCCGCAGGTTACGGGCTTTCTGGCGTTCAAGCGCCGCCTCGCGCTCCTGACGCGCCCGCTCAATCGCCCGCCGTTCTTCCCGCGCTTTCAGGCTTTCCTTCAAAAATTCCCTCTCGATGACGTTAAGCTGGAGCGAGGTTGTCTCTGACCATTCCTGGAACTGCTGGAGCCGCGTGCCCTGCATCAGATAGCTTGGCTCGCGGGCGGCGGTTTCCCATTCTTCGGCCGCGTGCAAAAGCTGACGTTCCAAGCGGACATCTTCGCGGCTTTCATCCAGCCATTCGCGCAGGTGCTCCCAGCGCCGAATCAAAGCCTCGTGCGCGACTTCGACCGTCGCGCCGCGGGTGGCTTCGTCGCGGTCAAAGGTTAGCAGGCGGTAACGGCCAAAGCGGTCGATCACATCTTCGACGACTTCGCGCTGGCCGAGGGTCATCAATTCCGTCTGCAAGATGCGGCGGCGGGTGTCCTCTGTCCCTTCGCCCAAGGTCACCAGACGGAGGAACATCTGCCGCGACATGTCCTTGCCGGCTTCGTCAAACTCTTGATAGACCTCTTCGGCCCGTCTGGCCAAGGCGCCCAGCGTGCCGCCAATATCCTTATAGGCCGCATTCGTCAGCAGGGCCCCGTCGCGGCGCTCAAACAGTTCGGTAAGCGCATACTGCAGCAGCGGCAAGGCGCCTGGCTGTTCGCGGACGTCCTCAAGGATGTTCTCAATCAAGCCCTCTTCCAGCACCGCGCCAACCCGATAGGCGGGGCCGCTGACCGATTCCGCCAGTTCCTCGTCGGAAAGCGGCAAAACAAGCTCGGTGCGCTTGCGGATGAGTTCGCCAAAATTTTGATACAGCAGCGGGCGGTCATAAAAATCGGCGCGGAGCGTAATAATAATTTTAATCGGGCTGTCCTCAATGCTCACCGCCGCTTGAATGAGATCGAGGAACTGCTGACGTTCGCTTTCGACCTCAATCTGGGTGAAGACTTCCTCGAACTGGTCAATCATCAAGAGCAGGCGGCTGTCTTCGGCCGGCAAGGCCTGCCTGACTCCTTCCGCCAGCCCAAGAGTCTCGGCGCGCAACAGGTCAATCATCCCCGGCAAAGGCGATGATGAAACGCTCAAGAGCGCCGCCGCCAGCTCTTCCAGCGGGTCTTCGCCGGGGACCATCTCGGCGTAAAACCAGTTTTCCGACCCTTCGATGCGTCCCAGTCGCAAGGCCGGCAGCACGCCAGCTTTGACCAGGCTGGATTTCCCGCTGCCGCTGGGGCCAATCACCGCCAGGAAGTTATTCTCGATGACTGGCTCCTGCATACGTTCCAGAACCCGCTCAATCATAGCCGAACGGCCGAAGAAGTCAGCGGCGTCCGCCTGCTGGAAGGCGCGCAGACCTTTGTAGGGGTTCTTGGTTTCAATCAGGTCAAAATCGGCTAAGTCCAGTTCCGTCAGTTCAAGCTCAACAATCGAGCTTTCTTCCTGCACTATCTGTCGGAAATCCTGCACCAAAGACAAGGCGTCGGGATAGCGTTCGCTGGGGTCTTTGGCGGTTGCGCGCTGGATAATTGAATTGAAAGCCGATGGCACGCTAAGCTCTTCGGGGTCAATCATCGGCAGCGGCTCATTGAGATGCTTGTAGACCAGAGTCGCCAGCGTGAGTTCGGCAAATGGGCGGCGGCCGGTGAGCATTTCGTAAAGCATAATGCCAAAGGCATAGACGTCGCTTTGCGGGCCGACTTCGCCGCCGCGGATTTGTTCGGGCGCGAGGTAGGCTGGCGTGCCAACGATATCGCCTTGGGCGATGCTCCCTTCGTTCCCGACTTCTTTGGCGATGCCAAAATCGCCCAGATAAGCGTTGCCGTCTTCATCCAAGAGGATGTTGTCGGCTTTGATGTCGCGGTGAACGACGCCATTGCGATGGGCAAAGGTCAAGGCGGAGCCAACCTGCTCCAAGACCTTGCCGACCGCTTCGGTGTCCAAGACGCCATGCTCGTCAATCCGATTCCGCAAGCTCCCGCCGCGCAAGTATCGCATCACCAGAAAGGCGCTGTCTGGCTCGCGCCAGTAATCATAGAGCGGCACGATGTGCGGGTGCTCCAGACGGGCGACGACCTGCGCTTCGCTTTCGAAACGGCGGATGAATTCGGGAGAATTGGCGTATTTGGGCAGGATGACTTTGATGGCCACCTCGCGCAGCACCGCTTTTTGACGGGCGCGGTAGACGACGCCGTAACCGCCTTGTCCCAGCAGGGTTTCAATTTCATAAGATTTGACCGCTGTACCGGTTAACTGTAGAACATCCATAAACTTCTCCATTGTCTAAGTGTTTTACTTTGCTATGAGTATAAAACACATCTGCCTTTTATGCACAGTCATTTATCAGGAATTTGACAATTTGCTTTGGCAGCTTGGTCGAGTATATCAGATTGTATCATATATCCCAATATATCCCAAATTTGGGATATGTCAACCAAAGAGATCGGCGGGGAGCGGCTAATTTCGCGGATATTTTCCCATTTTCCAAGAGAAAAGCAACGGGCGGCCATTTAGTCGCCTTTTCAGAACGCGTGTGTGATAGGGTGTGGCTATGGAACTCATGCGCCCTGCTTTCACCGATCATTCTTTTCGCCGGCCGCCATGCGCGCGGCGCGATATTGGCGGCCGCGGCGGGCGGGCGATGGGATTTACGCCTGAAAATCGTTTCGGCGCGGGCAGCAAGCGAGGGTTCTGCTGGTCTCAGCGTCGAGCGGGCCTTGCGATTCAGCCCATGTTTGGCTTGGGGTTTCGTTTGCGCTGGTCGGGGTCGGCGGTGGAGAGATTGTCCGTATTCGGGTACGGATTAGCCGCCACGGCGCGCGTTTTGTCCGTATTGGCGCGCGTTTTGTCCGTATTGGCGCGCGTTTTGCCCGTGTTTGGCGCGCGTTTTGCCCGTATTGGCGCGCGTTTTGTCCGTATTGGCGCGCGTTTTGCCCGTATTGGCGCGCGTTTTGTCCGTATTGGCGCGCATTTTGTCCATGAATTTAGGGTAATCGGCGCAGATTGGGGAGTTTGGGAGGCGTCATCAGCGCGTTTTCGCCACTCCCAAACAGACGGGCGCTTGCAACTTTGACCGCAATTTGACACAATAGACAGGCATTTCTTTGAGCCGAGTGAACAAAGGTGTCCGAGTGACGACCGCGCTGGAACATGTGATATTGGGATATGCCCAGGACGATCCAGAAGGCCGGCGGCTTGGCCTGCTCGCCTGTAGTGACAATGCGCCGTCGCAAGACCCAGCCTACTATCGTCAGCGCATTGCGCTTGAGCCGATGCCCATCAGCCACATCCAGGCATCGCAGTCGATTGCCATGATCGCTTACGACGACACGCGGGCGATGCTGGCGCGGGCGCATTTTCAGGACAGCCAGCAGGCTTTGCCAGTTTATCAATACATTTTGGCTCCATACACCGTTCGGCTTGCGCCGCTGCTGAATCTGTTCCGCCAGCCGATTGCGGTTGAGTCGGCCGACTCGGCGCTGAAGCTGCCGACAAAATATCCCGATGACCGTCCGGCGCAGCTGAAGCGGCTTATCGGCCAGATGCCCGACGGCCACTTTGACTTCGCGCTGACTCTGCTGGGCGCGGCGGCGCATGAACGCGGCCTGCACATCCAAAATTTCCCGCTTGATTTCCCCCAGCGCGCCGCGCTGATACAGGGCATGCACGCGCTTTTGCCGACGGCGGCCGCCAGCCGAATGACTTTTTCAAGCCACTGCGTCCAATCAAGCGCCGCGCCGCAGCTGGTCTTTGCCGACAGCGGCGCCGAAACCGCGCAGTGGGTCTATGACTGGGAGAAGCCGAACATCATTGCCGAAGTCTTGGAACATCCCTATATTCAGCTGCTCCGTTCGCTGTGGGCCGGTGATATTCAGGCTTTTGCGGCTGAAATGGCAAGCATGGACGAGACGGCGATGAGCTTCGCCGCCGACAGCAGTTTGAGCAGTCATTTAATCCCGCTGGCCGAGCGATTTGCGCTGGATATTCAGGTACAGGCCGGCGAGGCGGTCGAAACCGAGGCCATGATTCAGGCGCTTGCAGGCGATCTTCCGCCGCAGGGACGGCGGCGCGTTCAATACATTGAAAAGCTGCTTGAGAACGCCCTCAACAATCGCGACGCCGCCGCTGGGCTGCGGGTTGCGGAAGAGCTTGACCGCGACGCCGCGCTTGCGCCGGCGCTGGACGGCCTCTTTGATGAAATGCTGGAAACCCAGCCGGATACCGTGTATGTCTTCATTCGCAACCGTTTGAATCATTTGGGGATGGATGACAAATGGATTCCGCGCTTGCGGCTGGCGGCCGTCAATTCGCTGGAAGTCGCCATTCAGGACAGCGATGTCCCGACGCTGGTGAGTTGGCTGGAACTGATTGCCCATGAACCGCCGGCCTATCAACTCCAGGATGTATTGCGGGAGGGGATTGCATCGGCGCAGGCGCGCGCCCGCGAAGACGGGGAACTGGGCATTCATCTGCTGCACATTGCCATGCGGCGGGCGCCTGACCTGGCGGATATTTTGCGCCGCGATGAGGGCCTGCTCCAGGCGCTGGCGGCCGAAACGCGGCGGGCATTGCGGGAGTCCTCGGCCCAATCGCTTCAAGCGCTAATAGACGAGAGGCCGGCGTACTTCCTGCTGGCTTTGTTTCATGGCATCCAGGTTTCCGACAAGCCGCTGGTCACGGCGGCGGCGGTTAAGCGCCTGTGGCAACTCTATCAATCCAAAGCAAAGGTCAGCCTGCCGGACGTCTATCAGCCGCCGGCGCTCATTCGCCTTTTGGCCGCCGGCGCCAGCCATCAAATGACTGATCATGGGATCGACTCGCTGGTGCAGCGCATCATCGCCGCCAACGACGCTGACCTGTTTATCGAAACGGCCACTCATCTGGCCGGGCGCGGCGCGCTCTTCCCGCGGCTGGGCATCATCCTAGAGGCCGACAGCTTCACGCTGGACAAAATCCTGTCGGTGATGAACACCGTGACCGGGATAGACAGCGTGCTGCCGCAGGATGCGACCGACACCTATTTTACGCTGCTGGATTATTATGAATGGGCGCCGGAAACGCAGCCGATGATGGAGGCGCTGGCGCGGCTTATGGGGAATCATCCCGCGCTCAATGTATCCTATCGGCATTTATGGAAACTTTGCGAAACCTGCAACGCTTTGCAAATCGAGACGGCCACCCGCGTATCCATCAATCGGCTCTTGCGGCAGTTCGCCGACGAAGCGGATGCGGCGGCCGCTGTGGCTGGCATCGCCCGCATCAGCGAGCAAATTCACTGGAGCAAAACCCTGCCGACTGTCTTGAACGCTTGGTGGCGCGGCTATGCTCACACGCGCACATTAACGCAGCTTCAGCGGATCGAGCGCGAAATGGACGCGCACCGTCATTTGGAAACCCAGAAGCAGATTCTCAAAACCGTCCTGGCGATGCGCCGCCTGATGCACGACCGCGATCCAGCCGAGTTCGCCCAGTCCATCAACATCGCCTACACTCTCATCGAAAACATCGCCGAGGCCTTTGACATCGACCGCCTGACAGAAATGGACTCCCTCACCATTCGCCGCGAACTGGACGAAGTGAGCGCCAATTTATCGACCGATGAGCAGCATGTGCTGGCAAACAACCTGCGGAACCTCGCCTATCGGATTACATTCATGGCGAACAATCGCAGCAAGCCCTCCCTCATCCGCAGCGATGACAGCATCGACCGTCATCTGATGCTGGGCGAAGCCAATCCGCAGGGGTCGATTGATATGATGAAATGGATCGCCGGCTATCTGGGCGGGGCGCACAGCGAAACCAGCGGCTAAGCCCGTCCTGGCTGAACAAAAGGTCAACGCTTATGGAAAAACTATTCACCTATGGCACGCTGCAAGACCCCGAAACGCAAATGCGCCTGCTGGGCCGCCGCCTCGGCCAAGGAACCGCCGACACGCTGCGCGGCTATCGTCTGGCAAGGCTGGCCGGCATTCACCAGACCTACAGCATCATCCAGCCGAAGTCAGGCGCAAAAGTGGATGGCATCGTTTATGAGGTCAGCATCGCCGAACTCCAACGTCTGGACATCTATGAAGGCAACGCCTATCTGCGCGTCAGTGTAACCCTTGTCAGCGGCACCCGCGCCTGGGTCTACAGCGATCATCCCAAGTCGAATTATCGGCAGCATATTGAAGCGGTGGAGGGCGATGAATAATGACCGAACTCGGCATTGGCGTCATCGGCATGGGCTGGATGGGACAGGTGCACAGCCGCGCTTACCGCCTGGCGGCGCAGCGTTTTCCGGACAGCGGTCTGCGGCCGCGCCTGATCATCTGCTCCGATAATGTCCCCGAAAGAGCCGCGCAGGCGCAAAAGACACTTGGCTTTCGGGAGTCTTCGCCGCGCTGGCAGGACGTCGTCGCGCATCCGCAGACGCAAATCATCAACATCGCCGCGCCCAATCACCTCCATGTCGAGATTGTCCGCGCCGCCGCGGCCGCCGGCAAGCATATCTTCTGCGAAAAGCCAGTCGGCCGCACGCCGCAGGAAACTGCCGACATCGAATATCTGGCGCGCCAAGCCGGCATCTTGAGCTTTGTCGGCTTCAACTATCGCTGGGCGCCGCTGGTCATGCACGCCAAAAAGCTGATTGACGAAGGAATGCTGGGCGATTTGACCCAATACCGCGGGCGCTTCTTCAGCATGTATGGCAGCAATCCGATGGGGCTGCTGTCCTGGCGCTTTGATCAAGCGCAGGCTGGCTATGGCGTTTTGGGTGATATTATGGCGCATGTAACCGACATGGCGCTGATGATGAGCGGGGCGGCGGCGCGCGTGGTCAGCAGTTCGCATACCTTCATCCCCCGCCGCCCCAAGCCGATCCCCGGCAAAGGCACGCATTATTCAGTCGGCGCGCCGACTGACCCGCAGGGCGCCGTCACCAATGAGGATTATGTCGGCGCACTGCTTGAATTTGAAAACGGCGTCCGCGGTTCAGTTGAAGCCTCGCGCACTATTTTTGGGCCCAAAAATGAATTCGCCTTTGAAATCAACGGCACGCGCGGCGCCATCAGCTGGGACTTTGAGCGCATGAACGAACTCCAGCTTTATCTGCCCGACAGCGACGGCCTCCACGACGGCTTTGTGCGGCTGGTCGGCGGCGAGCAGTATCCCCATCACGGCCGCTTCAACCCCGGCGAAGGCAGCGGCCTTGGCTATGAAGATATGAAAGTCATCGAGGCCTGGCGCTTCCTGCAATCCGTCGCCGCTGGCCGGCAGGCCGCGCCTGGCTTTGCCGAAGCGCTGGCGGTTGCCGACGTTCACGCCGCCATGATTCGCTCTTGGGAAAGCCGCGGCTGGGAAGACGTCATCTCTTTGCGGCGGCCATGATGCAAGCCCAAGCCTTGGCCCTGCGCGGCCCGATATTCTATCTTAGCCAGGACCCTTTCCTGAACCCGCCCGAAGCCTGCGCGCATTATGAATCCGACGGCATCATCCTGATAGAAGCCGGCCGCATCAGCGCCGTCGGGCCGGCCAGCGAAATTCAGCCCAAAATGCCAGCCGATATACCCACGCGGCATTATCCGCATTCGATTTTGATGCCCGGCTTCATCGACGCCCACATCCACTATCCCCAAGTCGAAATCATCGGCTCTTATGGCGCGCAGCTTTTGGAATGGCTGCAAAAATACACCTTCCCGACCGAAGCCAAGTTCAATGACCGCGCCCACGCCGAAAAAATCGCCCAATTTTTCATTGCCGAACTCCACCGCAACGGCACCACGGCCGCCTCGGTGTTCTGCACGTCGGCGCCTGAATCGGTTGATGCCATATTCCAGGCGGCGCAGCCCGACAATATGCTGATTTTGGCCGGCAAGATGATGATGGACCGCCACGCGCCGGCCGCTATCCTTGATACCGCCCAATCCAGCTATGACGATTCCAAAGCCCTCATCGCGCGCTGGCACAAACGGGGCCGCTGCCGCTATACCCTGTCGCCGCGCTTTGCCCTGACCAGCAGCCCGCGGCAGCTGGAACTGGCCGGCGCCTTGATGCGCGAGCATGATGACATCCGTCTGCAATCCCACATCTCCGAAAACCAAGCCGAAATTGCCCGCGCCCATGAACTGTACCCGCGCCGCAGGCACTATACCGATATTTATGATCATTACGGGCTGCTCAATTCACGCGCCATTTATGGGCATGGCATCCATCTGTCCGAAGACGAATTTTGCCGTTTTTATGAAAGCGGCGCCAGCATCGCCCACTGCCCAACGTCCAACTTCTTCATCGGCAGCGGCTTGTTCAATATCGCCGGCGCCAAAGCGGCGGCGCGCCCCATAACCGTCGGACTGGGAACGGATGTCGGCGGCGGCACCAGCTTTTCCATGCTGCAAACGATGAGCGAAGCCTACAAAATGGCGCAGATGAACGGTGTCTCACTGACGGCCGCGCAAGGGTTTTATCTGGCGACCCTGGGCAGCGCCCGCGCCTTGGGGATCGCCGACCGCGCCGGGACATTCCAAGTCGGGCATGATGCCGACATTATCGCGTTGGATCCACGCGCCACGCCCTTGCTCAATCTGCGCGCCGATGCCGCCGATTCGCTGGAGGAACTGCTCTTCGCGCTGATGATCTGCGCCGATGACCGCGCCATCCAAGCGACTTATATCGCCGGCAAGGCTGTTTATGAGCGCGGCGGCTAACTGTCTTGTTCTACGCGAATCCGCGCCAATTCAGCATAACTCGCGCCATTCACCATCAAGCGGGCGGCGGGGCCGTTGATGTCATAGAGGCCGGCAATCAGGGTGTACTCGCCGGCCGGCAAATCGGATGGAATCAGCAGCGCATGATTGTCCATCATCGGCGCATCAGCTTCCCATGTCGTCGTCAGCGAAAGGCCGCCCATTGGTTCGCTGTCGCGCTGCGCCGCCAGCCGACCATCGGCATGCAATAACTGCAAGAAGACCTTGTAACGGCCCGCCGGCCGCGCATCAGCCGACCAGATGAACTGCACCGGCAGCGTCTCTCCCGCGCGCGCCGTCGGCGAATCCAGAGCATACGACCGCAGCCAGATCTCCTCGCCAAAGCGCAGGTCAAGGCGCCGCGGCGCATCCAGGCCGGCGGCGGTGGCATAACGGACAAAGCGCAGATCCCCGACCCAAACCTCATCGATTTCATAGGCCTGGCGGTTAAGCGTCGATTCAACGACGCCATTGGGGTCCTGCTCCTCGGCGCCATAAAAGACGGCATAAATGCGGTCATGCGCGTCAATCATATCCATGACTTGGCGGCGGGTTTGGCCGTCATCGGCCGACGTCGGCAGGCCGTAAAGCGGCGCATCGGCATCATAATAATAGCGCAGCGCTTCGACCACCCCAGCCGCGCTCACCAATACCGCATCGCCCGGCCGCAGCGACTCTTCAATCTGCCGCGCCAGGCCGCGGATATCATCGCGCTGAAAATCGGGATGCCGATAGAGGACGTCCAGTCCATTCGCCATCGTCAGCAGGAAAGCCGCGCTTATGACAGCGGCCGCCGCTTTGGGGATAAAGCGGAGTATGGACGGCCCGCTTTGGATTTTCTGTGTCCACAAAACCCACAAACCGCGCCCCATCCATAGCGCAAATGCCAACTGCGTCGGCAGCAAAAAGCGGATGTAGCGCGTCGTCAGTTCCAGATAGAGATAAACCAGTACCGAAACCAGCGCCCATGTCACTGGCAGGAGCATCAGCCGCCGCTTCGGCCCGATAAGACCAAGGATCAGCAGAAAATACACCGCCGCATTTATGCCGCCGGCGCTGAATTCATAGGCATTGCCAAAGGAAAGCCAGCCCATCAAAACGCGCAAAACCGCGCCCGGAGAAGCCGCCGCCGCCAGATTCGGCTGGGCAAAAACCTGTGAAATCGCCGTGGGCAGCCACGGCAAAAATAAAATTATGGCAATGATGCTGGCGCAAACATAAGCCAGCAGCGTCCACCAGGCCCTTTGCCGATTCAGCAGCCAGGGCAAAGTCAGCGCCGCTTGGGCCAAGATAACCAGACTATAAGCCAGATGAGTATAAAGACCGAGGCCATTGAGCAGGCCCAAGGCGATGGCCGCGCCCGTCAGACGCCGCCCGCGCATCAAGCCGACATACAGCCACATACTGCCGCCGGCGACCGCCGCCAGCATAGCGTACATCCGCGCCTCTTGAGCATAATAAATACTGAAGCTGTTCAGGGCGACCAGGGCCGCCGCCGCCAAGCCAGCAATCGGATGAAACAGACGTTTGCCCAGCGCATAAGCCCAGGCCGCGCTTATCACGCTGAAGAATGCCGACAAAACCCTTAGCGACAATTCCGACGCGCCAGCCGCATCTTCCCACAAACCCAGCAGGGCAAAATAAGCCGGCGCATGAACATTGCGCTGAAGCAGAGGGATGAGTTCGGGCAGCGAGCGCAGGGAATGGGCATAGGCAATCCCTTCGTCAACCCATAGCGACTGCGCGCCAAGCCGATAAAAACGCGCCGCCGCCGCCAGCAAAAGAATCACCAGCGCCAGCCACATAAACAGAAGTCGGCGGTTCATCGCCGCCGTTCTCGAAAGGCCAGCGCCGCCGTCCCCAACAGCAGGCCCGCCGCCGCGAATCCCAGCGCAGTCAGCGGCGCCAGTCGATTCAAACTAAGGTCATAGACGGTCACCTCGTCAACAATGATGGCGCCAGCGCCAAACTCAATCCGCGCTGTCGCGGCCAGCATCATCGAGATATCGCGCCGTTCCGTTCGCCAGGCCGCGTCCTCATCGCGCCGCCAGCGAATCTCAACCGCCGTGCCATGCGCCCAAAAGGCCAATCCGTCCTCAAAGCGCGCCGCCTGACCAAAACGCGCCGAATCATCAGCAATCCTATCTTTGCCACTCTGAATCTGCCAGGTCTCGGCCTGATGAACGCCGCGATGCAGAGTCGGACTCTGCTGATGGATGTAATCGCGCACGGCATGATAAACCGGCAAGGGCGTAAAGCGCGGCTTTTCGGGCTGATAATCCGGCTCGACCATGCGAAAATAATACCAGGACTGATCCGCTTCAAAGGGATCCTTGCGGGTAAAAAACCAGTACATGATATTCCCGACCCAAGGCCACTCTTTTTGCGCCCGCTCATACAGCATCGGCATATAACGCGCCGCCTGCTCCTGCGTGACGTTGCCGAAGCGCGAATAAGCATCGATCTCTCCGCGCGGCAGTTCGGCGTCCAGGGTCGCATTCCAAGCGGCTTCGCTTAGCCAAATCGGCTTATGGGCATCGCCGTTCCGCACCATAATATCGCGGTAATAGGTATGCCGCGCTACATTCACGCTGGTTGCCCGCAAGCGCCGGTCGGTGGGCCCGCTGAACAGGCCATAGCCCTGCGCCGAAAGCACATCAAAGCAGTCGCCGCCGCCATGGTCATAGATCTCTTGCAGAAAAATCAAATCGCTGAAGCCCTTGTACCCATCCAGTGAAATGGTCTGGGCAATGGCGGCATTGACGACCACGATGCCTGGATCAACGCGCTTGAGGGCGGTATAAGCGCGGCACAGCAGTTCGGTGTACCGCGCTGGATCGACGAAATTATTGCCCCATTCGGGGAAGATGTTCGGCTCGTTCCAGACTTGATAATGCGTGATTCGCCCCCGATACCGTTCAGCCACGGCGGCGGCGTAATTCACAAAATCCTGCAAGTCATCGGGCGGCGCCATATCGCCGGCCTGCGGGTCGGCCCGCGACCAGGCCGGCGGATTGCTCAAGCGCGCCAGCAGCCGCAGCCCATGCGCGGCCGTCCGCTCGACAATGCGGTCATATTTCGCCCACTCAAACTGCCCGCGCCCCGTCACTTCCAGGTCTTCCCAAGGAAATTCCTGCCGCAGCCAGACAAACCCAGCCTCGCGTATCATCCGCAGCATGACCTCGATCTTTTCGGCTTCGACCTCTTGCTGCAAAAAGGTATTGATGCCGTAAGGAATATCGGCTTTGTGATTGATGGCCGCCAGCGGCGCGGTGTCAAGCGGCTGACGGATGAGATTGCCGGCGACCTCAACCATGCCGCGGATCTGCGCCAGCGGCCTTTCTTCGCCGGTCTGTGACCAAAACCAGTTCCACAACAAGCCGCGATAGCGCAAGTCCAGGCCGGCCAGCGTCAGCCCAAACAGCAGCGCCGCCCCGACAAGCGCCAGCCGCCTGAATGCCCTTGATGATGGTCTGCTAATCATAAGGCAGCATTATAGCCATTGCGCGGCTGAATGGAATAACAGATGTGATTCGGCTAAGAAAATTTCGCTTTGCGCCGATTTTGTGATTAACTTAAAAGATAGCGCTGAAAAGGACTTGGCATGGCTCTTCGCACGGCTCTTCGATGGATTGGCTCTTCGCTGCTGCTTTGGCTGGCGGTTTGCTTGGCCGCCGCCCAGGGCATCATCAAATCGGCCAACTGCCACGAAACGCCGGCTGGCTTCAGCGCCGGCTGCGGCTATGTCACCCTGCCCCAGGATTATGATGAGCCGACCGGCGGCCGCGTCGACATCTTTTATACGCGGATACAAAGCAGCAGCCCACAGCCACAGCCCGACCCGCTGGTCTATCTGGTCGGCGGGCCCGGCAGCAGCGGCACACGGCTTCTCTCTAGCTCTTTCCAGGCTTATCTGCGGGCCTTCGCCGCCGACCGCGACATCATCGTCATCGACCAGCGCGGCGCCGGCTTTTCCAACCCGCCGCTCTATTGCCGCGAAGCCCTGTTCCGCCTTGATGAAATTCTGCAAAGCCGCCATCAAGACCATGCCGAACTGATGCTCGATATCCTGCGGCAATGCCATGCGCGGCTGTCACAAAACGGCATCCGATTCGATACTTTTCACAGCGAAAACAATGCCCGCGATATCGTCAATGTCCTGCTGGCGCTGGGCTATGAGCGCTGGAATCTGGTCGGCGTGTCCTATGGCTCGCGGCTGGCGCTGGCGATGATGCGCGGCTATCCGCAATACATCCGCGCCGTCATCCTCGATTCGGTTTATCCGCCGCAGGCCGATATCTTCCTCGATGCCTACTACAACGGCGAACGCGCCTTGAAAGTCCTGTTTGATGCCTGTCTCGCATCCGAAAGCTGCCATGCGCGCTACCCCAATCTTGAGAACGTTTTCTATGCTTTGTATCACCGCCTGAACGCCGCGCCGATAATTGCCCGCTATGCGCCGCCCCAATACCCAACGCTGGACATCGAAATCAGCGGCTATCGGCTTTATGATTGGGTTTTTAGCTGGCTCTATTCGGTCAATTCCATCCAATCCATCCCCCGCTGGATTTATGAACTGGAGCATGGACAGCCGCAGGATGCCGCGCGGATGGGCGCTAATTATGAGGCGCAGCTGACCTCGCTTAGCTTGGGGATGCACTATACCGTCCAATGCCAGGAAGAATATATTTCGCCCGGCGGCCGCGACTATGCCGCCATCATCGCCGCCCACCCGCACTTGAGCGGCTATCTGCGCTATGCGGTCGAAGGAGTCGGCACAGTTCAGCGGCTTTGCGGTCTGTGGCAGGCCGAAGCCCGCCCGGCCATCGCCAACAGTCCGGTCGAAAGCGACATCCCGACCCTGCTGCTTTCCGGCGAGTTTGACCCGATCACGCCGCCGGGCTATGCTGACCTAGCCGCGCAAACCCTGTCCACATCCTACAGTTTTGTCTGGCCGCAGGTCGGGCATGGTGTCCTGCGCTCGGATGCCTGCGCCGTGGACATCGCGCTGGATTTTATCGAAACGCCGACGGTCGAACCCGATAGCAGCTGCATCGCCACAGCGCCGGCGATAGAATTTGATTGAGTTTGATTAAGATCGAAACTCATCGCAAAAGACGCGGGAAAATGGCTTGACAAAGGCCGCGGCTTTGGATATGCTTATTTTGTCGATTAAATGCTAACAGAGGAGCGCATTAAAATGAACGTTAATATCAGAAATATCAGCGAAAGCCCCCCCCCCCCCCCCCCCCCCGCATTTTCTGATTAGGAACGTTCTGCTCTGTTCCTTAATTCTGATAGTCTTCCTCGCCGTTTCGGGCGCAAGCCAGGCCCAGGGATCCCAACAGACTAACCCAAGCCCGACGACGTTTTTGCCCTGCGGCCTGCCGGCCACTTGGGCGCGGTTCACTTCAGCATCGACCGTCACCACCTTCAACCTGACCGCCGACTGCACTTATGGAGCCAACGCAGTCTCCACTAACTGGGACTTTCTGGAGTTCCATTCGGGCGAATTCACCATCAACGGCAACGGTTACACCATCACCGGCCCGCCCAATGGCGGCTTTCTATCTATTGAAAGCGCCAGCGCCACCGTCACTCTGAACAATGTCACCTTTCGCCAAAACATATCGGATCAACTCGCCACGGTTTCTGTGGACGAGGGACGTCTTAACATCCGCAGCGTCATCTTTGAAAACAATGCGGCCTCGGCCGCCGTTGAAGTAGACGATGATGGAGAAGCCTATCTTGACAATGTGCAGTTCCTGAACAACCGCTGGGGGCGGCCATCTACAGCGAATACTGGGTCAGCGGTGCTGATCCGTCCAGGGGGGACGACCTTCACCAGGATAACCAACGCCGTCTTTGATGGCAATTCTAACGCCCCGGCGGTGATAGCGGTTTGGGGGGAGAGCGGCGGGAGCGGTGTTCTTGAACTGCGCGGCTGCGTCATCTTCAGGAACAATGTCAATGCCGACGGCGAGCGGGCAAGTCGTTGGGTGACCACTCAAGGCGGCGTCGTCAACGATTACAGCCGCTGCCCGAAGAAAAAGAAGGAAAAAGTCCCTACCGCCACGCCGACGCCGCGCCCGCGCGCCGTGACCTGCCCGGCTTTTTCCCAAGCCACTGGCATCGCCGTCCATGCGACTTATGGACTCGACAGCGGCATTCAGTGCCAGCGGCTTGACGGCGCTGGCATCGGCATTCAGTCGATCATTGACGCCGGTTTTATCGATGCCGTCGATATTTGGGGCTATGTCGTTCAGGGCGTCGAGGTCTGTTTTCCACAGGCGGGCCGTCTGCTGTTTTTGGATGCGAGTCTTATGCCGCGCGTTGCCGCGCCGCTGGAATCGACCGTCGTCAACGGGCAGACCTGCGCCTCGATTAGCAGTCCAGGTTCGCTTGTGCTGATGCCCAACTGACAAATTTGACCGCGGAGGACACAGAAAAAAGATGATAACGGGTCTGTGTCCTCCCGCGCCTCTGTGGTAAAATGCCCTCCATCAGCAAACACAAACGGAAAACAGCCGATGATCACCCTGGCCGATGTGCATGAGGCCGCCGACAGTGTGAAGCCTTATGTGCGGCGCACGCCGCAATGGATGTCGACCGCCCTAAGCCAGCGTCTCAGCGCCAATGTTCATCTCAAGCTGGAACTGTTTCAGCACAGCGGCTCCTTCAAGACGCGCGGCGCCTTTCATCAAATGCTGTCGCTGGGCCATCAGGCCTTGCGGCAAGGAGTCGTCGCCGTCAGCGGCGGCAATTTCGCCCGCGCCGTGGCCTATTGCAGTCAAATTCTCGACGTGGACGCGGTGGTTTGCATGCCGGCCAACGCGCCGCCAGGCTCAATCGAGGCCACCCGCGGCTATGGCGCGCAAGTGGAACTGCTGCCCGATGCCGTCCGCGCCTTTGCCCGCGCCGATGAATGGGCCGCGCAGGGACGTCACAATCTGCATCCTTTTGACAATCGGCAGCAAGTGGCCGGCAACGGTATGGCCGCGCTGGAAATCATGCAGGACTGCCCGCAGATGACCGACATCATCGTCAGCATCGGCGGCGGCGGACTCATCGCCGGCATCATCGCCGCCATCAAAGCGCAAAAGCCGTCAGTACGTATCTGGGGCGTTGAACCCGAAGCCGCGCCGACCATGAAAAAATCGCTTGAGGCCGGCAAAATTGTCAATATCACCCCAGCTTCCCTCTCCAAAACATTGGGCGCGCCCTTTGTCAGCCAGGACGCGCTTGACCTGTGCCGCCAGCATCTTGAGGATGTCATCATCGTCAGCGACCTTGAGATGATCGCCGCCCAGCAAACTCTGATGGCCCAGGCCAAAATCTTCCCCGAGCTTGCCGCCGCCAGCGTCTTGGCCGCCGCCGAGCGCATCCGCAATCGGTTCAGCGCCGACGATCATCTGGTTCTGCTTATCTGCGGCGGCAATGATTCGCCGGCCGATGCCGCCGAGTATGCGCGGCTGTTATAGCTTATCCATAAAGCCGCCGATAAAGTTCCACCTGCCGCGCCCGCGCCGCCCGAAACAGTCGGACATGCGTTGGATTAGGCCTGACGACGCGGTGAATCTTGGGCGGCGCCGCATCCAGCGCGATGCCGTCAAGACAACGCCGCAGCATCAGCGCCACCCCGCGCGCCGTCACCTCAGACTCTGCCAGCAGGTGAATCGGCGCATCAAAAGCATTGGCGATCATCTGCGCCCAAGCGGGCGACGACTGCAAGGCGCCGCCCCCAGCCATGACAACCGACGTTTCATCCTTGAGCATCTCAAACACCAGCGACAGCCGCATGGCGACGGCTTCCAGCTGCGCCTGCAAAATATCGAGTTTGCTGGTATGGCGCCGGATGCCGTGCAGCGTGCCAGAAGCATCGGGATGCCAGCCAGGGCTCCGTTCGCCGGCCAGCAGCGGCAGCGCCGTCAAGCCATGTTCATCAGGGACGCGGCGGCCAAGCTGCGCCTCAAGCCCATTTTCATCCAGCCCCAGTTCTTCCATCACCCATTGATAAACATTGCCGCCCTCACTGGTCGCGCCGCCGACCAGCGGCATCCCAGCGCACAGCAGATAACGCCACAGCCCGCGCGGCGTCTGTTCAATCGGCTTGAAAACCCGCAGCGCCGCCGTCGTGCCAACAGTCAGCGCGATATGCCGGCGGTCGACCGCGCCAGAGCCGACATTGGCCGCCGCGCCATCGCCCAACGCCAGGAAAAACGGCGCATCCCGCAGCGCTTTCCATCGTTCGGCATAGGGATCGGCAAGGCCGAATTGAAGCTCGTCATAGTCAGCCAGCGGCGGCAGCTTTTCGGCCAAGCCGGGACAAAGTCGGCGCAGATAACCCTGATGCCATCGCCGCCGGCCGGTCTCCAGCAGGCCCGACCAACTGGCGACCGAATAGCTCATGGGCATCGCGCGCCCAAACCACTGCCGATACAGACAGCCGCCGATGTCAGCTATGCGGTGGATTTTTTCAAGCGATTCGGGGCGCGCGCGCCGCCAATACGCATACTGCGCCGGCAGATAAGCTGGATGCGGCATGCAGCCAGTCGCCTGATGATAGGCATCGGGGTCATCCAGCTTTGCCAGCAGCGTCGGCATATCGCGGCGGCTGCGGGTATCGGCGTAGGTCATCGCCGCGGTGCAGGCGGCGCCCTGTTCATCCAGCCCCAGCCAATGCCCGACAAAGGTCGCCATCCCGACCGCCCGTATCGACCCAGCCAGCGGATGCTGAAGGATGTCATCGATGCAGGATTCAACCAGCCTTTGAATATCGAGCGGATCAGCCACCGCCTGACCATCGCTGTCGGTGACAAAATCATGGCCGCGGCTGCATACGGCGCCCTCAATCAGGCTGGCATCATCGTCAAACAGCAGACTGCGAACCGATGAGCTTCCAATATCAATCACCAGAAAAGTCATCGCCGCCCATTCCCAGCTGTTCGGCATCGATTCTATTTCAGCCGTTCAGGATCGTGTCAATCCGCGCCAGTTCCTCGTCGCTGAATTCAAGCTGATTCACGGCGCCGACGGCATCTTCGATCTGTGATGGCTTGCTGGCGCCAATCAGAGCCGAGGTCATCCCGGGATGGCGCAGTGTCCAGGCGATGGCCATCTGCGCCAAACTCTGACCCCGTTCGGCGGCCAGCGCATTGAGCCTGTCGATTTTCGCCAGCCGCGCTTCAGTCAGCCGATTGCCCCAGCCGTCATCAAACTTCTTGGCGCGGGAATCATCCGGCGCGCCGCCAATATATTTATCCGTCAGCATCCCCTGGTCGAGCGGCGAAAAACAAATGCAGCCGATCCCTTCATCGGCCAAAGTCTCCAGCAGGCCCTCCTCGGCGCGGCGGTCGAACATATTGTAGCGCGGCTGATGAATCAGGCAGGGCGTTCCCATTTCGCGCAGGATGCGCGCCGCTTCCCGCGTCTGCGGCGGCGTATAGCTGGAAATCCCGGCATACAGGGCGCGGCCGCTGCGGACAATCGCATCCAGCGCCCCCATCGTCTCTTCCAGCGGCGTATGAGGATCGGGGCGATGGCTGTAAAAAATGTCAAAATAATCAAGCCCGGTGCGCTTCAAACTCTGGTCGCAGCTGGCGATGAGATACTTGCGCGACCCCCATTCGCCATAAGGCCCCGGCCACATCCGATAGCCGGCTTTGTTGGCGACAATCAATTCGTCGCGGTACGGCGCCAGGTCCTGTCGGAAAACCTGCCCAAAGGTCTCTTCCGCCGACCCCGGCGGCGGGCCATAATTATTAGCGATGTCAATATGCGTGATGCCCAAATCAAAGGCGGCGCGAAACATCTGGCGGGCATTCTCGATCTTGTCCACTCCGCCAAAGTTGTACCAGATGCCCAGCGATATCGCCGGCAGCAGCAAACCGCTCCGGCCGCTGCGGCGATAGCTCATCGAATCATAGCGCGTGTCAGCCGCATCATAAACCATCATCCAACTCCTCAACAATAGAATCCAGCCCCTACTATAACGCATAAAAGGCGGCTAACAAAACAAACTGCACAGATGACAAACCGCAGCGGCATGATACAATAGGCGATAGGCAAGCGCACAGGATTGGCGATGGCAAGACGTCTTTCAAGCGGTTTATGGCTTCTCATCACACTCATTTTCATCATGCCCGTCCAGGCGCAGACGCGCTTTCAGGATGTGATCGAAATGTCGGTCGACGTCGGCTTCGATTCGTTCTTCCGCCCTGGCCAATGGACGCCGGTGCGCGTTGCGCTAAAAAACAATGGCGAATCCGTCTCGGGACGTTTGGTGATCCGCCCGGAAACATCAGGGACGGTGGTTGGGAATGCCTTCAGCGCCCCGATTGATTTGCCGAACGGCTCGGAAAAATCAGCCTCGCTTTACATTCAGGCGCGCTCGTTCCCGGATACCCTGCGGGTTGAACTGATTGATGCCGCCGGCCTGGTGCAGGCCTCACAGGAAGCCGGCCTGATTGACCTCCAGCAGCAAGACCAGCTTTATGCTGTGGTCGCCGGGCCCAATACGGCCGCGCCCAGCCTGGCTGGCGTTCACATCGGCGGCTATGAAGCCGAGCAGGCCTTATGGGATCCAAGCAGCATCCCCGACCGCGGCATCGCCCTGGGATCGCTGGACATGATGATGCTTATCAACATCGACAGCGAAAGCCTTTCCAGCCGCCAGCGCCGCGCCATTCGCCGCTGGCTGGAAGGCGGCGGGCATTTGATTGTCACCGGCGGCCCATCGGCGCAAAGGACCGCCCGCGCCCTGGCCGGCATCCTGCCGTTTGCGCCGGAAGGCAGTCAGTCTATCGATGACCTGACCGCGCTGGCCCGCTTCAGCGGCGACCATCAAACGACATTGCGTCAGCGAACGGTCATCGCCACCGGCGCCGTGCATGAAGATGCCGACGTTCTGGCGGCGCATGAAGGCCTCCCGCTCTTGATTCGACGCCGCATCGGCGCCGGGGTCGTCGATTATCTGACGGCCGACCCGTCCCTTGAACCTCTCGCAAGCTGGGAAAGCCTAAGCCGCCTGTGGCTGAAACTGCTGGCGGCGCGCCCGCCGCATCCAGTCTGGGTAGAAGGATTCACCCATCCCGAATCGGGCGCCGAGTCGGTCGCCAACCTGCCGGGCGTCGATTTGCTGCCGCCCATTCAAACGCTGTGCCTGTTCCTGGGGCTGTACATCATTTTGATTGGCCCCATCAACTATTTGATTTTGTCGCGGCTCCGGCGCAATGGCTGGGGCTGGTTCACGGTACCCCTCGTCATCATTGCCTTTACCGGCATCGCCTGGACGGTTGGCTTCAGCCTGCGCGGCGCCGAGATTATCGTCAGCCGAACCAGCTTTGTCCAATCTTGGGTCGGCGCCGCCGATGCCCGTGTGAACCAGTTTGTTGGCCTGCTGTCACCGCGCCGCGCCACTTATTCGCTGACGGCGCCGGAAAATTATTTCCTGGCGGTTGCCGGCGCGGCGCGGCCGAGCAGCATCTTCGCCAGCAGCGCCATCCAAACCGCAACTGAAATTGAACAGGGGACGGCTTTCGGCGCCAGCGACTTCACCATTGACGGCGGCATCTTCGCCAATTTCGCGCTTGACGGCTACATCCCCCGACCCGATATCCACGGCCGCTTCGCGTTGGATTTTGATATTTTGGAGAGCGGGCGAATGGCGGCCGGCTTTCAAGGCGCCATCACCAACAGCAGCGAGATTACCCTGCGCGACGCCGTTATCCTGGGCGAACAGCTTGTCTATCGCTTGGACGATGATTTTGCCCCTGGCGATATTCTGACGCTTGACCGCGATGACCTGCGCGCCAGCATTGTCGACGCCCCGACGCAGCCCAATCCGCTTGAATATCACACCTCGCCGTCAATCGGCGGCCTGTCGCCCTTTTCTGGGAACAGCCGCAACATCTCGATGAAAGACATTCAGGGCGACCGTTTCCTGCGTTCGCGGGCATTTCTTGGCGCGCAGTCGATTGAAGAAAAGCAAGCCGCGCGCGAACAGGCCTTCCTCGCCAGCTTCATGGTCGACCAGTTCAATTCAGCCGCCCGCGGCGCCAGCCTGTATCTCGTCGGCTGGAGCGATGAATGGGAGCGGGACCTGGATATCCGCGGCGCCGACTGGAGCGCAATCGATACCAGCCTGTACGTCATCGAACTGGAACTGGACATCAAGTTGCCGACCGAAACCGCCGCGCTTGCTTCCGAATACTTTACCTGGATGACGCTGGAGCGCAGCGGCGGCATCCCCAGCAGCGGGCCCGATGGCTTCAGTCTGTTTGAAGAGCAGGGCGTGACATTCCTCTTCAATCCGCTGCCAAGCCTGGTGATGGACGAAGTGAGCCGCATGGTCGTCGAAGTCGACCGCGGCGGCGGCTATGCGCAGTCATTGGATATTGAACTGTTCAACTGGGCGGCAAATGAATACGACGCTTTCGGCTTCCGCGAGGGCGATGCGCTGGAATTTGATGACCCGCGTCCCTATCTGGGCGTCGGCAATATGGTGCAGATCCGACTTCGCTATGACCAAGGCATCGGGACAGCCCGCGTGCGAAAAATACGAATCGAACAAACCGGCCGTTATCGTTAAAGGGAGCAGCCAGCAGATGACATTCATGATCGAAACGCGGGACTTGCAGAAGTCCTTCGGCGCATTCCAGGCCCTGCGCGGCATCTCACTGGAAGTTCCCGCCGGCTCTATTTACGGATTTGTGGGCCCCAACGGCGCCGGCAAGACAACCACCATGCGTATCCTGACCACATTAACCCGGCCGACGCAGGGACAGGCATGGGTCGCCGGGCATTCGGCGCTGGAAGACCGCCGCGCCGTCCGCCGTTCCATCGGCTATATGCCCGACGAGTTTGGCGTTTATGAAGACCTGCGGGTTTGGGAATATCTGGACTTCTTCGCCGCCTGTTATGACATTCCCGAAAAACAGCGGAAACAGCTGGTCGGCGATCTGCTTGAACTCGTTGATTTAAGCCATCGGCGCGAGGATATGGTCGATAAGTTAAGCAAAGGCATGAAGCAGCGGCTTTCGCTGGCGCGGACGCTGGCGCATGATCCGCAGGTATTGATCCTGGATGAGCCGGCTTCTGGGCTTGACCCGCGCGCCCGCGTCGAAATCCGCGAACTGCTGGGGGAACTCGCCAATATGGGCAAGACGATTTTCTTCTCCTCGCATATCTTGGCCGATGTCGAAGACATTTGCTCGCACATCGGCATTGTCGAGGCCGGCGAACTGATCATGCAGGGCAGCATCGACGACCTGAAATTGCAGCTGATGGCGCACCGCGAGATTATCGTCACAGTAATGGACAGTCAGCTGGCCGAAAAAGTGGTGACGGCGGCGCTGGGGCTGCCGCGGGTTGTCGCCGCCGAAGTGATCACGCCCAAGAACGGACGGGCGCGGGTGCGGGTTGATTTCGCCGGCAACGACGAAGACCTGGCGGCATTGAGCCGCAAACTCTTCGACGACAGCATCATGATCCTTGGATTCAACGAAGAGGAAAAAGACCTTGAGCATATGTTCATGCGCGTCACCCGCGGGCTGGTCACATAATGAGCAATCCTTATTCACTGCCTTTGCCGCGAAAGGAGCTTGACGATGGACAGCTATACCCCCGAAAGGCTGCACTATCCTTCCACCGACAGCGGCAAAGTCGGCGCCTTCGCCGCCGTCAATGCCCAAAAAGCCGGCTGGGATACGATGAACTTCGCCGCCGTGCGCCTGAACCAGGGCAAAACATTTGAAATCGCGATTGACGCTTTTGAATACGCCGCCGTGATCTTGAGCGGACAATGCCATATCAGAACCAACAAAGGCGACTTCGAGCAGGTTGGCCGGCGCCAGAGCGTATTTATGGGAATGCCTTATGCGCTGTATTTGCCGCCGCACACTGAATTTGAAATCGAGGCTTGCACGGACAATTTTGAATTTGCCTCATGCTGGGTCCCAGCCGAAAAAGAACATCCGCCAAAGCTCATCACCCCCCAAGACGTCGAGCTTCAGCTATTGGGCGGCGGCAATGCGTCTTATCAGATATGCCGATTGATCGACAGCGACTTCCCAGCCGAGCGCATCCTGGCTTATGAGCTTTATACACCCGGCGGCAACTGGTCCAGCTACCCGCCTCAAAAACACGACACTCACCAAACCGACAGCAAAGGCAACGTCCTGGAGGCGCAGCTGAACCGCTTCAGCTTCTACAAGTTTGACCGTCCCACCGGCTACGCCTGCCAGCGCGTGTACAATGCCGACAAGCGTTCAGACGCGGTCATGCTGGCCCGCCAGCACGATGTCATCCTGATGCCGTCCGGCTACCATACGATGGTGAGCGCGCCGGGCGCCGCCGCTTACACATTGAACTTTCTCGCCGGCTCGACTCGGCAGTACGCCGCGACCGCCGACCCAGATTACGAATGGGCGGCCGATACCTTGCGGGGCATTGACCCGCGCCTGCCAGTGATTGACCGCGGAATGGAGGTGGGTTACTGAAGCTCCCTCGCCGCCAATCAGAAGACCCGCCAGTTCCAATAGGCAATTCACAGCGTTTGCTGTAGACTCGTGCTAGAATGCGTTCGGCATTTCAAACACTATTATAATCACGAAGGTAAGGAGCGAATATGCGCCGTTTAATCATACTTGCAGCTGCAATCATCGTTTTGTCGACGGCTGGAATTTTCCCAGTCGCATCGCAGACGGTTCACATTGTGCAGCCAGGCGAAAATCTGTATCGCATTGCGCGGCAATATGGCGTCAGTGTCGATTCGATTGCACAGGCGAACAACATCAATCCCAATTTCATTCATGCGGGAACGCAGCTTGCGATCCCCGGCGCGGCCGCCCCGGCCGAAAGCGCGCCGGCCCCAGCGCCAGCGCCAGCCGCCACTGGAACTTACACCGTCCGCGGCGGCGACTCATTGGCTTCGATTGCCAGCCAATTCAACACCACTTATCTGATCTTGGCCGAGATGAACAACATCCTCAACCCCGACTTGCTTTACGTCGGTCAAGTGCTTAGAGTGCCCGGCGCGCCGGCAGCCCCGGCCGCTCCCGCCGCCCCAGCAGAAAGCGCGCCGGCCCCAGCGCCAGCCACCGGCGCCTACACCGTCCAGCCAGGCGATTCATTGGCTTCGATTGCCAGCCGATTCAACACCAACTATCTGACCCTGGCCGAGATGAACAACATCCTCAACCCGGATATTCTTACCGTTGGCCAGGTGCTTAGAGTGCCCGGCGCGCCCCCGCCCCCGGCCGCTCCCGCCGCCCCAGCAGAAAGCGCGCCGCCAGCCCCAGCGCCAGCCAACACGGCATCCACCGGCGGCTTTGAACTAGGGGGGCAGGCATTGAGTTTCTCGCACCCCGGTCACATGCGAAGCGCCCGCATGACCTGGGTCAAACGCCAGGTCAAGTGGCATGGAAATGAATCGGCAAGCAACTTCCAGCACGTCATTGACAGCGCCAAAGGCAACGGATTCAAAGTCCTGTTAAGCGTCATTGGCGAACCCGGCCAAATCCGCGGCAACCCGGGTCAGTATTATCAGAATTATGCCAACTTCGTCGCTGGGCTGGCGGCCGGCGGCGCCGACGGCATTGAAGTTTGGAACGAGATGAACATCGACCGCGAATGGCCTTCAGGCTTGATTAGCGGCGCCAACTATACCCAGATGCTAAGCACGGCGTTTCGGGCAATCAAAGCGGCCAATCCGAGCACGCTGGTGGTCAGCGGCGCCCCGGCGCCGACCGGCTTCTTCCAGGGCTGTTCGACCAACGGCGGCGATGACGACTGTTACATCCGCCAGATGGCGGCCGCCGGCGCGGCTCAATTCATGGACTGCGTGGGGATTCATTACAATGCCGGCATCGTGCCGCCGAGCGCAAGCAGCGGCGCGCCGGTCGGCAGTTCGGGCCACTACTCATGGTACTATCCGCGGATGGTCAGCCTGTATCGCAGCGTCTTCCCCAGCAAACCGCTTTGCTTCACCGAGTTGGGCTATCTGACTGGCGAGGGCATCGGCCCATTGCCCGGCGGCTTTGCCTGGGCTTCTGGGAATACGCTTGCCGAACAGGCGGCCTGGCTGGCCGAGGTCACATCCCTCGCCCGCGGCTCCGGCATCGTTCGTATGCTGATCGTGTGGAATGTGGACGCAACGCAGTATGGCGCTGACCCGCAAGCCGGCTATGCCATCGTGCGTCCCGGAAACAACTGCCCGGCCTGCAACTCGCTTCGACTGGCGATGGGCGGCTAGCGGCTGACGTTCGTTAGTTTGCATGAAGGGTGGGATGACATCTCACCCTTTTTGCCGCTGTCAAACGGGCGGGTTTCGCCGGCAGTCATCAGGATGATGCGGCGCTAGAGTTGATAATCTCCGGTGACGCGGACGATTTTGTGGCTGTAGTTTTCGACGTATTCCATGAGCTTGTCCTGCAAATCGGCCCAGTCATTGCTGGTAATGATTTCTCGCATGGATTCTTCATCTTCGGCAATCGCGCCGGCCATAATTCGCGGCATATCCGAAACAGCATAGACGCTGTACCAGGCTTCAGTTGGTGTCAGGCCCAGCTTGGTCGTGTTGGGCACCCATTCGCGCATCACAAACTCAAAATACTCTTGATCCAGCCCGGGCTTGATGTCCCAATTCATCAGAATTTTGATGCTTCCGTCTCGCATTGGCTTTCGCTCGCGTCGCTCAAAGGTCAGTGTGTGCTTCTATACTATACATCAAAATCCGACGGCTTGCGTTGGAATCCTGTCAGTTTTGGCCCTGGTTGGCTCGCAGCAGCGCCACTTGGGTCTGTTCGGGCAGACTGGAGGATGCGACCCGAAGCGCGCTCATCGCTTCCGGGCGGCTGATGCCCATCGCCTTGAGGAAACGCTCAAGCGAGTCCGATTCCGCCGCCGCGCCGTCCAGCGCGTGCATTGGCACAACATAATTAGGCTCAACCAGAGCAACGGCATCCATCACCTGGTCGCTCTGTCCGCCCTCCACCGGCGCCAGCAGGACATGGACTTCGCCCAGCTGTTCAATAGTGGATTGATCGGGAACCTGATGCAGATTGCCCAAGTGCAGCACGGTCAGATGATTGGGATATTCAAACAGATAGGCGACATTTTCCCGCACGCGCTCCTGCTCCTCATCATAAACGTGCATGGGAATGCCAGTGACAAACAGTTCTCCAACTTCATATTCCCCCGGGCCGGCAATCACATAATCATGCCCGCGGACCAGATTCACCGCATCGCGGCCGGGCTGCCCGCGGCTGACCGTGACCAAATCGGCTTTCAGTTTGAGTTCCGGCAAACCAATGGCGGGGCTGTAGGGATCCGTAACCACGGATGTATGACCGCGTTCAGTAATGCGGAAGCAGCTGTGACCGTGCCATGTAATTTCCAAGATGATTTTCCTTCGGCTGTGTTCGTCAATAGATTCTAATTATAGACTGATTTATCTATTGCAGGAAGGCAGACTGCGCCGCCAGCATTTTGATGAATGCCAAAGCGCGGATATGATGTTAAGATAGACAGTGTTCAGGAGAGCGATGAATGCGTACCGATTTGAGAGACAAAACCGCGCTGGTGACCGGTTCGGCGCGCCGCGTTGGACGGGCCATCGCGCTTGAGCTTGCCAAAAACGGCGTTCATATCCTGGTGCATTATCATGGTTCCGACCCGGCGCAAGTGCGCGATACCCTGCAAAACATCAAGTCTTATGGCGTCGATGCCTTCAGCGTCCAGGCTGACATCAGCCGGCCAGCGGACGTAGCAATGCTGTTCGACCGACTGCAAGAGCGGTTTGACCGGCTGGATATCCTCGTCAACAGCGCTTCTGTCTTTCAAAAGCGGCGGTTGCTTGAGGTATCTTTGGAAGACTGGAACTTGACGATGAACGTCAACCTGCGGGCGCCTTTCCTGGCAACCCAGCAGGCGGCCAAAATCATGGCCGGCAATGCCGTCCCCGGCGGCGTCATCGTCAACATCTGCGACGCCGGCGCCGATGGACCCTGGCAGGAATATCCCCATCATGGCATCAGCAAATCGGCCCTGTGGATGCTGACACAGGTCAGCGCGCTGTCGCTCGGCCCGTCGATTCGGGTCAATGCGATTGTGCCAGGGCCGGTGATGAAAACCGCCGGGCTCGATATTTCCGACGACCAGTGGGCGAAGGCCGGCGAGCGCAATCCACTAAGGCGCACTGGCTCGGCCGAAGACGTCGCCCGCGCCGTCCTGTACCTTTGCCAAGAGGATTTTCTCACCGGCGCGGTTATTCATGTGAACGCCGGCGAACATCTTGCCTAAGACTGTGATATACTGATGCTTCCAAAGCGACCGCGATATGTACCCAGCAGCATCGGAGGCAGACACAGATGCCATTAGTCGCCCATACCCCGCTGCCAAGTTTTGACCGACTGAAACAGCGCGGCCAGGAAGTCCTGACGCTTGACCGCGCCGTCACGCAGGATATCCGCGAGCTGCATATCGGCCTGCTGAACATGATGCCCGACGCCGCCCTGAAAATCACCGAGCGCCAGTTTATGCGCCTGGTCGGCAACTGCAATCAAATCGCCCAGTTCTATGTCCATGTCTTTTCGCTGCCGGGTTTGCGGCGCAGTCCCGAAACAGCCGCCTATATCGATCAATACTACACCACTTTTGAGCAGGTCAAGCAAGATGGGCTGGATGCCCTGATTATCACCGGCGCCAATGTCGCCAACCCAAGCCTCGACCAAGAGGACTTTTGGCGGCCCTTGACCGAGGTCATCGAATGGGCGCGGCAAAACGTCACCTCGACCTTGTGTTCCTGCCTGTCCACTCATGCGTTGATGAAGTATTTTTATCAGATTGAACGCACCAAGCGCGATACCAAAAAATGGGGCGTCTTTGAGCATCGCGTCACCCAGCCGACCCATCCCCTGCTGCGTGAAATCAACACCCGCTTTGATGTGCCGCATTCGCGCTGGAACGCCATCACCCGCCAACATTTTGAACAAGCTGGCCTAACCGTTCTCATCCAAAGTTTCGATGGCGAAGTCCACATGGCCGTCAGCCCGGATCAACTGCGGATTGTCTATTTTCAGGGGCATCCCGAATATGACACCAACAGCCTGCTGAAAGAATACAAACGCGATCTGATGCGCTATTTTGAAGGGCAGAACGACCAGCCGCCCTATCCAGAAAACTACTTTCCGCTTGAAGCGCGCGAAATTGCCGAGCGATATATGCGGCGGGCGCGGCTGGCGCTGGAAAACGGCGATGCGCTGCCGCCCTTTCCCGAAGATGAGATTCTGCCCAGCCTCGACAACACTTGGGGCGATACGGCCAAGGCGATTTTCAACAACTGGCTGGGCGCCGTCTATCAAGTCACCAGCGTCATGCGCCATATTCCCTTTGACAAGAACATTGACCCCGCCGACCCGCTGGGCCTCTTATGAGCCAGGCCATGCCATTGCTCACGGCTGAAGACTATACGGCATTTCCGCAAGCGGCATCGGATTATGCTTATGCCTATGGCGATGAGACGCTGCAATTTGGCGAACTCTATCTGCCGTCGGCGTCGGCCCATCACCCGGTCGTCATCCTGATTCACGGCGGCTGTTACACGGCGGCCTATGATCTGAAGCCCATCGGCGCGGTCGCCAGGGCGCTTGCCGGCCAGGGCTTCGCCGTTTGGAACATTGAATATCGGCGCCAAGACACCGGCGGCGACTATCCCAAGATGTTCTTGGATGTGGCGCTGGCGGCTGATTATCTGCGTCAAATCGCCGATCCGCACGGTCTCGATCTGGCGCGGGTGATTTCAGTTGGTCATTCGGCCGGCGGTCATCTGGCGCTGTGGCTGGCGGCGCGGCATAAACTTCCCGCATCCAGCCGCTTGTATCTTGAAAATCCCCTGCCCATTCGCGGTGTGGCGGCCTTGGCGGCCGTCGCTGATTTGGCATTCGCCTTGGAGCAGGAGTTATACGCTGATGCCTTGCCGGTCGTCATGGGCGGCCGACCAGAAGCAGTTCCCGTTCATTATCAGCAGACCTCGCCGCGGGCGCTTTTGCCGCTGGACACGCCACAGACGCATATTATCGGCAGTGAAGATGCGCGGATGCTGGCCAATGCGCGCCTTTACATCGCCGACGCTCAAACGCTGGGCGACGAGCTTGAGCTTATTATTTTGCCAGAGGCCGGACACTTTGAAATCGTCTCGACGGCATCATCGGCCTGGCCAAAAGTCCAGTCGGCCATCCTCAATCTTAGCGAAAAAATCGGCTGAATTTTTTTACCACAGAGGACACAGAGAATACAGAGATTTTATTCTGTAAAGCGCGTCATATCGGTGTCATCCGTCCATTTTGAACCGTTGGGAAGGATTGCATCAAACAAGTCCGCATACGACAAATCCGCATCCGTCAAGTTCGCACCCGACAAGTCCGCATCCGATAAGTTCGCGCCCGATAAGTCCGAACCCGACAGGTTTGCCCTTGACAAGTCCGCATACGATAAGTTTGCATACGACAAATCCGCATTCCGCAAGTCCGCACCCGACAAGTTCGCCTCTGACAAGTCTACCTTCGCCAAGTTGGCACCCCACAATTTCGCACTCGACAAGTTCGCGTTCCGTAAGTCCGCCCGTGATAAGTCCACATTCCGCAAGTCCGCGTCCGACAGATTAGCGAAGGACAAATCTATCCCCGTCAAATCACAATGCCTCAAATTGATGCCGCTCAAATCAACATACTGCTTCAGCAGAAACGCGCGTGTTATGTTTTGGTCTTTCATTGTTCTTTCCTCTGTGTCCTCTGTGCCTCTGTGGTAAAAATCCATGGCAAAAAATCAAAGCACGCGCCGCAGCACATCATTATCGACATTGCCGCCGCTGACCACTATCGCCGTCGCCCGGCCATCGCGCGGAACGACATCATGCAAGACGGCCGCGATGCCAACCGCGCCGCCGCCTTCGACCACGCGCCCGGCCGTCTCAATCATCCAGCGCATAGCCGCCGCGATCTGCGCTTCCGAAACCAAGACCATATCATCGACATAGGTCTGGCAGATGGGGATGGTGATTGAACCTGGCTCGATTTCGCCGGTCAAGGCTTCGGCCAGAGTCTCCCACACCTGCGGCAGTTCAGTCTGATAAAAGAGGTTGTACATCGCCGGCCCAGCGGCGGCATTGACACCGATGACTTCGGCATTCGGCTTGAGTTCCTTGACCGCCATAGCCACACCGGCTAATAAACCGCCGCCGCCAGTGGGGATGAGAACCCGTTCCACATCCGGCAGCTGTGTCAAAATTTCCAGGCCAATCGTCCCGGCGCCAGCGATGACCTGCGGATTATTGTAGGGGGAAACCCAAGTATAGCCGTCGGCTTGGGCGCGGCGCAGGGCTTCGGCTTCGGCTTGGTCATAATTGTCGCCAAAGAGCAGCGTATCGGCGCCATAGCGTTTCGCCCCTTGGACTTTTTTCTGCGGCGTTGTCTTCGGCATCAGAATTTGCGCGCGCGATCCCGTCAAATGAGCCGCATAAGCGACGGCCTGGGCGTGATTGCCCGACGAGACGGCCATGATTCCACGCTGCCGCGCCGCGTCGTCCAATGACAGGATAGCGTTCAGAGCGCCGCGAATTTTGAAGGCGCGCGTCATATTGGCGCTTTCCAGCTTGAGCCAGACGTTTTCGCCCAATTCCAGCGCGGCCTCCAGCGGCGTCGGCCTCAAAAGGGCCGCCAGGCGATGCTGGGCGCGGAAAATGTCTTCCAGCGCGACGCTTTTTGTCATCGTCATAACCCGATTTGCCGCAGATAATCGCGGTTGCGCCGCGCGCTTTCCAATGGCGTTCCCAATCCTGGCAAGACATCCTGCTCAACCACAATCCAGCCATCATAGCCAACAGTATCCAGCGCCTTCATCACAGCTGGAAAATCAACATCGCCGCGCCCCAACTCTGGGAAGATGCCCTTGCCAACTGATGCCGGACCATCCCAGCCTTCCAGCCGCGACTGCCGCGCCACTTCGGGGTCATGATCTTTGAAATGCACATATCGGATTCGGTCGGCAAACTGACGAATGCCAGTCAGTGGATCGCCGCCGCCAAAAGCCCAGTGGCCGGTGTCAAACACCAATCCGAGTCGGCCAGCGTCGGTCATGGCCATCAAGCGCGCCGTTTCGGCCGGCGTTTCAATCCAGGTGCCGATGTGATGATGAAAAACCGTCCGCAGGCCGGTCTCATCCATAACCCGCCGCGCCACATCATCAGCGCCCTTGGCAAAGACCTGCCACTGCGCCTCATCCATACCCATCGCGGCCGTGATTCGGCCCGAATGCTGGGTGCGAATCGGATCGGTGTAAGGATCATTCCCCAGCACAATCAGACAGTCCGACCCGCCGACGGCCGCCAGCAGTTTGGCCGTGCGAACGCAGTCGTTGATGCTCTGCTCATGCCGATTGTCATCATGCAGCCAGACGCTCACCCACGAAGCCAGCAGCGTCAGATTTCGCCGCGCAAGCTCATCGCGCAGCTTGGCTGGATCGGTCGGCATAAAACCCCAATCGCCTAATTCGGTGCCGTCATAGCCACTGGCGGCCATCTCATCCAAAACGCGCGCATAGTCATAACGTTCGCCGGCGATATTTTCTATCACGCCCCAAGAACAAGGCGCATTGGCTGCTCGCAGCATAGTCCCTCCCATGACCAAAATCCTCTTGCGCTTGAGTATAGCAAGTTTCATCCGCCTGACAAGCAAGCCGTCTTTCGCCCTGTGCATGGGAAGCCGCCGCGGCTACAATGTCTCCGTCTGTGAAGTTTGCCGCAAAGGCCGCCAAGATGAGCCATTTTGACCACAAACGTCTGTTTCTCCCCGGCCCAGTTGAAGTTCGTCGGGAAATTCTGCACGCGCAAACCCAATGGATGATTGGGCATCGCTCGGCTGAATTCGCTGATTTGTTTGCGCGGCTGCAAACCAAGCTCAAACAGGCTTTTTTCACCGAAAGCCGCGTGTTCGTCGTCGGCGCTTCAGGGACGGGCCTGTGGGAAGGGGCGGCGCGCAATGGCATCCGCGACCATCGCAAAGTCCTGCATCTGACCGGCGGCGCTTTCAGTGAACGCTGGGCGCAAATCAGCCGCGCCAATGGCAAACAGGTCGATTGCCTTGAAGTTGACTGGGGGCAGGCGCACACCCCCGAACAAGTGGCGGCCGCCCTTGAAAAGCAGGCCTATGACGCCGTATGCGCCGTCCATAACGAAACCAGCGCTGGCGTTGTTAATCCGATACAGGCGATTGGCCAGGTCGTCAGTCAGCATCCGGATACGTTATTTTTCGTCGACACCGTCAGCGGCTTCCTCGGCGCCGAACTGCGGGTGGATGACTGGGGCATCGACATCGCGCTGACTTCTGGGCAGAAGGCCTTTGCATTGCCGCCGGGCATCGCCTTTGCCGCCGTCAGTGACCGCGTGCTGGAACGCGCCCAAACCATCGAATGCCGCGGCTATTATTTTGACTTTTTGACATTGGAAAAATCCCTGCGAAAGAACAACACGCCCTCGACCCCGCCGATTTCGCTGATGTATGCCGCCGATGCCCAGTTAGATGACATCCTGGCCGAAGGGATTGAGCAGCGTTGGGCGCGGCACCGCCGACTGCGCGACATCACCCACCAATGGGCTTTGCGAAACGGCTTTGGCCTGTATGCCCAAGAGGGCTGTCGCAGTGATACGGTGACGGCCGTCGAGAATCTGCCGGGCATTGACGTCGCCGCGCTGGACGAGTTCATGCAAAATCAAAAGGGATTCGCCATCGACAAGGGCTATGGCAAAATCAAAGGCAAGACCTTTCGGCTGGCGCACATGGGCGATATGTCAGTCGATACGCTGACGGAAGCGCTGTCAGGCATTGAGGATTTCATGGCGCAGACCTAGCAGAAACGGATTCAAGAGATGGCTTTTCATGTGCTTGTGCCGGATGATGTGAATCAGAAGGCGATTGATCTTTTGGAACGGCGCGCGGGAATTCGCGTGACGGCGCCCGGCAAAATGGAACGGGCGGCCTTGCTGAATTGCCTCGCTGATGTCGATGCGCTGGTCATCCGCAGCGCGGTCAGGGCCGATGCCGAACTCATTGAAGCGGCGCCGCGGCTCAAGGCGATTGCGCGGGCTGGCGTCGGCGTCGACAATGTGGATCTGCTCAAGGCGACGGCCAATGGCGTCGTGGTGATGAACACGCCGGGCGGCAATACGATTTCAACGGCTGAACACGTTTTTGGGCTGATGCTGGCGCTGGCGCGGCACATTCCACAGGGACATCAATCGCTGGCGGCCGGCCGCTGGGAACGGAAGTCATTTGTCGGCGGCGAACTCAAGGGCAAGACCTTGGGGATTATCGGCTTGGGACGCATTGGGCAGGCGCTTGCCCTCCGCGCGCAGGCCTTTGATATGACCGTCATCGCCTGCGATCCCTATCTGCCGCCCGCCGCCGCTGATGCGATTGACGTCGCGCTCATCGGGCTGGAAGAGGTTTATGCCCGTTCGGATTATCTTTCGCTGCACGCGCTGGTCACCGATGAAACCCGCCATATCATTCAAGCCGACTCCATCGCCTTGATGAAGGACGGGGTTCGCATCATCAACGCCGCCCGCGGGGCCCTTGTCAATTCGGCTGATCTATCGACGGCGCTCCAGCAGGGCAAAGTGGCCGGCGCCGCGCTGGATGTCTATGAAGTCGAGCCGCCGCCGCCCGACCACCCACTCATCGGCCTGCCCAACGTGATTCACACCCCCCACCTGGCGGCCAGCACAGTCGACGCCCAAATCACCGTCGCCATCAAAGCCGCCCAGCTTGTCGCCGACTGCCTGCTGCATGGCAAAACGGCCAACGTCTGCAATCCCGATGTTTTGACTTAGGGGCGCGCTGGACTGCCATCGGGCAAACGGGTCTGCGTCCACTCTTCGACAATATCGCGGCAGGGATATTGAGCGGCCAACTTTTCGTCGATGTCAATGCCCAGCCCCGGCCGGTCGTTGGGATACAGATAACCATCCTCAATTATCGGCAGGCCAGGGAAAATAGCGTAATCCAATTCAGACGGCCGATACCATTCCTGGATGCCAAAATTGGGATGCCACAGGTCAAGATGCAGATTGGCGGCGTGTCCGACCGGCGAGGTGTCGCTGGGGCCGTGCCAGGCGGTGCGGACGCCGTACAGGCTGGCGAAGATGGCGATGTTCCGCGCCGGCGTAATCCCGCCCATCTGACTGATGTGCATCCGAATGAAGTCAATCAGCCGCTCTTGAATCAGCATTTGCCATTCGTGGGGATTGTTGAACAGTTCGCCCATAGCCAGCGGCGTCGCCGTTTGCTGACGAATGATGCGGAACCAGTGAATGTCTTCGGGCGCCAAGGCATCTTCAAGGAAAAAGAGTTTGAATGGCTCGACGTCTTTGGCGAACTGCACGGCGTGAATCGGCGTCAGCCGCTCATGGATGTCATGCAGCAGTTCGACCGCTTCGCCCACCTGTTGACGCACATAAGCGATCATCTCCAGCATACGGCGGGCATAATCGCGCGGGTCAAAATAAGCCCCCGCCGGCGCGCCTTTCGGCTTGACCATCGGGCTGTCCTTGCCGCCATAGCCGCCCATCTGCACGCGGATAAAGCGATAGCCCTGTTCCATAAAGCGGCGTACATTGTCAGCGACTTCTTCTTTGGTTTCGCCGTCGGCATGGACATACACGTTGGCCGCCTGCCGCGATTGGCCGCCCAGCAGATCGTACAGCGGCATATTGGCGCGTTTGCCTTTGATGTCCCACAAGGCTTGGTCGACGCCCGAAATCGCATTGTTCAGCACCGGCCCGTTGCGCCAATAGCCATGCACCATCGACATATTCCAAATCTCCTCGATGCGGTTCACATCCCGACCGAGCAGAAAAGGCTTGAGATGCCGCTCAACAGCCGCCGCCACAGCGAAGATGCGCTGGGTAAAAGTGGCGCAGCCCAGACCATAAAGACCAGGTTCGGATGTCATCACCTTGACAATCGCCAGCCGCGACTGGCCGGGCTGGGTCAAAATAACCTTGACATCGCTAATCGTGATTGTTTTCGCCATAGACCTCCTCCATTCAGCTTACCGCGCGCGGCAGCGATTAGTGATTTTGCCGATGCCCTCGATATCGACGCTGACCAGGCTGCCGTCGCCCAGGAATTGCGGTGGATTCTGCGCCTTGCCGACGCCAGATGGTGTCCCCGTCAAAATCATGTCGCCGGGGTGAAGCGTGAAAGCGGCCGACAGGTATTCGATCAAAAAGCGAACGTCAAAAATCATATTCGCCGTCGAGCCGTTCTGCTTTTCGATGCCGTCGACGGTAGTGACAATTGTCAGATTTTGCGGGTCGGGAATCTCGTCGGCGGTCGCGATGACCGGGCCAATCGGACAAAAGGTATCCAGCCCCTTGGCGCGGACCCACTGCTTGTCACTGGCCTGCAAATCGCGCGCCGAAACGTCGTTGGCGGCGGTATAGCCAAAAACATAATCCAGCGCATCTTCCCGCGCGATTCTGCGGGCCGTCTTGCCGATGACAACCGCCAGTTCGCCTTCCCAATCCACCTGCGACGTCAGACGGCCATCCCATTCAATGAGATCGCCGTCGCCGATGACCGCGCTGGGCATCACCGCGAAGACCAAGGGCTGCGCTGGAACTTCATTGTTCAGTTCGCGGGCATGCGCCAGATAATTGCGGCCGATAGCCAGGATTTTGCCGGGCATCAGCGGCGGCAAAAGCCGCGCCTCGTCCAGTCGGTCGCGCCGGCCACTGACTTTCGGCTGGTCGGCGGCGATGACAGCCATCATATCCTTGGCCGCCAGGCGCTGAATAAACTCCCCGCGCAAGATGCCGACATATCGCTGCCCGTCTATTTCATAGCTAAGCAGTTTCATTCCGTCTCCATTCCCTTGTCGGCCAGTTTAACAAATTATGCCGCCGAACAGAACCGATAAAACGTCAATTCAATCAAACATAATGCCCACAGCCGCGCAAAGTCTGTTAAAATGATGATGCGACCGTCATTTTCATATCAGGAGGATGACCTTGAAGACTTTGGAACTCGCTGGACTGCTGGGCATCATGATGCTTGCGCTGGCGGCCTGCGGCGCGACCGGCAACCTTTCGGGCGATGCCCAGTCGGCGCAGCGTTTGCTGCCCAACCTGGCCGGCTACACTGTCACTGATGTGGACGCCGCCATTGACGGCGCCTTTACCGCGGTCGGCGGCGCCGCCCTGGTCAGCGGGCAGGTCGCCATCACGGCCGCCATCGCTAAAGTCGAGCAGGTGCTGCAATGCTTCCAGGACCGCGGCGCCATCGCGGCGAAGTTCTACACCGAAACCAATCCGACAAGCATGGTGCCGCTGGCTGGCGCGGTATTGGTCATCAATCAGTCGCGCATCAATCAGGAGCTTATTAACTGCGTCTTGGGCGGACAGGAAGAGCGGCCCAGCGCCCAGACCATCGCGTTTGAGCCTTGCGCCGAGGCCGGCACATTCAACTATCAAGGCGATACGGTCAGCTTCGTTTATGTCGGCTCGCATTCATCGGTCTGCGCGCTTTATGAGCAGCATTTTAACAATTTGAGCGGCCCCGCGCCCGCCGTCACCACCACTCCCTGACGGCGAAAGGGCCTAACCCGTCACTTCATCATACAGCCGTTCATAACGCGAGGCGACGCCGGCCCACGTGTATTCAGCTTCAATCAGCGCGCGGCCATTGGCCGACAAACGCTGACGCAGTTCCTCGTCCCGCAAAAGCCGCAGGACAGCCGCCGCCATGCCGTCGACATCGGCGATCCAGGCCGATTCGCCATGCTTGACATGAATGCCATCCACGCTCAAAGGCGTCGCCGCCACGGGGATGCCCATCGCCAAAGCCTCCAAAACTTTGTTCTTGAGGCCGGCGCCGATACGCAAGGGACAGGCAAAGACAGTTGCCCGCGCCAAATAAGGCTGAACATCAGCCACGGCGCCGACAACCTCAATATGCTCATTCGCCAAGGCGCGCATCCAAGCCGGCGGATTCTTGCCCACCAGCTGCAATCTGGCCTGCGGAATTTGTCGGCGGACGGCTGGCATGACCTGATGCGCCAAGACCCTGACCGCATCCTGATTGGGCAAATAATCATAATTGCCGACAAACAGCAGCGTATGCGGCGCCCGCTCTGTCCGCTGTAACGGAAACCGCTCAAGGTCGATGCCGTTGGGGATGACCTCAATTTTCAGCTTGGGCTGGAGCGAAAGCAGCATCGCCTTGTCCGGCTCGGCCAGAACGACCGTGCGGTCATAAGGCGAAAACATCCACGATTCAAAGCGGCGCGCCATCGGCAATGACAGCCTGGCCTTCAGATGGCCTTGCCCGGCGGCGCGCTGCAAAAAAAGCGTGTATGATTCATAAGGCGCGATCACGGTCGGCTTGTCGGCGAAACAGGGATGGAACTCATAAACATTCACGCCGCCGAAACAATGCACCAAGTCATAATGGCGGCGGCGCAGATAATCGGCAATCGTCCGCCACAGCTGCGGGCTAAAGCTCTGGTCAGGCGCATGGGCAAAGCGGGCCGACGGCCGCAGCAGCCGGCGCAGATAAGCCGATGGGCGCCGCGGCGCTTCGGGAATTAGCTCGATGCTGCGGAAAAAGCCTTGATATTCCGCCGTGAACTGGGTATCATCGGCGCGGTTGTGCAAAGCCAGCAGGTCAATCACATAGCCGCGCTGCGCCAGCCGGCGCATCAGATGCCAGAGGATCAGGCGCGCCCCAAGATAAATAGGATAGGGCGGACAGCGAGAAATCAGGAGGATGGTCTTCACAGGCGCATCATCGCAGGATGAGCTTTACAGTGCCGAGACCCAGACTTGAACTGGGGACACCCGCATTTTCAGTGCGATGCTCTACCAACTGAGCTATCTCGGCATCTTAATATGCGCTGTCATTCTAATCGGCTGAAAATAAGCTGTCAAGGATAAAAATTGGTCGCAAATTGGTCATAAAACAGCTTGACAAAAGTCTGACGCTGATATATCGTTGCCATAATGCCATTATTATTTGTTCAATGGGAAAGGAATTTGACATGAATATGAGCATCTTTATCAAGAAAAAGCCCCCCCCCCCCCCCCCCGCAATTCGGCGGCCGCGGGGATAACTTGGAAAGGAGAGGTTAAAATGACGTTCACTATCCCCGCGCGGCTCTGGCACATTCTGCTCTGCTGTTTATTCTTAATCGGCTTCATCGCCGTTCCCGTCCAAAGCCAAACCGCAACCCCAAGCCCAACTCCCACAGCGCCGACGCGGCTGCTCAATCCGACAGGATCCGACATTGACGCCTGCGGCCTGCCGACAACTTGGGCGCAGTGGACCAACGCGGCAACCGTCACCACCTTCAACATGACCGCCGACTGCACCTTTAACAGCTGGAATGTCAACAGTGCCACCAGCGCCTTTCTGTATTTTGCTGGCGGCCTCACCTACACCATTAACGGCAATGGCCACAGCATCATCGGCCCCGACAACACCTGGGCCCTATACGCCCAAGGTGCTGGCGTCGTCCTCAATCTGAACAATGTGACCATTCGGGGGGCCGGCGGGGTAAGGAGTGCCATCGCCATAGATAATGGCGCGACTCTTAACGTCCGCAGCGTCACCTTCAGAGACAATACGAGCGGCGGCCCTGCGCTGATCGTGTCCGCCGGAGCCGGGACCGGCGGCGCGACGACGGCCACTATTGAGAACTCGCAGTTCCTGAGCAACACCACTACCGCTATAGGTACGACTGCGGGATCGGGAGTTCTCACTGCCACCGGTGAGAATGCCAGTATAAGCATAACCAACACCATCTTCCGCCAAAACGAGAGCCGAACTGAACATGGCAGTATTATAAGGGCCTCAAGCGGCGCGCGCATTAGCGGCAGCGGCATCACCTTCGACCGCAATGAGTCCAGATCGGTGCTGTGGGCCCAAGACCACAGCGACGCCACTCAGGCCCGAGGGACAATCGCTTTACGGAATGTGCAGTTCCTGAACAACATCCAGATATCTGACACTGACACCGAACCGCGCGGCAGCGTGGTCACCGTCAGAGTGGGGGGGCAGATGGACCTAGCCGACGTCGTCTTCCGCGGCAACCGAAACGCCGATACCCTTACTGACGTGACCATATCCCTAAGAAGCCGATCCAAGTCAGCCCTGCTCACACTGCGCGACTGCGTAACCTTTGAGGGCAATGTTCAGGCCGACGGCACCACGCCGGCAAACGACTACGGCAAATATAATGCCGAACCTGATGACAACCCGCTCAACCCACAGCCCTTTGACGACCTCATCAGAACTGGCCGCTGTGGCGGCGGCGGCGGCGGTGATGGTGGCAAGAAGAAGGCAGCCGCGCCAGATCCAACAGCGACTGGAACGCCGCGGCCGGCTTACGGCGCATCTTATGTCGCTTTGCAGACGGCGACCGGCATGACCTTTGAAGCCACTTACGGCCTCGACAGCGGCGTTCATTTCCGTCAGCTGGACGGCGCCGGCATCGGCATTCAGTCGATCATCGACGCTGGCTATCTGGCCGCCTTGGATGTTTATGGCTATGTTGAGCAGGGCGTTGAGGTTTGCTTCCCGCAGCTTGGCCGGGTCATCTTCTTGGATGCGCGCACCATGCCGCGGGCGATTGTGCCGCTGGAGTCCACGGTGCGGAACGGCATGACCTGCGTTTCAATCAGCAGTCCAGGCTCGCTGGTGCTGCTGCCCAACTAACTAATGTTAAACGTCCCTCCCTCATTTTGGGGGAGGGCTTATGCAAGCGCCGAGGCCAGCCAGGTTTGAATCATCTGGCTGGTTTTTTGCGGCGCTGACTGCGGGAACAGGTGGCCGTGGCCAGCCACTTCGCCATAGGCGGCCGATGGCAGGGCCCGCTTCATATTTTCAAATGCTTGTTTGATAAAGGCTTCGCTGGTTTCGCCGCGCAGGATGAGCGTTGGGACGAGGCCATTCAGCTTGGGCAATGTTTCCCAGATCTTGAGATATACAGTCGCAAAATACCAGGCTTCCCATTCGGGCGGCCACGCTAGTTCAAGGCCGTCGCGGTCGGCGCGGGCCCGCAGGCCGTGTTCAATATACTGGCGCAGCGCGTCGGCTGACCAATCGGCAAACAGCGGCTTGGCCCGAAAATGCGCCAAGGCCTCGCCGCGGCTATCAAAGAAGCGCCGCCGTCTTTTGGCGCGCGCTGCCAGCGGCAGTTGGTCCACGGTCTGCCGCTGCCAGGCCATGCCGATTCGCTCAAGCTCGGCCGGCGGAAGCATCACTGGATCCAGCAGTATCAAGGCCTTGAATCGCTGTGGCGCTTTGATGGCCGCCAGCATCGAGACGATGGCCCCCATCGAATGCCCCAGGGCGATGACACCGCGCAGATTCCAGGCCTCAAAGCCAGCCAGCAGGTCATCGGCCAGCGTCCGCCAGTCCTGATAATCGGTCGGCGGCCTTTGACCGCCCCATAAGGCCCGCGGCGGCAGGCAGATCACCCGATAATCATCCAGCCAGGCCGGCAGCATGGGCAGATAGGTCTGCGGCGGGAATCCGTTGGCGGCGGCGATGTGCATGACTGGCGCATCGACGGCCGCGCCAAGCTCAATCAGCGGTTGGGGCATGATTTTTCCTGTGATGTTTTGCGCCTTCGCATTCGGCTGACTCTGGGCTACATTTTAGCTGTCCATTCGGCCATCCCGGAGACAAGCCATGATTGACAGCAATCGGTCTATTGTTCTCGCCGCTGGCGCCGCCGTGATTGCGCTGGTGGTGATTTTGGAACTGGTGCGGCGGCGGCATCTGCGCGAGGAATACTCGCTTTTGTGGCTGGCGACGGCGGTTGCGATGCTGGTCCTTGGCCTTTGGCGCGAGCCGCTGCACATTCTGGCGGCGGCCGTCGGCATCGACTATCCGCCCAATCTGCTGTTTTTGCTGGCGGCTTTGTTTCTGCTTTTCATCCAGCTTCATCTTTCCACTGTGATAACCAAGCTGACGCAAGAGAACAAGGAAATCGCCCAGCAGGTCGCTCTGCTGCGCTACGAAGTCGAGCGTCTACGGGGCGAGCAGGATCATCGCCAGGGCGAGCGCGGCGGCTAAAGCCAGGCAATAGATGACCAGCGTTGGCAGTTGCGGCCGCAGCGGATTGGCATCCCATTTTTCGCTAAGCTCGCGCATGCTCCTGATTGGCGCCGTCGGCCGGCGCAGGCGCGGGGCAATCCGCCAGGTCAGCGCCAGGCCGCCCAGCATCCCGCCGATATGTCCCCAGTTGTCGATGCGCGACCCCGGCAGAAATCCGATGACCAAGTTCATGGCGATCAAAAAGCCCATGTGCCGCAGACGTCCCTGGACATTGGCGTAAAGCCAGCGATGGCGATGCAGATGCACGGCTTCGGCGGCGAAGATGGCGAACACCGCGCCCGATGCGCCCACTGACGGCACGGCGTAATCGCCCAATGCCAGGCTCATCACCGAGCCGGTCAGCCCGCCCAAAAGATAAATCAGGGCAAAGCGAAGCCGCCCAAAAATCGGCTCCAGCGCGCCGCCGACAATATGCAGCGCGTACATATTAAAGAAGATATGCCCGACGCCGCCATGCAGGAACATAGCCGTCAGCAGGCGATAGACTTCGCCCCCCTCGACGACGGCCGGCGGGTACAATGACCCGCTGGCGAACAGCTGGATATTCATCGGCAGGTATCTTGCCAGGAAAATCAGCGCATTGACGGCGATGAGAATCCAGGTCAGGATGGGTCGGTCGGCTGGCGGCCGCGGCGGCCGCTGGCGGCGCGCTGGCGGTCGGGCTTTGCCGGGCGGGGCCGATTGCTGATACAGGGGATGATTGTCTTCAGGCGCGGCTGTCATGGGCATGCTCTCATTGTCGAATACATATTCCCTATCATAAGCCATAAGCGCAAAATGTATATTGGAAATAATGATTGTGATTTATGGGCAAAAAAGGGTACAATCTATGATATGCCTATTCTAAATCAACGTTTTCGCGCATATAATGGATAAGGCAATGTCGATGGGTACAGTTTTAGGATATGGACGCTGATGTTTGACGGCATAATCGCGGACTTGATGATGGTCCCGGATAAGATACTTTGCGAAATACACGAAGACGGCGACGCCTGCGATGTGATTGTCCGCATGGAAAACGGCGCGGTTTATACGGCGCTTTTCGCCACTATTCCCTACATTCTCCGTCAGATGGAGCTTACGCTGATGGTCACCGAATCGATCCCCGAAACGCCGCCGGTGCGCTACGCTGTTTTGGATACGCCGCATATTATCGTCGACGCCCTGGAACGTTCGATCATCGTGGACACCATTGACAACCTTGTCGCCCAGGATGTCTTCGAAAGCCTGTTCACGCAGGTGACCGACGATGAGCCGACCAGCCACGCGCGAACTCCCAGCGACGGCAAACGCGCCACGCAGGCGGTCGCCGCTGTCGTGATTGAGGATGTGCTGGTGGTTGTCGGCGAAGAATAGCGTTCAGCTTCTTTGATTTTCCACTTTTTCGGCTATAATCCCCCACAGTCTGCCGGCCCGTAGCAAAGGCTTTTTCGGCGGCCTATTCAGGCGCGCCATACTATCGAGGGAAAACTATGTCCGCCAAACCCTATCAGGAGAGTCAGCTCTATAAAATCCGCCATTCAGCCGCCCATGTGATGGCCGAGGCGATGCTGGAGCGGTTCCCCGAGGCCAAAATCGCCATTGGGCCGCCGATTGAGGATGGCTTTTATTATGATTTTGAACTGCCGCGGGCCATCGGCCAGGACGATATTAAGTGGATCGAAAGGCGAATGAGGAAGATTCTGTCGCAGAAGCATCCTTTCACCATGCGCGAGGTCACGGCGGCCGAGGCGCGGCGGATTTTCCATGACCAGCCTTACAAGCTGGAACTCATTGATGATTTGGTCCATGGCCGCAGCGATGAGGGCGGCAGTCAGATCGCCGAGCCAGCCGAGACGCTGACCGTGTACACGCAAAACCGCTTTACCGACCTGTGCCGCGGGCCGCACGTCAGCAGCACGCGCGACATCAACCCTAAGGCCGTTAGCATATCGCTGCGGCCGCCGGCCGGCGCGTATTGGCGCGGCGATGAAAGCCGCCAGCAGCTGACGCGCATTTATGGCACCGCTTGGGAAACGCCGCAGGAATTGCGCGATTATCGAGCGGCGCTGGAAGAGGCGGTCAGACGCGATCACCGCGTCCTTGGTGAAAAACTTGACCTGTTCATTATTGACCCGATGGTCGGCAAGGGACTGCCGCTGTGGCTGCCGAGCGGCGCGGTTCTGCGCGATACGCTGGAACGGTGGCTGCGCGATCTGCAAATCGAGCGCGGCTATCTGCCGGTGGTCACGCCGCATCTGGGAAACATTGAACTTTACAAGACTTCCGGGCATTATCCCTACTATTCCGACAGTCAATACACGCCGATTGACGTCGATGGCGACGCGTTCCTGCTGCGGCCGATGAACTGCCCGCATCACTGCCGCATCTACAAAAGTCAGCCGCGCTCCTACCGCGATTTGCCGATCCGCTATGCTGAATTTGGCACGGTTTATCGCTATGAGCAGTCGGGCGAACTGCGCGGCCTGACGCGGGTGCGCGGCTTTACAGTCGATGACGCTCATCTCTTTGTGCGCCCGGATCAGCTGCTCGACGAATTCAAATCGGTAGTCAAGCTGATTCAGCTTGTCTTTGGTTCGCTGGGGATGACTGATTTCCGCGCCCGCATCGGCACGCGCGACCCGGACAGTGACAAATATGTCGGCGAGCCTGAACAATGGGAGAAAGCCACTGCCGCCATCATCCAGGCCTGCGAGGAACTGCGCCTGGATTTTCATGTTGAGGCTGGGGAAGCGGCCTTTTATGGACCCAAGCTGGATTTTATTGTGCGCGATGTGCTGAAGCGCGAATGGCAGCTAGGCACGGTGCAGGTCGATTACAATTTGCCGCAGCGCTTTGATTTGGAATATATGGACCGGGACAATCAGCGCAAGCGCCCGGTGATGATCCACCGCGCGCCCTTTGGCAGCCTGGAACGTTTCATCGGCATTCTCATTGAGCATTTCGCTGGGGCTTTTCCGGCTTGGCTGGCGCCGACGCAGGCGGTTGTCATCCCCATCCGCGGTCATCACAATGACTATGCTGTGGAGGTCGAAGGTCTGCTCAAGGCGCGGGAGATGCGCGTCAAAGCTGACCGACAGGACCGCAATATGCGCGCAAAAATCAAGACGCATCGCCGTATGAATATCCCTTGGCTGCTGATTGTCGGCGACCGCGACATCGAGAAGCGCACCGTCAGCGTTCGATTGCGGAACGATGAAGACTTGGGCGCGATGCCGCTGGAAGATTTTGCCCAATTCGCCGCCGAAACGATCCGCTCGCATTCGCCGGATATCCGCCCGCGGCTTGAGGGGCATTAAACGTTCCTGGTTTATCGCATTCGCTCCAGACAGGATTCGAACCTGTGACAACCCAACTTAGGAGGTTGGCGCTCTATCCACTGAGCTACTGGAGCTATGAGACGATTATAGCAGAGAAACCATCGGCCTCAAGCCGAAGGAAATCGGGAATCGCGGCGCAAAATCCAACAAAAGTAGTAGAAAACCCTGGCAGAATGCGCTATCATAACATCCAAATAATGATGATCCTGTCAGCGCATGGCAGAGATGCCGCTTGACTGGAATCCAGACTCAATCAAGGAGAATTGACATGACTCACATCATTACCAGCCTGTGCCTTCGGGACGGCGCCTGCGTTGAAGTATGCCCGGTGGAGTGCATCATCGCCGGCAAGCCGGAAAACGAATGGCCTTGGTATTTCATTGACCCCGATACCTGCATTGACTGCGGCGCCTGCATCCCTGAATGTCCCTATGAAGCCATTTTCGTCGAAGAGGAAGTCCCGGCGGAATATGAAATGATGGAAGGTCAGGAACGGCTGCCTTTTGATACCAAAGTCATCCAGGAACACGAGGAAGGCGATATTGTCGATCTGACTCCCGACATTCAGCCCAACTACGATTTCTTCAGCAGCGGCCCAGGTTACGATGCCTTGAGCATGTAATCGGCGGCGGCAGATTCCATAGGGAAGGGGGTTCTTCCCTATGGGCTTGCTATGGATGTCGGCTGGAAATCCCAACGGCAGCCAGTCGCCGCGGCGAGACTATGCCAGTGACCAGTCCCACGCTAAGCAGAACCAGCGCAAGCCCGACGATCATCCCCGAACTAATGCTTTCGTTCAGCCAGACCGCGCCCCAAATCACGCCAAAGACCGGCACCAGCAAGGTAACGGTCAAGGCTTTGGTCGGGCCGGCGCTGATGATGAGATAATAATACAGGCGATAGGCGACAACCGTACACAGCGCGGCCAGCGCCAGCGTCGCCAGGATCGCCGCCGCGGGCGGGACTTCATGCGGCAGATCGACCACCGCAAAGGGGCCGAGGACGAATGCCGCCGCCACCAGCTGCCCGGTTGACATGGATAGATTGTTCACGCCATCAAAGGCCCGCTTGGCAAAAACCCCGCCGACCGCATAGCTCAAAGCGGCGCCTAAAGATGCCATCGCCGCCAAAACAAACATGCCATCAGCAGTCACCGGGCTGCCGCCAACAGCGATGGCTACTCCAAGCATGCCCAAGACCGCGCCAATCAGCTTGGAAGGGGTCAGGCGCTCTCCTAAGCCGACAGCGGCGGCAACGCTGGTGAAAAGCGGCGTCGCTGAATTGAGGACGGCCGCCATAGAACCCGTCAGAGTCAGTTCTGACCAGGCAATCAGAGTGAATGGCAAGGCCGAACCCAGGATGCCCAATAGCAGAAACTTGCGCCAATGCCCCCGGATTTGCAGTGGGAGCTTCCTCAAGCGGGCATATCCATACAAAATCAGCCCGGTAAGCGCCACGCGAACAAACATCAGGAAAATCGGGCCAAATGGCTCTACGGCGATTCGAATGAAGATGAATGATGCGCCCCAGATCGCACCGAGCAGCAGCAGCGCACCCAGTTGACGCATCGACAAATGCAAATCCTCCCCAAAATGGGGTCATTGTAGCAGAATGGCGGCGGAATGTATCGCTGGAAAATATGCCGCCCGCTCTGGCTGATCCTGCCCAAACGGTCAGGATGAACCTCGTCATTGGTTGAATGCCGTCTGCGGCCGACTTTCGGCATAATAGAGGCAACACAAGCGAAAGGAGAACACTATGACCGAACTGATGCAATTATCCAATGCGATGGCCGATCAAGTTGAATCGGCCGGCGCGGGCGCTGTCCGCGTCGAAGCCCGCCGCCGCTTGCCGGCGACTGGCATCGTCTGGGCAGAAAACCTGATTGTCACCGCGCATCATGTCGTGGAATATGAAGACGATATAATGATTGGGCTGGCTGATGGCCGCCGCGTCGGCGCTTCTCTTGTCGGGCGCGATCCGCACAATGACCTCGCCCTTCTGCGAACCGAAGCCGCGCTGACACCCGCAAACTGGGCGGGCGACGGCGGCCTGCGAGTCGGGCATCTCGTTTTGGCGCTTGGACGACCGGCGCAAAAAGTACAGGCGGCGCTGGGCATCGTCAGCGGGCTGGTCAATCCAGCTGACGCCATGCGGCGGCGAGAAAAAGCCATGCGCCGCCGACATCGGCGCGGCGGCCGGCGGCGTGGACGCGGGCGGCGCGGCGGCTGGGGACGGACGCTGGCTGATGGATATATCCAGACCGACATCATCATGTACCCCGGCTTCTCTGGCGGCCCGCTTCTTGGCGGCGATGGCAAGGTTCATGGGCTGAATACCTCGGGATTTTCGCGCGGGGTCAGCATCGCCGTACCCGCTGCGACCATCCGCAAATCGGCGGCGGCCTTGCTGGCGGACGGCAAAATCGAGCAGGGTTATCTGGGAGTCGGCGTGCAGCCGGCGCGCCTGCCCGACAGCGCCGCCGAATCACTTGACCAAGAAACCGGCCTGCTAATTGTCTCCGTTGAAGCCGAAAGCCCAGCCGCCAAAGCCGGACTGATGGTCGGCGACATCTTGGCGGCGTTGGATGACGAAGCGGTCGAGCAGGTCGATGAACTGCTTATGCTGCTGGCAGGCGCCAAGGTGAACAGCGAAGTCGCCATCACATTGGCGCGCGGCGGCGCGGTTCAAACAGTTCGCGCAGTCGTCGGGACACGCGGCTGACGACCGCAATGCGCCGGGCGGCCGATTCAGCTAAAATCCGTCCGGCGCGGCGACCGCGCGTTCCAAAGCAATTTCCAGCAGATCATTCTCGGCCGCCGCCTCAAAGGGGACCACATAAGCGACGGTCTCGATGAAGCACAGTGCTTCTTCGCCTTCGCGGCAGTAATAAAGCGTTAAATCCGCCTTCAGTTCGCCCTGGCCGGCGGCGAACACCACTGGGACGCTGACTTCATTTTCATTGACCCTCACAACGCGCCGCCCGCCTTCATCGGCGCCCTCGATTGTCAGCGCATCGGAGTTTGACCTCAATTCCAGTTGGCTGTCAATCAGTGGATTGATTTTGTAACCGTCGGCGAAACCCAGCCGCAGCGCAATCTCGCCGGCGCCAATCGCAAGGGCCTGCGGCGCCAGCGTGGCCAGCGCGCCGTCGGCCTGGCTGCTGCTGATAACCGTAAGGGCCTCGGCATCAATGACCAAGGCTTCTGGATTGCGGAACTCCAGCGTATCGACAAGCCCCGAAGCGAGGTCAATCGTGCGAATGACATGATTGTTGGTATCGGCCACATAAAGCAGTCCATTGGCATAGCTCAATCCGCCGGGTTCGTCAAACTGCGCCGCGTCAGCATCGCCGTCGGCATAGCCGCCTGTGCCGCCCAGCCCAAAGACCGTGCGAACCGCCGTCTCGCCGGCTGGGATGACCTTGATGCGGCTGTTGTAGGTATCGGCAATATACAAATCGCCGCCGGGAGCGCCCTGCACTCCCAAGGCGTGCTGCAAGCGGTTTTCGCCCCATTCGCCGTCGATGTCGCCAAAATCAAAGAGGCTGTTGGCAGTCGTTCCAGCGACGACGGTCACGCGGTCATTTTCAAAATCCGCCAGCCGTATCGCGCTGGATTCGCTGTCGGCAAAGTACAGTTTGCCCTCGCCGGCAAAGTACAGGCCGCTCGGCTGCGCCAATTCGCTGTCGGCCAGGCGAACATCATTCAAATTGGCTTCGCGCCCATTGCCGACCGAAGGATACAGCAGATTGCTCTGCGGCTCAAAGATATAAAGCTGATGCGTCCCAGCCATGGCGATATGCAGACGGCCTTCATCATCAAGCTCAACATCCCACGGGCTGCGGAGCGCGGCCTCGCGCGGCGTATCAATCCGCGCGCCAAAGCGGACATAGCCCCGCCCCATCTCGCCATTGCCGGCGACGGTCTGCACCGTCCGCTCCGTCAGATTGGCCGCTCGAATGGCATGATTATTGACATCGGCGATATACAGCCGGTCGCCATCCAGCGCCATGCCCTGCGGCTTGTCAAAGCTGGCGCGGTCAAAACCGCCGTCATCAAAGCCGCGGGCCGCCGACCCGATGATATCGAGAACTTCATGGCTCATCAAATCGGCAACGACAATCCGATTATGATTGCTGTCGGCGATAAACAGCCGTCCACCAGCTTCATCCGCCAAAACTTTACCCGGGAACAGCAGGAGCGTGCCCGGGTCGCCGGCGCCTTCCAGCGCCGCTTCAAGCGGCCGGCGGTCGATGATGGACTCATCAATGCCGTCATAATAGGCGACCATGCCCGACAGATAGGCATCAAAGGCGGCGAAGGGAATCTCGCCGGCCTCGCGCACGACCACATTGCCGCGCGGGTCAATGACAACCGCCGTCGGCCACGCGCGGGCGCCATACGTCTGCCAGACCATAAACTGATTGTCGTTGATGACCGGATGCCGTAAGTCATAGCGCCGAACAATCTGGCGCAGGTTGTCGGTTTGCCCTTCCGTCTCGAACTTGGCTGAATGCACGCCAATCACCACCACCTCATCGGCGTATTTTTCCTCAATCCGCTCAAACACTGGGATCATGTGAATGCAGTTGATGCAGCCATAGGTCCAGAAGTCAAGGATGACGATCTTGCCGCGCAAGCCCTGCATGGTCAGCGGACGGTCAGTGTTGATCCAATCCAGCCCGGGCGGAAAGGCCGGCGCCGCCACCCGCCCCTCGTACAGGTCTTGCGGACTGGGCTGACTCTCCTGCGCGGCGGCAGTCCCGCCCCATATCAATACAAACAAAACAGCTGTAAAAGCGAGTTTCTTCATCGCGCCGGTTCTCCTTATGTGAATAAAGGGACATCGGTTTATGCCCCAAACAAAGCCTGATGCCTTCAGTCTAAGCCGAAAAGATAAAATCAGTCTAACGTTTTCCTTGCCATTCGGTGACATCGCGCCAGCCAAATCATTCCCCGTTTTCTCTCCATTTCAGGAAGATATCCGCAAGCGGCGGGCGGGGATTATTGTTAATATCCACGATGCCATAGCCATTGTGCATCCCCTCGGCCCAGGCATACCAGATGATCGCCGCGATCTTGCCCGAATAGCGGCCCTTCAAATGCCGTATAAACGAACCAGCATATTTGGCGACATCGCGCGCGCTGTCCAGACTGCGGTCAAGCGCGCCCCATTCGGTAATCCAAAGCGGCTTGCGCGGCAGAACCCCGCTGTATGCCCACACCAGTTCATCAATATGCCCAAACGGCGCATAAATCGGATGCCCATTGACCCCGCGCCCATAAGGATGAAAGGCAATCCCGTCCGGCTCAACATCAGATGGCAGGTCCCGCACCAGCTGACGGGCATACTGGGAGCCCCAGCCCGGGCCGCTGGCGAATCCGCCGGTTAGAATCTGAACCTTGCTGTCGGCGCTGCGGATCGCCGGATAAACCTTGGCAAACATACGGGTATAGTTGCGCGGCCGCATCGGCACCGCCGACGTCGATCCCAGCGGCACATCCTGCTCATTCCAAATCTGCCAGGCGGAAACCAGACCGCGCCCAGCCCATTGACGCGAAATATCGTGCATCATGGCGGCAAACCGTTCGATCAGCTTGTCCCACTTGGCATCGGTCATCTGCGGCCAGGGCCAAAACTGACTGCGCCCTTCGCCATAAGTCTGATGGCTGGTCGTGAACACAATCCGATACCCAGCGCGGCGATAGGCCTCCATCAGCGGCAAATAGCGCCGCAAGGCCGCCTCGATGTCCTGCGAACCCGTGCGATTGGAGACATTGTAGCCAAATCGCAGCCAGCCCATCTCACCCAGACGAGACGGCTCCGGCCGGCCGCGCGGATGATAAACATCAAGATTGACGCCGACTGGATTGACGCCGGGGAAGACTTCCGACCCTCTGCTTTCGGTAATGGCCTCGAGATGCCGCGCGGCCGCATATCCCTTGAACCCAGCCGGCGCCTGCACTTTCAGCCATTTGCCCGGCAGCCCGATTTTCTCAATCGCGCGCCCATGATGCTCCAGCGGCTCCGCCAGCTGCCAGCTGTGCATCACGCCCAGGATTTCGCCTTGCAGGCTTGGCAGTGTCCGCACCCGCAGCCCATCGACCGCCGGGCGCACGCGCAGACCGGGGATATAAATGTAATCGCGCGGATTAACAACATTCTTGAGTTGAAACAGGCTGACGCCATTATGCGGCGGATTCTGCACGATCAGCCGCAAACGGTCATCCTGCGACTGCGCCATCACCTGCCCCAGCCGCACTTGATCGCCTTGTTTGACCTGAACCTTGGCGACGCCTTCATAAGTCGCGATGAATCGCTCGCCTTCCACCGTTGTTTCGATCTGTATCAGCGCGCGGTAGCCCAAGTCGTTGGCATCGCCGCGAACCGAAATAACCCGCCCGGCGGCGGCGCAGAGGACATCAGCCCCCGGGCTTGTTTGCATATCAAGCCCTTCATGGAGGTCGCCCTTCTTCAGCTTGGCGTTATACCGACCAAGCGCCGTCATCAAACGCGAATCGGCCGCCCAGCCCAGCGCGAAGCGGTCAAAGATATGCTTGGGCGTCGTATCCTCGCGACCATAGCGGTCATCAAGGCGGATGCGCCGCTGGACAATCGGCTCAAGCTGCTGCGGCGTTTCGGCTTCGATGACGTCCACCATCACGACCTGCGGATAGATGCGGCGGATATGAGTCAAAGCCGAATCCTGCCACCAAGTCAAGGGCGCCTGCACCGCCGACACATTGCGATAGCGGTTGAGGTCATTGCCAGCCGGCGAGCGCAGCGCCGTCACTCCTTCAAACTTCTCCAGATACGGGCGCAGCGCCGCCAGCCATTCATGGAAGTTCCTGTCGGGCAGCACAAAGGCATGAGACACAAATGAATCCGACATGGCGAACCTCGCATCTTGACACTGATGTTATATCACAGAATGGGGAGTGTCTAAATTCTGATTGTTAAAATTTATTTTGGACCGGGCCGGCTTCCCCGTGTCTGGAAACGGCGGATATTTGGATAATTTTCGATTATCATATCAGGATCCGAACGAAATGTATTTTGAATAGCGGATATGGCCTGCCACTCATCGGTTGTAGGGCCAATCCCTAATACCAGAACGGGAATATCAATATCGGCTTCTCCGCGATGGATAAAGTCAATCATAATATGTTCAAATGCCGAAACTCCTGTGGACATACAATCAATCATTTTTTGCACCAGAACAATCTCAATTCCGTAATCAATACAGCCAAAGCGATTGAATATGATCATTTTTGAGAAGATGTCATATCCCATAAACGCATATTTCCCAAACTGAATTTCCAAGCCTACTTTATCTTTTATCCCATCCATTGTTCGCCGGCGGTCAGCGCCGCTAATGGTTGTATCATCTTGGAATGTCAATGCTGGCTCTTGATATTTCCCAGTGCGATCATTCCATTCCAACCAGCCGCAGGGAATCAGAAGCGTTTCCTTGAAGTAAAAATTCAAGGCGCGGGGCGCAAACAGCAAGCCACCCCATTTACGAATCTTGCTTTGCTCGGATGAGATTTTGGCAAGGCAGTCTATCGCTGAAATGTTATTGACCGCTGTCTCAATCTCATTGATGATTTCGGGTTTATGCGCTGTTAGCAGCTGGCCTGCGTTCTTATGCGAATGCCGTTTAACAATTTGCAATTCAGTCATCCTCGAAAAAAACATCAACCGAAACTTCAAGCGCCTTAGCCATTACTTGAAGCTCAATGTCAGTTACTCGCCTCAAGCCGTTCTCGATTTTTGCAATAGTGCTTCGAGTATGTCCCAGGCCATGAATTTGAAGCCGTATCGCCAAATCTTCTTGAGTGAGGTTTTTGTTTTTACGAATAGATTGGATATTCTTGCCCGTTATGTTCTGCATACATAACATTCTACGCGAATATCACCTTGCGAATGTTCTGTTACTGGAACATAATAGAAATAGTAAATACGGATAATAGGTAATATGGATGAAAAACCAATGACTCAACTGTCATTCTTGCCTGCTGATAAGACAAACAGCATCTCTGACACCTATACATCAGATGCAAGCGTCACTCTTTTGCATGGGGATCGGCTTCGGCTGCTGGATCAAATTGACAACAGTGGTGACAAGGCGCAGCTTATCGTAACATCGCCGCCGTACAATGTGGGGAAAGAATATGAAAAGAAAATCGCCTTTGACGCTTATATTCAACAGCAGGAAGAAACGATTAGACGCTGTGTTGATATTCTGGACGAGCGCGGGTCTATTTGCTGGCAAGCAGGCCATTACATTGACGGCAGCAGTTATGGCAAAGAAGCGTTTCCATTGGATCTTGTCTTATATCCAGTCTTCAAATCTCTGGGGTTAAAGTTAAAGAATCGGATTGTCTGGACGTTTGGCCATGGATTGCACGAAAAAGTGCGTTTTTCTGGTCGCCATGAAACCATTCTATGGTTTGTAAAATCAGATGATTACATTTTCAATCTGGATCCAGTGAGAGTCCCGCAAAAATATCCGGGGAAGCGACATTTTCAAGGAAAGAACAAAGGGAAGCTGTCAGGGAATCCACTAGGTTCTGTTGACATTTAAGCTAAGTGTGTGTAAAATAGTTGCATGACTGATATAAGACTAACCGACGAGCAATGGGCAAAAGTTCGGGACTTCTTACGGCAAGACCCGAATGTATATGTGGGCAACGAAGCTGCCTGTCGCAACTTCATTGAAGCGATAAAATGGATGAGTCGCAGTGGGGCCCAATGGCGCTTGCTGCCGGCAAGATACGGCAACTGGAACACGATATACAAGCGTTTTGCGCGCTGGGGCAAGCAAGGGGTCTGGCAACGGATGATGGCGGCTTTGGGCAATGATCTGGATATGGAAAACGGGATCATCGACAGCACAGTGGTACGCGCGCATGCCTGTGCTGCTGGCGCTCCTCAAAAAAGGGGCCTCAAGCTCTAGGTCGCAGTCGCGGTGGTTTTAGCACCAAAGTTCATGTGGCTGTGGATGGCTTGGGCAATCCTCTGCGCTTCCGATTGAGTGCTGGGCAAGCCCATGACATCACACAAGCGCGGCGCCTGATTGAAGGCTTCGCCTTTGAGCGGCTTATTGCTGATCGGGGCTATGCCAGCCAAGATTTTGTCAATCGGGTGCTTGAACAAGGCATCCAGGTGGTCATTCCACCTCATCCAAGCGCCAAAGCGCCGCGCAAATATGATAAATGGTGGTATCGCGAGCGTCATCTGGTGGAGTGTTTTATCAATAAGCTCAAACATTTTCGCCGGGTGTTTTCCCGATTTGAGAAGCTCGATACTTCTTATCTTGGCTTTCTGTATTTTGTCGGTACACTTATCTGGCTGCGATGAAATGTCAACACGCCCTAGGGAAAAATCCAGGCGATGTATGGGATATGCCGAACGTTAAATCCAATCACATTGAAAAAACAAATCATCCCTGCCAATACCCGATAGGTTTGGTCGAACGGCTTATTCTTGCTTTGACCAATGAGGGTGATTTGATTGTGGATCCTTATTTGGGCGCTGGCACAACTGCGGCTGCGGCTGTTATGCGAAATCGCCGGGCCGCTGGTTCTGATATTGATGAATCGTATATGCGAATTGCGCGGAAACGCTGTGTACAGGCTTTTCGAGGTGTCTTGCCGCATCGACAAATGAACAAATCTATTTATAAGCCAAACGGAAACAACAAATTGGCGAGCCTGCCTAAAGAATGGGAAGCTGCTTCAGAAACAGGCGATTGACACTGCGCCGAACCCCCATTTATCCGCAAGCCGAGAGTGTCTAAACTGGGCAAATTGGGGTATAATAACAGGAAGTAGCCGATGCGGGGCAGGAGCAGGAGCAATGGAAATCGACCGCGACAAAGTCATCAAACTGGTCATTATAGCGATTGGCACCCTAGCCGCGCTGGCGGTCATGGGCATCTTGATGCAGTTAATCCAGACCGTGCTGCCCTTCCTGATTGTGGCCGCCGGCCTCTACATCGGCTATCGCTGGGTATTAAGCGATTCAGCCGCCCCAACCGCCGACGAAGTCGAAGAGCAGACGCGTGGGTTCTTCAGCCGCTTCCGCCGAACGAAACAAGCCGTCGAAACCACCATGAAAGCCGGCGCCGTCATCAATGAACTCAAGCCCGAAAAAAAACCGCGCCGCCGCCGGCGACAGGCCGATGCCCCCATCCCCGGCCAAGCGGCCGAAGCCCAAGATGAAAGCGATACCGCCGCCGAAGGCAAAATTGAATTCAAAGACGGCGACGTCATCATCAGCAAGGATGACCTCGTGCAGCCCGATATTTCGCGGCTGGAAGAGAAAGAAAAGGAAACGCCCCAAGTCAATAATAACGTGCGGGCGCAGATTGAAGAGCGCCGCCGCCGTCTGCAAAGCAATGAATAGCCGCTACGAAAGGCCGTGAAGGTCAGCCATCGCGCCATAAACCGGCCGCAGCGCCTCATAAATATCAGCGTAAATCGCCAGCTGCTTTTGATAATGCCGCGCATAATCAGCGCGGGGATAAAAGGTCTTGCGGACGCTGACGCACTGCCGCGCCGCCGCCGACAAGTCCTGATAAATACCGGTCGCCCAGCCCGCCAGCAAAGCCGTCCCCAAACTAGCGGCTTCGGACGTATGGATGACCTGTATCGGCAGATTGGTAATGTCCGATTTAATCTGAAGCCAAATGTCCGAACGGGCGCCGCCGCCAACCGCCGTCAGATGCTTGATGTCAACCCCGACATCCCGCATGCAGCGCAAACTAAGCGCCTGCTCATAAGTAAGCCCCTCTAAGATGGCTTTAACAATATCCTTTCGCTTGGCGCTGAAGGTGAGGCCGAGAATCAGACCAGTGGCCGAAAGATCGCTGTACAGCGGGCCGCTGCCAGCAAAATAGGGCATCAGCAGCAGTCGACTCGGCGCATCATCGACCTGCTCGACGATGACATCATAAACATCGCGCCCCTGCGCCGCCGCCAAAGCCCGTTCAGCCGCCGCCAGTTCGTCCCGATACCACCGCAGCAGCCGCCCGCCAGTCTGGTTGCCGCTCATGGCGATCAGCGTATCGGGAACGACATGGGGATAGCAGGGGACATTCTGCCCGCGCAAGTCAGCGTTAGGCTGGTCGACAACGGCGACAAGCGCTTCGGTTGTGCCAATCGAATACAGCGCCGTCCCCGGCCGAATCACGCCGCCGCCCAGCGCCGCGCATGGCTGGTCATGGCCGCCGGTCACAACCTGCACCGGCCGAACAAATCCCAGTTCGGCGGCGAGCGAAGTCGGAATCTCACCGATGACCGACCCGCTTGGCATCGGCGCCGCCAGCCGCTCCTTATCCAGGCCGCCGGCGGCCAGCAGTTCATCCGACCATTCCAGCGTCCGTATGTCAAAGGCCATCGTGCGGGCGGCCATGCTGTAATCAATAGTCGGCGGTAGACCCAGCCGCGCCGTCGCAAAATCGCCATAGCACAGGAATTTCGCCGCCTTTTGGAAAATATCGGGGCGATGCGCCTGCCACCACATGACTTTGGGCAAAGTAAAAAGCGCGCTGGCCGGCTGGCCGGTGATCTCATAAATCCGCTCAAAGCCCAGCGCTTCAATCAGTTCATCCGCCGGCGGCGCCGCCCGGCTGTCCGAACTAATCGGACTGTTGGCCAATACCGTTCCATCCGCCCCAATCGGCGTCACCGCTTCCCCCTGACACGAGATCGCCAAGGCCGAAACTGGATCATGGCCGATCTGCCCATTGACCTCCCGCAGACATTCGCTGGCCGCCGCCCAAACCTGATTGGGATCCAATTCATACCAGCCCGGCCGCGGATTCAGCAATGGATACTCGCGGCTGGCCCTGACCAGCGCCGAACCGTCCTCGTCAAACGCGACCGCCTTGCAGGCCGTTGTGCCAATATCCAATCCAAGCAGACTCATCGCTCTACCCCCGCACCGCGCCAGCCGTCAAGCCGGACACCATAAAACGCTGCATCAAATAATACACCACAATGACTGGAATGGTAATCAAAGTCAAAATAGCGAACATCGGCCCTGGGCGCATCATAAACTGGCCGCTGTAGACCAAGGGCACCAGCGTCAGCGGCTTAGTCTGATTGGAACTCATCGTCACCAGCGCCAAAATAAACTCGTTCCACGATATCATAAACTGCCAGATGATAACGACGGCGATGGAAGGCCAGCTGACCGGCATCATAATCCGCCAGTAAATGCCGAAGGGAGTACAGCCATCCAGTATCGCCGCCTCTTCGATCTCTTTCAGAAAGCCGGCGAAGAAACTCCGTAAAATCACAATGGCGAACGGCACGCCCAAAGCCGTATAAGGCAGAATCAAACCCAGATACGTATCATTGAGACCGAGCGCCTTGTTGATTTGAAAAATCGGAATGACCAGCGTCGGAATCGGCAGCATCAGCGTCATAATCAGCAGATAAAACCAGATGTCGCGCGCAAAGAACTGCAACCGCGCCAAGGCAAAAGCCGCCAGCGAACTAATGGCGACAACCAGAATGACCGACGGAATCGTCACCGCGAAGCTGTTGATGAAATGCTGAACCAAAGGCGCATCAGCGAACACCGTGACATAATTCTCCAGGCTGACGCCCTTAATCAGCAGGCCGCCAAAGCGCGGCGCCCGCTGGTCCGGCGGCATGAACGACACCACCAGCATCATCGCCATCGGTATCAGCCATATTATCGCCAGCGCAGTGACAAACAGAAAACCCAATGCTTTCATCGGACTGCGCCGAAGTTTTGGCTTGGACAACATCTCTGCTCTTCCCGAACCTAGCTGCCCAGCGTAAAGCGCGAACCCAGTACGCTCACTTGAAAAATGCTTGCGCTCAAGGCAATCACCAGCAAAACCACCGCCACCGCCGACGCATAGCCCATGCTTTGCAGTGTAAAAGCCTGCTGAAAGATATAGGTCGGCAGCATCTCGGTAGCATGGTTGGGCCCGCCTTTGGTCAGCATGAAGACCAGCGCAAAGGTTTGCAGCGTGCCAATGACTCCCAGCAGAATCAGAGTCAGATGAACATGACGCAGCATCGGCCATATCACAAAGCGAATCTGCTGCAAAGGACTGGCCCCATCAACTTCAGCCGCGCTCAAAACCTCTTGCGAAAGGCCCTGAAGCCCAGCCACATACATCAGCATCGAAAAGCCGGTCCATTGCCAGACGTTGACAGCGATAGTCGAGTAAATGGCGATTTTGGGGTCGGCCAAGTAAGGCTGCCGCAGAAAACTGGCGCCGATTTCCAAACCAACATCAGCCAGCAGCCCGCCGAAGGGATTGTAGATGCGCTGCCAGACGATGCCCAGAACCACTGGCGAGATGATCGCCGGCGTAAAAAAGATAATCCGAAAGCCGTTTTGAAACGGTATCCCCGACGTCAGGATATACGCCAGCAGAAAGCCCAGAAACATCTGCGGGAAAATAGTCAAAAACGTCCACAGAAACGAGTTTCGCATCGCCAGCCCAAAGGCGCGGTCATCAGTGAAGATCTCCAGATAATTCCCCAGCCCGACATACAAAGCCGCATTGATGCCATCCCATTCATACAGGCTGGCGCCAATAATATAAAAAATTGGATACAGCACAAAGACAGCGAACAGGAGCATCGCCGGCGCCATAAAAAACAAGCCCTGATTGTCCTGAAGCCACTTGCTCGACATCTATGGATCCCTTTTGCCGGCCCATCCTGAAAGTGGAATCAAAAGCCACTTGAGCCCGGGGAACCCGGACTCAAATGGAAAATGAACCGCGATGAACGAAACGACCGTTTTATTCCGGCGGCGACCAGGCATCCTGAACCAGCTGCATACCCTCGGCCGGCGTCATCTCACCAGCCGCGACCGCCGCCAGCGCATCTTCTAGGGCCTGTTTCACATCCGGACTCCGCAGCTGCCGCGCGTATGTCACAGACGGCAGCCACTCATCAGTGAACAGTTCCCAAACCGCCTGCTGATTTTCCGAACCGAAGGACTCTGGCACCAGACCAATATAGGCTGGCAGGTCGTTGTAGGTGTTAATCAAAGCCTGGGCCCCGGCGCCGCTGATCCAATCGGTGATGACGCGGCAGGCGGCTTCGGGATTTTGCGCGTCGCGCGTCACGCCCAGCATAACATCAATGCCGCCCAGCAAATCCTCCGGCGCGCCTTCGCCAGTGACATCGGGGAACTTGAAAGGCGCATAGCCGGCCAAGTTCTGATCCAGCGGCGGCGGATTAGGGTTGGCCGCCTGCTGCTGCCACCATGCGCCCATCGGGAACATGGCGGCCCGCCCGCCTTGAATCTGCTCCACCGCGCCGGGATAGTGAGTCATGCCCAACGCGCCCATCTGGAAGATGCCATCATCAAAAAGACGCTGCCACCAGGTCATCGCCTCGACAAACGGCTCATCAGTGAAGCTGGCATCGCCCAGTTCCGCCTCATAAATCAGCCCCGGCGCGATATTGTGGATCAGCTGCATATAAACATCGCGGCGGATCCAGCCATCCCCGGCGCCGATCATCACCGGCGCAATGCCTTGACTGTTGAACAGCTGCGCCAGTTCCAGCAGTTCATCATAGGTCGTCGGCGGCTCGACCCCAGCTTCTTCAAAGATCGGAACGGTGTACCACATATTGATGGTCTGCACCAGCACCGGCAAGCCATAAATGTTCTCGTCGCCCTCTGGATTGCCCAGCCGCGCCTGCTCGATGCCAACTGGATAAAACTGATCCTGCCAATTCTCGCCCCAAGTCTGCGCCGCGCAGTCTTGCAGCGGCATTAGATGATCGCGGTACTGCTGCGTCAGGGCGCCAGGCTCGAGTCCAATCAAGTCAGGCAGCGACCCGCCGGCGGCCATCGTCTGCAAATCCACCAGATATTCGGTGTAGTTGGTGATGTCCGGCTCAATCCGAATATCGGGATTGCTGACATTGAAAGCCTCGATCATCTGTTCAGTGGTCGCAATGACCGGGCTCCACGAGCGGAAACGCACGACAGCCTCTTCGTCCTGCGCCGCAAGCGGCAGGCTGGCTGTGAGCAATAGCGCAAAAAACAAGACAAGTACGATTTTTCTATACACGATGCTTCTCCTTCTATGTTTTCTATGCCTTCCGTATGAACTGCCATTTGTCTGCGAAGCATCCTCCTTTCTGCGCCAAAATCACCCAGCGATTTCACGCGCCAGCCAGCTGACTGTGCATCGCCGCCGGGATAAGATGCGGCTGGCCATGCTGCAAGGCCAAGTGATACATCTGCGCCGCGATCTCGACCATCACAGTGCAGTGAATCGCCTTGTCTAATGTGGCGCCGACAGCCAGCATGCCATGATTGGCCCAAACAACCGCCTTCCTTTCGCCCATGACCTCCAGCATGTCATAGCCAAACTGCCGCGAGCCGCTGGGCGCAAAGGGCATCACCGGCACTTCGCCGCCGACATCAATAAGCGCGCCGACATGCACCGGCGCAATCGGCTTGTGCAGCACGCCAAACACATTCGTATAAATCGGCTCGGCATGAACAATCGCCTGGACGTCGGGCCGCTTTTCATAAACCGCCAGATGCACCGGCGCCTCAAACGAAGGCTCGCGCTCGCCCTCGACGACATTGCCGTTCAAATCGACCACCGCCACGTCATCAGCCGTCAGCTGATCATAGGGATAGTCATGGGGCGTAATCAGGATCAGCCCGCTCATCGGGTCGCGCAGGCTTAGGTTGCCCTGTGTCAGCGGCACCAAGCCAATCTTCGCCACTTGACCCGCCCCCTCGACAAGATGCTGTTTAAGGGATGTGAGATGCTGTCGATTCGATCCTAGCTGGCTCATCGCTGCTCCTTGGCGCCGTTGCCATTTTTAGCCGGCCGACAGTAAAATAAGAATCATTCATTATATTGTACAGTGATAGGGACGTCCTGTCAAAACGCTGACCATTGATCATCATTCAAACTCGGCAAGCTCATGACAAAGCCTTCGCCAACGCCGCTTGATATGCGGCGGGTTATCCCGATTTTCCTGCTGATCTTTGTCGATATGCTCGGATTAACGGTCATCCTGCCGCTCCTGCATATCTATGCGGCCGCTTTCGGCGCCGCTCCCCTGCAAATCGGCATAGTCATGGCCGTTTTCCCGCTGGCGCAGCTGCTCGGCGCGCCGATGATGGGCGCCCTGTCCGACCGCTTCGGCCGCAAACCGCTCCTGCTTGTCAGCCAGCTGACGACCTGCATCAGCTTTATCATGCTTGGGCTGGCGGGTTCGCTGGAAATGGTCATCCTGTCGCGCCTGTTCGACGGCCTATTCGGCGCCAACATATCAACCGCCCAAGCCGCGCTTAGCGACATCACCGACCACTCAAACCGCACCCGCGGCTTAGGCATCACCGGCGCCGCCTTTGGGCTTGGCTTTATCTTCGGGCCCATCATCGCCATCCTCTCCTTTGAATTAACCGACTCGCTGGCGGTGCCGGCCTTCACCGCCGCCGTCTATTCCTTCGTTTCCCTGATGATTACGACCTTTGTCTTCCGCGAAACCCACCCGCCCGAAAAGCGCGGTCAAGGCGGCGGCATCATCAGCCCGCTCATCGCCGCCCGTTATATCCTGCGCCCGGCTTTGGGATTTTTGCTTGTGCTTATGTTCGCCCAGCAGGCCATCTTCTTCGGCTACGAAAGCCTGCTCGGCCTGTTCACATTAACCCAACTGGGATTTTTAGGGCAGGGCAACGCCCTTCTTTTTCTGCTGATTGGCATTATTCTGGTCACCGTGCAGGCGCGGTATATCGGCCGCTGGAGCGCCAAATATGGCGAAAAGCGGCTGGTCATGGCCGCCTTGGCCCTGCTGACGATTGGGCTTGGGCTGACGGGAACAACCCCAGCCCAGCCGCATCCCTTTTATGTGCAGGAGATCGCCCAGCGCGATCTGCTTTCGCAAAATCCATCAAGCGCCGAAGCGGTCATCGGGGGTTTGGGGATCGCCCTGCCGCCCAACGGCAATAACGGCATCGGCGGTCTTGTCTGGATGCTTTTTGCGATCCTGCCGATATCAGTCGGCGCCGCCCTGATCCGTCCCGCCATCAACAGCATGCTTACCCGCCGCGTGTCCGAACAGGAATATGGCAAAGTCCTTGGGGTGAGTTCAGCGTTGGTCAGCGCCGCCAACGCCCTTTCGCCGCTGGCCGCCGGGCTGATCTTCCAATCGCTTGGCGCCGCCGCGCCTTTCCTGATTGGCGCCGGATTGATGGGCGGACTGTTTGTCTTGGGGATGATATATCTAAGCCGCGGCAATGAAATTTCGCCTGCCGATTCTTAACTTATCAATACCACCCTATTAGGAAGTCCCACCCACAGCTGTAACAGAAAGACCGTCAATGCCGTCCCGACAATGCCAAGTATCACCGAAACAATGATAGGGACAATATAAATACCTTCAATGGCTTCCTGCAATTCTTTCGTTTGCTGGATAATCTGCTGTGTAAGTTGTCGGTTAAGCTCCGTAATCTGTCGGCTAAGCTCCGCGTTCTGCTCGCGCACAAAGTCTTTTGTCGCCAGCGATTCAATTTTGCCTTCCAGCTTGCCCAACATGCGGTCGCGCTCGTTTATCGGCCGCTCATCCATACCCCATCCCCCCATCATCAGCGCAGCTCGCGCCAGTCACATACACGCTATGAATATAATATCATACTTATATGCTTAAACAGGAAGTTTCAATGAAACCTAGGCATGAACCCAGCCTTCCCAAGCGCGGGCGCTCCAGGCCGAATACAGCGCAACCGCGCCGGCCGTCGCCACATTCAAGCTGCCCACTTTGCCGCGCATAGGCAGAGTCAGCAGCAGATCGCAGGTATCGCGCACCAGACGGCGCAGCCCCTCGCCTTCGCTCCCCATGACCAGCCCCAGCGCCATGTTGAGATCGGTTTTGTCCAGCGCCGGGATATTAGGCCCCACATCAAGCCCCACCAGCCAGACATCCTGCGCTTTCAGCGCCTTCATGGCATTGACCAGATTGGTCACCTGCGCCACATGAAGATGCTCGACCGCCCCCGACGACGCATTGACAACCGACGGCGTCACAGCGACGCTGCGCCGCTCTTGAATCACAATCCCATGCACGCCAACCGCATCGCCAACCCGAATCAAAGAGCCGACATTCTGCGGGTCTTTCAGCAAATCCAGCAGCAGGACAAATGGTTTTTCGCGGCGTCTGGCAGCTATATCAAGGATATCCTCCAAATCGCAGTAGGGATAAGGCCCTACGCGCATCACCAAACCCTGATGATTGCCGCCGTTCGCCAAGTCATCAAGAATCCGCCGCTGCACCCGTTGAATCGGCGCTTTCAGTTCTTCGGCCATGTTCATGGCCTCGCCGACCGCGCCGCGTCTTTCGGCGCGCTCATGGATCATCAGTGCATCCAGCCGCCGCCGCCCAGAACGCATCGCCTCAATCACCGCCCAGTGTCCATACAGAAATTCCGGCATACTCCTCCGCCCTTCGTCGGTTCAGCCGCCTTATCCCAATTTCCAAATCGTGCCATCAGCGCGGTCTTCCAGGACGATCCCCAGCCCAGCCAGCTGATCGCGGATATGGTCGCTGCGGGCATAATCCCTGTCGGCCCGCGCCTGCGCCCGCAGGTCAATCAACATCTGAATCAGCCCGGCCTCGCGCTGCCCGTTATCGCTCTGCGCCGCTTCAGCCGCCGGCACCAAGCCCAGCGCATCGCCGCCGATTTCGGTATAGGTCTCATTGATGGCCGCCAGCGTCGACAGGCCAATTTCGACGCCGCTGTTCAGCAGCGTATTGACATCGCGGGTCAAATCCTGCAAGACGGCAATCGCCCGCGGCGAATTGAAGTCATCGTCCATCACCGCGCCGAAATCCCGCTTTGCCTTTTCCAGCCGTTCCCGAAAACCGCCGCCAGCATCGCCCTCTGGAGCATGATTCATCTGCTGGCGAGTCAGACGAACCGCGTTCATCAGCCGTTCCCAGCCCGATTTGGCCGAAGCCAGCGAATCCTCGCTGTAGACAACCGTGTTGCTGTAATGCGATGTCAGAATAAAATAACGGAGTTCCTGCGGCCGATAAACTTGCAGGGCATCCTTGACCGTGACAAAATTGCCCAGCGACTTGCTCATCTTGACCGGCACGCCTTCCAGCGGATCAAGCGCGTTCAGGCTGCCGGTCAGCATCCAGTAATTGGCGAAGGGCTCATCATTGGCGCATTCGCTTTGGGCGATTTCATTTTCATTGTGCGGATAGATATTGTCGATACCGCCGCCGTGAATATCAAAATTGGCGCCCAGATACTTGCGCGCCATCGCCGAGCATTCAATATGCCAGCCAGGGAATCCCGCGCCCCACGGGCTGTTCCAGCGCAGAATATGCTTGGGATCGGCCTTCTTCCACAGCGCAAAATCGGCTGGATGACGTTTGCCGCCGCCGACAAGCTGGCGCGATTCATCCTGCTGTTCATCGACTCGCCGATTGGACAGCTTGCCATAATCCGAATGATTCAGCACATCAAAATAAACATTGCCATCGACGGCGTAGGCATGATCCTTGGCAATCAGCGTTTCGATCATCTCAATCTGCTCTGGCACATGGGCGCTGGCGCGCGGCGAAATATCAGGCCGCGTCACCCCCAGCGCGTCCATGTCCTCAAAATAACTGCGGGCGTAGGTCTCGACAATCTGCATCGGGCGGGCATTCAGCTGCGCCGCTTTGGCCAGCACCTTATCCTCTTCATCCGCCTGTAGATGACCAACATCGGTGATATTCTGAACATAAAGCACATCCAAGCCGCTGTGCCGCAGATAGCGCAGCACGACATCAAAGGACACATACGTTTTGGCATGCCCCAGATGCGAATGGTCATACACCGTCGGGCCGCAGACATACATGCCGACGCGTCCTTCATCAATCGTTTTGAACTCCTGTTTTTCGCGCCCAAGCACGTTAAAAATCTGCACTTGCCCTCTCCTTCTTTTCATTCGGTCGCTGCTTAAGATGATTGTAACAGAAAGCCGCTTGATGGTGAACCAAGCCCGTTCTTCACTTTGACGGCATCGGCTTGGCATACTCATAAATATCATGCAGCTTCTTGAATCCAACGCTGGCATACAGCGCGGCGGCGGCGGCATTTTTCGACGGCGGCTCATGGCAGACATAAGCGCACACGAGGCCGTGTTCGGCCCGCAGCCGCTTGAGAGCATAGACCATCAGCGCCTTGCTAATCCCGCGCCGCCGAAAATCGGAATGCGCGCCGACTGGCTCAAACAGCAGCGACCGATTGATCTCATCAACCCAAACATTGACAAAGGCGGCAAAGCGGCCATCCGGCGCCACAGCCACAATTTCGCGTTCCATGTGCGGCGACTCAAACACGCGGCGATATGATTCGGCATCCCATTTATTGGTGAAGCTGTGATTATGCACATCGGCCAGCCGTTTTGCATCGGCGGCATCGGCATCATGGAATCGAAAGCCAGTCGGCAGGCTCGCCGTCGGCATTTGGTCATAATCATGCCGAGTCATGGTGAAGCAATGCCGCCGATGAACATAGCCGCGGGCCTCAAGGAAAGCGATATAACGCCGATCACAGTCAAAGGCCTCAAGGACCAACGCGTCTATTTTCTTGTCAATCTGTCGGGCAAAGCGGCGCGTCGCCCCTTCGCACCAGTCAAAAAGCGCGCCATGAACATCACTCAAGCGCAAGGCCGGCGCCAGCTGCAAGTCAAAGGAATCTCCCTGCGGATACAGGACGGCAAAGGCGATGACGCTGCCTTCATCATCCGTCCAGTAATAGAGCATGTCCTGCGGCGAATGCCCGTACCCGCCATTAAACAGACGATGCCCAATATCGCCCTTGTGCAAATAATTGCAATGCCCCGCCTGCCGCACCCAGCGCATCAAGGCCGCCTGCGCGCGCCGCAAATCTTCCGCATTCTGATAGGCCTGCGCCTGCATTGTTTGCCCCCTGCTGTTAAATCAGCCCATCGCCCGCTCATACAGCGCCGTCATCCGCCGCGCCTGACGTTCCAATGAAAACTGTCGCCGAACGCGCTCCTGTCCCTTGCGCCCCATTTCCTGCCGCAAGGCCGAACTGCCAAGCACGCGCCGCAACGCATCCGCAAAACGCTCCGTATCCAGAGGATTGATGATGATCCCGGTCTCGCCGTCAGCGACAAGCTCCGGCGAACCGCCGAAACAAGTCGCGATGACGGGTTTGCCGGCCGCCATCGCCTCCAGATTCACAGTCGGGAAGGTGTCAAAAACGATAGACGGCGCCGCCACCACATCCGCCAGATGATAAGCCGCCCGCAGTTCATCGCCAGCCAGCCAGCCGCCAGCGCGAATCAGCGGCCGCAAATGCTGATAAGCCGCCGGAATGCCGCGCTGAATATCACCAGCCGTCAAGGCCAGCAGACGCATATTCGGCAGAACATCCACAAGCCGATCCATCGCCGCCAATAACTGCGCTGTGCCTTTGTGCAAACTCAAGCGCCCGGCAATCAAAATCACCTGCTTATCCACCAGGTCAAGCCGCCGCCGCAATTTTTCAGTCAATTCGTCATCCACCGCCGCCCATTCGGCCGCGTCAATCCCATTATGCGCCACTTCAAAGGCTGGCAATCGATTGGCGGCCAAGGCATCCGCCAAGGCCTGGCTCGGCGCAGTGCGAACATCGGCGCAGGTATTCAGATAATAACGTATGCGTTGGTTGCGAAAGGGATTGTAGCGAAACCGATTCTGGCGCAGATTGAAGCCGGGCGGCAGACGATAATCGGCCGGCAGCTTAATCCTGCAGCTGTCGGCCTGGACAAAATGCCACAGCTTGCCATAGGCGAAGGGCATGACATCATGCGAACTAAAAACTGTGCCGATGCCAGCATCCCGCGCGGCTTTCAGACTGTGCCACGAAAGATAGACATGGATGTTGTGAGCATTGACCACATCGGGCTTCAGCCGCCGCAGCAGCCGCCGAAGGGGGCCAATAGTTTGCGGATTCCACAAGGACAGCCAGGCGCGGAACCGCAGTGGATAGCCAGCCTGGAGATGATAGGTCGGGATGCCCTCGCGGACTTCCTCAAAGGCGGGCTGTGACGTCGCCGCAATGATATGCACATCATGGCCGGCGGCTTGCAGCCCATGCGCCAAACGCCAGACAACCGACTCGGCGCCGCCGCGGCCTTCGGGCGGAATCCGATCACTCAAAAGAACGATTCTCATGCGCCGCCTTCATCATCAGCAGTCCCTATCATCCCTAAAAGATACCCGATGAACGGCATGGATGCGAACAAACCGCGTCGACAAGTTGCCGCCCTGACCATTTCGGGGTAACATTTTCTGGGGAAATCATAACACAGAGAGGATTCGATGAACGATACGCTGCGGCAAAAGGTTTTAACGCTTTATCTCGGCACCTCGGCCCTGGACAGCCGCGTTATGGGCTGGGCGATTTACGACGGCACCGGCAAGGAGTCTTTCACCACCGGCGACAGCAGTGAGCCGCCCTACGCGACCGGCCTGGACGCGCTGCTCGATGGCTGGCGGCTGATCCAGCATCCCATACTCATCCCGCCTTATCCCGGCGAAGAGTACACCACCTCATTTATGAAGTACGGTTTCGTTTTTGAAAAACTGGAGGCGATTCAAGAATGATCGACAAGAAGCATCTACTCAATTCCCATCAAATGGCCGAGTTCGTCGCCCGCGGATTCCTGCGCTTTGACGAACTTGTTCCCGATGACATCAATCAGGCTGTCATGCAAGACATCGACCGCAACGCTATCAAGGGCGCGCCGGCTGGCACACCTTTGTCACAGTGCTACCGCGGCACAGCTATTCGCGCCATGCTCGACCTGCCGCCGATTCAAGGCCTGATCCACAGTCTGGTCGGCGCCGACCCGCTCTTTGACCATGACGCCGTTCACGTCCGCCAGCCAAACGAAGGCCGAGCGCAGGGTTTGCACGCCGATTCGATCATCGATCTGCGGACTCATTTTGACGTCCAGATTATGTATTTTCCGCATGATGTGCCTTTGGAAATGGGGGGGACGCTGCTGCTGCCCGGCAGTCACTTCCGCCGCGTCAACGAAATGGACATCGCCGCCTATCAGAATATGCGCGGGCAAATCCCGATGGTCTGCAAGGCAGGCTCAATCCTGGCGCTGCATCATGGCATCTGGCACTGCGGCCGCCAAAACAAAACCAACCGCCGCCGCTATATGTTCAAGGTGCGGCTGAACCCGGCCGAACGGCAGCTGCGCCTTTGGAACACCGACGACCTCGACGAAAGCTACCGCGCCCACCAGGAGATCTTCACCGGCCAGCGGAGCGGCAGCATCCAGGACATTTTGGGCCAGCAAGAGCCCTGGTTTGAAGCGGCTTCGGGGCGGCTTGAAATCGTCAATCGCATCAAGCTGTGGCGCTTCTTGACCGGCGATGAAACCTTTGACGTCCATTATTGGCTGACGCGCCTGGAGAATATGCCAGCCTGAAGTTGCAGAATTCCATCAGGAGAATGTAGTATGCTTGCCTAAGCAGATTGCCATACGCTACAATTTCTTATACTATATTAGTATAAGTTTTCATAGTGTATCCATAGATCCCTATAGAGGACGAATTATGGTGACTTATGAAGGTGCAGCACTTGGCAATTCTGCTCAAAGGGTGTTGTGGGAGCTTGGCGGAGAGGTAAAACATCTACAAGCAGACGTACGCGCCGAAGACTGCCGCGTCGGCATGAAGGACTTGGCTGACAATTCTGTCTCGCTGGTATTGACTGACCCGCCCTATTTCATCGATGGCATGGACGACGACTGGAACACGGCCAAGCTGAATGGACGGGTAAAGCCAGGCGTGGTTGGTTCATTGCCGGCGGGTATGAAATTTTCGGTCGAGCAGGGACGGAACTTGCAGAAATTTCTGATGCCGATTGCTATGGAATGGATGCGAGTCCTCCGTCCCGGCGGATTTTGTCTGGTGTTTAGTCAAAATCGTCTAGCGCATCGAACGGCGGTGGCTTTGGAAGATGCCGATTTTGAGATTCGGGATGTGCTGCTGTGGCGCTATGAAGGGCAGGCGAAGGCCTTCACGCAAGATCATTTTGTCCGCAAGCGGGATTTGCCCGAAGCCGAGAAAGCGCGGCTGATTCGCAAATTGGGCGGCCGCAAAACGCCGCAGTTAAAGCCACAAGGCGAAATGATCATCCTGGCCCAAGCTCCAAGAGACGGCACTTTCGTCGATAATTGGGATAAATGGGAAACGGGTCTGATTGATGTAAAGAATCCGCTTATCGATGAGGACAAATTCCCTGGCACCGTCATTCCAGCCAAAAAACCCAGAACGCGTTATGGGCATCTCACTGCCAAGCCCGTTGATTTGCTTCGTCATCTGATTCGCATTTTCAGCGCGCCGGGCGCATTGGTGTTGGATTCGTTCGCCGGGTCAGGATCAACTGGCGTGGCCGCCAAACTTGAAGGACGGGCATTCGTCGGCTATGAGATCGATCGAGATATGGCGCGGCGCGCGCAAGAACGTATCCATAATATCGATGCACAGCGAAACTGCTAACGCGGCTGGATTATGTATCAAGGAAATCCAATATGGCCGCGGCGCCGTCCTCGACGCTGAATCCGTCGCGCGTCCAGTTCCAGTTTCGATCTTCGGCCGCCGTTAGTTCCGGCGGTTTCCACAGCGCGAGATGATCGGGGGTATAGGGGGCATAACGGCGCGGGTCGGTGGGGCCCATCATCATCACGGTTCGCGCGCCGCTGGCCGCCGCCAGATGAGTCGGGCCGCTGTCATTGCCGATATAAAAGCGCGCGCCGGCCGCCAACGCGCCGATTTCCTGAAAAGACAGCTTATCAATCCAAAGGGCCGCCGCCCTATTCAGACCTTCGGCCACTGTTTGCGCCAGAGGGCCGTCTTGGGGGCCGCCAATCAGAATGACCGTGGACGTTCCCGCGACGTGATTCAGCAGTTGGGCCAGCTGGGCCGGGGGATAGCGTTTGCTGTTCATCTGCATGCCCGGATTTTCGCCGCCGCCGGGATGGGCCACGATATAGGGCCTGGCGATATTTGCCGCCGAAAGCCGCCTGGCGATAGACATTTTCGCTGTGGGGGTCACGGGCAGATTGGCCCAGGCATGAACTGGCCGCCCGGCGAGCGCGCTGATGAGCTTGAGGTAAATCTCGCTTTCATGCGCCTTGGGGTCAACGGGCAGCCGCAGGTTATAGCCAAAGCCGCGCCCCAAGCTGTCGAGGCCGGCGCGAAGAGGGATGCCTGACAAATAGACCGCCAGACTCATCAGCGGCGAACGGAGCAGGGACACCGCCATATCATAATCCCCAGACCGCAGCTGGCGCGCGAAAGACCACATCCCGGCCAGCGAACGCACCGGCATATCAGCGGCGCCGGTATCGAGAACCGCATCAAGCGCGGGGTGATGTTCGACGGCCGGCGCCGACCATGACCCCAGGGCCCAGGTGATGTGCGCCTGTGGAAAGACTTCGCGCAAGGCCGACAGGGCGGCCGTGGCCATGACCGCATCGCCAATGCAGCAGGGACGAATGAAGATGATCCGCCGCGGCTCGACTGTCATCGGCCTGGTCGGCAGGAGGCGCGCCAAAGCCGAATAAATCATAGGCTCTTTTCCCTGTTATGCGCTCAAATTGGTTAAAATGTAACCTATCGGCAAGGGCGCGTACAGTGATATTTGACAAAACTCCGATATTGATGTACATTTCGCTTGATAAACGTTTGACGCTGATGTATAGTGTTTTTATCTGGCGATTCATTCAAAGGGAAGGATGATTGACATGAATTCCATACTAGACATTCAAAGAAATACCCCCCCCCCCCCCCCCCGCATCTTCGCGGGAATCTTTGGAGGGGGTGACCACAATGAAGCTCATCTCTCCTGTCAAGAGGGTTCTGCTCTGCTTCCTGTTTCTGACCGCCTTCCTCGCCGTACCCGTCCAAAGCCAGACGGTGCTGACCAATCCTGACGCGGCCAACCTGCTTCCCTGCGGACTGCCGACCGGCGAGTCAGTGTTCACTTCAGCGGCCACCTACAGAACCTTTGAACTCACCGCCGACTGCACCATCACCACGACTATGGTCCGTAATGATGAACAATACATGTATTTCCAGGACAACTCCGGCGAGTTCACCATCAACGGCAACGGCTACACCATCACTGGGCCGCCCAACGCCACGCTCTTTATCGTCGGCTTGTACGACCACCAGACAGCTATAGGCGCGGTCACAACGCCGCGCGCCACCCTCAATCTCAACGACGTCACCATTTCGGGAGTGGCGAATACAGCCCCTCACCTAAGCAACACACCCCTTCTCATACATACTGGGGCGCGTTTTAACGCGACGAACGTCATCTTTAGCGGCAACGGCGGCGATTTTTTCATGGAGGTCTTCAATAACTCAACCGCCTATCTCACTGATATACAGTTCCTCAACAATCACAGCAATGGGGGATCCCTGCACATGAGAGCCTCTGGGCGAAGCGCAGCGCAGATCACCACTACCCTGCTGGTCATCACCGACGCGGTCTTTGAAGGGAACACTGGCGGTGATTACGTTCTCATAGCTAACCGCGCCACTATCCAGCTGCGCGGCTGCATTATCTTCCGAGACAATATCATCGTCGCAGGCCAACCAGCATTTCATTACGGTGAAACAGTAGGAGGAATGGTCGACGACGGAACCATCAACCAAGGCGACCGAAGCCGCTGTCCCCAGCCCAAGCGCAAGAAGAAGGAAGAAGCCAGGCCAACCCCGACGCCAACGCCGCGGCCAGCTTACGGAGCTTCTTATGTGGCTTTGCAGACCGCAACCGGCATGACTTTTGAAGCCACTTATGGCCTGGACAGTGGCGTTCATTTCCGCCAGCTGGACGGCGCTGGGATTGGGATTCAGTCGATCATCGACGCTGGTTATCTGGCGGCCTTGGATGTTTATGGCTATGTCGAGCAGGGCGTTGAGGTTTGTTTCCCGCAGATGGGGAGAATCCTGTTTTTGGATGCGCGGACGATGCCGCGGGCGATTACGCCGTTGGAATCGACTGTGAGAGACGGCATGACCTGCGCTTCGATTTCGAGCCCGGGTTCGCTGGTGCTGATGCCGAACTGACGCTTAACCACAGAGGGCGCAGAGAACGCAGAGAAAATCTGATAAACTGGGTTCATGCAGTTTGGGCGCGCCTTTACCTATGTGTTCCAAGACGGCGGCTGGCCGGGCAAGATGGCGCTGGCCGCCGTGTTCATCATCCTGTGCTTTGTTCCGATTGTCGGGCTGATTGCGCTGTGCGGCCTGCTGGGCTGGCTGACTGAAATCGCGCATAATGTCAGCCGCGGTCAGCTGAGTCCGCTGCCAAGCTGGAAACATCCTCATCAAAAAGTCCAAAAAGGGCTTCCTGTTCTGCTGGCTGTTTTGGTCTATCATTCGCCGCCGCTGATTCTGCTGGGTCTGCTGCATATTTTGAATCCGCAACTGGCGGCCAGTCTGTTTGGCGGCATCGCTTTTGTCGGGATTGTGGCTGTTTTACTGCCGATTTTGTTCATCTATACGGCGATGGCTTGGTCGATGCTGGCGATTGGGCTGATGCGCTATGGGGAGAGCGGCGACAAGGGCGCGTTTTATCGCTTTGGCCGACTGTTTCGACGTTTGCAGACGAATATCGACCTGACCTGGCAATGGCTGGTGTATTCGGTGGCCGCCAATGCCCTGCTGTTCATTTTGACGCCGTTTGCCCTGCTGGGCCTGATTTTGTCCTTTCCCGTACACGGCTATTTAATCGGCCGTTATGGTCGGATGCTGCGGGCGGCCGAATACGCTCATCGTCAAGGCTTGCGCTAGGTTTTTCGCTTATCATCTGCTACGATGGGGCTGTTTGGATTTGTTTTATTGAATGCGAAAGAGGGTGCGATGAGCGATGCAGTGAACCGTCCGACTGGCGCCGAGGACGTCATTTGGGATTTGTCCGTTTTTTATGATGGTCTCGATGACGCGGCGATTGAGGCCGATATTAAAGAACTCACCCAGCAGGCCGATGATTTTCAAGGGCGTTACCGCGGGACTGTGGCCGATATGAGCGCGGCCGAATTTGTCGATGCTTATGAAGCGATGGAAGCCATTTATGATCGGCGCGGGCGGCTGGAATCATACGCTTTTTTGAATTTTTCCACAGATACGGCCAATCGGGACTATCAGGCTTTTGTCGCCAAGATGCAGGACTTGGGGGCGGCGCTAAGTCAAAAGATGGTGTTTTTTGATCTGGAATGGAACGCGCTGGACGATGATCGGGCGCAGGCCCTTCTTGATGATCCGACTTTGGCGAAGTATCGCTATGTCATGGAAGCCGAGCGGCGGCGCAAGCCTTATCAGCTGACTGAATCGCAAGAGCAGGTCATCATTGAAAAGGACGTCACTGGCAGCAGCGCCTGGACGCGGTTTTTCACGCAGCTGACCAGCGCGTTCGTCTTTGACTGGATGGGCGAAGAGGTCAATATGACTTTTGTCCTGGATAAAATGCGTCACGCTGACCGCGATATGCGCGAAATGGCCTGGCGCAAGCTGACTGACAAACTCGACGAAAAGTCGATGGAACTGACGTTTATCTTCAATACGCTGGCCTTGGACAAAGCCAACAGCGACCGGCGGCGCGGGTATCCTTCGTGGGTTTCGTCGCGCAACCTTAGCAACAAAACCAGCGGCGAGGTTGTTGATGCGCTCATCGAAACTGTGACCGGCAATTATGCTTTGGTGGCGCGGCAGTATCGCCTCAAAAAGACCTTGCTGGGCTATGATGAGCTTTATGATTATGACCGTTACGCGCCGCTTCAGATTAAGGCGAGCGAGGCTTTTTATCGCTGGGATGAGGCCAAGCGCATCGTCCTGCGGGCCTTTGCGGGATTTGGCTCCGCGATGAAAGCGGCGGCGCAGGAGTTCTTTGACAGGGATTGGATTCATGCGCCTGTCACGGCCAGCAAACGCGGCGGCGCCTTCGCCAGTCCGACGGTCGCTTCGGCCAACCCTTATGTCTTTTTGAATTATATGGGCAGCGCGCGCGATGTCACGACGCTGGCCCATGAACTGGGGCATGGCGTCCACATGATACTCTCTGGTCGAAAAAGCGGGCAGTTCGCGCTTTATACGCCGCTGACGACGGCCGAGATGGCTTCGACTTTCGCTGAAATGCTGGTCTTCCAAAATCTGATGGCGGCTGAAGATGACAAAGAGGCGCGGCTGGCGATGCTGGTCGAGAAAATCGAGGACACTTTTGCGACGGTCTTTCGTCAAATTTCGATGAACCGCTTTGAGGACAAGATGCACAAGGCGCGCCGCCGCGAGGGTGAACTGACGACGGCGCGCTTGAGTGAACTTTGGCTGGAGACGCAGCGCGATATGTTCCAGGACAGCGTGGCCATCACCGAGGAATATGGGCTGTGGTGGAGTTATGTGCCGCATTTTCTGCATACGCCCGGCTATGTTTATGCCTATGCTTTTGGTGAACTGCTGGCGCTGGCGCTGTATCGGCTTTATCAGGAAGAGGGCGATTCTTTCGTTCCCAAGTATGTCGATCTGCTGGCGGCCGGCGATTCCGATTATCCTGACCGTCTGCTGGCCAAAATGGGCGTGGACATCAATGACCCTGGCTTTTGGCAAAAGGGCATCGACGTGATTGAGGGCTGGGTGACGCAGGCCGAATCGCTGGCGCAAGAACGTTATCCCGACAAATTCGCCTAAGATGGAAAAGCATATCAGCTTGGCAGAGGCCATCCGACGGCGGCGGGAGATGCGGGGCCAGACCCTCGTTTTCACCAATGGGCATTTTGATTTGCTGCATGTTGGGCATCTGGATTATCTGGAAAAGGCGCGGCGGCTGGGGGATGCGCTCTTTGTGGGGGTCAATGGCGACTGCTCATCGGCGCGGCTGAAAGGGCCTGGTCGGCCGATTGTACCGGCGGCCGAACGGGCGCGTCTGCTGGCGGCGCTGATGCCGGTCACGGCCGTCATGATCTTTGATGAGGATACCGCCGATGGCCTGCTGAACGCGCTTCGGCCGGATATTTACGTCAAGGGCGGCGACTATGCGCGCAAGCCATTGCCTGAACGGGCGACGGTCGCGGCTTATGGCGGGCGGGTCGAATTGATCAATTGTCTGCCCCATCACAGCACAACCGCGCTCATCAAGCGGATTCGGGACTTGCCTTCGGATTAGGTCAAGCGGTTGTAGAACTCGACCACCATCTGAATATCGACCGGCGTCTGCACTTCGCCTTCTTCTGGCAGACGGTCAAAGACGACGCGGCAGTTTTCCTTGTCCACATTCAGATAGGGCGGATAATAAGCCGACTGCTGGATCCATTCCTGGATATGCACATTCTTTTTCATCTTGTCGGTGACTTCGATGACGTCGCCTGGCATGACTTGATAAGACGGCAGGTCGAGGCGGCGGCCATTGACCTGGATATGGCCATGCCCGACAATCTGACGCGCCGCCCAAATCGTCGCCCCCAGCCCTGACTTGTAGACGATGTTGTCCAGCCGCCGTTCCAGCAGGTTGAGCAGGTTGACGCCGGTCGGGCCGGCCATCAGCGCGGCTTTTTTGTAATAGTTCCGCATCTGGCGCTCGCGCACGTTGTAGATGAAGGCCAGCTTTTGCTTCTCGTCCAGCTGGAGCGCGTAGTTGCTGCGCCGGCCGGAGCGGAACGACTTGTCGCGCCCGTGTTCGCCGGGCGGATAGGCGCGCTCTTCCAAAATGCGCGAATACTTGGGGCGCGGCACCAGCAACTCCCCGAAGCGCCGCTGTGGTTTTGCTTTTGGTCCATGATATGAAGCCATAAATAACGAACCCTCGTTTATTTGTCCGTACAGAAATCGGACGTCTATGCTAACTGAATTCTGCGGATATTGCTAGGGCGAGTTTTTAGCAGAATAGTCGACATCCAAAAACCACGGCCTTTTAGTCGCCTTTTGCCAGCGCGGCTGTGATACCTTGCTGGCATCGTGCAGATTAACAATCCAATACACCAGCCCGAACTTTGGCAAGAAAAAAGTTTTGAAGATGACGCAACTGCGCCACAAACACCCGAATAATGACACAACTGTGACATAAAATGAGCGCCCTTTGCCATAACACAGCCGCAGTGACAAACCTGAAATCGGCGGCAAATGCAGAAGGCCGCCGTTTCTGTTATAGTCGCGCTGTCAGAAGCGAACGCGAGAATCAAATGCCAAGCATCACGGTTGCCTCTCAAAATCCGGTCAAGATCAATGCGGCCTTGGCCGGATTCCAGCGGATGTTCCCGCGCCGCCGCTTCAGCGGCAGCGGCATATCCGTCCCTTCGGGCGTATCCGAACAGCCTATGACCCGCGGCGAAACGATGCAAGGCGCGCGCAACCGCGCGGTCGGCGCCCGCCAGTCGCGGCCCGAGAGCGACTTTTGGATCGGCATTGAGGGCGGCATCCAGGATACCGATTGGGGGATGCAGTGCTTTGCCTGCGTGCTGGCGCTGGGGTCGGATGGGCGCATCGGGCGCGGACAGACCGCCATTTTTTATCTGCCGCGCGAAGTTGCCGAACTGGTGCGCGGCGGCATGGAACTGGGTCATGCCGATGACCGCGTTTTCCAGCGCGATAATTCCAAGCAGGCGAACGGCGCCATTGGTTTGCTGACTGATGATGCTATTGACCGTCAAAGCTATTACGCTCATGCGGTCATTATGGCGCTCGTCCCTTTCAAAAACCCGGCATTCACTTGGTGAAGGCCGGCGCGGCGGCAAAGGCTTACCACTGTTCTTCGCGTCGGCGCATCAGTTAGGTAAAAGCGAATCTTCTCGACTGCCAACTCTTTTTTCCTTTAGCTCGCGCGCGGTCATAATTTGCTGGCGAATATCCTCATCAATCTCGTCTTTGTTCAGGTAATAATAGGCCAAGGCGGCATGAACTTGAGCTATTGCGACTCCATAACCGGCGGCGATTTCTCCAGGATTGCGATCATGGAAAAGCGACGACATCACAATGTCCATTACCCGCAAGCCAGTCCCGACAATGCAGGGTTTGCCTTGACGCACTTTTGGATTGCGTACGATGAGATCAATACTTTCGGTGGTTTCCATTATGCTTTTCTTTCACGCAAGCCTTCGGATACTGTATTGTAACACACATTATTTTACGCGAGAAACACAGCCTCGCGGGAAGGATGAAACTTTATTCCGCAAAATACAATCGCCTACTCGCGCAGCGCAATTTGCAGAATCTCGCCTGTATTGGCGTTTGTCGTGAAGTAGCGGCCATCCGGCGACTGAATGATGCTGTTGCTTGCCTGCAATAGACTTTGATTGGCTGGCAGCTGCGCCGACAGCTGCGTCACGGTCTCATAAAAGCCGTCGCCGTCGACATCCCGCAGCTGGCTAAGCTGCTGTCCATTGATGACGATGAGCGCATCGCCGCGCATGAACAGGCCGGACACCTGCCCGATATCGCCGCCGCGGTCATCGAATATCAAGCGAACAGCATTGACCGCGCCATCGGCATCGGCATCTTCCAGCCGATAGATTTCAGCGGCGCGTAGGCTCACCAGCAGATGGCCTTCGGCGTCGAATGCCAAGGCTGTGATGCTGTTGAGGCGGTCGCTGTCGACCGGCACCATGCCATAAACCAGCAGATCGGCGGCTGATGCGGTAAATGGGCTGGCTTCAATGGTCGGCGCAGCCTCGTCTGTAACTTCGGGGCTTGGCGTGACGGCGGCTTGTTCGGTTTGGAAAGCAGCCACGCGGCGGCTGACTGTGGCGGCGATGGCGGCTTCGACGGCGGCGGTCGCCTGTGCATTGCGCTGATTGAGTTCAATGGCGCTGCATCCCGTCAGCGCCGCTGCCAGTATGACCGCGATGATGCGCCCGGCTATGTCCCGCATATCAGACAGGCGGCGCCGCGGTCAGGATAAAGACCAGCATGAAAACAGCGAAGCCGCCTATAAGGCCCAAAGCGCGGTAGCTTGACTGCGGACTTGGCTGTTGGCTCGCTTCCGAAACAGCGGACGACTCCATCCAATCGGCAATCTGATGGCCCAGCCAACTCATGCCAATGCCGGCGATGACCGCGGCTAGGCCGTATGCCAGGATGTGCGATGGCTCAATGTTATACAGGCTGCGAATCAGGGGCAGATTGACCAGCATCGCCAGCGCGGCCGCCAGCGCGGTGCTCAACCAGCCTGGCGCCTGCTTGCGGCTGGACACGCAGAAGAAGGCCCAGGCATCTATCGCAATCAGCGGCAGCAGCGCCGCGACCCAAGCCACAAACTGCAATTCCGAAGCGGCGAACAGCTGAACCAGCCCATAGCGAATCGCCAGAGCCATCAGTCCAATCAGGGTGGCGGCGCCAACACAGCGCAGGACGCGGACCGCCAATACCCCGGCGAAGGTGACAGTCCCTAGCAGATTCGCCGCCAGCAGCCATTCCGGCCGAAAGAGGCCCAAGGATTCCCGCGCATTGCCAGCCAGCATTTGGTCCCAGTCAATCATCAGCACTTGCAGCCAAGCCAGCAAAATGGCGGCGAACATGAGCAGGGGCAGGGCATCGGCCGAGCGAATGTTCAGAATGCTGCGCCATTCACCGCTTCGGCCGGCCGGCAGATGCGAAAACACAGCCAGCAGGATCATCATGGTAACGGCGATCAATAACAGCAGATGCGGCACGCTCCAGGCTGAAAGGTCATCGCCATAAATGCTGTGCCAGATGGGGTCGGCTGGGACAGCGTAGATCAGAAAAGCCGCCTGTAAAATGAGCAGGCCGACGATGACGTTGGCGCGAAAGCGATGCTGGAAAGTCCCTTTGAGGCGGCGATTGAGATAAAACAATGCCCAAAATCCGATCAGGACGCCGACGCCAAATCCGAAGTACATCAGCAAGTGCGGCCGCCAAAAGAAGTCCTCGCCCAACGGGATGCCATAGCGCCGATGCCACAGTTCATCCCACAAGGCGCCAACCACCAGCGCCATGACGCCGCCAGCCAGCAGCAGCGCGATGTTTTGGCGGAGCTTCACCGGCAGCGTGACGGCGCGCGGCTGCTTTCCCAATGGTCTGATGAGCAAATGCCAGACCATGAGGATATAGGCGCCGGTCACCAGGAACAGAATCACAATCTGTATCCAAAAGGACAAAGCCCGCGGGCCGCTGGGCAGCCCGCCCCAAACCGTGAAGGCGGCGAACAGCAGAAAGCCGGCCAACGCGACCAAGCCCCATTTCAAACGTTTGTCCAGTCCTTCAGTCAGCGACAGCATGGCATCACCCTCAATCAACAAGCGCGGTTTTATCAATCATAGCATACTATGCGGCAAAATCAGATACAATAACAATCAGCAATATCAAAGTGGAAGCAAGTCCTTATGACCATCATACTGGCAATCGAAAGCTCCTGCGACGAAACGGCGGCCGCCGTCGTCACAAATGGACGCATCATCAATTCCAATATCATCGCTTCCCAAATCGACCTCCACGCCCAATATGGCGGCGTCTTCCCCGAAGTGGCATCGCGGGCCCATGCCGAAGTGATCGGCGCGGTGGTCAATCAGGCAATGCGCGATGCCGGCCTACAATACAGCCAGCTGGACGCCATCGCCGTGACCCAAGGGCCGGGCCTGGTGGGTTCTCTGCTGGTGGGGATCCATTATGCCAAAGGGCTGGCGCTTGCGACCGGCAAGCCTCTGCTTGGCATCAATCATCTGGAAGGGCATGTCTATTCCCTTTGGCTCTCGCCGTCCTTCGCCGAAGTGATTTTCCCTGTCATTGCGCTGATTGTCTCCGGGGGACACAGCGAACTAACGCTGATGACCGATCATGGCCGGTATCGGCGGCTGGGCGGCACCATCGACGATGCGGCTGGCGAGGCATTTGATAAAGTCGGACGCTTGCTTGGCCTGCCCTTCCCCGGCGGGCCGGCAATCGAACGCGCGGCGCAGACCGGCAACCCCAACGCCTATCGTTTCCCGCGCGCCAAACGCGACGACAGCTATGATTTCAGCTTTAGCGGCCTCAAGACGGCGGTTATGCGCGCGGTGATGGTGCAGCCGCTAGGGAAAAGCCGCCGCCATCGTCAGCGCGGCGCCGAAAAACGAGCGCAGCTGCGGCTGGATGTCCGGATTCCTGATGTCGCCGCATCCTTTCAGCAGGCGGTGACAGATGCGCTAGTCGAGAAAACCGCGCGGGCGGCGAGTGACTATGGCGCGACTGAGATTTTCCTGTGCGGCGGCGTCAGCGCCAATCAAATGCTGCGCCAAAAGATGCACAGCCGGACCGAACTGCCGTTGCGCTACCCGCCCTTGTCTCTGTGCACCGACAACGCGGCCATGATTGGCGCCGCGGCGCACTTCCGCTATCTACAGGGATACCGCAGCCAGCTTGACCTTGAAGCCCGCGCCATGTGGCGTTTGTCGGGCCAGACGTATGCCGACTAATATCCATCAGCAAGCCGCGCATCCAAACTTCCCCTGCGCCAGAATGCGCGTTCCTGTGTATAATCTGTTGCGACAGTCTGTTCGCAAACGATGAGGAGCGGCATGAGCGGAATGACCATCGGAATCATCGGCGCCGGCGCAGCTGGCCTGGCGGCCGCCTGGGATTTTGCCGATGCCGGCCATGAGGTCACCATCTATGAGGCCGGCGACCGCGTTGGCGGGCTGGCGGCTGGCTTCAAAGACGCGCGCTGGGAGTGGACACTGGAGAAATTCTACCACCATTGGTTTGCGACCGACTATGACATCCTCCAGCTGGCAGAAGAAATGGGCGTGCGCGAAAAAATCATCTTCCCGCGGCCAAAGACAAGTTACTGGCTCGATGGCAAACTCGTCCGCAGCGAAATCTCGCCCTCGGCCGTCTTTCTGCCGCTGTCGCCCATCTCGACCATCCGCCTGGGGCTGGCCGGCCTATATGTCAAGCTGTCATCCGATTGGAAGCCCTTCGAAAAGGTGACGGCCGATGCCTGGATGCGCCGCTGGATGGGCGCCGAAGCCTACGAAAAATTATTCCGACCCCTGCTGATTGGCAAGTTTGCCGAAGAGTACGCGACCGTGCCGATGTCATTCATGTGGGCGCGGATTGTCAAACGCACGCTCAAATTGGGAACTTATATCGGCGGTTTTCAGGCCTTTCTCGATGAACTGGCGCGGCAGCTGCAAGCCCGCGGCATCACCATCCGACTGCATACGCGGGCTGAACGCATCAGCCTGCAAGACGGAAAACCGGCGCTCGGCATCAACGGGAAAACCCAACTGTTTGACCGCATCTTGAGTACCACATCCCCGCGCCTAATGCTGCATCTAACCGATGGCCTGGCCGATACAGCCTATGGCAAACAGCTTGCCGAACTCAAGAGCATCGGCGGATTATGCGTCGTCCTGGCGCTTAAAAAGCCGCTGATGCCCGATGATACCTACTGGCTCAATCTGCCAGCGACCACCGCCGACAAATCCAAAAACACCTTTCCGTTCTTGGCATTGGTCGAGCATACCAACTATATCCCGCGCCAGCATTATGGCGGCGACCACATTATCTACTGCGGCGATTATGCGCCGCCCGACCATGAGTATTTTCGACTGGACGAAGCCGCGCTGGTGAAGCGCTTCCTGCCGGCGCTCCAAAAAATCAACCCAGCATTCGATCCAGGCTGGATTCGCAAGTGGTGGGTGTGGCGGGCGCCCTATGCCCAGCCAGTGCCAGGACTCAACCACAGCCGCAAAATCCCCGACTTGGCGACGCCGCTCCCGGGCATCTACTGGGCAAGCATGTCACAAGTCTATCCTTGGGACCGCGGCACCAACTACGCCGTCGAATTGGGACGGCGGGCCGCCAGACGGGCCTTGAAGAAATGAACCGCATCTGTATGGATAACTGTCTTTTGGAATGTTTATAGGTTTCTGAAGTGGCAAAAACGATATTTTACGGTATACTGTTGGTGATGGGCGGCCGAAGGCTGTCTCCAGGCGGCTGTATAATGTGGGCCCATTGTTCATTTGACAAGGCTGCTGTCCGCCGGCCAGCAAATAAATGGAGTGAGCAAACTGCATGTACGACGCCGAAATCCCTGCATTTAACCCAGTAAGCGAACTGCGGCAGCTTGAGAGTCTCATTGAGCAGGTATCGACCTCTTTGGCGGCGCAAAGAGACCTGCTGCGGCGGCATCGGCTGGCTATGCCGGCGAAGGTGCTTAGCAGCATCGACACCCTCAAACGGGATTTCAAAACGCTGGAAAAAACTATTCTGGCCGACCAGACCGAGCTTCAGCAGCTGCGGGCGCTGGCGGATATGTCCGTCCGCATCACCAACTCCCTGGACATTGACACCGTCTTGCAGGAGACGATGGAACTGGTCATCGTGCTGACCCAGGCCGAGCGCGGCTATATCATCCTGAAGAACGACAATACTGGAGAACTGGAATTTCGGATCAGCAGTGAGAGCGGTATTTTGGGCACTGGCGTAACCGGCGGCGAACGGCCGCAGATCAGCATGTCCGTCGTTTCCGAAGTGATGAAGAGCGGCGAGTCGCTGCTGGCGGACAACGCCTTTCAGGATGAGCGTCTGGCAAGCAACCAGAGCATCATCAACTTCACCCTGCGTTCGGTACTCTGTGTGCCGCTTCAGTACAAGGACGAGACCATCGGCGTCGTTTATGTCGACAATCGCCTGTTTTCCGGCATCTTTACCGAACGCGAAGAGACGCTGCTGGTGGCTTTTGCCAATACAGCGGCGGTAGCGATTGCCAATGCCCGCATGTACACCCGCACCGAACAGATTCTTGTGGAAATCACCCACGTCAAAGAGTTGATGGACAATATCTTTTCATCGCTGGGCAGCGGCATCATCGCCACCGATTCCAATGACCTGGTGCAGACCTTTAACCGCGCCGCCAGCGAGATTCTGAACGTTGACGCCGATACCGCCGTCGGCAACGCCGTCGGGCAGGTGCTCCAAAGCGCCGTGCTGCACCCCGACCATCTGGATTTGGTCAAAGAAAAAGATATGGATCATACTATTGAGCTTAATACCGAATTGCCAGGCCGCGGGCAGGTCGCGCTTAACCTTTCGCTTTCGCCTTTGAAAGACAGCAACGACGTGACCCAAGGCATCACGGTGGTAATGGATGATGTCACCCATCTGCATGAACACGAAACCACCATCAACGCCATGAAGCGCATCCTGCCCGAAAGCATGGTCGACCAAATCAACGAAATCGCCAGCATCGAAATGGGAGGGATGCGCCGCGAAGTGACCTGCATTTTTGCCGATGTGCGGCCGCTGGCGACGCTGCCGGACGTCGCGCCAAGCGAAAAGCTGAAAATGATCAACCAGTATCAGGCGATTGCCACCGCCTGCATCCACGAATGCGGCGGCATTATCGACAAATACATGGGCAACGAGGTCATGGCGCTCTTTAATACCCAGCTTAATCCCGAACCCAACCACGCCCGCCATGCAGTGGAATGCAGTCTGCTGATGCGCGACCGCTTTGTCGAGTTTTATCGGGAATTGGATATTGACCCCGACCCGCATTATTATATCATCGGGATGTTCACGGGCGAGGCGACGCTGGGCAATGTCGGCAGTTTTAATCGCCGCGAGTTCACCGCGCTGGGTCATACCATCAACATCGCCAAGCGCGTGCAGGAAAATGCCGCGCCCGGCACCATCACCATCACCAAGCAAACCTTGGACCATATCCGAGAAAACAATAACGGAAACATCTTCTGCGAGTTCCGCCGCCGCGGATCCATCATCGGCAAGGGGCTTTCGCAGGGGATGCGGGCATACGAGGTCTATAGAAGCTGATGAACCAGAACATCGGGCGGAGTGATTTTTCCACCACCCAAGCGCAGTTGCGGGAGCTAAAACGGCGCGCCGAAGAGATGAAAAATATGCTGGAGCAGCAGCAGCGGCTTCTGCGTCAGCGCGGCATCAGCCTGCCGGGCGACGCCATTGACAAGCTATGGCCATTGCGCTCCGGCATCGACAAGCTGTCGCTTGGTCTGGTCGATTCCCAAATGAAGCTCCAGCAGCTTCGCCGTCTGGCCGAAACCACTGCCCTCATCAATTCGGTGCAAGAGACCGACGAAGTGCTTAACGAAGTGATGGAAACCGTGATCCAGATGACCCAGGCCGAGCGCGGTTATATTGTGCTGCGGAACCACGACACCGGCGAACTGGAATTCAAAGTCGCCCGCGGCTTGAGCGCCGAAGAGAGCGCCAGCGGCGGCCGAATTGTCAGTTGGTCGATCATCAATCGAGTAGCGGAAACCGGCGAGCCGCTGCTAACGGTCAACGCCGGCGCCGATGACAACATCAGCCACAGCGAGAGCATTGTCGGCTTCGCCCTGTTAAGCATCCTGGCAGTTCCATTGATTGTCCGCAATGAAGTGATTGGCGTCGCCTATTGCGACAACCGCATCATGGCCGGCCTGTTCAAGGAAAACGAGCTTGATCTGCTCACCAGCTTTGGTCAGCAGGCGGCGGTGGCGATTGAAAACGCCCGCCTGTTCGAGGATATTCGGGCGCAGCTGGCACTGATTGAGGAGATGCAAATACGGCTGTCCAACATCTTCGCCTCGATTGGATCCGGTGTGATTACCATCAATGGGAATAATGATGTGATTGTCTGCAACGACGCGGCCGAAGATATCATCGGCAGTAAGAATCCGCTGGCGCACCCCCTGCGCGAGGTGCTGCCCACAGTGACCGACAGCTTCTACGATTATATTGAACAAGTGCGCGCCGAGCGGACACAGCACATCTGGCTGGAGAAATTCGCGCATAATGGACGGCAGAACTATTGGCAGGTAGTCGCCAGCCCCTTACGCAGCGAAGATCAGGTCAACCGCGGGATCGCGCTTGTCATTGACGATTTGACCGAACGCAAGGAACAGGAAGAGCAGCGGCGGCTGCTGGGAACCTTTGTCCTTGAAGAGCTGCTGGAGAATATCGATTCAATCAGCGAAATGGATACCAGCCCGGCGGAACGCACGATTTCCGCCATGTTCGCTGACCTGCGCGATTTCACTACCTTTAGCGAACGCCTCCAGCCCGAAGAATTGATGAAAATCGTCAATCGCTATTTGGGCGCCGCCAGCGATGCGATTACCTCTTGCGGCGGCATCGTCGACAAGTATCTGGGCGATGCTGTCACCGGCCTGTGGAATACCCAACTCAATCAACAGGACGATCATGCGGTTCAGGCCGTCAAGGCAGCCCGGGCGATCATCAACGCCGTCCATGCGCTGCACGACGTCCTTGAACCCGAACAGCAGCTTTATTTTGGCATCGGCATTCATACCGGCCCGGCAGTCCTGGGCATGGTGGGCGGCGCCAGCCGAATCGAATTCGCCGCCCTGGGCGAAGCGGCCGATGACTGCAAATTCTTGCAGGAAAACGCGGAGCCAGGCGAACTCATCATCAGCGCCGCAACGTATGAACGGGTGAAAGATCACTTTGAGGCTGAAGCGATGACGCCAAAAAAGCCGCGGCCAGGCTTTGAACGCCATACGCGGATCTACAAGGTCGGCAAGTGCAAAGAAGTTTCTGAAGACGAGCCGCGGGACTGATCGGCGGCGGCCGATCTTTTGTCATGAGCGGACGCAGCGCCGGCGCGGGGGAGCCCATGCATCCCAATCCACTATTTGTCGTTGGCATCATCATCGGGCTGACCCTTGGCCTGGTCTTGGGCATCAGCATGGGCAGCGTCGCCTTTGGGATGCCTACTGGCGTACTGCTAGGCTTGCTTATCGGACTGCTGATGGTAAAATCCGGCAGCAGCAACCAGCCCTAATGCTTCTGATGCCGTATTGAACGAAAGTAAAGCTATGCCGTTCAACAGCCAAGTATTCAGACCCTCATGGAATATCCTGAAAATAGCCGGCGCGGCTCTGACCGCCGCGTTGGTGCTGGCTCAAGTCATTCGCGCCGGCAGCGATGCGCCGCTGGCCTTGAGCGTCTTTGCCACGCGCTTTCTCGGCATCTTTGTCGAAGCGGCGCCCTTTCTTTTGCTGGGGTCCATCACCTCCGGCCTGATTGAGATCTTCATCAAAACCGAAGACATGCTGCGCTGGCTGCCCAGGAATCGGCTCGGCGCCGCGCTTGGCGGGACCTTCCTCGGGCTTGCCTTTCCCGTCTGCGAATGCGGCGTTGTGCCGGTCGCCCGCCGTTTATTCACCAAAGGCCTGCCCATTTCGATGGGCGTGGCATTTTTGCTGGCGGCGCCCTTTATGAACCCGATTGTGTTCGCCAGCACCTACATTGCCTTTGGATTTGGCCCAGTGCTCGTCGGCCGCTTTGTCATCACCGCAATAGTCGCCGTTACCGTCGGGCTGATCATCGGCAATTTTGCCCAGCCCGAAGATGTGCTGAAACGCCAGTCCATGCAGACGCCCGCCGGCATCCAGCCACCGGCGGCTCCAGCGCCGCTTGGGCGCCGACTCCTGCGCGCGCTTCATATCGCTGGCGATGAATTTTTCGAAATGGGCCGTTTTCTGGTGGCTGGATCGGCTTTGGCGGCGCTGATGCAAACCGTCGTCCCCCAGGAAAGCCTGCTGGCATTAGGCACTGGCCCGGTGTTTTCGGTGGTGTTTTTGCAGATTTTGGCTTATATTCTTAGTGTCTGCTCGACTGTGGACAGCTTTTTGGCGCTTGCCTTTGTCAACACCTTCACCACCGGCGCCATTGTCAGTTTCTTGAGCTTCGGCCCGATGGTGGATATCAAAAGCACCTTGATGTTTGGCGGCGTTTTCAAGCGCAGAATTGTGCTGTATCTCATCCTGATGCCCTTCGCGATGAACCTGCTGGCCGGGGTGTTTATCAATGCTGTCCTAGCTTACTGAACGCGGCGCCGATTGGAATATGCAGAGCGTTGACATGATAAAAGACAAATCACAGCTGGATTGGCGCGACTGGACCAAGTCGATGATTTTGCTGGGCATGGGCATCTACTTGTCTGTTTTGATCGTCACCGGCCATCTGACCAACTACATCAACCTGCGCTTTGCCTGGCTGGCTTATCTAGCGGCCGTCATCTTTTTCCTGCTGGGCTTGGTCAGCCTGCATCATCTGCTCGGCTCGCCGTCAGATGAACCGCGCCAAGATCATCATCACAGCCACATCACCTGGGGCATGCTGGCGGTCGTCGCTTTTCCCTTGATTCTGGCGATATCGATCCCCTCGCGTCCCTTGGGCGTTGAAGCAGTCAATGGCGGCATCAGCCTGAATCCAGTAGGCGTCGACCAGGCATCCACCTTTACCCGCCATCCGCTTGACCGCAATATCCTCGATTGGCTGCGCGAATTTGGCCGCGCATCAACCCCCGCCGCCCTGAACGGCCAGCCAGTCGACGTGATCGGTTTTGTCTATCGACAGCCGGATTTTGCGGACAATGAGTTTATGGCCTCGCGCTTTACCATGAGCTGCTGCGTCGCCGATGCTTACCCGATTGGCATGCCAGTCCGCTTCGATAGCGCGCAGGACTTCCCCACCGGCGCCTGGGTGCGAGTGCAGGGCAAGCTCAAAGCGAGCGACTTTGGCGATGATTTTGTGCCGGTCGTCCAGGCCAGCCGCATCGAGATCGCCGCCGAACCTGACCAGCCCTATCTGTATCCCTAGGCGCCGCGATGAAACTGACCAAGCTGGATTTTGCCGCTGCTGCTGTTATCGCGTTCTGCCTAGGCGCGGTCATCATCCTTGGCCTTGTCAGCGACCCGACCCGGCAGCCGCCGCGCGTCGCCTATCTGTATCCGGCCCTGGCGCCCGTGCAGAATGTCTGGATGACAGTCATCGACCAGCCTGAACAGCAGCAACTGACCTTTAGTGAATTTGGCGTCTACGACTTCGACTTCAGCCCTGATGGCCGCTGGCTGGCCTTTACCGAACGAACGGAGAATGCCGCTTTTACCCTGCGCCTGCTGGACATCGCCAGCCAGCGTGTGACTGATTTGGTTGACTGCGCCGCCCTGAATGACTCCTGCACAACGCCAGTCTTCAGTCCCGACGGCGGCAAGCTGGCCTATCAGCGGACTAAATCCCACCAAGGCGCCTATGGCCTGTCGCGCATTTGGCTGGTCGATATGACCAGTCCAAACTATGAAACCGTCCCGCTCATCCTTGATACGCAGGTGGTCGGGCATACCCCCGTTTGGTCGCAGGACAGCAATGTCATCGCCTTCTACAGCGCCGATGCCCGCCAGCCCGGCCTGTTGATATACGACCTCGCGGCGCGCCAGGATGCCGCCGCGGCGCTGCGGTTTATCCCCTCATCTCACGGCACGATGGGCGCGCTCGCTCCCAATGGCCAAGCGGTCATCTTCCCCGAAATTGTCCGCCGCGACGGGCAGTTCTTCAGTCATCTGCGGATTGCCGACCTGCTGGAAAAGGAATTCGCCGCCTTCACCGATCCACAAGGGCCGACGGATGATGTCGCCGCTCAATGGAGCCCAGACGGCGAAACGATTGCATTCGCCCGGCGCTATACTGACCAGCGCTGGACGAATGGACATCAACTCTATATCCGCCGACTGTCGGCCGACGACCTGATGCCGGTTGCGTACAGCGAACGTTACAACACCTCTTATTTTCGCTGGAATCCGGCCGGCAGTCGGCTGGTGATGCAGCGTTTTCCACTGCTCAATGCGGACGGGACCACCAATCAGGAAGGCCGCCCCGAAGTCTGGATTCACGATTTCGAAACTGAAGCGACCTTCAAAATCATCGAAGATGCCTATCTGCCGCAGTGGGTCGCGCAGTAAATGCTGGCAGCCCGTCCCTAATCCACCAGACGGTCGCCGGGTGTCATGTCCCGACCCGCAAAAGCAGGGTAATCCACCGGGTACTTGCGAACGCGGAACAAAGGATTCCCCCTAGGTGTCTCGCCCTGTCTAACCAGACCATCTCTGGATATTGGATTCACAAATTCCCAGACAGTTTCTCCATCCGGATTGACTTCAATCAGCCGCCCGTCGCGCGCTTCAGTAATCAAGGTATTGCCGTTCGGCAAACGCTGGACACCTGAACGCGTCGCAGAGTAGAAGCCATCGGCAGTATAAGACCAAACAATCTCCGCTTCCCGCTCCCAATCATAGCTGCCATCCGCCCGCAGCGGAGGTTTCAGTTCCATCACCGACGAATACTCGTCAGGTGTGCCGGGATTGTGCTTATTGTTAAAGAGGAGGAGGTTCCCCTCGCCCGGCAGACCGGCGCCAATCCATTGTACGTCATGCTGTCTAAACAACTGACGGTCGGCTATTGGGTCGCCTTGCTGATAGGCAAATGGATTGCCCCAGCGATACAGCAGGTCGCCGGCGGGACCGGACGACTCTTCCGTAGACGCACTGTGGTCGATGATCCAAAGCTCGTCGAAACGCCAGACGGTTAGGACAACCTGATCCAATTCGGGATTGTAGTGAACCGCATTGGTGTGCATCCAATCACTGCTGCCTCTTGTGTTTCTTTCCGGCGGGCTTCCATCCCGCGAAAACCAGTCATGATAGTTGATGTCAATGCGCTGGGGATGTTCGGCGACGGCGCCATAGTTGGGCAGGTCGGGGTCGCGGGCCTGCGCCAGATGATCCCAAGGATCCCACTGCCAAACAAATTCGCCGCTCGAACGGTCAATCTCGACGATGCGGTCAGGAAGCAGATAGGGACTGTCTTTGAATCCGATGTCGACCAATGCGGGATCCAGTCCCATCGCCAGCGCGTCATCGAGCGAATGATAATCCCAGAGGATAGCGAGGATATTGCCGTTCGGCATGATATCAATCGCATGATGCTGACGGGTTTCGGGGCCAATGAACTCGACTTCCCAGACGAATTCATTGGCCCATGTATATTCCCGAATGCTTCCGGCTCTAGGAGGGCCAGTCGATATCAGCGATTCATCAAATTCGTTTCTGGGGCCGACAACGACGATCACATTGCCATTTTCGAGAAGATGCGCTTCCATGGCGCCAGCCGTGTCTTCGATATGCCAGGCATGGATAATCCGCCCGTCATTGTCCATCAGGTACACATCATCAGCGTTCATAGGCGCGAACAACACATATCCGTCATAAGCGGCTTCGGTGTGAACCATGACGCCGACAGTTCTTTCCTGCGCCAATGCTGGAAAAGCCAGCAGCAAGACAAGTAAAATCAGGAAGATGCGCGGGAGGATTTTGATGAGCATGGGTTTGTTTCCTTGTCAGTCATAGCGATATGAATCTTCATTCGACGCAGCGAAAAAGCGAACGCCAACAGCAACGTTAAAATACAAGATCTGGTTTGGAAAGGCAAGAGTGGTTTGAACCCTGTCCTGTTGCCGCCCCGATCTTCGCGCTACAATAAAAGGCCGATTCAATCAGTCAAGCAAATGATTCATGCAGATTGACCATCTCTCCCTGACCAACTTTCGCAACTATGCGCGGTTGGAATTCAGCCTGCCGGCGGATAGGCCGATTGTCCTCTGCGGCGACAATGCCCAAGGCAAAACCAGCGCGCTGGAAGCCATCTATTATCTGGCGACCTCCCAATCGCCCTATACCACCAGCGACCGCCAGCTGATTCACTGGCGCACCGCCGAAGATCCGATCCCCTTTGCCCGCCTGTCGGCCGAACTGGGCAATAAAGCAAGCCGCTATCACAAGCTCGATATAACCCTCATGCTGGATATGACCAGCGGCTCGCCCCGCTTCAAGAAATCAGTCCGGCTGAACAACGTTGACAAGCGGGTGATGGATGTAATCGGACTGCTCAATGTGGTCTTGTTTGTGCCGCGGGATCTCTCACTGGTTGAAGGCTCGCCCAACGACCGCCGCCGCTTTATGAATACCACGCTGACCCAGGTCAATCTCGATTATCTGCTGGCGCTGAACGAATATGAAAAACTTTTGCCACAGCGCAACGCCCTGTTGAAGCGCATTGCCGAAAGACGGTCAAGCCCGGCGGAATTGGAATTCTGGGATGAGCAGCTGGCCAACAACGGCGCGGTGATTATCGCCGGGCGGCAGAAGTTCCTGCGCGAGCTTGAAATCAAAGCGCAGGATACCCATCATGCGCTCACCGGCGGGCGCGAAACCCTTAGCCTGAAATATCTGCCGAGTGTCCTGCCGACAGCCGCCGACAGCCGGCAGATGTCCTTTGAGGTGCCCGGGCTGGACTTGAACCGCCAGCTGAAGCCGGCGCAGGTCAAACCGCAATTCTTGCAGCGGATCATGGAAAAGCGGCGCGAAGATATCCAGCGGGGACTTACCTTGTTTGGGCCCCACCGCGACGAACTGCGCCTGCTCATCAATGCGCGCGACAGCGGTTTATATGGCAGTCGCGGACAGGCGCGGACGGCGGTGATGGCGCTTAAATTTGCTGAACTGGAATGGATGCGCGACCAAACTGGCGAATATCCGCTTTTCCTGCTCGACGAAGTCGCTGCCGAATTGGATGGCAAACGCCGCGCCTTTCTGATGGAACGTCTGGATGGGCAGGCGCAAACGCTGGTGACGACGACCGAACTCGATATCTTCTCCCCCGCTTTTTTGAACCGCGCCCAGGTATTCCAGGTCGTCAACGGTCAGATTGATCAATCCACTGCGTAAGCGCCGCCGCGCCGGCAGAAAACGCCTAATCGGTCGGCATTGGCTGGCTTGATGATGGAAAAGCCTGGAGCGCCGCCCGATGTCGGATATTGGCAGCGGCTTCCAGCGGGACAATCGACAGCCGAATCGGCAGCTTGGCGCCGCTGGGGATTTCTTCGGGCAGGTCGGCGGCGCGATAGCCGATGATGGCGCCCTCGTCGTTTTCGAGCGTGACAATCAGCCGCGCGTCTTTGGCATCCAAATCGGTCGCATTTTCCAGCTGCGCGGTGAACAGATAGCGGTCGTCATCCAAATAGTTCCCCTGCACGTCAGTGATGTTCAAAGCCAGGCCGGGCGGCGCTGACAGTCGCGCCGATACCGCTTTGATTTCCAGCGCGCGGGCTGCCGGCTGTGCATTTGGCACGCTGATGCGATAGGCGGCGACCTCATCCCGGCCGACGATGCGCTGCTCCAGCGTGAACCGCGCTTGCCCCCGCAGCCTTCCATCCGCGTCCATATACCGCGCCTGCAAGGTGATATCGCTAAGGCGGCTATCGCTCTGATTGCTGATGTAGCCGAGGCAGGTCACTTGCCGAGAACCCGGCGCGTAGCATCGGGGCGGCGATATTCGGATTTGGTCAAGGCGAGGCGCCGCCGGGAGAATGACGACGGCCGGCAAAGTATCCGCGGGTGGCGGCGTGACAAACTGCGGATGATAGGCTGTGAGCGTTATCGCCGGAAATAAAGTGGGCGAAAGGGTTGGAGTCGGGCTGCTGCTGCGGGGCGGGCGGCAGGCAATCAAGGCGACAATCACCGCCAGCAAAGACAGCAGAAGCAGAAGTTCGGGGCGCATGGCTCTTATACTCTAATTTTGATCATTATAACTGATTCAGCATCAATGCGCTGTGAAAATGAAGCGAATCGCGCCAATTTGCCAAAATGCGACCATTTAGTCGCCTCTTAATAGAACAAGCGTGCTAGCTTGACAGGAACGTTGAATGAGTAGAGAGGAATTGACAATGGCATGGACAGCGCCCAAAACCTGGACGAGCGAGCCGTTAACGTCGATTGATTTGAACGCCCAGCTGCGGGACAATCAAAACTATCTCAAAGACCGGATGGACAACAGCGGTCACTTTACCGCCGACGCCGCCGGCAATTACACAACCACATCGACTTCTTTTGTGGATGTCGATACGACCAATCTGTCACTGACCTTACGCACGCATGGCGGCGATGCGCTGCTTGGCTTTACGGCGGCGGTGTACAGCCAGTCAAACGGCGGCAAAATCTTTTTCAATGTGGCCGTCGATTCGGTCGATTATTTTGCCGGCAACGGCATCACCCAGCTAACGATCCTCAACGCCGGCGATGTGCATCGGCATAAACCCCTGTGCCTGGTGGTTCTGATTCCGGGTTTGAGCGCCGACAGCCACACTTTCACATTGCGCTGGAAGACTTCAAACCATAACACCGCCGTGATCGATACCGTCCACTTGCATCCGCAGTTTTGGGTAAAGGAGCTTTAGGTTATGAACATTGCAAGCCAATGCGCTGATAGACCTGTGCCGTATCGAATTGCGGCGTCTTGGACGTCTGGAAGATGAGGAGCAGCAATGATGGACTTTGAACAGATTTTTCAGCTTTTGATCCTGGCGGTGGCGGCCCTGGTCTACTGGTGGTCGCATCGCAGCTTCCCGCCAAAGCAGACTGCCGAGCTTCTCCAGAAGTTAAGCGAAGCCAGTCGGCAAACCGAAACCCATTTGGATGACCTGCTGGTCGAGATCGCGCAGGCGCTTAATGAACTGCGCCAGAAGGAAATCGACCCGCCGGATTCATAATCTGTTGGGGGCTGCGCCGCCCGGCCGGCCCCCAAGCTATTCCCCCTCATCAGCGGCATAGGGATTCCGCCCAAGCCGACTGCCCTTGCGAACAGCCTGCTGCCAAGGCTTTCGGGCCTTTCCTTGATAGCCCATCTCGCGCAGCCGTTCCGCTTCCAGCCGTTCCAACTCGGCCGCCGCCGCGTCAAAGTCGGCCTTGGGAATCGGCGCATCCCGGCCTAGTTCATCCCGATAGACATAACCGACGCCGGCGCACCAGTCGCAATCCTCGGCCTGTCCCGAAAATTCATCCTCGAACCAGCCAAACCCATCGCAAGATACACACCGCACAATTTTCATCTTAGTCGCTCTTCGGCTTGTTTCGATGTGTCCTGAACCATTCTTTTGCTTCGTTATATGTTTTCCACTCCAATTCACGCGCTAGTTTGGCAATTAACCGCACCGCGTTGTGGGCAAGTTCTCTGGCGTCTTTCACATCATCATCAGATATTTCGTCTTCGCTCATTTCATTGCCATGCAGTATCTTGCTACGAAGCGTATAAAATTTTGCGAAAGGTTCGGCAGTCCTCTTGACCATCTCGTTCCAAGTTATAATCTCTGGTTCGGACTGATTTTCATCTTCATTCTTCGTTCCTACATAACCTCTACCATACTTGATGAGTGTTTCCAGATCTTTTCTCAGCTTATCGCGATTGCTTAACGACGTTGGTATAGCAACATTGATGCTAACAACATAATGATAAAGAGCTTCCCAGTTTGTGGTCACCCTTGTGCCATTATCATATAATGTAATCGCCCTCTGAACTCGACTTGAGATGGGGTTTTCTATGTTTTGATAATGATAGTTTATATCGTCCAGACCAAGAAACTGCCAAGCATTATCAACATCATGGTTACTAATTTGCAGTGAATTCCGACCATCAGAATACCATCCGAGTCTACTTTGCGGCTTGTCTGGCTGGTGAAACAGAATGGTTCGGACGCTTGGCTTCCATTGCGATACCTTGCTCGCCGGATTCGTCCTGACTTTCTTGTTTCCTTTTGCAGCGGATTGCCAAAGTGTCACGAATCGCAATACCTTCAGCGCCTCTTCAGTTTCCTGTTCAGCCTGCTCCTGGCGGCTCTCGCTGTCCCCTGTCACTGGAATACGGAGAAAACTCTCCTCAGCTATTTCTGCAAACATGTCTTTAAACATGTCTTTATAGAAGGAATGATTTGCCTTCTCCGCAAACAAGGATTGAGAGTCACCGGAATGCAAAACCGAGTTCGCCAGTGGCATCTCAATATCGTAGGTACATTTAATGTTATAAAGAGGTACAAGGGCCTCGGCTTGTGACTCGAAATGCCAAATCAAGGTCTCGAAAATCTTATCGCTGAATTTCTCAATCGCTTCATCTGGGATAGGAAATTTTTCAAACTCGCGGATGGATTGACTTATAGCGTCGGAAACACTTTGTTTTGTGACTTTCGATTCGAATACATCATCTATTTCTCTCAAAAATGCTAGTTCTTTGGCTATCGGTACAAACAACCCATGCGGTTCGCTATCTTCTTTAGGATAACTTACTAGCGTAAGGGAAAAGAGATAATATTCTTCCGTCCCAATAAGCGTATTCCACTCATCCAAAGGATGTAACTCAAACCGATACAGATATTCCTTCAGCGCTTTGTCAAAACGCTCTTTCTTATCCATATAGTTCATGGCTTCCCTCTGCGTTCTCTGTGCCTCTGTGGTAAAAAACGACGTTCCGCCTGCCGAAGCGAGGCTGTTGCACTGGGCAATCGCTGTTATACTATACCATTGATGTCCACATCATCGAGAGCATTCCATGAACACCCATTCACCATCAAAACTTCTGACCCTCTTGACGCCGGCGCTTGCCATCCTGTTCCTGGTGATCGTCCAGGCCTATCATTTTCATGCCCGCCCCTATCGTCAGGATGAGGCTTGGGTGGTGCATTATGCGCTGGAAAACATTGAGCGGGTCGGGCTGGTCAATCATATCCTGCAAATTTTCGTCAGGCTGCCGCCGGAAAACATCTTGCAGGATATTTGGGCGCATCTCTTTGGTCACATCGAAAACATCGTGCGCTGGTTTTCTACCCTGACGACGGTCATCACCCTGGCCATGTTTTATCGGCTGGCGGCTGATCTCTTTGGCCGCCAAACGGCCCGCCTGGCGCTGATTTTATTGGGAACGCTTAGCGTTTTCGCCTATTATACGCACGAAGCCCGGCCTTACGCCGCGCTGGCTTTTGGCGCGGTTGGGTTTCAGTGGGCGCTGCTGCGTTTTATCCGCCGTCCCGATTTCAGCCGCGCCCTGCTGGCGCTTTTGCTGGCCCTCATTCCCTTTTATCAGCACCCCTTCATGCTCTATGTCTATGCGGCGCAGCTGGTCTGCGTCCTGGTTTTTGTGCGCTGGAACCGCGCGCTTTATCGGCGCGGCGCCGCCTTGTTCGGGGCCCTGGGCGCATTGATTGCCCTGCGCGCTTACCTCAATTTTTCCGAACGTTCGGGTGTCATCCTGTACGAGACCGAAACCTCATGGAGAGGCCTGTCCGAACTGTATGACCATTTCAAGTTCAATCCCGAAGCGCTCGGTTTGTTCCTCATCTTGGTCGGCCTTGCCGTTCTCCTGGGCAAAGTGGCATCATCCGGCGCGTTCTCCGCCGACTCTCTGATGCGCTTTGGCCGGGTTTGGCGCGAAGGCTGGATCGTCCTGTCGCTGCTGGTGATGGTCGGGCTGGCGCTGCTGGTGAACCTCTTCACGCCCAGCCTCACACCGCGCAACCTGTTAATCGCCGCGCCTTGCCTGGCTTTGATTGCGGCAATCGCCCTGTCCCGCATGCACTGGCAGGCGCAGCTGCTCGCCCTGCTCTTCTTCTGCCTGCCCTTTGTCATCCAGTTCCGTCCACATAACGGCAATGCCGGTTATTGGGAACTGGCGGATTATATGGAGGCGAACTATGACCCGGGCAGTGACCGCTTGGTGGTTGTGGCGCCGCAGGTCTGGCAGTGGATTCCCATCAAGTATTTTCTGGATGAGCGCACCGCGCTGGGCCTGTCCGACAATGATATTTTTTATGCGACCGCGCAAGGCCAGCATCCTTTTTTGCCGCACAGCCTAGACGAAAGCCTGACAGCGTTTGACAGCCGCGGCAGCCATTTGCAGCGTTTGCAGGCCTATCTGGGCGAGCGAGATAAGCTGTGGGTGATCCGCGCCAACCATGATTATGAAAAAACGGGGGAAGATCTTATTGAATGGATTGAGGACGGCTACACACTCCATCAAACGATTGATTTCCCCGGCGAAGGCTATTACACCGCGCTCGAAGTTCTTGAATACCGCCGCCATCCTGAAGATGCGAAAGCGGCGGCGCGCTTTGGGGATGACATCAGCCTGACAAGCTGGCGGCTCAATGATTCGGTGGAGGCGCTGCCCGGCCAAACGATTTCCGTAGATACTTGGTGGACAACAGATGCCCCGCTAGATGCCCTGTACAGTTCAACCCTGGTGATCGCCGACTCAAACGGACAGGGCATCCACAGCGCCGATGATGCGGCCGGCGGCATCCACCTGTCCACGATTTGGCAGCCCGGGCAACTCTATTTTGATGAACGGCATCTCACCATTCCCGACGACATCGAAGCGGGTGAATATCTGCTGCTGCTGGGCTTGTATGACATTCTGCAAGACGATATCAGAAATCTGCCGGTGAACCCGACGGGATCCCCGCTCCTTTATTTGACGACGCTTTATGTCCGTTCCTAACGTCCGCTTCAGTGCGTCTTTTCACCATCGAGGGCGGTTTGTCTTGGCGGCAGGGTCGCGCTGCTTGCCCGCCAGCGCGATCTTGAAGAGCTGACGGTAGCCGTTCAGATATTTTTCGGGTGAGAAGAAGTCCTGCGCGAAGTCCCGCGCCTTAGCCCCCATGATTTTGACATCAGCCCGATAAATCCGCCGGAGCGCATCCGCCAGCGAGTCGGCATCATCTGGATCAATCAAATAGCCATTTTCACCCTCGATAATCATATCGGGAATCCCGCCGGCGCGGCTGCCAATGACCGGCATGCCCAGCAGCATCGCCTCGACGACGACCCGTCCCAGCCCTTCCGAAAGAGAAGGCAGCGCCAGCGCCCGCGACTTGCCAAAATAATCAGCTAGGCCTTGCTGTGACACTTCTCCGATAAAATGCACCCGGCTGGCAATATCAAGTTGGGCGGCCTGCTGCTGCAAGGCCGCGGCATAATCGGCATTTTCTGGATGACCCACCAGATAGAGGCGCGCGGTCGGATGCTTGAGTTGGGCAAAGGCGGCGAGCAGATGATGCAGCCCCTTGCGCGGAATCAGCGCGCCGGCATAGACCAAATCTTCCGATTCTTCCACCGGCACCGTGCGTTCCGTCTGCTGAAAAATATCAGTATTGCTCCAAGTCATAAAGCGCACCTGCGGCAAATGAGGCGCATAATGTCGAGCGCGTCTGGCTGTTGAGGACGAGATGACGCGCATGGCATCTCCATGCCGAAAGGCATAGCCCGCCAGTTCTGACATCAGCGACCGATACAGGCCCTCAAAAGGAACATCCCGCTGCAAAAAGACATCTTCTTCAAAATTGTTGTGATTTTCAATAATCAGGCGCAGCTGCTTGCCAAAGAGCCGCGCAATCGACTTGACCCAGGCGCCAACCGCGCCTTCAAACGGGCTTTGCGCCACCAGCACTTTGCCATTGTGCCGAAAAACCAGCGCCAGCAGCAGCAGAGGCGCCAGCGCGAACATCATCAAATAGCGCAGGATGGAGACCGGGGGCTGTGGGATGAGATAGAAATGCGCCTGTTCGGTAAATCGCCGCGGGCGCCATGAATTAGAAAAGCCGATGACGCGAATGTCATACTCCCGCAGCTGCGCCATCATCTCCCATTTGCGGGCCATCGAGGCATCAAGCGGGTTGCTGTAACGCGCGCTGCTAATCCAGCATACAGTCGTTTTGGTCATACGGATTTTGCTTGCCAATACACTGGTTCACATCAGGAACGGTCAGGAATCGTTGCTGTGAATATACCAGTATTTTCGCATTTTTGCATCCGCAGACCGCTTAACCCTTGTCCCGAAAGATGATGACGTCGTTTTTGTTTGAGGGATTGTCATCAAGCCGCAGTATGCCTTCAAGCAGCATGGACACCAGCGCCATCACGATGCCGCCCAGGACAGCCGTCCAGATGCCGCCTTCAATGACCAGACGGTCACCGACCAGCGCATCGGTAATCAGCAGCATCAAGCCGTTGATGACCAGGATAAACAAGCCGAGAGACAGGATGACGGCCGGGCAGGTCAGGAAAATCAGGATCGGCTTCAGCAGTGAATTGACAATGCCAAAGATCAGGCCAATGATAAGCAGGGTGCCGATGTCGCTGCTGGCAACCTGGATATTGGGGATCAGCATGGCTGTTACGGCAATCGCCACAGCGTTGATCATCACGCGAATTACGAAGTTTCTCATGTTGACGCCTCTTTATTCAGCAAACGGGCAGAGACCGAAGGTCAGTCTCTACCCATTATACGATGTTCTCGCCGCGGCGGTTGCGGACACTATTGCCGATTGCGGCGAGACAGCAGGAACAGAAGCAGCAGCAAGAGCAGACCAGCAGCCACCGCGGCAATCGCTATTGTGTTATCCGCGGTTTCCGGCTCATCGGCGCTGGGCGCGTCAACTTCCGTGATGGTCACCGGCGTCAGTGAAGGCTGTGCGGTCGGGTCGGCAATTTCTTCTTCGGTAGGCACCTCGGTGGGTTCGCCCCGCGCCGCCGCAATCGCCGTTTCTGTGGCATTTTCAGTCGGTGTTGGCGTCGGTGTATCCGTTGCAGTTGCCGTCGGAACATCAGTATCAGTTGCGGTCGGCGTCGGTGTGCTGGTCGACGTCGCGGTTGGCGTCAGCGTATTCGTCGGTGTATTTGTCGCCGTCGGAACATCGGTATCAGTTGCAGTCGGCGTCGGTGTGCTAGTCGCCGTCGCGGTTGGTGTCAGCGTATTCGTCGGTGTATTCGTCGCTGTCGGCACATCAGTATCAGTCGCGGTCGGCGTCGGTGTGCTAGTTGCCGTCGCCGTTGGTGTCAGCGTATTCGTCGGTGTATTCGTCGCTGTCGGCACATCAGTATCAGTTGCGGTCGGCGTCGGTGTGCTAGTTGCCGTCGCCGTTGGTGTCAGCGTATTCGTCACTGTCGGCACATCAGTATCAGTTGCAGTCGCCGTCGGTGTACTGGTTGACGTCGGCACATCAGTATTGGTTACAGTCGCCGTTGGTGTATTTGTCGCCGTCGGCACATCGGTATCGGTTGCAGTCGCCGTCGGTGTATTCGTTGCCGTCGGCACATCAGTATCAGTTGCCGTTGCTGTCGGTGTATTCGTCGCCGTCGGGACATCGGTATCAGTCGCAGTTGGCGTTGGTGTATTGGTCGCCGTCGGGACATCCGTATTCGTCGCTGTTGGCGTTGGTGTATTGGTCGCCGTCGGGACATCAGTATTCGTTGCGGTTGGTGTCGGTGTATTGGTCGCCGTCGGCGCATCAGTATCAGTCGCGGTTGCCGTCGGTGTATTTGTCGCCGTCGGCATATCAGTATTTGTTGCGGTTAGCGTCGGTGTATTTGTCGCCGTCGGGACATCAGTATCAGTTGCCGTTGCCGTCGGTGTATTTGTCGCCGTCGGCGCATCAGTATTCGTTGCCGTTGGCGTCGGTGTGTTCGTCGCCGTCGGCGCATCAGTATTCGTTGCCGTTGATGTCGGTGTATTTGTCGCCGTCGGCATATCAGTATTCGTTGCCGTTGCCGTCGGTGTATTCGTCGCCGTCGGCATATCAGTGTCAGTTGCGGTTGGCGTCAGTGTATTCGTCGCCGTCGGCATATCGGTATCAGTAGGCAACGGGGTAAAAGTGGGGGTCGGCGGCAAATCAACCGCGAACGGCAAAGTGATACTCGTACTTTGCCCCTCGGCATTGGTGACGGTCAGCTGGAGTTCATGCTGCCCGCTGCCAAGAAGTTCTGCCGGTATCGTCAAGACGCCATCGTCGGAGACTATTAAAACGTCGCCGCCGTCGAAAGCCGCCTCGATGCGGGTAATTTCAGTCTGCCCGCCGGCAAGAACCCTGACTTCTCTGTCACCCGTCATCACCTCATCGGTGACCAGGCCGCCAAGTTCAACTGTGGGCGCCAGCGCGGCGACCTCAAAGCTGATGGTCTCGGTTTGTTCGCCACCCATCGCATCTGTGGCGGTGATATCAACAGTGGCGCGGCCGGGCGCGAAATCGGACGCATTCAGTGTAAATTCAAGCTGGCCGCTGTCGCTGTGAATCGGCGGGTCGGTATTCAGGCTTAAACTTGTAATCGGCGACTGTCCCACCGCCAAAACGCTGCCGCTAAGGCTGTCCTCCAATACTGTTTCGGGCGCGAGACCATCAACCTGAATGCGGGGCGGCAGCGCCTCGACGGTAAAGGTTCGGTCGATGGAAGCGGTTTGACCGCCGGCATTGCTGGCGCGAATGGTCAGCGTATGTTCGCCGGGACTCAATGCAAATGGATCAATGGTGAAATCATAAGGCGGTTCGCTGTCAGTTTGAACGACGCTGCCGTCTATGATCCATTCAACGCTGGCTATCTCGGTCTGACCGCCGACGCTGACCGAAACCGATTCCGCTTCGGTCAATGCAAACCCGTCATCCGGCGCAAAATCAGTGGATAAGATCGGCGGCAATGCCTCGACGGCAAAGGTTTGATCGATGGAAGCGGTTTGACCGCCGGCATTACTGGCGCGAATGGTCAGGGTATGTTCGCCAGGACTCAAGGCAAGTGGATCCAGGCTGAAATCATAGGGCGCTTCGCTGTCGGTTTGGATGACGCTGCCGTCCACAATCCATTCGACGCCGGTGATCTCGGTCTGACCGCCAGCGCTGACCGAAACCGGCTCCGCATCGATCAATGCAGGCTCGTCATCCAGCGCAAAATCAGTGGACAAAACCGGCGGCAATGCCGCCACTTCAAAATCAGCCTGAAGCGCGCCGATATCCCCATCGACATCACTGACGGCAATATCAAGGGTGTAATTATCGGGCGCAGTCCCGGCGGGTTCAATGGTATAACTCTCGCCAGTCGAAACCGTCTCCCCATTAACCGCGTATTCGATGCTGGCGATGTCTTGATCGGCCTGGATGTCCACCGTGACCTCGGTTGTGTCTGTCAGCGCGGCTGTGAACAGGTCGGCGGGCAAAGACAGCAGGGGAACTGGAATCGGCGCGCGCAGAACCGCGCCGGCGGATGCGGTTTGTCCATCGACTGTAACATTCAGCGTAAAGCTGTAACGGGCGCCATCGGCGGGGAGGGGGGCGTTGATGGTGACGATGTACTGCGTGCGGAACAGATAGGCGAGATTGCTGTAGATGGTGAGCAGCGCTTCTGGCCGTGGCAGATTATAGAAAACAGCATTCGATTCGCTGGCGACCGCTTCTAGGAAACGCTCGTCAATGTGCCAGCCCAAGCCGACCGTATAGACCGGCACGCCATGAATGGTCGCCGCGCGAATGCTTTCCTCGCGGGTATAGCGGCTGACATTGCCATATTCGCCGCCATCGCTCAAAATGATAACCGCTTTGCGCGGCAGCGGCGCCTCGGCCGCAAGCTCAATGCCCTTTCGATTGGCGTCGTAGAGAGCCGTTTTTCCGCCGGCGTAAAGCTGGTCAACGACGCGAAGCAGTTCGGCTTTGTCGGTGGTGTAATCGACAAGAACTTGAAAGGACGAGTCAAAAATGGTGAGCGCAACCGAGTCATCGGGGCCCAATGCGCTAATATAACTTCGGGCGGCCTGCCTGGTTTGCTCCATTGGCAGACCGTTCATGCTGCTGCTGGTGTCAATCACTAGCACGCTGGCAAATGCCAAGTTGTCATCGGTGACATTTTCTACTCGGCTGATGCTGGCAATGCCGGCCAAATCACCGCCGATCTCAAAATTGTCCGCCTCTAGCCCAGAAACAAGCTGCCCACTGGAATCCAGTATGCTGACATTGATGGCGGCGGCGGACAGGTCGGTCGCATCCACGCCAATAATATCCACCGTCATGCCGGCTTCGTCCTGCGCCAATGTCAAGCCAAGAGACACCAGCAATACCAGCGCCGCAGCCGCTATCGATCCAAATCGTCTCACGTTGAGCTTCTCCAGTGTTTGTGACAAAAAGTACATGGCATTCGCTAAATGTAACCCACTTCCAAGCATTTGTCATTATTCCCGATAAAACATTGAGATTATAGTTGATGCCGCGTGGAATAACAGCGAGAAGGGCTGAAAAGGGAGCATTTTAGCGGAGCCTGCGGAACAGCGCCCTTGCGCTTGCGGCAGAATTGCGCCTATGCAGGCCCCCGTTATTCAGGCATAATGCGGATATTGGATTTTCCCAATGTAGCTTAAACGCGCAAAGGACAACGGCATGAATTGGATACGCACAGCTTTGGCTTTGTCCCTGTTTATGTGGCTGCTGGCCTTTGCGGCGGCGCAGTCCCCCCAGAGCATATCGGACATCTGCGCCGCGGCGCAGCCAGCCGAACGCGCCGCCATGCAGTTTCAGGCGGCCGAAGAGACGCTTGTGGACGGCATTGACTATCGTGCGATTTTATGCACCTCGGCCGGCGCCATTTATATCGATCTTTTTGAAACGCTGACCCCGGTCACCGTCAACAATTTCGTCTTTTTGGCACAGCAGGGCTATTACGACAGCACCACCTTTCATCGGGTGATTCCGAATTTCATGGCGCAGGCCGGCGACCCGACCGCGACTGGCCGCGGCGGCCCCGGCTACCAGTTTGAAGATGAGCCGATTGGCTTCCTCACCTTTGATCGCCCCGGCCTGCTGGCTATGGCCAACGCGGGGCCCGGCACCAACGGCAGTCAGTTCTTCATCACCACCGCCGCCGCGCCGCATCTGAACTATCGCCACACGATTTTTGGCGATGTGCTGCTTGGGCAGGATCATGTGCGCGCCATCCGCGAGCGCGACCCGCAAACCGCCGCCGAACCAGGCGAAACCCTGCAAACCATCGTCATTGTCACCGATCCGTCTGCTGTCGATAACAGCAGCATCGTCGAATTGGAAGCGGCGACGCAGGAAGATGTCATCGCCGCCTTCGCCGGCTTGCGCGGTGATGCCAAACTGGCCACTATCGAAGATATCCTCAAGGCATTGCCAGCCGATTTGCAGGATGATTTTGCGGCCTTTGCCGATGCTTATGGCCATCAATATCGTTATGGCACGCAAATTCTGAACGCTGAATGCAGTTCGGAGATGTTCTTTTCGTCTTTGGGATACCAGGTGGATGTCTTCGAAAGCCGGGAAGCCGCCGCGGCCGCCTGGCGCGACGACCTGATGAAAGACTTGGTAAAGAGTCAGGGTTTCTCGCAGCCGATTGAAGAAGAATACTGGAATATGGATAAGCCATTTTTGCAAGCAGCGCCGACCTGCGCCGGCGAAGTCGGCTTCCACCTGCTGTCGCTGTACACACGCGGGCGCTATCTGGTCACTATCCAGTCGCTAGTGAATGCCTCAATCCTGGAGCAGACATCACCAGACGGCTTGCTGTACAGTCTTGCCAATCAGATTGAAATGGCCTTCGCGTCCATCTATGCCAGCGAAATCCGCTAGGGCTATCCTTGGGCTTCATCGAGATAAGCCGCAAGCCTTTCCCCCAGCCCAAAGCGATGCACGCAGCCAAGAAGCTCTTGCCAGGTCGGTTCGGGCAGTTCAATGCCGTCTGCCAGCCGACTCTGCCGCTGGCGAGCCTCAATTTCGCCTGGATACAGCACCTCGCCTTCTAGCGGGTCGGCTTTGACATATTCAATCACCTGGTCAACCTGCCCTCTGAACAGATCCAGCGGCCCAAAGCGCGAAATATCGATGACCAGCAAGACCGTGCCCCAGCGGCTGTCATCCAGCAGTTCAATGTCGGAGCGCATGGACGCCATCAGGCCGAACAAGCCGACCATCATCGCCAGCGCATAGCCCTTGTGTCCCACCGACGGCAGTCCCATTGGCCGCAAGGCGCCGCCGGCCTGCAACTGATTGGGGTCATCGGTCGGACGTCCCTGGGCATCCACAATCCATTCGGAGGGCAAGGCTTCGCCCTTTGCCTGGGCAAACATGACTTTCCCGGCCGCCGACATTGAACTGGCGAAATCAAGGATGACCGGCCCATAGCGCTGGCCGGGCAGCCCCATGGCAATCGGATTGGCGCCGATTTTGCGCCCGGTGCCGTTCAGTGGCACGACAATCGCCTTTGGCCCACCAATGCAGCCATCCCACATCATCGAAGCCATCCCGGCGCGGGCGGCGGTTTCTGCATACGCGCCAATCCGCCCAGTATGCCCTTCGTGATACATCGCGACCAAGGCGATGCCTTCTGCCCGCGCCTTTTCGATAGCCAGTTCGGCGCCAAACCTGGCAATCACCTGACCAAATGTCCAGTGGCCATCAATCTGCGCCATCGCCGCCGTCTCTTCGACTACCTCTGGCTGTGCCTGCGGAACGAGTTGGGCATTGTCAATTTGGCGGACATAATGCGGCGCCCGCAAGACGCCGTGCGAATCATGCCCGGCCAGGTTGGCATCCACCAGATGGTCGGCGACCATATCGGCATAATCGGCCGGCGCGCCGGCCGCCTGCAAAATCGCCGCGGTGATCTTGGTTAAGGGCTCTGCTTGTACGATTGGCATTCGCTTTCCTTTCTGTTAATGCGACGCGGCCGCTTCATCCCGCCGCAGACTATATTCATTTCACTAATCCCCCAATTTTATGCTGGCGCCAGGCGGTCTCGCTCAACATCATCAAACCAGGCTTCCAGTTCCGAAAGCATCGCCGCCGCTTTGTCGGGATACTGCGCCGCCAAATCCTGCTGTTCAAAGGGGTCATCAGCGATGTTGAAGAGCATCGGCGGCGGGGGCGGCGGAACCGTTCGCGGCGGTTCGGCATCGTCGATAATATCATCGAAATGCTCTGGGAAGTATTTGATGGCATGGTCGAGGGCTGTATCGACCGCGCTGACCTGCATGGCCTCTGGAATGCGCGGGCGCAGCAGTTTCCAATCGCCGTCGCGCATGGCGGCATTGCAGGAAATCATCGGCGTATAGCGATTCCACTGCCAAAAGCGGCGTGGATTGATTTGGCCGCGCTCACCCCGCAGCGCCGGCAGCGCATTAACGCCGTCCAGTTTAAGCGGCGGCGCATCCAGCCCGGCCATGTTCAGCAGGGTCGGAAACCAGTCGGTATAATGCGCCATCTCGTCACTGCGGATGCCGCCATCCAGCCCGTCGGGCCAACGGATAATCAGCGGCACGCGGATGCCACCTTCATAGGTGTTGCCCTTCTGTCCATTGAAGCCGTGATTGCAGCGCGCCTGCGAAAAGCCGTTCCAATCGCCCAAGGCTGGGCCGTTGTCGCTGGTGAAAATCACAATCGTATTGTCGGCGATGCCGCGCTCGTCCAGCTTGTCCAAGATGCGCTGAATGCCGGCGTCCATTATCTCAATCATGGCATAAATCAGGCTGACACCCAGACCAAAGCCCATCTCGCTGTATTTCTGCGCGACGGAGTCCGGCGCCTCAAGGGGGAAATGCGGCGCGTTATAAGCCAGCTGCAAGAAAAAGGCCTGGCGGTGATGACGGTCGATAAAAGCAGTCGCTTCATCGCTGAAGACATCGGTCAGATAACGGTTGCGGTCGCCATATTCAACCCGACCATTGCGTTCCAGGCGATAGCGGTAATAGGGATTCCAGCCGCCCTGAAAACCAACGAATTCCTGATAGCCGCGCGCCGTCGGATGATAGGCCGGCCCCAGATTGCCATTGTGCCACTTGCCAATCAACCCAGTGGCATAATCGGCGCTCTGCAAGACATCGGCCAAGGTGGTCTCATCCGGCCGCAGACGATCCAGGCCGCGCGCTTCCAACGTGTCGATGCTGCCAGTTCGATGCGGATAGCGGCCGGTCATCAATGCCGCCCGCGCCGGCGCGCATACCGGCGAAGCCGAATAATGCTGGGTCAGGCAGATGCCTTCGTTCGCCAGCGCGTCCAGAGTCGGCGTGCAGGATACCTGCGGGTTGAAGATGCCAAAATCGCCATAACCCATATCATCGGCAATCACCAAGATGATGTTTGGCGGTGTCCTCATGCCTCCGCCTCTGGTTTCTGTTCAGCCAGATGAAACCGCGCTTCGGTCGCGCCGAAGGTGATGACATCGCCATCCTGGAGCAGATGAGCATCGCCGTTGATGACTGGCTGGCGGTTGACGGCTGTTCCGTTGGTGCTGCCCAGGTCATTGATGCTGAAGCGGCCGTCCTGCCAGCCGATGACCGCATGCCGCCGCGATACCCGCTTTTCGGGAATATGGACATCGTTGGCTGCCGAACGCCCAATAGACGCGCGGCAACCCTCGCGCAAGGCAAACTCGCGGGCGCCGCCGGTGCGCGGGTCTGACCACAGCAGCTTGGCAGGCGGACTGCTTTGTCCATCGTTTATCACATCGTCGTTCATTAAGGGAACTCCTGTGTTTTGTCTGCCCTGGATTATAGCATAGGTCAAGCATTCATTTTGGCTTGAATATAACGCGGACATAGCTCATAAATCATAAATCCGCGCTCTGCCAGCCAGTTGGCTTCCGCCCAGTCTGTATCTGTGGCATTGTAGATTGGCGCATAAGGATTGAAACGCATTGCCAGCGCGATAAACTTTCGATCTGCGGGGTCCTGGAAAACAAGTCCCTCTGGCAAAATGGCATGGCCATTGACATCGAATTCAATCGGCATTTGCACGAGTCGATGGAAAAGGCCGCTTGTCAGCTGATTCAATAAACTTTCGGCTATTCCGCCTTTTTTGACGTTACGGCGATATTCCGAAAGCACCTTGTAGGTTGCGAGCGAGTCCACAACCAGCCGATCTGCGCCTTGGATAAATTGCCGCAGCCAGTCAGCGCAAGCTCCGATACAGTCCTTTTCCTGTTCTGTATCTACTTCGCCAATCGACTTGTCAACCATCACCCACACATTGGTATCGACGACAATATCAGACACCCGCTAACTCCTGCTGGCGTTGATCAAGCGCCGCTTTGAGCATCTCATGCAAATCGCCGCTTATATCTCCCATAAAGTTCGGCGGCCAATTAGCGATCTGCCCATACTTGTCGACTTCAACTTGGCAAATCGTCGAACCCTCTTCGCTTGGTGCGCAGAAATACATCTTGATATTTTCCGGGCGGGCAAATGTCTGTTCCGCTTCGGCGATGCGCCGCTGCAAACGCCGCAGCAGGTGTTCACTGTGACTCTCGACAATCAGCTGCAATCCCCGCTTTTCGGCAGCGTGCAGCATCAAATCCGCCAGCGCGCTCTGGGCATTGGGATGCAGATGCAACTCCGGCTGTTCCAGCAGGACAATTGAACCCGGCGGCGCCGACAGCAGCATGGCGACCACCGGCAAGACCTGCGACACCCCAAATCCTACGTCCATCAGCGCGCTCTTGTTATCGTCAATTTTTACAGTGACCTCATAGAATCGTTCTCTGGCATCCGTTGATTTGATGCTGAAGTCATCGACAAGCCCTAATCGTTTCAGCCAATTTGTCACATCATCTTGCAGAGACTCGTTGTCGCGCGCGGCGGAAATCAAAGCGGCCATCGCGTCGGCCCCATCGGGTTCAATGACTTGCGATTTTCTCTCGCCGGTCCATTGATAATAGCGTTTGGGATATTGTCTTAAGGGACCCAAATACAAAAGATTATTCATTAAACTTTCAAATTCTCGATTAAAGAGCCAGACTGAAAATGGATCGTACTCGCCAAACTTGTCAATAATCTCATCAGGCAAAATGTAACAGCTACCAGGAGTATCAACCGTCTCCAACTCTTCGGGAACATTTTCAAAACCTGTCAGCTGCTTTTCCGCTTTAGCATCAGAAAATCGGGGCGATTTGACGATATATCTGTCGCCCTCGTAATGTTTGACTTTGACAGAATACGGCGCATGATCCGCCAAACCAGCGACATAATCTAACGTTTCAATGAAAATATCCTTGTCCAAGCGCCAGGAAACAGCATAATCGATTGAGCGAGCTTGATAGACACGCGGCTTGTAAGACGCCGCGTCGTCATCCATTCTTCGTTCAAAAATAGGAAAGGGCATTGAAAGCCCCCACGAAAGACTCAATCCGATAGGTCGCTTTGTATCATGCCCATAAACCAGGTCTTGATAGCTGCCAAAATCGACATAATCCCGTGGGCCGCCGCCAAAATTGATATGCTGTTTGGGATCAAAGCTGTTGGCAGTCTGCTTGAGCAGCAGCAAAGCCTGCAAGAGAGCCGTTTTGCCTGAACTATTAACGCCAAACAAGAGCGTAATCGGCGCCAGGTCAATATCGAGTTCCCGCCAACCTTTGAAATTGGACAATCCTATTTTGCGGAGCATAATGGTTTCTCCCTCACCTGCTTTCAGTATATCAAAAATCGAGCTTTATCCGTTGATAATGGTCAGGGCATCTTCGCCCAGCGCAACCATAACCCCTTGAGCAATTAGGCCGTCGCCGCTGCGGCGAATGCGGTCGAGCGGCAGTCCCATCAGATGCGCGATGTAGCGGGCGGTCCAGGTATGTCCGCCGCCATAATCGCGTATTTCTGTGAATTGGCGGCTGCTGGTCGTGTCGTTGCCAATGCCGGTGATGGTTGTTACGCCCTGGTCAATCAGCCACTCGCGAGTATCGCCTGCCAAGCCGATGATAGCCGTCCCGTTAAAGACATGAATGGGAGCGTTTTCGGCCTCGGCGCGCGCTTCGATCTCTGTTGGCGAAAGTTGCGCCTGCGGAAAAAAGACCTGCTGAATCAAATCGCTGATGGCGGCATAATCGGGATACAGCAGCATTTCGCCTTGCTGGTTTGTCCCAGTGGATACATACAGATGATCGACGACTTCATAGCGGATATTTTCCCTTTCGATGTCACTCATCAAGGAGCTTAGGGCGATGATCTCGTTATAGCTTAGATTGGTGCGGTAATTATTCGATAGCTCTTCCCACAGGCGCGGCGCCTGCGCGACAGCATTCAGGATGCCGCCGGCACTCAAGACCTCGGCCCGAACCGCGTCCAGCGCTTTTTGCTGCCGGCGCGCTCGGTCAAAGTCGCCGCCTTCGGTGGCGCGGGTGCGGGCATATTGCAGCAGCGTTTCGGCATCCATTCGCTGCTCACCCGGCTGGAAGCGGACATGCACCGTGCCATAGCGGTCGTCAGGATAATGGGGGTCGTCGATGAACTCGGTCACAGTTACGCGGACACCATTTGGCGCCAGCGCATCGACAATCGCCGTGAAGACATCAAAATTAACCAGCAGATATTTATCGACCCGTATGCCAAAATTGGCTGATACGGTTTCCATAGCCAGAGCCGGCCCGCCGCCGCCGGGATAGGCATTGGCGTCGCCGATGAAATTGGCGGTATTGATGCGCCCGGGCTCAAAATCGGGGATGCTCACCCATAGATCGCGCGGCAGTGACAGCACGCCGACGGTTTTGCGAACCGGGTCAATGTTCATCAGGATCATGGTATCGGTTCGGAAGGGGCCTGATTCCCCAGCGGCGCTGCGCTGGTCAATCCCCAGCAGCAGAATCCGGACCTGGCGCGGGTCAGTAATACGCGGCAGGCCGCGACCGGGTTCAAGGGTCGGAGTCAGGGACGGCAGGGCTTGCGCCGCGGTGGAAACTGCTCTGGTCGGGGCGGCGGTCGCACTTGCCACTGGCGAGACTTCGACGGGGACGGCGGTGAACAGAGGCGTCAGCGCCAATACCGGCGCATCGTCGACGGCCGGCCAATCAGCTTCACATTGTCCGGCGCCGACGCAGCGCAGCATCGCCAGCGGATCGTCGAGCAGGATGCCGGACCGCTGCAAATCGACGACGGTCTGGCGGGTCAGGAGAAATGCCGTCAGCGAGCAGATGCCGGCTGCCGCGAACAATGCCCCGAATCCGATAAATCCCAGTAACCATCCCGATACGCGCATGGACTGCCTTTGTCGGCGCTTCTATTCAATCGGCGCGGATTATAGCACAGCATCGATGAATGGCAGGGGGCGACTTATTCGCCGCTTCCATCATCCGCCGCTTTCAGAAATCGAAAATTGGCCTTATACTGTAGCGGCGAAAAGGATGAAAGGTGCCGCATGGCCAAAACGATTTTATCAGCAGCGGAGGTCCGCGCGATTGCCGACCTGGCGCGGCTGGAGCTTGATGAAGCCGATGTGACCCGTTATCAAAAACAGCTGTCCGATGTCCTCGGCTATTTTCAAAAACTGGAAGAATTGGACACCAGCCAGGTCGACCCGACCTCTTCCGTCTTGCCCTTGGCCCATGTCATGCGGCAGGATCGGGCTGAAGCGCCCTTGTCAGTAGATGAGGCGGTTGCCAATGCCCCCGACAGCGACGGCGAGCAGTTTCGGGCGCCAGCGGTACTGGACGCGAAATGAGGGAAGCGGTCAAAGACGGCAAAAACGTCCGCGATTCAAGCCGCAATGATATTTTCGCCTTTGAGGTCAATCGGCGGCCGTCATAACCCAAGTCGAGCGGCTTAGGGTGCGGTTTCGGCGGCCGGCGCTCGGCCCATGACACCGCGCCCTTCCAGAAAGCCCAGCATCCGCGCCTGTTCCTTCTCGACATTTTGCAAGCCTTCGTCCAGACTCTTTATATCGTCCTGCATCTGATTCAAGCGGTCGTCCATCTGCCCCATTCGCTCGTCAAAACGTTTCTCCATCTGTTCCAGACGATCCTCGACGCGGATTTGCCGCTGTTCCAGGCTCGCCATGCGCTCGCCAAGGTGTATTACGCTATCCTCAAGACGCGCGATGCGCTCGCCCGTGCGTTCTTCAGAGCGTGTGATGCGTTCGTCCAGCCGTTCTTCAACGCGTGCGATGCGTTCGCCGGTGCGCTCCTCGGAACTTGCGATGTTCTCGGCCATGCGCTCTTCAAGGCGGTTGAGCATGCGGGTAAGATACATCAGCCCAGACAAGCCCAGCCCCAGCGCGCCAACAAAAAATGCGCCAATTTGCGGCCAGTTTATGCTTTCCATGTTTCTTCCAGCATCTAATTTGCCATATTATATCAAGCATAACACGACAAACCGACTCTGCCAAGTCGAATGCCCAACTGCCGCAACTCTGATTTCATTTTTTACGTATTTTGCTGTATAATAGCTTTACGCGCCATTCCGTTCCCGTTCATAGTGCAAGGGGGAGTCTTATGAAACTCATCAAACGCGTTATCCTTTTGGTATTCAGTCTTTTTCTGATTGCGCTGGCTTTATTCCCAGCATTCGCCAGCGAACTCCCCGTCAATAACCGCGCCGATGACCCGGGCGACAGTACGCAGATCCGGCCGGTTTATGATGCCAAGCCCACTGGCAACTGGGTCATTCATTATGACCCCGGCACTCCCGAAAGCGAAAAACTGGAATACGTCCAGCGCATCGGCGGCACCATCGTCGAGCGGATCGACGAACTGGAAATCTGGGTGGTGGATGTCCCCGAATACTTTGGGATGAACTTCAGCTTCGACAGCGACGTCGAATTGATCGAACAGGATTATTTCGTCAGCGTCCACTTCGATATTCCGCCCAACGACCCCGACTATGCCCGTCAATGGGCGCTGCCGCACATTCAGGCCGAAACCGCCTGGGGCGAGATGGACGCGCTGAAGCCGATAACCGTCGCCGTCATCGACACCGGCGTTTGCATGAGCCACGAAGACCTGGCTGGCCGCGTGCTGGACAATGGCTATGATTTTGTCGACAACGACGATGACCCCGAAGACGTCTTTGGGCATGGCTGTTCGGTGGCTGGCATCATCGCCGCCAACATCGACAACGGCATTGGCATCGCCGGCTTTGCGCCCAACGTTTCTATCCTGCCGATTCGCGCTTTGGGCCCCAACGGCAGCGGCTCCATGGCCGACGTCGCCGCCGGGATCGTCTATGCCGCCGACAACGGCGCTGACATCATCAACCTGTCACTGGGCAGTTTCGTCGGCTCGCAAACCGAAAAAGACGCGGTCGATTATGCCGTCGGCAAAGGCGTTACCGTGATCGCCTCGGCTGGCAACAGCGGCGGCTCGCTGCCTGGCTATCCAGCCCGCTATGACAACGTGGTCGCAGTCGGCTCGGTTGACCGCAACGGCTCGCGCAGCAGCTTCAGCAACAAAGGCGGCGATATCTGGGCGCCCGGCCGCGACGTCCACACCATTTACCTCAACAACGGCTACAAGGCGCTCAACGGCACCAGCTTTTCGGCGCCCTATGTATCGGCTATGGCGGCGGTTCTGGAAGGCATGGGACAAGAACTGCACCTGGACGGCGGCGACATGACCTGGACTTGCATGATCCAAGGCGCCTGCCAGCTTGTGCCGGGCAGCTAAACATCTTGCGTTTCAATCCTGGGGCGGACGCGTTCTGCCCCTTCCCAGAATCAAATAATCGCAGACGGTGATGTCAATATGCCAGCCAATCGCAATTTGCATAAAGCGAAGTCAAACAAGAAAGACGAGTTCTATACACAATTATCGGATATTGAGAATGAGCTTTGGCATTACCGCGATCATTTTCGCGATAAGGTTGTCTACTGCAACTGCGATGACCCGCGCGTAAGCAACTTCTTTCACTACTTCTCACTGCAATTTCGTTTCTTGGGATTAAAAAAACTGATCACGACCTGCTACAAAAACCAGCAGATGGATATGTTCAGCCAGAACGATGCCGAGAAGGCGATTTGGCTGGAATACGATGGCACGCAAAATGAGACCGCCATTCCGTCAGTCGAGGATATTGGCATCCATTACCTTGAAGGCGACGGTGACTTTCGCAGTGATGAGTGTATCGATCTGCTCAAGCAAGCCGACATTGTCGTCACCAATCCGCCCTTTTCGCTCTTTCGGGAATATGTGGCGCAGCTGATTGAATATGACAAGAAATTCTTGATTATCGCTCATCAGAACGCCATTACTTACAAAGAGATATTTCCGTTAATCAGAGACAAAAAGATATGGCTAGGATATGGATTTAAGGGCGGGGCCGCTCATTTTATTGCCCCAAATTATGAAGACTATGCTGTGTCGGGCGATCACAAAGAGGGTATGGTTAGGGTATCTGGTGTTGTTTGGTTCACCAACCTGGATCATAAGAAAAGGCATGAAGAACTCATTCTGTACAAGCGCTACTCGCCAGAGAAATATCCAATATACGATAACTATGATGCAATCAATGTGAACAAAACCACAGAAATACCTTACGATTATGATGGAGAAATGGGAGTCCCAATTACTTTTCTAAACAAACACAACCCAGACCAATTCCAAATAGTGAGGTTCAGAAAAGGAAACGACGGCAAGGACTTGAGCATAAATGGCAAATGTCCCTACTTTCGTATCATAATTAAGAGGTTACAGTAATGGAAATTGAACTGAAAGCCCTCAAAGTAGGCGAGCTTGTCAAGGGCTATAGCGACGATGGCGAAGGCGGCGTGGTGGGTTACGGCGGCAATCTGGATATTCGCCCGCCCTATCAACGGGAGTTTGTCTACAAAGGCGAGCAGCGCGAAGCGGTTGTCACTTCCATTCTCAAGGACTTTCCCTTGAATGTCATGTACTGGGCCGACCGACAGGATGGGACTTACGAAATCATCGACGGTCAGCAGCGCACCATTTCCATTGCCCAATATGTCAAAGGCGGTTTTTCGGCAAATGGACGATACTTCCATAATCTTCCTGCCGACAAACAGAGTCGCATATTGAATTATAAGCTAACGGTGTATGTGTGCAGTGGGCCAGATAGTGAAAAGCTGGATTGGTTCAAGACAGTCAATATCGCTGGTGAGAAACTGTATGATCAAGAGCTTCGCAACGCCGTTTTTTCGGGGTCATGGGTAGCGGACGCCAAGCGGTATTTCAGCAGAACGGGCGGCGCGGCGGCGGACTTGGGCAACAAATACCTGCGCGGCTCGCCAATACGTCAAGATTATCTTGAAACAGTTATCAAGTGGATTAGCAACGATGAGATTGAAGATTATATGGGGCGGCATCAGCACGCTAAAAGCGCCGCGCCTCTGTGGGAATACTTTCAGGCGGTGATCGCCTGGATAGAATCAACTTTCACGACATACAGGTCATCTATGAAGGGTGTAGGTTGGGGAAGTCTGTACAACGCATACAAGGACGCGGAACTCAACCCCGTTGAAATCGAAGCCGAAGTTGAGCAGCTGCTTGATGATGATGAGGTACAGCGAGAATCGGGAATATACCCATACGTCTTAACCCGTGAAGCCAAGCACCTGCATCTTCGCGCTTTTGATAAGCGCATGAAGCGCAGGATCTATCGCAAACAGAACGGCATTTGCGCCATCTGCAAGAAGGAATTTAAGCCAAAGGAAATGGAACCCGACCATATTACGCCCTGGTCGGAAGGCGGCAAGACCGTAGAAGAAAACTGCCAGATGTTATGCAAAAAATGCAACCGCGAGAAATCATCGAAATAACGGATACGAAATCAAGGCAAGCCATGCCGCGACGCTATCACATCGGCAATATGACCTGTCCCGCCTGCGCCGGCGACGTTCAGGCTGGCCTTCGCAAACTGCCCGGCGTCGAATCGGCGGCGGTGGACTTTGCCAGCCAAACGCTGCGGCTGGAGGGCGATGTTCCTTTTGACGTCCTCAAAACGCGGGTCGAATCGCTGGGCAAGACTATTTCGCCGGCTGGACAAAGCGCCGCCGCGCCCAAACCAGCCGGCCTGCTTGGCTTTTGGGAGTATCTTTGGCAGCGCGGTTCAGCCCGCTTGACAGTGTATGGCGGTTTGCTGCTGCTGCTGGCGATGCTGATGGATCTGCTTCGTCTGGCGCCGGCTGGCTTCGTCAGTATGATGTATGCGCTGGCAACGGCGGCGGCGCTGAAGCCGATTGCGGTCAGCGGCCTGCGCGCGCTGCGGGTCAGCCGCGAATTCAACATCAATATGCTGATGACTATCGCCGCCCTGGGCGCGCTTGTCTTGGGGGAATATCTGGAAGCGGCGATGGTGATTTTCCTGTTTGCCATTGGCGAAGCGCTGGAAGGATACACGGCAGATCGGGCGCGGGACAGCCTGCGCGGCCTGGCGGCGCTCAAACCCTTGACCGCCAACCGCATCATCGGCGGCAAAACAGAGTCCGTCCCGGTCGAAGAGCTGCGGATTGACGAGCGGATTCGGGTTCTGCCGGGCGAAAAAATCCCCATAGACGGCGTAGCGCTGGCCGGCCACAGCCGCGTCAATCAGGCGAATATCACTGGCGAAAGCCTGCCGGCGGCCAAATCGCCCGGCGATGAGGTCTTTGCCGGGACAATCAATGGCGAAGGCGCGCTTGAAATCCGCGTCAGCCGACTTTCGCAGGACAGCGCCATCAGCCGCATTATCGACCTGCTGCAAAATGCCCAGTCTTTGCGGGCGCCGAGCCAGCGTCTCATTGACCGATTCGCCCAGTTCTATACCCCCGCCATTGCGCTGACGGCTGTCGGCGTCGCTTTGATTCCGCCGATGCTCTTCGGGCAGCCTTTTTGGAACACGGCCACTGATTCGGGCTGGCTGTACCGCGCGCTGTCTATGCTGGTGATCGCCTGTCCCTGCGCGCTGGTCATCAGCACGCCGGTCACCGTCATCAGCGCGATTGCGGCGGCGGCGCGGCAGGGCGTTCTGATAAAAGGCGGCGTCTGTCTGGAAACGCTGGCGGGGATTAAAGCGATTGCCTTTGATAAAACCGGCACGCTCACCGCCGGGCGGCTGGCTGTCACCGCGACGCATACCAACCACTGCGCTGACAGCCCGCCCTGTAATCCCTGCGACGAGTTGATATCACTGGCGGCGGCGGTCGAGGCGCAAAGCACACATCCCTTTGCCGCGGCGATCCTGGCATCGGCGCAGGCGCATGATCTGGCTTATGCCACCGCTGAGCAGGTCGAAGTTTTGGCGGGGCATGGCGTGCAGGGCGCTGTGAATGGCAAGCTGGTGACGATTGGCAGTCACAGCTATTTTGACAGCGAATTCGCCCACAGTTCCTATCTCTGCGACGCCGCCAGACAAATTGAAACCGGCGGTCAAAGCGCGGTGATGGTGCATGACGGCGAGACAGTGCGCGGCCTCATTGCCTTGGCCGATACCCCGCGCGCCGAAAGCCGGCGCGTGGTCAAAGAACTGCGCGAGATGGGGATCCAATCAGTGATGCTAACTGGTGACAATGCGGCCGCCGCCGCCGTGATTGGCGAACAGGTCGGAGTGGACCAGGTTTGCGCCGAACTGCTGCCGGCAGACAAAGTGCGCGCCGTCAAAAATCTGCAAGCGGAGGTTCAGCAGGTCGCGATGATTGGCGATGGCATCAATGATACGCCGGCCCTGGCGGCGGCCTCGGTCGGAATTGCAATGGGCGGCGCCGGCGCTGCCCAGGCGATGGAAACGGCCGACATCGTTCTCATGGCTGACGGTCTGCATCAGCTGACTCCTACAATCCGCCGCGCCCGTTTTGCCCGCCGCCTGATCCAGCAGAATATCCTGCTGTCCTTTGGCTTGAAAGCGGCCTTCCTGCTGCTCGCCCTGACCGGCAATGTGACCATGCTGGCGGCTGTTCTGGCTGATGTCGGCATGTCGCTGGCGGTGACACTCAATGGGATGCGGGCGCTGAAGAAATAGCTGGGTTATATCGAAAATATAACGCTGCCTCACCGCCGCGGATGCGATGCGCGGCTATACGCATCGCGGAAGCTGTGTTTTTGCCGCAGTTCCCGATAAAGTTGCCCGAAGCGCCGCCGCACGACCGCATCAAGGCTGACCCGCATATCATAAGCATCCTCGCGGTTGCTGCGATAATAGTTTTTCTTGCGGCCGTGTCGGGTAAAGCCATATTTGCAATAAAGCCGCTGCGCCGCCTCGTTGCTGACCCGCACTTCAAGGACAATATACCGCGCATTCAGCCGCAATGCCTTGCCAAACATGCCCGCCAGCAAAATCTCGCCAAAGCCGCGCCGGCGATGATCGGGGTGGATGGCAAGCGTGCTGATGTGCGCCTCGTCATCAATTTTCCACAGGCCGCCATAACCGACGACGCAAGGCTTGCCGGCGAGGGCTGATGTTTCCTGCTTGAGCCAGCCGCTTAAACGGCGGCGCCAGCCGGCGGCCGACTCTCCATTCGCATCAGCCGACTGTTCTTCCAGCACCGCCATGTGGCTTATCTTCGACTGCCTAATCTCAAAGGCATACGAATCCTTTGACCACGGTGGGGTAAAGGACAGGCTATCGATAGCGGTCACCGGCCGGATGTCGTCCGCCCGCATATAACGCAAGGTCAGGCTCATGACATAATGTTCGGGCGAAGCGCGCCGCGTTTAACGCGCCTACATCTGGAAGACTTCGGCAACATGAATCGCGCCGCCGACGTCCACGTATGGACTGGCTTTTGCCATATTCACCGCCGCTTCCAGGCTTTCGGCTTCGATAATCGAAAGGCCGGTCAACCGCTCCGCGCTGGGGATGCTGGAGGCGCCGGCGGCGCTGATGACTGTCGGCGGTCCCAGGGGCATGCCGGGATTGACGACCGCCGCGCCCAGGCCGCTGACCCATGCGAAGAATTCCTGCTGATGCGCCTTTCCCGCTTCCGGGCTGTCGAATTGGGGTTCACCGTAATATAGAAAAGCGTACTGCGCCATTGCGCGCTCCTGTCTGTGCGATTGGGTTCATTTGCGCGGCGTCCCGCGGCCACAAAGCATACTCAAAAGCAGGGCCGCGGGCAATGCTGGACTGCCGCGCCATTTGCGGCCGCGCCGTTTTTTGCGTTATGCTTATGGATGAGAAGCTGACAAGTGGATGGAGACGTTTTATGTCCGAAAAAATCGCTTTGGCAAAACCCAAACCCGAAAAGAAGCCCAAGCCGGCGGAAAAACCGCGCCGCTATGATTATGACATCATCATCATCGGCTCGGGACCAGCCGGGCACCGCGCCGCCATTCAATCGGCCAAGCTGGGCAAGCGGGTCGCCGTTATCGAAAAGAAGACGCTCATCGGCGGCGTTTCGGTCAACACGGGGACAATTCCTTCCAAGACTCTACGCGAAGCGGTGCTGCACCTTTCGGGCTTTCGGCAGCGGTCGATCTATGGCGCGTCGTATCAGGTCAAGGAGCATATCACCATGAATGACCTGCTGATGCGGGCGGATCATGTCATCCGCCACGAGATCGAAATCAACAAGCATCAACTCCATCGGAATGGCGTTGAACTGCTTGCCGGCATTGCCACGATTGTCAATCAGCATACGGTTCATCTTAGCTTTGTCGATAAGCATGGCGAAGATGAACTGACGGCGCGTTACATTATGATCGCGACCGGGACGACGGTTGTCAAACCCGACCACATCCCCTTTGACGACCGGACGATCTTCACCAGCGACGGCCTGCTCAAGCTCGATCATCTGCCGCGGACGCTGACCGTGGTTGGCGGCGGCGTGATTGGATGCGAATACGCCTGTATGTTCGCCACGCTCGGCGTGCGCGTGACGGTTGTCGAAATGCAGGAGCGGCTGCTGGGTTTTATTGACCATGAAATTGTCGATGCGCTGGTCTATCACATGCGCCAGCAGCGGGTTACACTGCGGCTGGGGGAACAGGTCAAAAGCATTGACCGCTGCGAGACGCGCTATGGCAGCGGCATTAAAACCAGCCTGGAAAGCGGCAAGGAGATCGTCACCGAAATGGCGCTGTACGCGATTGGGCGGCAGGGCGCCACCGCGCGGCTGGGGCTGGAAAACGTTGGCATCAAGCCGGACAAGCGCGGCCGTATTCGGGTCAATGAGGACTATCAGACGGATATTCCCAACATTTACGCCGTCGGCGATGTCATCGGATTCCCCAGCCTGGCGTCGACCTCAATGGAACAGGGGCGCATGGCAGCGACGCACGCCTTCGGGATGGAGCATCAGAGCTTCCCCGAACTGTTTCCTTATGGCATCTACGCCATCCCCGAAATCTCGACGGTGGGTTCCAGCGAGGAGGAACTGACCCGCCAAGGCATCCCCTACGAAGTCGGCAAAGCCTATTATAAAGAGATCGCCCGCGGGCAGATCCTCGGCGACACCATCGGCATGCTCAAGCTGATTTTCCACCGCGAGAATCACAAGCTGCTGGGGGTGCATATCATTGGCGAAGGCGCCAGCGAACTGATTCACATCGGGCAGGCGGTGATGGCTTTCGGCAGCACGGTTGATTATTTCATCAACACAGTCTTTAATTATCCGACGCTGGCGGAATGCTATAAGACGGCCGCCTTTGACGGCATCAATCGGATTATTTAGGGGGCGCAGCCGCATGAAAAACCGACTCTATTATGGCGACAATCTCGACGTCCTCCGCAGCCGCGAATACTTTCCCGATGACTACGTCGACCTGATTTACCTTGACCCGCCTTTCAACAGCAATCGCAATTACAATGTGCTGTTCAAATCGGAAGGCGGCGCCGACAGCCCAGCGCAGATCACCGCCTTTGATGACACTTGGCATTGGGGCGAAACAGCCGAGGCGACCTATGACGATTTGATTATCCACGCGCCAAGCCAGGTTTCGACCGCGGTTGAAGCGTTGATGAACCTCATTCAGCGCAATCAGATGATGGCTTATCTGGTGATGATGACGGCGCGGCTGGTCGAACTGCATCGCGTGCTGAAGCCGACCGGCAGCCTGTATCTGCATTGCGACCCGACCGCCAGCCACTATCTCAAAATCGTACTTGATACGATCTTCGGAACTGAAAATTATAGGAATGAGATTATTTGGCATTATGACGGGCCGCAAAGACCAAGCAAACGGAACTTCGGCGCTAAGCATGACACGATCTTTCGATATTCCAAAACCGTGGCATTTTTCGCCGATGAAGCAAATATCATTCCCGAAAGTACGCTGACCGACTTGGAGTTGAAAAAATACAAACAGGATGATGAAGGTCGCTATTTTTATGATACGCCCCCTGGTGACTATACAGACCAAAGCATTGAACGTCTTGACCAAGAAGGACGTATTCGACGGACAAAATCAGGAAAGCTGCGCGTCAAGCATTTTTTGCGTTCTGATACTCAAGGTCGAGTGTACCGCCGCAAACAGCTGCATGATGTTTGGCATGATATACCATCAATCGGACACGCTGGCGGGAAGGAACGTCTTAGCTACCCTACGCAGAAACCCTTAAAATTACTGGAACGGATCATCCTTGCATCAAGCCGCAAAGGCGACATCGTACTCGATCCCTTCTGTGGCTGTGGCACCGCGATTGCCGCCGCCCACAAGCTCAATCGGCGCTGGATTGGCGTTGACATTACGCATTTGGCAATTTCCCTGCAAAAATATCGGCTGGCGGATATGTTCAAGTTGGTTTCAGGGAAAGATTATGAGGTCATTGGCGAGCCGACGACGGTCGAAGGCGCGCGGGCCTTGGCGCAGGATTCAGCCAATGACGGCCGTTATCAGTTTGAATGGTGGGCCTTGTCGCTGCTGCGGGCCAAGCCGGTTGGCGGAACGGCGGGTTCGCGGCGCGGCAGAAAAGGCGCAGACAAGGGCATCGACGGCATCATCAGCTTCTTTGACGAGGATGACAAAGGCCGCAAAAAGCCGCAAACGGTGATTGTGCAGGTCAAGTCGGGGGCGGTCAAATCGGGCGACATCCGCGATCTGAAAGGCACAGTCGAGCGCGAAAAGGCGGTCATCGGTGTCTTCATCACCTTGGAAAAGCCGACGGCGGCGATGAGCAAAGAGGCGCTTGCGGCCGGTTATTATGAATCGCCGCGCTGGGGCCGGCGATACCGCCGGCTGCAAATTCTGACGATTGGCGATTTGTTTGGCGGCGCGTCGGTCGATATGCCGCCGCAGTATGGCGCGCATCGCCGGGCTGAACGTTACAATCCGACATCGGTCAGCGCCGAGGGCAAGGCGCAGAAGGGCTTGATATGAGAACTCGTCCTAGCTGACGCGCGGATGGTTGTTTTCCCTTTTTAATTTGTCTCTGCCCTGTAGCGATTGTTTTGTGTTACAATAATGATGTTGCACAGGGCAATTTACCCGCATGAAAATGACTGTGAAATAATGTGTGAAAGGGCTATAGATGATGATGACGCTTAAGCAAGTAACCATCAACAAGTACAAGTGCATTGAGACCGAGCAGAGTTTCGAGGTCGATCCTAATGTTACGGTGCTTGTCGGCAAGAACGAGTCAGGTAAAACCGCGATTCTTGAGGCAATCACAAAAAGTAATGACTATCACGGCGAGCAATTTGACGTCACTCATGATTATCCTAGGAAATGGGTCACGAAATTTAAGAGACGTCAAGAAGATGTAAGAGTGATACGATGTACTTATACCTTGTCAAAGCTACACTTACAACAGATTCAAGAGGACGTAGGCCCGCAAACATTCAGTGCTACTGAAATAACGCATTCACGCAGCTACCGTAACCTTCATGATGTTCATGTGGCTTTCGACGTAAGTATATCGGGCTTTTTCGATTACAAGTTGGGACAACATACCTTTGATAAGGCGTTCGAGGACGAGACAAGAAATGTGGCATCTCGACAGGATTTCGATAATCTTCGTGAAAAATATCAAAGTGAAAGTCAGCGAGAATTCCTAGATAGAATCAAAATTTATTTTGCAAATGGACAGGGCCTTGAGGCATCACTTCATGAATATGTAGTCAGCAAATGGATTGAACCTTACCTTCCAAAACTTCTGTTCTACAACCATTACTACGAACTCCCATCCGAAGTTAATGTCCGTCAAGTTGAGAACGGCCAACTCGAAAGTAATAAATTGAAAACCGTTAAGGCACTTTTTGAATTAGCACTAATAGACACAAAAGAACTTCTGCAAAATCAAGACTACGAAACATATAAGTCGCAACTCGAAGCCACTAGCAATGAAATTACTTTAGAACTTTTTGAGTATTGGAAAACCAATACGAATCTCCAAGTTCAGTTTGATATTGAGCGGCAAGCAAGCAATAATTATCAAGATCCAATTCTAAAGATTCGGGTGTATAACAACAAATATCTCATGTCTTTGCCTCTGGGTAGCCGCAGTAGAGGTTTCAACTGGTTTTTCTCTTTTCTGGTATGGTTTAGCAGGATTCAAGAAGAGAAAGATAATCAGTATATTCTGCTTTTGGATGAACCCGGTCTGAATCTCCACGCTTCAGCGCAAGCCGACTTGATGCGATTCATCGAAAAACTCGCAGAGGATTATCAACTCATTTACACAACACATTCGCCCTTCATGATTGATTCTGACAAGCTTCACAGAGTGAGAACTGTTCTAGAGACAGATAGCGGAACCAAAATATCAGAAAGTATTCAAGAAAAAGACCCTGATACACTTTTCCCCCTGCAAGCCGCTCTTGGATACACTCTTGCCCAGAATCTATTCATCACCAAGAATAATCTATTGATTGAAGGGCCATCTGACCTCGTTTATTTGCAAGTATTGTCTTCGATTCTCGAAGAAACAAATCGAACTGCTCTTCGTGAGGATATTACACTTGTGCCTGTCGGTGGCTTGGACAAAGTAGCAACCTTTATCTCCTTGTTACGCGGACAAGAACTTAACATTGTCTGTCTCTTGGATACGTTTACTGACCAAAAAGGCAAGGCAAGGGTTGGTGACTTAGTTAAGCAGAAGATTATCCGGGGGAAGAATATACGTTTCTTTGATGAGTTTGCTGGTAATGGCGGGAATAAAGCAGATCTGGAAGATTTGTTCAATAAAGACGAATATCTAAAATTGTTTAACCAGTCGTTTGATAAGTATCCCAACAACATAAATTTGACAGATTTGAATAACAGCGAAAAGCGCATTGTCCAACAAATTCAAAAGCATCTCGGCGAACCCTTCAATCACTACCAGCCTGCAAGCGAACTAGCTAAGCAAGGTGTTGATGCTGAATACTTCAGTGATGAAACGCTGAATCGTTTCGAAAAGATGTTCGAGGAAATCAACAAGCTCTTTCCATCAAACAATTAGCCTATTCCGCCGCGCCTGCTGGACGCGTCATTCCCACAGCCACATCGCCCCAGGCCACCGGCGGCAGCTGATAATAATTGGCGCGCAGTTCGTTGATGCTCAACAGAGGATAGGCGGCGCGAATTTCATCCAGCCGCGCCTGCGTGTCAGTCGGGCGAATGTCGTCGTATTCGGCAATGAGATCGCCGCCATAAAAGGGCAGCAGTTCCTGGCTGATTTTCTGGGCGAGCCGCACCAGCTTGGGATACAGCGTGCGCTCGACAAACAGCCGTTCGGCAACCTTGGCATTGGCTTCGGTGGCGTTTTCGCTGACCAGCCCGACCGGTATGCCGAAGATGTTCAGGATTTCGTCGCGCTGCGCCCGCCGTCCCTGCAAGAAGTCAAGCTCGCTGTGCGTCAGGCCGATGTTCTGCCATGTGACCGCCCTGCCGCGCAGAAAGGCGGTTTTGCGGTCGGGGCCGCCATAATTGCTGCGCCATTCGCGTTTGATGCGCTCAAAATCACTGTCGGAGATGAAGTCCTCGATGTTGACGATGCCGGCCGGCACAGCTTGGTCTTTGCCGAAGGCATTGCGATTCCAGTCGGACATGTGCTTGTCGCTAAGGACAGCGCTGCGGGCGGCCGAGATCGGCGACAGTCCATAATAATCATTGCCCGGATGCCAGCGCCGAAAATGAATGACCTCAATGGCGTCCAGTGGAATAATCTGCCCGTCGATCTGGTACAGATAACCGCCCACCACCCGCGTTTTGTGCGGCACAATCGTTATGCGGTCGGGGCGCAATGCCCAGATTTCACGCGGCATCCCGCGCGAATCGCCGGCGAGAAACCAATAAGCATTGCCGTTCAGTTCCAGCGAACCCAAGGTCTGCTCAAAGAGTTCAAAGCAGCTGGTCAGCGGATTGGGATTGCGGAACAGCTGCTCGACGGGGTGATTGTCGATGCCGACCTGCGCCTCGCCTTCCAATCGAAACACCCGCAGCGGCACCAAAGCGCCGGCTTCGGCAATGCGATTGATGGCGATATAGACCCAAGGCGAAGCCTCATAAATCCGCGCCGAATGCACATCAAGGGCGGGCGGCAGATGAAAACTGCTGTGCGCGGCTGCGCTTTCAATATGCGGCGCCTGGGGCCGCAGCCGATGCCGCCGCGTTCTGAACCAGTTGCTTAGCCAATGAAACATGGATGCTCCTTTGCCCTGTTTTAAGACAAGCTAGCATGGAACGGGCGGCAAAAGGCGACCTTCTGTTCGCGGGTTGGGATTTTATAACGATAAACGGACAGTCGGCGGGAATATGAGGGTATCTTGTTTTCTGCATCTTGCAATTTACCGTTCATTGGCTTATGATTATCGCCGATTGAAAACAGATAACAGGCGAGGATAAACGATATGATCGGAAAGCCAGCAGTTATCATTGCTGTTGCCGTGTTTGTGATGATGGCGCTTATGCCGATAAGCATAATTCAGGCCGATGAACACTGCGAATTTGCCGACGAGACGATTTCGCTGGGCGGCATTGTGCCGCTTTCGGCGCCGGGCGCGACCGTCGGCGGCGTCGCCATGGCGTGGGGCTTTGAGCAGGCGGCGGCCGATATTAACGCTGACTGCGGCATCGAGATAGACGGTGTGAATTATCGGCTTGAGGTTATCACGGCCGATTCCGAAGGCATTTCCGAGCGCGGGCAGGCGGTTGCCGAACGGCTGATTTTGCAAGACGGCGTTGTCGGCATCATCGGCGTTTATCACAGCGCGGTTGGCTTGGCGACGATGAACATTATGCAGGAGAATCAAATCCCGACTCTGTATTCGCACCCGCGCAACGACAGCATCAGCGCCAGCGGCATCATTGAATACGACGGCCGGCCGGCGCGCATAGAAAGCGGCATCGATTACATCTTCCGCATTTCGCCGCCCAGTTCGATTGTCGGGCGCATCGTCACCGATTGGCTGATTTCGCTTGGCGTCGAGACGGTCATTCTGATTGTGGAGAATACCGATTATGGCCATCCAGCCGCCGCCGCCGAAGCCGCGCATCTGGAAGCGGCCGGCGTCCAGGTCGAGACGCTGTACATTGAACTGGGGACAGAGGATTTTGCCCCGATCCTAAGTCGGATTCAGGCGCGGCCACAGCCGCCAGGCGCTATCCGCCTCGTCATCAGCGGCGAAACATCCTACAACGTCACCCAGCAAATGGCGGAACTAGGCATCGCGCCGACCGCCGACACCATCTGCGTGACCAACCACATCGCCTTCCAGTCCGGGCAGTTTTGGACGAACGTCCCCGATGGCAATTACTGCGCTTTTGAGCGGATTGGCACCATCCCCAGCCTGTTCAATGACTTGGCATCCGAGTTGAACGTCCGCTACGAAGCCGATTTTGGCGACATTCTGGCGACCTTTGCCATGGAGGCTTATGACAGCGTTTGGATTATGGCCGATGCCATCAAGCGGGCGGGAACATTCACCGATGCCGAAGCCATCGCCGCCGCGCTGGAAGCCACCGATATTGAATTGGCGCAGGGACGCTATTACTTTGAATATGGCAGCCACAATCCCGAACTTCCCGAAGGCACGCCGTCTTATATGTGGCATCAGTGGCCGGTGCCGATTGTGACCGTCATCCAATACTTTGAGCAGGATCAAAGCGGCTTGGACGCGGCGGTCGTCTATCCCGAACTGTACCAGACGCACGGGACATCATATTTCAGGCCCGACTGACGGCGGGCATTATCAGGGGACGCAATAACCCAGCGCGCTGACGATCTGCGTGACAATCGGCACATCGCACCACAGGTTGAGGGTATCAATCAAGACCAGGCCGACAATGCTGAAGCAGACGCAGGCCAGCACAGCAAAGACAAAACAGCCCAGGATCAGCCAGCGCGATGAGCCGCCGTCCTCTTCGCGCACGGCGTAGGGATCATAATCATAACCGGCATACTGCTGCGGCGCCGGGGGCAGGCCATAGCCGCCCGGCTGCGGCGGTTTTGCCTTTTCGTCGGCATAGGCCGGGTAGTTCGGCGGCGAATCATCGGGCGGCGCGTAGGGGTCTGTCGGCGTTGGCGCCGGCGTCTGCCAGCCATGCTCTTGCGGCGGCTGGACTGGCGGGGGGGCATAGGCGCTTTCGGCCGGCGGCAGTTCGGTCGGGGCCGACGGCAGCGGCGTCACGGCTTCCTGCGGCGGCAGATCATCGGCGGCTGGCTGGGGCGCGCGGCGGATTTCAAAACCCAGGATGACTGTCTCGCCCAGCCCAATCATATCGCCATTTTGCAGCGGCGTGACGCCGGCTATTCGCTTGCCGTTGGCAAAGGTGCCGTTGGTAGAACCCAGGTCCTCTATAGTGACGCTGTCGCCCGAACGCAGCAGGCGCAGATGATGGCGGCTGGTTTCGCGGTCATTCATCACAATATCGTTGGTGATGTCGCGGCCGAGGGTCGTAACCTCTTGGGTGATTTCATAACTTTGATGCGGCTGCGGCCCACGTCTCACCACCAGATGGAAGCTGACTTTCTCCTGCATCTTGTCCTCCCCAAAACTCACCTTTGCATTATACCGCGTTTTGCCATTTTACAAGAACGCCGTTTTCGCCGCCGACATCAGGAAGGCAGCCACATTTCAATAAACGCCAGGCCGTCGACCCATTCGCCGCCGACGACCATTTCCCAATGCAAGTGTGGGCCGCTGCTGCGTCCGCTGTTGCCGCTCATGCCGATAATCTGCCCGGCGGCGATGCGCTGTCCAGGGGTCACATGCGCCTCCGAGAAATGGGCATAGCCGGAATAGACGCCATAACCATGATCAATCATGACATAATTGCCGCGTATATCCAGCCGCCCGGCGAAGGCGACCAGGCCAGCGGCGACGGCCTTGATGGGCGTCCCCACCGCCGCCCGTTGGTCCCAGCCAGTATGACGGGTTTGCATCGTCTCGTTCAGGGTGCGATAGGCGCCAAAGGGCGAACTCAACTCGGCATTCAGCGGCAGCGCGAAACCGACGGCGTCCCAAAGCGGCTCTGGTGTGACGGCGGCTGTTATCGCATCCAGTTTGGCGAACTCGGCCTGCTCGACTTGGCGGTCGACCAGAGCGGAACGGTCGCCGGGGATATTGAAATCCTGGGTGATGTAACCAGCCGATTCGACTTGGACATTCCGATTAAAGGCAATGATGTCGCCGTCGTTCTGCTCGACGGTCACCGTCAGGTCATAATCCCGCGCCGGCGCATCCATGCTGGCGACGGCAAAAGCATACCAAAGGCCATCTTCAAGCTGGAAAAAGTCATATTCCGCGCCCAGAAAAAGGACGCGCGCCTGCCGAACATCCACAGCTTGCAGACGAAGCAGGCCAAGGCCGCCCTGCATGATGGACGGAAAATAGAATTCCAGCGTCAGGTCGGCTTGGGTCATTACCGCCGTCGGCATCGGGCGCGGGCGCGGCTGGGGGATGGCATCGATGTCGTCTTGCGCCTGTAGGGACAGCATAGCCAGCAGGCTGACAAGGCAAAGGACAAGCGCGCGCGCAGCAGGCATACGATGATGAGCTTTCGGATTGGCAGTCGGTTTCGCTGTTGGCTATGATAAAAGCCAAAGCGGTTTTCGGGTAGGATTAGTTTGATTTCGCCTGCGCGGTTATACTCGCTGGAAATGACTGGATGCAAAGGACAAAGCGGATGAAAGCCGAAGCCAATCAGCAGATTTTGCGCTGGCTGCGCGAACATCAGAACGATATGGTCGCCGATCTAAAAAAGTTTATCGAACTTGAATCTCCCACTCTGCACAAGCCTTCGGTGGATGCGCTGGGTCGGACGCTGGCTGAAGAGCTGCGGCGGCTGGGCGGCGCGGTCGATATTATTCCCAAGCGGGAGGTCGGGGATGTCGTGCGGGCGCGCTGGAATGCGGGCGAGGGCGGGATTCTGATTCTTAGTCACATGGACACGGTTTGGGATGTGGGGACGGTGGCTGGCCGACCGACGCGCATTGAGGGGGAGCGGCTGTATGGCGTCGGCGCGATGGACATGAAAGGCGGCATTGTCATTGCTTTATGGGCGCTGCGGGCCTTGCGGACGCTCAAGCTGTTTCCCAATCAGCCGATGACCTATCTGCTGAATGCGGATGAGGAGACCGGCAGTCGAGTTTCGGGCGAAGACATCGAAGCTGAAGCGCGGCGGCATAATGTGGTATTTGTGACCGAACCGCCGCAGGATGGCGCGTATAAAACGGCCCGCAAAGGAGTCAGCCGTTACATCGTCAAGGCCATTGGCCGCGCGGCGCATGCTGGGGCCGACCATGAAAAAGGCATCAACGCTATCGAGGAACTGGCGCATCAAGTCCTCAAGATTCAGGCGATGACTGATTATGACATCGGCACGACCGCCAACGTCGGCACCATCAGCGGCGGCACGCGCGGCAATGTCGTCCCAGCCGAGGCGCGGCTTGAGGTCAATATACGGGCGAAAACCCGCGCCAATGCGGAAGCCATTCACCGACAGATGACAGCTTTGCGCGCCGTTCATCCCGAAGCCGAAGTCATCGTCGAGGGCGGCGTGCAAGTTCCGCCGATGGAACGGACTCCCGAAATCGCGGCTCTGTTTCGGCAGGCGCAGCAGCAGGCGCGGTCAATGGGTTTGCAGCTGCATGAGAAAAGCACCGGCGGCGGCTCGGATGGCAACCGCACGGCGGCGATAGGCGTTCCAACTTTGGACGGCATGGGCATCGTCGGCGACGGCGGCCACAGCGTCGAAGAATATGGCGAAATTCCCTCAATGCCAGAACGGGCGGCGATTATGGCGGCGATGCTGCGTATCCGCCTGTGAATCGGCCCGTTCAGCCTTAGTTCGGCATCAGCACCAGCGAACCTGGACTGCTAATCGAAGCGCAGGTCATGCCATTGACCACAGTCGATTCCAGCGGCGTTATCGCCCGCGGCATGGTACGCGCATCCAAGAAAATGATCCGGCCAATCTGCGGGAAGCAAACCTCGACGCCCTGCTCGACATAGCCATAAACGTCCAAAGCGGCCAGATAACCAGCGTCGATGATCGACTGAATCCCAATCCCAGCGCCGTCCAGCTGACGAAAATGAACGCCGCTGTCCAGGCCATAGGTGGCTTCAAACGTCATGCCGGTTGCGGTCTGCAAAGCGACATAAGATGCGCCGTAAGCCGGCCGCGGCGTCGATGTTGCCGTTGGCTGCGGCTCTGCCTCCTTGGCCTTCTTTTTTGTCCCTAAACCGAAATTTGCCGGACAGCCGCCGGTTCTGCTGTCGGTGATGAGGCCCGTCAAAGAGACCATTCCCAAATTATCATAGGCGCGGTAGTCGTTTGCCGCCGTGCTGCCGTCTGACTGGACATTGCTCGCGAAGGTCATGCAGCCCTGGAGTTCGACCATGCCCTCTGACCCTGTGGCGCCAAAAGATGCGATTACGTCAGTTCGGCCAGCGACATTTCGGTTTCCGCGGAAGATGCCGTTGTTTATGGTCACCAGGGCCTGTTCTCTAGAGGTAACCGCGCTCCCGCGCTGTTCGGTGTGGGATGTCTGACGGTTGTTCAGGAACTGCACATTACGCAAAGTGACTCGTGTGTTGATATCCTCGGCCACTATTACACTGTCGGATTCATTGTCGCTGAAGGTGATACCGCTACCGCTAAAACTCGCTATCGCCTGCATAAGAATCATGCTATTGTCGGCTGTGTTTTCCGTGAAGGTGCCGTTGGTTAGAACTACAGTCGCGTTGTTGCTGCCCAACACTATTGGACTCGCAGCTCCAGTGGCGGTATTGTTCGAGAACTGCACATTCTCAAGATCGCCTTCACTCGCGGTAAAGCTCAATGTAGCGCCGGTAGTCGTATTGTCTCTGAAGGTGACGCGGCGGGCGTTAAGACGCGCGCCTTGAGCTGCGACAACGGCGTTGGTTCCACCGTTCCCCCGAATGGTGACGTTGTTCAGATTGAGGACGGTGCCGTTATTTTGGGCGTATAGTGTCCAGGTGCTGGAGGGGCCGATGATGCTGTAACCGTTGCCGTTGATGGTGAACTCGCCGGCGAAAAAATACAGAAAGGCGCCGCTCCCGACATTACTGCTGCTAAAGGTGCAGTCGGCGGTCATGTTGAAAGTGGTAAGGGTTGCCGAGGCGTTGAACTGCGCCCAAGTTGTCGGCAGGCCGCAGGCGCTTACTGATGTGGGATTGGTCAGCCGCGATGGCGTTTGGCTTTGGGCGGGAACAGCGATCAAGAACAAGAAGCAGATCAGGACATTCCTAATCAGAAAATACGGGGGGGGGGGGGTGAACTTTTTCTGATATTTTGTATTCATTTTGATACGCTCCTTACTAACATTTTAATCGTTAAGACAAGTGTATCTGAAGCCGCGGCTTGTGTCAAGTCATTTTCAAGGCATTTTCAAAGCAGGGGCGCATTCTGCACGCCCCCACTTATTCTATCAAGGGTCAGCAAACTCCGCTTTCCTCATTTTGAGAGGAAGTCGTCTCATTGACCCAATACCTGTCCTGCTTGGACGGCAAACCGCTCCATCAGATCATCCAGCGCGAAGGTCTGCTTGCCATAGAGGTAGGTATGCACTTTGTTATTGAAGTTCCGCCACCAGTGTTCGGGGATGGCCGCTTTGCCATAGGCGGCGCCGAAGATACTGCCGGCGGTGGCGGCGGTGCAGTCGTTGTCATAGCCCATCGCCACAGTATGCCCGATGACCTTGCTGAAATCATCGCCGCCGATGAGCAGCCCGAAGACGGTCAGGCAGGCGTTGTTGACGGCGTGGACTTTGTGCATGCCGGCATGACGTTCGGCGACGGCGGCATAGCCAGCGCGGTAATCCTTGATGTCGGCGGCATCCAAGGCCCAGCGAATTTCACGCGCCAGCAGGCAGTCGGCCGGTATTTCCTGCAGGCCGGCCTCAAGGGCCTGGCGGACGTCACCCAGGGCAAAGGCGGCGGCGATGGCGGCGGCAAAGTACATCGATCCGTAGATGCCGTTGCGGCGATGGCTGATATAAGCGTCGCGGTAGGCGAATTCGGCCGCTTTTTCGGGATAGCCCGGCGCGGCATAGCCCCAAGGATCACAGCGAATATCGGCGCCGATGTACTGTTCGCAGGGGTTATCGACGATGGCGGCCTGGCGCGGCGGCACACCTTCCCGCAGATTGTTCAGGGCGATGCCTTCGGCCGTGAACGCAAAGGGTAGATATTTTACCCAGGCGGCGCCGACGTCCTCGATGCTGAAGTCGAGTCCATATTCCTCAAGGATGATCAGGCCCAGCTGCGTATAGATGATGTCGTCGTCGGTGGGAACGCCATCCATCTCCGACGGGGTAAAGTGACTGCGCCGACTGGTTTGGTATTTGAATTCGTGCGGCTGTTCGGCCTGACTCCAATAATCGACGAGCGGGTATTCATCGCCAAGATAAGCCGCCCAGCGTTCCATTCTGTCGGGCGCCCAGCCTTCGACGATAGAGCCGAGCGTGCAGCCAGCGCAGCGTCCGATAAACGCGCCTTCGACTCGCTGGGTATAATCGGCCGGCAACGTCGACCAGTAACGGCGTTCGCCTGGCGGCCGCAAAGCCTGGATCGCCGCCAGGTCATTCGGTTCGGTTTGTGTCACGGTCTCATCTTCGGGCAGCGCCGCCAGTTCGTTCAGCTTGGATTGCAGCAGGGTCTCGATTTCGGACAGCTTGTCTTGCAGGCCGCTGGCGCCGTATTCGGCTTTGAGCATAGCCCAGCGATGGATGTTCTCTTCCCAGCCGCTAAGCCGTTTGGGATAATTGATAAGTGGCATTTCGTCTCTCCTTAATATAAATGACTGTCAATCTTCAAAGTGACCGAATTTCATCAGGCATCGCGCAGACGCTCGGTTTCCATTTGCACCAGCCGCGCGCCATCCACATCGACGCAGACGTTGACCGCCGGTCGATTCTGCCAGGGCGGCGGCAGACGTTTGCCCCAGGCCGGCCAGGTTTTGCCGCGCCCTAGGCCGGCAGTGCCGACGCGGATGGGCCACTGTTCGGTTTTGAACAGCGATGGGTCAATCAGATAGGCGATGGCGCTGGAATCGTGGACAAAAATTCCTTCGGCATCATAGTTCGATTCAAAGTAGCTCCGATAATGCGGCAGAATGCGGGTGATATGCGCTGACATCGGATTGCTGTGTTCAGCATAGGCGGCGATGTCGGCTGGGGTCATGTGAACCTTGAGGGTGACATCCAATCCGACCATCGTTACCCGCCAATCGGCGCCAAAAACAAGATCGGCGGCTTCGGGGTCGTTGCGGATGTTGGCTTCGGCGGCTGGACTGGCATTGCCCGGCGTCAAGGCATTGCCGCCCATCAGAACGACTTCGTCGACCCAGTCGGCGATGCGCGGCTCCAGTCGCAAGGCCAGGGCGATATTGGTCAGCGGGCCGATTGGCGCCAGGGTGATTTCGCCGGGATGCGTCCGCAGTGTTTCGACGATGAACGCCGCCGCGCGCAAGTCAATCGGCGTATGTTTCGGCGCTGGCAGAAAGATATTGCCCTGTCCGTCTTCGCCATGCACATCAGGCACCGCGCCTTCAAAGGGCTGGGTGAGCGGATGAGCCGCGCCCTGGGCGACTGGAATGGAACTGCGCCCGGCAATTTCCAGCAGCCGCAGCGCGTTTTGGGTCGCCAGGTCGGTATGCACATTGCCGAAAATGGTCGTCAGGCCGATGACTTCAAGCTCTGGCGAACACAGGGCAAAGAATATCGCCATAGCGTCATCGACGCCAGGGTCGGTGTCTATGATGATTTTTCGCGGCATGGCTCATCCTCGCATCATTTTGACTTGAATATGGCGGCGGCGCGGGCCGTCAAATTCATAAAACAGGATGCTCTGCGAACCGCCCAGCAGCAGCTTTCCCTCGTGAATCGCCAGCAGGACGCTGTGGCCAATCAGCGCGGCTTTGATATGTCCGGCGGCGTCGGCCGGCGTGTCATACTGATGAATAAAGTCGATTCGCGTCGGCACCAGCCGTTTGATGTCGGCCAAGATATCTTCGGGCGTGGCGGCGTCCAAAGCTGAATTGACGGTGACGGCGGCGGTGGTATGCGGGACGATCACCGCGCACAGCCCTTCCTGAATACCGCTTTCGCTGACGGCCTGCTGTATCGATTCGGTAACATCGACCAGGGCATCGCCGGGCGGGGTTTCGATAGGCACAATGGTTAGCATAATTTTATCCCAACGCGATTAGCATCTAAGATAGCTTGAACTTCGGCGCGGCTGGGGACGTTTCGTCCGGCGCCGATTTTCCGCACGCTGGCCGCGCCCATAGCATTGGCGATTTTGCCGCAGTCTTCCAGTGAAAATCGGTTGAGGCGCGCCCACATCAAAGCGGCCGCAAAGGCATCGCCGGCGCCGACCGCGTCTACTAGCGGCACACGGTAACCAGCGCAGGTTATCTCGCCCTTTTGCGTCAGCAGATAACAGCCGCGGGCGGCCCGTTTAATGACCATCAGCAGGCGCGGGAACTGGCGGATGAGGCGGCGGACGGCCTCTCGTCCTGTCTCGCCGGCGGTGACAAGGGGGATTTCGGCTTCGGTCAGCAGCAGGGTATCGGTCAGGCGCAGAATCCGTTCCAGCCGCGCCGAGTTCAGCTGCCCCATAAGAGGCCCCACATCCACATACAGCGGGCGTTTATGGTCTTCCAAAAAATCGAGGACGCTCTCGACTAAGGGCCGCAGGCGGTCGTCGACCAAGCTGTAGCCGGATATGAACAGAGCATCGGCCGTCATCAGCAAACGGCGGGCCTTTTCGGTCAAGGGAATGGACGGGCCTTGGCCATAGTGGCCGAGGAAGACATGGCCGCCCTGCCGCCGGTCAGTGAGGGTCAGCACGGTCGTTGTGGCGCCGCTGGCTGATGATTCCAGCGCCGAGATGTCGACGTCGGCGCCGCGCAGAATTTCGCGGATTAACTGTCCCTGCCAGTCATTGCCGACCGCGCCCAGGGCCGCCGCACCCAATCCCATATTGCGGGCGGCCAGGATGGTGCTGCACGCGCCGCCGGCTTCATATTTCAGCGCGGGCGACATTTGGTGGTCATCGGCGGCCAGCGGCAAACGCGCTTCCATCAGCAGATCGACGACCAAATCGCCAATCGATACCATGCGCTTACTCATCGGTGGCCGCTTTCCTGATGAGAGCCGCCAGGCCTTGAGCGATCCCGCGCACATCATAGGCGCGAAAAACGGGATCATTTTCCAGCGCGGCAATATCCTCATCCAAAAAGGCCTCAAAGCCAGCATAGGTTCCGGCAATGGCGCAGGCGATGGCGGCAATCGTATCGGCATCACCTGACAAGTTGGCGGCCAGGATGGCCGTTTGCTTGGGATCGCCTTCGGCCATGGCCAGCAGGCCAAAAGCCGATCCGACGGTTTCGGGGACGTTCAGCGTGGCGCCGACTTCATCATACAAACGGCGCAGGCGGGTTTGCGTGGACTGGTCGCTGTGGGCAATGGCAAGCGCTTGTCTGATTTTGAAGCTCACCGAAGCGCCGAACCATTTTCGACCGTGTTGACGTCCGAGTTCCGCGCCCAGCAGACCAGCTTGAATCACGGCCGATAGGGAAATGCCGTCCAGCATGGCCATGGACACGGCGGCCGCCACTGCCGCCGCGCCTGAAACCGCCGGCTGGGTGAAGTGGGTCGGCATGCAGACGGTCGCTGTGTCCCTGACGGCCGCGGTGACATCGCCTGGATGGAGCAGGCCAATGGGGGCAATCCGCATCGGCGCGCCGTTGGTATCGCCCCATAGACCGGTGGTCTTTGGATCTTCGCCGCGCTTGAGGGCTTGGATGCCGCGTCGGGTGCTGGGGCCGACATAGGGTGACTGGTCGCCGTCCACTCGCTCATACCAAGCCAGCAGTCCGGCCACAACCGCATCCAGGGTGACGCCGCCGGCCGCAATCACAGCTTGAGCGATTGAGAAAGCCTGTTCGGAATCGTCGGTGATGCGGCCGGCCGGCAAGCCAGCATGGACAAGGTGATCGGCCGGCGCGGCCTGCCAGCTATCGAGCCAGCCGAAATCCCGCGCCGTATCGTCGGGGTGGATATGCGCCGACATGGCAAAGGCATCGCCCAAGGCTTGGCCATAGAGGCCGCCCAGGATTTTGTTCATCATGGGGCGCGGCTTCATTCACCCTCATTTTCTTGCAGTTCTTGCCAGCGCTCCTGCCAGTCCGCATACCAGCCAGCCCAGGCCGACGGCACAATGGCACCATTCAGCCAGGCTTTTGCGTAGACTTCAACTTCGTGACCTCCGCGATGCTGGTGAATCCAAGTGCTTATTTCATCGCCGCCGATGGCTTGGAATGAGGATTCATCCACATACACTTTATAATACCGCAATTCCTCTGGCGGCAGGGCTTGCAGGGCCAAGGTTATGTCATGTATCCGCTCAATGCCTGAAGAAGTCCAGGTTCTTTCCAATGTCGTATCGTCGCGGATGTCCCAGATTGTCCATTCAATGTAGCCGCCGCAATAGACGTCGGAGAACTCATCGGAGGGATTCCACACTTGCGCCATGACTTGCAGGCCGCGATTGCCGCCCATGAAAATGTCATGGAATAGATAATCCAGCCGGGCGCGCCACAGCTGCCCGTCCAGATCGGCGACGGTATAGTCCCATACGATGTCATGGATTTCGTCTGCTGTGGCAAAGCCTTGCGCCTGCTGATACTTGGCGGCCTGCTGGCTGACATAGCACCGCAGGGCATTGCGATAGTCGATGGCTTGCATGACGGCCAGAATGGCAATTAGCAGCGCGATGACGGCTGTCGCGTGTCCTCTTTTTATCCTTTTCATTTTCGCCTCCTTTATTTGATTTTACCTTTTGATTCATTATTCCGCATCAATACGCGCCCGCCGATAAGCAGCCAGATAGCGCCGCTGGCCGCCAGGCCGATGATGAGCGCTGGGATCAACTCAAAGAAGAGCGCCAGAAGCAGGGACAGGTAAATGCCCAGCGATACGGTCGTCACTAGGGCGCTGGCCGTCCAGCGTTTTTGGATCCGAAAGATGTCGGTCACAAAGGGCAGGCTCATGGCGAAGAGGGCAATCGAGACCAGGCCGATGAGCAGGGCCAGCGGCATGGCGTTTTCGGCGCCGCCAAAGCCATTCGGCGCGGCCAGGATGCTGCCGCTGGTGACCAGGCCGATGACCGCGACCATCATCAAGAGCATGTGCAGGGTGCTGATTCGCTGGATTGAGCGCCAAAAGGCAGGGTCGAAGGCGGCGCCCGAAGCCGTTCGCATTGCGCTGACGCGTTGGGCGATGCGTCGTTGGAGCGCATAAATCACCAGAGCCAGCACGGTCGCGAAGTAGGGGATGGACTGCGGCAGCTGCGCCGGAATTTCCAGCGAGCCGATGCGGATGCCGAGCGCGTCGAAGAAGCCAAATATCGATGAGGCGACCATCGTCCCGGCGGGAGTGCCGCCGCCCAGCGAGGGTGTCACTAGGGCGATAAAGCCGCGTCCGTTGGTCATATCGCGCTGGAAAAGCTGGAGATAGCCCATGCTCATGTGAATGCCGCCCAGCCCGGCGAAGAGGCCGCTGATAAGCAGGGCTGTATAGCGAACCCGCTTGACGTGGATGCCCAGCGAGGCGGCCGCTTCGGGGTTTTCGCCCACGGCGCGCAGGTGCATGCCGGCCGGGGTGCGATACAGAAAATAAGAGACCAGCGCGACGGCGATCACCGCCACCCAAGTCATCACGCTTTGATTGTTAAACACGCCAAAGATGAATTCGCCGACGAGTGGAATCTGCTGGATGAACTCTGGCAGCTGAATAAAGGGCATCTGCAAGCTGGCCAGGGTGCTGGTGTTGCCGCGGTCGCCGGTGAGTTCAAACATAATCGCCACCGTCGCTGATGAGCCGAGTATGTTGAGGGCGATACCGGATAGGAATAGATCGCCTTTCAAATCCAGGTGAAACAGGGCCAGGATGAAGGACATCAGCACCGAAACCGAACATCCCAAAACCAGTCCCAGCCAGGGACCCACGACTAGGCCGGTTTCCATGCCGAACCAGTCTTGGGCGAATGCGCTGACCACAACGCCGGTGAAAGCCGACGAGAGCATCATGCCTTCGAGGCCGATGTTCAGGACGCCGGCCTTTTCCGAGATGAGCGCGCCCAGCGACGGCAGCAGAATCGGCGTCGTCACGCGCAGGATGGCGGCCAGGAAGGCGGCGCTGAAGATCCCATCAATCACATTGTCAAACATCGCTGGCCTCCGCGGCGGCTTGCTTGGTCTTGGGTCGGTCATCGGCATCGGCGCGCTTTTGCCGCTGCTGGAAGAAGCTCACCAAGGCTTCGGCTGTGATGAGCAGGATGATGATGGCTTGGATCATCCGCACGACTTCAAAGCTGACGTTGGCGTCGCGCTCCATGAACTGCGCGCCGGCCCGTAGATAGGCATAAAGCAGGCCGGTAAATGGCACGACCAGCACATTCAGCCGCGCCAGCAGGGCAACGACCACGCCTTCAAAGGCCAGCGCGAAGGAGATGTTCAGCACCAGCTGTCGATGAATGCCGGTCGCCAGGTGCATGCCGGCCAATCCAGCCACAATGCCGCTGATGGCCATGACCAGCATGATTGTGCGCTTTGAATTGACGCCGCCATAATCGGCAAATTTGAGATTGGAGCCGATGATTCGTATCTCATAGCCCAGCGGCGTGCGCCGAATCAGCAGCCATGAAATCACAATCACCGCCGCCAGGATAAATACGGCAATCGTTACCTGCGTGCTTTCGACAATCACTGGCAAAATGGCGTTCTCGCCAAAACGTTCGGTGGCGACATAGCCGGCGTCGGGTGGCTTTAGCTGAAAATTAAGCACCATTTCAAAAAAGCGGGTGGCGATCACATTCAGCATCAGGGTTGAGACGAGTTCATTGGCGCCCAGATAGGCTTTGAGCGCGCCCGGTATCAGGCCATAAATGAAGCCGGCGGTTCCCGATGCCAGAATAATGACCGGGATGAGCAGGATGCCCGGAATATGAGGCGAGTTCAGGGCGATGATGCCGGAAACCAGCGCGCCAAAATAAAGCTGGCCTTCGGCGCCGAGGCTGAACTGCTGCGCGCGAAACACAATGGCAAAGGACAAACCCAGCAGAATCAAGGTAATCGCGTCTTGAATCCAGACGCCCCAGCGATTGACGCGCTCGATTGGGCCCAGCAGCAAGGCCTCAAAGGCCAGCCGCGACTGCTCCATCGCCTCTGAAAGCGTCGTCGCCAGCGGCACCTCCTGCGGTCGGGCGTACAGAATATAGATGCCATCGGCCGGCAGCTGAACATTTTCGATGACGGCATCTTTTTGGCTGACAAGATCGTTAAAGGTTTCAAGCTGCTGCGCGGTGGCCGAGTCGCTGGCGGCCAGGACATCGCCGGCCTGATTGCGAAGCTCGACCAGCGCGTCGACTTCGGAGCGCCGATTTTTGGCATAGGCCAGCAGCGAAACCACATCGCCTTCTCGCCCGGCAAAGGTATAGGCGACTTCGCTGACGGGTTCGACGACATTGGGTTTATTAAATTCGCCGCCGCGCTTTTGGCCGTATTCAAGGTCGACATCCTCATTTTCGACGCTGGCGGAATCGGATAGGGCCTGCACGCGAAACTCGCCGCGCTCAAAGCGGTTGGCGGCATCCAGATTAAAAACAAAAGTGACCAAAAAGCCCAGGATCAGCGCAGCGACAACGGTCAGCAGCACGCGGATGGCCTGCGCTTTCAGTTCAATCACAAACAGCAGAATCGACATGCCGACCAGCGCGTTGACCAGCAGGATGTTCTGCCAGGTGGCGGCGGCGGTCATTTTGTCGATGGAGCCGTCAAACAGGGTGGCGGTTATGAACCAGACGATAGCGGCGCCTGACAAGATGCCAATCAGAAGCAGCAGATGTTTTCTTATCAAGGTCATGCGAACCGCTCCATTTCCTCTTTGGGCTGTCGTTCGGCGCCCAGCATATAATAGCCGATGCGCTCTTCGGTCAGGGTTTCATCATTGGGGAAGATGCCGACAATCTCGCCGCCGTACATGACCATAATGCGGTCGGACAGCTTCATCACTTCCTGCAAATCAGCCGAGATAAGCAGAATCGCCAAGCCCTGCGTGCGCTGGTCGACCAGTTCTTGGTGGATGAATTCGATGGCGCCAATATCGACGCCGCGGGTCGGCTGGGCGGCGATGAGCAGCTTGGGCGATGACGACAGTTCGCGGGCGACGACCACTTTCTGCATATTGCCGCCGGAAAGCGCGCCGACGGGGATGGCGCCGCTGGGGGCGATGATGTTGAACGCTTGGATCAGCCGTTTGCCGTTGGCGGTGATTTCATGGATATTCAGCAGGCCGCGCCGCGTGAAGGGCTGGCGGTAGTAGCGGTCGATAATCAGATTGTCTTCGATTGAGGAGTGGACGGCGACGCCATTGGTCAGGCGGTCTTCGGGGATGTGGGCGACTTGATGCTCGCGCACCTGACGGGGGCCATGTCCCAATATCGACGTCTCGTTGATAAAGGCCTGGCCGCTGGTGGGTGGACGCAGGCCGGTCAGGACTTCGGCCAGTTCGGTTTGGCCATTGCCCTCGACGCCGGCGATCCCCAGAATTTCGTTTTGATAGGCATGAAAGCTGACCTGCTTGAGCAGCTGATGGCCGCTGGCATCGGCATAGGTCAGATCCTGCACGGCCAACACCGATGCGCCGCGCTGGACTTTGGGACGGTCGACGACCATAAACACCTCGCGCCCGACCATCATCCGCGCCAGTTCGCGCTCGTCGGTTTGGCTGGTCTTGACGGTGCCGATTTTGCGGGCGTCGCGCATGACCGTTACGCGGTCGGAAATGGCGATGACTTCTTTGAGTTTGTGGGTGATGAAGATGACGGTTTTGCCGCCGTCGACCAGATTGCGGATAGCGGCGAACAGGTCTTGGGTTTCGCTGGGTGTCAGGACGGCGGTCGGCTCATCCAGAATCAGGATTTCGGCGCCGCGGTAAAGGGCTTTCAGGATTTCCACGCGCTGGCGCATGCCGACGGGAATATCCTCAATTTTGGCGTTTGGATCGACATAAAGCCCATATTCTTCGGACAGCTGGGCGGTATCGGTGACGGCCTGCTGAAAATCGATGGCCAGGCCGCGCCGCGTTTCGCGGTTGAGGATGATGTTTTGCGCCACTGTGAAGGAATTGACCAGCATGAAGTTTTGATGCACCATGCCGATGCCGTGTTCGATAGCGTCCTGCGGGCTGGCGATCTGAATCTGCTGGCCGCGGATGTGGATGCTGCCGGCGGTCGGCTGTTCCAGGCCGTAGAGGATTTTCATCAGGGTCGATTTGCCGGCGCCGTTTTCGCCTACCAGCGCGTGAATCTCGCCCTGTTCGACCGAAAAGTCGATGCCTTCATTGGCGCGGACGCCGTTGGGATAAACTTTGTCAATGTCTTGGGTTTCGATAATCGCTGTCATACTTGGCCGCCCATGCCATTCAATTAGGTTTCTATTGGGGGAATTATACACCTAACGCAGCCAAAATGCTAAAAATGCTATAATTGATTTTATGATAGGGTATTGCGGCACAGTAACATTAAAGGAAATGAGATGGCAATGAACCGCGAAGGCAAAATATCCGCGCTTGAGGCACAGTATCAGCATCTCGCGACGAAGGCGGACATTGAACGGCTTGGCAAAGAGCTAGGGGATAAAATCAATTCGCAGACAAAGTGGTTCGCCACTATTTGGATTGCCAGCCTGGCGGCCTTTGCTGGAATGCTTGCCGCCATTCTAAGTCGATTGCCTTGAGCTATGGGGGCCTTTCGCCATTTTATCCCTCCAAATCACAGCCGATAAAGTGACGGCCGCCTATATGCGCGGCTTCCATCACCGAAAACGAACCCGCCGCTGGGTCAATCACATAATCGCCTTCGTCGCTGACGGCGGCAATGAGTTCGGCTTGCAGGTCTATCGGCTTTTGGTGAGGATGCGCTTTGGGTGACGTTTTTTCGCGCCAGACGTCCGGGATATTATGGATTTTCCAGACACCTTTGGCGCGTCGGGGCCGCTTTTGCAATATGGCGCAGTATTCACTCACGCGCCGCGAGCGATAGCCCATGCCAAACCTTCCCTTGTCCCATACAATCAGGTCGACGACATCCAGCCGCGTGCCATCCAGCCACGATTTGAATCCTTGGCAGAGATGAAACTTGTCCATCCACAAAAATAAATGCCCGGAGGGTATCAGCGCTTTGTCGATGCCTTGCGCGAACTGGGCGATTTTCTTTTCATCCATTTGCATCAGCGCGCTTCGGCGTTTGCCGCGGTTCTGGCCTTCATTGCCATAGGACAGCTTATCCAAAACGCCGCGGTACTGCGGGTCAAGAAAGGCGACGGGGATGCTGTTCGGCGGCAGTAAGGACAGGAAATGCAGGCCCTCCATTTTGAGACGTTCGTTTGGGCGCAGGGGAGGATGCAGGTCAATGGCTGGCGCTTGGATGACGCGGCGATTGGAATAGACGGCACTGGCTTTCGCTTCCATCATACGCTCCTCATCATCATACGAAACGAAGATTGGCCAGCGCGAGGCCGGCCAATCCGATCATAAACGACATGCGAAGCGTTAGCCGTCCATCATCATCATCGATAAGTCCATGCCGGCCGTCGGCAAATCAGCGCAGGCCGTGCCGACCTGGGCTGGCTCTTCGGCAAAGACAGTGACAACTGCGATGTCGCCACTGACAACCGCTTCTTCGGCGGCGGCGACCATGTCTTTGATGTCGTCGGGCGTGCTGGCGTCGTAGAATTCGTTCTTGGCAAGGCCAACGCCGCCTTCGGGAATGCCGAGACTTTCAGCCGAGCCATAGGGCAATTCACCTTCCAGATGCAGAGTGACGGCGCGGAAGATGGAATTGTCGACGTTCTTCATCATGCTGGTCAGGATCCGTTCGGCTTGGTCGGGGTCGGTTTCGGCAACGATGGTCGCTTGGTCCGAATCGACGCCGAGCGCGAAGTGGCCCTGTTCATGGGCGGCCTCAAAGACGCCAACGCCGGTGCCGCCGGCGACTTGGAAGACAATATCGGCATCCTGCTCATACATCGCCAGGGCGATTTCCTTGCCGCGGGCTGGGTCATTCCAGCTGCCGGCATACTGGACGATGTTCTGGCTTTCGGGATTGACCAGGCAGGCGCCCTGCTCATAGCCGACGATGAAGTCGTCGATGACGGGGATCTGCTGGCCGCCGACGGCGCCGATAATGGGCGCGTCGTTCATGCCGTCAATGCCGCTTTGCGACATGGCGGCGGCATAAACGCCAGCCAGGAATGAGCCTTCGTTTTGGGCATAGGTCATCGAATAGACGTTGGCGCAGCCTTCGACGCAGACGTCGGGATTGTCGTAGGGCATCGGCGCATCATAGAACATAAAGAGCTTGTCCGGGTAGCTGTGCGCGTTGGCCGCCAGAAAATCGATCATCTGGAAGGTGCCGGCGATGAGAATGTCATAGGAATCGGTGTCGGCCATAACATCCAGCAGGCCGGGCTCCCAGTTGGCGGGGTCGATGCCCAATTCGACCGTGTCAATTTCGATGTCGTATTCATCGGCAATCGCATCCATGCCGCGCTGGGCGCTATCGAAGAACGATTTGTCCCCCAATGTGCCGTTGACGACGGATACGACCCTCAATGGATCATCCTGCGCTGTGGCTGTGAAAGCCATGGCGAACAGCGCCGCCAGCAGCAGAACTGAAACAAAAACAACCTTTTTCATGTTAAACCTCCAAGCTGTAAAATGAGTCACAAATCAGATTTCAATCCGACAATGTTATTATACCCATGTTTCTGATATTTGCACACAATCTCTGCGCCGGCTGTTTTCTCGGTGGTAAAAGACTTTGTTTCTTTGCGGGTTAGCCGCTGGCAAGACTGCCCAAGGACAGCCGCCAGCCCTCCAGCGTTTCGCCCGTCTCCAGCGCCGCCGTCAGCTCCGGACCATCAGGAAAGACATACCAGCGAATCTCAAGCTGCAATTCGGATGTGTCGGCCGCATCCGACGGAATCCGCATCACATAATCGTCCTGGTAATCGGTATCGAGTCTCATCCACGGATGCGGCATTGTTCCCCAGCCGGGCCAGGACTCAAAGCGCGCGAGCGCCTGCCCTTGCGAATCCAGCAAGCTCAACACCAGCGCATAAGCCAGCGGCGAATGCGCCTGTGAACGCCAGTAAAAAGCAAGCGGGATCTGCTCGCCCGCGGCCCACTGGCGCCGCGGCGGAATTTCATAAGCGGTTAGGCGAATATCTTCCCACTGCACATTGACGGGCGTCGCCGTTTCAGGAGGCTGCGCCACCGCGGGCGGATGATCATAATTAGGCATGATATAAATGAAGGGCGCAAGCGCACTGAAGGCCAGCAGAGGCAAAACAACGGCGAGTGGGGGAATCCGCCAGACGCTCAAACCCAGCGCCAGCAGGAAGCTCGCCGATGTGATATAAGGGAAAAGCAGCCTTCCCGTGCTCGCCCAGGTCTGAGCGCTCCACCACATCAGCATCGCCGCGCCCAGCGCCAGCGGCATAGCGAGAAATACGATTGCGGGCATCAGGTCCCGCGACCGTCTGTTCCGCGCCGCAAAGACTACAACACCGCCAGCCGCAATCAACGCCAGCCCATCCATTATCCGATAGAAGGCATCATGCGCCACGATATTAAACGCGCCAAAGACGGCCCAGTAACTGACGCGCAAGCCCTCGAATTCCTCGAGAAAGAGCCGTAGCAGGGAAATTGAGCGCCGCCCGAAGTAATCCAGCATGGTCGCTGTGCCGAAAAGCTCGCCGTAGAGCAGCAAATTGCGGCCATACCACCAGCCAGCCATAATCAGCCCAAAAGCCAGCATCGCGCCGACCAGGAACATGAATCCGCGCCGGTCGCCCTGTCGAAACATCAGCCAGGCGCCGGCCAGCGTCACCAGCAATCCCAGGACCAAGCCGTTTAGTTTGGTCAAGGCCGCCAGCGCGACCAGCATCCCCAGCAGCAGGCTGCGCCGCTTTTGAAAGCCATCGCGCAGCATCAGCAGCATTTGCCAGGTGATCAGCGCCGCCAGCATATTCACGAGATTGTCATTGCTCACCGATGCGCTGATGAAAAGGAACTGGGGATTAAAAGCGGTCAGCGACGCCGCCAGCAGCGCCAAGCCGCGTCTGTCGGGCAAGACTGTCCGCGCCGCCTGAACACCCGCGCCAACCGTCACCGCGCCCATGCCCAAACCCAGCAGGCGAATGACATAAAGCGCCAGCGACGAGCCGCTTAAATCCGGCGGATAGACCTGCTTGTAGATGACCAGATTGCGATTGCCCAGCCGCGAGGGGATCCCGACCACCGTGAAAGGGGACGGCAGATAACGCGCCTCGAAGTCCGTTGTGTCAAAAGCATTCCAGACCGCCGCCATCAGCAAATAATAGAGCGGCGGCTGGCTCGCTTCCTGCCCGTACAAGTTCTCGTGGTCGGCTGATTGCAGCGGCAGCGCGCCATGTTCAGCGATCCACTTGATCATGCCTATATGCTGAACGGTGTCCGATGCCTCGAAGTTCGGCACGGCATACCAGTAGACCAAGCCAACGAGAAAGAATGCCAAGGGCATAAGCCAATACAGTGGCAGCCGCGCCAATGAAACCAGTCGCTGCAAGTCGCTGACCTCTCGATACCGATACCGCGCCGACAAGCATTTTAGCACATTAGTCGCTGTTCGGTAACGAGATTTGCTCAATTCAAACTGCCGGGCGAGCTTCGGCCTTACTGTTTATGGCGTATAGCAGCATTCCTCGACCGGCGACTAAGATAGATCATCGTGCAAAGTCCGCCAAAGGGAACCAGTACACTCCAAGCCAGCCACAGCAGCGCCGGCAAGGGTTCTAACTGACTTCGCAGAATCATTGCTATGCTAATGACCGCGACGACTGTCAGACTGACAATCCAGAAGTTTGTTAATATCATCATCATGTCCACGATGACCGCCTCCTAAATAATTAGACAGCGTTACACCCATAAGGACCATATAGACACAGTTATTATACCATGTTTCTGATGTTTGCACGCAATCTCTCGGTTCGGCGGCTTCTCCGTGTTATACTGGCGGACAAGATATGAGGATGGAGAATCAGCTTGATGATTTCGGCCATGACGCAGGCGATGCTGGCATCCATTGACCACAGCGCCGATGATATCTTCGCGCGGCTGCTGCGTCTGCTGGCATCGCCGGCGCCGTCAAGCGGCTGTCATCTGCCCGGTGCTGTGGGTGAAAGCATCGGGGCGGTGGCGGACGAATTGGGTCTTTCGCTGTCATCCGACCCGCGCATCGGTTCAGCCGGCGGTCTGGCAATCGAAATTGGCGCCGATCAGCCCGAAACTGACCTGGTGATTACGGCGCACATGGACCGTCCCTCGTTCCGCGTGCTGTCGCTGGAAGATGGCGCGCTGTATCCGCTCTGCGCCATCCGCATCCCCGGCGGCGACTATGTCAGCGATGCCCAAGCAGTCCGCTGTCAAGACGGGCGGATGACCGTCGCGGCGCGGGGCAAAATGCACATCAAGAAAATCGACCGCGGCCATCGCATCCGTTTCCAGGCAGAAAGCGGCGCTTTGCGCTGGGGCGACACAGTTTTGATGGATGCGATTCCACAGCGGCGCGGCAATCATATCATCGGCGCTGGCCTGGACAATGCCGTCGGGGTTTTGCTGGCCTTATTATCAGCCGGCGCGCTGGCTTCATTTGCCGCTGACATCGCCAGCCGGCGGCAGAAAATCCTGATTGCGTTCACCGACCAGGAAGAGGGCCCTCCCAGCGGCCTGTTCGGGCAGGGCGCCGCCCGTCTGGCCCATGCCATTCCCCCGCCCCGATTGGGATTCATCAACATCGACGCTCACAATGTGGACAGCGCCGCCGGTCATGTTCCCGGCGTTGGCGCATCTCATGCTTTTGTTTCCGGGCGCGGACGAGGTTCGGTCGCGCCTTTGGACTATCAATCCAGGGCCGAGTCGCTGGCCAAGGCGGTCAACCAGCGGCGGCCGGGCACAGTTCGGCTCAACTATGGTTACGTCTCCCGCAGCGATGATATGCTGTTTAGTTTGTGGTCGCGCTGTCTGGCTTTGATTGGCGTTCCGCTGGCCAACGCACACACCACCGAAGAGCAGGCGGCGCTTGACGATATGGCATCGGCTGTTCACTGGATAACCGCCTTTGTCTCGCATATACTGGAAGGGAACGGATAAAGGAAAGAACCGATGACCGAACGCTCACCCATGCACCAGCAGATTGACACCTTGCCGGCGCTGGTCGGCGCCATTGCCCAGCCCTTTGACGCCGCCGCCCGCCAAGCCTTTGACTTCGCCACCTGCGCTTCGGTCAAGCGCATCTATCTGGTCGGCTGCGGCGACAGCCACCATGCGCCGGTGGGGGCTGAACTGGCTTTTCATCAACTGGCGAAAACGCCGACGCAGGCGCTAAGCTCGCTGACCTTCAGCCGCTATGTCGCCGGTTTTCTGCCGAACACCGGCCCAAACACCAATCTCGTCATCGGCGTATCGGTATCGGGCGTCGTCAGTCGCACCATTGAAGCACTGGCGATGGCGCGTCAGGCTGGCGCCGTCACCGTCGCGCTCACCGGCAACCCGGGCGGCCCTCTCGGTCAAACTGCCCACAAGGTATTTGAAACCTTTGTGCCGCCGCTGCCCGACGAGATGCGCGGCATGGTCGTGCCGGGGATCCGTTCGTATCTGGCATCGCAGATCGCTTTGCTGATGGCCGCCTTGCGGATTGGCGAAGCGCGCGGCGCGCTGACCACGGCCGCCGCCGATGCCGAACGGAAACAGATCGCCGAATTGGCCGATGTCATCGAAGCGACCATCCGCAGCTGTGAGCCGATTGTCAATGAACTGGCGCAAAACTGGCGCGGCGCGGCGCAATTTGAATTTGTCGGCGCCGGCCCGCTGTATGGCGCGGCGATGTTCAGCGCCGCCAAACTGCTGGAGGCCAGCGGCGACCCAGCCCTGGCGCAGGAAACCGAAGAATGGTCGCATCTGCAATACTTTGCCGCCGATGCCGATATTCCCTTGATTTTGCTTTCCGCCAATCAATTCGATGCCGACCGCATGGCCGAAATCGCCCGCGCCGCCCAAAGCATTGGCCGCCCGACAGCCCTAGTCTCTACGTTAGATGCCGCTGAAATCAGCCAATATGTCGATGTCGTCCTGCCCATTCCGCGCCCAATCCCCGAACGTTACGCGTCTATCGTCTACAGCATTCCCGGCGAACTGCTGGCCGCCGCCCGCGCCAAGTCCATCGCCGCCAGCTATTTTCGCAATTTTGAAGGCGGGCGCACTGTGGATTGGGCTGATGGCGCCAGCCGCATCCGTTCCAGCCACATCATCAAAGAACTGCGGCGATGATGACCGACTTCATCGCCGTCGGCAGCGTTATCATCGATGATATTGTCTATCCCGACGGCCGCGCCGATATGGGCGTTCTTGGCGGCGGCGGCACGCACGCGGCCTGCGGCATGGCGCTGGCGGGCGAAAGGCCGGCGCTGATCGCGCTGGTCGGGAAAGACCTGCCCTCAGATATTCGCGCTCGGCTTGCACGCCGCTTTGACACCTCGGGCCTGGTTTGGTCGGCGCATAAACAGCTGCGCGGCTGGCAGATTTTTGAATGGGACGGCAAACGCAGCGAAGTCTTCCGCGTCGATGTCGTCGAGCCGTTTCAGTTTGAACCGCTGGCCGACAGCCCTGACATTCCCTTCACCGCGGCAAAGGGGATCACCCTGCTGCGCGGGCCGCAGTATGTCCAAGGCTGGCGCAAACGTTTCCCGCAGGCTGTCCTGCTGTGGGAACCGCTGCGCGCGTTGATGATGGCCGGTGATTATCAGGGTTTTCTGCAAGGCATCCCCCACGCCGATATTGTATCGCCCAACCTGCTGGAAGCGCAGACCGTCTATGGCATCGACGATGAATTGGAAATCCTGCGGCGGATGCTGGCTGACGGCGTGCGCGTGGCGGCGCTGCGGATGGGCGAGCGGGGTTCGCTGCTTGCCGAACAGGGCGATGACCGCGCCTATGCTGTCCCGCCGCTGTCGGTTGATGCAATCGTCGACCAGACCGGCGCTGGCAATGCTTACTGCGGCGGATTCATCGTTGGCTGGGCCCGCCGACAAAATCTGATCCAGGCTGGCTGTTACGCGGCCGCCGCGGCTTCATTTACATTGGAAACCGTTGGCGCCGCCGCCGACATCGCGCCGCGTGAAATAGAATGGCATAAACGATTGCAGGATGCGCGGGAAGGCGTCAAAACACTTGCGCTGTAGCTTTGGGCTGTACAGGACTCGAACCTGTAACCTCCTCGACGTCAACGAGGCGCTCTGCCAGTTGAGCTAACGGCCCGCAAAACATGATTCTTAGTTATTATACACGGTTTGCGTCATTATGCAAGGGTCGCTTTGCCCATCACCCTGCGGCTGACTCAAACCCTCTTCCACGCGGTCAAAGCGGTCGTCCACGCGGTCAAAACGTTCGTCTATGCGGTCAAAGTGTTCGTCCATGCGGTCAAAACGTTCGTCTATGCGGTCAAAACGTTCGTCTATTACGGTCAAAACGTCCCTCAAAACGCGACTTTCCAATTATAGTTGCGGCGATGCTTTAAGTATAACGCGGCGGATGCGTCATGACAAGTCGCTTCTGACATTGTTGACTTTCGATAAAATTGACATTTCTCCATCTTTGGCTTATCATTTCAGGCAGTTGAATTTTACCCTAAGCCGCGAGAGGAGCGATTATTGATAGGTTGCCGCAGGTTTTCAGTTCTTTGACGGATTAGCTTATTTTGGGAGAAACAGACGATGAAGTTTTTCAAACGCGGAATGACCGTTTTGCTGCTGCTTGCGCTGTGCATGGGCTTCGCGGTTCAGGCGCAGGATACGACCATTTCGTTCCTGGCGCCGCCTTGGGGCGTCCCGCCCAGTGAAGAAGCATTGCAGGCATTCACCGACGAGACCGGCATCGCCGTCGAGATTCAATCGGTGCAGACGGCTGACCTCTTCAGTCGAGTTCAAGTGGCGGCGGCCACAGGAACAGCCCCGGCCGATGTGATCTTCCTGACCGAAGAAGCGCCCTCCAATATCGTCGCCACCGGCAATATGATGCCATTGAACGACTTGATAGCGATGGGCGACCTGGATTTGGACGATTTTGAAAAGATGGATTTCTGGACGATTGACGGCGACGTCTATGCCATCCCCACCTATCTTCAGCTGGTGATGATGGATTACAACAGCGCCAGTCTGTCCGAAGCCGGCTTTGACGCGCCGCCGACCACTTGGGCCGAACTGCAAGAGATGGCCCTCGCTGTCCGCGAGTCCGGCATCGACGATCATCCGATTGCGATGGGCGCCATTTCCTGGTCATGGTGGCTGATGGCCCTGTCAATGGGCGACCCGATGTTCGACGCCGACCTCAACCCGGTCTTCGCCGATGAAGGCTCCAAGGGACGCGAGGCCATGACGATGCTGCTGGGCTTCTTTGAAGATGAACTCATCAGCCCCGAAATCCTGGCTGGCTCCATCAATCAGCACGCGCTGTTCTGGAGCGGCGTCGGCGTCTTCCATCAGGCCTGGCAAGGTTCGGTCGCCGTGGCCAACAACCCCGAACGTTCACAGCAGGCGCCCAATGTCGAATACATGGTGCTGCCCGAAATCGGCAATACCTGGAGCTTCCCGGCCGGCATCGGCATTTCAGTCGATTCGGAAAATCAGGAAGCGGCTTGGGAATTCATCAAGTGGTATGTCGGCGATCAGAACATGACCGATATCTACAATGCCTTCGGGCTGTATCCGTCGCGGCGCTCGATTTCCAGCGCGCTGAATGAAGCCGGCGCCATCCAGGGCTACGATGCCATCGTTGAGCAGAGCATGCGCGTCAACGAACTGCCGCGCTATACGCTGTGGTGGGGGCCCTTCGCCAACACCGTCAGCGAGACGATTCTGGAAGCCGCCCAAACCGGCATGGCGGCCGATGATGTCATCGATCAGCTGGCGGATGAGTGGAGCGAACTCAAAGCCGAATACGAATAAAATCCGCAAATCCATGCTCTGGGGCCGGCCTGGCCCCAGAGTTGTCTTGGAGAAACAGTCTTGCGCCAACGGGTTTTCTCATCAGATTCGCGTTTTGTCTTCATTATCCTGCTGCCGATTGTCCTGCTGATTGCCGTATTCATTTATTACCCGGCAGTCGATACCTTCCAGACCAGCCTCACCTCCCAAAACCTGCGGATGCACCGCCCGCCAGAGTTTCGGGGCATGAAGTATCTGGGCATGGGCAACTACACGCGCCTGCTGGCTGATGATGAGTTCCAGGAAGTGACCCTGCGAAGTTTCCAGGTGGTCCTTTTGACATTGCCCCTGGAAATGGCGGTCGCCTTTGCGATTGCCATGCTGCTCAATGAGCCTTTCCCTGGGCGCGGTCTGATGCGGGTGCTGACCATTTTGCCGTGGATGATGCCGCCGGTGGTGAACGGCTTTTTATGGGGCTGGCTCTTGAACGGCGAATACGGCGCATTGAACGGCTTTTTGTATCAGCTTGGCTTGATTCAGGAATATCAGTATTGGCTCAAAGCGCCCGAAACCCAGATTGTATGGGTGACCATCGTCCAAACCTGGACGCGCTTCGCCTTCCCGACGATTATTCTGCTGGCCGGGCTGCAAAGCATCCCCGACGACCTCTACGATGCGGCCAAAGTGGACGGCGCCAGCGGCATCGCCCGCGTGCGCTTCATCACCTTCCCGCTGCTGCTGCCTTCGTTCGGCATCGCGCTGGTGGTCGAGTTCATCGCCGCCTTCCAGATATTCGACGTCGTCTGGACGCTGACGGCCGGCGGTTCGGCTGGCGGCGCCATCAATCCCTTCACCAAAACGCTGATGCTCTATAACTACGAATTGGTCTTCCGCGATTTACGCATCGGCTTGGGCGCGGCGCTTTCTTACATCATTCTCATGCTCTCATTGGCCGTCGGCTTGATCTTCACCTGGCGCGTCTACAGTCAAGGAGTGCGCGACGGATGAAACTGAATCGCCGCCGCCAAAAAGGACTGCGCCTGGCCTTGATTTACGCCATGTGCGCCGTTGTGCTGCTTTGGGTTTTGGGGCCGATTTACTGGGTGGCCGTCTCCAGCATCTCCAGCCGCGCCGAGCTTTATGCCCGCCCCTACAAAATATGGTTTCCCAGCCAGCCAACGCTGGAGCATTACACCACGATTTTTACCACTGGCGCCGAATTCCGCGGCGGCGCTTCGCCAACGGCGGAACTGATGACGGCCGGACTGCGAAACAGCGCCATCATCAGCGTGACGTCAGCGGCGGTTGTCACTTTGCTGGCCGCCGGCGCCGGTTATGTCTTTGCGCGGATGCGGTTCCTTGGCAAGCGGATTGTCTTTTTCTTTATCATGTTTATGCTGCCGCTGCCCATCTGGGTATCGCTGATCGCCCTGTTCTTCCTGATGTCGCAACTCGGGCTGGTCGATACCCTGCCCGGTTTGATTCTGATTTTTGTGACCCTGCTCCTGCCGCTGTCGGTATGGATGATGACCACATATATCCGCGACATTCCCGAAGAAATCCAGGACGCCGCCCGCGTCGATGGCGCCGACCGCTGGCGGCTGGTTTTTAAGATCATCCTGCCCTTGGCGCGGCCGGGCATGGTGGCGGTGTTTTTGGTCGCTTTGCTTTCGACCTGGAACAACTTCCTGATACCGCTCATCTTCACTCGGTCAGCCGATTCACAGCCATTGACGGTCGTATTAACCCTGTTTATCGGGCAGTATGAGGTCGCCTGGGAGGATATGTCAGCCGCCGCTGTGGTGACCATGCTGCCGCCCTTTGTCATGGCGCTGTTCTTCCAGCGTTATCTGGTGCGCGGCCTGACAATGGGCGCCGTCAAATAATCTGCTCTGAAGGGATGAACATGGCGCAAATTCAAATGTTTTCTGATGTCCAAAGGGCCGAAAAGCCGCAAACGTCCTCATCAGTGGAGATTCTGCCAGCGGCCGATGTTCTTGATACTTTGACAGCAATCAAAGAAGTCACCACCGTCATTCTTGATCCTTGGTACAACCGCGGCGTCGGCGGCGAGCGAGATGACTATAACGAGTGGCTGGCAAGTGTCATTGATGCGGCTTGCCAAATATCCAAACATGTCTTTGTATGGGGTTTTCCGGAAATTTTGGCATTTCAAATACCGAATATACCCAAGGGATTTGTTCTCATTTCATGGCTCACCTGGTATTATAAGAACTGTCCATCTGTGATCCGCGGGTGGCGTTCGGCGCAAAACACCTGCCTTCATTTGGCAAAAGAAGGCGCTCCCGTCTATCCGGAGCATTTTCTGAACGATAAACAGCAGGCGAGATGGAAAACAGGAAAGATGCGGTTTATGCCTGGCCCGCCCTCTGTCATAGAAGCGCCATTGAATATCGGGTTTGTTGGCCGCCGCGAACAAACCGGGCACCCAGCCCAAAAACCATTGGCTGTAATCGAACCTCTTATCTTGATGTCTACAAAAGCGCATCATACCGTGCTTGATCCCATGTGCGGGTCCGGCACAACCGGCGAGGCTTGTTTGCGTCTTAACCGCCAAGCTGTGCTGTGTGACCATTCAGAAGAATACCTGTCGATAACAGCAAAACGAATTGCCGAATGCAAAAGAGCGGACTAATGAAAGACAGGAACGCAAAAATTAAAGGGCCATACACCCAGCGCTCCATTCGCGCCCGCATTGAAGCCTTTTTCCTGGACAATTTGGGCAAGGTCGCCACGCGGGAACAGCTAATTGAAGTCGCGACCGATCCAGTTACAGGACGAGTCCCAGAAAACTGGCATCAACGGCTGTCGGAACTTAGAACGGATAAGGGATACACCATCCTTTCATGGCGCAACCGCGGCGACCTTAAAATCAGTGAATACATGATGCCCAATGCAGAGCGCCGTCAGACGGCATCAAAACGCACCCGCCCCAATGCCGCCACGTGGCAGCAGGTATTGGAAGAGCATGATTACAGCTGCGCCTGGTCAGAAGATGGCATAATATGCGGACTCCAAGAAGGCGATATCGATCCAGTCGGCGGCGGCGCTGTCAAATTGACGCCCGACCACAAGACTCCCCATGCTTTGCATGCCAAGATTGACCCCAAAGACCCGACCAAGTGGCAGCCATTGTGCGGGCAGCGCCAGGTGATGAAAAAGAACTACTGGGATGATGAAACCGGCTGGCTTAACGTAATGGCCATTGTGCAGTCGGCCTCCAAAGCCCAAAAACAGGAAGTTTATGAATTCTTGCAGCGCTACTTTAATGACACAGTTTGAAATCCTATTCAAATGAACATCCAATCCACACTCAAAACCATGACCACCGCCGAAAAAGTCGGGCAGATGTTTATGCTGGCCTTCGCCGGCGCGCAGATGAACGAAGCCCGCATCCTGATGGAAGATCATCTGGTCGGCGGCGCCTACATCAGCGACGACAATGTGCCGACTCCACAGACCGCCATCGCGCTGACCAACGCGCTGCAAACTTTCGCCGCCAGAACCCGTCTGGGCATCCCCCTGCTGCTGGGCGCCGACCAGGAAGGAACGTGGTCGGTCATCACCGCCGCCAGCGCCATGGGCCCAGGCAATATGGCCATCGGCGCCGCGCATGACCCGCGGCAGGCCTATCGCATGTACCGCGTCATCGCCAAAGAAATGACAGCGGTCGGACTGAATACAGTCTTGGGGCCAGCCGCCGACTGCAATTCCAACCCGCGCAATTCGATTATCGGCATGCGCTCCTTTGGCGAATCGCCGCGCCTGGTCGCCGCTATGACCGCCGCCGCCGTGCGCGGCCTGCAGGAAAACGGCGCCGTCGCCGCCATCAAGCACTTCCCCGGCCACGGCGACGCCCGCGCCGACAGCCACCGCGGCCTGCCGACTGTGGACCGAACCCGCGCCGAACTCTTCCGCATCGACCTGCATCCTTTCGCCGTCGGCATCGACGCCGGCGCCAAAATGGTAATGACCTCGCACATCATCTTTTCGGCGCTGGACCCCGAACGGCCAGCCACGCTTTCGCCCGTCATCCTTGGCGACGTCCTCCGCCGCCAGCTGGGATTTGAGGGCGTGATTGTGTCCGACAGCATGAATATGCAAGCCATGAAACGTCATTACGACCCAGCCGACGCCGTGATTCAGGGCTTCAATGCCGGCGTCGATTTGATGATGCTGGCCGAAGAGCATTATGACCACGACGCCAGCCAGTACCTCGATAATCAGCGCGCCTTGATACGCGCCGTCATTCAAGCCGTCGAGGACGGCATCATCACCGAAACGCGCGTCAACGACGCCGTCGAGCGCATCCTCCACTTGAAGCAGGCCGCCAATTTTTCCACCGCGCCGCTGTCGGACGATAACGCCGCCATCATCGGCCAAGACAGCCACCGCGCCGTCGAACTCGATGTCGCCCGCCATGCGGTAACCGTCTTGCGAAATCAGAACAGCCTCATCCCCATCAAACCAGCGGCGCCGCTTCTGCTGGTCAATACCACGCGCCGCCGCGCCTATGAGGTCCTCACCAGCACCCGCGGCATCGGCCCCAATCAGGCGGCCCCAGCCTTTGACGTCTTCGCCGCCGCGCTCCAGCAGGCCGGCCATCAGATTCAAATCGTCGGCGCCGACGATTTTACCGAAACGCATATCCCCGCCCGCGGCATAATCATTGCCGTAACCGAAAACTACACCCTGCCCGGCCTGGATTTTGACCAATCGATGCAAGTCAAGCTGGTCAAAGATTTGCACCGCCTGGCCGGCGACCGGCTGATTGTGGCCGCGCTGCGCGATCCCTACGAACTGGCGGACTTCCCCGAAATCGCCGCTTATGTTTGCAGTTACAGCTTTCGCCCAAGCGCCGCTCAAGCCGCCGTCGATGTCCTGCTGGGCCGCGCGGCGCCGCGCGGGAAGACTCCCGTCACCGTTCCCAACACCGAACTGTCCGCCAACGCCGTCTAGGCCCGCCCCATGACTCACGACACCGCGCCCGACTCGGCAAAACCCTCCCGCTTCACCCGCGCCCGCGCCCTGCTCTTTCTGGCTGCTGCGCTGGCCATCGGCATCGTGGTCATCGCGCTGATAACCTGGTGGGTCATCGGCTCGGCGCCCCGAACGCAAGCTACCGCCATCGACAAAAACATAACCGTCGCCGAATACATCGCGCTGCCAGACGATGATTCCTATCCAGCCGCGCTCGCGCTGGCAGCCGACGGCGCCCTCTACACCGGCAGCTATCAAACCGGCGCCCTCTGGTTGATTGCCGCCGGCCGTGTCCATGAAATCCCCCACAGCCGCCAGCGAATTGGCTCGGTCTCCGGCCTCGACATCGCCCCTGACGGCGCCCTCTTCATCCTTGACCGCATCAAGCCGCTGGAAGCGCAGGGCGCCGTCATCTGGCGCTATGCCGACAGCGACCTTAGCCCCATCGCCCGCATCCCCAGCGACAAAACCATCGGCTTGGTCCTGCCGGATGACATCGCCATCGACTCGGCTGGCTTCATCTATATCAGCGACCGCGACCCGCCCCGCGTCTGGCGCTACACGCTGGCGGGGGATAATCAAGGCCTCTGGTGGCAGCCGCCGGATGATGACGCCGCGCCGACCGGCCTCGCCTACGATCCCGCCCGCAATGCCATCCTCATCACCGACAGCGCCCAGGACGCCATCTACCGCGTATCGGCCGAAGCCGATGATTTGCCCGCCGCCCGCCGCAAAACCGAAATCCTGTATCAAGATGACCGCGGAAACGGCTATGGACTGGACGGCATCGCCGCATCGCCGCAGGGCGATGTCTATGTGGCGCTGCTGGCATGGAATCGAGTCGCGCGCCTTGACGCCGACGGACTGACCATGCTGGCCAAGGACTTCCGCGGCGCCAGCGATCTGGTTTATGATCCAAACCAAGATACCCTGTTTGTGACCAACTGGAATCAGTTCAGCTTGGGCTTCGGCACGCGCCCCCAGCTGCCCTTCGCGCTGGATGCGGTCGATTTGTCGCCCGGCGGATGAGCGGTCATTATGACAGTCGCTCCTGTTTTTCCTTATATCCCTTCGCTGTCGGCCATGCTGCCTCAAGCGCGGATTTGGCCGATTGCTTTCGCCGGAAGTTTGGCGCCGTTTGTTTTTTCCGCTATAATTGAGATGATGCCAACATGATGATTGGAGATGGGATACATGGACCCTTTGCAGTTTGGGACATTTTTCGCTGGCATAATCGGCCTTGGACTGGCTGGGATGGTGTATCTCACCCGCCAGATTAATCGCCTCGGCGACCGCACTGAACGCATTGATAATCGTATAGGCGGCCTGGAACAGGGACAAGCGCGCCTGCAGCAAGGACAAACCCACCTTGAGAATCGCATAGGCGGCCTGGAACAAGGACAAATCCGCCTGGAAGAGCGCATAGTAAGCCTGGAACAGGGACAAGCGCGCCTGGAAGAGCGCATAGTAAGCCTGGAACAGGGACAAGCGCGCCTGGAAGAGCGCATAGTAAGCCTGGAACAAGGACAAATCCGCCTTGAGAAGCGCATAGTAAGCCTGGAACAAGGACAAGCGCGCCTGGAAGAGCGCATGGGCCGCATAGAAGACGACTCGAGGCAGATGCAGGACGAGAATAAAAGCCTGATCGAAGGTCTGCAAAATGTCGAGAAAGAGCAGGCGCGGATGCTGGGCTTCCTCGAAGGCCGCGGCGTGATGGGCAAAGCGCCAGCCCCCGAAACCATATCCTAAGCCTCCGATGAACCCATTCCTTGACCCCAATGAAAGCCAGCCCGAACTCATTTCACCCCATCCCCGCCAGCCAGAAACGCTGCCGGCATGGCGGCGCCTGCTCGGCTGGATAAGCCTGCTGGGCGCGGTTAGCCTGCTCATCGCCGCCGCGCTGCTTATTGCCGCCGCGCCGGCGCCAGCGGCCTCTGCCAGCGAAACACCCGCCCCGACCGCGACTCCAACCGACCCGCCAGCCCCCATAAACATCAGCGAAACCGCCGATCCGACCGACCCGCCGGCCGCCGAACTGCCGACCTTGAGCGCCGAGCAAAGCGCCACCCTGCTGGCCATGCCGCCGCCGCCGATTGATGACAGCCGCGCCCTAGCCGCCATCGGCCTCAGTTTCGATCCCTTTACCATCATCCCCCACCGCGCCCGGTCACAAATGACCAGCTATACCGTCGAACGCGGCGACACCATGGACGCCATCGCCGAACGCTTCGGACTCGCCCGCGAAACCCTCGCCTGGTGCAACCACTATCGGCTGGCCCTGGTCCTGCGCCCCGGCGACCAAGTCACCATCCCGCCGTCGGACGGCGCCTGCCATACAGTGCTGGCGACTCAAGGCAAAGACATCCGCGCCATCGCCGCCGACTACGGCCTCGACGACCCCTACGCCATCATCGACGCCCCAGCCAACAGCCTGCCCGATATCCCCCCAGAAACGCTCCTGCCCAGCGCCGCCTTCCTGTTTATCCCCGGCGGACAAGGCTCGATTATCACTTGGGACGCCCCCGTCGAACAGGACGCCGCCGGCAACGTCATCGCCTTCGCCCCCGGCCAAGCTGGCAGCTGCGGCGCCGTCCCCGGCGGCGGCACATTCTGGACAAACCCGCTGCCAAACGGCGTTTTTGTGCGCGGATTCTACGCCGGCCACAGCGGAATCGACCTCGCCGCCGCCGCTGGAACGCCCATTATGGCCGCCAATGGCGGGCCCGTGCTTTACGCTGGCTGGAACAGCTGGGGCTATGGCAATACAGTCGTGATCGGCCACGGCCCCGCCTCCACGCTTTACGGACACATGAGCCGCCTGGCCGTCCGATGCGGCAGCTATGTCAATTCTGGCCAAGTCATCGGCTACGTCGGCAGCACCGGCAACTCCTCGGGGCCGCACCTGCACTTTGAAATCCGCTACCGCAACCAGCCGCAAGACCCCCGCCAAACACCAGGCATCGGCTGGTGATATCAACCGAAAGGAAACCCAATGACCGCCCCCTTGACCATCGAAGCCGCCTGGCAGGCCCTGCATCAGCCCGAAGACCCCCAAGCCCGCGCCGCCGCCATTGTGTTCCTGGGCGAAAACCACTACGCCCCCAGCGTCCCCAAACTGACCGAACTCGTGCGCCAGTCCGACCCCGGCACCCGCTATCTGGCCGCCAAAGCCCTCGGCCAAATCGGCGACGAAGCCGAAGCCGCCGTGCCGACCCTCTTGACCGCCCTGCGCGGTAACGATATGTTCCTGCGCGCCAGCGTCACCGGCGCCCTGATACGCATCGGCCACCCATCCGTCCCCGGCCTCACCCGCGCCCTCTTTGACCCCAGCGGCGCCGTCAGACGCGCCGCCTGCAAAGCCCTCGGCAAAATCGGCAGCCAGCGCTCGGTGCCCGCCCTGATCCATTCGCTGAACGACAGCAATCCCGGCGTCCGCAAACTCGCCCGCGAAGCCCTGGCGCGCATCAACACCCCCGCCGCCCGCGACGCCCTGAACAAACCCTAGCGTCTCAAACAAACCCCACCGAAACCCCGCCGTTTTGAACCGCATGCCAAGCCAGCGCCGCCGCCATCACCGTGTCATCATGCGACCCAGAAGGCGCCTGATACCGATGACCGCCGCCCGGCAAACGCTCCTGCGTATAGCCCGCCAGTTCCCCCAGCAAAACCGGATCATCCAGCAGCGCAATGCGGCCGCTCTCAATCGCCAGCGCCAGCGCGTCAATCAACGGCGGCTTGCTCCGCGCCGTCGTCATAAACCGCCGTATCGGCAGCCCATCAGCGATCAGCGCCTCGATATTCGGCTCGCCAATGCTGTTCGCCTCCGCCCAAATAACCTGCGGCCGCCACCGTTCAGCCATCGCCCGCAGACGACCGCGCTGCAAATGCCAGCCAATCTGATTAAAACGATCCATCGCGACTATCCGCTTGCAAGTCGCATCCATGATCATAATCACCGTGTAATCCACATCGCGCCCCCAGTCAATCCCAGCCACATACCGATGCCCCGCCTGCGGCCGCGAAAATCGCCCAGGATGCACCGCCTCCCGAAGCCGCCGAAACACCTGCCCAACGCCCTCGCTGAACTGCGCCTCATATTCAGACTCCCAAACGCGCGCGGGAACCGTCCGCCGAATGCTCTCCAACTCTTGCGGCGCGATCATGCTGTTGGTCGAAGTCGGAAAACGAAACGAACGCCACTCCGGATGCTCCCCGTCCTGCCCGCGGCAAAACAAATCCCAAAACCAGTTGCGCCCGCAAGGCGTGCTCAAAAAAGCCGCGCCGCCGCGGCTGGTGATAAGCATCGGCTGCACAACCTGCGCCCAAACCCGACCATCCATAAAAGCCGCCTCGTCCAAAACCGCGAAATCAAGCCCCTCGCCGCGCAAATTGTCAGGATAATGCGTGCTCCGCACCGCAATCACGCTGCCGTTGGCAAGATCAATCCGCCGCTCATCCTCATTAACCCTCGTGCCATCAACCTTCAGCAGAAACCCCCTCAAGTCGCGCCACACTTGGCTCGACATCTGACGCGTCGGCGCCAGCCACCAGCCGCGAGTCACCGACATCAGCGCCCGCTCCACCAGCAGAAACTTCCCCAACTCCGTCTTCCCCCAGCGCCTCCCGCAAGAGACTACCTTGAACCGCCCGCGGTCTTCCCTCACTAGCTCCTGTCCATGGTGGAGCATCCTGAACCTCATCGTCATAGTAGTACTCGAATCGAACGACCTTTTCCCGCTCATCATCAATACCGCCTATCGTCTCCTCTATCTTCAGGGCATGGGTGACCAATACATTCAAGGCCGAAGCCAGCTGATTCAACGGCGCCTTCTCCAGCGCCTCCGCATCCATCAGCGCCAAAAGCTCCTGACCGCGCTCCAGCATCTTCGTCAGCAGATCCACCTTGACCCGCTTGAGCGCCTTCGCCTGCTTCACGCTGTGCCGGCGCCGCAGCTCCTCCTCATTGCGCCGCCACCGCCGCACCGTTCCTTCCCGGATATTCAGCGCCGCGCTGACCGCCGCCGCATCGCCGTCGCACTGCTCAAGCTGATTCAGCGCCCGAATCTTCGTCTCCAAACTATAAGCCGGCATCCAAACTTTCCTTTCCCATATAAAATCGACAAAGACCCGAAGATCCCCACAGCTTGCCCTCCGGCTGATAACGGCAGCGGCAATTCCACGTCCTCCGCCCGCGCATGAGGACCTTCGGTCACTAGCCGAAATTAGCTCATATTTTCTATCCAATGGCGACTCTTTGTTCACACGTTGGCTTTTTATAACGCGCCCCGCAGTCACCGCTTTTTGCGCTATAATCCAGCCGACAGGAGGCCAACCATTGAGCAGCCGCTATCCGCATAAATATATGATCGGACTCACCGGCAACATCGCCGTCGGCAAAAGTCTCGTGCGGCAAATGCTGCATGACCTCGGCGCCGACACCATTGACGCCGACCACATCGCCCATCAAGTCATGATGCCCGGCAAGCCCGCCTGGCAGGCCGTCGTCGCCGCCTTTGGCCAAGATATCATCGGCATCGACGGCCAAATCAATCGGCCCGCCTTGGGCGCAATCGTCTTTGCCGACCCGACCGCCCTCAAGCGCCTGGAATCCATCACCCACCCCATCATCCACCAAACCATTGACCGACTAATCCGCCGCTCGACAAAAGACGTCATTGTCATCGAAGCCATCAAGCTGCTCGAAGGCCGCCTCAAAGACGCCGTCGACGCCGTATGGGTCGTCGATGCCGCCCCGCAAACCCAGCGCCGCCGCCTAATCGCCAGCCGCGGTTTATCCGAAGCCGACGCCCAGCGGCGCATCCGCGCCCAAAACAGCCAAGCCGACAAAATCCGCCAGGCCGACGTCATTATTCACAACAGCGGCGACCCCGCCGATACCCTCAAGCAAGTCCAAACCCACTGGACGCGCATCCAGCCCCCAGCGAATGATTGAGAGTCAGGGTGAGCAAAGCCGCCGCCCTGTGCTATACTCATCAGCATGACCGAACTAACGCAGCTGACCATCTCCCAGGCCCTGACGAAACTGCGCGCCGGCGACATCTCCTCGCTGGAATTGACCGCCGCCCATCTCGACCGCATCGAACGGCTCGACCCGCGGCTGCGCGCATTCCTGACCGTGACGCCCGACCTCGCCCGTCGCCAGGCCCAGGCCGCCGACGCCGCCCGCGCCCGCGGCGATGACCGCCCCTTGCTTGGCATCCCCATCGCCCTGAAAGACGTGCTATCGACCAAAGACATCGAAACCACCTGCGGCTCAAAAATCCTCAAAGGCTACCGCCCCCCATTCGACGCCACCGCCGTCGCCAAACTCTACGCCGCCGGCGCTGTCATGCTTGGCAAGCTCAACATGGACGAGTTCGCCATGGGCTCATCCACCGAAAACAGCGCTTATTTCTCCACCCGCAATCCCTGGAACCAAGACTATGTTCCCGGCGGAAGCAGCGGTGGCAGCGCCGCCGCCGTCGCCGCCAATATGGCCATGGCCGCCCTCGGCTCCGACACCGGCGGCAGCATCCGCCAGCCAGCCGCCTTCTGCGGCGTGACCGCCATCAAGCCAAGCTATGGCCGCGTGTCGCGCTATGGACTCATCGCTTACGGCTCATCCTTTGACCAGGCCGGCCCCTTCGCCCGAACAGTGGCGGACGTCGCCCGCGTGCTAACAGTCATCGCCGGCCGCGACCCGCGCGATTCAACCTCGATGCCAGCCGCCGTGCCCGATTACACCGCCGCCTTGAACGGCGGCATCAGCCAGCTGAAAATCGGCCTGCCAGCCGAATACTTTGCCGAAGGCCTACAGCCAGAAGTAAAACAAGCGGTGCGCGCCGCCGCCGCCAAGCTGGAAAGCCTCGGCGCATCCATCCAAGAAACCAGCATCCCGCACGCCGACTATTGCCTGCCCGCCTATTACATCATCGCCATGGCCGAAGCCAGCGCCAACCTAGCCCGCTACGACGGCATCCGCTTTGGCGCGCGGGTCGAAGGCCCAAACCTCATCCAAACCTACAAAGCCACCCGCGGCCAAGGCTTTGGCGAAGAAGTCAAACGCCGCATCATGCTCGGCGCCTATACCCTCTCCGCCGGCTATTACGACGCCTACTATGGCAAGGCGCAGGCCGTCCGCGCCCTGATTCGCCAGGACTTCGCCGACATCTTCAAGCAGGTCGATGCCCTAATCGCGCCGGTCGCGCCGACAACCGCCTTCAAATTTGGCGAAATGACCCAAGACCCGCTGCAAATGATCCTCGCCGACGCGCTCACCATCTCGGCGAATCTGGCCGGCCTGACCGGCCTAGCCGTGCCTTGCGGCTTTGACGGCAAAGGCCTGCCGATTGGCATGCAGATCCTAGCCCCCCCTTATGCCGAACCGACCGCCCTCAAGCTGGGACACGCCTACCAGCAGGCGACCGACTGGCATCGACTGTCGCCCGCCGGACTGGACGACCCAGCTTGACATCGGATCCAAAGTCGAGGAGGACGCCGCATTGAATATCGCCTTCGCGCTCCTCGCCGCCCTGGGCATATTGACCGCCCTGTTCGGCATCGCCATTGACCTCCTTCCCGGCGGCAGCCCCGGACTCAATCTGCCGCAAATGCTGCTGATTGCCGCCGGCCTGTTCTGTTTCCTGGCCGGCCTAGCCTTGCGCTCCGCTCATATCCGCCGCCGCGTTTCGCAAAACGCGCGGAAACATTGGCTCCCAGGATTGGTCATCGCCGCCGCCACGCTGATTGCCCTTGAATTAGTCCTGACGGCGGCCGGCGCGCCAACCTATTTTCCGCCGCCAATCGATGACGCGCCGCGGCCATTTTATGAATCAGCCCCATGGTGGACCTGCGACGAAGCCGGCTGTCATTATGTTCAGGCGCATATCGCCGCCGCCTGCGCCAGCCGGCAGCTGGTTTATGACCGCGAATGTATCATCAATCCGCAGGGCTTCCACGACACCCAAGACTTCACCGCCGCCGATGATCTGAATAACCGCGCGCGAATCCTGACCCTAGGCGATTCATTTACCTTCGGCCTCTCATCAGCCATCGGCGAATCCTACGTCGAAACCATCGAATCAAACTTCCCCCAAAGCATCGTCTGGAACACTGGAGTTCCCGGCGCTGGAACCCACCAGGCCTTGGCCGCCTTTCAAATGTACGCGCCCCTCCTCCAGCCCCAGCTTGCCATTCTTGGCTTTGTGCTGAACGATTTTCGCGACAACCTCCTGCCCATAGACTACCGCCTCATGGGAATCGACTGGAACAGCCAGCCGTTCAGAATATGGCGCTATCATATTGAAAGTTCAGGAAAAGTGCGCGAGCTTGACTATCGTCATCTCTATTACAGTCGGCATAACCGCGTCTCCCCGCCCAACAGCGAAATCGAGCGGCTGATTGGCCAAACCCGCATCGGTTCATTGCTGCCGCGCTTCCTTTACAAAGTAAATTGGGACGCCGACCGCGGCCGCTATGTCCGCATCCCAGCCGCCGTAGATGCCACCCGCGGCTATCTGCGCGCCCTGCGCGATGCCGCCGCCGCCCAGCATACCGCACTGCTGATTCTCTTGATCCCCGACCGCGGCGATATTCATGACCCAGCCCTGCGCTATCAAGCCGCGCGGCAGCTAATCCAGGAACTGGCGATACCCTGGCTCGACCCCATCCATGCCCTTGATGCCGCCCTGGATTACACGCCGCCGCCCGATGGACATTGGAACACCGCCGGCCACCAGAAAATCGGCGCCATCCTAAGCGACTGCATCGCCGTCTTTCAAATCAGCCAAAACCTAGCCGACTGCCAGCAGGTCAGCATGCCATGAACCGCGTAACAGCCGCATTGAATATCGCCTTCGCGCTCCTCGCCGCGCTGGGCATATTGACCGCCCTGTTCGGCATTGGCATCGACATTATTCTTGGGACTCGTCCTGGCTTGAGTTGGGCCCAGCTAACGCTGATTGCCGCCGGCCTGCTGTGTGCATTGATCGCCTTCCCTCTGCGCCGCCCCTCCATGCGCCGCCGAGTTTGGGCAAAAATGCGAAAACATTGGCTGCCCGCGCTGGTCATCGCCGCCGCCGCGCTGATTGCCCTTGAATTCGCCCTAGCCGCCGCCGGCATCCCCCCCTATTTCCCGCCCGCCGCCGATGAGCCGCCACCGTCGTTTTACCAGCCGGCCCCATGGTGGACCTGCGATGAAGCCGGCTGTCACCATGTCTATGAGCAGACCATCGCCGCCTGTGACAATGGGGAAATTGACGGCCGCCGCTGTATAGTCAATCGCCAGGGCTTCCATGATACCCAGGACTTCACCGCCAGCGATGACTTGAACGGACGAACGCGCATCCTGATGCTCGGCGATTCATTTACCTTCGGCGCATCAGCCGACATCGGCAAATCCTACGTCGAAACCATCGAATCAAACTTCCCCCAGACCATCGTCTGGAACGCCGCCGTTTCCGCCACCGCGACGCAGCAGGCCTTGGCCTCCTTTCAGGTGTACGCGCCCATCCTCCAGCCCCAACTCGCCATTCTTGGCTTCAGTGCCAATGATTTCACCGACAACCTGTTTCCAATGGATCGGTTTCTGCGCTTGAAAGCGGCGCCAAACCGCGCCATCCAGCAGTATCGGATCGACTCACAAGGCAATGCGGTCCAGCTAGATCGCCATCAACTCTATCATTACGCGCATGGCGTCGAGCCGCCGGCCAGCGAAATCGAGCGGCTTATCGGAACGACCCGACTAGGAGCGCCAGCCCTGAAAATGCTTGATATGCTCCGCGGCGGCCTGTTTGAGTCAGCCCTAACCACCCAGTCCATTGATCTCACCCGCGGCTATCTGCGCGCCTTGCAGTCGGCCGCCGCCGCCCAGGATACCGCGCTGCTGGTTCTGCTGGTCCCAGCCCGCGCCGATATTGACGCCCCCGGCCTGCGCTATCAAACCGCGATACAGCTAATGCGCGAGCTAAAGATACCCTGGCTCGACCCAATCCATGCCCTTGACGCCGTCCTTGATTATGAGCCAGTGGATGACCCCCATTGGAACACCGCCGGCCACCAGAAAATCGGCGCCATCCTAAGCGACTGCCTCGAAGCCTTTCACATCAGCCAAGACCTAGCCGACTGCCAGCGGGTCAAAATGCCATGAACAGAATAGCCGCCGCCGCCTTGAATATCGCCGCCGCGCTGGGCATACTGACCGCCCTGCTCGGCATCGCCCTTGACTTCCTTCCCGGCGGCAGCCCCGGCCTAAATCTGCCGCAAATACTGCTGATTGCCGCCGGCCTGCTCTGTTTTCTGACCGCCTTAATTTTGCGCTCGGCGCATGTCCGCCGCCGAGTTTCGCAAAACGCGCGAAAACATTGGAAGCCCGGGCTGCTGGTCACCGCAATGACGCTGATCGCCCTTGAATTCATCTTGGCCGCCGCCGACATCCCCACCTATTTTCCGCCGCCGCCCGATGACGTTCCACAGCCATTTTACCAGCCAGCCCCATGGTGGACCTGCGATGAAGCCGGCTGTCATTATGTTCAGCGGCATATCGCCGTCGCCTGCGCCAGCGAACAGATTTATGACCGTGAATGTATCATCAATCGGCAGGGCTTCCACGATACCCAGGACTTCACCGCCAGCGATGACCTAAACGGACGCATGCGAATCCTGACCCTAGGCGATTCATTTACCTTCGGCGCATCAGCCGACATCGGCGAATCCTACGTCGAAACCATCGAATCAAACTTCCCCCAAACCATCGTCTGGAACACCGCCGTTCCCGCCACCGCGACGAATCAGGCCTTGGCCTCCTTTCAAACCTACGCCCCTATCCTCCAGCCCCAGCTCGCGATCCTTGGCTTCTTCCCCTATAATGACTTTATCGAAAATATGATGCCGATAGATTATCGAGCCTATGGCATCGATTGGAACGGCAAGCTCTTCAAAATATGGCGCTATCAAATTGAAAGTTCAGGAAAAGTGAGCGCGCTGGACTACCGCCACCTCTATTACAGTCGGCATCGCATCTCGCCGCCGACCAGCGAAATCGAGCATCTCATTGGCAGAACCCGCCTTGGATCATTGCTGCCGCGCTTTCTTTACAAAGTGAGTTGGGATGCCGACCAAGACCCCTATATCCTCATCCCAACGGCAATGAATATCCTCACCCCGCCGACAGTCGACATCACCCGCGGCTATCTGCGCGCCTTGCGCGCCGCCGCCACAGCCCAGGATACCGCGCTGCTAATTCTGCTGATTCCGGCGCCCGCCGACCTTGACGCCCCGAACCCCCACTATCAAACCGCGATACAGCTAATGCGCGAGCTAAAGATACCCTGGCTCGACCCAATCCCTGCGCTTGACGCCGAACTTGATTATCTGCCGCCGCCCGACGGCCATTGGAACACCGCCGGCCACCAGAAAATCGGCGCGCTCCTAAGCGACTGCCTTGAAGCCTTTCACATCAGCCAAGACCTAGCCGACTGCCAGCAGGTCAAAATGCCATAACGGACGAACTTCCCATGTGCGGAATCTGCGGCCTCATCCATCTCAACGGCAAGCCGGCCGACCCCGGCCAGCTGCAGGCCATGAACAGCCAGCTTCGCCATCGAGGCCCCGACGGCGACGGCTATTTTATCGACGGCGCGCTTGGGCTGGCGATGCGCCGCCTGTCCATCATTGACCTCCCCGGCAGCGACCAGCCGCTTCATAACGAAGACCAATCGCTGGCTGTGGTTTTCAATGGCGAAATCTACAACTATCAGGAATTGCGCCAAGCCCTAGCCAAGCGCGGCCACCGCTTCCGCACCAACGGCGACGGCGAAACCATCGCCCACCTCTATGAAGAATACGGCCCCGACTGCTGCGCCCATTTGCGCGGGATGTACGCCTTTGCCCTCTGGGATCGGCGCCAAAAACGGCTATTGCTGGCGCGCGACCGCATGGGACAAAAACCGCTCTATTATTATCACAGCCGCCGTCTCTTCGTCTTTGCCAGCGAAATCAAAGCCATCCTGGCGCACCCCGACGTGCCGCCGAAATCAAACTTCAGCCCCGGCCCCAACAGCGCGCTTGGCGAGTATTTGAGCTTCGGCTGCTTATCAGCCGGCCGCACCGCCTTTCAAAACATTTTTATGCTACCGCCCGCCTCAACCCTCCAGCTGAACGCCGACGGACAAGCGCAAACACAGGTTTATTGGGATATTGGACAGCAGGCGCCGCTGGCCGCCGCCGACCCCGCCGCCCGCCCCGAAACTTATATCTCGCGGCTGCGCGGTCAGCTGGACGAGGCGGTCAAGCTGCGCCTGATGAGCGATGTGCCGCTGGGAGCGTTTTTGAGCGGCGGCCTCGATAGCAGCCTCATCGTCGCGCTGATGCGCCGCCACACCAGCGCCGCCGTCAAAACTTTCAGCATCGGCTTTGAAGGCGACGACAGCTTCGACGAAACCCCGCACGCCCTGCGCGCCGCCCAGTTCCTGGAAACCGACCACCGCGCCTTTCGCGTCAAGCCAAACGCGATGCAGCTGCTTTCAGATCTAGTCTGGCATCATGACCAGCCCTTTGCTGACAGCAGCGCCATCCCGACCTTCCTCGTCAGCCAATTAACCCGCGGGCAGGCGGCCGTTGCCCTCACTGGCGACGGCGGCGATGAACTCTTTGTCGGCTATGAGCGTTTTGCCGCCGCTCGGCTCTTCCAGCGATTGTCGCCCATGCCGGCGCCGCTCTGGACATTCCTGACGCATCTGCTGAACCTCCTGCCCGAAGGCGCCGACTATTACAACGCCGTCAAACGCGCCCGGCGATTCGCCCGCGCCGCCGGCAAACCCATCGGCGCCGCCTATTTTGATCTGGTTCGCATCTTCGACGCCGAAGGCATACGAAACATCAGCCGCCGCCCCGGCGCCGTCCCCCATGACCTGTCAAGCTATATCACCGACCCCCGCCGCGACCCCGTCATCGAACTGGTCGAAGCCAATATGCGCTCATACCTCCCCGATGACCTGCTCATCAAAGCCGACCGATGCAGCATGCAAGCCTCGCTGGAAGTCCGCGCCCCCTTTCTCGACCACAAGCTGGTCGAATACGCCGCCGCCATCCCCTTCAATCTCAAGCTCAAAGGCCAGCGCGGCAAACACATCCTAAAAGAAGCCGCCCGCGGCCTCCTGCCCGACGACATCATCAACCGCAAAAAGCACGGCTTCGGCATCCCCCTCGGCGCCTGGCTCCGCCAGGATATGGCCCCAGTGCGCGACATCCTATTGAGCCGCACGGCGCGCCAGCGCGGCCTCTTCAATATGGCTGTGATTGAAAGACTCATCAGCGAACACAGCGGCGGCAAACGCGACCACAGCCGCCAGCTTTGGGCCTTGCTAACACTGGAAGAATGGCATCGCCGCGTGCTTGGCGATTCCCATTGACTCAATCAGACGGCATCAGCGACAGATAATCGATAAAATCTTCATCCAGTTCGCTGATGAAATGCGCCAGCCATCGCCCGCACCGCTCAATATCCTTGAGGTCAAGCGTCTCGACCGGCGAGTGCATATTACGCAGCGGCAGACTTAACAGCGCCGTCGGCACGCCGCCGCGCGCCACCTGAATCGCCCAGGCGTCAGTGCCGCTGCGCCCCGGCATAATATCCGCCTGCCACTTAATATCATAATAGGCCGCCACCTCCTGCAAACGCGCGACCATCTTGGGATGAAAATTGGCGCCAATGCCCAGCTGCGGCCCGCCGCCCATCTTCCCCCCAGGGGCGACGCCCGGCTGTTCGGCAAAGCCCACATCCAGCGCAATGGCGCAGTCCGGATCAATAGCGTTGGCGGCCGTTGTCGCCCCGCGCAGACCAACCTCTTCCTGCGCCGTCGCCGCCGCATAGACATCCCAGCTGTGGCGCATCTTGCGAAGGGCTTGCAGACACACGGTTATCGCCGCCACGCAGGCGCGGTCGTCCATCGCTTTAGCCGCCGCCTTGCGCCCCTTGAGCTCGATCATCGGCGCATCGACCGTCACCAAATCCCCGATTCGCACCAGCGCCTCAACTTCATCAGCCGGCAGCCCGACATCGACCACCAGGGCATCCAAAGCTGGATATTTCTTGCGCTCGGCCGCCGTCAGCATGTGCGGCGGCATAGTGGCGACCACGCCGGGCAAGGCCCGTTTCCCATGCACCACAACCGGCTGCGCCATCATCACGCGGCTGTCGATGCCATTGATGCTGTGCAGATAGATAAACCCATCCTCGATTTGCCGTACCATCATGCCGATTTCGTCCATGTGCGCCGCCAGCATGACCTTGCCAACGCGCCCGCCCCCATGAGTGGCGCGCTTGATGCCAATAAGACTGCCGAGTCGGTCGCTTTCAAAATCATCCACCAGTTCCGCCCATTCTTGGCGCAGAATAGCGGCAATCGGCGCTTCATAGCCGCTGGGGGCATGCGCCTCCACCAGCCTTTTAAGATGATCCTTGGGGTTGTACATAACCGCGGCTCCTGATGACAATGAAACATTATGTTTAGATTTTACCACAGCCCCGCCGCCGGCGCAGAGATTGAATCCTGCGCGCCATTGTGTTAGCCTATTGACGTCGACCGCGGCGAAAAATAGAGCAAATCCCAATGACCAATCCCATCGCGCCCTATCTTGAGCTTATCAGGCGCCGCTGCCCCGATTTTCCAATAGGGCGGGCGCGCCTGCTGGCCTCGTCGGGACAGTTCAATACCGTCCTGTGCGTCGATGAGCGCTGGATTTTCCGCTTCCCCAAGAGCCGCCAGGCCGCCGCCGAAGTCGCCCATGAGCTTGAGATTCTGCCGCGCCTGCAAGGTCGGCTGCCGCTGCCGATCCCCAACCCAGTCGGCGCCGCCCATCATCCCGACAGCGGCCGACTCGAATGGATGGCCTATGCCATGCTGCCAGGCGAGCCGCTGCTGCGCGAACGATTCGCCGCCTTGAGCCAAACAGAAACCCTAGAGCAGATCGCCATCGACCTGGCGGGTTTTCTCAAGGCTTTGCATCGACTGCCGCCGGCCGACATCGGCCTCGATGCCGCCGCCGAAGACAGCCGTCAGGCCTGGCAGCGGATTTATGCCGATATTCAGCGCCAGCTTTATCCCTGTATGCGCCCCGACGCCCGCGCCGCCGTCAGCCGCAGCTTTGAGCGCGCGCTGAACGATGACGGGCTTTGGCAGGTCGAAAGCTGCTTGACTCATGGCGATTTCGGCACGGGCAACATCCTGTATCAAAACGGGCGCATCGTCGGCCTTATCGACTTCACCTTCTGCGCCCTGTCCGACCCGGCGCAAGACCTCGGCGCCCTGCTTGCCAGCTACGGCGAGCCATTTGCCGCCCGCCTGCTGCGGCATCTCCCCGACCTGCGCCGCTGCCTGCCGCGGGCCCGCTTTTATCGCCGCCATTACGACCTGATCCAAGCCCTCTATGCCCTGCGCGACAATGACCCCGCAGAATTTGAGGACGGCATCGCCGCCTACCGCTAGCCGCCGCCCCGAAATCAATCGAATGTGTTATAATGTCCGCGGATTCAGAATACCAAACAGGATTCTCTATGGCCAAGATCAGCTTGCGCGCATACCAAGATAAACTTGACAGCCTGCTGGAAGCAAACCAGTTTGACGAAGTGATCGCCCATTCGCGGCATATTCTCAAAACCTGCCCCAAAAACCTGCGCGCCTACCGACAGCTGGGCGCCGCCCTCTTCGCGGCTTCGCGCCACGACGAAGCCGCCGAGATGCTGCGGCGACTGCTAGGGGCCCTGCCACAGGACTTTGAGGCCCATTCGCTCCTGGCCCGCGCCTGTCAGCAGCTTGAGCAGTACGACAAAGCCATCTGGCACGCCGAACGCGCCTTTGACCAGCAGCCCAACAATCAGGACATCATCAGCCTCATTCGCCGCCTCTATCGAGAACATCGCGGCCAAGAGATCGAGCGTCTGCCGCTCACCGCCAGCGCCCTGGCGCAGCAGCACATCCGCGGCAGTCGGCTGGATGAAGCCGTCAGCGCGCTCGACGCCGCCCGCCAGCGACATCCCAATCGCATTGACCTGCATCTGCTGCGCGCCCGCGCCCTCTGGCTCGCCGGCCGCCGCGCCGACGCCGCCGAAACCGCCCTCGAAATCCTAACGCATCTGCCTTACTCCCGAACCGCCAACCGAATCATGGCCGAACTATGGCTGTCCGAACAGCGCCCATCCGACGCCGAACCCTACCTCGGCCGCCTTGAAGAGCTCGACCCCTATCTTGCCTATCAACTGGCGAGCGGCCAAGCGCCGACCGATTCGCTGGTGACCATTGAACAGCTTGACGACGGCGACATAACACAGTCGGAAGACAGCGTCGATCTTGGCTGGCTGAACAATCTGGAAGATGCCGATGATGCCGATGACCAGGAATTTGACCGCGGCGGTATCGAAGCCAGCGGATTAGAGGCCCTCTTCGGCATGGACGAAACCGCCGCGCCGCCGCCAGCGGCCACAGCCGACCTCGAAGACCTGCTTGCCGACAGTGAACTGGAAACCCTCTTTACTGAACCAGCCGACGACAGCCAGGCTGAAGCCGACGAATCGGCCGCCGCGCCCGCCGACGATGAGATGCCGACCGATTCGCCCGATCAAATAGCGCCCGCCGATGAGACCGAACCCGATTTAACCCAGCTGCTTGAACAGCTGGATTCAAATGAGAGCGACGGCTCATGGCTGACCGACATCCAGCAGGGCGGCCTTGAAGCCGACGAAACGCCGCCGCCCATCCACAGCGCGCCTCCAGAACTGGACGACGAAGCGCCGTCGCCAGAGGAAGAGTGGATATCAGCCGCCGCCGGCGGCCTGACCGGCGAGCGCGGCGAGGACTTTGACTTGTTTGCCGATGACGAGCAGCTGCAAACCCTGCTGGGCAAAGTGAATGAGACCCAGCCGATTCACCCCGACGACATCGAGTTCTGGCTTAACTCAAATGATATCGACTTTGATGAAGCCGACGCCCCAGCCGATGAAACCGACGATAGCTTGGATATAGATGACCTCACCGACAAATCATGGCTCGATGATGAGTTTGAAGACGACTTTGAGCTTGATGACGATCCAACCCTTGATTTGATTGATGACTGGCAGTCAGAACTCGATGACAGCGGCGATGATGACGATGATGACTATATCGACTGGCTAAACGAAGATGATCCGCCGCCCCAGCCAGAGCTTTATGACCCTTTGAACGCCCAGGCTGATGAAGCCGCCGAAGAAGAATTGCCATCAGACAAAACCGCGCGCGCATGGGGATTGAAAGACGCCGAAGAGCTGTCCGATTTTGTCGATGACGAAGTCGAATTGACCGAAGCCGAAGCCGCCCCCGATTGGCTGAACGCAATGGCGCCAGGCCTCGACCATGATGACAGCGAGGAAGCCGATGACCCCGCTCCCGCCCAGTCAGCCCCCTCATCCGCCGCGGATTTCGATTGGCTGAACGATATTGTCGACGAAGAGACCAGCGAAATGCCGGCCGTCGCCCCGCCGCCGACCGCGCCGCGCTTTGTCTTTAGCAAACCGCCGGCCTGGCTTACAGAACTGCTGGACGCGCCGACTCCGAATCAGGAAATCGCCGCGGCCGCCAGTCTGCCATTGCTGGATAAGCTGTCAGCCGCCGCCGCCAGCGAAACCGGCGATGACCTCAACTTTGATGCGCTTGACCTTGAACTGGGCGCCGATGATTTTGACTTTGACGCGCCAACAGAAAAAATTATCCCGATTAGCGCCGACGCCGACGACATCAGCCTCGATGAGCTTGACTTTGACGACTATTTTGACTTTGACGCGCCGACAGAAAAAATGAACGCCGTCAGCGCCGAAGCAATCGCCTTTGACGAACTGGGGCTGGAGGATGAAGACTTTGACTTTGACTCGCCGACAGAGGAGCTAACCGCCCTTGGCGCCGAAGACGCCACCGAAGAACTTGACTTTGAGGCCTTTGAATCCGACAGCGATTTGCCGCCGCCCGCGCATGACCTCCCCGAATGGCTTGAGTATGATGACGCCGCCGATGAGGGCGATTTTGACTTCAGCGATCCGGATAAAAAAGCCGGCCGATGACCGATTTCGTCCCGCCGCTGCTCGCTTGGTTCGCCCGCTGCCGCGCCGATTTGCCTTGGCGCCGCCGCCCTGATGCCTACCGCGTCTGGCTGGCCGAAATCATGCTCCAGCAGACGCAAATAGAAACCGTCATCCCCTATTATCAGCGATTTATCCAGCGCTATCCCTCGATTCATGCGCTTGCCGCCGCGCCGATTGACGATGTGCTGAAGCTGTGGGAAGGCTTGGGCTATTACCGCCGCGCCCATAATCTGCATCAAGCCGCCAATATCATTCTGAACGAATACGGCGGCGTCTTTCCCAGCAGCGTCGAGACCTTGCTCAAGCTGCCGGGCATCGGGCCCTACACCGCCGGCGCCATCGCCAGCATCGCCTTTGACATACCAGCCGCCGCCCTGGACGGCAACATCATCCGCATTTTCACGCGCCTGCTTGACCTCGACATCGACATCAGCCAGCATGCCAGCCGCAAACAGCTGTGGCAGATCGCCGCCGACCGCGTCCCGACAAAGCAGCCCGGCGATTACAACCAGGCCCTAATGGAATTGGGACAGCGCATCTGCCGCCCGAAAAATCCGAACTGCGCGCAATGCCCAATTCAAGCCCACTGCCAAGCATTCGCCAACGGCGCCCAAGCCCAGCGTCCAGTCAGGAAAAAACGTCCCCCCATCCCCCATTATGACGTCGCCGCCGGCCTCATCCGAGACCGCGCCGGCCGCCTGCTCATCGCCCAGCGGCCATTGGACGGCCTGCTCGGCGGCCTATGGGAATTTCCCGGCGGCAAGCGCGAAGCCGATGAATCATTGACCGAATGCCTGGCCCGCGAACTGCGCGAGGAGCTTGCCATCCAAGTCGAAGTAGGCGAACTGTTTCATGCCGCGCCCCACGCCTTTACCCATTTCAGAATCACGCTCCATGCCTTTGACTGCCGCTATCTCGGGCCCATCCCGCCCTATGCCGAACCGCAGGCCTTGCAGGCCCGCCGCTGGGCCTGGGCCCGCCAAGCCGAACTCGAAAACTACAGCTTCGGCCGCGCCGACCGCAAAGTCATCGAGGCCTTGCATACGCGCCAAGCCCAGCTGTTCTAACCGCCGATTTAGACCTGTGAAATCGCGCCGCAAAGCATTAACATTGACGCAATGATGCGAAAGCAAAACCCATGCTCGATTTCCTGAAAAAACTGCTAAAGCTCATCGCCGGCCTCTTCGGCAGCAGCGTGCCCGAAGCGCCGAACTGGGATGACATCCCGACCGACCTGCTGACCCCGCGCCAAACCCGACTGCGGCGCGCCTCGCGGGTCATGCTGGGCGCCGCCGCTGTCCATCTGGCCGCCGGCGTCATCCTAATCGCCCTGACCCTGGCCGCCGCCGGCGACCCAGCGCGGTTTGCCGAGCTTCAACAGCTTCTATTAAGCCGCTTCACCGCCGCCGATGACACCGCCGCGCTGCTGGCGATTGCCGCCCTCTTTGCCAATATGGCTTTTCTGCTGGCGCTTTCAGTCGTGATTTTGGCGCAGGAACTCTGGACAGTCGCCGCCGCCTGGATCCTGACCGCCGTCAATCTAGCCGCCCTTCTTGTCATGGGATTCAACCCGGCCTTGCTGGCCATCGCGCCCCTGGTCGCCGTCGGCATCATGACCCTAGCCGATCTGCGCGCCTTTCGCCTCAATCCCGTCATGGTCAAGGAACTGCGCGGACGAATGCGCGGCCTGCGCGGCTTCGCCATCATCACCGTCTTTCTGATTCTAATGAGCTTCTTTACCATTTTGCTGTATCTATTGCGCGTGCCGCAGGGCGGCGTCGTCGTCACCGGCGAACTGGGACGACTGCTCTTCATCGGCATCCTCTTCATCGAACTGATGCTCATCATCTTCATCGTCCCCGCCTTGACCGCCGGCGCCATCACCAGCGAGCGCGAGCGCAAAACCTACGACCTGCTGCAAACCACGCTGATAACCAAAGCCACTTTCGTCGTCGGCAAAATGCAGTCGGCGCTGGGCTATATCATGCTGCTGCTGCTTTCCGCCATCCCCCTCCAAAGCATCGCCTTCCTCTTTGGCGGCGTCAGCGAATCCGAAATGATCCTCGCGCTGCTGGTCTTAACGGTGTCAGCCGTCGCCTTGGGCGCTTTCGGAATGTTCTTCTCATCAGTGACCGAACGCACCCTCGCGGCCACCATCCGCGCCTACACCGTCGCCACAGCCGTTGCCATCGGCCTGCCGATTGCCGCCCTGGCCCTGTTTCGCGGCGCCTATGGCAATGTCATCAACAGCGTCGCCGCCAATATCAGCCCCAACCCGACCATCGAAGCCGCCGCCATCTACCTCGACATGATCGCCACCAGCCTCAATCCCATTCTCGCCACCATCTATTCCCAGCAAATGCTCATTGACCACCAGCAGCTTGTCGCCATGCGCGTCACCCTGTCCAGCAGCGGCGCCACCATCCCCGTCCTTTCGCCATGGGTCTTCCTGACCATCTGCTACCTCTCGACCGCCGCGCTGCTGATTCGACTCGCCGTTCGGCGCATGGAACGGCAGGGCGGCTAATCAGCTTGCGTTAGCTTATGAACATAAACCGAATCCTGTATGCCGCCGACTGCCTGGATGTTCTGAATGATGAAAATGAACTGCCGACCGAATCAGTCGACTTGATTTATCTTGACCCGCCTTTCAATTCCAACAGCAATTACAATCTGCCTGTCAAAAACCGCGGCAAAGGCCTTGCGCCAGTCGAGGCCTTTGCCGACACATGGGAATGGACAACCGATGACAGCGGCCGCCTGGAGGAAATGGAAAGCGACCCGCGCACGCGCGCATTGGCGACTATCATTAAGTTCGCCCAAGAAGTCGAAGGCCGCGCCAAGCCCAGCCTCGCCGCCTATCTTATCAATATGTCGCGCCGTCTATTGGCTATGCGCCGCGTGCTGAAACCAGCGGGAAGCATCTATCTGCACTGCGACCCAACCGCCAGCCACTATCTCAAGCTGGCTATGGATGCTGTGTTTGGCAAAAAGAATTTTCGCAATGAAATTGTATGGAAACGCAAGCAAGAGCGGCATAATCTGGCTACGCAAAGAATGGGCGGCGTGCATGACATTATACTGTGGTACGCCCGTTCGCCTAAACATCAGTACAACATCCAGTATTTAGCGCATTCAGACGAGCATTTGTCAAAGAGCTACAAACATAAAGACGAAAAAGGATGGTACGCCACATATCCTTGCACAAATGAAGCCGGCGGCAACAAACCCTACGAGTTTCGCGGCCTGACAAGGGCTTGGCGATTTAAGCCCTCAAGAATGGAGCAGCTGTATCAAGACGATATGCTGGTGCAGCCGCGACCAGGGTCGCCCTTCCGCTATAAAAAATATCTGCGCGACAGCAAAGGGGTAAAAGTCCAAGACTGGTGGGATGACATTGTGGCCGTAAGAGGCAAGGAAGGCCTCGGCTATCCCACGCAAAAGCCACGCGCCCTCTTAGAGCGCATCATCAAAGCCTCATCCAACCCCGGCGACCTTGTCCTCGACCCCTTCTGCGGCTGCGGCACCACCGTTCACGCCGCCGAAACCCTGGGCCGCCGCTGGATCGGCATCGACATCTCCCCCTTCTCGACCGGCCTCATCCGCGAGCGCATGATCGATAGCTTCCCCCAGCTTGACAAGCCCGACATCGCGATCCGCGGCATCCCCCATACCATCGAAGACGCCCGCGCCCTGGCCCAGCGCGACAAATTCGAATTCGAAAAATGGGTCTGCGGCTTTATCGGCGCCGAAGGCATGTTCCGCCAACGCGGCGCCGACGTCGGCGTCGACGGCCTGCTCAAGTTCTATCGCTTTCATCCCAAAAAGATCGCCAAACCCGAATACGCCGTTGTCCAGGTCAAGGGCGGCCGCGTCAGCCCCGACTCCGTCCGCGCCCTGCGCGAAACCGTCGACCGACTCGGCCTCACCGCCGGCATCATGGTCTGCTTCCAGCAGTATATGCCAGCCGTCGACAACCAGCGCAGCCGCGATACCTTCGCCGACGTCTTCGGCCGCTATCCCATCATCCAAGGCTATAGCATCGAGAATCTGCTGGCCGACGCGCCGCTGAACCTGCCGACCTATGGCCGCCGCCGACAGAGCGGCCAGCTTAACCTCTGAACTGCCCCATATCCCGCTAGCCGCCGCCCGACATCGCGGTTACAATGCGAACAGGATACATAAGCGCAGGAGGCAGCATCCCGATGAGCAATCCCCCAGTTGACATTCAGCAATTCGGACAGAGCGCCTGGCTCGATTACATCCACCGCCAAGACCTCGACAATGGCGATCTACAGCGGCGCATCGATGAAGACGGCATCATGGGCGTGACCTCCAATCCGTCCATCTTCCAAAAGGCGATTGGCGATTCCGACACCTACGACGCCGCCATTATGACCATGCTCGATCTTGACGCCGCCGCGATTTATGAATCCCTGGCGATTGAAGACATCCAAAACGCCACCGACCTCTTCCGCCCGATTTATGACCGCACCGACCGCGTCGACGGCTATGTCAGCCTTGAGGTTTCGCCTCTGCTGGCCCGCGACACCCACGGCACGATTGACGAGGCCAAGCGGCTCTTCCAAACTGTCGACCGCCCCAACCTGATGATTAAAATCCCAGCGACGCCGCAAGGCCTCCCAGCGATTGAAGCCGCCATCGCCGCCGGCATCAACGTCAACGTAACCCTGATCTTCGCCATCGACAATTATGAACAGGTAGCCGAGGCCTTTATCCGCGGGCTGGAGCGGCGGCTGGCCGCCGGCGAGGACGTGACGCGGGTCGCGTCAGTCGCCAGCTTCTTCCTTAGCCGCATCGACGTAATGGTCGACCACATTCTGGAAAACAATATGCGCGCCGCCCAAGTCCGTCAGGATATGGCCCGCATCGCATCCAACCGCAAATTACTAGGCCAGACCGCCATCGCCAGCGCCAAAATGGCCTACCGCTCATTTCTGAACATCTTTGAAGGCCCGCGCTTCGCCGAACTGCGCCAGGCCGGCGCCCAAGTCCAGCGGCCGCTCTGGGCATCGACCAGCGCCAAAAATCCAGCTTATCCCGACACCATCTACGTCGATAATCTGATCGGCCCGCATACCGTCAATACCCTGCCGCCCAAAACATTAGCCGCCTTCAAAGACCACGGCGCCGCCGCCGAAACGATTATGGAAGACGTCAGCCATTTCCTGCCGCCGCAAGAGGTGATGGATCGGCTGGCCGAAGTCGCCATTGACCTCGGCCAAGTGACCGCCCGCCTCCAAGACGACGGCGTCGAAGCCTTCATCGAATCCTTTGAAAAATTGCTGATACAGGTAGCCGCCAAGCGCACCATCCTGCAAACCGGCATCATGGAGCGAACCGGGCTGGCGCTGGGCATCTACTCCGGCGATGTCGACAAGGCGATTGCCCGCCTCGACCACGACTTCGCCAACCCGCGCCTGTGGCATAAAGACGGCAGCCTGTGGAAAAACCACGGGCCAACAATGGAAAAAATCGTCAACCGTCTCGGCTGGCTCGATATCGACCGCACCATTGACCGCGGCCGCCTGCAAGCCTTGCAGGACAGCATCCGCGGCAGCCGCTTCAAGCATCTGGTGCTGCTCGGCATGGGCGGAAGCTCATTGGCGCCGGAAGTCCTAGCCAATACCTTCGGCCCGCAGGACGGATTCCCAAGCCTAATCGTCCTCGACAGCACCGACCCCGCCCGCATCCGCCAGGTTGAGGCGCGCATCGAACTGGATAAAACCCTCTTCATCGTCGCCAGCAAGTCGGGCGGCACGATTGAAACCCTGGCCCTCGACCACTATTTCTGGGAGAAAACCGGCGCCGCCGCCGACCAGTTCATTGTCATCACCGACCCCGACTCGCGGCTGGAGCAGATCGCGCGGCAGGCTGGGGTGCGCGATATCTTCCTGAACCCGCCCGACATCGGCGGCCGCTACAGCGCGCTTAGCTATTTCGGCATGGCGCCGGCCGCCTTGCTTGGACTTGACCTGAACGGATTATGGGACCGCGCCGATACCATGCTGCAGGCCATCGGCGAAAACATTCCATCGGCTTATCATCCCGGGCTGCTGCTCGGCGCCGTGATTGGCACCCTCGCCAAAGAAGGCCGCGACAAAGTAACGCTCTATACCACCGAATCGCTGAAGGGCTTCGGCAGCTGGGCCGAACAGCTGTTGGCCGAAAGTCTCGGCAAAGAGGGCAAAGGCGCGCTGCCAGTGGTGGGAACAACGATTGGCCGACCCCATGATTATGTGACCGACCGCCTGTTTATCTATCTGCGCGCCGACAGCGACGCCGACGCCGCCGCCAAAGACGCCGACATCCGCGCCCTGCGCGAAGCCGCCCATCCCCGCGTGACCATCCGCGTATCAGACAAACTGGCCATCGCCGGCGAATTTCTGCGCTGGGAATATGCCACCGCCATCGCCGGCGCCATCCTCGGCCTCAACCCATTTGACGAGCCGAACGTCGCCGAAGCCAAAGACGCCGCCAAAGCCCTGCTGGATACCTATCGCGCCGCCGGCCGCCTGCCATCCGCCGAACCGACAATGACACAGAACGGACTGAAGCTGTACGCCAGCCAAACCACCCTCGACCCGCTGCGCGAACTCTGCCGCGAGCATGGCTATGAGGGCCGCGACATGATCCAAGTCATCGCCGCCCAGATGGCCGGCACCCAAGCCGGCGATTATTTCGCCTTTTTAATCTATTTCACGCCCGATTCAACCGAAACGCGGCTAATCCATGACATCCAGCGCCGCCTGCGCCACGTCACCAAACGCGCCGTCACCATTGGCTATGGCCCCCGCTATCTGCACAGTACCGGGCAGTATCACAAAGGCGGCGGCAGCAACGGCGTCTTTTGGCAGCTGACGGCTGACGACGCGCCCGATATCGATATTCCTGGCTTTGACCACAGCTTCGGAACCCTGTTCAAGGCCCAGGCCGCCGGCGATCTGCGCTCCTTGCAGGCCGGCCGACGCCGCGCCATTCGCCTCCATCTGCCCGCCGACCGCCGCCGCGGCCTGGAGATGCTGCTGACCGCGATTGACTTTGTTGAGTCCCGGCGGCAGTGAACAGCGCCGATGCGGCAAAATAAAAACCCGCCTTGTGCAAGACGGGTCGGGTGTTTCATGGCAGTTGAGTTTTAATCAACCACGGTGACGGCGCTGGCCTGTTTGCCCTTGCGCCCTTCTGTAATCAAGAATTCGACCCGCGCCCCTTCGTCCAGCGAGCGATAGCCGGTGCCTTGAATCTCTGAATAATGAACGAAAAGGTCATCGCCGCTTTCTTGGGAAATGAAGCCATATCCCTTTTCAGCGTTGAACCACTTGACAGTGCCTTGCATGCGTTGCTCTGACATTGCGTAACTCCTGAATAGAAAATCGGATAATCGGGTTTTGCCATAGCCTTTTGTACACGCGCATATCCAATCATTTCAGGACACTGCTGACAGAGGACGTATGGGCGCATACCCACTGCGCCAATGTGGATAAAACGAACATATCTTCCTTTTTGCCACGTTGCGCCGCCAGTGTAACACCTTTTATTCAAATATGCCAGAGTGACTTATGAATCTCTTTTTATTCAGCCGCCGACCGCGCCAGACGATACAGCCGCGGCGCCTGTTCAGCGATCACAGCGGCTTCGCTGCGGTCAGCGAACAGCGGCCCGACGCCGCCATACTCAAATGCCATCGTGTCAGGCCGCCGCCAGCGCCCTTCCCGAATCTGCTCCACCACCCATTCCACCATCGCCCAGTCATCATCAGTCAGCGCATAGTGATCCATGCGGACGCCATGCTCGTCTTTTTCGGGCAGGAGGCCAGCCACATGAAGCTCGCGCAGGGCATGCGTTGGCATCGCATTCAAATATCCCTTGACGTCAGCGCGGCCCACGCCTTCGCAGGATCGAATCGCATGCGCCGCATCCAGCAGCAGACCGCAGCCGCTGCGCCTGACGATTTCAGAAATGACCGCCGGATCAGCCGCCTCGGCCAGCAAGCCCCGATTCCAGCTAAAGTCAGGATAAGGGACATTCTCGACGACAATGCGGTCATTGCCAAAACGCTCCCCAAGATAGTCGATATCGCGCACCGCCTTTTGAATAACGGCCTCGGCATCCATCGGCTCGCCGGCGGCAAAGTCAGAATCCAGCGCCGCCAGATGCGTGTTGACGACGACTGTATCAGTCGTCTCCAGCCAGCGCGCCAACTCATCAAGATCAACATCATCCAGCCGATTGCGCCCCGCCATCAAGCCGAAATGCACATAAACCGCGCAAGACCGCCGCGCCTGCGCCACCAGATGCGCCCACGGCGGACACTTGAACAGATCAATCTGAATCTTCCCGCCGCGCAAAAGCGCTTCCGCCTGCGGCGAGTAATTGATGGCAAATTTCATTCCCCTGTCCTTTACGCAGTGTGATGAGCTATCTATCATACACCGACAGCCGGCAAACTTCTTAAACCGAACTGAATCCCGACTCGGGTATGCGATGAGCGCGCGGCTGTGTTATGATGTGTGCTAAACAGATCAAAAGCCCATGACAACGATCCTGCTTATCCGCCATGCGGTCAACGACTTCGTCAAAACCGGCCGACTCGCCGGTCGGACGCCCGGCGTGCATCTCAATCAAGAGGGACAGGCCCAGGCCGACGCGCTTGGCCGGCGGTTGGCGCCGATGCCTGTCGATCATATCTATGCCAGCCCAATGGAGCGCACAATCGAAACCGCCGCCGCCATCGCCCGCCATCACCCGCGGCTTCAGGTTGAGGCCAGCGCCGCCATTGGCGAAGTGCGGTATGGCGATTGGGAAGGCAAAGCCATCCATGACCTGCAACGGCGCAAAATGTGGCGGCTGGTTCAGGAATATCCCTCGCGCGCCAGCTTCCCCAATGGCGAAACCATGCGCGGCGTCCAGACGCGGACCGTCAATGCCATCGAAAAACTGGCGCAGAAACATCCCAATCAGATGATCGCCCTAGTCTTCCATGCCGACCTGATCAAGATGACGCTGGCCCATTATCTGGGGATGCACCTCGACGTCTTCCAGCGCATTGTGATTTCGCCCGCCTCCATCAGCGTCTTGCAGCTTGAACACAGCCGCCCCTTTGTCATCTGTATGAACGACACCGCGCATATACAGAAAAAAAGAGACCACGCGCAAGTGGATGGAGACAAGCATGGCTAACCTAATTGAACTCAATCCAGTCGATTTTGTGACCGTCGGCACCATCGGCCCCAAAGGACAGCGCACTTTTCATCTGCAGGCCGGGCAGGACAACCGCATCGTCTCATTCACCATCGAAAAAGAGCAGGCGCATGCGCTTGCCGCCGCCATCGCCGAACTCCTGGACGATATCGACCACCGCGGCGATGCCCGCCCCGACGTCGATTTCAGCCAGCTGGATATGGACCTGCGCGAGCCTATCGAGCCGCTGTTTCGCATCGCGCAGATGGGACTGGCATACGAATCCGGCGAGGACAAAATCGTCCTGATCGCCCAAGAATTTGTGCCGCAGGCCGATGATGACGACGACGAGGACGACGTCGACTTTGATCTTTTTGAGAGCGACGAGGACGATCCAAAAGTGGTGCGGATGTGGTGCAGCCGCGAGCAAATGCGCGCGCTTAGCCTGCATGCCATGGACACCGTCAAATCCGGCCGCCCCGACGCCAAGCAGAACGGACGCATCATCTTTTACTGGACTTAGGTCGGTGTTACAATGAAAGCTGTCAAGTGAGTTTCATGGTCAGCCAAGATGAAGGTCACCCGCGTACACACCGCCCAGGCATTGGATAAGCCGGTCTGCATGCCCCTGGACGACGCCCGCCGCATTATCGAAAACGGCAAAGTCGACGACGAAGTCGGGCTGATGCGCTGGGGTTCGAACTATACCTTTCTGGTGAATATCGTTCACGGCGACATCCGCCTGATGGCGATCTACAAGCCCCGTCAAGGCGAACGACCGCTCTGGGATTTTCCCGACGGCACGCTCTGCCACCGCGAAACCGCCGCCTACTTGACCTCAAAGGCGCTGGGCTGGGCCCTCGTGCCGCCGACCGTCCTGCGCGAAGGCACGCGCGGCATCGGCTCGGTGCAGCTTTTTATTGACCACAACCCCGAAGACCACTATTTTACCTTTGACAAGCTGCGGATGATGCGGCAGCTGGAGCGCATGGCCGTCTTTGACGTCATCGCCAACAATGCCGACCGCAAAAGCGGCCACTGCCTGCTGGATGATGATGAGCATCTGTGGGGCATTGACCACGGGCTGACCTTCAACGCCAGCGAAAAGCTGCGGACAGTGATTTGGGATTATTCCGGCCAGCCGATTCCAGCGGCCATCCTGGCTGATTTGGATGCGCTCCGCCAGCGACTGGATGATGACCGCGATGATTATACTCAAGGCATGGCGAAACTGCTCTCCCGCGCCGAAATGCGAATGCTCAAGGTGCGCGTCGAGCGTCTGGTTCACAGCCGGGTCTTTCCGCGCCCCGGCGACGGCCGCAGCCATCCTTGGCCGCCAGTGTAGCCGCCATAGGGGAAATGCCGATGCGATTGCAAGCCGAAGGACGCTGGTTCAAGGACGAAACGGGACGCGCCGTCATCCTGCGCGGCCTAGATCTGCGCGCCGCGCCGCCATGCGAAGACGCCGACCAGCTTTTCCGCCGCCTCAAGCGCCGCGGGCTGAACCTCCTGCGCTTTGCCGTGACATGGAACGCGCTGGCGCCCGAAAGCCCCGACATCTATGACCAAGCCGCCATCGACCGCATCGCCGCCTTTATTGAACAGGCCGGCGAACGCGATATCGCCCTGCTTATCGCGCCTTGCCCAGGCTTTTCCAGCCGCGCCAGCGCGCCAAACTGGTCATTAGAAGCCGCCGGACTCGACCTGGCCGCCTTGCAGTCGGCCGACGAAACTTGGGCCGACGCCTTCGCCGCCCTGACCCTGTTCACGCTGTTTTTCGGCGGAGATGCCTTCGCGCCGCAACTGACCGCCGGCGGTCAAAGCCTGCAAGATTTTCTGCAAGGGCATTACATCCAGGCCTTTCAGCATTTGGCAGCGCGCGTCGCCCATCTGCCCCAGGTCATCGGTTTCAGCGCGATGAGCGAACCGCATCCAGGGCTGATTGGCCTGGCCGATTTGCGCGGCTATGACCATGCCCAGCCGAAGGTTGGCATCATCCCAACGCCCGCCGAAGCCATCTTCCTAGCCAATGGCTTTCCGCAAAGATGCGTCAATTTTGGCCAGCCGCGCAAATACCTTCCCGCCCGACCGACCCAAGCCGCGCTCGACTCGCAAGGCCGTCGGATTTGGCAGGCGGAGCATGAGGATATCTGGCGGGCGCAGGGCATCTGGGATACGGACAGGGACGGCAATCCGCGCCTGCTGCGGCCGGGGCATTTCTCCCGCGTCGATTTCACCGCCGACTACCTCAAGCCCTTCACCCTGAACTTTGCCGATGCCATCGGCGAGGTCATGCCGTCCGCCCATATTTTCATCGAGACGCCGCCTTGCGCGCCGCCGCCCGATTTTAACGAGAGCGACCGGCTGATCTTCGCGCCCCGTTTCTATAATGACCGCCAGCAAATCGACCAGTTCCGCGCCCTTGCCGATGAGCGCATGAGCGCCGCGCCAATTTTAGTCGCGATGCCCAATGGCCAAAGTGAACATGGCGCCGCGTTGGCCGCGCTGGACGACCGCCTGCTGAATTATACCGAGTCTGACCAACTGCCTTCTGGAGAAAACATGTCCGCCCGTCCCTATGCCCAAAAAGTCGCCGGCGAGCCGCTCAATATCCGTTTCGCGCCAGCCCGCGGCCTCTTCACCTTCAGCTTTCGGCATGACCCCGCCGTCACCGAACCGACTGAAATTTATGTGCCGACCGCCGACTTTCCGAACGGTTATCGCGTTGAGGTCAGCGATGGCGAATACGAAATCCAGCATGAACAGCAGCGCGTGATTTATCGGCACAGCGACAAAGACATCCCCCATCTGATCCGCATCATCTCAAACACAGCGCCGCCGCCCGAACTTTCGCCTTATGACAAGTTGGCGGTTGTCGGCGCGGCGATGCTGCTGGCATTGGCGCTGCTGGCGCGCGTTGGCAGAAGAATCCGCGGCCGAGGCAAATGATGCCAAGCGATGTCAGCAGCGTATGTTTTTCTAGCATTCTCAAAATATCAGGAGCATACATGATATGCGTTTTCATCAAGCCTTCATCGTTCTCATCTTGTTCTCGCTTAGCCTCGCGGTGACCGCGCAAAGCGAATCGGAGTCCGTCACGCTTCAAACTGCCGATGGCGTCAGTCTGGCTGGTGATTTTTATCCGCCGGCCGAAGAGTCGGCGCCGCTCATCATCGCCCTGCACATGCTCAACAGCAATCGCTCGGCCTATGCGCCGATCATCCCCGATTTGCAGGCGGCCGGCTATGCAATGCTGAATGTCGATCTGCGCGGCCACGGCGATTCCGGCGGCGCCCGCGACTGGGACTTGGCGATTGACGATGTGGCCGATTGGATCGACTGGCTGGCGGAAAATGGACATATTAGCGCGCGCGGCCTGGTCATTATGGGCGCCAGCATCGGCGCGAACACGGCCTTGATGGGCTGTGCCGCCAGTGACGTTTGCCGCGGCGCCATTGCGCTTTCGCCCGGGCTGGATTACCGCGGCCTCCAGCCCGAAACAGCGTTGACCGACGGCTTGGCTGAACGGTCGGCTCTGCTGGTCGCCGCCCATGATGATGCCTACAGCGCCGATACGGTTCGGCAGCTCTTCGCCAATGCCCAGGGCGACGTCACCGCCCGGCTGTTTCGCGGCCGCGCGCATGGCACGCGCCTCTTCGATTCGGATTATAATCATGTCAGCCGCTTGATTTTGGCTTGGCTGGATGTGCAGTTTCCGATCCAATCCGATTTTGATGATCCCGTATGTGATTTAAGCCGCTATAAACGAGGTCAACGCGGTTACATTCTTTGCAGCAGTGTTAAAGACTATGGCTTGAAGAATATCACAGAAGACCACTGCCTTTGGGATCATCTTCTGGTTGATCAGGATGACGACGGTTTCAAATGTGATGGATAAGCCTTGACGTTACAGAAAGGAACGGATGATGGAATACGATTTGAATTCGGTTGATTATATTTTGGAAACCACGCGCAGTGTCCGCCGCCGGCTGGATTTGAGCCGCGCCGTCGACCCTGATGTGGTTATGCGCTGTTTGGACATCGCCCTGCAAGCGCCCACCGGCAGCAATCAGCAGGGCTGGCGCTGGCTGATCCTCACCGACGCCGACAAAAAGGCGAAGATCGGCGCCTATTATAAACAGTCCTGGTACGACTATGCCAAAAGCGCGCCCCGTTCGTCGCCGGGCAGCGAACCTTCGGCGCAGATGCAACGCGTCATTTCTTCGGCCCGCTATCTGGCCGACCACATGGGCGAAGCGCCGATGATGATCTTCCCCTGCGTTCACGGGCGCGCCGCCGATTCCAGCCCGGCGGCCAACGCCGGTTTGTACGGCTCGATTCTGCCGGCGGCCTGGTCGCTGATGCTGGCCTTGCGGGCGCGCGGCATTGGCGCCGCCTGGACAACGCTGCATCTGAACTATGAGCGCGAATGCAATGAAATCCTTGGTATTCCCGACAATGTCACCACCGCCGCCTTGCTGCCAGTCGCCTATTTCACTGGCGAAACCTTCAAAAAAGCCGCGCGCGTGCCCGCCAGCGAACTTACCTATTGGGAATCATGGGGCGGTTAAGACAAAACAGTTTGCACATCGCCTAATCAGTAGTATAGTTAGTAAAGATGCGCCCGTGCGGTTTCTTAACCTGTTGGGATAAACCATGTCCTCATCAAAACGCGCTGATGCCATAAGACGTTATTATGCGACCGACCAACATCTGCGAATCCACGATGAAACACAGGAGCGGTACACTGTCCCCAAACGCGACTTCGCCCGTTGGACCTTGGAAACCCTCGCATGGCAGGGAAACGAAGCCGTGCTGGACATCGGCGCCGGCCGCGGCGACCACTTCACGCGCCTGATTGACCTGGCGCCGGGCATCCGCTATTACGCGCTTGACCTTTCGCCATATATGCTGGTCAACCATCCAGCCGGCGGCGGCTGTCTAACAAACTGCGACGCCATGCGGCTGCCCTATGCCGACCATTCCTTTGATGTCGTCATGGCCAATCACGTCCTCTATCATCTCGAAGATATTGACGGCGGCCTGGCGGAAATCAAGCGCGTGCTGAAACCCGGCGGCAAGCTGCTGGCGGCCACCAACAGCATCCATACCCTGCCCGAACTGCAAGTGCTGATACGGCGCGCCATCGTGCTGTTAAGCAGCAACGGAGCGGCGCAGGTGCATCCCCCCACTTTGCCCAGCGATGCCTTCGCGCTGGAAAACGGCACGCGGATGCTGGCGCGGCATTTCTTCGCCGTGATGCGCCATGATTTGCCCGGCCAGCTGGTGTTCACCGAGATCGAGCCGGCGGTCGATTATCTCGAAAGCATGCGCGGCCTGCGCCAGCAAAACCTGCCAGACGACGTTGAATGGGACAATCTAATGCTGGTTATGCGCCAGCAGATCGCCCAGCTGATACAGCTGATGGGCAAGCTGGAAATCAACACAGTATCCGGCGCGCTGATCGCCAGCGACAGCGGCGGGTTTATCCAGGAGTTTGTCGAACAGGGGCGCAGTCAGTAACCTTCGCCTTCGTTCATTGCAGAGCAGCGGGCGCCTGGATTACTCTTTATTCTCTTCCTGATGTTTCCTATCGATCAGCTTTTCGATACAGTTAAGACGTTCGGTATGGGCGGCTTGCTGTATCTTAATGTCGCTTAATTCGACGAGGATCTTCTCGTGCGCGGTTGCAGATGCCTGGCGAACGCCGTCAATATCTATTTTAAGCTCTTGACGAACATTGCCAATATCTGCGCTAAGCCCCTGACGAACGCTGTCAATATCTACCTTAAGCTCTTGGCGAACGTTGCCAATATCCGCGCTAAGCCCTTGACGAACACTGTCAATATCCGCTTTAAGCTCTTGGCGAACGTTGCCAATATCTGCTCTAAGCTCCTGACGAACGCCGTCAATATCCGCGCTAAGTCCCTGGCGAACGCCGTCAATATCCGCTTTAAGCTCCTGACGAACGCCGTCAATACTTACCTTAAGTCCCTGACGAACGCCATCAATATCCACTTTAAGCTCTTGGCGAGTATCGTTCATCCGATTGATGATGAAGTAAAGAGACCCGAGGAATGTTGCTATAATAGTCAAAACTATGACCATAGTATCGGTGGTCATCATAATCCCCCTTTGATACAATGATTATACTACAAGAATATAATTATGGATACATACGATTGCAAATAAAAAAATTTTATTCAAATATCAAGATAGAAATGTGGATGAGCTTGAGATGCTGATATAGTAGGCAGCATTATCAAGAAGTCAGATTCAATATGATGAAAGACAAAGCGCCGGCCAGACCTATGCGCCTGCTGTCATTTGGTGAACTTCTGATTGATTTTGTCGCGCTGGAAATGGGCGTGACGGTCGGGGATGCCAGCGGCTTTATCAAAGCCCCCGGCGGCGCCCCGGCCAATGTCGCCGTCGCCATGGCCAGGCTGGGCTATGAAAGCGGCTTCATGGGCCAGGTAGGCGACGACCCTTTCGGCCGCTATTTGGCTGATATTCTCGCCGCCGAATCGGTCAATATCGACGGGCTGCTCTTCTCATCAGAAGCGCGGACAGCCTTGGCTTTTGTCGCCAACACCGCCGCTGGCGACCGCAGCTTTATGTTCTATCGCCATCCCTCGGCTGATATGCTGATGACGCCCCAAGCCGTCAATACGCGCCTGATTGACGCCGCCGATATGCTCCACTTCGGCAGTATCACCTTAATCCACGAGCCAGCCAAATCGGCGCTGCTAAAGGCGCTGGAGCAGGCTGTGGCCAGCGATACCTTCATCTCCTACGATCCCAATCTGCGTCTGCCGCTGTGGGAAAGCGCCGCTGTCGCCAAAGCCGGTATGCTGTCTGGGCTGGAATATGCCAATCTGCTGAAGATCAGCGCCGAAGAATTGGAGTTCCTGACCGGCGGCGAGGATGTGCGGCCTTTGTGGCGCGAGCGCATGGAGATGATCTGCGTGACCTATGGGGAGCATGGCGCCGTCGTCCACTTAAAGAACGGAACGGCGATTCGGCATGGCGGCTATGCGGTGCCGGCGCGGGACACGACTGGCGCTGGGGATGCTTTCGCGGCGGCGATGCTGATTGGCATTCTGGATTATGGCGATGATGCGCCGGCGCACCTGCCCGATATTCTTGATTTTGCCAACGCTGTCGGCGCATTGACCTGCATCAAAGAAGGGGCGATTCCCTCACTGCCGACGATGAACGAGGCGCGGGCTTTCTTGGCGGCGCGGCGAGCTTAACGTCCCTAGTCTTTTGGACGCGGTTCGATATTGAATCCCATTGGCCGCTTAGGCTGATATGGCACTTCCAAATGTTTCTAACCGCAATGAGAGAAAGAAGTGGATTAGGCTGGGCATTTTGCTTGCGTCGCCCAAAAATTATGCTACTATTTAAGTGATGCCGAGTGCGAAAGGAATAGCATGGCCGAACTCAATTTCAAGAACCGCACCCTCTATCACGGCGACAACCTCGATTTCCTGCGCGGCATGAACAGCGAAACCGTGCATCTCATCGCCACCGACCCGCCTTTCAATAAAAATCGCGATTTCCACGCCACACCCGACAGCCTGGCGCAAGGCGCGAGTTTCAGTGACCGCTGGTCATGGGAACGCGACGTCCATGAGGAATGGACTGACAGCATCATTGATGACTGGCCGGCCGTTTGGGAAGTCATCATCGCGGCGCGGGCGGCTTATGGCGATGACATGGGCGCGTTTTTGTGCTGGCTGGGCGTGCGCTTAATGGAAATGCACCGCGTCCTGCGGCCGGATGGGAGTATCTATCTGCACTGCGACTCGACGGCGAGCCATTACATCAAAGGCATAATGGACGCGATATTTGGCTGGAAGAACTTTTTCAATGAGATTACTTGGAAACGTTACGCTGTTCATAGTTTGAGTAAAAACGGTTTTGACAATGTTGTCGACCATATCTTTTTCTATGCCAAAGACCATAAAGAGGTGAGTTTTCAGAAAATTTACGGAGAAGTGGACGAAGACACGCTGTCGTCGCGTTTTCCCCACATTGAACCTGAAACTGGCAGGAGATTTCAGCACATTGCGCTGGAACAGTCATCAAACCAATCAAGCGCAGGTGAAACCCGTTCCATACAAGGCAGAACAGTTGTTAGTAAAATAGGCTGGAGATGGACGCAAGAGACATTTGACGAAAGATTGTCTCATAATCCACTTTTGATTTACTGGACAAAAAATGACAGACCGCGGTATAAGAAATATGCTGATGAATACGCGGGAGGGCCATTAGGCAACATCTGGACTGATATAAAATACTTGGCGGCTGGAGATTCCGAACGCACCGGCTACCCGACGCAAAAGCCGCTTGCCCTCTATGAACGCATCATCCAGGCCTCCTCAAACGAAGGCGATATTGTGCTGGATCCCTTCTGTGGCTGCGCGACAACGACCATCGCCGCCGAAAGGCTGGGCCGGCAGTGGATCGGCATGGACATCTGGAACGAGGCGCACCCCGTCACATTAAAACGTCTGGCTGAAGAGGGTATGGTGACCGATACCAGCGAACACAATCAGATGTTCCCGCATCTCGTCCATTACGAAACCGCGCCGCCCATCCGCACTGACGACAATGAGATGGCCGCGCCAACGCTCAAGCTGAAAATCCAGCGTCCAGTGGAGCCATGGCAAAAGCTGACACACAAGCAAATGGTGCGCGTGTTGGCCTTCGCGCAGCAGTCAAACGGCGGCGTCATCTGCGCCGGCTGCGGACGCGTGCTGGAAGTTGAGTTTATGCAGCTTGACCACATCACGCCCAAAGCCGACCGCGGCGAGAATCACATCCTTAATCGCATCCTGCTTTGCGGGCCCTGCAATCGGCGCAAGCGCGACAATCTGACCCTGCGCGGCCTGCTGCGCGAAAACAGAAAGAAGACCGTCGGCTGGATGAAAGACGAAAGCCTGGCCAAGCTGGTCCAGGAAATCGCCCGCGAGAAAGCGGAATGGATACGCGATCATTTTGACAGCGACGACTGCCAAACGCTGATTAAAGGAGATATTCCCATAACCTTTCGCTAAAAATTATGCTACTATTTAAGTGATGCCAAGCGCGAAAGGCAGGACATGGCCGAACTCAACTTCAAGAACCGCACGCTCTATCACGGCGACAACCTTGATTTCCTGCGCGGCATGAACAGCGAAACCGTGCATCTCATCGCCACCGATCCGCCTTTCAACAAGAACCGCGATTTCCACGCCACTCCCGACAGCTTGGCGCAAGGGGCGAGTTTCAGTGACCGCTGGTCATGGGAGCGCGATGTGCATGAGGAATGGACTGACAGCATCATCGACGATTGGCCGGCGGTTTGGGAAGTCATCATCGCGGCGCGGGCGGCTTATGGCGATGACATGGGCGCGTTCCTGTGCTGGCTGGGCGTGCGCCTAATGGAAATGCACCGCGTCTTGCGGCCGGATGGCAGTCTCTATCTGCACTGCGACCCGACGGCAAGCCATTACATCAAAGGCATAATGGACGCCATTTTCGGCTGGAAAAACTTTCGCAATGAGATTATATGGGCCTATCGGTCAGGCGGCGTGAGCAAGCGATGGTTTGGGAGAAAACACGACATACTCCTGTTCTACGCGAAATCCGAACGATACAACGTGCAAATACCCAAAGAACGGTCATATAACCGCGGCTTCAAACCCTACAGATTTAAGGGCGTGAAAGAATATCAGGATGAAGAGGGACGCTGGTACACGCTGGCAACGATGAGAGACGTCTGGGAAATCCCTATGGTAGGGCGAACATCAAAAGAACGCACTGGCTACCCCACGCAAAAGCCGCTTGCCCTCTATGAACGCATCATCCAGGCATCCTCAAATGAAGGCGACATTGTGCTGGATCCCTTCTGTGGCTGCGCGACAACGACCATCGCCGCCGAAAGGCTGGGACGGCAGTGGGTCGGTATGGACATCTGGAACGAGGCGCACCCCGTCACCTTGAAGCGTCTGGCTGAAGAGGGCATGGTGACCGATACCAGCGAACACAATCAGATGTTTCCGCATCTTGTCCATTATGAAACCGAGCCGCCCGTCCGCACTGATGACAACGAAATGGCCGCGCCAACGCTCAAGCTGAAAATCCAGCGCCCAGTGGAGCCGTGGCAAAAGCTGACGCACAAGCAAATGGTGCGCGTGTTGGCCTTCGCGCAGCAGTCAAACGGCGGCGTCATCTGCGCTGGTTGTGGGCGCGTGCTGGAAGTCGAGTTCATGCAGCTTGACCACATCACGCCCAAAGTCGACCGCGGCGAAAATCACATCCTCAATCGCATCCTGCTTTGCGGGCCCTGCAACCGCCGCAAGCGCGACAACCTGACCCTGCGCGGACTGCTGCGCGAAAACAGAAAGAAGGCCGTCGGCTGGATGAAAGACGAAAGCCTGGCCAAGCTGGTCCAGGAAATCGCCCGCGAAAAAGCCGAATGGATACGCGACAATTTTGACAGCGAAGACTGCCAAACGCTGATTAGAGGAAGCGCAGGCTCTTAAAAAAGGATATTCCCGTAACCTTTCGCTAAAAGTTATGCTACTATTCTTATGAACGGAGTCTATTGGGAGGGGTACGATGTATTCAGCGCCACTGACAATCGGCATCGAAGAAGAATATCAACTGGTGGATCCAAAGACCGGCGACCTGGCGGCGGCTGTGCAGCAGCTTCTCCACGATGAGCGCATCATGGAGATTGGCGCGCAGGTCAAGCCCGAATTCATGCAGTCGCAGATCGAGATCGGCAGCAACATCTGCCGCAATGTGCAAGAGGCGCGGATGGAATTGGTGCGCCTGCGCCGCGAAGTCAACACAGTGGCCGAAGAGCATGGCTACTGCATCATCGCCGCCAGCACGCATCCCTTTGCCCGTTGGGAAGAGCAGGTCGCCAACGAAGGCGAACGCTATCAAGACCTCCAGGATTATACGCAGGAAGTCGGACGTCAGCTGCTTATTTTTGGCATGCACGTGCACGTCGGCTTTGGCACCGACGCCTCCCAGCTGGACTTGATGATCGACATCCAAAATCAGCTGCGCTATTTCCTGCCGCACATCCTGACCTTCACCACAAGCTCGCCCTTCTGGCATGGGCATCCGACCGGGCTGAAGAGCTATCGCAGCATCATCTTTGAGAATCTGCCGCGCACGGGCATTCCGCCGGTTTTCTCGTCGTTCAGCGATTATCATGCGCTGGTCGATACCTTTGGGCGCACCGGCGCGCTGGGCAAAGGGCGCAAGGACGGCAAGCCTGACTATACCAAAATCTGGTGGGACTGCCGCCCGCAGGAAGACTTCGGCACGCTCGAAATCCGCGTCTGCGACATCTGCACCACGATTGACGAAGCCATCGCCGTCGCCGCCTTGATTCAAGCGCTGTGCGCCAAGCTCATTGAGCTTCGCAACCAAAACCTTAGCTGGCGGATTTATCGCAATGAACTCATCGCCGAAAACAAATGGCGCGCGGTGCGCTATGGACTCGATGGCAAGCTGATTGATTATGGACAGCGGGAATCGATCCCCATGCGCTTCCTGGCGCACGAACTGCTGGAGTTGATCGACGATGTGGTCGATGACCTTGGCTCGCGCCAGGAAATCAACACCATCCACGCCATCTTGGAAAAAGGCTCAAGCTCCGATCGTCAGCTGGCTGTTTATCGCAAGTGCAAGTCAAATGGCGCCGATGATGCCGAAGCCCTAAAAGCGGTCGTCGATCACCTGCGCGACGAGACCATGCTGGGCGTGACGCATTAAGCGAAGCCCTACTTATAGCGGCGGTCATGCCAAACCGGCAGGCCCTCCAGGCAGGCGGCGATATGAACCGCGGCGGCCTGCAGGGCCGTTGAGGCCTGTTTTGGATCCAGCACAGCCACCCCAGCGCCGCGGTCCTGTTCGGACAGCGGGTCGGCGCTGGGCAGAAGCGGATTGGCCAGCTTTCGGTCTTCGGCCATCACGCGCCGAAACCGTCCCTTGACCAGATGCAGATTGATTTCACTGTGATAAACGGTCGGGCGGCGGCTGCGCTTCTTGATCAACTCGCTTACATAGACCGACTGAACGTTTTTGGCATTGACCTTCCAGCGCACTTGACGGCCGCGCAGGGCAATAACGCTGCCTTCGTATGAGCTTATGAGAATGGCGTCAGGTTCGCGCATGAACTGCCAAGCCCGTTGCCCAATCAGCAAAATCAGCAAAACCGCCACGCCTATCCCCATATACGGCAAAATCTGCGGGTTGGGAATCAAGGTGCCAGTGTTGGGCAAGGCCAGTTCATTGCTTATTGAGGCGGCCGCCACCCAGACATACACGGCCGTCAGCAGCCCATACCAGGCGATTTGGCGCATTTTCGCCCGCGCCCAGCTTTTATTGCGGACGAACCGCACTTCGGACGGCGCCGCGCCAGAAACAGCAGGAGCGCCGGCCTGCAAACGCCAGATGCCGATGTCAAGCGGCAGGTCCGCCAGGGGGATCGGTTCGGGCGGCGGCGCTTCTTCCGGCGGCGTAATCACAAAGGGCTTGCCCAATACATCCGCCAACGCCTGCCCGACATCCTTGGCATCCTGTTCATAAGCCGACATATCCGGGTCAATAAACCGCAGCGCCTCACAGCCGCGGCTCAACCGCCCCGCCGCCAAATCAGGGGACAGGACAACGCTTAACTGCCAGGCATCGGTCTTGTACGACCAGCCCAAAGTCACCTCGATAATATCATCGGCGGCGATTTCGCCCTCATCCGGCAAGTCGTGGATGTCGGCAAAATAACTGTTATAGCAAAAGCCGCCGCCGACCTCGACCGTGACCCTCGCATTCTGCTCTTCGTGGTCGCTGATGCGAATCAAGCGCCATTGCTGGTCGCTGTAATCCACAACAAAATTATCGGATACTGTGATTTGTGTCATAATCCGCCAGTAGCTATTAAGATCTGTGTACGCAATGACCGCTTATTATAGACCGACTTTTCCCAAAAAGGCAGGCAGGATTTCCGACGAAGATCGGGGAATGGCATCTGCTAGGCCGGCCTTAAATGTTCAAAGTTTTTCCTTGCCCGATTTTTGACCGCGGCGGCGGATGATGAACAGCAGACAGAAGAGCAGCGCCATCGCGCCCAGGCCCAAGGCGCCGATAACGCGCGCCGGCGCCGGGTCAAGCTGGCTGATGGCAACCGCCGTCAAGCCAAACAGAAACGAAAAGCCATAGAGAATTAAAAGCGTTTGCCGCTGTGTCAGGCCGATGCCCATCATGCGGTGCGACACATGATCTTTGCCCCCCTGCATCAGAGGGCGCCGCTCGACAAGCCGCGTCAGGATCGCCAGGTTGATGTCCACAATCGGCAGCGCCAAGGCAAATATCGGCGCCATCCAAGTGACATTCAAAGGCTGTGTCTCAAACCTGAGCTTAATCGCCAGGATGGCCAAGACAAACCCCAGCGTATACGCGCCCATATCGCCCATGAAAGTGCTTGAGGGATTGAAATTATAAGTCAAAAAGCCGATGACGCCGCCAAAAATCGCCGCCGCCAGCATACTGACGAGGATTTGCCCCTGCGTCACCGCAATCAGCAGAAAGAAGCCGGATGCAATCGCTGAACTGCCGGCCGCCAGCCCATCCATATTATCGATCCAGTTGACGGCGTTGACGAGGGCGACAATCCAAAACAGCGTTAGGGGAATATCAATCAGGGCGATGCCGAATAGACGAATTTGAATGCCGGCCAAGGCGGCGACCCAGGCCGCCAAGGTCATCACCAGCAGCCGAACGCGCGGGCTTAGGCCGCGGCGGTCGTCCAGATAGCCAATCCATGCCAGCAGCGTCGCCCCAGCCACAATCGCGCCCAGTTCCTCCAGATAGTCCGGCGGGCTGAACAGCAGGATCGACAGCGCGAAAGCCAAATAGATCGCCACGCCGCCCATCAATGGCATGCGCTGGGTGTGGATATTGCGCTGGTTCGGCGATGCCACCACGCCCAGCCGCATGGCAATCTGCCGGGTGATGGGCGTCAAGCCCAAGGCCGCGGCAAATCCGACAATCATCATCGGTATGAATTGCAGGCTCGGATCCATAGCTTTAGCGTAAAGCGGCATGCCGCCAGTTAAAAGCCGACTAGGATGTCAAATCACAGCGCCACCAGCGATACCGCCACCAAAGCCGCGAAGAGCGCCGCCGCCAGTATTCCCATATTACGCAGGTCTTTGATGACAAAGCTGTAATCGGCGCGCAAATCTTCTTCGGTGACCGTTTTGCTAGGGTTCGCCAGCAGTTCAGCGACATATTCAGCATCCAGCGCGCCTTCGCTTTTGCGTTTTTCCAGTTGAGTCGATTGCAGACTGCGCCGCCGGCGGCGGGGCTTCGGCGTCGTATCGGCGGCCGTCGATTCTGGTTTGGGCGGGCTGTCGGCTGTGCGCTGGGATTCGGGTTTGCCGCCGGCATCCTGACGGGCCTGCTCAAGCGCCGCCTTCGAGATATTCGGTTTCCTGCGTCTCCGTTTTGCCATTGCGCGCATCCTCCATGCTTTAGCGGAGTCTTATTTGGCTTTCATACGGCGCAGCCCTTGATAAGCTGGATTGCCCTGAATGTCCTTCCAGCGGGCTTCGCCGCCATCGGTATGCCATTCGACAACAAACATCCCATCAGCGTCCTGATAGGTGAAGCTGGGCTTCAGACCAAGCAGAACTTGCCGAATAGTGCCGATGATTTCCTTGCGCTCCTCGCCCATCCGCAGGGTGAAATACTGCCCGGCGACAAACTCAAAGAACATCGGCATCCCATTGAGACTGCCTTCCATCTTCACCGGCGCCTCGGCCTGCGTGCAGCTCATAAAAACGTTTTGCAGCCGATTGTTCCACAACGTATGGTTGACGCGCTCTTCAATGTAATAGGGACGCGGTTCGGGAGTTGAATAAAACCATTTGCGCGCTGTGGTTGCCATCGTCTGTTTCTCCACGGGTTCAAGCCATTGCCATAGCCCTAGTGTACCTCAAAATCCCAGCCAGCGGAAAGGGCAAGTCTTGGCCGGGCGAGACAAATGAAACATTTTTCGATAGTAAATAGAACAAATGTTCTAAAACTGTGCTATGATACGCGCATCGCCACAGCCATAAGGAGGTCAGCAGCGATGAAATACCGCGACAACCGCACCAAAGGCATCTTCGCGTTTATCTGTCAGTATGCCCGCCAGCAGGGCTTCCCGCCGACTATAGGCGAGATCGCCCAACACGAAGGTTTTAAGTCCAATTCTGGGGTGATCCGTCATCTGGACAAGCTGGAAAAATGGGGCTGGATTGAGCGTTTTCATGGTCATGCCCGCAGCATTCGCATCTTGCGGCCATGCGAGTCGCCGGCCGAACCCGGCGCGGTCAGGCAAGGTAAGCGGCCGACGTCTCGCTTATTCTTTCGGCGGCAATAACCACGCCAGACTGCGGCAAAACATACAGCTGATACAATTCGCCGACGGCGAACTGCTTGAGCAGAGTCGGATCCAGCAGCTTATAATTCTGCGCTTCGACGCGCAGGGTATAATACAGGGGATGGATTCGCATGGCATCGCGGCTGACGCAGCCTTTGACAATCCGCACCGTTTCTGATTCGCGGTCGAGCAGCAATTGCTGGACAAATCGGTTGAACTCCACGGTCATATAAATCATGATGCCGATGACCGCGATCTCAATCATTATCGCTATCGGCAGCAGCACGACCCGAATAAAGGACAGGATGACCACAGCCGCGGTTATCATCACCGCGGTGGCGGCGCTGCGCTGGACGAACCGCGCCATCCGCGCCTGAAAAAAGCCGATGCGCTCTTCAAGCGCGAGTATCTGCGTCTGGCTCATCAAGCCGAGACGGTTGTTTTTCAGATCATTATCGCTGGCGGCGATTGTCTGGAGGCTTGGCGGTCGCATGCCTGTTCATCCTGCCGATTCCCTTCCTTTATTAGTGTACCACAATGAATAATCCGAGTCTCAATCAATTTTGATAAGATTGCCGCCCGAATCGTTTGTCAAAGGCATTCTGATTTGTTATTATTCACAGTAGTTCAATTTATCTTATTGGGAGGCATGGAGGAAGCGCATGTTCAAATCAGCCAGACCATTAGGAAAAGTGGCTTTTATCCTTATCGCGGGTCTTCTGCTGCTGCCGCGGCTGCAAGTCTTTGCCGCCGACATCGGAGTTGATGCGAACTGCACCCTGGCGCAGGCGATCACCGCCGCCAACACTGACGCCGCTGTGGATGGCTCATCCTGCCCGGCTGGCAGCGGCGCCGATACGATTACCCTGTCGGCCGACATCACGCTGACGGCGGCGCTTCCATCCATTACGACCGAGATTAGAATCAACGGCGAGGGGTATGCCATCAGCGGCGACGATGCCCATCGGATTTTTGAGGTCGGCGCGGCTGGCTTCCTGACGATTGACAATTTGGCGATGACCCGCGGCTCCGCCGACTCCGGCGGCGCCATCGCCGTCAATACGGGCAGCGTGATTGTCACCGACAGCGCCTTTGCCAGCAATGCCGCCTCCCAAGACGGCGGCGCCATCGCCGTCGACTCCGGCGTCGTCATCATCACCGGCAGCGCCTTCTCTGGCAATTCGGCCGCCCAGAACGGCGGCGCCATCGCCGTCAGCGCCGGCAGCGTCATCATCGACAACAGCGCCTTCTCTGGCAATGCCGCCTCCCAAAACGGCGGCGCCATGCATAGCGGCGGCAGCCTGACCGTCACCAACAGCACCTTTTCCGAAAACAGCGCGGCTGGCGGCGGCGGTCTCTATGCCGCCACGGCGAGCGGCATCGCTTCCCTCACGCATACGACCTTCTTTGGCAACACCGTCTCATCTGCCGCCGGCGGCGGTCTGCATATTGATGAAGCGACCGTTCATCTGCGGAACAGCATCATTTATGGCAGCCTCACCACTGCGGAAAACACCGCGCCCCAAGACTGCGCCGGGGTATTGACGCAGGACGTCGGCAACCTGATCGGCAGCGGCGATTGCAGCGCGGCCGCCATCACTGATGACCCCATGCTCGGCGCGCTGACAGGTTCGCCGGGCTACCATCCGATAACCGATGACAGCCCGGCATTCGATGCCGCCGATGCGGAATTGTGCGTCACAGCCGACCAGCTTGGGACGCCGCGGCCGCAAGAGGCCGCCTGTGATATTGGCGCCTTTGAATACGTCATGCCGATAGAGGCCCAGGCGCAGCAGCTGTCAGAACGGGAGTTCGCGGCGGAGGAAACCGAAGAGCCGACATTTACGCCGGAACCAACATTAACGCCAACGCCGACGCCAATACCGACGCCCCAGCCATCGACCTGCCTGACCTCGCTCCCTGACAGCATTGTTGTTTCGGGCTTCAACGATTCGACCCAGTGCCAGCAGCTTGACGGCGGCGGAATCGGAGTGCCATCAATTATTGAGAACGGCTTTATTGACGCCGTTGATATCTGGAGTTATGTGCTGCCAGGAACGCAGGTCTGCTTCCGCCAGAGCAGCGGGCGGTTCATCTTCCTCGATGCGGAGACCATGCCGCGCGCCATCATTCCGCTGTCCCTGTCCTACCGAATCTCGGACGGCGTTTCGGAGATGATTTGCACCCAGATTGACCGCGCCGGTTCAGTTATCCTCCTGCCGGAATAACGCGCCAAGAAGCGAATCGCACAGTAGCGCGGGTGGAGCATGTTATGCTCTGCCCGCTTTTTTTCGATTGACTTCGCTAAGTCATTTCAGCGTCGGCATAAACCGAGTCAGATACCAGCCCATCTGATCGCGCGCGAAGACGTACATCTGCCGTTCGACAGTTTCGAGCAGGGCTTTGGGGATATGCCGCCACAGTCGGCGGCGCATGTCAGCTGGATCATCCAGCGTCGCGCGGATGAAGGCCGGCGGCAGTTCCAGGCGGCCGCCGAAGATCTCGAGGGTGCGGCTTTCGCCATCCGGCATCAGCTGTTCGGCAATCAATCGGCGCCAGTCGCGCAGCGTCTCATCGGACATAAACGGCAGCCATTCATCTGGCTGACAGCTGCCCAGCGATTCCGCCTGCCAATCCTCTAGTTCAGCTTGATCGCGCTCGTCCATCACCGTCAGAATCAGATGCAAGGCGAAGAATTTGTCGCGGCGCTCGACCCCCGGCCATTGACGGCCGGCGAAATGGGGGCGCACCATCTTGAGCGTCCAGGCTTCGTCAGCCGCCAAATGAGCGACATAGCCAGCCAGAAAAGCCAGATGCGCCGGGCCGCGGGCCGCTTTCAAGGCTTGATGCTCATTGAGCAGTCGGCGCCAGGGACGTTCGGTGATATAGCGGTCATAAGCGTAAAAGTGGGTCACTTCGCGCCCGACGCCGCTGGCGACCCGCGCATCGGCGGCGATGCTGCCCAACTGAAAAGCCGCGCGATGCCCGAACAGCAGGCGGCGGCATATCGGCGCCAGACGGTCGTCTCGAAGCAGGTTTTGCGCCATCTTAAGATGCGTGAATGGTGTTGGCATGGGCTGAATTGTAGAGGGCATTGCCGCCGATGACGAGAGGCAAGTCGCCCTTATTCATTTCGCAGCGCGGCCGCCGGTTTGAGGCGGCTGATCTTCAGCGCTGGATACAAACCGGCGGCCAACGCCGCCGCGACCGCGACCCAAAAGGCTTCGGCAAATTCGCCCGCCAGCGGCGTGAACTGCATCGTCCAGCCGAAGGAGCGGACATTGATGACCTCAATCAGCGCCAGCGAAAGCGCCGTGCCTATCGGCAATGCCAAAATGCCGGCCGCCAGACCCATCAGCCCAGTCTGTATCAAGGTGAACTGTATCAGCTGGCGCGCGGTCATGCCGGCGGCCCGCATCATGCCATATTCGCGGGTGTGTTCCAGCTGAAGCGCCATCAGTGCCGACAGAATGCCGATAAACGCCACTCCAGTTGTCAGCAGGCGCAGAGCAATCGTAATGGCAAAGGTGCGGTCAAACACTTCCAGCGCGCCGCGGCGCAGGCTCGCATTATCCTGCGCCACCAAATCAAAATCCGCCAGCCGCCGGCGCAAATCCTCGATAACCGCCTTCGGGTCAGCGTTCGGCTCAATAAAAATGCCTAGAGAGGTGATGAAAGGGTCGTCAAAAAACTGGTCATACACCGCCCGCGCCATATAAACCGCGCCCTGGTCGGTGCTGTAATCGAAGTAGACGCCGAAGACCTCGAAGGTTTGGTCGCCGCGGTCAGTGGTCAGGACGATGCGGCTGTTCGCTTCGGTGATGCCGCGCCGAAAGGCGAACGGTTCACTGACCATCACCTGGCCGGCGTCCAGCGCGGCTTGATGGTCGCCGGGCGGCGCTTTCGTCCATTTGAAACGGCGATTGGCCCCAGCGATGTCAAAATCGCTGGCCAAGAGATTGACCGCCGGCAGGCCGCGGTAATCGGGCGCGGCGACGCTGACATGCCGCGCCGATGAAACGGCTCGGACGCCGTCGGCTTGGGCGGCAAGCTCGCGAACGACCGAATCGACATCGGCGCTGGCCAGGTTTGAGGTGAACAGGGGCGGCGAGACAAAGACCTGCGCGCCGAGTGAATTGTCGAGCCAATCAGCGACCGTCGTTCGAAAACTGGCGATCATCGCGCTGACGCCGACGATGACACTGACGGCAATCGTCAGCGCGGCGACGGCGACCGACGTCCGACTCAATGACCGCGCAATCGCCCGCGGCGCCATCCGCCCCAGCGCGCCAAAGAGCCGGCCGGTCACTGGCAGCAGCAGGCGCATCCCCAGCAAGAGCGCCGCCGGCGTGAACAGCGCGCTGCCGACAATGATAAAAAACAGGGCGGCGAAACTCACCGTCAGGCTGGCGGTTGGCAGCCGCAGGAGGACAAAGCCAAGCAGGTTCATCCCGACCGCCAGCGCCGTCAGCGGCGGAAGCCGGCGGCGAGTCTGCTCTTCTTCGCTGGAACGTTTCATCGCGCCGGCCGGCGGCGTTCGGGTGGCGTCCCAGGACGGCAAAAGGGCCGCGCCGACGCTTGCCATTAAGCCGATGCCAGCGCCTTTGACCAGCATCAGCGGCGCAATGGCAATGCTCTGAACATTGACCGCAAAATACAAATCGCTGATGGTCTGCGACACCAGCGCCACCGCCCCGCGCCCAAAGATGATGCCCAGCCCCGTCCCCAGCGCCGTCCCCAGCAGCCCCAGCGCGAAAGCCTCGCCCAGGATAAGCGCGAACAGCTGCGCCTTGGTCATCCCCAGGGCCCGCAGAATCCCGATGACTTGGCGGCGCTGCGCCACGCTGAAGGTCACGGTGTTGTAAATCAGAAAAAGTCCAACCACCAATGCCAGCAGACTCAAGGCCTGCAAGTTAATCTCGAAGGCGGCCGTCATCTGGTCGAGCGCGCTTTGGCGATTGACATCCACCAGCGAAACCCCAGCCGGCAAGGCCGCCATAATCCCTTGGGCATCGTCATCATCATCCAAAATCAGATCGATGCGATGGATGCGCCCGGGCAGGCCGGCGATCTCCTGCGCCGTGGCGATGTCGGTGATAATCAGGTCATCAAGCGCCTGGCGGCTGGCCGCGTTTTCTGGCTGCATGATGCCGACAGCCCGCGCCGATGCGAAGCGGCCGCCGGCGCTGATATTAAAGGCATCGTTCAGCTTGAGTCCAAGCGTTTGCGCCAGCGAATCGCTGATGACGGCCGCGCCTGGCTCGGCAATCAGGCGATGAAGCGCGGCGAAGTCAGCGTCGGTCTCGGCCGCCAGATAGGGCCGAAACGGCGCTTCGACAAAGGGGTCAACGCCCAGCAGGCGCAAGGGTCGGTCGGTCGCCGGCAGACGAACAAATTCGGATATGATCGGCGCGCTGCGCTTGATGCCCAAATCAATCCGCAGCCAAGCGTACAGCGCCGAATCGAATCCATTAGGCCCGCCGACAATCTGATGAGTCGCCCGGCCGCTGATGCCTTCGGCGCTCAAGGCAAAGGCGCGGCTGGCGGAACTGTTGGCGATGTCGATGGCGATGACCACCGCCACTCCCAACGCGACGCCAACGATAAACAGCATGCTTTGGAAAAGTCGGCGGCTGATGTAACGCAAGCCAAGCCGAATAATAACCGGGCGCATCGTCTGCCCTTTCGGCCGATGGCATCAAGCTAAAGCCCAAACATCTGCTTGAAGGTTTGCAGACGCTCCAGATAATCATCAAGTCGGTCGCCATGCGGATACACCGCCAGTTCAGCCGCGCCCAGCTTTTCCCAGCCTTCCACATAGGCTTCCCATTCGCGTTCGGGCAGCCCTTCGGTTATCAGGCGGGTATGCAGGCCGACAGCATCGCGCCGACCATATTCTTCGGCCAAGGCCCAAAATCTGTCAGTCAGCTTTTGCGCTTCTGCTGGCGGCCACGAATGCGCCACCCAGCCATCGCTCAACCGCGCCGCCCGCCGCAAAACCACATCAGCCGTTCCGCCGATCCAAATCGGAATCGGCCGCTGAATCGGCAGCGGGTTGATGCCAGCGTCGTCGATTCGGTCGAACCGCCCGTCGAACGTCACCAACTCGCGCGTCCACAAGGCCCGCAGAACGGCGATCTGCTCTTCGATGCGGGCGCCGCGCGTGCTGAAATCGCAGCCAAGCGAGTTGTATTCAACCGCGTTCCAGCCGACGCCGACTCCCAGCCGCAGACGGCCGCCGGAAAGCACATCCACTTGGGCCGCCTGCTTGGCGACCAGGGCTGTTTGACGCTGTGGCAAGATCAAGACGCCGGTCATCAGGCCAATCGTTTCGGTCAAGCCAGCCAGATAAGCGAACAGGGTCAATGGCTCGTGGAACATGTCTTTATAGGTGTAGGGATTGCCAGGCTGCCAGCCATCGCGTTGGGGATTGGCGCCCAGCACGTGGTCATAGGCCAGCAGATGATGATAGCCCATGCCTTCAGCCGCCTGAACAAAATCGCGAATCACCTTGGGATCATCGCCCAGCTGCGTTTGCGGAAATACCGCGCCAAATTTCATCATCATTCCTCCAATGCCTGCCGTCTATGCTAATCAGAATCAGCCGATTATGCCAGCCCTTGCATCGGCTTGCCTTTGTGCTATCTTTGCCGCAGAGAGCCGAGGCGCCGAGATGCCGGATTTGTCGGTTGTGATTGTCAGTTACAATACGCGCCGCCTGCTGCGGGACTGCCTGCGTTCGCTGCGCGCCAGCGTCGGGCTTGCGCTGGAGGTCATTGTGGTCGACAACGGCTCATCGGATGGCAGCGCCGACATGGTTCGGGATGAATTCCCCGAGGTCGTTTTGCTGGCGCAGGCGCAAAATACCTGGTACTGCGGCGGCAACAACATTGGCATCAGCCGCGCCGCCGCTGATTATGTTCTGCTGCTCAATCCCGACACCGTCGTCGCATCGGATGCCCTGGCGCGGATGCGGCGCTTCCTGATGAACAGCCCGCGCTTTATGGGAGTCACGGCGCAGATGCGCTATCCCAATGGGGGTATTCAGCCGACCTGCTCCAAAATCCCAAGCTATCGCAGCCTGCTGCTGAATTATACCGCGCTGGGCTTCCTGTTTCCGACAGCCAAAAGACGCGTCCGCTCTGATTTGCTGTATGCCGATTGGGATCGGGAAAGCAGCCGCGCCGTTGAGGTGATCCCTGGCTCATGCACATTGATGCGCCGCGGCGATATTCGGCTGGACGATGACCTGCTACTCTATTTCCCCGAAGATACCCTGGCGCGAAGCCATCGGCGGCCATTTTATTTTCTGGCGGATGCCAAAATCGAACACCATGAGAAATCCTCGACCCAAACGCGGCTGGCGGCGACCCTCTTCTTCCGCGATATGTTTGTCTACTGCCGCAAACATCACGGCATCCTGTCCATGCTGCTGCTGTGGTGCTTGAGCCGCCCGGTTTATTGGGCGATGTGGCTGAAAAATCGCCGCCGGTAAATCGAATGACTTGCCAAAAATCGGCGCTTGCGGTAAATTACGGCCCGATGATTGATTGATAAAACGCGAGTGAAATGGAATGACTGTCAAGCCTGTTAAGATATTTTCGCTGCTCTGTTTCTTATTCATCGGCGCCCTTCCAGTCCAAAGCCAGACAGCGCCGCCTCTTACGACCAATCCTGTGACCGTGGATGCCTGCGGTCTGCCGGCCTCTTGGGCGCAGCTTACGTCGGCGGCCACAGTGACCACCTTCAATATGACCGCCGACTGTACGTTCAGCAGCGCCGCCGTCCCCGATAATGACGCTTTTCTGTTTCTTATATCGGGCGAGTTCACCATCAACGGCAATGGCTACAGCATCATCGGCCCCAGCAACGCCTTCGCCATCTTCGTCACGGGTTCAAGCTCTGTCCTCAATATGAACAACGTCGTCATTCGCCAAGCTGGCACAGCGACCCGCGCGTCTGTTCAGATACAAGAAGGATCGACTTTCAACGGCCGCGGCATCACTTTCAGCGGCAACATAGGCTATTCCGCATTCACCGCATCGACGGGCGCATCCGTCAGTATTGAAAGCGCGCAGTTCCTAAACAACGCCAGCCCAGCAGGCAGCGGGCAGGGGGGAAGCGCTATGACGGTCATAAGCGGCGCCACGGTGGACATCTCCAACAGCGTCTTTCGGGGCAATGCCGGTCAAAATTGGGTGATCGCGGCTTCCGGCAGCGGCACCTTACTCCAGCTGTTTGACTGCCCCGCCTTCACTGGCAATCTCAAAGCCGACGGCTCGCCAGCCGAGAGGTACACAGCCGTCGCCGACGCCGTCGTCAGCATCATCGGCTGCAAGGGAAAATCAAAGAAAAGGCCGCCGCCGCGGCTAACGGCGACGCCCCGCCCGCCGGCCATGACTTGTCTTGACCTGCAAGCCGCCAGCAGCATCCGCATCAGCGCCACGAATGGCCTCGGCAGCGGCGTGCAGTGTCAGCGGCTTGACGGCGGCGGCATCGGCATTCAGTCGATCATTGACGCTGGTTTTATCGACGCCGTGGATGTCTGGGGCTATGTTGAGCAGGGAGTCGAGGTCTGTTTCCCGCAGGCCGGCCGCATCATCTTTTTGGACGCGCTGACCATACCGCGGGCGATGTCGCCGCTGGAATCTTACCGCGTCAATAGCATAACCTGCGTCTGGATCGAGAGTCCGGGTTCGCTGGTGCTGCTGCCCGCCGACTGAAATCGGGATTAAGATGAACTGGACAGCTAGTTAGCCCCATTTTTGAGGATAAGATTTGCAAAAGCCCTCAAATCGCGGTAATATCTGGCGCAAGTCAGCCGGCGGAGAGAGGCCCCTATGCGAATTTTGATCATCTCGGATATTCATGCCAATTACACTGCCTTTGAAACCGTCTTGCGCCACAGCGACGGCGACTGGGATTTTGTCTGGTGCTTGGGCGATGTGGTCGGCTATGGACCCGACCCGAATGAATGCGTCGAGCGGCTGAAAGAACTGCCGCAGCTGTGTTTGGCCGGCAACCACGACTGGGCGGCGCTTGACCGACTGGACGTCCGCACCTTCAATCCTGATGCCCGCCATGCGGTCGAATGGACGCGGGAAACGCTCACCGCGCAAAACACAAAATTTCTGGCGGACTTGCCGGTGACCTTTGTCATCGGGGATTATACGCTGGTGCATGCCAGCCCGCGCGAGCCGATTTGGGAATATATCCTGGAGCCGCTGGTGGCTGGCCTGAACTTCCCGCATTTTGAGACCTCATACTGCTTTGTCGGTCATACGCATCAGCCAGTGATTTATACCCACGAAGACGGGGATACGCAGGCGGCCTTGCCGCGCTACAGCCAGCCGCATCATCTCAATGGCAAACGGCAGATTATCAATCCCGGCAGCATCGGCCAGCCGCGCGACCAGAACCCGAAGGCCGCTTATGGAATCCTGGATATGACCAGCGGAGTCTTTGAGCATCGGCGCATCCCCTATGACATCCAAGACGTGCAAAGCCGAATGATGGCGCACAGCCTGCCCAAGCGACTCATCAACCGCTTGGAACACGGCCTGTAACAAGCGATGCCAAGCGAACTTAGCGGCAAAATGCGCGCCTATATGGCCGAAATCTATCGGCTGGTCGACCGTCAGCCAGAGCCGATGGAGTATGTCAGCGCTTCCGAACTTGCCGATCTGCTGTTTGTCAGCCCGCCGGCGGTCAGCCGCATGGTCAGCAAACTCAATGAACTGGGCATGTTGAATCATAAGCCGTATCAAGGCATCGCCATCACCGAGCAAGGGCGGATTGAAGCGCTGAAGCACATCCGCTATCAGCGCATTGCCGAAGTTTTTCTGGTGCGGGTCATGGGCATTAGCTGGCTTCAGGTCTATGACGAGGCGCAGCGGCTTGGCAGCGGCCTTAGCGAGCGGGTCGCCAGCCGCATGTACGAGATGGCCGGCGAGCCAGACTTTTGTCCGCATGGCGAGCCGATCCCGGACGCGCGCGGCATCGTTGAGCCCATGCGAGATCGGCTGCTTTCGCAGGTCGAAGTCGGCAAGACCGTCCGCGTCAGCCGTTTAATCACCCGCGAAGCTGACCGCTTGCAGTATATCGCCGCGCTGGGCTTGACCCCTGGCAAAACCTTCGCCGTCATTCATATCGCTCCGTTTGACGGCCCCCTGCAGATTAAGCTGGGGCGGGAATATCGCATTATCGGCAACAAACTGGCGCGCTTGATTCGCGTGCAGGAAACGGGGGAATGATCTCTTGAGCCAAGCGCCCTTTGCCTTCATAATACACCGAAGTCCAGACAAAGGCTTAGGCAATGAAAATCGGTGTGCTCGCCCTGCAAGGCGCATTCATTGAACATATTCAAATGCTGGCGCAGCTTGGCATCGAAGCGGTCGAAGTTCGGCTGCCGGCGCATCTGGCGGGCCTGGATGGCTTGATTATCCCCGGCGGCGAAAGCACCACCATTGGCAAGCTGGCCGATTCTTATGGACTGATTGAGCCGCTGCGCCTTTTCGCCAAAGCAAAGCCGACCTGGGGCACCTGCGCCGGCATGATCTTTTTGGCCAAGGACATCGGCATCGACGAACAGCCCATTCTGGCGGCGATGGATATTCAAGTCAATCGCAACGCCTTCGGGCGGCAAATCGACAGCTTTGAAACCGATTTGAGCATCGAGGGGCTGGGCGGCGAACCGTTCCATGCGGTCTTTATTCGGGCGCCGGTCGTCACTCAAGCGGACGAGACGGTCAGCGTTCTGGCGCGGCTGGATGACGGGCGGATTGCCGCCGTGCGCCAAGGTCATTTGCTGGCGACCGCCTTTCACCCGGAATTAACAGCGGATTTACGGCTTCATGCCTATTTTTGCGGTATAGTGACAGAGACAATCGGCTGAATCGGGCGATGGGGGACGCTGCCATGTCATTAGGTCAGGATATTCACCGGGACGCGGGGCCGCCCGATGGCGATGATGAAATTGAGTCCTCGGCGCTGATGGATTTGATGATGAGCGATCTGGCGGCCAGCCTCGATGATATCGAAGAGCCATCGCCCGAAGAGCTGGCCGAACTGGATGATTTTGTGGAAGAGTTCGCGCTTGAGGATGAATCGCCGCTGGCGCTGCTGGCGGCGCTGACGGAAGAGCGGCATGAAGAGCCAGAGTTGGTATCGCTGGAAGGCCTCGATGACATCGACGAGATCGACGAACTGGATGATGAGCAGCTGGATGACGAAGACGACTTGGGCATGGCGGACAATTACATCGACATGGACATTGACGACGACGAACTCAACGACGAGGGCTATGACTTGGACGACGGCGATGACATCAGCGATTACCATGACCTTTATGGCGAGGACGACGCCATCATTCCTTCGTTCCGCGAAGGCGAACTGGATGACGATGATGACGAAGGCGGCGCCGCCTTTTATGATGACTTGCGCTGACGCCGGCGGCTGATATGGACGGCATTATTATGGCCGCCGGCAAGGGACTGCGGATGCGCCCCTTGACGCTGCATACCCCCAAGCCGCTGCTGGATTTGCAGGGACGTCCCATTCTCGCCTGGTCATTGATGAGCCTGCGCGGGATTGTCGACCGCCTGCTGGTCGTTGTCAGCTATCTGAAAGCGCAAATCGAAGCCTTTATGGCGCGTCAAACCCTTTTCGGCGATTATGCGCTGGTCGAGCAGCTACCCCAGCCCCTAGGCACCGGTCATGCGCTGCGATGCTGCCAGGCGCATCTCAAAAGCGATGATTTTCTGGTCGTGAATGGCGATGACCTTTACAGTCATGCGGCCCTGCGCCAGCTTAGCCGACAGGAATTAGGCATTTTGTCGATGCGCCGCGGCGACTTTGACCGCTATGGCGTCATCCGCCGCAGCGAAACGGGGCATTTTATCGGCATCGACGAAAAGCCGCCCCGAGACCGCTATCGTTCGCCGGCCGCTTGCAGTACCGGCGCGTACAAGCTCACCGCCGAGGTGTTTGATTACCCATTGGAAAAATCGCGCCGCGGCGAATATGAGATTAGCGATGATGTCAGCCGCGCCGCGCGGCATCGCCATGTCGCTGTGGTCGATTCTCCCTTTTGGCTGCCGATTGGCGCGCCGGCGGCCCTGGATGCGGCGCAGTCGGTGGACATCGGCCGCTGGATCCCTGAACGCGGCCTGTAAGCCAGGCGGCGCTCATCTCATCTGATTCTTAGCGGAAGAGGCTTGGAAGGGTCGGGAGGATATGCGACAATCGGCCCGCGCCATTTTCACAGTGAGAAGGATTGACAGTCCCCATGATTCGCATTGCTTATTCGGCCGAACAGCAGACGCTTGCCGAGCAAATTCGCGATGATTTGACCAGCGAAGTCCCGCCGGCGCGGCCGGTTCTGCTGGCGCTGGTCTCGTCGCAATCCAACCGCGACCCCGCTGTGCAGGCGGAAATCAGGCAGGCGCGGCAAAAGGGCATCAGCATCATCCCCATCCTGGCGGAAAACATCGCCCTGCCAGAATCGCTTGATGGCTGCCAGCCGCTCAATTTCGCCGCCGGTTACAGCCGCGAGCGACTGTGGCGGCGACTGTCCCAGGCGACGATGACCGCGGCCGATGTCCGCCGCGCCAACCGCCGCGCGCTGACACTCATCGGCGGCCTCGCCCTGCTGATGTTTGGGCTGGCGATTGTCAGCTTGATGAGCGGGCTGGTCGCCTTCCCAGTGGATGAGTACAACGAGGAAGCCACTTTTCAGGCGCAGTGGATCCATGGCATGATTGGAGAGACGCTGACATTTGTCCAGCCGCGCAGCACCCAGGACGCCGTCCATTTTGAGACGACCCTGCAAGCCGCGCCGACCCGCCTGTTCCTCTATATCCGCGAAACAGCGACCGCGCTGCCCAGTATGCGGGAGGAATAATGCCCACCGGAGACGTGCTGGTCATCGGCGCCGGCCCCGCCGGCCTGAACGCCGCCTATGCGCTGCGGCAAGCCGGGCTGGAATACCGCATCATTGACCGCGCGGCGGCGCCAGCCTCGACCTGGAGCAGCCTGTATCCATCGCTGCGCCTGAATACATCGCGCTTCTTCAGCCATTTTCCCGAACGCAAATTCCCGCTGCATTATGGCTTGTTTCCATCGGCGCGGCAGTATCACAGCTATTTGATGAACTGGGTCAATGACCAGCGTTTTCAGATTGACTTTGGGATCGATGTCTATCGAGTCGCGCCGCGCGCCGATGGCCTGTGGCAGGTCGAAACCAGCGATGGCATCGAAAGCTATCGGGCCGTCATCCCGGCGACCGGCGTGTTCAGCAATCCGCAAATGCCCGCGATTGACGGAATGGACAGCTTCGGCGGCGAGATAATGCACTCCAGCGACTTTCGGCATCCCGATCAAGTCAAGGGCAAACGGGTCATGGTCGTCGGCAATGGCCCCAGCGGCACCGACATTTCCGTCGCCGTTGGATCGGCCGCGGCCGATGGATTCACTTGGCTGGCGATACGCACCGGGGTTGATCTGCGCCCGCGCTATCCTTATGGGCTGCCCCGCCACGCCTGGATGCTGCTGGGAAGCTATCTGCCGGATCATGTTTGCCAATGGATCCAGCGGCAAACGGAAGCTGTCAAATACAATCTGGATGGCTTGGGTGTATGGGAAGCTCCGCCCAACCAAACCAGCAGCGCCGTTGCCTACCGCGGGCCGGAACTCCTGCATGCCCTGCGCGACGGACAGGTCAAAGCGGCGCCGCATCCGCTCCGTTTCGATGTCAAGGGCGCCGAACTGGCCGACGGCAGCTATCTGGAACTGGACGCGGTGATTATGGCGACTGGCTTCCTGCCCGTCCTGCACCAGTACCTTGACATCGACATGCAATTCAGCCGCGAGGCGCCCATGCCGGCGGCGGGCTGCGATTGGGATGTTGGCCCCAACGGCATCCGCGGCTGGCCTTTGCGCGATGTCAGCCGTCATCCGAATGGCCGGCAAGTATTGGGCTATGAAGGTTTGTATCTGGTTGGGGTTTTTTACAAGGGCCGCGGCGCCTTTTATAATATGACCGTCGAAGCCGCCATCGCCGCCGAGCAAATCACCGAGCAGCTTGCGCGGCGGCAGTATGTCGGCCTGGCTGTGTAGTCAGAGAGTCGCCCGACTGTCGATGCCGGCCTTAGAGGTAGTCGGCTAGGAAGTCTCCCACACCCTTTAGCATTGATTCCACATCGCTTCGTTTAAATTCATTGAATTGACCATGCGCCGCCGAATTCCGAATCTGTGCAAACGACCGAAGCTGTCCTGCTTTCAGTTTATTGAACACATCTGCTTTCTGCAATTCATCAATCAGCGCATTCAGTTTCTTAGGTTGACCATTAGGCTTAGTTATTGATATAGACGGTGCTTGTCTTTGGCACAGCCGCCGCAGTGAATCTTCCAATACCGCGCCGCACAAAACTGCGGCAGGCACATGGGCGTATTGACCTGATGCTCCTTCGCCTAGCAGCACTTCAGCTTGCCCCATATAATCTGCCGATATCTCCGCTGTTATCCATTTCTCTAAATCGTCAAGAAAACCATTTTCGTAGTCATCCTTCAGGCCTTTTAGAATACCGACAATGATTTCAACTGAACTAGAGCGCCTATTCAGTTTTTCTATACGTTGTTGATATTTCTCACCTTTTCCCGAGTTACCGAACATCTTCCCGATAAGATTACAGGACTTCACAACCAATGAATTATATTCTGGAGTGTGTCCAGAGTATTCATGTCCAACAACAATCATACTACTACTATATTTATGCTGCTCATTCTGATCATTTATTTTCATATTTGAGACAAGCTCGGTTCCTTCTTTGATTAATTCATCAAAGCGACTGCGAATCTCTTGATCCAATTTAGGCGGCAGTGGCATAGTTTTACCCTTTCACTCAGCGCTAATTTTGAGAATTGTACCTTAAAATTCAAGAATAGCCAAGCCCATTTGCAGCAAATATCTTGGATACAGGCAGGCTTCCTCCATCCCAAAAGAATGGATGTGCGAAGTCCCTTGTTTTTTATTCCTCCGTATGTTACATATTAAACTAGGTGGAACCCTGCCTTGTTTGTTCACGCAATCTACTCAACGTTGAAAGTATTCTGTATTCTGCTTGTCAGGGAGAGAACCCAGCATGAAAAAATCGCTCCTGCTCTTTACAGCCATATTGACTGTGCTTCTATTGGCATCGCCGGTCTACGCCGCTGATATCAGGCTAAGCTCAAGCTGTTCGCTGGCGGATGCCATCATTGCCGCCAACCATGATCGACTCGAAGGCGGCTGTCCAGCCGGCCGCGGCGCCGACACCATTACTTTGACCAGAGATATTACGTTGGATAGCGGTCTACCCAAAATCACTTCCGCGATTACCATTGAAGGCAATGGCTACACCATCAGCGGCGCCAATCGCTGGCGGATCTTTTACAACGAAGGCGGCGCGCTGACCATCCATGATTTGACCATGACCAAGGGGTATGTTGAAGGCGACCTCATCACCAACGCGGATAGAAGCCATAAAAATACCACCGCCAATCCCATCGGCGGCGCGATTGTCAATTGGGAGGGGGCACTTACCATCAGCGGCAGTGCTTTCAGCGACAACTTAGCTGAATACTTTGGCGGCGCGATCTACAATAGGGATGGAACGCTAAGCATCAGCAGCAGCACTTTCAGCGACAACTTAGCTGACGAGAATGGCGGCGCGATCTTCAACAGGGGAAGAGTAAGCATCAGCGACAGTAGCTTCAGCGATAACTTGGCTGACGAGGAGGGCGGCGCGATCTACAATAGGGATGGAACGCTAAGCATCAGCGACAGCACTTTCAGTCGCAACTCGGCTGATTCGTGGAGCGGCGCGATCTACAACGGTTGGTACGGAGAGCTAAGCATCGTCAACAGTGCTTTCAGCAACAACTCAGCTGAAAACAATGGCGGCGCGATCTTCAACAGGGGCGAACTAAGCATCAGCAGCAGCACTTTCAGCAATAACTCGGCTGACTGGTTAGGAGAAGGCGGCGCTATCTTTAATGTGGGTGAACTAAGCATCAGCGACAGCACTTTCAGTCGCAACTCGGCTGACTTCTGGGGCGGCGCGATTGTCAACGGGCGGGACGGAGAGCTAAGCATCGTCAACAGCAATTTCAGTAACAACTTGACTGAAAACAATGGCGGGGCGATCTACAACGAGGGAAGGCTAAGCATCGACAGCAGCACTTTCAGCAATAACTCGGCTGACGATGATGGCGGCGCGATCTATAACGGGGAAGAGCTACGCCTCCGCAGCAGTACTTTCAGTGGCAACTCGGCTGACAGGGGCGGCGCGATTTACAACGGGGAAGAAGGAAAGTTGCGTATCACCAACAGCATCATCGCCGGCCGCGGCAGAAACGCTTGTTACTCTGAAAGTCGACTAAGACATAATATCAACAATTTCATTCAGGACGGCTCCTGTTCGCCGGCCTTCAAAGGCGATCCCATGCTGGGCGAACTGGTCGAACCCGAAGATGGCTCGCCGGCTTATTTCCCGCTCCTGGCTGGCAGTCCAGCCATTGACGCCGCCGATGATGACTACTGCCCGGCGACCGACCAGATCGGCACAGAACGGCCGCAAGGCGCCGGCTGTGATATCGGCGCGATTGAATACGCCGCGCCCTAATCGAAAATCGGCGCAGTAATTGATTTATCGGGGAGTGGGAAAATGTCCTCTATATTTATCACTCCATCGAGAGTCGACTGAAGCGCCGTCAATCAGTCCTGATGTTTGACCTCTTCCATAAAATGCCAGTCTTCCGAGTGTTCTTCGACCAGATAAATGCCGGGAATCGAGATAAGCCCGACGGCAAGCCGCGCCACCGTGACCGTAACAAACAAAGACGCCATCTCCTCCAGCGACAGCGCGCCGGCGAAAGCCAACAGCAGAAACAGGAAACGGTCAGCGGGAATGCTGATGATATTGCTCAACAGCGCCCGCCCCCACTGCTTTTGCTGGCCATAGCGGCGCTTCCACCAAGTGTACAACTCGGTATCCATCAGTTGAGATGCAACCGTCGCCGCAACCGCCGCCAGCAGAAAACGCCAGTCGGTTTGCAGCAGTTCGCCCAAAACCGTCTGCTCTTCAGCCGTCATTTCAGGCGGCAGCTGTGAAATCAGCCAGAAAAATCCCTGCGTCAGCAGATAGATGACGGCCGAGGTGATGATAATCGTCCGCGCCACATTCGGGCCAGCCAGCTTGTGCGCCATATCGCGCAGGGTGAAAGTGAGCGGATAAACCAGCGTGAAGGCATTAAAACTCAAGCCGGCAATCGTCAAATCGCGCAGGCTGGTAATATCGGCAAGCATCTGCGCCGCAACATACATCACGCAGACAACAATCAGCACATGCAAGTTTCGGATTCGCATGGTTCGCCCCCCCGATAAACAGACACCCGTATTATAACAAAATACCGCCGCGGCTGGTCAGGAATTCTTGCCGTTCTGCTCGCGCTTGAGGATAGCCCGCTTGCGCTCAATTCCCCAGCGATACCCGCCCAGACTTTTATCCTTGCGAATGATGCGGTGGCAGGGGATCGCCAGCGCGACTGGATTGCTGGCGCAGGCGCGGGCGACGGCGCGGCTGGCCTTCGGCTGGCCAATAGCGGCGGCGATCTCGCCATAGCTGCGCGTTTCGCCTACAGGTATCTGCTGAAGCTGCTGCCAAACTTTGATTTGGAAAGCGGTCGCGCGGACATCCAGCGGCAAATCAAGCTGCGGCTGCCCGTCTTCCAGATAAGCGATGATCTGCCCGACCCAATAACCTAATCCCTCATCATCCCGAATCCGCTCCGCCTGCGCGAATTCGACTTCCATATCAGCAGTCAGCGCTTCGGCGCTGTCCCCCAGACTGATTTTGCAGATACCGCGTTCGGTCACAGCGACCAGCAGCTTGCCCAATGGACAGGGATGAACACTGTAGAAAATCGTCATGCCTTTGCCTTTCTTTCGGTAAGTGGACGGAGTCATGCCCAGCTGTTCATCGCTGCGTTCATAGAGTCGACTGGAGGAGCCATAACCGACTGCGTAAATCGCGTCGGTGATGCGCTGGCCGCCGCGGACCTGCGCCTTGAACTCCTCCATGCGGAGACTGGCGGCATACTGGCGCGGCGATACCCCCGTCAGCTGTTTGAATGTCCGCTGCAAATGATAAGGGCTAATATGAAAAGCCTTGCCCAGGTCTTGCAGGCTGACCGTATCGGGATGAATCTCATGCAGATAGGCGCATATTTCCGCCACCAAATCCGCCCGTGTGATGCGCCCTTGTCCGATATTCATCAGCATATCCCCCGTTTCGTTCATGGATAGCTGTAGCATAAACGAAGCGGGGCGCGCCAACACTCTGATTCTTGCGCGAATCAGCAATCATCAGGAGAAGGCAATGCTGTTTATGATTTGTGCAGGCGAGGATCAAGCGCGTCCCGCAGGCCGTCGCCGATAAAGTTGACGCACAATACCGTCACCGAAATCAGCATCCCCGGCCAAAATGCCAGCGTCCAGGTAATGGTCATATAATCTTTGCCATCAAAGAGCAGACGGCCCCAGGTCGGGAAATCGGGCGGGAAGCCCAGCCCCAAAAACGACAGGGCCGATTCGGTGATGATGGCGCTGGCAATGCTGAAGGTCGCCGCCACAATCACCGGACTCAGCACATTCGGCAGGATATGGTAGCGGAGGATGCGGCGGTTTTGCGCGCCCAGAGCGTTGGCGGCGGTGATGAACTCGCGCGATTTGACCGTCAGCACATCGCCGCGCACCAAACGCGCCGTCAGCATCCATTGCAGCCCGCCGATGATGGTCACCATCAGGATGAAGGCGCCGCCTTCGGGTCCAAAGGAGGCTTTCAGCGGCTCGCGGAACAGCATCGACAAAACCAGCAGAAGCGGCAGCTGCGGCAGCGACAGGAAAATATCGGTTATCCGCATCAGGGGATCATCAAGCAGCCTGAAGTATCCGGAAAGCAGGCCAATAATAGTGCCGATGGAAATCGATACCAGCATGGTTGATATGCCTATCGCCAGCGACACTCGCCCGCCCTGCAAAACGCGCGCCAGGGTGTCGCGGCCGAGGTTGTCCGTCCCCCAGGGATGCTCCGGCGAGGAAACCTGATAAGCGGCGGCAATGTCAATATAGGACGGATCAAACGTCCAGAAGGCCGGTCCGATGAGGACGCCAAGCACGATGACCGCCAGCACGCCGACAGCGATGATCGCCAGCCGGTGACGGCGAAACTGGCGCCAGGTGTCGCCTACAAAGGTGCGCGGCTTCTGCATCTGCGCCGCGTTTCGCTTGATTTTTACTTTTGCAGTCATAATCACCATCACATTCAACTGTAGCTGACGCGCGGGTCAAGCAGGCCATAAATCACATCGGCGACGATGGTGAACAGCACCACCAGCACGGCAAAGATAAAGGTCACCGTCTGCACCGTTGGCAGGTCGCCGCTCTGAATGGCGATAATCAAATACTGTCCGATGCCGTTGATGCGGAAAATCTGCTCGGTGATCAGCGCCCCCGAAAAGACGCTGGGGATGCCAAGCCCGATCAGCGTCACCACCGGGATTAAACTGTTGCGAACCGCATGACGGGACACCACCGTGCGCTCAGTCAAGCCTTTGGAACGCGCCGTGCGGATGTAATCCTGCTGGAGATTGTCGAGGACCGAGGAGCGGGTATAGCGGCTAAGCTGGGCGGTATAGAACAGCGTTAGCACCGCCACCGGCATAAACATCTGCCGCAGCTGGACTTGCAGCGATTCGATATCGGTGACCACGAGGGTGGTGTCATAGATCGAGGGAAACCACTTGAGATTGACGCTGAAGATGATGATGAACATCAAGCCAGTGAAGAAGGTCGGCACCGAAAAACCGAGCATCATCGTAAAGGTGCCGACTTGATCGAATATCGAATACTGCTTATAAGCGGAAAACACGGCGATAGGCACAGCGATCAATGTACCCAGAATATAAGCTGAGCCGACCACCCACAGCGTTTGCGGCAGACGTTCGGCAACGATGTCCATGACCGGGCCGCGCGTCTGCCAGGAGATGACGCGGGTTCGGTCTTCAGAGCCGGGCAGGATGATGCCGGTCGATGTTTCAAACAAATTCAGGGGTTCGGCAATAAAGAATTGATTGAGCCATTTGAGGTATTTGACGGCGAAGGGGTCGTCGGCGCCCAGGGACTCGCGGATTCTTGCCCGCGTTTCCGGCGGGATGGTCAGCGGCAGATTGCCGGTCGGGTCAGACGGCGACAAATCGACAATCGCAAAGATAATAAAACTGATGACAAGGATGGTCGGTATGGCGTGAAGCAGACGTCTAATAATGTATTTGCTCATAGCCTCACCTTATCAATGACTTGGCTGGCGTTCAAAAGAGGACGGCGACTTGGCCGCCCTCTCGCTTGCAGTTATTGGAACGGAACGTCTAATTGCGCGTCCATTCGGCAAGATTCCAAAGTTCGGAATCCCAGGCGTTCATAGCGACGCCGCTGACAGAGTTGGAATGGGCGGCAACGCTGCCGCGATAGACCAGCGGAATCATGACGCCGTTCTGCACCAGCATATCATTCATCTGAATCGCCAGCGCGGCGCGCTCCTCGAGGACGCCGGTCTGCGACATCTGGTCGAGCAGCGCATCATACTCGTCGCTGTACCAGCGCGGAACATTCGAGCCGCGCCAGTTGTTCCAGGGACCGCTGATTTCGGTCGTGCGCCAGTTGCCCATATAGGTTTCGGGATCGGTGCCATTGGAACCGTTGGTGTACATTTCGATGTCGGTATAGAACTTGCCGTAGGTATCCGGGCTGGCTGGATCGCCGCCAAAGAAGACGGCCGCATCAATGTTGCGGAGTTCGGTTTCGATGCCAATCTCGCCCCACCATTGCTTAATCAATGCCTGCGTGCTTTGACGGACGGCATTGGTCGACGTCTGATAGGTAACGCTTAGCGGAACGCCGTTGAATTCGCGCAAGCCGTCGCCATCGGAGTCGACGATGCCGGCTTCGTCCAGCATGGCATTAGCCGCGTCAATGTCTTGCGCCAGACAGTCGTCATTGTTGGTCGAAGCGTAAATCGGCGGGCCAGGCAGCACATTGCAGGTGGCGACGCCGCCGGCGCCATACAGCTGTTCGGCAATGATATTGCGGTCAATGGACTTTGACATTGCTTTCCAGACCGCTTCTTCCTGCAGGAAGGGATGCCCGTTGGAGCCATCTTCCATCCAGACCGAGCGGGTATCAGCATCCAGCATCGGGTCGGGATTGGTCTGGTTAATCATCAGACGCTCGACGTTGGTAGCGAAAGCAACGACAACCGTGCCCTGACCGGACGCTTCCATAGCGTTCAGCACCGCCGGCGAAATCTGCAAGTTCCAGGCATAGTCAGCTTCGCCGGTTTCCAGCACGGCGCGGGCCGCCGATTCAGCGTCGCCGCCGCCCTTGAAGACGGCGCGGGCAAACCCCGGCTGGCCTTCAACGCGATAGTTTGGATTGGCGACGTAGGTAACAACATCATTGGCGCGGAATTCCTCTACCATGAAGGGCCCAGTGCCAATCGGAGCGAAGTTCTGTTCGGTGCATCCCTCGGCATCCGCGCCCATGCAGTCGGCAAACTGCGCCGCCTGAATGATGGGGGTGAAGTAACCGACAAAGGGACCATAAGGGAAGGGCTTGGGGCCGGTGAAGGTGATTTTGACAGTGTAATCATCAAGGGCCTCAATGGTGTCAACGCCATCAAATTGGCTAAGCGTTGAACAGCTGCCATCCGGGTGCATGCAGTATTCGCCGGTGAAAACCACATCAGCCGCCGTAAAGGGCGTGCCATCCGACCAAAGAATATCCTCGCGGAGATTCCAGGTGATAGTGGTCAAATCTTCCGATACGCCGCCATTGGCGACTGTTGGAATCTCGTCCACCAGCCACGGCACCATCACGCCGTCAGGGTCATAGCGCACCAAGGGTTCAATCACCAGCGCGGCGGCTTCCAATTCCTTAGTGCCGCCGGACAAATACGGATTCAGGCTGGATGCCGCCTGCCAGAACAGAATGTTCACGGTGTCTGCGCTCTGTGCCACAGCGATGCCGCCCAAAGCCGACATCATCATCAGCGCAGCGCACAGCATTATCAATTTGACGCGAAAAGTTTTCATAGCTCTTCCTTACTTGTTTAACTAAATGGACATAAAAGCATGGCAATCAGGATTATACTATATCCTGCCGCCCGCTGGCAAACCCTAGGGGCAGGGTCGCCCCCGCCCCAATGAAAATGACGATTGGAGTCGGATTACTCCATGCGATACCAGTCTTCAATGTTCCACATTTCCGAATCCCAGCCGTTGATGACAATGCCGCCAAGGCTGTTGGAGTACGCCGATGTAGCTGATGAGCGGTGAACGAGCGGCAGCTGCGAATAGTCCTGGACGATGAGGTCGTTCATTTGAATGACCAGGGCGGCGCGGGCTTCCAGACCGCCGGTTTGGGCATATTCATTGTACAGGGCATCATATTCTGCGTTGCACCAGCGCGGGATATTAGAGCCTTTCCAGTCATTGTCCGGAGTCGGCGCTTCACCGCAGCGATAGTCCTGCATCATCCCTTCCATATCCGTGCTGGACGAACCACTGGTGTACATTTCAACATCGGCGTAGAACTTGTGGAAGGTATCCGGGCTGGCTGGATCGCCGCCAAAGAAGACCGACGCGCTGATGTTGCGGAGTTCGGTTTCGATGCCGATTTCACCCCACCATTGCTTAATCAGCGCTTGGGTGCTTTGACGGACGGCATTGGTCGACGTCTGATAGAGGACGCGCAAGGGAATGCCCTCGTATTCGCGGACGCCATTGCCATCGCTGTCGACGATGCCGGCTTCATCCAGCAGAGCATTGGCCGCGGCAATATCCTGATCGCAGGTGTTGTTGGGCGATGCGTTGTATGACGGGCCATTGATCAAGTTGCAGCTTGCGCGGCCGGCGGCGCCATAAAGCTGTTCAGCGATGATATTGCGGTCAATCGCCATCGACATCGCCTGGCGGATCGTCTTGTTGGACAGGAAGGGATGTGCATTGGAGCCATCTTCCATCCAAATCGAGCGATTGGGATTATTCGGGCTGGGGTCAGTGAAATTGATGTGAATGCGCTCAATGCTTTGACCGTAAGCAATCGCCACCTGACCGTTGCCAGCCGCTTCCATGCCCGACAAAACCGCCGGCGAAATCTGCAAGTTCCAGGCATAGTCGGCTTCGCCCGTTTCCAATACAGCGCGGGCCGCTGATTCAGCATCGCCGCCGCCCTTGAAGACCACGCGGTCAAAGTGAGGCTTGCCCTCTTCGCGGTAGTTCGGGTTCGCCACATACGTCACAACGTCGTTGGGGCGGAATTCTTCGACCATATACGGCCCCGTGCCGATTGGGCCAAAGTTTTGGTCGGTGCAAGCCTCCATGTTGACACCCAGGCAATCCGCAAACTGCGCTTTTTGGAGAACCGGCGATGTTTGGGCCACAAGTGGCAGATAAGGATAGGGCTTGGGAATATCAAAGGTGAATTTGACCTGATGATCGCTCAAGGCCTCCATGCTGACGATATTGTTAAAGAGATCGTCATAGGTGCAGCCAGCCTCTTCGTGAGTGCAGTATTCCCAAGTGAAAATGACATCCGCGGCGGTAAAGGGCGTGCCATCCGACCAAAGCACATCTTCGCGCAATGTCCAGGTGATAGAGGTCAAATCTTCGGAGACGCCGCCGTTTTCCAACGTTGGAATCTCGGCGGCCAGCACCGGAACGAATTGACCGTCCGGGCCAATGTTGGCGAGCGGCTCCAGCACAATAGCAGAGGCATCAATGTCTTTGGTGCCACTGGAAAGGTACGGATTAAGAATGGAACTCGCCTGCCAGTACAGGATAGTGACTTCGCTGGTGTCCTGCGCCATAGACAGGCCGCCAAGCAGGCTGCCCAAGACCAGCGCAATCACCAGAAGCGTAAGTTTGAGACGCATAGTGATTTCCCTCTCTATTCTGATTTCAATCTATACAACAAAACCTGCTTAAACATTATACACACAAATTTTATAAACTGGCAAATCAGAATTTCAAATCCGATGGATTGCCGCCGCTTTGACTTGGCCGCCGCCGCAGCAGGCTGATCAGAATCGCCAGGATGACCTTGATCATATAATACACCGAGCGCAGCGGCGTAATCGAGGAATGGCCGTGTCGGCGCGGGATCATCGTCACCGGGATTTCCATCTGCCGCAGTCGGCTGCGATGCAGGATGACAATCGCCTCTGGTTCGGGATAATCATGGGGATAGACCCGCGCAAAAAGCAGGATTGCCTTGCGATTGAAAGCGGCAAAGCCGGAAGTCGGGTCGGTGATTCGCTGGCCGGTGATGACCGAAAGCAGCTTCGCCAAAATGCCGATGCCCAGCCGGCGCGTCGGCGGCGTGCCATAGTCGCCCTGCTTGTCAATAAAGCGCGAGCCGATAACCGCATCAGCTTGATCCGTTTGCAAAGGCTTGAGCAGACGGCTTATGCCGGCCGGCGCATGCTGCCCGTCGCCGTCATTGCGGACAACGATGTCATAATCATGGTCGGCGGCGAACTTGAAGCCGGTCTGCACCGCGGCGCCGATGCCGACGTTGTAGGGCAGGTTCAAGACCATCGCCGCCGCCGCCCGCGCTTCCTCGACGGTGTTGTCCAGCGAGCCGTCGTTAATCACCAGCACATCAGCCGTCGGCAGCTGCGCCCGGATGCCCCGCACCGCGGCGGCGATGTTCGGGCCCTCATTCAAGGCCGGCAAAATCACAAGGATACGGGCGGAACTCATCTGGCGGGCCTCCTGTCGGCTGTATGTTAATCGAGAATGCCCATTGGCGCAAAGAACGGCTTGGGGCGGCGTTATCTGTCGCATCGTTATCCAATCACCAAATTGGCTGTAAAGGAATTGGCGAAGGGATCTCGATTTGTGATAAACTTGTTTTGTCGCAAAGTTAGGCAGCAGGGACAGCGCATGAGCGACCAGGTATCACTTCGGGCCGGCCTAGACAATTTTGAAGCCTGTGTTGCGCTGGCCTGTGAACGCGGGCTTGGCATTGACCTGATGGCCTTTGCCCTGCCGCATGTCCTCGACGGCGACTGGCGGCGACTGATGGCCAAGTATAAAGCGGCTTTGCCCGATGTCCCCGGCCCGCTTAGCATGCACGGTCCTTTTATGGATTTGGTCTCTGGCAGCCCTGATGAGCGGGTGAACGACTTGACCTATGGGCGCTATGAGCATGCCATTCGCATCGCCGCCAGCCTGGACATCGGCCTGGTTATTTTTCATGCCAATTACATCGGCCTGCTGCATAATGAATTTTATCGGCGCGGCTGGCATCAGCGAAATGTTGACTTTTGGGGGCCGCTGGGCGATTATGCCCAAGCCTATGGCGTGCGGGTCGCTATCGAGAATATGTGGGAATACGACCCCAGCATCATCGGCAATCTGCTGGCTGAACTGGCGCATCCTCACCTGAAATCCTGTCTTGATGTCGGCCATGTTCATCTGTTTTCCGACCCTGATTTCACCTTTATCGACTGGCTGGAGACGATGGATGAATGGATCATTCAACTCCACCTGAACAATCACAACGGCATCCTGGACGAGCATCATGGCTTTGACTGGGAGCATGGCGTGCTGGATTATGCCCATCTGCTGCCAAGTCTGCGCCAGCTGCCTCATCGGCCGCCGATGGTGCTGGAGATGGATCGGCTTGCGGATATGAAGCAAAGCCTGCGCTATTTTCAGCTGGGCTAATTCTCCGCAGTTTCAGCCGTTTCAGCTGCGGGATCATCCAGGCTGTCGATGCTTTGTCGGCACTGCGGCATCACCGTCTCAAAGGCTTCCACATCAGGGTCGTCCTGCTCCAGCGCGATCTGATAGCCAGGGACAAGATAGGTCATGGCGCGGGTGCAGTTGCCGATATTGATCTGCGACCAGCCAGCCCAATAATAATGACGCGGGCTTTCGCTGCCCAGCCTCATCGTCTGCTCAAAGCTGTCGGCAGCGTCCTGATACCATTCCAGGCGATACTGCACCCGCCCCAGCAAATAGTGACAGCTGATATTGGTCGGGTCAAAATCAACGCAGTCTTGCAGATAGCCGAGCGCCTGCGACGGATCGCCAAGCTGCCGGTTATAAATATCCCCCAGTCGGAACAGCGCCCGCGTATGGCGCGGATTGACCTCGACCACCGCTTCAAGGAAATCCAGCGCTTCATCAACATTGCCCAAAGCGGCTTCGATGCGGGCGATGTCAATAGCGATAAAGTTCATGTTGCTGGCAATGCCAAAGGCGGTCTGATAGTCTTGCACCGCCCCCTCATAATCATAGCTGTCTTCTTTGATTAGCCCGCGGGCGCGCCAGGCTTCGGCGCTGTCGGGGTCGGCTTCAAGGATGTCCTCCACCAGAGCTTCGGCGCGGTCGTTATGCCCCAGACTGCGATAGGCTTCGGCCAGATAGGCTTGCGCGCGGCTGCTTTCGGGGTCAAGCTCCAGCGCATGAAACGCGCTTGAAAGCGCCTCTCCGGCGCGCCCGCCCCAATCCAGCGCCCAGGCGCGGACCGCCCAGGCATCAGCCGAATAAGGATCGGCATGGATGGCGCGTTCAGCATAGGCAAGCGCGTCGTCGATGCGCCCGATGCTAATTAGGCCTATGGCAATGCGGTCAAAAATCGCCGACTCATTGGGCAGCGCATCAAGAATTTCGAGATAGGTATCCAGCGCTTCGTTCAGCGCGCCCTGCATCCAATAATTATTGCCCTCGATTAACTTGTTGGTCGGGTCGCTGGTCGGCGTCGGCGCCGGCGCGGCCAAGGTCGCCGCCCGACCTTCCAATTCAACGATCATCACATCCAGCGCGTCCTGTACAATGGGGGCGAAGACCTGCCGATTCAGATAGATGCCCACGCCGGCGGCAATCAGCGACAGCATCACCGCATAAAAGGCCAGCCGCCGACAGCTAATGATGCTGCGCCGCTGCGCGCCTTGATATTTTTTGGGCGTGCGAATCTGCATGGCATCCGCATTTCGACTCAATAGTCGGCTAGGCGGGCATGACCAACTCGATAAAGCCGCGCAGGTCAGGCAGCAGGAAATCGGGTTCGGCGGCGAGAAGGCGGCCGCGGTCGACGTAGCCGGTGCATACGGCCACAGCGACGGCCTTGATGGCGCGGGCCGCCTGAATATCGGCCAGGGTGTCGCCGATGACGATGACGTCTTGGCCGCCGAAGAGTCGTCCAGTGTGCCTTTGCGCCCGTTCCAGCGCCAGCCGCGTCAGATCTTCGCGCGCGGCCGATTCATTGCCAAAAGCGCCGATAGCGAACCAGTCGGGGTCATAGCCAGCCATCTCCAGCTTGATGGCGGCGGTCATGGATGTATTGCCAGTCACCAGGCCGATAGTGACATCGCCGCGGCCGCGCAGGGTTTGCACCAGTTCCATCGCATACGGCAGGGCGTTGGCTTGATAATCGGCGCGGATGGCCTTCATGTGCCGCGCCATAACCCGTTCATAGACCGCTATTTCGCGCCCAATATCCGCCAGTGACTTGCCAAAAGGCGCCAGCAAATCAGCCAAAATGCGCCAGTCAGTCTTGCCGCCAAAGACATGGCTGTCGAGATCGCCGACCGTGCCGAAACGCTCCTGCATGGCGCGGCGTTTGGCCTCGCGGCCGATGCCGCGGCTGATTAAAAGCGTGCCGTCAATATCAAACAGAATCAACCGCGCCATCGCTCTTTGCCCTTACACAGCCTAGTCATTCCAGCCCTTCCATCACGATAAAAGAGGCTTCGGCCGCCCCTTGGCGCACTTTGACGGCGGCTTGATATTCATCCGAATGGTACATCCGCCGGGCGGCATCGACGCTGTCAAACTTGATCATCACCATCCGCTCGGTGACTTCGGGCCCTTCCAGGACGACTTTCTCGCCGCCGCGGACGATGAATCGGCCGCCGTATTTTTCCAGAATCGCGGGGGTCATTTCCATATACTTCTGATACTGCGCCATGTCGGTCACTTTGGCGCGCACGATGAGATAAGCCGGCATTTTGTTTTCCTTTCGCTGGATTGCCTATGGCTATGATACCCGCAAAAGCCATGTCGGGCATAGTCCGCAAGTCCGCCTGCGGTTATAATGGAATAGCAAGGGGGAGTGGATGTGTCCCGGTGGATGCCCCAGTCTTCAAAACTGGTGGTCGGCTGCGCCGCGCAGGCGATGGTGGGTTCGACTCCCATGCACTCCCGATTGAGCTTAATCATTAGGAAGCGCCAAGATGAGCAAAAAGCGAGAAGTTTTAGCGCGGCTGTTTCTCGAATGCCAGAGCAAAGGCGAGTACATTATAGACAGGAAAGACGTCCGCCGTGTATGCGACGAAGTGGATATTGGCAATCAGTTCGATGTGACGAAAGTCGACCGCTCGTCGCTGTATCCAGATGTGATGCGACAGGGTACAGGATATTTTATCGCCCACTTGGGCAAAGGACGTCATCAATTCGTGCCGAATCAGTCCTTGGCCTATCATCCCTTTGAGGCCATCGACCAGGCCGAGACAGGCGTTTGGGAGTATGTGCCGAGCATACTGAACGACTTTGACAGCAGCGAAGCCAACATTCTATCCGTCGCCTACAATCAGCTTATTCTGCATGATTTCCTCTATGGCAACCGCCGAGCCAATCCCGAAATTTATCTGGCGCGGCGTACAAAGTTCACCGGCGAATATACCATCGATTCCCAGCCCATATCCGTAACGCAAGTCCAGCTGGAAATGGATATGGCTTTGGAATGGAACGGCGATGTCACCATCATGGAGGCCAAGAACGGCTTCCACGATGATTTTGCCGTCTATCAGCTTTTCCATCCCTATCTCTATTTTGATCATTTTCGGCGCAGTGGTACACTGGACATCAAGGATATACAGTGCTGTTACTTGCAGCGGCGCAAGCGAAAAGGTGTAAGCACCTTGCGCTTGCATTTGTATCGCTTCTATGAGCGCGATCTGTCATCGATTGAACTGGTACGCAAGCGAGAATATGTGTTAGAGAGAAGAGACCCGCTATGAACAGGCTGCCCGAACCCTATCAGGATGCGGTTGTGCTTGGCGATGTGATGGAAACGCTGCGCGCGCTGCCCGATTCCTGTTTGAATATGATCTATGGCGACCCCGATTATGGCGTCGGCATCAATTACGCCGGCAAGAAATACACCCAGCGCTGGGAAGAGTATATTGAATGGTATGTGGCATTGGCGCGGGAGTGCATGCGCGCGCTGCGGGATGATGGCAACCTGTTTTTCATCAATTACCCGCGTCAGAACGCGTATTTGCGGGTGCAGTGTTTGGATGAACTGGCTTATGAGGTTTTCGATTATGCTTGGGTCTATCCGACCAATGTCGGTCATTCGCCGCGCCGTTTCACCACCGCGCATCGTTCGGTTCTGCACGCCGTCAAGAGCAAGCGCAACGCCTTCTACAAAGATCAAGTCGCATTGCCCTACAAGAATCCCGAAGATCGGCGCATACGCGGAAGACTGGCGCAAGGCAGCCGCGGACGTATGCCCTATTCATGGTTTGAGTTCAACCTGGTCAAAAACGTCTCCAAAGACAAGACCTTTCATGCCTGCCAGATACCTATACCGCTTTACGATATGCTGATGAAAGCCAGCACAGTCGAGGGTGATAGCGTGTTTATCCTCTTTGGCGGCAGCGGCTCGGAAATTGTGCATACCCAGCGGGCGAAGCGGCATTTTCTGTCATGCGAAATTCACCCTGCCTATCATCAGATGATCGCCGAACGGCTGGCAAAAAACGGCGCGATAGACGAAGCGCACCGAATCGAGATGCGCGAGCGGCAATCCAACGTTTGGGGTTTGCCACAGCAGCAGACTTTGATCGACGGCGCCGCGCCGCGCCAGCTTCAGCTGCCAAAAGAATAGCCGCGCCATTGTGTTGACGAACGGCCGCGAAACTGATTTAATAGTGATAAAATGCGTGCGGCAAAGCAAAGGAACGCAAAATGTCAAATTTCGATATTGAAAAATGGACAGTGAAAGAACTGATTGACGCCACTTCTGCAAGTCCGCGGTTTGGCAAAAAAGTCACCGTTCCCGAATTTCAGCGCGGCGCAGTTTGGCCAGACAAAGATCGTGCTGCTCTCATTGTCTCAATCAAAAAAGGATATCCATTTGGTTCGCTGTTGATGTACGAAGAGACCAATAATGCAGGAGAGATGGAGCATTACAAACTTATCGACGGCCTACAGCGAACGCATGCTTTGAAACGTTACACAGCGAAGCGAATTCTGAATATAGGCTTTAACGATAACAGATTAAACGACAAGTTTATTGATTTTGTTGCACAGGAATTAGATCGTTCATCCAAACAAGATAAAGGCAAAATACGAAGAATACGATTAGTGATCGTTTTATGGCTTCGAAGTATTCGAGGTTCTACTTTGACTGATAGCTTGCAAGCTGCTGAACTCATAAAGACTCTAGTGGGCAAAATTCTCAAACTCGAACCAGACACAAGTGAATTTCATGCCGAATTCGGAAGGCTTAACATCAATAAAACGTTTCTGATTAAACTTGAGAAATTTCTCGAATCGGTTCGAAAAGAATATGATATTAGCGAGGTAAAAATACCGATAATCATCTATACAGGCGCGTCTACCGAGCTGCCAACTATATTTGAGCTACTTAATAAACAAGGGGAGCCACTCACTCCTTATGAGATTCTCGCGGCGCAATGGCTTAATTATACACAGCCGATAAAGAATGAAGAGATTATTGATGCCATTTGGAAAAAGTACGAGATATTGGAAAAAGCAGGTTTTTCATTAGATGTTTCAGAACAAGCACCTGATGAAGAATCGCGCCGCCAACGCGAATACACGTTGTTTGAATATCTTTTTGGGCTTGGTCAATACCTGCCTAAAGAATTCCCGCTTTTGTTTAAGTCTGTTGGGGTCGATCAACCAAATCCAATAAGTTTTAACCTGATACCTGCTTGTCTCGGACTTCATCTGAAAGACAGGGGCAAGTTACATGAAAAAACTAAGGATTTGAATATATCGGATTTAGAGGAGCGTATCCTGGAAGCAACTGGGTTTGTTGACAGCATACTGAAACCTGTGATCTCAATTCACCAACGCGAGTATGCAAAAAAGCACATTTGTCATTCAGACTATCAAATCTTTTCAATGATAGCCACTGCTTTTCAGGTTCGATATGACAAAAGCAATTTATCTGAAATTGATGGATGGCAAGCTAACCGTGACAAGTTAGAGAAATCTATCTTGATGCGCTATTTGTATGATATTTTACGTAATGCGTGGGGATCATCAGGTGACAATACCCTATTTCGCACCGTCAACGATTTAACATATTTGAATCCTCCTCCTACAGAAGAGGAGTGGGAGCGAAATTTAGACACTTGGTTTGATGAAAAACAAAAGACTCTTCGTCATGTAGTGAGAATAACCCCTCTCAATTCTCCTGCGATCATGTTACTAAAATACATTTATGCACATAAGTTCAGTGATATAGAAAAAACTCAAGAATATGATATCGAGCACATTATACCGGTAGGCAAGCTGGTATCGCTGGGAATTTACAAGCGTTATGATCCCTCCGTTGATGTCCGCGATGGACGTGGCCCGGTAAATGCCATCAGCAACTTGGGCTTTCTTGAAGCAAGTAAAAACAGGGAAAAGGGCAATCAAACTTTTGCTGAATACTTGGAAAAGAAGTTGAATTCCTACGAAATGACACGTGGGGAATATCAGGCCGAATTAGAAAAATATGAAAGACGATTGATTTGCGAAGCCGATGACCTGCCGCCGGAACTAACCCAAAGTTCATTTGAAGGTTTTTTGCAAAGGCGATTCAACCGATTAAAAGCAGAATTCATTAAGGCCTATATCCCAAAAGAATAACCAGCCTACCCCCGCCGCCGCGAAAACAAGCCCCAAAACAGCCGTTGCAGGCGCAATGACAGCAGATGCCCCTGGATTTCGCTGTGGTTGTCATATTGACGTCCGCCGCCGACCCGCAGATAATGCGTCAAATCGTCAATCGCGGCATCAAACTTATGCTGCGACGCCCGCGCCCGCCCGCGCACCTCATACGCCTGCAAGATGTCCGGGTTGAGTTCCAGCGTGCGCGTCAAATCGGCTTCGGCTTCGGCAAAGCGATGTTTCTCCTCATAGGCCAGCGCCCGATTGTAATAAGCCTCATGGTAGGTCGGCTCGATGTGGACGGCTGTCGTGTAATCGCTGATGGCCTGCTCATAATCGCCCTGAAAACGGCGCACGTTGCCGCGCTCGTTGTAAGCCGTCGCCATATAAGGCCGCCGCCGCAGGGCTTCGTTGATGCTGTCCTCGGCCGCCTGCCACTGCCCCAGATAAGCCAGCGCCTCGCCGCGGCAGACGTACATTTCGGCAATATCGCCCAGCCCCAGCTTGATGGCGCTATCGAACATAGCCACCGCCTGCTCGAAATCCCCCGCTTCCATCAGCCTCAAGCCGTGTTCAAAATAGTTGTCAAGGTGTTCGACCACCCGCGCCGCCCTCGCCTGTGTTTCCCCTTATTTTAACCCCAATCGCCTGCTTAATAAACCGCCCCGCCAGCGCGATGCCGCCCTGTATAGACAGCGCGCTCCCCATCTGCTACGATGTAATGGGTGTTCATCTGGAATCGGAGGCTTGGCTTGGGGCGTTTTCTGCTGTTGGCGCTGCTCATCATACAGGCCCTGACTCACCTTTTCTGGCTGTCGCCGTCGGCGCATTCGGGGCAGCTGGCGATTCCCTGGATGATGAACCGCGGCATGACGCTCTTTGGGAATATCTGGGAACAGCACGCCCCCGGCAGTTCCCTGCTTGGCGCGCTGGCGCAGTCCCTCATTCCACTTGCCCCAGATCTGGTCATCAAGCTGCTCAACACTGCCCTAGTGATAGCGATAACCGTTATGGTTTATCAGTTGGCAGCGCGGTTGAGCGGCAAGGCATCGGCTGGGATTTTGGCGGCGGCGGTCTGGGCATGGTGGGAGCCAGTCTATGGCAATGTGATGCTGTACTTCGATACCCTGCTGGCAGCGTCGATTTTGGCGGCGCTGCTGATTTATTGTCATCCCCGCCGGCAGCCGACGCATCGGCAAATCATCCTGACTGGCCTGCTCATGGGCCTAGCGACCCTGTTCAAACAGCATGCCTGGCTGGCGGTCGGTCTGCTGGGATTGTGGCTGTTCATCTGGCATCGCTCCTGGCGAATCGGACTGGTCTACGGCTTGGCGGCGCTGCTGCTTCCGCTTATCCAGTGGGGCGCGCTGGCGGCGCAAGGACTGCTGGATGGCTATGGCTACCTTTACTGGAACTGGGAATTTAACCTGTCCGGCTTGATGGATGGCGTGCCACTCAATGGCGATTTCTTCCGCAAACTGCTCTTGAGCAATCTGTTGGTGTTTCCGTTTGTGGTTATTGCTTTCATCACGCGCGAACGCCGCCGCGGCCTGCTGCTGGCGCTGATGTGGCTGGCGGGGCTGACCGTCCTCTATCCGCGTATTGGCGAAATTCATGGCATGGGCCACCTGCCCTTTACCGCCGTCATGTCAGGGATGACGCTGGCTTGGCTGTGGCCGTCGATGGCCAACTGGCGCGCTTGGGATCTGCCGCGCGCGGCGCTGGCCGGGCTGGGCTTTGGCATTGGGCTGGGCTGGCTGTGGACCGGCGCCGTCAGCTATATCCCGACCTCAATGGGCGCGGGTGCCGTCCTGGCTTATGATGAATTCAGGGAGCTTGTGGATGAATGGCGGCCGCGCATTGAGCAAGACGATACCCTCTTCGTTCTGCCCGAAACCGACAGCACGCCGCAGCTTCATCCATTGACCGGCATGATGCCGCCGGGGACCTGGGTCAAGGGCTGGCGCTGGTATTTTCGCCCGGCTTTCGTCTTATCGACGCTTACGCGCGAATGGGAAACGAACCCGCCGGACTGGATCGCCGTCTTTCCCGATCATATTCCCGCCGCGCAGCCCGGCGTTCAGGCCTTGCTCGACATTGTAGAACGGCGGTATCGGCTGGTCTTTACGCGGGCGGACATCTTTTCGCATGGGCGCGCCGAGGTCTATCGGCTGGAGAAATAATTTTTTGAAAGCGAACGCATCGGACAAGGATTAAACATTGTTGACAGACAAGCGGCATACAGTGTAAAATTGGAATATGGATTTTACAGCGCGGGATTTCTTTCGCTTTCGTTGAAGTCAGCTGTAAGGATGGGATGATATGAAACACAAAATAGGCATCAGTCGGTCGTATTCGCTTCCCATACCAACCTTTTGGACGGGCATAGCCAGGTTAATTGATGTCGGCGGCGCAATAAACAGAGATCTCATACGGCGCCTTGAAGAGCAATCTGATGCTGATGCCATACGTTCAGATTGGGAGGCTGTGGGAGAGAGCATGCAATGGGCAATGCGTCAGTACGGAAAAGAGATGAATGAGAAAATCGTTCGTGAGCAGTGAAAACGTCTCGGAAGATCAATTGCCTGACGACGACAACTCCATTCCAATACCACCGGAGTTAATCGAATACATACCTGAAGAAAAACGTGGAGAATTTATTCAGAAGATCAATGAATTTGTTCTTCACGTTGAGCAGTATTCAGGGCCTATACCTCCTCCAGGAATGCTTGCAGACTATGAACAGGTTATGCCTGGAAGCGGTGATCGTATTCTAACTATGTCAGAACAGCAGCAAATCCACAGAATAAAAATACAAGAAATTCTGGTCAATGCTGCCGTTCAGCATGAAAAACTTGGGATGTGGCGCGGTTTTATATTGGCTTTGACTATCATCGCCAGCGGCACATTGGTTATTCTATCAGGATTTAGTCTGGTGGGATTTGCCATGGTGACTGCGCCTGCAATAGCGATAGCCACTGTATTCCTTAGCAGCAGCCGCGATAAACCACAGACAAAGCCCGATAAACTGGAAAAACCATCTTCGCCGCCCAAACTGCCTGACAGCTAAGTCAACAATCACAATCTTTTGATTGATCTTCCTTTTTTGAAAGCGAGCATGAGACCATGATTAGGCTTTCGCTTCATGGGAAGATGATGTACGAAATGCTGAATCAGACTGTGCTACTGCTGCTGCTTTATGCGGTCGGATTTTTGCTGGCGGCGCTGTTTCAGCATCCAGCGCACCCCCTGCCGCCGCTGGCTGAATCGCCCATCCGCGCCTTCACCGCCGCGACCTTGAAGCTGACGATTCTGACCGGCTTTGTCACCGCCGGCATCGCCATGCAGTCAAGTCGGCCGCCATTAAAGCTGTTAATGACGCTGCGGCGGACGTGGACGGGGCTGGTCATTGTTACCGCGCTGTTGAGTCCCTTTGAAGTCGGCTGGCTTCTGGATGGCGCCATGATCGTCCTTTTGCTGGCCTGGCTGGGCTTGAGCTTGACTGGACGGCCGTCGACTTTCCTGCGAGTATGGCAGGTCGGCATTCTACTGACGGCTTTGAGCCTGGCGGCCGGGCATTTGGCTGGGCGCGAGTGGGCGGCGGTCATCGGTCGGTTTCAGCTTCATGCCGCCTATGGGCTTTGCGGGGTCAGTGTTTTTTTCTGGCTGATGACGCGCTGGAGCCGCGCATCAAGCGAATGGGCGCAGGACGGTGTGCGAATTGCGGCGGTTTCGCTGGTCGCGGCTGGGAGTCTCATCAGCCTGGCGGCGGCCGGTCTGTCGGCTATTGTCGTTGGCATCGCCACTTTGCTGATTCCGCTTTGTCATCTCATTCTGGCTGGACACAGCTGCCGCGTTTTGCGCGAGCGCGGCGCCGATGCTTCGCTTTCGCCGCATTGGATGGCTTTGGCCGCGCTTTACTGGCTGATTGGCGGCGGTTTTCTTGGCACATTTGGCATTTATCTGCGGTCGGATGGTTATTTGGCTGATGCACAGCAGGGGTTAATCGGCTGGGTGATGCTGACGATTGCGCTGGGATTTGTGAATGGCTGCGCGGCTGAACTGCGCGGCGACAATCGGCGGGTGACTGGCTATGCGCCGTTTTGGCTGATTGCATTTGGCGTTGGGCTGGCGACTGTTATGCAAATTTGCCGCGGCGCGGTTGAGCTTTATCTGCGCGAGGTCTTCGCTTTGGATGCGGCATCTATCGCTGGGCTGCTGCTGCCGCTGACGGTGATTTGGCTGATTGGTCTGTTGGCCGCGGCGATGGGCATCCTCATTTATGCGCTGGGCTTTTGGGCGCGGCGTCCGCAGATCTTGGCCGCTGATTCAGATTCTAGCCCTTGAGCCGCTGACGGATCCAGTCCAGCTTGGGATAACCCAAGGCTTCCCATTGACGCAGGGCTGTTTCGACATCATAGGGCGCCGCGCGCCAATCAATCTCAAGCTGGCCGCCGCGCCACTCCAGACAAGCCCATTCAGCCAGGCCGGGCTTGGAAAACGACAGGCCGACGCTGCCGGGATTGACGACCTGCCACGACCCCAGCCGCCGCTGCATGGCTAGATGGGTATGGCCGCACAAGGCCAGCCGACCAGCGCGGTCGAGCAGGGCATCATGCGCCTCTTCGTCGGGGCTGTCGGGGCGCAGGGACATCGATTCATCATCGCCGGGAACCGCATGAAAGCCAATCACATGGCCATAGCCTTTGACTTGCTGGCGCAATTCCTGTCCGAGTATCGCTTTCAGCAGCGCAAAATCGTCCCATGTCAAGCGGCTCATATTCCATTCATAAATGGCGCTCATGCTGATGATATTGCTGCGATAGGCGTCGAAATCAGCGGCTTCTGCGGGCGGCGAAAATGGAAAACGCTCGCCGGTCACCAGATAGCGGTCGGTGTTGCCGCCGATGATTTTGACTTTTTCTTTGCCATAGCTTTGGCGCAGTTCGGCCAGCTTTTGGATGCAGGCATGCGGCTGGCCGCCAAGCGCGGCGATATCGCCCAAACACCAGATTTGGTCAAATTCGCCTTGTCGCCGCATATCGGCCAGCATAGCCTCAAAGGCCGGCAGGTTGCCATGAATATCGGCAAAGACCGCAATACGCATGGGAAGATCGTCCTGTGGAACTGATATACAGTCTAAGTGTAGCATGGATGCGCGGCGGACACCAAGCGAAAAACTGACGCGCGCAGCCAATTCCTTTTTCCCTATTGCAAAGAAAGGGAAAATCAGGTATCCTAGAGATGAGTCTTTATGACTTATTTTGGGGATTTCCTGTGGCAGACTAACGGTCGCAAACCCACTGCCACAGGAAACCACATACATTGAAAACCTTACGGCTTTCAGTGTCCAGTATACCCAATTTAAGCGCGGCTTGGATATGCAGAAACCGCCTTTCTTTACGAGAGGGCAGTTATTGCGTATCGCTATTCCTTGCTTCACAAGCGAGTTATTAAGGTCAGTTATGAACCGCCTTAAAAGCTGGATGCACTGGTTGCTGCCGCTGCTGTTCTTTCTCATTGGCTTGAGTTATTTGTACGCTTCGCCCCATTTTGAATCGCCTGACAGCAGTTTTCATACGGGGGTGATCAAATGGATTGCGGAGACGGGGACCCTTCCAGCACAGTCGGCAAATCACGAGTATATGTATGGCCACGAAGCCAGCCAGCCGCCGCTTTACTACCTCTTGATGGCTTTGGTTTGGTCGGCTTTTGACACCTCTGATTTTGATGATTTTTATCAACCTAATCCACTGGCGTTTATCGGTTATCCAGAGCGTCTGGGCAATCGCAATACCATCTTCTATCGGCAACCTTACCCGCCTCATCTGTCCGGGACTTCCTTGACGCTTTATGTCATTCGGCTGCTGACGCTGGGCATGGGCGCCGTCACAGTCTACTCTGTTTATCGGTCGGCGCGAACGGTCATGCCGAAACGCGTTGGATTCGCCGCGCTGGCGACCGCGCTAACCGCATTCAACCCGCAATTTTTGTTTATCAGCGTCTCGGTCAGCAACGACAGTCTCGCATCTATGCTGGCATCGCTGATCATCTGGCAAACTTTGGTTATGCTGCGCGAGGGTTTTCGGGCAAGGCGCAGTCTGCTTTTGGCCCTCCTTGCCGCGCTGACGGCATTGGCAAAGCTGAATGGATTGGTCATGCTGCCGATGGCCGCGCTGGCTGGCATTTGGCTTGCCTGGCGGACGCGCAACATACGCGGATTGATGACGCTGGGCGGGTTCATGCTCGGCTTTGGGCTGGTGACCGCTGGCTGGTGGTACTGGCGCAACCTCACGCTGTACCAGGAATTATTTGGCGTTGGCGCCCTGATCGCTAATTATGGCGGCCGCAGCATCACGCTGGAACGGCTCTTGATAGATGAATTCACTGGTCTTCGCCAAAGTTACTGGGGCTTGTTTGGCTGGTTCAGCATTTTTACACATCGAATTCATTATCTCGCGATGGATGCGCTGATGCTATTAAGCGCCGCGGGCCTTATTGTTTTTCTGGCGCGAAACCGTCGTAAAACCTTCACCTTAGCTGCATTTGGTTTTCTCGGTGTCACGGTAGCGGTCGGTATGGCGATGCTCATCTGGTACACATTACAAACGGCTTCTTCGCAGGGGCGTCTGCTGTTCCCCTACATCGCATCCATCAGCATACTCATGTCCATGGGCCTGTCCGCCCTGCGGATTCCGACGCCGCTTATCGCTTTGCCGATGATGGCCTTCAGCTTGATTGCGCCATTCGCCTATATCATGCCCGAATATGATCATCCGCCGCAGCTTGACCGCCTGCCCGAAACGGCAGTTCCAACCTTCGCGCGATGGGAGGACATCACGCTGATTGGCTATGAAATTCCACCGCCGCGGCGCTGGCGCGATGGCGATGAGATTCCGATAACGCTCTATTGGCGGCCGCTGGCGGCTTCGGAAAGACCACAAGCGCTCTTTATCAGCCTGATTGATTCGCAAGGGGCGGCTTTGGCCACGCTGGACTCGTTTCCGGGCTGGGGAACACTGCCAACAACCTGGTGGCAGGCAAACGCGATTTACCGCGATGACTATGTTTTACAGATTCCCGATGACGCCGAGGGCTTTGATGCGGCGCGGCTGCACATCGGCTGGTATGACTGGCTGACTAGATCAAATATATGGCCTGCGCTGGAAAATGGCGAAAAAGCGGACGCCTATACTATCCCAATCGGCGCTTACGCGATTTCTGATAACAAGCAAAGACTTCCTGCTGATTCGATACCGAATGGAACGGTGTTTGGCGGCACCATTCAACTGAATCGCTTTCGGTTCACAGAGGGCAGTCGATTGGAATTGGAATGGCAGCTTTTACGGCCTTTGGCTGGCGATTGGCGCGTGTTTGCCGTGGTGATGTCCGAACCCTATCAACATGACAATACCTTTGAGATTCTTCTGCAAAAGGATGCCGCGCCGGCTGTGCCAGTCGATTACTTAAAGGCTGGAGAAATACTGCAAACTATTCACAAATTCGACTTGCCCGACGGCTTTTCCGGCGAGTATGGCATCTATGTCGGCTGGTACAATGACGAAATTGGCGAAAGGCTGGCCGCGCCTTACCCGGCGAATATGCTGCTGCTTGACGATATCGCTTTCTCTGGATAATGCGCGCGCGGCGGACACAGAGGACGATTTACGACGACATTCTTGCTCCGCGCCGTTTCCCGTATCTTGGCGGCAGCTTGAGCGGCTTGGCTTGCAGCAGGTCTTCGATGCTGTAGCCCTGAATGACCGGATAGGATTCGTAATCATCTGACCAGATTTCGCGGCTTCGCTGATTTTCAACAGTACCCATCTGCCTGTCAAAGCAAACCATAACCCCAGCGACCGCTTCCAGTCGACGCACTGTTTCGCTAAGCGCTTTGACCGAGTCGGGCGTTACATTTCCGCCTTTGACTTGGATGATGATGTATTCCTCGTGGATCTTCCCATTGCGAATAATGTCAATTTCCATGACGCCATCGACGCCGCCGTCTGCGCCCCGCTCGCCAGGATTCTTGTACATCCCATTGGCGCCGATTGCGCCGCAAACCCATTTTTCAAATTCAAAGGGCTTATCGCTGGCAAGCTGTCGGGCTTCTTCGACTGTGGCCGGCGCGCCCCACATATAGATGTCGTCGGGTTTCAGATATTGGAAGTTATGGCGAATGCGCTCGCGTATTAGGCCGGCGCTGAAAGGCGATATGTCGATGCCGATCCATTGCCTATTCAGCGATTCCGCCGCGTGAACGGTTGTGCCGCAACCGCAGAATGTGTCAAGCACCCAGTCGCCTGGATTGCTGGAGGCTTTGATGATCCGTTCCAAAAGCGCGAGTGGTTTTTGCGTCGGGTAGCCAAGCCGTTCTTTTGAAACATTGATAACGGCTTTAATGTCATCCCAAACATCGCGCACATACACATCAGCGTAATATCGGCCGTCCTCATCCTCGTTTGTCGTAAAAAATGGCTTGTCATAGTAAATTCGTTCGGTTAGGGGATTGTGTATCGTATCATTAGATTTCCCATAACAAAGGATGACGTCATGTTTGCGCGGCCATCTCTTTTTGCTTACGCCGCCTGTTCGATACCCCCACACGATTTCATTCCTGAAGTTTTGAACGCCAAACACGGCATCCATAACAAGTTTCAAATAATGGCTGGCGGTCGGGTCGCAATGCAGATAAACGCTGCCGGTCGTTTTCAGCACGCGGCGCATCGCCCGCAGTCGGAGTATCATATTTATCAGATAGGCCGCCAAACTTGATTTGCTCTTTCGCGTGCCTGTCTGCTCGACCTCTTGGGCGAACCTGACAACAGTCGCCAGTGAATGGGTAAGCGGATTTTTTTCTAATCTTCGCAGATTATCGGCATCCTGGACCGTCCATTCCCAGATGTCATTGAAGGCTTCGGCCGGACGCAGTGATTTGTCCTTGCTTTTGAAGGGCAAGTTGTAATGGCTGTTGGAATTGAAAGGCGGGTCAAGGTAAATCAGGTCGACTGACTGTTCAGCGATATGCTCGTTCATAATGTCCAGGCAATCCCCAGTGTATAAGGCGCGCATCACATCGTCTCCAAACATTCCGCATAAAAAAGTCATCGCCACATTAAGAATATCCTATTTTGGCCTCATTTGCAACCGCCTTTTAATGTCCGCCCGGCGGCTGACGGCGCAGTTTTTCGCATACGGTTTCAATAAAACGTTTGGGGTCGTGCCAATAGCAGCCGATGCAAGTCCCATTATACATTTCATCGCCGGCGTACTGCGCGATGGGAAAGCCAAGCCGTTTGGCATCATAACGCTGGTTGGTCTCGCGGCATTTTTTGCAGTGCGCCCGCTTGGCATTGTTCGCTGGTTTGGAAAGCGCCTGAAAATCATCGGCGGTCACTCGGCTGGAGTCGTTTAATCGGGGGTCATCCAGCCGCCCGTCTTTGTGGTCGATTTCAATTTTGCCGATGTCCAGCACCGCGCATCGCTTGTCTTTGAACTGCTTTCTTATTGATGTCGGTATCGGCTTTTTGATCTCGACTTTTTTGTATCCCTGCAATTCGACTGCTGATATGGCATTGCCATTTCTATGCTTTCGTATGTTGTATCGGCCGGCCAGGGCGCCGTCTTGACGAACCCAGGAGCCGCCGTTTCCGAAACGCAGTCCTTCATATCGACCGATAAATTCTTTGACGGATACGACGCGGCTGAATCCCTCGCGGTTGGGCTGCGCCAATTCCAGGAACAGGGCGGCCTTGCTTCCTTTTCTCGGACTCCAGTTTGGCGGGCGGCTCATTGCAGACGTTCCAAAACGCGGTCGATATAGGCTTGGTTAATGTCACAGCCGGCGAACCTTCGGCCAAGCTGCCGCGCGGCGGCCGCGGTTGTTCCGCCGCCCAGAAACGGGTCGATGACCAAATCGCCGCGGTGACTGTGAACCCGCATCAATTCAGCGAAGAGTTTGTCGGGCTTCTGCGTCGGGTGTATGCGGCTGCCGTTGTGTCTGGGTATTGGATGGCGATAGACGCCGTTATGATATTTCGCATTGAAGGTTGGCTTGCCGCCCTTGACGCCGGCGACGGCGATTTCGCGGCTGTTTGATAAGTAGGTTCGCTTGGAATTGAGGGGGACGGGATTGGTTTTCTGCCAGACAATCAAGCGCATCATGGAAAAGCCGACGGTTTCCAAAGCGGATTTCAGCCGTTCGATCTTCCATAGGTCATAAAACACAATGATGGTGCCGCCTTTGCGGAGGACGCGCCAGCTTTCGGATGCCAGGGCGGATAGATCAATTTCGCGGTGGTCCCATTCCCCAAAATCCATTGAGACGGCCAAACGCTCGACACTGCGCTTGCCGACCGATTGAAAGCCAGTTGCGCGGCTGATGGCATAAGGCGGGTCGGTAAGGATTAAATCGGCGGCATCGCTGTCCAATGCGCCCAAGAAATCCCGATAATCGGCGCATTCAATCCTGCATTCTCCTTCGCCTGTCAGGTTCAATGCCGACTGCTTCATTGTTATCCAGCCAAATCGCTATGCCCATTGACAGCGATGCGGCTTTGGGAACGCAAACAAAGCCCAAAGGTTTCATGGAGCTTCTAAATAGGATATAATGACCCCGAAAGCCTTCGGGTTTTCACCATTTTTGGGCTTTCCTGTGGCAGTAAGGTTGGTCGCCGTGTCTGCCACAGGAAAACTCCTACATAAAAGCCATGAAATAGATTCATCGCCACTTAAAGCATAACCGACTTTTGCTTTTTTGCAACAGTCTATTTGGGCGGTGTTAAAATCAGTTGGCGAGTCGCTATGGCAAGTAAGAAACTCGCCGCCAATCACATCATAAGAATCATTGACCAATTCAGCGAAGTTCAGTATGCTTTCATCAGCATCATCTGACTTTGGAGACTCGAATGTTTGTTCTGTTTTGCTGTTGCTGCTGTCATCAGACGGGACCTTAGCCGCTTGAGATAACAGCCACACAGCGCACACCGACTGGAAATTTCAAGTCAGCCGGCATGCAAGCGACCTTAAGGCCCCGATTTCGGGAGCCGCCGCGCTTCAATGCCAGTTGGCTTTTTTATTGACATGCAAGGGGCACTATGACTGCACTGACCAAAGCTGAACGCAGGCCATTCGCTTCGACTGATATTGAGGGGCAGATTGGCCATACGGCGCTGCTGGGATTTCGGCGCGTCACACGGCATTTGCCGCGGCATATCAGGATTTTCGCCAAGGCCGAATGGCAGAATCCTGGGGGCAGCGTCAAAGACCGCGCCGCCGCGCAGATCATCCGCGCCGCCGAAGCCGATGGACGTCTGGCGCCGGGCAAGACCATCATGGACAGCACGAGTGGCAACACCGGCATCGCCTACGCTATGATTGCCGCCGCCAAGGGCTATGGCGTCAAGCTGTTTCTGCCGGCCAACGTCAGCCCGGAGCGCATCGCTATTCTGCGCGCGTATGGCGTCGATCTGGCCTTTACTGACCCGCTGGAAGGCTCGGATGGCGCGCTGAATGCCGCCCGCGAACTGGCGGCGAAAGACCCGCAGAACTATTTTTACGCTGATCAGTACAGCAATCCCGCCAACTGGCAGGCGCATTATGATGGCACTGGCCTTGAAATTTGGCAGCAGACCGGCGGGCAGGTTACGCATTTTGTGGCTGGTTTGGGGACAAGCGGCACCTTGATGGGCAGCGGGCGGCGTTTGAGGCAGTGCAATCCGTCTATCAAAATCGTCTCGGTTGAGCCTGATTCGCCTTTTCATGGCCTGGAAGGCCTGAAGCACATGAACACCGCGATTCGGCCGGGCATTTATGACCCTGATTTTGCCGATGTCAAGCTGGGGATTCGCACCGAAGATGCTTATGCGATGGCGCGGCGGCTGGCGCGTGAAGAGGGGTATTTGGTTGGAATCAGCGCGGCGGCGGCGATGGTCGGCTGTCTGGAGATTGCCGAAGAACTGGCGCGGCAGGGACAAGCGGCCGTCATCGCGACGCTCTTCCCCGACAATGCCTATAAATATCTCCGCGAAGCCTTTTGGGGCGGTTAGTCCCGTTCGTAAGGAATGATTTTGTCCCATTCATCAGCCGTCGAGCGGGCGACGAAAGCGACCACTGGCTCGGTGTCGCTGATGTTGAAGACTTCGTGCGGCACGCCGGGTTCGATGAAAATGAAATCGCCGGCCTGATTGTCGACTGACTGTTTGCAGCCGTCGCCATATTCATGCCGCACTTGGCCTTCGAGGATGTACAGCATGACCTCAAAATCGACGTGGATATGGGCATAAGCGACGCCGCCGGGCGGGATGGTGGCGATATTGATGGACAGGGCTTTGGCATTGACGTTTTTGCTGGACAGCCCGGTTTTGTAATGGATGCCGTTCCAGTCGCGCCGTTTTCCGCCGCCGCGCAAAACACTGATGCCGTCATCGCCTTCGACCAGCCGCTTCAAATCCATTTGTTTGCCCATCAGCAAGGCCTCCTGTTTCCTATTTGGCTTGAGTATAGTAACATAAGGATGATACGCAGTCCACAATGAGGGGGCAAGATGAGCGCCAAAATCGGCATTTTGACTGTATCTGACCGCGCGTTTAGGGGCATTTATGAAGACCGCGGCGGGCCGGCGATTCACGCTTATTTGACGGAAGTCCTGACCAGTCCATGGGAAGCGGTGGTTAGGGTGACGGCGGATGAGTTTGAGCAGATTGAAGCGGCTTTGATTGACATGATTGACAAGAAGGGGTGCAGTCTGGTTGTGACGACTGGCGGGACGGGCCCGGCGGCGCGGGATATTACGCCGGATGTGACGGCCGTTGTCTGCGAGAAGATGCTGCCTGGCTTTGGCGAACTGATGCGGGCGGTGTCGCTGGAGGTGGTGCCGACGGCTATTTTGTCGCGTCAGACGGCTGGGGTTCGCGGCCGGGGGTTGATTGTGAATTTGCCTGGCAAGCCCAGCGCCATCCGCGATTGCATGGATGCGGTGATGGCGGCGATTCCCTATTGCATTGATTTGATTGAAGGCGCGTATCTGACGACGGATGAGCGCAAAGTTGTCGCTTTTCGGCCGAAGCAGAAGTAGTTTGCCTCATCCGCCGCCCTGGGACGTTGTCAGATTAGGGGGATCACCAGGATAGATACGCAAATGAGCGGAGCGGACAAGGCCAGGATGATCAGCGCGATGCCGAGCGCGACCATCCGCTTTTGCTTAATTTCCGTTGTCATAGGCTGTTCCTATAATTATCGGCAAAATCAAAGCAGATGGGATTGGCCGGTTGACAGATGATAAAGTCGCAGTTAATATACAGATACATCATATTGTGAAATTGAAGAATATGAACGGCAAAAATCGCAGGCTCAATCACTTGCACCTGTTTCCGACGCCAACCTTTTGGACGGGCATTGGCGGCCTGATTGATATATGCGGCGCGTTAAACAGGTACGATACCACATCTTCGCAGGCCAGGTATGATGACGCCGCGGCGGCAAAAGCCGATTATGAAGCCATGCGCTCCGATTGGGAAGCTGTGGGCGAGAGTATGCGGCAGGCGTTCGATCAATATGAGAGAGAAATGGGTAAGAGCAATCGTTGATGAATCGTGAAAACCCATTGGCAAATTCATTGCCTGAAGATGACCAATCGCTTCCAATACCATCAGAATATCTTGAGTACATACCTGAAGAGAAGCGCGATGCGTTTATTCGCGAGCTTACTCTTCGCGTTCAGCGTTTCCAGTATCATTATTCGGGCCCAATACCGTCTCCAAGTATGTTTAGTGATTACGAAGGAATTATGCCCGGAAGCGGCGACCGCATTCTGACTCTGGTGGAAAAACAGCAAGAACACAGAATGAAAATGCAGGAAGTGGAGCTTAACGCTGTTATTCAAGTGGAAGAGACACAGCTTGATGCCGCCGTGCAACGCGACCGACGCGGGATGTGGCTTGGGTTTATATTGGCGCTGGGTTTGCTGGGTTTAAGTGTTTATGGCATTTCATTAGGATATGCCCTCGAAAGCGTCGGGCTGGTAGGCGGAAGCATCGCATCATTAGCCGGCGTATTCGTCTACAGTCATCACAGCAACCGCAAAGACCTGCAAGAAAAGCGCGAAGCCTCAAAGAAACTTTCGTCTATCGAACTGCCTGATGGCGGGCGAACAGATAAAGCTGATTGACGATTTGTCTCTGTATCCTGTGGTAATCCCCACCCTGACCCTCCCCCAAAATGAGGGAGGGAATTATGGATGAAGTTCAGCGTTAGTTGGGCAGCAGCACCAGTGAACCTGGACTGTTAATTGAAACGCAGGTCATGCCGTTTCTCACAGTGGACTCCAGCGGCACAATCGCCCGCGGCATGGTTTGCGCGTCCAAGAAAATGACGCGGCCGATCTGCGGGAAACAGACCTCGACGCCCTGCTCGACATAGCCATAAACGTCCAAGGCGGCCAAATAACCAGCGTCGATGATCGACTGAATGCCGATGCCGGCGCCGTCAAGCTGGCGAAAATGAACGCCGCTGTCAAGGCCGTAAGCGGCCTCAAAGGTCATGCCGGTTGCGGTCTGCAAAGCGGTATAAGATGCGCCGTAAGCCGGCCGCGGTGTTGGCGTCAGGGTTGGCCTTGCTTCTTCCTTCTTCTTGCGCTTGGGCTGCGGTGTTACTGAAAACCAATAGCTAAACCCGGCCTCTGGACAGGGGCCGGTGCTGTTGTCGATGACGGTGGGGTTTCCACCGCCAGAGGTCCCATAATTGGGGATTGGCGTTTGGCCGTCCAGATCGGTGTTGCTGTCAAAGGTTAGGCAGCCTTCAAACCGTATAGCGCCGCCCTCGCGGGCTTCCAAAACATTGGTTCTCGCTTTGTTTCGGCGGAAGATGCTGTTGGTGATGACTATGGAACTGCCGGTGTTGTTGGCCCTGACAATACTCCCGTTGAGTGTTCGGGTGCGGTGATTGTCGACGAACTCCACATTCTCAAAGGTGCTCTGCCCGCCGCCATGGCTCATTTGCACGACACTGCCGATAAGCGTATTGTTTCTGAAGATGACGTTGCGGGCGTGCAGAATTCCGCGCACGAACATAGAGGTGGTCTGGGGTGTATTTGACTCTTCCATGATGACATTGTTCAGATAGAGGGTGGCGCCGCCAGCGATAAACATTTTGACGCCGACGGGCGGTCCGATGATGCGGTATCCGTTGCCGTTGATGGTGTAGGTCTGGCCGGCGAAACGCAGGAAGTTGCTGGCGCCGCCTGGGGTTCCCCAGCTGTTTAAGGTGCAGTCGGAGGTCAGATTAAAGGTGGTTACCGTGGCGTCTGCGTCGAACGACGCGTAAGTCTCTGGCAGGCCGCAGGGGCCCATTACTGTGGGATTGGTCTGGATCGGCGGCACGGTAGGCACTGGTGTTTGCGCTTGGCTTGCGATTGGAACGGCGAGGAAGACGATCAATAAGAAGCAGAGCAGAGCGCTCCTAATCAGAAGATGCGGGGGGGGGGGGGGGTATTTCTCTGATGTTTCATAGTCATTTTGATACGCCCCTTACTAAAGATTTTAATCGATAAAGCAAGTGTATCTGATGCCGCGGCCTTTGTCAAGCGGAAAATGGCTGAATTGCGCGCATCCATGAAAATCATCATATCCCTTCTTTCATACGGCGCTTCACACGGTCATTTAGCCGTTTTGATGACGTTTCCAGCCTTCATCGGCCAGAATCTCGCCCATAGCTGTCATCGCCTGCGTAATTTCGTCGTCGGTGTTATAGAAATGCGGCGCCATCCGAATGCCGGCATTGGGACGATAGTCGATTTTGATGCCGCGCGCCAGCATCTCGCAGGAGACTTCATAGGCCTGGGGCGGATTGACGGTTACGGTGCCAGCGCGCGTGGCCGGGTCGCGGGGGGACGCGACTTCATAGCCGGCGGCGTCAGCCAAATCGATTATTAGACTGGTCTGGCGGATCGATTTTTGGCGGATGGCGGCGACGCCGATTTCCGCGATGATATCGACGCCGGGCTGAATGGCGTGGAGCGAGGCGATGCCCGGGGTGCCGTTCATCAGGCGGAAGGCATCAGCGCGGAGTTCCAGGTTTTCGACGTCAAAGGCAAAGGGGGCCTGATGGGCGAACCAGCCAGTGACCTTTGGCTCCAGCGAGGGCAGCAGGTCGGGGCGCGCATACATAAACACGCCGCCCGGCCCGCCGCAGAGCCATTTGAGGACGCCGCCGATGTAATAATCGACGTTCAGGGCGCGCACATCGACTGGAATCACGCCGACGCTGTGATAGCCATTGAAGACCACCTGCGCGCCGACGCGATGGGCTTTGTCGACGATGGCTTTGGCCGGCATGATATAGGCGCTGCGGAACAGGACATGGGAGACGCTCACCAGGCGCGTTTTATCGTCAATGGCATCCAGCAGTTCATCGGTGTCAATCGCGATGCCGTCTGGCGATTTGACGCAGTGGACGCGCATATTATCGGGCAGCCAGCGGCGCAGAACATAGATGTCGCTGGGGAAATCCATATCGGTAATGACGACTTTATCCCGCTTTTGGTCGCTGAAGTCGATGCCGCCAAAGAGGATGCTGTTGGCGATACTGGCGTTTTGATGCACCAGAACTGTACCTTGCGCGGCGCCCATCAAGGGAGCGATTTTGCTGCCGACGGTCTGCGGCAGTTCAAACCAGCCCATGCCCCAGGCCGATACGCCGTGTTCGCCCCAGGTGTCGGCATAAAACTTGAGGCTGTCATAAACTTTGCGCGGCATGGCGCCGAGTGAATTGCTAATCAGATAATTGCAGCGTTCCAAAATTGGGAATTCGCCGCGCCATTGCAGTAATTTGTCGCTGGACATGATACGCTTTCTTTTTTATGACCGGCTGGCGTTTCTGATTTTGCTGAACATATCGCGGAAGATCGGGTCGCGGCGGACAAAGCTGGCTACACGCGCCAGATGACGCGAGGGGTCGACGCTCCAGGTGATTTGGTCGGTCAGCACGGGGCTGTGCGTCAGATGGCTTGGCGCCCAGTCGGGATTGATCAGCCAGGCGATGGTCGAGATGTCCCAGATGACGCTTGAGGCGGCGAAGGAATCGGGGCGATAGTCCTTGAAGATGGCGCAGAGATAATCACCGAGCGGGCTGACGCCGCCGAGACAGGCCTGGAGTTCGGGCAGGGTGGTCAGCAGGTGCGATGTGACGCCCATGCAGGGGACCAGCACGAGCGGAACGCCGCTGTCCAGCACGACCTGCGCCGCCGGCACATCCTGCTTTAGATTGAACTCTTTGGCATCAGGCCAGTTCAGATGATGGCCGCCCAGCCAGACGACGACGATTTTTTCGATGATTGAGGGCGCCAGCAGCATGGCCGAAGCCACGTTGGTGACTGCGCCAATGGCCACTACATACAGCGGGTCGTCATCGGGGCTGGCCAATGCCTTGTCAATCAGATCGCGGACGGCTTGGTTGTCCTGCGGCTGGCGCGCGGCTGAAATATAATCGCTGGAGCCGCGAAAGGCAAAGTCGGCCGCCGGCCGGCCAAGAAAATCGAGCAGGCGCAAAATCTCCTGATAGCTAAGTTCCATGCCGTCGGCGGGGCTTCGCGAACGGCTGTTGTGGAATGGCGCGGCATAAATTGCCTCGACCAACAGATGTTCTGGCGAAAGCAGAGCATAGGTCAAGGCGAACTGGTCATCAATTTCGTTATAGGTATCGGTGTCCAATACCATTCGCAGCCGCCGGCCGGGATGCCGCAGGCGGTCGATGCGCGTCTGTTCGCTCAATGTGGGAAATTCGACTGTCATTTGCGCGGCTTTCTTGTTGTGCGGACAGGCGAGCAGAATTGAATACCCGCCCGTCCTTACGCTGCTGAAGTTCAATCAGGGTGTTGTCCCTGGCATGATGTAGGATGTGCCGTGCGTCTGATAGGTTTCGGGATAGATGACGGCGGCATCCAGCGAGCTTTGACCTTGATCGTAGTATTGCATCACGGTCACAATCGGGTCGGGCCACTGATGCCACATATAAGCCGGCGTGCCTTCGGGCAGTTCGGGATTGTGGCTGCCATAGTCGAAGTAGTAGCGTCCCTGCGAGAATTCGACGTCGCTGGCTTCCAGGGCGGTAACGATAGCGTCGGGGTCGGTGTAGGTGTTGGCGCGCGCCATGGCGTCGGCCATCAGGCGAACGCTGTCATAGGGTTCCATGGCAAAGCTGGGCGCGACATCGCCAAAGGCTTCTTCATGCTTGGCGTTCAGGGCGGCGCCGATGTCATTGAAGAGCGAGGGGATGATGCCCACGCGTTCAAAGGCGCAGTAGTTGCCATCAGGAGTATTGGCCCAGAACTGCTCCGACTGCAATGCCAGATAGCCGGCCATGCAGATGGTGTCTTCGGTCGGCGCGATGCCGAGTTCGGCCATCTGCTGATTGAGGTTGAGAGAAGTTTCGCCGGTGACGATCAGGCGGATGACGTCTGGCATTTGCGGCCGCGCCAGGATGCGGCTCAAGATGGGAACAAAGTCTTCGGTGCCCAGTTCGACGTCGTACTGTTCGATGCTTATGCCCTCCGCTTCCAGCCGTCCGCGCATGTCGGCGGCCGCTGGCTGACCGTAGTCAGTGTTTTCGACGATGAGGATGACATCTTCGACGCCGAGCGAGATCAGCCAGTTGGAGGCGGCTGAATTCACCATTGAGGTTGATGGGGAGATGCGGAAGATATAATCGACGCCGTCTTCGATGCGCGGCGGCGCGCCCTCAAATTCCTGAATGCCGTTGGCGGTGATGTTGTCGTTCCAGGGGCCGGCGACAATCGTTGGGATGTGATGCTCTTGCAGGATGCCCATCGTCGCCAGACCAACCGCGCTGTGATACATGCCGACGACGCCATGCACGCCGTTTTCCAAAATCAGCCGTTCCACAGCCGCCTGCGCCCGTTCGGATGTCCCTTCCGAATCGCCGGTGATGACCTCGATTCGATGATTGACGCCGTTGATGTCGACGCCGCATTCGGCATTGATGTCGTCCGCCGCCTGGCCAAATGCCCAATCAATGACGATGCCGGCCGCCGTTGAGCCAGGCGGCGACAGCGGCGCCAGGCCGCCCAGCAGAATCGTCTCTTCGGCAAACTCACAATGACCATCGGCCTGGATAAGGCCCGCGGATACAAACGTCATCAGTGCAAAAACAAAAACGATGAAGCCCAGCGATTTCTTTCTCATGTCGTTCCTTTCTAAAACCTGATTACGGGAAAACAGCTGCGTGCCTTGCGTCCTGACAGGCATTCGCAATTTTTATTATACTACATATAAAGTTTCATGCAAACAGAGGGAAAATCCGTGCCGCGTTTATTTGTCGCCATTGACCTTCCATCCAGTGTCAAAGCGCAGATTCTGCGACTGCGCCAGGACGATTTGCCGCCTGGGCGCTGGACACAGTCGGAGGATTTGCACCTGACACTGCACTTTATCGGCGGCGTTCCTGAAGCCGTGGCCAGCGCCTATGAAACGGTTCTGCGCCAAGTCGATGCGCCCGGCTTTGCATTGCAGATCGCCGGTGTTGGGCAGTTCCCGATAGAAGCGCGGCCGCGGCTCATCTGGGCGGGTGTGGAAAATACGCCGCCCTTGCGCGCCCTGCATGAAGCTGTCGGACAGGCATTGGAGCGAGAAGGTTTCAAACGCGAGAAGCGGCCCTATCATCCGCACATCACCCTGATGCGCTTTCGCAAACCCCTGCGGCGCGGCTTGGCCAGCAGATGGATCAAACGGCATCTCGACTTTTATGCCGATGCCCTGACAGTGACGGCTTTCGCGCTGTACGAAAGCGAATTGACGTCCGAGGGGCCGATTTACACCAAGCGGCGGGTTTATGACCTGCGTTCGGCGGCTGAATCATAGATTTTGCGTCGGTCAAGCCGCGTTTTCGGGGAGGGCCGGCAAGCGATGCGCCCGCAGCATCAGCCCGGCGATGATGATGACCGCGCCCATCGTCACAAAGGCCAGGGGCAGCGATCTTTGCGCCAGCGCGGCATAGATCGGCGCGCCGACCGCCAGGAACAGGCTGACGAACATATTGATGAGTGACAGGACGGTCGCGCGGTTTTTGCTTTCGATGAGCGCGTTTTGATAGGCGGAGAACAGAGGAGTTTTCATGTCGTTTGCGCCGTACATCAGGAAGACGATCAAGACGGTCAAGGTCGGGCCGGCCGCCCATGCCAACAGCCAGTAGAGGATGCCCGGCAGCAGGATGAGCAGGGCGATAGTGGTCTGCTGTCCCAATCGGGCTTCGATTTTGTAGGCGTAATGCTGTGTCAGCGCCGCCATTAAACTGCCGAGCGACAGCGACAGCGCAATCACCGGCGGAGATGCGCCGTTTTCTATTAGATACGGCGGCGCCAGTGTGGTAATCATAGTGGCGGTAAAGGGCGAGGTGAAGATGACAATCGCTGCCAGTCGGCGCAGTCGATGATGGTGGCGCAGCAGTGAGAGGCCTTGGCGAAGGAGCGCGGCGCTGCTGTCTTTTTTCTCGGATGAATCGGCTGTCGGCTCATGCAGGGTCATGCTGACGCACAGGCCGATAAACAAGGCGGCGACGGTCAAGGCGATGGCGGGGATGAATTTTTCGGGGGCGGCGTCGGCAATGATGAATCCACCGACAATCGGCGCGATGACAAAGGCGATCTGTCCCATGCTGCCGACGCGTCCCATCGCCCGTTTCATCGCATCTTCGCGTCCGTCTGGCGGCAGGCTGTCATAGACCAGCGCCTCGACCGCCCCTGAAGAGAAGGCAAAGCCAGTTCCAGTCAGGACAGCGATGAGAAGATACCATTCAAAGCTGCGGGCGAAGATGAAGATGAACTCGGCTGACATCAGCAAAAGGGTAGAGAAGAATATCGACCATTTGCGTCCGACGCGATCGGCCAGGATGCCAGTCGGCGCTTCCATCAGGAATATCGTGCCTATCACCAGGGATTCGATCAGGCTAATCTGTATCAGCGTGAGTCCCCGCGCCAGCAAGAGCAGGGCATAGGCATGAATATAGAGATGGAAACGCTGGCAGAAGTGGATGATGACCACTTTATGGATATTGCCGAGATACACAGCGGGCCTCTGGTGAACGCGGGAAGGATTTTGGGAAAATGGGATATTCGCGTTATTATTCATACACCTTAATGGAATACACAGAAAGAGTGAATTATGCGTGAAAACCGCGTGCGTACCCTGTGGGCAGAAGGCAAGCCGGCGCTTAATGGCTGGCTGCACATCCCCAGCGCTTGGTCGGCTGAAGTCATGGCGCATCAGGGCTGGGACAGTCTGGTGGTCGATATGCAGCATGGCATGATGAGCATTGAGACGGCGATTCAAATGATGCAGGCGATTTCGACTACGGATACGACGCCGCTGGCGCGGGTCAGCTGGAATGCGCCAGGGGAGATTATGCGGCTGCTGGATGGCGGCGCGTATGGCATCGTCTGCCCGATGATTGAAAGCCGCGAAGAATGCCAGGCTTTTGTTGGCGCCTGCCGTTATCCGCCGCTGGGCTATCGCAGTTTGGGGCCGACGCGGGCGCGGATTTATGGCGGCGCTGATTATGCCGACCATGCCAACGACACCATCCTCACCTTGGCGATGATTGAAACCCAAGCCGGCTTTGACAGCCGCGACGAGATTATGAGCGTGGAAGGCCTAGACGGCGTGTTTGTGGGCATTGGCGATTTGCGCTTGAGCATGACTGGCCGGGCTGGATTCGATTCATCTGATACGGTCATCAGCGCGGCGCTGGACGCCATCCTCGAATCGGCGCGGCGGCATGGGATTAAGGCTGGGCTCTTCGCGGCTGATACTGGCCATGCGCTTGAGATGCTGCGGCGCGGCTATGAATTTGTCACGGTGATGACTGACACGACCATTCTTAGCGGCGCGGCGGCCGACATCGTTCGGACTGTGCGCGGCGACTTGGCCTAGAGCGGAAACGATGCCGACTGAAGCCCGCATGCGAAAGCTGACGCGCGTCGCCCGCCGTCGACAGGCTGGGCTTACTGTGGTCATTGAGGACGTCTTCGACCCGCACAACCTCGGCGCCGTCACGCGCAGCTGTGATGCTTTTGGGGTGCAGGAGCTTCATGTCATCTTCGAGACCCATGCCGAATTTGACCCCAAGGAAGTCGGCAAGAACAGTTCTACGGCGACCAACAAGTGGCTTCATTATCGCATTCATCATGATACCGAAAGCGCGGTTCGGACACTCCAAGACGAAGGCTGGCTGGTGACGGCCGCCGTGATTGACGATGCCGCCGATTCCATTTTTGAGGCTGATTTGAGCCAGCCGCGGATTGCCCTCCTGTTCGGCAACGAAAAGACCGGCCTGTCGCCCAAGGCGATTGCGCTGGCCGACCGGCAGGTGACGATTCCGATGCGGGGGATTGCCCCAAGCATGAATATATCCGTCGCCGCGGCTCTGTTTCTCTATGAAGTGACGCGCCAGCGCCGCGCCAAGGGGCTTGCAGACTATCAGATGGACGAAACGCAAATCCAGCAGACGGTCGATTATTTCCTGGAGATGCAGGCCAGCTTCGACCGGCGCGGCAAAGCGCGGCGCAAGCAGCGGGCCCGTCAACGGCTGGCGCAGTTCAAGTCTTGAATCGGGCCTGGTCAAAGATGCCGACAACCGGGCGGTGGTCGCTCAAGTCATCAAAAGGCAGGCGGCTCTGAATATGGCAGGAAACGGCGGCAAACTGTCCATGCGGGTCATGCAGGAGAATATGGTCGATCAGAATCCGATGCTCTTGATGTGTCCAGCCCGCGTTCTGCGGCCGCAGCAGTTGAAAAGGGCCTTGCAGCCGCGCCATTTCGGGCGCGTCGGGCGTGGCGTTGAAGTCGCCGGCCAGCAGGATAGCGCGTTCTGGCTGACCTTGCGCCCGGGCGGCCTGTTCGAGTTCGGCGACCACGTGCAAAATCTCGCGCGCCTGCGCCTGACGGATTTGCGAAGCCGCCCGCGATCTTTCGTTCGTCAGGTCATGGCGGTCTTCATCGGTCAGGACGCCAAGATGGGTATTGAGAAAATAGAAAGGAATGCCACGGTAATTCAGCGAGGCGGCCATCAGATTGCGCGGCTGGGTATCGCGGTCGCCGCTGCTGTAGAGCGCGGCGCGGCTGATTGTCGCATAACGCATCCACTGGCTGGGCATCGGCGGCGAGCCTTCGGGCTGATAGCTGCCTTGCGACCAACCCTGCGGCGGCAGATTAGTAATGATGGCGTTGCCTTCGGCCGCATGCGTCATTCCCTGCCAGTCCGGCCTATTCCACTGTTTGGGATGGGGATGATGGCGCATGGTCACTTCGGCGGCAAATGAGTCCATATAGGCGGCACCCAATCCCCGGGCAATGTTCCGCCCGACGTCTTTTTGGACTCCGTTCACCATCGCTTGGCCGGTTTCCTGAAGCGCGATGAGAGTTGGCTGGTCAGGCTGGATGATCTGCCGCAGAACATGGACGACATCGGACGCCAGTTTGTTATGATTGTGCGGCGCCGGGCGCATCTTGCGGGCGCCGCCGATATTGAAACTCACGACCTGAAGCATCGCCTGTGCCTGATTATCAGCATACCGCCGGCATTATATCACAGGCGGACGGCAGCCATTCACCGCTTGCCCTGAAAGCCGCTTTTTGATAAAAAAGACGGGGCAGAACAGCGTCAAGGAAGGACAGCGCGCCATGATATCGCTCAACGACCGAACAGCTTTGATGATTATTGATGTGCAGGAGGGGCTGGATGATGCCGCCTTGGGCAAGCGCTGCAATCCCGATGCCGAAAGCAATATGGCGCGGCTGCTGGCTGACTGGCGCCGCCGCGGCCGCCCGATATTCCACATTCAGCACATGTCCACCGAAGCCAACTCTCCCTTGCGCCCCGAACTGCCGGGCAATGCCATCAAAGCGATTGTCGCGCCCCGGGCGGACGAGCCGGTCATTCAAAAGCAGGTCAACAATGCCTTTGTTGGCACCGATTTGGAAGCGCGCCTGCATCGCGCCGATATTCGCAGCCTGGTCATCATCGGATTAACCACCGACCATTGCGTCTCCACCAGCGCGCGGATGGCCGGCGACCTGGGATTCGAGACGATTGTCGTCGCTGATGCGACCGCCGCCCACGAAACGCGGAGCTATGACGGCACGCGCTATCCGGCGAAAACAGTCCATGCGCTGGCGCTGGCAAACCTCCACCAGGAATTCGCCGCCATCCTGAATACCGACCAACTGCTGAACAGCTAACCCGATGTCGATTGCCGTCATCTCATCCTTATACCGCGCCGAAAGCCACCTGCCCGCCTTTACCGCGGCCGTCTTTGAATTTGCCAAAACGATCAGCCAAAACAGCATCGACGTCCATTATGCGCTGATTGTCAACGATGCCACCTCCCGCGAACGCGGACAAATCGAGAAGCTGGCCGCCGACATCAACGGCAATCGCTTCGGGCGCATGAGTCCAGTTTATGTCGAGCGCGAAAGTCTGTATGCCTCCTGGAACCGCGGCATCGCGCTGGCGGGAACGCCATTTTTCAGCTTTTGGAATGCCGATGACATTCGTTCCGCAGACGGTTTTATCGAAGGATATCGCGCGTTGCAGGACGGCGCCGCGCTGGTCGACTTTGCCTTCACTGCCTTGTTTGCTTACCGCCGTTTTGGACTTTTCCCCAGCGAGCGGCGCAGCAGCAGACCAATAACATTCAACCCCAGCCAATTCACCCGCAAAAATGGACTTAGCCCTTTCTTCATGGCGAGCCAATCGCTGTATCGGCAGGCGGGCGCATTTGACGAAAATTTTCGCATCGCCGGCGATACCGAATGGGCCGGACGGGCTATGGCGCATGCCCAGTTTTATCCCGCGCGCCAAAGCGGCGGCCAATTCCTGATCCACGGCGGCAACTTGAGCAATATCGGCAGCGACCGCGAAGACATTGAAGTCAACATCATTTTTATGCGCCGCGGCGACTGGCATCAACTCCGACCGGCGAACCCGTCGGCGCAGCGCAAGGCCTGGGACGATTGGGGAAATCCAGAGGGCATCGCCCTGCCCGATGAGGCGGCCGATTTTCTCTGGGGCGCGGCGGCCGAAACGCGCTGGCGGCAGTATCAGCGCGAGCGCAAACAAGCGCCGATCCTGCGGCGGCTGCGGCTGGCGCTGGCATCGCGCCGACTGGTTCACAGCGTCGAATGGACGGTCGCAAAGCGCAGCCAAGCCTATCCATCAGATACCGACACCAGCTAGCGGCGAGGCTTTCTCCCTGTTTATCATGGCAATCAGCCGCTAGGATAACAGGCAGTCTGACCGAACGGCTATTTCGATCATGCACAAACGACTCATACCGCTCGCCCTTGTCATCATCCTGACGCTGACCTTCTTTCATCAGATGATGCTGACCGACAAAATCCTGGCGCGGGGCGACACCTACAATTATTTCTATCCCTATTGGGACTTACGCAGCGCCGCCTTCCGCGCGGGTGAGCTTCCCCTGTGGACGAACGACATTTTCATGGGCGCGCCTTTGCTGGCGAACCCGCAGCTGGGCGTCTATTATCCCCCAAATTGGCTGACAGCCCCGTTCCGCGCCCCCATGGCCATCAAAATCAGCATTCTGTTCCACGCCATCCTAGCCGGCGCGGGGATGCTGTTTTTGTATCGTCAGGTCATCGGCAGACAATGGATTGCCGGGCTGGTCGCGGCGGCGGTCTTCACCTTTGGCGGCTATCTGGGCGCGCATGTCGAGCAGATCAACCAGTTCCAGGGCTTGGCTTGGATGCCGATCCTGTTTGCGCTCTATCACCGCAGCCTGACAGGAGAATCGCCGCGGCGCGACGGCCTGCTGCTGGCGCTGGCATGGGCGCTGCAAATTTTCAGCGGACACACGCAAACGGTGTTTATTACCGGGGTGGGTTTGGCGGTATATGGACTTGCTGTCGGGTTTGCCCAATGGCAGGCCGGCGCGCCGGCGCGAAACATCGGGCGCGGGATGATGATCTTGGGAATCAGCGCGCTGGCGGCGGTCTTGCTGGCGATGCCACAGCTTCTGCCGACGCTGGAACTCACTGGCCTATCCAATCGAAGCGGCGGCCTGGATGTCCAGGCGACCGCCTTTTCCCTGCCGCCCGGCACCATTGGCCGGGCTATCCTGCCGGGTTACGACGGGCAGCTGTTTGGCGAATACGTCGCTTATCTTGGTATTCTGGGATTGGGGCTGGCCTTATGGGGAATGGCGGCGCAGCCAGCCGGCGGAAAATGGGCCTGGATCGCGCTGGCGGCGGTCGGACTGGGGCTGGCATTCGGACGGTTCAATCCGATTTATCTCATCCTGGCGGAACTGCCCGGCTTTAATCTGTTTCGCGTTCCGGCGCGCTGGCTGTCACTGTTCACCTTGGCGATGGCGCTGCTGGCGGGCCTGGGAGTACAGTCGCTCCATTCACCGCCTATCGATAAATCCGGTCGGCGGACGCGCCTGACGGTCTTCATCGCTATGTTCATCGGCGCCGTTATTCTGCTGACGCGCTTTGTCCTGGACCCTGAACCGCATCATATTTGGGGCGATGCCGCCATCCAGGACTCATCGCTGGCATTGTGGGCCTTGGCATTGCTGATTCTATTGGCGCTGCTCCGGCTTCGGCATCGCTGGATACCCGCCGTCGCCGCCGCGCTGGTGATTCTGGAACTCTTTCTGGCATCGCTGATTCTGCCCTATAACGACTTGAGTCCGCCCGAAGTGTATCTGGGACAGCGGTTCACCATCAGTCAGCTGCTGGCTTATCAAGCCGAAGAGACGGCTCCTGGCCGAACGCTGGCCATCAGCCGCATTTTCTTTGACCCCGGGGACATCGCCGCCTTGCGCCAGCGCTATCATCAACTGGGCATGGACGAGGCTTCTCAAGTCCACGCTTTGGACGCCGTGAAAAAACAGGAAATGCTGATGCCCAATTCATCGCTGACCTGGGGCATTCCAACCATTGATGGCTTTGGCGGCGGGATTTTGCCGACGGTTTATTACTCACAGCTTAGCTCGCTGCTGCTGCCGGACGGGACGCTGCCGGCGGTGGATGGACGGCTGGGCGAGCGAATGGCGCTGCCCGACTGCCGCGGTGCCTGCATCCCAAAGCTAAGATGGCTGCATCAGACTGACACGCGCTACATCATCACCGACAAAATCTACGATATTCGCCACGATGATATTGTCTATGATACGGCTTTGGCGCAGCAGTGGCAGAACGTCAATCGCCTGGACATCCCCGATGACCGCTATGATGAAGTCCGCATTCTGCATACGGACCCGCTCGAAAGCGAAATCGCCGCGCGCCGCATTCAAGACGATTTGCACCTCACCATCACCGATTGGCAAACGCTGGAATCGATCCTTTCCACTGACCACAGTATCCTAGCTGTGACGGCGGTCAGCAGCCGCAGCCAGCAGGACTTTCTGGAAATCCAGCCGCCGCCCCTGGAGCGGATTTTGTCAAGCGCCATCAAAATCTATCGCCTGCCGTCCGCCGAGCCGCGGGCGCATCTGGCGTCGACGGTGCAGGTTATGCCTGACAGCCAGCAAGGCAGTGAAGCGGCTTTGCTGGTCTTGGCGAATGGCGCTGACGCTGTGATTCATGGCGATGTTGAAAGCCGCGGTTTTGATATCGAATCGGCCGGGCAGGTTGAATTGATAGAATACAGCGATACGCGGATCGCGCTGCGCGTGCAGTCGCCGGCGGATGCCTATCTAATCCTCAAGGACGCCTATTATCCGGGCTGGCAGGCGACTCTCAATGGCGCGCCGACGCCGATTTTCCGGGCGAATGTCATGTTCCGCGCCGTGCCGGTGCCGGCCGGCGCAAGCACCCTGGTGTTCAGCTTTGAGCCGCGCCTGTGGCAGGCGGCGCTTTACGGCGGCCTCATCCTGTGGCTCGCTGCTTTGGCCGGCCTGTTCCTCTTGCGGCAGCGCTGACCGTTAATGCGCCGCGGCGGCAAACATTTCAGCGCGGCACAGCCGCATCAAATCGCTGATATGCGCGACCGACTCCAACTCGCTGCAAAGGGTGTAGATCTGCTCCACCTGGTCTTCCGTCAGCATCGCCGCGGTCAGCACGCGGAACTTCTCGCGCAGTTCCAGGTCGGTCATCCGAAACTCTGGCTCGCCCTTCATGTTCGGCAGAAAGGCCTGCCGCACCTCGCCAGTGTCCAGCGCGATATGCAGGCGGCAGCCATTCCACTGCGGATAGCGGCTTTCGATTTCGGGGTCGATTTTGACATCTATCAACTGGCGCAGGCGGCGCACTTGCGGGTCGTCCCAAACGGCAAAGTCCTGCGGCCAAGCGCTGCCCTGTGTCAAGGCGACCGCCGTCGATACCCGGATGCTCAAGCCGGCGACTTCGCGCGACGGCGGATTGGGGTCGACGCGGAAAATCGGACGGGTGGCATAGCCGTAGGTTTCCAGGCGAATCGCTTCAATAGCCGCCGCATCCAGCGGCCCCTGCTGCAAGATCGCCTGCGCGGCATCAATCGCCTGATGGGTATGGCGACAGCCGCCATGCGGCTTGAAGGCCGTGCCGAGTATGGCAAAATGATCGCCCAAATCATCAAAGAGTTGGGCATCACAGCTACCATCGCCAAAGGCGCGGAAGAAGCCGTATTCGCCATCCAGGGCGCCGCGCGGGCCATAAAAATCGGACGCCGCCAGTTGCATGGCAAAGACGCCATTGCGCGCGCCAAAGCCAGCGATGAGGTCTTTGGTGTCGCAGGCGCCGCCTTCATAGACATACTGCTCGGTTCCCGAAGACAAATCAGCGGCTATCGCCACGGCCTGGATGGTCTTTTCCACGTCAAGCCCGGCGCATCGGCAAGCGGCCAGGGCGGCCGCCATCGCGCCCACTGTGCCTTTCAAATCCAGGCCGCGCGCCCGTTGGGCTGACCGCACCTGCCGGCCAATGCGAACCGCGGCATCATAGGCGGCCACAATCGCCGCGATCATTTCGCGGCCCGATGCGCCATGCGCTTCACCGACCGCCAGCACGGCTGGAATCACCTGCGAGGCGATATGGCCGGCGGAGCGATGCGAATCGTCCATGCCGAGAATTTTGATCATGACCCCATTGGCAAAAGCGGCGCCTTCCAGCGAGGCCATACCTCCCGCGCCCAATAGAGTCGCCTGTGCGCCGGCCATCGCTTCGGCAGCATAGCGCATCGCTTTTTGCCCCAAGGGCCGCTGAAAGCCGCCAAGCCCGGTGCCAATGGAATCAAAGACGATCATCTTCGCCAGTTCAATGGCTTCGTCGGGGATATCTTCATACCTTAGCTGGACTGTGTAGGCTGCGATTTTCTCAATTAGCGCGGTTTGGCTGTTCATCATCCATTTCCTCATCTCTAAGCGTTCAAAAGGTCTCGCAGTGCATCAATCATATAATCGGTATCGTCAGGCGTGAGTTCAGGCGTAACCGGCAGATTGACCAGTTCGGATGCCAGGCGGTCGGTCACTTTTAACTCGCTGGCATGGGGGAATTTTCCCTTATAGACGGTGTATTGATAAATCGGCGGCGCATAGCTGATAACCGCTTCGATGCCGGCCTGCCGAAGCTGCTGATGCACTTCAGCCTGTCGGTCGACGCATATCATATATGAGCGAAAGGTCGGCGCCGATTCGCTGCGGAAACTTGGAGTTCGGGCTGATGTATCAGCCAGGCCGGCCTCTAAAGCGGCGGCAATCGCGCGGCGTTTGCGCGTCCATTCCTTCAGATAAGGCAGCTTGACTAAGAGCAGGGCGGCTTCCAGGCCGTCGAGCGGGACGTTGTAGCCTTCTTCGATGTAGTTTTGGTATCCCGTCTTGATGTCGGCGCGGATGGGGTCGTGGCCATAGCCAATCAGCAGGCGCAGTTTGTCGTGGATGTCTTCGTCGCTGGTGACCAGCATAGCGCCGTTGCTGGCCCCGCCCAGCGGTTTGAAAGCCGAAAAGCTGAACATGGTCACATCAGCGAACGCGCCGACCGGTTTGCCATAGTCGGATGCGCCGGCGGCCAGGGCGGCATCCTCGACGATTTTCAAGCCATAGTGATCGGCAAGGGGCCTTAACGCTTTCACATTGGCGGGATGGCCATGGATATCCACTGGCAGAATCGCCCGCGTTTTTGGTGTGATGAGGCTTTCGACTAGGGCTGGGTTGATGGTGTAATCGCTTGCTAGGACATCGCACAGCACGGGGACGGCGCCGCATTGGCTGATGGCGCCAGTGGTTGAAATATCGGAATTGCCGATGGTGATGACTTCGTGGCCGCGGTCAATCCCGACGGCGCGCAGGGCCAGAAACAGGCCGATGGTGCCAGAATGGGCGGCGACGGCAAAACGCTGCTCGACTTCGGCGGCGAAAGCCTGTTCAAGCGCGTCGCGGATGGTGTAGGCATGGTGATACGAATCGAAGAGGATCGATTCGAGGGCGGCCATGATTTCGACGCGCAGGCTTTGGTGTGTTTCCGTGCCGCGCGAGCGCGGGATGCGAAAGGGGGATTCTGACATCGGCAGCTCCTAGGCGCGGCCGCGGACGTTGGGGTCAAGGAAGTCGCGCAGCCAATCGCCCAAAAAAACGACGCCCAATACCGTAATGGCGATAGCGATGCCGGGAAAGGTCGTCATCCACCAAGCGCTGTTGATGTACTGGCGGCCGTCGGACAGCATCAAGCCCCAGGTGACGGTTGGCGGCTTGACGCCCAGGCCGAGGAAAGATAAAGATGATTCGGCCAGGATGGTCACGCCGACATGCACAGCCGCCAGCACAATCACCGACGAGAACACATTGGGCAGAATATGCAAAAACATGACCTTGAGTCGGCTTTGACCCAACGCGTAGGCGGCGGTGACATATTCCATTTCGCGTATTTTAAGGACTTCTCCGCGGACGACCTGTGCATAGATCGTCCAGCCGGTGATGCCTAAAGCGACAGCCAAGGTGATCAAGCCAGGTCCCAGCACCCACGAAATAACGATAACCCGCAGGATAAAGGGAATGCTGTTGATGCCATCGACAACTCGCATGAGAATACTGTCAAGGATACCGCCGACGAAGCCGCTCAGCAAACCATAAATGACGCCAATCGTCCCGGCGATGAAGACCGACACGATGCCGACCAGGGTCGACACGCGGCTGCCGGCGATGATGCGGCTTAGGATGTCGCGGCCAAGCTGGTCGGTGCCTAGGGCATAGACATTGCCGGCGCTGTCGGCATAACCGGGCGGCTCGAAACGGGCGCGCAGATTGTGACCGACCGGGTCATGAGGGGAGATGAGAGGGCCAATGATGGCCAGCAGCACAATAAAGCTGACAATCAGCGAGCCGGCCGCGCCGACCGGACTGCGGCGCAGGGACGAGGCTATCCGCCGCCGCAGTGTCGATATGTATTCTGGCGCGACCAGGCCGGCTTCAGGCGATTCCATGCGACAGCCCTAGTTGAATTGGATGCGCGGGTCGATAAGGACGTAGACAGCATCCCGCGCGTAGCTTATCAAGACGACTGACAGCGAGAACCAGACCACCCCAGCCTGCACAACGACGCCGTCGAGGTTGTTGATGGCATCGATGATCAATCTGCCCAGCCCTGGCCATGAAAAGACGGTTTCGACAATAATCGCGCCGCCCAGCAGCCAGCTTAACTGCAGGCCAAAGGCCGTCACAATCGGGATGAGTACATTCTTCAGGGCATGGCGGATAACGATAGTATTCCTTTTCAGGCCTTTGCTGTAGGCGGTGCGGACATAATCTTGGTTCAGCACTTCCAGCATGGCCGAGCGGGTCAGCCGCGAAAGCCGCGCCGCCATGCCGACGCCCAGCGCCACGGAGGGCATGATGATAGCTTTCGGCTCCATGGCGCCAAAGGCCGGCAGGATGCGGAGATTTTCTGAAAAGATGATGATGAGCATCAAGCCGAGCCAAAAGCTGGGCATGGCCGTGCCTAATGAGGCCAGCGCGGTGCTTATGAAGTCAAGCAGACTGTTGCGCTTGAGCGCCGACAGGATGCCCAGTGGAATGGCGACCGTCAGCCCAATGGCGGATGATGCGGCCGCCAGCAGCCATGTATTGCCCAGCCGCTCAATGACCAATTCCATGGCTGGACGCTTGGCGAGAAAGGACGTGCCGAAATCGCCGGTGACCGCTTTGGAGATGAAGATAGCGTACTGCTCTTCCAAGGGTCGGTCAAAGCCCCAGACCTTCCGCATATAGTCTTTTTGATCCGGGCTGAAAAATTCAGGCATCAGAATATCTATCGGATCCCCAATCAGGCGCACCAGAAAGAAGACCAGGGTCAAGACGATGAACATGGTTATGACAAGCTGCGCAAAGCGGGATATGATGAAGTTGATAGATCCTGGCATTGGCTTGCCCACCCATCCCCTTCCCCCAAATGAGATGAGGGAAGGGGGTTGTTCATAGAGACATTAACTTGTCGGCGTTGGATTACATGCCCGCAAGTTTAACGTCGCGGAAGGTCATCCAGCCGTCTTTGCGCGGCGTGAAATCAAACTCGGCCGTATTCAGCGCCATCACATTCGTAACTTCATAGAGCGTGATGGTCTGCGCGGTGTCGATGTAGAATTCCCACCACTGTTCCCAAAGGTCAAGGCGGGCATCGCTATCGATGGTCACCTGGATCTGCTCGGCTACGGCATCCCATTCCTCGTTGCAAATGCTGTAATTGACCGATGACCAATCACACTGGTAGAAGAGCGGCAGCAGCGCCGGGCCGCAGCCCAGGGCAATGTGCATCAGGTCGCGGTTGTTGCCGGCGCGCGACACTTGAACGGAAAAAGCGGAGGAGTCGAGGACGGTCAGGTCGACATTGAATCCGACTTCCTCAAGCATGGCAGCTGCGACTTCGGAGACCTCTTTGGCATTGCCGCCGCGCGAAACAGCGTCGGTGTCAAAGTAGAGCGTGGGGCCTTCGCCATCAGCATAGCCAGCCGCGGCCAGATATTCACGCGCCATATCAGGATCATACCAATCGGCAACTACGCCAGGGTCAGCGTATTTGTCGGCGAATCCTTCTGGCTGATAGGAGCAGACGCGGGCCAAACGCGCTTCGGCCGCGCCATGCACTTCCGCCAGCAGCTGACGGTCAAGCGCGTGGGTGATGGCCTTGCGGACGTTGATGTCCAGCGTGGCTGGCTGATAATCGGGGAAAGTCTCTGGGAAGGCGCCGCTTTCGGTGTCGACGCGGGCATAAAGGTGGTGCATGAGGTTGGCGGTTTCGGTGAGCAGCGTGATGCCTTCGGTCATTTCGAGTCGGTCGCGGTCAGGCACGGGTACGCCAGTGATCATGTCAACCTGCCCGGCCAGCAACGCGGCGACCTGCGCCGCCGGTTCGGGGATAACCTGATAGACGACGCGGTCGACTGCGGGGCGGCCGCTGTGATAGCCGTCCCAAGCCTCAAAGACGTAGCGGTCGTTCTCGCTTAGTTCGACCAGTTGGTAGGGCCCTGAACCGACCGGATTACGGTTGAACTCGGCTTGGCCGACTTCATCAAAGTAAGCGGGCGGCAGCAGTTCACAGCCGTTGTAGCTGACGTCATTTTCGAAGTAGGCGTGGGGTGAATTGCTGATGATATCGACGGTCAGGTCATCGACGACAACGACTTCTTTGACGAATGCCCACTGCTGATAGAGCGGGATGTCGCCGATGGGGTGGCGGACGCGGTCAATGTTCCATTTGACGGCTTCGGCATCGAGCGGCTCGCCATTGTGGAAGGTCGCGCCTTCGCGCAGGTGGAAACGCCAGGTGGTGTCGTCGACGTTTTCCCAGCTGTGGGCGGCCTGCGGGACGTAACCACTGCCGTCGGCGGCGCGCCAAATCAGGCAGTCATAGTACAGGTTGAGCATCCAGTGCGTTGAGCCGTACCAGTGCGAATGGGCGTCCATCGGGCGGATGGGCCCGCTGTGCGCGAAGACGAATTCGGACATATCATCCTGGGCGGCGGCCGGCGCAAAAGCCAGCGCGCCGATCATCGCGATCAAGCCAAGCAGGATAAAAAGTCTTGCCATTTTCATGCGTTTTCTCCTCATAGGATAGATAAAGTGTTTCGGCAAGGTTTATTGCGTAAGTCATTTTCGCTAAAGGTCACCTCCTTATTTTGCCGTATGCTTCGCAGGTTAAGCGGCGTCATAATGCGCCAGCTTGTCCTCATCGATTTGTATGCCCAAGCCTGGGCCTGGCGGCGGCTTCAAGACCTGCCCGCTCGGTTCATAAGGCTCGGCTAGGATGGTGTCGGTCATATCCGAAAAGCCGGCCGGCCATTTGGCAATCGGCGTGGAGGCCGCGAAATGGGCGACAGCGGCGGCCATCACGTCGAAATAGGGCGCGACCGAAATTTCCAGCCCGGCCGCTTCGGCAATCGCCGCCATTCGTTTGGCCTGCAGCAGCCCGCCGTATTTATGGATTTTGAAATGCAACACGTGCGCCGCGCTCTGCCGCGCAATATCATAGACGCTTCTGGGGCCGGTCAAGGCCTCATCGGCCTGCAAAGGCGTCGTCAGCCGCGCCGCCAGAATCGCCATCTCATCCAGATGTCTGACCGGCTGCTCAAACAAGGCGATGCCGCCCAATTTTTCCAGCCGCGTCAGGCCGTGAACCGCCTCGCCCAGAGTATAACCGGTATTGCCGTCCAACTGAAAGCGCAGTTTTTCATCGACGTTCGCCCGCAGCTTTTCGTACCAAGCCAAATCCACATCGACGCCAAAGCCGATTTTAGTTTTGAACCAAGTCCAGCCCGCGGCGGCAAGCTCTTGGATTCGTTCGGCAGTGCGCTCGGCTGACTCGCGTTCGACAAAGGCATGCAGTTCGGCTCCCGGCCGGCAAGCCCCGCCCAGCAGTTGATAAACCGGCGCGCCCAGCGCCTTGCCTTTAATATCCCACAACGCCATTTCTACCGCCGTGATAGCGTATCGGGCGCCGCGCAATGCCCGAATCATCCGTTGGAACAGACGCTCTATGTTAAAGGGATCCTCGCCCAGCAGCGCCGGCTGGATGTACTTTTCGATGCTAATTTTGATCGCTTCGGCCGTCTGGTCATGCCAGGGCGCGGGCGCCACAGTCTGACCGATGCCCCTTATCCCCTCATCCGTCATCACCTGCGCCACAACTGTATGAGTCGCCGGCGAGATGCCATAAGCGGTCTTTAAGGCGCGGCGGCGCTGGATACTGACTATCGATGCTTTGACTTTGGTTATTTTCATAAGGTTACATCGCGACTCGCATCGGAGCGGTAAGCTGCACCAGTTCATTGATATTATCAAGCTCTTCCAGGCGGCGCGCGGCGGCGATCAGCTGGTCAAGCTGGACTGCGGGCAACGAATCGCCGGCCAGATAGCGGAACTTGGCCTCAAATTCCTCGTCGGTGAGCATATTCTCCGGCTCGCCTTTGGCATATTCAACGCGCCCGCGGTGCGTTTGACCGCCGCGGGTGAAAATCCTGACCTCACAGCCGTTCTTCTTGGGATGTTCAGCTTGAATAGCTTCATCGAGTCCGACCTTGACCAGATGGCGCAGTCGCCGCGCTTCGGGGTGATTGTAGGCTTCAATGTCCTCGCGGAACCAGCTGCCGCGGGTCAGGATGACGGCGACGGTGACGGGCAGACTGAAGCCGGCCTGGCCGACCGTTTCGGGTTCATAATTGACGCGGAATGCCGGGGTAATGGCTTCGTGATAGGTATCGACTTCAATGGCGGTGATTTCGCTCAAGCTGGGCTGGCCGGCCTTGAGCAGTTCGTGGGTGGCATCGACGCAGGAATGGACATGACGGCAGCCGGCATGAGGCTTGAAGCCGGTCCGCGCCAAAGCCTGATTGTCGAGCGCGTCCAGGTACGACGGGTCATAGCCCGGGCCAAAGGCATGAAAATAGCCATAGGGGCCATCAAGCGCGCCGGGCGGCCCGCGAAAGCCGAAGTCGGCCAGTTTGGCGGCGTAGATGCCATTGCGGGCGGCATAACCGGCCAACAGGTCTTTGGTGTCGCAGGCGCCGGCATCATAGACATACTGTTCAGTGCCGCAGGCCATATCCATCGAAAGCGCCAAGGCATGGGCGATCTTCTCGGCTGGCAGCTGCATGGCGACCGCGGCGGCGACCGCGCTGGCCAGGGTGCCGGCTTGGCCTTTGTGGTCAAGGCCGCGCTCGCGCTGCCAGGCTTCGACGATGGGATGAATAAGGTCCATCACATCATAGCCGACCGCCAGCGCTGTGATGATCTGCCGGCCGCTCAAATGAAGCCCTTCGCCAAGCGCCAGCAGCGCCGGCACAAGTTCAGCCGCGACGTGGCCGGCGGTGCGGTGCGAATCGTCCATACCGAGATACTTTCCCATGACGGCATTCGCCCAGGCGGCGCCTTCCAGTGAACTGCGGCGGCCGTCGCCGACAATCGCGGCATCATCGCCGCCAATCATCTGCGCGGCATAGTCGGCCGCCAATTTGCCCAGCCGCGTCTGACAGCCGCCCAGCATCGTGCCAAGCGAATCCAGCATCACCTGCTGCGCCCGCAAGATAGTCAGGTCGTCCAGGTCATCAAACCGCCGGCTGGCGGCATAGTCGGCAATGACGGAAACGGCTGTTTTGGCATTCACATTCATAAGTTTAGCTCCTAGGCGTCCAGACGCATATAATAACGCGCGCGGTGATGTGGCGAAAGTCGCACCGCGCCTTCTGGCGTGACCAAGAAATTGTCGGAGATCAAAAAGCCGCGGTCGTTTTCCAGCACAGTGCCGGGATGATAGGACAGCACCATGTTAGGCCGCAGCGCGAAATCGGGCGCGCCAAAGGAATTGGGGCCATCGCTGCCATCTAGGCCGGTGCTGTGGCAGTCGGGGGTGTGTTTGCCGTCCACTGGAAATCCCAGATCGCGCAGAGTTTGGTCATTGGCATCGGAAATCATGCGGAAGGTATTGCCGGCTTTGGCGACCGCGGCCGAATTCTCCACAGCCAGCAGATAGCCGTCCAGCACAGCCTGCGCTTCTGCTGGCAGCGGCTCAAAAGAAAATACCGCCGTCATCTCCAGCCAATAGCCATAGGGCGATTCATACACAATCTCAAAGTTGATGATATCCTCGCGCTGCATCCGCAGGTCTTTGGGCGTCGGCACGGTGTAGGGCGTCAGGTCAAGCGACAGCTTGGTGCGTCCCCAAAAGGCGCCGAATGATTTGATGTAGCCTTCGACCGCCGCGCAGGCATCCCAGTAACGGGCGCCGACAAAAGCATTTTCGCTGAATATATCCATGGCCGAATCCAGAATCGCGCCGTTCTGCTGAATCGCCTCTAGCTCAAAGGGCGATTTGATTTGGCGAATGGCATTGTAGGCATCAGTGACCTCGACCATTTCACAGCCCGCCAGCGCTTTGACAAACTGATGATAGGTGGCGATGCTCATCAGCTTGTTCATATTGACCATGCCGATGCGTTTGCTGCCGCTGGCATAGGCTTTGGCGATGTCGGCCGTCCGCTCAACAATGTCGTCGGCTGGTGACTGGACGCGTTCGGGCAGGGTGGTGGTTTCGTTGCGGCTCCAGACGGCCTGATAAGAACTCCAGACCTGAAGCCAGGGATGAGGATCATCGGCGCCGAGGATGGCATAAGCGGCGCCGCCCCAAAGATGAGCATGGGTGATATAACGGATGCCGCCCATGCCGCCGGGCATCGCCTGTCCAGTGATAATCAGGGCTTCAAGGTCGTTCGCTTTCATCATGGCTTGCAGTTTTTGAATCCGCCGCGCCACATCTCGTTTAAGCGCTTCGTGCGTCAGCATAATTTTTCCGCTCCTTATAATTCGAATTGATAAGGCTGATTAAATTCGTATTCTGCGCCGATGCCGCGCGCCCGCGCTTTTTCATACAGCCGCGCGGCCACGGCCACATCTTCAATGCCTGTTCCGCCAGATAAAAACAGCGTCCAGGTTGTATCGGCTTGGCGGCCATCGACGCGGCCGGCCGCCAAGCCGCCCAAATCGCCGACGATGTGCGATTCGTCGATAAGCCCGGCCTGCATCGGAATCGCGACTTCGCCATTTTCCCGCAAGCCTTGTTTCCGTTCGTCGACGAACACGCGGCTGTTCAGCGTTACATGGTCATCCACTTCGCGCACCCAGGGATAATGGGCACCCAGCGCGTTGATGTGCAGCGGCTTTTCGGGCAGCGACCGTCCGTCAAACACCGGCGAGGGCGATGTGGTGATGGTCGTCACAATATCGGCATCGCGCAAGGCGTTATTTGGCGAATCGACCGCGATGACCTCAATGCCTAGTTCAGCCGACATTTTCTCACAGAAAGCCGCCCGCGCGTCGGCGCCGCGGCTGTAGACATGGACTCGCTGGATGGCGCATACTTTCGTCAGCGCGTAAAGCTGTGAACGGGCATGGCGGCCAGCGCCGAACAGGGCCAAAGTAGAACTGCGCGGCGGCGCCAGATAACGGGTCGCCAGCGCCGATACGGCGGCCGTCTTCAGCCAGTCATAATAAAGGACTTCCATAATCGCCGCCAGCGCGCCGCTTTTGGCATCAAACAAAAACATATAGGTTTCCAGGCCTTTGGGCAAGCCGGCGGTGTAGGCCTGGACGCCGGCGCCACCCAGCCCCGGCAGCAGGGCCGCTTTGAACTTGAACGATGCTTTGCTGCCGGCCGGCAGATGACCGCCGCCGCGCGATTCGTCCCGTTCCCCTTGGATCCACAGATTTTCACGCGGGAAGGCGGCGCCGCGGCCCAGTCCGATTTCGCGATAGCCGGCCTCAACGGCGGCGATGTATTCCGACAGGTCCATCAGCCCTCTAATCTCGTGATTCCGCAGCAGCAGCGTCATTCATCATCCTCTCAATGTCAGCCGACATCGACCTCCTCGACCACATCGCCCACTATGGCCAGCACGGTATCTTCCAGCGGCACCGGCCACGACGCGCCGGCATGAACCATCATTCCAGCTTTGGGCGCGGTGATTTTTGATAGGATTTCGCCGGAAAAGGGGTGGCGCACATAACCCAGCTGCTCGCCGGCTTTGACCTGTTTGCCGCGTTTGGCCTTGTCGATGAAGGTAAAGCCGCGTTCGCCTTGGGGCATGATAACGGTATGCTGTTCGATGACGGTTACTTTGTCTACGTCGGATTCGATAGCGCTGTCCAGCATGCCCAGGTGTCGCATGGCGTTCAGCACGGCGTTTCGGACGCGGGCGAGGTCTTGATCGCGGTAATCGCGCAGGCCTGGCCCGCCGCCGATATAAGCGGCCACGGCCGTTTTGCCATCCTGCGCGGCGGCCTGGGCGATGGATGAATCGTCAGTGTGGCCCAGCAAGACCTGCGGCAGGCCCAGCGCGACCGCCATCGCTTTGGATTTGTCGACGTCGGCGGCGGCATAAACGGCGGCAAAATGATGATAGCTCCACTGGGCGCCGGTGCGAATATCAAGCAGGGCGTCGGCTTGTGAAACGACGGCTTGATAATACTGGTGGATCATCTGCTCGCTGACAGCGCCGTCGGCCCGTCCGCGCCCCAGTCGATTCAGGTGCTTGTCGTCCCAGACCGCGTTCACCTGCCCAAACTCAAAGCCAGAGGTGTTCATCAGCGGCGCGACCACCAGCGCGCCTTTCATCTGCGCCGGGTCAATCTCATTCACGACATGCGGCAAAATCAGCGCCGGCTCAATTTCCAGCCCGCTGGTCCCCGCCTGCGCGACCAGCATGGGGCCGGCCTGCGCGCCAACCACCAGATGCAGGGGGATATGCACCGGGAAACGGCCGTGCGTCTCGCCGGTTTTGAAGAACCCGTAGGTTTTTTCGCCTTGTTTGGCTTCTATTGCGCCTATTTTCATCAGCCCATGCTCCAATCGGGATTAGTCAAAAGAAAGGGATAAGTTCATGGTGCGGCGGTCGTCGACGCGGTCGATAGTGCCGAGGATACCGATGGAGGTTGCGCCGACGGTCGGCCATTCCTGGCCACTGGGAATCACAATGCCGTCTTCGGGCGTCGGCATATCGGCCAGCAGTTCGCCAGTATAGGGGTCGACCAGCTTGCCATAGACATCGCCGGCTTTGAGTTCGTCGCCGAATTTTCTCATGCGGATGAACATTCCGTCGACGGCCGGCTTCCAGATGACGACGCCGGCATTGTAGACCGTGCACAGCGGCCCGTCGGATTCGAGTTCGCCCTTGATCATGCCCATGGTTTTCATAATGTTCCAAATGCCGCGTTCGGCGTCGCGCACATTGTCGGCGCCGTTTTTGAACCAGCCTGTGCCGCCGCCGAATTCGAGGGTGATCTGGACGACGCCGGCGTCTTCAATGGCCGCTTTGGATTGATTGGCGCCAAAGGTGCCGGGCGGGAAGAAGGCGGCTTGGTCAAGCCCGAAGGCGACTACCAGCTTGCGCCTTTTCTTTTCGATGTCGGTCAAATTGCTGGGGTCTTTTTCGGCGCCAAACAGCACATAGCGCTCATAGGCGGTTCGGGCGCCGGCGTGAAAGTCAATCATGACATCGGCCTGCTGGATGACCTCATGGAAGTAGACGTAAGCTGTTTGGTCGGATGCGCTGCCGTCTTTTTTGCCGGGGAAGAGGCGGCTGATGTCTTTGCTATCGACCCGCGAGCCGCGTTCGCCAAGTTCAAAGCCAGCGCGGTTGACCACTGGCACAGCGATAACATTGCCTTTCATCTGGGCGGGATCGAGTCTGCCGACGAAATCCAGCACGGCGATAGAGCCGATGACTTCGGCGCCGTGGATCGCGCCCTGCGCCAGCAGCGTTGGCCCTGGCTCTGCCCCGGCGAAAAGATGCACGGGGATATCCAGCTGAAGTCCAGAGCGGGTTGTCGCCGTCTTCAGATAGCCGAAAACATGCTCGCCGGGCTGTGCCTGTAAATTGCCTGCTTTTAACATTCATTCATCTCCTTTAACTTGGTGACGTTCCTAGATATTTTTTGAACCAGCCAAGGATGCGATGCTGACGCTCGATGCGGTTGCCTGGCCGGCCGCCGCGCGAAAGGCCGTGATTTTCGCCTTCGAAGATGACCAGTTCGACGGGTTTGCCGCGCCAGCGCAGGGCGGCGAACATCTGCTCGGCCTGCTCCAGCGCGCAGCGATAGTCTTCGTCGCTGTGGATGATCAGCAGCGGCGTATGGATGTCGTCAACGTAGGCGATGGGCGATTGATGCCAGCTGCTTTGCAAGTCGCGCCAGGGGTCGGTGCGCGTTTCGCCGCCGGTGCATTCTGGACCGATGTCAGATGTGCCGAAGAAACTGATTTGATTGGTGATCGAGCGCTGGGTCACAGCAGCGGCAAAGCGGTTGGTATGCCCGACGACCCAATTCGTCATAAAACCGCCGCAGCTGCCGCCGGTGACGCCCATGCGGTCGCTGTCGATATAGGCGCGCGAGGTCAACTCATCCACGCCCAGCATGATCTCATCGAAATCCTTGCCGCCCTGGTCGCCTTCGCTGGCTTTTGTCCAAGCCTGGCCATAGCCGGCGGTGGTGCCGCGCTGGTTGAAATAGGCGACGGCATAGCCCTTGTTGGCATACACCTGAAATTCATGGTTGAAATCCCAGGAGAACATCGAGCAGTGGACATACAGGACAAGCGGGTATTTTCGGTCGGCGGCGAAGTCGAGCGGCTTCATCAGCCAGGCATGCACCTTGGCGCCTTCGACGCCTTCATACCAATAGCTTTGCGGTTTGGCCAGCCGATGGTCGCGCAGCCAGGGATTGAGATGGGTCAGCTGGCTGGTCTCTCCATTCTGCCAAAAGTGCAGTTCGCCTGGATTAGACGGATCCGCCTGTCCATAGGCGACGGCGCCGCCGAAAGCCGGGCTGTATTCAAAGGTTACGCTGTCGCCGCCGACCAGTTTTTCATAGCCGCCGGCGGTATTGATGCGATAGAGGTTGGCCGCGCCCTGTTCGGTCATCAGAAAGTAGATCCACGGATCATCGGCGGGCCATTTCATGGTTACATTCGATAGGCCAACGCGCTGGTCGGCCACGGCATAATTGCCGACTTCCTCATCAATGTCCGCGCCCAATTTGACGGACGTTCCCTGTTCGACGTCGGCCAGATGGGGCTGCCAGAAATTGCGCCTATTGACCGGCGGCGGCTGATTATGTCCAGCGAAGGCGATCAGGCGGTCATCTTTGCCCCATACCGGACTGAACGCCGTACCCTGCCAATCGGGCAGCAGCGGCCGCGTCTCGCCGGCGGGGAAGTCACAGATCATGATTTGGCCATAGCCCAACGGCACGTTCTGCTCGCGCGCCATGCCAACAAAAGCCAGCCGCGCGCCATGCTGACTCCATTTGGGCGCGGAATAATCGCATTCGCTGTCGGTCACCTGCACAAAATCGCCGGTCGTCAGTTCCAATACCCATATCTGCGTAAAGCGGTCATGCACCCAGCCAGGGCCATCCTGTTTATAGCGCAGGCGGCGCACGACTTTGACTGTTGGCTTGGGGATGCCTGGCGCCGGGCCGCGCTCATCGCCGGCTTTCATAGCTGTCCAGCGCACGCCGACCAGCTTGTTCCCATCGGCTGACCAATCAAGACTGGTCAATGGACTGCCGTCGGTCGGATAGCAGACTTCGGATTTGTCCTTTAACGCGATGACTCGCACCGAATCGCCGCTGGCGCCGCGATAGCTGTAGGCCAGCTGTGTACCGTCGCGGCTCCAGGCTATCGACGAGGCTTGGCCGTCGCTCTGTGTCAAACGGATGGGCGAGTCCGCATCCAGTGGCCGCAGATAAAGATGACTGATATAGCCGTTGGACGCCGCATCCGGGCGGCGGATGGTATAGGCGATCTGCGTTCCGTCGGGAGCAATCGCGATCTCGTCCAGCCAGCGAAATTTCATCAGGTCTTCGGGGATTAGGCCGCGCCGTCGACCGCCTAGGTTTTGCATGCTCATATCCTCTGCCTCACAGTGTGCATTCAATCCCGACGTCCCGCGCCAGTTCACGCAGGCCGGCCACCGTCTCGGCGGCGACGGGGACACCGTTTCGCTGACGTTCGGCCATTCGCTGAAACTCGACTTCACCCGGCAGCAGGACTGGCCGCTCTGGCGAAATCGGCGCGGCATTTTTCACTTCGGCCGCCAGCTGCTCAAGCCGCCGCGCAAAGTCATCCGCCGTCATCATCGCCGTCGGATCAATGGCCATCATCAGATGGCCGACGTCAAAATTGCGGTCATCCTGAAACACCGACAAGCCAAACAAAGCGCCGGTCATCACGCCGGCGAGGATATCGGTAATGAGGCTCAAGCCATAGCCCTTGTATTCGCCAATCGGCAACAGCGGGCCGTCCATGGCCGCTGACGGGTCGGTTGTGGTCTGGCCATCGGGGGTCAAGGCCCAGCTTTCGGGCATAAGACGTCCTTCGCGCTCGTACCAGCGCATCATCCCCTTGCCGGACATGGTTAGGGCCATATCCAGCACAATGGCGCGCTTGTCCTGGCGGGGAATGGCAATGCCCCAGGGATTGGTCCCCAGCGCGACCTGCGCTGAACCCCAAGGCGCCATTTCGGCCTTGGCGTTGGTGAAAGCCCAGCCAATGAGGCCCTGTTTGGCGGCTGTCATGGCGTGGTAGCCGGCGATGCCGAAGTGGTTGCTGCGCCGCACGCCGACCATAGCGATGCCGGTTGTTTTGGCTTTTTCGATAGCGCGGGACATGGCGCGGTGAGCAGCGACATAGCCAAAGCCCTTGGCCGCGTCCAGCAGCGCGTGCGAGGGGCCCTGCTTGAGCCATTTCATAGGCGCGTTCGGCATAATCCCGCCGTTTTTGACCCGCCGATGATAGCGGAACAGTTTTTCCAGCCCTTGCCCTTGGCCGGGATGCCACCATTGGGAAGCCGTCATCAGGCCATCGGCTATAATCGCGGCTTCTTCGGCGGATGCGCCGAGGGCCTGCATGAAATCGACTGTGAACGCATGCAGAGGCGCAAGCGGATAAACATTGACCAGACTGGCATCTTTAATTTCGTAAGCCATCGCTTCAACTTTTCATGCGCGCCGTCTGCATATACGGCGGGCTACTGTTTCTCGGCCATAATGTTTTGCATAGCGACTTTCATGCGCTCCAGCCCCTCTTGCAATTTGTCTTCGGGCTGCAAGAAGGTCATCCGCAGGTAGTTGGCGCGGTCTTTGGAAAAAGCGGCGCCAGGATAAGCCAGCACATGCTGTTCGGTTAGCATTCGCTGGGCGACTTGGGCGCTGTCCAGGCCGGTAAAGCCGATGTCGGCAAAGACAAACTGCCCGCCCTGTGGCAGACCATACTTCATTCCCATAGCATCCAGCGCATCCAGCACCAGCCGCCGCCGCCGCCGATAAGCGGCCGCCATCTGCTCGACTGGCGCCTGCGGACCGGTCAGAGCGGCGATCCCGGCATATTGGGAGATGATCGACGTGCCGCCGCTGATGGCCGCTTTGAGTTCAGTCACCCGCGCCATCACATCGGCCGGCCCGACAATCCAGCCCAGCCGCCAGCCGGTCATCGAATAGGCTTTGGACAAGGCATTGAGGGTCAGGGTGCGTTCCTTGCCGCCGGGCAGCGAAGCCGGACTGACATGCACAAAATCGTCATAAACAAACAGGTCATAAATATCATCAGCCAGGATCATCAGGTCATGTTCGCGGGCGATATTCAGCATCGCCTGCATGTCATCGGGCGAAATCACATTGGCGGCCGGGTTGTTGGGCGAGACCAGCAGCAGCGCGCGGGTCTTGTCGGTCACGGCCTGGCGCACGTCTTGCGGGTCGGCGCGGAAATCGGTTTCAGGATAAGTCGGCACATCAACCTTGATGCCGCCGGCAAAGGCCAGCGAATCGGCGTAGGTATTGTAGTTGGGTTCTGGCACGATCATTTCGTCGCCGGGCGAGATCACGGCCAGTACCATCAAGAAGAGCGCTTCTTGGCCGCCGTTGGTGACGACGACTTCAGTTTCGGGGTCAGCGTCGATGCCGTTCACCCGTTTAACCCGTTCGGCAATCGCCTGGCGCAAAGCCAAAAGTCCCTGCGGCGGCGCATAGTCGGCATGGTGATGGATCATCGCCTCTTTGGCGGCGGCGACAATATGTTCGGGCGTGTCAAAATCGGGGTCGCCGCGTCCCATAATGATGGCATCATCATAAGTCCGCGCTTCGCCAATCAGTTGATAAAGCAAGCTGGTGCCCTGTTTTTTCTGTCTGCTCATGCTCTGTTCCTCTCGTTTATCTGCCCTAGGGCCTGCGCTGTTGAACTGCCAACATTCAGGCGAATGATGTCCGGCGCGCCGAACAAATTTCCGTCGGCCGCTTCAAATCCAGCCTGGCGAAACTGCGCTAGGCCGGTCTTGGCTTTCAGCGCGAGGATGTGAACCGCATCGCCGTCGACAGCTTCAAATCCAGCTTGATGGGCGGTCTCAAGCAATGCGCGGCGGAGATCGTCCAGCTGCCGCAGACGTTTGGGATGGGAATCGGCATACAGCTTACCGGCTTCCAGCGCGGCGTACTGGGCGGCGGTGCTGGTGCAGATCGCCATAATCTGCTTTTGCGACTGCATGGGCGCGATCCAGGCTTCTGGGGCGGCGATGCAGCCGATAAACCAGCTGGCCAAGCCCATGCCTGGCCAAACTTCGCTTATGACCGCCGTTCGCGCCAGGTCGACGTCAAAAGCGGCCAGAGACGCGTAGTCGCCGTCGATCCACACCGCCAGGCCTTGATCCCAAATCACGGCCGATTCGCTTTCGATGGCGATTTGATGGATGGCCTCAACTTCATCGGCGGCGTACGCGGCGCCACTCAAGCGCGACGGCGATTCCAGATAAAACAGGCGGCGGCCGGCGCGGGCGGCTTGGGCTATGCTCTCTATGGTCGGCAGGAAACCCTTGGACTCGTCCACTGGCAGCGATGCGATTTTGCGTTCGCGCACGCCCAAGGCCTTGTGGACGCCGGGATGAACGACCGCGGGAACGGCAATGCTCTCGTACTGTTCGCTGATTTTTTGAATCGTCAGGAAGCGCGATTCCTGCACGCCGGCCGTGACCAAAATGTTGGCGGCCTGACAGGATGCGCCGCTCAAGCCATTCAAATGTTCGGCCAGCGCGGCCCGCAACGGCGCGATGCCCGGCACATCGACATAATGCGTCTGTCCCGATTCCAGCGCGTGGGCGGCGGCGGCGATAATCCGCTCATCCAAGGGGCTTGCTAGGCCATCGGCGCTTAGGTCTTGGCTGTTCTGCATGACTTGCGGCAGCAGCGGGACGTTCAGCCGCGCATTGGCCTGATGCCGCTTGAGAATGTTCACTTTCGTTTGAGATGTCAATCTGTTTTCTCCTGCGCGATTGTAAAATGAGCCTGCTGTTTTTATACTATTCTGACGATGATTTGCCGCAAACAAATCGGATTATACGCTGGCAGCAGTGGCCTGTCAAGAGATTGGTTGAATCGTTTGATGCCGATGATGAACTCGCTGGATCAGCTTTGCTGGGGATGACAGAACGAAGCCGTTTGCCTGGACTGAATCAGCAAGTTCTGCTGTTTTTGTGTCACAGTCTGCTTTTTCATATCGGTCTGCTGGGCATCGCTGATATTCTGCTGAATTTTTATCTGGTCAGCATCGGTTACGATTCTGGCATCATCAGTCTGCTTCAGGCTTTGCCGCGTTTGAGCGGATTTTTGATTGGGCTGCCGGTCGGCTTGATGGCCAATCGGGCCGGCAATCGGCGCGTCATGATTGTTTCCACCTGCGGCATCGCCCTTTGCATCGCGGCGACGGCGCTTGTCCCGACGCTGTTTCTTATCGCCCTAAGCCGCTTCTTTTGGGGCGCGTTCTTTGGCGCTGGTCAGGTTGTCAAGCCGCCTTTTATGATGACTCTGACCCCGCCCGGCGAACACACCGCCCAATTTTCCTATCACAATCTAGTCAGCATGATGGCGGTAGCTCTTGGCAGCGCGCTGGGCGGCTTCATTCCAACGCTGGTCAGTCGGGTTTTTCCCATAGAAGCCCTCGACGGCCTGCGCCCGGAGGCCATGCCGGCCGCTTATCAGGCCGCTATCGTCATCGCCGCCCTCGCCGCCCTCTTGAGCGTCCTGCCGCTGCTGCGCCTCTCAGATCATTCGGCCAGGTTGGTGTCCGCAAAATCCCATTGCCGACAAGCCATACCCTGGCTGAAAATTGTCAGGCTGGCGTTTCCCCTGTTTGTCTTTGGCCTTTCAGGCGGCTTGACCTTTCCCTTTTTCAATCTGTTTTTCAGAGACCAGTTCGGGATGGCCGACAGCGCTGTCGGCAGTGTCATCGGACTGGGCTGGCTGGCGATGGGCCTAGCGCCGCTGCTGAATCCATTTTGGGAAGCGCGGCTGGGTCGGACGCTGGCCTTAACGGGTCTCATGGCCGTAAGCGCGGTCGCTTTCGCTGGTTTGGGTCTTTCGCGGGGGATCGTCGCCGCGGTGATTTTTTATGCCCTGGCGATTGGCCTGCGAAACACCATGCAGCCCTTGTTTCAGCCTTTGCTTATGGATTCGCTCGCCAGCCCTTTCCATAACATCGCCAGCAGCGTCGGCCTGGCGCTGTGGAACATAGGCTGGTTTGGCGCGACTTTATGCTTTGGCCTTCTGCAAGCCGCGTTTGGCCACAGCAGCATCATGCTGATTGTGGCTTTTTTGGTTTTGCTGAACGGCGTTAGCATTTATGTTATTCATCGCTGGCCAACAAAAAACGGACGGGAGCCACCCGCCCATGATGCTAATACGGCGCGATCACCCGACGGGGATCGTCAATGCGGCTGTCGTCAGCGATGACAAAGCGCGTCGAATCGGCAGGCTCAAGCGTCCATGTGACCCCGTGGCGGGCGCCGCCCAAGCTCACATGATGCTCTTCGGCAATGATGAAATACTCGGCGGCGCGGTGGCCGGTCTGCGATTCGGTGATGCGAATCCGCTCGAACAGGCTCAAGTCCAGCGCCGCGCTCGGATGGTCGCCGGCATTCAGCGTCAAGGTGCGGACGGCGCCGGCGGAATGCTTGCGCCGGGCGACTTCATAAACAGCGAAAGCCTGCGCCGTTTCGATATCGGAAAGCGCCGGCAGGTTAAGCGACATCTGCTTGAGGCCGTAAAACGTTATGCTTTCCCCATCCGAAACGACAATTTCCAGCGGATCGCGCCGATAAAGCGGCCGGCCGATGACCCGCAGCCCGGTGAGATAAACAGCCTGCGCGCCGTGATTGCGGACTTGCACCTGCACTGACGTCCAGCCGACCTCCACAATTTCGACCGCGGCCTGCCCTTGAATGGCGTCCCCGCTTCCATCCGGCTTGCCGTGAAAGCTGGCCTCCAGCCGCTCCAGTTCGAGCAGCCCCAGTGGTTCATTGCGCTCATCGACAAGAGGCAGGCGCAGCATCATTTGCGCGCCCCGCCCGATTTTTTGCGCTTGCCCCAATCGCCAAAGTAGAGTTCCGCCAGCGCCGACCTCGCGCGGAGTCATCACCAGGGAGATGCGGTTCAGTCCGACATCGCCATAACGATAATCCAAGCCGGCCATGTCATCGTCAAAGCTGGCGGCGACCGTTTTATGAACAAGCGTATGATGCCGATTGAGAAACACCGCCCGCCCCTCGCGGTCAATATAAAATCGTCCGCGCTCACTTTCGGCCAGTTCGCGGACTGCCTGCCGAATCGAGGTCGATTCCCGCCACCAATCGCCAGCATAGGCAAAGCGGGTTTTGCCGCCGGCCAAACGGCGCGCCAGTGTTTGCGGCGGGAATATCTTGACCGAATCAATGCGGTTATAGCCGACGACGTCAATGATGCAGTAACCGGCAAGCGCAGCGCGCCGTATCATCGCTTGATTCAGCAGGCGGTCAATCACGGCATCGGCGGTCATATTGACCTGGGGCGCGAGCCTGACCGGGCTGTCATCAAGCCAAGGCTGAACATCCTGCAAATGAATAACCGCCTGTTTCTGGCCCCAATCGCCGGCCTCGGGTTCAATATAGCGGATAAAACCAGTGAAATGCGTTCGGGTGACGTGGCCGTCGCGGCTTTGGATACGGAGACGCGCGCCGCTGTTCAGCCGATTGCGTTCCGGCGAAAAGTCCCCGCGCGGATTCCGTACCCTAATCTGCGCCTGGCTGTAATCGGCAATGCTGTCATAGGGCTGACGCATTCCCAGCCGCCACCGCAGTTCAAGCGCTTCGCCGGTGATATCCTCGCCGGCATCGGCAAAGTCGCCATCATGGTTCTTGTCAATGGCGATGATATAGCTTATCGACATGATGATTTCCTTTGCAAAATGGTCAGATTTCCATCCGCCAGGCATGGCGAAAGGCACAGCCATAGAACCCGCGCCGATCAAACGGAAAGATGCCCGGCTCGACGCCGACGCGGGTCGGTTCAAGCAGGACGCCGCCCAGCGTGACATCGGCGGCAACCGCGGCCATGTAACTGTCAATCAAGGCAGTCAGCCGCGGCAAATGGCTGCGGATTCCCAGTCCACTGTCGGTCGGGGCAACCAACAGCAGATGCGTCACGGTGTACTGCACGGTCTTGGCGGCGCCGCTGAAGGACACCGTCTGCAAGCCAGCCGCCGGCTCTTTGAACAGGCGATTGGCAGACGGCTCTATGGGCATCACCAAAAGTGCCGGCAGCTGCGGCGGCGTCAATGCGTTCGGCAGTTCGTGGATGTCATAGCTGTTCTGCACGCCGGCCACGCGCAAGGCTGACAAATGGGACAATGCGGCGCGAAAGGTCGCCATAAGCGTCCTCCTTATTGATTTGGCTATTGTGAGGGGATGTCCCCAAAATGAGGACGGATTGAAAAGAGGCTGGGCAGCTACAGGGATAGGTTGTCGAGCCGATTGGTCATCTCGTCGTCTTCGGCCAGCATCCGTTCGATTTCAGCCGTTTCCAGGTCATCGACATAATCGTCAATCACCCGCTCCAGATAGGCTGGCAGGTCGGCATGAATGTTTTGGAAATTGGCGATGAAGTCCGGGTGTGAATTGTACATCTGTCCCAAGCCGCGCAGGGTGTCCAGGCTCGGCTCATAAAAATGGCGCAGATGATTTTGCCAGCGATCCAGCAGTTCCCGCACCTCGCGGTCGCCGGCGCGCTTGCCGGCTTGCATGGCATCTGCCAGCGCCGCATAAATCTGATCGCCCTCTTCAATGATGGCATCCTGCCGCGCTTGGCTGTAGCTGTTCCAACGTTCAATGGTCTCATTGACGCGCTCGGGGCCGTATTGCAGGCGGACTTCGCGTTCGTATTGTTTTTGCTGGTCGGCGCTGTGACGTTCCAGTCGGCGCTTTTTCTTGCCCATGAAACCTGCCCCATCAGTCGGCATGGCCCTTATCTTAGCCGAAGGCTGGCAATATCTGACAGTGCCAAATTCGGGGATATTGGGTCAAGCGGAAAGACGGCGCAGACGTTCCAGCAGCGGCGCGGATTCCGTCTCCAAAACACCGACCGAGTTGATAAGCAGGGCCGCATAGCGCACGGACAAATCGCGTACGGTCGGCGCAGCCTCATAGGTTTCAATCCGTCGCCCGGTTGGATGCGCCGCCGCCTGCGTCCCCTGCACGCCGCGCAGCGCCGTAAGCTGATTCCGCTCGCGGTCAATCGCTGTCACGCGCAGATATTCCGATTCGATCCGCAGCAAATGCCCGACCTGAAAGCGCGGGCTAATGCCATCAAGGTCGGCCCCATCGGCATCGGCGACGCTTAGAGTCGCGGCGCTGGCGGAAAGCGGATCATCCTGGACCGCGTCGCCGCTGTCCCGCCATGCCCGCGCCCAGCGGTCATGCCAGCCCCAGATGCCGCTGATGCTGATGGCGTCGATGGGTGACACGCCATAGACAAAACGGACGCCATTGACCAGCTGCAAGACGCTCGCCGGCACATCAGAGTGGTTCGGCACGCGGCGGACATCCTCAAGGCGCATCGAACTGCCGTCGCCATTGTGCAGGGAGGTCAGCGTCAGCAAATCATCGGGCAGGATAAGCTCTTCGGGGTTTGTCGGCTGAACCGACGCGCGCTGACTGCCGACCGTTGGGCAGTACCGCCTTTGGGTCAGCGACTCGATGAGATGGCTGGCCTGCTACAAACAGCGCAGCAAATCGGCATCGGAACTTACATCGGTCGGCGCCAGATTGAGATGCCGGCGCAGGTCGCGCAAAGTGGCTATGGTGTACATGAATATCCTTTCTGTTTGGATTGAAGGTGAATTTTCAGCGCGGCTGTGGGGGATGGCGGGGTGGAACGGGGACTTTTATGCGAATTTTGTTTGCAGTCTGTCCTTAATCTTATTGCGGTCAATAAAACCACTGTTTATCCCGCTGCGGATTTCAGATTCGACTTTTTTCCTAGGCAATTTGTTCATACTTTCCCTGTGGTCACGGAAAATATACGCGAGGCTTGTCAATTTTGACGGGGTTAAATGGGCAATATCGAAATGCCATTCATTGACTTCACCGTCGGCCGTATCACCTTTCGTTTCTTGCAATTCAAAATTTTCTTCAATGACGCCGGCAGGAACAAGAACGTAGTCGTAATCCTGTAGTGAGTCGCGCGTGCAGGCTAATGCGGCAATAATGCGATTCAAATGCGTCTGGTCTGAATCAACAGCATATACTGATAAAGTGCCATGATTCGTTTTCAAGTCTTTGAACACATCGGCGACTAGATCGCCTTCTTTCAACCACGGGAAATCTGGGAGCTGGTCTTTGTACCACAAGGATTTTTTACCTATACCTCGAAAGATATACGACACTGTGCTTACAATTCCGAATCAGTTTCTTCAAGCTGTTTCAAGACCTGAATCAGATCTTCTTTTAATTCCTGATGCGTCTCTTTCTGAATGGCTTGCTTCAACACAGGAATCGATTGGGGATCATCTATGTATGAAAGACCAACCGCGGCGCCTTCTTTTACCCATATAAATCGACTGGCGGACAAACAGGTTTCAAGCAGTTCTCGCCGCTCCGCGCGATATTTGTGGGATTCTATATTGCCAATATAGCGCATGGTTTCGGCGGCGACTGTTAGGGAAGTTTCTTCGTTTAGAATGATGCTTCTAATCTCAACCAGTATGGGAACACCTATAACCTCAATCGCCCTTTCAAGAGCTTCAGAAAAATCGTTGATCATACCAACTTCAAATTCTATGTTTTCAGCCATCGAAAACAGCCGTTTAACATAAACCGAAACCTTTTCCGCATATCGGTTCAGCAAACTTTCTTTGAAAGCCGATGTTGAGGAGCTATAATTCGCCTGAATCGTAAATGTAAATAGATCCGAAATAACTTCCTGATAGTCATCAGCTACCCAAAGCAGAACTGCTTCCACGTATCGGTTCAGCAAATCTTCATCAATATCCCCGATTGAAGAACCTTCTGGCCTAGTCGAGTATCCTGGCTTATTTGCAGGGAAGTCTTTAATTGACCTAGCGGCTTTTGTCCACCCCAAGTCTCCATACGGTGGTGGAGCACTGGAGCCGCTGGCTGATTCTAATGCTCCATAAAGTCGTTTCATCATTCAATATCCCCTTTCTTGCTCAACTCCAATCCCATTTCCACCAACTCATCAAATAGCTTCACCAGCTTTTCCGATGGAAGCGAGTTTATTCTTTCTGATGAGGTATTTATATCCAATTCCAGCCTGGATGCAAAATCCAGATCAGCAACACGCGCTTGAGTAAGATCAATCTGTTTTAGACTAACAACATTCCACTGAGTTAGCCGATTAATAGGCAAGCCCTCTACTATTTTGCTATCCCGGCGCCTGTTGACCTGATAATTGAAATCACCACTTAGGTTATCCAAGTTTAGGAACGGCAGGAACTCTTTCAGGTTTTCATAAGCACTGCGCGAGCTTTGTACTAGTTTTAGCAACACTGCTCCAAATGCCAGTCGATTTAACTGAAACATATCAGGCGAATCCAACCATTTCCTAGCTAATTCAACAACTACGGCTAACTCCTGTTCTAAGTCGCCGATGGTTGGAGATTCCTTCGTTAGATAATGCCATTCGATTCGGCCAGGCTGTTCAATCAAAAATATGCGACCATTTTTGTATTCGACCTCGCGTGCCACTAATCCCCCGCGTTGAATATGAGTATTATTGGGTTCTCTGCCAATATACTGCTCCCACATTGCGGATGCAGACACGCTGGCATTGTTTTCAGGAAACGCGGTTATACGCAGATTTTCAACTTGCCAGTTTGTATTTTTGCTCATATTATCCCCCTCATGGAGTTATTAAACTCATTTTAGGATAGTTTGTAAAGTATAGCATATATCTAAAATGCCTGAAGCCCCTCTTTATTTTTCGTTGGATTCCTTTGTCATCGCCATTTCAAGCACAGCTGTTGATTAAAGTTTTTCAGGCTTTGAGGTCATCTATCTCGTCCTGAATAACCCGGATGACCACCGACTCTTCGGCCTCGCCATCGTTCACATTCACATAAAAGCGATAGTCGCCAGGCTTGTGAAAAATCGCATCATTCACTTCGAGCAGCGCGCTGTGCTGTGGAAGAATGCCGGGCGAACTGCTCAACATTTCGAACTCGCCCTCTATGGCCACTATTTCAATCCCATCTTCATCAGCCAAGGACACCGACAGCTTATGAGGGTTGGGGTTGTCAAAGATCTCGCCGCCGATTTTTATGACCAGGTACATTCGGCGGTGAGCGGTCGGGAATTCTTGGGCATTGATTTGATTGAATACCCCAATAATGTTGAGTTTTCCCGTTTGCGGCTCAATTGAGGCATAATCTGCTGTTACCATCATCAGGATTTTCACAATGGCGCCTGTCTCCGTCTGCTGAACGAACAGCATAAGTCTATCACAAAGAGAGGGCAGTTGATACCCTGCCCTCACCGAGTTTGCCTTATACTGCGATGTTGTACAGGCAGCTGGCCGCATCGCTGTCAAAGCGCACAAAGGCCAGCCGCGCCGTCGCCGTTAGCTGATAGCTGTCGTAATAGGACAGATAATCGACGCTGACGGCGATTTTGCGCCGATAGCCGACATACCAGCCCGGCCGATAAACGCACACCGCCTGGCCGCGGTCGTTCGTGCCGCCGCCGACCTTGCCATCCGCTTCGGTCAAGGGCATTTCAGCCGAGACATACACCGGAATGCCGTCCACAAAGCCAATCTGCCCGGTCTGCGCCGTTGCCAGCGGCCCAGCTTTGTCCATCGTCAGGAACTCATTGATGTTCAGCAAAGCCGCATAGGTGCCGCTATCGACCACCCAAGCCAAATCCGAAGGCCGGGCGGCGTATTTGCCAGCCATCGCAAAGCGGCTTTCGCGCATCTTCGCCAGGGTCGGCGCCGCATTGCCCATATCAACCGCGTTCGCCGTCGTATCCACCAGCGGCAGATGACGCAGGCCATCCATCGCCAGATACTTCGCCGTCGCCGTCGGCCGAGCATGGTCACTGTTGATGTTGCCCGTCGCCGCCGCGGTGGCATCGCCATTCAGCAGAACGCTGTCGATGGCATCAGCAATAGCGCGGACGGCCTGCTGCCGATAGATGTTCAAGACCGGAATCACGGCATCCTCGACCAGTTCGCTGCTGAACCCAACCCGCAGCGCCAGTTTTTTGGCATTCAGCGTGACCTTGCCCGAACCGATTTTGCTGTCTGGAATCGGATTGCCGGCTCCCAGCGACAAATGCGCCTCGTCGCTGGATTCCGGCACGAAGTAGACTGTCGGATCAGTCCCTTCTATCGGCAGTTCAAAGGGATTGCTCGGCATTTCGATAGCTTGAAAGAGTGGCAGGATGGTGTTGTCCTGGCGCGCTTTATGCCAGATCTGCTGGCTCCACAGATCCGGCGCCCATTCATCGCCAAAGCCGGTCTGCGCGCTGTACGAAAGCTCGTTGGCTTTGGTCGCTTTCCATTTGGCTTGGTCGACCTTGTGCGCCAGCGCATTGGCATAACGCTCGCTCACGCCATGAAAGCTCTTGGCGGCGCGCAGCAGCATATAGCCATGCAGCATATCCAGTGCGTCCAGGGCGTCGAACTGGCTGCCGATTTCAATTCGATTCATCTTGAGCGCGTCGCCGGCCTCCGCCAGCGGCAGTCGTTTGGGCGCAGTTCTTGTTCCTTCTGTCATGCCATATCCTTTCTCTTTTTCTGAATTTGCTGTTGGGACATCCCCCGCATCCAATTCCAGCCGCGACATATCCAAACCCAGCGACTTGTAGGCGCGCTTCAAGGTTTGGACATCTGTATGCCGCGGCTCGGCTGGGGCTGGCGTCAGACTGCCTTCAACGATGGGCCAACGGGCAATCTGACCGCCCGCGCTGACCTCGACCAGATGCGGCAGACTTCCCGATGACCAGCTTAAAATCCCCTGGTCCACCAACCGCTGCACCGCCCTGACATAGCGCTGGCGCAGATCCAGCTGCGCCTCGGCCCAGAGGCCGGTTTCATCTGGCCGCAGCGTATCCATGACGCCAATCACGGCCGCTTTCAGGGCGCCATCCAGCCCATGGTGATACAAGACTGGCCGCTGGTCATACCAATCCAGTCCGACATCGGTCTGCGGCGTGAAATACTCGCCTTGCAGATCGCGCTGTCCCGCCTGTCCCCAGATCAGCAGATAGCCGCCAATCCGACCCGCCGGCGCATCAATCGTCTTAACTGCGTTCGTTCCCATATCGCTCCCTTCCCTTATCTGTTCATTCGCCTGTCAAGCGGCTGTCTCAATCCTTCCACGCGCGGACTTGAAGCGGCGCAGGGGCGGACAGCCATCCAGCACAAGACCTGCATTGCCACCACCCGTAAGTGAAACCGCAATCACAAAGCCTCATGCGCTGTTAAGCATTCGACAGCCAGCGCCGCCAAATCATCTTGACGGCATACTAGAATGAATGTTCTGTTTCGGGGCGACTAAATGGTCGCGGGTTGGTTTTTTCTAACTTGCGGGGTCGCCTTGGCCAATCACTTGCCAAACGAAATTGCTTGAGTTAATATATTTGCAACTGGATGTGGGGGCTTACGAATGATAGTTGATTATAGCTGTAATTGGGCGGGAAAGTGTTTTGATCATGTCTGTTATCTTGAAGCGTCGCGTTATTTGAGAGAGTCCTGCATCGAGTTTGATAATTTAATGATAGCGCATCAGCAGAGCGTTTTGCTCGGAACGGTGAGTTTAGCGGTTATGATGGGTTTGTTTCTGATTTTCTGGATTTGGCTGACTAAGAGGATAAGATGGGAGGAATCAGATGATTGCGCTTCTGCATGACCAGCGTTTCTGGGCGGGGCAAGGTCTGCTTCCCGCAGATCGGCCACGTCGTATTCTTAGATGCCAATACCAGCCCGCGGACGATAATGCCGCTGGAATAGCGTCTTCAGCAAGAGGGCGGGTTGAAACAGGGATTATTCATCGCCCTCTTCCGCCTTTTTGGCCATCACCTGCACCGTCATATCATCCAGCTGCGGGATGACCTGGCGCGCCTCATGCTGAATACCGCGCACAATCGCCTGGCTCTGCTCAAAGGTGGTGTCGGCGGCGACCTGCACGGTGATAACGCCATACATCCGATGCCCGACCCAGCGCAGCCGCAAGCTCTGAATCGCCTGCACCGCCTCTATCCCGCGCACATGGGCTTCGACATGCTCGACGAGATGAGGGTCAACCGCATCCATCAGGCGATACCAAATGGCTTTGATGGCATTCCAGGTAATCCCCACAATCGCCAAGGCAATCACAATCCCCACAATCGGATCCAGAATCGGCAGTCCAATCAGCGTCCCCAGCACAGCGATTAAGACTGCCAGCGAGGTCAGGCCGTCAATCCGCGCGTGCTGTCCATCGGCGACCATGGCATCCGAGCCGATTTGCCGGCCGACCCGAATTTGCATCAGCGCCACCAGTTCATTGCCGACAAAGCCGACCAGCGATGCCAGCGCGATCCATTCCAGGTTGTGCAAGGGCTGCGGGTCGACCAGCTTGCGGAACGATTCGACCAGGATGTAGGCGGCGCTGAAGCCGATGGACAGGACAATAAAGACGCCGGCGATGTCTTCCAGCCGTCCAAAGCCATAGGTGTAACGGCGATTGGCGGCGCGGCGCGCAAGGTAAAAGGCGATCAGCAGCGGCACCGAGTTGAGGGCATCGCCTAGATTGTGGACGGTATCGGCCAGCAGGGCGACGCTGCCACTGGCGGCATAAATGAGGATCTGCAATGTGGTCGTGGCGCCCAGCGCGAACAGGGCGATCCACACTGTGCGGACTGCCAGCTGATTGTCCAGCATCGCTGAATCGGCCGCGTGGCTATGGTCATGTCCGAAGCCCGGCAGATGCAGCGCCATGGCGATCTTCACCAGGATATTGCTGCTGTGATGGTGATGGTTATCGTGCGAATGGCCGTGTGGATGCGGCATCTGTATTCTCCCGCGCGTTGAGGTTCAGCTTGCTCAATGATAGCGCGGAATCGGCCGGCTAGCGAACAGGCGGCCAAGCGTGGCCGGCCGCCTTCACATTTTCAACACAGCGTATTATCTGCCTATCCCCAAAACCTCACGTTCCACGTATTCTCTGCCTTTATCCGACAGGGAATACCGTCTCCTGCCCTCTGGTATGAGGTATCTCTTAAAATACTGCGTGTTGTTCAGTGTCCCATTGGCATCTGCCGGTAGCCGCCGCTCTGTTAGGTTGCACATCTCAAGGTATTCCTTGTCACTGATTATCGGAAAGCCATCCTTTGGTGCAACTTCAGTATAGTAGTAGGCTACTATCGCACTTGCCTCCATGTCGCTATACGCGGGGATATTACATCTTCGATAAAAGTCCTTTGGACCCTTGTCACCATTAATGGTTTTGTCGGCGTAGACCTCTTCCCTCGTTGAAACTGAATCATGTTCTAACTCAAGTGTAGAATTCCACGAGTCATTTTCCGCGTACTTGTCCACAATTACCCGCGGAATGCCATCCTCACCCCGCTTCCAATTCACTGTGAAATTCCCAATCTTCAGAACCTCATCATGCTGCTTAGAGAAGATCAGCTTGTTCCCATCCAGCACTGGATCATACTTCTCCGACAGCCTGTCGAATTTGCCGCTGTTCTCCTTACGTGCCCGTAACAACTCCTCTATGACATCAGCCATGGGCAGACCAGAATCTCTAGGCACTTCAACACCTAGCGTCCACGAGGGAGGGACCACACAGAATGTGCCATCTCTCATAAGGCCATAACCGCGAACCTTAAAAGACCCGGAATTCTCAGCTCCGCGAATCGCATCTCGCTCGCGCTGTATCGAGGGTTGTGTCTTACCAGTTCTACCGCTATCGCGGTGTCTCTTACGATACTTCCGCTTCTCCCATAAATCAGATTGTTCCGCTGGTGTGAGGTACGACCAAGACAACTCCGCAATAGCAAAGAGACTAAAAGCAGGTGTTCCTGATGCTTCTTCTGCCTCAGCTAAAGCATTGAACATATTTCTGATTATTGCGGCACGCTCTCTTTTCGCTTCCTCAGCCTCCTTCGTCATCGCATCATCTACCCTCTTCTCTGCTTGCTTATACAGCTCCTGCGGATCAAAGCTATAATCTCCGCGAGCAATGTAGGAAGCGATCAGTTCCTTCACGATCCGTTCAATACGTTCATCCCTACCCATCGAATACCTCCTGGGATCAAACTAAATTAACACTATTGTTAGTTTAGTTCAAATAGTTGGCTATTTGCAAGTGTGGCTTTGTTAGAAATTCATTAGAATTCCAGACTGAATCCTACCCCTCCCGCTCGTGGGCATCCATCGCCGCGACGGCCGCAATCGCCACAATATCCTCGACGTCATCGCCGGCCTGCAAAACATGCACTGGCGCGCCCATCCCCAGCAGAATCGGCCCAATCGCCTCGGCATGGGTCAGGCGCGAAAGCAGCTTGTATGAGATATTGGCGGCATCCAGATTCGGGAACACCAGCACATTGGCATCCTTGACCTCGCTGAAGGGATAGCGGTCTTCGATAATATCCATCACCACGGCTGTATCGGCCTGCATCTCGCCATCGACGGCGATGTCCGGCCGCCGGGCGCGCACCAGTTCCACCGCCCGCCGAACTTTGTTGCTCAAGGGATGCGGCGTGGCGCCAAAGTTGGAAAAGGACAGCATCGCCACCCGCGCCTCAATCCCCAGCGTGCGGGCAAAATCATTCGCCAAAATCGCAATCTCGGCAAGCGTCTCGGCGTCGGGGTCGATATTGACTGTGGCGTCGGTGAAGAGATAGCTGCGCCCTTCGATCACCATCAAATAGACGCCGGCCGCCCGCGTCGCTCCCTGGCGCGTGCCAAAGACCTGCAAGGCCGGTCGAATCACATCCGGGTATTCATAGGTCAGGCCGCTGACCATGGCCTCGGCATCGCCATTTTTGACCATCAGCGAGGCATAATAGTTGCGCTGCCGCACCAATGACCGCGCCTTGCCCAGCGTAACGCCCTTGCGATGACGCAGGCCATACAGCAAATCGCGGTATTCATAGGCATTGTCGGCGGCATAATGATCGAATACATTCGGCTCAAAATTCAGCCCCAGGTGCTCAATCGTTTCACGGACTTTCTGCGGCCGTCCCATCAGAATCGGTTCGCCGATGCCCTCATCCCTGACCTGCACGGCGGCGCGGATGATCTTCGGCTCTTCGCCTTCGGGAAAGACGATGCGCTTGAGTTTGCCCAGCCGGGCGCGGTTGATGATATTCTGCCGCACCTGCCGCCCGCTGCCCTGCCGTCCAATCAAAATCTGCTTGTATTCATCGATGTCAATCTGGCGGCGCGCCACTCCCGATTCCATCGCCGCTTCGGCCACGGCCGGCGCCACCCACAGCAGCGCGCGCGGATCCAGCGGCTTGGGAATCAGATAATCCTTGCCAAACTTGATCGCGCTCTGCCCATAGGCGACCAGCACGCTGTCCGGCACATCCTCATGCGCCAAGGCCGCCAGCGCCCGCGCCGCCGCCAGCTTCATCTCCTCGTTAATCCCGGTCGCGTACACATCCAGCGCGCCGCGAAAGATGAAGGGGAAGCCCAAAACATTGTTGACCTGATTGACATAATCGCTGCGCCCAGTGCCAATAATCGCATCCGGCCGCACCTCCAGCGCCAGTTCGGGCATAATCTCTGGCGTCGGATTGGCCAGCACAAACAGCATCGGATCGGCGGCCATGCCCATAATCATCTCCTGCGTGACCGAGCCGGCAATTGACAAGCCCACCAGCACATCGGCCCCTTGCAGCGCCTCGCCCAGCGCCCGCGCAGACGTCGGAATGGCGAATTCAGATTTGTACTGGTTCATGCCCTCTTCGCGCTGATGATGAATCACCCCGCGCGAATCCAGCATCAGCAGGTTTTCGGCCGCTACCCCCAGCGACTTAAAGAACTTGCCGGTGGCAATCGCGCTGGCGCCGGCGCCGTTAATCACCACTTTAATTTTGTCAATCGCCTTGCCGGTGATTTCCAGCGCATTCAGCAGCGCCGCGCCCGAAATAATCGCCGTCCCATGCTGGTCATCGTGGAACACTGGAATATCCAGTTCGGCCTTGAGACGCTCTTCAATTTCAAAGCACTCTGGCGCTTTAATATCTTCCAGGTTGATGCCGCCAAAGGTGGGCGCCAAAGCCTTGCAGACTTCAATAATCTCGTCGGCGCTCTGCGCGGCGATCTCAATATCAAAGACGTCGACATCGGCAAATTTCTTGAACAGGACGCCTTTGCCTTCCATCACCGGCTTGGAGGCCAGCGGCCCGCGGTCGCCCAGGCCCAAAATGGCGCTGCCGTTCGAAATCACCGCGACCAAGTTGGCGCGCGCCGTCATCTCGAATACGCTTAGCGGGTCTTTGTCAATTTCCAGCACAGCTTCGGCCACGCCGGGCGAATAGGCAAGCGAAAGATGCAGCTGGCTGTCGAGCGGTTTGGTCGGCGCGATCTGGATTTTGCCCGGCCGTCCCTTGCGATGATAATCGAGCGCTTCCTGTCTGGTGAAAGACGTCATTGCACAGCCTCCTTCATAGTATTCAAAGCTGTTCGTTGGTTATCCGCAGCATCATTGAATGTTCGGATACAGAGAGGGTAAAAGCCGAAATCCGGGATGGGACGGGTTTGAATCAGGACAGTTTGCGGCAGACCGCATCAACGAAGTCGCCAGTGCCCATGCCCCGGCCGCCCATAATATCGGCAGTATAGTCGCCTTCATTCAGCGCGGCATAGACCGCTTTGTCGATTTCGTCGGCGGCCGCCGGCAGCTTCCAGTGATGGCGCACCAGCATAGCCGCGCTAAGGATGGCGGCCGTCGGGTTGGCGATGCCTTTGCCGGCAATATCCGGCGCCGACCCGTGAACAGGTTCGGCAATCGCCACTTCCTCACCCAGATTGATCGCCGGCGCCAGGCCCAGGCCGCCGCCCCAGGCCGCCGCCATATCCGACAGAATATCGCCGTAGAGATTGGGCGTCAGCACAATATCAAAGCGGGTCGGCTCCTTGACCATCCAGTAGGCGGCCGTATCCACCAGCAGTTCATCGGTTTCGATGTTTTCATAGGCGCCGGAGATTTCATAAGCCACTCGCCGGAACAAACCATCCGTCTGTGGCATGACATTGCCCTTGTGGACAATCGTGACCCGCCGGCGGCCCTCAATCTGCGCCAGCCTGAAGGCCATACGGGCGATGCGTTCGGTCGCATAACGGGTAATCCGCTTGGTCGCCGTGCCGCTGTCGCCATCTTCAGCCGTATGCTCATCACCGATATAGAGATCTTCGGTATTCTCGCGCACCACGACCAGATCGACTCCCTCGCGGGCTGTCGGCACCGGCAGATAACAGGTCGGGCGCAGGTTGGCGTAGGTTTCCATCAGCCGCCGCAGCTTGACAATCGGCGACGAATAGCCCGGCACGGGATAGGAAGGCGAACTGCAAGCCCCAAACAAGACCGCTTTCGATTCTTTTGCCAAACTGACGGTTGCTTCGGGGAGCGCCTCGCCGGTATCGCAGAAGCTGTCCCAGCCGGCATCGGCTGTGGTCACTTCAAGGTCGGGCAGCACTTGCCGCAAGACCTGCACCGCCGCCGGCACGACTTCGCGGCCAATGCCATCGCCTTCAATCACACATAATTTCACAGCAGTTTCTCCTCAATACGGTGTACCCGCTATCTTAACGATATTCAGTGAGATAGCAAAAATTGAAAAAGTGTATTTCAACAACCGTATATTCAACTGCCTGCGCTCAAGCCATTCATTTTTGCATCGGTTATATTGTTGCACATTCGGGGATGTTTGTCGAATAGCTGGGGATAGATTCCGCCAGGTTTGATTCCCATTTGCATCGGAATCGCGTACAATAGAAGCTAAGCGGAAAGGAACTGGACGTCCTGATGGAACTCAAGCCCTGCATACGGTGTGAATCAGAACTGCCGCCGGCGGCATTTGACCGCTCTGACAGCGTCTTCTGCAAAAACTGCACCGAGGAAATCGTCAGCATCGTCAAGAGCAAGTACAACGCCATTGAAGCCGCGCTCTTCCGCGCCAAACTCCGCCGGCAGTCGCAGTCGGCAATGGACGAACTCGGCCGCAAGCTGTCTTAACGCACAGATACCCGACTGCCGTCGGGTGTCTTTTCCACCACCACATGCACTGGAAACGAATCGCGCAGTTCCTCAATATGCGTAATTACCAGGATCATATCAAAGTCGGACTGGATTTTGTTGATAGCATCGACCAGCTTGCTGCGTCCATCATCATCCTGCGAACCGAATCCCTCATCAATGAAAAGAGTCCGCAAATGCGCGCCGGCCCGCCGCGCCAGCATCTTTGACAGCGCCACGCGAATCGCAAAGTTAATCCGAAAGGACTCGCCGCCGCTGTACATTTCATAGCCGCGCGTCCCCAATTCATCGGCAATTTCGATATCGAGCGTTTCGGTCACCCCGCCGGATACTTTTTCCCGCTGCGTTGTCAAACGAAGCGTCATCCGCCCGTCGGTCATCCGCGCCAGCAATTCGTTGGCTTCGGCTTCCAATTCTGGAATCGCTGTTTCGATAATCATCGCCGGCACGCCGTTTTTGCCCAAAGCCACCCGCAGCTGGCTGTACAGGCTTTGCTCATGCAGGATTTCGTCCAACCGCTGTTCCAGACGCTTTTTGCTTTCCCGCCCAGCGGCAATCGCATTCAACTCCTGCTGTCGGATTGTTTTGCGCTCGTACAGGCTTTGCGCCTCACTGCGAAACCGCTCGACTTCCTGGCGCAGTTCCCGCTCTTGCTCCACTTTGACCTCCAGCCGCGCTATCGCGTCTTGAATCTCTTGCAGCTTGATTTCATCGCTGGCCAGCGCGGTCGTCAGCATATTCAGCCGAGTCTGCGCGCCGTCGCGGATTTTTTGCGCTTCTGGCAAATTGATCTGTGCAAATTCAAGCTGCGTGTGCTGGCGGTCAAACTCGCGATAGGTCTGAAGCTGTGTTTTGACGTTCTGATGCGAGCCAGGATCATAGCCGATTCGATTGCGCTCCGTCTCTATTTGCTCCAGCTGGCGGCGCAGTTCTTCGCCATAGCTTTCATTGGCAAGCCTAGTTTCAATCTGTCCCAGCTGACTCTTTTCAATATGCAGCGCATCGGCGGCTTGGCGCGCTTGAGCGGCCTGCTCTTCCAAGGCGCCCAAACGCTGCTGAAGCGCCGGCAGATTTTTAAGCCGCATCCCCCAGCCGTCTACCTCTTTCTGCTGTGCTTTGCTTGATGTGCTGATTTCATCAATTCGGGTGTGGCATTGGCGGTACTGGTCTCGTTTCGCATCGCGTTCATTTTGAAGCTGCGCCACCATCTCATTGCGATGAAGCTTTGTCAGCGCTTGGCCGCAAAGGGGACAGGCGGCGCCATCGGCGGCCTGCAAACGCTCCAGCCTTTCATTCAGCGCCAGCCCTTCGGTCGTAAGCGTTTCCAGCCGCGCCCGCAAGCCCGAACGCTGCTCTCGCATCTTTTGAATCGATTGGACCGCGGTTTCGCGCTGCTCATCCAGCGACTTCAAATCGGCCGCATCCGTCCGAACCGCTTCCAAATCGGCCGCGGCCGCCGCCGCCATCAGCCTTTCCAGCCCGCCGATCCGTTCCAGCGCCACATCGCGTTCAGTTTCCAGCGCCGCCTGCTGCTGCGCCAGCTGCCGTTCCAGCTGACTGTGCCGGGCATCAAGCTCTTTCATCTGCGCCAGCTGTTCGGCAATCGCTGACTGGCTTTCCCGCGCGGTCAATAGCTGCTGATAGCCGGCTTCAATCTGCTCGCTCTGGTCAATAATGACCTGAAAACCGGCCATTCGGTCATCCTGCCGGGCAATTTCTGCCTGCGCCGCTTCCATATCGCCGCGGCGGCCTTGTATCAGTCCCTCCTGCTGGAGCAGGCTCTCCTGCTCGCGGCGCAGGGCGGCTTCCGAGTTCGCTACCTGACTAAGCTGCCCATCAGCCAGATCAAGTTTCTCCTGCGCCGCATCATAAGCCTGCTGGACATCCGACAGTTCCAGCTGAAGCTGTGGCTCGCGGGCGATTTCGGCATCAATTTTGCTGATGTCGTGTCGGATAATATCAATCTGCCGCGCAATGTCATTCAAGATGGACTTGACTCGGTCTTCGTACACCGACCATTGATCCAAGCCCAATATATCCGACAAAATGCCTTTGCGTTCGGCCGGCGTTTTGACCGTAAACGCATCAGCGCGTCCCTGCTGCAAGAAGGCCGAATGGACAAACGTCTCATAATCAAGCCGCAGAATCTCGTTGATTTTGTCCTGCGTGCCGCGCATGCTGGCTTCGTTGATGATCCGCGGGCGGTTATCCTCGCCCCAGATCATGAAATCGACGGCGCCGCGGCTGGTCCGGCCGGCGCGCGCCCGCCGCCGCAGCACCCGATACCGCTCGCCTTCCTGCTCAAAGTCAATCTGAACGTGCATGTCGTTCTGCCCAAGGTGAATCAGTTCATTGTCCCGTTTGGCGCGCGCCTTCCCCCACAGCGCCCACGTCATCGCATCGAGAATCGACGACTTGCCAGCCCCGTTCTGCCCCGTCAGGCAGGCAAGCTCAATGCCCTCAAAGACAATCGGATCTGGGGCGCGGTAAGCGAGGAAGTTGTGCAGTTCCAGACGTGTTGGAATCATGACGTCATCCGTTTTTGGCAGGCGAACAGGCATCCTGGAGTATAGCACAGTTTGGCGCCGGCCAGCCCTGTCCAGGCCGGCGGCTTTTGGTATCATTCACTTGATGCGTTCAAAAGGACAGCGCGATGCCAAGAGCATTATTCGACGGCCACTGTTTCATTTGCCGCTCATCCCGCAGCATCATCCAGTCGCTGGATTGGATGAATCGGGTCGAGTTCCTTGATTTGCATGACCCTGAAACCCTGGCGCACTGCCCCGAACTTGATGATGCCCGGCTTATGGGCGAAATCCATGTGCTGGCCGGCGGCGGCCGGCACGTCGGCTATGACGGCATCCGCCGCCTGCTGAAAGAAGTTCCTTTGGGTATGCCCATCTGGCTGTTGCTAGGACTTCCTGGCATGGACAGGATCGGCCGGCGAGTCTATCGATTCATCGCCCGCCGCCGTTACCCAATCAGCCGACTCGTCGGCGGCATGCCCAGCTGCGCCGACGACGGCTGCAAGATGCCGCCGCCGTCATAAACCCAGTAACGCCGCGTCAGCGCCCCGCGCTGGTTGTCCACCTTGTCCTCAAGTAGGCCGCCGTTGGCTTCGATTATTTTCTGCGAGCCGATATTGTCATCGTCGCAGGTAATCAGGATGTCCCGAATGCCGCGTTTGCGCGCCTCTTCAATCCCAAATCGGCACAGCAGCGTTCCATAGCCTTTGCGGCGCTGCGATGGGCGGATTTTGTAGCCAATATGCCCTCCATAACGGCGCAGGGCATCATTGAGGCTGTGCCGCAGGTCAAGCTCGCCGACATAGGCGGCGCCATCCACAATCAGCCAAAAGCGAGTCGCCGGCACCCGCCCCGCCAGAGGATCGGTTTCGGCCTGCCGCAGAACTTGCAGATATTCATTGAAGCGCGCCTTGAGGATCTCGGGCTTCCAGGAAAAACCCTCATTTTCGCCTATGTATTCGCGCACCCCATCAATATAGCTGGATTTATAGCGGGCAGAGGGGCGGGCGATGAAGGCGGGCTGTCTCATCATACCGATCGCTTGCGTCCCCAAACGCCGAAAGCGGACGGCTTAGGCGCCGGTTTCGATTTCTTTGGCGGCCTCGCCGGCGGCTTCGTCGGGATGATCTTTGTCTTCCCAGCTGATAATCCAGATGCAGGCGCCGGCGACCAGAATCGTCGCAATGATGATCGCCACCCATTGAGAGGGCAGCAGACCTACATTGCGGGCTTCATACACCAGCAGCCCGACCATGCCGGCCGCCAATACTACCCAGGCCGTAATGCGAGGATGACTCAATACCCATTTCATGCCGGGAATGTTTTCCATATCTCAAAATTCCTTACACTCGTTGCCAAGCCATAGTATAGCCTGATTGATTTCCCGATGGCAAGTGCGAGTCGGGACAACCCCCGACCTCAATATATTAACGCGATTCTTGCGAACTGTCTGACATCATGCCGCGTATAATATGACAAGGGAAAACAATCAAGAGGCAAAACACAATGAGCAAGCGCAAGATAGAATGGTCATTTGATTTTGAGGATATGGGGAAGCAGTTCGGTCAATTCTTCAAGAATATGATGGAAGGCGGGGATGTCGAATTGGAAACAGCTGATTTGACGGCGCCGCTTGACGGGGCGGAATCGGCCGACGTTAGCATTGACTTTTCAGTCGGGCGGGCCTCCGTGACTGCTTTGGCCGCCGATGCCGACAATCTCTTTGAGGCGCAGATTGTCTATGTCGGCGAATACGAATTTGAAGTCAGCGGCGCGGCTGAACGGCGCATTTCACTGCGCCAAAAGGGACGTCTCCCCAGTAAAATGGGGCATCTCATCAACAACGCCAAAGACCTGGAATGGAACATCGCTCTCGCCCAAAACATCCCCTTTCACTTGAGTCTGAAGGGCGGCCTGGGCGAGACTGACATCGACCTGACCAGCCTCATGGTCGACGCCATCAAGCTGGATACCGGCGTCGGCAAAGTCGCCCTGACGCTGCCTTTGCAGGACAAGAGCTTTCATGCCGGCATCAGCGGGGGCGTCGGCAAAACCGATGTGACTGTTCCCGCCGGCAGCGGCGGCCGCCTGAAAATTGACGGCGGCGTCGGTGAAGTCAATGTCTCGGTTGCCCCGGAGACCGCTGTACGCATCGAGGCCGGCGCGGGATTAGGTCGAATCAACATTCCCGAAACCTTTGTCGGCGTCAGTGGCAGTGGCGGCGGCAGCTTTATCGGCGCTGAAGGCATCTGGGAAACCGCGGGCTTTGCCGATGCCAGCAAGCAAATCGTCATTGACTACCGCGGCGGAGTCGGCAGCTTCCATCTGAAGTTTTTTGACGTCCTTTAGGCGGTGTCGCCGCTTTCCGCCGTTTGCGGCGCGTCCGCTTCGTCGTCCGGCTGCTGACTGCCGGCCTGCACCATCTCATGCAGCATTTGGGTGAGATGGCTGGTGGCTTTTTCAACATTCATATTCGGCCGAATAACGGCGATCTCGCGGCTAAGCATCTGCACCAGCCGACTTTTCATCTTCATTTCGACCGCCGTCAGCTTGTCGTTATGCTCGCGCCAAAAGAGATCGCGCAAGGCCTGCGCCATCGCCTGCGGATCGCGCGTTTGGATCTGCTTTTGGATTTTCGCCTGGCGGGCGCGGTAGTCATCGGACAGCACGGTCGGCGGGCTGGCGAAAACGTCTTCAATGATCGATAGGTTTTCGATAGCCGGGCGGATATTCATACCCGTCGCCGCTTCTACTGGGATCATCACCTCGCCGCGTTCGCCCACCAACTCGATAATATGATAGGCGCGCGTCTTGCCCTGAAGCGTCAGTTTCTTCTCGCCAACGACCGTCCCGGCGCCATAGCGCGGATGGATAATCTGGGCGCCTCTTTCATACATAACCTGTTTCTCGCGTTTCCTTGTCATTGGAATCACCTGTTCCTTCACTGTTGTCACGACAAATGGATAAGCATTCATTTACCCTTCAACTCATCGGTCTCTCCTAAAGCATCGCGCTCATGCGCCAGGTCGGCCACATCATATCCCTGCGCCTGCATCCAGGCGATGCGGTCTTCCAGCGTGATGCTGTCGATATCCAACTGGACGCGCCGCCGCCGATAATCAATATCCAGCACGCGCACCAGCACCTCGTCGCCCGTCTGGAACTGATCATGGGGTTTCGACATTTCCAGGCTTTGCATCTTGCTGGTATGCACCAGGCCTTCCATGCCGGCTGGCGTCGCCACAAAGATGCCATAATGAACCACATTCGCGACCCGGCCGCCAATCAAATCCCCCACCTGATAGCGGGCGGTGAACATCTCCCAGGGGTTTGGCAGCAGCGCTTTGCGATTCAAGCTGATGCGCTCGCGCTCTATATCAATGTTTTCGATCCGCACTTCAATTTCCTGCCCGATTTCCAGCGCTTCCGACGGGTGTTTGATATGCTGATGAGCGATATTGGAGATATGCACCAGCCCATCGGCGCCGTTCAGATCGACAAACGCGCCAAAATCCGTCAGATGAACGACCTTGCCGACGACTTCATCACCGACCTTCATCTGTTCCATGCGGCTGCGCTTTTCGGCAAAGGCGGCTTCGCGTTCGGAAAATACCAAGCGATTCCGCTGCCGTTCGATTTCAATCACCCTGACTTGCAGCTCTACGCCTTCAAAGCTGCCTTTGCTGGCATGGATATGCGAATTGGGGATAAAGCCTTGCAGCCGGCCAAAGCGAACCAGGAGGCCGCCGCGGTTGCTGCCGATGCCAGTGACGCTGACGGTTTCCTGCTTGTCCATCAAGTCCTGGGCCTGCTGCCAATCTTCAAGTTCAAGCGCTTTGTTGATCGACACCACCAGTTGGCCGCTCTGGCTGAAGGGCTGCAATACACAGACCAGCGTTTGCTTGCCGGGCGCCAGTTTTTCCAGCACGGCGTCGTCCAGATGAACCAGATCCTTGCGCGTGACCACAGCGTCGCGCTTGAGGCCAACATCCAGCAAAATCTCGCTGGCATCGACATCAATCACCGTCGCCTCCAATATCTGGCCGCGCTGCGGCATCTGATAGGCATATTCGTCGAGCAGGTCGACAAAAGCGACATCCTCCATTTCAATTTCCTGGATACTCAATTCTCACCCCGCGATTTTTAGCTATAACGGACAACACGCTCAACCAGGAAGTCCATGCTCCTGGTCAAATCCACATCAATTTGTCGAGGAAAATGCGCTGTATGAGAAACAGACGAATAGTTTGACTTCGCTGGCTGAGTATGTATCCACAGCTTCATTATATCATGCCCAAAGCGGTCATTCAAGACGGCTTTTTGGCCGAGCGGGCCGTTGTCGATAACCATCCTTTTGACTCCATTCTCCTCAACGCGAATAAGCATCCGGGCGGCGGTCTTCAAATACTGGAATCATCCGCCGCACGCGGTCGACCTCATCAAGGTCAATCTCGACCGTCAGCAGCTGCTCATCCTCGCCGGCCTCGACAGCCGCCTTCCCCCAGGGATCAATGACCATCGAATGGCCGCCAAACACAGTCCCGCCCGTCTCGCCGCAGGCATTGACCGCCGCCACAAAACACTGGTTCTCAATGGCGCGCGCCATGAGGAGCGTCCGCCAGTGCGCCAGCCGAACCAGCGGCCATTCGGCGCAAACGACAATCAGCTTCGCCCCATGCTCAACCGCGCAGCGGCGGTACAACTCTGGAAAGCGCAAGTCATAGCAAATCGTCAAGGCCGTCGGCCCCCACGGCAGATCCAGCGCCGTCGGCGCGTCGCCTTCGACCAGCCACTTGTCTTCATCAAACAGGCGGAACAGGTGAATTTTGCGATAAACCCCCAGCCGACGACCGTCCGCCGAATAGTAGGGGGCGGTGTTGGCGACGGACTCGCCGCGCCGCTCCAAGATCGACCCAACAATGGCAATCTGATGATGCGCCGCCAGCTGGGACAGCTTGGCAAACAGGCCTTGGTCCAGTTCGTCGGCGTGGGCGGCGGCATTTTCCAGGTCATAGCCGCTCGACCACAACTCTGGCAAAATAATAAGCTGCGATTGGCGCCGCGCCGCTTCGGCAATCAAACTCTCGGCTGTGCGGAGGTTCGCTTCTGCCTGACCGCGCTTCACATTCATCTGTCCCAAACTGATCGATATTTTTGTCATCAATATGTCCTCGCTCATCTTCCTGTTGTGCATGGCGCAACAAGGTTGCCATACCCGAATTGGTTTTATTCTGGCCGGGCCTCATAGCCCAAACGGGCTGATAAAGCGCCGGCGACGCCCTTGACCACCGCGCCGAATTCATCAATGCGCTCCAGTGTAACCCGCCCGGCCGGCCCGCTGATGCCAACCGCGCCGACCAGCTTGCCCTGATGATCATAGACGGCCGCCGCCACGCAGCGGACGCCATAATTATACTCTTCATCATCAATCGCATAGCCGCGTTTGCGGGTCTGCTCAAGCTGCGCCGCCAAACTGGAGCGGTCGGCGACGGTGCGGCGGGTGTAGGGCTGAAGCTCATCGGGAATTCGGACTTCGCCAAAGGCCAGCAGCGTCTTGCCCAGCGCGGTGCAGTGAAGCGGCGCCAGCGTGCCGATCTCGGATTCAACGCGCAAGGCCGCCGTCGATTCCACTTGGTCAATGTACAAAGCCTGCCGCTGCGCCTGGATGGCCAAGTGCGCGCATTCCCCGGTTTTGTCGACCAGTTCATACAGATAAGGCCGCGCATGATCGCGCAGGGTAATCCGATTGAGCAAGCGCTGTCCCAGAGTCACAAGCTGCGGGCCAAGCAGGTAGCGCGCCGTCGCCTCGTCCTGCTCGACAAATCCATAGTTCGCCAAGGTATGCAGCAGGCGCGAGGCGCTGCTTTTGTCAATATCAAGCTGATTGGCAACTTCGGTGGTGCCCATGCCCTGCCGGGAATGCTCCAGCAAATTCAGGATTTTAAGGCCCTTGGCCAGCGATTGTATCTCTGCCATACGCGTCGTCTCACTGTATGCCGCTGCAAATTAGACAAGATTCTGCTTATCTATTTGACAATTATAAAACACTGTTGTATATTAAGCAACATACAGTCCATGATATTCGTCTTTTTCGTGAAAGTCATGTCATTTTCGGGAGGCGCTTATTGGAAAAACGGGCTACATTTCCTTAAATTTCAAGTGATATGAGGAGAACGCACCATGCTGAACAAACACCTGACCATTCGTCTGCTGCTTATTTTGGCGGCGCTGCTTTCGGTCACAGCCGCCTTTTCGCAGGATGACCTAAGCGGGGATTTCATCGTTTCGCATTACTTCGGCGGCTTTGGCGGCGAATACATTGAAGACATCATCGACAGCTTCGTCGCCGAAAACCCGGAACTCAACCGCGAAGCCAGCCCAGTCGACCATGAACAATTTAAGACCTCGATTCTAGTCCAGCTGGCCGGCGGCAATCCGCCAGATGCTTTCAGCTATTGGGCCGGCGCGCGGATTCAGTTCATCGTCGATGGCGGCCGCCTGCAATCCATTGATGACACTTGGGAAGCGAACGACATGGATTCGCAATTCCCCCAAGCTGTCATTGACACCGCCGTAACCTATGACGGCGCCAAGTATGCCGTTCCGCTGACCTTGCATTGGGTCGGGATGTTCTACAACACGGCGCTTTTTGAGCAGGTCGGCGCTGAAGTTCCCACGACTTGGGATGAACTGGTCGCCGTCGCCGAATCGTTCAAGGACGCTGGCATTCCGGCCTTCGCCTTGGGTTCGATCAACCGTTGGCCGGGGCAGTTCTGGTTTGATATGATTCTGCTCCGCACGGCTGGCAATGACTATCGCAGTCAGCTGATGAACGGCGAGGCTTCGTACACTGACCCCGAAGTCGCGCGGGCATTCGGTCTGTGGAATGACCTGGTGCAGGCCGGTTATTTCTATCCCGATGCCAACGCCTATGACTGGGACGAGGCCGCCAATCATGTCGCCAATGGCGAAGCGGCCATGACGCTGATGGGCACCTGGATCGGCGGGCATTACGCCGCGCTGGACATGACGGCCGGCGAGGACTTTGATTACTTCTCATTCCCGACCATCGACGACGATGTGCCGCGGGCTTCACTGGGCCCGATTGACACCTTTGTCGTCGCCGCTGACGCCGCCAACGCTGATGCCGCCAAAGCCTTCCTCGTCCATCTGACCAACCCGGAAATCCAGTTGGCCTTTGCCGAAGGCGCCGGCAATCTGGCGCCGAGCCTGCTGGTCGACACCAGCAATTACAATGATGTCGTCGCCCGCATCGCCGCCGAAATCGCAGCTGACCCGGTGTTCGCCTTCAACTATGATTTGGCGACGCCGCCGCCAGTTGCCGAAGTCGGCTTGAACTCCTTCTCGGAATTTATGGCGAATCCGGGCGATTATGAAGCCATGCTGGCGCGCGTGCAGGAAGATGCCGCCGCTGAATTCGCCGCGCTGGCCGAATAATCTGGCTTCAACCACCGCCGCGGGGATGCTGTCATGGTGTCCCCGCCGTTCCCTGTCATCATCCAGCGAGAACGTCTTATGCCGCGGCGCTATAAATGGATGACACCCGCCAGCTTCCTGCTTTTGCCGATGTTGGTTTATCTGGCTTTCGTCATCTTCCCGACTCTCAATTCGCTAGTGTATTCCTTTACCGATTGGGCCGGCTATGGCGCCGATTTCAACTTCATCGGCCTAAAGAACTTTGAAAAAGTATTCACCGACCGCCTGTTTGGCAACGCCATCAAAAACACGGCGCTTTGGCTGGCGCTGGCGATGACCGTCCCCACCCTGTGCGGCCTGTGCCTGGCCTTGGCTTTGCAGGGCAAACGCCTCATCAACACCCTCTACAAGTCGCTGTTTTATCTGCCGATTGCGCTTTCGCCCATTATCATCGGCATCATCTGGATTTGGGTCTACAGTCCGCAGCTGGGCATCATCAACATCGCCCTGAAAGCGATTGGACAGGATCACCTCGCCAAAGCCTGGCTGGCCAGCCCTGATACCGCCCTGATCGCCGTCTTCGTCGCCTGGGCCTGGCAGCAGACCGGGCTGAATATGGTCATTTTCCTGGCTGGCTTGACTTCGGTGCCGATGCCATTAATTGAAGCGGCGCGGGTCGATGGCGCCAACTACATCCAAACCCTGCGAAAAGTAATTATCCCGATGCTGCGCCCGGCGACGGTGGTTGTGCTGGCGCTGACCGCCATTAACGCCCTCAAGAGTTTTGAGGTTATCTGGGTGATGACCAAAGGCGGGCCCTTCAATCGCTCCGACACCCTGGCCGTCTTTATGTACAGCGAATCCTTCCGCAAGTACAAAATGGGCTATGGCAGTTCGGCGGCGGTGATTTTGTTCTTGATGACCCTTCTCATTATCGTTTTCTACTTCCGTCAGACAGCGGCGGCCGAGGAACTCTATGACTAGGCCGGTGAACTGGACGCGGCGGGCCGGCCATGCCGCGCTGTATCTGCTGCTGACGGCGCTGCTGATGGCTTTCATGCTGCCGGTGTATGGCGTCATCGCGACCTCGCTCAAGTCGGTTGCTGAAGTCGCCGCCAATGGCTATTGGAATCCGCCGGAAAGCCTGAACCTGACAAACTTCATCAAGGTCATCGACCCCGAAGACGGCAATCTCGGCCTGTACCTGCGAAATTCGCTGCTGCTGACCGTCCCGGCCTGTATCTTTTCGATTGCGCTGGGGACTTTGGCTGGCTATGGGCTGGGCAAATACTCGTTTCGGGGCGATGCCATGCTCTTCGTTTTTATTGTGGCTGGCATGTTCCTGCCGCCGCAGATCGCCTTGATTCCGGTTTTCCGCTTGATGAATGACATCGGTTTGTACGACACGATTTGGGCGGTTATCATCGTGCATACCGCCTTTGGCATTCCGATTTGCACCTTGGTGATGCGGAACTTTTTTCAGATTGTCCCCAAGGCTCTGCGCGAAGCTGCCCTGATTGACGGCGCCGGTGAATACCTCATATTTCTCCGCATTATGCTGCCGCTGACTCGTCCAGCGCTGGCGGTGCTGGCGACTTTGCAGTTCACCTGGATTTGGAATGATTTTCTGTGGCCTTTCATCCTGACACAGCGCGCCGACAGCCAAACCATCATGGTCGGCATCTTGAATCTGACTGGGCAGTACAGCGTTGACTGGGGCGGTCAGGCGGCGGCCTCGCTAATTGGCTCACTGCCGACTTTGTTCATTTTCATCTTTTTCCAGCGCTATTTTATCAAGGGACTGACCTTGGGCGCGGTGAAGGGGTAGGAGGAAAATAAAATATCTGGCTGAAGTCGTAATAATTATGACGGGCTTGATTTATGAGCGCGATAGTTACTATCCCCAAATCGAATAGTATTGGCTTTCTCAAAAATCATTGCCCAAAATGATTTTCTTCCGTCTTTGATATTATTCAGGTCATTGCGATCAATGTATATGCAGATACTTCCATCCTCGTTAAAGGCACGTTGAATTAGACTTTTTGATTGTTTTTCCTCATTATCGTTATTTTGGCCAGAGATTCCATTATAGGCAAAAATGATGCCAAATTTGGTGTGAGTAAAGTGCATACGGTATAGGAAATATCCAACTTGTGCTGTTCCTACAGATTTTTTCCAATTCTTGCATTCAATCAAAAAGTTGCGCCCAAACAATTCCGCATTTAAGTTACCAGCCTGCATTATATTAGAAACTACTATGTCCGATTCAAATTCGTTATTTAGGGTCATTACATTTCGTTTTGGAATCCATCCTGGGATGAGCAGCGTCAAATACGTTGCCAAATCTTCTAAAGATCTCCCCTTTTCTGCTGCATCCAATTCAGCATTGTCCGTTTTCGCAAGTAGACTGTTGAAATAGACTTTAGACAGGGGAAACTCATTCACAGTAGCGTTATGACGCGCGAATAGTACGCCATACTCTTGATGCTCTGCGAGAAACTTTACAATTACATCCTCGGCAAATGCTTCGGGAATTGACCAATCTTCAGCCTCAACAACAAGCCTGCGGTTGTTACAACCGACATTTCTAAGTTTATTCACTGCATCTTCAGGAAGCGCATACCATTCCAGGAGGCGCTGCCTTACTGACGGAGACAGCTTGCCGCGAAGCAATTCACACGCGGCTAGTAATAACACCCAGCGCATCGCGGCACCTATATCGCCTTCATCATTAAAGATGTCTGATAAGACACCTGCTACTGGATCGCCATATATGAAAATTTTTTCATTCTTTTGGATCAATTGATATTTTTCCCATACTTGGATAAACAACCGTACTGCAACTTCATTGAGCTTCTTGTCTCTAAAACGAAAGAATACAAAACGATAAAAATTGTGTGTACAGAAGACGTGACCCTCGACTCGAGGATCGAGCGTTGCTTCCTTTGCCAATGAGTGGGCAATTAAGTTCAAGCAATCCTCTCTTAATTCCTCTGCATCACCAGATGTAAAGATCCGCGTGATATAATGCTTAAGTTCTTCTAATTCATTTGTTCCATTCATTTGGTTTGCCTCAACGCTCATCATTCTTTCTTCGGCACACCAGCGGCCAAAACACTAAAACATATCCTTCTGCGCCTTGCCTTCTGTGCTGACCGTTGTCGGATTGTAACGTTCGGCCCGACGATGCGCGCCATACTGCGGCGGCATATCGACCGACGCGCCGCCAAATAAATCGCCAATCGTCAGAATTTGCAGACGACGGTATCTCCGGCCCCAGCGCGGCGATTCATAATAACCGGCCGCAAGCGCCTCTTTGCTCATCGCCGCCGTCGGTTTTTCTAAGGTGATGAAGACGCCGATGACCGCCTTTTCGCGTTCAATCGTGCCTTTCAAGTCGCGGATGTCGCCCGATTTGACCGCTCCTGACTTAACTTGCACAATCACCTTTCGCGGCTTTTTGCGGCCTTTGTCATCCTCGTCAAAGAAGCTGATGATGCCGTCGATGCCCTTGTCGGCGCCTTTTCTGCCCTTGCGCGAACCTGTCTTTCCACCGACTGGCTTGGCGCGCAGCAGCGACAAGGCCCACCATTCAAACTGATAGCGGCCATCATTGGCTGAATCCTGCGCCAAAGCCCGCGCGCCTTCGACTGTCGTCGGCTCGCCAATGACCTCATAATCCGTCCCTGAAACCAGTTCGAACATATCGGCCAGGCGATACTTTTGCAGGGAAGTTGCCAAGTGGGTAATGTCAATGCCAATCCAGCGGCGGCCCAGCTTATGAGCGGCGGCATTCGCGGTGCCACAGCCACAGAAGGGATCCAGCACGAGATCGCCTTCGTTTGATGAGGCCAGGATGATCCGTTCCAGCAGCGCCAGTGGCTTTTGAGTGGGATAGCTAAGACGTTCTTTGGCACGCGCGCCGAGCGGGCGAATATCGGTAATGACTTCCTGTATCGGAACACCTTTTGATTCATCCAAATAACGAATTTGCTGTGGCATCTTGCCGCGTGGCGGCCAATATACAAGTCCAGCGGCATCCAGCAAATCCAGCCGCTCTTGCACCGAGAGCGCCGACAAATCACGGTTAGGATACGCTTCTTGAAGTGAAACCATTGGCACTGCCCAATGTCGCCCTGAATCTGTTGGATCAACTCCACGCCAAGGCTTTCCTGAATCACCTTGAGTCGTTCCCGGACCTGTTAACCCCTGAAGTCGATATCGTCCTCTTTCGTTTTCATAGCGATAAAAGCTGTCGAGATATGCCTGCTCATACGGTTGATAAACGATGTTCCACGTAAAATCATCGCTTTTCGTATAGAACAGGATATTGTCGGAGATTGGGCCCCATTTTTTGGCGTTGTTATGTGAGCTTGTCCTTTTCCAGGTGATGTGGTTTCTATAATTTTCAGTTCCGAAGATCGCATCAAGTACGATTTTGAGATAGTGGCTGGCGGTCGGGTCGCAGTGCAGATACAGGCTTCCCGTCGGCTTGAGGACGCGATGCAGTTCGACCAGGCGCGCCGTCATCATCACCAGATACGCCATCATCTGATTGCGCTGAATGAGGTTCATCAGCGCTTCAACTGCGGTCGAAACCTGGCTTGGCGCGTGGATAATCAAATCATCATAGGTCGCCTCGGCCGTTTCGCCCCAATGCCAAGTGTCATCAAAGGCGGTGATTTGCGCTGGGCTGTCGGCGCCGCCTTCCGATTTGAACAGCACATTGTAATTGCGATTGCTGTTGAAAGGCGGGTCAAGGTAAATCAGGTCGACGCAGTCATCGGGAAAGTATTCGCGGCTGCGGAGGACATCGAGGTTGTCGCCATAATAGAGTTTGTTCTTCATTTTTGTCCTCTCAATTCTCCCGAATATGCCGCCCAAGCGCGCGCATAATGAAACGAATCAGCAGATAGGGCAGCGCGACCGGCAGCAGCAGTTCAGTCAGCGCCAGCAGCGACAGACTCGCCGCCAGCGCGGGTGTCAGGCCGGCCGACTCGACTTCCAGCGCCGTCTGCAAAAACTGCAAGCCCAAACGCTGAAGCATGATCATCAGCAGAAAATAAAAGCCGACCACCGCCACTGACGAGGTCATCGCCGCGCTGCGGAACGGCACAAACGCGCCAATGCCGACGCCAATGATGCCGAACATCACCGGCTCCAAAACCAGCCGCGCCAATGACACCAGCGACAGGGCGACAATCAGAACATAGGGCAGGAGGCCCGAATCACGCAGGGGGAAGAGGCTGGCGTAGTGCATGATCATCAGCGGCGGCCCAAACAAGGCCGCGCCGTGTACAATCATGACCAAATCATCCATTTTGCGCCAGATGGCGGCCGCCGCCTTGCCCAGAAAAATCTGATCCAGCGACATCGGCGTCGACATGAGCAGCTGCATGGTGTTGCTGCGGATTTCATCTGACATCGCCGCGGCTGAATTGGCCGCAATCGAAAACAGCGCGCGCAGATAAAACAGCATCCCGACTGGAATGACCAGAATTGATACCACAATGACTGTGGTCGCCAAGTCGGTAATGAAAGGCAGGACGATCCCCGCCAGCAGGGCCGCGACCCAAAAGCCAGTGATATACAGAATCGGCTCGAATTCGGGCGGCAGGGTGCGCCAGTACAAGCCGAGATGACGGCGGACGATGGGGTTGGTCGCCCGCGCCCAATAAGGCAGGGTCTCCATTGGCGAGCGGTCGTCGATGTCAATGTCGTCAAGGCGCATATCTTTTGCGGTCATGCTCATCTCAAGGTTTTTATGCCGACAGGGATACCTTATTATAGAGGCGGAACGGGCGGATTCACAAGCGCGATGTCCCGGCGCAAGCGTGACCTCAACGGCTGGCTGTGGTACAATCAGCGCATTATGCGAGTCGCCATTATCACCGAAACCTTTCTGCCCAAGGTCGATGGCATCGTCAAAGTGATCTGCCTGCTGCTGGATCATCTGTCGCGGCGGGGCATTGAGGCGATGGTTATTGCGCCGCGCTATGGGGAAAGCCGCAGCTATCATGGCGTGCCGATACGGAGTCTGCCGAGTCTTGCCTTTCCGCTTTATCCAGAGGCGCGTATGGGCTTCGCCACTTTGGACGTCTACCGCGATTTGGCGGCCTTTCATCCCGATGTCGCGCATCTGTTCCACCCGATGATGACCGGCATTCCAGCGATGGCGATGCTCAAATGGATGGACGTGCCGACCGTGACTTCGTTTCATCTCGATTATGCGCGGCTGGCGAATCAGTTCAAATTTGGCCTGCTCGATTTCGGCTTCACGCGGCCGCTGCTGGATGAACTGACGCGGAACATCTTCAACTGGGCCGATTGCAGTCTGGCGCCGTCGCGGCTGGTTCAATCGCAAATGCGCCGACTGGGCATCGATAACGTTGGATTGTGGCGGCGCGGTGTTGATGCTCAAAGTTTTCACCCTCGTTTTCGCTCAAAGGCGATGCGGCGCGAAATGACGGAGGGCCACACGAACGATACGGTTCTGCTTTATGTTGGACGTCTGTCTGATGAAAAGCAAATCGAACATATCCGCCCCGTCCTGGAACAGCTGCCTGGCACGCGCCTGGCCGCGATTGGCGATGGCCCTGCCCGTCCTTATCTTGAAGCGCATTTCGCCGGCCTGCCGGTCACGTTCATGGGATACCTGCGCGGCGAACGTTTGTCGCAAGCCTATGCCAGCGCTGATATTTTCGTCTTTCCTTCGCGCCTGGAAACCTTTGGACTGGTGGTGATGGAAGCCATGGCCGCCGGTTTGCCAGTGGTCGCAGCGCGCGTCGGCGGCGTGGCCGATGTCGTCAGCGAAGGCGAAACCGGCTATGTCTTTGACAGCGGCGACGTCGATAAGCTGGTGGCCGGCGTGCGGAAAATCGCTCAAAGCCGCGGCCGTATGCGACAGATGGGCCAGCAAGCCCGCGCCTATGCCGAAACGCAGTCATGGGAGGCCGTCATGGACGAAGTGATTGACGTTTATGCGGCCCTGACTGCCAGTCGTCAACCTATTGCCGTTTGATTATTCGGCCATTGCCTTTTGGACAGCGGCGATGATGCGGTCGTGATGCTGGCCATTGCTGACGATCATACCGACGTTCGGCAGCGACTCTCCCTGTGAAAAATCAAGCGGACTGCCGTCCAGATCGGTCACTTGGCCGCCGGCCTGAAGCACCAGCGCCGTCCCAGCCGCATGATCCCAGATTTTATGGGCGTAGCTCGATCCCGCCGGCGGCAGCCGCATATACAAATCAGCATCGCCGCAAGCCACCAGCGCGTACTTTTCCATGCTGTCCAGTTCTCTGACGCGCGCGCTTCCCAAGCCGGCGAGTTCACGCGCCCGCCGCATGCGCGATTTGCTGGCGTGACGTTTTTCAAAGCTCTGCGCCGCCACGAATTCATGCGCGCCGCGCCGCTGCGAGACGGTCACTTTTTCGCCTCTGCCCCCGACCAGCGACGTCCGCCAGGCCGCCCCATCCCGCGTATAAAACAAGGCGCCATGCTCATCATAGCCCGGCGCGGCGACAATCCCTTCGGCGACAGTTCCGTCTATCAGCAGCCCGCAGGCAATCGCATAATGCCGCCGCGCGATAAAGCCGCGCGTGCCGTCAATCGGGTCGATTACCCAGGTGCGGCGACTCGACTTGCCCTTGCCAAAATCCAGCCAGGCGACGACTTGCGCTTCACTGACCGACTGCCCCAAAATCTCGGCCAGAATCCCCAGCACAGCGGCCCGCTGTTCGGCTGGAACCAATGCCAAGAATTGCCGACCTGATTCTTCGGCAACGACTCCATCGTCGGGGCAATGCTGCTGCAAGGCGCGGCAGATAATCGCCTGCGAGCCGTAATCAGCAATCGTAACTGGCTCTTCGCCTTTGACATTGGCCTTTAGATAATCCGTCTGCACGCGGCGGCAGAGTTTGACCGCATCGCGCACTGCCGAAAGTATCGCCTCCATAAACCGCCCTCTTTGATATATCAGTTTCAGCCCAAAAAATCAGCCAGCGCATAGGAAACATGATGCCAGTTCACGCGCAAGCCTTCGCCAGTCGTCCAGTCATGCGGCCACTTCAGCCGTTCGACGCCCCAATGTGATGCGCCGGCCAGGCTTGACCACGGGCTTTCATCATCCCAGCGCCACAACAGGCCGCCCGGCCCCATGCCGCTGTGCAGGGCAAACTGAATGCGAAAATGACCCGCCGGCAGCGAAGGGCCATGCCAGCTGTGCGGACTGCGATTCGGCTGTGGACTTAGCGACAGCATCAGACGGCGGCCAGGCCCAGCGGCGCCCAGCCAAAGATACGGCAGCGCATCATCGGCGGCCTCGGCGCAAAGGAACATCCGCGGCGCATAATCATCGGCCAGCCGTCCCGAAATGTCCCAGACGATCAGACGCGCCGTCTGGACATCTTGCAGGCAGTCATTCGGCAAACTCTGCGGCGCAAAGGCCGTCCAGGTATCGGCAGATGGCAGCCGCCATCCCCAGCGCAGCCATTCGCGCACGCATCCTTGTCGATCCAAGACTTGAAAGCGCAGACCCTCATCATCCAGCGCCGCCTGCACCAGATGCAGATACTCGACATCGGGCGGCATTCGATGCGCCGTTCCCGCCCCAGCCGTGCAGATTTGCAAGACGCCCTGCCGCGCCTGGACATCAAAGGCCAGGATATGACTGCAAACATAAGCCAGCGCATTATGCCGCGCCAGCGCATCCCAAAAACGCTGTCCGTTTTGACGCTCGATCTGCCGCTGACAATCGCCAAAATAGCCGTTGACCGCCCAGACGGGATGATGACCGAAGACCAGCTTATGCTTGACATCGGCATAGCGCGCCAATACCTGCTCCAGCCATTCGGTTTCAACATGTCCTTCGCCGCCCAGCCCTGACCAGAGGGTGTGGACAAAGATCATCAGCAAGTCGGCGCGGCGCACAAAATACGACAGGCCGCGCTGATTTGGCGCGCCGTTTCGCGGCAGATGCGCCATTGCCTGGCGGAAAATGCCCTCGCTCATCACATCATAAGCCGTATGATTGCCAGTGGTGTGATAAAGCGGGATCGCGGCGCGGTCAAGCCAGGCCATCTCATGCTCAAAGAAATGCGCCCACTGTCGCCGCAAAACATCAGGGTCAGTCGTCAGCCCCATGATTTCATCGCCGGGGAAGCAGATGAACTGCGGCGGCTCGGCCAATCTTTGAATCACATGATTAACCTGCCTGAAGGTCGTTTCATGCGGCGCGCGTGGCACGCCCGAACAGCTGTCACTCATCATCGCGAACTGATGCCCGTCGCCTTTTGGCTTGAATATCGGGATGCTTTCGGCCATGAATGCCCCGCTTATGACACAGCAAAAAGGATGGGCCAATCATCAAGGCGCGTTTGACTTCCTTTTCGCTTGCCTTGACCGCCGTCCAAAATAAATGATGGCGCAAAGCCCGCCAATAATCGGCACCAGCACGCAAAAGGCCAGCCAAAGCACCGCCGCCAGCGGCTCCAAACGGCTTCGCAAAACAGCGATGATGCCAATAATCGTGAACGACGCAATCACAGCAACTTGAAACAGCGCCCCAGCGCCGAGTGAAATACTATTCATGCTGTCCATAATGATTATCCCCCCTCAAATCATAAACATCGCTGTTTCCATCATAAGCGATTCTTGACGCCGCTGTCAAGCAAATTAGAACTCCCGACCAGTTTCCCAGACTCACCCTTTGCACAAAATCGAAGCCGTGTATAATGCCTTATTGAACTTTTGTTCTATCCAAAACATTGCAGGAGTCCGCATTGACTCACAAAAGCGAATTCACCATCGCCGGCCTGCGCCAGTACAATCGCTCAACCGCCGTTCGCTGGATCATCTCGCACTGCCGCGAACACTGGCTCTATTTTGTCGGCGGGCTGCTGGGCTGCCTGACAGCTTACGTCGCCTTTTCAGCCGCGCGGATTTTCTTTGGCCACGGCGCCGACCTCATCCTCCAGGGCGGTGATGCCGCCGCCGTCATTGGCGTCAGCCTCGCCGTTCTAATCACGTCAGCATGGGATGGCATCGGTGATATGATCGGCTCGCTGTCGATGGTCGTCCTCGGCACCCGCGTTGAGCGCGACGCCCGCCACGAACTGTATGTCAGCCTGCTGGGCAAAAGCCAAACCTTCCACGACCAGCAGCGCGTCGGCGATATTATGGCGCGGGCGACCGATGATGTGCGTCAGCTGAACGCCGTCATCTGGCCGGGCCTTATGTTCATCTTTGAAATGGTGCTGGGCTTTGCTGTGCCGATTGCCTTCATCGCCACCGTTCATCTGGAAATGCTGCTGGTGCCGACCCTGTTCGTCTTGAGCTATATCGTTGTTGTCCGCCGCTATGTCCGCCGTTTGTCCCCAGTCGTGATTGACCAGCGCCGACAGTATGGCATCCTCAATACGCGGCTGGAAGAGACCATCAGCGGCATCGAAATTGTCAAGGTGGCCGCCCAAGAAGTCGAAGAGCGGCAGAAGTTCCGCCGCAACGCCAAAAAGTTCCGCGATTATTTTGTGCGGCAAGGGCAAATCGAGGCCGCTTATCTGCCGCTGCTGATGTATGGCATCGCTTTTGGGCTGATGTTCCTGCACGCGCTTAACCTATACGACCGCGGCATCCTGACAATACCCGACATCATCACCGTCACCGGCCTAATGGGCGTTCTGCGCTTCCCAGTGTTTATCTCCCTGTTTTCCATCAGCTTGATTCAGCTGGGCATCGCCGGCGCCGGCCGCATCCTTGAACTCATTGAGCAGACATCCGACATCGACGAAAACCAGGCCGGCCACGGCGCCGACGTCGATGGCGCCATTGAGTTTGACCGAGTCACATTCAAGTTTGGCAGCAAAGTCATCCTGGAAGACATCTCATTCAAAGTCGATCCCGGCCAAACCGTCGCCATTGTCGGGCAAACGGGGTCGGGCAAATCGACGCTGACGCAGCTGGTCACCCGCACATACGACGTGAACGAAGGGCGCGTGCTTATCGATGGCATCGACGTCCGCCATTGGAACCTCGACCGACTCCGTTCGCAGATGGGCAAAATCGAGCAGGACATCTTCCTGTTTTCGCGTTCAGTCGCCGACAACATCGCCTTTGGCGTCCAAGATGCCACGCGCGCCGCCGTCGAACACGCCGCCAAAGAGGCCCAGGCCCACGACTTCATCCTGAACTTCAACGACGGCTATGACAGCGTGATTGGCGAGCGCGGCGTAACCCTTTCCGGCGGGCAGCGGCAAAGGCTGGCCTTGGCGCGCGCTTTCCTAACCCAGCCGCGCATCCTCATTCTGGACGATTCGACCAGCGCCATCGACAGCGCCACCGAAGACGAAATCCAAAAAGCGATGCGCCGCGCCCAAGAAGGCCGCACCACTATTCTAATCACGCACCGACTATCGCAAATTCGCTGGGCCGACCGCATCATCGTATTGGAAAATGGACGGGTGATCGCCAACGGATCGCACGACGAACTGCTCCGATTTTCGCCCCACTATCGCCGCATCTTCGCCCGCTATGAGCCGGCCCAAGCCGCCGTCACTGGATAAGGAGAAACCGCATGGGCTTTATTATGGACGGACTGGAGTCCGAATCCTACGACCGCAGCTATTCCGACCTCGAACTGGTCAAGCGCATCTTGGGATACTTCCGCCCGCATCTAATGAAAATGCTGCTGGTGTCAGCCGTCGTCTTCCTTAGCTCGCTGGCGAACTTGGCTTTGCCGATTGTCGTTTCGACAGCGATAGACCAGCTTCAGTTCTCGCCCGAAGCCTTTGTCCCCATCAGCGCCGCGCTGCTGCTGGCGGTGATTGCCAGCGGCGGCTGGATCGCCAACCTAGTCCGCCAGTGGTTCGCCGCCCAAGCCGTCGGCGACGTTACCCTGGACCTGCGCCAAGACGCCTTCAATGCCGTCACCGAACGCGATATGTCCTTCTATGACCAATACCCAACCGGCAAAATCGTCAGCCGCGTCCTGTCCGACACCCAAGCCTTTTCAGAAACCGTCCGCCTGACCATCAACCTGATGAGCCAGCTGCTCCTGGTCATCCTGCTCCTCATCTATCTCTTCACCGTCAACATCCAAATGGCGCTTGTTGTGCTGGCGATTATGCCCTTTATCAGCTATACCGCCCTCAAGTTTCGAACGATTGCCCGCCGCACCGTCACTAATTCTCGCCGCCAGCTGGCCACCGTCAACGCCCACATCCAAGAATCCATCAGCGGCATCGGCGTCGCCAAATCTTTCCGCCGCGAGCAGATGATCTATGACGAGTTCAACGCCGTCAATCAGCAGCTTTATCAAGTCGAGCGCATCAACAACTTCGTCTTCGGCAGCATCTTCCCCATCCTAGTGACGATTGCCGGCGTCGGCGTCGCCGCCGTAGTCTGGTTCGGCATCAATCTGGGACAGCAGGGCGTGCTAACCGCCGGCGAATGGTTTCTGTTTATTCAGGGCATGGGCATGATCTGGTTTCCCTTGACCAGCATCGCCTCCTTTTGGAGCCAGTTCCAGCTTGGCCTAGCGGCCGGCGAACGAGTATTCGCCCTCCTCGACGCCCAGCCGCTAGTGACACAGGAAGCCGATGAGCCCGTCGCCGACCTGCGCGGCGCCATCCAATTCGAAAACATGGATTTCTGGTACAAAGAAGGCGAACCTGTCCTGCAAAATTTCAGCCTCAATATCCGCCCCGGCGAAACATTGGCCCTGGTCGGACATACTGGATCAGGCAAATCCAGCATCGCCAAGCTGATCAACCGCTTCTATGAATATCAGGGCGGCCGCCTGCTGATTGACGGCCAGGACATCCGCCGCTTCAACCTGCCATCCTATCGCTCCAAGCTGGGCGTCGTCACGCAAACGCCTTTCCTGTTTGACGGCGCCGTTATGGACAATATCCGCTATGGCCGCCCCGACGCCAGCGACGCCGAGGTCATCGACATCGCAAATCAGGTCGGCCGCGGCGATTGGCTGGTCAGCTTGCAGGAAGGGCTGGATACGCCCGTCGGCGAGCGCGGCGCCAGCCTGTCCATGGGTCAGCGGCAGCTGGTGGCGATTGCGCGCGTCCTGCTGCAAGACCCCGCCATCTTCATCCTCGACGAAGCCACCGCCAGCGTCGACCCGCTGACCGAAACACTCATCCAAGAAGGCCTCGATACCCTGCTCGGCAGCCGCACCTCGATTGTCATCGCCCATCGCCTGTCCACCATCCAGCACGCCGACCGCATCATCGTCCTTGACCATGGCGAAATCATCGAATCCGGCCCCCACGACCAGCTAATGGCCATCGGCGGCCACTATGCCAGCCTCTACAATTCCTATTTCCGCCACCAAAGCCTGGAATACATCGAGAGTCTGGCGGGATAGCCCGCCGGTAAGGTTCGCTCACCGCGCCGCGTCTTTCTTTATAAGAATGAACAGCAAAGAACAAGGATATGACATGACGATTGCAGCGGTCACTGATGCCAATTTTGCCTATACTGTCGGCAAAGGCGGCGCGCTTATACTCATCACCACCGGCAGCGACAAACTCCGCAGCGACTTCAAAACCGCCTTTGACAACGCCGCCGCCGAAGAGAAGGGGATTGTCTTTGCCCAACTCAACCCGGCGAACAGCAGCCGCTTGAAGCAGACCTTTAACTATCAGAATACGGCGCTGCTGATTGGCCTTTGCGGCGGCGGCGTTATTCTGCGCCGTTCCCGCCCCTGGGCCAGCGATCTGCCCGGCGCCATCCGCGCCCTGCGAGAAGCCGCCGGCCAGCCGCCTGAACCTGAACCCGAACCCGCCCCAGCCGCGCTCGACAAGCCGCTTGACGTAACCGACTCGACCTTTGAGCAAGAGGCGATTGCCGCCTCCTACGATATGCCAGTGCTGGTTGATTTTTGGGCCGAATGGTGTGGGCCCTGCCGTATGGTCGCCCCCATTTTGGAAAAGCTGGCGGCCGAATTCGCCGGGCAAATCCGTATCGTCAAAGTCGATACCGACCAGAACCCCGGCCTTAGCCAGACCTTCCAAATCCGCAGCATCCCGACCATCGCCGCCTTCAAGCGCGGCAAGCTGATCTTCATGCAGGCCGGCGCCCTGCCCGAACCCTCATTCCGCAGCCTGATCCAACAGGCCATCGCCCTCGACATCCCCGCCGACGAAGCCGCGGCCGAAACATAATCATTCGCGGAACGCCTTAGACCGATGCGATGTTTTTTGACTTAGCCATCATTTTGGCAAAGGTCATCATAGTCGCCTGGCTTGGCAAACAGCCACGCGCCCTGGCAAACAGTTGCTGGGGCTGGCAGCAGCCACTCGCCGGTCTCAAGATCAAAAACAAAATGCAGCGCCGTCAAGGCATCAGTCCACCTCACCGCCAGTACTTTAGCGCCAGCAGGATTAACCGCTATCGGGTAATAATCATCGCCGATATGGCTTAGGTCAACCCACGAACTTTGACTTGTCGGGAAGGGCTGCTCCAGTTCGGTCACAATGTCTGTGGGGTCATCGACTTTGCCGCTGGTCAAGTCGTATGCGGTCAGTTCCTTTTCAAACACAATACTTGGATCCCTCGAAATCACGGCTTTCGTCTTGATGTGAAGCTGGGTATGAGATTGATTAAAGCCAACGGTATTCGACGGAAAATCATCCGGGTATCTATGTGCAATATACTGAATCCGCGTGCCGAATTCGGGCGATTCGATGTCAATATCCCAGATACCCACATGATATTCGCAGTTTTTCTCAATACAATCGGGCCTCGGCTCTGGATGCCCGCCTTCAATGTAATGCAAGTTATGCTGCTCGACAACAATCAGCCACATGTTCTGTTTATCAAAGATCACTGTATGAAACCACTCATATTCGAGATTTATCTGGAGCAGGGACATCCCAAAACGATCTGACTTTCTATCCAAATCCCACAGTTCGACGATACCGTCAGAATGAACTGCCAGCAGGCCTGCGGAATTATGCCAGATGTAACCAGCTGCCGCGCGTGTCGTCTCTGCCTGCCACAAAATCTCGCCAAATGTGTTCGATCCCATATCAACATCAATCAAATTGAACCACGCGGCGCAAAATTCGCAGTATCGCTCCCAATCAGAATGAACCTGCAATAATGCTTCCGACTGATCCGCATTCCAGCGAACCTGCCCGATGCCCAAATTGGGAAAATCAATCACAGCAAGCGCGTCGCCAGCTGCTTCTGACGTTGGATTGATATTAACCAAAATCATTGCGCTGTCCGTCCAGCTGGCGACATAATCTGTGCCATCTATCATTTGATGCAAAATAATATCAGGGGCGTGTGAATAAGCCCTTTTACTCACATAAGAATAGAGCAGTTCGCCTGTTTGCGGCGACCATGCCTGTTCCAAAACATAATAATCGCCATTTTGGGGGTAGGCGCGTGTGATAATCGCTTCGCCATCCGCTGTCCAATAGGCATCGGATATAAAGTGCCGTCTGACGAATTGCTGGTCGGGCGCCATCCCCATCAGCCCGCTGTGATCAAGTTCAAGCAGCAGCAGGCCATCGCTGTCGCGCCAGACATAAACATAAGGGCTAGCCCCCCAAGTCATGATTTGAGCGCCGTCATCGCTCCACCGCGCGCCATTCATACCATCATGTTCAGGTCCATAAACTTCTCGCTGCGCATAGGTCGCGATTCCGCTTAACAATATCAATAAGGCAAATAACAATCGCATCATCACCTCCTATTCAATCGTTTCGCCCATCAGCAGCCCCAAGGTACGGCGGTCATGGGGCGGCGCGAACATACTCGGCGGATGACGCTGCGCCCCATCCAGTTCGCCAATGTATGCCTGCGTGGTTTGCAGGCTGGTATGCCCTAGATTCTGCCGAATGCGCTCCAAATCCATGCCAAAATCATAGGCGCTGCGGGCATACGTGCGGCGCAGATCATGCGGCTTGACCGGACGCAGGTCGCCGTCAATCATTATCGGATAGCTGTTCATAATATCGTTCACCGTCCACGTGCCGATGCCCTTGTCCCGCACGGTTTTGCCGCCGCGCCGAATCCCGCGGAAGATAGGCCCGCTCCCGATGCCCGCCGACTGCATCCAGCCATCCACATACACCAGACACCACTCCAGCGGGCCATAAGGAATCAAACGCTGTTTGCCGCCCTTGCCCTCGCGCACCCGCAGCGAAAGCTCGCCGCCAAGCCGCTGCCGCAGATCATCCACCCGCAGATCAGCCGCCTCGACCGCCCGAACCCCAGTGCAAACCATCAGCGTCATCAAGGCGGTATCGCGCCGGCCGCGCAGACTGGAAATGCCCGGCGTCCGCGCCAGCGCCTCAACTTGATAGGGTTTCAGCCGCAGATGCTCGCTGTCGGCGCTGTCCTGCTTTTCAATCAGCTTGATCGGCGCCGCCGTCGGATGAATATCATTGAGCATCCGCACAAAATACTCATTCACCATCGCGCTTTGTTCCGCTTCGGAATCATCCGGGTTCACCATATCATACAGCCGCTCGCGGACTTCATTGCTGCGGGTGAGTTCCTGATACCGCCCGCGAATAGTCGTCAGATGCGCCAGCGCCGTCTGCGGCGCCAGCGGCGCATGAACCGTCCGCCCCCGCTTGTCAATTCGCCGCCGGTCCGTCAGCAGATAATCGCGGTAAGCCGCCAAATCAGGGTGATGCCAGGCGCGGTTGGTCTGCGCCAGCCAGTCAATGAAAAACCCCAAGCGCGATCTCTGGTCTTTGCTCGGTTCGGACGGCATCAAAATGGCGTAATTCTCCGACATCGTTCATCCTTTCGCGCTGGCTGGCCATCGGTTTTATTATACCCAAGTGTCAAAAATCGGGAATATAGGGTATCATCACAGACATTGACAGCAAAAGAGAATCCCTCATGCACAAAAAATCCGCTTTGATTCTGATTTTTATACTGCTGATGGCCGGCGGCGCGTTTAGCCAATGCACATCATGCCTGTCGACCCAGCTTGCCGACATCGAAACCGCCGTCATCCAGATCCGCCAGCTTGAGCGGCTGGAAGACGCCGCGCTGAACATTCAGACCCGCGCCGAATACGAAGCCGAGCTTGCCGAGCGGTTTGAAGAGGATTATGAATACGACGACGGCCTTTTATTTTACCGCGCCCTGGATCTGGTCGAGTCAGATGTGGACTTAAACGCCGCCGCCCTTGATTTCCTGACCACTAACGTCGGCGGCTATTATGACCCCGAAACCGATGAGATGACCGTCATTCTGGACTCCGAGCAGGGGGCCAACGATGAACTGCCGCTGTGGGGGAGCATGACATACGCCCACGAATTCGCCCATGCCCTGCAAGACCAGCATTATGACCTAGAGGACCTGATCGACCAAGCCGGCGAATCGGGCAATTATGATTTTCAGCTGGCGATAGACGCGCTGATCGAAGGCGACGCCAGCAAGGTCACTTTCGAGTATTTCGACCGGCTGATATGGGAAAACGACCCGCGGGTCCTCGCCGAGACGTCTGACCAAGCTGAAGCCGAAACGAGTAGTCAGCCGGACGAAAGCGAGGACGACATCCCCGCCATCATCAAAGAGGAGTTTGTCTTCCCCTATGAAGCCGGCCTAAACTTTGTCACCTACGTTGTCACAGAACTGGGCTGGTCGGGCATCGACCGCGCCTTTCGGGAAAATCCGCCGCAAACCACCGAGCATATCCTCTATCCCCGAAGCTACCTGGAAGGCGATCTTCCGATAGAGGTCAGTCTGCCCGACACTAGCGCGGTCATCGGCGATGGCTGGCGGCCAGTGTATGACAATGCTGTAGGCGAATTTTATCTGCGCCAGCATCTCGAAACACATCTGTTTGCGGCGCCCCTCGCGACCAATGGCTGGGGCGGCGACCGACTGCGGCTTTTTACTGATGATGCCAGCGGCGACCTGCTTTGGATTTGGCAGCATGCTTGGGACAGCCCCAGAGACGCCAATGAATTTAACCGCAGTTACCGCATATTCCTCAATCAGCGCTATGACCTGGACGGAGACGGACCCTGCTGGACGGCCGATGAGACGCACTGCTTTAGACACATCAGCGAAACCGAAACGCGCATCACCTACGCCGCCGACCCAACCGTCGCCTTGGCGCTCTTGAACCTGGACCATTAACCGTGGCGCGGCAAATACTATGGATACCACCCAGCGCAAAAAAGCCGCTTTGATTCTGATCTTCATACTGCTGGCGGCGGCCGCCGTCGTCGCCGTGCTTAATCGCTGTGCATACTGCCTGATCGAAATCGAAGCCATTGAAGCCGCCGTCATCGACATCCGCCAGCTTAAACCGCTGAAAGACTCTGCGCTGAACATTCAGCCTCCAAAAGAATACGAAGCCGAGCTTGCCGCGCGGTTTGAAGCGGACTTTTCCGATGAAGACGCCGCCGACGGCCTAAGGTTTTACCGCGCCCTGGATTTGATCGAGTCGGATGTGGATTTGGAAGCGGCCTACTTTAATCTCCTGGCCGCCAGCGTCGTCGGCTATTATGACCCCGAAACCGATGAGATGACCATCATTCTGGACTCCGAACAGGACGCCAGCGATGAACTGCCGCCATGGGACAGCCTGACCTATGCCCACGAATTCGCCCACGCCCTGCAAGACCAGCATTATGACCTAGAGGCGCTGCTCGACCACGCCGGCGAATCGGGCAATTATGATTTTCAGCTGGCGATGGACGCGCTGATTGAAGGCGATGCCAGCAAGGTCACTTTCGATTATTTCGACCGGCTGGCGCAGGACATAGACTCGCGGGCCTTAGCCGAGATGGCTTTGCAAGCTGAAATCGAGATGAGCAGTCGGCCGGCCGCCGAAAATATCCCCACTATCATTGAAGAGTGGTTTATGTTCCCCTATGAAGCGGGCCGGAAATTTGCCGACTATATCGTCAGGGAATTGGGATGGGCAGGCGTTGACCGCGCCTTTCAGGAAAATCCGCCGCAAACAACCGAACATATCCTCCATCCCCGAAGTTATCTGGACGGCGACTTTCCGATAGAAGTTCATCTGCCCGACCCCCACGCGGTCATCGGCGGCGATTGGCGGCCGGTGTATGACAATCCTGTAGGCGAATTTTATCTGCGCCAGCATCTCGAAACACAGCTTGCGACGTCCTTCGTGAACCCTGGCTGGGGCGGCGACCGACTGCGGCTTTTTACCGATGACGCCAACGACAGCCTGCTTTGGATTTGGCAGCTGGCTTGGGACAGCCCCAAAGATGCGGATCGCTTTAACCACAGATACGGCATATTCCTCAAGCGGCGCTATGCCATGCTGGACGATGACGGACCTTGCTGGACGGCCGATGAAACGCACTGCTTCAGGCCCATCAGCGAGACCGAAACGCGCATCACCTACGCCGCCGACCCGACCGTCGCCTTGGCGCTCTTGAACCTAGACCATTAACCTTTGCCGCCGCTTGGGTTATAATAGACGCAGTTGCACATCATCAAACAAGGCAAACCAACCATGGCCAACGCGCCGACAGCAGAAATTGGACTGGAGCAGTTCAGCGAAATCGCCCGCAGCATCGAAGCCGAAGTCGGCAAAGTCATCGTCGGACAGCAAGAGGTGGTTCGCAGCGTCATTATCTGCGTGCTGGCTGGCGGCCATGCCCTGCTGGAAGGAGTGCCGGGCTTGGGCAAAACCATGCTCATCCGCACCTTGGGCGATGTGCTTGACCTCAAATTTTCGCGGATTCAATTCACGCCCGATTTGATGCCGGCCGACATCGTCGGCACCGACATCCTCGAAGAGACCGAAGACGGACGGCGCCAGTTTCGCTTTCAGGCTGGGCCCATTTTCGCCAATCTGGTGCTGGCTGACGAAATCAACCGCGCCACTCCCAAAACGCAGTCAGCCATGCTGGAAGCCATGCAGGAAAAGACGGTCACCGTCGCCGGGCGGCGCTATGACTTGCAGCTGCCTTTCTTTGTGCTGGCGACGCAAAACCCGCTCGAAATGGAAGGCACCTATCCGCTGCCCGAAGCCCAGCTTGACCGCTTCCTCTTCAAAGTGGACGTTCGCTTCCCCGGCGTGGACGAACTGGCGGCAATTTTGGAGCGCACCACCGGCATCGCCATGCCCCGCGCCGGCAAAGTCGCCGACGGCCGGCAGGTGATTGGCATGGGGCAACTGGCGCTCGGCGCTCCCATTCCATCACACGTCAGCCGATACGCCGCCCGCGTCATCGTCGCCACTCACCCCGACAGCGAAGAAGCGACGCCGATGCTGCGGAATTATGCCCGCTATGGCGCCAGCCCGCGCGGCGCCCAGGCTCTGATCATCGGCGCAAAGATCAACGCGCTGCTGGAAGGCCGCTTCAATGTGTCCTTTGACGATGTGCAGGCCGTCGCCCCATCCGCCCTGCGTCACCGTATCCTGCTGAACTTTGAGGGACTGGCCGAAGGACTCCGCACCGATGACCTCATCGCCGACGTCCTCAAAGCCGTACCCAAGAACAGCGCTTAGGCGGCCGAAAACAGCGCATCAAGAACGACTCGACGCGCTGCTTGCTGATGTTTCAAAAGCCGATCAGTTATTGACCGAGTTGGCCAGGCCGGCGCCAGCTTTGAACTTGATCACCTTTTTAGCGGGGATCTGAATTTCGTCCCCAGTGCGCGGGTTGCGGCCAGTGCGGGCGCTGCGCTGCTCTACGCTCCATGAGCCAAAACCAATCAGCGCGATGCGGTCGCCCTTGGACAGCCCTTCCGTCACCGACTCAATCAAACCGTCCAGCGCTTTGGCAGCGTCGGCTTTGCTTAGACCAGACTTATCGGCAATCGACTCAATCAATTCAGACTTGTTCATGGTAAAACTCCTTACAGATAAAAGTTGACCCTTATTATAACACATTTTGCTGGCTGTGCAGGCTGTAATCCTAGCAAAATTGGGCTTTTGCACCCTAAACATGCTCGATATTATCCGTTTTCAGCCAAAAATTCATCCACCTCGGCGCGGGTCGGCAATGCGGTTCGTCCGCCCAGCGCGCGGCAGTTCAACGAGCCGACAGCGGCGGCGAACCGCGCCATGCGCCCCAAATCCCAATTTTGCAGCAGCGCATACATAAACGCGCCATGATACGCATCGCCGGCGCCAGTCGTATCAACTACCTCGACCGGATACGCCGGGAACGCCTGAAGCCCCTCGTCCGAACAAACCACAGCGCCGCGCTCGCCCAAGGTCACAATAGCGATTTTAGCGCCGTTCCTATGCAGCGTCTCGGCCACAGCTTCAGCTGGCTGATTCGGCATCCAGTCGCGCGCCCACTGCTCCGGCACAATCGGCGCATCGACGCATGGCAGAATCTCGCGGGCGACTTCATACGGACAGCCCGGATCCATCACCACCCACATACCGGCTTCCTGCGCCCAGGCGGCCGCCTGCAAAGTGGCCGGGGTAACGTCATCGACAAACAGGACTTTGGCCTGCGTGATGTCGGCGCGCGTCAGATCATGCGGGCCAATCGGGCTGCCAGTGGGCGGCCGCGAGACAATGCTGCGGTCGCCGGTCTGTTCATTGACCAGAATCACCGCCACATGCGATTCCGTTCCCGGCTCAACCAGCAGCTGCGAAACATCCACCCCTTCAGCGGTCAGCGTCTGCCGAATGAACTCGCCGTCTTCGTCATCGCCGATGCGCCCGATAATTTTGGTCTTGGCGCCGAGACGGGCCGCCGCCACCAGCGCCGATGAGGCCAATCCGCCGGTCTGGCGCATATAATTTGTCCCGCGCATGGTTTCATTATTCAAGGGCATGCGCGGCGCCTGCATTAGATGATCCACCGTGCAAACGCCAATGCCCACAATATCAAAAGAAGCCCTCATACAATCGGCTTTCTCCAATTATTCATCCGATGCCCTCTTTATTAACGCAAAATCCCAAATGCCGCAATTCTGATAATGCGCCAAACACAATCAGCCTTGATTTTCCAAATCTTGCAGCTTATGATACCGCATTCTTATTGCCATGACCGCCAGGAGCCAAACCTATGCACACCCAATCCCCCAGCCGCCTTTTCCTGATTTTACTTGCTCTGCTGCTGATGGCGGCGCCAGTCTATGCCCAGGAAAGAATCGCCGGGGTCACGGTCCACACCGAAGACGCTTACGATGGCTATGCAATCCTTTCACCTGTCCGCGATAAATATGTGTACCTGATGGACAATGACGGGCGGGTGATCCATACATGGACGATCAACGGAGTGGACGGTGTTCAGGAAGGGCATCTTCTCGAAGATGGACGTCTGATCGTCGTTGTCTACACGGTTGGCGCAGCGCCGGGTGGCATTCCCGACAGCGGCGAAATTCGGGAATATACATGGGATGGCGAACTGTTGTGGGAAACTCGGTTCACCGACCTCGAAACCCGCCAGCATCATGCGATTGATATTATGCCGAACGGCAATATCCTCGCCATTCTCTGGGGTTATTATTCACTGGATGAAGCCGCCGCGATGGGACTGGATCCCGAATTGATCGATAACTGGTTTCAAGAGGCCCTTTATCTGTCGCCTGATCATATCATCGAAATTGACCGCTTGACCGGCGCATGGGTCTGGCAGTGGAATTCATGGGATCATCTGGTGCAGGACCGCGACCCCAACCTGCCCAATTATGGCGCCGTCGCCGAACATCCCCGGCGCATTGACATCAACTATCATTTCTGGTTTCTACAGGGCATCACCGGCATAGACGGCAGCGATTGGATGCACACCAATTCGGTCCACTACAATCCCGAATTAGATCAAGTTGCCTTAAGCGTCTGGCGTTTCGACGAGCTTTGGATCATCAACCACCGCGCGCCGACGGAAGAAGCGGCTGGTTCGGCTGGCGATCTGCTGTATCGCTGGGGCAATCCAGCTGCGTATCAGCAAGGCGACCCAACCGCCGACCGTCAGCTGTTTAGACAGCATGATGTGCAGTGGATTGAAGCTGGGTTGCCGGGCGAAGGAAATATCCTCCTCTTTAACAATCGACACAATCCCGGCGCAGATAACGAGTATTCGTCGGTGATGGAACTGAAGCTGCCACTGCGGGCGGATGGCAGCTATGATTGGGAACAGGAACCAGAAGTCGTTTGGTCTTATGCCGCCGATGGATTCCACTCTTCCATTTTGTCGGGCGCCCAGCGTCTGCCGAACGGCAATACCTTGATTACAGAAGGCCATTCCGGGCGGCTGATTGAAGTCACCGCGGCTGGCGAAACCGTCTGGGAATTCGTGACGCCACTGCTCGGAACGGCTCCGCCGCCACCCGACATGCTGCCTAATTACGCTTTATTCCGGGTTCACAAGTACCCGCCCGACTATCCTGGTTTTGATGGCAAAGACATGACGCCTGGCGATTCATTAGTGGCTGTTAGAACTGGAGGCGGCTGAATCGCTTGACTTTTCAAACCAAACCTTGTATCTTACAGTTGCTGCTTAAAGTGTTTTTCTATTGCCATAGTCGACAGGATTAAAAATCATGCGCGCTAAATTATCTATTCCACTGGTTTTAATCGCCTTGCTGCTAACGGCTTTTCCAACGGCGGCGCAGGAAAGAGCCGTCGGCGTCACAGTTCACACCGAAGACGCTTATGATGGCTATGTGCTGTTTTCGCCGTCCTTTGATAGAGACGTGTACCTGATCGACAATGACGGACAAGTGATCCATAAATGGCTTATTGAGGAAACGTATGGTGTTACCGCCGCCCATCTGCTCGAAAATGGACATCTGATCATCACTGGTGCGCCCAGAGGCGGCGAGGTTGATACATCGCTGGCGCCGCGTTTATCCCGGGACGGAAGCATTCGAGAATATACATGGGACAATGAATTGGTCTGGGAAGTCGAGTTCACTGGCGCCGAAACCCGTCAGCATCATGGGATTGATATCATGCCGAACGGCAATATCCTCGCTATCCTCTGGGATTATCATTCATTGGATGAGGCGCTTGCGATGGGATTGGATCCAAAATTGGTCGACATCGAGTTGAAAGACCATCCCTATCTGCTTCCTGACCGCATCATCGAGATTGACCGTTCGACCGGTGAAGCTGTCTGGCAGTGGGGGTCTTGGGATCATCTGGTGCAGAATGTAGACCCCGACCTGCCCAATTATGGCGCCGCCGCCGAACATCCCCAGCGCATTGACATCAACTATCATTTCTGGTACTCAAGGAACCTGGACAGTTCAGCTTTAAGCAAAATAAACGCGGGCAACTGGATGGGATCCATGTCCGTCAGCTACAGCCCTGAACTGGATCAAGCTGCTCTAAGCGTCTGGCGTTTTGATGAATTGTGGATCATCGATCACCGCGCGACGGATTCGGCTGGCGGTCTGCTGTATCGCTGGGGCAATCCATCTGCTCATGGACAAGATGGGCATCAGCGATTGTTTAGACCGGGCGGCGTGAAGTGGATTGAGGCTGGTTTGCCGGGTGAAGGGAATATCCTCATCTTTAGCGGCCAAAACGATGCCGATAATCAGCCGGCGTCGGTCATGGAACTAAAGCTCCCGCGGCGGGCGGATGGCAGCTACGATTGGGATCAGGAAGCGGAAGTCGTTTGGTCTTATGCTTTCGATGGCCCCCGCGCATATTATGGAAGCGCCCAGCGTCTGCCGAACGGCAATACCCTGCTTATGAAAGGCGACCATGGACGGCTGATTGAAGTCAATCCGAATGGAGAGGTTGTCTGGGAATTTGTGAATCCAGTAAGCGGCGCTGCCCTGGTCATACAGGCCGCCGGGTCGAATGATTTGTCCCAGGCGCACAAGTACCCGGCGGACTACCGCGGTTTTGACGGCAAAGATATGAAGCCGGTCGGCCGATTGGTGGATTATTTGCAGGCTTAGTCAACAGGCGGTTTTAAGCCGCCTGAATCAACCATTTATCCCTAGGAGACAATGATGAACACCCGTTCCGACTGCATTGAAGCCATCCGCAATCTGCCAAGCCAGCTGCGGGAAAAAGTCAGCGGCCTGTCCGCCGAGCAACTGACAACGCCCTATCATGCCGGCGAATGGACGATTGCCCAGAATATCCATCACCTGGCCGACACCCACATGGTCTGCATCCGCCGCTACAAGCTCATCCTGACCAGCCCGCAGTTTCAGTTCATGTCCTACGACGTCAACGCCATTGCCGACTATCCCGACGCCAAAGACGCCGACATCGAGCATTCACTGAAAATCCTGGAAGGCCTGCAGGCCCGCTGGGCAATCCTGCTGGAGAACTTGAGCGATGATGAGTGGCGCCGAACCGGCAGCTTTGCCCCAGAAGCCAACCGGCCGCCAGCGTCGCTGGAAGACTTGGCCCGCGTTTATGCCCAGCACGGCCTCAATCATCTCCAGCAGATTCAAGAGGTGCTGGATCGGATGCCATAAAGGCGGCGACATCCGTTTTCAGCTTCGCCAATGACGGCGCGTGCAGATACATCATGTGGCCGGCTTCATATTCGGCAATGGTGATATTGCCGCGCAGGCTCTTGTCCAGTCCCATGTGCGCCAGCGAATAATAGGCGGCCTGGAAGGGCGTCGCCAGGTCATAATAGCCCTGCGCCACAAACACTTTCATATACGGATTCTTGGCGAAAGCCGCCCGCAGACCCTCGCTGGTGTCAGGGAATTTGCCGCCTTCGTATTTCCAGTTTTGATTGACCTTGAAGCTCAAAATCTCATAGTTAAGGTCAGTCTTGTAAGCCAATGCCTGGCGGACATACTGATTGAAAACGGCGTTATAAGGCGGGACAATCGCGTTCATCGACGGGTCAAAGTCAAAGGACTGCCCTTCGGCCGAGGCCATAATCCCGACAAAGCGCGAATCCAGCCGCCCGACGGCGCGTTTGTCATCTCGAAAGAGTTCCTTGCAAAAGCTCATAATATGAATCCGCAAATCGGCGCCGAGGACAAAGCGCTTCGACAGGCCGGTATAACGCGCCAGCTGCCCGGCAATCGCATCGCGCGCCTCATCATCCAGTCGGTCGCCATGCGCCAAAGCGACCATATAGCTTGTCTCTGACCAGTCGGCGACTTCAGACAGCAGCCCGCGCAGATCGCGGCTTTGCAGGTCATCATCCAGCTTGCCGTGATAATGCGCCGCCGCGCAGTAGCTGGGCAGATAGAGCGCATAGGGCAGATCGTTGGCTTTGGTGAAGCGCAGGGTTTGGAAGTTCATCACGGTCGAAAGCAGGATGATGCCGTTAAAGGCGATGCCGCGGTCGATCAAATGCCCGGCCAGGCCGGCGGCGCGGGTCGTGCCATAGCTTTCGCCAGCCACATACAGCGGCGATGTCCAGCGTTCATTGCGCGACAGATATAGGCGGATAAATTCGCCAACCGCCTCCAAATCCTCATCCAGCCCCCAATACTTCTGATTGTCTTCAGGGTCGCTGGCGCGGGAATAGCCGGTGCCAATCGGGTCGATGAACACCAAATCGCCCAAATCAAGCCAAGTCCAGTCGTTATCCAGCAGTCGATAGGGCGGCGGCGGCATAAATCCTTCGGCGCCCATGTCGACGCGCTTGGGCCCCAAGGCGCCCATGTGCAGCCAAATAGATGCCGACCCTGGTCCGCCGTTAAATACAAAAATCAGCGGACGCTGGCTGCGGTCATCATCGGCATCAAGGGTATAGGCGATGTAGAAAATCTGGGCGGCGATCTCATCTTTTTCATCTTTGAGCGGCATCTTGCCGGCCGTGGCTGTGTAGGACAGCGTTTCATCATTCAGCTTGAGATGATGCGAAGTGATGACTGGCGGCTCGTCTTTGATTTTTTCCTGCGGTTTGTCATGTTCGGTTTTGTCGGTCATGCTGCGCCCTTTCGTTCATAATGACAGCAACTATAACGGCCGGCCTCCCTGGCGGCAATGCAAAATCTCGCCGCGCTTGCAGTATAATCATATCATCAAGCCATCGCGAGGCCGTCCCATGCCCAAGCCCGCCCGTCAGTTCCGCACGCAGGCGATTGTTTTAAGCCGCCGCGATTTTGGCGAATCCGACCGTCTGCTTAAGCTCTTCACGCCTGATTACGGCAAGATCAGCGCGGTTGCCAAAGGCGCCCGCAAGCCCAAATCCAAAGTTGGCGGACACATTGAACTCTTTGCCCGCAGCGACGTCCTGATTCACAAGGGACGCAGCCTTGATATTCTCGTCCAGGCCGAACTGATTGATCCCTATCTCGGCCTGCGCGATGATCTTAGACGCGCCGCCTACGCCAATTATGCCGCCGAACTGCTCGACCGCTTCACCGCCGACGAGGACGTCGCCCAAGCCGCGCTTTTTGCCCTGCTTCATCACAGCCTGCGGCGCATCGCCGACGCCGCCGACCCGCGCCTGGCCGCCCGCTTTTATGAACTGCATCTGCTGGATTTGGCTGGCTTTCGTCCCGAACTCATGGAATGCGTGGTCACGCGTCAGCCGCTGCGGCCCGAAGCCCAGTTCTTCAGCAATGACGAGGGCGGGGTCGTCAGTCAATCGGCGGCGGCCCAGATCGGCTCAAAGCTGGCGCCGCTGGATTTCAATACGCTGAAGCTGCTCCGTCATCTGCGGCGAAACGTCCAAAATTATGCACCGGTGCAAAGCCTGCATATCACCCCGCAGCAGCACACCCAAGCCGAACGCATCATGCTGGGCTATATTTCACATCTGCTGGAAAGCAGGCTGCAAAGCATTGACTTTATCCGCCGCCTGCGCCAGTTTTCACCTGCCTCTCAATCCTGACCGGCCAGCATCGCCCGATAAACCTCGACTGTGGCTTTGGCGATCTGTTCATGCGTGAAATGCGCCAGAAATCGCTTTCGGCCGCGCCGCGCCAACGTTTCGCGCAGCTGCGGCTGGTTCATCAGCCTTTGCATCGCCTGCGCCAAGCGGTCGACATCCCCCTCTGGCACAATCAGCCCGGCATCCCCAATCACGCTGGGAATGGCGCCGCTGTCACTGCCGATCACCGGCGCCGCGCTGGCCATCGCCTCGACCAGCGCCCGCCCAAACTGTTCTTTCCAGTTGGCGCCGGTCAAGGACGGCAAGACCAGCGCATCCATGCGGTGATATTCAGCCGGCAAGGCGTACGATGGCAGCTGCCCCAAAAACGTCACCCTGCCGCTAATGCCCAGCGACTGAACCCGCGACTCCATGTCATGGCGCGCCGGCCCGCCGCCGACCAGCCGCAGCCGCCAATCCCCCTGAAGCCGCGTGGCCGCCGTCAGCAGAACATCAATCCCTTTTTGCGGCACAAGCCGCCCGACAAAACCAATCGTAAAAGGGCGCGCCGGGCGCGACGCCGGCGGCTGGAACAGGCTGCTGTCAGCGCCGAACTGTGGAATCACCGCCAGCCGACCGCGATAGCCTTTGGCGCGCAGCACATCGGCGGCATCATCTGTCCCCGCCAGCGCATAATCCGCCCGGCGGAAAACCCACGCTTCCCCCCAGCTAAAAGGCGGCGGATAGCGGCGCTTGATATTCTGCCAGCTAAAAAACAGCGATTTGGCATTCAGCCGCCGCGCCTGAACAAGCGCCTGCCAAGTCGCCATATTATAGGGTTCTTCGTCGATATGCACGATGTCCGGCCGCGCCTCGCGCAGCTGCGCGCCCAAGCCAGGATAATGATGCAGATGATAGCTGCCATTGAAGCGGATCGGAATCGCCCGCAGGCGATAGCCCTCGGCATAGCGGCGTTCAAGGACCTGCTCGCCGCGCTCATCTTTCCACGATGGCGGCGTCAGCGCCGTCAGTTCCACGCCCTGCCGCGCAATAGATTCAAGTTTGCGCTGATAGATGCCGACAACGCAGGCTTTGGAGAGCATTAAAACGCGCATGCTGCCGGCCCAAAATAATGAGCGGATTAGACCTTGCGCTTGCGATAAGCGTCGGGCGCCGTTCTGGCGAGCTTGTAGGTAAAGGGCAGCAGCGCCACTGGAATCAGCTTGAAATGCTGGAGCGCAAAGGGGAGGCCGATAATCGTAACCCCCAGAAGCAGCCCGAAGAAAAGGTGAACCAGCGCGATCTCCCAGCCAAAGGCAATCAGCCAGATGATATTAAAGACCATCGGCAAACAGCCGTCGCCAGACGATGTATTGACGACATCTTTGCCAAAGGGCATCATCGCCGTAAAGCCGAACTCAATCGCCTTGATGCCAAAAGGAATGCCGATAATCGTCAGGCACAGGAGCAGGCCGCCAATGATATAGCCGACCCCAGCGATAAACCCGCCCAAAATCAACCAGATGATATTCCCAATCAGACTCATAATCGTCTCGTCCTTTGCCTCTCCGTTCTTATTATACGACAAATCACCCATCAAGGGCGCGCATCAGGGAATCTCAATCGGCGCTTCGCCGCAGCCCATGCTGGCATCATAGACCTTGAAATTCAAGTCGGGCAGCGACAAGACGCCGTAGCTGTGCGATGACGGGCGCGGACTCTGGAAGGTGTACAGCGATCCAGGGTTAACCAAACAGCCCTGTTTGATCTCCAGATACAGCGGCGTATGGGTATGGCCAGTAATTAGCACATCAGCCTTGAGCGACCGCAGCACCATTTTGAGATAGGTTTTGGACAGGTGATCTTTGTACATGCCCCACATATTGTTGCCGGGCTTGCCATGACACATATACACCGTCACCCCCGCCAGCTTCCCCTGCCAATCCAGCGGCAGGCTCTTGAGGTATCGGGTGTTTTCATCCCGCAGTCCACAAACCCATTCATCATGATTCCCGCGCGCCACCGGGATATTCCAGGCGCGGATCAACTCGACCACGCGGTCAGGTTCAGGGCCGCGGCCGACCAAATCGCCGGCGCACAGAACCTGGTCGACGCAATGCCGCTGGTCGAGCCGATTGAGCACGTCCTTCAGCGCATCATAATCCGCGTGTATATCTGATATGATTCCAATTCGCATCCACAACAGACCTTAACCGTTCACTGTAACGTTATTATACGACACCCTGGAAAAGATTCAGAGACGCGATATGGAGATTTGTCAAATATCCCTAGAGGAAGTTCGTCGAGCCGCAGGCAGGGCATTCTTGGGCCGCGGCGCCGACCATGGATTTGCAGTCATCGCAGATGCGGATGCTACCCTTTCGCAAATGATGATCGACCGTAACCCGCTCATCAAACACAAAGCATTCGCCTTCCCACCATGAGTCATCTGGGTCAATTCGCTCCAGATAGCGCAGGATGCCGCCCTTGAGATGAAAGACCTCTTCAAAGCCCTGCCGCAGCATCCATGCGGTTGCCTTCTCGCACCGTATCCCGCCAGTGCAGAACATGGCGACGCGCTTGTCCCGACTGGCATCCAGCTGCTCGGCGATATAGCGCGGCAGTTCATTAAAGGCTTTGATTTCAGGATTGCGCGCCTGTCTGAAGCTGCCCATCCGCACTTCATAGTCATTGCGGGCGTCGATGAGGATGACATCTTCCTGGGCGATGAGCCGATTCCATTCTTCAGCTTCAACGTAGGTCCCCACCTCTTCATTCGGGTTGGCGCCAGCGGCCTTCAGCGCCGCGATCTCGGACTTCAGCCGCACCTTCAGCCGCCGAAAAGGAACCTCGTTATGGACGGATTCTTTGACTTCAATATCAGCAAACCGCGGCTCGGCGCGCAAAAATCCCATCACGCCGTCGATGCCGGCCCGCGGTCCGGCAATCGTGGCGTTGATGCCTTCTTCCGCCAGCAGAATCGTCCCCTTTACTCCCGCCGCGCGGCATATATCCAGCAAAGGCTTTTGCCGCGCCGCATAGTCCGGCAGGCGCACAAACTTATAGAAGGTCGCTATGACAATCACTTCGTTCATCAGCAGCCCGCATCTCGAATAGCGTTCAAAGCGCGCGCTTTATTAAAAATCACAATGAATTCTTTAGACATGGTTTCCGATGTTTTGCCGCGAACGTTGTTTGGCGAGTTTCTGGATGGCATGATCTTGTTGTGGATCGTTCTGGCAAAGATGATCTGGAATTTCATTCCCATGCTCTCCAAGAAAGCCGCCGTGATTTGATCTAATGGCACCTGTATGCCCTTCACGCGCCGATTGCCAACCACCAGGCAAATCGTTCCACCCGCGCGCAGATGCCCGACGGTATTCCGCAAGGCTTTATAATAGCCATTAAAGAAATGCAGAACCTCCTTAGCCCGTTTGCTGTTAATGCGGCTTATGCTCTCAATCAATTCGGAAAGGATGCCAAAGTCCCGCAATTCGGCCTTCAGTTCTCCTGGCTTGCCAAGCCCGGCGCTGTCTATGTTCGCCGCTTTCCGCACTTCCCCTATGCCGCTTATCCAATCCAGCCCAAAGCTGGAAAACTGCCCATAAGCAACCGTTGTCCGACTGTCACCATAAGGCGGCGAGCTTATGACGGCATCATATTCAAGACCTTCAGGGAAACCGTCTTCGGCATTGACCTGCATGGGCTGGCTGCTGGCTGTCGGGTCCGCTTCGTTCGCAAATACCTCGATCATCGCGCCGGCATGAGACAGAAACGCGGCAAATACCGTGTTCTGTTTTTTGTCGATATCAGCTTGCTTCAGGCGGTATCTTTTGAATTCGCCTTTGCGAGTCAGCGATTGGCCGCGGCAAATCAAGGCAAACAGCGCCAAGAAAAAGTCGATATACTGATAGCTTCCGCTTTTAAGTATGTATCTAATCCGCCCCAGATCGCGTATCACATCGTCTCTGTACCAATAGTCGATATTCTTTATCGTCGGAACGTCTATTTCACTCTCATCATCTCGCTTTGCCGCGATTTTCGCCGCGATATCCCTGTATTCAAGCCACAGCCGCGCTTTGTCATAGCGATTCGTTTTCGCTCTGGCTATTGTCAGCGCCAAGGGGTTAATGTCAAATCCGATGGACTGATGGCCTTTCAGCGCCGATTGCAGCAGCGTTACCCCACTGCCACAGAATGGATCGAAGATGACATCGTTTTCTTTTGTGTACTGCTCAATCAGGCAGTCCACCAGCATCGGATGAAGCATCGCTGGATAGGAATGCAGCCTGTGCCGCCCTTTGCGAAGCCGCTCGCCCTTAAACGACAGTTTCGGATTTTCGATGACGCCGTAGACGTTTTCAGCTTCTTTTCTCGCCAGTAGCGACAGTGACATTTGCCGCATTTATTACCCTCCTCTAACATTTCGACATTCTTATTTTACTATAAGATCCATGCTTATGCGGCGAATACTGCCCATCATGGCATCCTGACCCGTTCGCAGTCGGACAAGTCATAGCTGATCTGAAAGACGTCGAGGCAGTCGCTTAACACCGCGCCGACCTTCTGATGGCCAGCGTTGTTCCAGTGAATATCAGGCGGCGGCGCATAATCAAGATCGGCATCAAGCGCATGAATTAGCGTAAGCTGGGGAATCACCAGTTCTTCCATTAGCTGCCGCGCCGTTTGATAGCGGATGCTTGGGTCGTCTATATCGCTGCGATTTGGAATCAGCAGAACCAGCAGCGCCGTATTCTGCGCCGCGGCCGCATCGCGCAAGGCAGTTAGGTATGTGCGAGTGGCATCTATGATAGCGGGGGTAAGCGGAACTCGCAGCGCCTTATTCGTTCGCTGCCTTCTCACGTTAAAAAAGCGCAGCGGCAGCGACCCCAGGCGAGTTCGGCCAAGGAGCCGCTCGATTTCACTGCCAGGCGGATCCAGCCCGTCATGACGGTCATAATAAAGCCAGCGGCGGTCAAACTTAATCACATCTCCCGGGCTTTCAATTCGATATCGCAACACCCTAAATGGCTCGTTATTCCAATCAATCCCCATGAGACGATAATCCATCGGCATGAGATTGTCATAAAAATCATTCAGCGAGAAGCCAAGTATGGCAAGTTGAGGCTGAAGAACAGGCGCATACACTTGAAAGGCGGCCAAGGCCTGATTCGTCCCAGCGCCATGAATCCCAGTGTTCCAGACGACGCTCTGCGGGAAGTTGGATTCAATAGTCTCGACGTACGATTTGCCGATGTCGGCTGACAGGCCGAAGGTAAATGAATCGCCCAGCATCAGGATCCGCATCCGCTCATCCCAGTCATCCGCCGCCGCGAAATCCTCCGTGTCATAGAAACCCTGTCGGTTCACCAGGCATTCCCGCTCATAAACCATCTGCCCGCCGGCGCAGGCGGCGGCGATATGCTCCTGAACATAATGACAGCCGGCCTCATCGCAGGTCCACCACGACGCCGACTCATAAAATGGCTGTGGCACCGCCGACATCGGCGGCGGAAAATAGGTCGGGATGCCGGCCGCCGCCAAGACGAATTCAAGGACTATCAACGTTGCGGCGGCAATGACCAGCCCCGGCAGCCAATGTTTTCGCGCATTCTGCGAAACTCGGCGGCGGACATGCGCCGAGCGCAAGACCAGACCGATCAGAAAACAGAGCAGGCCGGCGGCAATCAGTAAAATCTGCGGCAGATTCAACCCAGGGCTGCTACCAGGAAGAAAATCAATGCCGATGCCGAGCAGCGCGGTCAGTATGCCCAGAGCGGCCAGGAGCGTAAAGGCGATATTCAATGCGGCGGTAGTCTTTCCAGCTTTCATGCCAATGCACCTATTCTGCTGACGCCGTTTATCCGAAACCCCAAATAAGATACGTTTATATCATTTTCCGTACAATACTGATACACTATGGTAATAATCATATCATGAGGAGTTCCATGTCGAGCGATACCTTGACAGTCGCGCAGATTCGCAAAGCCACTGACGCCGACCTGATTGAACTGTCGGATTTCATCAAGCCCTTTGTCGCCCAAGGCGATTTGTTGCCGCGCACCTTTGACGAACTGGAAGATTTGCTTGAGACGTCCTTTATCGCCCGTTATGAAGGGCGCATCGTCGGCTGCGCCGCGCTTGAAATCTACAGCAAGAAACTCTGCGAAATTCGCAGTCTGGCGGTTGCCCCCCATGCACAGGGTTTGGGCATCGGCAAAAAGCTGGTCGCCGCCTGCGTCGAACTGGCGCGGCAAGAAGGCATCTACGAGATTATGTCCATCAGCGCCGCCGAGGACTTCTTCAAAGCCTGCGGCTTCGACTTTACGCTGCCGAGCCTGAAAAAGGCCTTTTTCCTGCAAACCCGCGATTCAATGTAAATGATCACTAGCCGAAGCAAACGATGAAGATCGAGGTCTTGAGCCTGTTCCCCGCTATGTTCGATGCGGTCATGTCCGAAAGCATGATGTGGAAGGCGCGTGAACGCCGGCTGCTGGACTTTCAGGTCTATGACATCCGCGATTATGCCCACAGCAAGCATCGCCAGGTCGATGACAGTCCCTATGGCGGCGGCGGCGGGATGATACTCAAGGCGGATGTGCTTGTCCATGCGATCGAGTCGGTCAAATCGGATGCCGATGCGCCAGTGATTCTGATGTCGCCGCAGGGACGTCTGCTGACTCATCAGGTCGCCGTCGAGCTTTCGCGGCAGGAGCATCTGATTTTGGTTTGCGGCCATTATGAAGGGTTTGATGAGCGCATTCGCCAGCTGGCCATCAGCGACGAGATCAGCATCGGCGACTATGTGCTGACCGGCGGCGAACTGGCGGCGATGGCGCTGATAGATGCGGTGGTTCGTCAGATTTCGGGGGTACTCGGCGCCGCTGGGGCGCAGGACCGCGACAGCCATGCCGATGGCCTGCTGGAAGGCCCGCATTATACCCGCCCGGCCGAATTTCGCGGTTTGACGGTCCCAGCGACGCTGCGGAGCGGTCATCATGCCCAAGTCGAACAGTGGCGGCGGCAAGAATCGCTGAAACGCACCTGGCAAAAGCGCCCAGAGCTATTGTCCCGCGCCGATCTTAGCGATGACGACCGATCCTATCTGGCGCAGCTGGCGCAGAATCACCAGGAACAGTCAGACTGCGCCGTTGCTGATAAACTTGGGGATAGTGATATTTAGTTTTGGGAGGACGACTCATGGAAGCGACTTTGACTTGCGCGGCTGAATCACGCCGACGGCAGGAAACGCTTGCCGGCACTTTCAAGCCAGCCGATGTGTTTTTCCTGATTGAAAGCGGCGCGGCGGAATATGGGGGGTGGCAAAGCGAGATCCTCAAGAAAGCCGCGCGTTCTGGAGGTTTTGCGCCGTATCTCCAGCATTTGCTGGCGGCGCCGCGGTCAAAAGCGCTGTTCATTCGCCGCCCGCAAGCCGAAGCCAAGAACTTCTACATTGCCATGACTCATCAGCCCCAGCCGAAAATCTATCACCGCGTCCTGTCTGATTTTGATGACCTGATGGGCCTGGATACGAACGGCGCCGTCCCGCGCATTCGCGGCCGCGCTATGGACGAGGTTGATGAGCTTTATGCTGTCTGCGCCAACGGCCGGCATGATCCCTGCTGCGCCGCCTATGGGGCGCCGGTTTATCAGGCGATGGCCGCGCAGGTCGGGGCGGACAAGGTATGGCAGACGACGCATATCGGCGGGCATCGCCTGGCGGCGACCATGATTGCCTTTCCGCATGGGATCGCCTATGGTCATCTTGACCCCGCCCATGCCGAAGCAGTGGTCACCAGCTATCGTTCAGGGGATCTGCTGCTTGATAAATACCGCGGGCGCGGCGCCTATGCCCACCACAGCCTGGATACAGATGCTCACTGCGCCGCCGGGGCCGCCGAAAGCCATGTGCGCGCGAAAGCCAAGAATTATGCGCTGGACGGACTTGATTTGGTCGCCGTGACGCCAGTGTCCGGCCAGCAATGGCAGGTGACCTTCGCTGACCGCGGCGGCAAGGCGCATCAGGCGCAGGTGACCATGGCGATGTCGCCGCCGCGGCAAGCCTCATGCCAAGCGGCGCCAAAACCGATGCCGCTTTATCAGGTCACGGCCTATGCTGTGTCTGATTCGGTGTGAGCCGCGCGGCGGCAAAGTCCCTTAAACTGCTTTGCTATAGCGCCGGTTCGACGCGGGCTGGCTGAACAAAGCCTTTCAGGATTTTTTCAAGCGCCATCGTATGACTGCATACGCCGCGCCGAGCAAAGAAAGACGCGGTGCTGGTCCATTTGCCATTGGCGTAGGTAATGTGGTGAGTTTTGCTGTAACCCTCAAAATCGCAGTCAAACGAGACAATGCGGATGCGGTCTGTTTCCTGAGAGTAACGCTTGGCCTTTTCCACATCGCTGACGATGTTTTGCCCGGGCGCATAGGGAACAGGCCGGCGTTTGAGCAATGGCTTGAAAAGAGTTTCCAGCGCCATGATATGCGGGCAGATAGCGTATTTTTGGAAGCCCGGACAGCTGCAGGTCCAGCCGCCGCTGTCCAGACTGACGGTGTATGCGCTGTTGTTGCCGCGGAATTCGACGGTCAGGCTGCTGAAGGTGGCTCGTTCTGGCTGGCTGGCATATCCTTTGGCTTTTTGGATTTTGTTAATCATACTTGCGTCCATCGTTTTTCCTTTTGTCTATAATGTTGAATGAACAAAAAACGCGGCGCCAGATCTTCATCGTTGCCGCGCGTTGCTTGATTTCAGTTTAAGGCAATGTTAAACGGATGTCAAATCAACTTGGCTGAAGAATGTGGCGAAGTTCATTGTTTCAGGTTGCCCTTGTTTTTTATCACTCCCCAGCAGTTTTCTATTTGACAAAAGCCGCGGTTTCAGATATACTTGTTTTATTGATTAAGATCTTAGTAAGGAGCGCATCAAAATGAATATCCTTGTCAGAGAAATTTCACCCCCCCCCCCCCCCCCGCATCTTCCGTTAAGAACGTTCTGTTCTGCTGTTTATTCCTGATTCTCTTCATCGCTGTTCCAGTCGCAAGCCAGGCGCAAACACCAGTGCCCACAGTGCCGCCGCGGCTGACCAATCCGACCGTGATGGCGTCCTGCGGCCTGCCAGCGACTTATGCACAGTTCACTTCAGCGGCGACCGTTACTACTTTCAACATGACCGCCGACTGTGTATTTAACAGCTGGGCCGTCCAAGCTGGCTTTATGTTTCTGCATTTTACATCCGGGGCATTTACCATCAATGGCAACGGATACAGCATCATTGGCCCGGCAAGCTCGTCGGTCTGGGTTATACTTGTCGCCAATGCCGGCACCGTCTTAGATCTGAACGATGTGACCATCCGCCAGGCCGGAGACTCGAACTCATCGGTCATTAACGTGTCCGCTGGTCGTCTTAACGCTCGAAACGTCATTTTCAGAGACAATAGTGTCACTACAGTATTGGCCCTGGGCACAGACGGGCAAGTCTATCTTGAGAATGTGCAGTTCTTGAACAACCGCGGCGAAGATCCTGGACCGAGAGTTATTGGTCTCACAACTGGCGGCACCTTGCTAAGCATCACCAACGGCATCTTCCAGGGCAACACCGGTTTCGATTACTTAATTGATTTCACTGGCGCTGTGCAGCTAAGAGGCTGCATCACCCTTGCCGACGGCCTTAGTAATAATCAACGATCAGGCGGCACCCTCACCGACAGCCGCAGCTGCCCCAAACGCAAGAAGAAGGAAAAAGCCCCCACAACCACGCCGACGCAACGACCGCTGGCCGTGACCTGTCCAGCTTTGTCCCAGTTCGGCATCGCCGTTCATGCGACCTATGGGCTGGCGAGCGGCCTTCAGTGTCAGCGGCTTGACGGCGGCGGGATTGGGATTCAGTCGATCATTGACGCTGGTTTTATCGATGCTGTGGATATTTGGGGTTATGTCGAGCAGGGCGTCGAGGTCTGTTTTCCACAGGCGGGACGTCTGCTGTTTTTGGATGCGCGGACGATGCCGCGGGCCATCGCGCCATTGGAATCGACCGTCGTCAATGGCATGACTTGCGCTTCGATTAACAGTCCAGGTTCGCTGGTGCTGATGCCCAACTAACAAATTTGACCGCAGAGGACGCCGCAGATGATCATAACTCGGTGTCCTCTGCGCCTCTGTGGTAAAAAACAAGTAGATTATCTTGACGCGCATTTGTCGATGTCTATCCAATTTACCTAACCTTGGCTTTATTTTCGGCTTCGGCCTCATCGGGCAGCCGGCCGCGCGTCAGCGATTCGATGTAGATGCACTGCTGCCAGGGGATCGACACGTCGGCGACCGCCGGGCGGGAGTCAGTCAGTTCAATCTCGGCGCCGCGCACTAGGGCAAAGGGTGTGGCTTCGTCCCGTTCGCCCATGACGGCCTGGGCGCAAACCGCCAGCGAATCAGCGATGCCGACCTGCGTGACCGCCATCGGACTGCCAAACAAATCCATCTTGCCGCGCTCATCCTTAATCGGCTTGAAGCCGGCCATCGCCAGGGCGACGCCGGTTGTGCCGTAGCGGCCGGGCATCAGCCAGCTGTCGGTCAGGATGACGCCGACGCGGCAATGCAAACGCTGGCGAAGCCCCCGCCGAATCGTTTCAGCAGTGTCATAAGGCCGCTTCGGCAAAAGCACGACCTGGCCGCTGGGGATATTCGACCGATCTAAGCCAGCATTGGGCGAGACAATGCCCAGCCGGGCGGTTAGCAGGAACCCCATTTTGATGCCGCCAAAGATATGTTCGGCTTCTTCTATCACCAGTTGGGCGATAGCGGCGTCTATGCCATAGCGGTCAGCCAGTTCTTTGGCGCGAGACGTCGGCCGAACCTCATCCAGGCTGACCATCCGCCCTTCGGCAATGGCGGCGTATTTGCTCGATACGGCTATGACATCGCCATCCTGCAAGGTCATCTCGGCTTGATTGAGACTATCGACGAGGGCTTGCATCAAGTCAAAAGGGCGGTCTTGTATCGGCGCCTGGACGGGATAAACGGTCAATGGACGCGGCATGGATTGGGCTTTCTGTTCAGTCAATGACAAGGCGCGTCATCCTACCATAATCAAAGCGTTCTGTCAGCGGAGAGCCGCCCGGCCCGCCGACTATTCGCCGGCTGTGCCCAAGATCAGCGCGCGGCCTTTGTTGGCTTCGACGACGGCGAGCGCGCGGCCATCAGGGCTGAAGGCCATGGCCGTCGCCTGGAGCGGCAGCGCGGCGGTTGGCGAATCGCGGTTGAAGGCATTGACAAAGCGCGCCGTTCCCGCGCCGCCGTAGGGGGAACTGCTGGCCAGGGCAAAAAGCGCGTCGGCGCCGGCGATGACTTGCTGACGAAAAGCGAGTCCCTTCAGGATGGACCCTGGCTGATGATAAAATCGAATGTCCTCTGCTCGGTCGACGCTGATGCGATAGAGGCTGTCGCCGTGGCCATAGACAAAATCGCCCAGCGTCGGGTCAGGGGTTGACGTCACAAAGCTGCCCCCTGGTGAATAGACCAGCGCTTTGGAAAAATACAGCCCGCCGTCGGCGGTGTCATAAATCCAGAGGGCGGCCTGCTGACGCGCCGATGATTCTCCAGTGACCGCCAGCCAGCGGCCGTCAGCGCTGAAAGCCAAATCAGTAAGCGGGTAGGGGAAGCTGTAGTTGATGAATCGGCGCGGCGGCGAATCATGCAGATGCCAGACCTTGAGCGTGGCCCTTGAGCCTTGACCAGAGTCGCTGGCCGACGCCAGTTGATGACCCGACCAGGCCAAAGCGCGCACGGGGTTAATATGGCTTTGCGGCAGCCAGGCCCCATCGCCCTCAAATTCGGCAATATACACGCGCCCGTCTTGATAGCCAATCGCCAGAAAACGGTCGGCGGCGCTGAAGGCAGCGGCGGTCGCGTCCAGGTCGGCCGGCAGATGATAGGCATCGCTGATGTTTTCGAAGTCGGGATAACTGTAGATGTCGATGTCGCCGGCCGCGCCGATGATGGCCAGGCGGGATGAGGCCGGTGACCAGGCCAAACCGCGCGGCGCATCGACCGGCAGGCTGTGAAGGGTGTCCACTTTGTCAGCATTGGCGCTGGTGATCATCTGCAAGGCGGTCGGATGAGGCTGGCTGACGGACGAGACTGCTGGCGGCGCGGCTTCGGTATCAGGACTGACCGGCTCAAGGTAATAGTAATTGGCTTTGATGCCGCTTTCGACTGTCCAGCCGACCTGCCCATTGGTCTGCACCTGCCACCAGACAAAATGCTCATTGCAGGCGGGCCCATCCAGCACAGCGTCTAAGGTCTGGCCGGGCGGGATTTCGCCAATTTGCGCGGCAGTGATACTCGGCTCTTCGCGCAGGCGATTGGAGATGCGATTGGATGCGACGCGGGCGTTTTTCTTGCCAATAGCAATGCGCGGCGGCAGATAGCCTTCGTATTCTGGCGGACAAAAGAAAATGACACCGCTGCCGACTTGCTGCGGATCGAGGAGTGGCAGACGGCTGCAATCGCCGGAGAGTTCCAGCACAGTGCGTTTAACCCAGCCTTGATTGAAGAATAGCCAATCGCCGTTGAGACTGCGGCCGAGGGCGGCATAAACGCGGCTAGGATCGATTGTGGCGACTGCTTTGCTGCTGGTGGAAGCTCCGTTGCGGACATTGGCGGATTCGCCGCGCGGGCGCAAAAAACAGCCGGTCGCCAAACCAACAGTGACGCTGACGACGGGGATATTATAGCAGGCGCCGCGCAATTCAAGCGAACTGGCCGCCGCCCAGCCGTCTGACAGTTGATACCAGTTGGCGTCACTATCGCGCCCAATGACTTCTGCCGAATCCTCATAAATCCCGATAACCGCGGCATCTGGCCGGGCGCTGTCAAACAGGCGGATCCGTTCGCCATGGACGCGGCAGACGTCGCTTTTTTGGCGGCGATGAGTCGAGCTTCCACTCCCGTTCTTCGGGCAGCCCAGCGCAAAATCGTCCCTTGTGACGCCGGCGTCATGCGGGCAGATGTCATCGATGTCCGGCGCGCCGTCGCCATCCGTATCTTGCAGCAGCGAACAGCCATCAGCGGCGGCCGAACCAGCTTGATTGGGACAAAGATCAATACTGTCCGGTTGGCCATCGCCGTCGACGTCATTCGCGCTGGCCTGCGGACAGCCGGGCTGTGGGGCCGATAAGAGTCAGCGATGGTCGGGCAGAAATCAGCGTCATCAGGCACCGCGTCGCCATCGACGTCCGTCGGCAGAATAGAGGCGACCAGGCCGAGCTTCAGCCCCGGGAAACGTTCATCGCAAAGCTGCGTCATCGTCGCGTCAGCCGAGACGTGGACGGCATAAGCCGAATCGTCATAATGCAGTTCAAGGCGATAAACCTCAATCGGCGCCGGCAGCTTCAGCCCACCGATGAGCGAACAGCCCAGCGCGGTCGTCTTGACATGAGTCAGAATCGTATGAGACCAGCTTTGCGGCCCATCAAGCCGCGGCAGATCATCCTCGGCGGCGCGGCGAGCGGCATCAAAAATCGGCCTCGGCAGGTCAGTTTGCGCCAGCCCCAGGCCGCCCCAAAGCAAACTCAAAAACAGGAACAGCGTCTTCAAATGAACATCCCCTCATAAATGGCAGGCATTGTAATGGAAGGCTGCCCCTGTATCAAATCGGCAAAAACTGGTACATTGCCCGCTTATCCCAAACGCGCCCTAAACAGATGGAAGCGATGATGACCGAACTGAATGAAGTCTATCGAATTGACAATTTTAACGACACCTTTGCCTTGGGGCATTATGCCCGCGTGCTGGATGCGCTGGACAGACACAGTGAACGCCGCGTCGCTTTCAAGGTGATGCGCCCCGAACACCTGGACTCGACTGGCGATATGCGCTGGGAATGCCGCGCCTTTGGCAATGAGGCCGAGATTTTGACGCGCCTGTCATCCAGCCCCAACGTCGTCAAACTGCATGACTGCGGTTACATCTCTGACAACGACGAAGCGCCGCGTTCAGGGCGAATCGCGCCTTTTGGCGATGATGCGGCCGCCTTTGTGGAGGCCATGCCCAGTTATGCCGCCGATGGCTGGCGGCCCTACCTTGCGCTGGAAAATCTGCCGCGTCATCACAGCCTTTTTTATCTGATGAAGCCGAATCGGTCGGGAGTGCGCTGGCGTCTGCCCAGTGAAGAGGGCCTTTCGCTGGCGATCCAATTCAGCGCGCTGCTTTCACTGGCCCATTCACAGCAAATCGTCTATCTGGATCACAAACTGGAGCATGTGTATTGGGATGGGCTTCATCTCAAAGTGATCGACTTCAACAGTTCGCGGCAGCTGGACAATGACAAAACCGAAACACAGCAGTACGCCAAAGATGTCCATAATATGTGCGTCGGCGTGCTGTATTCGATCTTCACCGGCATGTCACCCCAGCAGACCTCCCTGCGCCCACAGCCCGGCGGCCGCGAAGAAGTAGAGGCGCGCTATGCCGATATCGACCGACTGGATTTTAGCATGGAAAAACGTCTAAGCGAGGGCCTGTGCGAGCTTTTGCAGCGCGGCGCGTCACAGCATATTGAGACGGCGCAGGAATTTATCAATGGCCTTCAGCGCGTGGCGGCGCGGCACGGCTGGGATTTTCCCGATTATTACACCAGCCCGGCCAGCCGCGAAGCCCGCGGGCAGATGCGCGAAGGTTTATCGCGTCTGCGCGAAGGCCAAGACAACATCCGCCAGGCCCGCGGCCTCTTTCGCGAGGCGGTCATCCAAGACGGCATCAGCCGCGATCTGGAAGACGAGCTGCGGCGCATGGTGATTGTCATTAACGATATGCTGACGCATCGGGTCGTGCCGTAGGGCTTTTTTACCACAGAGGACACAGAGGACACCGAGGAGACGATGATGACAGTGCCCAAGAGCATATATCAACTGGTCGAGAAGTTTGAGCGGAATAAGGATCAATACAAACATCAAGACTATAACGAATCGAATGTGCGGGCAGAATTTGTTGATCCTCTCTTCGAGGCGCTGGGCTGGAATATGCGCGACAGTTCACAGGTCAAGCGCGAGGGACGAGTGCAGATTTTGGGAAGGGTCAAACATCCTGATTACAGCTTCATGGTCGGGCGCGGCGCTGCCTTTTATGTCGAAACGAAAAAGCCATCGATAAACCTGCAAGATTCAGCCGAATCGGCCGTGCAGCTGCGCGCTTATGGCTGGTCGGGCAATACCGAAGTCGGCATCCTGACCGATTTTGAGGAATTCGTCGTCTATGATTGCCGAATTGAACCCAAAGCGGGCGATTCTGCAAAGGCCGCGCGGGTGTGGCTGACGACGTATAAGCATTACATTGAGCAATGGGAGGAACTGGCCAAATACTTTTCGCGGGATGCGGTGCAGGCCGGCGAACACCGCGCCATACTGGAAAGCAAGCCGCGCGGGATATTTGGCGTAGATGCCGCCTTTCTGCGCGATATGGAAAGATGGCGCGAAGCCCTGGCCAAAGACATCGCCCAACGCAATCCCAATCTCAATCAGCGCGAACTCAATTTGCTGGTTCAGCGCACGATTGACCGCATTGTGTTCTTGCGGATTGCCGAAGACCGCCGCATTGAACCTTACGGAAGGCTGGAGCGCACCGCCAGCGAAGGCCGACGAGTTTATGAACAGCTAAAGATTCTATTCCGCGAAGCCGACGACAAATACAATTCCGGCCTGTTCCATTTCAATCCTGACGCCGCGCGCGCCAGTGAAGCGGACGACCTGTCGATGAAGATCGCAGTGGGAAGCGATCCCTTGCGTTCAATCATCCGCGAACTGTACCCGTGGAATAGTCTGTATCAGTTTTCGGTTATTCCAGCCGACATTCTGGGGCAGGTTTATGAACGTTTTCTGGGCAAGGTCATCGAACTAAATGAAGACGGGCAGGCGCAGGTGACTGACAAGCCCGAAGTCCGCAAAGCTGGCGGCGTCTATTACACGCCAACCTATATCGTCGATTACATCGTCGAAAACACCGTCGGCAAATTGCTCAAAGGCAAAACACCATCGCAGGTCGCAAAACTCCGCATCCTTGACCCCGCCTGTGGCAGCGGCTCCTTCTTAACTGGCGCCTATCAGTATTTGCTTGATTGGCATTTGGATTATTATCGCCAGCATCCCCAGCGCTTCAGAAACCGACGGCGCGAAACAACCGAAGGCTTTGTCCTGACTACAGCCGAAAAGCGGCGCATCCTGCTGAACAACATCTATGGCGTCGACCTCGACCAAAACGCGGTCGAAGTCAGCAAACTGGCCCTGTTATTGAAAATGCTGGAAAACGAATCGGGCGCCACTGGCCGGCAAACGATTATGTTCAGCGCTGGCGGCCAAATCCTGCCTGACTTGAGCAGCAATATCAAGTGGGGCAATTCGCTGATTGGCATGGATTTTTACAGCGGCAAGCAGGTAGGTATGTTTGACGAAGAGGCGATATATCGCATCAAGGCCTTTGATTGGGAAAGCAAGCGTGACGGCTTTGGCGAGATTATGGACGGCGGCGGCTTTGATGTCGTCATTGGCAATCCGCCTTATGTAAACGTTCGTATCCTGTCGCAAATACAAGGTGAGGATGTAAAAGCCTACTTTAAGGACAACTATAGAACAGCATTTAAGGGATATGACTTATATGTTTTATTCCTAGAGCGTTCCTACTTTAATCTGAAGAGCAGCGGAATATTTGGAATGATTATCCCAAACAAAATAGGCACTCTGGATTATTCCTTGAAAGCTAGAGAGCTATTATTGAACAAAACACAACTCAAACAGATTGTAGATGTTTCCCACCTTTCAGTTTTTGGCGATGTCAGTGTATATCCTTACATCATAATATTTAGTCGAACCGAGCCAACACAAAATGAAATACAAATCCTTATCGCAGAAACAAAAAGCGATGTTACTGAACAACGACAATACACGACAATACCGCAGGCAAATCTGAACCCCATAGATGGACTTATGATACATGGTACTATTGATGTAGAAAGCAGAGTCCCAACACAGAAATTTGCGGATCGTGCCAAATTGCATAGCGGTACAACTGGATTCAGCGCACAAGAGATTGGCATGAAATTACGAGAAAAACGCAATTTTGATGGTGTGGGGTTCGATTTTATCGTTAGTGGAAATATAGATAGATATGCTGTAGATCTTGGTAATGTACGTTACATGAAACAAGACTATGAAATGCCAGTGTTACCAATCAAAAGGAGTGGTTTAACTGCCAATAAATTGAACCTTTACAGATCACCAAAAATAATTATTGCAGGTATGACCAAATGGTTAGAAGCCACTTATGACGAAGGTAACATCGCACTCGGAGTTTCAGTATATGCGGCAAACAAAATGCAAGATCATCCATATTATTTGCTCGGTTTGTTAAACTCTAAATTGATGTCCTATCTCTTTAGAATTCGATACCAAGCAAAACATTTAGCGGGGGGATACTTGGCAATAAATAAAGGCCAGTTGAGCAAACTCCCAATCCGAACCATCGACTTTGACAAGCGTCGCGATGTCGGCATGCACGACAACATGGTCACCCTCGTCGAAACTATGCTTGATTTGCACAAGCAGCTTCCGGGCTTGTCAGGCATTCGGCTCGATATAGTTGAACAACGGATTGAATCGACAGACCGCCAGATCGACAGGCTAGTTTATCGTTTGTATGGCTTGACGGCCGATGAGATTGCGATTGTTGAGAACAAGTAACTGAATTCTAATGATGCTCATACGTTGCGCGTTGTATGATAGCAGATGGTGTTTGCAATAAAATGAGGACGCGATGACCAATATGGCTCGACAGGAAGAAATACGAGCAATCCACAAAAAGCACAGGCTATTTTATGAGTTGCTTGGCGGACTTGTTCTCCTCCTCATCGGTATCTTCATCGGTGCGATGTTCTTCGGCGGCGGGAATCAGGATTATCACATGAACCTCTTCACCGAAGGGATGGGCATCGTCGCTACAGTGATCATTATCAACCGATGGTATATACATCGTGAACGCGAAAATCTAAAACGGCGTCTGGTTCAAGACGCGGGTATCTCTTCCAGTGATATCGCGATATCCGCAGTAGCGCGCCTGCGTTACGAAGACTGGCTGGAGGGCGATGATGGCTTGCTTCAAGGGGCGCATTTGCATAATGCAAATCTGCAAGGAGCAGACTTGACTGACGTGAATCTGCAAGGGGCAAACTTGAGTTGGGCAAATCTGCAAGGAGCAGACTTGACTGACGCGAATCTGCAAGGGGCAAACTTGATTGTGGCGAATCTGCCAGGGGTAGACTTGACTGAGGCAAATCTGCAAAGGGCAAACTTGTTTGTGGCAGATCTGCGAGGGGCAGACTTGGCTGTGGCAAATCTGCAAGGGGCAAACTTGGCTGTGGCAAATCTGCAAGAGGCAAACTTGATTGAGGCGAATCTACAAGGGGCAAACTTGACTGAGGCGAATCTGCAAGAGGCGAACTTGTTTGTGGCAGATCTGCGAGGGGCAGACTTGACCGACGCGAATCTGCAAGGGGCGGACTTGACTGCGGCGCATCTGCGAGGGACGAACTTGACCGACGCGAATCTGCACGAGGTGACGTTGCCTGATGGGAACAAGTACACCGATAATATAGATATAAAAAAATTCACCGATCCGACACATCCTGAATTTGCAGAGACGCTGGAAAAGGTCAATGAAATTCGTCGGGAGTTAGGGCTTTAGGCTACCTTGAATCCTCCTCTGCGTTCTCTGTGTCCTCTGTGGTAAAATTATTTCTTTTGCAAATAACGCGCCTCGCTTTCCACAAACTCGACCGTCGCCGCCAGGCTCGGATTGGGCAGCGTACCCGCCGGCATATCATGGACTCCGCTGGCAATGATGCGCGCCGCCGAATGCAGATCAACGCGAACGAGTCCAACTTGCCCAGCGCGCACATCTCCCAAATATAAGACGTTGCCCTGAATGCGCGTCTCATCAGCCGCCGACAGACAAATTTGCAGACGCGCCGCCGAATCAGCCGGCCCCACAGTCGCGGTGATGCTGCGGTCGATAACTGGCGGAATATGATAAATCCAGTCCTGACCCTCATCGACCAGCCCCATCGTCATCTGCGCTTCAACCTGGCGGACGTCCGCGCCAGCGGCATTGGCCGCATGAAACCCCATCCCATCCAGCGCAATCAGCATAGACCGCCCCTGCGTCAGCCGACAGTGCCAGACCTCATCAGCGCAGGCATGCCCCAAATCAAACAGCAGAACCCCCTGCCGCCGCGCCGGCTTCAATCGCTGAATAAATGTATAAAGCCGCGGCAATAAACGAATATCGCCGCCCAAATGCGATGTATAGAGCAGGGTCAGACTCAGCGGTTTTTCCATTCCGCCTTCCGCTTGTCGATAAAGGCGCGCATCCCTTCCGCCCGATCTTCGGAACTAAAAGCGAGGTAAAATTGTCGTCTTTCAAAGTCCAGCCCTTCGCGCAGACTCATCTCATCGGCCTTGCTAATGGCTTCCTTGGTCAGCTTGACGGCGACCTGCGAGCGACTGGCGACTTGACCGGCGATGCCTATGGCGGCGTCCATGTATTTGTCCAATGGCGCCACGCGGCTGACCAGGCCATGCTGCAGCGCTTCCTGCGCGGTGAGACGGCGGTCAGTCAGCATGATTTCCATCGCCAGCGACTTGCCGAGCGCGCGGGTCATGCGCTGCGTGGCGCCGCCGCCAGGGATGATGCCCAAATTGATCTCTGGCTGGCCAAAAACAGCCGTTTCCGAAGCGACAATCATATCGCAGCACATAGCGATTTCACAGCCGCCGCCCAGCGCATACCCGGACACCGCCGCGATAATCGGCTTGCCAATAGCCGTAAAATCAAAGCGGTCAGCTATCGCGGTATCGATGATCATGTCTATAGGCGTCCGCTCCGCCATCTCCTTGATATCGGCCCCAGCGGCGAATACCTGGTCATTCCCCGTCAGGATCATGGCGCCGATGTCAGCGTCAGCGTCAAAGCGCGTCAAGGCATCCATGACCTCATCCAGCATAGACGTACTCAAAGCGTTCAAAGCCGCCGGCCGATTGAACTGGACTCGCCCAAGGCCCGCCGCCGGCCGGTCAGCCAAAATCCATTCATAGCTCATCATCATATCAAAGCTCCTTTCCGAGTGAATCAATTTATGATGATAGCACAACCGCTTGGCGGCCGTCATGCGCGATAGGCAGAATAATGAAATCTGCTATAATTGGGCTTATGAACATTGGACTGAACGCGCATTTATTATCGCGTCAGGCTGGCTATCGCTCGGCGGGCATCCACGGCTACATCTACAATCTGCTGCGGCATCTGCCGGCCTTCGCCCCGGCCAACTGGCGCTTTCGGGCGATGGTCGGCGGCGCCAATCCAGCCCTATTCGATGGGATAACGATGTGCCGCGCCCGCTTTGACACCGAAGCTCCCCTTCGGCGCATCTTGTGGGAACAGGTCTTCCAGCCGGCGCAGCTAGGGCAGTTTGATCTGTATCATGCGCTGGCATTCGCCGCGCCGCTGTGGCTGACAGCGCCGATGGTCGTCACTGTTTATGACCTTAGCTTCATGCGCTTTCCCGACCGACTGACCCGCGCCCGCCGCCTTTATCTGCGTCTGATGACCGCTTTGACCTGCCGCCGCGCAAAGCGAGTGCTGACCATCAGCCAAAGCGCCGCCGCTGACCTGCAAAATCTGCTTGATGTCCCCGCCGACAAAATTGATGTCGCCCCGCCCGGCTATGACCAAGAACGGTTTCGGCCGCTGCCCGCCAGCGACATCGACGCCTTTCGGCGGCGGCGCGGCCTGCCGCCGCGCTTCTGGCTCTTTGTCGGCACGCTGGAGCCGCGCAAGAACCTGCCCATGCTGCTGCATGCTTATGCGCGTTTGCCGTCATCGGCCCGTCTGCCCTTGATTTTAGGCGGCGGCAAGGGCTGGATGGCCGATGATATATTCGCCGCCATTGAGCGGCACGGTTTGGAAAATGATGTCCAACACATCGGATTCATCCCTGCCGCCGATTTGCCGCTCTGGTACAATAGCGCGGAAGCCTTTCTGTATCCGTCGCTGTTTGAAGGCTTTGGTCTGCCGGCGCTGGAAGCGATGGCCTGCGGCGCGCCGGTATTAACATCCAATGCGTCGTCGCTGCCGGAAGTCGTCGGCGGCGCCGGCCTGACTCTGCCGCCTGATGACATCGACGTCTGGGCCGACGCGCTTCAGGATGCGGCGGCGAACCGCGGCTGGCGCGCCGCGGCGCGCGAACAGGGATTAGCGCGCGCCAAACAGTTCACCTGGCAGCGCACCGCCGAACTGACGCTTGCCAGCTATCGTCGGGCTATCGCTGACATATAAAACGATATGAACGCCAATCAAGCATTGTCCGAACGCCCTACCATAGAACCGCGCTGGCTGTTTCCGGTTATGGACGTCGCGGCGGCGTTCCTGATCTTCGGAATAGCTTATGTACTGCGCTATGAACTGCAAATCATCCGCCCGGCGCTGGACCCTGGGCAGCGCGCTTTTGACCCTTATGTTCCTTTCGCTGTGGTCTACGCCATTCTCATCTGGCTGAATTATCAGCGCAATGGGCTGTACCGCAATATCGTCGGGCGCGCCTGGATGGAAGAAGTGTATCTGATTGGCAGCAGCGTCACCGTTTCGATTGTCATTGTGCTGGCGATGTTTTTCATTTTGCAGCCTTGGGTGACCAGCCGTTTGATGCTCATTTACGCGGCCGCGCTGACCTTTTTGTTTGGCGCGCTGTCGCGCTTGATTCGCCGCTGGGCGCTTGCTCGGCTCCGCAACCGCGGCATCGGGATTCGGCGGGCATTGATTGTTGGCATGGGCGATGTCGGTCAGGCGGTGCTGGGCATTATGCTGGCGCGGCCGGAGTTGGGCTATAGGCCGGTCGGCTTTTTGGATGACAATCCGGCCAAGGGCAATGTCAGTCTCGGACGCGTCGCCGCTCTGGGCAGCGTCTCTCAACTTCTGGCGGCCATCGCCAAAGAGTCGGTCGATACCGTCATCATCACCTTTCGCTGGAAACACTATGACCGCATTCAGGAACTCGCGGATATTTGCCGCTCAACCGGCACCGATTTACGCATCGTACCCGATATCATGCAGCTGAATATGCGCCAGGTGCAGGTCGAAAATCTGGATGGGATTCCACTGCTGGGCTTTGGCGCGCACGATCCCTTCAGCAGCGCCGACCGTCTGCTCAAGCGCGCGCTGGATGTGGTCTTGGTGGTGGTCGGCTTTCCCCTGTGGGCGCCCATTTGCCTGCTGGTCATCCTGGCGCTCAAGCTGGAAGGCGAGGGGCCGATTCTGTTTCGGCAGGCGCGGGTCGGCAAGGACGGTCACAAATTTGAGATGCTCAAATTCCGCAGCATGATTCCCGATGCCGAGCAGATGCACGCCGAACTGCTGGAAGCCTCCGACGAAGATCCGCGTCATCCTAAGTTCATCGATGACCCGCGCATCACTCGCGTCGGCAGGTTTTTGCGCCGCACCAGCCTCGATGAACTGCCCAATCTAGTCAATGTTCTGCGCGGCCAGATGAGTCTCGTTGGGCCCCGCCCGCCGACGCCCGGCGAAGTCGAGCTTTATGAAACCTGGCAGGCGCGCCGTCTGCAAATCACTCCCGGCATGACCGGCCTGTGGCAGGTCAGCGGCCGCAGCCATATTCCCTTTGATGAAATGTGCCTGATGGATATTTATTACATCGAAAACTGGTCGATCACCCTGGACATCCGCATTCTAATGATGACCATTCCGCGGGTCGTCTTCCGCAGCGGCGCCTATTGAGCCTGTCACTTATTCCTGTTTGTCCGCTGGCGGCAGCAGATTTTCTCCCTCATCGGCTAGGCGGCGCGTATATTCAGCTTCAGACAGCTTTTCTTCGTCAACCAAGCGGGCTTTATATGCTTCGTACTCCTGTCTCACCCTAGCCTCCATATTGGCGCGTGACACCGCGCCGGCCTTGGTTAAAATCGGCTTTTCATTTAGTTCACCGATGAATTGATCCAACTTCCGCGCCCAGTCGGCCATACGCATCGGATTTTGTTCCACAGCCTGAAGCTCCGCAAAGGAAAGAAATGAATCGACAAGCAGATTTAAGCGCTTTAGCTCCGTCTCGCTAAGGTAATTCTTGGCGACAAAGGCATCCCGAAGGGTCATATTGTCACGCCGCCAAGTGGTCAATCCCATATTGAGCCGGTCCCGGCCTACCCGCTCCAAAATCAGTTCGGCGGCCGTGTGTCCATGTATGGCATAGTGGAACTTGTTCTGCACAGTGGCAAAGAACATTCGCGCGTCTGCTGTATCGCTGTGATAGTCAATGCTTGTGGCGAAAACATCGCGAACCTTCCGATAAAAATTGCGTTCAGAACTGCGAATGCGCCGCACCCGCTCTTCAAGTTCCTCAAAATAGTTTGACCCGCCATGCGCCAAGCGGTCATCATCGACGACAAAGCCCTTAACGATAAACTCCCTTAGCTTTTGAGTCGCCCAGATGCGAAACTGTGTGCCGCGATAGGAATTGACGCGATAGCCAACCGAAATAATCATATCAAGGTTGTAATGTGCGACTTCCCGCGATACGCTGCGTTTCCCTTCTCTTTGAACTATTCGGAAATTTCTAATAGTTGAATCTTGCTGCAATTCCCCCGTCGCATAAATGTTTTTAATGTGCGCGTTAATCGTTGGCACTGTTACTTGAAGCAGCTGCGCCATATCTCTCTGACTAAGCCACACCGTTTCATCTTCATGCAGCACTTCCAGACGCGTTTCACCATTTTCGGTTTGATAGAGCAGTATTTGATTTTCAGTCGCCATGTATGTGTATCCTCCATCCGTCGGATATAAATAAGTTTAGTACAGATGTTCAATGGACTCAAGGGCCCATAATTATTGTCGCTCATCCTTGCGCTTCTATTCGCCAGCGTGCATAATGAGCGGCGCCACAGCGAGAGAACCGCGACCTATGACCAATGCGCCCCAGCCTTTTTTACTGCTGCTCATCGTTATCATCCTCACCGCCTGCGGCGCGCTGCGTTTGAACCCAAGCGCCGCCCAGCCACCGGATACACCGGCGGCGACTCCCATCACCAGCGCCGAACCAGCCGATGTCCTGCGCGAGTTCGTCAATGCCTGGAATATCGAAGACTATGACGGCATGTACCGCCTGATCGCCAGCCGCAGCCGCGAACTCTATCCCCGACAAACATTCAAGAATCGCTATGCCGTGGCGCATAATGTCATCCGTTTTGGCGGGGCGGCCCATACGCTGAATCAGGTCGCATTTCAAGGCGCAACGGCCGTGATTGATTATGATGTTGTGGTAGAGTCCGCCTTTGGCCAGATTGAAGATGCCGGCCGGACCCTGCGGATGATTCAGGAAGGCGGCTGGAAGATCGCCTGGTCGCCAATGGATATTTTCGATGGGCTGTCATCACAGGCGCGGCTGGATGTTGATCGCTATTTTCTGCCCCGCGCCAATATCTACGACCGAAACAGCCTGCCGCTGGCCGAAGAAGGCGGTTCGGTCGCCAGCCTGTATATCGTCCAGCAAGACATGAATGATATCGATGACTGCCTAGGCGCCCTCGCCGCCGTCACCCGCCAGCAGGTCAACACGCTCCGTTCCATCTTCGCCGGTTATTTAGCCGAAACCCGCTTCCATATTGCCGAAGTCGACCCAGAACGTTACCTTGCGTTCCGCGATGCCCTGGAACAGGACTGCGGCATCGCTGGCGATGACACTGCCTTTAGCAAGGTCTTGCAATACCGCGCCCGCCGTTATTACGGGCATGGCATCGCATCCCATCTGGTTGGCTATATCGGGCATGTGCCGAGCGATAGGATCGAAATCTGGGAGGCGCGCGGGTACAGCGATACTGATACAGTCGGTCTCGCCGGCATCGAAAACGAATATGAAGAGACGCTGGCCGGGCGTCCCGAACGTTTTCTGCGGATTATTGAACCCAGCGGGATTGTCATCCGCGAACTGGGCAGCGCCGTCGGTCAGGCGCCGCGCCCGGTCACCTTGACGATTGACCGCGGCTTGCAGGAAATTACCGCGCAGGCCCTGGCCGATGCCGTCAACTATGCCTTGCCCAACTGGGGCGGAGTCGCGCTGGGGGGCGCTGTCGCCGCTATGGACGTTCACACCGGCCAAATCCTGGCGCTGGCAAGCTATCCCAGCTTTGACCCCCACATCTTCAATCCTGATACCTACTACAATGCCAGCGTCTTCCAGCGCATCAGCCGCGACCCGCGCTCGCCCCTGCAAAACAAGGCGCTGTCCGAGCAGTACACGCCTGGATCGGTCTACAAAATTGTTACCCTGCTGGCGGCGGCATCGGAAGGCATCTGGAATCCTGACGACGAGTTCAACTGCACTCTGGAATGGCGCGGGCAGGAGCGTTTTGGCGACGCGGCGCCAGTTCGCACCGATTGGCGCATCATCAACGGACTCGGCGCCGCCGGCCCCATCACCATGACACAAGCGCTGGCGTCATCCTGCAACCCTTTCTTCTGGGAAGTCGGCGCGCTCATGTTCCAGCAAGACCGCCATTTGCAGACGCAGTATGCCGACCGGCTGGGCTTTGGACGCCCGACCGGCCTGGGGCTGGAACTATCGGAACTGGAAGCGGCCGGCGACCTGGCCAACCCAACAGAAGCAACGCAAGCCATCAACAACGCCATCGGACAGGGAGACGTCGCCGTGACGGCCTTGCAAATGGCGCAGGCAACCGCCTTGATTGCCAATGGCGGCAAACTGTATCAGCCTTATGTCGTCAGCCATGTGGGGAATGAGCCTCCCAAACAGCCAACGCTGCTGCAAAATCTGGAACTGGACGCGGCGGCGCTTGATATTGTGCGGCAGGGCATGTGCGCGGTCATCACCGATACTGAATTAGGAACCGCCTCGTCTGTGTTTGCGGATGCGGACTATTCGCTTTGCGGCAAAACCGGCACCGCCCAAACCGGCCTCTATCCGAATGCCTGGTTTATCGCCTGGCACCCGGCCGAAGCGCCGCAAATCGCTTTCGCCGCTGTGATGGCGAACTCGCGGGAAGGCTCGGAAGTTGTCGCCCCCATCATCCGCCGCATGCTCGATGATCATCTGGGCTATGACCGCGCGCCCTTCCCGGACTGGTGGGAAACCCCATACGTCACGCTTGAGATTCAAACCGAATCCTTTGCCAACGCGCCAGAGGAATAGCCCGCCAATCGCCTGCGGCGTCCCTTCGTTCAGCCCCTTGACATTTGCATATGATATAAATACATTTATCCGCGCAAACGAAACACAGGTTAGTCCGCTGGAAATATCAATGACCATGCTCACCAAATTTCCGCGCCCGCTCATCTTCCTGATTTTACTTGCCTTGCTGCTGGCTGTTCCAGCATTAGCGCAGGAAAGAACTGTCGGCGTTCTTGTTCACACCGAAGACGCTTATGATGGCTATGCGCTGTTCGCGCCTATATTCAATGAAAATGTGTACCTGATGAACAATGACGGGCGAATCATCCATACATGGACGATTGAAACCAATCGTGTCCTCGAGGCGCATCTTCTCGAAAATAGCCATATGATCATCGTCGCTTTGCCCAGAAACGAAACTAACGAATCGCTGATACCACCTACCGCCTACCCTTACGGAAGCATTCGTGAATATACATGGGACAATGAATTAGTCTGGGAAATCGATCTCATCGACACCGAAATCTATCAGCATCATGGGATTGACATCATGCCGAACGGCAATATCCTCGCTATCCTCTGGGATTACCATTCGCTTGATGACGCGCTGGCGATGGGACTGGATCCCGCATTGGTCGACATCGAGTTCAAAGACCATCCCTATCTGCTCCCTGACCGCATCATCGAAATCGACCGCTTGACTGGTGAATGGGTCTGGCAGTGGGATGCTTGGGATCATCTGGTGCAGGACCGCGACCCCGACCTGCCCAACTATGGCGCCGTCGCCGAACATCCCCAGCGCATTGACATCAATTATCATTACTGGTTTTCGCGGGGTAGAGGCCCACGGCCAAACGCCAAGGGCGGCGGCGACTGGATGCACAGCAATTCAATTTACTATAATCCTTTATTGGATCAAGTTGTCCTAAGCATTCGGACTTTCGATGAGTTTTGGATTATTGACCGCGGCGCGTCGGTGGAAGAGGCGGCGGGTTCGGCTGGCGATCTGCTGTATCGCTGGGGCAATCCATACGCCTATCAGCAAGGCGATCCGAAAGCTGACCGTCAGTTGTTTAACCAGCATGACGTACAGTGGATTGAGGCCGGTCTGCCGGGCGAGGGGAACATCCTGCTGTTTAACAATCGGCACAATCCCGGTGCGGATGAAGAAGAGTATTCATCGGTGATGGAACTGAAGCTGCCGCTGCGGGCGGATGGCAGCTACGATTGGGCGCGAGAAGCGGAGATCGTTTGGTCTTATATCGCCGATGGTTTTTACTCTCGCTTTACTTCCGGCGCCCAGCGTCTGCCAAACGGCAATACCTTGATTACCGAAGGCAGCAGCGGGCGTCTGATTGAAGTTCGCCCAGATGGAGAAACGGTTTGGGAGTTTGTGAATCCAAAAACCGAAGCTGGCTTGATTGGACAGGGCGATCTGCCTAATTCCGAAAACGGGAGGAATTTCTTGTTCCGCGTTCGCAAGTACCCGGTGGACTATCCCGCTTTTGCCGGCCGAGACATGAGGCCCGGCGACCGCCTGGTGGATTAGCGTTTGTCGATTGGAAGTTCAGCTGTCCGGTCGGTTCCGCAGCGGCCTCCACGCCGGCAGCAGATAGTTGATTTCGGCGGGCGGCGGCGCCAGCAAATACACATCGACATATCCGTGCCAGGCCACCTTGCCATCGTCCACATCCTCGTCGCTGTAGCCGAGGTCAATCCAATAGGGCGAACTGCGCGGCCCGCCGGTGTCCGCCATCCGTCCCACTCCATACCCCGGCACAAACAGGTCAGTCCGATAGGGGATAATTTTGGGGTCGGCAGCGACGATGCCTTTTTGGAGCTTCGCCCCAATCGCCGTGACATCATCGCCGCCGAGCGCCGCCGGGTGATAATACGTGGCATACATCCGTAGCTTGCGCCAGTATTGGCGCGTACTCCCCGGCGCCGTACGCAGGACGATCTTGGTCCCATACCCAATCACCTGGTCCACCGGCTCCTCGACTATGACGGTTTCAGTGAGGGTTCGGCTGGTCTCTTGTCCATTTTCATAGCGAATCCGACTCCGTATCTCTCGGCTGCCGTTCTGCCCGACTTGAATAACTGCTTGTTCATCAAGATTTAGGCTGGCATCAGCCTGATACCGCACCTGATAGGGGATGGTTTCGGTCTGGGCCGTCACCTCTTCGGTGACGCGCACAATCTCAATGGTCATGTTTTCGCTGACCTTGGTCTCTCCCGCCGGCATCACATAGTCCAATCCAAACAGGGGAACATTCAATTCAGCCAGGACCGCCGCCACGGTTTCCGCATTGGCGCGGGCTTCAATCCGAACGCCATCGACATCAAGCGCGACTGGAATCGCGCGCCTAATCCTAACGGTCATCTCCCCGTCGATAAGCGTCTCCAGCGGCGGCCTCACCTCATCGGTCAAATACAGCTTGAAGCCGGCTTCAAACAGGGCATCGCCAACGGTATCGGCCGCCGTGACAAAGCTGGACCGCTGACCATCATCCACCACCGTTAGCCGAGTCGCTTTGCGGATTTCGATATGCCGCGCCGGGATCGTCCAGTCAGACAAAGACGTCAGGCTGGCAAGCGCGCCGTTGACTCGGATTCGGTCGCCGTCGGCAAGCTCAATGTCCGCGCTTTGCAGAATCTCCAGCGGATTGTCAAGCGCCGTATGCAAGGTCTGCTGACTGCCATTCATCGTTATCGTTACCTCGCGCGTCGGCTTGACGTTGAGGGCATCGGGCGGCGCATTGTCCATACCAAGGGGGATCTGCTGGCTGCCGCGGCGCTCAATGTTCATCGTCGACGCAAACAGCAGCGCCAGCGTCAAAACCAGCGTGCATGAGGTCAAGGCAATGACCGCCGCCAGCGGCCAGCGCGTCGGCCGGCGCCGAAAGACGGCCGGGTTCGGCTGCGTATCTTCGGGCGGGATGGGTGGACGTTTCATAAAACCAAGTGTACCCTGCACGCGCCGCATCTGAACAGCCCGCGCGCCTGGGCCGCTCTGTGAAAATCGATCTTGACAGCCGCGCCAGCCGTATTATAATGAGACGTAGTATCAATAACATACGGAGGTTTCCATGTTTTCTCGCATCCTTGTCCCTTTCCTGATGACTGTTATCATCGTCATCTCATCCATGTCCATGTCGGCGCAGGACGACCGCCTTCAGCTAGTCGCATCACACAGCATCCTGGCTGATGTCGTCCGCAATGTCGCCGGCGATCAAGCTGATTTGACCCCGCTTATGCCCGTCGGCGCCGACCCGCACAGTTTCCAGCCCAGTCCCAGAGACTTGACCGTCGTTGCCGAAGCCGACCTTGTTTTTGTCAACGGCGCCCGCTTTGAAGAGAGCTTGCTGGCAGACGTCGAAAACGCCGCCGGAGACGGCCGCATCATTGAGGCCTCGGCCTGCGTCGAAATCATCGCTTCGGGGTCGGCGGCGCATGATGAACACGATGAACATGACGAACATGATGATCATGATGAAGCCGATGAGCATGATGACGAAGCCGACGAACATGACGAAGCTGATGAGCATGACGATGACCACGACGAAGAAGGCGAACACGACGAAGCCGATGAGCATGACGACGAACATGACGAGCATGACGAACACGACGAGATGGAAGCCAGCGGTCACTGTGAAGATCACGACGGCGAACTGGCTGCGTTTTCAGACGATGAGCATTCACATGACGATATGGACGCGCTGGGCCGGCTGGAGCAGATCGACTGCGGCGGCGAGCATAGCGAAGATGATGAAGACGATGAGCATGATGAACACGACGAAGCCGACGAACACGCGCACAGCCATGGCGTTTGCGACCCCCATGTTTGGATGAACCCGCATAATGTCATGTACTGGACGCTGATGATCCGCGACAGCCTTGCCAAAGCTGACCCTGACAATGCCGAGGCTTACCGCGCCAACGCCGCCGCTTATCTGAACCAGTTGCATGACTTGAGCCATGACTTTATTGAGCCGGCGCTGGCTGATCTGCCACAGCAGCAGCGAATCCTCATCACCAGCCACGATTCATTAGGCTATCTGGCCGCCCGCTACGATTTTGACATCATCGGCACAGTCGGCGGTTCAGTCTCAACCTTGTCCGAACCCAGCGCCCGCCGCGTCGCTGAACTGATTGACCTCATCCAGACCGACGGCATCCCGGCCATCTTTGGCGAAACCACCGCCAACGAAGACGTTATGGAGATGATTGCCGGCGAAACCGACGCCGAGCTTGTCACCCTCTACAGCGGCACGCTTAGCGACGGCGACGGCCCGGCCGCTACGTACCTGGACTATATGCGCTACAATCTGGGAGCTATCATTGGCGCGCTGCAAGGCACTGATTGAACGGAGAAAACATGGCTCGATTCGGGTTGTCACTCTTTAAGCACAGCCGCATCGACCTCGATCAGCCGGCCCTAGCTGTGCAGAATCTTGCCAGCGGCTATCCAGGCGAAGGGCCGGCGATCGCAAACATCAGCTTCAGCGTTGCCGGCGGCGAACGGGTGGCCGTGATTGGCCCCAACGGCGCCGGCAAAAGCACTCTGTTCAAAGCCATCGTTGGCCTGTTGCCGATAGCCGCCGGGCATATCGCTATTTATGGCGAGGACTGCCACAGCCGCCACGGTCATATCGGCTATGTGCCGCAGCGAAACACCATCGACTGGTCATTCCCGGCCTCCGTTTTTGATGTCGTTATGATGGGACGCAATCGACATATCGGCTGGTTTCGGCTGCCCGGCAAAAAAGACCGAGCGGCTGTGAGCGCCATCCTTGAGCGGCTTAGTCTGCGTGATTTTGCCGGGCGCCAAATCAGCGAACTTAGCGAGGGCCAGCGGCATCGGGTTTTTATCGCCCGCGCCCTGGCCCAGGAAAATCCCGTCCTGCTGCTGGATGAGCCTTTTACCGGCCTCGACCAGGCCTCTGAACGCGAAGTCATCGAAACCCTGGACATCCTCACGCGGTCGGGCATGACTATTCTGCTATCGACCCATCACATAGAAAAAGCCGACCTGCGCTTCGACAAAGTCCTTATCCTGAATCAAGGGTCGATGCTGGCTTTTGATAATCCGGCAGATGCGCTGGCGCCGCAAGCCTGACCGCGCAAGGTGAATATGGACGTTATCGGCCTTTTAACCGAACCGCTTCAGTATGCCTTCATTCAGCGGGGCCTGTTGGCGCTGATTCTGATCGGCGGCCTCAATGCCGTGGTCGGCTGTTTTGTGGTCGTGCGCGGCATGGCCTTCTTTGGCGATGCCTTGACTCATACCGTTCTGCCCGGCGTCGCCTTGTCCTATGCCGCCACCGGCAGCGTCGGCAGCCATCTCTTTGTCGGCGGCCTGGGCGCTGGGATTATCTCGACGCTGGTCATCGCCTGGCTGACCCGCAGCCACCGCCTCAAAGAGGACAGCGCCGTCGCCATTGTCTTTGTGACCATGTTCGCGCTCGGCATCGCCATTGTCAGCACCCAATCCAGCTACGCCGTCGACCTGACGCACATCCTCTTCGGCAGCATCAACGGCATCAGCCCGAACGATCTGACGCTGATGGCGGCGATGGGCGCGGCTGTGCTGGTCATCATCGCCTTGCTTTATAAGGAGTTTCTCATTATCAGCTTTGATTTAAGTCTGGCACACAGCCTGCGTCTGCCGGTGGAACCCCTGCGCGTCTTGCTGCTCATCCTCGTCGCCGTGACCATTGTCGCCAGCCTGCAAGCCGTCGGCATTTCGCTGATGCTGGCGCTGCTGATTACCCCAGCCGCCACTGCCCGCTTATTGGTCAAGAGGCTGCATCAAATGATCGCCATCGCCAGTCTTATTGGCATCGCCAGCGGCATCCTCGGCTTTTACATTTCCTACTATCTGGATATTCCATCCGGCGCCTGCATCGTGCTGACCTTGAGCGCCCTGTTTGCCCTGGTTTTTATCCTGCAATCCCTGTGGAATTATCGCCGCGGCAGCGATGCGCCCTAGCCAGTAAATCACCGCCGCCGTTCCAGCAGCTGACGGGTCATGCCGACATGGCCCAAATGCTCGGCCGTATGGTCAAGCGCATGAAGCAAAGCCCACGCGCGGCTGCATTCAAATAGACGGTCCGCGAACAAAGCAGCCGTGACCAACTCGCCCAGGCGGCTGTGGGACTGTGATGGGAATGCCCGCTTGTAAAAGGCGATATTCGATGCAAAGCGGGCTTTAAGCTCATCCAGCCCATAACCCGACGCCCGAAATTCCGCCGGGCGGTCGCGCTTGATCACATCATCAATCGCCAAGCCTATCCAATAGCGTTCAGCCGCCGTAACATGCACCGCCAGCGCGCACAGCGAATTCATATCCGCCCCCGGCGACCAGTCCAGCTCTTCCTTTGTCAATCCTTCAAGATACTGATAATAATCCTGGTGCAAATCTTCCAGCCGTTTGATGACATCAGCAAACAATGCGTCCATAATCGCATCTCCCAATCGGCGGCAGTCCGCTCATTGAATCCGCAACATGACTTTTGAAGCGGCATCCCACAGTTCTTCCAGATCATAAAAACCGCGCTTTTCCGGCGAAAAGAAATGCGCGACCACATCCCCATAATCCATCACCACCCAGCCGTTTTCCGCCGTCCCTTCATTAGTAAAAGGAATTTGCTGATAATTCTCTTTCACATCCTGACGAACGAGTTCGGTCAAGGCGCGCAGATGACGCTCATTGTCGCCGGAGCAGATGACAAAAAAATCGGCTATGATATTGTCCGGCCGCAAGTCCAGCAAGAGGATATCTTCGGCTTTGCGGTCTTCGACAAGTTCAACAATATGACGGGCAAGTTCTAATGACTGCAAATAAACGTTCTCCATCACTTGATTTCTGAAGGGTGTTTCTATTTTAACACAGAATACCGAAGAGGAGCAAAAGGCTTTTGCGCCGCCGCTATACACTCAAGCGATTCGGACTTATAATGCGCTTCGCTATACGCGCTGCCTACTAGGAGAACAAATATGATGATATTCACCTGCAAGGCAAATCGATATCAAATCCAGGCTGTGTTATTGGGCTGTCTGCTGCTTATCTGGCTTGTTTTGGGGTCAGGCATCTCATGGGCGCAGGAAAATGGCGCCGATGGGCTGGGCGATGTCCTTTATCCACAACTCGGCAACGGCGGCTATGACGTCCAGCATTACACGATTGATCTGCGTTTTACGCCCGCAGAGAATTTTATCGCCGGCGCCACGGAGATTGCGGCCATCGCCCAGCAAGACCTGACCAGCTTCAATCTGGATCTGTTCGGGCTGGAGGTTGCGGCCGTCGCTGTGAACGATGTCCCCGCCGTATTTGAGCGCATAGATTTTGAACTGGTCATCACCCCATCGGCGCCGCTTGCTGAAGGCGACAATTTTAGCGTGCGGGTGGCATACTCTGGAACGCCTGAACCTATAAATGATCCCGCCGTGCCTATTCCGCTCGGCTGGCAAGCCTACCCGGACGGATTTTTCGCCGCCGTCAGCCAGCCTTCTGGCGCCATGAACTGGTTTCCATCGAACAATCATCCACTCGATAAAGCCAGCTTCACCTTTCGCATTACCGCGCCGCCGCCCAACACCGTCGCGGCGAATGGCATTTTGAGCGACATTATCGAAAATGCCGACGGCTGGCGCACTTTTGTTTGGGAAGCGGCGGATCCGATGGCGACCTACCTGACCCTCATAGCCATTGGCGATTTTATCGAAGTCCGCGATGATTCGGGCGCCGTGCCGATCCGCAGCTACTTCCCCTCGTTCGTCGACCCGGCAACCATTCCAACCGTGGCCCCAGGCTACGGTCTCATGCAGGATATGATGACTTGGCTAAGCGGTCTGCTGGGCGACTATCCCTTCGAGGCATACGGCACGGCGCTTATCCCTTCATTTCCCGGCGCGCTGGAAACGCAAACCCTGTCGATATTCGGGCTGCCGTCATTTACAGAAGAAGTGATGATGCACGAACTGGCGCATCAATGGTTCGGCAACAGCGTAACCGTCGCCCAGTGGAAAGACATCTGGCTGCACGAGGGCTTCGCAACCTATCTCATGGCGCTTTGGGAAGGGGAAAGGTCGGGCGTTTCGGCATACGATGAGCAGATAGCCTCTTATCATGCCGATTCATCCGATGTCCTGATTGCCCCCGGCGATGCCGAGATAGGCCAGCTTTTTGACTGGGCGCTGTACGCCAGAAGCGCGCTGGTCTTGCATGCGCTACGACAGGAAGTGGGCGACGATGCCTTTTTCGCTATTCTTCGCAGTTTCTACGAGACCTATGCTTACAGCAGCGTTGTGACCAGCGATTTTATTGCTTTGGCCGAAACGGTCAGCGGTCAAGACCTTGATGCGCTTTTTGAGGCCTGGCTCTACAGCGATGAAGTTCCTGATCTGCCGTCATAACCGCGATGTTCTGGGATGAAAAACAGGCCAGAACATGAACTGCTGGACAAAATCGTTCATTGGGCCCGCGGCCAGGGGCCCATTCGAGCCGTGGTCGTTACGGGATCACTGGCGCGCGGCGATGGCTTGACTGATGAATGGTCGGATTTAGACCTGCAAATCATCGCCAGCGATTTTGCCCCCTATCTGCATGATGACAGCTGGCTGGATGCGCTGGGCGAGGTTTGGATTCGCTTCCCATTGCGGTCGGCGGCGCCTTATCGTTTGGTCTGGTTCGCCGGCGGCAAGAAGGTCGATTTTCAATTCATCAGCGCGGCCGTGATCCAGGAGATGGCAAAAAGCGGTGAATTATCCGCAGAATATCAGCGCGGCTACATTGTCGCCCTCGATAAAGACAAAATCTGTCAAAATCTGCCGCCATCGCCCCATATTTTCCCGCAGGCTGAACTTCCTGATGCCGAAGCGTTGCATGAGGTCATCAATGAATTTTGGTTTGAGGCGATGCACGTCGCCCAGTTCATTCGGCGCCGCGACTTTTGGGTGGTCAAGTTGCGCGACTGGACGATGAAAACCAACCTGCTGCAAGCGCTGGCCTGGCATGCCCGTGCCGCCGACAGCGCGACCAATACCTGGCTGCTTGGCCGGCGCATCCGCGACTGGGTCGATGATGAAACCTACGCTGTCCTTGAGGGCATCTGGCCAAGCTGGGACGCGGCTGAACTTTGGCGCGGCCTGCTGATGCAAATGGAGCTTTTTCATCGCCTGTCACTGGAACTGGCACAGCGGCTCGGCTATCAGTATCATGCCGAAACATACGGCAAAATCGCCCGTTACATCCGCGAACTGCGCGATAATGATGACCGCTTGCCCTAATCCAGTCTGAATTCGCCATCAGGCTCCAGGACAATCGCCTGGGCGTCAGTCTCGCGATGAACGCTTTCTGCCCATTGCGCCGCGTCCTGTTGGATCGGCGGGAAGGTATTATAGTGCATCGGCACAGCATACTTGGGCTTCAGCCAGCGAATCGCCTTGAGCGAATCCTCGATGCCCATCGTGAAGACATCGCCTATCGGCACAAAGGCCACATCCAGGCCTTCTTCGCCAATCAAGCGCATATCGCCAAACAGACTGGTGTCGCCGGCATGATACAGGGTCTTGCCGCCGCCGCGGATAACAAAGCCGTTCGGCTGTCCGCCATAGGCGCCATCGGGAAATGATGAACTGTGGAAGGCAATCGTCCATTTGGCGCTCATCCAGTCATTGGCATAAGTCCCGCCCGGATTGCCTTGAAAGACATTCGCCGCGCCTTGCGCCATGTACCAGTCGCCCATCTCAAAATTGCACACCACCAGCGCGCCGGTTCGTTTGGCAATTTCAACTGAATCGCCAACATGGTCGCCGTGCGCGTGCGTCATCAGAATCACTTCGGCTTCAAGCTCTTCCGCTTTGGATACCGCTGTCGGGTTGCCGGTCAAGAAGGGATCAATCAAGACCTTGTTTCCGTCAATGTCCAGCGAATAGGCTGAATGCCCCAGCCATTTGAATGAAACAGTCATCTGTGTCTCCTGTCATGTGCATCTGATAAAATACGAACGTTATAAGCGATTTGATTGTATCATTATCCTGAAGCCCTTGCTAAGATGCGGAGAGCAGTTGGGGTGGATAAGCAAAGAACGTTTTATGAAATAATTGTTTATATTTAGTAGTGTTAATAATAGAGCCTGTTCAAATTGTGTAAAACTTTTTCATCAAAAACAAAGCCAGAATGATATATCCCAAGCTCATCCCAAAACTTGTTTGTATATGGCAAAGATATCCCAGAAAAAGAAACTTCCCTGTGATATAGGCAATAAAAGTTTTGAACAGACATCGGTTCAAAACAAGCGTCTTTTGAACAGTTTGAACAGGCAGGCAACAGGTTTTGAACAGGAATAATAAAAGTCCATAAAGTTTTGAACAGCCGAGCCTTTCTGAAGCGTAATCTGTTTATATCTTTCGACAGGACTTTAATAAGTTATTCAAAGTTTTGAACAGGCTGGAAATGGGTTTTGGTCAATAATTTGCCATATAATTTGGGATATTGGGATATATTTAAGGGTTTATTTGGGATATACTGCATGATAGCAATCAATCAGCAGCCAAAATGAAGGGAACAACCGCAATGAAGATCCGCAATCGAGAACTGTCCTGCCGCACTGCTGCTTTACTGTTTCTGCTGATATTCGCCATCGGCATTGCCGCCGGCGTCTTTGGCTGGATTTGGATAAGCGGCGGCGCCAGTCAGCCGAGCCGATCCATTGAGGAGGCGCTTGCTGACCTTGAAGCGACGAATGAGGCCGCCAATGCCGAGCTTGCCGCCATTATCCCAGCCGCCGTCGGCACAGCTGTTTCGGAAGCGGCAGCGACCGTTATTCCACAAGCTCTTGATTCAGCTATGCCAGAAGCGGCGGCCGAAACAGTCGACACCGTCGTCGAATTTCAGATTGCGCCGGCCGAAAGCCAGGCGACATTTACGCTGGAAGAGGATTTGCGCGGCGCCCGCACCACCGTGGTTGGCGCGACCAGCGAAGTCGCTGGAACAATTATGGTCAATCTGGACAATCCGGCGGCATCTACCATCGGCGCAATCGTCATCAATGCGCGCACTTTGGAAACCGACAACAGCTTCCGCAACCGCGCCCTCCGCAGCAGCATCCTTAAATCGGCGCAGGATGCTTATGAGTTCATCACCTTTGAGCCGCAGTCCTTGTCCAATTTTTCGTCCGAGTCCGTTAGTGTCGGCGAGACGCTGACCTTTGACATCACCGGCAGCCTGACAATCGCTGACGTGACCCAAAGCCTGACATTCAATGCCACTGTTACCCTCGAAAGCGAGACGCGGATTAGCGGCCGCGCCACCGCCAACGTCCTGCATGCCGATTATGGTCTGGTCATTCCTGAAGTGCCGTCGGTCGCTAATGTGACCGACGACGTAGACCTGGCCATTCATTTTGTGGCCACAGCCGCCGGTGATTAACGCTGTGCGGTCCGGCCGTCGTTCGCGCCCATATATTGAAATCGCCACTGTCAACCGCGGCAAGCTGGAGGAGTTTAGGCGTATTTTGCGCGGTTATGAGGTCGTCGGCAAAAAGCTCGATATCGAAGAAATTCAGAGTCTTGATCCCTATAAAGTCGCCAAATTCAAAGCCATCGCCGCCTACGAAGCCAATGGTTGCAACCCAATTTTGGTGGAAGAGACCTCGCTGGCTTTGCGCGGCTTGGGCGGCCGACCGGGAACGTACATTAAGGACTTTGCCGAAGATATTGAAATGCGGCGTATGATTGCCGAAACTTGGTTGAAAGGACGTGACCGCACTGCCGTGGCTAAAGTCGTGATCGCTATCTTTAATGGCAGCGAAGCGCAGTTCCGCGAGGGCCATACCGAAGGCATCATCGCTGAAGGCCTGCGCGGGACAAATGGTTTCGGCTGGGATGATCTATTCATTCCCAAGGGTGACACGCGCACCTTTGCCGAGATGAGCGCCGCCGAAAAAGACCGCTACTCCATGCGGCGCAAGGCCTTGATGGCGCTGCGGCGGGTGCCCTTTCAGTCCTAGGAGACAAACGCGCGTTTGATCAGAAAACAATGACGCCCCGCGCTGACTTGCCGCTTAACATATCAGCGTAGGCATCGTTAATCTGGTCGAGGCGGTATTTGCGAGTCACCAGTTCGTCCAGCTTGAGCTTGCCAGCCAGGTATAAATCGACAAAGCGGGGAAAATCGCGGGCTGGATTGACTGTGCCGTAATAACTGCCGCGGATGGTCTTTTCGCTGCGGGTGATAACGGCGCCGGGCAGGTTGGTGCCGCTGCCCATAGGTGAGAGTCCAACTAACGTCAGCAGGCCGCCCGGCCGCGTGGCTTCCAGCGCTTCTTCCTGCAAAGCTGGCAGGCCAACCGATTCAAAGACATGATCCGCGCCGCGTCCGCCGGTGAGCCTGCGGATGGCATCTACGGTATCTCCATCTGACATCAGGCTGTGGCTGGCGCCAAATTCGCGGGCAATTTTCATTTTGGTCGGATTGGTATCGATGGCGATAATCGGGTCGGCGCCGCACAGCCTCGCCCCTTGAATGATATTCAGCCCGACTCCGCCGGCGCCATAAACGACCGCGCTTTGCCCTGGACGCACGGCCGCTGTGTACATAGCCGCGCCAACACCGGTCGCTACCGCGCAGCCCAGCAGCGCTGCCGCCTCAAGCGAAACATCATCCCGTATCGGCACGCAGCTTTGCTGTGGCGCGACCACATATTCGGCAAAGCAGCCCAAGCCGCTGAATATATGCACGGTCTGCCCGCGCCATGAAATGCGGCTGCTGCCATCCAGCTGCAAGCCAGCCCGCAGCGCCGGCGTATAAGTTTCGCACAGGTTGACCTGATTGCGCTGGCAGTAAAAGCATTGGCCGCAGGAAGGCCGCCAGCTTAACGTAACATGGTCGCCGGGCTTGACCCGCGCGACGCCTTCGCCAACCGCCTCAACGACGCCGGCGCCCTCGTGGCCGGCGATAATCGGCATCGGATAACGGGTCGCTCCCTCGACCACATGCCAATCACTGTGGCAAACGCCGCTCGCGCCGATTTTCACCAGGACTTCGCCGGCTTTCGGCGCGTCAATCGTCACGGTTTCGATGCGGAAAGGCGTATTCGATTCGGTCAGGAGGGCGGCTTGCATCTGCATGATAGCTGGCTTTCTGCTGGTTTGAACTTGACAATAAGCTGCGAAATGCCCGTATATTTTTGTGACATTAATAGAAATGATACATTATAATGTTACTATTATAATACTTATATTTACAGCAGTAGAGGGCAAAATGTACCAAATGACATTGCCTAAAATGATAACACAGCGGCTTGAGGGCGACATCCCGGTTGATTTGTATTTGGGCAGCGGCGGACGACGTTTTTTATTCATCAGCCGCGACCAGCGCAGTTATACCCATGGCATTCATAAATATCCGGCAAAATTCTTCCCCGAACTGCCGCGCTGGATCATTCAGCGATACAGTCAGCCAGGCGATCTGATACTCGACCCCTTTATGGGCAGCGGCACAACTAACCTAGAAGCCCTGCTGCTGGAACGTCCCAGCGTCGGCGTTGACATTGATCCTTTTTCAAGGATGCTGGCGCGGGTCAAGACAAGTCCGCTTAACATCGACGATTTAGCGGCCGTCCGTGAACAGCTGGCGGCCTTGCTGAATGATTTTGACGCTGATAAAAACGATGATGAAATCCCGCAGTTCCCCTACCGCGACAAGTGGTTTCGTCCCTACGTCCTCAAGGAACTGGCGTTTATCAAAGGCTGCATCCATCAACTGGATTATGACCAAACGATGCGCGATTTTCTGATGATTGTATTTTCATCGATCATTCGCCGGGTTTCACAGGCCGACAACAACTGCACCCGCACTGTCGTCCGACAAAAGCTCAATAAGCAGGTTGCGCCAAACTATTCATTTCAGCTTTTCCTGCGCCGCATGGACAAAAACATACAGGGCATGGCTGATTTGGCGAACACCGGAAAATCAACATCAGTCGAGATACCGACAGAAGCCAGCGCGACTGATTTGAGCTTGTATCCCGCCGATACTTTTGACCTGGCTTTGACGTCGCCGCCTTATCTGAACGCGGTCGATTATCCACGAGCGCATCAGCTGGAACTATACTGGCTTGGATTTGTCAATGGCTCGCTGCGCGACCTCAAGAGCGAGCATGTCGGCACCGAAGTAGTCAGCGCCAAGGAATACAAGTCGCTTCATCTGACCGGCATTGACAGCGCCGATGCGGTCATTCGGTCGATTTACGATGCAGAGCCGCGCCGAGCCTACATCGCCTATAAGTTCATTCAAGATATGACGCTGAACTTGCGCGAAGTTCATCGCGTCTTAAAACGCGGCGGACGTTATGTCGTTGTCATCGGCTCAAACCTGGTGCGCGGGCATGTGTTTGAAAGCTGGCGCTATTTACAGGATGCCGCCCCGCGCTTGGGCTATAAAATCGACACCTGGTTTGTCTCTGAAATCATCAATCACTTCATCATAGTCCCGCGCGCCGAACGGATCGAGGATGATTATGTCCTTGTGCTGGAGAAAATGTAGCGGCAGGCTGCTAAAAACAGCATACACATCGGCTTAAAAGCCGCGCCGCCGATTAAAACGCTCCTCGCGGAAGGGATCGCCCTCATTGTGATAGCCGCCCTGTTCCCAGAAGCCGGGCTTGTCCACCGGGCTAAATTCCAAAGCCCGCAGGAACTTGGCGCTCTTCCAAAAATAACGTTTTGGCACCAACGTACGGAGCGGCCCGCCATGCTCCATCAAGTCCGGCTCGTGCAGCCAGCGGCCTTCATATTTGTAAGCCAGCATCACATCGTCGTCGAGCATGGTTTCCAGCGGCAGATTGGTAGTGTAGCCATAATCGCAATGGGCGATAACATAACGCGCCTTATCAGTCAGCGCAAACTCGCGCAGAAAATCGCCGAACATGATGCCTTCCCAAGTGGTGTCAAATTTGCTCCAGCGCGTGACGCAGTGGATATCGGCTGTGATTTGGCGGCTGGGCAAGGTCAGCAGGTCATCCCAGCGCCAGCGTTTTTCGGATTCGACGGCGCCAAAGACGCGCAGATCCCAAGTCTTCGGATTGAACCTTGGCGTCGGCCCATAGGTCAGCACCGGGAATTTTTCGGTCAGCGACTGACCATCGGGCAGACGGCCGGCGGCGCGCATCTCTTCTTCTTTCTTTCGGCGGCTTAAAAAGCTCATCTCATCTCCATCAGCAAAGTCTAATCGGTCTGGTTTAATTGCAAAATCGTCCGCAAGAGGACATTGGCGCCGGCTTCAATATGCGTCCAGTGGGTGAATTCCTTGGGGTTATGGCTGATGCCATCGACCGACGGCAGAAAGATCATCCCGGTCGGCGCGATGCGGTTCATAATCTGGGCATCGTGGCCGGCATAGCTGATAATCGGCATACAGCGCAGCTTCTCGGCTTGGCAGGCGCGTTCAAACTGGCGGACAAAGACTGCCGACATCTGCGCGGCGTCGCGGTGCAGCACGCGGTCAGTCGCCACCGAAAGGCGATGATTCTTGGCGCAGTCGCGGCTCAAGCGGATAATGCGGGCTTCCATCTCCCGCAGCGTCGCTGTATCGGGATGACGAAACTCGACCCGCAAAGAGGCTTCAGCCGGCACCACATTAAAGGTATTCGGCTTGACGCTTAAATGCCCGCAGTTGACCACGCCGCCGCGGTATTCCTCGCCGACGACCTTATGCGCCAAAATAATAAAAGCCGCCGCGCCATGCAGCGCGTCGCGGCGCTCCTCCGCAGTAGTGGTGCCAGCATGGGCGGCCTCGCCATAAAAGGTCATGTTATACGTCGTCCGCCCTACAATCCCGTCCACAATCCCAATATCAAGCCCCTTTTCATGGAGTTGGCCGCTTTGCTCAATATGCACTTCCAAATAGCCCAGGATCGTATCCGGGTCGCGTTCGGCGCGGTGGATTTCCGGCGGCAGAATGCCAGCCCGATAGAGCGCCGCCCGAAAAGGCCCATTGGATTGCAGCGAATCGTTGATGTCGTCTGCCGAGATTTCGCCAATCAGCCCATTGCTGCCGAAGAGCGATTTCCAGGTGCCTTCTTCGTCGGTAAAGTTAATCGCTTCGAGATGACAGTTCAGCTTGATGCCGCTCTCTTTGATGCGGCACAGGCATTCCAGGGCAATCAAGACGCCAACCGCGCCGTCATAACGCCCGCCGTTGGGCACTGTATCCAAATGCGAGCCAATCATCAGTGTTTTGGCATTCGGCCGGTCACAATGCAAAACGCCGCTCAAGTTGCCGACTTCATCATCTTTCATTGTCAGCCCGGCTTCTTCGATGCGGTCGGCAAACCACGAACGCGCCGCCAAATCGTCATTGGAAAGCGCCAAACGAGAAACGCCGCCGCCGGGCATCGCGCCGATTTCCGCAAGCTCGTCAAAGTGCTTTCGCAGGCGCCGGCTGTTGATTCGGAGGTTTATCTGGTCAAGCGCCAAAATTTAACCCACCACACAATGATTGAATGTCTATGCAAATTATAGAGGCAAAACCAAACACGGCAACTGCGGTCTTGCGGTTTGAGAATCCTGAGGCCGAGTCTGTCCCTTGCTATTGCCTTGCTTTCCGTTACCCTATACGCAATTATCCCGGCGGAAAAGCCATGATGCAAACGCTGCTTAGTCAAAGCGAACGTCAAAGCTCATCCTATCGATGGGTGATGCTGGCGATGGTGACCGTTTCCGGCTTTGTCACCATGGGTTTTCCCACGACCGGCTTGTCGGCGCTGTTCAGCGAAATCGCCGATTCGCTGGATTTGGACTTGGTTCAAATCGGCCTGGTGTGGGGCGTCGGCACCGTGATGGGCATTTTCACGACTCTAATGGGCGGCGCCGTTATTGATTATTTCGGCACGCGGCGCTCATTGGTCGCGCTTTGTCTGGCAACTGGCATCTCTGGCGCCCTGCGCGGCTTTGCCTTTGATTTCTGGTCGCTGTTTTTGTTTTCCTTTTTATTTGGCATGGTGCAGCCGGTCCTGCCGATGAATTTCATCAAGCTCAATCGGCAGTGGTTCGCTTCTGGACAGCTGGGCTTGGCCAGCGGCGTGATGTCGGCCGGCTTCGCGACGGGCTTGATGCTTGGCTCGCGCTTGAGCGCGACTGTACTGTCGCCGATGCTGGGCGGCTGGCGGGCTGTGCTGATTTTTATGGGACTGTGCGCGATTGCGCTGGGCATCGTCTGGGCGATTTTGCACCCGCCGATGGAAAAAAGCAAAGCCGCCCGCCTCGATATGAAGCAGTTTTTTGCCAATCTGCGCTATGTCACCCGCTACCGCGATCTCTGGGTGATCGCGCTCGCCGGCTTTGGCGTTGCTGGCTTGATGCGCGGGCTGGTAGGCTATGTGCCGACCTATCTGCGCGAAATCGGCTGGGATGCGGTCAGCGCCGACACCGCCATTACCCTGTTCTTCTTCGCCAGTCTGATTGGCGTCGTGCCGATTTCGCATATCTCGGACCGCATCGGCAACCGCCGCCTGGTGATGGCCTTCGGCACGGCGATGATGTCGCTTGGCACCGGCCTGATGTTCCTGGTCGGAGATAGTTTTTGGGCCGTCATGCTGTCAATGATCATCGCCGGCTGCTGCTTCGACAGCTTTATGGGACTCAAGGGCGCGTCCATCACCGAAATTGAAGGCCTGGAAGTTGCCATGATGGGCAGCGCGCTCGGATTTGGCGGCATGCTTCAAAACCTTGGCTCGACCATCACGCCACCCATCGGCAACGCGCTTTCCACTATCGCCCTGCACACGCCGTTTCTGCTTTGGTCGTGTTCGGGACTGCTGGCGGTCGTTGTTCTGCTTGGCTTCCGCAAGCGCAGGGAACGATAAAAGTCGCGGCTAATCGCGCCCGCCAAACAGCCGCAGCAGGAACAGGAACAGATTGATGAAATCCAGATACAGCGTCAATGCGCCTAGGATGCTGAACTTAAAGCTGTCATCGGCATTGGCCGAAAAGCGCGGGTCAGCCGCCATGCGGGCGATGCGCTGGGTATCCCAAGCCGTCAGACCAGTAAAGAGCAGCACGCCAAAGATGCTGATGGCGAAGTCCAGTCCCGAACTGTTGAGGAAGATGTTGACGACCATAGCGATGACCAGGCCAATCAAGGCCATCATAAAGTAGGCGCTGTACTTGCTCAAATCGGTTTGCGTGGTCAGCCCGACAACGGTCATCGCCGCAAAGACGCCGGCGGTGGTGAAAAAGGCGGCTGTGATTGATCCAATCGGATAGATCATGAAAATGATCGAAAAGGTGAGGCCGGTCATGGCTGAATAAGCGAAAAACAGCATCCCGGCCATCGTTGCCGAAATGCGGTGAATCGCCCAGCTAAGCCCAATGACAATCCCCAGCTGCCCAAAGACGGCCAACAGCATCACCGCCCCCGACGGCGCTAGGCCGCTGGCGTTTATCAGCAGCGACACAAAGGCTGTCATCAGCAAGCCCATCGTCATCCATGCGTAGACATTCCGCATCACTTTGTTTAGCTGAATGCCTTGCAGGGGAATGCCTTGAGACGCGTCCATCAGAAAATCATTTTTGCGAATGTTCATGCTTGCACCTCCATACGTCATTATACGCTGATTGAATCGATATCGTTTTCATTATATTCGGCATTATAGCAGTAAATCGTAAAGTGGTAAAATGCTTCGGTTTCAAACTGGCAGAAAGCCAAAGCCATGCGCCTTATCCTGGCCTCATCTTCTCCGCGCCGTCGGCAGCTGCTGCAAAAGCTGGGGCTGGACTTTGCGGTGATGAAACCGCAGATTGACGAATCGCGCCGCCCGAACGAATCGCTGACCGCGTATGTCGAGCGTTTGAGCCGCCAGAAGGCCGCCGCGGTGGCCGCCATGCTGGGAGATGAGGCGTCCGTGGTCATCGCCGCCGATACGATTGTTGCGCTGGCGGCCGAACTGCTGGGCAAGCCCTATGATGCCGATGATGCCCGCCGTATGCTGAAAAAGCTGCGCGGCCGGCGGCATCAAGTCTATACCGCCTTTACTTTGCATCAAACCGGTCGGCCGCCGCAAATCATCACCGCCCGCGTTTGTACCGATGTCTATATGCGCGATTATGCCGATGCCGAAATTGAGGCCTACATCGCCAGCGGCGACCCCTTTGACAAAGCTGGCGGCTATGCTATCCAAAACCAGGATTTTCATCCAGTCGCGCGCATTGAGGGCAGTTATACGAATGTGGTCGGCCTGCCGCTGGATGAGCTTAGGGCCGCCTTGGGCGAGCTTGGGGTGGTCGGGCTTGCGCGAAAGGCTTGAAGCTGTCAAAATCACGCGGGAACCGACTTTATTTATGCACAGGAGAATGACCTTGAAAGAAACTGCGCAGCAATTAGTAACCGCCGGCAAGGGCATTATGGCTGCCGACCAGCCGGTCGGGCGTTTTATTGAGCGGCTGAAGCAGCAAAATATCACCGCCGGCGAGGACAGCTACCGCGCCTGGTGTGAACTGCTTGTCACCGCGCCGCGGCTAAGCGATGAGGTCAGCGGCGTGATTCTGGCCGAAGACGCCGCCGCGCTCTGCACGGACGAGGGACAGCCCTTAGTTGAGCTTGTCAAGGCGCGCGGCATGATCCCTGGCATTACGCCCAGCGCGGGTCTAACGCCGCTAGCCGGCGCTAAGGGCGAGGTCATCGGCAGCGGCTTGGACGGCCTGCGCGAGCGCTTTGCCGAGTACGCCAAGATGGGCTTCGGTTTTTCCAAGTGGCGGGCGCCCGTCCGCATCAATGGCGATGATCTGCCCAGCGATTATGCGATGGCCGCCAATGCGTATGTGCTGGCGCAATTCGCCGCGCTTTCGCAGGAAGCCGGCATCGTGCCGATTGTCGAGCCAGAAGTCGAATTGGTCGGCAGTCATACGATTGAACGGTGCTTTGAAGTCACTGAAGCTCTGCTTCAGCATACGTTTGCGGCGCTTTATCTGCATCGGGTGGAACTGGAAAGCACGCTGGTCAAAGCCAGCATGGTCCTTGCCGGCGCCGACTGTCCGACGCAGGCTGATGTTGATACGGTTGCCGAACTCACGGTCAAGGCTTTGCGGCGCGGGACGCCGGCGGCCATTCCAGGGATCGCCTTCCTGTCTGGCGGCCAAAGCGACTTCAAATCGACCGCGCATCTTAATGCCATGAACGCTGATTATACGACGCCGTGGGCGCTGACTTTTTCCTATGCCCGCGCGCTTCATCGGCATGCTCTGGGGCTGTGGCGCAATCAGGCGGAAAATGCCGCGGCCGCGCAGGCCGCCCTTAAGCGCCGCGCCAAAATGAACGCCCTGGCTTCCGTTGGCGAATGGTCGCCGGCGCTGGAAAAGGAGACGGCGGCAGGATAAAGCGAACGCAGACGAAGCGGCCTGTGTTCGCGCGGGACATCCCTAGCGCAGGGTTTTCATGCGTGGAAGCGACTGCGATGAGGCGGCGGCCGCCCGGCGCACGGTCAGGTGTTCGCGCAGTCCCATGCCGCCCACCAAGGCAAACGACAGCGCATAAATCATCAGGCAGAAACTCAATTCGCGCTGAATATGCCATGCCAGCCAGGCGCCCCAAAGCGCATAAGCGGTCAAAGCCAGTTCCAGCAAGATCGACGCGTCTCCCGACAATGCGTAAGGATGGCTTGCCCAGTCGCCGGTGAACTTGGGCGTTCGCTTAAAACCAGCCTTGAGGCCCATCATGGCCGCCAATACCGCCAGCGTGTTGCCAAGCGAAATCCCAGCGCCAATCAAGAGTAGGGCTGGGAAGGCTTTCAAACCGCCGAGCCAGTCATCATACAAATGGATTTGGCTGGCGAAGTACATCAGCGGCGGCGCCAGCCCGACCATCCCCAGCGGCGCCAGGGGCAAATCCACCAGTCGGTCGGCCAGCAGCAGCGGCGGGGTCAGCAGCAGCAAAACCAGCATCAGCGGATGCGGCAGATATTGACACAGATGTTGGACCGCCATGATTTTCTGCGCCGCCGTCAGCTTGGCCGTGATAATGGGGCGCGCCAGCTTGAGCAGGCATTGGGTGCTGCCCATCGCCCAGCGCGCCTGCTGCTGTTTGTAAGCCGCAAGCTGCGGCGGGATTTCGCCTGGCACCTCAATATCGTTCAAAAACAGCGAACGCCAGCCTTTGATCTGCGCCCGATAGCTTAAATCAAGGTCTTCCGTCAGGGTATCGTCAGACCATCCGCCGGCGTCGTCAATGCAGCGCCGCCGCCAGAGGCCGCCGGTGCCATTGAAGGGAATCAGCCAGCCGCTGCGGTTCCGCGCCGTCTGCTCCACCACAAAATGCGTGTCAATCGAGAGCCGCTGGGCGCGGGTCAGGCTGCTGTCATCGGCGTTCAGATGTCCCCAGCGGCTTTGCACGATGCCAATCGTCGGATCGGCGGCCAGATGCGGGATAGTTGCGCGCAGAAAATGGGGCGGCGGGACAAAATCGGCGTCAAATATGGCGACATATTCGCTTTGGCTCTGTGTCAGTCCATAAGCCAGGGCCCCAGCCTTGTAGCCGCGGCGTTCGGCGCGGCGGATATGCTGCACTTGACGGCCTTGGGCTTTGAGCCGCGCCAGATGCCGCGCCACAGTCGCCGTCGTGTTATCGGTCGAATCGTCCAATACCTGAATCAGAAGTTTATCGCGCGGATAGTCAAGCCGCGCCACGGCGTCAATCAGACGGGGCGCGGCATACTGCTCATTATAGAGCGGCAGCTGCACCGTGACGCTTGGCAGGGCATCCATCGGCGGGGTCGATACAGCCGCGCGGCGAGTGCGCCAATAGCGGAACAGCAAAATCATCTGTCCGCTGGTGTAAAACGCAAGCAAGAGCGCGCATAGAGCATAAAATGCTGTCAGCAGGGTTATCATCGCTGCGATTTTAATGCGCGCAAGGAGGACTGGCAAGGTGTATGTGGGCGATGTTGATCATTTGCGCCGTCATTCCTTCTCCCCTTTTGCGCTGAAAACGATATCGCTATAATAATTAGAAGTAGCCGAACTTGGATCAGGAAGGGCGAAAGATGTCGGATCGACTGGTTGCTGTCTTTGAAATCAAGAAGTATATGGTGATTTGGCGCCAGTTGGAAGAACGCGAGTTTGATGGCGTGACGGCGCGGATACGCGGGCTGGTTCGCTGCTCTGGCGTGGGGACAGCCAATCGCGAGGATTATCGTCTGGATGTTTATTTCCTGTCCCAGGACAGCGACATACCCGACCCGCAGGTCGATATTGACAGCAACCTGGGTTCAATGTTTATGTCTATCAGTGACATCCACGCATTTGTGGACATCCTCCGCAATGAAAAGCCGATTTTCGGGCATCTGCGGGGCGATAATCCACAATGGACGAGCGTCACCACTACCCATGAGCCGGTCGGCACCGGCGACGAAGACCATCGCTATGGCGACTAGCGCGGTTCTTTGAGCGAAAGCGAGAGACATCGATGACAGACCCGATTCGCGTCCTGCATTTTGCCGATGTGCATATCGGCATGGAAAACTATGGCAAAACCGACCCCAATTCCGGCGTGAGCAGCCGCGTTGTCGATTTTTTGCATCGCATGGACGATATGATTGAGTTTGCCCGCGATGGCGAGGCCGATTTGGTCATCTTTGCCGGCGATGCTTTCAAGACCCGCAGCCCCAATCCGACCTATCAGCGCGAATTTGCCCATCGCATCCGCGACTTGTCTCGGATAGCGCCGACAGTCCTGCTGGTGGGCAACCATGACCTGCCGATTAACGCCGTCAAAGCCGCCGCCATCGAGATTTATGCCACGCTCGACGTTCCCAATGTCTGGGTCGCGCAGGATTATGAGGTCAAACGGATAGCGACCAAGCGCGGCGATGTGGTCGTCGCGGCGGCGCCCTATCCGATCCGCGCCCGTATAATGGCGGAAGTCCGTACTGCCGGGATGACGATTGCCGAACAGGATGCCGAATTGCAGCGCCGTCTGCATCAACTGCTGGAAGACTTGAGCCAGCAGGCTGATGACTTGGCTGGCGACGATATGCCGCGTGTATTGACCGGCCACTTTACCGTTGCCGGCGCGGTCTGGGGCAGCGAACGGAGCGTGATGCTGGGGCGCGATGTGCAGGTAGACCTCGGCGCGCTGGCGGATCCGCGCTGGGATTATGTCGCGCTGGGACATATCCATAAGCATCAAAACCTGACCCGCAGCCGCGATGATGCGCCGCCGGTGGTGTACAGCGGCAGCCTTGAACGCATCGACTTTGGCGAAGAGGGCGATACCAAGGGCTTCTGCTGGGTTGAGCTTGCCCGCGGCCAGACCGACTGGCGATTTATCAAGGTGGATGCCCGCCCGATGCTGACGCTGCGAGTCGACTGCCGCGAGGCCAGCCATCCGACGCAGAAGGTTCTCGATGCGATGAAGCGTCACCGCCTGCGCGATGCCGTCGTCCGTTTGGTGGTGCAGCTGAGACCAGAGACCGAAACCCTGCTCAAGGATGCCGCTATTGTCGACCAGCTGAAGCGCGCCGGCGTTTTTCATATCGCCGGCATCCGCAAGGAAGTCGAGCGTCCGGATCGTTCGCGGCTGGACGTCAGCCCCGAAGGCTTGACGCCGCTGGAACTGCTCGACCGCTATTTTAGGAGCCGCGATATCGAGCCTGCCCGCCGCGAGGCGCTGCTGGAGCGCGCCAAGGATATTATTGAGCCGAAATAAAAATGAGAACTATCTTGTCAATAGAACCTAGGGCGTGTTGACATTTCATCGCAGCCAGATAAGTGTACCGACAAAATACAGAAAGCCAAGATAAGAAGTATCGAGCTTCTCAAATCGGGAAAACACCCGGCGAAAATGTTTGAGCTTATTGATAAAACACTCCACCAGATGACGCTCGCGATACCACCATTTATCATATTTGCGCGGCGCTTTGGCGCTTGGATGAGGTGGAATGACCACCTGGATGCCTTGTTCAAGCACCCGATTGACAAAATCTTGGCTGGCATAGCCCCGATCAGCAATAAGCCGCTCAAAGGCGAAGCCTTCAATCAGGCGCCGCGCTTGTGTGATGTCATGGGCTTGCCCAGCACTCAATCGGAAGCGCAGAGGATTGCCCAAGCCATCCACAGCCACATGAACTTTGGTGCTAAAACCACCGCGACTGCGACCTAGAGCTTGAGGCCCCTTTTTTGAGGAGCGCCAGCAGCACAGGCATGCGCGCGTACCACTGTGCTGTCGATGATCCCGTTTTCCATATCCAGATCATTGCCCAAAGCCGCCATCATCCGTTGCCAGACCCCTTGCTTGCCCCAGCGCGCAAAACGCTTGTATATCGTGTTCCAGTTGCCGTATCTTGCCGGCAGCAAGCGCCATTGGGCCCCACTGCGACTCATCCATTTTATCGCTTCAATGAAGTTGCGACAGGCAGCTTCGTTGCCCACATATACATTCGGGTCTTGCCGTAAGAAGTCCCGAACTTTTGCCCATTGCTCGTCGGTTAGTCTTATATCAGTCATGCAACTATTTTACACACACTTAGCTTAAATGTCAACAGAACCTAGTCTATTCGCGCTTCATTTCAGACTGGGCAAATCGGCCAGACGCACCATTATTGTTTGGCCGTCTTCGCGCTCGACTGGCGTATAAAGCTCTTGCGGGTCGCTCAGGCGGTCGAGGAACAGCTTGCCGTCCAAATGGTCGATTTCGTGATGAATGACCCGCGCGTCCATCCCTTCCACGCGCCTTTCGATCCTGGCGCCGTCCTCGCCTAAGGCCTGAAAGCGGATCCAGGTCGGCCGCAGCGTATCCCAAGTGTAGATGTCAGGGATGCTTAGGCAGCCGTCAAAACCAGCCTCCAGTTCGCCGGCGGCGATGATTTCGGGGTTGATCAGGGTTAGCATCGGCTGCTCTTCATCATCGTCGTTCTGCCCGAACTTGACCACCACGACGCGCTTGAGCGAGCCGATTTGCGGCGCGGCGATGGCGGCGCCGGGCTGGGCTTCAAGCGTGTCTTTCAAGTCTTGAATCAGTCGCTTGAGCCGTTTGTTTTTCAAGCCGCGCACCGGCTTAGACAACTCCCGCAGCCGCGCTTCGTCCTGCGGATAATAGATCAGTTTCTTCACTGCCATAAACGACTTTGCTTTCCAGCCTTAGCGCGCTGCCGAACCGTCGGCGAAGATGCCGCTGGGATGACAGCCGCGCTGGGCCTGCGCCGCCGCCTGCTCCAGCCGCCGAAAGTCCGCATAAAAGGCCTCGTCGGGCTGATAGACAACCGCCTCGGCATAACCGGCTTCAACTAGAGCGCGGTTGACAAAAACACCCTCGGCATAGACATAACGCAGCAGCCGTCCATAGCGGTCGGTGTCGCTGATATCGCGCACTAAATGTACGTTCTTGCCGTCAACCAGTCCGCGGTTGGCCGCTGTCGCCTCGCGGTGGCAGGGTTGGCCGCGTTCAGGCGTGTTCATGCCAATGTAACGAACCCGATAAACCGCGCCATCCGCCAGCCGAACATCAATCGTATCGCCGTCGACCACATAAGTGACTTGCCCGATTTCCCCTTCGCGTTCGGGAATAACCGCGCTAACCGCCTCGCTAAAATCAGCGATTGCATCACAGGCGGACAGGGTTAGAATGGCCGTTAGCCACAGAAAAAGCCTCATCGTCATCGCTCACGGTTCAATCTGGACAATCTGACTGCGTTTATAACATAAAGCCGCTGATGAAAACAAGCGTTTTTAATCAGGGTTTGTCGGGCTGCTCCGACCTGCTATCATCTCATTATTGCCAGTGATCCGGCTGGAGGAGCAAATTGGCGAATTCGCGCGGCAAAAAATTTCTGTTGTATTACAAACCGTATCTGGGCTGGCTTCTTGCTGATATGGCCTGCGCGTTTATGATGTCGGGCGTCGCCCTGGCCCTACCCCTTTGCATCCGACACATCACCAAGAATCTGCTGGCGAGCGAATCGCCCGGCTTGCTCGCTGACATCGCCGCCATGGCGACCCTGATGCTGGTCTTGGTTATGGCGCATACCCTCTGCAATCTATTCGTCGATTATCAGGGACACATGATGGGCGCTATGATGGAAAGCGATATGCGCCGCGAACTGTTCGGGCACTATCAAAAAATGCCCTTCAGCTTTTTTGATGAGCAAAAAACCGGACAGCTGATGTCGCGGATCACCAATGATTTGTTCTGGCTGTCAGAATTTTATCACCACGGGCCAGAAGACCTTGCCATCGGCATATTAAAGCTGGGAGGCGTCTTTCTGATTACGTTTAGCATCAATGTCGAGCTTAGCCTGATTCTATTCTTCTTTATGCCGCTGATGTTTGCCTATGCCTTGCATTTTAATCGCCAAATGAATATCGCCCTGCGCGAAAGCAAGGAGCGAATCGGCGATATCAACGCCCAGGCCGAAGATACACTGGCAGGCATCCGCGTCGTGCAGTCATTTGCCAATGAAGCCGTTGAGCAGGCCAAGTTTGAACGCGAAAACGCCCGCTTTATTGAAAGCCGCCGCCGCGATTACAAAAGTTCGGCCTTCTTCTCCGGCGGCATGATTGCCTTCACCCAGTTGATTACCATCTTGGTCATTATCTTTGGCGGGATCGCCATTGCAAGCGACTCATTGGATCTATCGGACTTAATCACCTTCCTGCTGTATGTGGGCGTTCTTGTCGAACCCATCCAGCGTTTGGTGAATTTCGCCCGTCTGTATCAAGAAGGCATCACCGGCTTTCATCGCTTTATGGACATGATTGAGTTGACGCCCGACATCCAAAACGCCGACAGCGCCCTTGTGCTTGGGCAGGCGACCGGACAGCTTGAACTGCGGGGGGTTCGCTTCGGCTACCGGGCAGATTATGGCGATGTCTTCAAAAACCTGTCGCTGGATATCAAAGCGGGTGAATATCTGGCGCTGGTGGGGGCGTCGGGTGTCGGCAAGACAACCCTTAGTTCATTGATTCCCCGATTTTATGACGTCAGCGCCGGGCAGATTCGGTTTGATGGCATCGACATTCGGATGATTGACCTGCATTCATTGCGGCGGAACATTGGTGTGGTTGACCAGGATGTCTATCTGTTTGCCGCCACCGCCGCCGACAATATCCGCTATGGCAAACCCGATGCCAGTCAATCCGAGATTGAGGAAGCGGCCAGGAAGGCAAACGCGCATAACTTTATCATGGAACTGCCACAGGGATACCAGACCGATATTGGGCAGCGAGGCGTCAGGCTGTCTGCCGGGCAAAAACAGCGCTTGTGCATCGCGCGGGTTTTCCTGAAAAATCCGCCTATGATTATCCTGGACGAAGCCACCAGCGCGCTGGACAGCGAAAGCGAGGCAGCCGTTCAGGAATCATTGGAGCGCTTGATTGCCAACCGCACCACGCTGGTCATCGCGCATCGCCTGTCAACCATCCGCAATGCCGACCGAATCCTGGTCTTGACGGCAGCCGGGATTGATGAGCAGGGTACGCATGATGAATTGATGTCCAGGGGCGGAATTTATGCCAGCCTCTATCATCGACAGCATTCAGCGTTGGCCGCCGCCGAGTAGAGTAGCGGGAGAGGGGCTCGAACCCTCACGCCCCTTCGGGCAGGCGCTTTTAAGGCGCCCGTGTCTGCCATTCCACCATCCCGCCGCTGCCGCCAAGTATGACTGACGGCGCCGCGTCTGTCAATATCCGCGCTAAACCTGGTGGATGTCGCCGCCGTTGTCATTCTTGCGCTTGTTCTTGCGTTTTTCATCATCATCATCGCCATGCCCGAAGAGCGAACGACAGCGGCCGCTGAAGAGCATATACAGGCCAAGGCCGATAAAAATCAGCGGCAGCCAACGCCAAAACGCGCCCGAAAGACTGCCCATCAGCCCCGGCAGACTGAAAAGCAGGGCGACGCCAGCCAGCAGCAAAGCGCCGCGGGCCTCCTGCCAGGATTTGCCGGCGGCCAAGGCGCGTCCCAAAGCCGACGCGGCAAAGACCAGCATGATGCCCGGCCACCACCAGCCCGTCAGGAATAACAAACCAAGCCCGACAAAAAATATCCCATTGCCAATTTGCGATGCCTTGCCGCTTCCTTCATCATTATTCATTGTGACCTCTTTCGCTTGATTGATTTGCATTATTCATTACGAAATCATCAGTAAAAAGTCGCAGCCCGCCCGACTCAACCCGTCTGGCGGAAGACGACGCGGTAAGACCGAATCGATTCATAACCGCCGCCTGCCAGACACGGCTCGGCATTCAGACTAGCGTCGAGCGCGTCGGAAGCGCCCGGCATATCAATCGCATAGCCGACGCCGGCGCTCATCTGGAAATCGGCATAGGCATCGCCGCGCTCGGCTTTGAGGCCGCTAACGAAGATGCTCTCGCCGCCTTCCCAATAGACGCCAATCCGCTCGCCGGGGATGCCCTCCCCGCCGAAGTCCACCACAGACACCTCAATAACCCCGCGAAGCCGCGGGTCGCAGAAGTCGCTGGCAAGGCGGCCGGCAAAGCTGCGCCGGGCTGGCCGAGTAGGCACGATGCCAATCGCCGGCGTCGGCGGAACGATGTTGAGATTCGGCGTTTTGCTAGGCGGCGGCGCCAGCGCGGCCGCATTCGTCGGCGCAGTCGCCTTTATGGGCTCGGCGCGTGTGACTTCAATCGTCGGCAGCAGCCGGTCAGCGCAGCCGCGGCGCCCCTGTAATTGATAAAACGCAGTCATGGCGCGGATGGCCGCCGCCCCGCCGCTGCTTTCCAGATACCCGCCGCGGCCAAGCTCGCAGGCGGCCGCCGCCATCGCTTGAATCGGATCCGCCGCCGCCCGCAGCGCCGCCAGCTTGTCGACTGCCCGCCCAAGATCGCCCCGCCGCTGGTATTCAAGGGCGATTGCCGCCATATAATGATGACGGTCTTCCGCCCGCAGCTGATGCGGCGCGGTGTTGGATTCCTTGAGCGGCCCCAACAGCCAAGCGCAGCCAAGCCCCAACAGCATCCCCAGAATGATGCCAAGCGCGAATCCCCGATTGGATATCAAAGCCGGCGCCGACATCATCGATTCCCTCCCAGGCCAAGGAAGGGTTTCATCATCGGTGTCAGCCGCCCCAGGCCATCCGCCAGACCAATCAGCAGGCGAATGTCGCTCAAGCTGCGCGATGAGGCGATAATCACGCGCTCGGCTGTATGCTGTACATATCCGGCCGCATCCTCGACTCCCAGCCGCTCCAAACGTTCAACCGCCGCCGCCGCATCGCTGTCATAGGCATAGCCGGCGGCGGTCATGATGGTATAGTCATCTTTGTAACGCTGTTCCAATTCGGACATCTCGCTGCTGCGATATTCGGACGGAAAGCGCAGCCAGCCAAAGTACAGCCCGAAGACCGCGCCGACGAATAAACCGAGGATCAAGGAACGCAGAAATCGTCTCATTGCCAGCATTTCCAAAGCGGCTTATTGCAGCGCCGCAATCGTATCGCAGGCTGGGCAGCTGCCGTCGGGACGGATGATGGCATAGCCAGCCTGCGGGTCATCCCCATAATTGTCAAAATCAATGTTCCAGATGATAATCAACTCCAGCGGCATGTCGTCGAAGTTGGCGGCGATTCGGATCGCCTGCGCCAGCCATTCGGACTGCTCCAGCGCCGAGGTGTTGGCCGCCCAGCCAAAAGCCGATGGCAAAGGCCCATAGCCTTCGGGCGAAAGATAGCCCATTTCGGTCATGCACATCGGAATATCGGCATTGCGGAAGGGAAATTCCACGCGGCGCAGCATCAGCGGCAGATAGCGCGTCTGATATTCGCCGCGCGGGTCCCCGCCCTGCGCGCTTGGCGGCAGAATGCCTTCATTGTAATGCACGCCGATGCAGTCGGCAAAGCGGGCGGCCCCAGCGTTGGCCATGCCCCAGTAATAGCGGTCATCGTTCCAGACTCTCGCCAGCCCAAAAGCGCTTTCGGCGCCAGTCGGAGCTAACGCGCCGGTGATGACCATCGTATCGGGATTGGCGGCCTTGATCGCGCCATAGGCTTTTTCCAGCATATTGACATAGGCGCGCGGGTCGATTTGCCCGGTCGGCCATTCGCGGTCAAGGTTCATTTCATTCCAGACTTCAATCGCATCAGCGCCCAGCCCGGCCACTTCGCCCAGGAAGTTCGCATAATCATCAAGGTAATCGACGCCGCCGTCGGCCAAGTCGTGCTTTTCGCCGGTGATGCTCAACAGGACGAGGAAGCCGGCCTCATGCGAGACATTGATGCGATGGCGGGCGACGGTCATGTCAACGCCTTCGAAATAGGGAATCTGCCACTTGACCCAGGTCATGCCAGCCGATTGCATCGCGGCTTGGGCGGCATCATCAAAATGCAGGACGTGGCCGCCAACTGGAATCGGCAGGCGATTGTCCACCGCCGGCGAAGGGACCATGCCGTTTCCCTGACTCACAGCCGCGACGGCCGTCGGCGCTGGCTCGACGCCCTCGTTCTTGATGGCAAGCGGCGCCACAACATAAAAGAAGCTCTCCTTGCTGCTGGTGACAGCATGAAGCCGAATCTGATAGAAACCATCGGAAAAAATCGTGGTGTCCCAGCTGCCAATCGCGCCGTTCGCGACCGGCGTCATCTGTGGCATCAGGATGGGCATCCATTGCGCCTCGACATCGGCAGAGGTGACAAAAGGAGCGACTTCGACAAAGAAAAACTGCTGGTCAGGGATATTGGCGGCGCCGGTCAATTCGACTGACCCGCTGACGGTCGTCCGCATCGGATCCCAATTCAGCGTCAAATCATCAGTTTGCGCGCTGGCGGCGCCCAGCCACAGGGTCATCAGCAAGAGCAGGGCTGCAAATCGCATGAGGTTCTTTCTCCATTTTCACATCTAAAGGTAAGGCAATTATAAAATAGAGTGCCTTTTCTGGCTATATTGCGGACATAAATGACCTCAAAACGGACACAAATGACCTTGAGGCGGACATAAATGACCTCGAAACGGACACAAATGACACGGCCATCCAGCGCCGCCGCGCCGCCCGCGCCAAGGAAACCGCCCACTGCCCAAAGGCTGGATCGCAGGCCTCGCTTGGCTTTGAGACCGACAGAACCCTCATTTTGACGCTCGCGGCGGCGCCGCTTTTTTGCGCGAAGTCCATATCAATGCCATCGGCCGCTCGACGCGGCAGTGGATAATATGCGAAAAACAAACGGCGCGCAGGTTTCATAGCCAGAGCCTACCGCAGGCGGCGCCGCAAAGGGCGACCAAAAGTCCGCGTAATACACAATCTGGTTCGTTTTTTCCGTTTGTCCGTGATATACTTCTGCTTGGGTTTGCATGACCCCGCCAGAAACAAGAGGAGTTCGGATGATTGGACAATCGGATAAAGCCCTGCGCGTTCGCAAGCGGCTGCCCTTGAAACGGCGCTATCGGAAACAGTTGGGCAGCCTGTGGCTGCGGATCCGCCGCAACTGGCAGCTTTATGTATTGCTGTTTCTGCCGGTCGTCTGGCTGATTGTCTTCCGCTATGGACCCATGTACGGCGCGCAAATCGCCTTCAAGCAATACCAGCCGGCAGTCGGCATCGACGGCAGCCCTTGGGTTGGATTTGCCAACTTCGAGCGTTTCTTCAATTCGTTCAAGTTTGAGCAAGTGATTATGAACACCTTGATAGTGAGCTTCTATTCGCTGATTGCCAGCTTCCCCATCCCGATTATCCTGGCATTAAGCCTCAATCAAGTCAAAAATCGCTTCTTCCGCAGCGGCGCCCAGATGGTTACCTACGCGCCCCACTTTATCTCGACAGTCGTCATTATCGGGATTCTGTTTCAGTTTTTGCATCCGCGCGTCGGCTTGACCGCCGCCCTGGCCAACCTGCTGGGGGTGGATGCGCCTAACTGGATGGGTGACCCGCGCGCCTTTCGCCATATCTTTGTCTGGTCGGGCATCTGGCAGGACATGGGCGTTGCTTCGATTATCTATCTGGCGGTGCTTTCAACCATTGACCCGGCGCTGCATGAAGCCGCCGTCGTCGACGGCGCCAATCGCATCCAGCGAATACGCTATATTGACATCCCCGGCCTGATGCCGACCGCTATGGTGCTGCTGGTTTTGTCGACCGGACGCGTGCTCGAGGTCGCCTTCGAAAAAATCTACCTGATGCAAAGCCCGCTTAATCTGGGCGTTGCCGAAGTCATCAACACCTACGTCTACCGCGTCGGCCTGCTGAACACGGTATTGGATTTTTCGTATGCCACCGCGATTGGGCTGTTCAAAGGGATTGTTGGCCTGCTGCTCATAATTGCCGTCAACCACGCCGCCCGCCGCTTAACAAACACCAGCGTTTGGTAGGTTATCATGACATCATTGGAAAGCTACGACAGCAACATCAATAAAGTCAGCGAATCGGGCTTTGACCGCGTGTTCATGTTCATCAACACCGCGGCCTTGACGGTCATCGTCCTCATAATCCTGATTCCGCTGATCTTCGTCGTCAGCGCCTCCTTCAGTTCGCCCGAAGCCGTCATCGCCGGCAAAGTCACCCTGTGGCCAGTCGACTTCAGCTTGCAGGGCTACACCACCGTTTTTGAACACAAAAAAGTCTGGAGCGGCTTCGGCAATTCGCTCTTCTATACCTTTTTCGGCACGATATTTAATGTCGTCATGACGATTATCGCCGCCTATCCGCTCTCGCGGCAGGATTTGGTCGGACGGCGATTCATTACCATGGCTTTCATCTTTACCATGCTCTTCAGCGGCGGCCTCATCCCGACCTATATGGTCGTGCGCGACCTAGGCCTGCTCAATACGCGCCTGGCGATGATCCTGCCGACCGGCATCGGCATCTTCAATTTGCTGATCACCATTACCTTCTTCCGCACCACCATTCCGCCCGAACTCATTGAAGCCGCGCGGATCGACGGCGCCAATGACTTCCGCGCCTTTGGCAGCATCGTCCTGCCGCTGTCGCGTCCGATTATCGCCGTGCTGGCATTGTTTTATGCCGTCAATCACTGGAATTCCTATTTCAGCGCGCTCATCTATCTGCATGACCAAGGGCTCTTCCCCTTGCAGATTGTCCTGCGCGAAATCCTGATCCAAAACTCGATTGACGCCTCAATGCTGGTGGATATTGAGGATCTGGTGGCCCGCGAAGGGCTGCGCGAACTATTGCAATACTCATTGATTGTCGTCGCCAGTGTGCCGATCTTAATCATCTACCCCTTCGCGCAGAAGCATTTTGTCAAGGGCATGATGATCGGCTCGGTAAAATAGGCGCATTCACAAACAAGGAAAGGAGCTTTCTTATCGAATCCTGCGAAACGACAGATCATATTCATACCCTAACAGGAAAAGGAGACTGTTATGTTTAAGAAGCTGTTCACCGCGTGTTTGCTGATCGTCCTGTTTGCGCTGCCGCTGACGGCATGGGGACAGGACAGCCCCGTTTCAGCGCCAGGCGAATTCCCGATTGTCGAAGAGCCGATTACCCTCGACGTCCTCATGCTGGGACACGCCATCGTCGAAGACTTCGCCACCAATACCTTTACCCAATGGTATTCAGAACGCACCGGCATCAACATCAACTTCAATATCGCGCCGCCCAACCAGGGACAGGAAGTCCTGAATATACGGATAGCCAGCGGCGACCTGCCCGACATCATCGTCGGCTTCGACGTCGACCCCTCCACGCTGGCGCTCTATGGCCCGCAAGGGCTGTTTTTGCCGCTTAGCGATCTGATCGAGAATCACGGCCACTTCATCCACGAGGTCTTTGAAGGCTCGCCCCAGGTGCGCCCGCTCATTACCTCGCCCGACGGCGTCATCTATGGCTTGCCCCAGGTCAACGAATGCTACCATTGCTTCCATGCCCAGCGCGCCTGGATCAACCAGGACTGGCTCGATGCCGTCGGCATGGACCTGCCGCAGACCACGGATGAATTCTTTGATGTCCTGACCGCCTTCAAACAGCAGGACGCCAATGGCAATGGCGACCCCAACGACGAAATTCCACTCGCCGGCGCAACCACCAGCTGGAACACCAACATCGACGGATTCCTGATGAACCCCTTTGTCTTCAGCGAGTTCACCGGGCAGAACCGCTACTTCGAAATCAACGACGGCGTAATTTCGACCAATGCCAACACCGAAGGCTTCCGCGAAGGCCTGCGCTACCTGAACCGCCTCTATGCCGCCGGGCTCTTTGGCGAAGAGAGTTTTACCCAGCCGTCCGACCAAATGAAGCAGCTGATTGAAGGCGGCGATGCGCCGTCCATCGGCGTCGTATTGGCCGGCGCGCACTCGGTCTTCGCCAATATCGGCGGCGACCGCTGGCAGCGTTATGTGGCCGTGCCGCCGCTGGAAGGCCCAACCGGGCTGAAGCAGTCGCCCTACAACCCCTGGGGCGTCGGCTCCGGACAGTGCGTGATTTCAGCCAATACCGAACATCCCGAAGCCGCCTTTAAGTGGTGCGATGGCCTGTATGAACGCGAAACGACCCTGCGCTCGGTCTTTGGCGTGCCGCAGTGGGAAGCCGCGGCTGGCGAAGAAGGACAATGGCGCTGGGCCGAAGAGGGCGAACCCGCGCTAGGCCCCGAATTCACGGCCATCTGGCGCCGCCTGTCCACTTTCGGCACGCTGCAAAATCTCCATTGGGCCCAGCGCGGCCCCAGCTATCGTCCCAATCACCTCCGCTTGGGCGAAGTCCGCCGCGATGACGCCGCCGGCCTCGAAATCGTGCTGTACGAAGAAACCAGCGCCAAGATCGAGCCCTATGCCCGGCCCATCGAAAACGTCATCCCGCCGCTGGCATTCACCGTCGCCCAGGCCACCGAAGTGACCGACCTGCGCTTGAGCGTCACCGACTTCATCACCCAAATGACCGCCGAATTCGTCCTCGGACGGACCGACATCGACGCCGGCTGGGATTCCTACGTCGCCGCCCTCGACGGCTATGGGATTAACCGCATCGCTGAAATCTATCAGACAGCCTACGACGCGCAGTTTGGCGGCTGATCGTCAAATGGCATCATCCAATTAAAATGCTTGCCCCCGCCTTTGGCCCTCTCTTATTTTGGAGAGGGCCTTGGGGCGGGGCGGAGATGTCATGGACAAGCCCAATATCCTCTTCATCGTCGCCGACCAGCACAGCGCCAAGGTTCTCGGACACCAAAGCCATCCCGATGCGCGAACGCCCCATCTTGACCGCATGGCAGATGAAGGCTGTCGGTTTGACAGTGCCATCGCGCAAAATCCCATCTGCACCCCCAGCCGCGTCTCCTTCCTAAGCGGACAGTACCCGCACAATCACGGCTACTACAGCCTAAGCGGACGCAATCCGCAAGGGCTGCCGACCATATTGGGACACTTTCGGCAGGCCGGCTGGTTCACAGCGGCGATGGGCAAAATCCACTGCCCGGAATACTGGGTCGAGGATGACTGCGATGTCTTCCACGAAAGCAACGCTTTCCACGCCGGCAGCGTTGTCGGCCGCTCGCCCGCCTATACCCGTTTCCTGCAAGCGCGCGGCGTCGAGCATCTGGAAGACCATATCCTCATGCCGGAGTTTGGCGAACGCGGCCGACAAAGCGTCGACAGCCGCCCCAGCCCGCTGGCCTTTGACGAATCGCAGGAAGGCTGGCTGGCCAATACAGCCATACAGACCATGCAAACCGCCGCCAGCGAAAATCAGCCCTTTTTCATCCACATCAGCTTTCCGCGCCCGCATCAATGCACCGCGCCTTGCCAGGAATTTTGGGATTTGTACGATCCATCCAAGCTAAGTCTGCCGCCCAATGCCGACTATGATTTGCAGGCGGCCGGCAAAGCTCCCCATTTTCAGGCGATGGCCAAACGCTGGCGCCAAAGTGATTGGCAGCTGTTTGAGCCGAAAACCTTTGAAGACGGCCGGCGGCGCAAATTGCACGGCTATCTGGGCGCCGTCAGCCAAGTGGACGCCGCCGTCGGCGTACTGCTGGATTATCTGCGCCGTTCAGGGCTGTCGGACAATACCATCGCCGTCTACACCTCCGATCATGGCGATTACGCCACTGAACACGGCATCATGGAAAAAGCCCCCGGCATTTGCAGCGATGCCATCACCCGCGTGCCGCTCATCTGGTGGGCCCCGGGACGAGTGGCGGCCGGCGCGGCAGTGGAAGAAGTCGTTGAACTGGTCGATATTGCCAATACCTTGTGCGCGCTGGCCGGCATCGAGCCGCTGGAAACCAGCGACGGAATCGACATCTCGCCGCTGCTGCACGGCGGCCAGATGAACGAAGAGCGTCTAGGCCTGACCGAATTCGCCTGGAGCAAGAGCATCCGCAAAGGCCGCTTTCGACTGGTGCATTACCCGCCGCCGATGTTTCCCGATGAATATCCGGCCGGCTTTGGCGAACTGTACGACCTCGAATCCGACCCCTGGGAAATGCAAAATCTGTATTTTGACTCGGCCTGGCAAGGCAAGGCGCGGGAACTGAAAGATGATTTGCTTAATCGGCTCATCACAACCACCCGCCCAGGGACCGTCAGCGGCGTCAGCAGCGCCCGTTTTGATGCGCCGCCAGTCAACCGCCAGCGCGTCCTGCGCTATCAGACAGTCATCAACCGCGACGGCAAAATTCACCCCAAGCTGCTCGAATCAGCGACGAACAAGAATTATTTATAAGATTTTCTTAACAGAAAAAGCGCGCGGCTTTTCTGACATTCAATTCTTATAAATGCTTAATCAATTAGAAAATCGTATCCGAGACCGCGGCTTTTGTCAATCAGACGGCTGCAAATTATCAGGCCCAAAGCCCAGCGGCAGCAGATCAGCCAAGGTCAGCCGATGATGAACCGTCCCTTCCAGGTCGGCCATAATGACCTGCATGCGCGGCGAAAATTCATAGAGCAGCTGACGGCACATGCCGCAGGGCGAGCCGCCGTCTCGCGTGACAACGGCTATCGCCGCAAAGTCTCGATGCCCTTCGCTGACCGCTTTGACCAGCGCTGTCCGTTCAGCGCAGATAGTCGGGGAATAGGAGGCGCTTTCAACATTGCAGCCGGTGAACACCTCCCCGCCCGCCGTGCGAAGCGCCGCGCCGACCGCATAGCCGCTGTAAGGAATGTAAGCCTGGCGGCTGGCGGCGATGGCGGCTTGAATCAGCTTAGCTTCAATTTGATGAGACATAAGGCTTCGGTGACTCCTCGCTTGGACTGAATGCGGTCGGTTTCGGCGGCGCCTTGCGAACCTTGACCTTGCGGATGCGGTGGCCGTCAATGGATTGAATAGTCATAATGAGAATATCCGTGGCGATGGTTTCCCTGGCTTTCGGCACCCGCCCCAAAATGAGATAAATATAACCGCCCAGCGTATCGGCATCGGCGGTGTCAATTGAACAGTCGAGCAAAGCGTTGAGGTCGTCCAAATCCATGCTGGCATCAATCAGATAAGACCCATCGCCAACTTCTGCGTAATCCTCTTCTTCATCAAAGTCATGCTCGTCGCGGATGTCGCCGATAATCTCTTCAATCAGATTTTCTATCGTGATTAAGCCCGATGTCCCCCCATATTCATCGACGACCATCGCCAAATGAACATTTTTCTCCTGCAATTCTTTCAGCAGCACATCGGCCCGCTTGGTCTCTGGCACCGAGTAAATTGGCCGAATGAGATCCCGAATCGCCCGATTTTCCAGCCGCCCGCGGTTTTTGAACAGCATCAGGATGTCTTTGGCATAGAGCAGCCCGATGACCTTGTCGATGCTGTTTTCATAGACCGGAATCCGCGAAAATCCCGATTCGACAAAGGCCGCCAGCGCCGCCATCAGCGAATCTTCAGCGTCCAGCGCCACAATATCAATCCGCGGCGTCATCAGTTCGCGGGCGCTGCTGTCATCCAGCTGCAAGACCGAATAAATCATGTCCTTTTCTTCTTCTTCTATCGCGCCGCCAGTATGCCCTTCATGCACCAAAGACATAATCTCCTCTTCGGTGACCAAACTAACCAGCGGTCGGCTGCCAAACAGGCGCGAAACGAAACGACTCGTCAGCAGAACCAGCGCCGTCAAAGGCGACATAACCAGCAACAGCCCGCGCATCGCCCCGACCGCGACCCAAACCAGATGATCGGCATAGCTGGAGCCAACCGCCTCTGGGATAAGATCGCCCAAGATCAGCGTCGCCCCGGCCCCAAGCAGAATAGTCAGCGCCGCCGTCAGGAGGCCGACCGCCGGCTCGCCATTGGCAATCGGATCAATCATCAGCATAACCAGCGCCGTCGCAATCGCAAAGCGCGTCAGAATATGAGCGATGCTTACGGTCATGCTTAGGCGCAGGCCTTGGCCCTCCAGGTCCATGAACTGAAGCGCCGCCTTGTCGCCCTCGTCGGCGCGCTCGCGGATAGCGGCCCGCCCAGCGTTTTGCAGCGCGGCATGAATCAGGCTAACCGCGCCGTGAATGCCCATCAGTGTCAATAATACCAGCAGCGCTGTCATCCATTCCCTTCCGTGCGTTCACCCGCAAGACGCGCAAAACCAGCCAGACATGAATCCTCATGTTCGGCGCCGGCCCGCGTCATTATGTGCTTCGGACTTTGTGGGGGCGGTTCGGATGCGTCAGTCACAAGATTATTACAACTCGGTTGACAAGATACGCGCAGTGTACCACAAAAATGGGAACGGCGGCAAGTTCAGGCTGGAGCAGGTCATCGGACGCCGTTTCATGGATGCGGAATCGGCGCGGCCGAATGGCGGCCGTCGCGGCGCAGAATGGCCTCATGCAGCAGAAAGGTAATCAGCGCGATGACAAACAATAGCTGCGGAAGGGTCTCCAAACCCCGCGTTTCCGCCAGAACCCCAGCCAGCCACGGCAGAAAAGCCATGCCCAGACTGGCGCCGGTGAACTGAAAGCCAACCGCGTTGGCGGTATGGGCATGACCGACGCGGCCAGGCGTATCCGAAAACATAATCGGCGCAAAAGGCGCAACCGAAAAACCAATCAGCGCCAGCCCCAGCAAGCTGCTCGCCGCGCCAAGATTCGACCAAAGCAGCCCGGCGCCAATCATCGTCACCGCCATGTTCAAGCGCAGGAACATCCCGCTGCTGATGCGGTTAATCACAAATCCGACCAGAAAACGGCTTGCGGTCAGGCTGCCCCAATACATGCCCACCCATGCCCCGGCGACCTTCGGGTCAATCGAGCGCGACTCAATCAGGAAGCTGTTGGCGAACTGCCCGGCGACCAGTTCCGTGCCGGTGGCCGCCACAAAGATCAGAACCATCAGCCAGACAATCGGCAGCCGCAGGGTTTGGCTCATGGCGGCGCTCGATCTCTGCCCCCGCTTGGGCTGTGTTTCGGTGATGCGCCACTCGCGCCGGGTGATAATGAATATCCCAATCAGCGCCACGCGCATAGCCGCGAACAGCGCATAAGCCCACTGCCAGTCCGCCCCCCAGTCAATCACCAGAGTCGTCACCAAAAAGGGGCCCAAGGTCGCGCCGATGCCAAAACTGCCGTGCAGCCAATTCATCTGCCGCGCCGAAAAATTGACGGCGGCGAAGACGTTAAGCCCGGTCGCCACCATGCCATTGCCGATCCCGTTGACAAATCCGACCAGCATGACCACCGTCCATACCGGCGTCAAAGCGAAGCCAAACATACTGACGCCCGCCAGACTCATCCCGGCGATCATCGTCCAGGCGGTGCCAAAGCGATTGACGAGCGCGCCGCTGGCGACGCTGGTAATCAATCGCCCGATGGTCACTATCGATACCAAGCTGCCCAGCGCGCTCAAGCTAAGGCCATAGTCGCTTTCAATATAAATCCAAACAACGCCCAGCGCGCCGCCGGACAGGCCGCCGACGATAAATACGACGCAGGATAAAATGAACAGCTTGAGCGAATCTTTTGGCATTCAACAGCCCTTGCAGTCAAAGGACGCGAAAACCTTTGCATCCGCAAGCGAGTTTAACCGAGTTTGCGCTCGACTGCGATAACAGGTATGAAAAACTTATGAAAGAGGGTCCTCTTGTCCGCCGGCCGAGCGCGAAAGACTTTGGCGCAGCAGGGTCATCAGCCATTGCAGCTCCTCGATTTTGAGCAGCCGCGCCGCCAGCAGGAAGATGCCGCCGTAAAGCGCCGCGCTGAAGATGACCAGCGCCGCCTCGTGGATGATGCTGGCTGTGCCAATCAGTTCGGTCAGCAGCGGCAGAGTGACCATCGCCGCCGCCGCCATCGCCATCGCCGCCGCCAGGGTTTTGGCGCCGGTTATCAGGAGTCGCTGTGAACCGAAACCGCCTATCCGCCTTGCCAGCAAAACGCCCGAAATCAGCGCATGGACGAAGTGCTTGATGCTGTCGGCGGCCATCAGGCTGAACAAGCCCCAAGACTCGAACAGCGCCAAGGCGACCAGCATATAAACAATCAGGCTGACGACGCCGATGAGCGCCGGCGTCAGGGTGTCCTTGCGGGCGTAAAAAGCGTAGACCAGCAGCAGGTCAACCGCGGCGAAGGGCAGCCCAATCAAATACAGCCGCAGCGCCCGCGCCGTGATGACGGTGTCACCGGAGCCAAACGCGCCATGCTCAAACAGCAGGACAATAATCGGAACAGCCAGGACAAAAAGCCCAGTGGCGGCTGGCAAAATCAGCGTCGTCGTCAAGCGCAGCCCCAGCCCCAAAGTATCTTTGAAGGCGTGCTGCGCCAAGTCTGTCATATCAGCCGCTTGACGCGCCAAAGTCGGCAAAATCGCCACGCTGATAGCCGTCGCCACCAAACCCTGCGGGAATTGAATCAACGTGGTCGCCCAGTTCATATAGGCGATGCCGCCGTCGCCGGTTTGGCTGGCGATGTTGTAGCTGAACGGGCGGATAATCAGCGTGTCCATGATGAGCGACAGCATCACCGGCGCGTACAGAATAGCGATGCCTTTCAATGCCGGATGCCGCCAGCGAAAACTCAAGCGCAGCCGCCGCAGCGGCAGTCCCGGCAGCTGCAAGGCCATCTGGGCAATTGCCCCCGCCAGCCAGCCCAGCGCCACTGCAACAATGCCGCTTGCCGGCCGCGCCGCCAAAAATGGAAACAGGGTCGGGCCGTTTTGCAGGTCGGGCATCAGCGTCAGCGGCGGCGCCAGCGCAATCGTCACCAGGACGATGCAGCCGTTAAAAACCGCCCCGGCGAAGGCTGGCAGCGAAAAAGAGCGCAAGGCGAACAGCGTCCCGCTGAACACGGCGAACAAGCCCATGAAAATCAAAGCCGGGGCCGTCAGCCGTAGCAGATCCACCGCCAGCCCCAGCGTCTGCTTATCGGCGCCGCTGGCGACGGCCATCACAATCTGCGGCGCAAACCCCTCAATCAGCAAAACCAGCAGCGCCAGCAGAACAGTGACCAGGCTGAACAAAATCGAAACAACCCGCCATAGCTCATCCTTGCCGCGCCGCGCAATGATCTCGCTTAGCGTCGGCACAATCGCGCCGTTGATATGCCCGCCAATCAGCAGATCATAAATGGCCTTGGGGACGATAATCGCTACCTGAAAGGCATCCACCGCGCCGCTGGCCCCGAAAAGAAAAGTGAGGACAATCTCGCGGACCAAGCCCAAAACGCGGCTGAACACATTCCCCAGCGCCAAAATCCCGCTGGCGCCGGCAAGGCGGGCATTGGTGCGTTCCTGTTCGCCTTGAGATGTGTCAGCCGTCAGCAGCGGGCTGTCTGCGGTCATAAATGGAGCTTTCGCTTGCGTCGAAGCCGTACACCAATATACACCCTATTTTCGCTTTTGCTCAATCGTAAAAATAGCGGCCCCATCTTAGCAAAATCCAAACCGAGACTCTTTAATCTCCTTCAAACCATCCAAAAATGTTACAATGAATGTATAAGGGCGCAAAGAAATGCTTTATGACCATAAAGGACGATCCATGAAAATCAAACTGTTTGCAGTCATGCTGGCGGTGTTTGCTGTGTGCGGCGCCGCCGCGGCGCAGAATTACACTATTCGCGTCGATAACAATACTAACTTGCGAAGCTGCGCCGCAGCCAGCTGTGATGTTGTCGATACAGTGCCGGCCGGCACAATCCTGCATGTCACTGGCGAGTTGAACCGATGGCTTAGGGTCAGCAGGATCGGAATCGAATTGTGGATGGCCGATTGGGTCAATTACACCCGCGTTGAAAACAGCGAACAGCCGCAAACATCATCGCCGCCGGCCGCCAGCGCGCCGGCGAATATCGATAACTGCTGTTTCGTTGACCGACAATGCCATACCGACGAAGAATGGACAAGCGGATATTGGGCCTATCAGAACAATCAATGCGCCGCGCCAGCGACATCCCCGATAGACGCGGCGCCGGCGGGCAATAGGAGCGAAGTCATCATCGAGGGATCCCCAGACTGGACGAGAAGGGTGAACGAAGCGCTAAACCAGATGAGAGCGCGCCGGCCAGAGTGGCATGCTTATGTGGTCAATGCAGCCGACAGGATAATAGAAATCGTGCATGACACCGAGCCTTTTCCCTGCACTGGCATGGCCTGCGTCTTTCCACATCTAAGGACAGTCTACATAAGCAGATATGCTGTTTTTTCCAGCGTTGGCGGAATGATGAGACGCCAAGATCTCTACCAAGCTCGGCTGTTCAATCTGATTGGCATATTGGTCCATGAAGCCTGCCATGTGTACCAGCATGAAGCCGGCATCAATTATTTGACTGCGGGAAGGCACGAAGTAATGTGCCATCTGGTAGAACTGACGGCGCTCAACGCAATGAACGCTCCCAACAACGTGAAAAACAGCGTTCAAGGCGCAATCAGATTTCATGGGGATTAAAGGCTTGTTATGAACGTTATTGGATGAAGCGCATGGACAGGCAACCCTTGATGCAAGAACAGATTCAGGGCGCGGTTGAACGCATCACCTATTATAACCAGGACAACGGCTACAGCGTGCTGAAAGTGCAGCCGAACCAGCGCTATCCACAGGCCCAAGCCCGCGACGGCGCCGTGACCGTGGTCGGCGTCATGCCCGAACTCCAAGAAGGCGAAACCGCCCAGTTCATCGGCGAATGGGTGAACGACCAGCGTTACGGCCGCCAGTTCCGCGCCCAGCAGGTGATCCCGAAAGCCCCGCAGACCAAAGCGGGCATCATCAATTACTTGAGCAGCGGGATCGTGCGCGGCATCGGCCCGCGCACCGCCGAAAAGATCGTCAAGTGCCTCGGCGATGAAACCATCGACATCCTCGACGCCGAGCCGCAGCGCGTGCGCCAAGTTCCCGGCCTGAAGTCCGCCCTGGCCGACCGGCTGATTGAGGCTTGGAGCAGGAACCGCGCCGAGCGCAGCGTCCTGATTTATCTGCAAGGACTCGGCATCAGCGCCAGAATCGCCCGCCGAATTTATAAAGAATATGAATCGCAGACCCAGCGCATAATCGAAAACAACCCCTATCAGCTGGCCGAGGATGTCTTCCTGATTGGCTTTAAGAAAGCCGACCAAATCGCCCGCAATATGGGCGTCGAGCCGAACGACCCTCATCGAATGCAGGCCGGCCTGCATTACGCCCTCAATGAACTGGCGCGGGAAGGCCATACCTATGCCCCCCGCGCGGCGCTGCTCGACAAAGCCGGCGCCCTGCTAAACGTTGATGATTGGCAAGCCCTCGCCGCCGCCCTCAATGAGCAGCTGATGGTCGGCAAATTAACCGAAGACGCGCTGCGCGGTGAAGCGCAAACCGATCCCATCGATGCCGTTTATCTGCCGCGTTTCTTTCGCGCCGAAACCGCCGCCGCCCAAAAGCTGCGCCTTATCGCATCCAGCCCTGGTATTATTCTCAATGACCATCGCAAGACCGACTGGCGCGCGCGCCTCAAGGAGTTAAGCGAACAGAATGATGTCGGTTTGTCGCATCAGCAGCAAAGCGCGGTGCGGGCGGCCCTCGCCAGCAAGCTAAACGTCTTGACCGGCGGCCCTGGCACGGGTAAGACAACAACCCTGCAAATGCTGATAAACGCGCTGCGCGGCGGCGATTATCGGTTCTCGCTGGCATCGCCCACCGGCCGCGCCGCCAAACGGCTTGGCGAAGCCACTGGCCAGAAAGCCAGCACCATTCACCGCCTGCTGGCCTATTCGGCCGAACGCGGCGGCTTTGAGCATGATGAGGACAACCCGCTGGCGGCTGATATGGTCATCATCGACGAAGCCTCTATGCTTGATTTGCAGCTTTTCCACAGTCTGCTCAAGGCGCTGCTGCCGACCGCCCATCTGCTTTTGGTTGGCGATGTCGACCAGCTGCCGTCGGTCGGCGCCGGCAATGTGCTGCGCGATGTCATCGCCAGCGGCATCGCCCATGTAACCCGCCTCGACCAGATTTTCCGCCAGGACGACAGCAGCCACATCGTCAGCAATGCCCATCTTGTCAATCAGGGAACACAGCCCTACACCGATAACGACAGCAGCGATTTCTATTTCTTCAACATCGGCGACCCCGAGGCCGCCGCCGATATGATCGTCGATATTGTCCGGCGGCGCGTGCCAGGCCGCTGGAACGTTGACCCAGTGCGCGAAATCCAAGTAATCGCCCCCATGTACCGCGGCGCCGCCGGCGTCAATAATCTCAATGAGCGGCTGCAAAGCGAACTGAACAGCGACGCGCGCCTGGCGAATGTCAAAATAGGCGACCGCGTTTTCCGCGTCGGCGACAAGGTGATGCAAACCCGCAACAACTACGAAAAAGACGTCTTCAATGGCGATATCGGCTTCATCAGAAGCATCGACAGCGACGACAATTCGCTGGGAGTTGTGATCGATGACCAGGCTGTTTATTATGACTTTTCAGAAACCGACGACCTGATGCACGCCTATTGCATCAGCACCCACCGTTCGCAAGGCTCCGAATACCCAGTGGTGGTGATGCCCATCCTGACCCAGCATTATATGATGCTCCAGCGCAACCTGCTCTACACCGCGATTACCCGCGCCAAGCAGCTGGTCGTGCTGGTTGGAACGCGCCAGGCCTTGTCGATTGCCGTCCGCAATAACAAAGTCGCCGAACGTCACAGCGGCCTGCTCCAGCGATTGCGGCGCTAAACCAGCGCGATGCGAACCCCTTCGCTCTGCTGTCGACTGATGTTTCGCTTGACGCCGCCCGTCTTGAAACTCACGCGGTAGGGCATCGGCGCCCGCCCGGCCAGATGCGCCGCCAGCGGCCCGTCCGAACCGACAGGCTGAAGATAGTCCAGCAGATGCGTCCCGACCCCAAAGCGAACCCCCGCAGCTTGCAGGCCATCATCCCGAATCGACTGCCCATCCGCGCCCAATACGCTCGACATAATGCGATCAGGCAAATCCGCATCAGCGCAGGCCAAACTCACGCAGTGGATGCCGCTGACGCCGTTGGCATGTTTAGTATCTTTGGGAACGCGTTCATCGCGCGGCGTTTTGTCTTCAATGATAAAAGGAATAAGTCCCTGATATTCGCCATAGACCTTGTTGTTGATCCACGTCAGTTCATAGCCATCCGGCCGCTGGCGGCCAAGCTCAACCAGATCATCCATCTCAACGCCCTGCCGGCGAAAGGCCTGATAATCAGCCTCAATATCATCAGTCGCCATGCAGAAATCAATCAAGCCGCCGCCGCGTTCATGCAGCAGGTCCCACCAGATGTGTTCGGGACACTCTTCATAAAAGGCCAGCAGTTCAATATACGCGCCATCCTCGAAAGCGATCAGCGCATTGTGCGAGCCGACAGGATGCCGCCCGCCTTCAACCACCGTGAAGCCCAGCCGGCGGTACGTCTCAACAGCCGCCGCCAGCGACGGAACAGCAATCACAATATGGTCAATGCCGAGAATCATTAGGAACTCCTTTTGCGCTAACTAAAGAACAGCTTCAGACATAGCCGCCCTCGACTTGGGTCACGAGAATAGGGTCATTGCCGTTGATGATGACAGTATGTTCATACTGCGCCGAGACGCTGCCGTCCACCGTCCGCAATGTCCAGCCATCGTCGTCGGTTTGGATGCGCCCGCGCCCGGTGTTGAGAAACGGCTCAAGCGTAATAACCATCCCATCCCGCAGTACGTCGCGGATGCGCTTGTTGTAATAATTGGGGATCGAAGGCTTTTCATGGATATGCCGCCCGACGCCATGCCCGCCCAGTTCGCGCAGAGTGCGATAGCCATGCCGCTTGGCGAACTTCTCCACCGCCCGCCCAATCGCATTCGTCTTTTGACCAGGACGCGCCATATCAATCGACAGCTGCAAAGCCTGGCGGGTCACATCACACAGCTTTTCCAGCGCCGGCCGGGCGGGCGGCATGATAATCGTCGCCCCAGTGTCGCCCCAGTAATTTTCCAGCGCCGCCGATACATCCACATTAAGCAGGTCGCCGGGCTGGATGATGCGGTCAGCCCGCGGGATGCCATGCGCGGCTTCGTCATTCAGGCTGATGCAGGTATAACCAGGGAACTGATAGGCGCTGATAGGCGCTGATGCCGCCCCCATCTTTTGCAGGAAGTCGCGCCCGATGTCATCCAGCGCTTTAGTGCTCATCCCTGGTTCAGCGCGGTCCAGCATCCATTTCAGCGCTAAGCCGCAGATCTCCCCGATGCGCTGCATGCCGCGCAGGTCCTTGTCATTCGCCAGCTTCACGCGCCGTTTATCCCTCTGCCCGCTCGCCCAGCCGCCGTTCAGCGCCGGCCAGCAGCCGCGCGATATTGCCGCGGTGCCGCACCGTCAGCATCAGGCTCAAGGCGGTCACATAAAGCAGGAGAATCGGCGGCTGTAAATCAGCGCCGACCAGCGCGGTCAGCCAGATATTCGCCGCCGCAAAGCCGACCAGGACGCCGAGCGAGACGTAGCGCGTGCGGGCAATGACAGCGACGGCGATGCCAGCCGCCGCCAAACTTTGCACAGGCTGGATCATCATCATCGCCCCAAAGGCGGTCGCCGCCCCTTTGCCGCCGCGGACGATCAGCTTCAGCCGCCCGCCCTTGAACGAAGCCGTCAGCAGCGTCGCGAACAGCGACCAGTTATGCCCAGCGACCGCGCCAGTTGCCGCCACAGCCGTTGCCATCCCGACCTGCTGCGCCAGAATCACATCCCGCGCCAGCCAAACCGCCAAGACCCCCTTGCCCGCATCCACTAGACCGGTGAACACCGCCCAGCCGCCGCCGACCGCCCGGGCGACATTCGTCCCGCCCATATTGCCGCTGCCAACCTCAAAGATGTTGACGCCCTTGGCCTTGGCGACCAAATAAGCAGTCGGAAACGAGCCAATCAGATAACTGACGACAGCGCACAAAATCACCTGCGCCGCATTATCGGCTGTTAGCATTCGCCGCGCCCGCCTGACTGAAATAACGACGATAAGATAAAATGATATTCCATCATCTAAAGTTACAGCAATTTGGGGGATTTGACAAATCCGCCCGCCGCCCTTAATGATAAGTCTGGATGCGGCCCTCGCCGCGCCGCCGCAGACGCCCCATGCGCGGCGCAATGTTCTCCATGATTTCGCCTTTGTCGAGCGTTTTATGCTGCCGTTCGTACATGATTACCCGACCGTCGCAGATCACCGTCCGCACATCCCCGGCGCGAACGTTATAAACCAGGCTGGCGGCCGCGCTGTTGAGAGGCAGATGATGAGTCCCGCTCAAATCGACCAGGATAATATCCGCCAGCTTCCCAGCCGCCAAATCCCCCAATTCATCCCCTTGTCCATAAACCCGCGCGCTTTCCCGCGTGGCAATCGTCAAGGTTTCGGCAATCGTAAAATGCTCGGCATCCCCCATCAGCTGCTTCTGCCCCATCGCCGTCAGGCGCATCGCTTCCCATAAATCCAAAGTGTTATTGCTCACCGCGCCGTCTGTCCCCAAACCGATTGGAATCCCCAGCTTTCGATAGTCATCCAAATGAGCGTAACCCATCGCCAGCTTGCCGTAAGTCTTGGGACAGTGGGCGATGCCAATCGGTTGCCGCAGTTCGGCAAGCGTCTCCAAATCACCAGGCGCCGCGCCGAGGACATGCGCCAGAATTGTCGGTACATGAAAAATACCATTGTCATACAAAACTTGAATCGGCGTTTTGCCGCGCCTTTCCAGGCTGGCTTGAGTCTGCCCCCGCGTTTCCGCCGCGTGGATATGAATCCCAACGCCAAGCGACTCGGCTTTTTTGACGCTTGCCCGCAGAAAATCATCATCGCAGGTATAAGGCGCATGAGGCGCCAGCATCGCGCGGATGCGCCCCCGCGCCTGATTTTGCCACCGCTTGATAAAAGCCGCGCTCTCGTCGATTTGACCGACGCCATGGCTGCTGAACATCGCCTGCCCCAGCAAAGCCCGCGTCCCAGCTTTCTCAACCGCCGCCGCCGCCTCATCCATGCGCCAGTAATGATCATTCACAGCCGTAATGCCGGCCTCAATCATCTCCAGCAGACCCAGCTGCATGCCCCAATAAACATCTTCGGCTTGCAGGTTGTTTTCGAGCGGCCAAATATAATCATTGAACCAGCTTTCCAAGTTCACATCCTCGCCTAGGCCGCGCCACAAAACCATCGGCGTATGGGCATGCGTATTGATCAAGCCCGGCATCGCCAGCTGCCCCTTGGCATAAATGACCTCCGCGGCATGGGAAGGATCAAGCAAGCCGCCGGGCTGGATAGCCTGGATGCGGCTGCCAGCTGTCAAAATATCATGCCGCTGAAGAATGCTGACCTGTCCATCCGCCAGCCGCAGGATGTCGGCATCGCGAATCAATAAATCGACCATATCGCTGACCTCCACTGTGTTAGACTTAAATTATAACAGAACGCGCCCCAGCGCACGGAGAAACCAGATGACCCTAATTCCAGCCCAAGCCGCGCCCGACCACGCCCGACACTTTGCCCAACTGGCGCAGATCGCCAGCGATGAGTTCTTCTCGGAACTGCTTGGCAAAAAGGCGAACGCCGTCCTGGAATCTATGTTTATGCAAGCCAACAACGACAATAGCCACAGCCATACCCGTTTCCTGCAAGTGGATGATGAAATCGCCGGCATGCTCACGGCCTATACCGCCGCCGCCGCGCGTTCCCATGCTCGGCGGACGATGTGGCTGATGCTGCGATACGCCGGCTGGCGGTCCCTGCGCTTTTTAGCCGTCAGTATCCTCTACAGCGACGTTCTGGATTTTCTCGGCGGCAACCTGGAAGACGGCGATTTCTATATTGCCATGATCGCCATTTATCCGCCTCATCGCGGCCATGGATACAGCAAAACAATTCTCAATTATGCCGCCCGCCTCGCGGCTGAACGCGGCGCTTCGCGCTTGACGCTGGATGTGGACGAGCGCAACGCCGTCGCCATCGCCGCTTACCGCCGCGCCGGATTTGAGCAGATTGACCAGTCAAAGGAGATACACCATCAAGGCGAACGCTGGCGGCTGCTGCGAATGGCGAAATCGGTCTAAGGCTCCAGCGAGGTAAAATAATCGCGCACCACATCGCGCAGCCCCAGCGGCACATAAGCGCTCTCCAAAGCCCGATTGGCGGCATTCTGATAATCGCTGAACACCGTATCATAGCTCACCCGCGATTCACCCAGCGGATTGTCATCGAAGTCCCCTTCGCCAACCGTCTGATCGCTGGCGTCGGTCTCCAGCCGAATATCATCGCCGCCCCCGCCCTCAATGCCAGTCGGACTGTAGATGGCGGCATAGTTGATTTCGCCAATGCCAGTGGTCTCGTTGTCAGTTCGGGCGCCCTGATCGTCGCCGCCGCTGCCCGGCAAACTGGTATTGCTTGGCCGTCCCTCGCCGGCCCCCGAACCGGCGGTGTCGCTGTCCTGTTCGCTGGTGACGTTTTCACTTGCGCCGGGCATATTTTGCGAAGCCCGCCGATTCCCCTGACTGTCGCTCGGCCGGGCCGCATCAGCCTGTTCATCGCTCGGCTGTCCCCCCTGCTGCTGCCCCCTGTCCGATGCCGCCGCTTCGCCTTGCTGTGGATTGGTCTGCTGGCGGGCAATCTCATTCGCCGCCTCTTCAGCCTGCTCGGCCTGCTCTTGCAGCATTTGCTGCGCGTTCTGCATTTCCTGACGCGCCTGCTGCGCTTGCTGCATCTCTTCCTGCGCCTGGTTCAGCTGCTCCTGCAAGTCTTGACTGTCACTGCTTTCGAGCGCCGCCGCCATCTCTTGCAGCTGCTCCGATAATTCAGGATTCGCCGGCGTTAGTTCCTGCGCCGCCTGCTGCAAGGCTTCGGCCGCCGCCCGCGCCTCTTCAGGACTCATATCCTGCGCCGCCTGCCCCAGCTGATTCAGCGCCTGCGCCAATTCATCCGCATCGCGCATCGCCGACTCTTGAACCTCTTCAAGAACGTCGGCGCGTTCCTGCCCATCCGCCAGCGGCCCGTAATCCTCCAGCGCATCCATCGCCGCCGCCAGCGACGATTGATCGAGGTCAAGCAGGTCTTGCAGCGCGTTCTCAATATCCTCAATCTGCGCTTCCAGCTGACTCATGGCCGCAAAGGCCTCTTCGTCGCTGATGTCTTCCGCTTGCAGCCGTTCCAGCGCGATTTCCAGCGCATTCAAAAGCGCCCCGCGGTCAATATCCTCAAGGTCAGTATCGGCGGCGATGGCTTCGATCATCTCGCGCAGATCTTCCTGCGCCGCCTCGACGGCCGGCGATGCCGCGGCGGAAATCGGCTCCGGCCCAACCAGCAGCGGCGCGAAGATCATCAGCGCCACAGCGGCCAGCGAAACCAGCAGCCCCATCCATTCCCGCCGCCGAAAGTCCAGCCCTATCCGACTCCGCGCATCAACCCGGCGCGCCTGCGCCAGCGCATCCGCAATCTGCGCCGACTCGATCTCCGGCCGAGCTTGAATGCGCCCCTCAAGCAGTTCAAGCGCAGTCGACACCCGCTCCTTCAAGCCAAACTCAAGGTCAAAATAACGGGCGCGCGCCGACCGCGGCCGCGGAAACAGCCATACATAGCACAAATGGACAGCAACGCCGATGCCGCAAACCGCCAAAGACATCAGCGCCAAATCCCCCGCCGGCCAGCGAAACCGCGCATAGGCGGCAATGCCCAAAACCAGGCTGATGACTAAAGCCGCCATCAGTGTCCGCGGCAATGCCCGCGACAGCGCCCGCCGTCTATAGTGGCTTTCCCAGCTTGCGAGAATCGCATCGAGTTCAGCGCTTTCGCCTTTGTCCATCGATGCCAGCGACCGACTTGCCATAACCTGTCCTGCTGATGATGAATGACTGCATACAGTGTATCAGGGACAGCCGCCGAATCCTATTGCCAGTCCGCCGCCCCCATCCGCTAGGTATAAATCAGCCTTGCCTTTCCAAACCGAATCTTGTATCTTAATGCCCATTGCCCGCCGTCTTTTTCGCGCGCCGAATGGATATTCATATCGCCATGACCGACAAAGGAAACAAGCCTCCGCGCCTCAAATCGCCCGCGCGCATTCTCCTGATTGCGCTTGTTTTGCTGCTGGCGGCTGCGCTAAGATCGCAGGAAAAAAGGGAAAGGACTGTCGGCGTCATGGTTCATACCGAAGCCGCCTACGATGGCTATGCGCTGTTTTCGCCTATGTTCAATGAAAATGTGTACCTGATGGACAATGACGGGCGAATCATCCATACATGGACGATTGAAGAAACGACTGGCGTTGCCGAGGCGCATCTGCTCGAAAATGGCAATTTGATCGTCGTTGCCGCCCCCCGAGACGAAATAGATGCATCGCTGATCCCCGCGCCGCAGCCCCCCCCTCCGTTTAATGGAAGCATTCGGGAATATACATGGAACAGTGAATTCGTCTGGGAAATCCAGTTCATCGACGCCGAAACCCATCAGCATCATGCGATTGACATCATGCCCAACGGCAATATCCTCGCCATCCTCTGGGATTATCATTCGCTTGATGACGCGCTGGCGATGGGACTGGATCCCGCATTGGCCGACATCGAGTTCAAAGACCATCCCTTTCTGCTCCCTGACCGCATCATCGAAATCGACCGCTCGACCGGTGAATTTGTCTGGCAGTGGGATTCTTGGGATCATCTGGTGCAGGCCCGCGATCCCAACCTGCCCAACTATGGCGCCGTCGCCGAACATCCCCGCCGCATTGACATCAACTATCATGGCTGGTTTCTAAGGGAAGGGCCGCCGCCCCAAGGCAATAACCCGCAGGGCATTGGCGATTGGATGCACAGCAATGCGGTCCACTACCATCCCGAATTGGATCAGATTGTCCTAAGCGTTCGGCATTTCGATGAATTTTGGATCATTGACCGCGGCGCGCCCGGCGGTCTGCTGTATCGCTGGGGCAATCCATACGCCTATCAGCAAGGCGACCCAACCGCCGACCGCCGGCTCTTTGGCCAGCACGACGTACAGTGGATTGAAGCCGGGCTGCCAGGCGAAGGAAACATCCTCCTCTTTAACAACCAGCATAATCCCGGCGCAGACGACGAGTATTCGTCGGTGATGGAACTGAAGCTGCCGATGCGGACGGACGGCTGCTGCGATTGGCAGCGGGAAGCGGAAATCGTCTGGACTTATGCCACTGATGGATTCTACTCTCGCTTTGGCTCCAGCGTCCAGCGGCTGCCGAACGGCAATACCTTGATTGCTGAAACAGCCCATGGACGCCTGATTGAAGTCAGCCCAGATGGAGAGCTTGTTTGGGAGTTCGTGAATCCAATAACCAGAAAAGGCCTGATTAGGCAGGGCGATCCGCCTAACCCTGAAGGTGTTGGCTTTGGCGATCAGAATTACTTGTTCCGCGTTCGCAAGTACCCGGCGGACTATCCCGCTTTTGCCGGCCGAAACATGACGCCCGGCGACCGATTGATTGATTAGGACTTGCGGCAGGCGAAACAATGACCCAAACCTCCGTTGTGACCGGCGCCGCCGGCTTCATCGGCTCGCATATTGCCGAACGTCTGCTCCGCGATGGGCAGCGAGTGCGAGTCATCGACAATCTGCTGACCGGCAATCCCGACCATCTCGCATTCCTGCGATCACTGGACGGCGACCTGTCGATTACTAAGGCCAGCATCACCGACCTAGATGCCTTGCAGACCTTGTTCAAAGGCGCCGATTATGTCTTTCATCAGGCGGCCCTGGCTTCCGTTCCCCGCAGCGTCGCCAATCCGCTGGAAACCCATCGCCACTGCGTCACTGGCAGCTTGAATGTCTTGATCGCCGCCCGTGACAATGACATAAAGCGGGTAGTGTATGCCGCCTCATCCTCGGCCTATGGCGATCAGGAAGGCGACTCTAAGGCCGAATCCATGCCGCCGGCGCCGATTTCGCCCTATGGCGCCGCCAAGCTGGCCGCCGAGTATTATTTCCAGGCCTTTTATCATGCCTATGGCCTCGAGACCGTCGCCTTGCGCTATTTCAATGTTTTTGGCGCGCGGCAAAACCCCGATTCGACCTATGCCGCCGCCATCCCCAAGTTCATCAAACTCATGCTCCAGGGCAAACAGCCGCCGATATACGGCGATGGCAGCCAAAGCCGCGATTTTACCTATATTGATAATGTCGTGCATGGCAATTTATTAGCCGCCGCCGCCAAAGAAGCCGCCGGCGAAACCATCAATCTGGCGACCGGCGGCCGAATTGTCATCAATGACCTAGTGGCCAAACTGAACGTCATCCTCAATACCAATCTGCCGCCGCTGTATCTCGATGAGCGTCCCGGCGATATTAAGCATTCGCGCGCCGATATCGCCAAAGCCGGCCAATTGCTGGGCTATGAGCCGATTGTCGATTTTGATGAGGGCCTGCGCCGCGCCGTCGACTGGTATCGCCAGCAGGCTTAGACTGTGTTACAGCAGTTCATCCAGCAATTCCCGCGCTGGCCTTCCTTTCCCATCCAGTGCTTGTCGCAAGCCGCTTTCAAGCGATGAAAGAATTTCAGCTTTGGTGGATTCGCGGTAATCTGCTTCTAAATTTTCAGCCGCATCAGAGGGCCGCGGCCTTTGCCGGCGAACAGCCTTTTGTGGTGTCTTCAGTTCCATGTTGATGCCCCTTTGCCGCTTGCATAATAAGAATAACATACCATTGACGCCCAAGCGAGTGGCATATCCCGGCCGACTTCGCTATAATCTGCCCATACTGCAAACCCAAAGCCAGGATGAGATTGCAATGTACACCGACATCAGCAGCGAAGACTATCGCCAGCGGTTCGCCAGCGGCGACCATGGCGAATTCCAATTCATTGACGTGCGCGAAGCCGACGAATATGCCGAAGCGCATATCCCCGGCGCCATCAACATCCCCTTGAGCCAGTTTCAGCGGCGAATGGATGAAATCAGCGAAGACGCGCCGCTTCTGCTGGTCTGCGGCGCCGGCGTTCGTTCGGCGCAGGCGGCCATGTTCATGGCGAGCATGGGCTATGATGAGATCTACAACCTCGAAGAAGGCACCGCCGGCTGGATGAAAAAAGGCTATCCCGTCGAGCGCCGGCCGCTGGAATAACCGCCGGCGGCAAGAGAAAGTTTTTGCTAGCAGAGTTTTGACAGGGAGATGATTGACATGGTTTTACGTTCAATGATAGGCGCAAACGTCAAGCGCAAGGAAGACCCCAGCCTGATTGCCGGCGCCGGCAAATATGTCGGCGACATCAAGCTGCCGGGCATGCGCGCCGTAACCTTTGTCCGCAGCCCCTATGCTCATGCCAACATAATCAGTATCGATACCGCGGCCGCATTGGAACGCGACGGCGTGCTGGCGGTCATCACCGGGCAGGATTTGTGTGACCAGTACGAACCCGTGCCAGTCGCCGGCGGCGATGACGTCCAGCGTCAGCGCAGTCATTATGCCCTTTCAGTCGGGCGGGTGCGGCATATTGGCGAGGCGGTTGCCGCCGTCATTGCCACATCACCCGAAATTGGCGAAGACGCGGTTGATGATATTCTCATCGAATGGGAAGAGTTGCCGGCCGCCGGCAGTCTGCTAAACGCCTATGCTGGCGAAGCGCCGCCGATTTTCGAGGGAATGGATGACAATATAGCCGACAGCGGCGCCAAAAAAACCGATGATGTCGATGCGGTCTTTGCCAATGCGCCCCATACGCTCCGCCAGCGAATGCACAGCCAGCGAGTCGCCGGCGTGCCAATGGAAGTGCGGGCGGTGGCCGCCGCGCCCGACGCCGTGACCGGCGGCCTGACCCTCTGGTCAAGCACGCAGATTCCGCATGGTGTGCGCTCGTCGTTGGCGGACGTCCTGCGCCTGCCCGAAAATATGCTGCGGGTCATCGCGCCCCAGGTCGGCGGCGGCTTTGGCGTCAAAAACGCGCTCTATCCCGAAGAGATCGCGCTGGCGAAGCTGGCGCAAATCTACCAGATGCCGCTCAAATGGGCTGGGACGCGCGTCGAGCATTTTCAGACGACAACGCAGGGACGATCACAGGTGGCCGATGTTGAAGTCGCCTTTGATGAAGCCGGCAAGATCCTCGGCCTGCGGCTGCATATCATTGCCGAACTGGGCGCATACCCGCCCTTTTACGACATCGCCGGCTTGACCGGCCTAATGGCCACCGGCAATTATCACACCCGGCCGTCGATTTCAAAGCCAGCAGCGTCTTCACCAACACCATCGCCGTAGCTGCTTACCGCGGCGCCGGGCGCCCCGAAGCCATCTACTATATTGAGCGGGCAATTGAACTGATCGCCGCCGAACTGGGGATCGATTCGGTTGAAGTGCGCCGCCGCAACTATCTCAAACCAGCGCAGTTTCCCTACAAAACGCCAACTGGATCGACCTATGACACCGGCGATTATGAGGGCAATCTGATGACCGCGCTTGAACTTGCCGGCTATGAGTCCCTGCGCCAGGAGCAGGCAGAGCTTCGCGCCCAGGATTCGAATACCTTGATAGGCATCGGCATCGCCTCCTATGTCGAGATGTGCGGCTTTGGCCCCTATGAGAGCGGAGTCGTGCGCGTCGAACCCGGCGGAACAGTGACCGTGTACACTGGCTCGTCGCCGCATGGGCAGGGCGGCGAAACCACCTTCGCCCAGATTGTCGCTGATGAAATTGGCGCCGACTATGACAAATCGTCGTCCGTCACGGCGATACTGGCTCGGCGCCGATGGGGATTGGCACCTTCGGCAGCCGCGGGCTGGCTGTCGGCGGTTCGGCTATCGTTCGCGCCGCCGAAAAAGTGCGCGGCAAAGCCGTCAAAATCGCCGCCCACATGCTGGAAGCCGCGCCGGGAGACGTCGAATTCGTCGATGGGCAGTACCGCGTCAAGGGCCTGCCAAGCCGCAGTCTAGGCTTGACCGAGATCGCCGAACGCGCCTATACCGACCGACTGCCGGATGACATCGAAACCGGCCTGGAAGCGACCGACTTCTTCCGCCCGCCGGATTTCATCTATCCCTTTGGAACGCACATCGCCCTAGTCGAAATTGACCGCGAAACCGGGATCGTCGCCTTGCGCGAATACTATTCTGTCGATGACTGCGGCCCGCGAATCAGCCCGCTTTTGGTCGCCGGACAGGTGCACGGCGGCTTGGCGCAGGGCATCGGCCAGGCATTGCTGGAAGAAGTCGTCTTTGACGATGACGGGCAGCTGCTGACCGGCTCAATGATGGATTATGCCATGCCGCGCGCCGATGACTTCCCCCGCTTCACCCTCGGCCAGACGGTAACGCCAACATCGCTGAATCCCTTGGGCGCCAAAGGCATCGGCGAGGCGGCGACCATTGGTTCCACCCCAGCGGTTGTCAATGCCGTCATGGACGCGCTGAAGCCCTATGGCATCCGTCATCTGGATATGCCGCTGACGCCGCGCAAAATCTGGGAGGCGATTTCATCGTCCTGACGCGGGTTGTATGCTTGAAAGGAATCTATCCATGAAAGCCAGACTATTTGCAGTCATAGCAACAGTGTTTGCGCTTTGCAGTATAGCATCGGCGCAGGCTTATCTCATTCGCGCCGAGGGCAGAAATAACTTGCGAAGCTGCGCCGGCTTCGGCTGCCGCGTGGTCGAGACGGTGCCGGTCGGCACGGTGCTGGAGGTTGTGGGCGAGTACAATCGCTGGCTGAAGATCAGCCGCAATGGCGAGGAAATATGGATGGCCAACTGGATTGATTACACCCGCGTTGATCCATCTCAAAGCAGGCATCCGGGAGTGATCATTGAAGGGTCGGAAGCCTTTATTACCTGGGTGGAAGCGGCGCTTGATTTGCTGAAGGACAGCGCTCCGGAGTGGTATGTCTACGCGGACAACGGACTGAACAAGGTTGTAGATGCCTTGGATGATGGCTTAGATGTGGAAAGGAAGATATGGTACGATCAGCTAATAACTCCCGGGGCAGATTCCGACTGGGCTGTGGTCTGGATGGCTACCGTGCTTGTTCATGAGGCCTGCCATGTGTACCGATATCAAGCCGGGTTTCCTTATGGGACTGTAGCAGAAAGGTTTCGGGAAGAAGTGGTGTGCCAGCAAATACAAATTGATTCGCTGAAAGACATCGATCCTCAAGACCGCCACGGCATTGAAGAATACCTTTACGGATTAATTGATGATTTCTTCAGCCAGGGGCACAGGATATGATATGATTTTATGCCCATCCCGACGTGGCGGACTCATTTTAACGCGGGCTGCATCTTTATAAAGGAGTCTATCAATGAAAATCAGACTATTCGCAGTCATAACAGCTGTGTTTGCGCTTTGCAGTGTAGCATCGGCGCAGGCTTATCTCATTCGCGCCGATAGCAGAAACAATTTGCGAAGCTGCGCTGGCCTCGGCTGCCGCGTGGTCGAGACGGTGCCAGTCGGCACGGTGCTGGAGGTTGTGGGCGAGTACAATCGCTGGCTGAAGATCAGCCGCGATGGCGCCGAAGTGTGGATGGCGAACTGGATCGATTACACCCGCGTTGATTCATCTCAAAGCAGGCATCCAGGAGTGATCATTGAAGGGTCGGAAGCCTTTATTACCTGGGTGGAAGCGGCGCTTGATTTGCTGAAGGACAGCGCTCCGGAGTGGTATGTCTACGCGGACAACGGACTGAATAAGGTTGTAGAGCACTTGGATCGGGTTGGCGTATATACGGAAAGGAAGATATTTTACTATACCCGAAGAAATCCCGAGATAGATTTCGACTACGATGTGGTCTGGCTGGCCGCCGTGCTTGTTCATGAGGCCTGCCATGTGTACCGAGATCAAGCCGGGTTTCCTTATGGGACTGTGGAAGAAGCGTTTCGAGAAGAAGTGGTGTGCCAGCAAATACAAATTGATTCGCTGAAAGACATCGATCCTCAAGGCCGCCACGGCATTGAAGAATACCTTTACGGATTAATTGATGATTTCTTCAGCCAGGGGTACAGGATATAATATGATTTTATGCCTGTCCTGACGCGGCGGCTTCATTTTGACGCGATTATTCGGCAAATAAATGCCGGATATACTGTATAATGATAAAAAGGATCGTTGTTAGGAGGACACTGATGCAGGCATATCCCTTGAAAACAGCCCCGGGCGAATTGGAGAGGCTGTTTGATGCCGCGCAGCGGGGTAAAACAGTCGTGCTTGTTGATGAGCATGGCCGCGCAGTGAAGTTAGTTCCCATTGAATCCCTTAAACCGAAAAAACCGCGCAAGGCCGGCAGCGCGCGCGGCAAAGTCAGGATAGCAGATGATTTTGACGCGCCTCTGGATGACTTTGCCGAGTATATGGAATGAATGTTCTGCTGGACACAAACACTTTCCTCTGGTTCAGTAACGATCATAAATTCCTAAGTCCCAAAGCCAAGGCGCTTATCAAAGACCCTGCGAATATCATTTGGTTGAGTATGGCAAGCGTATGGGAAATGGCGATTAAGGTCAGTTTGGGTAAGCTGGAGGGGATGTCCTTGCCACTTGCCTATTTTGTTGACGCACAGGTAAGAAAAAATAATTTTATACTCTGGAGATCGATATCGCGCATACTGGCATTGTCGCAACACTTCCCTTGCATCACCGCGACCCCTTTGACAGACTGATTATCGCGCAGTCTATGGCTGAAGGGTTTCCGATCATCACGAATGATACGAGATTCGACGACTACGAAATTGAACTGTATTGGTAAAACAAGCATCCCATGAGCCTGTTTATCGTCTTCCTGCTGGGCGCGGTCCTGCTGGGCGCCGGCGCCATGCTGTCCCCGGCCTGGCGCACCGCGCAGCCCCGCGTGGCGTTAAGCGCGGCGCTGTGCCTGGCGCTGGTTGTCGGCGGCGCCGTGTTTTATGCCGAAGCCTTTGCCTGGGATGCGCTGGCGGTCGATTATCTGCTCTTTGCCCTGCTTTCCGGCGTTGTGCTTGGCGGCACGCTTTCGACCGCGCAGGCCCGCGCCGAAGCCAAAGGCGAGCGGCTGCCCGACAGCGAACAGGGCTGGCCCGGCCCGCAAGACCTGATATTCTTTGCGATTGCGGCGCTGGTGATTGTTATTCCGCTCCTCAATCTGCCGGCGGCGCTGGGCGCGCCGGCGCAGATACTCGGCTTTCACAGCCTGGCAGCGCGCGTTGGCGAATCCTTTAGCTCGCTGGCGCCTCTTTATCCCGCGCCGACCATCGTCGCGCCCGGCTTCCATGCCCTCTCCGCTTACCTTAGCCAGCAGCTTGACCAGCCCATCCCCCTGATTCAACTAAGCGCCGCGGCGATTCTGCTCTATCTGCACATCTGGCTGGCTTATGATTTTGGCGCCGAACTGGAGGACAAGCGGCTGGGACGGGCAATGGCGATTGCCACCTTGCTCGGCGGCGGCTTGCGCTTGAGCTATCTCGATGGACATTTTGCCGAACTGATGGCCTTGCTGTTTATGCAGGCTTTCCTGCTGTATGCCCTGCGCGTTCTGCGGCAGTTCAATCTGGCGGATATGGTCGCCGGCGGATTGATGATGGGGGCAGTGGTCTATACCAGCCTGACGGTCAGCGTTATCCTGCTGCTCGGCTTTGTCCCCCTGTGCGCGCTGGCATGGAGCCGCCGGCGGCTCCGCGGCCCGCGTCTGGGACTGACCTTCGGTTTCCCCGGGGTGGCGCTGCTGGGGACTGCGCCCTGGCTCGCCAATAACCTGCTCTTGATGCTTCCGCCAAGTCCTTCGCCATTCCCGGCTGACATCGCCCTGCTCGGCGCCATGACCCTGGAGCAGGGCATCCTGATTGTCCCCCTGGCCGCCTGGGGCGCGTTCATTGGACTGCGCCAGGAAGGGGATCGCCGCCTGGTGACAATGCTGATGCTTATCTGGCTGCTGCTGGTCGTCGAATTCGCGCTTCTGGGTATGATTGGCAAGCTCCTGCCGCCCCTGGCTGAACTGGTGAATGCGCCCAATCTGGCGCGGCACGGGGTGATTCTGCCCTTTGGCTGGCTCGGCGGCATCGCGCTCCTGCATTTGTGGGAATCGCGCCTGCCAAGCGAATGGCGAAGACGCTTGCGGAACGCCGCCTATCCTCTAATGATGGCGGCCGCTCTGCTGGCGGCGCTGCTGGGCTTCGCCTTTCATCCGCTTCTGGATGCCCTGCGTCCGATGCTCCAGTTGCAGAAACCCGTCAGTCCCGGCGATATCGCTGCCATGACCTGGCTGCGCGAAAACACAGCCAGCGATGCCGTTCTCATGGCGGCCGACGGCGATGCCTGGCTGCCCGTTTATGCCGAACGCCAAGCCATCCATTTTCGCGCAGTGCGCTATTTTGAGTGGGATTTCATCGAAACCTTTGAGGCCGACCTTGATGTGGATTATCTGTTTCAGCGAACGACTTCCCCAACCCATTTTGACATGCCGCTCAAGTTGGTCTATCAACAGGGAACGGCGCAGGTGTACCAAGTAGCCGCGCCCCCGCGTGGAGAAAATACTGACGAATAAACTCCGCCCGCTTCTCTTCAGGTATATCTTTGATTAAGTCCTGCGGCAGGGAAATAAGTTTATCATCGTCAGACGATTTATCTTCGGGGCTGCTCACTGGCGACTGCCCTCATGGATTTCTTTTTCATACTGATTGATCGCCCGGCGCATGCTTTCGCCCACATCTTCCCAGATTTCGCGCATAGCCTCCGCGTCGGATTTTGCGAGTTCAGCATCATATTGCGCGAGTATTTGCTGATATGCGTCCCGATTGAACGCGCCGCTAAAATCCATTAACCTAGCTATCCCGCGCAAAAAAGGACGCTTGGGCAGAAATGCGCTGGCGAGCTTCTGTCCCTGGTCTTTCATGCCATCCTCACCGCGGCGGCGCGTAGGGGCCGCCTTCAGACCTTGTATGATATTCCCATCTTACACCCTATGCCGGCTGTCTGTCAATAAAAGATTAATCTGGCTGGCTTTCAAAACAGCGATAGCCGGCAATGACGATGAGAGCGGCGATGGCGCAGGCCAGCGCGCACAAAGCAAAAAATGCCCCAGCGCCAAGATTGTCAAAAATCCAGCCAAACAGAGAGCCAGTCAGCAGCAGCGCGATGCTGGGCATGGTCACTTGCAAAATCGCCTGATTGGTGGCGGCGTTATGCGGGTGACTGATTTGCGACACCAAGGTATAGGATGACAAATGGAATCCAGGCCAAACGATGCCGCGAAACAAAATCAGTAGCGCCAGCGCCGGCAAGGTTTGCACCGCGCCCAGCAGAAAAGTGAAAACAGCGATCCCGATGATGCCGGCGAGATAAGCCGTGCGCGTCCGAAATTTGGGCAGAATAGTATCCATCATGACGAAAAAGGGGATCTCGACCGCGCCCAGCAAAGCCGCCCATAAGCCGATTTCCGCCGTGGCAACGCCCAGATTTTGGTTGAAGTGGATGAACATAAAATAGAATCCGTTGTGGATGCCCATCATCAGGAAGAACTGGCTGGCGACAAGCACATAAAAGCCGCGGTTGCGCGGCTGTTTAGACGCCTCGCTTTGCTTTGCTCTGTGCTTGGGACGCGCCGGAAAAATCGTTGACATCTGAATGCTGAACACAGCAAAGACCGCGCCCACCCCAAACAGCAGCGGATAGCCGCCAAGTAAGAAAAACTGCCCGGCAAGCAAACTGGCGGCGGCGAACCCCAAAGCGGCAAAAGAGCGGATTTGACCGAGTATCGCCTTGCCGCGGCTGATCAGCTGCGACATCGTTAGCTGCATGCCCAAAGTCATGCTGGGGCTTACCGTGACCTTGATGAGCAGGACGGCGAAAATCACCAGAATTTGCACGCGCGAAGTGGCGAAAATGATGTTCGCCAAGGCAAACCCGCCCAGATAAAGCATCAATAAACGCCGATGCAGCATGAGTCGGTCAGCGATTTGGTTGAGCAGCGGCGTCAGTACCAAAGACAAAATGGCGCCGATGCTTGCCAGAGTGCCAATCAAAACGCCCGAAAATTCAAGATCAGTCAGGTACAGGTTGATGTAGGGCGCAATCATGCCTACCGCCCCAAAGCTAAGAAATTGCAGCAGCACCAGGCGAATCGAAAAGGAATGCTGTCGAATAGCGAGAAGTTTAGTCATGGAAATCGCTGGACTCCAGGCGGCTCGCGCGCCAAGGCGGCGCATTCTCATTAGACGCATCGACCGCGCGGTTTCGTACCCTTGACTTTCGGCGAATCGGATTGATTCGCCATCAGTTTCATGTTATTATTCATCAGATAATGATTCGATGACAGCGAATAAGATTGGAAATCCGATGGTTCTGGAACAAAAACGGCAAACCCTTTTTAGCGGCTTTGATTTTTATCAAGTCGATATGCACTTCACCGATAAGCAGAAGGCCTTGCGGCAGCAAGTGCGCCATTTTGTCGAAGCTGAAGTGATGCCCAACATCAATCCGTATTGGGAAAAAGCCGAATTCCCCTGGGAGATTGCCCGCAAGCTGGTCAAGCTGCCGATTATGGGCGGGGCGCTGTTTGAACACGGCGCCGCCGGGCTGGATTTTGTCGAGATGGGGCTGGTCATGTATGAACTGGCAAAAGGGGACGGGAGCATCAGCACCTTCTTTGGCGTGCATTCCGGCCTGGCGATGGGATCAATTGGCCTGCTGGGAGACGAAGAGCAGAAAGCGCGCTGGCTGCCGGCAATGGTCAAGCTGGAAAAAATTGGCGCTTTTGGCCTGACGGAACCGCAGGTCGGCTCCAACGCAGCGCAGGTCAAGACCCGCGCCCGCAAGGACGGCAGCGGTTATCGGCTCAATGGCGCCAAACGCTGGATTGGCAATGCGTCCATCTCCGATCTGCTGATTATTTGGGCGCGCGATGAAGACAGCGGCGAGTTTGGCGGTTATGTGATTGAAAACCCACAGCAAACCGAAGGGGTCGCCATCAATGACATCTGGGGCAAGGTAGGCAAGCGGGCGGTGCTGAACGCCGACATTCGGCTGGACAATGTGTACATTCCCAAAGCGAACAAGCTGGCTCATGTCCGCAGCTTCAAAGATACAGCCCGCGTCTTGGGCATGGGCCGTTACGGCGTCGCTTGGGAAGCCGCCGGAGTGGCGGCTGGGGCATTTGAACTGGCGCTGAAGTACACCAAAGCGCGCCGGCAGTTTGGCAAACCGATTGCCGGCTTCCAGTTGATTCAGCAAAAGCTGGTCAATATGGCCACCGAAGTCACCCTGATGCAGACGATGTGCTTGCAGCTTTCGCATCTGATCAGCCGCGGGTTGCTAAGCGAGGGCATGGCGTCGATGGCGAAGTACAACAATGCCCGCAAGGCGCGCGAGGTCACGCAGCTGGCGCGGGAATGCCTCGGCGGCAACGGCATTGTCATTGATGAACATATCCCCCGCCTGATGCTGGATGCCGAAGTCATTTATACCTACGAAGGCACCAACGAGATCAACCTGCTGCTGACCGGCCGCGAACTCACCGGCCTGAATGCCATCGTCTAGCGACAAACCTGCGGACAGTCAGAATGACAAAGCGGATGGCAATAGCTGTCCGTTTTTGTTTTTATATGATAAAATATCATAAAAATGGTATATTCCCTGATATTTTCCCGACAAACAGAATGACAAAGGCACGGTCAAATGGGTTCGCATGATTTCATCAAATTCCCGCCAAAACTTAGAGATTTTCCGCGAAAAATCTGGCTCTTGCTGGGTGAGGTTCAGGCGAAAATTGAGCATATCAAGCGACTGCCAATACCGCCGGATGACAGCGATATGCTGCGTCGCATGTATCTCACAAAGGGCGTACACAGCACCACGGCCATTGAGGGCAACTCGTTTTCTGAAGAAGAGGTTGGGAAAATCATAAATAGAGAAATGGAAGCGCGCCCATCCCGTGAATATCAACAGCGGCAAATCGACAACATGGTGAATGCGTTCAATACCGTAGTTCAAGATGAAGGTGCGAATAAAATGTTCTCACCCGATCTTCTCAACAGCTATCACAGGATTGTATTGCATAATTTAGCTGACAGCCTCGCAGGAGATGTTGTCATTGGTGGACTTCGCGCTCATCGCGTTGAGGTAGGCCGCTATCTGGCGGCACCGCCAGAAGACTGCGCGCGGCTGATAGATAATTATTGCGACTGGCTGAACCATGATATGTCGGCGCTTGCGGGCTATGAACTTGCGGCGCAAATTGTGAAAGCATTAGCTGCCCACGTCTATTTCGCCTGGATTCATCCCTATGGCGACGGCAACGGACGGATGGCCCGTTTGATAGAATTCACCATACTGCTAAGAGCCAGCGTTCCGGATATCGCCGCGCATCTGTTAAGCAATTTCTACAATAGAACGCGCGATATGTACTATAAGCAGCTACAAGATTCTCATGGGGAATATCGAGATGGTTCTTATCCAGCCGAAGGTGATTTGCAGGGATTTATCGAATATGCTTTGCAAGGTCTGAAGGATGAATTAGATGACCAGTTCTCGATAATTCACGGCATGCAAATACGAACGATATGGCATGATTCAATTCATACGCAGTTTCGTAAGCGATTCTCCGAAAACTTGACGAAATCACGACAACGGCAAAAGCGGCTGATCCTGGATCTAACCGACCGCTTCAAACAGCCAATTAAAAAAGGGGAAATAAGAGATTTAACCCCAGCCGTTTCTCGAGCCTATTCACAGAAAACTGACCGCACGATACAGCGAGACCTGAACGAATTGGTCAAAATGAAGCTGCTCAAGCGCGATGAAACCGGCTATAAGCTCAATATAGATATCTTGATGGGCTTCAAATCACGCAATAGCAATGAATGATCCCCCAACCAAAAAGAGCGCGGCCGCGGCCGCGCTCCCTTGATGGTTTTTGCGTCATCTACTGGGCGGCCAGCGAAACCACCGACGCATTGCCGCTGATGCGGGCCGGCGTGCCCAAGTCAAACTCCGCCAAGTGTTCGGCGACGAACTCGGCGGCCATGTCATTGGAGTCCAAGGCGGCTTCCTCTGATTCGAAAATGCTGATAGCCACCAGCGCGTCCTCACCGTCGTTCAAGGTATAATAACCAAAGAACCCTGGTGTTTCGAGCAGGGCGGGCAGGAAGATCTCGCGGACGCGGGCAGTGGTTTCGTCCAAGTTATCCATGTTGTAGTCGTCGTAGATGCGAACGCTGGCGAAAAGGCCATCAGGAACGTCATCGGCCACCGCTTCGACGTTCACCGTCCCTTCAATAATCCGCGGCGGATTGGGCAGCAGCGGCGCCAGATTTTCGGCGACGAACTCGCGGGCAAGCTCATTCGAATCCGATGCCTGCTCCTGTGAATCAAACAGGCTGACGGCGACCATTTCATCGCCGCTATGCACCAGATAATAGCCGATAAAGCCGGGCGCTCCGCGCATAATCGGCAAAAATCCCTCGCTGACGATGCGCCCAATATCGGATTGGTCAGCCGCGTCAATCCCCTCATACACGCGAACGCTGGCAAAGGCGCCGCCGTCTTCCATGTCCATATCGGCAGCCAGGTTTTCGCCCTCATGCAGTGCGGCCAGAGCCGCCACCGAAAGATTGCCGCTGATTCTGGCAGGCGTCCCTAAGTCAAATTCCGCCAGGTGTTCGGCGACGAACTCGGCGGCCATATCATTGGAAGCCAAGGCGGCTACCTCTGATTCGAATACGTTGAAAGCCGCCACTACATCATCGCCGTCGTTCATCACATAGTAGCTGAAGAACCCGGCTGTTTCGCGCAGCGCGGGCAGGAAGATCTCACGGGTGCGGGCATTGGTTTCAGCCACGGTCGCCATATCTTGGTCGTCATAGATGCGAACGCTGGCGAAGAAGCCGGCGGGAACGTCATCGGCCACCGCTTCAATCTCTACCGTGCCTTCAATAATCCGCGGCGGATTCGGCAGCAGCGGCGCCATGTTCTCGGCGACGAACTCGCGGGCAAGCTCATTCGAGTCCGAAGCCTGCTCCTGTGAATCAAACAGGCTGACGGCGACCATTTCATCGCCGCTGTGCACCAGATAATAGCCGATAAAGCCGGGCGCTCCGCGGACAATCGGCAAAAAGCCCTCACTGGCGACGCGCCCGATTTCGGACTGGTCGGCTGAGTCAATCCCGTCATAATGGCGAATGCTGACAAAGGCGCCGCCGCTGTCCTGCGCCATCGCTGATAAAGGCAGCATCAGCAGCAAACTCATCAGCAAGACGAAGCTCATCAATCTCCTGTGCCTGCGAACAAACTGCATGGTTATTCCTCCTCATCATAGAACCTGCATAGCAAACGACCCGCGCGGCAGTGTAGCAAGCCGGCGGTTGGCATACAATCCCAAATCTAATCGCCGGCGGCGGGCAGGCGGTCCAGTTCTTGCAGACTGCCTTCGCGCGCTTCCAGCCATTGAATCGCTGACATGGCGGCGGCTGTCCCTTGCCCGACGGAGGTCGCCACCTGCCGCCAGATTTCATCCTGGATTTCGCCAGCCGCAAAAACGCCGTCCACATTGGTGCGGTAACGCTGGTCGGTGATGATGTAGCCGTTTTCATTCAGCGCGATTTGATCGCCAAAGACGCTGTTGTTCGGGTCATGCCCAATAAAGATGAAAACGCCTTCGGTTGGCTCGACCCGCGCCTCGCCGGTTTTCCGATTTTTCAAGCGGACCGCATGGACGCCGCCCTCGCCGCCGATGATCTCCTCGACGACCGAATCCCAAGTAAAGCTGATCTTCTCGTGGCTGAAGGCGCGCTGCTGAAGCTGAACGCCGGCGCGAAGCTGATCGCGGCGGTGAATGACGTTGACACTGCTGGCGAAGCGGGTCAGGAAGAGCGCCTCTTCGACCGCTGAATCGCCGCCGCCAACGACCACGATGTCTTTGCCGCGGAAGAAGAAGCCGTCGCAGGTGCCGCAATAGCTGACGCCAGCCCCAACATATTCCTGTTCGCCGCGGACGCCCAGCTTGCGCGGGTCGGCGCCGATGGTGATGATGACAGCATCCGCTAGATACTCATCTCCCATCGTCTTAACCCGAAAGGGCGATCCTTGACTGAAATCGACGCTTTCGACCAGATCAAACTCGACCTTGGCGCCAAAGTTTTCGGCATGTTCTTTCATCCGCTCGACCAGTTCAGGCCCGCTTAGGCCGTCGGGAAAGCCTGGATAATTCTCGATCTCGTGCGTGATGGCAACTTGCCCGCCCAGCTGACTGCCGGCGATGACGACCGGCGCCAGCTGCGCGCGGGCGGTGTACAAAGCGGCTGTCAAGCCGGCTGGGCCGGAGCCGATGATAACCACGCGTTCCTTTTTCATCTGTCTTACCTCGTCCCGTTCGCTTATCTATCAACTTTCGCTGTTTTTTGAAGGCATCTCAAGCGTGGAAAAGTCAAAGCCTTCCAACGTCTTTTCCGTCCGCAGCACGGTTACCAGGGCCTCAAACTCTTCGCGGCAATCGTCCCAGTAGACCATGAACTTCTGCAATTCAGGCAGGATGTCGCTAAGTTCGGCGCCATGTGCAACTTGTTCGGCCAGCCGCGCCAGTTTTTCGCAGCAGTCATTGCAGTCCATTTTGATGAGTTCTTCATCAATGGGCGCGTTGGCGATAAAATCAAACAGTCGCCCAATCTGGTCGCCATTATGCGGTTTGGACATGGCGGATGCTCCTGATTTTCCCTTTACCTTATGGACGAGAGGCTTGCTGGGAATCTTACATCAGGCAGGTCGAGCAAGGATTTCCTTTTCGACATAGCGCTGAAGCTGCTCTAGGCTGGTGAAGCAGCGATAGCCGTTGCCGCTGGCGATAGACAGGGTTTCTTCGCCCTCATCAATCAGCAAGGCAGTCGGCTGGCTGCGACCCGTCTGAATGCCATCGGGCCATGCCAAATCCAGAATCGCCAGAACATCGCCGCTCTCGTCTTCGACCAATTCAAATCCTATCTCGCCGGTTGGCAGTTCATGCTGTTCCATCCAACTCATGGCTTCCAGCAGCAGGGCTTCTTCAGCCTCGCTAGCGATTTGGCCGGGAATCGAGACCGCTTCGCGTTCCAGGACCGATTCGACCGGCGGCGTTTCAGGCATGACGCCGTTTCGCAGCTGATATAAAAAGTCATTGGCGGCCTGCGCCAGCAGCTTGCGGCGTTCTGCCAGAAAATCACGATAATTCTCGAGCTTCCACAGTTCCCGATCCATGGGAATCCAATGCGATGCCAAAACGCCAGGATGTTTGGCCTCGCAGTCCGCCAAGTATTTTTCGGGCAGCTTTGCCGAGATTTTCAGATTGGTCGCTTTGGTCAGAAAGGTGAAGTTCGCCAGCGCATTGATCTCGTTCCAATGGTATCCATACTCTCGCAGCCGCGCTTTGGGGAAAATGTGATGCAGTTCCAGCCGACTCATGCCGCCGAGCAGATTGTGCTTCAGTTCGATGCCGGTTTCAAAATCGCGCGAATGCCAGACGCGGGTCATCATATACAGCATTGCATAGAACCGACTGCCCCGCGTGGCGCCCTCAAAATTCCGCGGATACAGCTTCAGGTCGCCGCGGCCCTGATAGAGGTTGGCGATCAAGGCTTCCAGAGTGTCTTCATTGCCGTCTATCGCCACCAGATCGCGGCGCAGCGTCGTTTCCATCGCCCCCGAATAATGCCCCCATAAGATGGTGTGGGCATACCAGTACAGCAGCTTGTCCTGCACCTCTTGATATTTGACGGATTCGCCCTGTTGGTCGATGTAACGCGCCAGCAGGGGAAAGGAGAAAGGACTGCCCAGCACGCGGCTGTGGTCAAGCCCCAAACGCGAGGCGATGAGATCCAGCAAATAGTCGATATGCTTTTCGGCGCGGCGCAAACCATCCTGAAATTCGGGAACGGAAAAGCGTTCATTGCCATGCTCGTCTTTGGGGAAGAGCGCGGCAAAGTCTGCCTGGCTGGTCAGCATAGCCGTAATGCACCTTAACAGCCAATCAAGCGGACTTTTGCTGAAGTGGTAGCCGACGTTCTCCCATTTTTGCAGCCGCGCCTGCATTTCTTCGCGGGCTTCAGGCCATGAGCCGCAAATTTTAGCAAGCGCCAAATCGCCTTTGGAAAGTTTGGTGCCGCCGCTGTTCACCTCATTGAAGATATCGACAATATCATCCATCGTCTTGTCCGCGCCGCTGACCTCCTCAATATGAAAATCGCGCTCTTTGATATTGTCGATAGCGTTCAGCCGATGGAGATAGTCATTCAGGCGGCCGTTTTCCATAATGGACGGAACTTCCATTATCCTCGAAATGAAATTGCCGGCCCCCGACTGCATCAATTCCGTGACGCTGATCCAACGCGGATCATCCCTCATTTTGACCGGGCCATAGAATTCAAACTCTTCGTCGTCGAGGTTGAAATACAGATTCAAGAAGGCATTCTCATTGCCGTCAAAGAAGGCCGGCGGCTCGCCCCTGATGATGCCATAAAGCGAGGTGACACGCTGCTGACCATCCAGCAGCAGCCTGACAGTGCCGCTGGCAAGTGGAGCAGCGCCCTTTGCCTCGGCTTTTTCGGTTTGCGTCTCCCACATCAGCAGGCTGCCCACTGGATAACCGAGATAAAGCGAACGCATCAATTTGCGAACCTGTCGGCGGCGCCAAACATAACCGCGCTGAAACTTCGGCAAGGCAACGCTGCCCATGTCAATCTGATCCAATATGGTATTGAGTTTCATGCTTACACCTCCCTTAGGTTTGTCTAATTATCGTTAAAATCCCAGCTTGCGCCGCCGCGCCGCCTGCAAAATGTCGCGCGCCGACTGCCGCCCCGATTGCCCGCCGGCACCCAGCATTTCAGCGATTTCGGCAATGCGCTCGCCCTCATCCTCCAGCACGCGCACCTGCGCCGCCGCCCGCGACCGGACGATATCCTTGCGGACATGGAAATGGCGGTCGCCATAACTTGCCAGCTGCGGCAGATGAGTCACGCACAAAACCTGATGCCCCGCCGAAAGCGACCAGAGCTTCTCGCCGACAACCGCGCCGAGACGCCCGCCAATGTCCTGGTCAACTTCATCAAAAATCAAAATCGGCGTTTGATCGGCGGCGCTAAGCACCCGTTTAAGCGCCAGCATAATCCGCGCCGCCTCGCCGCCAGACGCGACCTTGGCCAGCGGCCGCAGCGGCTCGCCGGGGTTGGCGCTCATCATAAACTCCACATCATCGATCCCCTTGGCATCAAATTTATAGCGCCTGCCGCCGATAATACAGCCAGCGGGATGCTCCGCCTGCGCCAATAACACATCAAAGCGAGTGCGTTCCATCCGCAAGTCCTTGAGTTCGCGCACCACCGCCGCGCTCAATGCCTTGCCCGCCGCCTGACGCGCGCGGCTCAAACGCTGGCTGATATCGCCAATATGACCCAGCAGATGGGCTTCCCGTCGGCGCAGGTCGGCAAGCCGCGCGTCGCTGTGGTCAAGGCTTTCCAGTTCTTCGGCCGCCCGGGCGCCATAGGCGATAATCGCTTCGATGCTGTCCGCCTGATAGCGGCGCTTGAGTGTTTTGATGAGTTCAAGCCGCTCTTCCAGTTCATCAAGCCGCTGCGGGTCATATTCGACTTCGCCGGCATAGCGCGCCATCGTCAGCGCGAGTTCCTGCGCCTGCTGCGCCAGCCCTTCCGCCAGTTCATCATCTTCCGCCATGTCCGGGTCGATAGCCGCCAGCTTTGCCGCCGCCGCCGCGACTTGCATCAAGCCATCGACAATCGGCTGCTGCTCCTCGCTGTCATCGCCGTTCAGCAGCCGCGCCGCTTCCTGCGCCAAAGCCGCCAGCTGCTCGCTGTTTGCCAGTCGACTCCGTTCGGCAAGCAAGCCCCGCTCTTCATCGGGCTGGAGGGCGGCGGCTTCAATTTCATCGGCTTCATAGCGCAGTAAATCAGCCCGCCGCCGCAAAGCCTCCCGGTCATCCTGCAAGCGGCGCATTTCTCGCTGCGCCTTGCCCAGCGCATTCACTAGCTCGCCCAACTTAGCCCGCGCGTCCAGCAAATCAGCGTAGCGGTCGAGCAGGTCAATGTGACTGCGCGGGCGGAACAAGGACAGATGGGCGCTCTGCCCGTGAATGTCAAAGAGAATGTCCCCGATTTCATTCAGGATTTCGGCTTTGACGGCGATGCCATTGATGCGCCCGCTGGAACGTCCCTGCCGCCGCACCTCGCGCACAAGGGTCACATAATCGGGATTTTCGGCGTCTGCCAGGTCTTCGCGCGCCAGGATAGCCATCACCGCGTCCCGATTCGCCGCGCCAATCGAAATCACGCCTTCAATAATGCTGCGCTCGCTGCCGGCGCGGACAAAAGCCGGGTCAGCCTTGCCGCCAAGGATCAGTTCCACCGCATCAATCAGGATCGACTTGCCGGCGCCGGTCTCGCCGGTAATGACGTTGAAGCCCTTGCCAAACGATAAGTCAAGCCGGTCAATGACTGCGAAATTTTGAACGCGCAATTCTTCTAGCATGGCTCTTGATCTTCGGGCGGCTGTTAAATCGACGCTTTGAAGCTGGCATAAGCCGCCGATGCCGCCAGCCCCACAAAGAGCAGGGTGGTGATGCCCAATCCGCTCCCCAGCAGCCCAGCCGCAAGGCCGCCGGCCAGCACGCCGCCGGCGCAGACGTATCCGCTTTGCCGCCCGCGCCGCCGCCCGGTCAGCGTCAGAGCGATCTGCCCGATAAGGCCGCCCAGAGCCGGCGCGGCAATGACCGCCAGCAGCCAGAATCCGCCAGCTATCGCGCTGCCCAGGGCGACTATGGCGCCGCCAACGGCCGAAACCGCCGCCACTACCGCATAATCCACCACAGTGCCTTCAAAGAACTTGTCCTCATGCCCGCGGACGCATTCGCGGCAGGTATAGCCAACCGATGTTCGGACGGCGCAGGCGACGCACATATAACGATTGCAGCGGTTGCAGCGCAGTTCGGTATCGCGGTCGCTGTGAACCTGGCAGTAATGAATTTCGTCCTCCATGAGCGGCATAGGATGGTTTTCAGTCATCTTCGTTCCCCGTTACATGATGGGCATGGCGGCCGCTTTGCGGTTCGTTAAAGGTCATCCGCCGCGGCCCATGACGGTTGATGCGCGGCTCCAGACGGTCCAGCAGAGAGCGGTAAAAATAATTGCGCTCGCGCAGGCGCACAAACCGACTCACCGGCCGCGCCGACTGAATGCAAATATGCTGATTGTCTTGCAGTTCCGCCATCACTTTGCCATCGACCGTCAGCACGACCGGATGTCGGTTTTCCGCGATTGGCTCAATGTCGACGACGGCGCCCTTCGCCAAGACAATCGGACGATCCATGCTAAGATGCGGCGCCATCGGCACCATCAGAATATTACGCAGTTCGGGCGGCAGAATCGGCCCGCCAGTCGCCAGCGCATAAGCCGTCGAGCCGGTCGGCGTCGACAGAATCAGCGCGTCGGCGTTGTACGTGGTTGTCCAGTGGTTGTCGATATAGGCGTTAATCTGAATCATCCGTCCGAAGACGCTGCCGCTGATGACGACATCATTGAGCGCATGATAGCTGCCCAGCGCCGTTTGCCGATTTTGCATCAGCGACGCCCGCAGCATCATGCGATTTTCAATCCAATAGTCCCCAGACAGCAGCTGCTCCAGCCCGGCCTGCCAGTCTTCTGGCTGCTTGATTTCGGTCAAAAAACCGAGCCAGCCCATATTGATGCCCAATACCGGCACCTGGTGTCCGGCGCAAACCCGCCCGGCCCGCAGCATGGCGCCGTCGCCGCCAATCGCCATCACCACATCGGCGCGCGCCACGTCACCCTGCACCGCCGCCTCATCCCACACGGTGTGCACCCAATTTTGAATGCCCCGCCGGCTCAAGGTTTGGGCGATGTCATCCGCCACCGGATGCGTATCGGGACGGGTCGGATGCGCCAGAATGCCAATGCGCCTGATGTCGGTCAATATCGATTCTCTTTCTAATGCCGTCAGCGATTTTCAGTGTCATTATGGCGCAAATAAGCCAGCAATCCCATATCAAAACCGACGGCTTGTTTTTACCGCCGAGGCGCGGCGGACAAAGCAGTCTCACCGCGGCGCGTCAATATGAAAGGGCTGTTTAGCGGCTGGTTTAACCGAAGCGCCCGGCGATGTAATCGGACGTTTCCCGCCGCGCCGGGCTGTTAAAAACCTGGTCAGTATAATTGTATTCCACCAATTCGCCCCAGCGCGTTTCGATGCCGTTCTCAATAGCCTTGCGGATGTTGTAAAAGGCGGTGTAATCGGACGCGCGCTGCGCCTGCTGCATATTGTGAGTCACGATGATGATGGTGTATTCCTCGTTCAGTTCCCGAATAAGCTCTTCAATATGCTGGGTGGCAATCGGATCCAGGGCGGAACAGGGCTCGTCCATCAGGATCACGTCGGGTTCAACGGCGATCGTGCGGGCGATGCACAAGCGCTGCTGCTGTCCGCCTGACAAGGCCAGGCCAGATTTATTCAAGTCGCCGCTGACCTCGTCCCAAAGCGACGCCCCCCGCAGGCTGCGCTCAACAATTTCGTCGAGGATTCGCTTCTTGCGGATGCCCAGCAGGCGCGGCCCATAAGCCACATTGTCATAGATGCTCTTGGGGAAGGGATTGGGCTTTTGGAACACCATGCCGATGCGTCGGCGCACCTCAACTGGGTCAACATGACTGTCGTACAGATTCTTGCCGCGGTAGATGACCGCGCCTTCCATCCGCGCGCCTGGCACCAAGTCAAGCATGCGATTGATGCCGCGCAAAACGGTGCTTTTGCCACAGCCAGAAGGCCCGATAAACGCAGTGACCCGATTCTTATAGATCGGCAGGCTGACATCAGCGACGGCGCGGTAACTGCCATAGTAAAAACTGCAATCCCGCAGTTCGATCACTGTCTCCGTCTCCGACGACATCTGTTCATGGGCCATCATCGCCTAGTACCTGATCGAATAACGGCTGCGGAGGATAATCGCCGTGGCGTTCAGCGTCAGCATCAGCGCCAGCAGAACGATAATGGCGGCGGCGGCAATATCGCCAAACTGACCCTGCGGCCGCGCCGTCCACTGGAAAATCTGAATCGGCATGGCGGTGAACTGTGAAAAGGGACTGGTTGGATCGGTCAGCAGAAAGGTCGCCGCCCCGACTACAATCAGCGGCGCCGTTTCGCCGACGGCGCGCGAGACCGACAGAATAGTTCCGGTCATTATGCCCGGCAGCGCCGCCGGCAGGACTTGATGCCAGATCGTCTGCCAGCGCGTCGCCCCCAAACCATAAGAGGCTTCGCGGATTGCATTTGGCACAGCGCGGATGGCTTCCTGGGCGTTGATGATAATAATCGGCAGGATTAACAGCGCCAGCGTCAGGCCGGCGGATACCAGCGTTCGTCCGTTGGGGGCGAAGCTGTTGATTCGCGCCAGCTTGGCCATCAGTTGGTCATAGACGGCATCAGGAATATCGGCATCATCAGCGACATCAAAACGATAATAGCTGCCGCGGATTTTGATGTCATAGTCACCGTCGGCGCTCGCCGGCGCCACATCCACGGCCGCATCCAGCGCATCCGAAAGCGAATTGGCCATATCATAGACATCGGAGCTTCCCTGCATGGTCAGGCTTGGCGTGCCGTAATGCAAAAAGACATCGACCAAACGCTGCGCCGCGGGCGCGTCAATCAGGTCGGAACTGCTGTGGATTTGCGCGCCGTCAAAGCGGATTTGGTCATCAAAAACGGGCGCGATGCGGCTGATGACGCTGTCGACGGTCGGCGCGTCAAAGTTAAAATGAAAGACAAGCCCACTGGAAAATGGCGCCAATGCCCGCACGAATACAGCCAGCCCCAGCATGCCATAAATGATGGAAGGCACGCCGGCCAGATTGCGTACATTGGTTTCGATCAGGCGGCTGACCAAGCCTTGCGCGGCATATTCTTCGAGATAAATCGCCGCGCCCATGCCAATCGGCAGCGCCGCCAATATCACCACAGCCATCAGTCCTGCCGAGCCAATCAGCGCAGTGCGGACACCAGCTAAGGACGGAGCGCTTGACATTGGCGTTGTGATGAACGCGCCATTCAGCCAGCTGTGAAAGCGAATCACTTCCACCCTAGCGTCATCGAGCCGCTTGCTTTTTTTATAGTCATCCAGCAGCCGCCCTTCGATTGTTGCTTTGATGGCATCGAAGTTGAAGATCGCCTCAACCAGCGTGAAGCTGGCGATAACCTGCTGTTTGACCACGTTTTCCATGACCAGCCGCCGCAGCGCCGCTGTGTCGGCATAGCTGGCCAATAAACCCGCCTGTTGCTCCTTGCTGATGTTCTTGAGCAGCTGGTCGGCGATTTCGGCATCGACGGCGGGATCGTCGACGATCTCGGCAGCGGTGGAGCGGGTGAAGTCATTGACGTCGACCTGGCTGATGGTGTCGCGGATCAGCACGCGCAGCCGCCCGCCGGCATGGTCAGCCAAAATCAGCGCCAACTCCTGGCTGTCAAGTGCTTCCAATGGACGTCCGTCGGCAAGCGCCGCCGGCTCAACCGTATTCACAACCCCAATCGCGCCGAAAGCCTCATTGACGACGGTCAGGAACAGGGCAATCAGCGCCAAAGCCGCGGCGCCGACCGAAAAATAGTTGAAGACTTTACCCAAATGCCCCCGCCGATGACGGGCTTGCAGCCGCTTGAAAAATTCGGCCTCTCCGGGCATATAGCGGCGCTTGCTTTTATTTTTTGCCTTGTCTTTCATTTTAGTACGACTCCCGGAAGCGGCTGATTATGACGCGGCTCAAGATATTGAGGAGAAAAGTCATCAGGAAGAGTGTCAGGCCAATCGCGAAGATGCTGTTGTAATCAATCGAATCGTAACTCAAGTCGCCGCCGCTGATGCGGGCGATGTGGCCGGTCATCGTCTCGGCCGATTCAAAGGGGCTGAAGGTGAAGTTCGGCCCGGCGCCGGCGGCGATGGCGACGACCATCGTCTCGCCGATGGCGCGCGACACGGCGACGATAAACGCCGCCAAAATGCCGGACAAAGCCGCCGGAATCACCACTTTGACCACTGTTTCCAGCCGAGTTGCCCCCAAGCCATAGGACGCTTCCCGCAACGCGCTCGGCACAGCATGGAGGGCATCTTCGCTCATGGAGCTAATCAGTGGGATAATCAGGATGCCGACCACAATGCCAGCCGAACCAGTATTGTAAATGCTGACCACATCGACGCCAAAGACCGTCCGCAGCAGCGGCGTCATAAAGGTCAGCGCGAAATAGCCGTAGACCACAGTCGGGATGCCCGCCAGAATTTCAAGCATTGGCTTGAGCGTATTCCGTACGCTTGGCGCGGCGTATTCGCTCAGGTAGACAGCCGCGCCAATGCCCAGCGGCAAGGCGACCAGCATGGCGATGGCGCTGGTCATCAAGGTGGCGTTGATAAGCGGAATGACGCCGAATTCGCCAATCGCCGGAATCCAATTCGTATGGGTAAAGAATTCAAGCAGCGTCGGTCGGTCGTTGTACTCAACATCGACTCCCTGCTTGTGCGGGACGATGGTATGTTCGCCGCGGAGGCCGCGCAAAACCTCGAAGCGCGGGACATAGCCGTCCTCAACAAACATCTCGCCCAGCCGCTCGGTCAAGGGCAAGAGCGTCGAACTGCCGCTAATCGCCAGTTGCCCGTTCACCGCGGCTGGATTCACCGGCGGCATCTCATCGGCGCCAGTCGCCGTCAGCCAGTTATGGCGCGCCGGTTCAAGCGCGGCGCTGGATGCCTGGAAATAACCAGCTTCCACAATCGCATCGCTGACATTCGCCAGATAATAGCTGATGAAAGCGGCCGCCTGCGGGTGGGCGCGCATAATATCGGCATCGCTGTAGATGTAGAGCGGCCGTGACAGCGTATAACTGGTGGCGGTTTCGGCCGCCGGCAGCGCGCCGTCCACCGCCAAAATCCGAAGCTGGTCGGCATGGGCAAGATAATAAGCATAACCAAAAAAACCAATGCTAAAGGGATCGCGGCTGATGCTCCCAGCCAGCTTGCTGTCATTTGCCGACGTAATCGGGGACTTGGCCAGCATGGCATTGGGCTGATTGTCCAGCGCTTGCTCGACAAAGAAATCAAATGTGCCGCTGTCTTCGTCGGGAATCACCAGCTGAATCGGCGCCGCCGGCCATTCGGCGCGCACATCCGCCCATGTTTCCGCTTCACCGAAAATCTGCCGCAGTTCCGCGAACGAAACGTCATAAAGGAAGTCATTGTCGCTGCTGACGACAATCGCCAGGGCATCGGCGCCGACATGAAATGGGATCGGGCTGATGCCAGCCTTGGCGCAGCGGTCGATTTCATGCGGTTTAATCGGGCGGCTGGCATTGACAATCATCGGGCGCGGCGCGCCTGTCTCGGCCAGCGTCTCATCCGCCGCGCACCAGCGTTCAAAACCGCCGCCGGTGCCCGATACGTCCAGCCTTAGTCGATTGTTTTGGAAGGCGGCGACTTCCATAACTTCCTGCCCGATGCGAATAGAATCGCCGGCCTGAATATCTTCAAGCGCGCTGCCCGGCTGGACGGCAAAGGCTGTGGCGGTGTCATCCATGTCGCTAAGGATGGCGCGGTTGGTGTTCACCCACTGATCGCGGGTGAAAAACGAAATCGATTCGTTGCCCAAAACCAGAATAATGCCGATTGTGGTAAAAATAGAAAGCAGGCCGCAAGCGAATAAACCCGCTTGAATCACGAGTTCATGCGGCTTGATTTTATGCTTTAAGTTCAAAAGTCCCGTGTTTTCCGGCACGAGATGCTCTTTTGTGATGACGCGGTTTTTTCGTTTCATACAATTCTCTTATCTGGCGCAAGGCGAGGGATGCGACGCCATGCAAAAGCATCGCATTCCCGCGAAAACAAGCCTGCCGGCGGGCTAATCTTCCGCTTCCTCGTCGGCAGGCTCCTCATCTTGCAGATCTAGCGCGGCATCGCCTATTGGCAGCATTCCATTGGCGATTCGCCAGTAGTCGACAGCGCCGGAAAAGGCGTATGCCGATGCCGGGAAGTAGCCGGCATCAACTACCTCATCATTGACATGCGTCAGATAGAAGTTGATAAAGGCATTGACCTGCGGCTTTTCGGCCATGATGCCGGCGTCGCTGTAAATAAAGAGCGGCCGCGCCAGTGGGTAGCTGCCGTCGTCGGCGGTTTCGGCAGTGGCTTCGATGCCTTCGATGCTAAGGATATTCAGCGCATCCTGATTTTCGACATAATAGGCATAGCCAAAGAAGCCGACGGCGTAGGGGCTGCCGGTGATGCCCTGCACCAGTACGTTGTCATCTTCGGAAAGCTGCGGGTTGGCGCTTAGGATCGGCGCTTCGTCTTTGTCAAAGACCTCTTCGACAAAATAATCAAAGGTGCCGCTGTCGGTGCCAGGGATAAAACGCTGGATGGCTTCTGTCGGCCATTCGGCGCGGACATCAGACCAGGTTTCAGCATCGCTGAATATGGCGGCCAGTTCTGCCAGGGTGACGTCGGTGACGAAGTCGTTTTCTGCTGATACGGTCACGGCAAGCGCGTCTGTGCCGACGCGGAACTCAATCGGCGCGCGGCCGATGGCCTCGCAGGATTCGACTTCGCTGTCTTTGATGCGGCGCGAGGCGTTGCTGATGTCAGTTTCGCCTTCGACGCAGAAACGTTCAAAACCGGCGCCAGAGCCAATCGAAGCGATGGATGGGGCGACGCCGCCAGCCTCGGTCCACAGTTCGGCCATGCGCTCGCTTAAGGGAAAGACGGTGGAACTGCCGGCGGTGATGATTTCGCCTTCGGTGTATTCCAGCGGGTCAACTTCGGGGAGCATGGGTTCACCGCGATCCTGGGCAAACGCGCCAGCCGCGGCAAAGATGAATGCGATAAGCAGTGAAGCCAAACGATACATGGTGATATTTTCTCCTGAACGCCTGTCGGATAAATGAGTGAAAAATCCACACAGACTGGAGTATGGGCAAAGCCTGTTAATAGATGGCCCGCATTATATTAAAGGCGCGTGATTGTTATGTTAAATTTGATTTAACTGTTTTGACATTCATTCAATAAACCGCGTCCATTTGTGATTTTCGGCTCTGGCGATACAATGAAAGGGAAACGCAGTTATGGGCAGAATGGCGGATGTTTAAGTATTTTCAGCGGCGGCTGCTGCAAGCGATTCCGACCTTTTTTGGCTTGACCTTCATCGTCTTCATCATTATTTTGGCCGCGCCCGGCGACCCGATTGACATGATCACCTGGGGATTGAACGCCGACCAGGAGACGGCCGAAGAATTGAAAGCGGCGATGCGCCGTCAGCTTGGCCTCGACCGGCCGCCGCTGGAGCAGTACCTCTACTGGATGATTGGCAACGACTGGACGCGGGTCGATTATGACGGCGACGGCATTGGCGAAAGGCCAGGCAAAAGACGCGGTCTGCTGCGCGGCGATTTGGGCGATTCGATCAAACAGAAAAAACCAGTGATGGACTTGATCGCGCAGCGGATTCCAGCGACCTTGCGGCTGGGCGTGGCGGCGCTGATTCTGGGTTATCTCGCCGGCGTTATGCTGGGAGCGCTGGCGGCCGTCTTCCATCGAACCTGGCTCGACCAGCTGATTCGGATTATTTCGGTGGTCGGTAATGCGGTGCCGGCCTTCTGGCTGGGCTTGCTGTTGATTATCGTCTTCGGCGTACAGCTAAAATGGCTGCCGATAAGCGGCATGGAAGACATCACGCGGCGCGGCGACGAATTCGATTTGGGCGATGCGCTGCGCCACATGATCTTGCCGGTGTTTGTCCTGTCACTGAACACTATCGCCTTCATTTCGCGCTTCACCCGTACCCAAATGCTGGAGACGCTTCAGCAGGATTACGTCCGCACCGCCTACGCCAAGGGTTTGCAAACGCGGCTGGTCTGGATGCGCCACGCTCTGCGAAACAGCCTGCTGCCAGTGGCGACTTTTCTGGGGCCGGCCATCGGAACGCTGCTGGCTGGCGCGGTGATTATCGAGTTCGTTTTTCAGTGGCCGGGGATCGGCAAGCTGGTCATTGACGCCGTATCTCAGCGCGATTATCCCCTGGTGATGGGTTCGGTGGTGGTCGCTTCGGTGATGTTCATGATTGGCGTGCTGATTTCCGATGCGCTGTACGTCATCCTTGACCCCCGCATCCGTCTGGAATAGGTGCGTTATGGCGAGAAAGGCCAAAATCTCCAAAATCATCGGCGGCGAATCGGAACGTCCTGCGCGTTCGTTCTGGCGCGATGCGGCCGCTTTCATCCTGCGCGACCGACTGACGATGCTGGCCCTGACGGTACTGGTCATTTTCACGCTGATTGGCGTCGCTGGGCCGCCGATTATCGAAAATGTGTTTGAGATGGACGTCAACGATACGCGGGTCATCGTCCGCTTCAAACAGCCCGGACAGGACGGCTACCTGCTGGGCGCCGATCAACTGGGCCGCGACCAATTCCTGCGGCTGATTTATGGCGGGCGGGTTTCGCTCACCATCGCCTATTTGGCCAGCGTTATGACTGTGTTCATCGGCGTCAGTCTGGGCTTGCTGGCCGGCTATTATGGGCGGCGGGTGGACGACCTGATTTCATGGATGATCAATACCCTAAGCTCGATTCCCCCGCTGTATCTGATTTTTATCGCTTCGGCCATCTGGGAGCTATCCCCCGAGGCCTTGATTGTGATTATGGCGGCGCTGGGCTGGGTCGGCACGACGCGGCTGGTGCGCGGCGAAACGCTTTCACTCAAAGAACGCGATTATGTGCTGGCGGCGCGGGCCTTGGGCGCGTCCGATGTCCGCATTTTGGTCTCGCACATTTTGCCGAACGTCTTCTCGATTGTGATGGTTGTGATGACGATTATCGCCGGCAACCTGATTCTGTTTGAAGCTGGCTTGAGCTATCTGGGGGTTGGCATTCAGCCGCCGACGCCGTCTTGGGGCAATATGCTCACCGATTCGCGCAGCTATTTTGTTACTGGAGTGCATCTGGTGGTCTGGCCGGGCCTCTTGATTATGGTAACGGTGCTCTGCTTTTATCTGGTGGGCGATGGCCTGCGCGATGCGCTCGATCCGCGCCGCTATCAACAGTAACGCCATGAAGCTGATTATCCCCATGCTGCCAGGTTTTTGGTATAATGGCATTATCTACTGATGCGAGGACAGATATGTTAGCAAACTCCAAATCCAACTGGACGGTTGAAGAATATCTTGTTTATGAAGCCGACAGCGAGACGAGACATGAGTACATTGATGGCGAAATTTATGCCATGACCGGCGGTACGGGCAATCACAGCGAGATAAAAATGAACACTGCCATTGCCATCGGCCGTCAGCTGGACGATTCTAACTGTTCGCTGCGTAACAGCGATATGCGCGTCAAAATCAGCGAATCCCGCTATGTCTACCCGGACTTGAGCGCAGTCTGTGGCAAAGCAGACTACGATGATAATGACACCACGCTTCTCAACCCGATTCTAGTAGTAGAAGTCACCTCGCCTTCTTCTGGGGATTATGACCGCCTTGCCAAACGCGACTATTATTATGCCGTGCCAAGCATACAGGGCTATCTCATCATGGACCAGTACCGCGTCTTTGCCGAGCTTTACACCCGGACGTCCTTCGGCTGGTTTTTGCGCCAGTTTTCCGATTGGGATGATGTGATACCGCTTGAGATGCTGTCTTGCGACTTGCCGCTGGCGCAGGTGTACCGCGGGATATTATTCGAGGGCGCGTAACAAGAGGTTCAGCGCCGCATGGACGCTGGCTGTTTTGTTGTCGATGCGGCTGCCCTTCCATTCATGCCGCTCGACAATCGGCGGGCGCTCCCGACCGGCCAAGCCGATGTACGTCAATCCCACCGGCTTTTCATCAGTCCCGCCGCCCGGGCCGGCGATGCCAGTGACGCTTAGCGCATAATCCGTATCAAACAGCTTGCGCGCGCCGACGGCCATGGCGGCGGCAGTGGCTTCGCTGACCGCGCCATGCCGCGCGAGAGTCGCTTCTGGAACCTGGAGCATCCGCCGCTTGGCATCGTTGGAATAGGTCACCAAACCGCCTTCCACATAAGCGGAACTGCCGGCTATATCGGTCAGGGCGCTTAGGACAAGCCCGCCGGTGCACGATTCGGCTGCGCTGATGCGCCATCCGTTTTGGATTAAGGCCGCGCCAGCCCGCCGTGCCAGCGTCATCGTGTCCATCGCCCATCTCCAAATTTTCGCCCAAGCCCCGCGTCTGGAACGTCGGCGCCCGGTTTCGGCTTACTTGTTTTCGACGTTTTCACTCAAGAAGACGCTGTATCCGTTTTCGGGATCATTGCGAACCACCATCATGCGCTTGCCGCCGACATGAGAAATGCCCGGCACCTGATAGGCTTTGGCTGGATTCCCCTGGCTGTCGAGGCGGTTGCACCAAAAGATATGGTCATCGCGCTGCCAAAGATAAATCACGGCGATGTCATCGACCACAATTTCCATCCGCTTGCGGCTGAAAGGCGCGAAGCGCGGCGGATGAAACCAGGGCACCCAGGCGCCGGAAGTGTTGTCTGTTTTAAGCGAGACCGCGCTCTGCGGCAAAATCTCCTTGCCATCGCGCGGCGATTCCTGATTGATAAACTTGATCGTCTCGTCGGTGGTGTTAAACACCGATGTCACTTCTGTCACTGGCATGGCTGTCCTCACTGCAACTGAACCATCATTAATCGCTTTGCCCGTCAAACCAATGCCCTTGCCAATCACTTCAACTGTCTTGACAATGCCCTTGCCGATTTGACCGAGTATCTTCAAACCATCCATCACAGCCGATCCATGAGTTTGCGCTTCGCGTACAATCCTATTATACACCGGATTATCCTTCTTGTTGGATGCTGCTGTCATTGAATACGGAATATCCAGGAAATCGGTTGCAAACCCAAAAGCAATGCGCTAATCACGGCGCGGATACGCGCGGCGCATATACTCGACAGATTCAGCGATCAATGCTTTCAGCGTCTCCAGGTTCACATCATCCAGCTTATTGATATACAGGCAGGATTTGCCGGTTTTGTATTTGCCCAGCTTTGCCATCAAATCCTCGTATCGGTCGAAGCCGGGCATGATGTATAGCGTGAGCGACTGCTTGCGCGGCGCGAACCCGACGATCGGCCAATCGCCCTCGCGCCCGCTCGCGTATCGATAATGATAGCTGCCAAAGCCGACGATGCTGCTGCCCCACATTTCGGGCGGCTCGCCGGTGATCTCGCGCATAAGCTCCAGCATGACCAGCGCATCTTCGCGCCGTCGTTTGTTCGCCACGCTCTCCAGATAACCACGTACATCGCCGTCATTGCGTTTTGTTTTTAATTCGGACATGCGTTGCGCTCCTTGTCAAGATACTGCGATCATTCATCTTCCAGCGTGATAAAATCGGCATCTTCAATATCCAGGTCGCCCAATCCGCCGCCTTTTGCCGCCGCCGGTTCAGCGATGACCGTTTTGACATCGCCAAACTTCAGGTCAGCGCCGGGAGAGCCAGTCGCCGCCTGCATCAGCAGAGTCAGACGGTCGGCCATGCTGGAAGGATCAGGATGAATGCCGTCCTGCAAAAGCGCAGTTTCAAAGACCTGCTCGACAACGGCGTCAATCAGGCCGTCATCGCCGGCGGCGGCAATCAACTGGCTAAGGTTGTGCATCAGGGGATGCCGCCGATTGAGTTCCAGCGTCTTGACCGGCAGTTCATAATCCTTGTCCAGCAGGCGATTGATGCGAAACAGATGGCGGCCGGCGCTGCCGTCTTCGCTCACCAGCCGCGCCGGGCTGCCTACCAGCGCTTTGCTTTCGCGCACATCACTGACCCGACTGCCAAGCGTTTCCTTGATGCGGCTTTGAAGCGCGGCGAAGGAGCCGTCTGCCAGCGCGTCCATGCCCGCCGCTTCAGCCGCGGCGGCTTCGCCCACATCTTCCAGATCGAGTTCGGCCGAATCAACGCTGACCAGCTTGTGTCCCTTGTAATCGGTCATGCTCATCGGCAGCATGGAATCCACTGGCTGCGTAAAATACAGCGCTTCAATTCCCCGCTGACGGAAGGCATCCAGATGCGGGCTGCGCGCGCCGCTGCCATAATCATCGGCGACCACATAATAGATATCGTCCTGACTGTCCGGCATCCGTTCGACATATTCATCCAGCGAATGATAGCTCTCTGGATCGTCGTCATGCGTTGTCTGAAAGAACAAAAGCGGTTCAAGGTCGCTGCGGTCATCGGCCTGGATAACCAAACCCTGCTTGAGATAGCCGCCAAATTCCTTATAGATATTGAGGTAGGCGGCGCGGTCTTTCTTTGCCATGCGCTTGAGTTCGGAGAGGACTTTGCGCGTGATGGTCTTCTTCAAGGCCGTCATGACGCGCGTCGCCTGAATGCTCTCGCGGCTGACGCTCAAGGGCAGGTCTTCACTGTCCACCACGCCCTGCGCAAAACCCAGATATTCCGGCAGCAGATCGCGGTTGTATTCCTCAATGAGAACCTTGCGGGCATACAGTTTCAGCCCAGGCTCCTTGCGCGGGCTGAACATATTGTCTTGGGCGCTGCCAGGAATAAAAAGCAGGGCATAAAACTGCATCGGCACATCGGCGCGCATATGAATATGATGGCTGTCGCCGTTGAAATCCATCGTCAGCATCCGATAAAAACTGTCATATTCCTTATCCTCGACTTCGGTCGGGCTGCGCCGCCAGATCGCCTGCTGCTTGTTGGTCGGCTCTTCATCATCATCAACATAAATCGGGAAGGCGACATAATCCGAATGCCGGCGGATGATGTCCTTGACCAAATAGCCGCGGGCGAAGTCTTTTTCGCCGTCCTTGAGATGGATGACAATTTCGGTGCCGCGGCTGTCTTTTTCGGCGCGTTCCAGGGTATAGCTGGCGCCGCCGGCAGCCGACCATTTGACGGCTTCGTCCTGCGGGCGATAGGAGCGCGAAATCACATCGACCTGTTTGGCGGCCATAAAAGCCGAATAAAAACCGACCCCAAACTGCCCGATGATGTCGGACGCGGCGCCATGCTCTGGATGCGCCTGCATCGCTTCAATAAAGGCTTTGGCGCCGGATTTGGCAATCGTGCCCAGCCCGGCGGTGATTTCTTCGCGGTTCATGCCGATGCCGGTATCGATGATGGTCAGGGCGCCGCTGGCTTCATCCAGCTTGATGCGAATTTCAAGCTCGGCCTGCGGGTCTTGAACATTGTCGTTGGTCAGCATCTCGAATTGCAGCCGATGAAGCGCATCCGAGGCGTTGGAGATCAGTTCGCGCAGAAAAATCTCTTTTTCGGTGTACAGAGAATGGATCAAAATGTTCAGCAGCTGCTGGGTCTCCGCTTGAAATGTAAATTGTTCGCTCATCGCTTGTCCTTTCGCCAAGATTCGCTTGACAGATTAACGACTTCGTTTTATACACAGCTATTGTAAGAATCAGATAAAAAATGACTGAATGCGCTGTGAATAGACCCGCGGCCGCCTGTTTTCATGCGATTGTCCGATATTTTACCAAAAGGGGCTTGTCAAAGGGATGCCTATTGTTTATACTGAATATTACTGTGCGGGTATAGTTCAGCGGTAGAACGTTTCCTTGCCAAGGAAAAGGTCACGAGTTCGAATCTCGTTACCCGCTCTCCTCAATATATTCCCACTGGTTTTGTAAGATTTCCCGCTGTGAACGTATCAGGAACAATAGCGTCGGCTGGCAATGCAAGGTTTATCTATCTTATCAAAGAGGAGAGCGGCTCTTGAACACAGTTGCGAAAGCATCCGAACTGCATGAAGACGCGCAGTTGGTCATTGAGGTCATCAGCGAAAAAGAAGATGTTCGGCTGGACTTTTCGGCTGATTCGGTCTTATGGCTGGATACCTATATTGACCAGCACCGCGCCAAGCTGAATGAGGGCGATAAAACCGTGCTTCGAGAAAAGCTCGGCGCCTTTCTGGGCGAGACCATCCGCCGTCATTATGGCGGGCAGTGGGTCAAGGGAAGCGGGAATCACTGGATGATCGCTTTTGACGAGCAAAGCCAAACCTCACCCTTTGACATGATTAGCGGCCACTTGGACAATCAGACGTCGCTGACGCAGTTCTTCCGCCGTATTCCGAACCACATCAACCGCAAGGCATCGCGGAATTTCTAGGTTTGACTCTTTTGCCGGGCGCCGTTTCCGAAGCGCGCCCGGTTTTTTATCCCGTCGGGCATCAACTCAACTGATAGGCATTGGCAGCGTAGTCGCGGGCGGTGCCGGCGACCTCGGCCAGAGCGGCACTGTTCGCTTCCGCCTGTTCTTTCGCCAGCGCGATCTCATCCCGCAGCCGCAGGACGTCTCGATTGTCGGCATCATAGGTCATGGCATCATCAATCAGCAGTTCAGCGATGGACGCCAGGGACGGGCTTCTCATCATCAAGGTGACCAGTTCAACAATCACGGCGACAATATCGTCGCCCTCGTCGGCCTGATAGGCGACGTGGAGCGCCTGGCGATAGCGCGTCAGGGCTTCGGGCAGACGGTTGGCTTCAATCAAGAGTTGGCCAAGCTGCCGCAGCTGCCGCGCTTCCTGTTCCTGGCTGCTGATTTCGCGGGCGATATGCAACGCCGATGTATGAAAGTTGACCGCCTCGCTCCAGCGTTCCAAGGCGGCGTGGGCGGTGCCCAATCCGCGCAGCACCTGGCCTTCCTTGGCGCGGTTTGACTGCTGTTTGAAGAGGTCGTTCGCCTGCTCCAATACCTCAATGGCGCGGGCAGCGTCCCCCGCGGCCAGATGCGCCAGCCCCAGCTTATACAAAATCAGCGCTTCATTCTGCTTGTCGTCGCGGTCGCGGGCAACCGACAGCGCCAGTTCATAAGCCTCCACCGCCGACACCGATTCGCCCAACTCCTGATGGGCATCCCCGCGCGTGGTTTGCAGGTGCATTTCGGTATCCTGGTCGCCAAGGTCTTGCGCCAAATGCAGGCCGCGCTGGATATGCGTAAAGGCCGTCAGCGTGGCTTCGGCGCGAATCAGCAGCCCAGCGAGCATATCCAAGGTTTCCAGAATGCCTTGCCGATCTTCGTTGGCCTCATAAATTGCCAGTATTTCGCTGTATGCCGCGACCGCCTCGCTCTCGTATCCCTGGCTGATTTGCGCCTTGCCAATGGTTTTCAGGATTTCAAGCTGGCGGTCGGTTTCATTGTTCTGGCGGGCAAGGTCAAGCGCGGCGCGCAGCTGGTCGATGCTGTCGGGCGGCGGACTGGCATCATCTATTGGGACAAGCTCCGAGTCATCGGCAGCTTCTTCGTCCTCAACAATATCTTCATCATCCTCAAGCTGCTCAAGCGGCGCCGTGTCTTCGGCGGCGGGCTGTGGCTCGTCTTCGACCGCCGGCGCGATGGCTTTGGTCGGCGCATCGTCTTCAGGCGGTTCGGCCGTCGGCGGCGCATCGCTGTCCGCCAGAAACTCGGCCTCCGTTCCGTCGCTGATGGCCTGCAAGAACGACAATTCGTAGCTGTAGCCCTCTGACTGTACAAAGTCATCCACCTGCGCCAACGCGTCTCCAATGGTCGCCGCCAGCCCGCGGTCGCCATTGTCGGCGGCCCAGCCCGCGGTTGCGATGAAATTATCCATCTCGGCCGCCAGGCGGATGTTGGCATCAGGGCTTTGGACGCAGGCCGCCAGGTATTCGCGGATGGCATCTTTGATGTCGGCGCGTATCAGGTCGATGCTGTTGACGTTTTGCGACCAGGTTTTGAGGAAATCATGCACCAGCGGATGCAAGCGGTAATAGGGTTCGCCATAACGCTGGAATCGCTCGACAAGGAACAGGCGCGATAAAATCGCCATTGCCTGGTCAAAACTTGCCGATGTCGCGCCGCTCACTTGGCTTAGAAAGGCGGACGAGCCTTCACCGCGCAGAGTCCCGCCCACGGCCAGCAGCAAATCGCGCAGTCGTTGGTTCAAGGAGCGATAGCTGGCGGTCAAGGCGGCGACGGTGCCGCGGTTATCCAGGCTGTCCAGCAGTTCGTGCAGGGTTTCGTTGAAATCATGGGGGGACTGTCGGGAGATGATCATGGATCGGGCCGCCAGTGCCAAGGGATAAGCCTCAAAATTGACGCGCTCGGCAATCGAATAAACGATGGTGTCAAACTGGCTGTCTTGGATGCCGGCCTTCTGCTTGAAGAGCAGAACCGCGTCCGAATCGGCCAATTTGCCAACCTCCCGATTGCCCCAGCTGCCGCCTTCAAGCGCTTCGGTAGTGGTGACCAAGACGGGAATGTCAGCGGCGCAGCGTTCAATAAACGGGGATAAAACTGTGGCTTGAATCTCGCCGTCAAGGACAAGCAGGGGTTGATGCTGGCGCAGCAGGCTGGCAAGCGCGTCGGCTTCGCCGGGCGGGTTCTGGCTGGCGCTGATGTCATGCGCCTGATAAGCGCGCCCAATCCGCACCATCAATTCCGTCAGCGGCGGGTTATGAACATGCAGCCACAAAACCGACTGATTGGCCTGCTGTGCATAGACGCTGGCAATCGTTGCCGCAATCGTTGTTTTCCCAATACCCGATGCGCCATGCAGCGCCATCTTTCGATTTTGCTGAAGATCGGCGAGGAGTGTCTTGAGGATGCTGTCGCGCCCAAAGGGCCGTCCGGGACGTCTCAAAGGCAAATCAGCTATCGCAGTGACCGGCGCTTCAAGGGGTTTAAGCTCTGCCATAATTCCCCCAACAGTGAATGATTGACTTCAAATCAGTATAGTATAAGTTAAGTATAACATTGAGAGCCAGATTGCCGCAATTCAACTTCGCCGCTTGCCGCGCAAAGGGGCTTGATTTCGGCGATGGGATGGGATATACTTTCGGCTGTTCGGGCACGTGGCGCAATGGCAGCGCAGTTGACTTTTAATCAATTGGTTGCAGGTTCGAATCCTGCCGTGCTCACAAAGCCGCGCAATTCCTTGACAGGCTGCACTTGACAGGCTGCACTTGACAGGCTGCACTTGACAGGCTGCACTTGACAGGCTACACTTGACAGGTTGCGCTTCATGCACATTTAAGGTTAATCGTCCAGCTAAAATAAGGAGGTGAAAGCGACAAATCCTGAATTATTTTTGAATAAGCAGATTGCTGAAAAAGGAGAACAGAAATGTCAGAGCAAAAGAAACAAATCAGCCGCCGCGACCTGTTAAAGATGATGGGCGGCGCGGCCGGGATGAGCCTGGCCAAACTATCAAGCCTCGGCGGAGCGGCTGCGCTTGTGATGCGCGGCATGCCGGCCGGCGCCCAAACCCGCGTTGAAATCTGGACCGGCTTCGGCCAAGGACGCATGGCCGACGCTATGTCCGGCGCCATCGATCAATTCGCCGCCGACAATTCAGAATACGCCCCTGAACATATCATTGTGCCTTGGGGCGAAATCCATGACCGCGTCATCGCCGCCACCGCCGCCGGCTCCTCACCCGACGCCTACCGCGGCTGGGCCTGGATCGTCGGCGACGCCGCCATCGGCGCCCTGACCAACCTCCAGCCCTACGTCGACGCCGCCAGCGTCGACCTCGACGACTTCTGGCCAGCCACCCTCAATCAGATGAAGTATCAAGGCGACGTCCACGCCATGAGCATCTCAACCATCGTGCAGTTTTTGTACTACAACAAAGACCGCATGCGGGAAGCCGGACTCGACCCAGAAAGCCCGCCGACGACCATTGAAGAACTGGACGAGATGGGCGCCGCCCTCAATGAAATCAGCGACGACGGCGAAATCCTGCGCCTGGGCTTCGCGCCCACGGTGCCGTCGAAGCACATCTGGGACTGGGGCGCCGCTCATGGCAGTCAATACTGGGACGAGGCCGAGGGCAATATCGCCGTCGACGAAGAAGCCATGATCACCCTGCTGAACTGGTACAAGGGCTACGCCGACCAGTTTGGCGCCGAAAACCTGCAAGCCTACGCCAACACCTACGGCGGCAACGGCTTTGGGCGCAACACGCCGCAAGGCATCTACTATACTGGTCTGGTCACCTTCTGGGTGCTGGGCAGCTGGTCTTACAACGACATGGGCGAGTATGGCCCCGATGTTGATTTCGGCGTCGTGCCGGTCCCGACCCTGGCCAGCGCCGACGATGCCACGCCAGGCACATCAGTTGGCAATATGTACTTCGTGCCGGCCAACTGCGCCAACCCGGACGGCGGCTTTGCCTTCGCCAACTTTATGAGTTCGTCGCCCTTTGTGGCCATCAACAAGGCGCTGCCCGACAGCGTTATGCCGTCGCGGCGGTCGCTGGCGACGTTGCCAGAAGTCGACCAAAAAGAAGGCGGCTGGACGATCCTGGCCCGCGACGAAATCCTGCCCAATACGCTGGAGAGACCGAGCTTCGGCGGCAACGGCTTCCTAGGCGGCGCGCTGAACGAAGCAGTCGACGCCGTCATGTTCAACGACGCCGACCCAGCCACCGTGCTGGCCGACGCCATTGACCGTTCACGACGCGAAGTCGAGCGTCTGCGCGGCTAAAATCAACAAAAACAGCGCAGGCCGCGCGGCTTGAATCGGCCAGTGCGGCCTGCCCTCTTGAAAATCGCAAACGAATTTAGAATGCCATGACGACGCGCGGCCGCAAAAAAAATGAATCCCAAAAGGCCAACAGCTGGCGCACCGACAACCTGCCAGCTTGGGGCCTGTTCTTTGTGGCGCCCTGGATCATCGGCTTCGTGGCCTTCACCGTCTATCCGTTCTTCGCTTCCCTCTATTTCAGCTTTACCAACTTCAACATCATCAACTTCAGCCCGCGCTGGGTGGGGCTGGATAACTATATTGAGCTTTTCACCGCCGACCCGCTCTTTTGGACATCGATTGGCAACTCAATAAAATACGCGGCCCTGCTGCTTGTCGCCGCCACCATCTTTGACATCTTCATCGCCTACCTCTTGAGCCTGAATGTTAGGTTCCTGTCCATCTACCGAACCATCTTCTTCTTCCCCGTGCTGGTGCCAGTCGTCGCCGCCAGCCTGACCTGGATCTGGATTTTGAACCCGAAATTCGGCCTGATGAACGGCCTGCTGGATTTGCTGGGCATCCAGGGGCCCAAATGGCTGGCCTCGCCCGACACCGCCATGCTGTCCATCGTCTTTATCGCCGTCTGGGGCAGCGGCCGCGCCGTAATCGTCTATCTTTCGGGCTTCAATGACATCCCGCGCCAGCTGTACGAAGCGGCCGATATCGACGGCGCATCCGGCTTGCAGAAGTTCCGCCGAATCACGCTGCCGCTGCTGTCACCGCAGATCTTCTTTAATGTGATAACGCTCATCATCTTTTCTTTGCAGTCATTTTCCGAAGTCTACATCATGACACAGGGCGGCCCAGCGAATTCGACCCTGCTCTACGCCGTCAATCTGTATAACCGCGCCTTCCGCGATTACGCCATGGGTTACGCCTCCGCCCTCGCCTGGATCATGTTCCTGCTGATCTTGGGCTTGACCCTGATCATCTTCAAATTCCTAAGCGGGCGAGTCATCTATGAACGATAGAAAGAAGCGCTAAATGGCCGCAATAACCCAACCCGCAGCCAAACGCCGCGCCATCACCGCCGAAGAACAGCGTTACCTGCTGATGCGGCGGCTGAAATCGCTTAGTGCCCACGCCGTCTTGATTATTTTTGGCATCGCCTTTATGCTGCCTTTCGTCTGGATGGTCAGCAGTTCGCTCAAGCCGAATGTCGATATTTTCGAGCTGCCAGTCCGTTTGATACCCAAGACCCTTCGCCTCGAAAATTACATCGACGCCACCACCGCCATCCCCTATTGGCAATACCTCTATAATTCAGTTTATTACACGGTTTTCGCCACCATAGGCTCTGTCATTTCCAACACCTTCATCGCCTACGGTTTCGCGCGGGTGCGCTGGCGCGGGCGCAACGCCCTGTTCATCATCGTCATCGCCACCATGATGCTCCCCTTCCAAGTCCGCATGATCCCGCTCTATATCCTCTTCACCAAACTCGGCTGGATCGATTCTTTCCTGCCCCTGATTGTGCCGAATTTCTTTGGCAACGCCTTTTATATCTTCCTGATGCGCCAGTTTATGATGACCCTCCCGCGCGAACTGGACGACGCCGCACGCATCGACGGCGCCAGCGAATGGGGCATCTTTTGGCGAATCGCCGTCCCCCTCTCCAAACCCGCCATCCTGACCGTCGCCATCTTTGAAATCATCCACACCTGGCACGACTTCATCGGCCCGCTGGTCTACCTGCGGCATCCGACCAAGTACACATTATCGATTGGCCTGCGGCTCTATTTCACCCAATACGGCGCCGAATGGGGCCTGCTGATGGCCGCCGCCGCCATGTTCACCATCCCCATGGTCATCTTCTTTTTCCTGGCCCAGCGCGCATTCATCGAAGGCATCACCCTCACCGGGCTTAAAGGCTAGCCATGAGCCGCCTCGTCTTCCAGCCACAGGCGCGGCAAGCCCTCAAACGCGGCATTGATGCCATGGCCGACGCCGTGCTGCCCACCCTCGGCCCCAACGCGCGCCACGTCGCCCTGGAACACGCCATACGAACCCACTCGCCAGAACTGCTGAACGACGGCGGAACGATTGCGCGCCGACTCCTCCAGCTGCCCGACCCCAGCGCCGACGTCGGGGCGATGCTGCTGCGCGAGACTCTGTGGCGGCAAAGGGAGGCTTATGGCGACGGCGCCGCCACTGCCGCCGCTCTCTATCAGACGGTTTTCGAAGAGGGCTGCCGTTTTATCACCGCCGGCGGTAATGCGGCCCTGCTGCGAAAGCATCTTGAACGCGGCATGAAGATGATGCTTGAAGATTTAGCCGAACAAGTCAGGATGATTGACGAACCATCAGAAATTGAACGGCTGGCGGCCTCAATCGGCGGCGACGCCGACATCGCCAAATGCTTGGCCGACATCTTTGACGTCCTCGGCCCGCACCAGCCGATTGAAATCCGCGAAGGCGGCCGCGACCTCCAGCACGAATTCTTTCTCGGCTCATACTGGGACGCCAAAATCCCCTCGACAACGGTATTATTTGAAGGCCGGCGCGGCGCGCGGCTGGAACTCGCGCATACCGCCTGGGTCATCAGTGACTTTGAGCTTGACGATTTGACAGCCCTGGTCAAATTGGTGACCGATGTGTATCAGGCTGGATTCTCATCGCTGGTCATCATGGCCAAGTCATTTTCGGAGCAGATTATCGCCGCCCAAGGCGCCAACAGCCGTATGCAGGATTTTACGCTGATCTATCTGGAGCCGACCGGCCTCGTGGATGAACAGGAAGCGGCGCTGGAAGATCTAGCATTGATTACCGGCGGGCAGGTCCTGCGCCAGGCGGCCGGGCATCGACTCGACCGCATCCCAGCCGAAAGTTGGGGACAAAGCGAATTGGCCTGGCTCGACTCCAGTCGCTTCGGCATCTTGGCGGCCCAAGGCGAAGTCGCCGCCATAGAACGCGAAATCGCCAGCCTGGAACAGCGTTTTGCCAACAGCGCCGACGAACGACAGGCGATGATCTGCCGCACGCGCATCGGACGTCTGCGCGGCGGTTCGGCCGTGATCTGGTGCGGCGGTAGCGCCGAAAGCGAAATCCGCTATCAGCAGGCCTTGATCGAACGAACAGTCGCCGCCATTCGTTCGGCCCTGCTTGAAGGCTGTCTGCCCGGCGGCGGCATGGCCTTGCTCACCTGTCAGCTGCGGCTGCAAGCTCATTATGAATCTAGCCGCGATATCCATGAACGCGCCGCCGCCCAGATTTTGATGAAGGCCGCCGCCGCGCCCTGCAAACGGTTGCTTATCAACGCTGGGCATGAATCCCCCGGCCTCATCATCCACGAATTGCAGACGCGGCGCAATGGAACTGGATATGATGTGCAGGCCGGCCAGTTTGTGGAAATGGCGCAGGGCGGCGCGGTCGATTCGGCGGCCGCCGTCATGGCGGCGGTTCGCTATGGCATCGGCGGCGCGGCGCTGGCGCTGACGGTGGATGTCATCCTGCATCGACCCAACCCGCCGCTCGCCCTCAATCCCGATGATCGGACATGATTTCAGTTTATTGTTTGATGAACGAGTCTAAATGAAAGAGAGGAAAATCAAATGAGTTGGAAGCCTAGCGCAGAACAATTACAGCAATGGGAAGATATCGGTTATTTTAAGGTCGAAAATGTGGTCTCCCGACAAACAGCCGCCGAGATGCTTGGTGTGATTAAGAACGCGATTATGACGCCCGAAACCGGCGACGTCAGGACCGACCCTGACCCGATGGACCCGATGAACGATGACACGCCCGAAGCGCGGGCGGCCCGCTTCCGCAAGCTCAACCGTTTTAACCAGCGTTCGCCGCTCATTTGGCATAACGCGCATGGCGGCGAGGCAGTGCTGGAGATCGTGCGGTATTTCTTGGGCGATGACATCCTCTTAAAATACGACAGCTGTTTCCTCAAGCCGGCGCGGTCGGGGAGCGCGACGCCTTGGCATCAGGACAATGGCCTGTGGCGCGACGGCGACACAGAGCCGTTCAGCTTCTGGATGGCCCTTGACCCAGCAACGATTGAAAACGGCTGCTTGCAGATGATCCCCGGCAGCTATAAGACCGAGATTGTGCCGCATGTGCTGTATAAGGACAGCATCCATGGCGAACTGCCGCGCGAGCGGGTCGAGGAGATGATTGATACCTATGGCGTCGAGCATATTGAGCTTGAGCCGGGCAGCGTCGTCTGCTGGCAAAGCAGCGCCTGGCATTACAGCCCGCCCAACCGCAGTGAAAAAGGACGGATCGCCATCGCCGGCGTCTACAGCAATCCGCGGATTGTCGAGAACGGACGGGGCGTGGACGTGGGCTATAAGTGGGTGATGAAAGACGGCGAGACGCTGGCTGACTTCCCGGCCAGAGACTACGATATGCAGAACGTCACTGGCTGGCGGGCGCCGCCCTATATCCGAATCGATTAAATTCCCAAAAAGGAATAGCTATGGAAAATCAGGCAGATATTGGGCTTATTGGCCTGGCGGTGATGGGGCAGAATCTAGCGCTGAACATCAGCGACCGCGGCTTCAGAGTGGCGGTGTTCAACCGAACGACGGCGAAGGTCGAGCGGTTTATCGCCAATGAGGCGCAGGGCGCGGACATTGTCGGCGCCTATTCAGTTGAAGAATTTGTCAAAACCCTCAAACGGCCGCGCAAGGTGATTCTGATGATCCAGGCCGGCGCGGCTGTCGATAAACTTATCGACCAGCTAATGCCGCTGCTTGATGCGGGCGACATCATCATCGACGGCGGCAATTCCAACTTCCATGACACCATTCGCCGCGCGCGAACGGTTGAGGCGCGCGGCAAGCTGTACGTCGGCGCCGGCATCAGCGGCGGCGAGGAAGGCGCGCGCTATGGGCCCTCGATTATGCCCGGCGGTTCGGCCGCCGCCTGGCCGGCCCTCAAGCCGATTTTGCAGGCGGTCGCCGCCAAGGTCGACGATGGCATGCCCTGCTGTGACTGGGTGGGCGAAGACGGCGCCGGGCATTTTGTCAAGATGGTGCATAATGGGATTGAATATGGCGATATGCAGCTGATTTGCGAGGCCTATCATCTGATGTCGCAGGTCTTGGAGATGGACGAACTGGAAATCAGCGCCGTCTTCCGCCGCTGGAACGGCGGCATTCTCGAATCTTTCCTGATTGAAATCACTGGCAATATCCTCGCATTTGTCGATGAGGATGGGGATGCGCTGCTGCCGAAGATCCTCGATGCCGCCAGCCAAAAAGGCACCGGCAAATGGACGGCGGTGACGGCGCTGGAAGAAGGCACGCCGCTGACCTTGATTGGCGAAGCCGTGTTCGCGCGGTTTTTGTCATCGCTCAAGGAAGAGCGCGCCGCCGCATCCAAGATTTTGTCGGGGCCGGCGGCGCAGTTCAACGGCGACCGCCAGCGGTTCATCAATGATTTGGAACAGGCGGTCTATGCCGCCAAAATCATCAGCTATACTCAAGGCTATATGCTGATGCGCGATGCCGCCCAAAGCTATAACTGGAATCTCAATTATGGCGGCGTCGCCCTGATGTGGCGCGAAGGCTGCATCATCCGCTCGGTATTCCTCGACAAAATCCAGCAGGCCTATGCCAGCCGCCCCGATTTGGAAAACCTGCTGCTGGATGACTATTTCCGCGCGGCAGTTATTCAAGCGCAGGCCTCTTGGCGGCGGGCGGTCGCCACTGGCATCGCCCACGGCATCCCGCTGCCGATTATGAGCAGCGCGCTGGCCTTTTATGACGGCTATCGTTCCGAGACGCTGCCGGCCAACCTGCTGCAGGCCCAGCGCGATTATTTCGGCGCGCATACTTACGAGCGCATCGACCGCGCCCGCGGCGAGTATTTTCATACCAACTGGACTGGGACCGGCGGCGATGTCACCGCCGGCAGCTATCAGGCCTAGCCCTGGGCTGGCAGTTCAGGGACAAACTGATAATCGGGTTCGCGCCGTTGCCGCCGAATAATCGGGATAATCTGCGCCCAAGTCTGCCACAGGCCTTTGGGGCAGTCGGGCAAATCATGCTTGACCAGGCGATGCAGTTCAGCCAAGTTGTAGCAGGGAACGGCGGCGTACATGTGATGCTCGATATGATAGTTCATGTGCCAGTACAAAAATTGCAGGAAGGGATTGAGAAGTATCGTGCGGGTATTGAGGCGATAGTCGCTCACCTGGTCCGACAGGCCGATATGCTGCGCCTCATTGAGCAGGTATTGGAAGCCGCCGCCATAAAAAGGCGCCAGCGTCACCAGGATCGGAATCATCCACAGCCCCAAGGCCAGCGACGCGATGACAATCAGCCCATGCCCGACCAGCAGCAGCCGCGCCCAGTTAAACAGCGCCCGCCGTTTGTCCGTCGCGTCGGGCGGGAAGAGCGCCTGGTCCCATTCGCCGTCGATTTTGCCGAAACTCAAGCGAATAACCAGTTTCAGTCGGCTGTACAGGCCGCGCGGGTTGACGAAGGCAAAGCCGAGATATGATTTCAGCGTCAGCTTGACCGGCAGCACGACTTCAAGGTCATCGGGCGGGTGCAGCGTGTACTTGTGATGCTCCTGATGACTGGCCCAAAACGCTGTTGGATTGTACCAGCCCAAAAAGCCGTAAATATCGCGGAAAACAGCATTGAGGAAGCGGCTCTTGAAGACGGTTTGATGACAGAGTTCATGGAAGCCGTTGACCAGAAAGGCGTAAAATACGCCATGCAGATACACCAAGGCCAGCGCGGCCGGCCAGGATGCCCGCCCGACGGCATAGGCCGCCAGCCCGCCAGTGCCGACCAGCAGCGCCAAAAAGCCGAGAGTCTGCGCCCAGCCGCGCCGGTCGCTCCGCTGATTAAGCCGCGCCAAATCGGCGGCGGCTATCGGTGAACGATACCATTGAATGCGCTGTTTGCCGCTCATCTTTCGTTTCCCGTTTGGCTTTCCTTTATCACAATATACCGCGAAATCGGCCCTTTGTCATGGATGCGCCGCCGCTAGTCAAAAGTCAGCATGGCTTTGATGACACCGTTGATAGGGTCGAGCCAAGTGGGGAAATCGGCGACGATGCTTTCGGGCGAGGCCTGATGGGTGATCCACGGAGTCAGGTTGATGAGGCCGGCGCCCAAAGCGCTGATAACCTGCCGAAAGTCAGCGGCGGTGGCGTTGCGGCTGGCGATCAGCGTCATCTCGCGCGAATGAAACTGCGGGTCGCGGAATTTGATCCCGCCTTGAATATGCCCGACCAGAACCAGCGAGCCGCCGTGCGCCACATAATCAAAGGCGGCGTGCATCGACAGCGCGTTGCCAGTGCAGTCAAACACGAGGGTCGGCAGTTCGCCGGCCAGCAGGCGGGTGAGTTCTCCCATCGGGTCTTTTCGGGCATCGATCAGCTTGGCGATGCCGAGCGAGCGGGCGCAAAACTCAAGCCGATGCTCATTGACTTCCATGATGGTCACATCGGCGCCGGCGATTTCGGCGAACTGCGCCGTCGCCAGTCCAATCGGGCCGGCGCCAATCACCAGCGCGTTTTCGCCAGCGGCGATGCCAGCGCGCCGGGCGGCATGCGCGCCGATGGACAGCATCTCGACCAGCGCCAGATGCTCCAGCGGGAGGTCGTCCGCTTTCAAGAGCTTGTCGGCCGGCAGGATGAACTGTTCGCGCATGCCGCCGTCGATATGCACGCCCAGCACTTGCATTTCGGCGCAGCAGTTGGTTTTGCCGCGCCGACAGGCGATGCAGAGGCCGCAGTGCAGGTAGGGGACGACGCAGCACAGGTCGCCGATGGCATAGCCCAAATCTTGGTCGGTTTCGCCCATGTCAAAGACCTCGACCGCCAGTTCATGGCCCATGATGCGCGGATAGGTGAAGAAATTCTGATGGCCCTCAAAGGCATGCAGATCCGTGCCGCAGATGCCGACCCGCCGCACCCGCACCCGCGCCTCGCCGCGCCTGACCGGGCCCAGCCGCCCCATTTCCTTGAGTTTGAGTTGTCCGGGCTGCTCTAATACAATGGACTTCATCAACTCTTCTCCTCAATCCCATGTTCATCTATTATACTGAAAATCGGCGGCAGAAATGCGTCGGCGCGCCTTTTTTCGATGAAATTGCTTAAAATTGCCCTGAAAATCCCTTGACAAAGCGTCAAACAGGGGATATATTCATAATTGGCATTGATTTTAGGGTATCGATTTAATGAGGAGTGAATGGAATATGAATATCAAGAAAATGATCAAGCTCAAGGGGATTTTGCTGCTGTGCTTGGTTTGGGTATGCGTCTTCGCCGTTCCCGTCCAAAGCCAGACAGCGACGCCGGCGCCGACCCCGATCAACTGCGACGCTGCCAACACGCTCACCGATGGGACAACCTATGAACTGACCGCTGATTGTGCCGGCGCCAGCACTACCATAACTGTGGCGGCAGGCGTTACGGCGACTCTCAACGGCAACGGCTACACCATCAGCGGGGCAACCGGCAACCCGGTCATCACCGTCGGCGGCGCCAACGCTCAACTCACGCTGAACGACATCGCCATTAGCGGCAGCGGCGTGGCCGGTGAGATAGTTTTCCGTGTCCAACAAGGCGCGACTCTTATCGCCGAAAATGTGATCTTCAGCGGCAATGTGGGCACCCCATTGCGTGTGGGCGACGCCGATACGACTGCTGAATTGACAAACGTACAGTTCCTGAACAACGCCATAGTCAATACCGCCGGCGAAGCAGCTTCTGCTCTGCTTGTACACGGCTCCGCGACGACGTCAGCGACTATCACTGGCGCCACCTTCTCGGGGAACAGCGGTACACCACAGGTGATCAGGGTCAATGTCGGTTCAGTCACTCTGACCGGCTGTATCAGAGCGAGCGGCAATACCAACGCCGACGGCGACCCGGCAGAGTTTGCAACTGGCCGAAGCGGCACAACCATCATCGGCGGTCCTGGCGGATGCCCCAGACCCCAGAAGAAAAAGAAAGACGACCCAACGCCAGCGCCGACAGCGACCGAACGGCCGCCAACACCCGCCACCTGCATGGGCCTGCACGCCGCCACCGGCATTGTCGTCAACGCCGCCTTTGGCTTGAACAGCGGCATTCAGTGCCAGCAGCTTGACGGCGGCGGCATCGGCATCCAGGCCTTGGCGGCGAACTACATCGCCGCGGTGGATATCTGGGGCTATGTCGACCAAGGGGTTGAAGTCTGCTTCCCGGGCGTAGGCCGCATCATCTTCTTGGATGCGTCGACGATGCCGCGGGCGATGGCGCTTTTGCCGACGCACGGCGCCGAGAACGGCATAACCTGCGCCTCGATTGAGTCGCCGGGCTCGCTTGTGCTGCTGCCGCCCGAATAGACTGGGACGTTTTTGGGGCGGGTTTTGCCGCCTGCCCCTGAACTGGCGGCGCATCAAAAGGATATATTCTATTCACTTCGCCTGAAACGCAGGGGACGCCGGGAATGATCTTGACATTATCTTCTCGGTGTTCTTTGTGTTGCGGGGTTTTTCTATTTCAAACGCGTTTATCTGAAGAAATTGCATGAGTTCAAAGTTAGAATGAAACAGGTTATCGTCACCGGCAAGGCGCAGGCTGGCATCGCCATCGGCCCTATCCCCAAAGCCAAAGGGGAGTGGGTCGTCCTCAAGGTGCATGCGGCGCCGATGTGCACCGAATACAAGGCTTTCGCCGCCGGGGTCAATCACGGGAATTTTGGCCATGAGGCCGCCGGCGAGGTGGTCGATGCGGCGCGGTCAAGCCGCGTCAAGGTCGGCGACCGGGTTGTCGCCATGCCCGGCAATCCATGCAGTCAGTGTGTTTATTGTCTTTCGGGCGAGTACATTCACTGCCAGGACTGGATTGACTTCAGCGCGTTTCATGGGGCTGATGAGGGCCAGGCGACCATGTCGCAGTATTTGCTCAAGCAGGACTGGATGCTGCTGCCGATCCCGGATGGGATGTCGTATGACCATGCGGCGATGGCCTGCTGTGGCTTGGGGCCGACCTTTGGCGCGTTTCAGACGATGGCGGTCGATGCTTATGATACAATGCTGATTACTGGGCTGGGGCCGGTCGGGCTGGGCGGCGTCATCAACGCCCGTTACCGCGGCGCGCGGGTGATTGGCGTCGATTCCAATCCCTATCGCATCCAAAAAGCCATGGAGCTGGGCGCGGCGGCGGTGATTAACCCGCTTGATGAAGATGCCTTGCGGCAGGTTCTTGACCTGACCAAAGAAGGGCGCGGCGTCGACAAGGCGGTCGATTGCGCCGGCGCGGCGGCCGCTCATCGATTCTGCATTGATGCGACGCGCCGCCGCGGGCAGATTGCCTTTGTGGGTGAATGCCAGGACGAGACGGTCCTGCGGATAAGCCCCGATATGATTCGCAAAGGCTTGACCCTGATTGGCGCCTGGCATTACAGCCTGGCGGATTCGCTGCGGATGATGGATATGATCGCCGATCTCGGCGGCGAACTCGACAAGCTCATCAGTCACCGTTTTTCGATTGACGATATTCAGCAGGCTTGGGAGACTCAGCTTTCGGGTCAGTGCGCCAAGGTGATTTTGCGGCCTTGGGGAGGAAGCGATGTATAAAACGGCCATAGTTGCGGTGAGCGGCGGCCGCGCCAAAGGGCTGGCGGATGCCTATCAGCATATTCAGCGCGGGCGGCTGCTGGCGGTTTCTACCCGTCAGCGCGGCAAGCTGGATGAATTTGGCGAACAGTACGGCGTCGCCGCGCGCTACACCGATTACCGCGAGATGTTCGCCAAAGAGAAGCCAGATCTTGTCCATGTCAATACGCCGCCGAATGTGCGCCTGGAAATTTTTGAGGCCGCCGAGGCCGCCGGCGTCCCGGCGCTGATTGTCGAAAAGCCGCTGGCGGTCCAAGGAGAAGATTATCTGGCCATCCGCGCCTTTGCCGAAAGCCAGCCGCGGGTCAAAATCGCGATTAACCATCAGCTGCATTTTCATCCGCGCCGTCAGCGGCTTCAGCGCTTGGTCAGGGACGGCGCTATTGGCGGCCTGCGTTTTATTGAAGCAAGCTCGGGCATGAATCTGGCGTATCAGGGAACGCATTCGCTGCAGGCCATCAGCGCTTTTAATCCCGACGGTCAGCCGCAAGCGGTCTTTGCCCAGGTCGCTGGGGGCGCCGGGCTGGCGGATACGCCCAAGCAGCATTTCGCGCCCGACCAAAGCATGGCGGCAATCGAATACAGCAATGGCGTTCAGGCGGTTTTGCGCTGTGGTGAAAACGCGCCGCGGGTCAAGCGCGGCGATCCCATCAACAAGCACAAGCGCGTCGCTGTTTATGGCGCCCGCGGCTTTGTCCACTGGACGATGTGGGGCTGGGAAACGCTGATTGACGGGACGCTGGAACGCGGCGACCATGCCTATCCGGATGAAGATATCCGCGGGCAGGCGGCCATGACCGAAGCCATGTTTGACTGGCTGGAAGACGAAAGGGCCGTTCATCCTCTGCATCTCAATAGCGCCTTGAGTGACTTTGGCATCATTCTGGGGTCATATATGAGCGCGCTTGATCATCGAGTCGTTGAACTGCCTCTGCTGGAGCCGCCGGCTGGACTCATCGCCCGACTGCGGGCGGCGCTGTAAAGCTGTAAATCCCTCTCCTCTTATTGCGCCGCGAAGCTGCCCGCGCTATGCTTGGGCTTAATCTCATATCTCATCAAAAGTGACAATCGGAGGCGCGCTTATGGGCAGTCTGAAGGGCAAGACCATTATCGTCACCGGCGCCAGCAGCGGCTTTGGCGAGGCGATTGCCATTGCCTGCGCTGCCGAGGGCGCGAAGATCAGTCTGGCGGCGCGGCGGCAGGCAGAATTGGAAAAGGTCGCCGCGGTGATTCAGCAAAAGGGCGGGCGGGCGATGGTCTGTCTGACTGATGTCAGCGATGATGCCGCGGTTCACGCCGCCGTCGCCAAGACGCGCGCCGCCTTCGGAGCGATTGATGTGCTGGTCAACAACGCCGGCATGAACATCCCCCAACGTTCGATTACCGATACCTCTGCCGAGCAGTGGCGCAAGCTGCTGGATGTCAATTTGACGAGCGCGTTTATCTTCACCAAAGCGGCGTTGCCGGAGATGAAAGCGCGCGGCGATGGGCTGATTATTAATGTCGCGTCGCGCGCGGCTATGTTCCCAAGTATGACCGCTGGGGTTGCCTACAGCGCCTCAAAAATCGGGATAGAAGCATTGAATGACCTGACCAACGCCGAGGGCAATCCTTTTGGCGTGCGCGCCTGCCTTTTGAATCCGGGTCTTGGCAACACCCCGATTATTGACAATCGCCCCGGTGGGTTCAGCCATCAGGAGCGGATGAACATGATCCAATCGGAAGACATCGGCAATACGGTCGTATTCGTTGCCAGCCTGCCGCCGCGCGTCAACATCAATCTGATTTCGATAGCGCCGACCCGGCGGTAAGCATTAGGTCTAAAAGCATACAGGCGAGCCTGGGCCCGCCTGTGCGATAATGCTTGATGCTTCTGTCGGACTATCCACCTAAGAGGGCGTTGGTTTGTTCGTGCGCCCGCGCGACCACAGCCGCGGCGTCGCGTTCCTCACCTGTCCAGAGCAGGTCCATATTGTTAATCCAAATCGACGACTCCCATTCCAGATACTTGGGATGGTAGGCGGGATGCACGCCGTCCCGGGCGCCGATGACCGAGAATACCTCATGGTAAGCCTCGGCATACGGGGCGTCGTCGGGGGCGGCGCAGTTGTGGAATTCACTCTGGCTGGTCAGGGCAGCGCCCATAGTGGCTGTGCGGCAGATGTGATCCGGGTTGGCCAGGGTATAGCGGATCAGTTCGTAGGCCAAGTCGGGATTCGCGGCTGAAGCTGGAACGGCGAAGGCCGAGCCGCCGATGAAGTTGTAGCGGCCGGCGGGGCCGGTCGGCGTCGGCACGACCGTCCAGTTGAAGTCATCGCCGATAAGCTCCCACATGCGGGAAGCGGAATCGTTCAGCGCGTAGTGCATGGCGATGTTGCCGTTGGCGAAGAGGAACTCGGAGCCGAACCCGGTTGCGGCGATGGCGTCGGCGGTTGGATGCGCGCCCGAACCCCACATGAGGTCGGCGACCCATTGCAGCGCCGCCGTCGTTTCCGGCGAGTCCATCAGGGATTCGGTGGCGTCGTCGTTAAACAGTTCGCCGCCGAAGCTCTTGATGATCCAGTACAGGCCGCCAGCGCCGGCGCCAGGGCTGGCCAAATTGCTGATGCCCCAGACGTCGGTTTCGCCGTCGCCGTCGGTGTCTTGGGTGAGAGCGACCGCCAATTCCTCAAAATCGGCAAAGGTGGTGTGTTCGCCCGGCGGTTCTAGTCCAGCCGCTTCGAACAGATCAAGGTTGACGAAGAGGCCGCCCGGCGCCAAATCGTAAGGGATGGCGTACTGGCTGCCTTGATAGTTGAAGGCATCGACCTGCGAGGCGACGAACTTGTCAGGCCAGCCTGGCGGCGGGCAGGCTTCCAGATAGCTGTCGAGCGAAAGCAGCCAGCCATTGGCGGCGAAGGAGTCGTTGCGGGTGTCGTGCATCCAGGCCATGTCGATTTCGGCGCCGCCGGCCAACTGCGCCGGCAGAGTCGTCCAGTAGTCCGACCAAGCCACGCCAGTGTTGAGCACCTGCTGAACGCTGGGATAGTGAGCGTCAAAGAATTCGTCGAAGGCGAGCAGGAACTTATCGACTTCGCCCACCCCTTCCCAGCCGGTGATGGTGATGGCCGCCGATATGTCGCCGTCGACCGTGCCGCAGGTCCAATCGGTCATATCGTCCTGCGCCGATGCCGCCAAACCAAAGGAGAGCAGCATCAATATAGAGCAAATCAGAGCAAGTTTGCGAATCATCTGTGCGTCCTTTCATAAAACTAAAAAATCGGTTTTGGAAAGCGAAAGCTGAAAATATCGATCCCTAGCCACCTCCTTTGATGCCGCTTATCTGGATGCCGCGGACGTAGTATTTCTGCCCGAAGATAAATGCGAGTATGACGGGAATAACGACAAATGTCGACGCCGCCATGATGAGGTGCCAGGGCGTCCGCATGGCTGATTGGTTTTGAAAAGAAGCCAGGCAAAGCGGCAGCGTCTTAACCTCTGGCGTCGCCAGCGAAATGAGCGGCCACTGGTAGCTGTTCCAAGTGGTGATGAAGGTGAAGATGGCCAGCGTGGCTAGGGCTGGCTTGGTCAGCGGCAGGATGATGAGCCAGTAGGTGCGGAAGAAGCCGCAGCCGTCGATGCGGGCGGCGTCCTCCAGCTCGCGCGGGATGGTGACCATGAACTGGCGCATAAAAAAGGTGCCCCAAGGCGTGAACAGAAAGGGAACGATAACCGCCTGGAGCGTGCTGACCCAATCAAAGGCGCGCATCATCACATACAGCGGAATCAGCAGGACCGTGAAAGGCACCATCAGCAGGGAGATGTAGAGCAGGAAAAGTTTGTCGCGGCCGGGATAGCGCAGGCGGGCGAAGGAATAGCCGGCCAGGCTGGCGGTGAGAAGCTGGCCGAGGACGATGGCGGCGGCGACCAGGCTGCTGTTGATGAAGCAGCTGTCGAAATGCGTCGCTGTCCAGGCATTGGGATAGTTCTCAAAATGCCAAACCTCTGGGATGAAGGTTGGCGGGAACTTGTAGATGCCGCGGATGTCTTTGAACGAATTGGCGACCATCCAGGCAAAAGGCAGAATAAAAAGGACGCTGACGAACGACAGCGCAGCATAAACCAGCAAATCCGTCAAAGTCTTGGTCTGCTTCTGCCCGAAGAGGCTGTTTCTCTTTTTCTTTGTTTTGGCCATGGTTCACTTGCTACTCGTCTTGATCGAAGCCATACACCCAGCGCCCCGCCAGCTGCCACTGCACGATGGTAATGATGAGAATAATCACAAACAGCACGGCCGCCAGCGCCGCGCCATAGCCCATCTTCCAGAAGGTGAAGGCGTTCTGGAAAATGTACAGGGTGAGCGGGGTTGTCGCATGGGCTGGGCCGCCCTGTGTCAGGATGAAAAACTGGTCAAAGGCCTGGAAGGCGCCGATGAGCGAGGTCACGACCACAAAGAACATCGCCGGCGAAAGCATGGGCAGGGTTACATAGCGCATGCGCTGCCAGCCACTGGCGCCGTCGATGGAAGCGGCTTCATAATACTCTTCGGGGATGTTTTGCAGGCCGGCCAGCAAAATCAGCATAGCCAGGCCGATGCCCTGCCAGTTGCTCATAATGATGACGGACGGCATCGCCCAGCTGGTGTCATGGATCCATTTGGGGCCGTCGATGCCGATCAGGCCTAGGATATGGTTGATCAGGCCGATTTCTGGCTGATAAATCCAGCGCCAGATGGTCGCCGCGGCCACGGTCAGCGTGACCTGCGGCAAAAAATAGACGGTGCGGAAAAAGATGATGCCGCGTATTTTGCGATTGAGCGCCAAGGCCAGCCAAAAAGCGATGAAGATGCCAGTCGGCACGGCGACGAAGGTATAGATAAAGCTGTTGCCCAGCGTCTTCCAAAACAGGTGGTCATTGACCATCGTATTGAAGTTTTTCAGGCCGACAAACTGCCGCGTTTCCGCCAGGCTCCAGTCGGTGAACATGATGTAAAAGGCGAATAGAATCGGGAAGAGGAAGAAGACGACAAAGCCGATGAAGTTGGGCAGCAGGAAGATATAGCCGGCGATGGTTTCCCCGCGGCGCAGTCCGGTGAAGGCGCGCTTGAAGTCTTGCCACCCGCTAAGTTTCTTTTTGTCCGTTAGTCTGATGCCGGCATCCATATTTGAAGCGATCAACTCATTTCTACAGGTTCATTAAAGTCGACTGCAATAAACTAACACGAAGAGCGGCAGATGTCAAACGGCATTCTGATGGTCAATGATTAGGCGTTATCCGCGCGTCACCGTCATCAGGGTATTGGCCTGCGGCGCATCCAGCGCAGTATGTCCGCCATCATTCCAGATAATTGTCAGGCTTTGAACCACGGCGCCGGCCGGCAGGCCGATGTGCGCGCGGCTGGCATCACCAGAGAGGTAGCCGCTGGCGGCCGTCACGTCGCGGCGATAGGTTCCTTTGTCAGTTTGCAAAATGAGTTGCGAGCCGATAGCATGGCTGTTCTTTGAGCCGTTCCAGCGCAGGTCAATTTCAATGCTGTCGCCGGCGCAGAGTCGGTTCTCGAATAGCTTGGCCGGGCTTAACAGGTTATTGACCACAATATCCAGATCGCCGTCGTTGTCCAGGTCAGCCATTGACATCCCGCGCCCGCTGGCTTTGTCGTTCAGCTCCCAGCTTGGCTGCGCGATAAACCGCTCGCCCTTGAGACTGCGATAGACTTGATTCTCTTCGACCAGTTCGTTATTCGGCAAATGGGAAAACAGTTCGACCGATATCATCCCGTTGACGACATACAAATCCTGAAAGCCGTCATTGTCGAGATCGCCAAACTGGCTTGACCAACTCCAGCCAGTGGCATCAAGCGCAAGCTGCGGCGCGATGTTTTCGAGGAGGCCGTTGCTGTCGGCGGCATAGAGGACGTTTTCCATAATTTGCGGGTCGCCTTCGGGGTGCGGCATCGCCATCATCATATCCATCACTGGCTGCCACTGCGCCAGCATAGCTTCATCTTGGGCATAAGGCTTCATATCGACGGCAAAGATCTCGTTCTGCCCATTGTTATTCAAGTCGGCGGCATCGTAGCTCATCGTGCTGTGGGGCATGACGGACATGGGGGGAGTTTCCTGCCAGGCGCCGTTTTCATAAACAAAATAACGATCTTCGACCGCAAAGTCATTGCCGATAATGACCTCATGGCGCCGCTCTGGATTGAGGCTGGTCAGGATTGCCAGGGTATTGGAACGGTTGGCAAGACGGGTGGCGCGGAAGTCTCTGCCGCGATTTTCATAATAAATGACGCCGGCGCGCGGCGCTGACTGTCCGAGCAGCATTTCGTTTTCGACATCATACGAGCCAGTGATAAGATCCAGGTCGCCGTCGGCGTCGGCATCCAGCCAATTCATGGCATAGCCGATATAGCTGACGCCGTTCAGGATTTGGCTGTGAAAGCCGCTGCCCTGCTGATTGCGCCAGTAGCGCGGCGCGGCGGCGCTTTGGGTGAAAACAATATCCAGCCAGCTGTCGCCGTCGACATCGACGATATTGACGGCGCGGGCCGGGTTCGTTGAGGGCAGGGGTTCTTTGTCGAAAAGCAGGCCGCCGCGGTTCCAGAAGATGGCGCTGTCCCCGGCCAGATTGGCAAACACCAAATCCAGCCAGCCGTCGTTATCGAGATCGTTGATGGCGACGCCGGCGCCGTTGCTGTCATAAAAGCCGACCGGCATCCGCGCTGGCGTCGTGATGTGGTCAAGCTCATGGGCGACAAAGCTATCCGAACACTCGCCGCGGCGGGTCAGCGGTTGGGTTTCGACGTCAACGGGGACCGAGTCGCGAATCGCAAGGATGGACGGAGCGATGATGGGCAGCAGGAGAAGAGACAAGCAGCGAATGAGTCGCAGAGAGCGCATTTTATTGACCTTGAGCAATGAATAGAACACGGCAGGAATCATCAAGCTATCCAACGTTATCCTGAATCTGTAGGATTTCAAGCTGTTTCGGCTGCGCCGGCGGGCGCCTTGCCCATGACGCCGCGGCCTTCCAGGAAGCCCAGCATGCGCGCCTGCTCCTTTTCGACATTTTGCAAGCCTTCAATCAGACTCTTGTTCTCGTCCTGCAACTGACTCAAGCTCTCTTCCACGCGCTCAAAACGTTCGTCTACCCGCTCTTCAAGACGGGCCTGTCGCTGCTCCATGCTTCCCATGCGTGATTCAAGGCGCGTCATGCGTTCGTCCATACGGTTAAACTGGGCATTAAAACGTTCTTCCATGCGCTCAAATCGGGCATTAAAGCGTTCTTCCATGTGTTCAAATCGAGCGTTAACGCGCTCATCCATACGCTCAAATTGATCGTTAATGCGGTTAAACTGGCGGGTGAAATAAACGATCCCGGCCAAGCCCAGTCCCAGCACTGCAACAAAAAAAGCGCCAACTTGCAGCCAATCCATTTATCCAGCGTCTCCAACAATGCTTGCGATGTCCCTCAAGTATAGCTTGACAAGCGCGCTGTGCCAAGTTTCCCGCTCGGTTAACGCGCTGGCGCTGCTTTGAAACGACGGTAAGGATTTCAAGCTGTTTCGGCTGCGCCGGCGGGCGCCTTGCCCATGACGCCGCGGCCTTCCAGGAAGCCCAGCATGCGCGCCTGCTCCTTTTCGACGTTTTGCAAGCCTTCAATCAGGCTTTTGTTCTCGTCCTGCAACTGACCCAATCGTTCGTCCATGCGATCCAGACGCTCCTCGATGCGGGCCTGTCGCTGTTCCATGCTTCCCATGCGTGATTCAAGGCGCGTCATGCGTTCGTCCATGCGGTTAAACTGGGCATTAAAGCGTTCTTCCATGCGCTCAAATCGAGCGTTAACGCGTTCATCCATACGCTCAAATTGATCGTTAATGCGGTTAAACTGGCGGGTGAAATAAACGATCCCGGCCAAGCCCAGACCCAGCACTGCAACAAAAAAAGCGCCAACTTGCAGCCAGTCCATTTATCCAGCGTCTCCAACAATGCTTGCGATGTCTCTCAAGTATAGCCTGACAAGCGCGCCATGCCAAGTTTCCCGCTTGGTTAACGCGCTGGCTCTGCTGCAAAGCGTATGAAAATGCCTGGTCACGATTCATCCGCGGCGATTTCAAGATCATCAAGGGATGGCACGGATGCGCGCCGCGAATGGACGCCGGTGGCCCCATCAGGACGAGTGCCGCGGGTTTCCATGCTTTGCAGATTGCCATCGCCGTCATAGGCGCGGACGGCGAACTTGTGATCGCCTTCGGCAAAGCGCCAGTCATACCGCCAGATGACCCAGGTCAGTTCGGAAAGAGGCTGACGCAGCTGCGCTGGCTGCCAGTCGCCGTCATCGACGCTGACGTCGACGCGCGAGATCTGCTTGGCGCCGGCATAGGCAATGCCGCCAATCGGCACGATATACTCACTGCCATTCTGATAAGTGGAACCGACGGCGGCCACATCCACCACCGAGACTGTATTCACCATCGCCTCGACGCTCCAGCCGCGCCGCACCCAATAACCTTCTTGCCAGGCATCGACAAATTCGATGCTTTCGATCCATTTGGGCTGCTTCATGCCATAACGATCCGGGATATAAATCCGCAGGGGGAAGCCGTGTTTCCGCTTGAGTGGCTGATCGTCCCACTCATAGGCGAACATAATCCGCTCATCAGCCGCAATCACGTCCATCATCACATATTCATCAAAGCCGTCGGCGCCGGTGATTTTGAGGGCGACAGCATTCGCCTGGGGCTGAACCAAATCAAGGAAATCGCTCATGCGGAAGCCGGACCACTTGGTGGTGCTGATAAGCGAGCCACCGATGCGGTTGCTGATGCAGGACAAGGTTACAAAGCGGTCCACCCGTTCAAATTGGGAGCGGAGGTCTTCCAGCGACAGGCTGACCGGGTTATCGACCAAGCCGGTGACGTCGAGCCGCCATTCAATGGAGTCAATCACTGGCGGGCGCGAGCTAATGTCGATGCGGTAGTGATCGTCAAGCGGCGTGTATTCCGGGCGGGTTCCTGGCGCCGGCTGCAAGCTGCTGTCTATGTTGGGCAGGACATCCGCCGGCGTTGCTGCTTCGGTCGGGCTTTCGACCGGCGGCGGGCTTTCGTCGGGACGACTGCCAAGCAATGCGCCCAATCCAGCGCCGGCGACGGTCAGGGTTGCGCTGGCGCCGCCAACGCGCACCATAAACTGACGGCGGTTGAGTACGGTCACAGCAGCCGTTTCGCCGTCTTTTTCATGGCCGGCGGCCTCCGCTTCGGCGGGCGCCAGTCGGCTGTAGCTCCAGTTGGCGGCGAGGCCCCAGCCAGCGAAGATCAGCAAGATCCAGGCCGTCTGCAAGGCAAAAGGCGCGGTCGCTGTCTTATTGACCTGCCCCGAAATCAGCATCATCACGGCGCCGAAGACCAATCCCAGCGCGATGCCAGGATAAGCATTGCGGCTGGCGGTTTGACGGCGGTTCAGCAGCGCGTAGAGCAGCGCCGCCAGGACAATACCCAAAGCCCAAAATGCCCCCAGCCCCATCAGCTGTTCGGCTGTTTTGGCGGCGGTGGACGTTTCGCCCAAATTGAAGGCGATGATGATGTCGACCATAATATCAATGCCGAAGGTCAAAAGCGAGCCCGGCAGGTTGCGCGATACGAAGTCGAAGACATCAAAGGGGATAAACGGCAGACTTGCGATTTGGTCAGCCATAAACATGAGCGCCATCAGCGCCGGCGTGAGCAGAGCGCCGACCGCAGCGCCGAGCCATACAGAGGGTCTTTTCCTATTTTTCATCATCTTCATCCATCCTCTTCTTCAGAAATTATGCGCTTACAGTATAATACAAAATGCCGGCGAAACATATTTCAATCAGATTACAGGGCGCGTTTTGATATTTTGGCTGGGGCAGTCATCTGAAATACGACGGGGTTCAGCGCGTTTGCCGCGCCAGGTTCTTTTCGATGCTGTCGGCGATTTGCAGCCAATGGTCGGTATCAAGCAGGGCGACATCGGCATCAGTCCAGAAGGCATGGGCGATTGCCTGTGATTTCGGGTCGGCGGGATGCTGGCGCAGGAAGATCCAGTCGTCGATATGCCGCCCATAATAATGCTCGACCAGTTCGGCCATGATTGCATTCACGGCGGCGCTCACCAGCCAGCCGATGCGGGGCGGCAGCGGGCCTTTTTGCAGCGCGTGGGCTAGATCCGCCAGCGCCTTCATGTAATTGGCGGTGCCTGGATATTCAAAGCTGCGCTGGGCTTGGGGCGGCAGCCGCGCTGGGGCTGTGCCGGTGTTGACCATCTGCATGAGGATTTGCCGCGCGAATCGAGCATCGGGATAGTAATGCTCAAAGGTTTCCAAAAAGGCCTGCGCCGGCTCGATGACGACGGCCAAAGCCAGATAAAACTCCATGCTCATCAACAGGGATTTCAATAGAAACTGGCATTGTTCTGGGTCGCGCGCTTCGGCTGCCTGCCGTAATTGCTCAAGCCGTTCCTGATTGGACATTGGCATCCCCGCTTTGATGGTATGACATCCCTATTCTAGTTTATCATAAAGGCGGGGAACGATGGCTTTTGTTATAATTCAAACGCGATGAAACCAAGCAAAGGACAGCATGATGGTGACAGCAAGCCCGGACGTACAAGTCGATCAGATTGTCGAGTATCTTGGCGGCGAGGCCGATTATTTATTGAATCATCGTTCAACGACGATTCCAAAAGAAAGCCTGGCGCTGCCTGGGCCTGATTTTGCCGAACGCATCTGGCTGGACACAGACCGCCGTCCGCAGGTGATCCGGAGTCTACAGCAAATTTATGACCATGGGCGGCTGGGCGGCACTGGCTACGTGTCGATTTTGCCAGTGGACCAGGGGATTGAGCATTCGGCTGGGGCCTCATTTGCGCCCAATCCAGTCTATTTTGACCCGGTCGGCATTGCTGAACTGGCGCTGGAAGGCGGCTGCAATGCGGTGGCGTCCACTTTTGGCGCGCTGGGCATGACCGCCCGCCGCTATGCTCACCGCATCCCCTATATTGTGAAGGTCAACCACAACGAACTGGTCACCTTTCCCAACACGCATCAGCAGATTATGTTCGGCGCTATCAAACAGGCTTGGGATATGGGGGCGGTGGCTGTCGGCGCGACGGTCTACTTCGGCTCGGCTGATTCCAACCGCCAGATGGTTGAAGTCGCCGAAGCCTTTGCCTATGCCCATGAACTCGGCATGGCGACCATTCTCTGGTGTTATATGCGAAATGCGGCTTTTACTGTTGATGGCATCAACCATGAAACCAGCGCCGACCTCACTGGTCAGGCAAATCACCTTGGCGTGACGCTGGGAGCGGATATTGTGAAGCAAAAGCTGCCGACCGGCAACGGCGGCTACCGCGCGCTGAACAGCGGCGATTCCTCGTATGGCAAGCTGGATGAGCGGATTTACAGCCAACTCACCAGCGATCATCCGATTGACCTGACTCGCTATCAAGTCGCCAATGGCTATATGGGCAAAGTCGGTTTGATTAGCTCTGGCGGCGCCAGCGGCGCCAATGACTTTGCCGATGCGGTTAAAACGGCGGTGATTAACAAGCGCGCCGGCGGCATGGGCTTGATTAGCGGGCGCAAGGCCTTTCAGCGGCCGATGGGCGAAGGAGTCCGTCTGCTGAATGCGATTCAAGATGTCTATCTGAACAGCGATATTACGATTGCCTGAAACATTTGTTGAATGCGAACAGGTCATCATCCTATGCGCTATGCCGAGGTTGCGGTTCATGTTCCCGTCAACAAGACCTTCACCTATCATATTCCCCATGAGCTTGCGCCGCAGCTGGAAGCGGGTTCGCTGGTGCGGGTCGAGTTTGGCGTGGCGATGCAGCCGGGGGTGGTCATCGCGCGGCATGATTCGACTGATATTCCCGAAACCAAGCCGATCCTTGAACTGCTTGACCCCAAGCCGGTCATGCTGGCGGAACACATCGACCTGGCGCGCTGGCTTAGTGAAACTCGACTGGCGCCGATTGGGGCCTGCATTTGGCTGATGCTGCCGCCGGGCTTCACTGGCAAGTCGGACCGCCGCTATCACCTGAAAAGCCCGAAGGCGGCATCGGATGAGGGCCTGCGGGGGCGGATCATTCATCATCTGGAGAAGGGGGCCGAAAGCTGGCAGCAGCTTAAAACGGCTTTTCGCAAACAGGACATCAAGCGCGAACTCCGGCGGATGGAAGCGGATGGCATTGTCGGGCGGGAATCTATTCTGCGGCCGCCGGCGGCCAAGGAGAAAACGGTCAAGCGGATTTATCCCAAGTTCGCGGTCAATGATTTGGCGGCCTTGGTCGAGCAGGCTGGCCGGGCTGTCAAACGCGCGGATCTGCTGGAGACAATCGCTCACCATGAGGGGCCGCCGCTGACCGTGCGGGAAGCGCTGGATTTAGCCGGCGTCAAAAGCCGCGCGCCGCTCGATAAACTGATAAACATGGGTTTGATTGAACTGCGCGATGAGCGAATCTGGCGCGATTCGCTGCGGGATTTTGACTTCGTGCCGCGCAGTCCACCCAAGCTGACCGCTGACCAGCAATTGGTTTGGGATATTATCCGTCAGGCGCTGAAAGAATCGAAAGACATCCCGGCGGAAAGGGCGCGTTTCCTTTTGCATGGCGTCACTGGCAGCGGCAAAACCGAAATCTATCTGCGGGCGATTGCGGAGACGCTGGCGCAGGGACGGCAGGCGATTTTTCTGGTGCCGGAAATCGCTTTGACTCCCCAGACCATTCGACGGGTATCGGAGCGATTTCCGCGGCAGGTGGCGATTGTTCATGGCAGTCTGCCTATGGGCGAGCGTTATGACACCTGGCAGCGGGCGCGCGCCGGGGAGATTCCAGTGATTGTCGGGACGCGCTCGGCTTTGTTCACGCCCTTGCCAGATCCAGGGCTGATTATCCTTGACGAAGAGCATGATGCCAGCTACAAGCAGGCGCCGCCGATGACTGAACCTTATTATCATGCGCGGGAATCGGCTGAATATCTGATGGCGCGGAATCGAGGGACGCTTATTTTGGGGAGCGCCACGCCCGATTTGCACAGCTGGCGCCGCGCCCAAAAGGGGCATCTCATCTGGCTGCATCTGCCGAATCGCATTATGGGGCATCGCCAGCGCATCCAAGAGCAGGCTGAACGGGCTGGCGTGGCGGCGCGGTATGAAGCGGCGAGTGAGGATGCCGTGCATATTGGCCTGCCGCCGGTCAGCGTGGTCGATATGCGCCGCGAACTGCGTCAGGGCAACACCGGCATGTTCAGCCGCGAGCTGGAACAGGGATTGCGGGATGTTCTTGCGCGCGGTGAGCAGGCCATGCTTCTGCTCAATCGGCGCGGGCAGGCGAGTTATGTCTTTTGCCGCGACTGCGGCGAGGCGGTGACCTGCCGCCGCTGTGACAGCCCGATGACTTATCATCGGCATGATGAGCGGATGCGCTGTCATCACTGCGGCGCCAGCCAGCCAGCGCCGCGGGCATGTCCTGTTTGCCGATCCAAACGGATTCGCTATTTTGGCGCCGGCACCCAGCAGGTTGATGCGGCGCTTAAAGGGCTGTTTCCGGCGGCGCGCACTTTGCGCTGGGATATTGACACCGCCAGCAGGCCGGCGATGCACTATGCGATTTTGCAGCAGTTTATTGAGCGCCGGGCGGATATTCTGATTGGGACGCAGATGATTGCCAAGGGGCTGGATTTGCCGCTGGTCACGCTGGTCGGCGTCGTCAGCGCCGATTTGGGCTTGGCGCTGCCTGATTACCGCGCCGGCGAGCGGGTGTTTCAGCTGCTGACACAGGTCGCCGGGCGCGCTGGGCGCGGCGTGCTGGGCGGGAAAGTTGTTTTGCAGACCTATCAGCCGGAACATTATGTGGTCAAGGCCGCCGCCGGGCATGATTATGTCGGTTTCGTCGAGAAAGAAAGCGCGCATCGCCGCGAGATGGGGTATCCGCCGTTTCGGCGGCTGGCGCGGATCTTGTTTAGTTATACTGATTCTTACAAGGCGCGGAAGCAGGCGGAAATCGGGGCGAGTCGGGTGCGGCGGCTTTTGCGGAAGCATGATTTGTCGGGAACCAGCCTGATTGGCCCGGCGCCCTGCTTTTTCACGCGGATTGACCGTCATTATCGCTGGCATCTGCTGCTGCGCGGGCCAAATCCAGTGGCGGCGCTGCGCGAGCTTAAAACCGAGCCAGGCTGGCAAATCGATCTGGATCCAACCGAAACGCTGTGATTGGCGCCGCTTCCAAAACGCGGCCTTTTGTCAGACTGACTGTGATACCGTGTTCATCGCGCGCCGATGAACAGCCAGGGTTATTTTAGCAAGAAAAAAGTTGGTCCTGTTATGTCAATGACACAACTGCGCCAATAAACGGATCGGCAGTGACACAGCTGCGACACAAAATGCGCGTCTTTGCCATAACGCAGAGGCGGCAGGCCGAAACCGAATGCTCGGCGCTGAAATTGAAATTGGGGCGGAAAATCTGTACAATAGCGTTATGTTCGACTGTTCCTGATGCAATCGGCGTGATGCCATAGGGACGGAGACGGGGAAGACTTCTATGCGAAAATTGGCGAGTCTGCTGGCTGGGCTGGGCGCTGGGGTTTTGTTTGGCGCGGCGCTGGCGGTATTCTTTTCACCGATGTCCGCCGACGAATTGCGTGCCCGTTTGCAGGCGCATTATCAACGGGCTTTGGCCGCCGGCCGCCAAGCCAGCGCAGAACGGCGCGCCGAACTGGAAGAGGAACTGCGCGAACTGCGCGAAGCCTGATTCATATCTTGCAAGGAAATTCCATGACAACTATGGGCAATGCGAAAAACAACCGGCAGAGTTATGGCTTTTGGGTTTTGCTGGCGACGATTTTGGCGGCCAGCATGGCCTTTGTCGGCAGCACGGCGCTGAATGTCTCTCTGCCGGCCATTCAGCGCGATCTGGCGGCGCGCGGCGCCGATTTGCTGTGGATTTCCAATTCATACACCATCGTGCAGGCCTCATTGATTGTCGTTGGCGGGTCGTTAAGCGATTATTACGGGCGCAACCGCATCTGTCTGCTGGGCATTTTGGTATTTGGGGCGGCGTCAATGATTTGCGGCTTGACCGTCTCGACCGAAGCCTTGATTGCCGGGCGTTTTGCCCAGGGCGTCGGCAGCGCCATGATTATACCGAGCAGCCTGGCGATTGTTTCGGCTAATTTTGAATACAGCCGTCAGGGCTGGGCGATTGGCATCTGGTCGGCATTTACCCTGCTGGCGAGCGGCATTGGGCCGATTGTCGGCGGCATACTAACAGAGATGGGCTTGTGGCGTTCGGTGTTCTTCATCCACATCCCTTTCGGCATTGTGGCGGCGCTGGTTCTGCTGTTTCATGTTCCCGAAAGCTATGACACCGAATCGCCGCAGAAAGTGAGCATCATCGGCGGGATTTTGGTCACGCTGGGGCTGGTTGGGATTACCTATGGCTTTACGGAAGGGCCGCAGCAGGGCTTTAGCAGTCCGCTGATTTGGCTGTCGATTACGGCTGGCGTGACCGCGCTGATTATCTTTATCTGGAACGAACAGCGCCGCGAATACTCGCTGATACCATTGGATTTGTTTAAGTCGCGCACCTTAAGCGGGGCGAATCTGGTGACGGTATTGCTGTATGGCGCGTTGGGCCCGGCGATTTTGTATCTGCCGCTCAATATGATTCAGATCCAGGGTTACAGCGAGACGTTTGTCGGGCTTTCGCTATTGCCGATGACGATTTTGCCGGCGATTTTGTCGTATGTGATTGGCGGCGTGGTCGACCGACGCGGGCCGCGGCTGCCGCTGGCGGTGGGGCAGCTGGTGCTTAGCGTCAGCTTTGTTCTGCTCGCTTTGATCGGCACGACTGGCGGGCAGGATGTCTATTGGACGACTTTCTTTCTGCCGATTTGTCTGTTTGGCGTTGGGATGGGGATTGCGCTGGCGCCGCTGACGGCCGCGGCGGTGGGTTCGGTGTCGCATGCTCATGCTGGCATCGCCTCTGGCATCAACAACACCATATCGCGTTCGGCGCAGGTGCTGGCGATTGCGGTGATGGGCGGGCTGACGATCTCGCTCTTCAGTCAGTCGCTGATGAGCAGTCCGATTGTCCAGGCGCTGCCGGCGGACGCGCAAAGCCAGCTGGAAGCCGAATCGGTTAATTTGGCCGAGACATCGTTGCCGGAGGACTTGACGGATGCTGAACGCGGGGATGTCAGCCAGGCGATCCGCGAATCATTTGCCGAGTCGTTCAATATGTTGATGTGGGTCGGGGCGGTTCTGTGCTTGGTCGGCGCGGTCTTGTCGGCGCTTTTGATTGAGCAGGTCTGGCACATGCCAGACGAGGACGAGGAGAATGATTATTGATGGCCGAGCCGAACTTCCAGAATCGCACACTCTATCATGGCGACAATTTGGACTTCCTGCGCGGCATGAACAGCGAGACTGTGCACCTGATTGCGACTGATCCGCCATTTAACAAGAACAGGGATTTTCACGCGGCGCCGAACAGCCTCGCCTCTGGCGCAAGGTTCAAAGATCGTTGGTCATGGGACCGAGATGTGCATGAGGAATGGATTGACAGTATCAAAGATGATTGGCCGGCTGTTTGGTCGGTGACAGAGATGGCGCGGGTGGCTTATGGCGATGATATGGCGGCCTTCCTGTGCTGGCTTGGTGTCCGCGTCATGGAGATGCGCAGGATTTTACGGCCAGACGGCAGTTTGTATCTGCACACAGACGACACCGCTTTTGCCTATGTCAAGACCTTGCTGGACGCCATCTTCGGGTCAAAGAATATGCGCGGGCAAATTGTATGGCGGCGGTATGGTTCGCATAACGATGCCAAGAAATATGGCAGAGTCCATGATCTGATTCTATTTTATGCGAAGGATGGCAGAGGTGTTTGGAATGGCGCCTGGGCAGACCTTGACCCGGAATATATCCGAAAAAGCTATCGCCATAAAGATGCGCGCGGGCGATATATGACCGCGCCGCTTCATACCGGCGGGCTGTCAGGCGGCGGATATACTTATGAATTTCGAGGTCATACCCGAAGCTGGCGTTATCCCGAAGAGAAAATGCGCCAGCTTGAGGCCGATAATCGGATTCGGCAGGCGCGGGACGGCAAGGGGGTTCCGCGACGCAAGGTATATCTAAGCGAATCCAAAGGCCGGGCTGTTCCAAATGTATGGACAGACATCAAGGCATTGACCGGGAGCCATAAAGAACGCACTGGCTATCCGACGCAAAAACCGCTGGCCCTGTATAAACGCATCATCAAGGCAAGCTCCAATCCGGGCGATATGGTGCTGGATCCTTTCGCTGGCTGCGCCACCACCCCGATAGCCGCCGAGCATCTGGGGCGGCAATGGGTCGCTATGGACATCTGGGACGGGGCGCATGAAACCGTGCTGGCGAGACTTGAATCGGAAGGCTTGGCTGTGCCAGACACCGACCTTGTCCAACCGCAGCTTATCACCTTTGGGGATGTTCACTATTCAACCGCGCCGCCGCTGCGAACTGATGAAAACGAGGCGGCTGCTCCCGGTTTCAGGCTGAAAATACGCCGCCCAACGGAGCCTTGGGAAAAACTGACGCACCGAGAGATGACCCGTGTCTTGGCGCATGCTCAAAGAAGCAATGGCGATGTTATCTGCGCTGGCTGCGGTCGGGCGCTTGAGAAAGAGTTTATGGAACTTGACCATATCACGCCGAAGTCAGAAGGGGGCGCGAATCACATTCTCAATCGGATATTGCTATGCCGTCCATGCAACGGCAGAAAGAGCAATTATCTAACCCTGCCTGGGCTAGTGCGCGAGAACAGGAAGTCCAAGTGGATGAAAGACGCGAACCTGGCAAAAATGGCGCAGGACGATGCCAGAAAACGGGCCGAGTGGGTACGCGGCTGTTTTGACACCGAAGAATGCCAGGCTTTGATTGCGGGAAAGCGTCCCTTATAGCAGGGTTTGTTCAAGGGCTGAATCACAGTGGTTTCCTGCGGCAGCAGGCTTGAATCCTTTAGACTGCCACAGGAAACCGAAAAAAAGTTGTAAGCTCCAAAGCCCCCCAAGGAGCTTACAGCAGGAATTATAACCGATGACCGATCCGAAGTTCAAGGGTCATCTGTATAATTCGGCATCGCCGCGGAATTACTGTTACTATGTGATGACTTTTTGCGTAAAGATCATTGACGCGACCGCCGGGACAAGCGCAATATGCAAACCCTTGTTGAGCCGAAACAGGAACAGGCCCGCGAAATCACCGGGCTAAGCCAGCGCGAAGTCCAGGAACGGCTGGCGCGCGGCGAAAGCAATGACTTCGATGCCCGCGTCGGCCGCAGCTATTGGGATATCTTCCGCGACAATGTGCTGAACCTGTTTAACATCGTGCTGGGCAGTCTGCTGATTATCGTCGTCCTGCTGCAAGATTATGCGACCGCGTTTTTTGCCGGCTTCAGCGTGGTTTCGAATACCTTCTTTGGCATGATTCAGGAGTTTCACGCCAAGCGCAAGCTGGACAAACTGGCGGCGCTTTCCGAACAGGCCGTGCCGTGTCTGCGCGACGGCGACTGGGTGGAAGTGCCGATGCGAAAGGTCGTCAAAGATGAGATGATTCGCATTGAGCCCGGCGACCGTCTGGTGGTGGATGGCGAGATTGTCCGCAGCGACTCGCTGGAGATGGACGAATCGCTCTTGACGGGTGAATCGGATGCGATCCCAAAGGAGCCGGGGGATGAGGTCTTTTCGGGGTCGTTCTGCACCGCCGGCGCCGGCGTCATGCGAGCCACGCGGGTCGGCGCCGAAAGCAACGTCAATCGGCTTTCCACGATTGCCAAGCAGTACAAGATGGTCAAAACGCCGACGCAGGTCAAAATTGACATCACCGTCGAAATTACCGTGCTGATTATGTTTGTGTTTGTGCCGCTGATTTTTATCACCGGCTTTTTCCTGAACAGCGCTTTTCTGGAGACGGTACGCAATGCGGTTGTCTTTACGACCAGCCTGGTGCCGCAGGGTTTGGTGCTGGTGGCGATTTTGTCGCTGACCATCGGCGCCATCAAAATCAGCTTGCGGCAGACGCTCATTCAGCGCGTCAACGCGGTCGAATCGCTGGCGAATGCGACCGTGCTGTGCTTCGACAAAACCGGCACCCTCACCCAAAACAAGCTGGCGGTTCAAGAGGTCATCCAAACAGCCGATATGGGCAAAGCGGAGATCCACCGCCATTTGTTTGTGTATCTGAAAAATCTGGCGCATCTGAATCATACCGCCCAAGCGGTCGAGGCTTATATCGACAAGGTCGTCAGCGGCGGCGACTGGCCGCGAAAGCTGAAAGAGATTCCCTTTTCATCGGGGCGCAAATGGGCGGCGATTTGCCTGGACGACAAGACGCTGCTGATGGGCGCGCCGGAACGTCTGATACGCAGTGACAGCCCGTTTTTAGCGCGGGCGCGGGAACTTTCGGGCGGCGGCATGCGGGCGCTGGCCTTTGCGATGATGTCGGGCGAGCCTGACCCCGCGGCCGGCGATATTTCAGCGCAGGCGCAGCCGCTCGCTCTGATTGTGATGAGCGACCGAATTCGAGATGATATTCAGCAGACTTTGCAATCTTTCCGCGACGAGGGGCTGAAACTCAAGGTCATCTCTGGGGACAATCTCGAAACGGTGCGGGCGATTGCCGAACAGGCGGGTATGGATGTCAGCAGTCAGGCCTATCAGGGAAGCGATCTTGACGCCATGAGCGACGGTGAATTGTCGGCGGCTGTGCGCGAGTCGAATGTATTTGCCCGCATCGAACCCGATACCAAGCAGCGCATCGTGGAAACGCTTCGCCGACAGGGTGAGTATGTCTCGATGGTCGGGGATGGCGTCAATGATGTCCCGGCGCTGAAAGCCGCTAATCTGGCGATTGTGATGAACGACGGCACGCAAATCAGCAAGGATGTCGCTGATATTGTGCTGCTGAACAACGCCATGTCGACCTTGCCGCGCGCCTTCCATGAGGGCAAGGAGACCACGCAGACCATCTTCGGCACGATGAAGATGTTTTTGGTTCGCAATTTTTATACGATTGCGCTGTTTGTTTTGGTGCCGTTCATGGCGCTGCCCTTTCCGATTACGCCGGTGCAGATTAGCTGGGCGACTTTTGGCACGGTGAACCTGCCGGCGACTTTTATCGCTTTGGGCTGGATGCGCCCGCAGTATATGGGGCGGTTTCGGCGCGATGTAATGGATTATATCTTTACGATGGGCTTTATCGGCGCGGTGATGCTGACTCTGCTGTATCTAATGGCCTACTTTGGCAGCGGCGGCGATCTGACGATGACCCGCTCGGCCGTTACTATTTTGGTGGCGCTGTATGGGATGCTGATCACCTGGCATATCCAGGGCATTGATTTTTACCGGCCGAAGTCCTTTCTGGAACATTGGCGCATCCTCCTTTTGAGCAGCCTGCTGACGGCCCTGACCATTATCGGGATGTATCTCAATCCAGCCCTGTTCGAGTTTGACCCGCCAACCTGGGATGGCGGCGCGGGTTCGCTGCTGATTATTGCGATTGCCGCGCTGTTCCTGCTGACGATGGTTTTGATTTCGCACGGACTGAAATATCGCTATCTGCTGAATCGCTTCTGGGCTTTGCTGGCGCCGGATGGGGATTAAAAAGAATCAAGGATTGCTCCCCCGCTGACTCTGCCACCAGGCAGCCGCCCATGCCAGCGCATAAGCCGAAAAGACAAACAAAAGCGGGTCAGTCGGCGAGCGATAGCGCGTCGAGGGATGAAAGATCAAATACATCGCGGTCTGGCTTAGCTGTACGAAAACGAGCAGGGAAACCATCTGCCATTCACGGCGGCACAGCCACGCGCCGACAATCGCCAGCAGCCACAATCCACCGAAGTACAGGATATGAACGCTGCGCCCGATGACATTGAAGAGACTGTTCGTTTGATAGTCCGCATTCGCTGCCGTGACGCCGGTCTGCGAACCTTCATCGGCAAGCAGAATCGCCTCGCCGTTTTCCAGCCGCAGACGCTCACCCTGACGCAGATTGTTCAGCGGCGTGACCTGCACATTCCAATAAACCTGGAATTTGACCAGCAGCAGTTCGGGGATGCGCTGTGGATTCTCGCGCAGATAACGCCAGCCGGCATCTATCAGCGCATTGTTTCTGTGATAGCGGTTTTCCGTTGGCGGCAGGTCGGCGGGCGGACTTGACCATTGGACATCATAGCCGGCGCGGAAGAAGGGAATCGTCTGCGGGTTGCTGCCTTGATAGAAATTCTCGCCGCTGTTGAGCGCGACCGCCACGAATCCACCATAAATCTGAAATCCGCGTATCAGCCAAGGCAGCAGCGCGAGGGTACTGATGAGCGCCACTAGCAGCAGGCGAAGCAGGGTTTGCCGCCAGCCAAGCCGAAACAGAAACCACAGTCCCACCAAGGGCAGCAGCGGCAGCAGCAAGGCCCGCGTCAATGTTGCCGCGCCCAGCGCAAGCCCGGCGGCCAAGGCAATCCCAATCATTCTGCGGTCAAAGGCCGCCCGTTCGCGAAGCAGAATCATCAGCCAAAGGAACAGATGCAAGAGCAATATCCACAGGGGCGTATCGCTAAGGGTCAAATTTTGAAAAATGAGGTAGGGATAAAGCGCAAAAAACAAAGCCGCCAGCGCGCCAATCCATTCGCCAGACTGCCGCCGGAAGAGCCGCCGCGAAATGTCATGCAAAAGCGCGATAGACAGGACATCAAAGAACGCGTGCGCCAAGCCAACTGCGATGTAACCGCGCCCGAAAAGGCGATAGACAAAGGCTAAAACATAGCTGTAAAGCGGCGGCAGAACTGAATCGGGTACTCCGATATCGCGGCCGTAGACGCCGGTTTCCAGCAGATTGCGCGCATACTCATCATAGGCGGCCGAGCCGTGGATCGCGGTGTCATCGCCGCTGAAGGCAAACACTGAAGGAAACGCCAGCAAGACCGCCGCCCGCGCCGCAATGGCAATCGCGATCACCGCGGCCAGTTTATGACGATTCAGATGATGCCGCATCAGTCGCTGCGGACGCGGGTTCATCAGCCAGGAAGCGCGCCTAGACCCTGGTCGGCTGACCGCGCCATGAGATCGACTCAAGGTCGTCCATCAGTTGGTGGAACTGTGGCAGGCTTAGCTGCTGCTTGGCATCCGACATGGCGACGTCCGGGTTGGGATGAACTTCAACCATCAGGCCGTCGGCGCCGCTGACGCGGGCGACGCGGGCGAGCGAGTTGGCGATGTCGCGGCGGCCGGCCGAATGCGAAATATCGACAATCACCGGCAGGTGCGTTTCCTGTTTGAGCAAGGGCACCGCGCTGATATCGAGGGTGTTGCGCGTCCATTCGCTGAAGGTGCGGATGCCGCGTTCCATCAGAATCACATTCGGGTTGCCGCCGCTCATAATGTATTCGGCCGCATAGACGAATTCTTTCAGCGTGGCGCCGAAGCCGCGCTTGAGCAAAACCGGCTTGCTCTGTTTGCCGAGCGCCCGCAGCAAGAAGCTGTTCTGCATATTGCGCGCGCCCACCCAGAAAATATCCACATAGTCATCCATCATCGGAATCAGTGACAGATCAAGAACTTCGCTGATGACCGCCAGATTGTATTTTTCGGCTATCTGACGGGCGATCTTCAGGCCCTTTTCACCCAAACCCTGGAAATCATAGGGCGAGGTGCGCGGCTTGTAGCCCATGCCGCGGATGATTTTCAGGCCGCGGCCGGCCAGCGCGGCCGCCACTTCGTCCATCTGCTGGTAGCTTTCGATAGCGCAGGGGCCGGCAATGATTTCAAAGGCATCGCCGCCAATCCGCAAGCCGTTGTCAAATTCAATCACCGTGCGCTGGTCCGACTGTTTCCGCTGCACCAGAATCGTCTGACGAGCATCCTGTTCTTCAAGGTTCAGAGTCGCATGGAAAATCTCGTTGAACAGCTTCTTGATGGTTTCGCTGCTGAAGGGGCCTTCGTTGGCATGCTGGAGCGCCGTCAGCATTTCCGATTCGCGCTGCGGGTCATAAAATCCAGTGCCTAGCTCCTGCTGAACCTTGCCGATTTCCAGCGCGATTTCCGCCCGCTGGTTGAGCAGTTCAAGGATTTGCATGTTGATTGGGTCAATCTGCCCTCGTAACTCTTGTAGACGATTTGTTGGTGACACGGCTCTCGCACTCCCGATTTTTCAGATACATGGCTGATACGAAGTTTATTATACACTGATATTGTCAAATGGCATGGTCGGGTTGGCTGAATTCTGCCAATCATCGGAAAGCCGCCTGTTCGCTGGCAGTGAAACCGACAGCTTGTCTCAATCAGGAATGGGGATACAGGCGCCTGCCGTCCTCGGTGACAATCGCCGTCGACGGAGCCAAACGATAATATCTGCCGGGGCAGCCTCTTAAATAATAGCCGTTATGCAATGGCAGCGGCGAAACTTCAATAACAGCTTGTCCACTGTCTCGCAGAGCAATGATCTTTTGGTGGTTGGCATCCCATACTTTGGCGAAACTCTGATAATCGGGGATAAGCGCCGCCTGACTCATCGAGAGGTTCGCCGCGATGATGATTACAATGGCGAGGCTTCCCGCCTTTAGAAACCTGATCCAGCCTTGCCCGGTTTGCGATAACGGCAGGTGACGTTTGGCTAAACAGCCAATATAGGCGCCCCAGACCAAGCCCGAAAACACCAGCAGGCAGGCGCTAGCTGTCAGTACCCGTGGATACAGATATCCGACTGCATACGTCATCATAAAGACAACCGCCGGAATGGATACCCACCCAAGCCCATATGAACCAATCGCCAGCCATCTGAATCTCCGCTCCTCTGCGCTTGAATACAGCGATGTCAATACGCCCAGAAACACAAGCGCACTCGTGAACAAGTAGCTGGATGAGTAAAAGTGCATGGCCACGTCTTGCGTCAATGCAAACAGCGCAGCGAAAATAAACGCGGCAGCCATGAGCCACCAGAGGAACAGACGGCCGGGGCTGCGCTGTCGCAGTTGGACGTTGATGCGCTTGCGCTGCCAGAGCATAGCCAGAAAACTCAAGATCAACAGGATGTTGAGGGCAATATCATTTGATGTTGAAACTCCCCCGATATATGGACGGCCGCTGGTGGATCCCCACAGCAGGGGCATGCAAACCAGATGAAAAATCAAGCCCAGCCATAAGACCGGCGCCGTGAGTTCAAGGGGTTTCGATGCTTTAGGCTGCGCGCGCGGTTTGTATGTGACCAGCGCAATAAGCAAACCAATTCCCATCAGCATCATAAATCCGGCGAAGACTTCCGGATCTTTAATATGTTCAAAGCTCAAGCTCAAGGTTTTGTTCACCAGGGTTGATGCCGCCCGGTCCGGTGGAGCAGACCTAAGTTTCTCTTTTGCTAGGCGGGTTGCAATCCCCGACGACGTCAGTTGCACGAGCAGGCTGACCAGCGTCGTCAGCCAGCTGAATCCGAAGACCAGAGCATAACGCCAGCGGACAGAACCTCCCAGAAGAGCGGAAATCACCAGCAGGCAGAATGTAAGAAAGATGAGTTGGTGGACCGCATGCGACTCGGAAAAGCCGGCAATCAGGAAACAAATCGCTCCGCCGGCAGTCATCCCCAATAATGATGGGATATTTTTTCTTAATCGCCGCGTCATCCAAATGGCCAGCGCCATATAGACGGTGAACAGAGCAATCGGGAAGGTGTAGACGATAGTTGCAGAAAACCAGTAAAATGATTCGAATGTATAAAAGGCATTACTCACTGCGGCGACGATGAGAGCGGCAATCGCGACGGAAAGCGCCTGACGCGAATGGTCTATTTTCAAAAAAGCCAGTCCTTGAACGACAAGCCAATACCATCCAACCAGCCAGCATGTCATTAGAATCGCATGTGTAATTCGAGGAAGCGTGGTATCAAGCGGCGCGGCTAACAGCATCACCAGAAATGAGCCATAACGTCCCTCTTGACTGATCGAATATGACAGTGCGCCCCAAGTACCCCGCTGGCGAACTTCGACGACGTTACAGTCATCATCAGCGACAAGGCGGGTGAATTGTCCTGCATAGGCAAAGAGAAGCACTGGCGCAAGAGCCAAGAAGACAATGAGCCATTGGAGTCGTTTCATGCAGAGCAGTCTCACAGGAAAAACACAATTCAATTATCGTATCGCAAAGGGGTACACTCCGCAATAAAGACTTTTGAGGTCTTGCGCGATTTCCGCCCGTCGGTTGTTAATCGGGTCAATCTGCCCCCGCAGCTCTTGTAGACGATTTGTTGACACGGCTCTTGCACTCCCGATTTTCAGATACACGGCTGATACGAGGTTTTATACACAATGGCATGGTCGGGTTGGCTGAATTCTGCCAATCATCTGAAAGATGCCTGTTCGCTGGCAGCGAAACCGACAGTTTGCCTCAATCAGGAATGGGGATACAGACGCCTGCCGTCCTCGGTGACAATCGCTGTCGACGGAGCCAAACGATAATATTTGCCGGGGCAGCCTCTTAAATAATAGCCGTTGTGGTGCAATGGCAGCGGCGAAACTTCAATAACAGCTTGTCCACTGTCTCGCAGAGCAATGATCTTTTGGTGGTTGGCATCCCATACTTTGGCGAAACTCTGATAATCGGGGATGAGCGCCGCCTGACTCATCGAGAGGTTCACCGCGATGATGATTACAATGGCAAGGCTTCCCGCCTTTAGAAACCTGATCCAGCCTTGCCCGGTTTGCGATAACGGCAGGTGACGTTTGGCTAAACAGCCAATATAGGCGCCCCAGACCAGGCCCGAAAACACCAGCAGGCAGGCGCCGGCTGCCAGTACCCGCGAATTCAGATATCCGACTGCATACACCATCATAAAGACAACCGCCGAAATGGAGACCCAGCCAAGCCCATATGAACCAATCGCCAGCCATCTGAATCTCCGCTCCTCTGCGCTTGAATACAGCGATGTCAGTATGCCCAGAAACACAAGCGCGCTCGTGAACAGGTAGCTGGATGAGTAAAAGTGCATGGCCACGTCTTGCGTCAATGCAAACAGCGCAGCGAAAATAAACGCGGCAGCCATGAGCCACCAGAGGAACAGACGGCCGGGGCTGCGCTGTCGCAGTTGGACGTTGATGCGCTTGCGCTGCCAGAGCATGGCCAGAAAACTCAAGATCAACAGGATGTTGAGGGCAATATCATTTGATGTTGAAACTCCCCCGATATATGGACGGCCGCTGGTGGATCCCCGCAGCAGGGGCATGCAAACCAGATGAAAAATCAATCCCAGCCATAAGACCGGCGCCGTGAGTTCAAGGGGTTTCGATGCTTTAGGCTGCGCGCTCGGTTTGTATGTGACCAGCGCGATGAGCAAGCCAACTCCTATGAGCATCATAAATCCGGCGAAGACTTCCGGATCTTTAATATGTTCAAAGCTTGAGCTCAAGGTTTTGTTCACCAGGGTTGATGCCGCCCGGTCCGGTGGGGCAAACTTAAGTTCCTCTCTTACCAGGCGGGTTGCAATTCCCGACGACGTCAGCTGCACGAGCAGGCTGACCAGCGTCGTCAGCCAGCTGACTCCGAAGACCAGAGCATAACGCCAGCGGACAGCCCCCCCCAGAAGAGCGGAAATCACCAGCAGGCAGAACGTAAGAAAGATGAGTTGGTGGACCGCATGCGACTCGGAAAAGCCGGCAATCAGGAAACAAATCGCTCCGTCGGCAGTCATCCCCAATAATGACGGGATATTTTTTTTCAATCGCGGAGCCACCCAAACGGACAGCGCCATATAGACAGTGAACAGGGCAATCGGCAAGGTATGAATGGTGACTGCGCTATAAAAGTAAAGTGATTCCCATGTATAAAAGGCATTACTCGCGGCGGCGACGATGAGAGCGGCAATCATAATAGAAAGCGCCCGGCGCGAATGGCTTATCTTCAAAAAAGCCAGCCCTTGAACGACAAGCCCATACCATCCGATCAGCCATAAAAGAATCATAACCGCGGGTGTAACCTGGGGAAGAAGGGTATCAAGCGGCGCAGCTAAAACTGCCAGCAGGAATGCAGTATAACGTCCCTCTTGACTGACCATGTATGACAGTGCGTCCCAAGCGCCTCGATCACGAGCTTCGACATTGCGACAATCATCATCGGACATTAGGCGGGCGAATTGTCCAGTATAGGCAAAGAGAAGCGCTGGCGCAAGAGCCAGGAAGACAAGGAGCCATTGGAGTCGTTTCATGCAGAGCAGTCTCGCAGGAAAGCAGGAAAAACATAACCCAGCTATCGTATCACAAAAGGGTACACTCCGCAATAAAGACTTTCGAGTATTCGCGTCCTTTCACATCCGACAGTCAGGCTTGACTGCGAGCGGCGACAAAGGCCTGCGCTGACCGCTGGACGTCGGCTGGAGTCGTCCGCCAGGAACAGACGCTAATACGGATGACCGGCTCGCCATGCCATTGCGAACCGCCGCAATAGCATACGCGCTCCGCCTGAATCGCTTGCAGGGTGCGGGCGGTCAGTTCGGGCGTATCACAGGCGACTAATACCTGGTTGAAGACGACATCATTGAGGATACGGAAGCCGCGTTTGTCAAGCTCGCCGGCGAATTGCCGCGCGCGTTGGCAAAGCTGGTGAATAAGACGGTCAATGCCACTCCGACCGAGCGATTTGAGCAATGCCCACAGTTCAATGCTGCGGGCCCGCCGCGACATCTCTGGGGTGTACAGCATGCCGTCGCGGTTTTGGCTGAACTGAAGATAAGCGCCATCGGCCTGCAAAGCGCCTGCCAACGCATGGCGATGCCGACAAAGCGCGATGCCGTTGTCATAAGGGCTGTTGAGCGTTTTATGCCCATCGACCGCCCATGAATCAGCCAACTCGATGCCATCGGTCAAGTCCGCGGTGGACTGGCAGGCGCGCGCCCACAAGCCAAATGCGCCGTCAATATGCACCCAGGCGCCGGCCTGCCGCGCCGCGCGGCATAGCGGGACAAAGGGGTCAAAAGCGCCGGAATTGACGTTGCCGGCCTGCAAAATCAACAAGGTGCGGTCATCCAACGGCGGCAGCTGACTGGCGTCAAAGCGTCCTTGGCTGTCGGCGGCGATGATGTCGATTTGCGCGGCGCCGACGCCGATGATGGCCAATGCCTTGCGGACGGCGGCATGGGCAGCGGCGCTCATCACAACCCGAATCGACGGCGCATTGAACATCCCCTGCGCGTTCACATCCCAGCCCTGCCGCCGCAGAATGGCATTGCGTCCGGCCAGCAGGCCGCACAAGTTCGCGGTGGATGTCCCGCTGACAAAGCCGGCGGCGGTATCGGCCGGCAAAGCGAACAAATCGACCAGCCAGGCCTCGCACAGCTGCTCCAATTTGGCGGCAATCGGCGACATCACATACAGCGCGGCGTTTTGGTCCCAGACATCCGCCAGCAGACGGGCGGCCAGCGCGGCCGGCATGATCCCGCCGTTGACAAAGCCAAAATAGCGTCCGCCTCCCTGCGCCGTGGTCGCCGGCGAGCCGACATCATGCAGCAGCTTCAGAATCTCCGCCGCTTCAGTGGCTTGCTCTGGCATCGATTCATCCAGCGCATCCAAGGCCGCCAGCGCGGCTTCAGTCGGATACACCGGCCGCTCGCGCAGGGTATCGAGATAATCAAAGGCATAATCCATCGCCTGCTGATACAGCGTTTTGTGTGGGTTCATCCGTCTCATCTTACTTGTTGTTTCCAGGCTTAACGTTTAGATTGTATTATACAATAGCAGCCAAAATGAGCGGTTCAATCCGCAGTTCGCGCCTGCTGGATATGCGCCAGGATTTTTTTGGCGCGGGCGGCCCAAGTGTAATGCGCCATGACGCGCCGGCTGGCATTCGTGGCTAAACGTTCTCGCAAAGCAGGGTCGCGGCGCAGACGGCGGATGGCTTGGGCCAGAGCGGCGCTTTCGCCCGGCGGCGCCAGCAAAGCCGTCTCCTCATGGCGGACGACGTCCGACCAGGCCGGCAAATCAGAAGCGACCGTCGGGCGGCCCGAGGCCATGTATTCAAACAGCTTGAGCGGCGAGGCATAGTGGGCGAAATGGGCGGCGCGCGGTAAAGGCATGGCGCAGACATCAAAGGCGCACAGATAGCGCGGGACATCGGCCGGCGGCACATGGCCGGCATACAAAAATCTCTCATCAGGCAAGCCCAGTTCCCGCCATTGCCGGCGCAAGCCTTCCGCCATGTCATCAGGCCCGCCGACCAGCGCCAGATGCGCGTCATCCACTTGCGACAAAGCCTGTATCAGCGTCCCGACGCCCTTGTCCATGCCGACGGTATGCAGACGCCCGACATAGCCGACGATAAAAGCGCTCTCATCCCAGCCGATCTGCCGCCGCGCCGCCGACTGATCAGGCAGACTGGCGAAACGGGCCCGGCGGATGCCATCGTGGACGGCCAGCGTGCGTTCGGGCTGGGCGCCGCGCTGATGAATCAAATCCTGACGAAGCTGCGGTGTGATGGCGATGACGCTGCCCGCGCGGGCGACGACATAACGGGTCAAAGCCGCGCCGCGCTTGGACGCGGCCAGCAAGTGCGCCTCATAAGCCAGCGCCGATTGGGGCTTCAGCCAACTCAAAATGGCCAGCAAAGCCTCGTCCCGACTGTAATAGACATCGGCGCGGGTTATTAAAAGCAGCGCGGTCATCACTAGCGCATACGACAGCAGCAGCAGATAAAAGGCCAGCCGAGCGCCGCGTCCATTGGGCGGAAACAAGGGGAAGAGGTCAAGGCAGGGCAGATAGCGAATCGTGAAGTTGGGCTGCACGCCATAATAAGCGAAGGGGTCTTTGACTTGGCGCATCCGCCGCGTGTTCCAGCGCCTGGACACCCATAAGGTCAGTTCATAGCCGGCATCGGCAAAGGCCTCGCAGTTCTGCATGATTTGCAGCCCATGCGCCTTTTCCGTTGGCATTCGCATCATCGAGATATAGAGCAGCTTGGGCATGGCGTTGGCTATTGGCTGGTCTGGCGCGGCAGAAACAGGCTTAGGATGCCGGCGGCGGCAATCAGAAAAGCCACCATTTGGAAGGTAGTTGTCAAGCCAATCTGGTCGGAGATGGCGCCGATCATCAAACTGCCCACCGCGCCGGTGCCGAAGATAAAACCAAGGATCGCCCCCGAGGCAAAGCCTTTTCGCATTGGAATTAAATCTTGCGCCAATACCACGATGATGCTGTGCGCGCCGCCTGACAGACCGCCGGCCGCAATCGCCAGCGCGAAAGCGAATCCGCCGTCGAATGAAGGCAGCAGGAAAAAGGCCGGCGCCGAACTTAGCATACTAAGCATCATCACCTTGCGGCGATCAAACAGGTCCGCCAGCCGTCCGAAGACCAGCCCGGAAATGGCCGAGGCGATCCAGAATGAACTGGTAATCGCGCCGTATGCCGATGGATCCCAGCCTTTCTGCTCAAACAGCACCGGGATAAAGGCGACCGAGCCAGGCTGCCCCAGTCCGCGCAGAATGACCATAATGCCCAAAATCACAAAGGCTTTCACCGGAAAATGTCCTTGGCGCGCATTCGCCTGGTCGGTTTTGCGCTTGTTCGGCTCAAGACGCTGCCGATGATGCGCCGGGATGCTGGTCGCCATCAGCAGAATACCGGGGATCGACACCAGCGCGAGGACAAGTATCGGGATTACATTGCCTTGAGCGCCAAAGTCAGGCAGACCGACAGCCCGCGCCATATCCCCCGGCGCATTCGGATTGGCCATGTCCAGCAAAATGCCGGCCAGCGCCGGGCCCAGCGCCAGCCCGATCTGCCCCATCATAAAAAAGAGCGCCATGTTGGTGCCAGCCCGTTTTGGATTGGCTTCGGCAGAGTGGAGCGCGCCGACCGGGTGCAAGGCGCCGCTGCCGACGGCGGAAATCACGAAGGGAACGAACATCAGCCAGTATTGCCTGGTGAATGCCGCCAAGGCCACCGCCAGCGTGAACATCCCGACATGAAAAGCCAAGCCCAATGACCCGATCCAGCGGCCGCCGGTGCGGTCAGCGCGGATGCCAAAAAAGGGCTGGGTCAAGGCGCCGGAAAGCTGCGCCAGACTGACGGCCAAACCGATTTGGATGTTGCTCATGGGCAGGATGCCGGCCGCCAGGAAGGCCAGCACCACCGGCCCCATAGATGCAAAGATGTCGTTCGTCAGATGCCCGATGCCAACTGCCCAGAACAGGCGAGAATTGCGAGGCATATCATTTGTCCCAGGGTTGAATATGGCAACACTATACTTGAAGATAGGGGATAATAAGAGTGCAAATTTTAGTCTATTTTACCAAGGCGACAGTTTGGCAAGCGGCTGACTTCGTAAGAAAACCCGCCGGCCAGCGCGTCAAACAGTGGGCCTTTCATCAAACAGAGACGAGGACAACTCATGGCTGTCGAACCTGCCCAACTGCAAGCGATACCCCGCCGCGATGCGCCCTATTCGGTTGTCGTCAGCGCCGCCCATCACGATGATATTGAATTCGGCGTCGCCGGCAGCGTCGCCCGCTGGATTCGGGACGAAGGCGCGGCCGTAACCTATGTGATCGTCACCGACGGCGGCAGCGGCAGCAACAATCCCGATCTAAGCCGCCAGCAAATCATCGACATCCGCCGCGCCGAGCAGCTGGCCGCGGCCGTCAAAGTTGGTGTGAGCGACGTTCGTTTCCTCGATTATCCCGACGGCGCGCTGCAAGCCTCGATGGAACTGCGGCGCGACCTCACCCGCATCATCCGCGAAACCAAAGCCTACCGCGTCGTCTGCCAAGACCCAACCACCTATTTTGTCCGCAATCAGTACATCAATCATCCCGACCATCGCGCCGCCGGTGAAGCGACTTTGTATGCCGCTTTTCCCAGCGCCGAAACCCGCCCGATTTTTCCCGAACTGCTGGATGAGGGCTATGAACCGCATAAAATTGGCGAACTGTATCTGAACCTGTCGCTTGAGCCGACGCACTATCACGACATCAGCAGCGCGATTGACCTGAAGCTGGCCGCCTTGAGCGCGCATGTTTCGCAGCTGGGCGACGGCGAAGATTTTGAAAACGGCGCCAAAAAATCGGTGCTGCACTGGAGCCGCGAGAACGGCCGACAGGTTGGCGTCGACTATGCTGAATTCTTTCGCGTGCTGAAATTTGATGAAGCGCGCTTTGAGGCCGAAGACGTCAGCGACTAAAACGGCCTTTGCCTTTCCCCATCAAATCGCGTTACACTAGAGTTAATGCAGTCGAAAAAGTCGGCGCGGCAGGCGCGGGCTTTGTCATAGATGAGTAAAATGAAAGAGGGATAAACATGATTCTCACCAGCTACTATTCAAACGGCGGCATTCGATTGGGCATCAAGACCGCGCGCGGGATTTTGGATGTGGCGCGGGCCGCCGCCGGCGATTGTCCAGCGACCCCCGACGAAGTCTATGCCCAGGGGCTTGACGCGCTGCCGGCCTTGGCCGAACTCGCGGCCAAGGCCGATGACGATGCTCTGTATCTCGACGAAGCCGATTTGACCTATGCGCCAGTCGTCCCCAACCCGGGCAAAATTCTGTGCGTCGGCTTGAATTATCGCAAACACGCCGCCGAATCCGGCATGGACGCGCCTGAATATCCAGTGCTGTTCAGCAAGTTCAACAACGCCCTCGCCGCGCCCAATGAAGACATCCCCCTGCAAGCCGACTGGGGCGCCGTCGATTATGAATCGGAATTGGGCGTGGTCATGGGCCGAACCGCGCGCAGCGTCACAGCCGATGAGGCGCTTGATTATGTGCTGGGCTACTGCAATATGAACGACCTTAGCGAACGCGATTTGCAGATGCGAAGCGGCCAATGGCTGCTGGGCAAGACCCTCGACAAGTTCCTGCCGCTGGGGCCCTATGTGGTGACGGCCGACGACATCCCCGACCCGCAAAATCTGACCATCAAGGGCTGGATGAACGGCGAACTCCGCCAGAACAGCCATACGGCCGATATGATTTTCACCACAGCCGAGGTGATCGCTTATGCCAGCCGCGTGATGACTCTTAATCCAGGCGATCTCATCAGCACTGGCACTCCCGAAGGCGTCATTTTGGGCATGAATCCGCGCCAGTGGATGAAACCCGGCGATGAATACGCGGTGGAAGTGGAAGGCTTGGGGCGGCTGGTCAATCGCATGGTCGAGGCTTAATGATGAGCGCTGCCTACCTTGTCACTGGCGGTATGGGCTGCATTGGCGCATGGGCGCTGTATTACCTGACGCGAAGCGGCAAAAAGGCCGTCAATTTTGACCAGAGCCGCGACCGTCATCGCCTCGATTGGCTGATGTCGGCCGAAGAGCAGCAGCAAATTGAGTTTGTATCGGGTGACCTGCGCGACGCGGAAGCGGTGAAGGCCGTCTTTGCCGAACATGGGATTACTCATGTTATTCATCTGGCCGCCTTGCAGGTGCCGATGTGCCGCGCCAATCCATCGCTGGGCGCCGCCGTCAACGTCACAGGCACAGTCAACGTGTTTGAAGCCGCCCGCGAGCATAACATCAAACATATCGCCTATGCCTCGTCGATAGGTGTTTATGGCCCGCCGCAGGATTATCCGCCCGGCCTCATCGCCCATGATGCGCCGCCGGCGCCGCGCACCCTCTACGGCGCCTACAAGGTCTGCAATGAACAAACCGCGCGAGTCTATTTTGACGATCACGGCATTTCCAGCACATGCCTGCGCCCCTACACAGTCTACGGAGTCGGGCGCGATCAAGGCATGACTAGCGAACCAACCCATGCGCTAGTGGCCGCCGTCAAAGGACAGCCCTATGCGATTGCCTTTAGCGGCCAGATGCAGTTCCATTTCGCGCCTGACGTCGCGCGGCAGTTTATCCTGGCGGCCGAAAAGCCGCTGGATGGGGCGTTTGGCTTCAATCTGGGACAGCCCCCTACTAGCGTGTCTGATTTTGCGGACATCGCCAAGCGCATCCTGCCCGACGCCCAAATCACCGTGCGGGACAATCCGCTGCCCTTCCCAGCCGGCTTTGATGACCGCGCGCTCAAAGCGAACTTTGATATGATTTATGAGACGCCGCTAACAGACGGCATCGCGCAGACGATTGAGCATATTCGGCGGCTGGGCGAGCGAATTTGAACCATTTTTTACCACAGAGGCAAGGAGATTTAATATGAGAAAGATGACAGCTTTGTTCACAGCGATTGTGTTTGTCCTGCTTCTGCTGGCGGCGCCGGTCTATGCGTCCGATATTGTCGTCAATGAAAATTGCAGTCTGATCGATGCCATCAAAGCCGCCAACCGGGATCAAGCTGTGAAAGGATGTCCCGCCGGCGAGGGCGCTGATACGATTACATTGTCAGCGAACACCGGGCTTCAATGGGATCCGCCCAAAATCACCTCCGATATGACCATTGACGGCAAGGGATACACGGTACACGGGAACAATCGCTTTCGCATCTTCTACATAGAAGAGGGCAATACGGTCGCCATCCATAATTTGACCCTGACCAGGAGCATGGCGAGATACAAAGGTCATCTCATCATGGAAGAAGACGACGCTTTCGGCGGCGCGATTTACAACGAAGGAACGCTGACCATCAGCGACAGCAGCTTCATTCACAACGTGGCCGATGAATATGGCGGCGCGATCCACAATGAAGGCACGCTAACCATCAATGACAGCAGCTTTATCGACAACCGGGCCGTCGCTCTTGGCGGCGCGGTCAGCAATTATGAGGGAACGCTTGTCATCATTGACAGCAGATTCAGCGGCAATACGTCCGAAGATGGCGGCGCGATCCTCAACAGCTTGGGCGGACGGCTGGCGGTCAGCGGCAGCAGTTTCAGCAATAACGCGGCTGCGGTTGGCGGCGCGGTCAGCAGCAAAACAGGAACGGTGACCATCAGTGGCAGCAGTTTCATCGACAACCGGGCCAAGGGGATCGGCGGCGCGGTTCATAACTGGTTCGGGAAGATGGACATCAGCAGCAGCAGTTTCAGCGGCAATTCGGCTGACTATAGAGGCGGCGCCGTCTATGTGGATGGGAATTACCCAGCGGCCCTTACGCACCTTACCCTGGCGAATAATACAGCCGGCCAGGGCGGCGGGATTTATATGGGCGTCAGCGCCGAGGTCAACTTGTACAACAGCATCATCGCCGGCGGCGACTGCTTTGGCGAATTGAATGACAATATCGGCAATCTCATTGAAGACGGCTCGTGTTCACCGGCATTCAGCGGCAATCCGCGGCTGGGCGCGCGGGTTGAGCCAGAGGACGGCTCGACAGCGCATTATCCACTCATGGTCGACAGCCCGGCGATTGGCGCCGCCGATGAGAAATACTGCCCAGACACCGATCAGGTCGGCACGGAGAGACCGCAAGAGGGCGCCTGCGCTATTGGCGCGATTGAATACACAACCACAATCAAGCCAGAAAATACGATCATCATCGTATCGACGACCAGCCTCAATGTTCGGCGGGGGCCGAATGCGGCGTACGGAGTCGTTGATGGTCTCCGACGGGGTGAAGAGGCGGCTGCCATTGGGCGCGATGCTGACGGCGCTTGGGTGCAAGTGAATACAGGCTGGATCTTTGCCCAAATGATAGAAACCGCCGGCAGCATCATGACATTGCCAGTGACATCTGGGTAATCGCATCAAGATCAAAGTCTCGCCGCGCAACCCGCGAGCCGCTTCAGCCGTATGCAGAATGAGGGAGGAAAGCCATGTCAAAAACAAAGCGATTGTTCCAGCAAGTCAGCGTCAATCTGCTCAATATGCAGCGTCAGCGTCACAAGGCGATTGATTATGTGATGATCAAAGTCCCATCGCAGTTCCCGCCGCTGCCGGCCGAGCGCAACCTGATTCAGCGCCAGATCTTGGGGCCGCCGCCGATGAGTCTGCTGGAATTCGTCGATGCCCTGGAGCGAATCGGCGATGACCCGCGGCCAATTGGCGTTATCCTGTATTTTCGCGGCCTTTCGGCCAGCATCGCCAACTTGCAAACGATGCGCGGTGCTATCATGCGCCTGCGCGAAAAAGGCAAACGCGCCTTGAGCTACGCGCCCGGCTATCGCACCTTGGATTATTATGTCGCCAGCGCATGCGACGAAATTCTGCTGCCGCCGGGCGGGCTGCTGGAAACTGCCGGCCTGTTCAGTCAGCAGGTGTTTTTGAAAGCCGGACTGGAAGCGGTCGGTCTGCAATTTGACACCGTCGCCATTTCACCCTACAAAGGCGCCGCCGATGCCCTGACCCGCGCCGAACCCTCCCCTGAAGGCCGTCAGCAAATCAACTGGCTGCTCGATTCGACCTTTGATACGATCATCGACGGCATCGCCGCCACCCGTAAAATGAAGCCAGATGACGTCAAGCGGATGATTGACCAAGCCGTTCATCTGGGCGATGACGCTCTCGAACAGGGCTATGTCGACGGGATAATGAACGAAGAGCGCCTGGTTGAGCATCTGGGCATCACCAAAATTACGATGTGGGAAGAAGCCAGTCAGCAGATTTACCTGCCCGCCCGCGATTTTACCCAAAAGTATGTCGCGGTGATCTACGCCGGCGGCATGATCATCGACGGCGAAAGTTCCGCGCCGCCCAGTGATTTGCCGATCCCCGTCCCCTTTGTCGGCGGCGAGCGGCTGGGCGACATCACCCTCAATCAGCAAGTGCGTCACCTGATGAAAGACCCGGACTGCGCCGCGTTGACGCTTTATATCGACAGCGGCGGCGGATCGGCATCGGCTTCGGAATCGATGGCATCAGCATTGGATGAATTTGCCAAATCGCGGCCGCTGGTCGTGTTTATGGGCGGCGTGGCGGCTTCTGGCGGCTATTATATCGCCACTCCAGCGAATTGGATCGTCGCCCAGGCCGGCACCATCACTGGCTCCATCGGCGTCATTGTGGGCAAGCTGGTCAACAGTGATTTGCTCAAGAAGCTGCGCTTTAACGCCGTTTCCTATTTGCGCGGCGACAATGCCAACATCATCGCCAGCGAAAGCAAGTTCAGCGATGCCCAGCGCGAGATGCTCCGCGGCAGCGTCGAATACATCTATGACCGCTTCTTGACGCGGGTGGCCGAAAGCCGCGGCAAAACAAGGGAAGATATCGATGCTATCGGCGGCGGCCGAGTCTGGACGGGCCAGCAGGCGATAGAACATGGCCTGGTCGATGAAATCGGCAGTTTGCAGGACGCCATCAGCAAAGCCCGCCAACTGGCCCATCTGCCGCCGACCGCGCCTTCTGTGCTGATCCGAGACAAAGGCAAGCCCATCGGCGTTCAACTGACCGAAAACAACCCGGCCGCCTTGGCAAAATATACGGTCGACAATATCGAGATGATGACCAGCCGCGCGCAGTTTATCATGCCCTTTGACTGGCGCATCGAATGAGAAACAGGGCATGAATGAGATTTTCACGATTGGCTATGGCGGACGCACCATAGAGGAATTCGCCGCGCTGCTGAAACAATACGAGATCGACGTTCTGGTGGATGTTCGGTCATCGCCCTATTCGTCGTACTATACGGATTTTGACAGACCCCATTTATCTGAAAGGCTCAAACATTTCGATATTCGTTATGTGTTCATGGGCGATACCCTGGGCGGAAGACCCGATGATCCTGACTGCTACAGTTACAGCCCCGACAGAAAGAAAGCATTATTAGACCCCAAAAAATGCGAGACCAAAGATTTTTACAAGCAGGGCATTTCGCGTTTGCGGAACGGCCTTTCGGGAGGCTATCGAATGGCGCTGATGTGCAGTGAGCTTGAACCGCAAAATTGTCATCGAAGCTACGTTATCAGCAAGACCCTTGAACAAGAGCAGATTAACGTCGTTCATATTGACAAAGACGGCAAGCGAAAGTCGCAGGCGGAACTTCCTGATATGATCTATCAAGAGTCCCTGTTCTGATGAACAAGCGCCTAACGATATTTACCATCGGCGTTTATGGTTTTAGTGAAGACGGGTTCTTTACGGCGTTGCAAGACTGCCAAATCGACCTCTTCATTGATATTCGCGCGCGGCGCGGCATGCGCGGCCCCAAATATAAATTCGTCAACAGCAGTTACCTGCAAGCCAAGCTGAATACAATGGGCATCGCCTACGCGCACCTCAAGGAACTCGCGCCCAGCCCTGAAATAAGAGCCGCGCAAAGCCAAGCCGACCAACAGGCCAATGTCAGCAAACGTCAGCGGCAGACCTTAAGCAAGCCATTCATCAAGGCCTACAGGCGGGATATTTTGAAGGCCTACAAAAGAAAGCCTGAAAACAAATTCAAGGCCAAAAAGACAGTGGACAAAGCCAGGCAGCTGGCGCAATATCCCCCCGACCGGCCGCTGCGTCATCTGGCGCTGTTTTGCGTCGAGCAGCATCCGCAAGCCTGCCATCGCTCTCTCGTCGCCGAAGAACTGAAAAAACAGTTAGGGGTGAAAATTAAGCATATACAATCATAATAAGGTGCCCATTGAATCATAAGTGTTATGCTATAATCGTATTCTATCATCAAGCGACCGGAAAGGACGCGCAAGGAGGCTGTTATGGTGCAGGTTTTGATTGTCGCTAAAACGAAAATGGGATGGGGAGTCTGTCTAGGCGGGTTAGTCTCAAATACTCAAGGTGTGTTTAGTCGAAGAGTTCGTTTATTGCCCGTCGATTCCGGTAGATATAGTCACCCTATGGACACACATTTCGATTTAGGACATATTTGGGACTTAGAACTAGAAGATGTACCGAATAAAAACCCGCCGCACACTGAAGATATGCGGATCAAGGGATTTCAACGGTATATCCAAACAATACCTAAGCCTGAATTAAAAGACTTTCTACTGAATCAGGTGCGAGTTCATGCGCCTCCTGTTCATTGGCCTCCTGTTCATCCGAGCGCGCTTTTCAATGGTCTGATTCGATTCACGGAGAGAAGAAAGGGTTACGTCTCCCCAGCTGACGGTCTGCCGGGATACAGCACCGGCTTTTGGCGATTCAATCAGCCCTTGTATAAGAAGGCGTCGTATCAATATGAGGAGGATGAGGATGAGGATGACGACGCAGCGCGTTATTTTTATTTTGATGATGGCATAGTTGATGGCACAGTGATATTAGACGTCAAACACAAAGGATTCGACGACCCGCTGGAAATCATTCCGCAGGGGACCCTATTGCGCTTTTCCTTAGCGCGCGGGTATAAATGCTACTTGCAGCTTTCCGGCTGGTTTCTGTAATTTGGCAGCATTTGTATTATGCTGTCTTTACAGCAAAAGGCGAACAATCAACTATGACAACAGCAGACATGACGCGCACCACCGGAGAGCGGCTGGCCGCGCTGGAAGCCAGCTATCAGCATGTCGCCACCAAAGCGGATATTGCAGAACTTCGGGCTGATAATGCAGAACTGCGGGCGGACATTAAGAACATCAAGTGGCTTATCGGGCTAGCGGTGATCGGCTCCGGCGCGCTCGCCTCAATCATCACGCTTGCCCTGCAAGTCGCCGCGCAGTCGTAGCCATACTTTACGCCGTCATTTACCCCATAGCGCACAAAAAGGAAACTCAATGTCAACTGTACCCACCCGCCAAGACGTTCCCATCGAATCGACCTGGGACCACGAATCCGTATTCCCCTCCTTTGAGGCCTGGCGCGAAGAGTATCAGGCGACGGCCGCCGCGCTCAAGGATATCGAAAGCTATAAAGGCACATTATCCAACAGTGCGGCTCGCCTGGCCGAATGGTTTGAGTTCTCCTCTGGGCTGGCGCGGCGCGTCTGGAAAGTGTATATGTACCCGGAGCTGTGGCAGGAATGCGACGGCCATCACGAGGCCATCAAGGGCATGGTCGGGCAGGCGCAGGGCCTCGTCGGGCAGTACATGGCCGCCGCCGCCTTTGCCGACCCCGAACTGCTGGCGATGAACCGCGATACTCTCTCAACATGGACCCGCGAGGCAGATGCGCTCAAGCTCTATCAGCATTACATCAGCAATTTGCTGCGTACGCAAAAACACGTGCTTTCAGGCGAGGTTGAAGCTGTGCTGGGGATGCTGTCAGAGCCGCTGAACCGCATCGCGGGCATCCGCAGCGCCCTGACCAATCGGGACATGAATTTCGCGCCAGCCCGCAGCAGCGACGGCGAAACCCGGCCACTGGTGCAAAGCGCCCGCGACAAGTTGCTTTCGGACAGCGACCGACAAATTCGCAAGACGGCCTGGGAGAATTATGCCGACCGCTTCCTGGAGATGAACAATACCTTGGCGGCGACTTATCTGGCATCGGTCAAGCGCAATGTGGTGATGGCGCGCCTGCGCGGTTATGACAGCGTGCTGCATGCCAAACTTTCGCCCAACAGCATTCCAGTCGACGTTTTCCACAACCTGATTGATACGTACCGAAAGCACATCCCAACCTGGCATCGCTACTGGGACGTTCGGCGGCGGGCGCTGGGCTATGAGACGATTCATCCTTACGATTTATGGGCGCCGCTGACCGACAATGAACCGCAGCTGTCCTTTGACGAGGCCGTCGACAAAATCGCCAGCGGCATGGCCCCCTTGGGCGAGGCCTACGTCGAGCAGCTTCGCCGCGGCTGCCTTGAGGAGCGCTGGGTGGATTATGCTATCAACGACGGCAAATCCGAAGGCGCGTTCTCGGACGGGTCTTATGACACGCACCCTTTCATTATGATGAGCTTTGACGGCAGCTTGAGTTCGATGGGCACCCTGGCGCATGAATTGGGGCATTCCATGCACAGCTATTACACGCGGCGGCATCAGCCCTTCATCTACAGCGGCTATTCTATGTTCGCGGCCGAAGTCGCCTCCAATTTCAATCAGGCGATGGTGCGGGCGCATCTGTTTGCCAGCAGCGATGACCGCGGCTTCCAACTGGCGCTGATTCAAGAGGCTATGGACAACATCCACCGCTATTTCTTCATCATGCCGACGCTGGCGCGGTTTGAATATGAGGTGCATACGCGGATGGAAAATGACGAGCCGCTTACCCCCGATATGCTCAACGAAATCATGGCCGAATTTTATGCCGAAGGTTACGGCGACACGATGAGCGATGACCCGCGCCGCACCGGCAGCACTTGGGCGCAGTTCGGGCATTTGTATGAGCCGTACTATACCTTCCAGTACGCCACTGGCATTTCGGCGGCCCATGCTCTGGCCAACGCGATTCTGGCCGGCGATGACGACGCCGTCGAACGCTATCTCGGTTTTCTGGCGGCCGGCGGCGCCGATTATCCGCTTAATGCGCTGAAGGCGGCCGGCGTGGATATGTCGACGCCGCAAGCCGTTGAAGAGACCTTCAAAGTACTGGAAAATCTGGTTGACCGCCTGGAAGGGCTGATTGTGTAGGGGGGATTATCTTTCGGCTTTACCGCTGCCGTCGGACAGTTTAGGGGGCAATGAACTTTCCGAATCTTCGCGCGCCTCGCGTTCTTTGTGGCTACTATATCGAGTGTAAGCGAATGCACCAGCTATTGATATAACAGAGCCAAATACACTTATCAGACCCACCGTGCTAAACCCTGACAGAATGACTGCGAAGCTGCCTGTCAGCATAACAAGAGCCAATACAAAACCAAGCCACATTCCAAGCCTTTCGCGTTGAATAAAAGTTGTGAGCAGATACCTCTCCATTTCCGCTGTATTCTGCTGACTTTGTTTTTCCATTTCCATTCTGTGCTTTTGCTGCTGTGCAAAGCTGTCAAAGATAATTTCACCACTGCCTGGCACAGCCTGTTGATATTCCTTAATTATTTTTGGAGGCGGTAAAGGCCCCGAAAAATGTTCGATTTGAAGAGAATACTCGCTAATCTGCTGAATCAATTCTTCACGTTTTTCTTCAGGTATGGCTTCAAGTAATTCAGGAGATATTGGAATTTTTGCGAGACCGTCATCTTCAGGAGATTTGTCATCCGAAGGGTATTCGCCGCTCACGACGCATTATTCCCTTTTTTGATTTGCTTCTCGTACTCATTGATGGCCCGCCACAAGTTTTCGCCCACAGCTTCCCAATCTGAACGTATGGCATCAGCATCGGACTGCATGACATCGGTATCAGACTGCGTGGCATCAGCCTTTGAACGTTCAAGAATCTGTTCTATCGCATCGCGGTTTAATGCACCCGTGAAATCCATCAAACTGGCTATCCCGCGCAAAAAGGGATGTTTGGGCAAATAAAATGAATTGGCGATCTTTCGCCCAGCGTATTTCATGTTGACGCCTCCCTAAGTTGCATAAGTTTATTTAATATATCAAAAATTTGTCAACATGTAAAATAAACGGTGCCGCCGCAAATCCCGCGCTTTTATTTCGGACGCGGCGCGTTTATAATATCAATCTAATCCAATGCCATACCATCTGGAGAGGACACTATGCCCAAAATTGCCTTTATCGGCGCCGGGAGCTTCGGCTTTACCCGCAAACTCGTCAACGATATTTTGACCTTCCCGTTGCTGGCAGGCGCCGAAATCGCGCTGATGGACATCGACGCCGAACGGCTTGATTTTGCCAAACGCGCCGTCAGCCGCATCATCGCCGCCGGCAAATATCCCGCCCGCGTGACCTCCACCATGAACCGCATTGAAGCGCTGAAAGATGCCGATTATGTGATCGTGACGATTCTGGTTGGCTCGACAGACGTCTGGCGGCACGATATCGAAATCCCGATGAAATACGGCGTCGATATGAACGTGGGCGACACGCGCGGGGTGTCAGGGATTTTCCGCGCCTTACGCACCATCCCAGTCATGGTCGATATCGCCCGCGATATGGAACGGGTCTGCCCCAACGCGCTTATGCTCAATTACACCAATCCTATGGCCATGCTCTGCCGCGCGATTGACATCGAGACGGACATTCAAGTGACCGGCCTCTGCCACAGTGTGCAAGGCACCTCCAAGATGCTGGCCGACTGGATTGGCGCGCCCTATGAAGAGATTCATTATACCTGCGCCGGCATCAATCATACCGCCTGGTTCATCGAATACACTTGGAAGGGCGAGGATGCCTATCCTCTGATTCACAAGGCCATCGCGGCTAACAGAGAAATCTACAATGCCGAACAAGTCCGCAATGAAATGTACCTGGCGCTTGATTATTACGTCACCGAATCCAGCGGCCACAACTCCGAATACAACTGGTGGTTCCGCAAACGTCCCGACCTGATCGAAAAATATGCCACGCACGGCACAAACTGGAATCCGGGACACCATGCCTATATCCTGAAAGAATATCAACGGCGCGAGCATGACTGGCGCGATGACATTCATGCCTGGTTTGAGCAGGAAGACATTGAGCTTGAACGCGGCCACGAGTACGCCGCCTATATCATCAATGCGATGGAAGGCGGACGCCCCTTCAAGTTCAACGGCAACGTCCCCAATCGGGGCCTAGTCGATAACCTGCCGCGCCAAGCCTGCGTTGAGGTGCCGGTATGGGCATCGCGCGATGGACTGGAAGCGGTGGCCGTCGGGCCGCTGCCGACATCGGTCGCGCCGCTGACCAACCTCTATTCGCAGATTGAAGAGATGGCCGTTGAAGGCATCTTAAATGGCGACCGGCGACTGATTTACCAGGCAGTCGCCTATTCGCCCCTGTCGGCGGCCGTCTGCTCACTGGCCGAGATTCAGTCGATGGTCGATGAACTGCTCGCGGTCAATGAGCCGTACCTGACACCGGCATTGGCTTAGAGAAACGTAATAGAATAGCTTGCGACCAAAAGGCAAAACATGATCTATTGGGTGAAATTCTATTTCAGGATCGTTGGACGTATCGCAGGGTACTGTGTAATTTGGATTGCGCTGTCGATATTCTTCCATGAAGTGGCATGGACTGCAGAAAAAAGGAATCACCTCTTGGATGGTGACAATATCTTGGCACATGCCTTAATGGGTGGATTGTATGGCATTATAATTGGTGTACCCTTTGGATTGATTGTCGGATCTGCGATGGAGGCAGGAATGGCTGTCATCTACCGCGCAATTCGGTGTTCCAGGCGCTTTACCCTGGCTGTAGGGTTGATCATGTGCATTATGCTCATGCCAAGTTCTCTTCTGCTGCCAAAGTTCATACTTTCCTTCTCAAATACTGGCGCGCGTTTGCTGGCGGCTGGTTTAATCATTCCCCACGTCCTGGCGCTGTATTGGAGCCAAATCGTGGCGCGCAAATATATCAATGGGGTTTCACGGCGCAAACAAAAAGCGGCATGAGACTGTTTAGCTGCTTTGCGCCCTTAGCCGTTCCCGGGCATCCAGGGCCGGCGTGAAATTAGGATTGAAGTTGAGCGCCGTCTGATAGTTTTGCAGTGCCTTTTCGATTTCGCCGCGGCCTTCGCGCGCCATACCCAGATAATACCAGGTCTCCTCGACGAAATGCCCGCCGCCGTCGTTTTGATTCTGGCGCGCGATGGCGATCATGTCATCGTAGCGTTCGGTATGATAGTAGGCTTCGTAAGGCCCAAACTGATACCACATCATCCGCCAGGGCAAGCCCAGCGAGATCGCCTGGTCATAAGCCTGCGCCGCGGCGTCAAACATGCCCAGTTGAACAAAACTGCTGCCCATATTGAACCAGGCATGGGCGTCGCTGGAGTCGGCAATAGCTTCGGCGCGGGCCCGTTCCAGCGCGATGATGTGATTCTGCCACTCATCGGCGCTGTCGCCCAGCAGCGCCATCAGTTCAGCTTCGCGGTCGGCGGTGTACAGCACAATGTAGGTGTAGTTAAAGTGCTGCCATTTGTCATTGATTTCGTCATAGCTGTAGCGGATGTTGGGGCCGCGGAAGCTGTCCATGGCGACGAACTCATCGACATAACTGTCATAGCCGGCCATCAGCAGATAATGCCCCATCCAGTCATAGCCTTCGGGGGTATAGCCTTTTTCAATCATCACCGGGAAATGATGAAACATCAGGGTTTGCAGCGTTTCGATAGCGCCGCCGGAGCGAACCAGTCCATACACCGGGATTTCGGGTATCTGTGTGTTGACGAACTCGATCATCTGCCACGGACTGACATTTTTGTCTTCGCGGTCGGGTTTGAGCCAGTTGGCGGCGCGGTTCTGGTTATCGGCATAGCCAAAGTGAACCAGCGCATTGGTGAGGGTCGCCGGCCCGCAGTTGTTCCAGCCTTGCAGTTCATCGCCAAGGGTGTTCATGCGATAGGCATTGGGCAAGGGGACGGCTTGCTGCTGCGCCCGCGCGCCGCCGGCCGCCGCCAGAAGGAAGAGCGCGGTCAGCAGCAGATTCATCGTTTTCACTGTGAACAGCCTCTATGACAACTTGCGACTGGCGCGATAGTACACGCAAATTCGCCTGATGGGAATGCCAGTCATACGTTCCCCGCGCGGCGCCTACAGCCAGCCAGCTTCAGGGCTGACCTTAAGTTGCTCTGTCGGACGCATCGCCGCCGATTCAATGATCGGTTCGGTTTCCTGCGCCCGAATCATCTGCTGAATCAGGCGGCCGCGCAAGACATCGCTGACCGCCCGATGTGATTCATAACCAGCCAGATTGTGCAATTCGTATGGGTCGGCAAACAGATCATACAGTTCGGATTCAATATAAACATCGCTGGCAGAATCGTCCCAGCCGTGTTTGTCAGGCGCGTCGACCGCATATTTCCAGCGCCGCGTGCGGATGGCGCGCCCGACCTGTGATTCGCTGATTTGAATAAAAGCCTCGTCCGGCCAGTCCGTCCGTTCGCGGTTGACCAGCGGCAAAATCGAACGTCCTGGCATGTCCGCCGGCGCGGGAATGCCAGCAGCATCCAGAAGCGTCGGCGGCAGGTCAATCAAGCTGACCATTTGGCGCAGGCGGCCGCCGCCTTGAAAGGGCCCGCCATGCAAAGCCGTCGGCAGACGAACCGAACTTTCGTGGCAGGAACGTTTATATTCCGCATTGCGGGTTTTGAAATGACAGCCATGATCGGATGTGAACAGAATGACTGTGCTGTCAAGCAGGTCCAGGCTTATCAGCGCGTCCAGCAAACGTCCCAGCGCTTCGTCCAGCCGTTTAATCATGCCCAGATACCCGGCCAGATGCCGATGACTCGAACCGCCCAAGGCCGCCAAATCCGGCGGCATCCACCGACCGCGGAGGGCTTGGGCATAGCCCACCGGCGCCGGATAATCATCGCGGTGATTCTGATGATGCGGCTCGATATAGGACAGAAACAGAAAGAAGGGGTGATTCTGATGTTCATTGATATAACGAATGGCGGCGTCGGTCTGTGCATCAACGCGGTAGCCGGGGAGTTTGACCGCCTGCCCGTCGTTGTCATACAAGACCAAATCATAGGCATCCGACACAAATTCGAGCAGATTCGCCGCCAGCCAATACTCATAGCCGCCGCGCTGTTCGGGCGGAACCGCGCCGCGGCCCTCGGCGAGATGCCACTTGCCGATGTAGGCGGTGTCATAATCCGCTTCGCGAAAGTAATGCGCCAGGGTTTTGCGGTCTGGCGGCAGAGGAATCCCATTGCGGTAACAGCCGGTTTGCGTGGCATAGTAACCCGTTTGCAAGCAAGCCCGCGCCGGGCCGCAGACCGGCTGGCAGGTGAAGGCGTAATGCACATCCGTGCCCTCGCGCGCCAGACGGTCAAAATTCGGGCTTAGGTCAAGCGGATTGCCATGAACGCCGGTCGTATCCCAGCGCTGCTGGTCGGTGAAAAACACGATTACATTAGGACGTTCCGAACGTTCTGCCATCATCATGCTCGCCCTCTCTGAATTGGATTCGGGCATTATTATGGCTGATGCGGCGGCTTTTCACAAATTGGCCGGAGCAGCAAACCGGGCGATTAACTCATTCGCAGCCGATTCCGTCGTTATCGCGGTCCAGCGCGCGGCGATAGGCGGGATGCCCGCTATAAACCGGCGCGATGCCAAGTTCTCTTGCATGGGTGCAATTTCTAACATAGGTAACTTGGGATTGCGGCTGTGATTGCGAGCGCGTGGAAGCGCTTGGCTGAAGTTCATGGAATGCGTAATATCCAGCAGCCCATTCTTCATCTGTGCGGCAAGTTCGCACCGTGAAGCAAAGATTGTCAATCTCGGCCGGCTGTGGTGATGGGGACGCAGGAGCGCTTGTTTCGCAGCCGATTCCGTCGTTATCGCGGTCTAGTGCGCGGCGATAGGCAGGATGCCCTCTATGAACAGGCGCGATGCCGAGTTCTCTTGCATGGGTGCAATTTCTAACGTAGGTAACTTGGGATTGCGGCTGTGATGATGGAGACGCAGGAGCGGTTGTACAGCCGCGCTGCGGAGCAGCTTGCTGGGCAGCCTCAAAGGTCTGGCGATGTCGGCCATCGGGCGCATAGTATTTGGCTTCGGCATACCCGGCCTGCACCAAAGATAGATTGACAAAGACTCCGCCCGCATAAACATAACGTAGCAGACGTCCGTAACGGTCTGTATCACTTGTGTCTCTTACCAGGGTAACGGTTTTACCCTGAACCAGAGCCCGGTTGTGATTGGTCGCTTCGGTATAACAGGCTTCGCCGCGTTCGGGCGTGTTCACACCGATATAGCGCACGCGGACTCTTTGACCATTCAGCCGAACATCAATGGTATCGCCATCAACGATATTCACAACAACAGCCGACTCTCCGCTTGGCGCTGATACAGGATTCTGATTCACAACAGCTGGAACATTGCTGCCCCGCTGTTCCTGGAATGCGAAATACCCGGCGATCCATTCTTCATCTGTGCGGCAAGTTCGCACTGTGAAGCAAAGATTGTCAATCTCGTCCGGTTGCGAGGGCTGCTGTTCAGGCGGATTGCCCGGGCCAGCCTGAATACGGGTGTAAGGAACCCAGTCCGCCATCCAAACTTCACTGCCGTTTCGGTTGATCTTCAGCCACCTGTTAAACTTGCCGACCACTTGCAAGGCTGTGCCTGAAGGGACAGTTTCGATAATACGGCTGTTTGTGCTGTACCAGCTTCTCAAATTGATTCTGGCGTTGGTTTGAATGAAATAGGTCTGCGCTGATGCCGCGCTGCACAAGACAAAGACAGCGATGGCCACGACAATTAGCTTGGCTCTCATTAGGGCGCCTCCATAAAATGTATGCGTTATCGCAAGCATTCCGCGAGGCGTTTTCATGGGGTACACTAAAAGCGAAAACCCTTGTGGTTTTCATTATTTTGCTGTTTCCTATGGCAGCTTAAAGGTTTGGCGACCCACTGCCACAGGAAACACCCATAAAAGCCGCGGACGGCTTCATTCTGAGAGTATCCTAATTTCGGGTTCGTCGCAAATGATTGCGCCGGCCCGAGTTCAAGGTTCGCGGCGGTTTCCCGCCAGTTCTTGGAGATACAGTCCCATTTCCTTAAACGTCATTTCGCCCAGTTTCATAAAACGCTGGTCATGCAAAAGCGTATTCATCAGTCACTCCTCCATTCGCTGGCCGGCTTTGAACAAGAACAGTCCATAACATCCAACAGACAAAACTTAAACGTAGACTCAACCTGTGTCTTATTCTTCCACGTCTCAAATATAACAGCTGGCCGAAGTGGGTCATCATACATTGGACAAGTACAAGAAAAGACTTCCACACAAAATTCAGCCAACGTAAAAGGAATTACTTGTATAGGCGCATCATCCCTATTGCTATGAAGAAATGCCAACCCCGACCACAACGCAGCCGCGAACACAATAACAATAACCCACAGCAAAAACTTCTTTGCCCTACTCATCAGGACACCTCCACAAAATGTATGCGTTATCGCAAGCATTCCGCGAGGCGTTTTTATGAGGTACACTAAAAAGCGAAAACCCTTGTGGTTTTCATTACTTTGCGGTTTCCTGTGGCAGCTTAAAGGTTTGGCGACCCACTGCCACAGGAAACACCCATAAAAAGCCGCGGGCGGCTTCATTTTGAGAGTATCCTAATTTCGGGTTCGGCGCAAGCGAAAAATGATTGCGCCGTCCGGTTCAAGGTTCGCGGCGGTTTCCCGCCAGTTCTTGGAGATACAGCCCCATTTCCTCAAACTTCATTTCGCCCAGTTTCATAAAACGCACTACGCCCTCTTCGTCGATGATGAAGGTTGTCGGCAGGTTCTGCACGCCATAATCGCCCTTGACGACCTGATTGATGTCCAGAGCCACCGGCAGATTTTCCACAGCGATTTCTGCTAGAAACCGGCTTACGTCTTCGGCTGTTTCGCCTAGATTGATGGTCAGCAGCGCCGGCCCGCGGTCATCGGCGGCATGGGTAGCGGCAAACTCTTCCAGCGCCGGCAGTTCACGGACACAGGGCGCGCACCAAGTCGCCCAGAAGTTGAGGAAGAGCGGCCGCCCGGCAAAATCGGACGGCGATACCAGGCTCATTCCATCCAGCAGCGGCAGTTCAAAGTCTGGCGCGTCAAACTGAAGCAGGGTTCGCGGGGGCGCCGGAACAAAGGTCGGCTGAAGCTGGGATGAATCCCGACCTTCCCGCGCGACCATCAGCAAAGCCACAAAAATGCCCAGCAGCGGCAAAATCAGGAAGATCAGCAGCGCTGGTGAAGGGGTCCGTTTGCGGTCAGCTGCTTGATTCATGGCGGTCTCGTTTCGCGTCAGACATTTAGAAAGACCAGTTTTCCCTTTTCATAAACTCTTCAAGCGAAACACAAGCTATCCCAAAATGCTTGCATATATTCGGGATTTTAGCGCTGTTTAGACGTTCGCGTTCCAATGTAACGACGGTGGCACCTAGCACTTTCGCCCGCGCGATAACAAATGGATCGGCGTTCTTGCCACCTTTGAGCAGTTTTTTCTCTTCAATGTTCTGCTGAAAGTGTGCTACTGTGAAGATCTCTGCGACGAATTGAGCTTCAGCCGCCGTAGGGGTTGGAAATAACTCCTTTATCGTCTTTAACCAACTTTGCAATTCTTGATCTCCATAGTCTTCAAGCTCGCGCCTGACTTCGCGGGTAGAGGTGATTCGCTCATCGACAACCAATTGATTAAACAGCCGCCAAAGACTGGAGAAGATGTCAGGATAGTAACTGCGAAAGAGTTGCGAAAAGACATTGGTGTCAAATACGTAAATCAAGAGTTTCTCCGTAACAGATAGCCTTCCAGCTTGTCCAGATTCTTTGGTTTGACATCCAGATAATCCCCAAGCTGCTCATAACTAATGCGATTCTGGTAGTATCGCTGGAAAGCCAAAGAAATATATTCCTTACCCAGATAGGCAAGCCAGTTGCGGTAGATGTCGCCACCCCTCTTTCCTCCGGTGTCTTGCTGTTCAGCCCATCTTTTCGCCTTGTGTTTATACTCCGCTTTAGTGATTAGATTGCGGTCGAGAAACTTGCGGTAGACAGCTTCTCGGCTGACGGCGAACAGGCCCGCCAGCGCAGCTGCTTTATCCTCTGATGATTCGGAATGAGGCCGTTTGGCAAGCTCTTGGTCAAATACGTCCTCTGGCATCAAAATACACGCCGCCAGTCGATTGCAGATGATTTCAATCTGTCGCTTGTCAGGCGCTAGGCCGTCAATGAAATCTTCTTGGAATATGTCTACGCCGCTGGTATGGAAGAGCAGATGTGCAAGCTCATGGAAAAGCGTAAAAATCTGGCGCGTCTTGGCTGTCGAGTTGTTCACATAGATGATTGGAAATTCACTGTCGTACAGGCAAAAACCAGAGTAATTATTCTGTTTTTTTCCAAACGCATCCTTAAAAACATAGACGCCGACATCAAGCAAGGCTTTGCGCCATGCTTTGAGGGCCGAATCATCATCTTTCCATTTGAACTGCTCTTCAAATGATACGCCGAGATAATCGCGCACTTGGGCGGCGATGCTTTCGACCGGATCGTCCGGTCGAAAGTTCAGGTCGCCCGTAATTAAACGTTCGGCCGGGTTGCGGCCCTGGTTTAATTCATCAAGTCCAATCTGAAAAGCGCGCGCTTTACGCAGCAGCAGGCGGATTTGGGGCGAGATTTCGTCAAATTGAGTAGGACCGAGTGTTCGAAATGTTTCTTCAATAGGAGGCAGTTCCGGCGGTTCGGGGAAAAAGAACACCGCGACCGGCACCTTGAATTTGTCGGACAAGTCTTCAAGCTGACGATAAGTGGGCGACGCATCGCCGCTTTCCCATTCTGCAATTTTAGGGAAAGCTTTCTTAGCATCAGCCAACCCGAACCCGGCACGTTCCCGCGCCCAAGCAACCACTTCGGGAGTAATGGGCATTCTCTCGATTGCCATCAAACCCTCGCCTTCCTCACTATAAGTCCAATGTAACCTTTGACCAGGCGCCTGTCAAGTTTGTCTTATTCAAAAATCCATGGGTCGGCGCTGCGCTCCCATCCACTGATGAGTTCGGCGTCGCTGAAGAAGTTGGCGACTTCGATTTGGCCATTTTCCGGGCTGTCCGAGCCATGCACCAGGTTGCGGCCGATTTCGAGGCCATAATCGCCGCGGATGGTGCCGGCGGCGGCTTCGGTCGGTTTGGTGGCGCCGATGGTCATGCGCGCCGCCCTGACCGCGTCGCTGCCCTCCAGCGCCAGCGCGATCACCGGCGCCGAGGTGATGTAGGCGACCAAATCTTTGAAGAAGGGCCGTTGGCGGTGGATGTCATAATGCCTTTCAGCCAGGTCTTGGCTGACCTGAAGCAGCTTCATGCCAATCAGCCTTAAACCGCGCTGTTCAAAACGTTTGATGATTTCGCCGGCCAAGCCGCGCTGCACCGCGTCCGGTTTGACAATAATCAGTGTCCGTTCCAAGAGACTGCCTTTCTGCTATGATGATATTGGGTATCATACAGCCGCTTGCCGAAAATGTGTATGCGGAACACCAGGTAGTCACATTTGAGAAGATGCGGCTCATTCGTGTATATCATTGTGAACTTTTAGCCATGCCGACAGTTGAGGGGAACAGCCAATGTGCAGTCATTTTTGGAATGAGCAGTCTGTGATTGTGACCGGCGGCGCCGGCTTCCTCGGACGTCACGTCGTCGAAGAACTGCGGGCGAAAGGGGCCGGCCAAATCATTGTGCCGCGCAGCGCCGATTATGACCTGCGCCAAAGCGCGGCCGTCACTCGCCTGTTTGCCGATTATCCAGAGACCAGCATGGTGATTCATCTGGCGGCGAACGTCGGCGGCATCGGCATCAACCGTGTTCACCCCGGCTTGTTCTTTTATGACAATATAATGATGGGCGCGCTGCTGCTGGAATATGCCCGCCGCGCCAATGTGGATAAATTTGTCGGCATCGGCACGATTTGCAGTTATCCCAAATTCACGCCAGTTCCTTTCCGCGAAGATGATTTATGGCAGGGCTATCCCGAAGAAACCAACGCGCCCTATGGACTGGCAAAGAAGATGCTGCTGGTGCAAAGCCAGGCCTATCGTCAGGAATTCGGCTATAATGCCATTCACCTGCTGCCGGTCAACCTGTATGGGCCGCATGACAGCTTTGACCCTAAATCAGCCCATGTGATTCCTGATGTCATTCGCAAGATGATGGATGCCAAAGAACGGGGCGCTGGGTTTGTCAGCCTGTTTGGCGATGGTTCGCCAACCCGCGAGTTTCTGTTTGTGCGCGATGCGGCGCAGGGCATTGCGCTGGCCGCCGAACACTATAACAAGGGCGAGCCGGTCAATCTGGGTAGCGCCTTTGAAATCCGCATCCGCGATCTGGTCGAGATGATCGCCGATGAGGTCGGCTTTGAGGGCGAACTGCATTGGGACACCAGCAAGCCGAACGGTCAGCCGCGGCGCAAGCTGGATGTCTCGCGGGCCAAACGCGAATTCGGCTTTGTCTCACAAACCAATTTCCGCGACGGACTGCGCGAAACCATTCGCTGGTATCAAGCCGAACGGCAAAAGATGCGAAATCAATCGTCTTCATAAGCGAAATTGGCAAATGTTGGGCATGCCTGGTACAATCGCGGCTGGTCGTTCATTTGACGCGGCGGCATTCGTTCGCCAGCTAAAAGCGCATCGCCGGGAAACCTGACATGCGAACAGCCGTGAAACAAGTCGCATTGCCGATAAAAAGCAAGGATTATTTTGCCGATGATTTGCTGACTTATATCGGCAATAAGCGGGCCTTGCTGCCGTCGATTGAACGCGGGCTGAATCAAATCAAGGCCCGGCTTGGCAAGCCTTATCTGTCATGTCTTGATCTGTTTTCGGGGAGCGGCGCGGTGTCCCGCCTGATGAAATCCCATGCCAGCTATCTTGTCAGCAACGACTTTGAGGATTATACAGAGGTCATCAATCGATGCTATCTTGCCAATCGCTCTGATTTTGATGAAGTGGCTTACTATGAAGCGAGAACGACGCTGATGGATAAAATCGCTCAAGACTGGCGGCGCGGCCTGATTGCCAAGCATTACGCCCCATGCCATGACGATGACATCCAGCCCGGCGAACGGGTATTCTTTACTCGCCGCAATGCCGAGTTTATCGATACCGCGCGCCAGCATATTGACGACATTGAAGATTCGATGCAAGTCTTTTTCCTGGCGCCGCTGCTGGTCCGCGCCTCAATCCACAACAATACCGGCGGCGTATTCAAAGGCTTTTATAAAAATCGACAAGGCATTGGGGCCTTTGGCGGCGAGGGGCGACACGCATTGACGCGGATAAAAGGCGAAATTGATGTGCCTGAACCGATATTTTCTGATGCTGAATGTAATGTCCGCGTTACAAAATGCGATGCCCTCCGATTCGCCGCCGATATTGGCGGTTCATACGATGTCGCCTATCTTGACCCGCCATACAATCAGCATCCTTACGGCTCAAACTATTTTATGTTAAACTTAATTCTGCATTATAAACTGCCGTCGGCGGCAAGCAGGGTCAGCGGCATTCCGACAGATTGGCAGAGAAGCCCTTTCAACAAGCCCCAAAAGGCCAGCGGCGCGTTCTTTAAGACGCTGGACAGCTTGGATGCCCGTTTCTTTCTTATCTCGTATAATAGTGAAGGCTTTATCAAAAAGGAGCGGTTTATATCGGAACTGCGAAGCAGAGGCGAACTCTCATTTTTTGAGACCCGCTACAATACCTATCGAGCGTGCCGCAATCTCCCGACGCGGCCTCAATATGTAAAGGAATACCTCTTCCTGCTGGAGAAGCGGTAATGGCGGAAAAAGGTTAAGGGCAAATGATATGATGAAACAGCGATATTGAAATCGCGCAATGCAGCGTCTATTATTATTTTCCAAGTATAGCAGGGCTTCTTTTGCTGTAAGTCAAACATAGTACCTGCTTCTATATGTTTGGAATAGAAATTTATTCCGTGAGGAGGGCAGCGCTTTGAGCATACTACTGGAGGTCAAAGACCTCGTTGTTCGTTTCTATACGCAAGAAGGCACGGTCTACGCCGTCAATGGCGTTTCCTATGACCTTGAAGAAGGCGAAACCCTGGGCATCGTTGGCGAAAGCGGCAGCGGCAAAAGCGTGAGTTCCCTCGCGGTGATGGGCTTGATCCCCAGTCCGCCGGGCAAAGTGGAAGCCGGCCGCGTCAACTTTGAGGGCCGCGACCTAATCACTTTGAAGCCTGACCAGATGCGGCTGATTCGCGGCAAGGAAATCGCCATGATCTTCCAGGATCCGATGACTTCGTTGAATCCGGTCCTGACGATTGGCACGCAGATTACCGAATCGCTGAAGCTGCACGAAGGCATGAACACATCACAGTCGCGCAAGCGGGCGGCTGACCTGCTTGATATGGTCGGCATTCCCGACGCCTATCGCCGCCTGGATGATTATCCGCACCAGTTTTCCGGCGGGATGCGCCAGCGCGTGATGATTGCCATGGGGCTGTCCTGCAATCCCAAGCTGCTGATTGCCGATGAGCCGACAACCGCATTGGACGTCACCATTCAGGCGCAGATTATCGAACTGGTCAAGCAGCTTAAAGATGAATTTAACATGGCTATGATCTGGATTACCCATGACCTAGGGGTGGTTGCCGGCATCGCTGACCGCATCCAAGTCATGTATGGTGGGCGAATCATGGAATCCGGGACATCCCACGAAGTATTCGGCGACAGCCGTCATCCCTATACGGTCGGCTTGCTGGGTTCTTTGCCGCGTTTGGATTCCAGCGGCGAGGAAAAGCTGATTCAAATTGAAGGCTCGCCGCCCGATATGCGTAATGAGCCAACTGGCTGTCCTTTTGCGCCGCGCTGTGACACGCGCGAGCGCTTGGGCTTGGAAAAATGCTGGACGGATCGTCCGCCGCTGGAGACAGTTCCCCGCGCCAAGGGGGATGGCCATATCATGTCCTGCTGGGCAGACATCCGCGAGGAGGCAGCGCAAAATGTTTAGTGAAACGATGACAAGAGTAAAAGACAAACAGCTGAATCCGGATGACCATATCCTGGAAGTCACGGGTTTGAAGAAGCATTTCCCGATTTCGTCGGGGATTGTGTTCCAGCGTCAGGTGGGGGCTGTGCGCGCCGTCGACGGGATCAGCTTTCATGTTGTCCGCGGCGAGACTTTGGGGCTGGTCGGTGAATCTGGCTGCGGCAAAAGCACCACCGGGCGGACGATTTTACAGCTTTATCGCCCGACCGAAGGCAGCGTCAAATTTGAGGGACAGGAACTATCCACCATGACCGGCAATCAGCTGCGGCAGATGCGCCGCAAGATGCAGATTATCTTTCAGGACCCTTTTGCATCCTTGAATCCGCGCATGACGGTCGGCAGCATTGTCAGCGAGCCGCTGCAAATCCACAAAATGTACGCCAGCAAAAGAGAACGTCAGCAGTATGTTGAGCAGCTGATGGAGCGCGTCGGCTTGAACCCCTACTTTATCAACCGCTATCCGCACGAGTTCTCCGGCGGTCAGCGTCAGCGGATTGGCATCGCCCGCGCCTTGGCCTTGCAGCCGAGCTTTATCGTCGCCGACGAGCCGATTTCGGCGCTGGATGTGTCGATTCAGGCGCAGGTGGTCAACCTAATGGAAGAGCTTCAGGGTGAACTTGGCTTGACCTATCTGTTTATCGCCCACGATTTGAGTATGGTTCGGCATATCTGTGACCGGGTAGCGGTGATGTATCTCGGCAAAATCGTCGAGTTGGGCCCAGTGGATGAAGTCTATGACAATCCACAGCATCCCTATACGCAAGCGCTGCTTTCAGCGGTTCCGGTGCCGGATCCCATCGTGGAGGAGAATCGCCAGCGCATCATTATTTCCGGCGATTTGCCCAACCCGGCCAATCCGCCGACTGGCTGCAACTTCAACACGCGCTGTCCAGTGGTCTTTGACCTGTGCCATCAAGAGCCCGACCCGTCTTTGATAGAAGTGCGCCCGGATCACTACGTCGCCTGTCACCGCGTGACTTGATGCCAACCCGCAAAAACGAAAATCCCCTGAACTGCGAATAGAACAGGGGATTTTTTGTCTCGCTGTTTCTGATTTGAAAGACCGGCAGGCCCGCGCGGTGCATCTTTGAGAGCAGCGCTGATTCACTCGTCAATTTGAACAAAACTCGCGGCCGGCGCGGCGCCATCGACAATTTCAACAAACTCTTCCGCATTCAGCGTCTCGCGTTCGATGAGGATAGCGACCAGATCTTCCATTTTGCTGCGCTGTTCATTTAGGAGATCCTTGGCGCGCTGATAGGCTGCCTGGAGGATGCGTTTGACCTCATCATCGATCTGCCGGGCATAGAATTCACTGTAATCGCGCTGCTCGGAGATTTCGCGCCCCAAAAAGACAGCGCCCTGCCCATTGCCATAGGCCCGCGGCCCCAGCAGGTCGCTCATGCCAAACTGTGTCACCATTGCCCGCGCCATGCGGGTAGCCTGCTGCAAATCATTGCTGGCGCCGGTGCTGAACTGATCGAAGATAATCTCTTCAGCGGCCCGTCCACCCATTGCGGCAACGATGTCGTCCTCAAATTTCTCGCGGGTGACCAGCATGTCATCGCCGGAAGGCAAGGGCATCACATAACCGCCGGCGCGCCCGCGCGAAACGATGGTGATTTTATGAACCGGGCTGGTGTTTTCCAGCAGATGGAACAAGAGGGCGTGCCCGGCTTCGTGATAGGCGACTTTTTTCTTTTCTTCCGGCGAAATCACCCGACTGCGGCGTTCCGGCCCCATCACCACGCGTTCCATCGCTTCCTGCATTTCGCCCATGCCGATGGACTTCTTGCTGCGCCGCGCCGCCAGGATAGCCGCCTCGTTGACCAGATTTTCAAGGTCGGCGCCAGAGAAGCCGGCGGTGATTTTGGCGATGGCCTCGGCGTCGACATCGGCCGCCAGCGGCTTGCCGCGCGAATGCACCTTGAGGATCTCCTGACGTCCCTTGACATCGGGATTGTCCATAATCACCTTGCGGTCGAAGCGTCCCGGACGCAGCAGCGCCGGGTCAAGGATGTCGGGGCGGTTGGTGGCGGCGATAATGATGATGTTGGTATCGTTGTCGAAGCCGTCCATTTCGACCAGGATCTGGTTGAGGGTCTGCTCGCGTTCGTCATGCCCGCCGCCAAGCCCGGCGCCGCGATGGCGGCCAACGGCGTCGATCTCGTCCACGAAAACGATGGCTGGCGCTTCGGCTTTGGCGCGTTCAAACAGATCGCGGACGCGGCTGGCGCCGACGCCGACAAACATCTCCACAAATTCTGAACCGGAGATGCTGAAAAACGGCACGCCAGCCTCCCCGGCGACAGCCCGCGCCATCAGAGTCTTGCCGGTGCCAGGCGGGCCGACCATTAAGACGCCCTTGGGCACCCGGGCGCCCAGACGGATAAATTTTTCTGGCTCCTTCAGAAATTCGACTATCTCTTTGAGGTCTTCCTTGGCTTCTTCGGCGCCGGCTACGTCAGTGAAAGTCACTTGCGGACGTTCCATATCGCGCGAAACCCGCGGCTTGCTCCGTCCGAAGCTCATCGCCTGGTCTTGCCCGGCGCGCATCGAGCGCATCATCCGCCACAAGAACCATACAATAATCAGAATTGGCACGACGCCGATGATAATCTGGAAGATAAGCGCATGCGAAGTGTCGCCGGGCTGGTCATAATGGGTCAGGTTGGCCAAGGTGGTGTCGGCAACACCCAAAGCGCGCATTTGCTCATGGAAATTGGTGGCTGGGTCTTTATAGGCGGTTTCCATGGTGCCGTCCGTATATGTGACAAACACATCGGTGCTGCCCCGCACGACGACCTGTTCCACCCGCCCCTGACGAATATCGGCTGCCAGTTGGTTGGTAGCCAGGCTGTTGGCAAAGCCGCTGCCGGCGCGGCCGTTGAAGACCAGCAAAAACATCACCAGGACAATAATACCGAGGATGATCCACATCCGCTGGGCATTTGGATTCCCAAATGGTGATTTGCTGCCGTCTTCGTTCTTTTTCCCATCCCCGCCGCCTTCGGTCACATGATTCGGGGGTTTTGGTCTGTTGTTCATCGCTGCGGCTCCATTCCAAGCTGCTGTCGGAAAATATCACTGTACATAATGACCCACCTTTCAGGCGCGAGGTGATAAAATGCCGACGGGCGATAAGCTGGCGCGTTCTGCTGGTGAATTTTTCCAGATTATTCGGTATGATTGGGACAGTCTTGATGTTCACCAATCTGATTGATGTATGCCCTTATGACAGAGCGCAGCAATGAACAATGGCTGGCAGAACTCCGCGATGAAGCGGAAGCTGTGCAAACCGATGCGCTGCAAGAACTGCGTCAGCGGCTCCAGCGCGGCATCTATTTTTACCTTAGCCAAGACCGCAGCGATTTGCGCGGGCTGGCGGCGATTGAACTCCAGCAGATGGCGCAAGACCTGGCGCAAGACGCGACCTTGCGGGTGATGGACAATCTCGACAACTTCCGCGGCGAAAGCCGCTTTACGACTTGGGCGAACAAAATTGCCATTCGCCTGGCGATCAGCGATTTGCGCCGCGCCCGTTACAAAGATTTCAGTCTGGATGAACTGACGGCCGACGGCGACCTGCTGCCGACTTCGAGTCAGATGGCATCATCGGCCGCCCCTACTCCAGAGAGAGCCGCCGAGCGGGATGATGTGATGGAGAAGATCGAGCGCGCCTTCCAGGATGCGCTGACTGAACGGCAGTATCAGGCTTTGGTTGCCGTTGCGCTCAAGGGCATCCCGATGGATGTCTTGGCCGAGCGGATGGGCAGCAACCGCAACGCGCTTTACAAGCTCATCCACGACGCGCGGCGCAAGCTCAAGGCCGAATTGGAAGCGCAGGGCATCTCGATGGATTATATGATGAACCTGTTCCAAAATTAGGCGCCGATAGTCCGTTTGTTCTTTGTTTCTGAAGTATAATGGGGGATATAATGGCGTGTAGAAAGCAGCTTGCTCCGAAGCTTGCTGATGATGGTAGACGATGGATACAAAACCGTATTTGAATCGAGTATTTTATAAAAATGCACAGCGCATGGATGAAGTTCCCGATGAATCTGTCGATCTCATCGTTACTTCACCGCCCTATTTTAATGTGAAAGATTACTCAAGAGACGGCTATCAAAAGCAAAACCACAGCGAAAAGAACAAATCACAGATTGGCGACTTGAATGACTATCGCGAGTTCATCGCCGAACTGCTGAAGGTTTGGCGAGAGTGCGAACGGGCGCTTAAACCCAATGGAAAACTGGTCATCAACACGCCGCTTATGCCAATGAAAAAGGCGGACTATTCCACTCATTACAATCGCCATGTTTTTGACCTCAATTCGGATATACAGAATTCCATTTTGTATCAAAAAAATACAGCGATGTATTTGTACGATGTCTTTATATGGGACAGAACCAATCCAAGCAAAAAACTGATGTTCGGCAGTTATCCGTATCCGCGCAATTTCTACGCGCAAAATACCAGTGAATTCATTACAGTTTATGTCAAAGACGGGATGCCAATAAGGAACATACCCAAGACAATCAAAGAGGCGAGCAGGCTTTCTGAAGAGGAATGGGTTGAATACACCAAGCAGGTCTGGCGGCTGCCGATCCCTGGGAAGAACGATATCGCTTTTGGCGACCACAGCGCCATTATGCCAGAGGAGATTGTTTATCGTTGCGTGAGGCTATTTACTTTTGTGGGTGATGTTGTTCTCGATCCTTTCGCCGGTAGTGGAACGACCTTAAAAGTAGCGAAAGAGAACGACAGAAATTTTATCGGTTATGAAATTATGAAAAGCTACAAAAGCGTAATTGACAAAAAGCTGAAATCGGCTGACCAAAAAAGACTGCGATTTGGACATGGCGACTAAATTGGCGTACAACAAACAGCTATTGAATGCCGTTGATTAACCCCAGAAATGCCACACCGCATCTCGATGATGAACAGGCGGCTTATGTCGAACACACGATGGGTTTCGGTTGTCCTGGTCTTGCTGCTGGGAGCCTCTTCCCGCATTCTGCACATTGCCGACCAGAGCTTGTGGGTTGACGAAGGCTATGCCTTTTATCATGCCTGGTCCCCCAATCTGATCGAATCCTTGGCGCGCGATACGCATCCGCCCTTGTATTTTGGCGCGCTCCGCCTGTGGAGTCAGCTGACCGGCCACAGCGAACTGACCCTGCGCTGGTTCTCCGTACTGCCGTCTATGCTTAGCCTGGCCGTTATTTTTCAGCTGGCGCGGGAAGTCCTGCGGCACAGGCGCGGTGAGGCCCAACAGATTGATAGCATTCCCCTACTGGCTATGCTGATGCTGGCGCTGGCCGATGCGGAGAACTTTCTGGCGCAGGAAGTCCGACATTATACTTGGCTGACGCTGGCCGTGTCAGGCAGTATGTGGTTTTTCCTGCGCTGGATTCGGCGGGCGGCGCGCGGCGATTATGGCTGGTGGCTGCTGTTCGCGATGGCGATGATCTACACGCATTACATCACGGCCTTTGTCGGCATCGTGCAGGGATTGTATGCCCTGGTCGCCCTGCGCGGCAAACGGCAAAAGCAAGCGCTGTCTGGCCTGGTGATAAGCGTCATCGCCTTGTTGCCGTGGCTGATCTTCGTCGGCTGGCAGCAGTTGGACAATCGCGGCGCCAACTGGTCGGTCAGCCTGTCGGCGGCGGTGATGCGCGATATTCAGGTCAAGTATTTCACCGAACAGTGGGCGCTGGTCATTGCGCTGATGCTGCTTGGCTGTGTAACGGTTTGGCATCAACGGAATGGTCGCTTTCGGGTGATTTGGCATCGGGTCAGCTGGCTGCTGCTGTTCTGGCTGACTGTACCCCTGGCGCTTACAGTTTTGGTGAATGAATTTCTGCCGTTTTTGCAGCCGCGCCGCTTGAACCAATGGACGCCGGCGATTGCCTTGCTGGTCGCATTGGGGCTGGGGAATATCCGCCAGCCGGCGCGTGTCCTCTTGATTGCGGCGCTGATGATCTATGGCGTCTTTCAAGTCGATTTTTACCGCGTCAAACCCGATTGGCGGACGGTGGCGCATTTGACCGCGCGCTATGCCGTCCCCGGCGATCTGGCGCTGACGGACATTGCCGGCGGCGATTATCAGATGGCCTATTATCTGCGGCGACAGCTGCCGAATGCCCGCCTGCTTGAGGCCGATGTTCGCTACGAATCGCTTAAAGTCCAGCGCGACTTTTACCCGCAGACCTATCAAGCCTGGCTGCCGCGGCTGCTGCAAGCGCATCAAACGGTTTGGCTGATGCACTGGTCGGATGATGAGTCGGTCTTTGGCTGGCTGGCCAAGCTGAATTTTCGGCAGACGGCCGATTTCGTCTATCGGCATGACGGCGGCCTGACCGGCGAAAGTCAGATGCACATTTTCCGCTATGACCGCCTGGGTGAAGGCGAGGCGGCGGCGCGTTTTGAGAACGGCATGATTTTGCGGTCGGCATCGCTTGACCGGCATGATTTGCGAGTCGATTCGCTTTGGCAGACGGAAACGCGGTTGGATCGGGACTATGTTATTTCTGCCAAACTGCTGGATCAAACTGGCGCGGTCGCCGCCCAGCTGGACAGTCAGCCGCAGCTTAATCAGCGGCCGACGACGGGCTGGAAAACGGGCGATGTTATCTATTCACCCCATGAAATGCAGCTGACAGCCGATGCCGATGCCCTGCTGCCCGGCGATTATCAAGTCGCGGTGCAGGTTTATGAGTCGCAGTCCGGCGGCCTGGTCAACGTGCGGACGGCGCGCGGCGAAGCATGGGCCATCGTGGACAGCCTGACGATTAGCGAAGAACATTAACCCAGCGGCCTCCCGCCGTCGACGGGGATGATGTCCCCAGTGCTGAAGCGGAGATGGACAATGGCGGCATAGACGGCCGCGGCGACATCTTCGGCTGCGGCAATCCGACCAAGCGGCGTCTTGGTTTCCTGTTCGGCGATGAGCCGATGCGGCATTCGTCGGGCGTATTCGCCATCGACCCAGCCCGGCGATACCGACAGCACCCGAATCTGCGGCGCCAGCGCCCGCGCCAGAGAGCGCGTCATGCTGTCCAGCGCGGCTTTGCTGGCGCAGTAGGCGACGTTGCTGCCGACGCCAGTGCGCCCGGCAATCGAGGAGATGTTGATGACCACGCCGCCCGCATCAGCCATCAGCAAGGGTTTGAGAGATCGAATCGAGGCGAAGGCGCCGCGCCAGTTGACCTGGAATATCCGGTCGATGATCGCATCATTGAGTTCATCCAAATCAGCGTGCGGCACCGGGCGAGTGATGCCGGCATTGTTCACTAGAATATCCAGCTGCCCATAGCTGTCGGCGATGGTCTGCGCCAGCTGCGCCTGATCGCGGCTGTCATCCACCGCCGATTGAATAACCAGATGCCCATTGCCGGGCAAAGACGCGGCGACCGCTTCGGCCTTCGTCTGGTTATGGCGCCAGGTAATGATGATCCGCGCGCCGGCTTCTGCCAGTCGGCGGCAAATGGCGCTGCCGATGCCACCGCCGCCCCCAGTTACCACTGCGACCTGTCCCTCTAGCGCGGTCATAGGCTTGTCCTCATCGTTTTATGCCGAGCGCATCGCCGCCGGCAAATGATCAACCCGATTCATATAATGCAAAACCGGCCCCGATTCCCGATAGTCAATGCGGGTGATGGCGGTATTGTAATGGTAATAACGCATGGTATGAGGGCGGGAAGGCAGCTGGTCAAAAATCGCCTTGAGCAGCACATCAAGAAAGCCGGCATGGGAAATCAGCCCCAGCGCATCGTTGGTATGACTGCGCTCGCGCAGACCTTGGGCGACCTTGATGGCGCGGAAGAAGCTGTGCGTTTCGGGCTCCATGCCCAAATCAACATCATACCAGCCGCGCTCCGAAACCGCAGCCGGCAGCTGATAATCCGCAAATTCCCTCAAGATAGCGGCGCGCGTCATGCCCTGAAACCCCTCGACATGCCCGTTCCGACGCTGGAACATCCCGCCCTTTTCATGGAGATCTACCCAGACCTCCGGCCGGAGGCCAAGCACCCTGGCGACTGGCTCGACGGTCAGCATGGAACGGTACATCGCGCTGGTGTACAGATGCGTCATCTCCAAGCCATCGGCCTGCGCCAGAAAATCCGCCAGCAATTGCCGCTGCCGATAGCCGAGTTCCGTCAGATTGGGTTCTGCTTTGCGGCGGTGCATCGTTTCATGGGTCAGAACGTTGTTTTCCGATTGTGCGTGCCGAATGAGATAAACCTGCATCCATCTTGCCTTTTCATCATTATCGAATCCGTTCATGCGGATTATAAGACAGATTCGGTCGAAAGTAACCCGATAATTGTCGGGCGCAGTGGATAATCATAAAGCTGGCTGTTAAACTCAAAGGAGCCATTTCTAAAACCCAAGGAGCCGCCGCCAGAATGGAAAAAGTCGTTACGCTTACGATGAACCCGGCGCTGGACGTCGGCACGCGCATTCAATCGGTCGCGCCGGAGATCAAGCTGCGCTGCGCGTCGCCGCGGTTTCATCCCGGCGGCGGTGGCATCAACGTTTCGCGCGCCATTCGCTTTTTGGGCGGCGAATCCACCGCCGTATTCACGGCCGGCGGGCATACCGGCGCCATGATGACCCAGCTGCTGACGGATGAGGCCATCGCCAATCATCCGATCCCGATTGCGGGAATAACCCGCGAGAGCTTTGCTGTCTATGAAGAAAGCTCCGCATTGCAGTATCGCTTCAATATGCCCGGCCCAGAGCTGCGCGCCGATGAGTGGATCGCCTGCCTGGAAACGGTCTTCGACTTGAATCCAGCTTACATTGTTGCCAGCGGCAGCCTGCCGCGCGGCGTCCCAGTGGAATTCTATGGCGAAATTACCCGCTATGCCCGCCAGTGCGATATTCGCGTGATTGTGGATACGGCCGGCGAGGCGCTGAATAAAACCTTTGGCAAGGGAGTATATCTGATGAAGCCCAATCTGCATGAACTCGAACTGTTTTCCGGCGAGAAAGTGCAGGATGAAGACCATATCCGCGCCGTGGCGCGGCGGCTGATTGCCGAAGGGCTGGCTGAAGTGATGGTGGTGTCTATGGGCGCCGCCGGCGCTTCGCTGATTACCGAAAGCGACTGTGTTCATATCCGCGCCCCCATCGTAAAAGTCCAAAGCAAAGTAGGCGCCGGCGACAGCATGGTAGGCGGCATAGTGATGGGCCTGGCATCCGGGCGCGCGCTCGCCGATGCAGTGCGCTTTGGCATCGCCGCCGGCAGCGCCGCCGTGATGACCGACGGCACCGAGCTTTGCCGCCGCGCCGATGCCTGGCGGCTGTATGAGCGGCTTGCAGCAGCATCATGACAGTTCTTAGCGATAAAGGAGCCGACAGCATGTCCAGCATTCAAGCGCGAAACGTCAATCATCCAGCGCACCGTCAAAATCTCAAGGCAGAAAAGTACAAACTCATTCGGGAAGCGATGCTGCATGCCTTGCCGACCGATGAGTGGATGACCTTTCCCGCGCTGGAAGCCAAGGTGCGCGCCCGACTGGCGGAACAGGCTGCGCCGGCGGCGCTCTTCCCAAAGCCCGGCTCCGTCCGCTGGTACGTCAAGACGGTCCAGCTGGATTTAGAAGCGCGCGGCGAAATTGAGCGTCTGCCGAAAAAATCGCCGCTGCATTTGCGAAAGCGCATCCAAAACAGCGGCTAACTGCATTCGACCTTGCCCGGCTGGGGATATTCGGCGCTGTCCCATAAACGTTCCCATTCCTCAATATACAGACGGGCGATGTTTGGCTCGCGGATGATCACGATATTTTCGTCATTGCTCCTGGCGGCGCTGTTGGAAAAGTTGAATGAGCCAGTAATCACGGTGTCGTCGTCGATGATGAAGACCTTGTGATGCATGGTGTAGCGGTTGCCATCCTGCCGTATGTCAGCCCCGGCGCAGTGCAGCGTCGGCAGCTGACTCCAAGTGGCCGTGCTGTTCCGTTTCTCGAAGATGCCCCGCACGCGAATATCGGGATCCGCCATCATCTCCAGAATAGCGCCCGCCAGTTCATCCAAAGAAAAGACAAAGACCATAAAACGGATGCTGTGTTCCGCCTTTTGGATTTCGGCGGCGAGCGCCGGGATTTCGTCGCCCTCCGCCGCAAAGATGATGCTTGCTTCAGCGCCGTTTTCGCCGAAGGTCACGATGCCGTCGTCAGTTGAACGCCCGCCAAACTCGCCGCGGATAAACATCTCATCAAATTCGGCTTGATAGGCGGCCGCCGCCATCGCATGTTCCATCACCAATACATTGTTATTGTTGCGATAGGTGCCGTTGACCGTGTAATTCCATGAGCCAGTCCAGACTGTCCTGCCGTCCATAATCATAAATTTGTTGTGCATCAGCGCGCTGCGCCCATCATCAGCGACCGCGACGCCGGCGGCTTTCAAATCGCGCAGCGCCGCGTCTTTTTCATCTTCCAGCCCATGCTCATCATCGGTCACAATCCGCACCCGAACGCCGCGCTGATGAGCGGCGAGGACCGCCTGATAAATGAGGTCACTGTTCATCTCAAAGGCGGCGATGTCCAAGGTATCCCGCACACCTGCAATCGCCTCTGCAAGCACAGCATCCATGCCGCCGACATAGCCTGACGGGTCGCTGTCGCCGCTCGGCTCACTGAAATAGACCCGCCACCAGCCGCCAGCGGCGCCGCGCGCCAAGTTCCAGTCATTCTCCCAGATGACGGTCGGCGGTATGCGGACAGCGGTCGGCGCTGGCTTGGCCGTTTGGGTCGGTTCGGCCGATTGACCAAAGTCAATGCTGATGTTGTCGATGCTAATGGTGCAAGCCGCCGCCAGCAAACTAGCGAGCAGGATTAACAGCCTTTGAAGTAAAGCGAGGCGCTGGCGATTTTTTGATTTTGTGTTCATTGTTTTCACCCTAATTTAATCTCATTCTATATCGCCTTCGTTCGGTCATACAAATCTGATCGCTTAAAATTCCTGACATACGTGGCGGTAAAGCGCGGAATAACAGCGGCAAGCATAGGCCGAGGCTTTGCGCTTGCGCTGCCTGTGCTATAATGAGACTCGTTTTGTCAGCGAAACGATTCAAGTCATCCCATGTCCCTTCTTGCCGCCAGCGGCCTAAGCAAATTTTATGGCGCCGACGAAGTCTTCAGCCGCATCAGCCTGGAGATTCCAGCTAAGGCGCGGATTGCCCTGGTGGGCCCCAACGGCACCGGCAAAACCACCCTGGTAAACATTTTGGCTGGCATTGATAACCCGACAGAAGGGCAAGTGACGCGCGCCCGGAATACGCGCGCCGCCTATCTGCCACAGCGTCCGGAATTGGCTGGAACGCACAGCCTGTGGCAAGAGCAGCTGAAGGCCTTTGCCGATTTGCGGACGATGGAAGCCCGACTTGCCGAACTGGAGCAGGCGATGGCTGATGCCGAAGAGCGCGATGCCGCCCTGGCCGCCTATGGTCCCTTGCAGGCCGAGTTTGAACGGCGCGGCGGTTATATGTATGAGACCAAGATAAAGCGAGTGCTGACCGGCCTTGGCTTTGCCGCCGATGACCATGACATGCCCTTGCCGCGCTTGTCCGGCGGACAAAAAACGCGGGCGCTGCTTGCCCGCCTGCTGCTGGAAGAACCCGATGTCCTGCTACTTGATGAACCGACCAACCACCTCGATATTTATGGCGTGGAATGGCTGGAAAACTTCCTCAAATCATTCCCCGGCGCCATAGTCGCGGTGAGCCACGACCGCTATTTTATTGACAGCTTCGCCGCCGTCGTTTGGGAAATGGAATCCAAACGTTTGGAAGTCTACCGCGGGAATTACACCCACTATCTCCACCAGAGAGCCGAGCGCCGCCAGCGTTTGCAGAAAGAATTTGACGCCCAGCAGGCATGGATCGCCAAAGAAACCGATTACATCCGCAAACACATGGGAAGCCGCTGGACCGCCCAGGCAAAAGGACGTCTCAAGAAGCTGGAAACCCTGAAAAAGCGCGGCAAAATCCTAGAAGCCGCCCCAAGTCGGCGCAAGGCGATGAAACTTGATATGCACAGCGATTTACGCAGCGGCGACCAGGTGATGATGACCGAAGACCTAGTGATTGGCTGGCAGGCGGACAAGCCATTGGCATCTATCCCCGATGTCCGCGTGCGTCGCGGCGAGACGGTGTCCCTCATCGGCCCCAACGGTGTCGGCAAATCGACCTTGCTCAAGACACTCTGCGGCCATCTGGCGCCATTGCATGGAGGCGCGCGCCTCGGCGCGAACGTCAAGCTCGGCTATTTCGCCCAGGCCCATGAGACACTCCATGCCGACAACTCGATCCTTGAGGAAATCCTGGCTGCCAAAGCGATGCCCATTTCAGCCGCCCGCAGCCTGCTTGGGCAGTTTATGTTTAGCAATGAGGATGTTTTCCGGCCAATAGCGACCTTGTCCGGCGGCGAACGCGGACGAGTCGCTCTCGCAAAACTAACCTTGCAGGGCGCCAATCTGCTGCTGCTCGATGAACCGACCAATCACCTCGATATGGACAGTCAGGAGATTTTGCAGGCCGTTTTGGAAACCTTCGCCGGGACGATCCTGCTGGTCAGCCACGACCGCTATCTGATTGATGCCCTGGCGACGCAGGTTTGGGATATGGCCCCAGGAGGGCTGACCGTGTTCAAAGGCCCATATCAAGAGTTTGTCCGAGCGCGCCGGCGCCGCCTGGAAGCGCGGCAAACCAGCCAGCCGGCGATGCCCAAGAAAAAAGCCGCCCGCTATGCCAAGAAAAAGCATGGCCTAAATCCCTTTGAAATCAAGCAGAAAACGGCGCAGCTGGAAGCCAAAATCGACCAGCTTGAATCCGGCCTGCGCGCGATTGGCGGCCAGCTGGATGCCGCCGGGCTTGCCGGCGATGCCGCCAAAACAGCCGCCTTAGGCGCGGCTTACGTCCAAACCGAAGCCGAGCTGGAAGCCGCCCTGGCCGAATGGGGGAAGTTCGTCGATTAGCGCGGTTATTTTCAATAGAACATTTGACATACAAACAAATGTTCACTATACTAATGAAAACAGCAAAAGGAATGTCCCATGAAAAGTTTCAGACAGCTGTCAAAACGTCAGCAGAGCATGATGAAGTTTATGTTCCGTTACATGAAGGCGCAGGGCTACCCGCCGACCATCCGCGAGATTGGCGAAGCCTGCGGCATCGCATCGACATCAGTCGTCAATTACAACCTGAACAAGCTGGTCAGCGCCGGCTACCTGGAGCGTTCAGGCAAGGTATCGCGCGGGCTCCGCATCGTCGGATCAATCCCCGGCATGTCATCAGCCAAACGAGTCCTGGCGCAAGCTGATATTCACCGCATTCCGCTTGTCGGACAAATCGCCGCCGGCGAACCCATCTCTCTGCCCGACGACAGCGGCCATCACATCGACGAAGAGGACTACATGCCAGTGCCGGCGACGCTGCTGCATGGCTATGACGAAGCCGAAGTCTTCGCGCTGACCGTGCGCGGCGATTCAATGGTCGACTCGATGATCCAAGACGGCGATATTGTCATCCTGCGGCGGCAAAGCACCGCCAACAATGGCGAAATGGTCGCCGCCTGGCTGCTGGAAGACAATGAGACCACGCTCAAGCATTTCTACCGCGACTCGGACGCCATCCGCCTTGAGCCGGCGAACCCATCCTATGACCCGATTTATGTCCATCCCGCCAACTGCGAAATCAAAGGCAAGGTGCTTTCCGTGATCCGCAATATCCGTTGATTCAAGGCGAGGCCGGCAGCGGCGGATGACGTCGCAGCTCATTGTCCGCGCTGGCGCACAAACGGCTGCCCCCAGCGCCCAGCCATTGATTAAAGATGTCGCTCTCGGCCCGATCCGCAATCGCATCGCTGTATATCCCCACCCCCCAGCGATGATAGCGCTGCGTTTCCGCCGGCCAGCTGTGCATCGGCCGGCTGATGGTCGCCGGCCCGCCGTTGTAACAGGCCAGCGTCAAGCCAATAACGCTGTCCGCCGCCTGATAGCAGTAATTCAAAAACGCGCCGCCGCGCCTGGCATTGGTATCCGGGTCAAGCATATCTTCGCCGTCATCAAAATGAAAAGGCATCACCTGGAACAGCCCGCGGGCCCCAGCGCTGCTAACCGCTTTGGGATGCCCGCACGATTCAATCTGCATCACAGTCGCCAGCAGATGCGGATCAACCTCATGCGCCGCCGCCCATTCGCTGATCTTGCCCGACCAGTAATGAACCGACGGCGCAAAAAAATCAGCGAACTCGCCGGCCGCCGGCCGCTCCGCCGGCCATGAAACCCGTTCAGCTACGCGCCCCGCCATAGCCGCCAGGCCCAGCAGCAGCCCAGCAGCAATCGGCAGCCACAGCGGAATATAATACACTGCCCCCCGTTTGAGCAGCACCCGCCCGCCGCCGATCTGCTTTCGCGCAATCGCAAAGCCGCGAAGCGACTGCTGAAGCAAAAAGCCGAAGCCGCTGCGGATCCATTGATAAAATCGATGCGCCATTGCATTTTCCATCTGAATAATACCGTACAGCCTTATGATAGAACGTCTATTCGTCGGCTGTCAATAGCTGTGTATGCGCCCGCTTTTCTGCTACACTTTGACCAGTCGATAAGCCCAAAGAGGCCAGCTGTGACCAGAACGCCATTCCGCCAGCGTCTAAAGCAAGGCAAGCCCATTCTCGCCGACGGCGCTATGGGAACCATGCTCCACCAAGAATCCCATGCCGGCGCTGATGCCTGCTTTGACGCCATGAATGTCGAAGCCCCCGAAATGGTAGTGTCGATCCACAAGGCCTACATCGCCGCCGGTGCCGACATCATCGAAACCAACTCCTTTGGCGCCAACCGCTTCAAACTGGCGGCCGCCGGCCGAGCGCAGCGCGTCGAGCTTTACAATCGCCGCGCGGTCAAACTGGCGCGGCAGGCCATTGCCGAAAGCGAAGCGCATCACGTCTACATCGTTGGCTCCGTCGGCCCGCTGGGAGTCGGCATTTATCCCTACGGCCGCGTCTCGCGGGAAGACGCCCGCGCCGCCTATCATCATCAGCTTGCCGCCCTGGTCACCGCCGGGGTGGACGCCATCCAATTCGAAACCTTTAACGAACACAAAGAACTGCTGCTGGCCATCCAGGCCCTGCGGGCCATTTCCGCAACGATGCCGATTATTGCCCAAGCCACCTTTTACCGCGAAAACCTGACCTACGGCGGCTATCCACCGGCGCGCGTCGCCAATGACCTCCACAAAGCCGCCGCCGATGTCATCGGCGTCAACTGCGGCAGCGGCCCCGCCGGCATTGCCGAAGTCCTGCGCCAAATGCGCCATGCCGTCCCCGATGCCACCTTCTCGGCCATGCCCAACGCTGGCTTCCCCGAAGTCATCGGCGGCCGAATCCTTTACCCAGCCACCGCTGAATACTTTGCCGATTATGCCGTTGCATTGGCGCAGATGGGCGCGGCCCTGATTGGCGGCTGCTGCGGCACCAGCCCAGCCCACATCCAAGCCATGCGAACCGCCTTAGACCAGCCGCCGCCAGCCATCATTGATCTGCATATTGGCGAAGCCCCAGCCGAAGAAGAGACGCTGACTCCCGACCAGCCGACCGAACTGTCGGAGCGGCTGACGAATGGACTCTTCACAGTAACCGTGGAGATGGCGCCGCCGCGCAGTTACCGCACCGACAAGCTGCTCCGTTCAGCCCGACTGCTGCGGGCCGCCGGCGCCGACTGCATCAACGTAGCCGATACACCCGCCGCCCGCATGAAAATGAGCGCCTGGGCCGTGGCCCATCTGTTGCAATCCCAACTTGGCATCGAAACCGTCCTGCACTTCCCGACCCGCGGCCGCAATATGCTGCGCGTGCAGGGCGACTTGCTGGCTTCGCATGCCTTGGGCTTGCGTAACCTCTTCGTCGTCATGGGCGACCCAACCCGCATCGGCGATTATCCCGACGCCAGCGACGCCTATGATGTCGCCCCATCAGGACTCATCGACGTCATCAAACACAAAATGAATCAAGGGAAAGACATGGCCGGCCACAGCATCGGCAAGCCCAGCAGCTTCACCGTCGGCTGTGCCTTGAACATGGCCGCCGAAGACCTAGACCGCGAAATCCGCATCCTCAAGAAAAAGATCGCCGCCGGCGCCGATTTCGCCCTCGGCCAAGCTATCTTTGAACCCGAACGAATCCAGCGCTTCCACGCACGCTATGCCGAACTTGAAGGCCAAACCCTCGATCTGCCGGTCCTCATGGCGGTTATGCCGCTGCACAGCCTCAAGCAGGCCCGTTTCCTGCATAACGAAGTCCCTGGCATCATCATTCCAGACGCGATTTTAGAACGGATTGCCGCCGCCGGTGATGCCGCCGCCCAAGTCGGCGCCGAGATCGCCAAAGAACTGCTCGATGAAATGTCAGGCATAATCCAAGGTGCCTACATCATCCCGTCCTTTGGCAATTATGAAGCCGCCGCCGAAGTGACGGCCTATCTCAAAAAGCCAGCCCGCGCGCCGGCTTGTATGCAAGGCTAAGGCAGACGGGGAGGCTTATCATGTCTGGAATCGGCAGCATCGACCTCAAAGTCGCCGTTGTGGACAGCGATTTCTATGCGCGGCACGCTATCAATGCCTATCTTGCCTGGGACCGACGCACCCGCGTGATGATGAAAACCGACACCCTGCAAGCGATGCGGCGAGGTTTGGCCGACCTGCCAGAAATTGAACTGCCCGATGTCATCGTCCTGGATGCCGACCATCTCGACAGTGAGCAGGCGCTCAAATATGAAATTGTCGGGCTGCGCCAGGAAATTGACGGACTGATGGTGGTCTGTCTGGCGCAATTTACCAATCTCAATTTAATCCTGGCCGCGGCCGAAGCCGGCGCCAGAGCTTACCTGCTCAAGCAGGATGCGCGGCTGCATATTGCCGACGCGATCTGCTATGCGCTGAATCACGATTTTGTCATCAGCAAACGTCTCGCCCGCGCCGCTCGCCAGCTTGCCCACACGCGGGTGACCGCCGCCGCCATTCTGCCTGGCCCGTGGCGCTATCCCGGCATGACCGGCCGCATCCGACAAGCGATTGAACTGTATGCCGTTGAGGGGATGCCGACGCGGCTTGTCGCCGATGAAATGGGTATCAGCCGCAGCACGGTGCAAGATTATATCCGCAAGGCCTATCACATTTTGGAGGCGTATGACGACCGCGAATATCCCGACGATATGAGTCCCCAAGAGCTTGCCTTTATGAGGATGACCGCTTTGGAAAATGTGGATGACCAGCAAAGATAACTAGCGCACCGCCGCCTCCAGCAGTTCGCGGAAACCATCCAGATTGACCTTCTCGATGATGCTTAGGTTGGGCGGCTTGCCATCGCTGGTCCACACGCGGTAATCGACCATCAGCTGCCCGCGCCCATACTGCCCGCCAAGCTCCACCGCCGTATAATAGTCATGCTGCCGCTCAATCAGCGACGGCTCAAGCTGAACCGCCATCGCCAGCGGGTCAGGCAGCGCGCAGCTTGCGATGCCCAAGGCCTGCGCGCGGGCGGCGAATCCCTCGCTGATTTGACGCACAAACACGCTGCCAGCCGTGCCGCCGCCGCACCAGCTTTCGTACCAGTCCCAGGGCATCGCATGCGCCACCGTCGTTTCCCAGCTGATTAACTGCGGGAACGGCTCATGCCGACCGAAGGCCTCCAGTGTGATTTGCGCCGCTTCTGGGTCGGCGTAAAAGTTAAACTCGGCCAATGCGCTCGTATTGCCCCGCGCCGCAATCGTCCCGCCCATAATCACCAGCCGCTTGATTTTGCTCGGCAGGCTCGGATCCAGCCGAACCGCCAGCGCCAGATTGGTCAGCGGGCCCAAGGCGATGACTTCATAGCTCTGCGGCGCTTCGTTGATCAGCCGAATCAAGGCCAGCGCCGCATGCTCGGCTTCGGGCCGGCGGGTCGAAAATGGAATATCGGCATTGCCAAGCCCATCGCCCCCGTGAACATCGGCGGCGTCCACAGCCGGCCCAACCAGCGGGCCCTCGGCGCCGACAAAAAAGGGAATATCGGCATCGCACACATCCAGCACGCGCGGGACGTTTTTGGCAACCGCGGACACGGGAACATTCCCCGCCGCCATCGTAATCGCCGCCACTTCAGTTTCGCGATGCGCCAGCGCCATCAAAATCGCCTGGGCATCGTCCACCCCGGCATCGGTGTCGATAATCAGCTTTCGCATCAGCCTTGTCCCCTGTCGCCGCGCCTAGCCTTGCTTGGCTCTGGCGGCCATCGCCTGCGACCGACTCAAGATGACCGATTGATCATCTTCGCTTTCCAGCGCTTTCGGCACCTCGACCTTTTCCTCTTCCAAGTAGGTTTTGATGGCGCCGCTGAACGATTTCACCGGCGACTGCTCCCCATACTGATGCCGCAGATCCAGCAGATTGTTCATCAGCCACAGATACAGGTCACCTTCGGTGCGGGCGGCTTTCCGGTCTTTCACCAGTTCCAGCACGCGGTGCTTGCGAATCAAATCGACCGCCGGCTTATATTCATTGTGATACCAATGCGCCGTCACCGCTTCAGTCGTCAGCGGATGCCCCTCAATCTGCTCCTGAAGCCGCTGATGCAAAAATATGCACCCCATCAGTTCATGGTATCGCGACGGCGCCGTCAGTTCAATCGATTCATGATTCGGCACGGCGCGCCCAAGTCCAGTCTCTTCCAGGAAATCAGCGTAGGCTTTCGCCGCTGCCAGCTGCTGACTGCTCATGCCCGGGCGCAAAGGCACAGTCGTCGGCAATTCGATGACATGCGCCTGAATCGTCTTGCTATGCAGTTCGCGCGCCACCGAGACGCGGTGATTGCCATCGCGCACAAAGTAGACGTCGCCGACTCGATAAAGTTCAATCGGCGGCAGGCCCTCCATGCTGTTGGCCGCCGCGTAAACCTGACTCCAGCGCTCCTTCATGTCGTTGCTTTTGGGCAGGAAACTGGCGGTAAAATCCTTGTAGCGGCCGACGCTGCCGGCGATCTGATCCAAAGGGACGTCATGGATGCCCTGATAATGCTCCTCATGCAGATGCAGGCGCGTCCGAATCTTGTCAAAGTTCATCAGTTCGCGGTGTCTGCCGGTCAGATGATGCAAAATGTCCTGCCAAAACGCCCGATTGCGGACACTCTGAAATTTGCTGACGCCTTCAGCGTAGCTGCGGCGGAATGCTTGATCCTTGGTCATCGTTACCCTCTTTCATCTATGCTGACCGACCCCGCGCCTCCGACAAAGAGATGCGGCGGCCGCTCACAAATAGCAAAACTGTAATAAGGTAACACTTCCTCGATGACGTTTGCTGTCAGTCTCATTATAGTGAAAAAGCAGGCGACAAAACCAATCGCCGGCTTCACCAACCTGACAGGATGAACCCCGCCTTTCTTACCTGAAAACCGCCGCATAAAAGAGAAGGTGTTGCACATCAGAGGGAAGCGGCCATAATAGCCCAACCGCGAGGCTGTAGATGACATGAATCGAGCCACCCGACTCCGCTTGAATCAAATCAACCAGGCTTTCTATGCCACCGCCGCCGCCGAATTCGACGCCACGCGCCAGCGCGCCTGGCCCGGCTGGCATCGGCTGATGACCTGCATTCAGCTGCCGATTGCGTCGTTGCTGGATGTGGGCTGTGGCAATGGCCGCTTGGCGCGCTTTTTGGCCGAAAATCAATCGCGGCCTTTTGACTATTATGGCATCGACAGCAATCGCGAACTGCTTGATGCGGCTCGGCGGCAGCTGGCTGAACATCCGCATCTGCGGGCGCATCTTATCGAACGCGACGTCATTCGGGAAGGCCTGCCGCCGCAGCCGGCCGACCTGGTGGCGCTGTTTGGCCTGCTTCATCATCTGCCCGGCCGCCGCCAGCGGCAGTTATTCTTGTCGCGGCTGGCGGATTGCGTGCCGGCCGGCGGCTTTATGGCATTCACCGCCTGGCACTTTCTTGAGCAGGAGCGTTTTCGGCGGCGCATCATCGACTGGGACACCGACATAACCGTCGAAAAACATGACTATCTGCTCGACTGGCGCCGCGGCGAACATGCCTTGCGCTATTGTCACTACGTCGATGATGAGGAACACGACCAACTCATCGGCGCGACCGGGCTGGACGTCCTTGATGATTACCGCGCCGACGGCGCCAGCGGCGACCTGAACCGCTACACCATCCTGCGGCGAAAAGCGGTGGAATGAGACCGCCTGACCGCCTCACTCCACCCAAACTTGCGGATCCTAGCAGTCGCCCCGCACCAGAATATAAGGAGCAGTCGCATGGAGATTGTCGTTTTCGTTCGACTCAGGCACTTGATTGTTGGCGTCGAGGCGCAGATTGATGTTGTGCAGCTCGCCGTAATAGGTGCTGGTCGTGAGATGTCCGAACACCCGTTGCATGCCGCCGGCGGCCAACACGCCAAAGCCAAGGTCAGTGCTTGTCGGCTGCGCGCCATCGTGCCGCGAGTCTGTTACTCGAACCACCCCGCCCGAAGTCGTCGCCGCCGAGCCAACGTTCCTGACCGTTACCTCGATCCGATAAGCCTGCCCGCAAACTGCCGGATGCGGATTAGTGACGACGTTTTCCATGACCAGATTGGCGTTGGATGAGGCTGGCGCGGGCTGGACGGCCGGCGCTGGCACGGCGGTCGGAATGATGGGAACCGGCGTCGGCGGCGGCGGGGGCGGCGGCGCGATCCGATCCAGATTGCTCAAGTCCCCTTCAGCGCGGACGATGCCCGGATGAATAAAGCCAGTGCGCCCATTCGCCATCTCAATAAAATACCAGCCGGTGTTGCGACTGCTGAGGCCCAGGATCTTGGCGGTTTCGTCTATCATCATAAAGCCAACCCGCTGATACTGGGTCGAATCGCCGGCGCGGACATTGCTGTTCACTATCGCGATGGCCCGCGGGCTGGTGTCTTCGGGAGTAGGGGTTGGCTCTGGCTCTTCTGGGGCCGCCTCTTCCTGCATGTCAGCGACTTCAATGGTAATCTCATCGCCTTCAGCCGCTTCCGCTTCTCCTTCAGCCATTTCACCCTCGGCCGCGTCGCCCTCGGCCATTTCCGCTTCTGGCTCCTCATCCGCTTGCAGGAAGGCCGGCGGATTATTCTCTACCCGTATCGGACTGACCCGAACATATATTGGGTCGCTGTCTTCGATATTGACGGTCATCCGCAGTTCAAACAGCCCATCGGAATCTATGCTCGTATTCCACAGCCCCAAGACGCCATCCGTGACCGGCTGCGTTTGCTGCAAGGTCGCCGGGAACCAGGCAGCTTCCGCTTCGGCTTCATCGAGGACAAGACGACGGAATTGAACGAAGAAATTTCGCATATTAGGCACGGTGACGGTGCCGCGAATCTCAACGCCTTCGCTCACCACATACACCGGCGGCGGAAAGCTGATATTCGCCTCCGGATTCACCATGCCATCGCTGGCAGGCTCGATGATGCTCTCGCTGTCCTGCGCGCTTGCCAGCGGAATCAGCGCCCCCGCCAGGAATAGCATCAATCCAATCAAACGTACTCGCATCATTATGCCTCCTGTGCATAAGTTAAAAGCTGTGATGTGACAAGGTTTCTCACTCCAGCTATTATAACCGAAACGCGCTTGTCCGCTTGTCCCGGCCAGATAAATATATGTTACCATAACTGCATCGCTTATAACATAATCGGTTGAAAACAATGATGAAGCTGACGGCTGTCGTGCAAATTCAAGACCTGCTCAAGACCTATGCCGAAGGCGGCCGCGCCCGCCGCGTCCTCGACCGCGTGAACGCCAGCATCTATGAAGGCGAGTTTTTTGTCATGCTTGGCAAAAGCGGCAGCGGCAAAAGCACCCTGCTTAATATGCTAAGCGGCATTGATGCCCCCGACGAAGGCCGAGTCTTGATTGACGGCATCGATATAACTGCGCTGGACGATACCCGCCAAACCCTCTTCCGCCGCGATCATATCGGCATGATCTTCCAGTTCTTCAACTTGATCCCAACCCTGACGGTGCTGGAAAACATCACCCTGCCACAGGAACTGCGCGGCGCCAGCCGCAAATCCAGCGAGGCCCGCGCCCGCCAGTTATTGTGGCGAGTCGAGCTTGAAGACCGCGCCGACGCCTTTCCCGACCGACTCAGCGGCGGCGAACAGCAGCGGGCGGCTATTGTCCGCGCCCTGGTCCATGAGCCGCGGCTGCTGCTGGCCGATGAGCCGACTGGCAATCTCGACGAAGATACCGGCGAGCGCGTGCTGGGCATCCTGCTTGAACTCACCCGCGAGATGGGCAGAACCCTGATTATGGCGACCCATCATACCGAGATAGCCGCCTCTGCCGACCGCGTCTGCCGCATCCATGAAGGCCAGCTGCATATCAGCCGCAATCCGACCGCCAGTCGATGACCTTGTGCAGATGCGTTCGGCATTTTGGCATATCTTAGGTATGCGCGTATGGAAAATAAGAGTAAAATACATACAGAGTCGATTTTTTGGCGCAGTGAAGCAAAGCGGGTGAAAGGCATAAGCCAATGGTTGATCCTGAAATGCAAAGCGAAGTCAAGACGATCCTCACCGAACTGCGCGATGTCAGCAAAGACAGACGCCGCACCGCAGTCGTCAAGCTGGGAATGATTGGCGGCGACCGCGCCGTGCGCGCGCTCATCCAAGCAGTTGAAAACCATCAGGAAGACCTCATCGTCAGAGGGCGGGCGGCGCTGATGCTCGGCAGGCTCAAGGACGACCGCGCCGTGGCGCCGCTAATCCGCGCTTTGGACGCGCCTGGCTTCCAAACTCCGTATCACGCCGCGCAGGCCCTCGGCAAAATCGGCGACCCGCGCGCCATTGATGCCCTGCTTGCTTTCGCCGACGGCAGCCGCGACAAAACCCGCGCCGCCGCCCTCAAAGCGCTGCGCCAGCTGGGACATGAATCCACCAGCGTCGAACTTGCTGAACCAGAACTGTAACCGGAATCAAGGCAAGTATGTTCAGCATCAGCGAATCAGAGCCAGCTGTTTTTTCTGTTAAGAACAGACGCATTCGCCCATCCCATTTACTGCTCGCGGTGATGCTTGCCGCCTATGCCCTGCGGCTGCTGCTGATTGTCAATGGCGGGCAGTTCTACTTTCCGGACGAATACCGCTATAAGCGGGCCATTGCCGCCGCCGACCACCTCTATCATGGTCGTTTTACAGATGCTTTCAACGGCCTGCTGCGTTATGAGAATCATCATGGCGTTGCCGCCGCCACCGTCTTGCCGGCGATATTTCATCGCATCATCCATGGATTGAACCATGATGATGATTTGCACTTCGGCAGCCCCTTCAAGACTCCGCCAAAAGATTTTCGCATCGCCGCGCTGATTTTCGCCATGCCGTCCGTCTTATCGATTGGCATGATTTACTTGATTGTCCGCCAGGCCGGCGCCGATGAAGCCGAAGCCTTATTGAGCGCCTTTCTGCTGGCCGCCGCCAACACATTTTATATCTATTCAAAACATTTCTTCTCTTATGATTTTTCAATGCTGCTGGGGCTGGCTGCGCTTTATTTTGTCGTCCGCCTTCCGGCTGCCAGGGACGCTGATGCGCCACGGATCGGGTTATTGTCCTTTCTGATGTTCTGGGTCTATAACGGCTATGTGATCTTCATGATCGCGATTGGCTTGATATACAGCATTTATCTGGCGCAAAGCCCGCGGCAAATCATCAAGCGAATCATTGGAATGGCGGGCGGCGCCCTGCTCTTCTTCATCCCGCTTGTCGTCTTGAACAGAATGATTCTGAATGAAGACGCGGTCTCGCAGATGCTAGGGTTTTCCGGCCAGCGGACACAAGGTGATTTTAGTCAGGGCACTGTCTTTCCCCTCCTCTATTTCCGTGATGCAGAAGGGCTTATAGCGCTTGTTTGGATTTTGGGGCTTGCGCTGGCCGGCTGGCAAATATGGCGTCAGCCGGCGTCGCTGCGCCGCCAGCGAGGGATGCTGTGGGCGGCCTTTCTGGTGGTTCTGCATACACTGCTGTCACTTTTGTCGACAGATTTACAGCATTTTGTCGTATTCGGACGCACGGCGCGTTTGCTGGCGCCTTTTATTGTCATGCTGTGCGCTTATGGCTTGACGCCTTGGCTGCTGCGCTATGGAACAAAAGCTGTTGGATTGTTTGCTGCTGCGGTGAGCATCCTGGCGGCCGCCAACTTTATTCCAGCGATTCAGCAGCAGTATCCCTTGGAAATCGCTTGGCAGGTTTATCAGGAATATGATGATGTGTCCTTCGAGACGACTTTTAGCCCTCCGTCCTATGCTCGCAAATTGTCGCTGCCGGAAGTGCCAGGGGCCCGTTACAAATTGCTCAACGCCTCCCTTTATTACCCGATTACCGAAATGGAAGCCACCCCCGAAGGTGAGGTTATCCTGGAAATCGCGCATCCATTTAGCTCTAAAGCATGGCAGTATGATGGAATAACAGCGGCAATGCGCGAGATCATCAATCGCAGCGGTGTAAAAATATGGCTCATCGACACCCAGGCCGCGGCAAATTAGTGAAACCTAGCCCGTCTGGCCGACCGGCACAATCGTAGGTCGAATCGGCGCGGCGGTGGGTTCAGCGGCGTCGGCGCTGGCGGTTGGCGCTGGACTGGTGGCCTGCGCCCCGTCGCAGATTTGCGCCGCTTGATCGCGCTGCGCCATTACACCAGCGCGGTCGATTCGACTGGAGAAAACCGACAAATCAAGCGCCGCCGCGTACTGCGATTGCGCCTCGCAATAATCCCCCTGCCGCGACAGCGCGTCGCCATAATACCGATGCGCCTCTTGCAGTTCAGCGATGACAAGCCCGTTCAAATAAGTCCGCAGGCCATGATCATAGACGATTTGACTGAACAGGCGCACCGATTCGGCCGGATTCGTTATTTTGAGCCGCTGGGCCGACAAATACAGCCCGGCGATAAACCGTTCATAGTTCAGGTCCAGCCCTTGAACATTCCCGTAGGCCTCGGCCCGCGCCGTCATCACAATGCCTTCGGCCAGCCTGCCGCTGCGAAAAAGCGCAGTCGCCTGTGCAGTCAAGGCGCTGAAGTACAAATCGCCAACCCGCGCTTGCTGAAAGCTCTCGTCAATGGCGATGATGGCATCCAAGGTATCAACAGCCGCCTGATAATTCCGCAGGGTCATATCGGCTTCAGCTTCGGCAAGCAGGGCATCCATATCATAGTCATAGGCATTGCCGCCGACTGTGGCTGTAGGTTCGGATGTCGCTGTGACAGCCGTCGACGGCGAGGGGAGGGGAGGCGGCGTCATGGTCGGCGCCGGCGTCGCGCTGGGCAGTGAAATCAGGTAAAGCGCCGTCGCCGTCGGCGCAAGCTCAATCAGGCAGGCCGGACTCTGCGCCTGCAAAAATTCGATCCGTCTTTGCGCGAGCCGCGCACTGCCGGACGCCAGGTCGGTTTGCAGATGATCGCATTGCCGCGCAAGCTCAGCGGCCGCCGTGACGGTGGCATTGTAACGCGCCAGCGAAATGCCAGAGTTCCAGCCGGCGAAAACCGCGCCAGCCGCCATCATGCCGGCCAGCAAAAGGCCGACCATCACCCATACCAGACAGCCCAGCCGCCCAATGCCGCGGCCGGGCTTCATAGAACGGCTTGCTTGTGTGTCATCAGGCGGGCGCATCGGCGCTTTCCATCTGCCGGGCTGGCGAAACGGCGCGTATGATAATCCAAATCACCGCCGTCGACCAGCCCCCGCCGATAAGACCCTACTCGCCGCCGGCGTCCAGTTCAGCCTGCTCGGCGGCAATCCGCTCTGGCGTGCAGGCCAAGCCAGCCACAAATTCCCTGCTTAGCTCCGACAGGTCCGGCGGGAGCTCCATCTGCTTCCAAAGCTCCAGCGTTTCCCTTGTCATCGGGTTGCCCGGCGCGTCAATGCCTTCGTCAAGCTGCCCGGCCTTGGCCATCATCAGGAAAAAACGCGGCACATCCGCTACGTCGAACGCGTCAGGGTCAATCTTGAGCTTGCCATCTTCAAAGACAAGTTCGGCACTGCCCTCTAACTCATCGGCAATCTCGATATCCAGCCTTTTGGCCGTATCTTTGCTGACGGCAATGGCCGAATCGCTGAACACGCTAATGGCAATGTCGGCGATGTCAATCTCGCCATTCAGCCATTCAGACAGGATATGACCGACGCCAACGCCGCGCCGATAGGAGAAAGAGGAGCTCACTCCCGCCGTCGTCCCCATCATAATGCTGGATGTGGTCGAATGGAAAATGGGGATGCCATATTCGTCGGCGACCGCGGCCAAAATGGGAATGCCTTTGTAGGTGATGACATCCGCCGGAATAACGAAGGCCTGGACGCCTTTGGCGATCAACCCTTCCGCCGCCAGCCTCAAATCGGATATTCCAGTGACAGCCAGCTGATCAACCTGCACGCCCCGCGCGTCGGCCGCCGCGGCAATCCTCTCGGCGCCAGCCCGGCCGCTGATCTCGGAAGCGCTGTAGATGGCGCCGATGGTCTCGATGGTCGGGTCTTGTATCAGCAGCGCATTGATAACCTCATCATAAGCCGCCACAATTTCCACGCCGGTGACATGGGCTGGTTTGATGCAGGAAGCCTGCGCGAGGCCGGCTTCATAAGGGTCATAGACGGCGGTGAAAAACACGGCCGGCGGGTCGTCCATGTCCAACGTGGCATTGAGAGCCGCCTGCGCCACTGGCGTTGAAATGGCGATAATGGCGTCCACCTCCTGGTCCAGCATTCGCTCGATCATAATACTGATGGCGGCAAAGTCTTCGCCCGGATCGCCGCGCAGAATGGTGATATGATCGCCTTCAAAGTCGTGGATATGGGGCTCCAGGTATTGATTCGCGGCCAGGTCGATGTTTTCCCCAAAGGTGAGGTAACCATGCGATTGCAGCACCTCAAAAATGCCGACTTCTGTTGGTATCACATCAGTCAATTCACCGAAACGCAGTATGGCGATGGTCGGATTTTCGCTGTCCTGCGCCAATCCTGCCGGCGCGGCTATTAAAACCGCCAGCAGAATAAGTGTCAAAAACAGTCTTTTAAGCATAATTCCCCCACTTTCTTTCGTATTTTACGAATGATTAGGATGACGCTGTTTCTAGCGCAAATGTATCATAAATATCCTTTTGCGTCAAATCCTTGACGAAATCCCCACTTGCCAATTATACTTTAACTATGGATATTGCCAAGACGCGGAAAGCCCTGCTTGTGCGAATGCCGACTGTTCCGACCGACAGACGGCTGTTTTGAATCGCCTGGGCACGGCATGATTCGCATGGGAGGCCGTCTGTTCTTGGCAGGCGGTTTTTTATTGTCCGAATATCAATGGTCAGCGAGCGCGGCCCAAAGGAAATCATCATGTCAGCAGAGTACATTCATGTATCAGTCGCCTGGCCTTATGCCAATGGCGACCTGCATGTCGGACATCTGGCCGGCGCCTATCTGCCAGCCGATATCTTCGCCCGCTATCATCGTCTGCGAGGCGATCATGTGCTGATGGTGAGCGGGTCGGACAGCCACGGCACGCCGATTTTGGTCGAATCTGATCAACGCGGCCTAAACCCGCGCCAGGTGTTTGAGCATTATCATCAGCGTTTTCTGCAAACACAGCGGAAAATCGGCATCAGCTACGATCTTTTTACGCATACTGACACCGAAAATCATCACCAAGTCGCCCAAGACATCTTTACGACTCTGCTGGAACGCGGCTGGCTGTATCGAGAAACGCAAATCATGCTTTACAGCGAAAGCGAAAGACGATTCCTGCCCGACCGCTATGTCGAAGGCATCTGTTATCTCTGCGGCTATGAAAGCGCCCGCGGCGACCAATGCGACAGCTGCGGCAACCTGCTGGATGCCATCCAGTTAATCCAGCCCCACAGCCGCAGTAATCCCGAAGACAAGCTGATTCAGCGTCAAACCGAACATTACTTCCTGGCCCTGGACAAGTTTGCTGACCAAATCCTGGCCTATCTCAATGCCAATCAGGAGAGGTGGCGGCCCAACGTAAGTCGATTCAGCCAGAATTTCGTCAAAGAAGGCCTGCGCGGCCGACCAATCACCCGCGACATCGATTGGGGAATCCGCGTGCCGCTGGAAGGCTGGGACGAGAAACGGCTGTACGTCTGGTTTGAGGCCGTTATGGGCTATTTCACCGCCAGCATCGAATGGGCGCAGAACATCGGCAAGCCGAACGAATGGAAAAAATGGTGGTACAACCCCGATGCCAAAATCTACAATTTCATCGGCAAGGACAACATCCCTTTCCATACCTTCATCTGGCAGGCGGAACTGCTGGGCATTGACGGCATCTACAACCAAGACGATCCCGATTATGCCAATGTCCCCTTGCAGCTGCCCTATGATGTGCCGGCGAACGAGTTTATGAACATTGAAGGCCAGCAGTTCTCCAAATCGCGCAACTGGGCGGTTTGGCTGCCTGACCTGCTGGAACGCTATCAAGCCGATGCCATCCGCTTTTATGTCGCCCGCACCTTCCCCGAACGGCAGGACAGCGACTTCTCTTGGGACGGCTTTCTGGCGCGGGTCAACAATGAACTGCTGGCCGCCTGGGGCAATTTGGTCAATCGCATGCTGGGATTCGCCTTCAAACGTTTCGACGGCGCCGTGCCGCGCGTTGATGAATTAAGCGCCGCCGACCAGGCCATCATCGCCAAAACAGAGGCCGCCTTCGAATCCATCGGCGCGCTGCTGGATGCAGTCCGCCTGAAAGAAGCCCTTGAAGACACCCTGGCCCTCACGCGCGAGGTCAATGTTTGGCTGGCTGGCCGCGAGCCTTGGAAGAAAATGAAATCCGACCGCGATGATGCCGCCAGCGCCGTGTATGCCGCCCTGCGCTGCATCGACAATCTGAAAATCCTGTTCGCCCCCTTCATCCCCTTTAGCTCACAGCGAGTCCATGAGATGCTGGGCTATAAGGGACAGCTTTTTGGCAGCCTTGATATCGAGACGATTCAAGAGGAAAAGTCTGACCATTTGGCTTTGGTTTATGATGGCCGCCAAGCAATTGGCCGCTGGAGGCCGAGCCAGCTTGCGCCCGGCCAGGCCTTGCGGCCGCCGACGCCGCTGTTTGTCAAGCTCGACCCCGACATCGCCGCCGCCGAACGGCAGCATCTTGGCCAGCCGCGCATTGAAAAGCCGATTGCATGACACGGCGGAGAATGCGGATAAGCCGCTAAATGTGCAAAGCCGACAGCGTCAGGTCATCGGGTATCACATCTGCGCCCTGTTGAATCAGCTTTTGATTGCCAGCCGCCGGCAGTTCAAAGGTATAGACTGGACGTCCTTGCGCTTTGGCAAAGCGGGCCGCGTGCATCGCGCCGCCGCCTTCGTCTGATTCGACCATAATCACAGCCGAACTCATCGCGCTGATGATGCGGTTGCGCGCGACCAGCCGCTGGGCGTTCGGCGGCAGGGTCGGGCGGACTTCGCTGATTAACGCGCCAGACCGCAGCAGCATTTTGGCGATGTCTTTGTTTTGCGGCGGATAGACATGGAGCAGGCCGCTGCCCAGCGCCGCGATGCTTGTCCCGCCCGCCTGCATAGCGCCGACATGCGCGGCCGCGTCAATCCCCAAAGCCAAGCCGCTGACAAGGGTATATCCCGCCCGCGCCAGTTTGGCCGCCAGCGTTTTGGCAAGCCATTCAGCTTTTGGCGATGGGCTGCGCTTGCCGACAATCGCCAGCGTCCTCTGCCACAGGCCCGCATGCCACTGCCCGCGCGCAAACAGCGTCAGTGGATAATCGGCGACAGAACGCAACCGCGGCGGATAAATATCATCAGGCGGCGTCAAAACCTGGATGCCCTGTCCTTCCCAAGTTGAAATGTCCCGCGCCGTCTTTGTCAGGTCAATCCGAGAAATGCCGCGGGCGATTTTAACCCCGACGCTGGGAACCTCTAACAGCTTGGTTTCATCAGCCGCAAGAATGGCGCCCAGGTCATCGTCAAAGCAGGCCAGCAGATTTTGCAGTGTTTTCGCGCCCAGACATGGCACGAGGCCCAAAGCCACCCATTGCGCCTTTGAACTTGGCCTAGTCGGCTTCATAATACTCAACAATCGACAGCAGCATGGTATTGATGAAGGTATTGACCTGCCGCAGCAGCGCCGACCATTCCAAAGAATTGCTGGGCGGCGAAAGCTCTGACCAAGTTAGAATGGCATTGAGGACGAAGTCGCTGAAATAGAAGAAGCCGCGCAAAGCCTGTGGCAGCGACAGACCATCCTGAATCAGATGCGCGGCATAGTCTTTTCCCAGGGTGATCGCCGATGACAGCTGTTCATCGGGCGCGCCGGCGGCGACATAGGCGCGGATCGCTTCCAGCGCTCGCCGTCCCTCTTCGCGCAGGCGCTGCTTGCCGCCGTCGCTCATGGCGATGTACCAGGACGCCTGCTCCAGCTGCTCGCTGCCGACCTGCATCCGCGCCTGCCCCAGTGCGTTTTGGATGATCACCTGCAATTCAATCGGCTGAATATCACCCTGCGATTGGGCATAGTGGCGCAGGTCATGGATATGGAAACGGCGGTGCTTGCCGGCGGTTCGGCGAAAAGTCAGCTTGCCGCTGTCGGCCCAGTTGCGAACCGTCGCCGGATGAACCCCCAGAATATCGGCGGCGCGGCGCAGGCTCACCCATTCGCTGGTCTCATGTTTATTCGTCATGCCAGTCACCATAGAACAGTCATCTGCCCAGTATATCACAGCCGCCAGTCAGGCGGTTGATGTTTCAGCTGCCAGCGCCAGCCCAAAGGATAGCCCAGCATTTTGGCGGTATCGCCAGCCGCGCGGATAACTGGAATCATCAAAATGCAGTACAGCCAGGTCGAGGCTGAAGGCCGCGTGAGTCGGCGCATGACAAAGGGTAGCCGCCGATAGGGCCGCCACAGATAAACCGCGCCGCCGGCGGCATACAGCAGCCAGAACAGCGGATTGACCAGCAGGCCGAGCAGGAGGATGAGCGGCGCCAGCAGCAGATAGACGGTGTAGCGGATGAGGTGCCGTTTGCCCCAAAGATGCGCCTTGCCGTCGCCGCGGGCATAGAGAAAGTATTGCCGCCAAAACTGGCGCAAAGACTGACGCGGCCGAAAATAAACCAGCGCATCCGGCGCAAAAACAAAAGGCCCGGCCTTGGCGCGCAGACGCATGTCAAAGACCAGATCCTCGCAGAAATCCAGCCATTCAGGATAGCCGCCGACAAGTTCCCATGCCGTCTTGCGAAAGGCGGCGCTGCGGCTGCTTGGCAGAAAAGTCTTGGGGTCGATCTCGCTTTCCAGCGGCAGGGTGACGGCGCCCAGCGCGGCTTCAAAGGCCGTCTGCGGGTCAGCGCGGAAGAACCCGCCAACGCCGCTGGAATGCGGCTGTTCAAGCAGCGGCCGAGTGATGTTCTCCAGCCAGTCATCCGCCAAGCGCACGCCGGCATCGGTCACGGCGATAATATCTCCCCGCGCCGCCGCCACGGCGCGGTTGCGCCCCTGACTGATATTGCAGCCTTCCGCCACCAGCAGCCGCAGCGGAAGCTGTTCGCGGTAACGCTGGAGGATAGCGAGGGTATCGTCCTGACTGCCGCCGTCGACAATCACGATCTCGTCCGGCTGACGGCTCTGCCGCTTGATTGAATCCATGAGGTGATGAATGCTGCCGCCCTCGTTGAGGACGGTTGCGATGAGCGTGATCATAGCGTTTTCCATGCTATCGGCAAAATGCCCGACTCCAAAGGGGCAATTCGGCAATTTTCCGCTTGACAAAGGCCGCGACTTCATATACATTTGTTTTATTGATTAAATCTTTAGTAAGGGGCGCATCAAAATGAATATGAAATATCAGAGAAATACCCCCCCCCCCCCCCCCCGCATTTTCTGATTAGGAACGCTCTGCTCTGCTGTTTATTCCTGATCCTCTTCCTCGCTGTTCCAGTCGCAAGCCAGGCGCAAACGCCAGTTCCCACATTACCGCCGCGGCTGACCAATCCGACCGTCATGGCCCCCTGCGGCCTGCCAGCATCTTACGCCGAGTTCACTTCGGCGGCGACGGTGACCACCTTCAACATGACCGCCGACTGTGTATTTAACAGCTGGGCCGTCCAAATTGGCTCTCCCTTTTTGTATTTTTCATCAAGGGCTTTTACCATCAATGGCAACGGATACAGCATCATTGGTCCTGCAGACCAGGGTGCTGTCATATACGTCGGCGAGGCCGGCACCGTCTTAAATCTGAACGATGTGACCATCCGCCAGGCCGGCGCCAGCGCCTTCTCGGTGATTAATGTGAATGCTGGTCGTCTTAACGCTCGAAACGTCATTTTCAGAGACAATAATCGCAGTACTAGGATATTGTCCGTGAACGCAGGCGGGCAAGCCTATTTGCAGAATGTGCAGTTCTTGAACAACCGCGGCAGAGGTGTTGGTCCGGAAGTTATTAGCGTCGGGACTGGCGGCGCCTTGTTAAGCATCACCAACGGCATCTTCCAGGGCAACACAGATTTTGATTACCTCATCAATTTCGATGGCGCTGTGCAGCTAAGAGGCTGCATCACCCGCGCCGATGGCCTTAGCGATAATCAGCGATCAGGCGGAACCCTCACCGACAGCAGCGCTGGCGAATGTCCGCCTGGCTTGCGGTTTCCCAAGAAAAAGAAGAAGGAGGAGGAAATCCCAGCGCCAACCGCAACGCCGCGGCCGGCCTATGGCGCCTCTTATGTCGCTTTGCAGACCGCAACCGGCATGACTTTTGAAGCCACTTATGGCCTCGACAGCGGGGTTCATTTCCGTCAGCTTGACGGCGCTGGGATTGGGATTCAGTCGATCATCGACGCTGGTTATTTGGCGGCCTTGGATGTCTATGGCTATGTCGAGCAGGGGGTTGAGGTTTGTTTCCCGCAGATTGGCCGCGTCATTTTCTTAGATGCGCGGATGATGCCGCGGGCCATCGCGCCGCTGGAATCGACCGTCGTCGATGGCATGACCTGCGCTTCGATTGCGAGTCCAGGATCGCTTGTGCTGATGCCCAACTGATAGACTTGACCGCGGAGGGCGCCGCATCATGACTCGGTGTCCTCTGCGCCTCTGTGGTAAAAAATCCAATCACGAACGGCTAAGCGGACAAATCAAGTGGCTGCTGATCTTGCTTTTATTAGTCGCGGCCGCCTCCGCCCCAGACGTAATTGCGCTTATACGCTAGAAAACAACCTTGCTTATCAAAACAGAAAACTAATTGTCGGGCGGGATGTTATGCGCTGACAGCATAGCCGCGCGGAATTGATGCACATGCCGCTCGCCGCGTTCGGTCAGCTGAACAGTCTGATTGACCATCGCGACGAAGCCCATAACCCGCAGGCGCGCCAGCACTCGCCCCATCTTTCGCCGTGACCAGCGAAAATGCACATGCAGGGCATCCACCCGCAGTTCGGCATCATGCCGCGCGGTGAATTGATGATTATGGATATGCCCCAGCACAACCTGATGGTCAAAGCGGCGCCGCTGAACCGCACGGCGAATCAAAGTCGAAATCAGTCCGTATTTGGGCGAAAACGCCCACGCCAGCAGGAACAGGACAAACATCATCAGCGCCATTGATGCGCTAATCGACGAATCCCAGCGCTCAAGCAGGTCAAGTCCAAAGAGACGGTTGAGACTTTTAATCGCATCGCTGACCTGAAAAAAGCCAAAGAACGCGCCGCGCGCCAAATCATAGCCAAAAAAGGCGCCAGCCGCGCCAATCAGCGGACTCAAGAGGAGCATCAGCGAAAGGCGGTCGGTCAGCAGATAAGCCGCCGCCGGGGGAATGATGAAAAAGGCGATCACAAGAATCGATCCAACGGCGTCAAAGGCACCCACCGTCACTAGACTCACCAGCGCCATCAGCGCATAGTTCATCGCCGCCGGCCGAAAGCCAAGCGTCTGCGCCAGCGCGGCGTCAAACGCGGTCAGCTTGAGTTCCTTGTAAAACAGCAGCGCGAATCCAACCGTCAGCAGGCACATCACCGCCGTGACGGTGATCGACTTGGGGAAGAAGACCAGCAGCGGCTCATCGTCAGTCAGCCCGGCCCGCCAAGCCTGCGCCGGGGTGTATTCGCCGCAGTTGATGCAGATTGCGACAAATTCGGCGCCGTCGTCGCGCGGGCTGATGCCCAGCTGACGGCAGTTGGCGCATTGACGGGTGATTTCAGCCGCCGGATGACTTTCGTCAATCGTCACCGTCTGGCAGTTTTCAAAGCAGTGGGTATGAGTATTCGCCCAGGCCAGTCCGATTTCCCCGACCAGCACCGCGTCTTCATCCAGATGAACATCTTCGGCAAAGCGCGCGACCAAAATGACCGCGATGGCGAACAGCAGTGGAAAAGCCAAGCCCAAAGCGGCGTCCTGCCGCACCAAACCCGAATGATAGAGCGCTTCTGTCAAAACCACAGTCGCCACTCCCGCCAAAGCCGCGCCAATGATAAGCCATGGCGACGAGGTATCGCCTTCCAGCCCAAAGACATCGGTCATCAGCAAAAAGGCGACGACAATGCCCAGCAGCGCTGTATGGCTGATGGCGTCGCTGGTCAAAGCCATGCCGCGCAGGAGCAGAAAGCTGCCCAGCAGGGCGCCGCTGATGGCGATCAGGCCGCCGACCAGCATGGCCGTGTTCTGCGGCGAACGCAGGAAAGCATTGAGTTCGCCGCGGGTGCCGAAGTTCAACAGAAATTCGATCCAAAGCCGTTCCAGCGTCATCATCAGTCAGGCTGTCCTTCCCGGCGCGCCAGTTGGATGCCGCTCCCCGTCAGCCGCCACGCGCCGGCTGACTGCTGCACATGGCCGGCCTGCTGAAGCTGCTTCAGACCGCTCCGATTGACAATGCCGCGGATAAAAGCATCGGGAACCGGCGCATCGGCGCCGCCGTGCGACATGGCGTATTGATAGAGGACGCGCAGCGCGTTCTGTTTGGCAAAGCGGCGGCTGTCGGCCCGCTTGCGCCAGCTGCTCCAGACCAAACCGCGCCCAGGCGCAAAGGCAATCGAGAGCATCACCAACGCGAAGGCAACGACGATAATCATGGGGCCGGTCGGCATATCGCGGTCCAGCGCGCTGATCACCGCGCCGAGGCCGCCGGAAAAAGCGCCAAACACGGCCGAAAGCAGCGTCATCTGTTCAAGTTTGCGCGTCCATTGACGGGCAGCGATGGCCGGCGCAATCAAGATGCCCACCATCAGGATCACTCCCGCCAGCTGCAGGCCCAGCACAATCGCCGCCACAGTCAGGGTCGAAAGCAGGGTGTTGATAAACCCAACGCGAAAGCCATTGGCGCGGGCGAACTCGACGTCAAAAGTCACCAGCTTGAACTCTTTCCAGAAGAGCAGCAGGACCGCCAGAATCGCTAGCCCCACGCCGCTTGCGAGCGCCACATCGCTGGCGACAATGGCCGCCGCTTGCCCAAAGATAAAATGATCCAGGCCGGCTTGGCTGGCATCAGGAATAGCTTGAATATAGGCCAGCAGGGCGATTCCAGCGGCAAACCAAGCCGCCAGCGCGATGCCCATCGCGGCATCCTGCTTGATGCGGGTCGTTCGCATAACCGCGGCGACAAACCGCATCGCCAGCCAACTGGTGATGCCGGCGCCAATCAGCAGCAGGCTTAACTCGCGCCCAGCCAGCAAAAAGGCAATCGCCACGCCGGGCAGCGCCGCATGAGAGAGGGCGTCTCCCATCAGGCTTTCGCGGCGCAAAACCGCGAAGCATCCCAGAACGGCACCAATCATCCCCAGGACCGCGCCGCCGAGCGCCACCACGCGAACCGTATAGGTATAGCGCACACCCAAAAGCTGACTGACGGGAATAAATAGCACTCCGGCAAGGACCATCGCCGCAATGGTCAGCCAAACGCGGCGGTCTTCGCTGGAAAGGGAGGCGGCGAAGGGTTTTGCTTTCATGGTTATTCTCCGACGACGGCGGTTTGCGGCCCGCCGTTTAGCCAGGCAATCCGTCCGCCGTAGGTTTTCCGCAGATTTTCCGCGGTGAATATGGCCGCGGTTTCGCCGCTGGCGATGACCTCGACATTCAGCAGGGCAAGCCAGTCAAAATACTCTTTGACCGTCTGCAAATCATGGTGCACCACCAGGACTGTCTTGCCGCGCTGCTTCAGTTCCCGCAGGATGCTGACGATGGCGCGTTCGGTCACGGCATCGACGGCGGCGAAGGGCTCGTCCATGAAATAGATGCGCGCGTCCTGCACCAATGCGCGGGCAAGAAAGGTACGCTGCTGCTGCCCGCCGGAAAGCTGGCTGATCTGACGGTCGCTAAAATCGACCAGCCCCACTTGATCGAGGGCGTTCATCGCCAGTTCGCGCTCCTTGCGCCCCGGCCGCCGAAACCAGCCCAGCTTGCCATAGAGACCCATCGTCACCACATCCAGCGCCGAGGTCGGGAAGTCCCAGTCGACGCTGCCGCGCTGCGGGACATAGCCGACCAGCGACCGCGCCTGTTCGTAGGGCTTGCCATAAAAAGCGACCGTGCCAGCCGCGCGGGGAATCAGATTCAGCGCGGCTTTAATCAAGGTGCTTTTGCCGGCGCCGTTGGGGCCGACAATCGCCATCAGCGCGCCCTCTGGCACATCCAGGTCAATGTCCCATATCGCTGGTTTGCTGTGATAGGCGACGGTCAGGTCGTCTATGGACAAAGCCAGATCCGATTTGTCGTTCATCGTTCACTATCCTTCACGCGCCGCAGTCCACATTCAGCAGTTCCAGCGGCGGTTTCGGCGACAAGCCTTCGGGCCAGTCGGGAATGTCCACCGCCGCTCCCATGCACTGATAGGACTGCATAATCGTCAGGGCGTTCTGCGCCAGCATGCCGACATACGTGCCGCCGAAAACCCCCGGCGCATCCATCGCATCGCCAAACAGCTGGCGCAGGCCGACCCGCACATCGCCGCCTTGCGCCCGCACGGCCGCGATCACCGCCTCAATCGTGTCGGGCGGGATGCTGCTTTCGACGAATAGGACTGGTATCTCGCCGCTGATGACAAAATCAACGGTCGCCTGAATATCGCCGACGCCAGCCTCGTCCTCGGTGCTTAGACCCTGAATGGCCTGCATCTGCCAGCCAAAGGCGGCGCCAAAATACTGAAAGGCATCGTGTGAAGTCACTAGATAGCGCTGTGGTTTGTCAATCGAGCGCAAACCAGCATTCGCCCATTCGTACAGCAGTTGAAGCTCTTGGATATAAGCGGCGGCATTCGCCTGATAGACGTCGGTGCTTTCGCGGTCAAAGGCGGCCAAGGCATCGGCCAAGTCCTGCACGGTGATTTCCCAGTTGCGCGGGTCAAACCAAAAATGTGGATCGTCCACATTTCGCAGGTTTTCCGAAAGGTCGAAGCCGCCGATAATGAAACCAGCCGCTTTGACTGGCGCGCCCAGCGCATAAGTGACAATGCCCTGTTCGCCCAAAGCCGCAAAGACCGCATCAAACTGACCTTCAAGATGCAGTCCGCTGTAAATCACCATTTCGGCATCGTTCATCGCCGCAATGTCGGATTCAGTCGGCTGATACAGATGCGGGTCGACTCCAGCGCCCATTAAAGCGGTGATGTGAATGTGGTCAAGCCCCTCGCTCAAGATGTGGATGAGGTCGCTGGCCTGGGTGGTTGTGGCGACAATGTTCAGTTGATTGTCCTGCGCCGCGCCTCCACCCATCACCATAAACGTCAGCCAGCACAATAGAATCGTCAGGTGTTTCATGGCAGGGAATCCTCCCGTCGATGCGCTTTTAGTCATATTAAGTCTATTTTTAGACGAACTTAAAAATTTTGTCAAGGGGATTGAAGCAAATGGTTCAAAATTACTGTCTTAAAGGACGTTCTGTGCGTTTGGATCGGGTGAATCGGCGCCCATTTGTCACCGTCAAGCGCGCCGGTTAAGATAAGCCAATCTGAAATATGAGAGGAAAGCCGATGGGATATTATGACAGCGAAGAGAATGTGGAGAACTATATTCAAATGGCGGAGGGCTGCGATGGAAAACTGCTGATTGATGCGCTTGCGACCTATTTGCCAGAAGGATCGACGGCGCTGGAATTAGGCATGGGGCCGGGCAAAGACCTGCTTATGCTCAATGAACGCTGGCAGGCAGTCGGCTCTGATTCATCGGCGGTATTCATTGACCGTTTCAGGCGGCTGCATCCGAACATGGATGTCAAGCTCCTGGATGCCATTACCATAGACACCGACAAGCGTTATGACGGCATCTACTCTAACAAAGCGCTTTATCATTTGACGCGCGATGAGCTTCGCGCCTCGTTTGAACGGCAGGCGCAGGTTCTCAAAACCGGCGGGATCGCGCTTCATTCGTTCTGGCATGGCAGCGAAGCGTACACGGATAAGGGTTTGCACTTTGCCTACTACTGCGAAGCCGCGCTGAAAGCCTTGATTGGCCCAGAGTATGACATCCTGGAAACCCGGCGATATACCGAAATCGAGACCGATGATTCGTTTTATATTGTATTGCGCCGACGATGAAGCATTTGGCTTATAAGAAAGGCCAGCGTCTCTTTTTGGGCGGCGGGGCGATGCCATGCGTCAGGGTCGTTAGGCCGCCGTCGATGCTAAACATCGGGCGCAGGTCGTCAAGAAGGTGGTCGGCCCCTGGCAGGGCATGCCGCCGATTGACTATTTCGATGAATGCGCCTTGACGCCGCATGATGGCCGCCGTCGCCGCGCGCGTGATGCCCGATTCCCACTTCCACTGTTCGGGATAAAAATAATAATAAAGCAGATAAGCCGTCGCTGTGATGGGCGTAATCCCGCGGTTGTCCTCCGCCCATAAATCGACGCCGGCATGCGCCGCCATCTCGGCCATCAAAACCAGGGCGCAGGTCCCCGAAACATGCAAGCCATAGCTTTCCGCGACGCCGGCCACATCGACAATCCCCTTGAGAAAGCCTTCGGGGTGAATGCGCGTGTGGATCGCCTGCCGATAAACATCGGCGCCGCGCTGAAAATAAGCCGAACGTTCCATGACAATGCCAGCCGCCATCATCAAAGCGCCGTCCCACAGGCGATCCAGCGGCGCGGCGTCATCGGCCGGCGGCAGCTTCAGCCGCGCGTCCACAGCCGAAAACAGGCTGGGTCGCCATGATGCCCAGCCAGAATAATCCCGCAGCATTTCCAGCGCCGACAGCCAGCCAAGCAGCCGCCGTTTTGTCTGCGCCGACCAATCCACCTGCCGAAACGTTTCAATGGCGGCTGATGCGTCATCGGCATCGCCGAAGAGCCGATAGCGCAGGCCGGCCAACTGCGCTGAAACAAGCGGGTCATCGCTGCGGCGGTCAAGGCCGGGCAGCGCACTGCGAATCGGCTCGCGCTGGCGGTTTTCCCGCGCCAAATCCAGGTGTTCATCAGCGAAATACAAGCCGCAGTGATTCGGTTGGAACGACATAGACAAGCCCTCGGCGGACGTTTATTGGTTCGGCGGCGCATGCGCGGCGAGCAGACGCGGGCGGAAGACGGCAAAATAGATGAGCAGGCCAATGATAAACATCAGGCCGCCGACCATGACACTGGCGGCGGTGGCAAAGAGGATGCCCGGCAAGGTTTGATTCGGCGCCGCGGCTGATGTCGCGGCGGCAGTTAAGTCGGCGCTGGTCAGCGGCTTGACGCCAAAATCAAAGCGAAAGGGCGCGGCTCCCGGCGCCACGGCGGCATTGAATGAACTCGATGCCATGGCAATATAATCAGCGCTGGTCATAAGCGCCATATAATCCCCAGCCGGCAGTCCCTCAAAGCAAGCCAGCCCACGGGCCGCATCCGGCGATTCCTCAAGCAGCATCGACTTGATAGTAACGCTGCGCGGCGTCAGCAGATGAATGCCGATGCCGTGTGTAATCGGCGGTTCGCTGGGGTCGCGGAGGCCGTTTTGATTGCGGTCATCAAACGACAGGACGCAGATTTGCCCGGTCTCCTGCGCTCTCAATCCGCCAGGGACAAGCAGACAAAGCAGGGTCAGCAGTTTGATCCATCGCATCATCAGATGTCCTTTGCCGACAAGCGAATCCAGGCTGCTCTAGCGGATACGGCGCACAAGCAGGGCGGCAAACAAGCCGGCGAACAGAACGACCCCCGCCAAGCCAAGGACAAACAAGCCGCTTAGCTCCATCAGCAGACTGCCGCTGTCTGTCATCGGCGCCGCATCCTCGATCTGGTTTGGAGCGGCGGTTGGGACAGCCAAGGCTTCCAGGCCTTGTTTGAGGCCAAAATGCGCGTTAACACGGCCGCCGTCTTGCAGATGAACATGCAGGGACGGCGCGGCGGTCAAGCCATAGCCATCCAGGGCGGCCGCGCGGATGATATAGGTTCTCGGCGCCAGGTCTTCGATACAAAAGGGCAAGTCATCGGTCGTGTAGTCTGCCGTTTCGTTTTCAGCCTCATCGTGCAAGGCAATGCGTCCGCCGGCCAGCCAGCCTTCGCCTGGATCCAAAGTGCCGTTTTGATTGTCATCCTGGAACATGCCAAAGCAGATGCCGCGGTCAAGGCGGGTGGGGTCAAAGCGGGGCGCGTCGGCTTCGGCTATCGGCGCCGGGGCGGCAATGGCCGGCAGCGGCCTTTCGCCGCCGAGCGGCGTTTCAAGGTCGGGCGGCGCGGCAGCTTCTCCGCGTTCATCGGCTTGAGCGGCGACGATAATAAGGGATTGGCCCGGCTGAAGGATGGGTTCGGCATCCAAGCCGTTCAGCGCCAGCAGGTCAGCGACGTCCACTCCAAAAGCCGAGGCAATCGTCGTCGGGTTGTCGCCGGGGCGGACGGTGTATCGGATTTCGCCGTCGCTTCCCTGCGCCTGCATCGGCGCGGCGCCGAACATACAGACGAAAACAAGCGGGATGATCCAAAGCCGCAGCAAGGGTTTTCTCCAGTAATTGCGCTGATACAGCCAGCTGAATTATAACACGCGGCCGAAAGTCTGCTATACTGCTGACCATCAGCGATAGGCGAAGGAAAGGAAGGGGATTATGACCACTGCGCTGACCGAAGCTGAAATCACCGAAGGGATGGCGAACTTGCGCGGCTGGCAGCGAGATGAGAGTCGGCTGATGAAGACTTTTCGCTTTGAAAGCTATCTGGCTGGGACCGCGTTTGCCGCCGCTGTCGGCGTTATCGCCGAAGGGCTGAACCATCATCCAGAGATGACGATTGGCTGGCGCCGAGTGTCCGTGTCCTTCACGACGCACGATGCCGGGAATCAACTCACAGCGAAAGATTTTGCCGCCGCAGCGGCTATCGACGCGCTTGATTATCCGCCGGCATAAGCCCCCCGATGTCCCGTCCGCGGCTCTTGCTTTTCAACCTGATGACCGACAGCGCCGATCCGGTTTTGGGATTCGCGAGCGTTTGGATTCGAGCATTGGCGCGGCGCTGTGAGTCGATTGATGTCATCACCATGTATCAAGGCGCGCTTGACCTGCCCGACAATGCGCGGGTGTTTTCGGCTGGGCGCGAGCGGGGACTGAACAAGGCGGCGCGGCTGGCGAATTTTTATCGGCATCTGCTGCGGCTGCTGGCGGCGGAGCGTTACGACGGCTGCTTTGCCCACATGATGCCGCTGTTCGCCGGCTTGGCGGGTCCCTTGCTGACGGCGCGCGGCATCCCAACCGTTCTGTGGTACGCGCATCGTCAGCAGTCGGCGCAGCTGCGGCTGGGCTTGATGATGTCGCGCCGCGCCGTCTCGGCTGATACGAGCAGCTTTCCCTATGCCACTGACAAGCTGCGGGTGATCGGTCATGGCATCGACACCGACTTTTATGCGCCGGGCGATCCAGTCGGTCCAGCTTTGCCGCGCCGGCCGCTGGTCGTGCAGGTGGCGCGGCTGGCGGCCATCAAGCATCAAAAAACAACTATCCGCGCCGTCGCCGAAACCGAAACAGACTTAACCCTGGTCGGTGGCGCGCAAGCCGGTTATCCAGCCCATTATGCCCATGAACTGGAAGCGATGATTCAGCGGCTTGGGCTGGCTGACCGCATTCGGCTGACCGGCGATCTGCCGCCGCCGGCCGTGCGCGGCTGGTATCATCAAGCGGCTGTGGCCGTCAACATGAGTCCGCCGGGCCTGTTTGACAAAGCGGCGCTGGAAAGCATGGCCTGCGGCGCGCCGACGGTGGTCTGCAATCCGGCCTTTGCGCCGCTGCTGGGCGACTACCGGCATCTTTTGCTGACTGACGGGCCGGGCGACGCCGCCGGCCTGCGCGGCCGCATCGAAGCCCTGCTGTCATTATCGGCCGCCGAGCGCGCCGAGATCGGCCAAACCCTGCGCGCCAATGTCATCCGCCAGCACAGCCTGACATCGCTGATGCCGAAGCTGCTGGCGGTGCTGCAAACCGGCGAACTGCCGCGCTAGCCGGCGTAGCTCCAGCCCAGCTTGGTCAGTGAAAGCAGATCGGCGGGGCCGCCTTCCTTGATGACGTCGGCGTGAATCGCTTCGCCGACGACAATATCATGGTCGCCGCCGAGATCGACAATCTGCGCGACTTTGCATTCAATATAGGCGGCGGCGCCAGCCAGCACCGGGACGCCGGTTTGCGGCGCGGCGCGGTAATCGGCCGCTTTCATCTTGTCAGGATTCCTAGCGCGGCCCTTGGTCACGCCCATAATGGCGTCTTGGTCGGCTTCGAGAAAGAGGTTCAGTCCGAAGACTTGGCTGGCGGTGACCAAGCCATGCGAGTAGCAGGTTTTCTGGATGCCGACGGCAATCAGCCGCGGCGAATAGGACATCTGCGAGACCCAGTTGACGACCATCGCGTTGGCGTCGTCGCCGCTCTTGGTGGTGAAGGCGTAAAAGCCATAGGGCATCATCCGCAGGGCGTCTTTGATCTTGTCATCAGACATTGGCTGTCTCCTTATAATCGACTCATGGATAGATAAGCTGCTATCATGCCAAAAAAGTCAAGCCTTGTCCAGCTGCGCCGAGAGTTTTTCCAGCACAGCCAGCATCTTCTCTTCGGTGGTCGGTTCAGGATCGGGCGCTGGCTCTGGTTCGGGTTCAGGTTCAGGCGCGGGTTCGGGTTCATCATCGTCCATCAAGTCTTCCACCGCTTCATTCAGTCGATTGACGGCGCGGATGAGTATAAAAACGGCCACAGCCGTAATCAGAAAGTCAAGCGTCACATCAATAAACGCGCCTACGTTAATGGTCGCCGCGCCAGCTTCTTTGGCCGCCGTCAGCGAAGGATAACTGCTGCCGTCCAGGCTGATGAACAGGCTCTCAAAACTGACATTGCCCATAAGCTGCCCGATTGGCGGCGTGATGATGTCCTTGACCAATGATGTCGTGATGCCCTTGAAAGCCGTTCCAATGATGATGCCGACCGCCAAGTCGACCACATTGCCGCGCATAATGAACTTCTTGAATTCCTGTATCATTTTCGTCTCCCTTCGGCGGATAAACAGCCCGAATTGTAACGGCTATCGCCGAATACTGCCCAATTTGGCAAGCTGCTCTGATTTCCTTGACAAAGCAAAACTATCAGATACTATCTACGTAACTGCTGGAAAGGAACAATGGCGGCTGAATCGATGCATCACGAACGGAGAATATCTGCATTGGAAGCGTCGTATCAGCATCTGGCGACGAAAGCCGATGTTGAAGCTGTGCGGACTGACCTTGAGGCTGTGCGGACTGGCATGGAACGGTTAAGCAAAGAACTGGGCGACAAGATCAACGCGCAAACCCGATGGGTCGCGCTGCTGTGGCTGACGACTGTTATCGGGCTGGTCGGCTTGATTTTGAGCCGCCCAGGATGATTCAATCGGCGGCGCGGTCTGGATGGTCCATATCCGAAGGCGCATCCGCCGGACGGGGAAACGAAAGGAAAATGGCGATGGCTGAATCGATGCATCACGAACGGAGAATATCTGCATTGGAAGCGTTGTATCAGCATCTGGCGACGAAAGCCGACGTTGAAGCTGTGCGAACTGACCTGGAACGGTTAAGCAAAGAACTGGGCGACAAGATCAATGCACAAACCCGATGGGTCGCGCTGCTGTGGCTGACGACTGTTATCGGACTGGTCGGCTTGATTTTGAGCCGTCCGAGATGATTCAATCGGCGGCGCGGATTGGCGGGTTTGGGAAGCGTCATCGCCGCCATCTGACCAATTTGGCAAGTTGCCCCGATTTCCCTTGACAAAGCAAAACTATCGGATAATATCTACGTAACTGGCATTAAGTTGAATAGGAGCAGACTGACATGGCTATCAATATCAAGGGATTCCCCCCCCCCGCATCTTCGGCGGGCGGGAATCTTTGGGGGAGGTGACGCGATGAAGCGCGTCTCTTCTGTCAAGAATGTTCTGTTCTGCTTCTTAATTCTTGCTTGCCTTCTCGCCCTGCCAGCGGCAAGCCTCGCGCAGCAGCCAACGCAAACGCCGTCAGAGCCAACGGCCCTGCCGGCGACAAAAACAGCCGTAGCGGCGACAAGATCGGTCGTGGAAGCGCGAGGAACAGCCCAAGCGCGGAGAACAGCCGAAGCAGCGCAAGCCACAGCAACGCCAACAGCTGTACATGAATTCCCGCTCTCTTTTCCAACCCAGAGGGAGATCAGTTCCTGCGGCCTCCCGCCGCGAAGCGCGATATTCACGAGTGCAGTAACCCTCAACATGACCGCGGACTGTTATTACAGCTTCAGCGATGTCCACGAAAATGGCACCAGCCTGCTAAACTTTTCCTTTGCCGGCGTCTTCACCATCAACGGCAATGGTTACAGCATCGTCGGCCCAACCGGCGTCAGCGCCATCAACGTCGCCAATGGCGCCACCCTCAATCTGAACAATGTCGGCATTCGCTCGGCTGGCGGCGCTTCAAGACCTGTGATTCATGTGTCGACGGTGGGACGTCTTAACGCCACGAACGTCGGCTTCTACAGCAACCGCGGCCCGGCGGTCATCGTAGCAGATGGCAACGCGCAGATCAGCCTGACGAATGCAAGGTTCCGCGGCAACCGCGTCTGGGATGCAGTTATCCGTTCCACTAGTGGTTTCAACAACGCGGTAACCATTAACCAAGCCGAATTCCAGGACAACCGCATTGACGGCGGCGACAGCGTAATCGATATCCAGTCCGGCAGCCTCACGCTTGAGGGCCGCATTGGCTTTCGCTCCAATCCCACCTATTTAGGCCGGGAGGCAAACCGCTACTATTTCGACAACGTTGGCAGCTTCGGCACCCTCACTGATACCGATGCGGTTTTCTATATCATTCCGCCGCCCAAGAAGAAGAAAGAGGAGGAAGTCCGACCCACGCTAACGCCAACGGCGCGGCCGCGCTATGCCGCATCTTACACCGCTTTGCAGACCGCGACCGGCATGACCTTTGAAGCCACTTATGGCCTGGACAGCGGCGTTCATTTCCGTCAGCTTGACGGCGCCGGGATTGGGATTCAATCGATCATTGACGCTGGCTATCTGGCCGCCTTGGATGTTTATGGCTATGTTGAGCAGGGCGTCGAGGTTTGTTTCCCGCAGATTGGGCGGGTCGTCTTCTTGGATGCGCGCACCATGCCGCGGGCGATTGTGCCGCTGAATGCCACTGTGCGGGACGGCATGACCTGCGTCTTTTTGGACAGTCCAGGTTCGCTGGTGCTGCTGCCCCAATAAGGCGCACAGCATAGAAAAACTTAGCAGAGGACACAGCGCGCGAAGCAGAACAGCGTTTCTGTGTCCTCTTTTGGTTAAAAATCCGAATAGACTTTTAGGATGGCGACTGCGCGGAAAATCGGCGCAAAAGTTTCCTGCCAGCCATCCCTGTGTTATACTCCCCTTTATGAACCAGAAAATGCCGTCATCGGATTGGATCGAAGCGCTCAAGCGGCGGGGTCAGACGCCGGTTCTGCTGACTCTGCTGGATGTCATTGAGCCGATTGCCCCGGCCCTGGCGCAGGGCTTGTGGGCGGCCCAGCCGCTTGCCGGCCTGTGGGACGGGCGAAAGGCCGTGCATGACCTGGCGGAACTGCTGGAAACGCCCGACGGCATCGAGCGGCTGCGGCGGCGCTTAACCGATGAGGCGCAGGAGTAAAGCAAGTGACCGACGTCACCGTGCAAGTGAACAGCGTCATTTTTGTGATGATGACCATCGCGCTGGTCTATGCGGTTCGTTTCTTTCGGGCGCGGCGGCCCTCGGCCCAGCGGCCTATTCCCAGCTTTGACCGTCTGCCGGCCTGGATCGGGCAGGCGGTTGAATCCGGTCGGCCGCTGCATTTGTCGCTTGGCGGCGCCGGCATTGGCGAAAACAGCGCATTAACGTCCCTGGCGGCGGCCGAATGCTTTTATCACATCAGCCGGTCAGCCGGCGCGGCCGATGTCATGCCGATCATTTCCACATCGGCGGCGGCGGCGATTCCACTGGGGCAGGACACGCTCCGCCGCGCCCGCCATGCCGGCGGTCAGGCGGCATCGGTGCATTGGTATCCACAGGGACAGCGCTCGGCGGCCTATGCCGCCGCCGTCACTGAACTGCTGGATGATGAAAACCCGACCGCGCATGTGCTGGTCGGGAGCTTTGGGCCGGAACTGGCGCTGATTCTCGACCGCGCCCATGATCGGCGGCAGCCGACCTTTGCCGTCAGCGATCAACTGGAAGGCCAGGCGGCCGCCTATGCCATGGCCGACGAGGTTCTGATTGGCGAAGAACTCTTCGCCGCCGCCGGCTATGTATCGGATGACCCAGCCGCGCGGGCCGATTCGACCGCGCTGGATGTCTGGCGCGGCCTGCTTATCTTGGGCTTGCCTTTTTTACTGCTGTTCAATTACGCCGCCCATCTGGATGCCGTTGGCCGGGCGATGGTTCTGCTGGCGGCGGTGGCGGTCATCGCCATAGGCGCGGCCGCCTATCTAAGGAGATAGCATCATGGGACGCGGACAGCGAATAGGCATTGCGCTGACGGCTGTCATCGCCTTTGCGGTCGGGATGACAACCCTGTTCAGCCTGCTGCTGGGCAATCACCCCGAACTCTACGGATCGATTCCCAATGCCGAAGCCGTTTCCGTTCTGGCGGCCTTGCCGGCATCGCTGTTTGTCCGCCTGGCGACCATTACCATTGCTTTCACCATCGTAATCGGCATGTTCAATCTGCTGTATATCCATCTGCGGCGGCTGATGCGGCGGCAGTTTTACAGCATCGTCCTGCTTTTGAGCTTCGCCTTTACTGTCTATTGGCATGTCACCAGCGGCGGCGATCCTTCTCTGCTGGCGGCGGCGCAGGTGCCGATTGAATCATCGCTGGCGGCCCTGGTGTGCGTGTCGCTGGTATATGGCGGCGCGGCTGTGCTGCGGAAGCGCGCCAATGGCTGGGGGATTTTGTTTGTCGCTGTCATGCTAATAGCGCTGCTGGGCGCGCTGCCGCTGGATGACCTCGCGCCGCTGCGCCAATGGAAAGACTGGCTGATGGCAGCGCCGGTCAGCGCCGGCGCCCGCGCCATGCTGCTGGGCATCGCCCTGGGAACGGTGGTCGCCGGGGTGCGGGTTCTGCTGGGTCAAGACCGCTCATACCGGGGATAAAGGCCATGAGCAACGATTTCCGCTGGCTGGATGACGATGATGATGGCTTTGCGAACGGCGAAGAGTCGGCTTCGGAACAGTCAGGCGATGAAAACTCGCTGGCGGCGATCATCCGGCGGCAGAGAGATCGACCGATTGAAGAACTGGACAGCCGCTTGCAGACCTTGCGGGCAAGAGCCTTGTCGGCCGACGATTCTGAAGCTGATTCGGCCGCGGCGCCGCAAGCCTTGTATGATGTCGATGAGGCCCTGGTTCGGCCTGAAATCGTTCATAAGCCCGGCGGAGTCATCAGCGCGGCCGCCTTGTCCGCGGCGCAAAAGAAACAAGTCGAGCTGCTTAAAGATATTGTCGGCGGGCCGTTGGATGCCGCTGATGCCGCGGCCCCGCGGCCGACCTTGCTGTCAGCGCTGGTTTTGCCGCGCCTGCTGACTGGCCTGGTTCTTTTTCTGGCGGTGGCGCTGCCCTTTGTTTCCCCCAATTTTGCTGTCAGCGATTTGCCGCCGTCAGCGTTTGACGGCGAGCATCCGGACGGCGGCCGCGTCTTCGCCCTGATGGACGGCCTGACCGCAGGCGACTGGGCGCTGGTCGGCTATGAATATGGGCCGACGGCGGCCGGCGAATTAGACGCGCTGGCGGATGTCCTGCTGCGGCATCTCTTTGCCCGCGGCGCCCGGCCGATTATTGTCACCAGCAACCCAGCCGCGGTCGTCCACGCGCAGAACGTCCTCAAGAATATCGCCCGTTCCGTTCAGCCAGCCGGGCTGCGGCTGGAGGCCAACCGCGATTATTATCTGCTGCGCTATTTGACCGGCGGCGCGCTTGGGCTGCGCGACCTAAGCCAAAACTTTGACAGCGTCGCCAAGGTGTCGGCAAAGGGCCGCCTGACCGGCCTTGATTTGGCGTCGCTGGACGAAATGGCCTTGATGCTGCTTATCGCCGAGCGGGCGGAAGATATTCGGCAGTGGGCCGAGCAGGTCGCCCCAGCGACGGATGCCGAACTGGTGGCGGCCATCGGTTACGCCGCCCAGCCCCTTGCCGAACCCTATGTCCGCCAGACCGACGGCATAGCCGGGCTGCTGGTTGGCATCGCCGATGCCTATACCTATGGCGAGATGCTGCAAAACCTGTCGCTGTCGCCGCCGCAGGAACCGCTTGCCGCCGTGAATGTCCCGCTACTGACGCCGCCGCCGCCAAATGCGACGCCCCAGCCGACGGCCACCGCCGCGCCGAACCTGGCGGCCTACGCGCAGCTGCGCGACCGCCGGCAGGAAGCGCCGCGTCTCGATGCCATGACTATGGGCACGGTAGCCGCCGCGCTGATTATTTTGTTTGGCAATGTTTATTTTGGTCTGCGCGCCTGGCTGCGGCGCCGGCCCAAATCCAACCGATAACGGAGCCGCCGCAATGACCGAAGGAGCGATTGCAGCAGTTAGCTTTGCGCTGACCTTAATGGTTTTCAGTTACGTCCTGGGGGATCTCCCGCTGGTGCGGCATTTGTACCGCCTGGCGGTCTACATTTTTGTCGGCATGGCGGCCGCCTTCACCATCATTGTAACTTGGGAAGGCGTGATTTTGCCGTATTTGCAGGACATCCAAAACCCGACGACTCACTGGACACTGTTGGGCGGCGCCGCCGACATCGCGATATTCTCCGCCGCCTTGCTCTTTGGCCTGCTGCTGCTTTTGAAACCGATTGCGCGGCTTGCCTGGCTGACCAACAGCGTCTTCGCCGTGGTGATTGCCGTTAGCGCCGCGACCGCGGTCATCGGCGCGCTGACCGGCACCTTGCTGCCGCTGCTGCATGCGGCCACAGCCGTTCCGCCGCAGGTCACCGAAGACCCCGCCGCCCTCTTGAACACCTTTGTTATCTTCCTGGGGACGGTGACGGCGCTCTTCTATTTTCAGTATCAGGCAAAGGCAGGCGGCGATGCCGAAACCAAACCGCCGCTGTTCAGCCGCGCCCTGCGGTTTGTCGGCAAGGTCTTTGTGGTGACGGCCTTGGGCGCGGTTTATGCCGCCGCCCTGCTCACCAGCCTGACGATTTTGACCGAACGAATAGGTTTCCTGCTTGGGTTTGGAGGCTGATGTATGCCCAAATCACGGCGGGATTCGATCCTGGCAATCGACTTTGGCAGCGTGACGACGCGGGCGCTCCTCTTTGACCGCGTGGATCAAGAGTATCGCCTGGTGGCGCATGGGCAGGGGCGGACGACGATTGACTTCCCGACTGATGATGTGTTTGTCGGGCTTGGGCATATTCTGGACGATATTGCCGTGGCGACCGGCCGTCAGTTCTTTGATGAACTGGGGCAGATCATGAAGCCCGAACAGTCCGACCGCTATGGCCTTGATTATTGCATCACGACCACCAGCGCCGGCAGTTCGCTGCGGGCGGTCGTCGTCGGGCTGTTGCCGCATATCAGCCTGGCGTCGGCTTTGCGCGCCATATCGCTGTTTTATATGGAAGCGGCCGTCGAGATTCATCTCGAAGACGGCCTGGATGAAAGCGAGCGGATTCAGCGGATTGCCGCCAGCCGCCCTGACATCATTTTTATCTGCGGCGGAACGGATGGCGGCGCGCAGGCGGCGATGCTGGCATTGCTGTCACTGGTCAAGCAGGCGGTTTTGCGGATGCCGCCAGCCAATCGACCGACGATTCTGTATGCCGGCAACAAGGATTTGGCCGCCCATGCCCGGCAGTCGCTTGGTCAGCTGGCCGAAGTCTTGACCGCGCCCAATATCCGCCCGACCCAGGACCAGGAAGCCTTGGCTCCAGTGCAGGCCGCGCTGGCGCAAGTCTATGGCGAATACAAGAAACGGCATGGTTTCAGCTTTCATCACGCCGCCGCGCTAAGTGACTCCGGCATTTTGCCGACGGCGCTCGGCTTTGAGAAAATGACCGCGTTTTTCGCCCGCGTCATCAAGGGGGATGTCCTTTCGATTGATGTCGGCAGCGCCCGCACGCTGCTGTCGGCCGCGGTCAATAATGAGGTGAATACCGCGATCCACAGCGACATCGGCATGGGACACAGCGCCGCCGATATGCTGGACCTTGTTGGCGAAGATGCGGTTGCCGAGTGGCTGCCCTTTCATCCACAGCCGGGCGAGCTAATCCGCTATACCTTGAACAAAGGCCTGCGCCAGGCGGCGCGGCCGCTGGGCATGCGCGAAAGATATATTGAGTATGCGCTGCTGCGGGCCGGCCTCCGCTTTGCGCTTGCCAAGTCGGCTCTGCCGCCGATGGACTTGATTGTGATGTCGGGGGCGGCGCTGACCGGCAGCGGACACAGCGCGCTTGATCTGCTGCTGGCGGCCGATGTCCTTCAGCCTGGCGGCGCCGTGCAGGTCAAAGCCGACCGGCATAGCGCTTTGCCATCGCTGGGCGCATTGGCATTCCACGAGCCGACGGCGGTGGTGCAGCTGCTCGAAAGCGGCGTCGTTGAACATCTGGGCATGGTGATTGGTGCAGCTGGGCAGGCGGCGGCTGGTTCAACGGCGATGAAACTCCAGCTAAAAACAGAAGATGGCAGCAAGACTAACCGCGACCTTCGGGTCGGGGAAATCTGGCATTTTCCCTTGCCGCCGCGGGCAAAAGCGGATGTTCGGATACAAACCGGGCGCGGTCTGCGGGTCGGCGGCAAACGCCGAATGCGCCTGCGGCTGCGCGGCGGGCCGGGTGGGATTTTGTTTGATGCGCGCCAACGTCCCCTGTCTATGGGAGCCAGCCTTGTCGAGCGGGTCACAAATATGCCGCGGTGGTTCGCCGCCGTCACCGGCCAAGAGGGAACTATCGTGGTTCCTGAAAGCTGGATAGCTGACCCAGAGACGGCGAAAGACGATTAAATTATCCCGCAAGCGGATTCCATCGGAAAGCCCCGCCGTCCTTGCTGACTCGCCCCAGCCCCGGGAAATCCAAATGATAGAACAGGGTCAGCAGCTGCTCATCGACGCAGCGATGCAAAATCCGTTTGCGGGTCTCGGTCGCCAGCGCGGCATCCGAATCAAAGACAAAGCCCCAGTCAAGATGCTGAAACTGGAAGGCCTGATGAAGCAGGTCGACCACATGAATCAGCCGTTCCCCCTGCGATTCCACCAGCAGGCCGGTATGCCCCAAGGTATGCCCTTTCAGATCGACTACCGTAATGCCATCAGCGATCTCGTCGCCGGGGCTGACAAAGGCAAACCGATCTTGCAAAGACGCCATGCTTTTCATCTGCTGGCGGTCGCCGTCGGGCCCGCGCCAGCGTCCAGCCGGGCCCATCCACTCATCCCATTCAGCGCGAGTGGTCAGATAACGCGCCTGGCTGAAGACCGGCTCGCCGCTGGCGTCCAACAGTCCGGCGATGTGGTCGCCATGAAAATGCGTCAGATAGACGACATCAATGTCGGATGCCGACAGGCCGATCTGTTCCAGCGCGGCTTCAGTTTGTCCCATAGCCGGGCGCGCCGCCGCGCCAAAACCGACGTCAGCCAGGATGCGGCACCCCTGGCTTTGGAGATACAGTATGTTCAGGCTGCCTTCCGATTCGACGGCGCCGCCAAGCGCCGCTTCAATGTCAGCCGGCGCCACGTCTGGATAACGGCCGGCCAGTTCCTCAATTGTCGCCGCGCTTGCGCCTTCGTGCAGCGCCGCGCATTGAATGTCGCCGCAGGTAAATGAATATGCCTTTGCCATGTCGTCGTCTCCCTTGACTGCTGGGCTGATTTTCGCCCTTTTGTAACACAGGATTTGGGAGCTTGCAATGATTGTCGGGAATTGTCCCAAATTGGACGCAAAATGATTTGACAAACGGCAGGATTGCAGATAATATAGCCCTTATAATAAGCTGAATAGGAGAAGATCAAATGAATATAATGAATATCAATATCAGAAAGAGTCCCCCCCCCCCCCCCCCCCGCATCTTCTGCTGCCGGGCGGGCATCTTTGGGCAGGGGCATCTCGATAAAACCTGCCATCCCTGTTAAGCCAATTCTGCTCTGTTTCTTATTCTTGATCGCATTTTCCGCCGATCCCGTCCAAGGCCAGCCATCGCAGCTGACAAATCCTTCAGGGGCAGCTTTGGCGGCCTGCGGGCTGCCGCCGTCTTGGTCGCAGTTCACTTCGGCGGCCACAGTGACAACCCTCACCATGACCGCCGATTGCGCCGTTAGCAACAGCCAAGTCTCGGATTTTTTTGCTTTTATGCGTTTTGTATCAGGCGAGTTCACCCTCAATGGCAACGGGTACAGCATCAGCGGGCCAACCAATGGCTACGCTATTTGGGTCTCTGCCGCCGGCGCTGTCCTCAATCTGAACGATGTTACCATTCGCATGGCCGGCGAAGAGGCCCAGCAAGCCGTTTTGGTGAGCGGCGGAGGACGTCTTAACGCACGGAACGTCATTTTCGAAAACAATCTTAACGGCAGCGCAGTAAAGGCGTACAATAACGGACAGGTCTATCTTGAGGACGCGCAGTTCCTGAACAACCGCAAGGGGCCATCTGCTGTCGACAATCCTGGGTCGGCCGCGACTTCCCACCATGGGTCAGGTTCGTATCCCAATACTTTGCTAAGCATCACCAACGCCGTCTTTGAGGGCAACTCCGGCGCGCCAGTTCTCTCCGCCGACAGAGCCACTCTCCGATTGCAGGGCTGCCTCATTTTCAGGGACAATATCATCAGCGGCAACACGCCGGCGGCCGACTACGCGACCTATCGGGGCGGCAACGTCATTGACCGAAGCAGCAACAAAAACGACCGGAGCAGCTGTCCGATTCCAAAGCGCAAGAAGAAGGAGGAAGTCCCAACAGCCACATTGACGCCAACGCCGCGGCCGGCTTACGGCGCTTCCTATGTCGCTTTGCAGACCGCAACTGGAATGACTTTTGAAGCCACTTATGGCCTGGACAGCGGCGTTCATTTCCGTCAGCTTGACGGCGCCGGGATTGGGATTCAGTCGATCATTGACGCTGGTTATCTGGCGGCATTGGATGTCTATGGCTATGTCGAGCAGGGAGTCGAGGTCTGCTTCCCGCAGATTGGCCGCGTTCTATTCTTGGATGCGCGGACGATGCCGCGGGCGATTACGCCGCTGGAATCGACCGTGATCAATGGCATGACCTGCGCCTCGATTTCGAGTCCGGGTTCGCTAGTGCTGATGCCAGGCTAGAAAGGATTGGGTTGGGGTTCTAGCCGCCGACCAGTGCCAATGCGGTCAGCAGAGAGACCAGCCCAGCGCCGACCCGCCCGATAATCACCGCGCGGCTGGAGTCGGTGTACACTTTCAGCAGGCAGAAGGCAAAGCCGGTCAGCAGTGGATAGGCAATCCCGTACCAGAGCGCGCTGCTGTAAGCGGCTTGGTAAGGCGAGAAAAACACCGCATAGCGCAGCAGGGTGAACAGGACGCTGGTGATGATGACGCCGCCCCAGGGCCCGACCGTCGAGCGCAGCGACGGCAAAAGCACAGCCTGAAAGACCAGGCTTTCGGCCAAGGGCTGCGCCGCCACCAGCAGCAGCGCGGCGACGACCGCGCCGGCAAGCCCTTGTGTCTGAAAACTATAAATCTCTGGAATCGGCAGGAATTGGCCGCTCGCCAGACTGACGGCCAAATTGACGCCAAGCGCAATGGCGACTCCGACCAGAAGCGCGATCTGCGTCGGCAAAAATCCCCGATTAAGACGGAGCGCCTGCCAGCTTGCCGGGCTGCTGCGCCGATTGACAAGCACATAGGCCAGGGTCAATGCCAGCCCAAAGGTCCAGCCAAGCATCAGCAGGAAAGGGGTTGGCTCGGCGCTCCCCAGCAGCAGCGATGACATCGCCGGCCCGACCCATATCAGATTGATGAGAATAACGACGGCGGTTATGGCGGCGGCGATGATGCTCCACGGCGGCGGCGCTGTTTCGGGCCGAGACAGCTTTTGCATCAAGCTCATGTCGCGGCGGTCGGGTTTCTGTGTCATAGGCTGGTCCTGTTTGACGTCGCTGGATCAGTTTAACTGTTTAACACCTGTTCGTACACGGCCAAGGTTTCGCCGGCGGTTTTGCGCCAGGAATAATTGCTTGCCAGCGCCAGCCCTTGATTGATCATGGTCTCGCGGAGGGGCTGCTGAATCAGCAGGGCAATAATGGCGCCGGCCATTTGGCGGGCGTTTTCCACCATATAGGCGGCTTCTTCCAGCACTTCCTCAAAGACGATTGCCTTGGAGGTGACGACCGGCGTCCCTGATGCCATCGCTTCCAGCGCCATCAAGCCAAAGCCTTCGTAAATGCTGGGGAAGACAAACACATCCGCCAGGCGGTACAGCGAAGGCTTGTCGGCCTCATCAACAAAGCCAATCCAGCGCACATAGTCTTCGATCTTAAGCCGGCGGCTGTATTGGCGCAGGTCGGGGAAGAGTCGTCCATCCCAGTCGGGTTCCTGCCCGGCGATGACCAGCGGAAAGGTGTCTCCATCAGCCTCGCCCACATAGGTATAAGCCAATAACAGGGTATTGACCTGTTTGCGCCAGTCAAAGCCGCCCAGATACAGCGCAAACTGTTCGGGCAGGCCATATTTATTGCGGATGGCTTCGTCGCGTTGGCTGTCCAAACAGGGATGAAAACGCTCGTCCGCCGCCAGATAAGTCACAGTGATTTGGTCTTCGGGAATGTTAAGATGCTCTTCAATATCGAGCTTGGCGGTTTCGCTGATGGTGATGATATGGCTGCTGCCGCGGGCGGCGGCGCTGACCAGCGAAGTATAGAGATGGGCGAGCAAACCCTGATTATAGATGGGGAATTGCAGGGGAATCACATCCAGCACTGAAGTGACCAGTTTGATCGGGCAGGACAGGGGCGCGCCCCAATAGGGTACATGGGCGAGATCAGCATTTACTTTTTTGGCGACCTGCGGAAAAGTGCGCTGTTCAAAGAAGACTTTGGCCAGGCGGCCGGACCGATTGCGGGCGCCAGTTGGGATGACCCGAACGCCGTCTGCTACGTCGTCTGGCCGCTGAATATGAGGCGGCAGAATAAGCGACAGTTCAAGGTCAGGGGCGGCTTTTTTCAGATGACTAACCAGCTGGCGCAGGTACTGGCCGCTGCCGGTTGACTCTTGGTCCCAAAACCAGCCGTTCATGGCGATGTGCATGGCTGGTTCCCTTATGCCTTGAACATCTCGCCTTGATAATAGCGGATAATCTGGTCGATGGTGTCGTTCAGTGAAGTGGTTGGCCGCCAGCCGATGGCCGCCCGGATTTTGCTCGTGTCAGGCACGCGGCGGCGAAAATCTTCAAATCCTGGCTGGGCATAAGCCTGCTCATAGGGGATCAGCTTGATTTCGGACGCGCTGTCGGCGCGGCCGCGCACCCGCTCGGCCAGCTGCATGATGCTGATTTCCTCGCCGCTGCCGATATTGTACAGTTCGCCAACAGTCTCATCGCTTTCGGCCAGCCCTTGGATTGCCTGCGCCACATCATAGACATTGCCGAAACAGCGCTGCTGCTGCCCGTCGCCATAGACCTGGATAGTCTCATTGGCGAGCGCCCAGCGGACAAAGCGCGGCACAACCATGCCATACTGCCCGACCTGACGCGGCCCGACGGTGTTAAACAGCCGAAACAGAGTGATGGGCAGGCCGATTTCGGCATGATAAGCAAAGGCCAAAAACTCATCAACCGCCTTGGAGGCCGCATAGCTCCAGCGGCTTCGAACCGTCGGCCCAAAGAGGGTGTCATCATCTTCTTTGAAAGGGAAGCTGCTGCTTTTGCCATAAACCTCCGAGGTCGATGCCAGCATCACCCGCCGCCGGTATCGGCTGGCTGTTTTGAGGATGGTTTCGGTGCCGCCGATATTGACTTCAATGGTGTTAATCGGGCGGTCGATAATGTTTCTGACACCCACCGCCGCCGCCAAATGAAAGATGATGTCGCATTCGCTGACCAGACGGTCGATGACATGGATGTTGCGGATGTCCTCAATGGCATAGCTGAAGCTGGGATTGCTGGCGAGATGCTGGATGTTTTGCAGGCGGCCGGTCGACAGATTGTCAATAATCGTGACCTGATAGCCGCTTTTGAGCAGCTGCTCCGACAGATGGCTGCCGATGAAGCCGGCGCCGCCGGTGATCAATGCGCGTCTCATAACCCGCCTTTCATGTATGACGTCAAAATGTTAGCAGAGGATGATACACAGGAACAGGTCAGCTGCCTTAGAAACGCTGGATTCAAAAGCGATTCTGCATGGTGTCGACATAGCCGGTCAGTTCGGCATAGCCATAGCCGCGCACATCGCCGTCAACCCGCACCGCGCCTTCCCAATACACAATGCCGCTGTTATGCAGTTCTTGGTCGGCCTGCAAGGGCGCGAGGGTGAAGCTGAATCCGTCATCGCCCAAAATCTCGATGTCCCAGCCGGCTGGATATTCGGCATCGGTATGCGGGCTGACCCAAAAGGCCGTGGGCTGGATGATAAAATCCTGTGAACGCAAGTAGCGCGCGCTGCCATCAGGATAAACCAGCAGGCCGCCAAAAGCCGGCTCCAACGCGCCGGCGCTCTGGCGAATCTGCCCGACCATCAATTCGACATTGTTGTCAAAAATCAGGCCGAACCAATCCCAGCCTTGGGCATCTTCGCCTAATGCGGTGGTGCTGAACTCATGATCCATCCAACTGCTGCCGCTAACCGCAAAGGCCTCGTCGCCGATGCGGATCGTCCCTTCGGTCGCGAGTCGGGTCAGGCTGTAATAATAGCTGGCGTTGCCGATTTCACCGCTCTTAGGGCTAAGTCCCTGGTCGCCTTGCAGCGCCGGCAGTTTGACCTGCTCAAGCTGGACATTCAAGCTGAAGCCGTCGGCAATCGCCGCAATGCGCTGAAGGGTCGCATCATCATTTTCGGCGGCGACCTGCCAATCTTCAAGCCAAACGCGATATACGGGGTCGACGTCTGCCCCGGCCAGGCCGGCCGCGCCGCGGCTGAAACGGACAGCATGGTAAAAATCTTCGCTGGCGATGTCGCTGATGGTGAAATGCGCCATATAAATATGACTGGCGCGGAATTCAGAATCGGAAAGCGGTTGGCGCGGCGAAATCGCTCGGCGGAAAATGGTGAACTGATAGCCAAAGCGGCGGCCATCGGCGGTCGCCAAGTTGCCGGTGTAATACCACCATTCGGTCTGGAAATCAGGATGCGGGCCATGATCGCGCGGGAACTGCCAGTCCCAAGGTGCTATGGCGCGGGCATAGCCGCGGGTATCTCCGACTTCCTCGACGGCTTCAAGCTGCGTGCGTGCGCGGAGGTCGGTATCGCTCCAGGGTTCAATCAGACTGAAGCCAAAAACGACCACCAGCAGCATGCCGAGCAGGATTCCAGCGATGCGCCAGTTCATTTGTGAGGCTGCCTGTCGTCGCTATTCGGCAATGCCGGCATAATCCAGCACGGCGTGGAGCAGGACGTTGCCAACCGCTTCCAGGTCGTCAGCGGCGGCGCTTTCCGATTCGTGGTGGCTGATGCCATCCTTGCAGGGCGCGAACAGCATCGCCGTCGGCGCGATTTCGGCCACATGGCAGGCGTCATGGCCGGCGCCAGAGGTGATGTACTGATGCGATACGTTCAGCCGCTCGCAGGCCTGCTTGACCGCGGCCACGCAGCCTTCATCAAAGGCCAGCGGCGCGGTGTACGAAATCTGCTCCAGCGACAGTTTCAAGCCAACGTCGGCCGCCGCTTCTTGGCAGGCGGTCCGCAAGGCGGCGTCCATCGCGGCCAGGGTGTCAGTGTCAGGATGGCGCATATCGACAGTGAAATGGACGCGGCCAGGGATGATGTTGCGCGAGCCAGGCGATACCTCGACCTGGCCGCCAACGGTGCCGCGGGCCAGCGGCGCGTGTTCATGCGCGATGTCATCCACAGCCTGGACGATTTTGGCCATGCCGAGCAGAGCGTTGCGCCGGCCAACCATAGGCGTTGAGCCAGTGTGCGAGGCAAAGCCCTCCAGCGAAATGTCATACCAGCGAAAGCCCTGCGCCGTATTGACCACGCCAACCGAGATGCCGCCATCATCGAGAATCGGGCCTTGTTCAATGTGGCACTCAAAGAAGGCTTTGAAAGGGTGTTCGCGGACGGGTAAATCGCCGTGATAGCCGATGCGCTTCAGTTCGTCCAGCACAGTGACGCCGCCGTCGACGGCCTGCCGCGCCTGTGCCCAATCCAAATCATAGACGCCGGCATAGACGCCCGATGCCAGCATGGCTGGGGCAAAGCGCGCCCCTTCCTCATTTGTCCAGTTGACGACTTCCAGCGGCGCCAGAGTCGCGATGCCGCGGTCGTTCAAGGTGCGGATGACTTCCAGGCCGACCAGGACGCCAAAGACGCCATCGAATTTGCCGCCGTAGGGCTGGGTATCGAGGTGACTGCCCATCGCCACTGGCGGCTGGTCATTGTCCTGGCCGGCCCGGCGGGCAAACATATCGCCCATCTGGTCAATCGTCATCGTCAGGCCAGCATCGGCGCACCAGGCGGCGAACAGATCGCGCCCGGCTTTATCTTCGTCGCTTAGGGTCAGGCGATGGCTGCCGCCCTTTGCTGTGGCGCCAATTTTCGCCATTTCCATGATGCTGTCCCACAAGCGCTGCCCGTTAATGCGAATCTCTGTACTCATCATCGTCCTCCAATCTATGTGTTTGCCCCTCATCCATCTCCCAAAAGCGGGTCATTGACGCGGCGCTGCCAGCCGCGCAGGCTTTCCCGCAGGCGCTGGACAATATCGCCATAACCCGCCTCATCGACCAGATTTTCAGTCTCATAAGGATCAGCCTGCAAGTCAAACAGCTGCCAGGTGACTTGGCCGGCGAGGATTGATTGAATCAGCTTGTAACGTTCATCTTTGACGCTGCGCTGGCAAGGCCGGCCTTGCGGCGGCCCGAAGACGCCCTGATAGGCCGAGAAAATGGAACGGCGGTGTCGGTCAGTCAGACCGCTCAATATGGGATTGAGGCTGTGTCCTTCGTTGGATTCGGGCAGGGGAAGGCCAGCCCGTTCGCAAAGTGTTGGAAACAGATCAAACAGGTAGACCAGGGCATCCGACTGCCGCCCGGCGGGAATGCCCGGCCCGCGCATGATGAGAGGAATACGCATACTGTGGTCATATAGATTCTGCTTGCCCATCAGGCCGTGCTGACCGACCCCCAGGCCATGGTCGGAAGTGTAAATGACGATGGTATCGCCGCGCAGGTTTTTGTCGTCCAATGTATCCAATATGCGCCCCATTTCGGCATCCATGTGCGAAATCATCCCGTAATAGTCGGCAATATGCTGTCGTATTTCGGCTTCGGTGCGCGGATAGTCCGCCAGCAGTTCGTCGCGGATATCGCGAACGCCCAAATCAAAAGGATGCTCGGCCATGAAGTTAGGCGGCAGGTCGATCTCGTCCGGCGAATACATTGTGTCATAAGGCGGCGGCGGGGTGCGCGGATCATGCGGCGATGTATAGGCGACATAGGCAAAGAAAGGGGCATCGCCGGGCTGATGGCCGTTCAGAAAATCAATGACGTCATCGGTGAACAGGGTCGTCGAAAAGCCTTCGGGGATGTAGGCGGTTTGCGGGTCATAGGCGCCGCTGGGGTCAAAGTCATGGACTGGCACGGCGTACTGGTCGGACATGCCGCCAAAGAAAGTCTTGCCGGCGGCGCTGAAGCAGCGGGCGAAACTCCCGCGGCGGTTGTGCCATTTGCCAGCGCTGAAAGTCGTATAGCCGCTTTGCCACAGCAGTTCGGGCAGAAGTGGAATATCATCCGGCAGCGGGTCGGGCGTGGCGAAGAGATTGCGCCCGCTCATCAGCATCCCGCGGCTTGGCATGCAGACGGCGCCAGAGGTCGATCCCATGATATGCGCCTGGGTAAAGGCGGCACCGTCGGCCATCAGCCGGTCAAGGTTCGGCGTGGCAGCGGCTTCTATGCCGAGACTACGGATGGCCGAAAAGCGATGGTCATCGGCAATCATAAACAGGATATTGGGTCGGGTCATTTCATTCACCTGGCGAGAAATTTGTCCATAACAGGATGATACCTTGTCGAGCATGGTATCGCAAGCGCAGCTGACCTTTGCTTAACGTAGAATAAACAGTAAAATACATCAGTATAATTTGGCGCTTGACATCACTAAGGGAAATATCGTGTCTATGAGTCGGCATTCATACATATTGCTGCTGGCTGCTGTGGCGGCGCTGAGCACAGGCATTGTTCTGCTGCATGGGGCGACCTATGGAGCTGGGCTGCATTGGGACAGTATCAACTACATCGGAGTAGCCCGCAATCTGCTGGCTGGGGAAGGATGGGTGGAGTTCCACAGGGAGGCCTACGCTCGTTGGGCCCCGCTGTATCCCGCTCTGCTGGCGGCGCCGGGCTTGATCGGATTTGACCCGCGCGCTGTCGCCGGCCCGCTGAATGCGTTTCTGTTTGGTCTGACCATCTTCGCCGCCGGGTATTGGCTGCGGCAGCGCATCGCATCCCGCCTGCTGGCGCTGTGGGGCTGTTTGGCGGTTGCCTTGGCGCTTCCCCTGATTGAGATCTCATCCTGGGCTTTTTCCGAACCTGCCTTTATTCTTTTTGTTGCGCTGGCGCTGTTTTATATGGACCAATACCTGCACGATGGCAAACGCGGCGCGCTGATTGGGGCAGCGCTGTTCACGGCTTTGGCTTGCCTGGCGCGGTACATTGGTTTCCCCTTGATTATCATCCTGCTGTCGATCCTGCTCCTCCAGCCGGGGCTGCGGCTGCTGGAGAAGGTGAAGCGCGGCGCGGTATTTACCCTGATTTCCATGATTCCAATCAGCCTGTGGCTGCTGTATAATCTGCTGCGCCTTGGCAGCCCTGTCGGATACAAGCCGCCCCGGTTCATTCCCCCGCTGGAGTTTCTGGATATATCCCTCGCGCATTTGGGCGAGTGGTTTCTGCCTGATCTGCCGCAAGAATACACAGCGCTGCTGACCGCTGCCATACTGCTTGCGCTAGTCATTGCCGTCGGGTTGGTCTTTGCCCGCGCCAGCCGGCGACCAGCATTATATCGCGGCTGGAGTTTCTTCTGCCTGTGCGGTGGATTCATACTGGTGTACTTAATCGCAGTAGGCGCAGTGTCAATGAGGCTGGAGATTGATTTGGCAAATTCGAGATATTGGACTCCGATATACATGCCGCTGCTCTTCGCGCTGGTCTTTCTGCTCGACCGCTTTCTGATTTGGCTGCGGACGCGGAAAGAAAGCGCGGTTCGCCTGCCGATGATTGCAGCGCGGGTCCGAGTAGAGACGGCTGTTCTCGGCATTCTTTTCGTCATCTGGCTTGGCAACGCCGTTGAACTGAACCGGCAGGCTGTCATCAGAGCCAACGAACATCCAACAAATAACAAACAGTACGCGTCTTCGTACTGGGTAGACAACGATGTCATCCACTTCATGCGCGAGGCGCAGGTGAAAGTCCCGGTCTTAAGCAATGATATAGCTGGCGTGTACATTCACACGGGTTCCGCCAGCGCCTTTGGGACGCTGCCTTATGAACTGGAGCAGCTGAAGCGAAAGGTCGAGTTGACGGCGGAAGACGGCAGTTATCTGGTCTGGTTTGATCCAGTGTGGGCGCCGAATCGCTTGCGGGCCTATGGCACTCCCGAATTAGAAACTATGTCGGGGTTGGAATTGGTGGCGCGGCTGGAGGGCGGCCTCATTTTTCGGATCAATCGGGACCAATAGATTCAAGGCTCCGACAGCCCCACAGACCATCGTCATCATAAACGTTTGATTAGATTTGATGAATTTTCAAAATTGCCCGAAATTGCTCTTGACAGCGATTTCAGGCGCTGGTAAAGTATGTTTTGCAAGGTGAGAGTTGGTTCTCTTGCCCTTTTTGTCCCCTGTGGACAGTGCAGGTTAACAGCAGAATAGTGGGTTCAAGACAGATAGAAGCGAACCCTGTTCAATGAATACGGAGAGTTTGATCCTGGCTCAGGATGAACGTTGGCGGCGTGCCTAACACATGCAAGTCGAACGGGAAGCGTCTTCGGACGCTGAGAGTGGCGAACGGGTGAGTAACAAGTAACTGATCTGCCCTGTAGAACGGGATAACTGCTGGAAACAGCAGCTAAAACCGACTAAGCTCACGGTGATTAGAAGGCTGTGAGAAAAGACTTAAGTGTGCTGCAGGATGAGGTTGCATCCCATCAGCTTGTTGGTGAGGTAAAGGCTCACCAAGGCGATGACGGGTAGGGGGCCTGAGAGGGTGTACCCCCACACTGGGACTGAGACACGGCCCAGACTCCTGCGGGAGGCAGCAGTGAGGGATATTGCACAATGGACGCAAGTCTGATGCAGCGACGCCGCGTGGGCGAAGAAGGTTTTCGGATCGTAAAGCCCTTTTCTATGTGACGAGCAAGGACGGTAGCATAGGAATAAGTGTCGGCTAACTACGTGCCAGCAGCCGCGGTAAAACGTAGGACGCGAACGTTATCCGGAGTTACTGGGCGTAAAGCGCGCGCAGGCGGTTGGGTAAGTTACCTATGAAAGTTCTCGGCTAAACCGAGAGAAGCTGGGTAATACTGCTCAACTAGAGAGAGACAGAGGGGAGTAGAATTCCGGGTGTAGTGGTGAAATGCGTAGATATCCGGAGGAATACCAGTGGCGAAGGCGGCTCCCTGGGTCTCCACTGACGCTGAGGCGCGAAAGCGTGGGTAGCGAACGGGATTAGAAACCCCGGTAGTCCACGCCGTAAACGATGTGCATTAGGCGTTCGCATGCGTTCAGTATGTGAGTGTCGAAGCTAACGCGATAAATGCACCGCCTGGGGAGTACGGTCGCAAGGCTAAAACTCAAAGGAATTGACGGGGGCCCGCACAAGCAGCGGAGCGTGTGGTTTAATTCGAGGTTACGCGAAGAACCTTACCTGGGTTTGACATCATGGTAGTACGGAAGTGAAAGCGGAAGGACCCTTCGGGGAGCCATGACAGGTGCTGCATGGTTGTCGTCAGCTCGTGCCGTGAGGTGTTCGGTTAAGTCCGCAAACGAGCGCAACCCTCGGTGCCAGTTACAAGTGTCTGGCGCGACTGCCCGTGACAAACGGGAGGAAGGTGGGGATGACGTCAAATCAGCATGGCCTTTATATCCAGGGCGACACACACGCTACAATGGTCGTTACAATGGGTAGCGAAGCCGCGAGGTGAAGCCAATCCTCCAAAGACGATCTCAGTTCGGATTGCAGGCTGCAACTCGCCTGCATGAAGTCGGAGTTGCTAGTAACCGCGAATCAGCACGTTGCGGTGAATACGTTCCCGGGCCTTGTACACACCGCCCGTCACGTCATGGGAGCGGGTCACGCCTAAAGTCGGGAAGCTAACCGCAAGGGGGCTACTGCCTAGGGCAGGATTGGTGACTGGGACGAAGTCGTAACAAGGTAGCTGTAGCGGAAGCTGCGGCTGGATCACCTCCTTTCTAAGGGAAAAGCTGCCCTTATCCGGCAGTGAATCAAGAAAGCAAGTTAAGACAGGTGTTAGGGTTCGCCAGCTGTTATGTCTTGCCCACTATTGTGCTGTTAACACCCCAGCTGCTTGAATTGGGGCTGTAGCTCAGTCGGTTAGAGCGCACGCCTGATAAGCGTGAGGTCGCAAGTTCAAGTCTTGCCAGCCCCATAAGTCTTCTCGCCACGCTGTCTTCATTCATTAGCGTATGGCAGTAATGTCAATGTCTAGCCGCAGCCCGACAAAAACCAAAGTTCCTGCAAGCCGCGTCGCGAAATCTGCGCTGCTGCCGGCGGCTATGGCAGTCATCGGCGCAGTTTTGGTTTTGCTGCGAAATCATCCTTATGGCCCTGGGCTGCATTTTGACGCCGTCAACTACATCGGGGTGGCCCGCAATCTGCTGGCCGGGGAAGGATGGGTTCAATTCCATGGGACTCCTTATACCGTCGCCCCGCCGGTGTATCCGGCGCTGCTGGCGCTGTTTGGATGGCTGTCCGGATTCGACCCGCGGGCCATCGCCGGGCCGCTTAATGCCCTGTTGTTCGGCCTGACCGTCTTCGTCGCCGGGCACTGGCTGCTGGAACGCCTCACATCCCGCTGGCTGGCGCTGTGGGGCAGTTTGGCCGTTGCCTTCTCGCTGCCGCTGACATCCATCGCGTCTCATGCAATGACCCAACCTGCCTTCATCCTCTTTGTCACACTGGCGCTGTTCTATATGGAGCGATTCCTGCGCGGCAGCCGCCGCGCCGCGCTGATTTGGGCCGGCCTGTTCACAGCCTTGGCTTGGCTGACGCGCTACACCGGCGTTGCCGTGGCCATCACACTGCTGCTGTTCCTGCTGACTCGACTTTTCCAGCAGCAGCGTACCTGGCTGAAGCAGCTGGCTGTGGTGTTCGGGCTAATTGCCGCCGTTCCCATCGGTTTATTGATGAGAGATATCATCGTCTGGCGATTTCAGGGTTGGCCGCCGGCGCGCTACACCCTGTCAGATTTCCTGAAGACATCGCTCTCTGAACTGGGAAAATGGATTCTGCCCGATCTGCCACAGGGGGCGGCCATGGGGCTGGCGGCTGTCATGCTGTTTGCGCTGGCGATTGCCCTCGGACTTGCGCTTGTCCGCAAGCCGCCAGGATGGCACAGCTTTTGTCTGTGCAGCAGCTTCACCCTAACCTACTTTATCCTAATGGGCATCGCCATAATGATTACGGAGTATGATGTCGAGTCCTGGCACAGCAGATATTGGACGCCAATGTACATCCCTCTCCTCATTGCGCTGGTCTTTGCGCTGGACCGCCTGCTGATTTGGCTGCGAAGCGCTGTCCGGCCACCAGCCCTCAAAACATTCGCCGGCGGCGCCATCGCCCTCCTGCTGCTCATCTGGCTTGGCAGAGCAGTTGAACTGAACAGGAGGGCCGTCATCAGCGCCGGCCAAGGCAATGACAAATTTTACGCGGGGCCGCACGTGGTGAATAACGAGGCGCTCCAGTTCATTCGGGAAGCGTCGGCGGCGGACAAGATCTTTATCAACAAAGCCTATTACTCCAGGTTTGCCGTCTTGTATATCGCCACTGACCGCCCCATCGCGGATTTTATTTTTCTGCCGCAGGAAACGGAACAGCTGCCGCGAACGGTTGAAGCGGCGGCGACAGACGACTTGCTGATCTGGTTCCACGATGCTCATCTTTCATACAGCTACGGCCTGCCCGAATTGGTGGCTATGCCAGCGCTGGAGCGGGTAGCCACCCTGCAAGGCGCCGTCGTCTTTCGGGTCAATCAACAGCAGTCCAGCGGATCAGGGACTTAAAGGCTTTGCCACAGAAAACAGCAAGCGGCATGAACAGCCGTCGGCGGCTTTTTTTGTCTTTGGCAGCAGTCATGCTGACTGCTCTGTGCCTGGCCCTCATTCAACTTGGATATGAGCCACTGTGGCTCGACGAAGCCGTGACTTTCTATTTGTCCCAGCTGCCAGCCGATGAGCTTGTGGCTAGGCTGCGCGGATGGCTTCCCCCTCTCTATTTTGCGGTGATGAAGATCTGGACCGCGTTCGGGGACAGCAGCGAGTTCTGGCTGCGGCTCTTCTCGGCGCTGTGCTTTGCGCTCACGGCGCCGGTCGTCTATGTCATCGGCCGGACAGTGAGCGGACGGCGCGCCGGGCTGTATGCAGCTTGTCTGGCGGCAACGGCGCCCTTTCTAATTCGCTATGCACAGGAAGCGCGGATGTACGCGTTGCTGACGTTCTTTTGCAGTCTGGCGCTGATGAGCGCGGCGATGATCATCTCAAGGCAGTCCGACCGCCGGCCGGCGGCCATCGGAGACGGGCTGCGCGGGCTGTGGCGGCAATGGCGCCGCCGCGATGAGCCGATTTCGCGCCACCGCGCCGGAGATGATGCCCTGTGGGCAATGTATATTGTCGCCGTTCTTGGCGGAATGTTCAGCCACAGTACAGCTGTCCTGCTGCCCGTGGTGACGACGCTCATCTTCCTGACGGCGATTGCCGCCGCGCCGACCTTCAGATGGCTGCGGCTGCGGAATCTCATCGCTGTCAACGCGGCTGTGTTCGCGCTGTACGCATTTTATATTCCCCTGCTGTTGAACGGTATCGAAACAAGCGAGATGCTGTTCAAGCCAACGCTGGTAAGCCTCTTGCAGATTGTAAAGACCTTGGTCAGGACGTATGCGAACGAACATGTTCCTGTCCAGGCTGTTGCGATGGCGGCGCTTTGCGCCCTTGCCCTGTGGGGATGGCGGCGGCGAGAAGACTGGAAATGGATTGGATTCACACTTGCCGCGACGCTGGCTTTCCCAATGATGCTGTTCGTCATGTCGGCTGTTTTGCGGGAGGTGTTTTTCTCTCGGATTCTGATATGGGCGTCGATTCCGTTTTATGTCGCCTGTGCGGTTGGTCTTGCTCGGCTGCCGGGCGTCGGTCTGCGCCGCATCATCCTGATTGGGCTGCTGCTGTGCAATCTGTACGGAGTCCTGAATGAACACAAAATCATCAGGGAACCATGGGACCAGGTAACAGAGGCCGCGGCTCAAGTGGTTTCAAGTGATGGCGCGGTGGCGCTTTGTCCGCAATTTATCATCCAGCCGTTCAACTATTACTGGCGCCATCATAACCGCGAGATTGAAGCATTCGGTGTTTGGAACTCGATAGCCAGACCATTTTCGGCGTCTGCCGGCGACGAGGTCTCGAAATGGCGGACGATGAGGGATGAGCCGCGAGATCTGGTGTCCTTGTTTGACGATTACGCCAAGCTGTGGGTTATTGTCCGCAGCGACATGTCCTGCGATTCGTCGAGCGTGGAAGCTATGCTTTCCGGCCGCGGACGGCTGGTTGCGGAGCGCGGCTTTGGACGCCGGATCGCACTGCTAACCTTCGCGCGGAGTGACGAATCGACAAGTGGCGGCTGAAGTTTGTTATAATTTTATTGATTTACAAAAGTGGGTCTTGACGGGATATTATTTATGTGGGAATATAGATTATACCTGTTGGGGGACATAGCTCAGATTGGGAGAGCGCCTCGTTTGCACCGAGGAGGTCAAGGGTTCGAGTCCCTTTGTCTCCACAGGGCGGCTGCTGTTGTTGTGTTGTGTTGTTATTGGCAGTAGTTGGTGCGTCTTAACAGTTGAATATCAATGCGAAGGTAATACCGTAAGCGCATCAGTCAAGCTGGTGTCTCCGCATGATGGGTGCGGAAAGCGAATAAGGGTGCACAGAGGATGCCTTGGCGTCTCGCGCTGATGAAGGACGCGTTATGCTGCGAAAAGCTTCGATGAGGCGCATAAAGCCGCAAGAGTCGGAGGTGTCCGAATGGGGAAACCTGGCGTGGTTCAAACTGCGTCATCCTGCGGTAAGCGGGAGGGGAACCGTCCGAACTGAAACATCTAAGTAGGACGAGGAGAAGAGAGGATTCTGCGAGTAGTGGCGAGCGAAAGCGGAGTAGCCCAAACCGGTCGCTATGGCGGTCGGGGTTGCAGGACTCAAGCAAAGCGCGGAAGCTGAAGTTGAATGATCTGGGAAGGTCGGCCATAGAGGGTGAGAGTCCCGTAGACGCAGGCGGAAGCGATGTTGGGTATCCTGAGTACCACGGTAGACGCTAAAACTGTGGGAATCTGGGGGGACCACCCTCCAAGGCTAAATACGCGAGGCGACCGATAGCGCAGCAGTACCGTGAGGGAAAGGTGAAAAGAACCCCGGCGAGGGGAGTGAAAGAGAATCTGAAACTGTGCACTTACAACCGGTCGGAGGGTGTGGCGCAAGTCATGCTTGACGGCGTGCCTTTAGGAGAATGAGCCAGCGAGTTAATGTGCGTGGCGAGCTTAAGACAGGATAGTCGTAGGCGCAGGGAAACCGAGTCTGAATAGGGCGGATGAGTGGCGCGCATTAGACACGAAACCATGCGAGCTAACCATGGTCAGGGCGAAAGTGCGGTAAAGCGTACGGGAGGTCCGGACTCACCGATGTTGCAAAATCGGGGGATGAACTGTGGTTAGGGGTGAAATGCCAAACGAGCTTGGAGATAGCTTGCTCTCCCCGAAATAGCTTTAGGGCTAGCGTTGTGCGTTGGGTGCTGGAGGTAGAGCGCTGTATGGGCTAGGGGGCGTTGAGCTTACTGAACCCAAGCAAACTTCGAATGCTGGCATGCCGAGCGCGGCAGTTGGACTGGGTGAGATGAGTTGCCTGGTCAAGAGGGAAAGAGCCCAGACCTTCGTCTAAGGTCCTGAAATGTATGCTAAGTGTGAAACGATGTGGCGGTGTTGAGACAGCCAGGAGGTTGGCTTAGAAGCAGCCATCCTTGAAAGAGTGCGTAACAGCTCACTGGTCAAACGCGGCTGCGCGGATAATGTAACGGGTCTCAAGCATACTGCCGAAGACAGGGATAGCTGTATGAGAATATGGTTATGGTAGGGGAGCGTTCCGTATGCGGAGAAGGTGGGCTGGGAGGTTCATTGGAGCGTGCGGGAGTGCGAATGCTGGCATGAGTAACGAGAAATGAGTGAGAATCTTATTCGCTGGTTGTCCGAGGTTTCCGACGGGAGGCTGTTCCGCGTCGGGTTAGTCGGTCCTAAGTCGAGGCTGAGAGGCGTAGGCGATGGATAACGGGTTAATATTCCCGTACCGGTAAGAGGAGGGTGCGAGGTGGCTTTTGGTGAGGTCAGCCTCTGAGTGGATTGAGGTGGCAAGCGGGGAGATCCCGCGAGGTCGTGCCGCAAGGCAGGAAGTGTCCGCAACCAAGGGACGAGAAAAGCTTTGCGCCTGTTGAGTTTTGCCGTCCGTACCGCAAACCGACACAGGTGGACGCGTAGAGAATACGAAGGCGAGCGGGAGAACCTCTGCTAAGGAACTAGGCAAAATGGATCCGTAACTTCGGGAGAAGGATCGCCTGGCGTAAGCTAGGTTGCAGTGAAAAGGCTCTGCCGACTGTTTACCAAAAACACAGGTCTCTGCGAAAGCGCAAGCTGAAGTATAGGGGCTGACGCCTGCCCAGTGCCGGAAGGTTAAGTGGAAGTGTGCGAGCATGGAAATGAAGCCCCGGTGAACGGCGGCCGTAACTATAACGGTCCTAAGGTAGCGAAGTTCCTTGTCGGGTAAGTTCCGACCCGCACGAAAGGCGTAACGAGTGGAGCACTGTCTCAGCAGGGGGCCCGGTGAAATTGAAGTATGCGTAAAAATGCGTATTACCCGCAGCAGGACAAAAAGACCCCGTGGAGCTTTACTGCAGCTTGTCATTGCGTTAGGGAGTTGTTTGTGCAGGATAGCTGGGAGGCGTGGAAGCGTGTTCGTCAGGGTGCGTGGAGTCGATGTTGAGATACCAGCCTGGCAGTTGTTTGGCTCTAACCTAGGCGCGTGAAGCCGCGTCAGGGACAGTGGCAGGTGGGCAGTTTGACTGGGGCGGTCGCCTCCGAAAGGGTAACGGAGGCGCCCAAAGGTTGGCTCAGATGGAATGGGAACCCATCGCAGAGTGTAAAGGCAGAAGCCAGCTTGACTGCGAGACGGACATGTCGAGCAGAGACGAAAGTCGGGCTTAGTGATCCTACGATGCGGAGTGGAATGGTCGTAGCTTACCGGATAAAAGCTACCCCGGGGATAACAGGCTGGTCTTGCCCAAGAGTTCAGATCGACGGCAAGGCTCGGCACCTCGATGTCGGCTCATCGCATCCTGGGGCTGGATTAGGTCCCAAGGGTTGGGCTGTTCGCCCATTAAAGCGGTACGTGAGCTGGGTTCAGACCGTCGTGAGACAGGTCGGTCTCTATCCGCTGTGGGCGTTGGGAATTTGAGGGGTTCTGTGCCTAGTACGAGAGGACCGGCATGGACGGAGCGCTCGTGTGTCAGTTGTTGCGCCGGTGGCATAGCTGAGTAGCGACCTTCGGAAGGGATAACCGCTGAAGGCATCTAAGCGGGAAGCCTTCCCTGAGACGAGATTCCCCATTGGTTTGACCAAGTAAGACCGCTGGGAGACGACCAGTTTGATAGGCGGGGGGTGTAAGCGCAGCGATGCGTGCAGCTGACCCGTACTAAAGGTCGAGGGTTTTCTGTGTTCATGGTGCGGGGATGCGGGTTTGTCTGGTGCGTGAGTGTGTGTTGTGGTTGTGTATGGTATTGTGTTCGCGTTGATATTGGGCTGTTTAGTGTAAGAGGGCATGTGATGCGATTGTTTGTTGGTGGCTAGAGCCGTGGGGGTACACCCGGTCTCATTTCGAACCCGGAAGTTAAGCCCGTGCGCGCAGATGGTACTGCATTGGTGACGATGTGGGAGAGTATGTCGCTGCCAACAGATGATAGTGTCGTTATGCTCTCTTTTCCGTGTCGCGGTATGGGAAGTGTTGGATGGGGAGTGGTCGTGGTGGGTTTTGCTTGCGGCTTACGCTGGTGGGAACTTGCCTGCTCATCGTCTATGCCATCTGTATTAACAACCTTAAAAGCTATTCCCTGACGCGAGACGAAAATTCAACAATTCTTAGAATCCTCAATCCCTATAACCTGTCCCTGGTCAATACCCCTCTTGAAACCCTACGGAATGTAGCGGCGGACAGCCAGCAGCATGGGCCTCTCTATTTTATTCTCGCATCGCTCTGGGGGGCGGTGGCTGGCACTGAACTGATAACGCTGCGCTACCTTTCTGTGCTGTTTGCTGTGCTTACAGTTGCCGCAGTGTATCGTTTGGCGTTCATCACCGGCAGCTGGCGGCTTGCATTCTTCGCCGCGCTAATTGCTTCATGCACAGCCTTTTTCCATTCCCACACCTACTCTGCCCGTATGTACTCGCTCTTGCCATTCTGTACAGCGTGGGTCGTTTGGTCATATTGGAAGCTGCAATCTTCGCCGGCTGGCGCGTCCAAATGGCTTTGGCTGTCGCTGTTTGCCAGCGCTGCTGCAATCCTTTATGTACACTACTACGGCATCTTCATTCTGGCTGCGGTTGGCATCTATCATTTGCTCTGCGCCCCTAAAGACAGACGCTGGTTGCAGATCTGCCTGGTGATGACAGCCGGCGGCTTGATGTTTTTGGCATGGCTGCCAGTCGCACTGGAAGGCTTAATCACGCGGAGGAACTTCTTCGCGGCTCGCCTCAATCCGGTCGAATCGCTGCAAGCGCTTTTGTCCGTTTATGCGAATGGGCTTTGGTATCTGGGGATCGTATTGATGGTTATCGTATGCTGGCGCTGGCGCCGGCTGAACCGCCCTGTCAGATTCCTTATGTTAATAACGTGTTTCGCTGTTGGCGCCGCTATGCTGACCAATGAGTTCACAGCTGTCTTTGTAGGCAAACGCATGCGCTATCACATCGTGTTCCTGCCCCTGTTCGCAGCTGCCTTCGCCACAGCTTTAACATTCATCCCGCTTACACGCGGCCGGCGCGCGCTTGTGCAGATTATGCTCTTAATCGCGCTGACCCTTTCCTTTCATCAATTTTCGCATTCGGATGAGCTGACTCACTACACAAATATGACTGAATACAAGGCGCATGCTTTGCCACCTATTCATTCAATACTCTACCATCCCGCGATTATCTTGTCGGACGCAGCCCCTATTTTAAGTCTCCATCCATCAGCAAAACTTCATTGGTTCGTTCTTGATTATTATGCTAGAAGATATGACATCAGCTTGGTTCATATTTTCTATGACGACGGAACGCCGATTATTCAAACTTCGGGCAAAATCATATCCGACCTAAGCGCCTTCGTCGCCGAATATGGTTCGTTCTGGCTTATTTACAAGCCATATGAAGCCAGCCCGCAGACGATGAGCAGCGCTTTTCAGTGGATGCACAATTATTACCGCTCCTGTGGCCGAACGGTTGACAATGCAAATGAAGTCATCGAGCGTTTCGTCCGCGATTCGGATCCTTGTTGAGTGAAGGTGTTGGCATTGGTATAATGACGACGTGATGCGCTGGCTGGCTAAGTTTTAGGAGGAAGATGATGTCATTGAAGGTTAGCAGGTCTCATGTCCAGTTGCTGATGGTAGTAGCTTGCCTCTTCGCGGTCTATGCCATCTGTATTAACAACCTTAAAAGTGATCCTTTGGCGCCTAATGAATACATGACAATCTCGCGTTCCTTTAACAGCGCCCGCTCTCAACCACTTACCCCTGCCGAAACCGTTAGCAGAGTTGCCAATCAAAGCGAGCAACATGGCCCCGCCTACTTTATCGCTGTGTCGATCTGGGCGGCTGCAACTGGGGCTGACCTGGCGACACTGCGCTTCCTTTCTGTGTTCTTCGGACTTCTCACAGTTGCCGCAGTATACCGTCTGGCATCCATCACCGGCGATTTCCGACTTGCGTTCTTCGCAGCGCTTATCACTTCCTGCACAGCCTTTTTTATTTTCTTCGTACACGAAGTACGGATGTATTCACTGTTGCCCTTCTGTTCAGCATGGCTCGTTTGGTCGTACTGGCGGCTCTTGTCTTTACCAGATTTTGTGCCATGGTGGCGCTGGATGTCGTTCTTCACAAGTACAGCCGCTATCCTCTATGTGCATTATTTTAGTATCTTCATTCTAGCGGCGGTCGGCATATACCACCTAATTTTTGCACAGAAGAATCGGCGCTGGCTGCGAATCAGCCTGGTCGCTATCGCCGGTGGTCTGATGTTTCTGCCCTGGTTGCCAGTCGCCATTGATGGGCTGGACACCGGTTACAGCCTCGGCGGCGGTTATCTTAATCCACTGGAAGCTCTGCGGGTGTTGATGGACATCTACACTAACGGCTGTGGATACTTGTGCATCGTGCTTTTGGCATGCCTTCTTTGGCGCAGACAGCTGAACAGCGCGATGACCTTCATCTTGCTGGTGACGCTGATTGCGATTGGCATCGCCCTGTTTGTTAATGAGCTTACAACCTTCTTCACAGCAAAGCGGATGCGCTATTCCCTGGTCTTTCTGCCGCTTATCAGCACTGTCTTTGCCACAGCATTTACGCTTATTCCGCTTCCATCCACTTGGCGCGCCGTGATGCTGGCAATACTGTCATGTGCATGGCTCTTTTTCTTTGTCGAGTTTAGCGGCTCGGACAGATTACGGATGTACACGGAAAGTGCCCGGTGGCAACTCCACACTGTGCCGCACTTTCAAGAGTTTTCCTATCATGCCTCGATTGTACGTGCCGAGGACGAGCCCATTGTAAGCCTTCACCCATCAGTTAAACTTAATAACTTTACGACAAAATACTATACCAAGCTCTTTTATCCAACCAATCTGGTTCATATTTACTATAATAAAAACAGTGCGCCAGCTATTCAAACCTCGCAAAACTCTGTACCCGATCTGGACGCTTTCGTCGCCCGCTATGCCTCATTTTGGCTCATTTACAAACCCCATCAAGCCAACCCGCAGACGATGAGCGGCATTTTTCAGTGGATGCACAATTATTACCGGTCCTGCGGCCGAACAGTCGACAAGGCAAATGCAGTCATTGAACGTTTCGTCCGCGATTCGGATCCGTGCTAGGGCAGCTGCCGCGCATGTCTTCCAGCCGGTAGATAATTACAAATGAGTCTTGATATGATGGCGGCGCATTCAGGAAGCTGTCAGGTATTTTGCTTGCTCCCGCGAGCTGTGTCTGATGCAAGACAATATGTGAAAACCCGTCATCAATCAATCGATTCAGAGCAGACAGGTATGCTTCCCGATTTTCCGGCGAGCATTGAATGCTGGTTTGTTCGTTCCAGGCTGCTAGCAAGAGGCTGTCGTTGATGTAAGCATAAGCAGCCGGCGGCGTGCGCGAGGCGAGTCCCTCAACTTGTGGATAGCCGCTTAGTGTCTGATGGAATAAATATCGTTTTGAATTGCCGCGGTTCATGGGCAGGTTAATCAGACGAATCGAATCCTGGTCTTCTTCCAGCCGAAACCAATCCAGGGACGCGGTTTCTTCGTCAGTGACAATCTTTTCCTCTGGCAGTCGATAGTATTCAAATGCGACCAGCGCAATGCAGATCAGGATAATCCGCGTTCGATGCCGTGCGGATATTGATTTCAGAATCGCTATAAGTCCATAACAGGACAATACCGCCAAAGGCAGCAGAGCCCCGGCCTGAAACAGATCCGTTGCATGAAAAGCCTCGAACACAGCTGGAAATGCCTTATCCAAATAATGTTTAGGCAAGAGAATTCCTGTTTGCAGGCCGTTGATGGTCAGCACAGAACCCAGGCGCAGCAGGAGAAAAGGCGCGATGAGCATGAGCCAAGGCAGCATCTGCCGCCGACAATGCCCGCGCCACAAACCCAAACCAATCAATAAGAGTGGGACATATCCCAGATAAGCTGTGTTCCATCGGCCGGGGTTTGTGAACTGGACAATGGCTGTCGTTACTCGATTGGTGATAAGGCGATTGAAAATCGGATTTTCATAATGGATAAAATATTGTAACAGATCGTTTTCTTGCTCTTGACCGCCGCGCTTATTGAGAATGTCTTGCAGTTCTTGGGAAGAACCAATCATCGGGTAGATGCGGACAATGCTGATGGCTCCGATGACAAAGAACAGCAGGGCAATCCTCATCCAAAAACGGGGGTTTTTCCATCGAGATTGCGCGAAGCATAAAACATACAGACCAAGCGCGAGCAAAATACAAACATAGGTGTACATCCCGATAAATGCTGTCAGTCCAGCCAGAATGCCCGATATGCCGATAAATAACCGACGCTTTTCGGCGATGGCGCGGTGAAAAAAATAGAGCGCCAAAGGCAGAGTGGCGATCCATGAGACATCCGGCTGTGAAGCGCGTCCGACGACATATCCGCTCAAACCCAATACGACTGCGCCGAACAGGCTAACCCACTTGTCTTTCAGCAAATAGTAAAGATAGATATAAGCCGACAGCGCGGTTGAGAAGATGATGAGCAGATAAGTCAGATTGAAGGCATTGGATGTCGGCATGACTGTCTGCAAGCCGCCAAAGACGATCATGTGCGGAACGTTGAAATTATGATAGACCAGCGATAGGCCATCGGGATAGAATAGTAAATCGGTGAAGTAGAAGTCGGCCCGGCCGGCGATTAGTGATTTGAGATACCAGGCATCCCAGAGCTTCATCAAAGCGTCGCCGCTGTCTATCGGTAGCCAAAACATACTGGTGTCAAATACGTACCTGATAGTCGGCCAAGTCATGGCGGCAGTCAGGATGCTGACAATAACGATGAAATGCAGATGATTGCGGAGTGCGCTGATGAGCCTTGGCATAGAGGTTTGTATCCTTAAACGATTCGTATGAAACCGGCGGCATCCTGTTCAAGCTCAATCCTGTCGGTCTCGAATCGTGAACGCTGCGATTTCCAGTTCGCGTTCAAACCGTCCTTGATGACTAAGCACAGTTCCCGGCTGACTGACGCGGGTGACAAAATCGTAGACAATCAATTTGGCTGTATAGCTGCCTTCAGCCAGCATTGAAATATCAACATCATAACGAGCAGCAGAAGGTTCGCGGGCGATAGCGTCATCATACTGCTGAACTTTTTCTCCTCGCCCATCAAAGATCTGTATCGAAAAGGCGTAATCATGTTCGACATTATGGGCCCACCAAAAGTGAAACGTCACTTGGTCGGAATCCATTTTATGCAACAGGTTGAAAAGGAGAATTCTGCTGTCGTAAAGGACTGTAAATGGACTTTCGATATCTGTTAATTCACGCGCAACCATGCCATAATTCTGTATAATGAGATTGATGCAGCTGCCGCGCAGGTATTCCAGCCGGTAGATGCTTACAAATTCATCCTCGTATGACGGCAGGACATCAAGAAAACTTCCAGGCAGATATTCTGCATATCTGAGCGTATGATGAATGACATGCGAAAATCCATCATCGGCAAGGTCATCCAGGGCATGCAGATATTCTCCATGATTCGATAATGTGCATTGTATGCTGGGGTTTGCGCGCCATGCTTTAAGCAGCTGGTTGTTTCTTATGTATTGATAGGCTTTGGGCGGCGTGCGCGAGGCGAGTCCCTCAACTTGCGGATAGCCGCTTAGTGTCTGATGGAATAGATAGTGTTTTGAATTCCAGCGGTTCATGGGCAGATTAATCAGGCGAATCGAATCCTGGTCTGCTTCCAGCCGAAGCCAATCCAGGAACGCGGTTTCTTCGTCAGTGACAATCACTTCCTGTGGCAGTCGATAGTATTCAAATGCGACCAGCGCGATGCAGATCAGGATGATCCCCGTTCGGCGCTGCGTGGATACCGATTTCAGAATTGTCATAAGTCCATAACAGGACAATACCGCCAAAGGCAGCAGCACTCCGGCCTGAAAGTAAGAGAGGGTATGAAACCCCTCGAATATGGCTGGAAAGATCTCATCCAGATAATGCTTGGGCAAGAATATGTCGGGAAAATCCTGGGTATTTATTCTAAGAACAGAACCAAGCCGCAAAATAAGAAAAGGCAAAATAAGGAGCAGCCACGGCATCATCTTTCGGCGATGAACTGCTTTGAAAATGCCAAAACCAATCAATAAGAGCGGGACATATCCCAGATAAGACGTATCCCATCTGCCGGGTTTTTCGAACTGGACAGCGCCCGTCTCGATGAGTTCGCTAACGATAGGATGTTCGTAATTGATAAAATACTGAAGCAGATCATTTTCGCGCTCTCGACCGTTGTTTTTATTGAGCGCGCCTTCCAAGCCTTGGGAATCAGCGATCATCGGGTAGATGCGGACAATACTAATGGCTCCGATGACAAAGAACAGCAGGACAATCCTCATCCAAAAATGGCGGGTTCGCCACCGAGATCGAGCGAAGTGCAGAATATACAGACCGAGTGTAAGCAAAAGGCAGACATAGGTGTACATCCCGATAAATGCTGTCAGTCCAGCCAGAATGCCCGATATGCCGATAAACAGCCATCGCTTTTCTTCTAGGGCGCGGTGGAAAAAATAGAGCGCCAAAGGCAGAGTGGCGATCCATGAGACATCCGGCTGTGAGGCGCGCCCGACAACATACCCGCTCAAACCCAATACGACTGCGCCGAACAGGCTGATCCATTTGTCTTTCAGCAGGTAGCAGAGGTAGACATAAGCCGACAGCGCGGTTGAGAAGATGATGAGCAGATAAGTCAGATTGAAGGCATTGGATGTCGGCATGACTGCCTGCAAGCCGCCAAAGACGACCATGTGCGGAACGTTGAAATTATGATAGACCAGCGATAGGCCATCGGGATAGAACAGTAAATCGGTGAAGTAGAAGTCGGCTTGGCCGGCAATCAGCGATTTGAAATACCAGGCATCCCAGAACTTCATCCAAATGTCGGTGTTGTCTGTCGGCAGCCAAAATACACTGGTGTCAAAGACGTGCCTGACGGTCGGCCAAGTCACCGCGGCAGTCAGAATGCCGACAATAACAGTGAAATGCAGATGATTGCGGAACACTCTGGGCATGCTGGTATGTGTTTCCTTGTTTGATGCGGAAGTTTCATAAAATCTAGCAGTAAATGCCAAATATGCAATGCTTTTCTGCGGCCTTAACCTTTGTGTGGGATATGGGATAATATGCCCACTAGCAATTCATTATTTGGAGCATGTTCATGCGGAAAAAATCTCTAATGATCGCCGTCTTGCTGGCGGCGCTTGGCAGCCTGTGCGTGATGGCGGTTGGCGAAAAGGAAGCGGACGATGCGCCGACGAGAGCGAATAGCCGGACGCTAATCCCAGCCGCGCCGGTCGATGATTTTGCGGGCATTGCCGTCGATGCCGCCGGCTTCCACAAAATGAACCGCGTCAATCCGCAGCCTGACCGCCTGCTGGGCTAGGGATTTCAGTTTTTCTGCCAGGCCCTGCTGGGATGCGCCCGCCTTCAATTCGACCCGCACAGTGACGACATCGCGGTTTTCGGGACGGGTGACAATGACCTGAATGGCCTTGATTTGCGGGAATTGCATAACCGCGTATTGAAGCTGATTGGGGTGCAGGAACATCCCGCGCACCTTGACGGCATCGCCGCTGCGCCCAAACAGCCCTAGAAGCTGCTGCCCATCACATTGCGGACGCGGCGCTAGGGCGCCGAGATCGCCAGTGCCAAAGCGAATCAGAGGATAAGCCTTGTTGAAAGTGGTGACGACAATCTCTCCGCTTTCGCCATCGGGCAGCAGCGCGCCGGTGTCGGGGTCGCAAATTTGAAGGTACACATTGGGCATAATGCAAAACCCCTGCAAGCCCTCCATGCTGTAGCCCAAAAAGCCAAGATCAGCCGTGCCGTATGCCGATGTCGTCTTCATGCCATAGTCGCCTTCAAAGCGCTGACGCTGGCTGGCGGTATAGGGTTCGCCCGAAAACAGGGCTTTTTGAAGCGGCACGGCGCCCGGCCCCATGCCCATCTCCGCTGCCTTGTCCAGCAGGGTCATCAAGTAGCTGGGCTGCCCGACGAAGCCGGTCGCCGTCAGCGCGGTCATCAGCATAATCTGCAATTCCGTATTGCCTGGCCCGCTGGGGATGACCGTTGCGCCGCAGCGCCGAATGCCGTCGTCCAGCAGGATGCCGGCCGGCGTCAGGTGATACATGAACGTATTGAGAACGCGGTCGCCGCGCCCGATTCCAATGTATCGAAAAGGCGCCAGCAAGGATTCGGGGTCATCGGGCGGCGGCTGCGGGTCATAAATAGGGCCCGGCGAAATATAGATGCGCGGCAGATCGCGCGGGTCAATCGTCAGAAAGCCGCCAAAGGGCGGATTGGCCTGATGAATATCAACCAGTTGATCTTTGCTTAATACCGGAATTTTGGCGAGGTCGGCGGCGGTCTGAATATCAGTCGGCTTGACCTTGGCGCTGTTCATCCAGTCGGCAATGGCGGGCGCATGGTCATAGGCATGCTGAACAAGTTCCTGAATCCGTTGGTTGATGCTTGTCACGGGCTTTCTCCCTGTGCTTATCCCAGCCACCGTTTGCGCCGTTTGTAATGTTTGACTTCGCTGTAGTTTTTGCGCCCGCCGGCCTGGTTGAGTCCCAGATAGAACTCTTTGATGTCTTCATTTTCGCGCAGCTGCTCGGCGGGCCCGTCCAGGACAATGCGCCCGTTTTCCATCACATAACTGTAATCGGCCAGTTCCAGCGCGGCGCGGGCGTTCTGTTCGACAATCAGCACCGACATGCCTTCCTGCGCGTTGATGCTGCCGATGATTTGGAAAATTTCCTTGACCAGCATCGGCGCCAGCCCCAGCGACGGCTCGTCCAGCATGAGTAATTGCGGGTGCGCCATCATCGCGCGGCCGATAACGAGCATTTGCCCTTCGCCGCCCGAAAGATAGCCGCTGACGCGCCGCGACAGATCGCGCAGGCGGGGGAAGTAATGATACACGCGCGCCAAATCATCTTTGATATGACGTCCGCCGCGATAAACCATGCCGCCGACCCGCAGGTTTTCCTCAACAGTCAGATGACGGAAGAGCGGACGGCCTTCAATGACTTGCACCAGGCCTTGGCGCACCACCTCTTCGGCTGACTGCGTATCCATCCGTTCGCCGCCCCACAGGATTTGCCCGCGCGTGACTTCGCCCAGTTCGCTTTTCAGCAGACCGCTGACGGCTTTCAGCGTGGTTGATTTGCCGGCGCCATTCGGCCCCAAAAGCGCCACAATCTGGCCTGGCTCAACTTGCAGGGTGATGCCGCGCAGGACCAGAATGACGCTGTTATAGACGACCTCGACATGATGGATCGACAAGGCGCGGGCTGCTGTGAGTTCCGTTTTGTCTCGGACGGCCATCGGCATGCTCATTGCTGTTTTGGCAAAAGTCGAAAACAGGGCAGCCCGAAAGCCGCCCTGTCAAATGTCAATGCGCCCAGGCCGCTATTCGCCGCCGCGCAGGTTGGGAACGGTTTGGAAACCGGTCAGCGGAATAATAATCGGGACGAACATTCTGCTGCCGTCGCCAGGGTCAATGAGCAGCGCGTCCATCGGGCTGGTGGCCGGGCCAGACATATCGGCATTGGCATAAGCCATCCGCGCGATTCGATTTTCGCTGGTGTCGCGCATGCCGTCCGGATAGGCGAAGCGGTACAGCCCGCCAAGCGCCTGATAGTCGATGCTTTCGATAGCGGCGCGGAAGTCAGCGCCGGTAACGGATGCCACTTGTCCATCGGCTTGGTTGGCGGTGCGGATATGAAGCTCGACAAGAGTATCGAGAATCCCCCAGGTCAGCAGATAGGCGATATTTTGTTCGACTGCGGAACGTTCATTGGCGGCATGCTGCATAGTGACGAACCGAACTGATGCCTCGCCGGCTTCGGTCCACCAGCGGAAGGGCATCGAACCATACATCCCATTGACCGAAGGCAGTCCGTCGGCCCGCAAGGCGCGCTGACCCAGCAGTCCAACGCTGGTGTCCATTACCCAGTTGACGCCGGCGAGGGCAATCTCGTCTTCCATGCCCAAGTCGACCAGGGTCGAGGCGATCAGCGCCGGCCCGGTTGCCAGCGTATTGGTATAAATGATGGTTGCCCCGGCATCAATCGCGTTTTGAACCTGCGTCAGAATATCGGTATCCGTCGGCAGGAAGGTTTGCGGCTCGTCTAGGACGTCGACGCCAAGGTCGGTGCAGTAAGCATCGGCGGCTGCTTCCGTACCCGACAAACCGAATGCAGTCGGCCAGGTGACATGCCCGATAACGGGCGCGGGGAAGGTCTCCGGATTGGCGGCGACATATTCACAGAATGAACCGAACTGATTGATGTAAAGCGGATTGCTGGCAAAGAGCCATCCCGGCGTCTGCCCATCTTCACCATAGAGGCTTTCGATAGAACCAGCCGAAATCAGCCCCACAATCTCATCCTCGGCCAACTGCTCGCGCAGCAGTTCTCCATCGGATGAACTGTAAAGCACTAGTACGTCAAGGTCGTCGCCGTATTCGCTGGTGAAACGGTCATAAGCGCTTTGCGTCGCTTCAAGGTTGCCGCCGGTGTCTTCATAAATCTGCTGAAGTTCGGCGCCGCAAAGGCCGCCGCGGCTGTTCCAGTAGGCGATGCCATCAGCCAGCGCCGATACAATCGGCTGGGTGATGAAGGCGTAGGGCCCGCTTAAATCGCCAAAGTGATAAATGGTCATGGTTTCGCCGGACAAATCAAACTCGCATTCGGTCAGATCGCTGGGATAGTCCATATCCTGGGCAAAGGCCGGCAAGGCGGCCAGGATGACCGCGAGGACGAGCAGGAAACGTAGCTTTTTCATGGGGTTTGGAATCCTTTCAAACTAATATGGATGCAGCCGAAACAGAAACGTATTGTCTAGCCAACACTAGCTTATGCCAGATTGTCCGTTTAGGCAACTAATATGAATAGGGTCGAATTTTCCAGGCGACTTTCAGCACTTCCCAGCGATGGGCGATGCCGCGCGGCTCCAGCGCCAGAAAGATGATCAGCACGCCGCCAAAGACAATCGGATTGATGGCGCTGGTGATGTTGACGCTATCGACAAAGGGCAGCAGGAGCGGCAAAAACTCTGTTAGTCCCGGGCGAATCATGGGAATAAAGGCCTCTTGCAGCGCGCGGATAAAGGTCACGCCAAACATCGCGCCCAGCGGGAAGCCGGCGCCGCCAATAATCAGCATCGCCAGCATCTCAATCGAGACATCAAGCTGGAACATATCCAGCGACAGGCTGTTGCGCTCAAATGCAAGCAGGCAGCCGGCAATCCCGGCATAAACCGCGCTCAAGAAGAAGGCGCGCAGTTTGTATGCGAATACGTTGATGCCCAATAGCTCGGCCGCCAGGTCATTGTCGCGTATTGATATGAAGGCGCGCCCGGTGCGCGTGCGGATGATATTGCGCGCCACAAACATCAGCAAAACGGCAAGCGGCACAATAAGATAATACATGGCGATGCTGCTGGCGAAACTCAATGCCTTGCTGCGGCTGACGATTGCGCGGAACTCTCCGGCGGCTTCGTCGGCAATGACGGCAACGCGGTATTCGCCGGCTTTGCTGGCAATATAAGACAGGCCGATGACATGGCCGGCGGCATCTTTGATCACGGTCATGCCGACATCGCCGGGCGGCACAATATCGCCATTGGCGTCGGTGAGTTCGATGGTTGGATAAGCGCCGTCCACGGCGGCAAAACGAACCGAAATCACATCGACAAAATAGGGGTCGCCCGCCTGGAAAAGCAGCGGCGCATCATCATTCAAGACATCATCGGCATACGCGCCAAAGGGCCCGATGATTGGCGCCGGCACGTTCAAGGGGCGGGTGCCGCCGGTCAAGTCTTCCAGTGGATAGCGCAGCGCCCAAGGGATGATGAATTGGGCCGCCAAGGTGGCCATCGCCAGATAAAAGCCCTTGACGCGCAGGGAGGGCAAGCCAAATATCAGGCCAATCGCGCCAGTCAGCAATGCGCTGGCCGGCAAAGCCAGCCAAAAGGAAAAGCCCAGTTCCCGCGCCAGAATGGCCGAGCCATAAGCGCCGATAGCCATAAAAGCGGCGTGTCCCAGCGAAATCTGCCCGGTATAGCCGACCAAGATGTTCAAGCCCTGTACGGCAATCACAAAAATAGCGATGCGGGCAATCAGACCGACGTACTGGTCACCGATGAGACCGATGCCCAGCGGCCCAGAGGCCGAAAGCAAAGGCGCTAGCAGCAAGGCGAGGAATGCCAGATTCTTCCACATTTTATCGCGCGGCGTGCGGTCAATCGCCATATCCTGTTCGTATCGGGTGTCAAATACCCCAGCTGGGTTGATGTTTGTCATCGCTTCTCCCTATCGGACCCGCTAGATGCGCTCAATTCGCTTCTCGCCAAACAGCCCATCCGGGCGAATCACCAGCGCCAGCATCAAGACTGCATAAGGCGCAAGATTGGTGCCGACCTGCTCGGATGAATTGATGAGTGTTCCAAACTGCTCCACCAAGCCGATGATCATCCCGCCGATTAGCGCGCCGCTGATGGATTCCAGCCCGCCGAGCAGCACCGCCGGAAACACGCGCAGCACAACAAAATTGATGTTGAGCGACAAGCCGACCGCGCCGCCCTGCAAGACGCCGGCAATGCTGGCAAGGAAAGTGGCCACTACCCAGGTAATAGCCAGAATCACCCGAACGCGCAGCCCAACCGACTGCGCCAGCTGCTGATCTTCGGATGTCGCCCGCATCGCCAGCCCAATGCTGGTATAGCGAAAGAACAGGATGAAGCCGACAAAGGCGACAATCGCCAGGATAAAGGCGATGACCAACTCGACCCGTACAATCGCAATGCCATCGAGGGTTTCTCGGAAGGCATCCAGGCGAATCGGCTTGAATTTGCCGCCGGTGTTGGGATCCGCAAAGATCGGCAGATTCAGTTCGACCGTCCCCCAGGCAATTTGGGTCACGCCGTGCAGCACCTCGCCAACAGCCAAAGTCATCAGCACAGCGGTAAAGAAGGGCTGCCCGATAAGCGGTCGAATGGCGAATCGCTCAACCGCCAGGCCGGTCAGGATGGCGCCGGTCAATGTGCCGGTCAGGGCATGCACCCACTGCCAGGCGCTGCCGCCGAAGGTCATCAGCAAAGTCAGCAGCGCTGTGCCGCCAGCGGCTGTCAACAGGCTGCGCGGCTCTCGCAGACTGCGGACGCTGACGGCTGTCATCATCATCAGCATAGCAGCCGCGGCCAGCAGCGCCGCCCCAGCGACCGAAATCTCGCTCACTGTGAAGAAGCTCCAGAAGATCATCCCGCCGACGACCATCATCCAGCCGTGCGCGAAGTTGAACACGCCGGAGGCTTTGTTAATCACCACGATGCCCAGCGCAACCAGACCATACACCCCGCCAACCAGAATCCCCGAAATGAGGGTCTGGACGATGCGGGCGGCTTTTTTATCGGCCAGCTGATTTTGCAGGAACAGTAAAATGACGACTGTTCCAACGGCGTAGAGCGCCCATGCAAGCTGCTTTTTGTATCGATTGACCCATTCCGACATCGGCTTATTCCTTTGCATCAAACGTCCGATACGCGCAGTTCGGTTTCAATCGTTCCCGTGCGGCCGTCGCGGTACTTCACCTCGGCGCTGACGCGGACTTCCCGCCGGTCGCCATAGATGGCCTCAAGCAGATCGCTGTATTTTTCCTGCAAGGCGCCGCGGCGCAGCTTGCGCGTGCGGGTAAGCTCGGCTTCATCGGCATCGAATTCCTTGTGCAGAATCACAAAGCGTCTGACCTGCGAATACCGCGGCAGCGAGTCGTTCACCTGCTGGAGTTCCTGGCGGATGATATGCCCGACTTCCGCCTGCTGCGACAAATCAACATAAGTCGTAAAGGCGATCCCCTGCTTTTCGGCCCAGCGCGACACATTCTGAAAGTCGATGACGATAATCGCCGCCACAAAATCCATATCACTGCCGCCGAGGGTCATCATATCCTGCACATAGGGGCTGAACTTGACCCGCCCTTCAATGTACTGCGGACTGAACCGCTCGCCGCTGGAAAGCTCAATCAAATCGTCAACGCGCTCCAAATAAATGAGATGTCCGCTTTTCTCGTCGATGTGGCCGGCGTCGCCAGTATAATACCAGCCTTCCCGATCCAGAGCCTCGCCGGTCTTTTCGGGGTCTTTGTAATAGCCTTTGAACTGCGATTCAGTTCGTATCAGAATTTCCTGATTGTCGGCGATTTTAATCTCGACGCCGGGGATAATGACCCCCACGGTCTCGAAGCGCACATCGCCGCGCAGATGAAGGGTGCCGAAGCTCTCGGTCGAGCCGTAAAACTGGCGCAGTTCGATGCCAATGGCGCGGAAAAAGCGAATCACATCCGAACTTAGCATCGCCCCAGCCGTCAGCACATTGCGGGCGCGGGTCAAGCCAAGTTTGTCGCGCAGCGGCTCAAAAACAGCGAACTCGCCCAGCCAGCGCAGAAACCGCAGCGGCGGCGGAACCGACCGATGCTCATCTTCAAAATCAATGGCGCGGTAGGCGACCGGCATAAACCATTGATAGAGTTTGCGATTCAGCCAGCTGCTGTCATGGATGCGGAACTGAACGGCGCGCGAAAGATTCTCCCAGACGCGGCTGGGGAAAAGCAGCCCAGCTGGAGCGATTTCGCGCATGTCCGTCGGCACAGTTTCGGGGCCTTCGGGAAAATTGACCTGTACGCCGTTGAGCAAATGGGCGGCAAAGCCAAAGGCCTGTTCAGCCAGCCAGGCCATCGGACTGAATGACAGCCAGTTGTCGGATTGGCGGCTGTCGATATAGTCAAAGCTGATGGCGTTGCCATAAATCAACTGATGATGGGTAATCTCGGCAAACTTCGGCAGGCTGGTTGTGCCGGAGGTCATGCTTAGGATGATGGTATCCATCGCGCGGGTCGAGTTGGCCATTTCAGCGAATCGATTGGGCTGCTGCTGTCGATAGGCGCGGCCCATGCCTTCAATTTCGTCATAGCTGGCCAGCCAGTCATCCGCATAATTCCACAGCCCGCGCGCTTCCCAATAGATGACCTTGAGAATCTGCGGGATTTGCGGCTTGATGGTCAGGGCTTTATCGACCTGTTCCTGGTCGTGGGCGCAGATAATGCTGGCATCGGTGGACTTGACCACAAAGCCGAGGTCTTGCGGGCTGGCATCGCTGAAGACACAGCAGGTCTTGCAGTGCAGCGCATGGGCGGCGATTTGCGCCCAATACATTTCGGGGTCATTTTCACCGATGATCACCACGGTGTCGCCGGCTTGCAAGCCCAGCTGGAGCAAGCCCATGCCAAAGCTGACGACGTGCTCATAAACCTCGTTCCAAGTGTATTCCTGCCAAATGCCATAGCGTTTTTTGCGCTGCGCCACCCGCTCGCCAAGTTCCTTGACCCGCATGAGAAAGTTCTTCGACAAGGTATCCAGTTCAGGCGCGATAGGCTCAATGCTGTCGGGCAGGCTGGAGGCAAAGACGCGGCCGGGCGCGGGACTGCGATAGGGGATGTCCTGCGATGTCATTGATGCTCCCCTTCGCCAAGATAGGCATTGATGACGGCTTCATTTTGGCTGATTTCGCTCGGCGTTCCCTCGCCAATTTTGACGCCAAAGTCGATGACGGCAATGCGATGCGAGATGTCCATAACCAAGCCGATGTCATGTTCAATCAGCATAATGGCTGTGCCTTGCCGTTCGTGAATGTCGAGGATGAACCGCGCCATATCCTCTTTTTCTTCGACGTTCATCCCCGCCATCGGCTCATCCAGCAGCAGCAGCGTCGGCTCCAGCGCCAGCGCGCGGCCCAGTTCGACCCGCTTACGCAGGCCATAGCTCAAAGCGCCGACAATCGACTTGCGGATCGATTCCATTTCGAGAAAGTCGATGATCTCTTCCACCCGCCGCCGATGAGCGATTTCTTCGCGCTGCGCCGCGCCCCAAAACAAGGCGCCGGCCAGCATATTCGTTTTCATGTGGATATGCCGGGCGGCCATCAGGTTGTCGAGTACGGTCGCATTGGTGTACAGCGCGATGTTTTGGAAGGTGCGCGAGATGCCCAGCGCGGCGCGCTTAAAAGGCGGCGTATGGGTGATGTCCTGGCCCTCAAAGAGTATTCGTCCCTCTTGCGGCGAATAGAAGCCGTTGATGCTGTTGATGAGGCTGGTCTTGCCGGCGCCGTTGGGGCCAATGACCGCGAAAATCTCACCTTCATTGACCCGAAAATCCACATTCTGCAAGGCTTGGATGCCGCCAAAACGCAGGGAGATGCTGTTGACATGCAACTTTACCGGCATGGGAATCCTCAAGTTTCAGATCATCGCTTTCTAAAATAACAAAGAAAGCCAAAGCCCGCAAACCGAATCAGGGGGAAAGTCGGCAGTGGTCAGCCAGCCAGTCGGTCAGGGTTTGGATGATGGCCTCGCGCCCGACTTCATTGACAAGCTCATGCCGCAAGCCCTCGTATATTTTTAACGTCAGGTCATCCGACTGCGCCCGCCGCGCCAGCAAAGTCGATCCAGAGGCCGGCACAAGTCGGTCATCGCCGCCGTGCATGATGAGCAGAGGCAGCGTGAGTTGATGCGCCGATTGCCGAATGCGGCGGCCTGAAAGCGCCATCGCCGCCGAAGTGCCGAGCCGCCACATCCCGCGGTTAATGAGCGGGTCAGCGCGCCACCGTTCCAATTCGGCGGCATCGCTGGTCAATACATCGTCCGAGCCGGGCAGGGACAGGCGAACTTTGGGGATGATTTTGGCGGCCTGGAGGGCAAACGCGACCAGCCAGGCCGGCCGCGACTCTTCGCCAGTAATGGCCGTGCCGCACAAGGCAAGCCCCCGCAGGCGGTCTTGATGACGCAGGGCAAATTCCAGCGCGATCAGCGTCCCCATGCTGTGTCCAAACATCAGCGCCGGCTTGTTCGGATATTGGCTTGCCGTCTGGTCGAAGAGTTGGCGCAAATCACGCATGGCCAGCCGCATATCGGGGATGAAAACGCGTAGGCCGCCGCTTTGGCCATGCCCGCGATGGTCAATGCCATAGCAAGCCAGCCCAGCCCGCGTCATCGATTCGGCGACATGACGATAGCGGCCGCTGTGTTCGCTGTGGCCGTGGACAATAAAAACGATGCCGCGGATATCGCCCTCGTCCGGCAGCCATTCATGGTAAAAAATGCTGATGTTCTCGGCATTCTGAAAAGTATGTTCCTTTTCAATCATCATTTTCCCTTGCTGGATGACCGAATATCCTCCAGCTGACGGCGCAGGCCGCTGGCGAAGGCCGTCAGCTGATCTTCGCTGACGCGCTGCTCCAAGCATACCCCAAGATGTCGGAAAATCTTAATTCCGATGTCATCGGCGGCTTGGTCGGGCATGCGCGGCATCACATGAAAATGAACATGGGGATGAGTCGGCGCCTCGGCAAACTGCGCGGTGTAGGTCTTAGCGCATCCGGTCTGCCGTTTGAGCGCCTGCGAAACCTGCCACAGCAGAATGCCCAGTTCCATCGCTTCGGCTTCGGTCATTTCATCAATCGCCGCGATATGCCGCCGCGCCACGAGGACAAGCCAGCCGAGCCAAGAGGTGTTGTAGGCATGGACGACATCCCAATAATCGCCGCGCAAGATATTGTCCCACAATGGCGCTGTTCCATGATCGCGACGGGCAAGCAGTTCGCAGCTGTGACAGGGTGGCATGATGTCCTCCTTTTTGCATGGCCGCGGCGCTTTTTATACACAGGACTTGGCGCTGATGCTTATTCATCTTGGAATCCGAACTGCAAGCATCGCCAAAATCGGGCTATAATTCGGTTTCATCTGAAAAGCCGAAGAGGACTTGCGCCGATGGATAAAGAACAGCCGCGCGCTCTGATATTGGTCGGGATGCCCGGCGCCGGCAAGTCCCTCTGCGCCCAGCATCTCGAAAGCAAGGGCTATTTCCAACTGCGCTTTGGCGCGATGGTCGAAAATGAAGTGCGGCGGCGCGGCTGGGAACTGAACCCGGCAAATGAGCGAATTGTCCGCGAAGAACTGCGCGGCCAACACGGCATGGCGGCGATGGCGCGGCTCTCTCTGCCAACATTAAAAGCCGCCTTGCAGCAGCATCAGCGCATTGTCATTGACGGCCTCTACAGCTTCAGCGAATACAAGCTGCTGCGCGAAGAATTGGGCGCGCCGCTAGTCCTTGTCGCTATTGTCGCCGCCCGACATTTGCGCTATCAACGTCTGGCAGATCGTCTCATCCGTCCGCTGACCTCCACCGAAGCCCAGCAACGTGACGTGCAGGAGATCGAAAATCTGGAAAAGGGCGGCCCCATCGCCATGGCCGATTACACCTTGCTGAACGACGAGCCGCCCGAAAATCTGCTTAAACAGCTTGATGACTTGCTTGACCGACTGCGATTTCAGCCCTAGTTCGGCATCAGCACCAGCGAACCCGGACTGCTAATTGAAGCGCAGGTCATGCCATTGACGACAGTCGATTCCAGCGGCGTTATCGCCCGCGGCATCGTACGCGCATCCAGGAACAGGATTCTCCCCATCTGCGGGAAACAAACCTCGACGCCCTGCTCGACATAACCATAGACATCCAGGGCCGCCAAATAACCAGCGTCGATGATCGACTGAATCCCGATGCCAGCGCCGTCAAGCTGCCGGAAATGAACGCCGCTGTCGAGGCCGTAAGTGGCTTCAAAGGTCATCCCAGTTGCAGTCTGCAAAGCGACATAAGAAGCCCCGTAAGCCGGCCGCGGCGTTGGCGTCGGGGTTGGCCTGGCTTCTTCCTTCTTCTTGCGCTTGGGCTGGGGACAGCGGCTTCGGTCGCCTTGGTTGGTGGTTCCGTCGTCGACAACTCCTCCGTGTGTAGTAGAAGCGCCGTAATGAGTTGATGGTTGGCCTGCGGCGATGATATTGTCTCGGAATATAACGCAGCCGCGTAGCTGGATAGTGGATCTTAAAGCCCAGAGAATGTTTGCTACGTTAGTGTTCCCTTCAAAGCGCGCGTTGGTGATGACCAGCAGGGTATTGGGGATCTGCGCTGCGCTGCTCCCTCTGTTTCTAAAAACTATTCTCCCACCGCCGGTGTTATCAATGTGATTGTTGAGGACCTGTATATCAGTGAGATAGGCTGACGCGTTATTGAAGACCTCAAGTAGAAAATTGCCGCGGTTGCCGCTGAAGATGACGTTCGTCGCGTTAAAACGTCCCCCGGTATGTATGAGAAGGGGTATGTTGCTGGTGCGGTCAGTCGCCACTCCCGAAATGGTGACATTGTTGAGATTGAGGATGGCCGGCGGCGTTGTGACCGTGCCTATTTCTGCCCCGTTGTACTCGCCGACGATAAAGAGCGTGGCGTTGGGCGGCCCAGTGATGGTGTAGCCGTTGCCGTTGATGGTGAACTCGCCGGAGTTGTCTTGAAAATACATGTATTGTTGATCATTACGGACCATAGCCGTGGTGATGGTGCAGTCGGCGGTGAGTTCCCAGGTTCTATAGGTGGCCGCTGAAGTGAACACTGACTCGCCGGTCGGCAGTCCGCAGGGAAGCAGGTTGGCCGCGTCAGGATTTGTTATCACCGTCTGGCTTTGGACGGGAACGGCGAGGAAGGCGGTCAGAAACAGGAAGCAGAGCAGAACCTTCGTGACAGGAGAGATGAGCTTCATTGTGGTCACCCCCTCCAAAGATTCTCGCGAAGATGCGGGGGGGGGGGGGGGTATTTCTTTGAATGTCTGATATGGAATTCATGTCAATCATCCTTCCCGTTGAATAAATCGCCAGATAGGAACACTATACATCAGCGTCAAATGTTTATCAAGCGAAATATACATCAATATCAGACTTTTGTCAAATGGTTTGCGGCAAATAATGGGTTTTAACGCTTGCGAACCCAGCCATTGTTCAGGTATATTGGCGATTATCTGTTTTACGCTGGCGGGATGAGGATGTATGACCGCGACCGTCTCGATGCAGGAATATCTGGCGGAAGCCTATCGAATCGCCTGCTATCAACCTGATGACCCCTTTGTTTCGACCTCTTCGCTGGCGGATGAGCTTCGCGTGTCGGCGCCGGCGGTCACCCGCATGGTGCAGCGGCTCAAGCTGGCCGGCTTCCTTGAACACGAGCCTTACCGCGGGGTTCGCCTGACCAAGGACGGCGAACGTCAAGCGCTTGTCAGCATCCGCCGTCATCGGCTGGTCGAGTGCTTTTTGGTGGATGTGATGGGCTTTGGCTGGCACGAGGTGCATGATGACGCCGACGATCTTGGCTTGGCGGTCAGCGACCTGCTGGTCGACAAAATGGACGAAATGAGCGGCTATCCCAAACGCTGTCCGCATGGCGAACCGATTCCGACCGCCGATGGCAAAATGCCGCGAATTGTGGATGAGCCGCTTGCGGATGCCGATGTGAACCGCGAGTATGTGATTAGCCGCGTGCATACACATGATGAAAACAAGCTCAAATACTTCAGCGAACTGCGCCTGGAGCCGGGCAAGCGATTCCGATTGATGACGCGGGCGCCCTTTCATGGCCCATTGCAGCTGGAAGTTGATGGGCAGACGCTTTTTCTTGGCCATGAGTTGGCGCAGACCTTGCGCGTTTGCAGCCCGGCCGACTATCAACTGGCCTAGCTGCCGGCCGCGATCCATTCCATAAAAACATGAGAACAGACGATGGACTGGCCGAGCAGGCGCGACAGCTTTGACCAGGGTTCGCTGCCGGCGATTGTCCGCGAACTGTGGCGCGGGCAGCCTGAATCGCTGCAATGGGTCGGGCAGGCCTATAATATCGTCTATCGCTTTGAGTCCGAGGGCGCGGGTTATTATCTGCGGATTTGCCATTCGGTCTTGCATCCCTTGTCCAAAGCGCGCCAGGTGATGCGTTTCCTGCGATTTTTGGCCGACAATGATGTTCCGGTTGGAAAGCCAGTGCTATCGGTGCGCGGCAATGACATTGAGATCCTGGGCGATGGCTATTATGCGGCGGCGCAAACCGAAGCGCCCGGCGAGGAAATATCGGCGCACCTGCTCGATCTGTCGGTCTATGAAGCCTGGGGACGGTCGCTGGGCAAACTCCACGCTGTCTCGCGGCGTTATCGACCCTCGACCGATATCGATTATGACTTCCCGACCGTGCAGGATTTCTGGACAAACGTCGAGCCGACTGCCCGCGCGGCATCTCCTGAAGCGCGGCGGGCTTATGATCAGCTGACGGATGATATGCAAGCCCTGCCGCGGCATGATTATGGCCTGATTCATGGCGATTATCGGCCGGGCAATGTGATTTGGGACGGCGAAACCGCGCGGACGGTTGACTTTGATGAGCCGAATTATCACTGGTACATTGCCGATATTTCACGGGCTTTGCTGGAGTTGTCGGTTCAGCCGCCGGCGCGCCGCCGCCGATTCCGCGAGCTTTTTATGCGCGGCTATCAGCGCGAGCATCGCATTGATGATTTTTGGGTAACGCAGCTGCCGCTGTTCGGGCAGCATCGGGGGATGCTGATGCACCTATGGGACTTGCAGGAGGGCGGCAACGGCCGTTATTCGCGCGAGTGGGCGCTGCGGCGGTATGAATGGTAAGATATTTTTTGCAGGTAGATATGTTAGCAAACCCTGATATAATATGTTCATCTGAATAGTGATTTGTCACGATTGAATGTGAGGGATTGCATGGTTGTCGAAAATATCACTGCTTCATTTGTTGATGATGAAGATGATGTCGAAATTGAAGCAGATTACAGCGATGAAACCGTAGGTCTTCAGGAATACTCGATTACAAGCTATGGGATTGATCACGATGTTGAGGGATTAGTCCGGAGATTAAACAGAGGGGATATTAAGATTCCAGAATTTCAGCGCGCTTTTATATGGAATCCATACCGCTCATCGCGTTTTATCGAATCATTGTTATTAGGACTCCCTGTTCCAGGTATTTTTTTATACCGAGAAAAAGGTAGTGAAAAGTATCTTGTAATTGATGGTCAGCAGCGTTTAAAAAGCCTGCGAGTCTTCTATGATGACCAGCCTGATCAAGTTTTCAAATTAAGGGGTTTGGAGACAAGATTTAACGGACTCGCATACAAAGATTTAGATAGCTCGGATAGACGCCGGCTTGATAACTCAATTATTCATGCAACAGTCATTCGCCAAGATAAACCTGATGATAGTGGAACAAGTCAATACTTTGTTTTTGAGCGCCTAAATACCGGTGGAGTGGTTCTAGCCGCGCAAGAAATCAGGTCTGCGATTTACGGCGGTAAGTTTAATGAACTGATAGTTGAATTAAACAACAACGATAATTGGCGCAAACTTTTTGGAAAGAGGAACAAACGCAAACGCGATGAAGAGTTGATTCTGCGGTTTCTTGCCTTGTATTTTCGCTCGGACGAGTATGTTCCTTCTATGAAAGCATTTCTGAATAATTTCATGAAGCGCAATCGAAATCTGGAATTATATTCAGAGGACAAAATTCGCCCCTTGTTTGAAAACACGGTATGCGCCATATTGAACAAGATAGGACCCAGAGCTTTCAAACCAACCAGATTTGTCAATGCCGCGCTGCTTGACTCGTTGATGGTTGGAATTGCACGACGCCTTGAGAAAGGAGCAATAGAGTCCGATATCAAAGAACAGTATGAGAATCTGCGTAAGAATGAGGCATTTGGAAGGTTGATAGCTAATACCACTTCTGCTGTTGACAATGTGCGTACACGCATCCAACTTGCGACTGAAGCATTTTCCGATGTGGAGTAACTGATGCACCCGGAAATACTTCAGCAGCAAGAGAGATTGCAGCATCTTTTTGAACAAGCCAAGCAATTACAGCAGATAGATGATATTGACGTCGAAACAAAATTGGGGTTCGCGGCCTATTTGTGTGTACGCATTTCAGGGTATGTTGAATTTGCGGTAAAAATGATTCTTAGAAAGTATGTGGAATCGAAAACAGGCGGAACATCGCACATCGCAAATTTCATAGATAAACAGTTAGAGCGCACTCTAAGTCCAAGGCGCGATCATATTCTGGAGCTTGTTGGGCAGTTCAATTCAGAGTGGAAAGAAAATTTAAGGATTTCTATCAATAACGAGCTTGGCGACTCGCTAAGGAGCATTGTGACCAACCGAAATAATATCGCGCATGGCAGCGATGTTACTCTTTCTTTAAGAGATCTTGGAAAGTGGTTTGCAGATGCACAAAAAATTGTCGAGCTTGTCTACAGCGAATGCAGTTAAATTGAGATGAAAATCGAAGCCAAATTGCAAAAGATGGGGTTAGAACTGCCGCCGGCGGTCAAGGCGCCGCCGGGTGTCAAACTCCCGTTTGCCTTTGTGCGCGTGTATGGCGGGCAGGCCTACATCGCCGGCCACGGCCCGCAGAATTCCGATGGCGCGCTGGCTGGGCCCTTCGGCAAAGTCGGCGCCGATTTGACGGTTGAGCAGGCTTATGAATCCGCAAAACAAGTCGCCCTGTCCATGCTTGGCAGTCTCAAGCGCGAACTGGGCGATTTGGATCGGGTGCAGGCCTGGCTGCGGGTACACGGCATGGTCAACTGCGGCGCGGATTTTACCCAGCAGCCGACTGTCATCAACGGCTTTTCCGATCTCATTCTCGAACTCTATGGGTGGCAGCGCGGGGCGCACGCGCGTTCGGCAGTCGGAATGGCGGCCTTGCCCTTTAATATGCCGGTCGAGATTGAAGCGCTGGTCGCTATTGATTAAACCAATCTTCAGGCTTTTTCCAATATCAGATTCATCAAGCCATCCACGCGCGCCTGCCAGCCGGGCGGCACATAGGCTGTGCTGTCCATTTGGAAAACGAGCGCCTCGCCCTGGAAAACGGCGCCAGCTGCAAGCTCGCCGCGCTTGAAGAGTTTGATTGTTCCATGGCGCGGCGAATCTTTTTCGGCAAAGGGAACCGCGGCAGTCGGGTCGGCGCGGACGGCATGGAAGGCTGGCTTGTCGATGATGCCGGCGCCATTCACGCGCAGATTCACAATCTCAACCGGGCGCTGGCGCAAGGCGTGTCCATAGGTCTGTTCATGGGCATCGTGGAAATCTCGAATCACAGACTCTCCGAAGGGGATGTTCAACTCGTATGCCTGCCCTTCGTAGCGCAAATCAAGTGAGACATTGAAGATCATATATTCCCGCGCAATGCCCTCGCGCCGCAAATCCGCTTGCCCTATTGCCGCTAACTCAAGCTGTTTGGCGCGAAGCCGGGCGATGCTGTCGGCGCTTGCCCGGCGCATGACCGATTGGCTGTATTCGACGGCGACGTCGGCGATGAGCAGTCCCAAGGCGCATAAAACGCCCGGCGCATGTGGCACCAGAACCCGCGGAATTTCCAGCCGCCCGGCGACTTCGCAGGCATGAAGCGGCCCGGCGCCGCCAAAAGCCACCAGCGTAAAATGACGCGGGTCGTGGCCGCGGGCAATGGAGACGCGGCGGATGGCGCGGTCGATATTGACATTGGCGATATCGACGACGCCTTTGGCGGTCTCGATGATGTTCAGCTTGGCCTGCTGGGCGAGTTCGCGCAGGGCTTGATGTCCGGCATCCATATCCAGCGACATGGCGCCGCCCAGAAAATGCTTGGCATCCAGCCGACCAAGGATGGCGTTGGCGTCGCTAAGGGTCACGCGCTGGCCGCCTTGACCATAAATCACCGGGCCTGGATTGGCGCCGGCCGATTCGGGCCCGACCCGCAAGGCGCCGCCGGCATCCAGACGGGCAATCGAGCCGCCGCCGGCGCCAATGGTCTCAATATCCAGCATGCGAACGCGCACCGGCAGGCTGTCAATCTCCGATTCGGGGCGCGGCTGCGGCTGACCGGCGACCAGAGACACATCGGTCGAGGTGCCGCCCATATCCAGGGTGATGATTTGCTGATAGCCGGCTGATTTGGCGACATGAAAAGCGCCCATCACGCCGGCCGCCGGCCCGCTTAATGCCGTATGAATGGCCTGCTGACGGACGCGCCTGGCCTGCATCACCCCGCCGTCGGATTTCATAATCCGCAGTGATGCGCTGTTCGGCAGTTCGGCTTCCAGGTGACCGATGTAGCGCGACATCACCGGGCGCACATAGGCTTCCAAGGCGACTGTGCTGGCGCGTTCATATTCCCGAAACTCTGGCAGCGCTTCCGAAGACAGGACAACCTGCCAGTCATTCTGCACAAGGCCGGCTTTCATAATGCTTTGCTTGACCATCTGCTCATGGACGGGATTGACATAGCTGAACAGGAAACAGACCGCAATCGAATCCACTTGATCGCGGCGAATTTGCTCCAGCACGCGCGCCAGCGCTTTCATATCCAGCGGCGTCAGGACTTCGCCGCGGTAATCGAGCCGTTCCGGCGCTTCATAGCAGCGTTCGCGCGGAATCAGAGGCGGGGGCAGGGTGGGATGCAGGGCATAAAGCGTCGGGCGGTTTTGCCGGCCGATGAACAAAATATCCCGAAATCCCTGCGTGACAATCAAGGCGGTTCGCGCGCCTTTGCGCTCAAGGATGGCATTGGTGGCCACGGTGGAGCCATGCGCGACCTGCGTCAACGCCGTTAGTCCGCCCGGTGTGACCGCTTCCAGCCCTTTGAGCATGGCTTCGGCCGGATGCTGCGGACTGCTCAAGAGTTTGTGAATCTTGAATCGTCCCTGGTCATTCAAAACCAGGTCAGTAAATGTGCCGCCAATGTCAACGCCTGCCTGCATCGCCAATCCTTAGTATGAACTGTGTCTATCCTGCCTTGAATCATAGCGCCGACGCGCCAAAAATAAACCCGACAGAATAATAATTTGCGGCCGATGCGGCTTGTTTATGATTCGCTTACGTCACTCTATCGCGCTTCATACGCCGCGCTTTTATTTCTCATATATTTCGGCTTTATCCTATGGATGTCAGTCAAACATCTAGTCAAAAGGAGAAAGCATCATGTTGATTCGCACGCACCCCTATGCCCGTTTGTTCAACAGCTGGCTGGGCGCCATGAACGAGTTTGAGCCGCGCAGCTATGGTCTGGCGCTTGATGTGGAAGAGGGTTCGGACGGCTACACCCTCCGCGCCAATCTGCCCGGCGTCAAGCTGGAAGACATTGACATCAGCATCCACGAGGATGCGCTGACCATCACGGCTAAAACCGCCAGCGAGCAGGCTGCCGAGAACAGCCGTCTGGTCATCCGCGAGCGGCGCAGCGGCAAGTTCACCCGCAGCCTGCGCTTCCCGGTCGATGTCCATGGCGAGGCGATTGAAGCTAGCTTCGACAATGGCGTGCTGAAAGTTTGGGTTCCCAAAGCCGAACAGATCAAGCCGCGCCAAATCCCGGTGAATGTGGCCGCGACCGAAAGCTAGGCCAAGGCCGGCATTCCGCATACCAAGCGATGGACGAAAGTTCATCGCTTTTTCATTTCGAAGAACCCCAGCCGCCGCCGCCGGGCGTTTCAATCCTCACGCGGTCGCCGGCCTGAATTTGGCTGGTGTATTTTCCGCCGACCCGTTCTGCTTGTCCGCCGCGAACGACGGTGTTGACGCCGCGCCTCCCAGCCGCGCCGCCTTGCAGGCCATAAGGCGCCCGCAGCCGCCGTTCCGTATTCAGCGTAATGGTCGCCGGCGCCAAGAACTCATACTCGCGAACAATGCCGTCTCCACCGCGGCAGTGGCCGCGCCCGCCGCTGTCTTCGCGCAGATGATAGCGCAGCACCCGCAAGGGCAGACTGAACTCCAGCGCTTCGACCGGCGTGTTGAGGGTGTTGGTCATGTGGCTGTGCCGGCCAGAGATGCCGTCGCCGCGGCTGGAAGCGCCGTGTCCGCCGCCAACGGTCTCATAATAGACAAACTGCGTTTCGCCCATAAAACCGCCCACAGTGAAATTGTTCATCGTCCCTTGAGATGCCGCCGGGATTTTATGCGGCAAAGCCTGCGCCAGCGCGCCCAGCGCCGCATCCACTACCCGCTGCCCGGTTTCGGTGTTGCCGACGGCGACGGCCGCCGGAAACCGCGGATTCAAGAAGCTGCCTTCCGGCGTAATGACCGCGACTGGCTGAAAACACCCGTGATTAACCGGAATATCCTCTTCTGCCAGCAGGCGGACGCAATACCACGTCGCCGATTGGACAACCGCCCGCACCGCATTAACATTGCCCGCCACCTGCGGCGCGCTGCCGGCAAAATCAACCCGCATTGCCTTGCCCGCCACTTCCACCGTGACCTGAATCGGAATCTCAAACTCATCCTGACCGTCGCCTTCCAGCGCATCCTGATAGCGATAGACGCCGTCGGGAATATCAGCAATGACGGCTTCGGTCATTTTGCGGGCGTAATCCAACAGGGCGGCCGCGTGTTCATCGGTGCGCTCGACGCCATGCTGAACCATCATATCGCGCAGACGATCTTCACCGACGCGGTGCGCCGCCAGCTGCGCTTCAATGTCACCGAGCCGCTCTTCTGGGTTGCGGCTGTTGGCGATGATGAGCGCCATCACGCCGTCGTTCATCCAGCCGCTAAGCTGCACTTTGACCGGCGGGATAATCAGCCCTTCCTGATATAATTCGGTGCTTAGAGGCAGCGACCCCGGCGACATCCCGCCCACATCGGCATGATGCGCCCGGCTGGCGACAAAATAGCGCAGATCGCCGCCGGCGAACACCGGCGAAATCATAGTGATGTCGGGCAAATGCGTCCCGCCATGATAAGGATCATTGAGAACAACCACATCGCCAGGGAAGAACTCCTCAAATTCCTCGACCGCCGCGGCCACCGATGCCGGCATACTCCCCAAATGCACTGGAATATGCGCCGCTTGAGCGATCATGCGGGCTTCAGCGTCAAATACCGCGCAGCTAAAGTCCAGCCGCTCGCGGATATTGGGGCTGAAACTGGCGCGGCGCAGAGTCACGCCCATCTCTTCGGCAACGGCGGCAAATAGGTTCTTGAAGACTTCCAGACTAATGGCATCGACTGACATCTTGCCCAACTTTCTCGACTCATCGTCTCTCAAAACATATCACATCCACATCCACATGCAAAGCCCGGCAAATTGGCGAGAGTGGCGAAAAACTTGCCAATCCGCGCCGATTACCCTAAATTCACGGACAAAACGCGCGTCAAGACGGACAAAACGCGCGTCAAGACGGACAAAACGCGCGCCAAGACGGACAAAACGCGCGCCAAGACGGGCAATCCATCCACCGCCGACCCCGACCAGCGCAAACGAAACCTCAAGCCAAACATGGGCTGAACCGCAAGGCCCGCTTGACTTTGAGACCAGCAGAACCCTCGATTGCTGCCCGCGCCGAAACGATTTTCAGGCGTAAATCCCGCCGCCCGCCCGCCGCGGCCGCAAATATCGCGCCGCGCATGAGGCGGCCAGCGAAAAGAATGATCGGTGAAAGAAGGGCGCGTGAGTTCCATAGCCACACCCTGTCACACCAGCGGCCCAAAAAGGCGACTAAATGGCCGCGCGCTGCTTTCATTTTGGGAAATAGAGAAAATATCCCCGCGAAATTAGCCGCTCCCAAATTGGATGCCCCACCGTCATAATTTGCCTTGAAGCCGCTTGGCCTTTTCGCTAGAATTGTGATAAATGGTACAATCGGGACAATCAGAGACAAAAACAGCCGTCCATTGTTGAAGCTGGCGCGTTCGCCATCCTTAGTTTCGGCATAAAATCGGCTGTGCATTCAGGTGGTAATCCGATATGGATAATAATAACAGCGGCAGATCGCTATTCAGCTTGAAATCCATTATCGTTGCGGTGGCCTTTGCGCTGGTCACGGTAGTGGGCGTCGGCTGGTTCACCACATTTGTGCCGGCCATCTTCCCGGCGCAGGCATCAGCCGAATCCAAAAGCGTCGACGATCTGTTTATGGTCCTGCTCGTCATCGGCGGCGTGGTTTTCTTTCTCATCCAGGGCCTGCTGGTCATCTCGGTCATTGCATTCCGCGCCCGCCCCGGCGATGACAGCGACGGCCGCTCCTATCACGGCAATATGATCCTCGAAATCGTATGGACGATCATCCCGTCGCTGGTTGTAGTCTTCCTGGCAGTCATCAGTTTCAATGTGTGGATGCAAAATTCGACGCCCAAAGCCAATATCAACATGGTCAACGGCGAGTCGCTGTCCATTGAGGTTACTGGGGCGCGCTACGCTTGGACGCACACCTATGAAACCGGGCGCGCCGATGCCAACGGCGAGCCGATTGTCATCAACAGCGGGCCCATCCTGCATACCTATATCGGTCAAAATGTTGATTTGACCCTGCAAGCGCAGGACGTCATTCATGCCTACTGGATCCCAGCCATGCGCGTCAAACAAGACCTGCTGCCCGGGGATCCCGACGCCGGCGGCCGACCCACCCAGATTCGCTTTACGCCCATACGGGTCGAAGGCGCCAGCTACCCCGCCAAATACCCGATTGTCTGCGCCGAACTCTGCGGCGACGGCCACGGACGGATGCGCGGCGATGTGATTGTTTATGAAGACGAAAGCCAATATCTGGACTTGTTCTATGAGCCAGCCATTTACGCCATCCTCAACCCGCCAGCCGACCCAGCGCTGCGCGGCGAAGTCACAATTCAAAATTACATCTGCAACAGCTGCCACATCCTCGACAGTCTCGGCTGGACTGGCACGACCGGCCCATCGCTGAACGGAATTGCCGACCGCGCTGGCGAGCGAGTCGCCGGCCAATCAGCCGAAGAATACCTGATAACATCAGTCTGGGATCCCAATTCCTACCTCGTTCCCGGCTATGACAGCCAAATGGCGAACTTTGGCCCCGATGAACCCGGCGCCAACGCCATGACCGCCGAAGAACTCTATTCCATCGTCGCCTATCTGTGCACGCAGGGGGAACAGTCGGACTGCGATAATGAAAACATCACCACCGCCATTCCCGACGCCATCGATTTGGTCTTCGATATCGAAGTCGACATCAACTTCGGGCGCGGCGGCGAAACCGAAGCGGCAAGCGACTAGCGGATAGACGATTGACCTAAGACGAGGGAGACGGCGATATGTTCGGCAAACTGATGGGCGCGTCCAGCGACGTAAGCCTGGAAAAGCTGGCGAAGGACTATGAAAGACTCTTGGCCGACGATGAAGAGATCCTGGCTGGTTTTCAGGTCATCCGCGATACGTTCATATTCACCAGCAAGCGCGTTATCCTGGTGGACATACAGGGGATGACCGGGCGCAAGAAAGAGTATCTGTCCATTCCCTACAGCAAGATAACCATGTTCAGCGTTGAGTCAGCTGGGAATTTTGATTTGGATGCCGATCTGAAAATTTGGGTGGGCAGCAGTTCTGTTCCCATCGAGAAGAAATTCAACCGCAGCGCGAACATTTATGAAGTTCAAAAACTGCTGACCAAACTTATTTGACGGCAGACGAGAGAAAAGGCGCGGTCCATTATGACAACCATTTCCGTTCCACTGGAACAGCGGCAGCGGCAAGAGCTTGAAGCGGTCAAGCGCCCGGCTCTGGGAGAATACTTGCGCTGGAGCGTTGACCACAAAATTATCGGCGTGCAGTATGGCGTCGCCGCCCTGCTCTTCTTCATTGTCGGCGGCGCCCTGGCGATGGGCATCCGCCTAGAGCTATGGACTCCCGAACTCGACTTCATGGTATCAGGCTCGGCCTACAACAGCCTGTTCACCATGCACGGCACAATTATGATCTTCCTGTTTATCATCCCCATGTGGGCGGCTTACGGCAACTACGTCGTCCCGCTCCAGCTGGGCGCCAAGGACATGGCTTTCCCATGGCTGAACGCCTTCGCCTTCTGGCTGATTCCGCCGGCTGGCGTCGTCATGCTGCTGGGCTATTTCGTCAATCCAGCCGAAGCTGGCTGGACATCCTATCCGCCGCTCTCGACCCTCTTCAGCGGCGACGGACAGACGCTTTGGGCGCTCGGCGCGCATTTGCTGGGCATCTCCTCCATTCTCGGCTCCATCAACTTTATTGTGACCATCCTCAATATGCGCCCCCCAGAAATGACCATCTGGCGGATGCCGCTGCTCTGCTGGGCCGTATTGGCGACCAGCATCATCGCCGTCATGGCGACCCCCTTCCTCGCCGGCGCCCTGACCCTGCTGCTGCTTGACCGCATGGCTGGCACAACCTTTTTTGATGCCGCCGGCGGCGGCGATGTGCTGCTCTGGCAGAACATTTTCTGGTTCTACAGCCACCCGGCGGTCTATATCATGGTGCTGCCGGGCATGGGCGTCCTGTCCGAAGTGCTTTCGATTCACAGCCGCAAGCCCGTCTTTGGCTATCGCATGATTGGCCTCTCCAGCATGTCGATTGCGATTGTCGGCTTCACAGTCTGGGCGCATCACATGTTCACCAGCCTACAGCCCGAACTGCGGATTCCCTTTATGATTACCACCATGATTATCGCCGTGCCGACCGGCATCAAAATGTTCAGCTGGCTCGGCACCATCTGGGGCGGCAAAATACGATTCACCAGCGCCATGCTCTTTGCGTTAGGCTTTATGTCCATGTTCGTCATCGGCGGCATTACCGGCGTGATGCTGGCGGCGCTGCCCTTTGACATTCACGTCCACGACACCTATTTTGTCGTCAGCCACTTCCACTTTGTCCTCTTCGGCGGCAGCGTCTTCGCCATCTATTCGGCCCTCTATCACTGGTTCCCGAAGATCACCGGACGGATGATGAACGAACGGCTCGGCAAGCTGCACTTTGTCCTGACCTACTTCGGCTTTCTCTTCACCTTCTTTCCAATGCACATCGTCGGCATGCTGGGGATGCCGCGCCGCGTCGCCGTCTATGACCCCGCCTTTACCGATTTCAACCGCCTGATCAGCTTCTCGGCCTTTGTGCTTGGCTTTTCAACCTTTATCGTCATCTACAACATCATCCAAAGCTACTTCCATGGGCCGGTCGCCGGCGCCAATCCCTGGCGCGCCTTGACCCTTGAATGGGCCACAAGCTCGCCGCCGCCGCCGACCAACTTTGAAGAGGATCCAATCCCCTTTGAAGACCCTTATGGCTATGGCACAGAAGCCGCCGCCGCTTATCTCGATGCGCTTGACATCGCCTTTGACCCGTCCAGACAGCGGACACCCGACTCATGACGTATTTCACCGACCGCCGGCAAATGAGAAAAACGCGCGCCGCCGACATCCGCCTCAAGAACAACCGTCTGGGGATGAAACTCTTTCAGATCAGCTGGATGATGGCTTTTCTGGCGATAGCAATGGTCAACTGGCAGCTGCGCTTCAGCTATGCCCAATGGCCGCCGGCCGGCGTCGCCGCCTTCAATCCGATTTTGCCGAGCCTGGCGACCGCTGCCCTGATCGCCAGCGTATGGCTGGTTCGCCAAAGCCTCAAGACCCTGCGCGGCGGAGCCGGCGCCGCTTTCCTGAATCGCTGGCGGCTGGCGATAGGCTTGGGCCTCGTCTTTATGGCCATCATCATCTACGAATTCGCCGCCGTGTCCGATGCCGCCCTAGCGACCCAGTATGGACAGACCTTCCGTCTGATGACCGGCTTTCACTTTGTCCATGCGCTGGTGATTGCCGCGCTGATGGTGAAGGTGCACCGCAATGCGGAGCAGGGGATGTACAGCGGCGATGAGCGCGATTCATGGGCGGTTGAAGGCGCGGCCAAACTCTGGTATTTTGTGACCGCCGCCTGGATCCTGTTTTATGCCGTTCTGTATTGGCTGCGCTAATCAATCCGTGATATACTCGGCATATTAAGGGAGTGCTGATTGATGGACAAACCCGGACTTCCACGGGCGATACCGTACATGATTGCGGCCTTCACCGCATCGCTCATGTTCGTCTATGCGGTGCGCGCGTGGCAGAATATGGAGCCGGTCTGGATGAACGCCGATTCCAGCGAAGGCGCGCAGGTCGGCTTGGTTCTGGCGGCCTTTGCCTCGATGGGCGCGTTTATGTGGGGCGTCGGCGCATTCGACCCCAAAATGAGCGAACACGGCGACCATGCCGACGAACGCGACCACGGGCCGCCCGAAAATGAATTCGCCCTCAAAACCAACGGCGCCGTTTTCGCCGTCGGCAAGTGGCTTTGGGATTTCGCCTGGCGGATTATCAATGACTCCCCCAAGCCGACCCGCTTCCCTTATCTCAATCTGGGCTTCTTCCCGCTCAACTGGCTGGTGAATGTCCCCTGGTTTTTGATCTGGATCGGCATCTTTGGCGGCTGGCGTTTCCTGCTGGGAGCGGTGGCCGGCCTCTTCGGCACGCCCGGCGCCATATTGATGTGCATTTCCTGCCTCTGGCAAACCATCGCTTTTTACGCCGGACAGCTCTTCCTCGTCCTGACGATTTCGGTCATCAGCACGATCATCCTGTTCGCGCTGGCGCTGCTGCCGCATGGCCTGCGTCTGCAAACCGCCAATGAACCCAACGCCGATGCCGCCGCCAACGGCTTTGGCGAATTTGTCATCCCGATACAGGAGATCCTTGGACTGGTGCTGCCGCCGGATGATTTTGCCAATCAGACGATTGAAGGAACGAGTCAGTTTGCCCTCCTGCTCGGCTTCATACTGATTATCTTTGTTTCGCTGGCGGCCGCCGCCGGCGGAATCGCCGTATTCTTTTATCTGGCGCACCGCGGCCTCAAAGAAGCGCAGGAAATCGAAACAACCGACCGCGACCGCACCCAAATACTGCCGATTCGCGAAGCCGGCAAAATCGCCGGCGGCATCTCCACCGTCATCAAAGCCATTCCACGCGCCATCGGCTATCAGAAATAGATAAGGAACTGACATGGCACAACTGACCATCGCCGCCGAAGATCACGGGCATATCAGCGCCGAAGACCATAACGAAAATATGAAACTCGGCATGTGGCTCTATCTGGCATCCGAAATTGTCATCTTCTCGATCATGATCGTCGGCTATGTCATCTTCCGCATCAATGAACCGGAGGTTGTGGCTTTGGCGCACGAAGAGCTTGGCGTCGGCCTAGTGACCGCCAATACTTTTATTCTGCTCGCCAGCAGTTATTTTATGGTCATGGGCCTGCGCGAAATGCAAAAAGGCAACCGTCAGGGCATGCTGCGCTGGATTGCCGCGACGGCCCTGGGCGGCGCCGTCTTCTTGGTCGGCCAATACATCGAATACAGCGAACTGGCGCATCTTGGCATCGCGCTTGGCTTTGACACCAACTCGAGCTGGAGTTCTTTCGGGATGCGCTTTTATGCCCCGACCTTCTTCCACGGCGTCCATGTTTTTGTCGGCGTGCTTTGGGCTTTGGAAGTGCTTCGGCGCGGCGCCAAAGGCCGATATGACAGCAACCCCATCGGCATCGAAATGTTCGGGCTTTACTGGCACTTTGTCGATGTAGTCTGGATCATGCTCTTCACATTGATTTATCTGGTATAGGAGCGCGGCGAATGGCAGAAGCAGCCCATACGGAAATCGAAGGCCGCCATGATGATGACCACGAGCATCACAGCAATACGGTCATCATTCGCGGCCGCCAAATCACAGTCGAAGGCGGCATATACACCGTCGTATTCGGCGGCCTGGCGATTTTGACCGCCATCGAAGTGTTCAGCGCCGAATGGCTCAAAGCCGCCATCCATGATGCCCCGTCAATGGCCGAGGCCTTGCAGACAGTCAAAGCCATTCTGCTGCTGGCGATTGCGATTGTCAAATCAACCCTGGTGATTTGGTTCTATATGCACCTGAAAGACGAAAAGCCGATCCTGGCGGTTGTGCTGCTGCTGCCGCTCTTGATTGCCGCCCTGTCGGTCATGTTCCTGCTGGCGATCCCGCCCGGCGGGTACACCCTCTAAACGAAGGAGCAAACCATGCCGGTTGATATTCGTCTGCGCGCGGGCCTGCAAGCGACCGTAACCATACGGCAGCATGAATGGCGCGCCGATGAGCCGCTTGAGGCCGGCGGCGGCGACAGCGGCCCCACCCCCGGCGAAATGATGCTGGGCGCATTGGGCTCCTGTATGGCGATCACCTGCAAACTGTATGCCGAACGCAAAGGCTGGGATTTGCGGGGCGTGGACGTCAAAGTCGATTATGAGCGTTTCAAAGGCGCCGACTATCCACAGCACGACGGCGGCGACCTCTATGTCCACGAAGTCCGCAAGGCGCTGACCTTTCATGGCGATCTTGATGACAAACAGCGCCGCCGCCTTGATGACATCGCCGGCAAATGCCCGATTCATCGGTTGCTTAGTACCCCGACCTACTTTGTCGAACTGGCGCTGGAAGAAGACGCGGACTAGCGCCGATGGACCCGTCATCCAGCCCGAAAGCCCTGCTCGACAGTTATCAGCTTTACCCCAAAAAGAGCTTGGGACAAAATTTCATGCACGACCCGAAGGCATTGGGGAAAATCGCCGCCGCCGCCGAACTCAAGCCCGATGACACCGTCGTTGAAGTCGGCGCCGGGACCGGCGCTTTGACAGCCAAGCTGGCCGAATCCGCTGGCGCCGTCTTTGCCGTCGAGGTCGATGAACGGCTTCAGCCGCTCCTTGAAGATCGATTTGATGCCGCGCCCAATGTCTATTTCGTCTTTGAGGACATCCTGAAAACCAATATCAGCAGTCTGGTCGGCAATCGGGAGTTCATCGTCGCCGCCAATGCGCCTTACTATATCAGCAGCGCCATCATCTGGCGATTCCTAGAGCCGGATCATCGCCCCAAGCGAATGGTGATGACGATGCAGTATGAAGTCGCCGAGCGCATCATGGGGACTGCCGGCAATATGAGTCTGCTGGCGGTCGCGGTTCAATTTTATGGCAAGCCCGACATCATCGGCAAACTAAGCCCGGCCGTGTTTTGGCCGCGCCCTAACATTGACAGCGCTGTCATGCGGATTGAAACGCACGCGCGCCCGCCAGTGGATGTGCCGACGGCGCAGGATTTTTTCCGCGTGGTCAAGGCTGGCTTCAGCATGAAACGTAAACAGCTTAAAAACGCGCTGGCCGCCGGCCTGCGAATCAAAGCCGCCGCCGCCCGCGATCTGCTCGCCGCCGCCGAAATCGACCCCCGCCGCCGCGCCGAGACGCTGACGCTTGAAGAATGGGGGCAGTTAACGCGGACAATCGCCAATTTCTAATATAACATTTACTATACTGTAGCAAAATGGCAATCATTGCCGCCGATACTGTAAGAGTCAAATAAGAGTGAAAGGATACCAACATGGGCATGGAAACCGCGACATTGGGAGGTGGATGCTTTTGGTGCGTGGAAGCCGTCTATAATCAGCTGACCGGCGTCGAATCGGCCATTTCCGGCTATATGGGCGGGCATGTCAAGAATCCCAGCTATGAGCAGGTGTGCGGCAAGACCACCGGGCATGCCGAAGTCGTCAATGTCCGCTTTGATACAGAGCTTGTCAGCTTTCAGGACATCCTGAACATCTTCTTCACCATACACGACCCGACCACGTTGAATCGCCAGGGCAATGACCGCGGCCCGCAGTACCGTTCAGGCATCTGGTATCATTCCGCCGAACAGAAGCGCATTGCCGAAGCGACCATCCAGCGCCTCGACAGCGAAGGGATTTATCCCAGCGAAATCGTAACCGAAGTCAGCCCGGCCAGCGTCTTTTGGGTAGCCGAGGACTATCATCAGAATTACTTTGTCAATTATCCCAATCAGGGCTACTGCGCCTTTGTCATCGCGCCCAAGGTCGCCAAATTTCGCAAGCGGTACTTTGAGCGTCTGAAGAAATAAGCGCCGCTAGTTAATGCCCTCGACGCGCACGCCAGGGCCCATCGTCGAGCTTAACACCACGCGGCGGATGTAAGCGCCCTTTTGCGAATCAGGTTTGGCCGCCTGGACCGTATCGACAATCACCATCACATTTTCATACAGCTTGTCATGCGTGAAGCTGGCTTTGCCAACGGGAACATGCAGATTGCCGGTTCGGTCATTGCGGAACTCTACCCGGCCGGCTTTCAATTCGCCAATCACCCGCGCCAGATCATCCGGCTGAACCACAGTGCCGGCTTTGGGATTGGGCATCAGCCCGCGCGGCCCCAAAATCCGCGCAATCGGGCCAATCTTACGCATCATCGGCGGGATAGCGATAGTGGCGTCAAAATCCAGCCAGCCTTCCTGCCGAATCCGCGCAATCACCTCGTCAGTCCCGATGATGTCAGCGCCGGCCGCTAGAGCAGCTTCAGCCTGGCTCTCATCGACAAATGCCAAAATCCGAACGGTCTTGCCGGTGCCATGCGGCAGCATCACCGTCGTGCGGATTTGCTGGTCGCTGTGGCGCGGGTCAATGCCAAGCCGGAAATGCAGTTCAACCGTCTCGTCAAATTTAGCGGTGGCATTCTGCTGGACAATCCTGACAGCTTCGTCCATCGGATAGGTCTTGCTGCGGTCAAATGCCTTCAATGCGTTTTGATAGCGTTTCCCCATGCTGATTTCTCCTTGTGGTTGTCGGGCGCGATGCCCTCCCACAGAATAGGCTGTTTGTTGGATATGCTGATGCTAATTGGCGACCTTGATGCCCATTTGACGGGCAGTGCCTTCGACCTGGCGCATGGCTCCTTCGATGTCAATCGCGTTCATGTCGTTCATTTTGACCTGCGCGATTTCGCGTATCTGGTCGCGGCTTAGTGTTGCCGCCGTTTCAGTCGCCGGGTTGGATGCCGCCTTTTGGATGCCGGCCGCCCGCTTAATCAAAAAAGAAGTCGGCGGACTTTTCAGGACAAACCGAAAGGATCCATCGGTAAAGACCGTGATTTCCGCCGGCACAATTTCACCCATGCGGTTTGAGGTGCGGCCGTTGTATTCCTTGCAAAACTGCATCAGGTTAATCCCATGCTGCGCCAAGGCCGGGCCAATCGGCGGCGCCGGGTTGGCTTTGCCGGCCGGGATTTGCAGCTTGACAATCGCCTTGACTTTCTTTGCCATCGCGTTACCTCACTCTGCCTAACAGGCTGCTCTTGGATACAGACGAACCCAGCCAGGCTCGCTCACATTCTCTCCACTTCCATAAAGCTAAGCACAACGGCGGTCTCGCGCCCGAAGAAATCAACCATCACGCGGACTTTTTCGCGCCCGGCATCAATCGACGCCACCGTCCCCGGGAAATCATTGAAGGGGCCGCCGACAATCCGCACCCGCTCGCCGATTTTGTAATCGACTCGGACGACCTTGTCCTCCGAATCCATGCGGTCCATAATCCGCTTGACCTCTTCCGGGCGCAGCGGCGTAGCTTGAATCCCGGCCTCGAGATCGGCGCCGACAAAGTTGACGACGCCAGGCGTGTTCCGCACCGTGTACCAGGCATTGTCATCAAGTCGGTCTTTCTGCTTCTCCTCATCCCATGCCCAGCGCATCTGCACCATGACATAACCGGGGAAGACGCGCTTTTCGACCGTGCGCCGCTTGCCATCCTTGACTTCAATCTCATCTTCCGTAGGAATCAGCACATCATAAATCTGATCTTGCATCCCCATGCTGGCAATGCGCTGCCGCAAAGCATGCTCAACCTTTTTCTCATAGCCGGAATAGCAGTGAATAAAGAACCAGCTGCGTTCGGCATCGTCACTGGCGGCCGCCTCATCATCCAGGGCGATATTCAGCCCCGCGAGGTCATCATCCGCCGCCGCATCGTCTCCGATATACACCGGATTTGGATCATAATCGGTGATTTGCTGTTTGCGCTTTGGTTTGTTGGTCATGATCTTTTTTCTACTGAATGGACAGAGGCGGCTGTGCTTAGATTGAGCCGCGCCGAATCATATAAAACGCGCCGCCCACCATAGCCACAATCACCGCCATAAGCATCCAGGCGTTGCCGGGATTCAGCCCGATACGCATAAATTCGGTTAGGATGACGCTCAAAATCCCCAAACAAATGGCCGCGGCGATAGTTACATTGATGCACAAAATAGTCAGGCGGCGGGTATCGGCGCGGCTGGGCCAAGCGACCTTGTTAAGCTCGGAGCGGACATTGCTAAAATAATCCGCAGTCTGATAGAACGGACGGGTCAGGGTATTGCCCTGCGGCTCGTTTTTGGCTTTCTTCACCTTGCGGCTGCGACGCCCAGGGGTTGCTGTCCCCTTCTTTTCGGTAATCGCGCCCTCTTTTTGTTCCTTCACAGATTTTCCGGCCGCCATCATCTCGCTCCTTGGATCCATTTGCTGGCATCGCTGCCCGATTCCTGATACGCAAACACCGCCGCGGCGGACGGTGTTCACGGATTTGCCGACAGGGGCAGAAAGACTCGAACTCTCGACCTACGGTTTTGGAGACCGTCGCTCTACCAACTGAGCTATACCCCTATGCCATCTTCGCGTCCTGTGAAACGCCGCGCCGAGCTACTTGGTTTCGCGGTAGACCACGTGCCGCCGCAAAATCGGATCATACTTCCGCAGTTCAATCCGCCCCTGCGTGTTGCGGCGATTCTTTTCGGTGATGTACATGTGACCGCTTTCAGTGCTCCGCAGTTTGACAACAATGCGCTGTCCTTTTTTTGCCATGCCGCCCTCCTCTTCATTTGACATCGGCCCAAGCAGGATTCTTACCCCGCGCGCCGCCCCAAGCCTCCGATGAGATTTGAACTCATGACCTCGCCCTTACCAAGGGAGCGCTCTACCCCTGAGCTACGGAGGCAATCCAATCATTGGGCCGGACTGGATTCGAACCAGTGTAGGCTCTCGCCAGCGAATTTACAGTCCGCCCCCTTTAGCCACTCGGGCACCGACCCTTATTTCAAGCCACCACTGGGACTCGAACCCAGAACAACCTGTTTACAAAACAGGCGCTCTGCCAAATTGAGCTATGGTGGCGCCGCCTAAACAGCATACCACACGGACAGAGCGGCGTTCAAGATTGCGTTTCCCGCGCGACAGCGAAAAGCATTTTACGACGGCGATGCGGCGCTGTCAAGGTGAATATCCCTTGTGTTTTTGTCTCGGATTTGCATTTGGGCCATAATATGGCAAAATGTTTTATGCAAGGGCCAAATGTCCATAAGGACGTCAAAACAGATGACCGATACTGTTAGCCCCGCGGAACGCAGCCGAATAATGGCGAGAGTCGGATCCAGAGACACCAAACCCGAACTCTTGATAAGAAGGGGACTGCATGCGCGGGGTTTTCGATATCGAGTTCATGACCGCCGATTGCCCGGCAAGCCCGATATGGTGTTTCCGAAATATAAATCAATTATTTTTATACACGGCTGTTTTTGGCATGGCCACGCTTGCCACATGTTCAGAAAGCCATCTTCCCGTACAGAATACTGGAATCAAAAATTCGCCAGAAACATTGAACGGGATAAAAGAAATTTCAGATGTTTGGAAGATAAGGGATGGCGCATCTTAACGATATGGGAATGCGCCCTGGTCGGCAGAACTCGTCTGCCTGTGGACAGCGTAATCAAGACCGCCTCGCAATGGCTGCTGTCCCAAACAGGTCACTTGGAAATAGAGGGTGTATGAGGAGTGTACGCAGATGAAATGCGCTGATATGTTTTGCGGTATAGGCGGTTTTCATGTCGCGGCGACAAATGTTGGCCTGGATGTGGTCTTCGCGTGCGACATCGACGAGCGGGTTAGGCAGGCCTACCGCGCGAATTTTGGCCTCTGTCCCGCCGGAGATATTACCCAGCTGGATGCGCGGGAAGTCCCCGATCATGACCTGCTCTTCGCTGGATTTCCTTGTCAGCCGTTTTCAATCATTGGAAGCAAGAAAGGTTTCGCCGACCCTCGCGGCACGCTGTTTTTTGAGCTTTTGCGCCTGATTCGCGCCAAGCGGCCACGAGGTATCATCCTGGAAAACGTAAAGCAGCTCGCCACTATGCAAAAGGGGGCTGTGATTAGGCGCATTTTAGACGATTTGATGTCAATCGGATACACAGTTGATTATCGCGTTCTGAACGCTCTTGACTGCGGCCTGCCGCAAAAACGCGAGAGGATCATCATAGTCGCCACCCAGCGGGATTTTATCTCATTTCCGTGGCCGCCCAAGAATAAGGCTGTTAAACCTTTGGCCGATATCTTGGAAAAAAATCCTGACAAAAAGTATTTTGTGTCCGAGAATATTCGGCGCAAACGGCATAACAGTCACAAGGCATCGGTTTCACCCGCTATTTGGCATGAGAACAAGGGCGGGAATGTGTCAAGCCATCCTTGGTCATGCGCCTTGCGGGCCGGCGCGTCTCACAATTATTTGCTGGTGGATGGGGAGCGCCGTTTAACGCCGCGCGAGCTTTTGCGGCTGCAAGGTTTTCCCGACACTTGGAAAATCGTATGCAGCGACGCCCAAACACGGAAGCAGGCGGGAAATGCGATTCCAGCGCCGATGGCCCAGGCGGTAATTGAAAGAATGGTGGATTTCATTGAGAGCGCCGAGATTGCGTTTTCCGCATGACAGCGAAATGCGTTTTACGACGGCGATGCGGCAATGTCAAAACCCTGCAAGCCATTTTTGCCGCTGGATTTTTATTCATCACTCAATATCGCGCACCTGAACAATCCCATCCGTTCGGCCCTTGCGAATCGCCAGCTTGACCTCGCCAATCGCCTTGGTGACTTCAATGTCGCGCGGGCAGGCCGGCGTGCAGTTGAAAATCGTCCGACAGCGCCAGACGCCGTTGGGTTCGCTCAAAATATCAAGACGTTCTTTGCCAGCCTGGTCGCGGGTGTCAAAGATGAAGCGGTGCGCCTGCACAATCGCCGCCGGGCCGACATAATGACCGTTCGCCCAAAAACTGGGGCAGGAAGTCGTGCAGCAGGCGCAGAGAATGCACTTGGTGGTGTCATCAAACCGCTCGCGGTCTTCCTGTGTTTGCAGACGCTCGCGGCCATCAGCCGGCAGCGGACTGTCATTGACAAAGAAGGGCATGACCTGCTTGTAATGATCAAAGAACGGCTCCATATCGACAATGAGGTCTTTGATGACCGGCAGCCCCAAAATCGGCTCGATTTGCACCTTCTGCCCGACATCCTGAATCAGCATCTTGCAGGCGAGCGCATTGACGCCGTTAATCCGCATGGCGTCCGAGCCGCAGACGCCGTGCGCGCAGGAACGGCGCAGCGACAGCGTCCCATCCTGTTCCCATTTGATGCGGTGCAGCATCTCCAGCACGCGGTCGGTCGGGTCAACATCTTGCAGAACAAACTCCTCCCAGTAGGGCTTGTCCTTGCCCGGCGCTTCCGGGTTCTGCCGTTTGATTTTGAAGGTCACTTCCATGATTCCAACCATCCCTTCCTATTGATGAAATTTCGCCGTCGGTTTAATAGACGCGCTCTATCGGGCGGAACTTCTGCTTGTCCTCTGGTATCCCCTGCGCTTTCTCCGCTTCCCACAGCGAAAGGTCGACCGCTTTGTCGAAGTTCAAGCTATAGCTCGGTGTTTTGAGATCGCCGCTGTGATAGGCAAGGGTATGCGCCAGCCAATTTTCATCATCGCGCCGCTTATAGTCTTCGCGGCTGTGCGCGCCGCGGCTTTCCTTGCGCTCCAGGGCGCTGCGCGCGGTGACATCCGCTAGGTCAATCAAGGCGCCCAACTCCCAGGCTTCCATCAGGTCAGTGTTAAACACCTTGTTTTTGTCATCAATGCGGATGTCATCATAAAAGCGTCGGCGCAGTTCCGCAAGCTCGTCAATGCCGCGCTGCATGGTCTCCTGCGTTCGGAAGACACCGATGTTGTCCATCATCGTCTGCTGCAATCTGGCGCGGAGTTCGCCGGGGCGCGTTTTGCCGCTGCTGTGGCGAATCCGCTCAAACTCGGCGCGAATCTCGCCGGCAGGATCAGATGGCAGCGCTTTCCAATCGGCCTGTTTGACAAATTCAGCGACCCGCATCCCGCCGCGGCGGCCAAAGACAATCAGATCGACCAGAGAGTTTGTCCCCAAGCGATTGGCGCCGTGAACGCTGACGCAGGCGGTTTCGCCAGCGGCATACAGCCCCGGCATCACCGTCCCGGCGGCGTCGGTCACGACTTCGGCATCGATATTGGTCGGGATGCCCCCCATGGCATAGTGGGCGGTCGGCTGAACCGGCATCGGCTCTTTGACTGGATCGACGCCTAGATACGTACGGCAGAAATCGAGAATATCGGGCAGCTTGCGCTCGATATGGCCGTCGTCGATGAAGTCTTGGCGGGCGCGGCCTTCTTCGGCAAAGAAGCGATTGACCGTCTTGGGGCGGATATCAAGATGCACATAACCGCGGTTTTTGATGCTGCGGCCGGCGCGGGTTTCCAGATAAATGGCGCGGCTGACCACGTCGCGGCTGGCGAGGTCTTTGGCGCCGGGCGCATACCGCTCCATAAAACGTTCGCCCTGACTGTTAATCAGCACGCCGCCTTCGCCGCGCACCCCTTCGGTAATCAGAATCCCCATCTTGAAGATGCCGGTTGGATGAAACTGAAAGAATTCCATATCTTGCAGCGGCACGCCGCGGCGCAGGGCAATGGCGGCGCCGTCGCCGGTCATTGAATGGGCATTGCTCGTCACCGACCAGCACCGTCCCCAGCCGCCAGTGGCAAAGAAACACGCCTTGCCATGAAAAATATGAAACTCGCCGCTGCCAAGCTCAATCGCGACGACGCCGGCCACCGTTCCGTCGACGACGATCATGTCCACCACCTGGAACTCATCGAAGAAGTTGACCTCGTTCTTGATGCACTGCTGATAGAGGGTTTGCAGAATCATGTGGCCGGTGCGGTCGGCGGCATGGCAGGCGCGGCGCACCAATGCCTCGCCAAAGTTGCGCGTGTGGCCGCCAAAACGGCGCTGGCTGATGCGCTTTTCGGAAGTGCGGTCAAAGGGCAGGCCCATGTGTTCCAACTCAATAACAGCATCAATCGCGTTTTCGGCCAGCGCTTTGGCCGCCGCCTGATCGGTCAGATAATCGCCGCCTTTAATCGTGTCATAGGTGTGGTAAATCGGCTTGTCGTCGTCCAGATTGCCCAGCGCCGCGCCGATGCCGCCCTGCGCCGTGCCGGTATGACTGCGGGTCGGATAAAGTTTGCTGACGACGGCCACATCGGCGCCGCCCTTGCTGGCGTAAAGCGCCGCCATCAAACCCGCGCCGCCGGCGCCGACGATAATGGCGTCATGTTTATGAATGTTCATAGATTCCCTCTGCTTGATTATTCGCTGCCGCCATTCAAAAAGGCTTCCAGTTCCGGCGGTATCTCTTCGCCGCGCAGTTCATAGATTTCGGCTGTGGCCGCCATCGCCTCGCTGATGATGTCCTTTTCAATCGGCAGCAAGAGCGCCGCCGCGCCCAGCGCCAGCAGGACGGCCGCAATGACCGTGCATAAGGCCACTGATGCGCGGCGCAAAAATACATTGCCGCTGGTGTAATCGGTCAGGACATAGCGCAGCCCATTAAAGCCATGCAGCGTGACCAGAACCAGCAGGAACAGATCATAGATGCGCCAGACAAAAATGCCGCCGGCGGCATAAGTCCAGCGATGATAAACAAACTCAACCGCCGAGGGCGCCGCGCCAATCGTCCCGTTGCTTTCGAGCGTTCCCACCACTTCCCCGGAGGCGGTGATGTCAAAGACGCCCTGCATCACGTGCATCATCGCCAGATGACCGAATACCAGTGGCAGAATCAGCAGGCCGCTTACCCGCATGAACCCCCACCAGAAACGTTCAATCGGGCTTGCCTGCGGATATTTGGAAGGGGCTGCGCCGCTGCCGCGAATCATGCCAAAAAGCGCCGCCAGAATAACAGCCGCCGCCAGCGCTCCCACAAACCCGGCGATGAAGGGGAACTGCTCGACAATCGAGAAGACAACCACATCAAGCAGGCGGTCATTCGCAATCGCCTGCTCGCCAAAGTAGAAGTCCACCACATGCCCGGCCATGCCCAGAAACACCGGCGTCACCGCCAGCAGAGTCAAGACCAGGACGCCAATCGCCGCCTGCGATTGATACCGCCACAGTTCGGGTTTGTTGTCAAAAATGACGATCCGTATCCCGTTGAAAGCATGATAAACCACTGCGAACACCAGACCAAATTCGCCCACAGTAAAAACGGGCGACTGATAGGCGGCGATTGCCCGGACGTACAGGTCAGGATAAAACACCGCCCACGACGTATCGACAACATGAAGCGCCAGGAACAGCGCCACCCCCACGCCGGTGAGACGATGCAAAACCCAACTCCACTGCCCGATGGCGCCGCGGTAACGCAGTGTTTCTTTGACGGTGAGTACAAGCGAAGACAAGGGATTACCTTTCTCAAACCTTTGATTTGGCTAACAGCATGATTCTTCATTGGTCGATTCAGCAATGCAATGTATTATAGCATGTACAGCCGCGCTCGCAAAGGCAAGCGCGAAGCCGGCGCTGGAAAAACAGCGGCCCTTATCATCGGAGGACAAGCAGATGGATGCTGTGACAGATTTTATCAACACTCTGGACGGCATGAGCCTGTTCATTGGCTTGGCGATGGGTTTGGCTGTCGGTCTCATATTCGCTTTGCTAACCCGCCCCAATATAAAGAAAACTTTCAGCGGTCTGGCAGTAGAAGCGCTTAAAGAGTCAAGCGAAGAATTGACAAAATCCAATGAGAGTCTTCTGCATAGGCTGGAAGATAAATCCAGATTTCAAACAGAGCAGCACAGCGCCGAATTTGAAAATAAAAAAGAACTCATTGACCAGCGTCTGACCGAAATGGACAAGAAGTTAGGAGCAGTGCAAACTTTTATCAGCGAATTTGAGAATGCGCGGGAAAACCAATTTGGCGCATTAGACAAACAGCTGCAAAACCTTACCCAAACGACAACTTCATTACAGCGCGCGCTTGCCGATAATCGCGTTCGCGGTCAATGGGGCGAGCGCATTGCCGAAGACATATTGCAGCTTTTGGGATTTATCAAGGACGTTAATTACAAAAAACAATCTCGCATTAGCTCGGAACGGCGACCGGATTTCACTTTTCTATTGCCCAATCAGATGTATCTCAACATGGATGCCAAGTTCCCACTTGTTAATTATCAGAGATATTTTGACGCGGACACCGAAAGCGTGAAAAAAAGGTATCGCGCCATTTTTTTGCGGGATGTTAAGAACCGTATCAGCGAGATCCAAGGCCGCGGTTATATCAATTCCAAAACAGTGAACTGTGTACTTATCTTCATCCCTAACGAGCAAATCTATCGTTTTATCCACGAACAAGACCATTCCATTATAGAATTCGCCTTAAAACAGCGAGTCATCCTGTGTTCGCCGTTAACCTTGTATATTGTGCTTTCCGTCATTCATCAGGCGGCGGAAAACTTTGCATTTGAGCAAAAATCACGCGAAATCTTTGGGGTAATCAAAGAGATACAATCTGAATGGGAAAAATACACCGACCAGATGGCTAAACTGGAAGCGAGTTTTAGAACGTTGCAAGGCCGGTTTAATACTTTGACAGGGACGCGCACACGCCGATTGGACAGCAAATTCAACAGAATAGAAAGCATCACCAAGGACAATCGTCCTCGCCTCGATAATAAAGGCTCATCAAATTACCAGCGATGGCCGCCCACAGCGGATGACATTCCGTTTTAAGGGGTGAAGCTCACAGTTGACATCCGCCTGTTAAGAAACTTGTCATCAGCCAGCGGCGCGGCTCTGGCCCATCAGTTCCAGCAGGGTCAAGGCCGTCAGTTCGGGATTGTGGCGGATGGTGTCCTGCTTTTGCCAAAGGGCGCGTTTGTCCGACTGCGTATCGGCGACATCCGCCAGCGCCGGCTTGACGCTCATCGTCTTGATTTTGTGAAGCTCGTCATCGGTCGGCATCAGCACATTGATTTTTTCCCGCGCGTACAGTTCCAGCAATTCGGCTGACGGCGTTGAAGCATTCAAAATCACATAATCCAAGATGCCGATCCCCAGATAAGAAACAATCTGCTGAACATGGTCAGAAAGCGAATAGTCGTCGGTTTGGCCGGGCTGCGTGGTCGTGTTGCAGACATACACCTTGACCGCCTTGGAATCGCGCACCGCCTGTGAGATTTCCCTGAATGCCAGGCAGGCGATCGTGGTCGTGAACAGGCTGCCCGGCCCGATGGTGATGAGGTCAGCTTGGCGCAGGGCATCAATGCAGGGCGGATAAACGGTCGCCTCTGGATTTTGGACAAAAATCCGTTTGATGGCGGCTTTATCCAACTGACGCACATTAAACTCCTGCTCGACAATCGTGCCATCCATCAGTTCGGCGCAGATATGTGTATTTTCTTCTGTTACTGGATAAATATCCGCCTGCACGTCAAGAAAGTCGCTGATTTGCCGAATCGCCTGAACAAAGCTGCCCGACATCTGCGTTAGGGCGGCGATAAACAGATTGCCAAAAGCCATGCCGTCCAGTTTCGGGTCGCCCGGGGCCGCGATCCGATGCTGCATCACCCGCGTCAGCAGCGAATCATGATCGTCAGCGAGGGTCGCCAGAGCATTCCGAATATCACCGGGCGCCGGGATCTGGGCAAACTCGCGGACAATGCCAGTGCTTCGGCCGGTATCGGTGACCGCAATGATGCCGGTCAGATGGTCGGTATGGTTCTTCATGCCCCGCATCACCTGAACCGCGCCCAGACCGCCCCCGATAGATACGACTTTCAGCCCGTTTTTGCCCATAACAGCCTCATATTCCCTGCGCCATGCTGCCTGTAAGTATAGCCAATTCCACGATACATTCACCCCGGCGAATGGATAGTTAAGATTGCCAAGTGTACGACTGTTATGGACATCCTGCAAGCCTCCGCAGCGCCAGCCCTCATCAAATCGGCGATGCTGTGCCATGATAGGAAAGGATACATTTCATAAGGAAAGCGACCGCCAATGCCCCAGTCCCGCCTCGAAAAAACGCTGTTTGCCATAATACTGCTTGGCTATCTGCTTGTCGGGGGATTGTTCGCCATGTACACGCCGGCCTGGCAGGCCCCCGATGAACCGGCGCATTATAATTATGCCGCTCAAGTCGCGGAGATGGGCTGCTGTCCGAAAATCGAAGCCGGCGACTGGCAGCGCGGCTATCAGGAACGGCTGACCACATCCAAATTCGCGCCCGACCAGCTTGCGCGGCTGGATACGATTCAATACGAAGATCATCAGCCGCCGCTCTATTATCTATTGGCATCCGCCGTCTACAGGCTGACCGATGGCCGTCTCACCGCGCTTCGCCTGCTGTCGGTGAGCTTGGGCGCCGTTGTGGTGAGCTTGAGTTATCTGATTGGCCGGCGCATCTGGCCGCATCAGCCGCAGATCGCCCTGGGCATGATGGCGCTGGTCGCCTTTCAGCCGCAGCATTTGAGCATAATGAGCGCGGTCAATAATGATGTGCTGGGCGCGCTTGTCATCGCCCTGGCGCTGCTGTGGCTTGTTCGCTATCTTCAGATCGACGATGCGCCTGTCTGGTCGCTGGGGATTATCGCAGGATTTGGACTGCTAAGCAAAACGACAGTCTATTTCCTTGTCATCCTCATTCCCCTGGCGATAAGCCTGAAATGGCGCAGCCAAAAACGTCCACTGGCCGCGCTGATAAGACCGCTGGCCGTCTTTCTGCTGATTGCGGTTGGGATGGGGAGTCTGTGGTGGCTGCGGAACATCGCCGTCTATGGATTTCCCGATTTTCTGGGTCTGGCGGCGCATGATGCGGTCACCGCTGACCAGATGCGGCGCGTGGAATACATCGCCTTGCACGGCGCAGAAACCTACCTGCGCGAGATGGCCCGCGTGAGTTTCAACAGCTTTTGGGGACAATTTGGCTGGATGGCGCTGCCGCTGGATGGAGTCCTGGGCGGCTGGATTTACCGCGGTTTTGCCCTGCTGACGGTCGCCGGCCTATCAGGCGCCATTCTGTCGCGCTTGACGAACAGGCCAAACGAGGCCGCGCGCGCGCAAACCCAAATCGGAATTGTTTTTGCCGCGGCGCTTGTCCTGGTTTTGCTGGCCTATCTCTATTACAATCTGGAGTTTTTGCAATGGCAGGGGCGCTATCTGTTCGCTGGGCTGATTCCCCTAGCGGCCGCGCTGGTCTATGGGCTGGATTTCTGGCGTCGGCTTGTCTTGCCGCGCTGGGAAGGCTCGCGCTGGCTGACGGCGCTGGCGCTGATGAGCCTGTTTGCGCTTGATATTTATTTGCTGTTCGCGGTCATCGCGCCGCATCTGTCACCCTAAGCTCTCATTTGCTGACACGGGTGACATAAGTTTCTTCTTCGATATTGATTTTGACAACATCGCCGACATTGATGAACATCGGCGCGCTGACCTCAAAGCCGCTTTCCAGCTTGATTTTCTTGGTCGGGCTGTTGGCGGTGTCGCCGGCAATCGCCGCCTCAACCTCGACGACTTCGTATTCCATCGTCTTCGGCAGTTCGTAATCAATGATTTCGCCTTCATAGCGCAGGAGCTTAATCTCCATGCTGTCCTTGATGTACTTGAGATCATCGCCAAAAATCGCCCGATTCAGCTGCGGCTGCTCATAGGTCTCGGTATCCATAAACGTGACGAAATCATCATCGGCGTACAGATACTCGACTTTGGTAGCTTCGACGCGGATGTCTTCGACCCGTTCGCCGGAGTTGAAGGTCATCTCGGTCGTGGCGCCGCTTCGCAGGTCGCGCACTGTGACGCGGATGGTCGCTTTGCCGCGGCCGGGCTTGTGATGACGATACTCGATGACGCGGTAGAGGCTGCTGTTTTGGGTAAAGGTCGCGCCTTTGCGGAGTTGATTAACGTCAATCATAGCTTGGCTTTCCGTTTGTCTGGGATTTTGACGACAGTATAGCAAAGGGCGGTCTATGATTCCAGCAGGGCGATGGTTTCAATTTCGATGTCGGCGTTCAATGGCAGCGCCCCGGCCTGAATCGCGGAACGCGCCGGCGGCCGCTGTGGAAAGTATTCGGCATACACGGCATTAAAGGCGGCGAAGTCATTGATGTCCGCCAGGAACACCGTGACCTTGACGACATTTTCCAGGCTCGTCCCGGCCGCTTCCAGCACGGCTTTGACGTTTTCCAGCGCTTGGCGGGTCTGCGCCTGGATGCCGCCTTCAACCAGCTGCCCGCTGTCCGGCGCCAGCGGCACCTGCCCGGCGGTGAAGACGAAACCATTGGCGACAATCGCCTGTGAATAAACACCGCCCGGCGCTGGCGCATCTTGTGTAGAGACAACTTGTTTGGGCATGAGCGAGTCCTTTATTGTTGGAAATCACAAACTTTTGACTTATTGCGCTGGTTAAATCATTATGTTATATTTAAGTCAAGTGTCAAGGGAAAGGATACTTTGATGGCATTATCATCTCGCAAGAGCCTCTCGCAATCCCGTCAACTCGATGCCAAACTCGCCGCGGATGTGCATGATGAGCCAACTAAAGAGGAAATCCTGCGAAACATTCATATGGGTATGCAGCAGGCTCTTGACGGACAAACTCGGCCAGCAAGAGAAGCGCTTAATGAGATTCGCCGCAAGATAGAGGCTGATGCCGACGCGCGTTGACACCACGCCAGGCTTTGAGAAAGAGCTTGAACGGCTGGCGCATGCTGTCTGAAATACGCGCCACTCACTATGCTCCGAGTTTAAGCTGCTTTTCGATAGGATGTCCTCGCTGTTTCAACATGAGCAATGCCTCGGAGCGCAATAACATCTGATGATCCACCAAAGCTATCAGCTCTTCCATTTCGGTCTTTTCCTCGCCAGTGATTTGTCCCTGTTTGCCGAGAGCGGTCAGTTCACGCAAGCGAGCATCCTGGGGCCATGCCAATCTACGATAGACTACCGCCCATAATTGCTCATCGCTGTAATCTTTGAGCAGGTCGGGCGAAATCCGCAAATCGGGCAGGGCGCCAAAAAGCAGCGTTAATCCATCAAGCAGAACGGACTCCACCGAACGCCCGCTGTCACTGGCGATCACTCGCGCGCGTTCATAAATTTCGACCGGGATTCGCAGTTCAATCGTGGGCTGGCTCATGCACATCCAACCTTTCAACTTATCTTCCCATTGTAAAATGAGCCGCGCGCCTAAGCCCGCCGCCGGCCATGACAGCGCTTGTACTTTATTCCGCTGCCACAGGGACAGGGATCGTTGCGCCCGGCTTTGGCGAAGGCGCGTGACAGTTCATCATCATACCGCGCCATCTGGAGCATAACATTCGCCGGCGGGCGGCGCTGTTTCAATTCGTCCGTCATAAAGTTCATCGTCGGCCCGATATGATTAAAAAAGGCGCGGTAGCCGGCGCAAAGATAATTCAGGCCATCCTCGCCCGTCGGCGTTTGGATAAAGCGGTTTTTGGGACAGCCGCCATGGCAGACAAAGCGCACTTCGCAGTCCAGGCAGTATTGCGGCAGAGTATCGCGTTTGGCCTGTCCGAACTCATGCTGTTTGTCCATCACCGCGATTTCGGCCAGCGGAATATCCATGATATTGCCCAGCTTGTAAGCCGGCTCGACATAGTGGTCGCAGGAATAAACATCGCCATTGTGTTCCATCGCCATCGCCAGGCCGCAGGTTTCGTCAAAGATGCACAGCCCCGGCGGCGCCCCAGCCCAAGCGGCCAGCGCGACATCAAAAATCTGCACAAAGACCCGCCCGACATCATGCCGCACCCATTCTTCGTACATTTCAATCAAAAACTGACCATAGCCAGCCGCGCTGACCGACCGCTCGGTCACGGAATCGCCTTCCTGATAGCCGCTGTCATTGTCGCGCTCGACGATGGGGATGAACTGCATGAATTGCGTTTTGACCTCGTCGCGCAGGAATTGATAGACGCGCTTGCCATGTTTTTCGTTGGCGGCGTGGACGGTGGTTAGGATATTGAACTCGACATTATGTTTTTGCAGCAGCCGAATACCGCGCATCACTTTGTCAAAGGTAGGATTGCCGCCTTTGTCGACGCGGTAGAAATCATGCACATCCTGCGGCCCATCAAGGCTGACGCCAATCAGAAAGCCATTTTCGGCAAAGAACGCGCACCATTCATCATCCAGCGTGACGGCGTTGGTCTGGAGCGCATTGTGAATCGTCATGCCGCGCTTTTTATGCTGCTGCTGATAGCGCGCCGCCTGCTGAAAAAATTCGACGCCCATCAAGGTCGGCTCGCCGCCCTGCCAGGCGAAGTGAATCTCATCGACCTGCTGCGCTTCAATATACTGGCGGATGTACTCTTCCAGCAGGCTTTCCGACATGCGGAAATTGCTGTTGGGATAGAGTTTCTCTTTGGAAAGGAAATAGCAGTATTTGCAATCCAGGTTGCAGATGGCGCCGCGCGGCTTGGTCATCACATGAAAGGCGGTGGGCTGTGCGATTGCTGTTTGCATAAGAGGAGTATAGCACAGTTCAGCAGGAATTGGCAAAAATCGCGCCGATGTGTTAAGATTTAGTTTATATCTAATGCTTTGCTATCGGGGAGTCGAAAATGGGTTTGATGGATGAGATGCGTAAAATATCGGAGAAGATCAATCAGCAGCGCCCCATGATGACAAATGAGGTGGCGACAGAGCTAGTTTCCATTCACCCATTCATCCGCGCGCTTGGCTACGATATTGGTAATCTCAATGAAGTCTCTCCACAACATACTGCCGATGCCAGAACAAGTGGCAGCGAGCGAGTTGATTATGCGATCAAGCAGTCGGGGAAACCGATTATCTTTATCGAGTCCAAAGCGGCAAACAAAGTTTTATCCGAAAACAACTGGCGGCAACTGTACAATTATTTTGGCGCCGAAGACGTTCGCTTCGGCATTCTGACGAACGGCATCGAATATCGTTTTTACACCGACCTTGAAAAACTGAACATCATGGACAAGCAGCCCTTCCTCATCATTGATATGCTGAATCTCGATGATGGGCTGGTCAATGTGCTGGAAGGATTTACGAAGGCGAGTTTTGATGTTGAGCGCATTTTGTCAGCCGCGCGCAAGTTAAGGGTTCTGCGTTTGCTGGATAAAGAGTACGCGAGTCCGTCAGAAGAATTTGTCGAGTTCTGCGCCCGGCAACTCTATACGGGTAGCTTGAGCAAACGGGCCCTTGACGAGTTTGCGCCCGTCGTCGGGCAGGCATGGCGCGAATTTGTCGAGCAAAAAATTGCCAGCCGTTTGCAGACTGCTATTGAATCCGAAGCAAGTCCCGCTGAAATTGAAGCGCAAACTACAGTTGAAGAGAGTCCGATACAGCCCATTTCAGAGGATGGGGAAATCCCCGTATTTGCAAAATATAGGGGGCATCGATTTGAAGCAGCGTTATCTTACGTCGAATCCAACTGGAAGGAATCCCGGATTAGGTTTGAGGGACAAGTCTTGAAACCTTCCGCGGCTGGGAAAAAATTGAGACTCTCCATCAGGCCTGACGTAACTGGAGAGACCAACGGCTGGAGATTTTGGAAACTGCGCGATCCTTATGGAAACAAGGAACGTTTTATAAGTGATTTGCGCGACGACGAAGGACTCCGCCGCCGACTGCTATCCCAAAGATAAACTGGCAAAAACCGCGCGGATGTGTTAAACTTCGGTTGATGTATCTAATACTGCGTTACAGGAGCAGGTGAGCATGAGCTTAATGGACGAATTGAACCGAATTTCTGATGGAATCTCTCAAAAAATTAAGAGTTCCATAAATGAAGCGCGGACAAGAAGTTACTTGGTTGACCCGTTTATTGGCGCGCTTGGCTATAACATATTTGATCCAACTGAAGTTGTGCCGGAATACACAGCCGATTTTGGCATAAAGCAAAGAGAAAAGGTTGATTACGCCATCATGCGCGAGGGAAAACCCATCATTCTGATCGAAGCAAAGAAAGCAAAAGAGTCCTTATCCATCTGGCAGGCGTCGCAGATTTTTCGATATTATGCGACAACGGAAGCGCGGTTCGGTATTTTGACGAATGGCGTCAAGTATCAATTCTATACTGATCTGGAAAAGCGCAACATAATGGACAAACAGCCCTTCCTCATTATAGATATGCTCAATCTTGATGAACGGCTGGTGAAGGAACTGGAAGGATTTACGAAGGCGAACTTTGATGCCGAGCGCATTTTGTCAAGCGCAAAAGAGTTAAAGCTCATACCTGAAATTCGTCGTAAATTGGCAGAAGAATATCAACAGCCATCAAGAGATTTGGTCAGGCTCCTCGCCAACGGACTTTATAGCGGGTCTTTTAAGCAGTCGGTATTTGAAGAGTTTGCGCCAATCGTCAGGAAAGCGTTCCATGAGTTTGTTGATGACAAGATTGCCAGTCGTCCGTCAGCCGTCGTTCAATCCGAAGCAAGTCCCGCTGAAATTGAACCGCAAATTGCAGTTGAAGAGAGTCCACAGCCCGTTTCAGAGGATGGCGTAGAAATCCCTGTATTTGCAGAATATGAGGGACATCGATTTGAAGCAACGCTACTGCTCACGAGCAAACACAAAGATATACTTGGCAACAGTGCAAAAATAATAAGATATGGGGGACAAATGCTGACCCCGTTGGCTGCTGCATGGAAAACAAGGATTTCCGTTAATCCTGATGCTGCTTACGCTAGCGGAATGCGATATTGGCGATTCATCAACCCCGAAAGCAACGAAGAATGCCCCATCGTAGATTTGCGCGACGACGGAGGACTCCGCCGCCGACTGCTGGGCATGGACTAAGCGCAAAACCCTAGCGCAGTTTATCCAGCGCGTTCTGCAATGATGGCGGCAAAGGCGCGGCAAATCGCAGCCGTTCGCCAGTCGCCGGATGGTCAAATGCCAGTTCGTGGGCATGAAGGAACAGCCGCTTGAGCTTGAGGCGCTGCTTGCGAAAGCCATAGACCGCATCCCCCACCACTGGACAGCCAATAAAAGCCATGTGAACGCGGATTTGGTGCGTGCGCCCGGTCAGCAGACGCAGTTCCACCAAGGCGCGGTCGCCCTGAAAACTGTCGTCTAACAGCGTAAATTCGGTTTGCGCCGGCTTGCCGCCCCGCTGAACCCACATCCGCTTGCGCTGCCGCGGATCGCGGGCAATCGGCGCATCCACCCGGCCGCTGTGAGTTTGGGGTCGTTTTTCCAATAAGGCCAGATAACCCTTGTCGACGTCGCGCGCCTGGAACTGACGCATCAATGCCGACAAGGCTGGTTTGCGAAGAGCGGCGACCATCAGCCCGCTGGTGCCTTTGTCCAGGCGATGCGCGATGCCGAGTCGCTCCTTCGTTTGCGGGTCGTCCAGCATCGCCGCCAGCTGCGGATACCGCGCCAGCAGCGCATTCACCAACGTGCCGGATGGGTTGCCAGTGCCAGGATGCACCACCATGCCAGCCGCCTTGTTCACCACCGCCAGGTGTTCATCTTCATAGACGACATGCAGGTCAATCGCTTCGGCCTTCAGCGAAACTTCCGCTTGCGGCGGGATGGCCACAGTGACCGTTTCGCCGCCTTTGCATTTGTAACCGCTTTTTTCCACTTTGCCGTTCACCTTGACCCGCCCGTCTCGAATCAGGCTTTGCACCTGCGCCCGCGACCAGCCCTCAAGACAGCCCAGCACAAATTGATCAAGACGCTGTTTGGGCCTTGCGGCAGTCAGGTTCAGCCGTTGGTCTTCCATTGGGTCTTCATTACCCCTGTTTTGGATAAGAAATCAGGCGCGGTGACGGCGCTACAGTGTTCCCAAGGCCGAACCCAGCAGCGCGGCGGCGGCGCCGGCAGCCGCAATGACCGTGAACAGGATCAATCCCATCCGCAGCAGCCGCCGGAAGGCATCGCGTTCAGCTTGAGTCCAGCCCGATTGACTGTTTCGCTTGTCCGCCATCAAAACATCCGAATGAACAGCTTGATGATCATTAAACCACAGGATGCCGAAGCCGCAAAGCAAGATGCCATATTTACCTCTTGCCCGCGCAGGATTATAATAGCGGCGCATCGCCTATCAAGGGACGGAGCGGAACATAATGAAAAAAGTGTTGGTCACTGGCGGGGCCGGCTATATCGGCAGTCACGTCGTGCAAATGCTGATTGAGCGCGGCTATGAGGTGGTTGTGTATGACAATCTTTCCAGCGGCAATCGGCAGGCGGTGCACCCGGATGCGATCCTCGTCGTCGGCGATTTGCATGATACGGCGGCATTGCAGGCCCTCTTTGCGGCGCACCCATTCGAGGGCATCCTGCATTTTGCCTCGCAGATTCGAGTGGACGAAAGCATGCGAAAGCCGTTCAAATACTTCCGCGGCAACCTCTATACCACTATCAACCTGCTTGAACAGGCGAGCCGCCATGATGTTCGGCGCTTCATCCTGTCCTCCACCGCCAACCTGTTTGACCAGCCCCAGCGGATTCCGATTGATGAAGGCGAGACTCCGTTTCCCGGCAGCGTCTATGGCGAAACCAAGTACATGGCTGAACGTCTGCTGGCATGGATGGAGCGCATCTATGGCATCCGATACTGCTGTCTGCGCTATTTCAATGCCTGCGGCGCGCACCCGCAAGGACATATCGGCGAGGCGCATGAACCCGAATCGCATTTGATTCCACTGGTTTTGCAGGTGGCTTTGGGGCAGCGCGGGGACATCAGGATATTCGGCAGCGATTATGATACGCCCGACGGCACTTGCATCCGCGATTATGTGCATGTGCTTGACCTGGCGGCGGCGCATATTCTGGCGCTTGAGGCGCTGGCGGATGGCAAAAGCCGCGCCTACAATCTGGGCAGCGGCATCGGTTATTCGGTGCGCGAGGTCATCGAAACGGCGCGGAAAATCACTGGCCATCCGATACCGGCCGTCGAAGCTCCCCGCCGCGCCGGCGACCTGCCGATGCTGATTGCCGACAGCGGCAAAATCGGCCGCGAACTGGGCTGGGAAGCGCGGCGCAGCAGCCTGGAGCGCATCATCCAAACCGCCTGGAACTGGCATCGGCGCCATCCGCATGGATACCCGCCCGACGAGACCGAACAGCGATCCGGCGCGCACATCAAATAACCAGCCGCGCCGACTGTGGACAGCGCCCGCGTCTTGATTTAGACTGAAAGCAGCAACCTAGGCATGATGAGGAAAACGGATGGCAAAAGTACCCCAGATGATGCGCGCCGTCATTATCGAAAAAGTCGGCAAACCCAAAGTCTTGCAATATGTGAAGCGTCCGCTTCCCCAGCCAGCCGCCGATGAGGCGCTGGTCAAAGTTCATGCGGCTTCGGTCAACCCGAACGATTTGCTTTATCGCAGCGGGCATTTAATCATCCGCAAGCCCATGCCGCATATCCTCGGGGCGGATGTCGCCGGCGAAATCGCGCAGATTGGAGACGGCGTGACCGGCTGGCAAACGGGTGACCGCGTCGCCGCGGCCTTTGACGATCTGGGGCGCGGGCGCGACGGAAGCTATGCCGAATACTGCGCTGTCCCAGCCGAACATCTGGTGAAGCTGCCGGACGGGCTTGACTTTCAGACAGCCGTCGCCGCCGGCGCTTCTTTTATGAATGCCTGGATTGCGCTGGTCAGCGATGGCGGCATCCAAAAGTCAGACCGGGCAGTGATCCATGCCGCCGCCGGCAGCATCGGCGCCGCCGCCGTGCAAATCGCCAGCGACAAAGGCGCGCAGGTCATCGCTATTGGCAGCGGTGAACACGCGGCGCGGCTGCGCCAGATCGGCGCCGATGTGGTCTTGGATGAGGCCAGCGGCGACCTGGTGCGGCAGGTCAAGGTGGCGACGAATGAACGCGGGGCGACGCTGGTTCTGCGCAGCGCCGACAGCAACGGCCTGCAGCAGTCTATTGATATGCTGGGCTGCAAGGGGCGGCTTGTCATTGCCCAAGTCGGACACAGCCGCGATATCTGCCTCAATGTTATGGATGTCTATCAGAAAAATCTTGGCATCCTTGGCTCTTGCGGCCGGCTGGAAGCCAGCGATTTTGAGGCGGTCCTGCGCCGTCTGGAACAAGGAATCTACCGCGCGGTTATGGATGAGGTCATGCCCTTGAGTCAGGCGCGAAAGGCGCATGAAAAACTTGAGAAGCGTCCAGGCTTTGGCAAAATCGCATTGGCGCCGGACGCGGTTCTGGAAGCCGCCAAAAAGCCCTCGAACTGGATTCCGATTGAATAGCGCGCGGCTAATCCAGCCCTGGATACTCCAGAAACAGGGCATCCAGCGCCAGTCGCAGATTGGCATTGGTCGTCAGTGAGTTGAGCGCGCGGCGGGTGGCCTCCATGGCGCGCCAGGCGCCGGCGGCATCTATTCGCATCGCCAGCGCGCGGATTTCATCTTTGCGGTCACTGTTGCAGGGCTTGACCGGGCTGTCATGGCTTTCGAGCAGGACATCGCGCCAGTAGGTCTGCCAGATTTCCAAAATGCCGCGCAGGCGAGATTTGTCCTGACCGACTTCGCGGCTCATCTGCTCGGCCATTTTGATGCGCCCAAGCCGTCCGCCGGCCAGAATATCGCGCAGGCGGTCAAGCGTATCTCCCCGAAAGTTCAGCGCCGCCTCATCCTCCAGCGCGGCAATCGCCCAGCCAATCCGCCCGCTGCTCCAACGGGCGATCAAATCGGCGCGGTCTTCGTCGCTGCCGGCGGCGGTCAAATGTTCTTTAATGCGCTGCAATGGCAGTGGCCGCAAGGGGATCATCTGCGCGCGGCTGCGGATAGTCGGCAAAATGCGGTCGGCAGACTCCGCCAGCAGAATCAGCACAGCATACGATGCCGGCTCTTCCAAGGTCTTTAAGAGGGCGTCCTGCGCTTGCGGCGCGACCCAATCAAAATCATCAAAGACAGCGATCCGATAGCGCGAGGCATAGGGCTTGAGCGCCAGCAGGCGGGTAACATGGCGGATAGCATCGATCTTGAGCCGCCCGGAATCATCCGCCGCCGCCAGAATCAAGTCAGGATTATTGCCGCCGCGGCTGCTCTTGCAGCTTCGGCATTGATGGCAGGGACGGTGTATGACCTCCGCCTGCTCACAGTTGAGCGCCATCGCAAAAGTCCGCGCCAGCGTCATTTTGCCCAGCGATGAGGCGCCGGCGATCAAATAGGCGTGTCGGGTGCGTCCGTTCAGCAGCCCGCGCCGCAAAAAATCCACCGCCCAGTCATGCCCGATGATGCCCCAGTCGGCTGTGCTGTCTTGTGTCATCTTCATGCGCTGATTATACCGCCAGCCAAACGAAATATGAAATATCAAGCCGCGGATTTTTTTCTGACAACTCGACTTAATACACCTGCAAACCGCGCGCTTCTCGCCGGCCATCGCGCCAGGCTTCACTGCCGCCGTTGTGCGCCGGCTGCTCTTTGACCCGCAAACCGGAGCGCAGCGCATCATCATGCTGGCTGTAAAAGTCATCCAGCCGCGCTTTCAGGTCGGCGGCCAGCCGCGGATGCACATCATAGCAGTTGACCCGCTCGCCTGGATCCGTCTGCAAATCAAAGAGTTCATGCGGGCCGGTCGGATAGCGAAAGACCAGCTTCCAGCGTTCGGCGCGTATCATCCGCAAATCGCCGTATTCTCCGTAACGCGTATTGTCCCAGCCGATGCGCTCGCCCCGCAGCAGCCGGACATAAGACCGGCCGGCGCAGTCGGACGGACGCGGCAGCGGCAAACCGGCAAGCTCGACAATCGACTGGAAGGTGTCATAATGATCGACATGCTGCGGCAAGACCTGCCGCGCGATGTCGGCGCCGGCGATGACAAGCGGCACATGCAGCGAAATATCGTACATATTCAGAGGGCGGGTGCTGTTGCCCTTGCCAAAAAAGCCATGATGCCCCATCGCGCAGCCATGGTCGGAGGTATAGATAATGATGGTGCGGTCCCATTGACCGTTTGCCTTGAGCGCGGCGATGATGCGGGCAAGGCTGTCATCAATCTCGGTCACCGAAGCGTAATAGCCGATGTAACGGTCAAGCAGGTCCTGTTCGGTCGGCGCGTTGCTTGTCCCCTCGTTCTTGACCCAAGGATGCGGCTGATACGGCGGAATATCGCTAAAGGGGCAATCCTGATAACGCGCCGTCTGCTGTGGATCATGCGCCTGCTGATGATAGGGAGAGTGCGTCGCGATATAACCGATGTTCAAAAAGAAAGATCGATCATCCGGCGTCGAATCCAGAAATGCCAGCGCATGATCGGTAATCAAAGCGGATTTATTGCCGGCAAGCTCGACCCGCTCGCCCTCGCGGATATAGGTATAGGGCTGATTGTGACTGCCTTGCCAGCCCGGCAGCCCGAAGTAATAATCAACCCCCTTGGGTTTGCGATGCGACTGCCCCAGATGCCACTTTCCACATAATCCGGTGGCATAGCCGACGCCCGACAAAAGCTGAAACAGGGTTGGCGTCTCGCCGAGCCAATCCCGTTCGGCAATCGATGGCAGCGCCTCTTCCAGCCAGTCATGGATGCCCACCTGCGAAGCTGTTTTGCCGGTCATCAGACAGGCGCGGGCCGGCGAGCAGACCGGCGTCGGCGTCCAGGCATGGGTAAAGCGGCTGCCGCTTTCGGCCAGGGCATCCAGCGTCGGCGTATGCAGGTCGGCATTGCCATAGCAGGCATTCGCCCAGGCGCCGTGGTCATCAGTGAGAAACAGGACGATATTCGGTCGGGTGATCATAACAAGTCTCCGCGCAGAGATCGTTCATCGCCAGAGTGTAACGCAAACAAAACTTGACCGCCGCCGCTTGGGCAAGCAGGCCGCGCCGCCTGAATCGCGGATATTCCCGCCGAAATCAAACCGAAGTTCAGCCAAACAGCGTCGACGTACCGCGCATTTCCATCGGCAGGGTGAAAATCTGCGCCGCTGCCAGCATCATCAACAGGAACACCAAGGCCCAAGGCAGCAGGCCCGCCAGCGCCTTGCGGCGATAGAGGCGCAGCGCGGTCTTTTGCGCCAGACGCATACTCCACAGGAAACCGCCCATCAGCGCCGTCAGTTGAATGAGGCCGATGATGTTCTCGTCAACGGCGAAGCTCCACCTTTGCCAATTGCCGACGGCGCCGAGGAACTCTTGAATGATCGGCGCAATCAAGCCGGGCGCCGTCAAAAAATGAAAGCTGTAATGGGCGAACCAGATGCCAAAGCCAATCGGAACAAAGGCCGGCGCGAAGGCGGCCACGGTGTCCCAAATGGAATCGCGCCGGCGCATGCCGGTGAATCGCAGCCCCAAACCAGCCGCCGCCATCGCCGCCGCCATCGGCAAAGCCAGGCTGCCCGCCCCAAAAATCAGCAGCAGCGCCAGCCACTCGCGGGTGATGCCCAGTTCCAGCGCCAGCCATTCTTGCAGGGCATAATAGGGCGGCACCATGCCAAAGCCGTTCAGAATGCCCATGAATGCCAGCGCGATCACCAGAAACGACAGCCCGCGCCGCCGCGGCCAGCTGCCGTCTTGGCTTAGCTCGCGCCCAGGGCTGCGGGTGAACAGGCTGACGTTGTCATGCGGGCAGGCGCGGACGCAGTCCAGGCACATCGTGCAATCCATATTACTGCGGATTTGGGGAGCAAAGAGCAGAGTGCCACAGCCGAGCGCGCCCCGCGGCCCATGTTTGACCTCCACCGTCCGCCTTTTATCCAGTTCGCCGGCAGTCGGTATCTCATCCAGCCGAATCATCGGCTGGCGGGCATAGCTGCCGTTGACGCATTCCTTGCCGACGCAGTCGGCGCAAACGGACGGCGATTTGACCTCGATTTGGGTCGGTGACAAGGTCGAATAAACGTAGTTGAATGAACCGAGCGGACAGACATATTTGCAAAATGCCGATTCGGTGAAGACCGCTTCCAGCGCAAAGGAGGCGGCGAAATAAAACAGAATCACCCAGGCCGTCAGCCAGGGACTCGCCCATAAATCAAGAAACTCATACAGAAAGAACAGGACAAACAGGCTGAAGATCGCCAGCCATTTATTTCGCAGCCGCTTGGGGAAGCGGCGCCCGGCCAGGGACAGACGTTTCGCCAGACTGCGCGGCAGAGTAAAGGGACAGCCCATGCAAAACAAATTGCCGGCCAGCAGCAGAACAATCACCAAGATTCCCCGATAATGCACCCAGACGGTGACCGTCGCCAGATTGCGCGCCGCCGACTGCGGGCCAGTAAAGCCGTCAATCATCAAGGCGAAAGCGATCATCGTCAGGAGCAGCTGCAAAACCGCGCGGCCATATCGATGCCGCAAAAGCCGGCCGACAATCGGCAGCTTCAGGACGTCCACACCGCCGCCGCGGCGATGTTCCGACTGCAAAACGTCCGAAGTCATCAGACAGCCGCCCCCGAAACAAGGGTATAGATGACAAATGCCCCGTACAAAAACAGCAGAATCAAACCTTCCCGCGGGCTTAGTCTATGCTTGGTTTCCAGGAAAACATACAAGACCAGCGTTGTCGCCACCAGAATCCCAATCGAAATCCACAGCCCGTCTGTGCCGACGTGAATCGAGCCGGCGCCCTGAAAGACAATCGCCACAAACCACGGAAACCCCAGCCCGATAAAGACATCAAAAATATCAGAGCCGATAGCATTGGCGACCGCCATCCCGCCGCGGCCATCGCGGGCGACGTCAATCGAGGCAATCAAATCTGGCGCCGATGTCCCGGCCGCCAGCAGCGTCAAGGCGACAATCACCGGCGAAATGCCCAGCCCGGCGGCGAAGACAATCGTCGCTTGAATCAGGACATAGCTTAGGACGACAATCAGAGCAATCGCTGCCAGAAAAGTCCAAAGATAGTTCTTATCGGGCGCGCCGGTGATGAGTCGGATGAGCCGAACAGCGACCGACTCCAGCTGATGCAAAATGCCGCCGCGGGGCGCTGGTTTCGGCTTCGGCTGGCTGATCTCATTTGTCGGCTTGTCTTCGGCGGCCGGCGGCGCTTTGAAAAAGATGAGCAGCAGCACATACGCGGCGTAAGCGACCAATCCCACTGCCGCCTCTGCCAGCGCAATTTGGCCATCCTGGAAGACGAAAGCCAGATAGCCAATGGCCGCGAGATAGCAAAAGGTGTCGCGCCGAACCGCGAAGACATGGATATGCAGGCCGCCGGCGACCAGCGCCGACACCCCGGTAATCACCAGGATATTGAACACAGCCGAGCCAACAATCGTCCCGATGCCAACGTCGCTGTGAGCGCCGCCGTTGGTGAACAGCGCCATCAGCGCAATCGCCAGTTCCGGCGCTGACGAGCCAACAGCCATCAACGATGCGCCGGCCACCTCGTCCGAAAGATTCAGCCGGCGCGATATTTGATCCAAGCTGACAATAAAAAAACGATCCGTAATGACCGCCAGCAAATACACCGCCGCAATGATTACCGCCAAACTCACAAGAACATCCATCATTCAAACGTCTCCCACTCCCCGGCCGGCGCGGCTGACCATAGCCATTATTCTATCATATACGCTAAGATAGCAAGGCATGGAATGATGCCAGCTTGAGCGGCGGGGATGTGTCCGCCGTCATCAGCTACGAAGTCAAGGGCAAGCCGCGTCAGCGCGTTTTATGGCATTGCCTGGTTCACGTCGTCAATCATGGCACGCAGCATCGGAGCGAATGCGCCGCCATGCTGACCGACTTCGGCCATTCCCCCGGCGACCTCGCCCTCGCCCTCTTCCTGTGGGAGCGGGATCAAGCGGGATAGCAATGCGCTGATATTGTTATTGTAAGCCCAGCAGCCGATAATAATCGGATTTAAGAGAGGAATCTTCCAGGATATCCTCGATTGTGAACCAATAATCAATGCTGTCTCGGTTGGACAAAATATCCCTTTCAGCCTGTTGTGACACCGATACCGCCGGCATAAGCAGTATGGTTGTCGCTTGTGGGTTTTCTTCTTTGACGCGCCGCAGGCTTTTTATTGCCGCGCCTACCCGTTCAAGTGCGCCGGCAATATCAATTCCACCTTTAATCTCGACAGCGACTCCAATTTGATCGTTGGAATACACAGCAAGGTCAGGTTCGTCACCCATCCGTAGCAGCCTTCCGTCGTGTAAGGCAAGTTCAATAACTCGGCGATTTGTGTCAATCAAAATGCCACCGTCGATCAAACTTGACTGCTGCAATCGTAATATCAAATCATTTCTAATCGCGTTTTCTGTGCGATTCCCTTTAACATTTTGCCATGAGCCTTGCGCTTGCGCCCCAGCCGCCATACCGCGCCAGATATCGAATTCGCGTCTGTTCACTCGATGATCGGCTCCAATGAGATTGCTGATGATTCGGTTGAGACGCTGTGCAATTAATACCGCCATTCTGGAATCGGGCAGGCTGGCCGTCTGCTCAAACCGCGTCGCCGGGAGTCCAATCTGATTCATAGACTTTTGCGAGACCATCGCCAGCATTCGATAGTAGCTGACCGATTTTTCTATGGCTGTCAATACCTGCGGATGGGCAAATACAATAACAGGTTTTATCCCACTGTGAATCATTTTATTCCATGCCTTTGAAGATATATGCAGCGCATCGAGGCTCCAATCCAGATTCTCTCCAGCTATAGATTCGATTTGTTCGGCAACCTCAATCAATCCCCATGCGTGGAGTTTCTGATGAAAAAATATGCTCTTGGCGAATTGATCCAATCGCCATGCCTCGCGCCTGGAAGACATCATCAATCTCTCATAGCTTTTTCCAAATCAAGATGCTCTTTCGCAGCGCTTCCCGACCATATTTGCCCATTTGCTGACTGCTGTTGCCCTTGCGCTGCGCGAGAACATAAATCGTTTCGGGAACGAAGCCGAATTTGACGGCAATGTCTGTCATCAGTAAATCTACCGGAATAATTTCACCGCTGTATCGCACATTGTCATTGACGATTGCAGCGGATGCCCCCGGTTTGCAAGCCCGAAAGAGTTCGTATGTTACAAACGCCAACTCGGTGAAATAGCCCTCGACCATCGAGATAATTCCCCTGTTGTTGACCTCGCCGCGCGTATTTCTTAACCGCAGCGCCTCCAATATCTCCTGGAATGCCTCATGGGTTTCAAGCGTGCTCACAATTTCCATAAAATCAGCAAGCCGCCCCATTTGCGAATAAAAAGTCCGCAGGTGTTGAATTTTGGACTTGTTTTCAACAGTACAGCTTAACAATGCTTGTCGCAAATTGAGAAATGCCTCTTGGTCAAGCCCCAGGAAAGCTAACTCCAGCGCGTAGGTTCTGGTGTAATCATAGCGATTGCAATACGGCGGGGATGTAATCACTGCATCAAAATGATTGTCCGGCTGCATGGGCAATATATCCAGCGCCGTTCCAGAAATGAGCTTCTGCTCGCCGCACGGTACAGATGGTCGATTCATCATCGAAACATCAAGGATAATAAGGTCGAATGCTTTTACAATCGCTGATTGAACATCCAGGATTTCGCCTTTGTGGAATGCTTTGGCTGGTTTCTTCCCCTGTGCGATTCGTTTGGCATTCCGCCGTCGAACTTTCTCGGCGCGGCTGTCCCACCGCAGATATTGCCCATCCTTGCTCGTATAGCTGATGTCTTCAAGAACGGACAGCAGAATAAACTTTAGCAAGGCCTTTATATGATCCTCGGCATCCCATTTTTGAAACTGCTCATCGTACCACATCAAATGCGCTTCGCGTTCAGCATCAAAGGCATGACCGGTTATCGGAACATGAGGGAAAGCCCGCTCGGATTTTTGGGGCGGGGTTGATTTCACCCATTCGCGGATCGCCTGTAACGCAGAGATGTCATATTGCCAGTCCCTTGATTTTGCCTGCCAAACAGCCTCGCCTATGGGCATGACTTCAATCCCGGTGGCGCGAAGGCCCCATTCCCGCGCCACAAGCAAAGTCGTCGATACCCCGGCAAACGGATCAAGGACATGCTGCCAGGATTTTAGATCAAATTCCTGTATCAGTTCGCGCACGAGCCTCGCCGAAAAGCCCTCTTTGTACTTAAACCAGCGGTGCATTTTGGCAGATTTGTTGGCTTGATAGCTCACAAGCTGGCGATTGAACCGCTTTGTTGGCCGCAATACAGATTGATACTTTCGCTCGAGACTGACCCGCGCCGCAAAAGATGTCACATCATCGGTTTCATACATCGCCGACAAATGATCGTTTGACGCGGTCACAGAATCGTCGGAAAACAAAGATAACTGTTTGAACATACACTGACCTTTTTATAGTTTGAACATATCCATAATAGTCGAAGCCTGAACGTAGCATCGACTTATTCATCACCCCCGCGGCGTCGTTGCTGGCGGCGCTGAAGCAGACGCGCTCCCAGATTGCCTTCGGCCCGCGGGCCCGCCGGCTGTTTAGGCGGCGGCGCGGCCGCTGGCGGTTCATCATCCCCGTCGGTTTCGGCATCAAAAGAAAAGGTTCTGTGTCGGCGCGGCTGTTCCACCGCATCAATGAAGCCGGATTCGCCATAGCCAGTCGAATCGCGGCTGCGTCGGCGGACATTGAGCAGGGTTTCCAGCCGTTGCGACCGCGCCTCTGCTTCCGACGGCCGGCCAGACAGCCAAGCCCGCAGGCGATTCAGGTCACTGCGGGTGATGATCAGCCGCCGAACCGCAATATCAAAAGGCAGCAGAATCAGCGCCAGCCACACCAGGCTTTCCCAAATGGCGGTCCTGGCTTGACGTTCGCCAAGATTATGCAAAAAGACATCGGTCGGGCTTCCCCCAAGATCGCCGCCGCCGGTGATGGCCGCCATCTGCGCCAGCAGCCGGTCATCTTGTTCGCGCGGGATGTATTCCGGCGAATACGACATCACCCAGCCATTAAGATCAGTCAGCGCCGTCTCCTGCCCCGCAAGCTGCGCGCTGCCATGAACTGTCAGGAAATAGGCGCCCTCGGCTTGGGGATGAAAAGTGGCTTCATAACGGCCGGGGGCCGTCTGCTGGAGCGGGATGCGGCGGCTGCCGCCGGCGGGGCCCAGCACGGCGCTGTTCAGCAGCAGCCCATTGAGGAACTCGCCATCGCTGCCGCGGGCATCGACCACGATGCGCGCCTGTTCATTTTCCATCACAACGCGGGTCTCAAGATTGCCGCTGGCGCCGGCGTTAATGCTCCAAGTGACAGCCTGCCCCCAAAAGCGCGAAAAATCATCCCAAGCCACCCATTCATTTGCCCAGCGCGCGCTCGCATCCGACGTCCAGGCGACCACCCGCCCCAAGCCATACTGCCACGAAGCCAAAATCGGATCAGAAAAGGGTTCGGGCCCGCTAAGAATGCGCTGGGCGGCCGTCTTGGGCGTAGTGGCTGTGTACCCCCGCAAAGGCGGCAGACTGTCAATGCCGTCAAGGATAGCGCTGCTGCCAGTCACGCGGGCGGTAAAAGGCTCCTCGACAATATAAGACCGCGACGCCAATACCGTCTCCTGGGCAAAGATAAGCGGAATCTGCTCGACATCCCCGACGCGGTGATAATTGCCGGCGCCAGCCGCCGCCATCCGCTCCAGGAAACTGGCGGGATTCCTGCCAATCGCAATCGCCGACAAAGTTACATTATAGGCATCATGAAGCAGCTGTGTCAGTTCGACCAAGCCGGTCGGGCTGGCGCCGCCGTCGGTCAGCAGGATCAGATGTTTGACGGCCGAAGGCTCCTGGATAATGTCGCGCTCGACCAAACGCAGCCCGGCCAGAATGTCCGTCCCGCCGCCAGAGCGAATCGTGCTTGCCATAGCGATGAGCGCCTGCGAATCGTTCACCTGCTGAAAAGGCGCCACCCACGCGCCGCCAGTGTCAAAGGTGCCGATGGCCGCGCGGTCTGTCGGCTGAAGCAGTTCCAGCGAAAGCACAATCGCGCGCTTCGCCAATTCCAGATTAGGCACGCCGCTTCGTCCAATCTGCCCCATGCTCCCCGAACGGTCAATCAAATAGGCGATGGTCAGCTGCGGCAAACGCTGCTGGTCTTTAATCTGCATATCAAGCGGCAGAGTCCGCTCCAGCGGCGTCTGAAAATAACCGCCGGGCGCATAAGCCTGCGGCCCGCCAATCACCACCAGCCCGCCGCCAATATCGCTGACATATTGATCCAGCAGCGTCATTTGCGCGTTGCTCAATTCGGTCGCCGGCGTATTCGCCAAAATGACGCTCTTGTAATTAGCCAGCCCGGCCATAGCCACCGGCAGATTGGCCGGCGCCGCCACATCCACCAAGAGACCCGCCTGCTCCAAAGCCGGCAGCAAAAACTGCGTTTCCGATTCCGCCGCCGTCACCAGCAGGATCCGCGCCGGCCCCACCACCTGACTGAATGCCGCCAGCTGGTTGTTCTGGCTGAAGCTGTCGTATTCGCCCGGCGCGATGATCTGCGCCGAAAAATCGAGAAAGCCGCTGAACTGGCTGGTCTGCGTCAGGGTATAGCGCGTGTCGCCGCGCTGCAAGTCAAGCGCTTCTTCATGGATCAGGCTGCCGCCGGAGAAAATCAGCAAGTCGGCTGGTGTCGCCGCTTCGGCATGGATGCTGACGGAAATATCAAAGCTCTGATTTTCGGCAACCCGGCCGGGCGCATCCAGGGCGGTGATGCGAACGTCAGCCGCCGCCTGGCGGAAGAACGGCACATAGCTGATTTCAACATCGGAAGCCGAAGCTCGCTGGGCGCGGGCGACGGCATCCCCCTGCGTTGCCTGCCCATCGCTCAAAATCACGATGCGGCGCGCGGCATCGGGCGGAAACATTGATAGGGCGGTCTGAATGGCATTGGCGATATCGGTATGCGTCGTCACTGGTATAGAGCCGAAAGCCTCGATTTCCTGCACGATGCTGAAATCGCTTTCGGGTACGGCATTGTCGCCAAACAAAACCGCCGCCCATTCGTCGTCCGGCCTTTTGCCGGCAAGCGCCGACCGCATATATGCCAGCTGCTGCTCTTGCGCGGCCGCGCCCATGCTGTCGGATACATCAACCAAAAAAACAACCGCCAGCCGATCCACCGACTGCACATTTTGCAGCCCGGCCAAGGCCAGCGTCAGCAGAACGACAATCACCGTCCGCAAAACCAAGCTGACGCTGTCGCGGCGGCGGCGAAAAGCATGCCGCGGAAAGCCAATATACCAGACAAGCGGTAAAAAAATGAACAGCAGCAGCCCGGCAGATGGTGTTGCAAGCTGCATAACACATCCGAATGAGACTAATTGACAGCCAAGCGCTTCAATCTGGCGCCAAGCCCATTGATTGGGCCTGTTATTCTGATTGTAGCGATAACCTGCCTTTGTTCATAGTCCCAGCGGCCGGGCGCGCTTATCGAATCGGATGCGGGGGTCATACTCTCGAAATCTGGTTGCGGAGATGCTGCACCCGCGAAGCCAAGACGTTATCCATCTCTATCTCTTCCTGGATCTTGTTGCAGCCATGCAGAACCGTCGTATGACTGCGCCCGAAGACATCGCCAATCTGCGGCAGCGACGACTCGGTCATTTCCCGCGCCAGAAACATCGCCAGCTGACGGGCATGATTGATGCGGGCGATGCGCTTCTTGCCCTTGATGGTATCGCTCTCCAAATTAAAGGCGGCCGCAATCACCTCAATAACATAAGCGACGGTAATATGCTCGCGCGGTTTTTCATAATAGTTGAGGGCGGCTTCGGCGCGGCGCGCGGTCAAACCTCCACCATTCAGACGCAGACGCGCCGCAATCTGATTAAACAAGCCATTCAGCTCGCGGATGCAACCCGATGACCGTTCGGCGACCATACGGAGCATATTCTTGGGGATGTCCAGATGCCGCTCGCGCGCCCACAGTTCCATGATGGCGATGCGCGTGTCGAGTTCGGGCGGGGCAATATCAGCCACCAGCCCGCCCTGAAAGCGCGACCGCAGGCGATCTTCCAAAGTCTCCAGCTCGCGCGGGTGACGATCCGAAGCCAGCACAATCTGTTTATTGAAATTCACCAAAGCGTTAAAGGTATGAAAGAACTCTTCCTGGGTGCTGTCCTTGCCGCGGATAAACTGAATGTCATCGACCAGCAGCACATCGACCGAACGATACTTCTCGCGGAATCGAGCGGTTGACTGACCGCGAATCGAGTTGACCATATCATTGGTGAAGTCCTCGGACGGCACATACAAAACATGAAGCCCGCGCTGATGACAGGAATTGGCGATAGACTGCAATAAATGCGTCTTGCCGATGCCAACGCTGCCATAAACCAAAAAGGGATTGTAGACGGAAGCCGGGTGTTCGGCAATGACCTGCGCCGCTTTGGCGGCAATATGATTGGAATCGCTGACCACAAACCGCTCGAACACCATATCCGGGTTAATCGCGCTCTTTGGCAGACCGCCCGCTTGCGGCGCGCGCGCCTCCTCATCGCCTGACGGCATCTCATCGCTTTCGTCCTGCTGTGACAAAAGCCGAAACAGGGGCATCTCCTCATTGATGTCTTCGATATTGGGCTTGGCGCGGTGGACGCGGAATTCGATCTCGGCTTCGACCCCCAGCACATGATGCAAGGCCTGCTTCACATCATCATATAAACGGTGCATCAGCATATCGCAAATATAGCTGTTGGGCGCGCCGACAATAAAGGTATCCGACTCCAATGCCAGAAACTCGGTCGGCCGCACCCAAGTTTCAAAGCTGCCGCGGTCCCACCGCGTTTCAAGCAGATCTGTCGCTAGTTTCCAGGCTTTCCGAGCATCACTCACCATAGCTGCAATCTCCATTCACTGTCTAAGTTGGCCACAGCCAACAGCCTTGCCGAAAAACAGGTGCGTTAAACGCTCAGGACTGAAGTCCTGCCGGGCATCTGACGAAAACTGATATTGAGTATGTCCACATCTGGCGATGCAGTCAGTCGAGGCGCTTGCCGACTGCATAATTCCCCAGTTTTGAAAATCACCTGCTGAAGCGTGCTTGTCTGATGCAGGTGACCACAGTATAGCCGATTGACACCCGCGACTCAAGCAAAACTGGAATCAATCGCAAAATTTTAAGGTTGGGATATGTTGAGGGTCTTTTTTGGGATAATCCGCCCGATCATGCCGCCGGCCGCCGACCCGCGTTATCGCAAATCAGATTGGGAAAAACGAAATGATGCCCGCGAAAACAGGTCAAATAGACCCGTATATCCCAAAAACCGGCCGCCAATGCCCATCCCGCCAGCCCAATGGTGAAAGAATTCACAGCCCGACATTGCCGCCATTGTTCCATAATCACCCCAAATTGGGGCAAAATTTGGGATAAATGGCTGTTTTAATTTATCCTGACTGCCTTGCGCTTCGACAAAACGCCGCCGCTCGCTTCCGCCGCGATGGCCGCGCAGTTCCGATTGCCTGTGTTTTGGATGATCTTTAGGATGCGGCTGCGGTCATTTTGGGTTAAGGTACAGTTTATCAACCGCGTCCATGCGCTATTTTTGCTGTTTATTGGACGTATCTCCCATTCGGGGGTAAAATCACTGACCAAATGGATTATTTATTTTAGAGCGATATAGGGGGAAAGATGTCCGAATATGAAAGCCAAGCGCCCCTGACCGATTCTTTAACGGAAGATGTTGGTACAGACGCAGAAGACAAACCCGATCTGATTAAAGTCTCGGCGCGGTCGCGGTCGACGGCTGTCGCCGGCGCCATTGCCGGCGTCATCCGTCAGCATCATCTGGCCGAGGTGCAGGCGATTGGCGCCGGGGCCGTCAACCAAGCGGTCAAAGCTCTGGCGATTGCCCGCGGGTATCTTGAACGCGATGAAATTGACATCGTGACCATACCCTACTTCACCGAAGTCGATATTGACGGCCAGGAACGGACGGCGGTTCGATTTCGGGTGGAGACGCGTCCGGAGTAAAACCCTCCGGCGGCATGGATATGAGCGGCGCTGCGGGTGAATAGGTGTTCGTCTTTTTACTGCGTGCCGGTATCCCGGCGCGCCTGCTCATAGAATCCAGCGCCGCGAAAATGATGGGGCGATGCGCCAGCGTCAAGTGTTATAATGCCCCCGATGATGAACAGCGTTCAGAATGGGAGTGACACGGTGTCTGAATTATCAAATCTTGCCATCAATACCATTCGCGTCTTGTCTATGGATGCGGTGCAGAAAGCCAACAGCGGGCATCCGGGCCTGCCGATGGGCGCGGCGCCGATGGCTTATGCCCTGTGGATGAGCCATTTGCGCTATAACCCCAAAAATCCCCAGTGGGCAAACCGCGACCGCTTTGTCCTTAGCGCCGGCCATGGGTCGATGCTCCTGTATTCTCTGCTGCATCTGACCGGTTTTGACGTCTCGCTGGATGATCTCAAGAACTTCCGCCAATGGGGCAGCAATACCCCCGGGCATCCTGAATATGGCGACACCGCCGGCGTCGAAACCACCACCGGCCCGCTTGGGCAAGGCGCGGCGACGGCGGTTGGCATGGCGCTGGCTGAAGCCTGGCTGGCAAATTATTTCAACCGCGATGGCTGTGATGTCGTCAATCATTACACCTATGCGCTGGTCAGCGACGGCGACCTGATGGAAGGCGTTTGCATCGAAGCATCAGCCCTGGCCGGCCACTGGGGATTGGGCAAGCTGATTTTTCTCTATGATGACAATCAGGTCACGCTGGACGGCGAAGCCGTCATGACCTTCACCGAAGACATCCCGCAGCGATATCGGGCTATGGGCTGGCATGTCATCAGCCTGGCCGACGGCGGCGACGTCGATGCCATCAGCCAAGCGATTGAGGCGGCGCAGTCAGTGAACGACCAGCCCAGCCTAATCGCCATCCGCACCATCATTGGCTATGGCAGTCCCAACAAACAAGGCACCAGTCAAGCGCATGGCAGCCCGCTCGGTGAAGATGAAGTCCGCCTGGCCAAAAAGACCTTGGGCTGGCCAAGCGAAGACAGTTTCTTTATCCCTGGCGATGCGCTGGAGCATTTCCGCGGCGCGGTTGACAAAGGCGCCGCCGCCGAAGCCGAATGGAACGCGGTTTATGAGGCCTGGCGCCGCGCCTGGCCCAAACTCGCCGAAGAATGGGACCGGGCGATGGCCGGGGAGTTCGCCCCTGGCTGGCGCGAAGCTCTGCCGCGCTGGACGGATGAACAGAAGATCGCAACCCGCAATGCCGGCGGCGACGCGCTCAATGCGCTGGCGCGGTTTGCCCCAACCATGATCGGCGGCGACGCCGACCTGGCTGGCAGCACCAAAACTCTCATCCGAGACGCAAACAGCACCGGCCACAAGCTGGCGACCGAACGCAATCTGCGCTTTGGCGTCCGCGAGCATGGCATGGGCGCGATTGTCAACGGACTGGCGCTGCACGGCGGCATCGTCAAGCCCTACAGCGCGACCTTCTTCACCTTCAGCGATTATATGCGGCCGGCAATTCGACTGGGCGCCTTGATGAGCCTGCCGACCGTCTATGTCTTCACCCATGACAGCATCGGACTGGGCGAAGACGGCCCTACTCACCAGCCAGTCGAACACCTGATGGCCTTGCGGGCCATGCCCAACCTGTATGTGTTTCGGCCGGCCGACGCCACCGAAACCGCCGGCGCCTGGGCGGCGATTGCCGAACTCAATCATCCCGCCGCCATCGTCCTTAGCCGCCAGAATTTGCCGACGCTGGTCGGCAACGACGACGGCATCCACGAAGGCGTCGCCCGCGGCGCCTATGTGCTTTCCGAACATGAATCCGGCGATATCGACGCCATCATTATCGCCAGCGGCAGCGAAGTCTCCATCGCGCTGGATGCCGCCGGCCTGCTGGAAGCGGAGGACATTCGGGTGCGGGTGGTTTCGATGCCCTGCTGGGAATGCTTTGAAGACCAAAGCGCCTCATACCAGGAAACCGTCCTGCCGGCCAGCGTGACCAAACGGGTCAGCATTGAAGCCGGCGCGACGCTCGGCTGGACAAAATATATCGGCGCCGAAGGCATCGCGCTGGGCGTGGATCGATTCGGCGCCAGCGCGCCCTATGCCAAAATCTATGAAGAATATGGACTTGCCCCCGGCCATGTGGCCGAAGCGGTGAACGCCCTGCTGGACGATTAGGCGCCGCATCGCCCAAAGAACCGGCATACCACAATCGCTTCAACCGCGCTATGATGCTTGGCGCGATGAGGAGGTCTTTATGCCCGCGGCTCCCGCCAAAGTGATGGTCGTCCTGCCGACGTATAATGAAAGCGAAAACATCAGCGAAATAGCCGCCGCGCTCTTTGCCTTGGACATCCCTGATTTTCATTTGCTGATTGTGGATGACAACTCGCCGGACGGCACCGGCGACATAGCGGAAGCTCTGGCGCGGCAACCCGGCTATCAAGGGCAAATCTCGGTCCTGCATCGTCCAGAAAAACAGGGCTTGGGGCCGGCTTACAAACAGGGCTTCAAGCAGGCGTTGTCGCTTGGCGCCGACATCATCATTCAAATGGACGCCGACTTTTCCCATCAGCCCAAATACATCCCGCAAATGCTGGAGCAGGCGAAGCGCCATGACGTCGTTCTTGGCTCGCGGTACGTCAAAGGCGGCAGCGTCGATGAACGCTGGGGATTCCTGCGGAAAGCGCTTAGCTGGTGGGCGAACCGAGTCTATGCCCAGGGCATCCTCAACATCCCGATTCAAGATGCCACCGGCGGCTTTCGGCTCTTTCATCGGGAAAGCCTGATGAAGATGAACATCAATCAAGTCAAAGCCAACGGCTATGTGTTTCAGGTCGAGATGATTTTTGTAGCCTATCGGCTTGGCTGCAATATCATTGAAATCCCAATACACTTCCCCGACAGGATCCGCGGGACCTCCAAGATGTCCATCTCCATTGCTTTGGAAGCGGCGCTGCGCGTCTGGCAAATCAGATTCCGCCACCGCCGCCTGGCCTCAAAGCCGCCATTATAGGCGGCCCACTGCCCACAGCAGCCCGCGCCGAACGATTTCGCGGGCTTCAGGCACATCAAAATCGCCAATGACATGCCCCAGCGAACTGTAGAATACCTTCCCCTTGCCATAAGAACGCGTCCAGACCACCGGCATCACCGCGCCGTCAATCCAAAAGGCATGGTCGCCATTGAAGGTCGTAGTCGCCAAAACCTGATTCGAAGGGTCGACGTGCATATAATACTGCTCCGAACGCATATCAAAGTCGGCTATGCCGGCTGTGATCGGATGACTGCCGTCGGTGATATTGACGCGGTAATCAATAATGTTGCCAGGATGCGCCACCCACTGCCCGCCGACCATGAACTGATATTCAGTATTATTGCGGAAGGCGTCAGCCATGCCGCCATGCCAGCCGCCGACGTTCACCGCGCCCGCGCGCGCAGCATCCAGCAGGGCCGTCTCCTGCTCGCGGGTGATGACGCTCATGGTATAGACCGGAACGACCAAATCGACCGAACTCATCAACGCCGCATCCAAGAAGCTGTCCAGCGATTCGGACAGGGCAACTTCCAGCCCAGCCTCCCGCAGCAGCCCGGCGAACAAATGCGAGGTTTCTTTGGGGTCATGGCCATGCCAGCCGCCGTACACAATTAACGCTTTTTGATTCATAGCTATCCTGCTTTCTGCAATCAGTCATTCACTTGAGATAACAATCATCGCAAGCCCGCCGGCTTGAGTGTGTCCAATTCGTCATACCTTGCCTTTCAACTCTTTTGAATCGCGAAGATGGAATTGCCAGAGGCGACATAGAGGATGTTCTGCGCCGGATAAACGGCAATCGACGAAAGCAGCGCCAGCTTGTCCCGCTCAAAGACCTGATAACTATCGATAAACGTGCCAGCCAGCGTGGTTTCAAACAGGGTGCGCGCCGGGCGGCTGATAATAAAGAAGGCCGGCTGAAAAGGACTGTCATTAAGCGCAAAGCCCTGCGTCGTGACCACATCGGGTTCGCTGCCGACATTAAAACCGCTAAAGGCAAAGGGCTGTTCATAGCCGCCGATATAGCTCTTCATCACGCCGTCATCATACAGAATATAGACCGTGCCGCGCTGGCTGATAGTGAAATCGACCACATTACGCAGATTGCGGCGCGACTCGCCGGCGAAGTATTCGCGCGGCGCGCTGACATAGCTGCCGCCAGAAGGATCATAACGCCAGATCTGCCCGCCTTCGCTATCGAGAATATACAGCCGCCGATTCCATATCGTCAGCGCAATCGGCTTTTGCCACTGGTCAACCGCCAGTATTCGCTGCGCGTTGCAGTCCATGATGAACTGCGGCGAACAGCGAACCAAGGTGCCTTTCTCGTCAATCAGCGCCAGTTCGCCGGACAGATCGTCAAAGGCAATGTCCACAATCTGCCCGATGCTCAATCCCTGCACGGCGGCGCCCAGCCGCATATTCGGCACTGGCTCCTGCTGAACCACGCCGGCGCCTTCATCATTGAGTTTGATGCGATACACCAGATTGCTGTTTGCATCCAGAGCATACATGTCCAATCCCTGCAAGCGCAGACGGGTAATGCTTGCGTTGGGAAAAGCCGCCAGAGCCGTCGCCGTTCGCCGCTGGATATTGTTCAGCATATCAATGATATTCTGCGCCTCTTCGCGCATCGACCGGACTGTCGGGTCGGATGGACGCAGTTCCTCGCATCCCTCGACCACCAGCAAGGCCGCGTTCCAAGCCGAAAGCACGCCGCGGCGGTCATTCGTGTCAATAGTCCGCGCCAGATTGGCCGCTTCCTGCAATCGAGTCAGGCATTGGTCAAAGTCAGTCTCGCCGATATTGGGCACCCACGAAAGCACCACAATCACCACGATAACAATCGGGATCAGCAGCGCCGCCAGCGTAATCGCGCCGGACGAAAAGCCGCGTTCCGAATCGGAATCGGACGGCGGCAAAAAGCGGTCAAACAGTCGGCTCAACAGCTGCAGGCCGCCGGCGGCCCGTCGGGCGGCTTTGGCTTGGGCCCGTCTGGCAAGGTCGCCGCGGTTCACCTGTCGCCGACTCTGCCCCGACTGCTGTTCAGCCTCTATTTGAATACGCGCGTCGGCCAATCTGGCGTTTATCTCGGTGGATGATGCCCCCGGCGCGGCCGACATCGGACTCTCGAACTCCGGCGGTACCAGTTCCACCAGCATCAGCTGCCCCTGCACTCTGATGGCTTTACGCAGGCCCTCAAGCGCTTTTTCGATATCGCTTTCGGTCAGGATGCCGTCCAGTTCGTCGGCTGGAATATCGGCGGCGTTGGCATCCGAAAGCAGCAGGCGCGTGCCAGCATTGACGGCATAGCGAACCATTTTGACCTCTGGCTCCGGCAGAACGCCCAAAGGCGCGCTGAACAACGGCTCATCATCAGAAAGGTCTTCGGGAAAAGTCAAAGTCAAGCTGTTGGTGTGCAGCGCCGACACCACCGGCCCAACCCGCCCGACATACACATCCTGCTCGTGGAGGATGGCGACAATGATGCTGGCTTCGTATTCCTGCTGCCCGGCGCGGTTATGTTCATACAGATTGCGATTAAGCGCCTGAAACATGGTACGCAGCGCAATGGTGACACTCCCGCCGGCGTTGAAATAGCGTTCGGCCGCCAGTTTCGCCATTTGCTCGTAGAAGGTAGTCGGAGCGATATAGCCCGACGGCACAACCAAGGTAAAGAAGGTATCGCCCTCGCGGGCCCGGGCCGCCGAATGCGGCGCGGCTTCCACCAGCGCGCCCGGCGGGTTGACGCGGATTGCGCGGCCGCTAAAAATATACAGATGCCCCACCAGCGCTTCCAATTCAAATGCCATACCACACCATCGCCGCTGAATCGACCTCACATTATTTTACATTCAAGTTGTGAATTGTGCGACAGGGAGTCGTCCCGGCCCTCAATGGGCATTGGGCAAAGCAGGCAGCGCGGCTATACTGTTGGGACAAATTGTCGAGGGTATGCGGTATGGCGGCAATCCGCGCGATATCCATGAAAACCGTCTTATGCTTGGCGGCGCTGCTGGCGCTGGGAGTCGCCTGCCGTCAGCAAAGGACGTCGGTCGGGGACATCCAGCTTGAGCTTTCCGTCAGCGACCGGCGAGTGGGCGAAACTACGCTGCTGGTCAGTGTCACTGACAAAGCGGGAAACCCGGTCGAAGCCCCAGGTTCGCTGGTCGTGCGGGGCGATATGGATCATGCCGGCATGGCGCCGGTCTTTGCGGCGGCATCGACGGCCGTCAATAGCGTATTTACCGTGCCTTTTGAATGGACAATGAGCGGCGGCTGGATTCTTGAGGCCAGCCTGACGCTTGACAATGGGGATGTTTATCGCCAGAGCTTCCGCCATGAGGTTATGAATGAAGCCGATATGCCGACTATGAATCACAGCGGTATGCCCGGCGAAACCAGCGCGCTGTATATGCGCGTCACCAACCGCGGCGATGAACCCGTCGCCATTGTCGCCGCCGAGACGGCCGCCGCCGATCAGGTCCAGTTCCACGAAACCCTGGTCGAAAACAGCATCGCCCGCATGCAAGTTTTGGACCGCCTTGTTATTGCCGGCGGCGAAACCCTTGAACTCCGTCCGGGCGGCAAACACATCATGCTTAGCCATCTGACCGCAGACATCGCCGCCGGCAGCCAGCAAACATTTCGGCTTATCCTCGACTCCGGCGAACAGATTGATCTGACGGCGGCCGTTCTCGACAGCGCGATGGAGCTTGATGATGAAACAGAAGCCGGCCAGCTTGTATTTCATCAGGTGTGGCTGCGGCCGGCCAGCGCCGGCGAAGCAGTCGAAAGCGATTAGGCGTTTTTGCGTTTGCCGCCCAGCAGGCGCATCAGCGGCGCCGAATCCTTGAGACGGGCGGGGAGCAGCGCCAGTTCGGCATCATCCAGCGGCCGCAGCAGCGCCAGCGTGGCCGCATACAAGCCGCCGCCGACCGCCAGCGCTGGAATCGCCGGCGCATCCCACAGCAGCAGAACCAGAATCATGACGCTGATGGCCGCCAGCGGCCGCCAGAGAAGCCCGACGATGCTGAAGGCCGCCAGTCGGCCCCGCAGCAGATAGATAAAGGGCAGAAACAGTACAATCTCCGAAGCGATAGTGGCGATGGCCGCCGCCTGAAAATTGAACCGCGGGATGAACAGGATATTGGCGATGATGTTAAAACTCACCGCGGCGGCGAAGGCGCGGGTAATCATGCGCTGAAGCCCAAGCGCAATCAGCACATACTGCGCCAGGCTGTTCATCCAGCCGAAGGGGATGCTCCATATCATCAGCTGCAAGGCGATGACTCCCTGCGGCACATAGGGCGACCCGCCGAGGATGCGCGTCAGGGGTTCTGCCAGAACAGTAAAGGCGACCGCGGTCGGCAGCGTGATGGCAAACAGCAGCTTGATGCCGAAGGTGAAGCTGCGCGTCAGGGCTGGCAGGTCATTCTTCGCCTGCCGCGACATCACTGGAAACAAGGCCTGCGTGAAAAAGGACGGGATGATATTGATCGCCAGCAGCCACTTGTACGCCGTGCTGTACTGGGCGACGATAATCGCGCCTTTGATGGCTTGCAAAATCACGATGTCGATTTGGAAGAAGATAGTCGCTAGAAAGTGATTGAGCATCAGAGGGAAACTTTCGCCCACCATGACGCGGATAAGCTGACGGCTGGGGCGCCGCCGGCCGATGCTGCCGATGAGCTTGTGTCCGGCCCAAAACAAGAGGGCAAAGGTCAGGATATTGTTGAAAATGCTTACGGCGGCCAAGCCGACAATGCCATAGCCCAGCGCCAGCGTCAGCACGCCAAACACCGCTTTGCTCATCGTCGCGATAGTGGCGATGGCGGCTGGTTTTTCCGCCTGCTCATTGGCGTAAAACAGCGAGGTCATGCCCTTGGACAGGCTGGCGGGGAACAGCCCGACATAGAGCAGGCCAATCGCAATCAAGCCGTCGGCGCTAATCGCTTCGGCGCCGGAACTCTGCCACAGGAACAGACAGCCGGCCAGCAGCGGCGCGCCCGCCAGACTCAAAAACAGGCGAAAGAGCGCCGTATTGTAGAAATAATGGCCGGCGCGGCTCTTCTTCCGCGAGACTTCCCGAATCAAAAACAAATCCAGCCCGAAGTTGGTAAAAATATCAAACCCGACAAACAGCACAATGGCAAAGTTGTAAATCCCGATGTCCAGCGGCGCCAGCAGGCGGTACATGACAATCGCAAACACAAAGTCAATGCCGCGGTTAAACAGGTTGAGGAGTATCGGCGCCAGGCTGTTGCGGGCCACTTTGGCGGCGCCCGATGAGCCTTCGGTGTTGAGGCCGACCGTTGTCCGCCAGAACCATGTCCCCAGCAGGAACGCAATCAGGGCGAGGCTCATCATTGAACCGAAGAGGCCGACCTGGAAACTTGCCGGGCTGTACACCAGGCGCACCGTCCAATCGCCGGCGGGCAGTTCTACCGCCTGAAAGTTCGCCAGCGCCAAGCGAACGCCCACGCCGAATTCGGCATCTTCGCCGCTGCCGCGCGGGCGGGCAAAGGCGCGCCAGCCGGGCATGTAGGTTTCGCTAATGACCAGCCAGCCTCTATCCGCCAAATTTACGTCAATGAACTTTTCCCGGCCGGTGTCGCTGATGATGGCCGCCGGCTGATAGCGGTCGACGCGCAGCGCGTCCGAGGGAGTCTGAAAACGGGCGTAATCAAAGCCGCCGCGGTCATCAGCCAGCCAGCCGTTGTTCCAATCGTCCTGGTCGACCACGAAAGCGCGCGGCATGACCGCGCCGTTTTCCCAGATGGCCACCGCCTCGTCGACATATACTTTCTTCCACGAGGGCAAGGGAATGTCCAGGTGATGATGCGCGATGACGTATTTGATGTTCAGCAGATGAAAAAGCGGGGCATCCAGCACGGCGAGATAGCCGCCGTCGTGATTCCATTCGTCGGCCGCGAAGAGCGCCGATACGCGGTTGTAATCCAGTCGATGCTGCGGCTGAAGCGCGCGCATAACGGCGACATAGCCGGCTGGGATAATGCTGTCATAGCCGCGCGCATCGTCCAGCCCGGCGCTCATGCCGATATTGGGATAAATGATGTTTGCCTGGGCTGGGTCTTGCAGCGCGGTTATCCGAAAGTCGCCCGTCTGCCCCTGCAAAAATCGGATGGCCGGCGGCGTAAAATCCAGCAGCAGCGGGTCGCTGGCCGGGTTGAACCCATAAGACGCGATCAGCAGGTCAAGCGCCGTCACCGCCAGCGCCGCGGTCATCCAGCGGCCTGATTGGCTGCGCGATGCCCGCCAAAAAATCAAGCCGCTGACCAACAGCGTAACCGCCAGCAGCAGCAGCCCGGGGAATTGATAGCTGTAAAACATTCGTCCGTCGGCAAATGCCTGGCTTGCCTTCGCCATATTCTGCGCGATGCGGTTGAAGAAGGATTCAAAGTGTTCAAATCCGATCCAAGTCACAGCGATGCCAAGCAGCAGCGCCAGCCCGGCCATAAAAAGGCTGTATCCAAACAGCCGCGGCAGATTCGACTGCCGTTGCCGCGCCGCCAGCAGATGCGCGCCAATCCCCGCCAATGCCGCCGCCGCCAGGGTCAGGGCGAAGACCCAGCGAAAAGGTGAATTGAGTTGGTTTATGCCCGGCAGGCGATACAGAAGGGCATAGCTCGGCGCGCCAAACATGAAGGACAGCGCCAGCAGCGAAAGCAGGCCAAACAGGATGATGTACGGCGTATATGCCGCGCTGGCGCCGCGCCGCCGAAACAGGGCAAGCGCGGCATAGAGCGCCAGCGCCAGCGGCAGGATGCCGACATACAGCGCGCCTTCAACATAATTTTTGATGCCCCAGTCAATAAAATGAATCGACTCGCCGGCGGCATTGTGCAGGTCGGTGATCCGCTCCCAACTGAATACATCCACATAACTGTGATGGGCGGGGCTGCCATAAAAGCTGGGCAGCAGGAATTGCAGAAAATCGCGGGCGGGATGGGCAAAACCCAATACCGTCTCCAGGCTTGAACGTTCGGCGCGCCAGTTGTTGGCCGCCAATTCGTAGAGCGGGATTAGCTGGATCGCGGCTAATGCCAGGCCGAGGGTCAGCATCAGCGTCAGCCACATCAAAGCCGCGGCCGCGCGGCGGATGGGAAATTGGCCGGTCTGGCGGCGGTGACCGACAAACTGCCACAAGAGGCGAAAGCCCGCATACCAGCCCGCAATAAGCAGGGTGTACAGGGTGAGTTCAATATGCCCGGCCAGGATGCTGCATCCCAAGGCGGCGCCGCCGATGATGACCCAGGGAATCGCCGTGCCGCCGAACAGCCACAAGCCGCGACGGCGCAGGATGTTTTCGATCATCCATAAAATCAGCGGCATCCAAACGGCGGCGGCCACCATCATCGGGAAGACCGCGCTGGCGATCATAAAACCCGACAGTTGATAAACGGCCCCGGACAGGCCGGCGCCAGCCCGATTGATGCCCAGACCGCGCATGAACCCGGCCATGAACCAGCCCGCCAGCCATAGATTGATGACGATGAACCAGCCGTATGCCGATGCCAAAGGGAGCGCATAATACACCAGACTAAGCGGATACAGCGCCGAATGCTGCCCAGCCGCTAGAAAGGGAATGCCAGCGAACTGATGCGGATTCCACAAAGGGATTTCGCCTTGAGCAAGCTGCTCGCGGATGAAAAACTTCCACTGATAATTTTGCAAAACCATATCCGACAGCAGGTGATTGTGCGGGATGTCGGGCGCCTGAACCACTTGGCGATAGGCGGAATGCGGCAGATGCTGATACAGGTTTTCGGTCGGCAGCAGGGTACGGCCGCCAAGCGTTTGCTGATGAAACATCACCAGCGGCAAGAGCGCCAAAAAGAGAATCAGAGTCAGGTCAGGCAGGATTCGGCGGCGAAGCTGCGCCAGCGTCTTTTGGATTTGAGTCGTCGTTGATGTTTCCATGCGGCCAAGCCAAACGGGCAAAGATTTTCAGCAGCCTTCAGCCGTGCCTGTCGTCGGCTTCTAGTCTGCCAGCTTGAGCAAGCTGCAACTGTTTATACACAGCCATTGGCATTTTTGCTAGGCGCGGCGGTCGAGTCGGCGCAAATATCCCAAGTTCAGGCTTGTATATCCCAAAAAGACGCCGCTATATCCCTTGCGCGAGCCTCGATTCGGGTTACAATAGCATCTGTGCATCGTCGTCAGGCGATGCCCCCAAGAGAACCGACGCTGCCGGCTTTGTTTTGACCGCAAACCCAGTTGGATGAATGGTATGGCGGACAGTTTATTTGACAACCGCTACCGATATGACTATATCTATCCGCGCGGCCGCTCTGGCGAAACCCTGCGCGCGGTTGATACGGCATCGGATGACCGCCCAGTGGTCATCAAGCGCCCGGCGCCCAACGACGCCCCGCCGATCCGCGCCGGGCAGGAAGTCAGCATCATCAACGAGCGCGAAGCCCTGACCCGCCTGGCCGGGCATCCGGTATTGACTGAACTGCTTGGCATGGGGCAGTTTTTTGTCGGCGGCATTCCGCATCAATACATTGTCATGGAACGGGCTGAAGGCGTCATCGTCGCCGATGAAGTGACGGCTTTGGCGGCAAAGCACCAGCGCTTGCCCGAACTGGAGATGCTGGAGATCGTCGGCGGGCTGATCCATCTGCTGCAATCGGCGCACGACAAGGATATCGTCTACAACGATGTCGATGCCAAGCATCTGTTTTGGAACCGCGACGATTACTCGCTGAAAGTGATTGATTGGGGCAATGCCGTTTTCCTGGAAGGCGATGAGGTCACCTTGCAGGGAATCAGCCGCCAGACCGATGTTTATCAAGTTGGCGAACTGCTGTATTTTATTTTGTCCGGGGGCTACCGCGTCGAAGTCCCGCGCGATGCCGGCCCGGACTTTGAGGTCGATTTTCATAAGGATGCCGAACAGGTTCACCCCCGTTTGCAGGAAATCGTCAGCAAAGCCGTACACCCCAATATCCGCCATCGCTATTCATCGCTTACCGCGCTGAATGCCGATTTATCGCGGTATCGTCTGCCGCTGGAGCAGGCGCGCAACCAGATTGTCTCGCGCAGTATGGAAAGGCTCAAGAATCCGAACTTGACCCGCAATGAGCTTGTCGCCTTGCAGACGCGGGTTGAATCAGCGCTGAGGCAGAATCCAGCCTATCCAGTCGCCCGCGCCACTTACCAGGACACCGTCAATCGGCTGCGCGATCTGGAGGTGTCGGCCGATTTGGATGCGGTGCGGATTTATATGGAAAACAACAACTGGCCGCGGGCGGCTGATTTGCTTAATGAACTGCGCGAGCGCGCCGGCACCAAAACCAGCGGCATTGTTCATCTGCTGCTGGATTGGTGCATTTTGCTGATGGATGCCCGATTGGATGCCTTTCCGCCGGCCATCGCCGACAGCCGCGCGCTGCTGTTTGAGTACAAGCCTGATAAAGCCGCCAATACGCTCTTGCTGCGGCCGCCGGATGACGAAAGAGTCGGCGCTGTCCAATGGCGGATGGCCGAGCGCATCTCGTCTCATTTCCCTGATGTGCTTTTGCTGCGCCCCAATTTGCAGCGGCTCGACAATGCGGTCCGACAGTTGGAGGCTGAAGGCATTCCAGTCGATGAGGCGCGCACTATCCTGCAAGCGATTAACCGCTCGCTCGACGAAACCGCCCAAATGGAGAAGCTGCGCGCCGATCTTTTGCGAGACATCTACCGCGAGGTGGTGGACAGCATCACCGCGCTGAATGCGATTTTGCAAACCCTTAGCTTGCAGCATGAATTTTCCGAACGCCGCCTGCCGCTCAATGCGCTGACCCGCGCCTTGAACGCGGCAATGGCGCTGGCGGACAATATGCACGTTATCGGCAAACAGGCCGCCAATAACCCGCGCGACGCGCTGACCGCCGTGGATGCCAGCCGCGCGATTGACCCGCCCAATCCAGTTTGGGACCAAATTGAGGATTTCCTGAGTCATCTGTATGAGATTTTACAAACCAGCCAGACGTATGTGCCGGCTGTGGACGGCGCTGATCTGGCGGATTGGCTGAAGGCCAAGCAAAACGAGCTTCTGCCCTTTTCCGAGCAGCTGTTTGATGAGATGTTAAGCGAGATGCTGGATGGCATCCACATTGCCGACCAGGCATGGCAGCGCTATCGCGAGGTGATTGTCGCCGGCAATAAAACGGCCGCCCTCCAATCCCTGGAAAAAGCGGCCCAAACCGTCGCCACTATTAGCCCAGCCCTTTCCAACTGGTTCAAGCAGCTGCGGACTGTGGTTGAAAGCGCCCAATATGTGGAAAGGCATTCGGTGCCCGGCCATCTGGGGCGGACGCTGGCCGATGGCTGGGCGGCCTTTGACCGCGGACAGCTGGGGGATGCGGAGCGTCTAGGGCAGCAGGCCTTGGAGATCGCCCGCAGTGAAAACGAATCCGGCATCGCCGAGCGGCTTTGGCAGGTCTCGCGCTTACTGCGGGAATGGGTCGAGCGCAACGGGGTAGAAAGCGAAAGCCGCACTCAAGATATGCTGACGAAGATCGAAAATCTGTTTTCCCAATCAGAAACAGATACGATAGCGGCCTTCGCCATCCAAATGCCCAGCACAGATACTTATCTCAAGGCAATGGGACAGGGCTTGGTGCAGGTCTTTGGCAGCAGCAGCACAGCGGCATTGCGGATTCTTTTTTCACAGTATATTTTGTCGGGCGTTCTGGATACCTATGACGCCGCGCTGGATGACGCCGGCTTTTGGCGCGCGGCCGCCATCCGCGCCCTGCCCGACACCGGCGAAAGCCATGCCGCCACGCGGACCCTGGACGAATTCATTGACCGCCGCCGCAGTCTGCTCGCCGCGCAGGACATCTTCGCCACCGTCGACGGCAAGCATATCCTCGGCGCCATCGACGAACTCTACCGCCAGCTGGACAGCAACCCACACGCCCGTTTGCTTGCCCCTGGCATACAAAGCCTGCTCACGCTCGAATCGGCGATTAAACATTGGGCGGATGCTGAATTTCGGGCCGCCGGCGGCAAGATCGAGCAGATTCTACGCGCCATTGCCGAAACCGAATCCAGCGCCCGCATCACCCTTGCCAGCTATCGCGCCTGGATGATGGAATTGCAGGCGGCCGCCGCCGAGCTTAGCGTCAAGCGGCGCGGCATGCTCCAAGAGATCGACCGTCAGCTTGATGAGCCGCAGGAATTGATCCGCGAGGCGATTCATCTGCAAGCCCGCGTCACCGAAGAGCTTCTGGGGCAAAGTCCAGCGAAAATGATGATTAGCTGGCGCGACACTTATGACCAGTTCCTGGAAATCTATACCAGTGAACGGCGCCGCAGCCACAAGCTGGAAAAGATGAACGAACTGTTCAAGGCGCTGTTTATTGACCGCAATCCGACCTATCCACTGCTGCGCCGCTGGTATCGCATTGTTGACAGCTCGCCCGAATTTCCGGCGGTTGACGACCAGCCGGCGGCCGACGATGAAGGCTTGTCGGAACCCGAGGCCGAAAGCGAATCGGCGCCGACAGAACCGCCACCCGTTTCGGCTAAGCGTCAGCGATTCGGTTTGAGCCGCGCGCTGCTTATCGGCGCCGGTTTCATCGGCGCGGTCATCATCATCGGCGGCTTGATTGTCATGGGCGCCGGCGGCGACTTTGACAGTTTTTTGGCTGAACTTGGGCTGATTACGCCGACCGCGCATCCGTCCGCCAGCCCCAGCCCAACCATGACTGCCGAGCCGCTTACCCGGACACCGACCGCCGCGCCAAGCCCGAATGGCGCGCAAACGACAGTCGGGGCGGCCCTGCTTATCGCATCTCCGGCCAAAGAAGTCACCCAGGCCCAGGATGCCAGCGCGCCGACGCAAAGCGAAACCGATATGCCGGCGGCAACTGATACAGAAAGCCCAACCGCCACTGATACCGACAGCCCAACGGCGACCGAAACAGCCGCGGCGACGAATACCCCGACGGCGACGTCAAGTCCATCGGATACGCCAACGGTCACCCGCACCCCCACGGCGACGCTGCCGCCCGCCGGCTTGCAAGGGTCGCAGGATTTGCTGGCGCTGTACCGCGATGCGCTGCCTGATCCCTTTTGGAATGACGACCGCTTCAGCCTGCAAGACGGGTCATGGCGGCTGGGAATAGACAGCCAAACCAGCGGCGAGACGATCTTCTTCTTCCCTCCGGCTGAACTGCTGAATCGACAGTTTGGCAATGATGCCCCGCGGCGAATAAGCCGCATTGAAGCTACCTTGACACTTCGCAGCGCCAACCCGGCGGTGGTGTCCGACGACGAGGTCTACTTTGGCATCCTGTTCCAAAGCACATCCAGCGGCGACAACGCCGGCATCAAAATTCTGGCGGTGGGGGCGAATGTGATTAACCTGGCGCTGTATGAGAACAGCGAAACCAATTTCGTCAGCCAGCGTTCGGTCAACGCGCTGATTGCCCGCCTGCGCCTTGACCGCGACCCGACCAGCGGCAGCGTGACCGCGTTCTTTAACGATTCGCAAATTGGCGCGCCGATGCGCTCCGTCGCTTTGGATGAGGCGGTGGCGCCGGTCATCTTTGTCAAGGACGGCGGCGTGACAGTAGGGGTAACAGCCTGGCAGATTACCCTGGACTAGCCGCCGTCTTCGCTCCCCAAAAATGCGGGGGATGATTAGCCGTCGGCGGTTTCCTTGACCACATCGACCGCATCCGACTGATGCTGATGACTGCCATTGGTCTCGGTCGGCAGGGACATCCCGGCGCCCATGCCCATCGTGCCGATGAAACGCTGCACCATGCCGGTCAGTTCCATCGGCAGGACAAACTTGGTCGATGGGCTGCTGCCAACTTTTTCCAGCATATCCATGTATTGGAGCGCCATCGTCTTGGTGTCGATATCGCGCGCCTGCACATAAATCGCCTTCAGCGCGGCGGCATAGCCCTCGGCCTTCAGCATCTGCGCCTGACGCTCGCCTTCGGCTTCCAATATCTGGGATTGTTTTTGCCCTTCGGCTTCCAGGATGGCGGACTGCTTCTGTCCTTCGGCGCGCGCAATCGCCGCCTGTTTTTCGCCTTCGGCGCGGGTGACTTCGGCGCGGCGGTCGCGTTCGGCGCTCATCTGGCGGTTCATGGATTCCTGAATCGCCCGCGGCGGGTCAATCTCGCGGATCTCGACCGTCGTGATTTTCATGCCCCAGCGTTCGGTGGTTTCGTCCAGCTTGACGCGCAGGACGTCATTGATTTGCTCGCGGCGCGACAGCACATCGTCCAGCACAATGTCGCCAATCACAGCCCGCAGAGTGGTTGTCGCGATATTGGCGGTCGCGCTGACGGCGTTTTCGACCTTGGTAGTCGCCAATTCGGGATTCATGATGCGGTAATAGACCAGAAAATCAATGCCGATAGAGGCGTTGTCCTTGGTGATGGCGGTCTGCTGTGGAATATCGAGAAAACGCTCGCGCATGTCGATCTTAAAAGCCTGCTCGACGAAGGGAATGACGTAGGTCAGCCCAGGGCCGCGAACGGCGCGGAAGCGACCGATGAAGAAAATGACCAGCCGTTCATATTCCTTGACGGCGCGGATGGTATGGCGCACGAGCCAGAAGACAAACAAGATGACAAGGACCAAGAGAATCCCCATCCCGCCTGCGTTAATAGCCTGTCCCAGTTCATTCATGCTGCTCTCCTTCAAAATAGTTTGGCTTGTCCATCATTGGTTCCTGCTTTTCTAAGCGGTTGTATCGCGCTTCGCTTTTTTAACGTGCAGTTCCAGCCCATCCTGCCGCGTGACCACGATTTCGGCGCCGCTTTCCAGCCGCGCGTGGCTGCGCGCCGTCCAAAGCTCGCCATTGACCTGCACCGTGCCGCGGTCTTCAATCGTTTTCATCACCCGCCCGCGCGCGCCGACCAGAAATTCATCCTTCTGCGTCGAGGACAATTCGCCCTGCTGCTTGAGGATGGCGCGCAGAATGGTGCGATGATAGAGCCAGGCCAGCAGAACTCCCAGCGCAATCAGCAGCGGCGACACGGCCGCGTTGGCAAAGAGAAAGAAACTGGCGAGCGCCTGCAATCCCAAGCCGGCTTCGGCAAAGCGCACCCAGTCCGGCTTGAGCAGGGGCAGCAGGAAGAACAGCGATGCGCCGACAACCAGCGCAATCAGCGCGACCCAGTTCACTGCCAGCAGGGTCATCAGATAGAGCGCCGCCAGCAGCAGGCCGACGCCGCCGATTTCCGCGATGCCGGTGCCAGGGATATACGTCCCGGTGGCGCTGATCCATAACCCAGCCATCAACAGCAGATAGACAGCGTTCGGGTCTTTCAGCAATTCCATCGTCCCCTCCTCGATTCAAAATAACAGTGAAGGTTCTATTCCAGTGTAACAGAAAAACTTAATTATTGGGATATTTGCCTGTAAAAGTCGGCGGCAGCAGGCGATAAACCGCGAAACGTTCGCTTTGAAGATCGGCAAACACTGAAAATCCAGCCGCTAAGAGAGCCTCCAGCCACGAATCAATCGCTTGGTCGGCCGGCGCGGCGAGATAACGCGGGCCGCTTTCATCCAAGGCCAGCGCGCCGGCGACCAGGGCATCCGGACTTGGATAATGGACGCGCCGCTTGTCGCTCCATGGCCCCATGTAATATCCCAGTTCCCAGCCCAGCCAAGGGTCATAAATCACCGTCGCCACTGGCTTGCTGTTGAGATAATCGGCAAGTTGGTCAATCCCATCATGCTTGCCCCTGTCGCCGCCAATCGGCAGGGCGCTGTTCAATGACCAAAGCGCCGACAAAACAAGCAGCCCGGCCACCACAGCGGCGAATCGCCGCCGGCGGTCAATGAGCCGCGCCAGTCCGCCGGCCATCAGCAAAACAAAGGGCGGCAAAATCGGCAGCAGATAGCGGTCATACTGATTAAAGGCGGCCAGGGTATGCAGCGCGAGGTACGCGAGGATGTACAGCAGCAGTTTCTTAGCGTTTGCCGCGCCGCCGGCCTGGCCGCGTTTTATCCAGCCAGCCGCGGCCATGATGACCAGCGTCAGCGTCAGCAGGGGCGGCGCGGCGAGCCATGACCCCAGCCGAAGCCACTCGGTCAGACGCGTAAGCCAGGTGGATGGATCCGCGGTTAGGGAAGTCGGGACGTTGTGCGCCGCGCCCAGCAGAAAGACGCTGGTTTCCGGGCGGGCCGCATCCCACAGAAGCAGCAATGCCAGGAGTCCCGACAGGGAGAATAGCCATCGCCGCCGGAACGGCCGGCGGATGAAGATGACAATCAGCGGCGCAGCCCACAAAGCCTGCTGTTTGCTCCAGAATGCCAGCCCAAGCGCAAGGCCGGCGATGCCAAAACGCCGCCTGACAGCCAGCCAAAGCGCCAGCGTCGACCAGAACAGCAAACTCATATCGGTAAAGGCCGTGGCGGCGAAAGCCAGCGTATAAGGCGATGCCGCCATCAGCAGTCCGGCGCAGAGCGCGGTCGTTTGGCGGCCATCAATATCCCGCGCCAGCCGCATCATCAAAGCGCAAAGCGTGACAGCCAGCAGGACATTGGGCAGCCGAGCGGCGAATTCGCCGCGATGGACATCCAGCTGCAAGACGCCGCCGGCATCGGTGGTATTGCCGACCCAAGCCATGCTCGCCGCGCTGAAATAGATTGACAGCGGCGGTTTGTCCAGCGGGCCGGCAAGCATCCAGTCGCCATTCACAGCCGCATGGCGGGCAAAGCTCATAAACAGGGCTTCATCGGGATGAAAGCGGCTATCGCGCGTGAGTTGGTGGAATTGCAGACAGCCTGCCAGCAGGATGACAAGGAGGCGCAGGCACATGGCTTTGGGCGCCTAGCCTAGCCGTTCTCGCAGATAATCCAGCGCCATCCGGTCAATCGAATGGCGGTTCTTTTCCAGTGTCCAGCGCATCTCCAGGTTCTCATTGGCTATCAGCAGCCAAAAGACCTGCTGGCAGACCTCATCCCAGACGCCGTTGATTTCGCCGGTCATATAGTCATGCTTAATCATCATCGCCTGCAATTCACGGGCGATTTTGTCATCAATCGCGAGGGTGTCTTCGGGCTTGGGCGTCTGGAAATAGAGATGATGCAGGTCGACCAGTTCCATCAGGCGTTTGACCGGCTCATCCAGGTCATCGACGCGCAAATCAAGATAGCGGTCGTTGTCATTGCCATAGCCACCCTGGGGGCGGACGACCTGCACCGCCGCCGACTGCTTGCCGCGCCGATCTCCGCCAGCGATTTCGCCGGCGCGCAGGGCGGCCACCAGCCGGTCAGCCAGTTCTCCTTCGGCTGTTAGATAAGCGGCCGCCATAGCGTCGATGACGGCTTCCCCAGCCAGCAGATTGCCCTGCGCCGAAAACCCGTCGCCGATACGGTGGCCGGCCCACTCATGGCAGTCGGCGCCGGTATGGGCGGCGGCCTGCCCGCGCGCATCGACCAGCCCGACCTGGCGGCTGCCGCGCAGTTCATCGTCGGCCAGCAGGATATTCAGCGTCTCATCGGCTGATTTGCCGGCGCCCATCAGCCGCAGGCCATCGGGGCCATAACCCAGCTTGGCATAGGCTTGGGTCGCCACGGCGCCGGCTTCCGCTTTTGCCCATGGCACCACCGCCCCGACCGCCGGAAACTTGCTGGCGACAGCAATCCCCCAAGCGGTTTCGACGGCGGAATAAGCCACAATCGAGAATGTATGAATAATCATGGTGATTCTTCCTGTCAGCCGATTTTGGATTATAGCAGACGCTGGCGGTCTGCCCAACCGCCGCGGTGACAGCAAAAAGGACAGGTCATTCGACCTGCCCTCTTTGGAGTTCGCGTTAGTCGGCTTTAGTGACCGCTGTTGGGGCAGCCGCCGTAGCCGTATGCTGACACAGCCCGCTCATGGATGTCCAGATCAACGCTGACGGTGCCATTGGAGCCGCCTTCGGCATGGCTGACAATCAGAGTGTACTGACCATCGGCTGGCAGTTCAAAGCCGTCAATGCTGGCATCGTATTCGTTGCGCGAAATGTCATCATCACCAATAAGCGCCTGATTTTCGGGCCCGATCAGGATGATCAGGGGATCGACAAATCCGGGCTCGGCTGTCGCGACGTCAATGTCCACAGTTTGGCCGGCGGTGGCGCGGAAGGGGATGTTGTAGACCCAGCCCTGGCGCATCGTCAGTTCAAACCAGCTGTCACCCGCAAGTTCGCGGTGGAAGAAATTGCGACTGCGGTTGCGGAGCGCGTAGTGATAATAATCGGTGGCGCTGGCGGCGGCGTCGCCCATCATTTCGTAGGTGATGCCGCGCGAAAGATAAGGCAGGGCATAGTCGCTGTCGAGCCGCATGGCCATGCTGATGTGGCTAAGCGCTTCGTCGTATTCGCCCATATAGCGATGGGCGACGCCAGCCCAGTTCATGGATTCGGCATCGCGGCTGTTGAGGCTTAGCGCCTGACGGAAGAGGTCGTGCGCCGCCTGATAATCCCCAGCCATCAAGGCCGTAAAGGCTTCGCGCTTGTAGCTGGCGATGTCGCTGCCAATGGTCAGTTCACCAGCGATATCAAGCGAGACTTCGACCTTGCCAACAGCGCTGCCGCCGGCATGGGTCATCACAGCCGTGTATTGACCGCTTGCGGGCGCCTGGAAGCTGACATAACTGTCCCACCATTGACCGGTGTCGTCGTTCGCCGTCAAAGGCTGTCCGTCAGGGCCAAGGATGACCAGCAGCGGGTCGGCATCGACATCGCGCTGAACGCTGACTGCCGTTATGACAATGTCTTGGCCGGCGCTGGCGCTGAAGGGGAAGAAATAGACATGGCCGTCATTCATCGGGACTTCCAGGCTGCCCATCCAGGCAAGGTTCTCATTGGTTGTCGCCTGACTGCCATGACGGATAATCCATTGCGCGTAATCCTTCAGGGCGGCGTCCATATCGCCCATTTTCTCGTTGACGATGCCGCGGTTCAGGAACGGGAAGTCGGCTTCGGGAGCCAGTGAAATCAACTGATTGCAATCAGCGACAGCCTGGTCATACTGACCGACTTCGCTGTATGCCCAGCATCGGTTGTTCAATGCCATCAGGTTGTTCGGCTCCAGTTCCAGCGCGGTGGTGTAATCCTGGGCGGCGAGAGCATGCTCATCCAACTTGCTGTAGGCAAACCCGCGGGCCGCGTAGGTTTGGACATCGGCCTCACCTTCGGCGATGAGAATGCTGTACATGGCGGCTGCGGAACGATATTCCTCGTTCGACAGGTTTGACCATGCCATATTCTTAATGGCTGACGCGCTCAACAGGCCGGCTGCATCTGTGGCATCTGCCAAAGCAGCTTCTTGAGCGGCGATGATGGCTCCAAGCTCTGCAATCACTTCGTCGCGGTTATCTTCGACGGGCGCTGCTGGAGACAGGAATCCGACGGTAACAACAATGGCGACCAGCACCAGCAATCCCTCAATAACAAGGGCGCTTGGACGCTGGCTAAGAATGCGGTCTTTAACAGACTGCTTTGGAATATCATATTCCGGGTATCGTTTGGTCATCGTTCGCACCTCGCACTATCACCTTACAACAAACACAGTTGGAACTGCTTCAACTAAGTATAACACATCTGGCAGTGCAGCGCTGCCAGTTTATTGCCCAATTTTACCGCGCAACGCGCTTAAGCGCAAGTGTAACACATGATTCGCGTTTTCGCCAGCGAATTCAAGATATTTCTCATAATTCGCCGCCGCGGCGGCTGGATAACCGAATATATCATATACTGCGGCGATAGTCAAATACATATTGGCATAATCAGAAACTAGATCATCCATTGCTTCGGCTTCGGCAGATGGTCCTTGGCGGACGTCATCTATTTCATAGGCTTGGATGGCATCTATGGCCTGTTCCTGCGGCGGATTGTCTGTTTGGGCATCAATGGGGCCAAAGAAATCAAAGGCGCGCCCGGCGGCCACCGAAATGACAATCGCCATCGCCATTTCGATGACAATCGCGCTCCAGCGCTGGGCGAAGAACATTTGGATGATGTTTTGCTGTGGCACATCGTGTTCGGGATAGTTGTCGTACATGTCCGCCCTCGCCGTTTCTTGCCGACATTATAATCCAAAAGGCCGCATTTGTCTACAATAAGGGACGGGGAGAGAAAATCCCTCCCCGCGCGTACCGTGCGCTAGGGCATTACCCCTCAAGCGTCCAGTTGTAGACGTGTCTTCGCATAGTAACTTAGACACAAATTATAGCGACAGGGTCGCACGAATGATTCCAGCAACGATTTTCATTTAGGTTGCCTGAACTACCTATACAACATTGCTTTCGACAAGAATATGAACAAAAGGGAACGTTTTCGATGTCAGGCCTGTTCTCAATGTAAGAAACCCAGTCTGAAGTGAGACACTCTAGATCGCGCGTGTCTTCCGTAGCGGTGGGATCCGGCCTTGGCGTATCCGTTGGCTCTGGCGGCGGTATAGGCGTATTTGTCGGTCGGGGTGTTTTTGTTGGTTTTGGCTTAGGCTTTTTCGTTGGTTTTGCCGTATTCGTTGCCGTTGCCGTCGGCGTGGCAGTAGCCGTCGCTGTATTGGTTGCGGTCGCCGTTGCCGTATTCGTTGGTGTTGGTGTCGCTGTATTTGTCGACGTTGCTGTTGCCGTGTTCGTGGATGTCGCTGTCGCTGTATTCGTGGCAGTAGCCGTCGCTGTGTTCGTTGCTGTACTCGTTGCGGTCGGTGTCGCTGTGTTCGTTGCGGTATTCGTTGGTGTTGGTGTATTTGTTGCCGTCGACGTTGCCGTTGGTGTTGCCGTCGGCTTCAGTTCCAGGCGCAAACGATTGCTCGGCCCACTGTTCAGGTAACGTCCGCCATCGCCCCGCGCTATCACCACGGCCTCATAAATCACGCCAACTTCCAAGTTCATGTATGTGTATTGGGTTACCCGAGTCGCCGTCGTCCTAACTGCCCGCCCGCCAAGATACAGCAGCAGGCGATAACCCCTCGGCGCGCCTGGCACCGCATCCCAAGCCACCGTGCTGCCTGAAACAAGTCGCAGATTGCGCGGCGCCGGCAAAGGTTGAGGCGTCACCGGCGTGGGAGTCGCGGTCGCCGTCGGCGTATTCGTTGCTGTTGGCGTGTTTGTCGATGTTGGCGTCGCGGTTGGTGTAGCCGTTGGCCTTAAATCCAGCGTCAAAGGCCCGCTCCAAGTTCCCAGCGTCCGGTAGCCTTCGGCGTTGGTCAGCGCCGCCACCCATACTCGATAAGTCTTACCAATCTTTAGGCCGCCGATTCGGTAGCCGGTGTGATATTGACCATCCAGCTGCACGCGGCCGCCGCCATCCGACGGTCGCCAGCGCAGCCGATAGCCGATCGCGCCTGGCACTGCGTCCCAGTACACGATGCTGCCCGAACCAACATAGAAATTGCTCGGCGCCGGCAACCGCCTAAGCGCCTGTGCCTGGACAAGAGAGAAAGAGAAAAAGAACGCTGAAACCAGCAAGATGAGAGCAAAACGGTTAAACTTCATTTCTATTCCTTTATGCACAATTTGATCAAGACTATCCAACCCTACTATAAAACATTTTTGACAAAATTGCACATTTTCGATATTCATCCTTGCCAGATTAGAACAAATGCGCTATTCTATATTGAGTGGCGCGAAAACGGCAAAGCGGCTATACTTATGCGAGGGCAATCAAATGAACGGAGGGACACGAGCGATGGCAAAACGGAGAAAAGCAGTCAAGGAAACTCATATTTTCGATGATGCCGATGTTGCGGCCAAGCAGAAGGCATTGGATGCCACTCTGACCGACATCACCAAACGTTATGGCGATGGCACGATTTTTAATCTGGGCGCCGGGGCCAATTTGCAGATCGACGCTATTCCCACGGGGTCGCTGGGCGTTGATATTTCATTGGGCGTTGGCGGCGTGCCGCGCGGGCGCATCACCGAGATCTATGGCCCAGAAAGTTCGGGCAAGACCACGCTTTGTTTGCACATCGCCGCCGAAGCGCAAAAGGCCGGCGGCATCTGCGCCTTTATCGATATGGAACACGCGTTGGATCCGCTTTATGCCGAAAAGATAGGCGTTGATATTCAGCAGCTTTATGTCTCCCAGCCGGACACCGGCGAGCAGGCGCTGGAAATCACCGAGCATCTGGTGCGTTCGGGCGCGTTGGATGTCATTGTTATTGACAGCGTGGCGGCTTTGGTGCCGCGGGCCGAAATTGAAGGCGAGATGGGCGATTCTCATGTTGGCTTGCAGGCGCGTCTGATGAGTCAGGCTTTACGCAAGCTGGCGGGCGCGATCAAGCAGTCCAACGTCAGCGTGATTTTCACCAATCAGCTGCGCGAGAAGGTCGGGGTGATGTTCGGCAGTCCAGAGACGACGCCGGGCGGCCGCGCGCTCAAGTTCTATGCCAGCGTGCGGATTGACATCCGCCGCATTCAGCAGATCAAGCACACTGGCAGCATTGTTGGCAACCGCACCCGCGTCAAAATCAAGAAGAACAAGGTTGCGGCGCCTTTCAAGGAATGCGAATTTGACATTATGTTTAATCAGGGCATCAGCAAAACCGGCGAGATTATCGACATCGGCACCGAACTTGACATCATCGACAAGCGCGGCGCTTTCTATCGCTACAATGATGAACTGCTGGGGCAGGGGCGCGAAAACGCCAAGCATTTCCTGCGTCAAAACACCGGGCTGTCGAATACGATTGAGGATCGCATTCGCATGGAATTTGGCATGCCGGCGCTGGCGCAGGCTGTCGATATCGGGGAGGTTTAGCGGCGGCGCGGTTATTTGCGCTTGTCGCCGGCTTGCCTTGCCAGCCAATCATCTTCGCTGACCAGCTGACCGTTGGTGACTTCGGCGCTGATGACGCGCCGGTTTTTGTCGAAATAGACTTCGACTTCGGCTTGGAACGGGCAGCGATAACCGCTGGCGACTTTACGCACCCAATAGCCGCTGCCTTCATCGGTGCGCGATAAATCATTCATCGGGTCTACCCGAATCCGCAGAATCTCTTGGCACATCTTGGGCTGGACATAAAAATAAATGCCGCGGTCAGTGGATGCGCCGCCGCCGAACAAATTTCTAAGAAAATTCATCGCGTCATCCATTCGCCTGTTTTCGGCTGGTTGGTCGCCGCAGAGACAGCAGCAGCCCCAAGCCCATCAGCAGCACAAAAGCCAGCGCAAGCCGCCGCGTCGGCTGGCTAAAGAGCGGAATCGGCGGCAGTTCGGGATTGCCGTCGCTTGGCTCCAGCCGCACCACTGTGAATTCTTCGACGACTTCGGCAAGGGTGTTCAGGTCGGCTGTATGCGCTGAATTCATGCGGGCGAAGAGCGTCTCATAAAGCCAGGAATTGCGGCTGAACATATACAGGGCGCCCAAGGCCTCGGCTGGATTTTCAACTGGCTGGGCGGTCGCGTCAAAGACCTGCGAGCCGCGCTGGATGGTGACGCGCGGGCGCTGCATCGCATTCTGATACCAGTCGGCGTCTTTGCCCCAGCCAGAAACAACGTAATACTTGCTGCCATGCCGCCGATATTCGAGGGCGGTATGCCGCGGCTGGCCGCTTTGGCGCTCTTTGGTGGTCAAGATAAGGAGCGGCAGCCAACGCATCACCGGACTCCAGCCCAATTTATAGATATAGAGCGGCAGGCGGAAAATAAATCGAGTGAAAATCTGGGGATGCTGGATGGATTCGTTGGTTAAGCTCATTGTTTTATGGCGCTCATCTTTGGCGATTTTGTGTTTTTCAGGCGGATTCAATTCCAGTCAGAGCGCCGTCGGCCTCGACCGTGGTCTAAGTCATCGTCGCGGCCGCGCATCATCCGCCGCCGGGCTTTCTGTACGTCGCTTTCGTGCTTGAGCAGGACGGTCAGCGTGGTTTCCAGTGTCTCTTGGTCGATGCTGTCGGCATTGAGCATCATCAGCGCCCGGGCCCAGTCGATGGTCTCGGAAACGCTTGGGCTTTTCTTCAAATCCAGGCGGCGCAGGCCTTGCACTACTTCTACCGTCTGATTGGCGAGCTTGTCACTCATTTCGGGGACGCGCATTTTGACGATGCTAAGTTCGGCTTCGTGGCCGGGATAATCGACAAACAGGTACAGGCAGCGGCGCTTCAGGGCTTCGGAAAGCTCGCGGGTGTTGTTGCTGGTCAAGACGACGCCGGGGTGATGCGTCGCGCGGATCGTCCCCAATTCGGGAATTGAGACTTGGAAGTCACTCAAAATTTCGAGCAGGAAGGCCTCGAATTCGGCGTCGGCGCGGTCAATTTCGTCAATCAGAAGCACGGCGGGCGTTTCGCTTTGCAAGGCTGCCAGCAAGGGACGCGCCAGCAGGAAACGTTCGCTGAAGAACACATCGTCTTCGGCGCCGAGTCGGTCGGCGGCTTGATGCAGGGTTTCGGCTGATGCCAGCAAATCGCTTAATTTATCGCGCAGCAGCTGGGTATAGAGCATCTGCTTGGCATATTCCCATTCATATAAAGCCTTGTTTTCGTCCAGCCCTTCATAGCATTGCAGGCGAATCAGGGGTTTATCGGCGGCGGACGACCAGGCTTTCGCCAATTCGGTTTTGCCGACCCCGGCCGGCCCTTCGACCAACAGCGGCTTGCCAAGTTTATCCGCCAGGAAAAGCACGGTCGAGATTTCATCTGTGGCGATATATTGCTGCTGCCGCAGGGAGCGGGTGACCTGCTGTACATCTTCAAACATAGGAAAGAATTCCGTTCGGCTTCATTGTCGGGGCGCATCAAAGTCTAGTGTACATGAGATCCTTGGGCTATGGCAAGGAAATTATGGCGCTTCGGGCGCATCTTTGTGATAAAATAACTGGGAGCAATGCAAAGGTGGAGATGAACTGTGATTTCGCGCGAACTTCTGGATGAACTGCAACAGCTTGGCCGTACGGACAAGCTCGCGATTATTCAAATGCTGACCGATGAACTGGCGGTTGAAGAAGCAAGCTATTTCAAATTTGGGGCAAGCTATGATGTGTGGTCTCCTTATGATGCGCCGGAAGCGGCCAAAACGCTGCTTCGGATGCTAGATGATGAGCAGGAAGACAATGGCTGAACGACAGCAATTCCCGTATCTCTCGATTCCGAACGCACAAGGCACGAGGGGTTTGCGTCCTTTTGTACCCATTACATTAAGCTATAACCAGCATAAACGCCAGACACTTGGGTTGCTTGATTCTGGCGCAGATGTGAATGTTTTGCCGCATGAACTTGGCCTGGAATTAGGTGGAATTTGGGAGAAACAGCAAATTGTTATGCAACTGTCTGGCAATCTGGCCAATCTGGAAGCCAGGGGCATCATCATTGAAGCAGCAGTTGCCAATATGCCCGCTGCTAAACTGGCTTTTGCATGGACGCGGGCAGAGGGAATTCCCTTAATCCTGGGACAGGTCAATTTTTTTATGGCATTTGATGTATGCTTCTTTCGCTCGCGCAATTTATTTGAAATTGAACCTAAATCTGCCGACTTGGGCGCGAATGAAGGGCAGGCATAGCGATGCCAGATACCCGCATTCAAGCTGATGTGCCGCTCGCGCTGGATGAGGCTTTTGAGATTTATGTTTATAAGATGGATGTCTGGTGGCCGCGGCAAGGTGTTTTTCCTTACAGCTTCGCGCCCAAGACGACCCATCCGCGCCGCATTCGCTTTGAGCCGAAATTGGGCGGGCGCTATTATGAGACCTTTACTGATGACAGCGAATGCACCATCGGCCGAATCACCGTCTGGGAGCCGCCGACGGCCTTGCGCTGCACTTGGCGCGCGCCTGACTGGCCGGGTGAAACGACCATTCGGCTGGCGTTTGCGGCGCTTGAGCAAGGCGCGCGCGTTACACATGAGCAGGATGGCTTTGCCGCCGCCGGCGTTCCTGGCCTTATTCCTTATTATCAGATCGGCAATAAGCAGACTTTGGCGGCTTATATCGCCCATTGCCGCGCGGTGCATGAACTGCGCGAAAAGGGCTTGCGGTTTGGCTGACCGTTTCAGTCCAGCAAGCCTTCAATCCGTTCGATGATGTAGGCGCCGATATTGGCTTTGCTGGTGCGTTCAATGGGATGCAGGCCGCCGTCCATATCCAGCACCAGCACGCGGTTGGTGTCGACGGCGAAACCGGCATCGGCGGCGGTGATGTCATTAGCGATCAAGAGGTCGAGTCCCTTGCGCTGGAGCTTGTCGGCGGCGTTTTCGACCAGGTTTTGGCTTTCGGCGGCGAATCCGACCACAATCATAGGATAGCCGGTTTCGGCGCGCTGTTTCTTGACCGCCATCAGAATATCGGGCGTTCGCGCCAGCGCCAGGCGCAGGTCGTCATCCGCCTTCTTGATTTTTTCATCGGCGACCGCCAGGGGTTTGTAATCAGCGACGGCGGCCGTCATAACCAGCGCGGTCGCTTCGGCGGCATGCTTCAGCACGGCGCCGCGCATCTCCTCGGCAGAATCGACCGACAGCAGGGTAAGACCAACTGGGGGCGGGAGGTGGCTGGCGGCTGAAATCAAGACGACTTCGGCGCCGGCGTCCAATGCGGCTTGGGCGATGGCATAGCCCTGTTTGCCCGAAGAGCGGTTGGTGATGAAGCGCACTGGATCCAGCGCTTCCCGCGTGCCGCCGGCGGTGACAACCAGCTTGTGTCCGGCAAGCTCGCCATCCAGCCCGATGATGCGGCGGATATGGCCGATGAGGGCGGCGGGTTCTGGGAGACGGCCCTTGCCGCTCAAGCCGCTGGCGAAGCGTCCGACTTCGGGTTCAATCAGATGAAGGCCGCGCCGCTGCAAGGTTTCGATGTTCGCTTGGGTCGCTGGATGGTCGTACATGCCGCTGTCCATCGCCGGCGCGATCATCATCGGGCAGCTGGTCGCCAGCGCTGTGACCGTCAGCAGGTCATCAGCCAGCCCGTTCGCCAGCCGGGCTATCGTATGGGCGGTCGCCGGGGCGATCACCATGAGGGCCGCGCCTTCCGCCAGCCCGACATGAGCGATATGATGATCCGTCTGCCAAAGGTCGGTATGCACTGGGCGGCCGGTCACGCTTTGAAAAGTCAGGGGCGTAATGAAACGGCGGGCGGCCGCAGTCATGATCACATCCACCTGCGCGCCGGCCTGTGTCAGCTTGCTGGCGAGGTCAACCGATTTGTAGACGGCGATGCTGCCGCAGACCGCCAGGATGATGCGTTTGTCCTGCAATAGCGCGATTTTGTCCATGGCCCGCCTCCTGTATGGCAGCTTATGTTACCCAATGCGGCGCAGAAACAAAAGCGCGCGGCAAACAGCCGGGTAATGCAACTCGCAATTTGGCCGGGTTTCTGATAAAGTGGCTTGGCACAAGCGCATTTGCAGCAGGAGACAGGGTATGAAATCGGGCATGACCCGCGTATCGCGCCTGATGTTGATCTGGGTTTTGATGATCGTTTCTGGATGCAGCCTGACGTCGCCGTCGGGCGGCGGCGGCGCGGTATTTGAAGGCCCGCCGGTGATACGCATCGCGTCACCGCTGCCCAACCAAACTTTTCTGGCCGGCGCGACGGTCATTATTCAAGCGCGAATCGAAAATGCCGGCCCTGATCTGGCGCGGGTCAGCGTGCTGCTGGATGATGAACTGGTCGGCGAGCAGCCGAATCCAAATGAAGCCGGCGCCGCTGGGTTTTCGGTTAAAATTGATTGGCCAACCAGCATTCCCGGACAATACGAAATTGCGGTCGCGGCCGAACGCGGCGATGGCGCGGTCACCCGCGAAACGGTCACCGTGACCGTGATTGACCAGACGAGTTCTGGCTTGGCAGTCGGCGGCGAGCCAAGCGCGGATGAGGCGGCGGCATCGGCGGCCGAATCCGAAGCCGCGCCTTCGCCGACGCCGACAATGGACGCGCCTTCACCGCCGCTTGGCGCGCTCTCGGCCAAGGTCACCACCGCGGCTAATCTGCGCGCCGGGCCCGGCACCCGATTTGACCCGCCGCTGGGCAATCTCGCCGCCGATCAGGAAGTTGAAATCGTGGCGGTGAATCCAGCCCGAGACTGGTACAAAATCCGCTATAACGGCAGGGATGCCTGGATTTATGCCGAGTCGGTGAGCGTGACCGGGGATATCGCCGGCCTGCCGTTGGATACTGGGGTCAACCTAGCTGTCGGCGACATTGCGATTGATCCGCATCCGCTGGTCTGTGGAGAATCGGCGCGGATTAACGTGACTGTCCACAACGAAGGCACAGCCGCGGCGGCGCCAGGCGGCTGGATTAGGATGGAAGCGATATTGAAGAGCACGAGCGAGGTCTTGGAGAGCGCAGTAACGGTGTTCCCAGCCATCGCCGCCGGCGGAACGTTCACCGCCTCGGCAAGTCTCACGGTCGGTATCCACTATAACGAGACGCAGTCCATCCGCGTCACTGTGGATATTCCTAATCAGGTTGATGAATCCAATGAAGACGACAACGTTTCCACTGCCGAAGAGTACGTCTTGCAGCAGGGCGGCTGCTCATAGCCCGAACAGCAAAGAGAAAGGCAGCCCATGACTTCTATCATGGTGACCAATGACGATGGCTATGACGCGCCGGGAATCCTGGCGCTGGCCTTGGCGATGCGCGAGCTTGGCGATGTGCAGGCGGCGGCGCCGGGCAGCAATCAGAGCGCCAGCGGCCATAAGAAAACGCTTCATCAGGATATTCATTACGACCGAGCGACAATCGGCGGCGGCATTCCAACTTTAGTTGTCTCTGGGTCGCCGGCTGACTGCATCGCCGTTGCCATGCTGGGGCTGGTGGAGCGGCGGCCGGATATTGTCGTTTCGGGGATCAACCGCGGCGAAAACATGGGACAGGACCTGACCTACAGCGGCACCGTCACCGCCGCGCTGGAGGCCGCCATTCATGGACTGCCGGCCATCGCCGTTTCATTGTCCGACCATGAGGCTGACTGCCTTGAGGATTACCGCGTGGCGGCCGGCGCCGCGGTTCTGATTGTGAAGCAAGTATTGCGGCAGGGGCTTCCGCCTTTTACGATTTTGAATGTGAATGTCCCCAAAGCGGCGCGGATGGAGGACTTGCGGGGGATTCGCCTCACCCGTCAGGGAATACGGATTTACCGCGACCGTCTGCGGCCGGTCAGCGCTGGGATTGTGCGCGTCGAGGGGGAATCGCCGGCTGGCCATACTGATGAAATCGGCACTGATGTATGGGCGGTGCATCGCCAGTATGTCAGCGTGACGCCGGTGCATCTGGATATGACCGCGCATCAGTTTATGGCGAACCTGGAAGCCTGGGATCTGCGGCTGCCTTAACCCGGCGATTTGAGATAAATGGGCATCACCTGCTCCGCGGCGAAACTCTGTTCGCCGTTGGCCGCGCGCAGACGGCGCCAGGCTTCTTCAGCCAGAAAACCGGCGCGCCGCCAGCGGGCCGCCGGCGGGAGCAGGCGGATGGCCTGTCCGGCGGCCACAGCCGACTGCAAAGCCGCCAAACCTTGCTCGGTGATTTCACCGGTCAGGCAGACGGGAAGCTGGCAAAGGTCACAGGATGCCAGCAGGTCGTCCCAGCTTTGCAGCTGGGCGGGGCCATGCGCGGTCCAGCGGCCTTGCTTGGCGCGGTATTCGCCCGATATTACTCGATTGCGCCCGGCTGACACCAGCGCGACCAGGGCGGTCCGCGGGTCGCAGAAGGCTTGCCCGGCGGCGATGGTGTCCAGCGTCGAAACCGGCGCCAGCGGGATAGCGCCGCCGGCCGCCATGCCCTTGGCCAGCGCGACTCCGATGCGGAGGCCGGTGTATGACCCTGGCCCGACGGATACGGCCATGGCGGTTAAGTCGGCGGCGGTCACATCGGACTGGGCCATTATCTGCTGGATCATCGGCGCCAGGCGCGCGCTGTGGCTTCTGCCGACGGACAGCGTGTATTCCGCCAGCAGCGCATCGCCGTCGTGGAGGGCAAGGCTGATAATTTGGGTGGCGGTGTCGATTGCCAGCAGCATGGCGGTTCCTTGTTTAGCGCGAACTGAATATCAACCGCTGATATTCATCAATCAGCGTTTCATAGCGCCGGCCGTGGGCTTCAAAGACAAAATTGCGCCTTGATGTCTCGATGACTTTGATGTCAATCCATAAATGGCGCGACGGCAAAATGTCTTGAATCCGTTCGGGCCATTCAAAGAGGGCCACGGCCTGGCTGTCCAGAATATCGTCGAGGCCCATCGACTGGGCTTCGGCGGCGCCGCTGATGCGATAAAAATCGAGATGGCAAAGCCGCTGGTCATCGGCGGCGCGCTGATGCTCATGCGCCAGATTATAGCTTGGGCTGGTCAGCGGCACAGCGGCGCCCCAGCCTTGGCCGATGCCGCGGCTGAAGACTGTCTTGCCGGCGCCGATGTCTCCCGAAAGGCAAATCCTGTCCCCCGCCCGCAGCAGCTTCCCCAGCGCGGCGCCCAATCGTTCGGTCTGGCGGGGGTGGCTGCTGATGATGTCTAATTCGCGTTGACGCAGGATTGGCATAAAGCGCCTCCGATAAGCGGCCGACTACGCTAGTTTGAGTCGGGTGGTTCGGCCGCGGATGGTGACTTTTTTGCCCTTTGCCAATACGGCTTCGACGTGCTCTTCGGGCACATCGACAAAGGTTTTGTTTTGCTGGATGTCGATATGGCCGATGACGCGGCCGGGAATTTGCGCGGCGCTGGCAATGTTATAGACGACGTCGCCGGGGCGGACGCCATTGGCTTTGCCGACGGGGATAATCAGCCGCACCATGCCGGACTCTTGCCGTCCGCGCCGCCGCCGTCCTCGTTCGCTAGGGCCGCCATGTCTGGACTCTCGGCGCGGTCGGCGCGGCTTGCGGTCGGCGCTGATATCGCTGATGTCGGTCAGGGATTCAGCGGCTTCCTCGGCGCGCAGGATGCTGATGAGGGCGTTCGCCACCTGCTCCATTGAATAGCCCATCTCGCTTAGTTCTTCCAGCATCTCGTCATAGCGGCCATCGGCGGCTTGGATTTGTTCGACCAGGCGATTTTTGAACTGGCGCCGCCGAAGCTCCAGCACTTGCTCGCGGCTGGGCAGCTGCGCCCGTTCAATGGGATGGCCGACGTAATTTTCGATGATTTTCAGGGCGCGGCGCTGTCTGGGCGTAATCAGGGTGATGGCGTCGCCGGCGCGGCCGGCGCGTCCAGTGCGCCCGATGCGATGCACATATTCAATAGCAAGCTGGGGGATGTCATAATTGACGACATGAGACACGGCTGGAATATCAACGCCGCGCGCCATGACATCGGTAGCCACCAGTATTCTGGAATGCCCCTGCCGAAAGCGGCCGACGATGCGCTCGCGCTCCTGCTGTGACAAATCGCCGTGAATGGCGACGGCCGGATGACCTTGGGCGATCAGCTGTTCGGCCAATTCGGCCGCGCCGATTTTGGTTCGGGCAAAGATCAGCGCGCTCTGGGGCATTTCGACTTCGAGGACGCGGCTAAGGGCGGCGATTTTGTCGTGCTGTTTGATCACATAATGCCGCTGGCGAACGCTGTCGGCGGTCATCTGCTCCGATTCGATGTGAATATAGATGGCGTCGCGCATATACTTTTGGGCTAGGCCGCGGATCTCTTTGGAGACGGTGGCCGAAAACAGAATCGTCTGGCGCTGGCTGGCGTCGGTGGCGGCGATAATCTGCTCAATGTCTTCAATGAAACCCATCTTAAGCATTTCGTCGCCTTCGTCGAGGATGAGGAAGCGAATCTGACCAAGCTCAAGCGCGCCCTGTCGAATCAGGTCAAGGGTGCGGCCGGGCGTGCCGACGACGGCCTGCACTCCTTTTTTCAGGCGGCGAATCTGTCGGTCATAAGACTGTCCGCCATAAATCGGCAGTACTCGCAGTCCCATTTGACGGCCATACTGATAGACGGCTTGGGCGTTTTGGATCGCCAGTTCGCGCGTGGGCGCCAAAATCAAAACCTGCAAGTCCTTGTTCGCAAGCTGCTGCAAGGTCGGCAGGGTGAATGCGGCGGTTTTGCCGGTGCCGGTTTGCGCCTGGCCCATTACATCGCGCCCGGCCAGCAGATGCGGAATGGCTTCCCGCTGGATCGGCGTCGGCTGGCGGTAGCCAAGCTCTTCGAGTGTTTTCAATAGGATGGGGGCTAATCCAAGCGTTTCAAAAGCGTCGGTCATCACAACTCCAAAATAAAACCCTGCCAAAAGGACAGGGCATCCGATAACTGCACTATAGCCCTAAAATCTGAAAATGACAATAGAGGGTTTTGATGCCGAGAACTTAAAGGTCGGCGAAAGCGGAATGAAAGCGCAGATGACCGCGCACAGCGCCAAGCTGACGGCTGTCCAGCACGGCGACCATGAAATGCTCATGGCGACTGCTGTCCTTGACATAATCTGATGTAAAGCCGAGCGGCTGGGCGGGCTGGAAGCCAAAACGCGGGTAGTAGGTCGGGTGGCCGACGAGGAACATCAGGCCATAGCCGTCATCCTTCGCCGCCCGCAGGCCGGCCTGTATCAGCTTGGCGCCGATGCCCTGTTTTTGCCAGGCCTTGGCGACTGCAATCGGCCCCAGCGCCGGGTACTCATGGATGGCGGCGCCATCGCTGACGGTCGCCATGCTGTACAAGGCATGACCGACGATGTCCCCGGCCAGCAGCGCCACCTGCGAAAGCCAGATTGCGCCGGCATCGCGCAGGCGATTGACCAGATCGGCTTCATCGGGGCGCTGGAAAGCCGCGGCTTCGATGGCGTAAATCCGCTGGATGTCGGCCGGCTCTTCTGGCCGAATGAGGATGGTCATGTTCGTTCTCTGATGGCAAGGGCTTGCATTCCGCGGTTATGGCATTGCGACATGTTCACAGTCGGCCAAGTCGCGGCTGATTTGAAAGGCTTTGATGCAATCGCTTAGCATGGCGCCGATTTTCTGATGGCCGGCGCTGTTCCAATGAATATCATCCGGCGGCATATAATCAATCTCGACGTCAAGCGCATGAATCGGATCGAGATAGGGAATATCCAGTTCCTCCATCAGCTGCGCCGCGTTTTGATAGCGTTCGCCAGCCATCGGCGGCCTATGCCGCAAAAGCCGCTCAAAACTGCGGAGAACATACTGCGAGGGCGCGGCGGCTGATGTCAGGGCGGCGACGTCGTATGGGTGTGGGATCAGCAGGACCAGCAGGGCGGTATCCTGCGCCGCGGCCGCCTGGCGCAAGTCTCGCAGGTATTGGCGCGTGACTTCTATTTCCCGTTCGCGCCCGGTGTCGGGCCCCTCGCCCTGCGCGATGTCAATCATTCGCAGCAGCAGCGATCCAAGACGGGTTCGGCCAAGGAGCCGCTCGATTTCGCTGGCCGGCGGCTCAAGGCCGTGCATACGGTAATAGAATTCTTTCTGCTCGTCCAGCGAAATCGCGTTGCCGCTGTCATCATAATGCCGCCGTATAAAGATGCGTCCGTCCTTTTCCACCAGCCAGAGTCGAGTATCTATCGGCAGCAGATTGTCGCCAAAATCATTCACATAGAAGCCAAGAATGGTCAAATGAGGCTGGAGAACGGGCGCATACACCTGAAACGATGCCAAAGCCTGATTCGTCCCGCTGCCAGGAATGCCGGCATTCCAGACGATGCTCTGCGGGAGGTTGGATTCGATGGTCTCGACATACGAACTTCCGATGTCGGCTGACAGGCCATAAGCAAATGAATCGCCCAGGGTCAAGATCCGCGTTCGCCCGTCCAGGTCATCGCTGGCGGCGAAGTCCTGCGTATCATGGAAACCCTGCTGGTTGACGATGCAGAACCGACCGGAAAGCTCCTCGTCCTCGCAGACGGCGGCGATGACATCATGGTCATAGTGACAGCCGGCTTCGTCGCAAACCTGCCATGGTTTCACATCAAAAGACAGCTGCATATCAGGCGGGAAATAGAGGGAACTGCCATTTGTCAGGGCGAACTCAAGCGCAATCAGCGTCACGGAGGTGATGACCAGTCCTGGCAGCCAATACTTCCGCATTCGTCCCCAAGCGCGGCGCCGCGCATCCGCCCGCCGCAGTCGGAAAGCGGCCAGCGACAGCAGCAAACTGCCGGCAATCAGCAGTCCCTGCGGCAGATTCAAGCCAGGATACGCGCCCGGCAGAAACTCGATGCCGATGCCGAAGAGGGCTGTCAGGATGCCGGCCGCGGCGAGCAGCTTGAAGATGATATTCAATGCGGCCGAGTTTTTTGCATTCATTGGATCCTTTTTCATATAGGCTGGAAGTCAAAGCGCGGATAACAGGACGGGTGTCTGACCAGAAACGTCAAGCCGTCTATTTTGGGACTGGGCTGCCGCGCTTGGGAGTCTTTTCGGCAGTCGTTTCGTTTTCCCGCTTCGATTCCTGCATGCGGGCTTTGGCGGTGGTTTCAGGAAAATGGACGCGATAGCTGTCTGCTTCGGCTTTTCCTTCGGCAAAGTCCAATGCCTGTCGCGCGCTCTCGATGAGTCTTTTCCCTGCCTTGCTCATGATGATGTACTCCTGTAGGCTGTTGAGATAGGTTTCTACGACGGTGTGCATATCATCTCGCCGACAGTATAGGATATTCGGTGATAAATGGCAAGCATTTGATGATGCCTCTATGATAGTGTACCATCCGCTTATTGGAAAGGCGGTTTATGGACGGCCAGCTATACCTCTATTTGACCACAGTCGGTCATAAAAGCGGCCAGCCGCATGAGATCGAAATCTGGTATGCGCGGCATCAGGGCTGTTATTATCTGGTGTCGGAAAAGCGCGAAGCCGCGCATTGGGTGCAGAATATCCGCGCCAATCCATCGGTCAGCTTTCGGGCTGGCGGCGATGTATTCGCCGGCCGGGCCGCGGTCGCCGATGACGCCGCGCTGATTCGGGCGGTCAAAGCGAAAATGGAAGCCAAATACAACTGGAGCGACGGCTTGGTCGTTGAACTGCGCGGGCAGCATTAACGTTCGCGGCTGGCGAGCGGGACTTTGAGCGGGCCGCGTTCGGGCATCATATTGGTGGCCGCCAGGATTTCCAGGCCCATGCGGTCGGCGATGTAGACTTTGCGCCCTTCTTTGCGGAGCAGGCCGGCGTTAAGCTGGCCCCGCAGCGCCCGGCCGACGACTTCGCGGGTTGTCCCTAAAATCGAGGCGATTTCTTCCTGCGTCAGTCGGGTCGGGGCTTCGGCGATGTGGTCGGCATAAGTCGTTTCGTGGAGGAAGAGCTTCGCCAGCCGCGATGGGATTGTGCGAAAGGTCATATCCTCCAGCCGTTCAATGTACTCCCGATTGACATGGGCCAAAGACTGCACATAGTTGCCGAGCAGTTCGGGTTCGGCCGCCAGCAGGCTCATCAGCCGTTCATGGCTAAGGGTCAGGATAGTGGATTGGGTGACGGCCATGGCATTGCAGGGGTTTTTGCCGCCGTCGACAGCCGCGACTTCGTTAAAGGCGGCCACTGGCCGCAATAAACTCAAGGTATGCAAACGGCCTTCGGCGCTAATGCGGTAGATCCGCACTAGGCCCTTGGCGACGATTTTGAAGCCGGCGCAGGCCTCGTCCTCGCGGAAGATCATGGCGCCGGCTGGATAGGCACGGCCGCGGGTCTGTTCCTGAATCTTCCTGATGGCCATGGGTGACAGGTTGGCGAAACAGGGGATTTGCGTCCAGTCCATTTCCATGATAGCGCCGCTCGACTGCGTTGGATGATGAGATGATAGCACAGTTGGGATGCTGTGGCGAAATCAAACGCTAGTCAAGCCAGCGTTCGGCGCCGTCGCCGTCGGCTATCCAGCCGCGGGTGCCGCTGGGCAGCATGACTCGCCACCAGCGCCGGCCGCCTTGGCAGATTGGCCCGCCGATGAGGGTCATGCCGCTGCCGGGTTCGGCGCGGGAAAGGACGGCGGCGGCTGTTTCCGGCACATCATAGAGGGCATTGCCTTCCGCCCGCGATACTTCGGCGTAAGCGCCGACTCGCAGTTCGGTCGGCAACGCGCCGGGGCAGCTGGTGTCAATGACGAAGCCAAATGATTCGAGCGTTTCGGATTCGGTTGCGTAGAGGATGGCGGCGGCGTAATTGTCTTCGTCATGGCTGCCGACCCAGATGTCATAGAGGCCTGGCCGCGCGTAGTAAAAGCCGATGCTTGGGCTGGCGCCGATAAAATCTTCATTGCAATGCCAGCTTCCGTCGGGGGCGTTGATGAGCAGGGTCATGTTCGCCGGGCTGTGAACGGCAATCCGCAGGCTGTCAAAGTCTTCCAGCAGGTAAAGGCTGTAATCGGGCGCTTCGGCAGCATAACCCTGGCAGTCCACAGTTGTGACGAAGTCGGCGATCCGATTGCGCCCGCCGCCGACAAGCTGGATGGCATGGGGCGATGGGAAGAAGCCCGGCTCAAGGTCAGCCTGCCCATAAAGCGGCTCGCGGGACGGGTCGGGCCCGGTGGCGGTGGTCGGGAGCGATTCGGGCCCGCTTTCCGATACCCACAAGGCGCTGTGGCTTTGGATATCTTCGGCATAGCTGCCAATCCAGATGCGATAGGAGCCGGCGGCGGGGTCGCTGAACACGAGGGCTGGGTTTAATCCGTTGGCATCGTCATTGCACCGCCAGCTTCCGTCCGGCAGATGGACAATGAGGGTGGTATCTTCGGCGCTTTCTATCAGAAAGGTAATCAGGCTGAAGCCCTGCTCCAGATGCACTGCGAAATCGGGGTCGGGCATCACAAATCCCAGACAGTTATCGCCCAGATTCATGGAACGGGCGTCATGTTCGCCGCCGCTGACGACGGCGACTTGGAAGGGGGCCGGTGAAAAGCCGGGCGCGAGGACTTGCTTGCCATAACGCGGCGTCCCGTCTGGGTTCAGGCCGGCCTGGGCATTGATTCCAGCCGTCTGCCAGCCGATGACAGCCAGAAACAGCAGACTGGCAAAGCATAGCTGATGCCTGCGTTTCATTTCGTTTTCCTTATGATAGCCCGATTTGATTATAAACTTTGTTTGCCGAGTTTCAAGCGGCGGCGATCCTCCGATAGCATTTATGCCCGAAAAACGTTTCGGCGCGGGCGCCAAGCGGGGGTTTTGTTTGCGATATCGGCCAAAATCGTCTACTATTAAACAGACAATGACCGCCGCTGACTGGAAGCGAGGCTTGCTCATGCAAAAACGAATGGTTGAATTTATCCGCGCGCTGCGCGCCGCTGGTTTGCGGATTTCGCTGGCAGAAAGCCAGGATGCGATGTTTGGCGTCGATTATGCCGGCGTCAAGGATGCGGCGGCCTTCAAAAACACGATGAAAGCGACGCTGGTGAAAAACCACAAAGACCAGCCGACCTTTGAGTATTTTTTCCCGCTGTTCTTTTCCAACAGCAAACCGCCGCTTGAAAATATCATCGAGCAGCTGGATTCGGAGCAGCAGGCGATGCTTCAGGCGGCGATGCAATCGCTGATGGATCCGCTGCGCGATTTGCTGCGGCGTTTGCTGGAGGGGCGCGGCTTCAGTGATGAAGAGATCGGCCAAATGGGGGATCGGTCTGGCTTGCCGCAGGGCGATGAGATGTATATGCGGCGGTGGTTTGAGCGCCGTATGAATCGTCAGGCTGGCTTGACCCAGATGGAGCGGATGCTGGACGACCTGCTTGATGAACTGGCGGAGATGGGCATGAGCGAAGAGGCGCTGGCGGAACTGGAGGAGATGCTGCGCGGCAATCTGGCTGGCTTGTCCGAGCAAATCTCGCAGCATGTCGGCAGTTCGCTGGCGGAGCAGATGGCGCAGCAGGAGCCCCGCGAACGTCCTGATTTGCTGGATGTGCCGCTGCAAAGCCTGGACAGCGGCGACATTGATGATATTCGCGATGAGGTGCGCCGTTTGGCGGCGCGGCTGCGTACCCGCGCGGCTCTGCGTCAGAAACGCGCCAAATCCGGCCAGTTTGACCCGCGCAAGACTGTCCGCAGCAATATGCGTTACGGCGGCGTGCCGCTGGAAGTCCAGTTCCGCAAAAAGCACAAAAAGCCCAGCTTGATTCTGATTTGCGATTTAAGCACCTCGATGCGCTACGCCGTTGAGTTCCTGCTGACGATGGTTTATGAGCTATCCGATCAAGTTCGCCGCACGCACAGTTTTATCTTCATCAGCGATCTGGTGGACGTCAGCGCGATCTTGGCTGAACTGCCGCCCAAAGAAGCGGTCGCTCGCATTATGGCCGAAAATCCGCCGGGCTATTACAGCACTGACCTTGGCAGCAGTCTGCATACCTTCAAGCAGAATCACATGGTTTTGGTTGACAGCCGCGCGACGATTCTGTTTTTTGGCGACGGGCGCAACAATTACAATGATCCGCGGCTGGACATCGCCCGAGAAATGCAGCGCAAGGGGCGGCGTCTGCTTTGGTTCTGCCCCGAACCCCGCACGCAATGGGGCACGGGCGACAGTGACATGTGGGAATACAGCATGGTCGCTGACCGCGTTTTCAGGGTTGGCAATCTGCGCCAGCTTGCTGATGCGGTTGACTGTCTGCTGGCGGATGGCTAGGCGGCGCTGGAAGAGACACAGTGAAAAACAATCCGCTCCCAAGATTGGATACGGCGCCCGAAGTCAAGGCGCAGCTGCTGCCTCATTGTCGGCTTCGTCCGGGTGAAATATGGCATGATCAAATCAGCGGCCATCGAGTCGGGTGTTTGGATGCGGCCGATGACAAAGCTGTTCAAGCGTTGATGAATGGCGAGAGCGCTGTATTGGCAGTCCATGATCCGCCGTACAATCTAACGGCTTTTCAGGTTCAGTCGGTGTCGGATTTTATGGACTGGTGTGACCAATGGATTTCATTGACGCACGATGTTTTGGCTTCCGATGCCGCGTTGTATGTCTGGCTGGGCGCGGACCAGAATAACGGGTTTCAGCCATTGCCGGACTTTATGATGATGATGCGCGGGAAGCCTTTTAAGTCCAGAAGTTTTATTACGATGCGGAATCAGCGCGGCTATGGGACGCAGAAAAACTGGATGGCAGTTCGACAGGAATTGCTTTATTACACAAAAGGATCGCCGACTTTTCATGTCGACTATACCGACATCCCCAAGATTCTCCAGGGATATTACAAAACGGTCAATGGCAAAGTCATGGACAATTTTCAGCGCAGTCGGGCGGAAACCATACGCGCCAGCAATGTCTGGGTCGATATTCAGCAGGTCTTTTATCGGATGGAAGAGAATGTTTCTGGCTGTTATGCCCAAAAGCCATTGAAATGTATTGAACGAATTATCAGGGCGAGTTCCAATCCGGGGGATTTGGTTATTGACTTCTTCGCGCATTCAGGAACGACTCTGCTGGCAGCGGAAAGATTGAACCGCAGATGCTTTACGGTGGATATTGATCCCGTATTCGCTGAAATTGCCATTCGCCGGCTGGAGCATTTTCGGGAAACTGGGTGTATCGGCTGGCAAAATGGCAATCCATTTGAACGAGAATGGCTTGGTTTCAAATCGCGGCGGGCCAATCATCCGAAAACAGGGGCTTGAGTTGGTCAAGGCGCGCCGAAGAAGTAGGTTTCGAGGATGCTGCGCGTGATGGGGGCCGCAACCAGAGAGCCTTCGCCGCCGTTTTCTATCAGCGTTATCACCACAATTTGAGGGTCTTGCGCCGGGGCATAAGCCACAAACCAGCTGTGCGGCCGCACATTCTCCCCAGGCACTTGGGCGGTGCCGGTTTTGCCGCAGACGCCGATGTCCAGCAAAGACGAACCGCTGAATGGACGGGCGGCAGTGCCGACCGGGCTGCCAACCACATCGCACAGCCCCCGCTGGATGATGGCAAGATGGTCAGCCGCGATTTCGGTATTGAGCATGACGTCGCGTTTGGCGGCCGCGGCGCGCTGGTCAAGGAGGCCATGTTCGCGCACCAGCTGCGGCCGCAAGAGCGCGCCGCCGTTGGCCACAGCCGCATACATCCGCGCCATTTGCAGCGGCGTCGCCTGCATCTCACCTTGGCCAATCGCCAGATTGATGGCGAAGGCATAGGACCAGGGATCGCCAGTGGTTTGCAGCACATTGTCCGGCGTCGGGATATGCCCGCTGTTTTCATCAATCGCGGCAATGCCCGTGGGGGCGCCCAATCCCAGCTTGATGGCGTAGGATGGCAGCAGGTAGCGGTCCTGGCCATCGAGGCGGAAGCCAGCCTCATAGAAAAAAGGATTGCAGCTGTTGGTGAGGGCGGTTTGCACTGTCATACTGCCATGCCCGGCGGCGAGCCAGTCATAAAGCACATCATAGCCGTTCGTCCAGCTGCCGGAGCAGAAATAGCGGGTCGCATTGTCATAAACGCCGCTTTCAAGCGCGGCAATGGCGCTAATCCCCTTCATAATCGAGCCAACTGGATACGCGCCCTGCGCCGGCCGATTCAGCTGCGGGCTGCGCTCATCCTGCGCCAGATCGCCCAGCACAGCGTCAGCGACCTCGCGGCCCACTGCTGGAAACGGGTTCTGCACATTGCCCTCAAACGATGGATAGCTGACCATCGCCAGAATGTCGCCATTATGGACATCCATGACGACTACGGCCGCTCCTTTGGAAGTTCGGCCCCATGAGCCGCGGTTGACGCGGTAGGCTTCGTCCAGCAGGCGGGCTATATTTTCTTGCAGGGCGGCATCTATCGTCAGCCAGATGCTTTCGGGAATCCGCGAGCGGACTTCGGTCAAGACGCGCAGCCGCGCCCCAGCCGCCGACACCAGCGTCAGCCGACCACCCGGCCGCCCGGACAGGACATCATTCCAACTCGCTTCGACGCCGGACTGACCGATGATGGTTTCGGCATTGTAGCCCAGCGCTTCCAGTTCGGGGATTTGCGCTTCGTCGGGGTAGCCCACATGGCCGATAATATGCGGCATCAGCGCGCCGCGCAGATAGCGGCGGGTGGACTGCTGCCGAAACTCGGCATTGCACAGCTCTTCCACCTGCTGATGATATTCGGTGAAGACCGGCGGCTCCATGATGCCGGCATCGACTTCCCAATGGCGAAGCGAACGGATGTCAAACAGTTCGACAATCTCGTCCAGCGACTGGTTCACCGTCTGCGCCAGAATGCGGAAACAGGCCGGGCGGTCGGGGATGTCGGCATTGTGGACAAACACCCGCACGACGCGGCCGTTTTGGTCGGCGAGCGCGCTGCCATGGCGGTCGTAAATGTTGGCGCGGCTTGGAATCTGCGGCTCAAACACCAGTCGGGCGCCGTCACCCATCTCGGCAAAAATATCACCCAAAGACCAGGCGATGCGCCATTGCCCCACTTCTGGATCGGCGACCAGCCGCAGCCGCCGCGCGTCATCGACAAAGGAGCCGAGAATGCGGGTATGGAAGGTCATCTGATATTGAAAAACCAGCACGCGCCCATCGCGGAAGAGGGTTTGCGCCTTGTATGCCATATCCTCCAGGGTCATGGCGCTTTGCGCGTTTTCATAAGCGGCGCGGAACGATTCCAACGGGATCGATTCCTGATTATGGAAGGTCAGCAGGCGGTGCATGCCCTCAAAGTTCTGCGCCCGCCAGGCCTCAAGATAGCGGCGGGCGACCTGTTCGGCCGATTCAAGGTCGGCGGCTGATGCGAGCGCGGGCTGCGGGCTTGGCAGCGGCACGGCGCGGGCCGCCTGCGGCCGGCATCCGGCGAGGGCGGCGATGACCAGCGCCGCCGCGAATATCAGCCAGCGCCAGCCAGCGCGCGGCATGATTGGTTTTGCGCTTTCAATCATTGGTGGCATCACGCAGGTTTCTTCTCATTATCGGTCAGGCGCGGGCGGCTAGGCAATCGGCGCCATGTGAATCACTGTCACGCCGGCGCCGCCTTCATTGCTGCGTCCCGGCGTCACCTTGCTGACCAAGCTGTGATGATTCAGATACTGACGCACCGCCTGACGCAGACGCCCAGTTCCCTTGCCGTGGATAATCCGTCCGAAGGGCAGACCGACAGTATAAGCCGCGTCGACGTAGCGATCCAGGATTTCCAGAGCCTCTTCGACGCGCCGGCCGCGGATGTCAAGCTCCATGCCGGGCGATTCCACTGCCGGCGGCAGCGTATCGGCTGGTTCATACTGCCGCGCATGGCCGCGTTCTTTGGCGCGTATTTCGCTGCGGCTGCGCTTTCGCATATCCTTGTATTTGGCGCGTACCCGCAGCGCGCCGACCTGCACCTGCGCCTCTTTGTCGTCCAGTTCGACGATGACGCCTTCGGCGTTGAGCGTATCCAAAAAGACGGTGTCGCCTACCTGCGGCAGCCAATCCACATCATCAACCCGCTGGACTTCTTCGGCATCATCCAGCGGCGCGTTTGTCCAGCCAGCCATCTTTTCAGCCGCCGCCTGCAAGGCGTTCAGGGTCGCCGCCGGCATCCCGGCAGAACGCAGTTCGCCGCGCATTTTACGCAGCTCGCGGTTGAAATCGGACAAGTCCGCTTCGGCGTGGCGGCGGGCGGCGCGGATCACATCGCGGCGCTCATCCTCGATTTGGTCAAGCCGAACCTGCAAGGCATCGCGCTGGTCGGCAAGCTGCTGGCGCAGGCGATGGATTTCATCATGCTGTCCGCGGATCTCGGCGCGGGTGCGCTGAATTTCGTCCAGCAGGTCATCGGCCGCCAGTTCCGCGGTGGCGACCATGCCGCGGGCATCGGCGATAATGTCTTGGGCCAAGCCCAGACGTTCGGCAATCGCCAGCGCATTGGAGCGGCCCGGCAAGCCCAGGATCAGACGATAGGTCGGGCGCAGGGTCTCTAGGTCAAACTCGACGCTGGCATTCCGCACGGCGGCCGTCTCAACCGCATAGACCTTGAGTTCGGGATGGTGGGTGGTCACCAGGCTGGTGACATGGCTGTTCTTCAGCCGATTGAGCAGGGCCCGCGCCAGGGCGGAGCCTTCGGCGGGGTCGGTGCCGGCGCCAAGCTCATCGAGGATAACCAGCGAACGGCGGTCGCATTGATCCAGGATGTCGATGATGTTGGTCAGGTGCGACGAAAAGGTGGACAATGACTGTTCAATGCTCTGTTCGTCGCCGATGTCGGCAAAAATGCCCCGAAACACTGGAATAGCGGCTGCTTCCGCCGGCACATGCAAGCCGCACTGCGCCATGAGGGTTAGCAGTCCGACAGTTTTGAGGGCGACGGTCTTCCCGCCGGTGTTCGGCCCTGTGACCACTAATGCGCGGATGTCATCGCCAAAGCTCAAGTCAAGCGGCACCACATGGCCCTTGAGGAGCGGGTGACGCGCGCCTTTCAGATGAAGGACGGGGGCTTGGCTGATGGGCGTCATTTTGGGCTGAACGCAGTCATGGTCAAGGGCATAGCGGGCTTTGGCAAAGGTCAAATCAAGATAGCCAAGCAGCTGCACTGTGCGGACAATCCGCTCGCTTTCTTCCGCTACGTATTCAGTCAGGTCAGCCAGAATCCGCCGGATCTCCTTCTGCTCATCAATCTGCAATTCGCGCCATTTGTTGTTGAGTTCGACAGTCTCCAGCGGCTCGATAAACAGCGTCGCCCCTGAAGATGAGGAGTCATGCACGATGCCCTTGATTTTGCCCTTGTGTTCGGCTTTCAGGGGGATGACATATCGCCCGTTCCGCATGGTCACGATAGCCTCTTGCAATTTGGGCTGATTGCTCTTGTTAGCGACGATTCGGTTCAGTTTGCTTTGCAGACGTTCAAAGGCGATTTTCAGTTCGCGGCGGATAATCGCCAGTCGGGCGCTGGCGGTGTCTTTGATTTCAGTATTGTCATCGACCGTCTTTTCAATCGAATGCTGAAGCTGGCTGCATTCTTCGATGTCGTCCGCCAGTTCGGCCAAGAGCGGGAAAACGGCTTTCATTCGGCCCAAGGTTCGCTTGATCACCGCGCCGCGCCGCAGCGTATAGCGGATGTCAAGCAGGATGCTCGGCTCGATGATGACCGCCCGCTGCGCTCGAATCACTGGATCGCGCACATCGCGCGCGCCTTGCAGATTGATATGAGTCTTTTCTTCCAGCAAGGCAATGGCTTCGGCTGTTTCGCGCTGCCACAGCTGGACTTCCTCCGCTTCGGTCGAGGGATACAGTTCAATGGCGAATTCCTCGCCGGCGCCAAAGGTCGCATAGCGCGACAGGTCTTGCAGGATTTTATGCAGTTCCAGAGTGACAATCGTTTTTTCGCTGATCATGTCGGGTTGTTTGATACGCTTATTTGGCAGCAAAACGCTGGTCATTGTAAAGCATTCGGCGGCGGATGTCCAGCCGACCAGCGCCGCTCGAATTCGTCCAGCGCGTCTCGCTGCTCGGCGGTCAAATGGACAAAGGGGCGCGCTTTTTTAATCTGCCGCAAAGCGGCCTCGGCTGAAAGTCCGGTGGTCATCAGAAAGGCGGCGGTCATGGTTGGCGCCCGGCCGACGCCGACGCCGCAGTGGATGTAGACTTTGCCGCCGCGCTGAATCTCATCGCTGATAAAGGCGGCGCCGCGCATCAAATCGGCGGTGGTCGGCGGGGTATTGTCCACAGTCGGCAGATGCAGATGCCGTTCGCCGCCGATGCCGGCGTCCACATCGCTGAACCGCGCCTCGCGCAGATTGACAACCGCGGTGATGCCGGCCGCCTGCATGGCCCGCCAGCCGCGCCGACTATGCTGCCCGCCGAGAAAAAGCCGCGGCGTGACCTGGCTCAATTTCCACAGCGGGGCGCCGCGGATTTTTCGATAGGCCTGGTCGATGAAGCGCAGGAGGATTGCCCGCGGGCCAGTTTGTAACAGGCTGATGATGCGCTTGCGCGGCGGGCTGGGCTTGATGGTCATGGCGGCCTTTCGCGCCGATGATATTTAGAGAAGGGCGAGTTTGGCTTCAAAGCGTCTACATTTGCATGTAAAGCTATCATATTATCGCTGTCCGCGCCATAGGTCTTGCGCGGCGCTATGGTAAAAACAGCGCCTTTGTGTTATCTTAATCAACGTCAATCGGAGGACAACCTATGACCCTGATAAAACGTCTGGCTCTTTTTGCCGAACCTCTGCTTCGCTTCCCGTATGTTTTGCGGACGCGGCGCAACCATGGCCTGGAACATGCCACTATCCACATTTTGAGCCGCGGCCAATACAGGCTCTCCGGGCGCAGCCATGACAATGGCTTTGTCTTGATTGGCGCTGTTCCCACCGAAGCGGTCGAAAGCGCGGCGCAGGAGGCATTGCAGCGCATGAAAGCCGGCGAACACAAGCTGGCTGTGCATCCCAACTGCGGCACTAATCTAGTCACGTTCGGCTTTTTGGCGACGCTGCTGGCCTGGCTTGGGTTTGGCGGCCAAAGCCGACGGCGCGGCGGGCAGCGTTTCTCGATGATGATGGCGCTGATGATGGGCATCGCCCTGCTTTCGACGCCGCTGGGCATGAACTTGCAGAAACATTTCACGACCGAAGGCGATCTCGGTGATATGGAAGTGATCAGCGTTACGCTTGAGACGGTGTCGATTCCTTTCAGCGGCCGCCAGCTGACCCTGCACCGCGTTTTGACGCGGCAGAGTGAATAGCGCTATGAAACCGACACCGGCTTTTTATGTTTTTCATGGGGATGACGGCATCAGCCGCGATCAGGCATTGGCGAAGATGCGGGCGGCGATGGGCGACGATGGCGATCTGAATCGGTCTGAATTCGACGGCGCGCTAACTCCGGTGCCAGAAGTGCTGGCGGCGGTGAAGTCCTATCCTTTTCTGTCGGATAAACGGCTGGTGATTGTCAAGAACCTCATCAGTCACATCACTCGCAAGGGCGCCGGCCAAGTCGGCAAAAAAGCATCTGAACGGCTGATTGCCGAACTGCCCAGTCTGCCGGATTATGCGCGGCTGGTTATGGTCGAATCGGGGCTGCTTTCCGATAAGAATCGGCTGCTTAAAGCTGTGCGGGGAATGAAGAACGGGTATATCAGCGCATTCAAAAAGCCGCAAAATCTGACCGGCTGGATCGCCAAGCGCGCCAAAACCGAATACGAGGCCGAGATCACTCTCGAGGCGGCGCAGGCGATTGCCAGTGTTGTCAATGATGATCTGCGCCGCGCCGACAATGAGCTTTACAAGCTGGTTTGTTATGTGAATGGCGCGCATCCGATTGATGAAGAGGATGTCGCCGCCCTGACTCCTTATGTGCCGCAGGCGAATGTCTTTGAGATGGTGGATGCGCTGGCGATTGGCGACGGCAGACGGGCGCTGCGGCTGATTCATCAGGCTTTGCATGACAACCCGCGCGACCCTGGCTTTGGCTTGTTTGGGCTGATTGCGCGGCAGTTCCGTCTGCTGCTGATGGTGAGCGATCATCTGAATCAGGGCGGCGGCGCGGGCAATCAGGCGATTGCCAAGGCGCTGGGCGTTCATCCTTTTGTGGCTGGCAAAATCGCCCGGCAGTCGCGCGCCTTTACGATAGAGCAGCTGGATGCTATACTCAAGCGATTGCAAAGGTATGACCAGGATATGAAGACCGGCCGCATTGAGGCGCGGCTGGCGCTTGATTTGCTGGTGACGAGTTTGGCGCGCAAGTAAGTTTTGAATAACAAGGAGAACATGATGACTCAAGTTACCGTACCACCGCAAAGAGAATTCTATAATCCCATTTTGCAGGCTTTGCATAATTTGGGCGGTTCGGGGACGAACCAGGAGATTTATGATGAGGTCGTGAAAATTATGGGCTTCACCGACGCGCAGCTTAACGTTCTGATTGGCTCTGGCACAAACAACAGGAAAACAACTTTGGTTATCAATTACTTGAGTTGGGCGAGAACGGAGTTAAAACAGTATGGACTCGTGGAAAATCCGCGGCGTGCGTTCTGGGCGCTGACGACGAAGGGCTGGAAGACCAAACGGGTGGATCCGCGCGATGTGCAGCGGACGATGACGCAGATGTCAAAGGAGAAAAAAGAGCAAAAGGAAAAGGCGCGGCAGCAAATCAAACCGCCGCCGCAGCCTGAAGCTGTGGTCGCTCCGACCTTGCTGGAAGAGCAAGAGCCGCTCGCCGCCGAAGAAGTCATCGCCAGTCTGCTGGGATGGCGCGACGAACTGTCGGGCATTCTGCACGGGATGCCGTCGGCGGCTTTTGAGCGTCTGTTCCTGCATCTGTTTCGCTTGGATGGCATTCGAGAAGTTGATGTGACTGGGCGCAGCGATGATGACATGATCGAAGGCATGATGAGCAGCGGCGGATTTCTATCGCTGCGCGTGTCGTTTCGCTGCATCCGCGGCAACAAACTCATCAGCACTGGCGAGATAGATGATTTCCGCCGCGAAGTCGAGGTGGGGCGGGCGCATAAGGGCGTGCTGGTCACCACGGGCAAGTTCACGCAAGAGGCCCGCCGCGAAATCAGCCGCAGCAGCGCGCCTCAAATCGACTTGATCGACGGCGAACAGCTAATCGACAAGCTGAAGGAACTGTCGCTGGGCGTCAAAACCGAGCGGGTCGTTGTCGAGCGGGTGATGGTTGACGCCGATTGGTTTCAGGGCATTTAGGTTTCTTTTAGGCTGATGCGCGGAGGTAAAATCATTTTTTGATGAGTGATTTGTCATAAATGGAGAAGGCCATGTCCGATATTGCTGAACTAAGGAGAAAAATCCGCCATGAACTGGACTTGAGCGGCGCAGTTCTGGAAGCGCTGCACCATCTAGGCGGCTCTGGCACGAACCGCGAAATACATGACAAGGTTGTCAAGCTGTTAGCTCTCGCCGATGAAATCGTGGAATTGCCGGTCAAGGAGGGCGCCAGCAAGACCGAGCTTGAGTTTCGCCTTGGATTCGCGCGAACTGGGCTAAGGAAATATGGCCTGCTGGAAAATTCCGGGGTCGGTGTATGGTCGCTCACTGCTGAAGGCATGCAGACCAAAGAACTCGATCACGCTGAACTCTGGAAGGTATGGCAGAAACCCAAGTCGGTCAAAGAGGAAAGAGAGCCAAAAGAGGCACAGCGTTCGGCGGCGCAGCCTGAAGCTGTGGATGACAGTTTGCCTGATGCTGAAGACGCGGATGATGACTCGAAATGGCGGGAAGAATTATACGGTGTTCTGCTAGGGATGGATCCGTCAGCCTTTGAGCGGCTATTTCAGCGAGTATTGCGCGAGGATGGTTTTTATCAGGTTGATGTAACTGGACGCAGCGGCGATGGCGGCATTGATGGCATTGGAGTTATCCGAGTCAGCGGATTTCTTTCGTTTCGGGTGCTGTTTCAATGCAAGCGATACAAAGGCTCGATTGGCGCGCGGACAGTGCGCGATTTTCGCGGGGCGATGATGGGCAGGACCGACAGAGGGCTTATTGTCACTACCGGCTATTTTACACAGGCGGCCAAAAGAGAAGCCACCCGCGACGGCGCTCCCGAAATTGGCTTGATTGACGGCGAGCAGCTGATCGACAAGCTGAAGGAACTGTCGCTGGGCGTCAAGACGAAAGAAGTCGTTGTTGAGCAAGTCATTATCGACCGCGAGTGGTTTGAGCATATCTAACGCCTCATCCATTTTGGGACGGCAATTTACCAGCCTGTTTGACCTTATTTCAGCTTCCACGGCAAGCCGGCCACCAGCAGCAGAACTTCGTCAGCCTCTTGCGCGAGTCGCTGATTGGCGCGGCCAAGCATATCCCGAAAGACGCGTCCAAGTCTGGACGGCGGGACAATCCCCATGCCAACCTCGTTGCTCACCACCAGCCAGGCGGCTTCCGACTGCCGATAGACCTGAAGCAAGCTGTCGATTTGAGTGAGAATCGCGCGACTAGCTTCGCTTGGCGGCATTGATTCGGGGCATTGCAGCAGGACATTGCTGGTCAAAAGCGTAAGGCAATCCAGCAGCAGGGTATCGTATGGGAAGCGGCAGTCGGCGATGCGCTGGTGAGTCTGATGCGGCGCTTCCAGTGTGTGCCATTGCGCTGGCCGTTCGGCTTGATGCGCGGCAATTCGCGCTCGCATATCCTCGTCGAGGGCCGCCGCCGTCGCCACATACAAAACCTGGCCGCCATGCGCTTTGGCCCATTGTTCGGCATAGTGGCTCTTGCCGCTGCGGGCGCCGCCTAATAAAAAGATGAGCTTTCTAGCCATAAAAAACGCCCATCGCCAGCAGGCATACTATCTCGGTCAGTTCACAAACAGCGCCGTAGACGTCGCCGGTGAGGCCGCCGCCCAGTCGATTGGATGCCCATCGGCCAAATATCACCGCGAAGCCAAAAGCCAGCAGCCACAAGGGCGCGGCGTTCAGCGGCATAACCGCCAGGCAGACGATGCTTGAGGCGATGACAAGCTGCCGCCGTCCCAGTCCATCGCGGAAGAAACCGCCCAGGCCCGATTGGCGCGCATAGGGAAAATGACAGGCCGCCAGCGTCATTGCCCAGCGTCCCAGCATCGGCGGCAAAAGCAGCAGGTCAAAATCAACCGACCGAATCGCCAACCACTTGCCCAATAAGAGCAGGCTTAGGCCGACGGCGGCCCAGCTGCCGACCCGCGGGTCTTTCATAATCTCCAGGCGGCGCGGCGGCGCGGCAGTCGCCAGCAAACCATCGCAGCTGTCGCCAAAGCCGTCCAGATGCAATCCGCCGGTCATCAAGACCCAGATAAGCAGGATGAAGAACGCGGTTACATCAGGGCTGAAGGGAGCCAGTTCCGCTGTTTTGACCAGCAGCGCGCCGATGAACAAGCCGACCAGTGGATACCAGCCCAGCGACCAGCCAGCCTTGCGTCCAGTTGGGAAGGGAAGCGGCAGGATGGTCAGGAATGAGAATGCCGCGCGAATATCGTCAAACATTGCGCCCGCGCATTTGATTTCAGGCCAGTCGGTCGACGAATTGTCGGGCGCGGCGGCGCAGCTTGTCCCAGTCGCGGCCGGCGACAGCCTCATGGTTAATCAGCGCCGAGCCGACTCCTACCGCGAAAGCCCCATCATCCAGGAAGCCGCGGATGTTATCGACGCGCATGCCGCCGGTCGGCATCAAGCGCAGATGGGGCAAGGGAGCCAGCAGATCCTTGATGTAGCCGCGGCCTAGATGATTCGCTGGAAAAACTTTAACCGCGCTGGCGCCCCATTCCCAGGCCTGCTGGATTTCGGTCGGGGTAAAGGCGCCGGGCATGGCCGGCAAATCCAGCGCGGCGCAGGCATGAATGACCGCTGCTTTGCTCACCGGGGAAACGACAAACTGCGCTCCAGCATCGGCAACTGCTTGAACCTGCGCGGCTGTGATGACCGAGCCAGCGCCGATGGCCGCTGAATCGCCGGCGAATTGGCGCATCTTGGCAATCGTCGTCGCCGCATCGGGATTCGTCAGCGTGAATTCGATGATGCGAATGCCGCCTTCAATCAGCGCGGCGACGATAGGCTGCGCCGTCGACAAATCATCCAGGCGGACAATCGCCACGATTTTATGTTTTCCGATAAATTCCAATACAGTCATCGGCGCGCCTTCTGAATCAATTCCGCCAAGTCAGGCTTATTATAGGCTGTTTTCGTTCTTCGCGCATCATGTATTGACGTCCGCCGCGCCAGCGATTATACTGAAGATGCGAGCGCTTGCCCGCGGTGATGAGTCGGGCCCCTTGCGGCAGAAACTTCCGAACCGTGTCAGGGCTTAACGGCAGCAGCACTAAGGAATGCGTCTGGGTGTCTTGTGGATTCCTGACTCATCATCGGGGGTCGGCGCTTTTTGTTTCAGCGCAGGCGGGCGCTGGTGATCACCATATTAAACTGTCGGCAGAAAACCACAGCCGACTGATACACGCTCACATCGTGGTCGCCGGGCAGGAAATAATTCTGATTGCCGACGCTGCCTTTGAGCCGCCCCAGGTCAAGGAAACCCTGACCGACTTCAATGGCGATGCGCGGCAGTGGATCGCGCGAGAGATACACATAGACCTCCCCGCCGCGGGCTGATGCGAACTCTTCAAAGCGCAAAATATGCCGTCCGTCCGGCAGCTGATACAGGATGGCTGTGCCTTCGCCCCAATGCAGCGCGTCGATCTCGATGAAACGTCCCGACGCTATCGCCCTGGCGCCAGCCACCGCGTCGCGGTTTTGTTCATTCGCCGGCGCCGGGGCTGTCCCGCGAACCGTTACCCGCGCCATATCAAGCGCCATCGCCGCGCTCGTGCCGCGCAGTTCCAGCAGGGCGTCGCGCTCCTCTTCTGGCAAGGCGAGGAACTCGTCCTGCAAGTCCAGTTCCAGCCCTGGGAAGGCCTCTTGCACCCGCGCGTCCGGCAGGTAATCGCGCCACAGCGGAAAGGTCCAGACGGCGGCGGCCATCACAGCGGCCAGGGTAATCAGCAGTAATCGAAATCGCAAGTCCATCGGCAGCCTCATCATCCAGCCGAATTGTGGCACAGCCTGCCCGCGCCGACAAGAACGATTATCTGACGCGGGGAGGGCCTGATTTTGTGGATATTTTCCAAGAGAAAAGCAACGCGCGGCCTTTTGGTCGCCTTTTCGGGCCGCTGGTGTGATAGGGTGTGGCTATGGAACTCACGCGCCCTTGTTTCAATGATCATCCTTTTCGCCGGCCGCTCTATGCGCGGCTTGATATTTGCGCCCGCGGCGAGCGGCCGATGGGATTTACGCCTGAAAATCGTTTCGGCGCGGGCGGCAAGCGGAGGTTCTGCTGGTCTCAACGTCAAGCGGGACTTGCGGTTCAGCCGTTTTTCGGCTTGGGGTTTCGTTTGCGCTGGTCGGGTCGGCGGTGGAGAGATTGTCCGTATTCGGGTATGGAATCGGTCGCCAGGGTGCGCGTTGTGGACGTTTTTGTCCGTATTGGCGCGCGTTTTGTCCGTATTGGCGCGCGTTTTGTCCGTATTGGCGCGCGTTTTGCCCGTATTGGCGCGCGTTTTGCCCGTATTGACGCGCGTTTTGCCCGTATTGACGCGCGTTTTGCCCGTATTGACGCGCGTTTTGCCCATGAATTTAGGGGAATCGGCGCGGATTGGGGAGTTTGGGGAGCGCCATCACCGCGTTTTTCGTCACTCCCGCCGGCGCAGAAGGCATGGTAAAAACAAGGATATACTGGAATAATAAACGCCGCGCATGCCGTTTTCTATCGTATTTTGGGAGCGCGGCGGAAGCCGCTTGGCGGCGCTCAATTCACATCCGAAGGAGTCCTCTCCTATGAACAGTGTTCCTTTCACCAATCGGCGCTATCTCGATGCCCTAGACGACCATATCGTCATCTTTGACGGGGCGATGGGCACCAGCATTCAAGCCTACAGTCTGACTGCCGAAGATTATGGCGGCCGGCAGTATCAGGACTGCCTTGATGCGCTGGTCATCAGCCGTCCCGACATCATCCGTCAAATCCACGAATCCTTTTTGCGGGTCGGCAGCGAAGTCGTCGAGACCAATACCTTTCGCGGCAATCGCCTGACTCTGGCGGAACATGGGCTGGGCGAGCGAACGCTGGAAATCAACCGCGCCGCGGCTCGAATCGCCCGCGCCGCCTGTGACCTGTTCGAGCGGGACAGCGGCATCCCGCGCTTTGTCGCCGGCAGCATGGGCCCCAGCGGCAAGCTGCCCTCCGGCGATGATCCTGATTTGAGCGACATCAGCTTTGATGAACTGGCGGATCTGTTTTATGAACAGGCGCAGGGCTTGGTCGAGGGCGGCGCCGATCTGCTGGTGGTGGAAACTGGCCAGGATATTCTGGAAGTCAAGGCGGCCGTTCATGGCGTCGTCCGCTATTTCGCCGACAGCCGCCGCCGCGTTCCGCTTCAGGCGCAAATTACGCTTGATGTCAGCGGTCGGATGCTCTTCGGCACTGATATTGCCGGCGCCTTGGCGACGCTGGAGGCGCTTCCTATTGATGTACTGGGCATGAACTGTTCGACTGGCCCCGAATATATGCGTCAGCCGATTCAATATCTGGTCGAACGGTCGCGCTTTCCCATCAGCGTCCTGCCCAATGCCGGGCTGCCTATCAATGTCGATGGCGAGGCTGTTTATCCGATGAAACCCGAACCCTTTAGCCAACTGGTCAGCGAGTTCACCCGCTGGGGCGTCAATGCGGTCGGCGGCTGCTGCGGCACGACTCCCGAGCATCTTGCCGAACTCTATCATCAGGTGCATGGCAAAACCTATCAGCAAACGCTGGCGGAAAAGGCCGCGCGGCGAGCGCCCAAGCCGCGCCAAATCATTCACGAGCCGCAGGCATCCAGCGGCATGACCGCTACCCGCATGATGCAAAATCCCGGCCCCACTCTCATTGGCGAGCGGGTCAACAGCCAGGGCAGCCGCAAGGTGAAACGGCTTTTATTGGAAGACGACTACGACAGCATCGTCCGAATTGCCATTGGGCAGGTCGAAGGCGGCGCCCACATGCTCGATGTCGCCGTCGCCCTCACTGAACGCGATGATGAAAAAGAGCAAATGCAAAAGCTGGTCAAAAAGCTGTCGATGGCGGTCGAAGCGCCGCTCATCATTGACACTACCGAAGCCGATGTCGCCGAAGCCGCCCTGTCGCTTTATCCAGGGCGCGGCATCATCAACGGCAGCAACCTTGAGAATGGGCGCGACCGCCTTGACGCTGTCCTGCCGATTGCCAAAAAACACGGCGCCGCCGTCCTCTCAATGACCATCGACGAAGAAGGCATGGCGCACACCCGCGAAAAGAAGCTGGAAATCGCCCGGCGCATCACCGACATCGCGCTGGGGGAATATGGCATGGCGCCCGAAGACCTGATCTTTGATGACCTGACCTTTCCCCTCACCACCGGGCAGGAAGACCTGCGGCGCGACGCTCTTGAAACCATTGAAGGGATTCGGCTGATCAAGCAGAACATCCCCGGCGTGATGACCGCGCTGGGCATCAGCAACGTCAGCTTCGGCATCGGCCAAGCCGCCCGCGGCGTCTTGAACAGCGTCTTCCTCTTCCATGCGGTCAAAGCCGGGCTGGATATGGCTATCGTGAATCCAGCCCACATTACACCCTATGCTGAAATCCCTGATGACCAGCGCAAGGTTGCTGAAGATCTGATTTTCGACAGCGATGCCGATGCCCTGCCGCGCTTCATCCAATACTTTGAGGCCCATGATGTGCAGCCAGCCGGCCGGGAAGTCCAGGATCCCACTGCTGATATGAGCGCCGAAGAAGCGCTGCGCTGGCAGATTCTCCATCGCAAAAAAGAAGGCGTCGAGGCGTTGATTGACGGCTGCCTGACCCGCCGGGACGCGGTTGGCGTCCTCAATCATGTTCTGCTCCCGGCGATGAAAGAAGTTGGCGACCGCTTCGGCGCCGGCGAATTAATCCTGCCCTTTGTGCTGCAATCTGCCGAAGTGATGAAGAAGTCGGTCGCTTATCTTGAGGGCTTTATGGATAAAGTGGAAGGCGCAAGCAAAGGCGCGCTGGTTTTGGCGACGGTCTATGGCGACGTCCATGACATCGGCAAAAATTTGGTGAAGACCATCCTCGCCAACAACGGCTATACCGTCCATGACCTCGGCAAACAGGTGCCGGCCAATACGATTATTGAAAAGGCGATTGAATATCAGGCGGATGCCATTGGGCTTTCGGCCTTGCTGGTCAGCACTTCCAAACAGATGCCGCTGATTGTCAACGAACTCGGCCGGCGCGGCCTGCGGATTCCGGTTTTGGTGGGCGGCGCCGCCATCAACCGCCGCTTTGGCCGCCGCATCCTCTTTCTCGATGACACCCAAGAACCTTATGATGCCGGCGTCTTTTACTGCAAGGATGCCTTTGAGGGACTGGCGGTGGTCGATCAACTGCTGGACGAGGGCCGCCGCGATCAATTTGTCGACGAGGTGTTTCATCAAGCCTATGCCGAGATAAACCGCGCGCCACGCCGCCAGCGAACCCGCCGCCGAAGAGGCCGCAAGACCGTCAGGGATGCGCCTGTTATCCCGACGCCGCCCTTTTGGGGCCGCCGCGTCATTCGTCAAATGCCGCTCGAAATCGTCTTGCAGCATTTGCACAAAGCCGAACTGTTTCGCTTGTCATGGGGCGCCAAGAACGCGCAGGGCGCCGCCTGGGAAAAGCTGTCAGCTGAATTTGAGGCGCGCCTGGCGCGGATGTCCAAAGCCGCCGCCAAAAATGCCGCCCTCCAGCCGCAGGCAGTGTATGCCTATCTGCCGGTCAGCAGCGACGGCGATGAACTTATCGTCTGGGATGCCGACGCCTACGCGCAAGGCGGCAGAAAAATCGAAAGCGCCCGTTTCGCTTTCCCGCGTCAGCCCGATGGCGACTTCCTGTGCATCAGTGATTACTTCGCCAGCATCGACAGCGGCAAAGTCGATGTGATGGTCTTGCAAACGGTGACCGTCGGCGGCGGCGCCACAGCCGAATTTGACCGTCTGCAAGCCGCGCATGAATACAGCGAAGCCTATTTCTTTCATGGGTTGGCGGTTCAAGCCGCCGAAGCCAGCGCCAATTACCTGACCAAACTGGCGCGGGGGCAGCTGGGCATCGCCGCCGGGCAGGGCAAACGTTACAGCTGGGGCTACCCCGCCTGTCCTGATTTGGAAGACCATCGGCTGGTTATGCAGCTTTTGCCGCCGCTTGCCGATGAGCTTGGCATGCGCCTGACTGAATCCTGGCAGTGGATCCCTGAACAAAGCACCGCCGCCCTCTTCGCGCATCATCCCGACGCCCGCTATTACAGCGTCGGCCGCCTCGACCGCGCCGCGCAGATTTTGGGTTGATGACCGACCGCCGCGGTGGCGAAAATCAGGTATAATAAAATCAGCAAACCAACATAAGAGGAGTTGAAATGATGTACACAGTCAAGCGGGTCGGCTTCTCGTCGGCAGTCAAAATCGCCGCTGTCGTATCGGCGGCGGCGGCAGTCATCCCGATTGTCCTCTTTCTGCTGCTGAACGCCATCTTCAAATTCTGGGACGTCATCATCCCGCCCGAACTCCTTGGCCAAGCGCTGGCCGGCGCGGCTTTTTGGGCGGCGCTCTGGGGCGGAATTTCGACTGGGCTGGTGGTGATTATCTATAACATCAGCGCGGCCTTCTTCGGCGGCATTCAAATTGAACTGCAAGCGCAGTCGGGCCCGCGCAAGCCAAAGGATCAAATCGATATCGAGTAGGGGAGCTTGCCGACCCATCGCGACAGGAACAGCATTATGCCACAGCCGAATATCCTCTATATTCATTCACATGACACCGGGCGCTGCCTCCAGCCCTACGGCTATGCGATTTCGACTCCCAATCTGCAAAAAATCGCCGAGCAGGGGACGCTGTTCCGCCGCGCCTACTGCGCCGCGCCGACCTGTTCGCCCAGCCGCGCCGCGCTGCTGACCGGGCAGTCGGCGCATAACAGCGGCATGCTTGGACTGGTGAACCGCGGCTTTACGCTTGGCGACTGCAAGCAGCATATCATTCATACTCTGAAGTCGGCTGGTTATACGTCGGCTTTGGCCGGCATCCAGCATATCGCCGGCCGCGCCGCAAAACGCGATGACCAAGCCATTGGCTATGACATGCTCTTGGGCAGCGACAGCGAGACCGCGCATCAACGCGCTATTGATTTCATCGCCGCCGCGCCCCAGCAGCCTTTCTTTTTGACGGTCGGCTTCTTCGAGAATCACCGCGAGTTTCCGCTTGAACACGACGTCAATCCAGATTATGTTCTGCCGCCGATGCCCTTGCCGGACACTCCCCGCATTCGTCAGGACATGGCCAATTACATCGCTATGGCAAAAATCCTGGACGACAAAATCGGGCAGGTCGTCAAGGCGCTCGATGATCATCAGCTGCGCGGCAATACCCTTATCATCTACACCACTGACCACGGGATCGCCTTCCCAGGGATGAAGTGCAGCCTGAAGGACGCCGGCATTGGCGTGGCGCTTATCATGCAGGGCGCGGGTCTGTTTAGCGGCGGCAAAGTCGTCGATGCCATGGTCAGCCAGATTGATATTTTCCCGACGATTTGCGACCTGCTTGACATCGCGCCGCCGGCTTGGCTGCAAGGGCATTCCATCCTGCCGCTGCTGCGCGGGGAAGTCGAATCAATCCGCGATGAGGTTTTTGCCGAGGTGAACTATCACGCTGCCTATGAACCCAAGCGGGCTGTCCGCACCCGCCGCTGGAAATACATTCGCCGCTATGATCGGCGCCAGTCGCCGGTGTTGTCGAATATCGATGACGGTCTGTGCAAAGATGAATGCCTGGCACATGGATTCGCCGACCGCGCGCCGGCCGCCGAACAGCTTTATGATACCTTTTTCGACCCGACGGAAAGCCATAATCTGGCGCATCAGCCCGCCCATGCCGCGCGTCTGGAGGAGATGCGCGCGCGCTTGAATCGCTGGATGCGGGCCACCGACGACCCGCTTTTGCAGGGGCGTGTCCCGGCGCCGAATGGCGCGATGCTCAATGATCCCGATGATCCGTCGCCGCGCGCGCCAGCCAAACTTGTCCAAGGGGGACAAAATGAATAAGCCGCTGTCCGACCTGCTTCAGCAGCAAATCGCATACTACCGCGCCCGCGCCCAGGAATATGACCAATGGTTTTATCGCCAGGGCTATTATGATTTCGGCGCCGACTTCAAACAGCAATGGCAGCGGGAAGTTCAAACCGTCCGCGAGCAGCTGCGCAGTTCGGCCGGGCAGGCGCATATTTTGGAGATGGCCTGCGGCACTGGCATCTGGACGCAGGAACTTGTTCAAATCGGCGCTCGCATCACCGCGCTGGATGCCTCGCCGGAGATGATCGCCATCAATCAGGCCAAACTGCAATCGGAAAAAGTCACTTATCAGCAGACCAACCTGTTCCAATGGCAGCCGCAGCTTCAGTACGATATGGTGTTCTTCGGCTTCTGGCTGTCGCATGTCCCGGCGGAACAGCTGTCCTCGTTTTTGCAAACGGTCCACCGCGCGCTGAAACCTGGAGGCCGCTTGTTTTTTGTCGATTCGCGGCAGACCGAAACAGCAAGCCCTCACAAGCGAACGATACAGGTCAGCGAAGATCGGGAAAGCCGCGCGCTCAATGACGGCCGTCGATTCGAAATCGTCAAAATCTATTATGACCCGCGCCAGCTTACCGAGACGCTGCGTCAGCGCGGCTTGGATATTCGCGTGCAGACGACGCCGTCTTTTTTCATCTATGCCGATGGCCGGAAAGCCGAATAGACGAGTTAGCGCAATGCCTGCTGATAAAGCTCAATCACCTGCTGCGCTACGGCTTTCCAGCTTTGCCGTTGCGCCCGCCGCCGCCCGGCCGCGCCCATCTGCGCCGCTCTTGCTGGATCCGACAGCAGCGCGGTCAAGGCGCGCGGAAGCTCTTCGGCAGCATTGTCCTGCGACACAATCAAGCCGCTAACGCCGTGTTCAATCGCATCGGCGACGCCGCAGCCATCAGTGCCCACAACGGCTGTTCCGGCGGCGCCAGCCTCATACACCGTCAGCCCAAAGCCTTCAAACCACCAGCCGTCATTCATCGCCGGCAAGGCCAGCACATCGGCGGCCGCCAGCCAGGCCCGCATCAGGCCGTCATCGACCCGCCCCAGCAAATGCACGGTGTCCTTCAGATGAAGCCGTTCAATCGTCTCCTGCACCCGCGCTGTGTAGGCGCTTCCATACTGTGGATGACCTATAATCAGACATTGCGCCTGCGGTATCTGCTGACGCACCTGCGCCATCGCCGTCACCAGCTGCAAAGCGCCTTTGCGCGGCTTGACCTCGCCGACGGCGATGACCGTGGGCGCTGTTTTGGCGACGCGCAGCGGCGGCGGATCCAAAAAGCGGGCCGCATCGACGCCGTTGTTGATGACATGCGCGCGGACATCGGGCATCTGCTGCCGAGCGACTGCGGCTGTATGCCGACTGACGCAGATCAGCCGCGACCGTCTGAAAGCGGCCTTGTAAAATTGACTGATTGGAAATGGGCGCATGCGCGGCAGATTGACATAGCTGCCATGCGCGGTCACGAAAAGCGGCCGCCGGCCGGCCACGGCCGCCGCCAAAACAGCGTAGGGTTCAATCGCGGCATGGATTACGTCGCAGTTTCGCAGCAGCCGCCGCACAGCAAAAGTCTGCCGCATGGATTTGAACAGGGTCAGTCGCTCTGGCGGGCTGACGGTCGGCAGCAGGGGGTGAATTTCAAAATCCACGGCCGGGCTGCCGCGCGCCGTGATAACCGTCGCCGCGATGCCAGCCCCCCGCAGCTGGCGAATCAGGTTCAGGCTGTAGGTCGACCAGCCATTGGCGGCGCCAAGCTCGGCGGCAAGCAATCCAACGCGCATGGAATCAGCCCGACGGAGCGTCGTCCTTGGCATCAGCCGACTTATTGGCCTCGGCGGCCTTTTTCAGCCGCGTCCGCCAGGCCGCCACCGCAACCGACTGTTCGGCGGCGAATTGATCGTGAAAATCTTCCCGCGTGCCAACGCGCATCACCGCCAGCAGCAGCAGGATGTTCAAGATGATAATAATCAGCATAACCGCAATCGCCATCGCTTCCCTCCGAAGTCTGTAGAACTTGAGCGTTAGCTGTCTGTATGATAGGCAGTCTTTTCGATTGGAACAGAGCTATTTTACCACAGAGGACGCAAAGGATAAAAAGCCAGCCGGCGATTTGCCTTATCGACAAGCTGCGCTAGAATAGGAGTCTATCATGGCTTCACAAACAGCAAAGGACAATGAATGAGTCATTCACCGGCACAGGCATTTGAGCCGATTCGCGGCGCGTTCACCGTGCCGCTGGCCGCCTTTGGCGATGCGCGCGGCCGTTTTATGGAGACCTTTCGCAAGGAGTGGTTTCCGCAGGTCAGCTGGGAACGTCTCCAGAGCAACCGCAGTGACAGCCAGGCGGGGGTTCTGCGCGGCTTGCATTATCACTTCAAGCAAGTCGATTATTGGTATGCCCTCAATGGCATCATCCGCGTCGGTTTGGTTGATTTGCGCCGCTCGTCCCCGACTTGGCTGCAATCGGCGACTATCGACATGGGCGGCGACAATCATCTCGGCCTGTTTATCCCGGTCGGCGTGGCGCATGGCTTCGCCGCTTTGACCGACTGCACCCTGATGTATATGGTCAATAATTATTATGATGGCGGCGGAGACGAATTTGGCATCGCCTGGAACGACCCCCAAGTCAATATCGACTGGGGGATTGAAAGCCCGTTTCTGTCAGAACGCGACAGCCGCAATCCGCGGATCGCAGATATTCCCGCCGCCGCTTGGCCGCCATAGGCAGCTATACCCCGCGCTCGGTTTTCACCAGCCACTCGCTGGCGCTGATTGCGTCATGCTGGCGGCATTGGTGCCGCATCCGCCCAAAGACATCGACGCCCATTTGCAGCAGGATATGCGGCACATCCATCGGCACCCAGTTTTCTACAATCGTCTTGTCATCACAGCGATAAAAATCCATCACCCGCATTTTGATGCGCTTGCCGGTCGACGGCAGGCCAAACAACTCGCCGCCGCTGTGCGTCGCCTGCAAATATCCCCAGCCGCCGGTCACCGCAAAAAAGCCGTCGCCAATCCGAATGAAATGACCCTGCTCCGAACCGCCGCGGTCGGGAAAAGCGACCAGGAACGGAATCTGATGATAATCCTCGAAGCCGCGCAGACCGCGGGTAGAGCCGATGCCGGCCGGGCCATACCACATAAAATTTGGATGCCAATGCTTGACCATCTCCATCTCATCCAGCACGGCGCGGGTCGGCGCCTGGCCTCGATAGTGCCCCAAGGCGGCGTGCATCTTCAGCACCGTCTCAATAGTGCGCCGCGAACGCTGTTCATCCTGCGCCGTCAAAATCACGCCGTCGCGGGTCAGCGGCGGCATCCAGCGCATCTCTGTTCCCAAGCTCTCGGCAATCGGGAAGCAGCCCGCCTGGCGCATCAAATCCAGAAAATCAAGAAAAATGTAACTGGCCGCGATTTTATCGCCGCGCAGTTCGTGTCCCTCGCAATAGCGCAGGCTGACCACGCCGCGCGTCGCTGGAATGCCCAGCCAGTCGCGTTCAAAGGTGCCCATGAAATGGCCCATGCAGCCGATCCAGTTCGCATCTCGATAGCGGCCTCCGGCGACAAAGTTATCGCGGCGCTCAACATCTGGAAGCGCCCGCCGCATCGGCTCCCACAGCCGCTCCAGCGCCGCCGCTATCCCGCGCATCTCATTGAGTGGATGGGTAACATTCAGGGCAATATCCGCGGCGAAACCAGCCCGCGCGACCTCGTCCAGGCGGTCGATTGGCTCATTGGTCATCGCCTGCATCACTTCAATAATGCGCCGTTTATTGGCGATATTCTGTGTCTGCTTCACTGGCGCATATTTGAAGGGCGTCCTGAAACGGTGGTCATCGGCGGCTGTCATCTTTGCACCCTAAGCATAAATCTGTTTCAGCAAGGCAAATTCGTCAAACAGCGTCCACTCATTTTGCACGCGTCCGTCTTGAATCAAGTGGTGGCTCACTCCCATAATCCGAATCGGATTGCCGCCGGGTTCGCCATAAATGCCATAGCCAGTATGCGTGCCGCGCATCGTCCAGCGAGTCGCCGTCCGATAGCCAGCCGCCGCATCACCCACCCAGCAGAAATGATCGACCGTCAGCGCCAGATCGGGAAAAGGCGAAAGCAGCGAAAGCACATAAGCCTGATAGTCGTTAATCCCTTTCAATCGGCGCCCGCTTGGCCCTTCAAAAACCGACGAGTCATGGAAATACTCGCGGACTTTATTCAGCAGACGCCAATTCCAAATCTCGTGGATCAGCCGCCGGACAAAGTCCTCTGGGTCAAAGCGATCCGATTTCGCTGAGGACATTTTTGCCGGCGGCAGCTGGCCAATCCCGCGTTCAACATCTCCGGCGATTTGCAGTTCTAATCCCTTGTCCTGCTCTTTCCTGACCATCTTTTTGGCGGTTGCGACTGGGTCAAGCCCCAGCTGCATGACCAGCGAAAGCTCGTCGCGCACCAGCCATTCTTCGACTACCATGTTCTTTTTGCAGAAGCAGTCGGCAATGGCGCCATAGCTCACGCGCTTGCCGGTCGGCGGGCCATATAGCGTCCAGCCGCGGTTGGTGCCGGTATGGCGCAGGCGATGCGATGAATAGAAGCCATCGACATCATTCCCGCCCCAAATCACCTCGTCGCCATACAGGCGGCGGTCGGGGTAAGCCGCCAGCGATTCAATCGTGCCGGCGAAAACAGCCTGCCGCCCATAAATCGTGCCGCTTGATGTGTGCATTTTGACTGTGCCGGCATAATAGTCATAGAGCTTGCCAATCGCCTTCTCTTCCCAAATCTCGTGGGTGATGCCGATGATGTAATCGACAAAGTCTTTATAGCGCGGGTTGAAACCGGTCATTGAATGGGCGTGCTTGCCATTCGCATTTTCTATAAACTGAATATCAACCTTGTTCGGCAGGGTGATGCTCGATTTTTCTTCTTCAAGTGTCTGCGCCTTGCGGGCAAGCTGCTTGTCTTCCGTCATGGCCGCCTCCAAAATCACTTTGCCATTGGTGTCAAATCGGATAAACTTAGTTTCGACAATAGTATTAGCTTAACATCGGCGCTTGAAAAAAACAAATGCGGCCAATGGAGGAGGCGCGGGAGATGTCAGCATATAAAAACCGCATTGTGCTTGGCGATGTTTTGCAGGTCTTGCCGACCTTGATAAAAGCCGCCCAATCCTATGATGTGATTATCGCTGATCCGCCCTACAATATCGGCAAGGATTTCGGCAGCAATCGCTCTGAACGGCCTATCGATGAGTATGTCGAATGGGCGAAAACCTGGCTGGACGACTGTTTGACGCTGCTGAAGCCCAATGGTCTTATCTACTTGTATGGATTTCCTGAAATCGCCGCCAGAATATCAGCGCAATTTTCCATCGCGCAGCAAAGATGGCTGGTATGGCATTACACCAACAAAACGGTGCCTTCCTTGAAGTTCTGGCAGCGGTCGCATGAGACCATCCTTTGCCTTTGGAAAGCTGGCGTTCCCCGCGTGGATTTGGAAGTGGATCAAATCAGGGAGCCTTACACTGACAATTATTTGAAGGTCGCTGGCAAGACTCGCAAGAACACCCCTTCTCGCTTTGGGTCGTCAGGCAAAGACACAGTCTACAACGCGCATCAAAACGGCGCCTTGCCCAGAGATGTCATCAAAGTGCCGGCGCTGGCTGGCGGGGCCGGCTATGCCGAACGCTGGTTTATCTGTAAAACTTGCGGAAATCAGCTTTTCCCGCCAGAGTCTCTGGCCGAACATAGAACACACGACATTATGAAACACCCGACGCAGAAGCCGATGAAGCTCACCAGAAAATTGATCATGTCGCGGATTAACGGCAGCCGCGGCGATGTGTTGATTCCATTCGCCGGCTCTGGTTCAGAATGCGTGGTCGCGCAGCAGCTGGGCGTCAATTATCTGGGCATCGAGATCAATCCAGAGTTTGTGAACTTTGCCGAGCAATGGCTGGCTTACGATAACAATCATCGCAAAACGCGCCAGGAGTCGCTTTCTGGCGGCAGATGTTCTACTTGGGAAACGACAGTATGAAAACCATCGGATTAATCGGCGGCTTGAGTTGGGAATCCAGCATCGAATATTACCGCATCATCAATCAGGAAAGCCAAAAACGGCTGGGCGGCCTGCATTCGGCCAAGTGCCTCATGTACTCCTTTGACTTTGCCGAGATCGAAACGCTTCAGATGGCCGGCGACTGGCCAAGGGCGGCGCAGCGCATGATCCAAGCGGCGCGGCGGCTGGAACGGGGCGGCGCCGACTGCATCGTCATTTGCAGCAACACCATGCACAAAATGGCCGACGACGTCCAGGCGGCCGTCGACCTGCCGTTCATCCATATCGCTGATGCCACGGCCAAAGTCATCCTCGCCGCCGGCCTGCAAAACATCGCCCTGCTCGGCACGCGCTTTACGATGGAGCAGGATTTTTACAAGGGGCGCATGCGCGGTCATTTTGGCTTGAATATCCTGATACCCGATGACGAAGGGCGCGCGGACGTTCATCGGATTATTTATGACGAACTGGTGCGCGGCGAAATCAAAGAATCGTCGCGGCGGCGCTATCAAGCGGTCATCGAAAATCTGCGCGGCGAAGGCGCCCAGGCCGTCATTCTTGGCTGCACCGAAATCGGCCTGCTGATTGGCCCGACAGACAGCCCAATCCCCAGCTTTGACACCACCTGGCTTCATGCCTGTGCCGCGGTGGAATGGGCCGTGTCGGAGTGATGCGAATGGCTTAATTCGCGCGGCAGGCGCCGCTCATCGTCAAATCCACCCACCACAGGCCGCCCTCGGCGCCGTTGACGGCCACCGCCAGCCGCGTCCCACCGGGCGAAAGCCATGACCAGGCGCGCGTTTCCGGCCTCAATCGCAGCGGCAGCGCGCTGATGGTCGTCAATTCCCCCGTCCGCCGCTGAAAACACTGCAAAGTCGGGATGCCCTCAAGCGGACGTATCAGATAAATCAAGCGATTCTCGAAGACCGCCGGCGCTGGATAATGATTGCCCGGCAGTTCGGATTCGAAGAGCAGCTGACTGCCGCCATAAGCCGACTGCCAATAATAGCCGCTGACGCCGTTTATCCGCATACCGGCGACCGCATAGAGACCATCGGCCGATACGCCAGGGACCGTCAGCGAGGGCGGCACCGTTTCCAGGCGGCCCATGAGCATCTGCCCGTTCACATTCCCCGTAAAATAATGCACGGGATCGCCAGAAGCGCCGAAATAATAGGCCAAGAATACGCCCGGCCGCTGTCCCCATAAAAACCCGCGCAGGCTGCGCTGATGCAGGCCGTCGTGGATCAGCCGCTTGAATGAGCCGTCGGGTTCAGCCGAGAGAATCGTATGCAAATCGTTCTGATAAATCACTCGCCGCGCATGAGGTGGAAAAGCCATTGCCGAACCATAAAACAGGTCGGGGTTTTGCGCGCCTGACTGCGTAATCATCGCCGCGCCGCTCTGCTCGATCATCGCCGCCGTCACATAATGGGCATCGGGATGTTCTATTGACTTGACGGCATGGTCGGTCAGGCTGTACTGCCACCAGTCCAGTTCGGTAAATACGTCGCCGTCGCAGCCGACGCCATAATTTAAGCGATTCTCGTCGATCCATTCCAGCATGACGACTTCTTCGCTGGCGATTTGATGCGCGGCGGGGGTCGCTGGCATTGGCGGCGGGTCATAGTCGAGCGGCTCGGCGTCGATACGCACCTTCACGGTCGCCACGGTATCCTCGACAAACAATTCAAAAGGCGCGTGAAAGCGCTGCGACTGCTCTGGCGGCAGGGCATAATCCAGCAAGGCTGTACCGCAGGCATCGACCAAAAAGCCAAAGCCTTCGCCAATCCGCTCGTCGCTGGCGCTGTAGGCATTGACGTCGATTTGAATCTGGCGGTATGCCTGATGGCCATAGTTATACACATCGCCGAAGACCGTCGGTGTTTCGCCGCCGAAGCCGTCCGGCTGCGTTCCTATCTGCGTGTTCGCCAGAGTCAAGGCCGGCTTATCCTGCGCCGCTGGTTGAGCGCCGGCCGCCCACAGCAATATCAGTATCAGCGCTACGCGCATCGCCGTTTCCCGCGTCTATTCGCCATTCCAATGATAAAGACTCGACCAGCAGATGACCAGTGCCGGCCGCGGCGAAAGTGATATAATGTACTTAGCCGCGCACAAGGAGCGACAGCATGACCCCCGAATTCGACGAAAAACTGACAGCCTATATCGAAAACATCACCAAGGCGCACACCAGCCAGCAGCCGGAAAGGCAAGTCAGTCATCTGTTTCTTGGCTTCATCAGCGACGCGTTTGGCGTTAAATATGAAGACATCGAGCTTGAGCATCATGTCACCATGACCAAAGTGCAGAAACATGGCTATGTGGATGCGCTGTTTGGTGACTTGTTAGTTGAGTTCAAACGTAATATCAAGACGACGCTCGGCTCGAATATCGACCAACTCCGAGATTATATGTACAACATGCCGGACAGCTATCGCTATGTTGGTATGCTGACCGACGGAATTGATTTTCGCACTTATGTGCTAGATGAAGCGGGAGAAGCTAAAGAAGTGGGCCGTTTCAATATCACAGACGTTGATGCCAATACCGTCTATCTATGGCTGGATTCGTATCTTTTCAGCCGCAAAAATATCAAACCAACCTCTGATGATATCGTGTTGCGTTTTGGCGTCAACAGCCCTACCTTCCGACTCGTCAATCAAACCTTCAGGCGTTTGTTAAATCAGGTTGAAAACAGCAAAAAGCTCGATGTTTGGCGCGGGCAGTGGCGGGCATTATTAAGCAAGGTGTATGGTTCGGATATCGGTGATGGCAATTTATTTATCCGTCATACTTATCTATCGCAGTTTGCCAAATTGCTTGCCTATTCCGCACTTGAAAAGCGTCCGAGAAGTAAAGATGTTATTCCGCAGATTATTGACGGTGAGGCATTCTATGGGCACGGAGTCAGCAATATCGGTGAAAATGATTTCTTTTCGTGGGTGCTGATGGACGGCATTCGCAAAGAATCGATAGACTTGCTCTATGGCTTGGCAGCTGAACTGCAAGTTTATGACCTAAGCGCCATCCGACAGGATTTATTAAAGCAACTTTATCAAAATCTGGTTGATCCTAACACACGACATAGATTAGGCGAATACTATACCCCCGATTGGCTGGCGCAGCTGACCCTGCAAGAGATCAACTATCAGGCGCCGCAAAGTTTGCTTGATCCGGCCTGCGGTTCGGGGACTTTCCTGTTCAATGCCATTCGGCGGCTGGCTGACAATGGCTTGACAGGCCGCAGCTTGGTTGAGTTTTCTCTGAAAAATATTGTCGGCATAGATGTTCATCCGTTAGCGGTTACGATTGCGCGGGTCAATTATTTGCTTGCGCTGACAGAACATCTTATAGAAGAGAGCGACGAAACAAGCAAGCTGCTACCCTTACCCGTGTTTATGGCGGATGCGCTGATTCGACCGCTGGAAAACCGAAGTGCAGATGCCATTACCGTTCCAGTTGATTCACGCAAAGACCAGCATTTCCGCATCCCGTTTGAATCGGCATTGGATGCCAACAAGCTGACGCAGACGATTGATCAAATGGAGGATTTTGCGAAGATCGTTGAAGATAATAATACGGTCCAAATTGTCACATTCTTCAAGGAAACCGTAAATAGGATATATGGATTAACAAATCCGAAATTCATGAATCTGTGGGCGAGCAACTTCAAGCTGTTGGTTGAGTTAATACACGAGGGGCGCAACAGTATTTGGGCGTATATCCTCAAAAACCTCTCGCGGCCGCTGGTGCTGGCCGAACGGGGTTTTGACGTGGTCGCCGGCAATCCGCCCTGGCTGGCTTATCGCTATATCGACAGCGCCGCTTATCAGGACGAGGTGAAAGACCTGTATCGCTATTACCAACTCATTGACCCTGGCGATGTGAAAAATTTTGCCCAGATGGATTTAAGCACCTTGTTTTTTGCCCATGCCCGCGACCACTATTTGAAAGACGGCGGCACTTTGGCTTTTGTTATGCCGCGCAGTGTGCTTACTGGGGCCAAACAACATCGACCCTTTCAAAGACAGGGCATAAGCCACATTCTGGACGTACAGGATGTCGAACCACTCTTCAATGTGCCGGCAGCCGTCTTGATCTATCGTAAAGATGGCATTGTAAAACAGAATATCCCCACTACGACCTATCATGCAGATCTCAAAAAACCGGAACTGCCGCTGTTAGAAGCTGAACTGATGCTGCGGGTGAAGGAAACAATCACGCAATTTGTTGATTCAGATATTCGCAGTCCCTATCATAAACTTTTTGCAACAGGAGCCTCTCTTATCCCGCGCAATTTGTGTTTTGTTAGACCAAGTGGCTTGCCGACCAGCCCAGCAGTAGAGACCGATCCTGAGCTTGATAAAAATGCAAAACTACCGTGGAAGGGCATATCGATTTCTGGAACTGTATCTGATGATTATTTATACGCGACACTTCTTAGCAAACACCTTTTTTCATTCGGTATTCAGAAACTTAATCTGGTTGCCTTGCCGGCAAAATTAAACGCGGAAGATAAGCTCATTCTTCTATCTAATAGTAAAGATTTTACAAGTAGCGGGCATATACGGGATTTTCGAACCTGGTTTGAGAAAGCAGAGAAGATCTGGGAAAAGCATAAAAAGACAAACATAACGTTACAAGACCGAATAAATTATCATAAATTGCTGTCAAACCAGAATGTAAAGGATAAGTTTCGGGTACTCTACAATGGAAGTGGGACAAATTTGGCAAGCTGTGTGCTGGACATCGAAATAGACGATTTAAGAGTATATCAACGTCGAGTACAGGGCATCGTTGCTGACAGCACCTGTTATCATTACACGGCGCCGACCCAAGCGGAAGCGCATTACTTGTGTGCATTGCTCAATTCGCAGTATGTGAATCAGCAAATCAAAGCGCATCAAGCCAGAGGTTTATGGGGCGCGCGGCATATCCAGCGCACACCATTTGAAGCCTGCGCTATTCCGATGTTCAAAGCGGACGATGCCGATCATCAGGCATTGGCGCGGTTAAGCATAATTGCTCACGAGAAAATCAGCGAGATGATAATGTATGGGGATAAAAAGCTGGCAAAGGGCGTTGTTGCTGCAAGAAACCGCGCCCGCGAAATCACCGCCGCCGAAATCAAGGCCATCGACGAGATCGCCCGCCGCGTCATCGCTGAATGAAAAATGAAAAAGGACGCGCCCAATAAAGCGCGCCCCTCTTGATAGCGCTGTTCTTGCGCTTTGCTTATTCGCTGGCGCCGGTCATGCCTTCCAGCAGCTGCGGAATAAACCAGATATCCAGCAGACTCACCGCTTCGCCTTCAGCGGCCAAGGGCGTTCCGTCTTGCAGGTTCATCGGCCCTTCCCACAGGAAAATTTCGTCGGCGCGCATCGGGTCGGTCTGGAAAGCGGCGATTTCGGCGGCGAACGCGTTCAGGCTTTCGATGGTCTCCATGCTTAACGCATCGCCCAGCTTGTAGCCAATCACGCTGGCGTCGCTGTCGGTGTAATAGCCGTCTTCGTTGATTTCATCCCACTTCGGCTCCAGCCAGCGCCATTCCTGCGACCAAGTTCCGTCCATCACGCGCTGCACTACGTCGAGATAGGCGGGGCCCCAATTATAATAAGCCGCGCCAATGCAGGCCTCGGGCGCTTCCGAACAGCCGTTGACGTTGCCGTAGGGGATGCCATAGCTCATATCGCCTTCGGCCATGTACTGCCCAGCGACCGTGATGGCTTCGGTGGTGTCGATGCCAGAGATAATCACATCAGCGTCGCCATCGAGGAAACCAGTGGCGACTTCGGTCGGGTCAAGCGTTACGCCGGGGATATTGAACCAGAAGCCGATCCAGACCACCTCGAAGCTGATGTCGTCGGCCATCATGTCATCGCGGTAATTTTCGGCGCAGTAACGCGCGCCCAGATAACTTGAGGCCGCCAGACGGCGGGTCTCGGGGTTAATCAGCGCGCCCAGATAGCCGATGCTGCCGGTTTCGCTGGTCAAGGCGGCGGCGCAGCCGGCGATCATGCGCGGCAGTTCCATGTAGCCGTTGAAGTTGCCGACGTTCGCCGGCGACAGTTCGGGCAGATCGTGCATGATAGCATGGTCGCCTTCCACAATCTCGTTGGAGCGGATGGCGTTGCTGCCGGTGATGTTGATGAAAGTCACGTCCGGGAAGGCGGCCGCGACCACGTTGGTGTCTTCTTCAAAGCTGTCCGACGTGGTGAAGATGACGGACGCGCCTTCGTCGACCATCAATTCAACGACGTCCATCAAGGTCGTTTCGGGCGAATCGGCTGGATTGAGGCTTTCGAACTCAAGCATCTCGGCGCCGGGCAGGTTCGCCACGACATACTCGCCGGCTTCATGATGCGAGGTGCTCCAGCCGCGGTCATCATTCGGCCCGACCAGAACAACACCAAAGACGATATCCTCCTGGGCGGCGGCGGGAACGATGGCAAAGACAGCGAGGATAAAAACTAGGAACAATAATGGCAGTTTGCGGAACATATATTCCTCCAAGGCAGAATTGTCGAACTTATGAAAATGCGGCAATGCGCCGCATCATCCAGTTTAACAAATTCCTGAAATGCGGCAAGCGATAAATCGCGCAAAATTGACGGGATATTTTTTGGTGATGGGGATCGGCGGCTGATTATGATACCGCCTGACTCGAAGGACGTCCATAAAATGGGGGTTGCAGTTTTCTAATCATCTGGTATGATTCCTTTAACTTAAGATTTTAGGCAATGTGGGGGATGGACATGACTGACTTTCCATATATTGAAGACGCGGCAAAGAGAATCGGGAAGTTTTTCAGTAAAATTCAAAGTTTGAACGTTCCACCATCCGCATCTACAAACTGGTTGCCGAAAATAGGTGGTTTTAGCTCCCATAGGGATCGACCGCTCATAAAGATCCTGAAGTTTATTGGTTTCATCACTAATTCGAACAAGCCAACCGATAGATGGAGAGATTATCGTGACAAGAGTCAATCAAAAACGGTCATGGCTGAAGGGATAAAGCAAGGTTACTCCGATCTTTTTGAACAGTACCCTAAGGCTTATCAATGCAGCGATGCGGACTTGCGGAGCTTCTTCAAAGCCAATTCAGACGTGTCAGCCAAAACGGTAGCGAGTATAGTCGGTACTTTTAAGATATTATGCTCGTTGGCAGATTTTGGCCAAGAAGACGACGACACTCCAGAAGATCAGAAAGAGGTCGACTCGGCTGAAAGTCCGACGCCAGATATAAAACCATATCCCAATGACGATCAAGGCAAATCACCTCAAGCCGATCTGCCATTTTCACCTGAACTCAACATAAATATCCAAATCCATATACCTTCGGATGCCGAGCCTGATCAGATTGATAAGATATTTGAGAGCATGGCAAAGCATCTATTCAGCAGAGACATTGATTAGATTTTATGAACGGGTTTGCCAAGTACGTTCGCAATGTCGCCAAGCGCATTCAGGGGGATGTTGACGAAGTAGCAAAACCGCCGCCTGAAGGTGCTAAACCCAGGACAGATCAGGTAATTGACTTTAATTTGGTTAGGGGTACAAGAGGCTATATTGAAAGAACTGTCCATCAAATAAATGGGACATACGAAAATGGGTGGTATGATGCCTGCGCGGTTATGTTGAGACGTTTGATTGAGACACTGATTATTGAAGCCTATGAAGGGAAAAAGATCGACCATAAGATCAAAAATAATAATGGCGATTTCCTTCCCCTAGATAAACTCATTGATGAAGCACGTAAAGAATCTGCTTTGAATCTAAGCAGAGATACCAAACGGATACTGCCCAAAATAAAAAATCTTGGAGATCGATCTGCTCACACTCGCACCTTCAACGCTAATCGATATATTCTAGAGCGACTTTCACAAGATCCTTTCCTTGATATACACGCCTTGGTTCAGGAGCTTATTTCCAAAGCTGGCTTGAAATAGAGATCTACCCGCCACGCCCCGCAATCAAGTCCTGGCATTCGTCGGTGTCAAAACAGCCGCGCACCCATTCCGCCTTGTCTGTGGCATAGCTTTGCGCCATCTTGGCCATGTTTTCGTCTTTCATCCACTTGGACTTCTTGTTGGCGCGCAGCAGTCCGCGCAGGGTCAGGTTGTCGCGCTTGCGGCGGTTGCAGGGCCGGCAGAGCAGTATCCGATTGAGGATGTGATTGGCGCCGCGGTCGGATTTTGGCGTGATGTGGTCGAGTTCCATGAATTCTTTTTCCAGCACGCGCCCACAGCCGCCGCAGATGACGCCGCCTTCTGTGCCTTGCGCCTGCATCAGAATGTGAACCATGCCTTTGTGGGCGATTTTTTCCCAAGCCTCTATCGGCCGCTGGATTTTCAATCGGAAGCTGGGGGCCGCCATGGCGTTGTCATCGGTGCGGGCCGGCGGCTTGGTTGTGTAGTGGACATCGTGAGGAAACATCAAGCCATGTTCGCTGTCGGGCCTGGCCAACCCTTCTTTTTCCAGACGCATAAGGACAATATCCTTAGCGCCGTCCCAAATGTCCATGCCAACCCATCGGCGGCCCAGACGTTCGGCGGCGACCGGTGTTGTGGCGCAGCCGCAGAAAGGGTCAAGCACAAAATCGCCTTCATTGCTGGAGGCTTTGATGATGCGTTCATAGAGGGCAAGCGGCTTTTGCGTCGGGTAGCCAGTGCGTTCAGGATTCCATCCAGTGACCGTTGCTATATCAATCCACCAATCCGTTATAGGAGTGCCTCGATCCAAGTCTATCTTATTATCAGGGCCTGAATAAGTGCTGTGGATACCTACTTCTTGCGTGTTCTCCTTATAAGGTTTGCGTTCTACATGAAATGTATATTCACTGCTTTTTGTATAACGCAGTAACGTATCATGCTTGCGCGGAAAATCTTTTTTGGGTATTCCCCCGCCAGAATAACACCACACAATCTCATTTCTAAAATTCTTATGCCCGAAAATCGCGTCCAGCAGGCCTTTCACATAAGCATGGGCTGTATGGTCGATATGCAGATATAAACTGCCGTCCTGTCGCAACACGCGGCGCATTTCCATGACGCGCACGCCAAGCCAGCACAGGAAGGCGGCCATATCATCGCCATAAGCGGCCCGCGCCGCCTCAATCATCGACCAAACGGCCGGCCAATCGTCTTTGATGCTATCGATCCATTCTTCATGCACATCGCGCTCCCATGACCATCGGTCGCGGAAACGGGCGCCTTTGGCCAGGCTGTCGGGCGTGGCGTGGAAGTCGCGGTTCTTGTTGAAGGGCGGGTCGGTGGCGATGAGATGCACGGTTTCGCTGTTCATGCCGCGCAGGAAATCCAGATTGTCGCCGTGATACAGGGTACGGTTCTTGAAATTCGGTTCGGCCATCAATTATAATTCCTGATTGAAGGCCCCTTGGGGCTTTCGGAGTTTTGGGATTCCTGTGGCAGACGAATGGTCGGTCAACCTAATCACTGCCACAGGAAATCCTTAAAGAAAAAGTCTCGTTAAAGACTCATCATAAGCATACCTTGTTTTCGCGCGCTTGGCAATAGGATATGCAGATTTTGGGTACACATTGACGTTTCATCATGCTAACATGCAAGCCATGTCCAATCCTGTCCAAGCAACGCGCGAAGATGTCAAACGGCTGGCCGTCTATAAACAGGGCTTGCATCAGCGGCCAAAATCCAGCGGCCAAGCCGAACTCAAACGGATTATCGCGCGCATCGGCTTATTGCAGCTGGATTCGATCAGCGTCATTGCCCGCAGTCATTATCTGGTCATGCTGGCGCGCGCCGGCCTGTATCAGCCAGCCGATTTGGATGACCTGCTGACTGACGGATTCCTCTTCGAAAGCTGGGCCCACGCCGCCTGTCAAATCCCCATGGCGCACTACCCATATTTCCACGCGTTTATCCAGCAGAAACAACTCAAGGAAACGCGCTGGCACATCCAAAAACTTGGCGATGAGGTCGACGTCATCATCGAACAAACGCTGTCGGCCATCCGCGGTCAAGGGCCTATGTCTTCCAAAGATTTCAAAAGCGAACGGCGCAGCAATGAGGGCTGGTGGAACTGGAAACCGGCCAAGGTGGCGCTGGAATATCTCTTTGACCGCGGCGAATTGATGGTCGCCTATCGCCAAAAGTTCCAACGTTACTATGACCTAAGCGAACGGGTGCTTGCCGACAAAAACCTGAAGCTGGACAAAACCCTGGATGATTATCAGCGCTGGACGATTGAACGGGGACTGCGCCATATCGGCATCGCCGCCATTGATCAGATCGCCGATTATTACCGTCAGCCCAAACGGCGCGCGGCGGCGATCATCGACGAGATGCAAAAACAAGGCGCCGTTCGGCCGGTCGAGGTGCGCGGCTGGAAAGAATCCGCCTGGATTCATAAGGACGATATGCCGCTGCTGGATGAGATTAAAGCTGGTCAGCATGCGCCGCAAATGACCTTGTTTCTATCGCCATTCGACAATCTGTTTTGGCACCGCGGCCGCGATAAAATGCTGTGGGATTTTCATTACCGCATCGAGGTTTATACGCCCAAGCCCAAGCGCGTTTATGGTTATTATGTGATGCCCATCCTGCACGGCGGCGAACTGGTCGGGCGCATTGACCCCAAGCTGGAGCGCAAGGCCAAGCGGCTGATATTTCATGCCCTGCATCTGGAAGACAAAACTCAAGTCACACCGTCACTAACGCAAGGGCTGATTGCCGCCATTCGCGAATTTATGGCCTTTCATCAATGCGAGACCTTTGAACTGCGTCAATGCCAAGACCGACGGCTCAAGCGGACGCTGCAAAAGCATTTTGCCTGACGGCTCATCGTCTGAATATCGCTGGCCGCGGGCGACTTTCAGTCATGCTCATTGGCAGCCGCAGCCGCCGATGATAGACAAACCATTCCAGCAAAAACGTCAGCAAGGCCAGAATCACCAGGAGACCCCAGAATTCCCGCAAGCCCAGCTGTTCGTTCGTTTCCGTCTCGACTGCGCCGCCGCCCAAGGTCAAATCTTCTTCGGCCACTGGCGCAATATCGCTTTCTCCGGTGGCGAACAGATTAACGGCAAAATTCTGCGACCGCGCGACTTCGCCATCTTGAACAATCTCCAGACGATAGAGGCCCAGCTGATTCGTATCGGTGAAGACCAGCGCACTGCCATTCACCGGCAGATCGCGCGTTTCGCCGGTCGGCAATGTGATGCGGACGCCATCGGCCAGCAGCGGCGGCTGAATCACCAGCGGATCGCCGACGCTCAAGCCATCCGGCAGCGAGACAATATCGGCGGGCGAAAACCAGTCCAGCAGATTGGCCATCAGGATCGGATAGGCGATCAGCAGGGGCAGATTGGAGTCGCGGATGTCAAAGGGTAGAATGGCGATCTGCCGCGCGTTCGCCTCGCCGGCCAGCAGAATATCGCCGCCGGCGGTTCGAATCAGCGGCGCGGCCCAATCGGCCGTGACCGGCTGAAACTGAAGCAGGCTCATCTCATCAAGGTCGACAAAGTCGGTAATCGGGGATTCGCTATCGACAACCTCGATATCAGAAGCCGCTTCAATCGGCGGGCCAACCGCGAATAATGGCGTACTGGCGGGGGGATTGATAATTAGCATATCCCCATTCGGCAAACGATTCGGCAGCCAGCCATTGAACACATACAGGTCGAATTCGTCGCCGGGCAGCTGCTTGTTATCGGGACTGCCGCGGAAGGTTTGCACGCCGGGAAGGCTGCGTAAAACCTGTTCGACAAAGAGGTTGCTGTCTGCCGATACATAGAATATCCGCCGCGCGCTGACTTGATTGCGAACTGTCCAGGCGCGGTTGTCCAAAGCCAGAAAATCCTGGACATCGCTGTCAAAGGTCAAGGAAGCCGACAAGGCGCTGAAGGGTTCGGCAATCGGCTCATCAAACGGGATCGGCAGCTGACTGCGAGGCGGAATAGCGCCACTCCGCGATAAACGCAGCACATCATCCAGCCGTATCACCAGCGAAATATCAACCGGCGAATCGCCATAATTCGTCACTTGGGCAAACAGCTGCGGCGGCTGGCCGGCCAACGCGCGGGCGGCTAGGGCGGTAATGGCCACATTGTCGGACGATTGGCCCACCGGCACATAAATAGGCCGCGGGATATTCGCCGGCAGGCTGGCCGCCGCGCCAATTCCCCCATCGGAAATCATCACGATGCTGAAGTTTTCGGCCCCAGCCGCGCCGCCGGCCGCCAAGGTCAAGGCGGTATCCCAATCGGCGCGGCCCTGGCCGGCGCTCATGCTGTTCAGCGCAAGCCGAAGCTCGGCTTTGTCATCGGTGTAGGATGTCATCGGTTCGGCGGCTTCGCCAACCCGAATCAGCGAAATCCTGTCCTGCGGGTTCATATTATTGACGATGCCGTGCGCCTTGTCCAGCGCGGCTTCAAATCGAGTCTGGCCGTCCATATCATTGGCGGTCATGCTGGCCGACGCATCTACTAGCAGGGCGATCTTGCCGGCGCTCACAGTGGGAACAGTGATAAAAGGACGCGCCAGCGCCAGCGCAAGCAAAAGCAGAATCAACAGCTGCAAAAACAAAAGCAGGCTGCGGCGCAAACGCTGCCAGGGCGTGTTGGCTTCGGTGTCCTGGATGACCTGCCGCCAGAGGAAGGTACTGGAAATCACCTGCTCTCGCCGCCGCAGCCGCAGCATATACAGCAGTAAAACCGGAATGGCGATGGCAAGTCCCGCCAACGCGGCTGGGGCTAGAAATGACATGGCGGGCCTTCATGCTGTTCTAATGATGAATAACCTGATTATAGCCGACAATGGCGCGCATAACCATGCGGGCTTTTGCGCTATTCGGCGCGCCGATACATCATCGCCGCCTGCGCCGCCAGCCGTCCCTGCCGAATGCGGTCATCCAGCCGCGCGATGCCCCTGTTCGATGAGTAGACATCGCCATAGTCACTGCCAATCAGCCAGACGCCGGCCGGCAGCAGGGCCCTTATGGCGGCCATATTGGCGCGGTGGCCGGGCGCGTCATCGGAAGGCAGATCCGCTTCCGGCCAATAATGCACACGCGTCACAATCGGATTCTCGGCGCAGCCATAATGTTGAATAACCGCTTGGATGATGTCCTGCGGATCCACGCCGGCCGCCATTCGCACGCCAGCTTGAATCAGCCGATGATCGTCATCTGGCACGCGCCCTGGCTGATCCGTCGTCAGCAAAAACGGAAAGGCTTGATTCGGCGGCGCTTCCAGTCGAGCCGGCAAACCGCGCTTGCGATAGCCCAGCGATACGCGGTAAATCGAATCATAATGGCAGGCGCGCAGGATTTCGGCAATTTCGGGCGCGAAGCTGTGAAACATCCGCTCGGCAAACCGCGCTGGGGCGGCCACAATCAAGGCGCCGGCGTCAAACACCATGCCGTTTTCCATGCAAATCATAAAGCGGCGGCGCCAGCGGCCAATCGTGCTGACCGCCATACGCATCAGCCGCCCGCCAGTCAGTCGGCCGGCCAAGGCGCGAATCAGCGATTCCGTTCCATCGCGAAAGCCCAGCGCATCATCGCCAAACTCGAAAAGCTGCGCTTCCAGTCCAAGCTCCTCAAGCAATGCTCGATCCGCTATTCGGTCGCCGGCAAAGGCGCAGCCATCCATAACAAAGCCCTTTTCCGATGACGAAGCGATGCCGCCGCCAAAACGCGGCTTGACTTCGATCACCGTATAGGGAATGCGATGCTTTTCCAGTTCACAGCAGGCCGCCAGCCCGCTCAAACCGCCGCCAATCACAACCACCTCGCGCATAGCCGCGCCTTCCTCCCGACTGTGTAACCTGTATGCTTCTGCGCGCAGATTTTGAGAGTATAATAGCCTTGATACATGATGCCAAACAAGGGATGCCAATGCACAAACAAAGCCACCACATCCAACGGCTGAAACAGGCCGGCTACAGATTGACGCAGGCGCGGCTGACGATCCTGGACGTTCTCGAAGCCGAACGCGGGCATATCACATCGGCCGACATTCTGGAGAAAGTCGAGCAGATCAACCCGGCGATTGGCCGCGCCAGCATCTTCCGAACGCTGGACTTGCTCACCCAGCTGGGAATCGTGCGCCCAACCTATATCAACAGCCTGACGCCAGCCTATGTGATGATGCACGGCGGCCATCACCACCACGTCATCTGCACGCATTGCAGCCGCTTCGTCGAGTTTGAGGACTGCGGGCTGGAGTCGCTGACGCAAAACCTGGAGCAAAGCCTCAACATTCAAATCAGCGGCCATTTGCTGGAATTTTACGGAATATGTCAGTCTTGCCGGCCTCATCAGCCGCCCGCCTCGCGTTGATGCTGAAGATGATGCGGCGGTTCGCGCCATTCATCGGCTTGATGCTGCTCGCGACCCTGCTCACCAGCGCGCAGAATGCCGCCAGCGACCTGCTTTCGCGCATCAACAGCCTGCGCCGAGAAAAAGGCCTGTCCGCCTATGTCATCCACAGCGCCCTGACAGCCGCCGCCAGCAGCCATGCCGCCTGGATGGTCAATAGCGGCGCCATCAGTCATACACAGGACAATGGCTCTGGTCCGCGTGAACGCGCGCAAAATCATGGCTATCCTTCAAACTGGGTCAGCGAAAACATCTACATGGGAGCAAGCACCCAAACCGCCTGGGCCTTCTGGCTCCATTCGCCGGTTCATTACGCCGGCTTGGTCAGCCCATACTACAACAACATCGGCATCGGAACGGCCAGCGGCGGCGGACGTCATGCCTTTGTGCTTGTCTTTGGCAACTCGCTCGGCCGCCTGCCGTCGTCTGATGCCAATCCGTCCAGCAGCGCGCCGGCCGGCCAGCCATCCTACGTGCTTGGAATTGACGCCGTCGGCAATATCATGCACCAAGTCCGCCCCGGCGATACTATGGGCGATATTGCGCTGATTTATGGCTATACTTGGCAAGACATCCCCTATATGCTGGAAATCAATAACATGACCAGCGATATTCTTGAGATTGGCAGCGTCGTTCTTGTTCCGCCGCAGGACGGCACCTTCACGCCAACCGCCGCGCCCGCCGCCCAATCCCCAACGCCGTCAGCGCCGCCCCCGACCGCGCCCGCAGCGACCTTGGCGCCGCCCTCTCCCGCCCCGACCCGCGGCCTTGTCATTCGCGCCATTCCCACGCAAACGCCGCCGCCCGCATCAGCCCCAAATGAAATACTGCCGCCGCCGGCCATCTTAATCGGCGCCGCCTTCATTCAAGTTGGAATAATCGGCGCGGCCTCATTCGCCTTGATTCGGCGGCTGCGCTAATCCGCATTCGTCTCCTTTCGATACCGATCACCCTGTGCATCGGCCGCAATCGTGATACAATAGCAGAACTTGACCGCCGATATTGGGATGATAAGGCAATCCATCAGACAGGTCAGAGCCGATGACACCGTATATGGAACGGGTGCTACGGGCGCAGTCGAGCGACATAAGCGAGAAAAACGATGCCTTCGACCACTTGGTGCGCGATTTTCAAGGCATGGCCTATCACATCGCCTACAGCCGACTAAGCGACCGCCAGCTGGCCGAGGATGCGACCCAGGAAGCCTTCTTGACGGCCTACAAGCGCATCGGCCAGCTGCATGACGCCGCCGCCTTCCCGGCATGGCTCAAGCGGATTGTGATGACACAGGCTGACCGCATCACCCGTCGTCAGCAGCCGCCGCTGGAGTCCATCGAATCGCAGCATCATCTGGCCTCTTCCCATCCATCGCCCGAAGCCGCGCTGGAAGAAACCGAACGCCGCCGCCGCGTGCAGATCGCCATCTCGGCCCTGCCCGAAAAAGAGCGCGACATCACCCGCGATTATTACATCAAAGGCGAATCGCAGCGCGAAATCTCCGAACGGCTCGACATCCCCCTGGCGACCGTCAAAAAGCGCTTGCAGTATGCCCGCGGGCATCTGCGCGGGCTGTTTGCCGGGTTCAGCGAAACCCTTGACCGCGCCATCTATGGCAAGCCGCCGCCGCAGTATCAGCCCGTCTATGTCTACCGTTCCAATCCCCGCCAAATCCAAGCCGACGACGAACGCTGACACAGGCCGGCGCCGCCGTTTCCGTTCCAGACAATGAAACCCTATCGAACTATCAAGCGCAGCCGCCGCCAGCCTTTGTTCAGCAGTCGCCGCCGCGGCCTGCGCGGGCTGCCGCTGCTTCTCTTTGCGCTGCTGATGATCAGCATGACCGCCGGCCTCATCCTGCTGACCTATTATAATTATGAACAGATGCAGTACATGGCGCTGAACGCGCTGGGCATTGCGCCGACGCCGACGCTCTACGCCAGCCAGCACGCCCAGCAGGGAATCATCGACTACAATGACGGGCAGGTGGAAGCGGCGCTGGCCGAGTTCAAGCTGGCCATCGACCAGCGGCCCAACGACATCAACTACCTTTATGAATACGGGCGGATTTTGATTGAGCTTGACCAATACGACGAAGCTGTCATCTTCGGCGACCGCGCCATTGAAGCCGCGCCCGATGACCCCCGCGGCTATGCCCTCAAGGCGCGTGCCCTGATGTGGAGCGACCCCGGCGCCGCCATTCCAACAGCCGTGTCCGGCCTGGAAAGAGATCCCGATTCTGCTCCGCTTCACGCGGCGCTGGCGGTCGCCTACACCCGCATCGGCCGCTATGCCGAAGGCCTCCAGCGCGGCATCCGCGCCACCACGCTCGACCCGCTGGATTCCTTTGCCCGCCGCGCCTATTCGATCCCGCTTATCTACACCGGGCGCAGTTCGCAGGCGATTGAACAGCTGGAAGCGGCCGTCGCCATCAATCCCAACCTGACCGGCCCCTACTTTGAGCTTGCCGCCCAGTACCGCGCCATCGACGTCCCCGAAATGGCCGTCGGCGTCTATCGCCGCATCCTGGATATTGACGGCGACAATGCCAAAGCCTATCTCCGACTCTGCGAAACCTACGCTTCGATTGGCGAATTCATCACCGCCACTGGCTTTTGCGAAACCGCGCTTGACCTCAACCCCGTCTATGCCTCGGCCTGGCGCATGCTGGGGCAGCTGCAATACAACCGCCGCAACTATGAAAGCGCGATTGAATCCTTCAACAGCTGCGTCGAGTTCGGCTCGGCTGAAGTCGAGTGTTATTATATCCGCGGCCTGGCGCATTATTTCCTTGGGCAGTGCGATGAGGCCTGGGCTGTCCTGCAAGAGTCGTTCAGCTATACCGACCAAGAGCCGATCATTGAGACCATCAACACCGGCCTCACCAACGTAACCGTCAACTGCCCCGGCTATGAAAACCGATCCCTGCCGACTCCTATCCCGCCGACTCCGATTCCGCTGACTCCCATCGGAGGCATTTAGCGGATGCAAATCAAACGCGATTATTCGCGCCCCTTCTTCCGCGATCCCAAAAGCCATCCCGTTCGCAATATGCTCATCGCCGCGTTGCTGGGCGCGCTGCTGGGACTGGGCATCCTGTCGCAGTGGACAGCGGTTCAGCAGGCTGTCGCCGCCCTGACCGGCGCCCAGCCGACGTCAACCCCGCTGCCGGCTGAACTGGCGATGCGGGCCGGACGGCTGGTCCAAGACGGCGACCTGGCCGCGGCCGAAGGCCCGCTGGCGACGGCGGTCGCTGAACGTCCCGACAACATCGCCTATCTCTATGAATACGGCGCGCTGCTCATCGAATTGGAACGTTATGACGAGGCTTTTGCACTGGGAACGCATATTATTGACCTAAACCCGCGCGACGTCCGCGGCTTCGCTCTGGAAGCCGCGGCGCTTGTCTGGCAAGGGCAAGCCGCCGCCGCCATCCCGATTGCCCTGTCGGGACTGGAGCTTGATTCCCGCTTTGCGTCTCTGCACGCCACCCTGACCCGCGCCTATGTCGATACCAGCCGTTGGAATGAAGGGCTGGATACCGGCGAGCGCGGCCTGTCGATGAACCCGAATGACGCCAATCTGGCGCGCGCCTATGCCTATGCCCTGCAATCCGTCGGCGCGTATGAAGAGGCCATGGCCTACCTTGAGCAAAGCGTTGAACGCCGCCCGACCTATCTGCCGACGCAGTTTGAACTGGCGGGGCTGTATCTGTCGCGCGGGCGCGACCAAGATGCGATTGACCTTTATGACCGCATTCTGTCCATTGAGCCGCGCCATGCCCGCGGCCTGCTGCGCCAATGCCTTGCCTATCGCAAAGTCGGCCAATTCGCCCGCGCGCTTGGCTTTTGTGAAGATTCGGCCGCCAGCGACAGCCGCGACCCCGAAGCGCTGTTTCATCTGGGCCAGCTGTATTACCGCGAGCGTCGCTTTGAAGAATCGCTCGACGCTTTCCAGCGTTGCGTCGACTATGACAGCGGCGCCTATGGGCTTTCCTGCCTGTATCGGCTGGCTTTGTCGCACTATTACACCGGCGACTGCGACACCGGCCGGCGGCTGCTGCGGGAATCGCTGCTGATTGCCCAAGCGCGGGAAGGCGCCGCCGGCGCGGTCGACAATATCCAGCAAGGGCTGGAAGCGATTGCCAATGACCCGCGATGCCCCGATGATGCCACTCGCCCGCCGCCGTTTCAGGATTGACCATCGCCGCCGACTGGGCTAGCCTAGCCCGGCGGCGCTCATCCAGCCGAAAGTCATCATGCGCGTGTTTGATTCCAGCCTGAAGCTCTATCGCAAAACGGTGAAACGTTTCCGACCGGCGCATATCGCCGCTCATCGCCTGATGGATCATCTCGTCATTCCGCTTATGGAACGCGCCGCCGATTTCAAAACCATCCCCGAAGACCCTTTCTGGTTTCGGCTGGAACTGCTGACCAAACGTCATGAAACCGAAACCGCCCGCCAGCTTCGCAAGCTGATTCAGCCGGGCATGGTGATCCTCGATGTCGGCGCTCATGTCGGCTATTACACGCGCCTCTTCGCCGCCTTGACCGGCGCCGACGGGCGGGTGATTGCGTTTGAGCCGCATCCGCGCACGCACAAGGCGCTGCGGGCCAACCTCCGCCGCCTGCCCAACGTGACCGCCCTGCAAGTCGCCGCCGCCGAAGCCGCCGGCGCCGCCGAACTCTATGATTACCTGATGATGTCGGCCAGCGGCTCGCTGCATTACGACGAATCCCTCGCCGCCCTCCAGCAGGCGCAGATGAGCGAATCCGACGTCGCGCCCCGCCGCCAAGGCGGCTTTGAGATGCAAAAGTACCGCGTCGAGACCGCGGCGATTGATCGGTGTCTGCGCGAGATGAACATCGAACAGGTTGACCTGGTGAAGATGGACATCGAAGGGGCCGAGATGGGCGCCCTGCGCGGCATGAGGCGGACGATTGACCGTTCGCCCAGCCTCGCGCTGATTATGGAATACAATCCGCAAGCCCTGCAAGCCTTTGGCCATGAGCCGATCCGCGCGCTGCAAGAAGTGCTGGCGATGGGCTTTGGGCGGATGCAGGCGATTGCGCCCGATGGCTCGCTGCGCGACTGGACGAACGACGAAGCCGAAATCCAAAGACAGACCGAAACCATGCTGGCGGGAATGGGCGTGATAAACCTGCTCTTCAGGCGGTAAGCCTGTTCTCATCATTCGCGCCGCGGTCACCAGGTCAGCGCAAATGTTCGGTTATTGACAGGGTGAAATGCTAAACCGCCTAATCATAGCGCAGTACGTTCATCACGCGCTCTCTGATGGCGACGCGGGCGCTCAAAAAGGTAGCTGTCCAGCCGATGAGAACCGCCGCCGCCAGCAGCGCCAGCGCCGTCGTCCGCGCATCCGCCGGCAGAGGAATAGCAATCCCGCCAGCTGTCGATAGCAGACCAATCAGCAGCGCGCTCAAGCCAATCCCGATGCCGGCGCTCAACAGCCCCACCAAGCTCGATTCAATCAGCATCACCCGCAAGACCCGCCCCGACTTCAGGCCAATCGCCTTCAATATCCCGATCTGGCGGCGGCGCTCAAGAGTCGCCAGCGCAACCGTGTTCGCCATAATGACCGCGGCCGCAAACAGCGACAGCAAGCCAACGACAGTGGGGATGGCGGCGAACTGATCGATAAGACGGCTAAGCAGGCCATCAATAAAGCTGACATCAATCGAAAAGACGGTGACCACCGAAGACAACTCGGCCAACGCGCGGTTCAAATCTTCATCCGGCACCTGATAGCTGTACAGATTGGAATTTGAGGCGGTCGGTATGACTTCGGGGGGAACCAGGGCGCTGCTGCCGCCGCCGGGCGAAAAGGTGTTGGCTGATTCGATGAGGCCGATGACTTCCAAGGTTATTTCCTCGTCGTCATCCAGCGCCAGGGTTATTTGCTGGCCGACGTCGATTCCCAAGTCGTCGGCGGTTTCCGCCGGCAGCGCGATGAATGGCTGGCCGCGGTCGTCGGCGCGCAGCATCCGCCCGGCGCGAACCGTGCCTTGGGCACCGTAAATATCGGGATTGTCCGAATCCCACACGCTGAAGCCAAGATCGGTCGGCTCGGCCTCGGCCTGGCGGATCGCGGCGCTATAGTTTGAAATGACGGTGCGGTAATCCACATCGATATCCTGCAAGGCGTTATCGAGGGCCGATTTGACGAAGGTCGACGGTATCCCCGGCAGCGGAAAGACCAGCACATTGCCGCCAAAACTGCGGTTAAGCTGGATATTCAGCAGCTCGCGCGTGCCTTCGCCGACAAAAGCGATGCTGCTCAAGGACAGCATGCCGGCGATGAGCGCCAGCAGGGTCGTCGCCGTTCGCAGGCGGCTGGTCGACAGGTTTCGCAAGGCCAGCCGCAGCGTCACCATGCCAAAAGAAGGCAGCCGCCCGATAATCAGCACAATCAGCCACAGAATGGCGATGATGACCGCGAAGATCAAAAAGGTGACGGCGACGCCAATCACGCCCAGCAGATAAGGCGATGGCAGCCCGGCGAGCGGCGGGACGTTCGGCGAGACGTCCGACTGGTCTTCATCATCGGCGGCCTCATCGCCAATAAGCAGCGCCTCCGGGTTGGCCGGCGCTGTTTGCCCGGCTTCAACCCGTTGAGCCGTCAGTTCAAACGATGGCCGCACAATATGCCCGACGATGAGTCCCAAACTAATCGTGACAAAAGCCAGCAGGGCAATCGACTGCAAGATGCCCAGCGCCGCCAGATGACTTTCGTTGGGGCGCAGGATGATGTTGGGCCGCACGCGCACAGCAGTAAGGATCGGCGCCACGCCAAAGATGCCAGTGACCACCATGCCGAGCGTGAACCCGAAGAGCAGCGCTTCGGGATAAATCTGCCAGACAAGCTGCTGGCGCAGCGCAACCGACCCGTACTGATTGACAATCACGCTAAGGCCGATGCCAACGATGAGGCCCAAGACGCTGCCGACGAAACCCAGCAGCAGCGCTTCGGTGAAAAACAGCGTGGCCACCTGCGAGGCTTTGACGCCGAAAGTTTTGACGGCGGCGATTTCACTGGTGCGCCGCCGCACCAAAACCAGCATCGTGTTCATAATGCCGACGCCGCCAATCAAAACCGCGCCCAAGCCCATCACAACGATAAAATCGCGCAGATACTGCGCGACAAGCTGATAGCGCTGGAGCAGATCAAAGGTGGATGTTACGCTCGCCTGCGGCGCGATTTGGGCGATTTCGTCGATATAAACCCGCATCTGGTCTTCGCTGACGGCATCGGGGAAAAGCACGCCGATTCGGTTGGGAGCGAATTCTTCATCAAGCGTCGCCCGCGCATTGGCCAGATCAAAATAGGCAAAGCCAAAAAAGGCGTTGAGAAAATTGGTCGTGCTGGTCTCTTCGGCCGCCGATACGATGCCGCGCACCGTGTACGGCTCCCGCGTGCCAGACACCCGCACCGAATCGCCGACCGCGATCCCGCTTTGCGAAGCCAGGTTGTCGCTGATGACAACATCATTGCCGCCGGTCAGCAGATCGGCCAAAGGGACATCCGGCGGGTCAAGCGCGCCGATGGCGTGCGTCGGCGGATAGGTTTGGGAATCAATAAAATAACTGCCGATAAAGCTGGGCCGGCCGACCTGCTCGGCATCTGTTTTGGTGATCTGCATATTGCGGCCGGCCATAAAGGCAGAGGTCTTGGCCCCTTTGGCATCCGCCCAGTCCTGGAGTTGACGAAGCTGCGTCGGGGTGAAGGACTCGGCGCTGTCGCCAAAATCGCCAAAGGACTCATCGCTGCGGATGAGCAGATCGCCTTTGGTTTCGATTCGAACGTTGTTGGTTAGGGTGTCGCCGATGGCCAGTCCCATCGACCGCAGCGCGACCACCGTCGCCACGCCGGCGGTGATGCACAAAACCGCCAGCGCCGTCCAGCGGCCGCCGCGCTGAATGTTCCGCAGCGCGTATCTAAGATAAAATCCGAATCGTTCGATCATCATCTTGTCCTGTGATTGGTTTGCCGTATGCTAAAAGCCGATGCAGTCGATACAAAGGCCGATATAACAGCCTATACGTCCCAGCTGGAATAAGGTTGCGGCCGCGGCGGCATTATGGTTTATAATGGCGGCATAAAAGATGCGTATGGAGGAACAGACATGAACAAACCCGTGATTGGCATTACGACCGCCGGCCGCAGTGAGATTTATGTGAAGTCCAGATCTTATGATGCCTTTTACAGCGCTCCGGCGGCTTTTGTCGATGCGGTGCGCCGCGCCGGCGGCCTCCCGCTTTTGATTCCACCGGGCGAAGCCGAATGGCCGCAGACCTTGCGCCTGCTGGACGGCCTTATCCTGACCGGCGGCACGGATATTGACCCAGCCGAATATCAGGGCGACACGCAAAATCCACACCTGCGGCGGGCTGACCGCGAGCGCGACCGCAGCGAACTGTCCCTTGCCCGCCATCTGATAGCCGAAAAAGAAAGGCCGCTGCTGTGCGTCTGCCGCGGGATGCAGGTTTTGAATGTGGCCGCCGGCGGCAGCCTGTATGAACACATCCCCGACATCAGCGCGGAGGAGATTCATCGCTGCGAGGAAGACATCTGGGCGATGCAGCATGTTTCGGTCGCCGATGGGAGTCTGCTGGCGGAAGTCATGGGGACGACATCGGTT